>NZ_CM174447.1:0-3685627 GCF_057005415.2 Burkholderia sp. KL41 | reverse complement strand
ACGTCGGGTCGGAGGAGAAGTTTTCCGGAAGGATAGCGTCTGCGGTGAAGTGCGTCCAGAACGACATGCTCACCATAGCGGGTGAAGTGCGCGTGTAAAACGGCACTCACCCCAGGCGCTCCCGAAAACCCTCACCAGTCCGGATTTGCAGCGTTCCGGACTCGTCCAGACGTGCTGCGGGATGCGCCGATTCACAGAATTTCACCTGTGCACGGAACGTGCGAAATGTGCTCCCGTATCGGCTCACCTTTCGATTTGTCGCAATTTTACGACTGC
This sequence comes from Burkholderia sp. KL41, assembly GCF_057005415.2. Lineage (NCBI taxonomy): Bacteria > Pseudomonadati > Pseudomonadota > Betaproteobacteria > Burkholderiales > Burkholderiaceae > Burkholderia > Burkholderia sp. KL41. Next base: position 3,685,351 of record NZ_CM174447.1, on the reverse strand, counting down.
GCAGCCGTGAGTTCGGCACAGGGTTGCGATCCCACCTCATCGCACTTCCCGATCGACCCGCTCAGCCCTGTATGCATGTACAGGCGCGACTCACCGGGCGATCGTGATCGGGTCGGCCACCCCGGAAGACGTCCGCCCAACCGGCCCGCGCGACCCGAACGAGCCTGCTGTGCCGGCCCGGGCGCGCATTGTACAGCGCATAAACCGTATCGGGTCCCGAAAAAACTCACCTTGAGCACAGCATGTTCATTCGTCTGAATACCGGCGAATGCCCGGCGCGCGCGGGATTCGCCACCAGAGCCTCCCGAAAACGCTCACCTTAGCGAAAAATCGCTGTGCCACTTCTGGCACGGAAATAGCTCCCGAAAAACCTCACCGTAACTGATGCGGTATCAAAAACCTCAATGCCTTCCGATACTTATGCACAGAAGGCATTTGGCTGTGCGCCGCCGACATCCCCCGAAAAACCTCACCTTTCGATGGAAATCCCTCATACGACAACGGTATGTCGCCCCCCGAAAAATCTCACCTGTGCCAAAAATAGGCACAGCGAAAACGAGATTTCTTCCAGTCCTGGCGGGCTTTTCGGCCAATTCGGCCGTCCACAGATCCCGAAAAGCCTCACCTTTGACCATTTTTCGGGCAAATTCCATTCCCGAAAAGGCTCACCTGTGGCCCGAATCACAGCCTGTGATCCATGCCCCGAAAAAGCTCACCTCAGCGGGATCCGGGCAGGAAAACCCGGATTTCCCTCCCGAAAAACCTCACCTTTAGTGCATCACAGGCCCACGAGAGCACTTTTGCTGTGCAAAATGGCGTCCGTTTCCCGGAAATCCTCACATCAAACGCCCGCGGAGTCCCGTGAAACCTCACCTTTCACAGAAACTGCCTAAAAGATGGGCAGAATCGGGGCGCAAAGCAGGTCCCGCAAATTCTCACCCATGTCTGCACAGGCAGAAAACTGTGCAGTCAGGCACAGCGCGGGTTCTGTGGCTGTGAGGCCCCGAAAAGCCTCACCTTTGGGAAATCTCGTGTTTCACTGTGATCCCGAATCCGCTCACGACCTTTCCCGCAACGGCTCACGCAGCTCCCTGAACCCCATCACTTCAGCTCCCGCAGAAGATCACCTTGGCTCCCGTAAAACTTCACCTTGTCTGCCGGAAAGCCTTGCAGCATAAGGCTGTGCCGTGGCGTTAACGTTTTTAACTAAGGGTTCAAGGGTGTTTACTTCTAATACTCTCAAGACATCGGCTGCAGAGTTTTCCACAGACACCCCAACCCCTGAACACCGGCAGGCAACCGGATCCGCTGTCATGTGAAACAAATGCCGAAATTCGGGATCGACAGGAAAACGCTTGTGCGACAAGGACTTGGCTAACTTTCTTCGCTTTGTTTCACGGAATCCTGGACCACAGTCGCCCAGATCGGTTCACAGACCCGATTTCTGTGCAAAGCGACGTAAATTCACAACGTTGACCCGAAACAAGTATCGAAAAGTACGTATTTCGTTATGATTGCCACACTTCAATGCCTGTGAGCACAGCGATGACCCTGGACGAAATACGCCAAACCATTCGGGACGAACTGGAATCGCTGCGTGCAAAAGGTGCGCGACGGCAGGAATTGTCACTGCACGCATGCAAGCGGTTGTTCTTCGATCTTGGCATCCGGCCGTCGGCTGCCAACGTCCGCGATCTCACCCAGACCGGCAGCGCCAGCGATATCCCGAAAGACATCGACCATTTCTGGGAGCGCATCCGTTCCGCCTCCAAGGTCAGGCTCGACGGTGCCGCAATTCCGAAAGCCGTCGAGGAAAAAGCCGGCGCGTTGCTCGGGGCACTCTATGAAGAAGCGTTGAAAGCCGCGCGAGACAGCCTTGATGTCGATCGCCAACAGGTCCGCGCCGGCGTGGCCGATGCCGAACAGCGGTTGCGCGACGCAATCGTCCGCCAGGAGACGCTCGAAGGCGCGCTCGCACGTGGCGAAACGAAAAACGAGCAATTGCAGGCGCGCGTGACCGAACTCGAAGTCCAGCTCGCATCGCAAACGACGCACGGTTCGGCAAGCGAAGCGACGTTACTCACCACAGTCGCTCGACTGGAGAAGGAACTGGCTGCGGCGGCCGGCCGTATCGAAGCCGAGCAGGCGCAGAACGCCACGCTGCGCGACCGCATCGATGTGCTTCAAGCCGAACTGCAGCAGCGCACCGAGCACTACGCGCAGCAAATCAAGGACGCGGTGGCCGAAGCCGAACGTCGCGTGAAGCCGATGCTGGTCGAGTTGGACTCGTTGCGCAGCACGGCGTCGACCTACCAGAACGGCTTACGCGACGTTCAGCGCAAGGAATTCGATTTCCTGCAGCAATTGAGTGCGGCCAAGGCGCGTGCCGACCGGCTCGAAGAACAGTTGCGCAGCCAGGGAGATGAACTGGAACGCGCGACGCGCGATGTCAGTTTGCTGCGCGCGAGCCGCGGAATGAATCCGGAAATCGCCGCGCTGATCCGACGCCTGGCTGATGCCGGGCAACTGGATGCGGAGGCGTTTGCCGCGATTGGCACCTCACTGGATCAAGAGACCCCGGTACCGGCCCATTGTCCGCATTGCGACGGTGAGCCCGAGCTGTCACACGGAAAAGAGGGTTTTGAAGTGGCCTGCCCCGAGTGCGAACACGCTTCGGGCGTATGGCCATCCCGATTGCAAGCTGTCGCCCGCTTTGTGCGCACGTGACGCAAGGGGCGGCTGCACCGCACAGGTGAGACGATCCGGGGAGCTTGAGGTGAGGTTTTTCGGGAGCGATTGAACGGTGAGGCTGTGCCACACAAGGCTGCTCACGGATCGCTTGGCGTGAGCAGCCGTTTGGGGATCAGTGAGTTTCGTCGATGCCCGACGCGTCACCGTCGGCATTGTTGTCGGCGAGACCGTCGCGCCAGTTCTTCCATGCGCGATGCAGGCGGTTCGACGAGATCGGTCGCATGAAGCCCAGCCATTTGCCGACTCGTTCGGGCGGCACGTCGTGTTCGAACAGTTCGGCCGCGTAGGTATTACGCAGGGTTTGCGGGCTGGCGCGTGCGGTGCGTGACGACGTGAGCCCGGCGGATTCGACGATCGCGTCGATGGCGCGCAGCATCGTCGCCTTGTGCATCGGCCGCCCGGCATGGGATGCGGGGAACACGAGTTCACCGGGAATCTCCTGGCGCTTGCGCTCGGTGAGCCACGCTTCGAGCAGGGCGATCGCGAATGACGCCAGATGGGTTTCGCGCGCGAAATCAGGGTGCGTCGACTCGATCTGCAGCGACGTTCCAGCTGTATTGATGCAACTAATCGTAAGTGCACGAGCTTCACCGGTTTTAATGCCGGCGCCGAGAAACGCGGCAACGAGCGCGCGGTCGCGCCGCTCTTTCCAGTACGCGGAACCGGATACGCCGATCGGCGAAAACAGGTACGTGAGCAACGTCGCGCGCTCGGCCGGCGTGAGGAAACCGGTAGGTTCGTTGTCGCGAGCCTTGCGCCAGTTCGCTTCGCCATCCTGAGCAATGAACCGGGCCGGGTTGGTCGACGCGTATTCGGTGCGCCGGATATGGTCGAGCACGCGCTCGATCAGCCGCAGATAGCGCATCCGCTGGGTTTTCCGGATCGGGAGCTCGCCGACGAAATTTGCGATGGTTGCCGTATCGACCGTCGCCAGATTTTTCTGGTGCGTACGTAGCCACGTGAGAAACGCGCCCCATTGCGCGCGATAGACGTCGACCGACGAGCGACGATAGTCCTGCATGGCGAGCCATGCATCGAATGCGGCTTCGGGAGAGACGATCCAGTCGGACGCGCCGCGGTCGAACAGGTCTGTTTCTTCCGGGCGTGCCGGGGTGTCGGGAGAGGTAGGAAGGGACATGTGATTTATTCCGTTAGTTGCGTATATGCTAGCCCTTTCCGCAACGTCTCGGGCATCAAGAGGCAAGGGGCAGGACAAGGCGCGCCACGCGTGGCGGCCTGGGCGGGCAGTCAGTCGCCCCACGCCTTGGACGGGCGGTGAGCCCGCTCGCGAGGCGCGGTGTCGTTCGAGGTTGACGCGGCTTCGTACGCGAGAACCGCGAACGAAAATACGGCGGGTAGCGCGTTCGAGCGCCCGAAGTCGATCGGATCGTCCGTTTCGGGAAACGTCATGTCCGACGGCCGTTCGAACAATTGACGCATGCCGGCCTCATGCCGGCTGGCAAAGCCGAGATCGGCAAGTGCCTCGGCTTCGATCGCGTGCAGCAGGCGCCACGTCAGCGGGACGCGCTGGCGGATATAACGCCCGGCGATATGGCGAACGATCAGCTCGAGGTCGTGCGCGGCAGCCTTGAAGCTGAGCGCGGCCAAATCTTGTTCTTCTGTCATTGCAGGCTCCTGTCGACCAGGCAGGCGCCTCGGTGCGCCGGCTCCAGCCCATGCATGGCGGAATGTCCGTATACTGTACAAACATACAGTGTTTTCCGCAACTGGCCTGCAATCGGCCTTTCGGCCGGCTATCCGCGCCGTCAGCGGTGTATCACGATCAGCAGTGCCCGCGCCTCGGCCTTGCCGGGATTGCGGATCGCGTGCGGCTCGTCGGCCGGGTAGCGCGCGGTGTCGCCTGCCTTCAGGCGCCGGCTTGCCGCCGCGGCTTCGATTTCCATCGCGCCCTGCAGCACGGTCAGGTGCTCGCGCGTGCCGGGCTCGTGGGCGTTCGATATCAGTGCGCCGCCGCCCGGCAGCGTCAGCTCGTACCACTCGAACTTGCCGGCGAGGTCGATCGGGCCCCACACGCGCAACTGGTATCGGCCGTCATGGCCGGCAAGCGTCGGAATGTCGTGCGGGCCGTCGACGCGGATAGTCTCGGGCGCCTTCGGTTGCGAGAACAGCTCGTCGAGCGTGATGCCGAGTGCGTTCGTCAGCCGCCACGCCACGGCGATCGTCGGGTTGGCCTTGTCGCGTTCGATCTCGGAGAGCATCGATTTCGATACGCCGGCTGCGCGCGACAGGTCGTCGAGTGTCAGCTTGCGTTCGTTGCGCAGCCGCTGGATCTGCTCGCCGACACGCGGCGGCGTGGCGGCCGGCGCTTGCGGTGCGGCGCTGGCAGGCGTGCGCCGCGAACCGGAGGAACTTGCCATTTGGATTCCGTTCGCTTAGAGTTGTTCGATATTTCGAATTCTAGTTCGGAATATCGGATAAATGCGGTCAACCGAACGACCGACTATAACAGTAGCAGGCCGTTGCGCCGCCGCCACGAGTGGCGCGTCGCGGAATGCGAAACCCTGTCAGGAGCTTTGCGATGCGTGATGCCTTTCTCGCCCAGGTGCGCGGGACGCTGGACCAGATCCGCGCGGACGGTTTTTACAAGACCGAGCGCGAGATCGCGAGTCCCCAGGCGGCAGCCGTGCGGCTCGCCGGCGGTGCCGGCGTGCTCAATTTCTGCGCGAACAACTACCTGGGCCTGGCGAACGATCCTCGCCTGATCGACGCGGCGAAGGCCGGCCTCGACCAGGACGGCTTCGGCATGGCATCGGTGCGCTTCATCTGCGGCACGCAAACCGTGCACAAGCAACTGGAAAGCGCGCTGGCCGCCTTTCTCGGCACCGAGGACAGCATCCTCTATTCGAGCTGCTTCGATGCGAACGGCGGGCTGTTCGAGACGCTGCTCGACGAGAACGACGCGGTGATCAGCGACGAGCTGAACCACGCGAGCATCATCGACGGCATCCGTCTCTGCAAGGCGAAGCGTTTCCGCTACAAGAACAACGACCTGTCCGACCTCGAGGCCAAGCTGAAGGAAGCCGATGCAGCGGGCGCGCGCCACAAGCTGATCGCGACCGACGGCGTGTTCTCGATGGACGGCATCATCGCCGACCTGAAAGGCATCTGCGATCTCGCCGATCGCTACGGCGCGCTCGTGATGGTCGACGATTCGCATGCGGTCGGCTTCATCGGCACGCACGGCCGCGGCACGCCCGAGCACTGCGGCGTCGAAGGCCGCGTCGACATCATCACGGGTACGCTCGGCAAGGCGCTCGGCGGCGCATCGGGCGGCTATGTCGCCGCGCGTCGCGAAGTCGTCGAGCTGCTGCGCCAGCGCTCGCGCCCGTATCTCTTCTCGAACACGCTTACGCCGAGCATCGCCGCGGCATCGCTGAAGGTGCTGGAGCTGCTCGGCAGCGACGAAGGCGCGAAGCTGCGCGAGCGCGTGCGCGAGAACGGTGCGCGGTTTCGCAAGCAGATGACCGAAGCCGGTTTCACGCTCGTGCCGGGCGCGCATCCGATCATCCCGGTGATGCTCGGCGATGCGCAGCTCGCGACGAACATGGCCGACAAGCTGCTCGGCGAAGGCGTCTACGTGATCGGCTTCTCGTTCCCCGTCGTGCCGCGCGGCCGCGCCCGCATCCGCACGCAGATGAGCGCCGCGCATACGCCTGAACAGATCGACCAGACGGTCGCCGCGTTCGTGCGCGTCGGCAAGTCGCTCGGCGTGATCTGACGGAGGCGCGACCATGAAAGCACTGGCAAAGCTCGAACGCGGCCCCGGCCTCACGCTCACGCGCGTGAAGCGCCCCGAAGTCGGCCACAACGACGTGCTGATCAAGATCCGCCGCACGGCGATCTGCGGCACCGACATCCATATCTGGAAGTGGGACGACTGGGCGCAGAAGACGATTCCCGTACCGATGCACGTCGGTCACGAATATGTCGGCGAGATCGTCGAGATGGGGCAGGAAGTGCGCGGCTTCGCGATCGGCGATCGCGTGTCCGGCGAAGGCCACATCACGTGCGGCTTCTGCCGCAACTGTCGCGCGGGGCGCCGGCATCTGTGCCGCAACACGGTCGGCGTCGGCGTGAACCGCGAAGGCGCGTTCGCCGAGTATCTGGCGATTCCCGCATTCAACGCGTTCAAGATCCCGCCCGAGATCTCCGACGATCTCGCGTCGATCTTCGATCCGTTCGGCAACGCGACGCATACGGCGCTGTCGTTCAACCTCGTCGGCGAAGACGTGCTGATCACCGGCGCGGGCCCGATCGGCATCATGGCTGTTGCGATCGCGAAGCACGTCGGCGCGCGCAACGTCGTCATCACCGACATCAACGACTACCGGCTGGAACTCGCGCGCAAGATGGGCGCGACGCGCGCGGTCAACGTCGCGCGCGAGTCGTTGCGCGACGTGATGACCGACCTGCACATGACCGAAGGCTTCGACGTCGGCCTCGAAATGTCGGGTGTGCCGAGCGCGTTCACGAGCATGCTCGAGGCGATGAACCACGGCGGCAAGGTCGCGCTGCTCGGCATTCCGCCTGCGCAGACGGCGATCGACTGGAACCAGGTGATCTTCAAGGGGCTCGAGATCAAGGGCATCTACGGCCGCGAGATGTTCGAGACCTGGTACAAGATGGTCGCGATGCTGCAGAGCGGCCTCGACCTGTCGCCGATCATCACGCATCGCTTCGCGGCCGACGATTACGAGAAAGGCTTTGCCGCGATGCTGTCCGGCGAGAGCGGCAAGGTGATTCTCGACTGGACGGCCTGAGTGCCGCGGGGCAGTGCTGCGTGTTCGCCGCCTGCCCCGCTTTCGTTTACGTCTGCGTTTTCGAGGCCGAAACGCACGAATCCGGGCTCAAGGTGAGATTATTCGGGAGCTGTGTTGGCGCGCCGAATCGCGACACGATTGCGCGTCGGTGAACTGCAATCGCACGTTCACTTCACCTGACGGAAGCTGCCTCGCTTTCCGCCCTCGTGCCTTCCGGCACCTGCTCTCCCCTTCCAGACACTTCCCCGCTTGCCTTGCCGCGCGACCGCTCGTCATGCACCGCACGCGATGTCGTGCCGAACCGCGGCGTCAACCGTGAGCCTGCGCGCGTCGTCGCGACTCACTCATGCGTGAAACCATTCGATATCGATCGACGTCGATCGGTGCGCCGACGGCTACTTGATCCGTTCACCGTTCAACCCGCGTGGGTCGAGCTGAAGACTCAACACGACGAGCCAGCGTCTCGGACACTGCGGCGCAACGTCGACCGGGCCGCCGTGCACTCCGTGCGCGGTGACGAACCCGTGTTGCACCGCGTATTGATACGCGCGCAACGCATCCGCTTGCAGCCAGAAGCTGACCAGCGCGCACGTCACGAAACGGAACAGCAGTACCGCTGCGGCATCCGGCGCGAAGCCGGCCACGACCAGCAGGCTGTCGAACACGAATGCCAGCACGTGCGCGACCGCGATCGTGACGATCGTCAGCTTCAACACGCCACGCAGCCGCAGTGCAGCGCGCACGCGTGCCTGCCGGACGGCGAGCCGGGTGCGATCGTCGCCGCCTTCGCGCTTCGGCATGTCGTGTTTCACGACGCGGCACCGACCGGTCGTGCAATGTCGATCTGCGTCGTATCACCGGTAACGATGCGACCGTTCGTGACGCAGACCGATTTGCACAGGATCGTGCTGTCGTAGTTGTGCCCCGGAAAGCGCATCACGTCGACCGGTTGAAATCCTTCGCGACGATAGAAATCGATGAGCCGAACCGCCGCGTAAGGTGCGTCGAGCGCCAGGTGCGTCGCGCCGCGCGCGGCGGCCCGCCGTTGCGCGAATGCGAGCAGCGATCGGCCGATGCCGCGGTCCTGCCAGACGGGATCGACGGCCAGTTGGCCGAGCGTCGCGACGTGCCGGCTGCGGTACGGATCGCAGCGGGAATCGGGATCGTGCGAACGCATCGTCATCGTCGCGACCAGATGCGCGTTGCCGAGCGCAACGAAGCACTCGCCGGTGAGCACGCGTTCGCGTGTCGCCGAGGCCGGCTGATCGACGCACGGGCAGTTGAAGCCCAGTGCGCCGAGCGGTGCGAAGGCGCGATGCAGCAGCGCGGTCAACGTGTCGTACGAATCGTTGCGCGGGTCGAAGCGCCGCACGACGATGCGGCCATCGAGCCGCTTGGCATAAGCCGCATAGGCGCGCGCGGGGCGCGCGGATTCCGGTCGCTGCATGATGTCCTTTCGCCCAGACAGGGTGACCGAAGTGTAGTGAGCGTCGCGCGCCCGCTTCAAGAAAAAATGTCGTAAACGCGGCGGGCGCGCATCGCGCGGCCAGGCCGCGCTTCAGCCCTCCCGCCAGCAGGGCTTTTTCATCCGGGTGTTGACGATGGAGAACGATCGTTCTACCGTAAACCCATGAACACACATCACGACCCTTCCGGCGAACCGGGCGTTCGCGACCGGCTGCTCGATGCAGCCGAAGCGCTGATCTACTCGGGCGGCATCCATGCAACCGGTGTCGATGCGATCGTCAAGCGATCCGGCGCGGCGCGAAAGAGCTTTTATTCGCATTTCGAATCGAAAGAGGCGCTGGTGCTGGCCGCGCTCGAACGTCGCGACGAGCGCTGGATGCGCTGGTTCGTCGACGCGACGCTGGCGCGCGGCAAGGCACCGCGCGTGCAGCTGCTCGGCATGTTCGACGTGCTGCGCGACTGGTTCGGGCAACCCGACTTTCACGGCTGCGCGTTCCTCAACGCATCGGGCGAGATTCCCGATGCCGACGATCCGGTGCGCGTCGTCGCACGCGCGCACAAGGCACGCTTGCTGGCGTTCGTGCGCGAGCGGTTCGATGCGTATGCCGATGAAACCGGCATCGAGCGTCGTGGGCTCGCGCGTATCGCGCGTCAGTGGCTCGTGCTGATCGACGGCGCAATCGGCGTGGCGCTCGTCAGTGGTGATGCAAACGCCGCGCGCGATGCGCGCGCGACAGCCGAACTGCTGCTCGACGCGGTATCACGGTAGTCGAAGCAGCGAATCCGAACCGGCCGCGGTTGTCCGTGGCCAGAACCTGAACAGGAGCAACCCATGTCCGCTTCCCTCGAAGTCCGTCCGCCCGTTCCGCCCTTCACGCTCGAAACGGCGCGCCAGAAAGTGCGCGCCGCCGAGGATGCGTGGAACACGCGCGACCCGCAGCGCGTGTCGCTCGCCTATACGCCGCAAAGCCGATGGCGCAATCGCGCGGAATTCGTGACCGGTCGCGACGAGATCGTCGGGCTGCTGCAGCGCAAGTGGGCGCGCGAGCTCGACTACCGGCTGATCAAGGAGCTGTGGGCATTCGACGGCAATCGCATCGCGGTGCGCTTTGCGTACGAATGGCATGACGATGCCGGCAACTGGTTCCGTTCGTACGGCAACGAAAACTGGGAGTTCGACGAAAACGGGCTGATGGCGCATCGTCACGCGAGTATCAACGACCTGCCGATTCGCGAGCAGGATCGTCTCTATCACTGGCCGCTCGGCCGTCGGCCGGACGATCATCCCGGGCTGTCCGATCTCGGCCTGTGAGGCGCGTGCCGACTCGACGGACCGGCGAACGCATCGCCGGGCTTCAACGGTGAGGAAATTCGGGAGTCGATGCGCTGAAGGTGAGGTTTTTCGGGACGAGGGAAAATGTCGCGTCGGACTGTGTGCTTCGAGCCGTTCGACGCGGCATTGTCCCGGGCAAAGCGGACGTGCCATGCACGTCGGGATCTCGTGATGCGCGTATCGGTATGCAACGGTGTGCTTCACCACGCGATGGATCTCACCGATCGATCGGGGCCGGTAGCGGTTTGACGATCGGTGTGCACGCATGTGGCGTGCAACTCACCGATCGTATCGACGTCGACGACGGATGGCGCGTGCAGTGCGCGTTGCGGTGTGACGTTGCTCACCGCTCGACTTCACCAGGCAGGCTCGGGAATTCGCATGCGTGCGCAAACGCATGGCGTGCAACTCACCGCACACCGATTCGTGCAGCCTCTGCCCGGCGCGTGCGATTGCGCCGGACCTGATCGTCAGCCCGCGATGCGCGCGGCGATCGCCTCGCCCACTTCCTGTGTCCTCGCGTTGCCGCCGAGATCGCGCGTATGCGGCCCCGTGCGCAGCACGTCCTCGATCGCGGCGACGATCGCATCGTGCGCTTCGCGTTCGCGGCCTGCGCCGTTGCCGAGGAAGTCGAGCATCAGGGCCGCCGACCAGATCATCGCGACCGGGTTCGCGATGTATTGCCCCGTGATGTCGGGCGCGGAGCCGTGCACGGGTTCGAACAGCGACGGAAACGTGCGGTCGGGGTTCAGGTTCGCCGACGGCGCGATGCCGATCGTGCCCGTACAGGCGGGCCCGAGATCCGACAGGATGTCGCCGAACAGGTTCGACGCGACGACGACGTCGAAGCGGTCCGGCTGCAGCACGAAACGCGCGCACAGGATGTCGATGTGCTGCTTGTCGACGGCGATGTCGGGATAACGTTCGGCCATCTCGGCCGTGCGTGCGTCCCACCACGGCATGCTGATCGCGATGCCGTTGCTCTTTGTCGCGACGGTGAGGCGCTTCGCGCGCCGCTGCGCGAGTTCGAACGCGAATTTCAGCACGCGCTCGGTGCCGTGACGCGTGAAGATCGCCTGCTGCATCACGATCTCGCGATCGGTGCCTTCGAACATCGTGCCGCCGACCGACGAATACTCGCCCTCGGTGTTCTCGCGCACGATCATGAAGTCGATGTCGCCCGCGCGGCGGCCGGCGAGCGGCGACGGCACGCCGTCGAACAGGCGCGCGGGCCGCAGGTTGATGTACTGGTCGAATTCGCGGCGGAATTTCAGCAGCGAGCCCCACAGCGAAATGTGATCGGGCACCGTCGCGGGCCAGCCGACCGCGCCGAACAGGATCGCGTCCATGCCCGACAGTTGCGCCTTCCAGTCGTCCGGCATCATCTTGCCGTGCTGTGCGTAGTAGTCGCAGCTCGCCCAGTCGATCTGGACGAAGTCGAAGCGGATGCCGAAGCGCGCGGTCACGGCGTCGAGCGCGCGCAGGCCCTCGGGCATCACTTCACGGCCGATGCCGTCGCCGGGGATCACGGCAATTCTGTAGGTCCTGTCGGTCATGCAAAGCTCCTTGGCTGGTGGGCTGGCCGCGGGGAGAGGCAGCGGCGCGTCACGTCATTCTATTTATTTCCATCTGGATTAAAATCCCGCGAAAGGTTAATCGACTTTCCACGAATCGTGAACAAATCGCCGAATCTCGACGACCTGCGCGTGTTCAGCATGGTCGTCCGCCTGACCAGCTTCAGCGCGGCCGCCGAGCAGCTCGCGGTGTCGCCTGCCTATGTCAGCAAGCGCATCGCGTTGCTCGAGGCGCAGCTCGGCACGCGCCTGCTGCATCGCTCGACGCGCCGCGTGACGGTCACGGAAGCAGGCGAGCGCGTGTTCGCGCGCGCCGAGAAGATTCTCGACGACGTCGATCATCTCGTCGAGGACGTGTCGACCACGCGCACGGTGCCGCGCGGCACGCTGCGCATTTCGAGCAGCTTCGGCTTTGGCCGGCACATCGTCGCGCCGGCGCTGCTCGACTTCTCGGCACGCTATCCGCAACTGAACGTGCGGCTCGATCTGTTCGACCGGCTCGTCGACGTCGCGGGCGAAGGCTACGACCTCGACGTGCGCATCGGCGACGAGATCGCCGATCACCTGATCGCGCGCCGCCTTGCCGCGAACTACCGCGTGCTGTGTGCGTCGCCCGACTATCTCGCCCGGCGCGGTACACCGCGCTCGCTCGCGGATCTCGCTTCGCACGACTGTCTTGCCATCAAGGAGCGCGATCACCCGTTCGGCGTGTGGCGGCTGAACGTGCGCGGTGAAACGACCACGGTGAAGGTTGGCGGCGCGCTGTCGACGAACCATGGCGAGGTCGCCGTGCAATGGGCGCTGGCCGGGCGCGGCATCGTGCTGCGTTCGATCTGGGAAGCCGCGCCGCTGATCGAACGCGGTGCACTGTGTCGCGTGCTGCCGGACGCAATCCAGCCCGCGAACATCTGGGCCGTGTATCCGGAGCGCGTCGCGGCGTCGGCCAAAGTGCGCGTGTGCGTGGATTTTCTGATGGAGACGCTGGCTGGCTTGAATGCCGCGGCGGGTGACGATACGGCCTGAAACCGGCTAAAGGTGAGCTTTTACGGGGGCATGTGCGCAACATCGGCAGGCCCCGTTTCCGGCTCGCAACCGCGTCGCGAGCCGGTCGGGTCGAACGGGTACCAACACATCGCGGTCGCGAGGTGCCGGGCTTGCCGACGCTGGTGCCCGCACACGGCTTACGCCGCTTGTGCCGCGCCTGCCGCCCCGAGCATCAGGTCGAGATTCTGCACGGCTGCGCCGGATGCGCCTTTGCCGAGATTGTCGAACACGGCGGACAGCAGCACCTGGCCGTGCTCGGCATTGACGAACACGCCGAGCCGCATGTCATTGGTGCCGTTCAGCGCTTGCGGATCGAGATGCGTGATCGCATGCGTGTCCGCGAGCGGCGTGACGTCGACGTGGTGCGACTCTGCGTAATGGTGCGCGAGACACGCATGCAGTTGCTCACCGGTCACACCGGCAGGGAGCAGACGCAACTCGATCGGCACGGTGAGCACGATGCCTTGCCGATAGGCACCGTAAGCCGGCACGAACAACGGACGATTCGCCAGACCGGCATGCAGCCGGATCTCGGGCACATGCTTGTGCGCGAGTGCGAGGCCGTAGACCTGGAGCGGTTTCGCGCGCGAAGCATCGTTCGCTTCGAAAGCGTCGACGGCGGTCCGCCCGCCGCCCGAGTATCCGGACACGGCATGGATGCTCACCGGGTAGTCGCGCGGCAGCAGTCCGGCCTGCAGCAGCGGCCGCAGCAGCCCGATCGCGCCGGTCGGGTAGCAGCCCGGATTGGTGACACGCCGTGCGTGTGCAATCGCCCGTGCCTGCCCGTCGGCCATCTCGGGAAAACCGTAGACCCATTCCGGCTGCGTGCGATGGGCCGAACTCGCGTCGATCACGCGTACCGCCGGATTCCGGATGAAGCCGACCGCTTCGCGTGCGGCCGCGTCGGGCAGGCACAGAATCGCGATGTCGGCCGCGTTGATCGCTTCGGCGCGCCGCACGGGATCCTTGCGCTCGGCCTCCGGCAGCGCGACGAGCCGCAAGTCGGTGCGCCCGCGCAGGCGCTCGTGGATCTGCAATCCGGTCGTCCCTTGATCGCCGTCGATGTAGACAGTGGGCTGGCTCATGGTGGTCGCGTTCCTTGCGTTCGTGGTCGGGAAAGCCGTATCGTCCACCGAGCACCTAGAATAGAAAAAGTTGAATTTACTGACCATCAGATTCAGTTTTCTTGAACGAGAGGTGGAGAATGCGGGAGATCAGCCTGGACCGCCTGCGCACGCTGGTCGCCATCGCGGACCAAGGGTCCTTTGTCGCCGCGGCGCAACTGCTTCACCTCGCGCCGCCGACCGTCAGCCTTCACGTTGCCGAACTGGAGAGCCGCATCGGCGCGCCGTTGCTGTCCCGCACGCGCGGAAACGTGCGGCCGTCGCCCATCGGTGAAGTGCTGGTCGAGCGCGCGCGCCGCCTGCTGGCCGAGGTCGAATCCACGCTGGACGATGTGCAGCGACAGGTGCAGGGGTTGACCGGGCGCGTGCGCCTCGGCGCATCGACCGGGGCGATCGCGCACCTGCTGCCGCAGGCGGTGGCCCGCTTGCGCGAGCAGCATCCGGACATCGATGTCCAGATCGCGGTGCTCACGTCGCACGACACGCTGGCGCGCATCGCGCAGGGCACGCTCGATGTCGGGCTGGTGGCGCTGCCGCAGACGGCCGTCGCGGGGCTGTCGATCCGCGCGTGGCGGCGCGATCCGGTGATGGCGTTTCTGCCGGCGGACTGGCCGCTTCCGGCGCGCGTGACGCCCGGCTATCTGGCCGCCCGCCCGCTGATTCTCAACGATGCGACCACCCGCCTGTCACGGCTGACGACGGAATGGTTTGCGCTCGGCGGCCACCGGCCGGAGCCGCGGATCGAACTCAACTACAACGATGCGATCAAGAGCCTGGTCGCCGCGGGGTACGGCGCGACGCTGCTGCCGCATGAGGCGGGCGCCCCGCTCCCCGATGCGCGCATTGTCATGCGGGCGTTGCGCCCGGCGTTGTGGCGTGAACTGGGGATCGCCCATCGGGCGGGGCCGGTCGAGCGGGCGACCCAGCATGTACTCGATGCGTTGTGGGCGCTCGGCGCGCGATAGCGCACCGGCATGCAGGCTAGGCGGCGCGGCTGTTCATGCGTGCATGCCGTGCCCGTGCATCCACGGCATGCCGTCTCAAAGTCGGTTGTCCTTCGCGAGCGTCAGCACGCGCGCCCAGCGTTGCGCGTCGCGCTTGTCCATCATCGGCAGCTTCCATTCGCTGCGCACGCTATCGCGCACGTGCACGACGAGATGCCAGCGGCCGCCGATCGGCGCAGCCTGGCAGCCGTCGAGCTGCGACAGCGTATAGCGGCCGTCCGCGCCGTCGTGCGACAGCCACAGCAGCCCCTGCGTCGCGGACACGCGCAGCTCGCCCCACGCGCGATGCACGACGTGGGTCCAGCCTTCTTCCTTCGTATTCGGTGCGATGTCGCGGCGGCGCTTGATCCACCAGGCGACCAGCGCGATCAGGATCGCGGCGGCGAGCACGGCGGCCGCGATCGCGACCGGCTGGCCGAACTGCGCGGCGATGACGTGAAACAGGTGAACCGCGCCCCATCCGGCAGCGATGAGCGCGAACAGTGCAATGAAAATCGGCATGTCTGATCGGAGAAGAGGACGGACCGGCGCATGCATCGCGCCGATCCGTCGCGCACGGCATTACCGTTTGCGGTGAATGTCGTGCGTCACGAAACCCGCGTCGTTGTTGGGCAGCGCGAGGCCGTCCTTGACTGCGAGCGTCTTGCGGATGTCGTCGAGACCCGCGGACCAGTGGTCACGCATCGTCGACAGACCGAACTGATAGTCCTTGTAGTGATGCTCGTACGCCTTCTGCTGGTAGATCAGGTGCTGGATGTTGTACTTCTTGCTGGACGACATCGCATCGGCCTCGACGCACCAGGGATCCGCCTTGCGCTGCTCTTCCGGCACCTGCTCGAGCACGTGGCGCAGCACGTTGCGGTAGCGCTGTTCGCGCTGCAGCGTGTCGGTCACGAAGCGCGTGCGGCTCGAATACTGCACGTCCTTCGTGCGCTCGGCGACGTCGGCCATCGTGCGCGGCAGCGGCCCGCGCGCGCTCCACAGGTCGACCTGGAACGCGAGCGTGTCGCGGCGCGGCCGTGCGCGGAGCACTTCCATCAGCGGCGTGTTCGACACGACACCGCCGTCCCAGTAGTACTCGCCGTCGATCTCGACCGGCGGGAACGCGGGCGGCAGCGCGCCGGACGCCATGAAATGCTCGGGTGCGAGACGGATGCGCGAGTTGTCGAAGTACACGAAGTTGCCGGTGCCGACGTTGACCGCGCCGACCGACACGCGCGTTTCGCCCGAGTTGATCCGGTCGAAATCGCACAGCTTCAGCAGCGTCGCGCGCAATTGCGACGTGTCGTACCAGCTGATCTTCTCCGGATGATCCGACACGCCCGGCAGCGGCGGCGGGAAGCGCGGCACGAAGAAGCCCTGCTGGCCCTGCATCATCGCGCTCGCGGCCTGCGACGCGGTGAAGAACGTACGAACCTGGTCGATGCTGTTGAACAGCGCGAACTCGAATGCGGCCGGAACCGTCGGGAAGAACGCCGGCTTGCAGATCGTTTCCCAGAACTCGCGCAGCCGCTCGACGCGATGCTCGGGTGCATTGCCCGCGATCAGCGCGGTGTTGAGCGCGCCGATCGAGATGCCCGCGATCCAGTCGAGCGGAATGCCCGCCTCGTGCAGCCCTTCGAACACGCCGGCCTGGTACGCGCCGAGCGCGCCGCCGCCTTGCAGCACGAGTGCAATCGTTTCGTACGGCAGCGACCGTGCGGGGACCGGTGCGCCGGCTTCGTGATGCAGGTCCGCCGCATCGACGGCCTGCTTTTCCGTGGGGGCGCGCGGCTTCACTGCATGAACCAGCCGTGGCTGACGATGAACGACTGGCCCGTGAGCGCGGCGCTCGGGAACGCCGACAGGAACAGCACCGTCTGCGCGACGTCCTGCACCGTCGTGAACACGCCGTCGACCGTATTGCCGAGCATCACCTTCTTCACCACTTCCTCTTCGCTGATCCCGAGCTCCTTCGCCTGCTCCGGAATCTGCTTGTCGACCAGCGGCGTGCGCACGAAGCCCGGACACACGACGTGCGAGCGCACGTTGTGCTTCGCGCCTTCCTTCGCCAGCACGCGGGCCAGGCCGAGCAGCCCGTGCTTGGCCGTCACGTACGCCGACTTCAGCGGCGACGCTTCGTGCGAGTGCACCGAACCCATGTAGATCACGACACCGCCGCGATCGTCCTTGTACATGTGCTTGAGTGCGGCCTTGGTCGTCAGGAATGCGCCGTCGACGTGGATCGCCTGCATCTTCTTCCAGTCGGAGAACGAGTAGTTCTCGATGGGGTTGACGATCTGGATGCCCGCGTTCGACACGAGGATGTCGACCGAGCCGAACGTTTCGGCCACCTTGTCGATACCGCTGTTCACGGCTTCCTCGTTCGTCACGTCCATCGCGACGCCGATCGCCTTGCCGCCGGCCTTGACGATCTCGTCGGCAACGGCGTTCGCGCCGTCCTGGTTCAGGTCGGCGATCGCGACGGCCGCGCCCGCTTTCGCGAGCTCGAGTGCGATTTCCTTGCCGATGCCGCTCGCGGCGCCCGTGACGACTGCGGTCTTGCCATTCAGGTTGCTCATGTTCGAATTCCCGTGGTGAAAGGTTTGACAGGGAGAAAGGACTGCGGACGTGTTACTGAGCCAGGTAATCGTAGACGACTTCGCCGAGGCCGAGCGTCAAATCCGCGACGATGTGCCGGGCTTCGACGATCTCGAGCACGGGCAGGTCGGCTACCGGCGCGAGCGCGTGCGGCGCCAGCTCGAGCGATGCGGGGCCCGTCCATGCGCCCTTCATCTTGATGTCCTGCATGTAGTAGCGCACCAGTTCGCAGACGCGCGCGGTGCCGTCGACGTGCGGGATGATCTTCAGCAGGAAATTGGGGCCGGCAAGACGCTTCGTCTGCTCGTCGATGTCGAGTTCCTTGTGCTTGTAGCCCATCGTGCCGGTCGCGACGCGCACCTTGCCGTAGTCGAGCGTGCCGAGGAGGTGGTCGGTGTTCACGTGCAGCGTGGGCGATGCGAGTTTCTTCGGGAAGCCCCACAGTTCGCGGCCGCCGGCGATCGGCGGGTGATCGTCGAGATACATCGCGAGCGTATAGCCGCCCGGCTGGCCGTTGTACTCGACGGGAATGACCTGGCCGCTTTCGGTGTAATCGCCGAAGCCGGTCGAATCGGCCATGCGGATGAATTCGTAATGCACGAGCGGCTCGGTGACCTGCAGCGGCTCGGGGACGATTTCGCGGAGACGGTCCGGATCGGTGCGATACGTGATGATCAGGAACTCACGATCGACGAAACGGTAAGGGCCCATCGGGAAGGCAGGGCTGGTCAACGGCATCGCAAACGCTTTCGATCGGACATCGCTGGGTTTCATGCGGACTCCTTGTTGTTGATCGCTTCGTGGATGAGTGCTCGTAAGCTCGTAATCCTATGCCTGTGCGTTGCCGTTGTGCGATGCCGCATATGGAATTAATTGTTGCCGATTTCGTAGAATTCGACGCGTAAATATTGAGATGAATGATGCAAACGGCCTGGACGGCACCCGGCGTCCCGATATTCGCATGCATCGATGACGTCACGATGTGAAAAAGGTGAGCCTTTCCGGGATGGTAGGTGAGCTTTTCCGGGAGGCTGTCGCTCGGGAATATGACAATTGTGTGAACTTGTGCTGCAGTGCAGGCTCTAAGTGCGTTCGCCGCGGCGGGCTTCGTCGCGTGCGACTGCCGCATTAAGCATCGCTTAAGCGGGAGCGCCCTAGCATCGTTCGTATCAGGCCGGGCAATCGGCCGAGTTTTTACGCCCCACGCAACCGGATTCATGCAGACCCTCAATCTCACCCTTTTTTCCGCCATCAACGCCGGGGTTGCGCCGCAGCCGGGCGTTGCCCGCCTCGCCATCTTCGCTGCCGACTGGCTCGTCTATGCGCTGCCCGCGATGCTGCTGCTGACCTGGATCTTCGGCGCACGCACGACGCGGCGCCAGGCGATCGAAGCCGGCGTCGGCGTATGCGTGGCGCTCGCGCTCGCGCAGGTCATCGGGCATTTCTGGTTCTCGCCGCGTCCGTTCATGGCCGGCGTCGGCACGCAACTGATTCCGCATGCGCCGGACAGCTCGTTTCCGAGCGACCACATGACGTTCGCGTGGAGCATGGCAGTCGGGTTGATGCTCGGCGGCACGACCCGGCTCACCGGGTTCGTGATGGCCGCGTTGGCCGCGGCGATTGCATGGGGGCGTATCTATGCGGGCGTGCACTGGCCGTTCGACATGGCGGGCGGCGTGCTGGTCGGCACGGCCGGCGCGCTGGCCGCGCACCTGTACGGACAACGCGCGACCGCGCTGCTCGAACGGCTCGGCGATTCGGTGCATGCAGTCGTGATGGGGCGCCGGCACGCGCCGTAAGCGGGGGGATCGGGCCGGACGCCGTCAGCCGGGTGTCCTGGACGGTTCAGCCGATGCGGATGGTCCGCCGCCCGCATCGTGCAGTTCGGGCGTATCGGCCGGATGTTGCGCGGCGTCGCGGTCGAGCGCGCTTTCCTTCAGGATCGCGCACATCGCGACGAACAGCGCGAGTACCACCGCGGCAAGGCCGCAATAGCCGGCGATCTTCAGGTTGCGAAGGAAAGGCGAAGCGGGGTTTTCTTTTGTCATGACCGGACGCTCCTGGGCGGGCTGCGACGGCTGTCGCCCGACAGCGGCGTCGCACACACAGATATATACCAGTTGCGATAGCGGTGCCAAGCCCGCTGGTGCGCCGACGCGACGATTGTGTCATCCGCCGGTCAGCCGGGTACGCCTTTGACGGCTACCCGCTCCGTCAGTCTTCCAGGGTTTCGTGCACGGCCGCCGCGCCGCGCTTCCAGTAGGCCGCCGCGCGGATGCGCGATTTGTCGACGCCGCGCTCGCCGGTCAGGTGCTGGCGTACCGCGCGTATCGACAGCGCTTCGCCTGCCGCCCACACGTAGCCGTCGCCGGACGGCGGCAGCGGCAGGTCGCGCACGGCATTCAGCAGCACGTCGCCGTTCGCGGCGTCGGCTTCGGCGCGGAAGCGCCAGATTTCATGCACGTCGGCGCGCGTGTCGAATGCGATCTGCGCGGTGCGATCCGCGACTTCCATCACGACGGCCGCGCGCGCACCGGCCGGCAATTCCTCGAGGCGCCGCGCGACCGCCGGCAGCGCCGTATCGTCGCCGATCAGCAGGTGCCAGTCGAAACCGGTCGGGACAACGAACGAACCGCGCGGACCGCCGATGCCGAGCCATTGGCCGACGCGTGCCTGTGCGGCCCACTGCGACGCGGGGCCCGGGTGGTTCAGCACGAATTCCAGATCGAGTTCGCGGGCGGCGCGGTCGAAGCGGCGCGGCGTGAAGTCGCGCGCGACCGGCCTCGGTTCGCCTTCCGGAAACTCCGGACCGTTCGCGCCGAGCGTCGGCATCGCAGGCCGTTCGGCGCCGGGCGGCGGGAAAAATACCTTCACGTGATCGTCGAACGACGCGGATTCGAAATCCGCGAGATCGGGGCCGCCGAGCGTGACGCGCAGCAGGTGCGGCGTCACGGCGTGCACGCGCAGGACCTGCAGCAAGCGGAACTTGAGGGTGTGGCGCACGCGGGTCACGGTGCGCTCGGATGTGTTCTGCATCAATCCGTTCTCCTGATGTTTGACGGGGCGGCGCGGATCACGCGCCGGTGCCGCCTTCGATTTCGGCCGTCGCGCGGCGCAAGATGGCCGCGACGCGGCGCTGTTCATCCGGGCCGGCTGCGCTCTTGTGCAGCAACGTGCGCTTGAGTGCGAGGCGCGCCTCGACGAACTCCGGCAGCCAGCCTGCTTGCGTTTCGTCCTGCGTTTCGTTGCCCGCCGATTCCCCGGCGAACGCACGGCGCATGAACTCCATCTTGCGCGCGAGGTGCGTGAGGCGTGCGAACAGCGTGTCGACCCGTTCGCGCTGGGCGTCGAGATGGGTGCGGCCGGCGTCGGTCAGTGCATAACGCTTGCGGTTGCCTTCCGCCTGCGACGCGACGAAGCCGACTTCTTCGAGATACGTGAGCGCCGGATACACCATGCCGGGGCTCGGGCTGTAGAAACCGTTCGAACGCGTGTCGAGCGCCTTGATCAGCTCGTAGCCGTGGCTCGGTTGCTCGGCGACGAGCGCAAGCAACAGCAACTGGAGATCGTCGGAGCTGAACTGGCGGCCGCGTGGCATGCCGTCGTCGCCGAAATCGCCAAAGCCGCCGCGCCCGCCACGGCCGCCGAACGGGCCGCCGCCACCGAACGGATCGTGGCCGCGACGGTGGCGGCCGATCGCGTACCAGAGACCGGCGAACCAGTCAGGGCGGGCATGCGCACCATGACCGTCGCTTCGGGCATGGCCGCGGGAAGGGTTGTGTCGCATGATCGTGTCCTATATGTCGGAAAACATATCTAAAGATATATATCGAAAGATAGGCCGTCAAGGGGATTTATTGGGGATGGATGGTGGGGGGCGGCAAAAAGTGACCTCTTTGTAGGGTCTCAATGATTGTGAGCTTTTTCTCATATATTGATTCATCGAATCAATAGTCAAAAACTATTCAAGAGTCGGCATCGCGTGCTATCCCGACTCGTTCGGTTTTCGACAACGAAACGATCCATGGCCACGGCTGTATTAGATTCGCGGCTGGTTCATAACGCGGTAAGAGTAATGCAGCGGGGAGGTATGGCTTCCTTGCGACGGCGGTCTCAAGACGCGCGGCTGCCAGGACATCCTGATTACCGTGGTCGATGGCCTGGAGGGGCTCACCGAAGTCATCAGCATGACCTATTCGCGAATCCCGGTTGCGCCCCACGCATGAATTGGCATCTTGTGCGTCGAAGCGGCAATATTTTTGCTTTCCATAGCCTTTCAAATGCGCAGCAAGGTACTGTATGACAGGGGAATACCCTGCCTTTTTTTTTCGATCATGTTTTATGTATCATGACCTAACTTTTGCAACATGTACTAATTCAGGGCGCCAGAAAATCCTTATCGGTATGGGGCAGTACGGCGCGTGTACAGGCAGGAATGCGAACCGGATTAGCGCCCCCGTCAAGGGCAGGCGGCCCGGTGGCAGGTGAAGCGGATCGGGATCGCATCCTGTCTTCAGACTCCGCGCGAACGATGGCCGCCTGCCGCCAGGGCAGCCGGAGTTCGCGCCCCAATGCAGGCGTCATTCACAGATCATGTCCAGGAAGTCATCCATCAGCGGGGCGGCCGACCTGCAGCGCAGGCAGTGGCTCAAGGTTGCCGGTGCATCGGTCGCGGCGGGCGGTCTCGCACTCGGCGCCGCACGGGCGAAGGCCGATGCGGCGCCTGCCGCCGGCCATGAAGGTGACATACTCGATGTCGCGATCGTCGGCGCCGGGCTGGCGGGCCTGACGGCCGCGCGCGACCTGCGCTACGCCGGCTGCGAATCCTTCGCCGTGCTCGAGGCGCGCGACCGCGTGGGCGGCCGCACGCTGAACTACGACGTGGGCGGCGGCTTCGTGACCGAAGTCGGCGGCCAGTGGATCGGCCCGGGCCAGACGGCGGTCGCCGATCTTGCTCGCGAGCTGGAAGTCGGCACGTTCCCGAGCTACTACGCGGGCAAGACCGTGATTCTCGGCGGCGACGGGCGCGCCGAGATCGACCTGGAGGGCACCTTCGGCACCGACGAGGCCGTCGCGGCGAAACTGAGCAGGTTGTCGCGCGACGTGCCGTCGGGCGCGCCGTGGACGTCGCCCAAGGTCGGCGAACTCGACCGGCTGTCGGTCGGCGACTGGCTCGCGACGCAGGGCATCAAGGCGGAAGACCGGATGGGCTGGAACGCGTCGATCTCGCTGTCGGGCGGCGTCGCGCCGGCGAAGATGGGGCTGCTGCACTTCCTGTCGATGATCAACTCCGCCGATTGCGATTACGCGCAGCTCGATTCGATCAAGCACAGCGCGCAGGAAACCCGCTTCGTCGGCGGCTCGCAGATCCTCAGCATCCGGATGGCGCAGCAACTGGGCGACAAGGTGCGGCTGTCGTCGCCGGTGCGGCGGATCGTCGGCTGGGATCGCGATGTCGTGACGCTGGAAACCGATCGCGGCACGGTGCGCGCGAAAAAGGTCGTGATGGCGCTTCACCCGGCGCTGTGTCATCAGGTGCAGTTCGATCCGCCGCTGCCTGAAAAGCGCCACGCGTTGCAGCGTGCGTGGCCGGCCCATTCGCCGGCGCGCAAGACCGCGATGGTCTACCGCCGCCCGTTCTGGCGCGACAAGGGCTTGAACGGCCACATCTTCCAGACCGACGGGCCGGTGTTCTGGGCTTACGACAATTCACCGCCGGGCGGCGAGATCGGCGTGATCAACGCGTTCGTCCGGAATGCGTTGGTGCCGTCGGATCCGCAGGCCGCGAAGCAGATGCACATGGATCTCTATGCGCAGGCGTGGGGCGACGAAGCGCGCGCGCCGGTGTCGTACCACGATCGTGACTGGGGGCTCGCCGACCCGTGGACGCTCACGTGCGTATCGGCGATCCCGCCCGGCTTCTGGAGCGCGCACGGCGAAGCGCTGCGTGCGTCGTGCGGCAACCTGATCTGGTCGGGCACCGAGACCGCGAACATCTGGGCCGGCTACATGGACGGCGCCGTGCGCTCCGGTCACCAAAGCGCGCTTCAGGCGCTGAATGCGCTGCGTCATGCTTAGGATAACGAAGATGAAGAAACGGCTTTTATTGCTCACGGCGGTGGTGGCGATCGGTGCGTTGCTGGCCCTCTACGGCCCGACGTTGCTCGGCTTCTATCGCCTGCAGCGCCATATCGATGCGGCCGCGCAAGCCGATGACGCTGACGGCGGCCCGTGGCCGCGCGTGACAGACGCGTGCATGGGCTGCCACGGCGTGAAGGGCACGTCGCTCAGCCAGGCGTATCCGAGCCTTGCCGGCCAGCCGGCGCAATACCTGGCCGCGCAGCTTCGCGCATTTGCGGGCGGGCAGCGCACGAACCCGACGATGGGCCCGCTCGCGATGACGATGAGCGAAGCCGAGATCACCCGCCTGGCCGGTTATTACGCGAAGCAGGCGCCGCTGGACAACCGCTATTTCAAGCCGGATGCACGACTACGTACGAAAGGCGAGCAATTGGTAACGGGCGGCGCGTGTGCGGCCTGCCACGGTGCGCGGCTGACGGGGCAGGCGCAGTTCCCGCGGCTGGCCGGGCAGGGATACGACTACCTGCTTGCGCAGCTCGACGCGTTCGCGACCGGCTCGCGCAGCGAGGCGACCGGCACGATGCAGCGCGTCGCGCAGGCGATGTCGGCAGATGACCGCGCGGCGGTGGCGACCTATCTCGCGAGCCTCAGCTCCGCCAGGCAGTGAATCAACGGCAGCAATCGACTTCGGGAGTTCGAACCATGGATCACAGATCACTTGTCCTTTGTCTTTCCAGCGCGACGCTTGCGATGACGACCGGCCTCTATGGCTTCAAGTTCGTGCGCAAGCGCAACTTCCTGATCGGTATCGAGTGGTGGATCGTGACGATATCCGCGTCCAATGCCGTGATCTTCTTCGCGACCGAATCGCCGGTGTCGTACTTCATTTCGCACTTTCTGGACGCGTTCTCGCGCGGCTTCGGAATGCCGGTGATCGCGGTCGCCGGCCTGATGGCCGTCACGCACGGCTACCGGCCGTCGATGCGGCAGGACGTGACGCTGTTCGTGCTCGCGACGCTCGGGACGGTCGCGCTCGTGGCCGGCGTGTTGCAGCACGCGCTGCCGTACTTCTACGTGGCGATGTGGACACTGATGTCGATCTATCTCGCCGGTTTCGTGTGGCGGCTCGTGCGCGCCGGCCACGCGCTCCATGCGCTGACGACGACGCTCGCGCTCGTCGCCTCGCAGGCGATCGCGTGCATCTACGATTTCTACAAGATCCCGGGCGAGGAAACCAACGTCGTGTTCAATTTCTATGTACTGGCACTGCTGACCTGGTCGTACCTGACCGTCGCGCTCTATTACGCATATTGCGCACTGGAGCGAGACGCCGGACGCAGCAGTGCGAACGCGAGCATCTTGTCGTATCCGAAATGAGTAGTTATACCGAGGACGTGGAGACGGCTCGCACCACTTGCTGGTCCGGTTGCGGCGATTGCGGGGCGCGCGGATGGACCGGGTCCGCCTGACCCGCGCGGAGCGGCGCGATGCGACGCGCGAACGCCTGCTCGGCGCCGCGCGCGCGATCCTCGCGGAGAAAGGCTATGCGGCCGCGAGCGTGGAGGATATTGCAGCGGCGGCCGGGCATACGCGCGGCGCATTCTACTCGAACTTCCGCGACAAGGCCGACGTGCTGTTCGAGCTGCTGCGCCGCGATCGGGACGAGGCTGCCGCGGCATTGCAGCGGATCGTCGGTTCGCACGATCCGGTCGACGATGCGCAGCGCGCGATGCTCGCGTATTGGCGAAGGGGCACGACCCAGCCTGCAGTGCACCTGATGTGGCTCGACGCGCAGTTCCAGGCGGCGCGCGATCCGCGGTTCCGTGCGCGCTTCGGCGCGTTGCTAAGAGACCGCCAGGCACTCGCGGCCGCGTGCATCGACGCGTATGCCGCGCGGGCCGGCGTGTCTTTGCCGTTGCCCACGCCGGTGCTGGCGCTCGGCCTGACCGCGCTGTGCGACGGCATGCAATCGCACGGCGCGGTCGATGCGCTGGCCGATGCGGTACTGGTTGGCTTCATCACGCACACGGTGTTCGACCACTTGCGCGGATGAAGGCGCGAAGAAACTGAGGTCGTGCGTTGTCGTGCACTTGTATGAAGGCCGAAAGCCGGTTGTCATGACGGGCCGGCGGCGGGCGGCGACGCTCGGTCGATCATGCAGACGAAACAGGGAATACCCCGTCTTTTTCTTTTAATTATTTTTGTCATGATGACCTAACATAGTCATCATGTTCTACTGATGTGCCGGCAGTGAAGACGAACCGCCGGTTGAGGCTGAACGAATCGGGAGATAGACGATGGATGCAATGAAGCGAAAGGCGTTCTTCGAGGACGGAGCCGTGCTCATCGAAGGGGTGCTCAACGACGAACAACTCGCGCAATGCCGCGCGGTGTTCGACTGGGGAATGGAGAATCCGGGCCCGATGGCGACGACGCTGCTCGACGGCACCGAATACAAGTCGCACAACGACAACGCGAACCCGTATGCGAAGGAGCGGCTCGACGCGCTGGTCGGCACGCTGCCGTTCGGGCAGCTGTTCGCCGACCTGTGGGGTTCGAAGCACGTGTGGTACTTCGCCGAGGAGCTGTTCATGAAGGGCGGCGGCAAGAGCGCACGCTCGCCGTGGCACCAGGACACGTCGTACCTGCCGTGGCAGGGCATGCACTTCGGCAACGCGTGGATCAGCTTCGAGCACGTGCCCAAGCGTAATGCGCTGGAGATCGTGCGCGGCTCGCATCACGGCGTGCGGCATGACGGCACGACGTTCCAGAACGCCGAGGATCCGACCGACCCGCTGCACGGCGGCGACGTGTGGCCGCGCCTGCCGAACATCGAGGCCGAGCGCCGCGCGGCGCCGGATGCGTACGACATCCTGTCGTGGGAAACGAAGCCGGGCGACGTGCTGCTGCTCCATCCAGGCGTGCTGCACGGCGGCGGCGCGGTCGACGCCGATTTCCCCGATCGCCATACGCTCGTGCTGCGCTTTTTCGGCGACGACGCGGTGTTCAGCCCGCTGCCCGACGAAAGCCGCTCGGGATTCACGCCGGCCGGCGTGCTGTTCGTCGAGGAACTCGCCGGGCTGAAGGCCGGCGATCCGTTCCGCGCGCCGTGTTTCCGCCAACTCGTCTGAACCGGGAGAATTCGTCATGACAGCAACTCCGAAGCGGCAATCGATCGTGCCGGCTGCGTTCCAGCCGTGGTACGACGCGTACCACTTCTCGCCGGCGACGCGCGTCGGCGACACGATCTGGGTGTCGGGCCAGGTCGGCCTCGACGCGCAGATGCAGCCGGCCGACGGCGTGCAGGCCCAGGCGCGGATCGCGTTCGAGTGCCTGAAGGCGATCCTCGAGGAAGCCGGCGCGAGCCTCGCCGATGTCGTCGAGCTCACGACTTTCCACACGGATCTGCAATGCGAGACCGAAGGCTTCGCGGCGGTCAAGGACGTGTATTTCCCCGACCGTTACCCGTCGTGGACAGCGGTCGGCGTCACGCAACTGGCGCTGCCGGGGCTGTGCGTCGAGATTCGCGCGGTGGCGGTGGCCGGCTCCGGCAAGGGCTGACGGAAGGCACGAGGGTTTTTCGCGGGATTTGCGTTCCATATGAATCGTAGTCCTGACAAAAAAGTAACGGGATAGCAGTCGATTGGCACGTGGCCGGCCGGGGACCCCGGCCGGCCTCGTTCAGGGCGCGACGTCATCGTCGATTGACGACGACGATCGAAACAAATGCGTTTCGTCCGGGATGGGCGAGCGAAGGCGGAGCAGGAAGGAGAACCATGATGAAGAAGCATCGTTTCTGGACCACGTCCGCGATCGCGGCCGCTGCATGTGTCGCGATCGGCACCGCCGTCGCGGCGGACGACTTGACACCGGCCGGCGCCGATCGTGCGGCGAGCAAGGACGGCGCGGTGCCGGCTTATGCGGGCAAGCAGTCGCCCGACGCCGGCTGGGAGTGGGGCAAGGTACGCGGCGATTTCTGGAAGCATCGCAACGAGAAGCCGCTCTATTCGATCGACGCGGCGAACGTCGACAAGTATGCGGACAAGCTGTCGCCCGGCCAGGTCGCGCTGATCAAGCAGAAGAAGGGCTACCGGATGGACGTCTACCCGTCCCACCGCGAATGCCAGTTGCCGGATGCCGCCGAGCAGAACTCGAAGGCGAACCTCGCGGCCGCGAAGCTGGATGCGAGCGGCGAGAACCTCGCCGCGGCCGCGTTGCCGGGCGTGCCGTTCCCGCAACCGAAGAACGGCATCGAAGCGATCCTGAACTACGAGATGCGTTATCGCGGCGAAGGCGTCGAATGGGCGCAGGTCGCCACGAGCATTTCGCCGCGCCCCGGCAGCAGCGAATGGATCGACGCGGTCGGCCCGCAGACGTTCTACTTCCCGTCGGCCAAGCTCGGCAAGACCTCGCCGCAGGAGGTCGACCAGTTGAGCGCCGCCGTTTATTTCCAGATGAACTCGCCGGCCGCGCTGGCCGGGCAGGCCTTCGTCCAGCGGCAGTACTTCAACAAGGATTCGGAAACCTACTACTACTTCCCGGGACAGCGCCGCGTGCGACGCATGCCGGCCTATACGCATGACGCGCCGTTGATCGGCTTCGAGAACCAGTACCTGATCGACGAGGCCAACATGATCAACGGCTCGCTCGACCGGTTCAACTGGAAGCTGGTCGGCAAGAAGGAAATGCTCGTCCCGTACAACGCGTTCGGCATGTACCGGTTCAAGAGCAAGCTGCACGACGTCGCGACGCCCGACGGCCTCGCCGCGGCGAACCGTCGCTACGAGACGCATCGCGTGTGGGTCGTCGAAGCGACGCTGAAGCCGAGCGCGCGGCACGTCGCGTCGAAGAAGGTGTTCTATCTCGACGAAGACAGCTGGCTCGCGCTCGTCGGCGAGGACTACGACGCGCAGGGCAAGTTGTGGAAGGTGCGGGAAAGCTACCCGATTCCGGTATGGGAGCTTGGTGGCACCTGCGACAACGAACCGCTCGCGCAGTACGACATGATCAATGGCCGCTATGTGTTCGATGCGTCGTCGATCGGTCAGGGCAAGGACATTCGCTGGTTCGGTCAGGCCGACGATCCGCGCTTCAAGCAGGATTTCTACACGGCGGAATCGCTGCGCTCGGTCAGCGAACGTTGACGGTGACCGGCTGACGGATACAAGGACCGGCGCGCGCAACGATCGTGCGCCGGCATCGAACAGGGGCGGAGGTGGATCATGGAACCGGCAAGATTGTTAAGGAATGCTACGGTATCGGTCGCGATGGCGGGCGCCGCGACGTCGAGCGCGTACGCGTATGACTTCACGTTGAACGGCGGGGCCCTGCAGGGCTCGTGGGTGTCGAACCTCACGGCCGGCGCCGGTATTCGCACCAAAAACCCGAGCTGCTCGCTCACCGGCGACCCGAACGCCTTTGGCTGCGGCGCGGGCGCGAACACCAACCAGTGGGGCTATGCGGACAACGGCGACCTGAACTATCGCAGGGGCCAACCGTTCAGCACCTACATCAGCGCGACCAGCGAGCTGCTGCTGAAGATGCCGAGCGAGGGGTTGAAGTTCATGGTGCGCGGTACCGGCATGTACGACTTCATGGCCAAGAACACGAACCGCACGCCGTTGTCGAGCACGGCCGCCGCGCAGGTCGTCTACAACGCGCAGCTGCTCGACCTGTGGGCGCAGAAGGATTTCACGATCGGCGGGCGCAACGCGCACGTGCGGCTCGGCAACCAGGTGATCAACTGGGGCGAGAGCATGTTCGCGCAGAGCGGCATCAACGCGACGAACTCCATCGACACACAAAAGCTGCTGATTCCCGGCTCGCAGCTCAAGCAGGCGCTGCTGCCCGCGCCGATGGTGAGCCTGGCAGCCGACCTGTCGCACGGGTTCAGCACCGAGGCGTACTACCAGTTCCAGTGGAACGGCAACCGCTATCCGCCGGTCGGCTCGTACTGGTCGGTGACGAACGGTTTCGGCCGCGGCGCGGAGCCGTTCACGATCAACACGAACAACCTGAACGTGACCGGCCCGAGCGCCGGCACGATCGCGAACGCGATCGGCGGATCGGGTGCGGCGGGCAACCAGGACACGCTCAATGCGATCAAGAACGGGCTCGTGAACGGCGCCTACGCCGGGCCGCCGTTCAACGACATCGGCCTGCCGAGCACGACGAACCTGCCGGCGAAATACCGGCCGCAGTTCGGCGTGAAGTTCAACTATTCGCCGCGCTCGTTCGACGCGAACTTCGCGTTCTACTACCTGAACTACACCGACAAGTCGCCGGTGCTCGCGTCGCTCGCGAACGGCACCGAGCAATGGTCGTATCTCGGCCGGCGCCAGTTGTTCGGCGTCAGCGCGAACTTCGGCGTCGGCCCGTGGGCGATCGGCACCGAACTGTCGTACCGGCCGCGCGATGCGGTCGCGCTGTCGAGCTGCTACGGCGCGGGCGGCCCGCTCGACCTGAACACGAACGGCGTGGCCGGCCTGGACTGCCCGCAATGGGTCGACAAGAAGAAGTTCCAGTACGACATCAACGGGCTGCTCGCGCTCACGCGCAGCGAGTATCCGTTCCTGAAACTGCTCGGCGCCGATTCGGCCGCGCTGACGTGGGAACTGACGTGGATCTACTACCCGGGGCTGAGCCCGAGCGGCGTCACGCGCACGGTCGGCGGCCAGACCGTCACGCAGGTGCCGCAGACCGGCTACCTGCCGTGGCTGAACAACGGGTCGGCTGCCGGCTATCCGATCGGGATGGGCCAGGGTACGTCGAGCTCGGTGGGCGCGACGATCGACTTCAACTGGACCTATGACGGCACGCTGATTCCCGGCTGGCAGGTCACGCCGGGCCTGACGTTCAGCACCGGCCTGTACGGCTACACACCGACCTTCACCGCGAATTACATGCAGGGTGCGAAGTCGCTGAACGTCTACGTGCTGTTCAACCAGAACCCGCCGAACTGGCAGGCCGGCATCAACTTCACTTCGTTCTGGGGCGGTCACAACACGGTGGGCCAGCCTTATGCGGACCGCAATTTCGTCGGCTTGTTCGTCACGCGGAATTTCTGACGGCGGCGGGTGGCAGGTGGCAGGTGGGCCACCGCAATACATGAAGGGGTAACGTCGTGCTCAATCGTCTGGTCAGTCGCCTGGAAAGGCTTTTCTTCGGTCACCGCGCGATCGTACTCGCGGCGATCGCGTTGTTCACCGTCGCGATGGCCGTGTTCGCCGTGCAACTGCGCATGGATGCCGGCTTCGAAAAGCAGATGCCGATCGGGCACGAGTACATCCGCACGTTCCAGCAATACCGGAACGACCTGCTCGGCGCGAACCGGATCACGGTGGTCGTGCGTGCGAGGCACGGGTCGATCTGGTCGAAGCAGGGGCTGACGCGGCTGTACGACGTCACGCAGGCCGTCACGTACCTGCCGAACGTCGACCGGATCGGCGTGCGCTCGTTGTGGACGCCGAACGCGTTCGTCAACGAAGTGACCGACGAAGGGTTTCGCGCCGAGCCGATCATTCCCGGCACGGTCACGCCCGACCAGTTGACGCCCGACATCGTCGCGCGCGTGCGCCGCGCGACGACGCTCGGCGGCTACGTCGGCACGCTCGTGTCTCACGGCGAGGACAGCGCGATGATCACGGCCGAGCTGAACGAGCGCGACAGCGC
This sequence comes from Burkholderia sp. KL41, assembly GCF_057005415.2. Taxonomy (NCBI): domain Bacteria; kingdom Pseudomonadati; phylum Pseudomonadota; class Betaproteobacteria; order Burkholderiales; family Burkholderiaceae; genus Burkholderia; species Burkholderia sp. KL41. The sequence goes on along the minus strand of NZ_CM174447.1, from coordinate 3,653,941 downwards.
CGGCAAGGTGCTCGACTACGTGGCGTTCAATCACCTGCTCGAAGACAAGATCCGCAAGCCGTTCGAGGATGCCGGCTACGAGATCCAGATCATCGGCTTCGCGAAACAGATCGGCGATATCGCCGACGGCGCGACGGCCGTGCTCGGCTTCTGCGCGGTCGCGCTGCTGCTGACGACGCTCGCGGTGTACTGGTATTGCCATTCGGTGCGCTTCACGGTGCTGCTGGTCGCGTGCTCGCTGACGTCGCTCGTATGGCAGTTCGGCACCCTGAAGCTGCTCGGCTTCGGCCTCGATCCGCTCGCGGTGCTCGTGCCGTTCCTCGTGTTCGCGATCGGCGTGTCGCATGGCGTGCAGCAGGTGAACTTCATCGTCCGCGAGATCGCGCACGGGCAGAGTTCGTTCGATGCGGCGCGCCACAGCTTCAGCGGCCTGCTGATCCCCGGCGTGCTCGCGCTGATCACCGCGTTCGTGTCGTTCATCACGCTGTTGCTGATTCCGATTCCGATGGTGCGCGAGCTGGCGATCACCGCGTCGCTCGGCGTGGCCTACAAGATCGTCACGAACCTGATCCTGCTGCCCGTCGCGGCATCGTGCTTCAACTTCACGAAAACCTATGCGGACAACTCGCTGAAGCGCGCGCAGCAGCGTGCGAAACCGCTGCGCGTGCTCGCCCGCGTGGCGGAGCCGAAGTACGCGGGCGTCACCGTCGCGCTGACGGTGGCGATCTTCGCGCTCGCCGCGTGGCAAAGCCGCGATCGCGTGATCGGCACGCTGCAGCCGGGTGCGCCGGAGCTGCGCGCGGACGCGCGCTTCAACCGCGACGCGACGTCGATCGCCGGCAACTACGACATGGGCCTCGACTGGCTGACGGTGGCGATCGAATCGACCGGCAAGGCGTGCGACAACCCGGCGGTCGGCCTGTATGAGGACGACTTCTCGGCCGCGATGAAGACCGAGCCTGGCGTCGTATCGGTGCAGTCGTACTCGGCGATGCTGCGCGCGTACAACCAGGGCTACAACGAGGACTTCCCGAAGATGAACGTCGTGCCGATCGCCGCCGAGAACTACGGCGCGGTGTCGGTCGACGTGTCGCGCTTGAAGGGCTTCATGAGCCGCGACTGCAGGATGACGGCCGTGCACCTGTTCCTGACCGATCACAAGGCGACGACGATCAACCGCATCCTCGACGACGTGAAGCAGTACCGCGCGTCGCATCCGTTCCCGGGCATCACGGTGCGGCTCGCCGCAGGCAACGCGGGTGTGCTCGCCGCGACGAACGACGAAGTCGAGAAGAGCGAGCTGCCGATGATGCTCTACGTGTATGCGGCGATCCTGGTCCTCGTGTTCCTGGCCTATCGCGACTGGCGCGCGATGCTCGCCTGTTGCGTGCCGCTGTCGGTCGCGACGTTCATCGGCTACTGGTTCATGAAGGAGCTGCAGATCGGGCTGACCGTCGCGACGTTGCCGGTGATGGTGCTGGCAGTCGGCATCGGCGTCGATTACGCGTTCTACATCTACAACCGGCTGCAGGTGCATCTCGCGGGCGGGCAGGACATCGTGAAGGCCGTGCAGCACGCGATGCTCGAAGTGGGCGTGGCCACGATCTTCACCGCGATCACGCTGGCGATCGGCGTCGCGACGTGGAGCTTCTCGGCGCTCAAGTTCCAGGCCGACATGGGCAAGCTGCTCGCGTTCATGTTCATCGTGAACCTGGTGATGGCGATGACCGCGCTGCCCGCGCTCGCGTCGCTGCTCGAACGCTGGTTCCCGCGCCGCAAGCCGGCCCGCGCGCCGGGCCTGTTCAGCCACTGAAGTTGACGCACATCCCGACGGAGATCCAGTCATGGTCAAGACCTTTGCTGTGTGCGGCGCACTTTGCCTCGTGGCGACAGGCTTCGCACGCTTCCATGAAACGGTTGCGCAACAGCCCGCGCCGGCCCGCGCGTTCGCAACCAACGCGCAACGCGTCAGCGTGCGCCACGCCACGGGCGGCGAACCGGCCGTGGCCCCGTCGTCGAACGACGGCGACGCCGGACGTCAGGCGGCGGCCGCGCAGGTTGCCGACAAGCCGCCCGTCATCGCGCTCGGCGTCGCGCATGCCGGCTGGTCGGTGCTGTTCAGCCACTGATGCCCGCGCACACCCCTACGGAGGTTCATCCATGATCAAGACGCTCATTGCCTGTACCGCGCTGTGCGCCGCCGCGGCGGCCTTCGCGCAACCTCAGGACGGAACGGTGGCGGCCTGGGCCACGAAGCCCGCGCATGCGTGGGCCGCGCCGACGCACCGGATGCTGATGGATGCGGCGCGCGCCGGATCGCGGATCGTCGCGGTCGGTGAGCACGGCATCGTGCTGCTGTCCGACGACGACGGCAAGACCTGGCGGCAGGCGCGACGCGTGCCGGTTGCGGCGACGCTGTCGGCCGTGTCGTTCGCGGATGCGAAGCACGGCTGGGCCGTCGGCCAGTGGGGCGCGATTCTCGCGACCGACGACGGCGGCGACACGTGGGTCACGCAGCGGCTCGATACGTCGGTCGACCAGCCGCTGTTCTCGGTGCTGTTCACGAACGCGCGGGACGGGATTGCCGTCGGCCTGTGGTCGCTGATGCTGCAGACGCACGACGGCGGCAAGACGTGGGCGCGCACGACGCTGCCGAAGCCGCCGGGCGGCGGCAAGGCCGACCGCAATCTCTATCACGCGTTTGCCGATGCCGCACAGGCGCTCTACGTCGTGTCCGAACAGGGGATGGTGCTCAAGTCGGCCGACGGTGGCGCGAACTGGGTCTATCTGCCAACGGGCGGCAAGGGCACGTTGTGGTCGGGCGTCGCGATGCCGGACGGCCGGATCGTGGTCGGCGGGCTGCTCGGCAGCCTGTTCGAGAGCCACGACGGCGGCACGACATGGACCGCGCTGAATACCGGCGCGCACAGCTCGATCACCGATCTCGTCGCGACCGGCGGCGGGCTGGTCGGCGTCGGGCTCGACGGACTGACGTTCACGCAGCGCGTCGCGGGCGGCCCGTTCGACGTCGCGCAGCGCGCGGATCGCGCGACGCTCACCGCCGCGCTGATCGACGCGCGCGGCAAGCCGGTGCTGTTTTCGCAGGACGGCGTGCTGGCCGCGCCGTGAGTTGAATCCGAAAAAAGGAAGGATGGAGTACGCAAGATGAAAAGCAAGGACAAGCCGGACATGCAGGCCCGACGACGGATATTGCGCGTCGCGGCCGCGAGCGCCGCGTCGCTCGCCGCCGGCGAGGTGTCGTTCGCCGAAGGCGCGGCGCCGGCAGCCGCCGATCGCGGCGTGTTCGACGTCGTCATCATCGGCGCCGGGCTCGCGGGGCTGACCGCCGCGCGCGACCTGCAGCGCGCCGGATGCGAATCGTTCGTCGTGGTCGAGGCGCGCGATCGCGTCGGCGGGCGGACCTACAACCACGATCTCGGGCACGGCGTGGTGTCCGAAGCCGGCGGCCAGTGGATCGGCCCGGGGCAGACGGCGATCGCCGACCTCGCCCGCGAACTCGGCGTCGATACGTTCCCGACCTATTACGCGGGCAAGACCGTCGTGCTGGCCGGCGACGCGCGCGTCGCCCAGGATTTCCACGGCGGCTCGGGCGGCGACGACGCGCTCGGCGCGAAGCTCGGCGCACTCGCCCGCGGCGTGCCGTCGCGCGAGCCGTGGACCGCGCAGCACGCGGCGGAACTCGACAAGCTGACCTACGGCGACTGGCTGCGCAAGCAGGGCGTGACTTATGAAGACGGCTACTTTCTCGGCCTCGCGGCGAAGCTGTCGCTCGGCGGCGCGCCGGCCCAGCTCGGGCTGCTGCACTACCTGTCGATGATCAACAGCGCCGATTGCGACTACGCGAAGCTCGAATCGACCAAGGGCGGCGCACAGGAAACGCGTTTCGTCGGCGGCTCGCAGGTGTTGAGCATGCGGATGGCAAGCGAACTCGGCGCGTCGAAGGTGCAACTGTCCTGCCCGGTGCGCAAGATCTCGGGCTGGGATCGCGACGTGGTCGACGTGCAGACCGATCGCGGCGTGCTGCGCGCGCGGCGGGTGATCGTCGCGCTCAATCCGGCGCTGTGCCAGCAGATCGTGTTCGATCCGCCGCTGCCGGACGGCCGCGCGCAGTTGCAGCGGAACTGGCCGGCGAATGCGCCGATGCGCAAGACGGTGCACGTGTACGACCGGCCGTTCTGGCGCGACGACGGCTACAACGGACAGATCTTCGAGGTCGGCGGCCCGGTGTTCATGGCGTACGACAACTCGCCGCCGGACGGCTCGGTCGGCGTGCTCGCCGCGTTCGTCGCGCCGGGCGCGCTGCCGGCCGAGCCGAAGGCCGCCGAGCGGACGCTGTCGGCCATTTTTGCGCGCGCGCTCGGCGACAAGGCGCTGCATCCGACGCAGTTCCACGACTACGACTGGGGCCGCGTCGATCCGTGGACGCTGCAGTGCATCCACCCGTTGCCGCCCGGGTTCTGGACAAAATGGGGCAAGTTCCTGCGCCCGGAAGCCGGCCGGCTGATCTGGTCGGGCACCGAGACGGCCGACCTGTGGGCCGGCGCGATGGACGGCGCGGTGCGCTCCGGACACCGCGCGGCGTTGCAGGCGCTCGGCAAACTGGCCGGCCGCGGACGGGAGGCCTGAATGAAACGAACCTGGATGATCGGCGCGGCGCTCGTGATCGCGGGCGTGGCGGCAGCCGGCACGCTGTACGGACCCGACCTCGTCGACGGCATGCGTTACCAGAAGTCGATGGCCGCGATCGGCGAAGCCGACAAGGTCAACGGCGGCGCGTGGCCGCGGCCGCAGGAGACGTGTTTCTTCTGCCACGGCGTGCACGGGCAGTCGCAGAACGCGTGGTATCCGTCGCTGTCCGGCCAGCCGGCCACGTATATCGCCGCGCAACTGCGCGCGTTCGCCACGGACCAGCGCCGCAACGCGTATATGGGGCCGCTTTCGCGCGAACTCGACGACGCGAAGATCGCCGCGCTGGCGACCTATTTCGCGCGGCAGGCGCCGGCGCGCAACGAGGCCGTGCCGGCCGACGCGGCGCTCGACAAGCGGGGCATGGCGCTCGTGGAGGCGCGAAGCTGCCGCGCGTGTCACGGCGCGGCGCTGACCGGCAAGGATCCGGCGCCGCGCCTCGCCGGCCAAGGGCAGCTTTACCTGGAAACGCAACTGGCGGCGTTCCGCTCGGGCGAGCGGCACGATCCGACCGGCGCGATGAACGCGCTGGCCGCGACGTTGTCGGGCGACGACACGCGTGCGGTTGCGCGCTATCTGGCCGGCCTGTCGCCGGACGGAGCGGCGAAGTGATGTGCGAAACGCGCCAGGCCCGGGAATACCCTGCCTTTTTCTTTACGCTTTACTTTGTCATAGTGACCTAAGATTGGTAATGTGTTCTACAAAAGAACGCGCTGGATACGAAGCAGCAGTACCCGACCTCGAACCGAACCGGTTCTCGACAATTCACGTTTCAGGAGACAACCATGGCTAAGCACCCCGTCGTCGTTTATGGCGCAAGCGGTTACACCGGCATGTTGATCATGGACTGGCTGATCGACCAGAACATCCCGTTCACGGCGGTCGCGCGCAATGCGGGCCGCGCGAAGGAAATGATGGCGCAGCGCGTCGTGCGGCTCGAATCCGCGCAATACGAAATCATCGAGGCGGAGCACGACGTCGATGCGCTCGTGAAGGCTTTCCGCGGGGCGAAGGTGGTGTGCAACACGGTCGGGCCGTTCTCGAGCTTCGGGCTCGTCGGCGTCGAGGCCGCGCTGAAGGCCGGCTGTCACCACCTCGATACGACCGGCGAACAGTCGTATATCCGTGCGGTGCGCGACGAATTCGGTGAGCAGTATCGCCAGGCCGGCCTGCTGGTGTCGTCGTCGAACGCGTACATGTACACGTTCGCCGAGATCGCCGCCGAGCTCGCGCTCGAAACGCCGGGCATCGATGCGCTGGAGACGGCCACGCTGACGCGCGGCCCGCGCGGTGCGGCCGGCGTGAGCATCGGCTCGACCGCGACGATCTTCGACGGCGCGCGCCACGAGTCCTGCTACCTGTGGGAGAAGGCGCTCGTGCCGCACGCCGCGGACGCGTCGTTCACCGTCGCGACGCCGGAGCTGATGCAGCCGGTGTTCTGCCTGCCGTGGGGCGGCACGTCGCTGCCCGTCTTTTTCGAGCACGATGCGCGCGTGCGCAGCTGCATCTCGTGCGTGGGCTTCTACGACAACAACGTGATGAAGCTGGTGCACCAGTTCGGACAGAAGTGGGAAGCCGAATACAAGCACCTGCCGCGCGAGCAACAGGACGAAGTGCTGAAGCAGGTCGTCGCGTCGACCACGCCGACGATGCCGCCGCGCGAGCGCACGACGATCCAGCGCAGCGTCGATGTCGCGATCGGCCGCGGCCAGCTCGCGGCGGTGCGCGCGACCGTGCACGGCGTCACGCCGTACATCTCGACGGGCGCGATTCACGCGGCCGGCGTGCTCAAGCTGCTCGACGGCGATACCGCGCGCACCGGCTTCGCGTCCGGCTCGAAGGCATTCGGCCATCGCTACCTGCTCGGCTTCCTCGAACAGCGCGGGCTCGCGCGCGCGACGGTCACGCAACTGTGACGGCCGCCGACGCACCGGACCAGACCCAACGGAACTTGTGACATGGCCATTATCGATTTCTACGACCGCGGCTGGCGGCTCAATCCCGACGGCATCGCGTACATCCAAGACGATCGCAACTACACGTTCCAGGAGATCGGCGAGTTGTCGTGCCGCATCGCCAACGGCTTGCTCGCCGCCGGCTTCGCGAAGGAGGCGAAGGCGGCGGTGTGGGCCGACAACGACGTGATCGGCTGGAGCTGCGCGCTCGGGATGTGGCGCGCCGGGCTCGCGTATATCCCGGTGAACGGCCGCAACGCGGTGGCCGAGAACCAGTACGTGCTCGATGCGTTCGACTGCGAAGTGCTGTTCTTCCATCAGGCGTTCGCGGCCGCGATCGATGCGCTGCGGCCGAGCCTGCCGAAGATCCGGCTGTGGGTGTGCCTCGACGCCGACCTGCCGTGGGCACCGTCGCTGGCTTCGTGGAGCGAGCACCAGCCGGCGACCCCGCCGGCCGTCGATTACGCGATGGACGACGTCGTCGCGCTGTCGGCCACGGGCGGCACGACGGGCGCGCCGAAGGGCGTGATGAACACGCATCGTTCGCTGCAAACGTACTTCGCGCAATTCATGATCGCGATGACGTACGACGATGCGCGCCCGGTGAATCTCGCCGCGGCACCGATGACGCACACGGCCGGCATGATGTCGCTGCCGTGCACCGCGCGCGGCGGCACGGTGGTCGTGCTGCCGAAGCCGGACCCGGCGCTGCTGCTCGGTGCGATCGTCAAGCACCGCGTGACCGAGTTCTTCCTGCCGCCGACCGTGATCTACCGGCTGCTCGACATCCCCGGCATCGAGCAGGTCGATTTCTCGTCGCTGCGCTACTTCCTGTATGGTGCCGCGCCGATGTCGGTCGAAAAGCTCAAGCGCGCGATCGAGGTATTCGGTCCGGTGATGACGGGCGGCTACGGGCAGACTGAAGCGCCCGCGTCGATCTCGTACCTGACGCCGGCCGAGCATTTCGTCGACGGCAAGCTCGCGTCCGACACGCGGCTCGCATCGGTCGGCCGCCCGAACCCGCTGGTGCGCGTGGAGATCGTCGGCGAGCGCGGCGAGCTGATGAAGCAGGGCGAAACGGGCGAGATCTGCGTACGCGGCGACCTCGTGATGAAGGGCTACTACCGCGCGCCGGACAAGACGGCCGAGACGATCGTCGACGGCTGGCTGCACACCGGCGACATCGGCCATCTCGATCGCGACGGCTATCTGCACATCACCGACCGCAAGAAGGACATGATCATCAGCGGCGGCTTCAACGTCTATCCGAGCGAGATCGAGCAGGTGATCTGGGCGCATCCGGCCGTGCAGGATTGCGCGGTGATCGGCGTGCCCGACGACAAATGGGGCGAGGCCGTGAAGGCCGTGGTCGAGCTCAACGCCGGGCAGCAGGTGAGCGCGGAGGAACTCGTCGCGCTGTGCAAGGAGAAGCTCGGCTCGGTGAAGGCGCCCAAGAGCGTGGACTTCGTCGCCGCGCTGCCACGCAGCACGGCCGGAAAGGTGCTGAAGAAGGACCTGCGCGAACAGTACTGGCAAGGCCAGCAACGCAGGATCTGAACCTGCTCCATACGGATTCCATACGATGAGCAACATCTACATCGCCGGTATCGCGATGACCGTGTTCGGCCGGCATCTCGACCGCAGCCTCGACGATCTGGCGAGAGAGGCGCTGCAGCGCGCATTGCGGGACGCCGGCTGCCACGCCGACGCGATCCGCGCCGCGTTCTACGCGGGCATCACCAACGGCCCGCTGCAGGGGCAACTGTCGATCCCCGGCCAGGTCGTGTTCAGCAAGATCGGCCTCGAAGGCATTCCGGTGTTCAACGTCGAGAACGCGTGCGCGTCCGGCAGTACGGCCGTGCACCTCGCGGTGCGGCAGTTGCAGTCGGGCGCATGCGACGTCGCGCTCGCGCTCGGCGCGGAAAAGATGAACGTCGCGGACAAGGCGAAATCGTTCGCGCTGTTCGAGGCCGGCTGGGACGTGTCGCGTGTCGACGAGAATTTCGCGACGCTCGCTCGGCTCGGCGAAGGGATCGAGCCGCCGCCAGGCTCGGAGTCCGAGCGCCCGTACAGCCGCTTCATGAAGATCTACGCGGCGATGTGCCGGCACCACATGCACACGTACGGCACGACGCAGCGGCAGATCGCGGCCGTGTCCGCGAAGAACCACGGGCACTCGGTGCACAACCCGTATTCGCAGTTCCGCCAGCCGTTCACGATCGACGAGGTGCTGGCGGCCGCGCCGATCACGTACCCGATCACGCTGCCGATGTGCGCGCCGCTGTCGGACGGCGCGGCGGCCGCGATTCTATGCACGGAGGAAGGGCTGGAGCGCATCGGCGCCGATCGCAGCCGCTGCATCCGGATCGCCGCGAGCGTGATCCGCAGCTTCACGCGGCGTCGCATCGACGAGCCGCACAAGCACATCGGCCGACTCGCCGCGTTGCAGGCATACGAGCAGGCCGGCGTGGGGCCGGAGGACATGGACGTGGCCGAAGTGCACGACGCGTCGGCGATGGGCGAAATCATCCAGGCCGAGAACCTCGGCTTCGTGCCGCTCGGCGAAGGCGGTCCGGCCGCCGAGCGCGGCGAGTTCACGCTCGGCGGGCGCATCCCGATCAACACGTCGGGCGGCCTCGAATCGAAGGGCCATCCGCTCGGCGCGACCGGCATCGGGCAGTTGTACGAGCTGGTCACGCAGTTGCGCGGCGAAGCGGGTGCGCGGCAGGTGGACGGCGCGCGTCATGCGATCCAGGAAAACGGCGGCGGCTTGCAGGGCGTCGAAGAGGCCGCGTTGGCGATTCACATTCTCAGCAAGGACTGACGGAGGCGGACATGGGCGACGCACACGGCGCAATCGCGCTCGGGCAGGGAGCGCAGGCAGGGCAGACGACGCGACAGGCGTCGGGCGGGGTCGGCGCGGCGGCGTCGATGCAGGCGGCGGGCGCCGACGCGGCCGGGCCGCTCGCGCGCTGGGGCGAGGAAATGCGCGCCGACGCCGCGTTGCGGAAGTATCGTCCCGTCGGCGGCTGGATCGACGCGCCCGAGCGCGCGCAACCTGAGCTTGAAGGCGACATGCAGGCGGACGTGATCGTCGTCGGCGCAGGCTTCGCCGGTCTGTCCACCGCGCTGGAACTCGCGGCGCGCGGCGCGAGGGTCGTCGTGCTCGAACGCGAATTCGCGGGCTTCGGCGCGAGCGGGCGCAACGCCGGCTATCTCGCCGGCGGCCAGGGACTCGAATACGAGCTGTTTCTCAAGCGGGTCGGCCACGAACAGGCCAAGCGGATCGTCGGTTTCTACGACGAGGGCGTCACATACGTCGAACGCAAGCTCGTCGAATACGCGATCGACTGCGACTACCGTGCGTCGGGCATCATTCGCGCGGGCGTGCATCCGTCGCAGGAGAAGCGCCTGCGCGAGAGCATGGCCACCGGCATCGAACTCGGTTCGCCCGCGCAGTTTCTCGACGGCGCGGCGATGCGCGAACGCGGCATTCCGCCGGCCTTCCTGTTCGGCGCGTACGTGCCGGGCGGCGGCACGCTCGATCCCGGCAAGTACGTGACGGGCTTGCGGCGCGCGGCGCTCGCGGCCGGCGTGAAGCTGTACGAGAACACCGCGCTGCTCGATTTCGACGCGGGCGAGACGGTGCGCGTGCGCACCACACGCGGCAGCGCGAGTGCACCGGTGCTGGTGCTCGCGACCAATGCGTACACGCCGCAGCTCGGCCTGCTCGGCGACAAGGTGATGCCGCTGCGCGTGTCGGCGCTCGAAACCGAGCCGCTGTCCGACGCGCAGCTCGCGGCGCTCGGCTGGCCGAATCGCGAGGGCATCGTCACGTCGCACCTGACGATGGAGAGCCATCGCCTGACCGCGCGCAACACGCTGCTGTTGACGACCAAGCGGCTGCATTACGTGTATGGCTCGCAGACGCCGAACGTGCCGGACGACGACGCGTATCGCGCGCTGCTGAAGGCGCTGCACACGCGCTTTCCGCAACTCGGCAACGTGCCGGTGCGCGCATGCTGGAGCGGCTACATCTCGTTCGCGGGCGATGCGTTGCCGGTGGTCGGTGTGGCCGGCGCGCACGGCAACGTGTTCTACACGGCCGGTTGTTCGGGGCATGGCGTCGGCACGCAATCGCTGATCGGGCGCGTGCTGGCCGAGCGCATTCACGATGGGCGATCGCCGCTGCTCGACACGTTGACGCACAAGACGCCGTCGGTGCCGCCCGAGCCGCTGCGGTGGTGTGCGATGACCGCGATGCTCGGCGTCGCGAACCTGCTCGACGAACGCGTGAACCGCAAGGTGCGGCCGGTGTAGCGGCATGCGATCGTCGCGACACGCACACGTGGATCCGGCCGGGCCGCCTGACGCAGGGCGGCTCGATGGAAAATGCAGCGCGCATCGGGTATAGTCGTTGGCGCTCCGTAAGGCACGGAGCATCCATTCGACGAAGCCGAAACGCCCTCTTCACGACGAACACGATGACAGTGTCCAACGAGCCGCGCAGTACGAGAAAGCGGCGCACTTCGACTCCCACCGCCGCAGCCGGCAACACCGACGGCTTGCGGGCGCAGGGCCTGCGCACGCGCAACACGATCATTCGCGTCGCACGCAAGCTGTTGCTGGAAGGCGGGCCGCTGGAGTTCTCGCAGCGCGCGGTTGCGGCGGCGGCAGGGATCAGCGTCAGCAATCTGCAGTACTACTTCCCGACGCGCATCGCCGTGTTGCGGGCCGTCATCGAGCCGGTCATCCAGGCGTATCTCGACGACATGAAGCGCGCGATCAGCAGCGATGCGTCGCCGCGCGACGTGTTCGAAGAGATCATGCAGCGCTCGGTTTCCGATGCGAAGGATGCCAAGTACAACGCACTGTTCCGGCATTTGCTGTCGTTTGCGGCCACCGATGCCGAGTGTTTCAAGCTCTACGACGAGTGGTACGCGACGCTCACGCGCGACCTCGCGCAACTGCTGCGCGCCGTCAATCCGGCATTCAGCGCGGCCGATGGCCGGCATGCGGCGACGATGCTGATCGCGCTGGCCGACGGCCTCGCGATGCAGTACGGCACCGGCCGGCAGACACAGGCGCTCGATGCGTATTTCATCGCGACGTCGCGCGCGATCGCCTACGGCACACTGACGGCGCCCGCGGGCAAATAACGGCGCGATCCGCCGCCGCGGCCATGCGAACGGAGACAGGGGAATACCCTGTCTTTTTTTTGCTTCCTTTGTTTGTCATGATGACCTATGTTTGGTATGTATTACTAGATGTGGGGGGGCCGGGCGCGTCCGCTGCCGGGCCGACATGATTCGAGTCCAGGAGGAGAACGGAGATGATTCGTCTGAACAAGTCCGCAGCGCTGCCCGTGGTCGGCTTGACCGGCTTCGAGACGCCGCTGAGCGAAGAGGAAAGCGCAATCCAGCACACGGTTCATCGTTTTGCGCGCGACGTGCTGCGGCCGATCGGCCGCGAGCTCGACCGGATGACGGCGGAGGACGTGATCGCGCCGGGCTCGCCGTACTGGGCCGCGATCGTCGAGAGCGCGAAGCTCGGCCTCGATCCGCAACTGATCGCGCAGTTTCCGCCGGAGACTGCCGTGCGCATCGAGTCGCTGATCGGCGAGGAGCTCGGCTGGGGCGATTCGGGCCTCGCCGTGTCGATCGGCGCGGCCACGATGCCGCTGATGATGGCGCACACGGTTGGCAACGTCGAGCTGGTCGAGATGTGCGCGGGCAAGGTCGGCTGCTGGATGAACACGCAGCCCGATCGCGGCTCGGACGCGGCGATCCTGTATCGGCAGGAACTCGCCGGAAACGGCCGCCAGCCGGTCGGCAACGTGACCGCGAAGGTCGGCGTCGACGAGATCGTGATCAACGGGCAAAGCTCGGCGTGGATCTCGAACGGCTCGGTCGCGCAGGTCGCGCTCGCGTACATGGCGGCCGACTACGGCGACGGCTTCTACGGCGAAGGCGAGCGCAGCGCGTTCACGAACGGCATCGCGATGATCCTGCCGCTCGATCTGCCCGGCGTGTCGCGCGGCAAGCCGCTTGACAAGATCGGCCAGCGCTCGCTGCCGCAGGGCGAGATCTATTTCGACAACGTGAAGGTACCGAAGCGCTTCGCAGTCGCGCTGAAGGACGACTATCTCGGCAACCTTGCGTCGACGTGGTCGTATGCGGGCACGCACATGTGCCAAGTGTTCGTCGGCGCGGCGCGGGCCGCGTTCGAACTGGCGCTCGCGTATTGCCACGAGCGCAAGCAGGGCGGCGCGCTGCTGATGGATCACCAGATGACGCACCTGCGCATCGGCGAGATGCTGCGTCGGCTCGAGATGGCGCGCGCGATCGCGCGCCGCAGCCTCGCGTTCTCGCGGATGTCGCCGCAGAGTCATCCCTATGCGACCGCGCAGGCGAAGGTCAGCGTGACCGAGGAAGCGATGAAGATCACGCACGAGGCGTTCCAGCTGTTCGGCGGCAACGGCACCACGCGCGAATTCCCGATCGAGAAGCTGTTCCGCGACGTGCGTTCGGCGCTGATCGAGGACGGCGAGAACTACGTACTCGCGTCGCGCCTCGGCGTGCTGGCCGGACAGCTTTATCAGAATGGATGGGCGCGTGAGTAAGGCCGTCCGATAGGCCAGGGCGTGCGCCGGATCGGCAGGGGCACGCGTTGCCCATTGCAGGCATGCGCCGCATGCAGCGTCATCGTCTACGATCTTCGATTCAAACCGCCAGGATCTATACGAACGAAACAGATCCCGGCGATGCGGCTTTGTCAATCATCGCTGGGAGTTGCGCAATTCAGGCGCCGACTAATCCACCTAGGAGCGCGTGACTACTCTTGTTCATGATGTTCGAGTGTGTCCGAAGCGCACAGTCTCGAGCGGCTCTACTGTCAACGAGAACGAAAAGGAAAACGCCCGCTCTGCGGGCGGGCGTTTGAAGAGTTGGGGCAGGAAACTTACTGCGGAACAACGTCCAAGCCAGTATGCCCAGCACCCTGTTTCTTGTCGCCGGCCCTAGACCGGCTGAAGCATAAGGGTACCGGAAGAAGACCAGCGCGGCCGCAATCCTCCAGATATGAAACGCCGTCAGCGTTCTTAGCCCGATGGTCGCGACGTATGTGCGAAAGCCCCGGAACATCGAATAAACGGCAACCGGCGCCACGATACCGAGGGCAATGAGGCAGGCGAGCCCCAGCGGGTAGATCGCTCGATAAACCCCCGCTTCGGCTGCCGCGGCAACGGCCAGTCCCCAGACGATCAGCACACCCAGCAAGCCCGTCCCGCCGTTCTTCCGGATCTCGACGATCTGATTCATTTCAGAATCCAGTTAGGTAAACTAAGCATTGATCGAATTACCGGTATCGACTGGACGTGACGCCGTAGATTAAAGCGTGCCTTTTCTGCCGTCTTCGGACAGCTTCAGAAGCGGCACCGACTTGAGCAGGGTTTCCGGCTGCACCCGCTCCCAGAGACTTCCTTTGCCTTGCTGCCGGCCACGCTCGTCTTCGCGTCGAAGCCATTGCTCGACGGTCCGGATGCGGTTCGGATGGATTTCGTCGAGTAGCGCGTAGTCGCGGCGGATGACGCCGTGCTTCCAGATGTTCCAGAATCCGGTGAAGTTGTCGCGGAAACTCATCGTGCTCTTGTCATTCGGGTCCGCGTTGTATCCGGCGGGCGAGTTCGCCGCCATCTTGAGCGGGCCGTTCCAGTAAGTGTCCAGATCCGTGTCGATGTAGCGCGCCGGATGCCCCGTTACCCGTTCGAACGCCTCGGCCAGCTTCCCGTACTCGACGTGCTCAATGGCGACCTGGAGATCCATGCCGTTCGCGCGCTCCGGGTGGTCGAACAGCCAGCGCGCGTAGTAGCCGCAATCCTCCAGTGCGACATGCGGCACCGCGCCGTTGCCGAGCGGCACGCGCCAGGTGACGACTCCGTCCTCGACGAAGGGCATCATCGGCGTCTTCGCCGAAATGGCCATCTCCATGTATGGCCCGGTGGTGAACACGGCCGCGCCCATGCGGTCCCGGTTCGTCTGGTTCTGGAACAGGATCCATTCGCCTACGCGGCCTTTGCCGTCGTAGTGGCCAGCACGAAAGCGCGAATCGTAGCCGGCCTGTTTGAGCGCGTAGTCGAGGTTGCCATACACGAAGAACTCGATGCCTTCTTCCAGCGCGATTTCGTAGCAACGCATCGCCCAGTAGATCTCCGTTTTCTCGCCGGTGTTGAACCCGTCCAGATTGACGTACGCACCGTCGCAGCCGCGAAAGCCTGCCCGCAGAACGGCTTCGTCGGCAAACGTGCCTTTCAGGATCGACACGTTGCCGAGTGCGAGCAGCGCCTTGGCGCGCCGGGAATCGGGATCTCGGCTCAACGCGCGAACGGAATACTTGCCGTCCGCGACGAGCGCGCTGATGACGGGCAGGCCCTGCGCGCCTGTACCACCGATGACGAAGATTCTGGAAGTGGCATGGGGAGGCATGATGGTTTCCTTGAGTTCGATGCTACGGACACCCACCGACGACGCCGGTCAACAAGTGGGACACTCACTCTTATAATAAGAGTGAGTGTCCCACAAGACAAGAACTTTTCGGCACTTGAACTGGGAAGGCGACGGGCTCTTGGGCGGAAGCGTCCCGTCGACGTTCGCGCGACTCTTATAATGAGATTCACCCTCGGCGACGATCGCCGGGGCTAATCAGGGAAACGGCCATGCGCTCGAAGGGTTTTGACGGAATGGTGTGCCCGATTGCCGGCGTCATGGCGGCGATCGGCGACCGATGGGGCTTGCTGATACTGCGCGACCTTGTCTGCGGGCTCAGCCGGTACGACGAGTTTCGCCAGTCGTCCGGCATCACCAACGCGACGCTCAGCGACCGGCTCAAGCATCTGGAGGCCAACGGCCTCGTTGAGCGTAGGCGCTATCAGGTGAATCCGGAGCGATTTGAATATCTCCTGACTCACAAGGGCTGGCAGATCGCCCCGGTGATGCCGGTACTTGCCCAGATTGGGGACAGTCTGGACGTTTCCGGCGCTTCGGCGCCTCCGATGAAGTTCGTGAATCGAAAGACAGGCGCCGAGGTGCGGTGGAGCTTTATCGACCAGGAGACGGGGGAGCAGACCAACGCGGCGGATTTGGAGATCCAGGAAGGTCCCGGCGCAGACGAGCTGGTCCGCTGGCGCCTGTCGCACGGTAACCGGCGTCGCCGAAAAGCAGATCCGCCGGGCGGACGAGCGCCTGCTTGATGGTCGCCCGGGTTTCTCCGTAGAACTCCATCAGGTCCTTCCCGGACACCTCGTCAGGCAGCATGCTGCGCCGGCGATCGTGGGCGATCCTGGCGAGCAGCGCATCCTCGGCCCTCGCCGAGTGTTTCGCTTGATCAGCTCGACAACTCGTGATGCGCACCGACGTCGCCCGGCGTGCAGGCGCTGATCGAAACAGGCGACGCCCTGTCGATTGATAACCTCGGTGCATCAATTCTTCCAAAAATCGCACTTATCGTTTGATCGACGCCGGGAGAACATTCCGGAAAACCACAATCGACCCGCCCCGCATATTTCCGGATTTTCAGGAGACACCTCGATGCACCCCTCGTCCAGCCTTCCGGCCGAACGTTCGAAGGCCGCTGCGATCTTTCGCGTCACGGCCGGCAATTTTCTCGAGCAGTTCGACTTCTTCCTGTTCGGCTTCTACGCCACGCAGATCGCCAACGTCTTCTTCCCTGCGCAAAGCGAGTTCGCTTCGTTGATGATGACCTTCGCCGTGTTCGGCGCCGGCTTCCTGATGCGGCCGCTGGGCGCAATCGTGCTGGGCGCGTACATCGACGAGGTAGGCCGCCGCAAGGGCCTGATCGTCACGCTGTCCATCATGGCGAGCGGCACCATCCTGATCGCGTTCGTGCCGGGCTACGCGTCGATCGGGCTCCTGGCGCCCGTGCTCGTACTGATCGGGCGGCTGCTGCAGGGCTTCTCCGCAGGCGCCGAGCTGGGCGGTGTATCGGTCTATCTCGCCGAGCTGGCAACGCCCGGCCGCAAGGGCTTCTTCACCAGCTGGCAATCGGCCAGCCAGCAGGTTGCGATCGTCATCGCGGCGGGCCTCGGCTTTGCGCTCAATCAGTGGCTGAGCGCATCGCAGATCGCCACCTGGGGATGGCGCGTGCCGTTCTTCGTCGGCTGCATGATCGTGCCGTTCATCTTCATGCTGCGCCGCAACCTGGAGGAAACCCAGGAATTCAAGGCGCGCAAGCATCGCCCGGGCATGAAGGAAGTGTTCGGCACGCTGGTTCAGAACTGGGGCGTCGTGGTCGCCGGCATGATGCTGGTCGCGATGACCACCACGAGCTTCTATCTGATCACCGTCTATGCGCCGACCTTCGGCAAGACGGTGCTGCATCTGAGCACCGCCGACAGCCTGCTCGTGACGCTCTGCGTCGGCGTGTCGAACTTCGTGTGGCTGCCGATCGGCGGTGCGCTGTCCGATCGGTTCGGCCGTCGGCCGCTGCTGGTCGGCATGACGATGCTCACCGTCCTGACCGCCTATCCGGCGCTGTCGTTCCTCGCTCACGCGCCGTCGTTCGCCAACATGCTGCTCGTCCTGCTCTGGCTCTCGTTCATGTACGGGATCTATAACGGTGCGATGGTCGTCGCGCTCACCGAAGTGATGCCGGTGCAGGTGCGCGTCGCGGGCTTCTCGCTCGCCTACAGCCTCGCGACGGCCGTGTTCGGCGGCTTCACGCCAGCCATCTCGACCGGGCTCATTCACATGACGGGCGACAAGGCCGCACCCGGCTACTGGATGAGCTTCGCCGCGGTGTGCGCGCTGCTTGCGACGTTCGCGCTCTACCGTCACCGCACGGCGACGCTCACGCCGGCGCATTGATGTTCAGCCCATCCGAAACCTCACCCACACACACGAATTCGCATGACCACGACCATGAGAAATCAGCTCCTGAAATTTTGCGCGACCGCGCTCGTCGCCACCGCGGCGTTTGCGGCCAACGTGCAGGCGGCCGAGCTCCACGTGATGAGCTCGGGTGGCTTCACCGCCGCCTATAAACTGCTCGGCCCGCGGTTCGCGTCCACGACCGGCAATACGCTCGACACCGCGCTCGGCCCGTCGATGGGCCAGTCGCCCGAAGCGATTCCGAACCGGCTCGCGCGCGGCGAGCCCGCCGACGCCGTCATCATGGTCGGCTACGCGCTGGACGAACTGATCAAGCAAGGCAAGGTCATCCCGGGATCCCGCGTCGAGCTGGCCGATTCGCGCATCGGCATGGTCGTGCGCGACGGCGCGGCAAAGCCCGACATCAGCACCACCGAAGGTCTCAAGCAGGTGCTGCTGCACGCGAAGTCGATCGCCTACTCGGACAGCGCGAGCGGCGTGTATATCGAACGCGAGTTGTTCAAGAAGCTCGGCATCGAGGAGCAGGTGAAGTCCAAGGCGAAGATGATCCCGCGGATTCCGGTGGCTTCTGTCGTCGCGAACGGCGACTACGAAATCGGCTTCCAGCAGGTCAGCGAGCTGCTGCCCGTCCACGGTGCGACCTTCGTCGGCAAGATTCCCGAATCGCTGCAGTCCGTCACGCGCTTCGCTGCCGGCATCCCCATCGGCGCGCAGCATCCGAAGGAAGCGAAGGCGCTGCTCGATTATCTTGCGTCGCCCGACGTGCAGGCCGACGTGAAAACAACCGGACTGGATGCCGTCCCCGCGCATTGAGTCCGACCCGCGGGAAGGCTTGTGTCACAAAGTCTTCCCGTTGCCGCCGGCATCCCCTGCGGTACTGCCTTCATCGACCCCGTTCGGGGATGCCGGGCCGGCCATCGCGAGCCTCTGCGCAAGCTGTATGCGATCGCACGCACCTTCCCACAGCGAAACGAAGATCACCGCGCACGCATTGCTGATCACGCTGGTTAGCGCGCGTGCCTCGGACATGAAGCGATCGATGCCGACCAGCAGTGCGACGCCGGCGACGGGCAGGTCGGGCATGACGGCGAGTGTGGCGACCAGCGCGACCAGCCCGCTACCGGAAACACCGGCCGCCCCCTTTGATGTGAGCAGCATGATGGCGAGCATCACCGCGATCTGCGACGCGGAGAGCGGCACGTCGCACGCCTGGGCGATGAACAATGCCGCGAGCGTCAGATAGATCGCGGTACCGTCCAGATTGAAGGAATAGCCCGCCGGCAGCACGAGCCCCACGATGCCCTTGTCGCAGCCGAGTGCCTCCAGCTTGACGATCAGACGCGGCAGAACCGGCTCCGTGGACGACGTCGCGAGGACGATGAGCAATTCTTCGCGCATGTAGCGCAAGAGCCGCCACAGCGCGAAACCGTGCAGTCGCGCGAGCGGTGCGAGCACCAGCGCGACGAACAGCACGCAGGCCACGTAGAAGGACGCCATCAGCTTCGCGAGCGAGCCGACCGAACCGATGCCGAAACGGCCCACCGTGAACGCCATCGCGCCGAATGCGCCGAGCGGCGCGAGCCGCATGATCATCGCGAGCACACGAAAGACGACCTGGGCGACACCGTCGATCAGCGCAAGAACGGGCCGGCCGGCCCGCGGGTGCGCATTCAGCGAGAAGCCGAACAACAGCGACAGCAGCAGCACCGGTAACACTTCGCCTTTGGCGAACGCGCCGAGCATCGTGTCCGGAATCACGCTCAGCCCGAACTCCACAAGCCCCCGCGGCTCCGCATGCTTCGCATACGGAGCGAGGATGCCTGCATCCAGGTGGCTGACGTCGACGTGCATGCCGGCGCCGGGCTGCAGCACATATGCGGTGACGAGTCCGAGCGCGAGCGCAGCGGCGGTCAATAGATAGAAGAGCGCCAGTGCCCGCACGATCGTGCGGCCGATCGCCTTCCCGTTCGCCAGCGACGTGATGCCCGAGACGATCGTGCAAAAGACGATCGGGGCGATGGTCATCTTGACCAGGCCGACGAACGCATCGCTGAGGGGCTTGAGCATCGCGCCCGCCGCGGGCCATGCGTGACCGATGCCCATGCCGAGCATCATCGCGAGCAGAACCTGCACGTAAAGCGATCCAAGCGGCCTGGCCAACCTCACTGTCCGGTCTTCCTTCGTGTCTCTCTGTCGTCGTTACGCCGATGCGCCACTGCTTGCGGTCCCGCCACGCTTCGCCTCGATGACCATCCGATGAAACGCCTCGGCGGCCGGTGTGAGCGGTCGTCCGCGCCGCTTCACGATTCCCACGCGCCGTTTGACGACCGGTTCGACCAGCGGCACGCTCGTGAGAATCGGGTGGTCATGCCCAGGCATCGCCATCGAGGGGACCGCGGCGACGCCGAGCCCCGCTTCGATCAATCCGAGCAGGGTCGTCACGTGGCGTGTCTCGCAGACGCTCGGCGCGCGCGGCGCGACGGCGGTCAGCGCCTGGTCGAGCAGCAGACGGTTGCCGGAAGTCTTGTCGACCGACACATAATCGTGCTCGTAAAGCTCGTTCCAGGTCACGCGCTTCTTGCGCGCGAGCGGGTGGTCGCGGCGACAGGCGGCAACGAAGCGTTCCTGGAGCAGCACCTTGAACTCGATCTCAGCCTCCTGGCTGCCGATGAAGCTCACGCCGAAATCCGCCTCGCCGCTGATGACGGCCCCGAGCACCTCGTTGGCGCTCGCATCGAGCAGCTTCACCCGGATGCGCGGAAAGCGCTGATGATAGCGCGCGACGATGGCGGGAAGAAAGTAGTAGGCGACCGACGGCACGCATGCGATCGTCACATGGCCCAGGCGGCTCGATGAAACGTCGCGAATGCCGAGCAGGGCGGCATCGAGATCGTCGAGCAGTTGTTCGGCACTCTGTGCGAACACGCGACCGACCGTGGTGAGCGAGACGCTGCGCGTGGTGCGCTCGAACAGTCGCACGCCGAGCGCTTCCTCGAGCTTGTCGATACGGCGGCTCAAGGCCGGCTGGGAGATGTTGACTGCGTCGGCGGCCTTTCGGAAGCTGCCCGTTTCCACGACGGCGCGAAATGCCTGCAAGTCGGTTAAATCGAAGTTGATCCCCACAGGCAAATCTCCGCCACTCAGATGCGGTGCATTGTGCATGATTCCGCCGGCGCCAGGCGCGTTGCGTTGCCTGAAACCGATGTCTTCGGGTTTGCCCGCCGTGGTTGCCCGAACCGCGCACGATAGTCTCGCGGTGATCCGCCGATGCATGTTGCAAACGCACGCTGCAACGCGTCCACGCTTCCGGATCCCGATCGTTCGGCTATCCGTTCGAGCGGCCGGTCGGCCCGCTCCGGCCGTGCCTTCGCATGCCCGACCCGCGCAGCCGGCATGTAACGGGCCGGTGAGAGCCCGGTCTCTTTGAGGCGTGTGATCCTTGCGCGGCGGCAAATCGTCGAATCGTTGAAATCGAGGAGATTACCGGGCGACCAAGGTCGCGTGGATGACTTTTGGCAGCCACGCATACGCAATCGTTACCAGCGTCACGCCGACGACGAGCATCGGCACAACCATCGGCCACGCGCCAGCTTGATAACGCGGATCGGCGAATCCCGCTGCCGTTTGTCCTACGCTGAACGCGAAGAACATCATGATGAAGCCGGACCAGGATACGGCGCGGCCTGCAAGTTGAGGCAGGCCGCTGACCGCCCCCGCCTGCCCGCACGGCTGATGGATTCCGTGGCCGAGGCAATACACGCCATGCCCGACGAGCAGCGGCCAGATGCTGCCGGGAAGCAGCGCGCACCCCAATGCCTGGATCACCGCGCCGCAGAGGCTCAGCGTTGCGCCCTGCCGCACCGTTCGCAACATGCTCTGACGGCGCAGCAGCACGCGGCAGCCGAACGTGCTCAGGACATAGACGAGCGTACCGCTCGCCGGTATCCAGCCATAACGCTGGGGCGAGATGCCGAACTGCCCGATGTAGATGGCCGGAGACAGCAGCAGGAAGCAGAACATGCCGGTGTACGTCGACGCGGCCAGCAGTGTCCATACCCTGAACGGGGCATTGCCGAATATCTCGCGGACCTCCCGGGTCGAGTCCCGGCTCGGCGCGCTTCGCGCGAAGCTTTCCTCGAAGCCGTACCAGCACATGACGAGCAGCCCGAACGCATACACGCTCATCCCCGCGAGCACCCATCGCCATCCGGCTTGCTGTGCGACATACGCACCGAGGATCGGGGCGAGGAACGCCATCATTCCCATCCCCATGAAACCGCGTGCCATCACGTACGGGCCGTCGCCCGCCGAATACCGGTCGCGCACTGTCGCACGGGCGCATACCAGTATCGCGGCCATGGCCAGCCCCTGCATCGCGCGAGCGGCCACCAGCATCGCCGCGGTCGAGGCCAGCGCAGCGGCCAGTGCGGACAGCGCATAGAGCGCAAGGCCGGTCAGCAGGACGGGGCGGCGGCCGAACCGGTCGGAAAGGCTGCCCATCGGCAATTGCCCGACACCGAATATCAGCGCGAAAACCGTGAGGCTGACACTGGCGGAGCCCAGCGTGGCGGCGATTTCGGGCAGCGCCGGCAGGTAACTGTCGGTCGCCACCGGCTGGGCCGCCAGCAGAAGCGGCAACATGAGCGCGAAGTTCAGGCGAGCGGGTCGCGTGGAGTCCGGCATGGCGGTTTTCGACACGGTATCGGGCATCGAGCTTCGAGTAAGGGCAGCGGTTACGCAAGGTTGCTCGTCCGGCGAGGGCGGCCGCGGCGAGCTGAAATGGCTGGGCGGAAGGGGCGCCGAACCCGACGCCCCGCCGAACGCCGGCTAGCTGCCGACGGATCCGGGCACGGGTTCGCGCGCGATGCGATCGTGCGACAGCGCCTCGGCGCGCAGCAGGTCGTATTCTGGCTTGCCGACCGGTTGCGCGTTCGCTCGGCCCAGGTCGTTCAAATGGACACGACTGGTCTCGCGTGCGCTCCAGGCCGCGAGCGACGCGATCACGGTGATGCCGAACGCGATCGCACCGACGATCAGCCAGACGTGACGGGCGCCGGGCGGCGCGACCGCGGTGAACAGCGCGGGCAGCATCGCCGTGGCCGCGGTACCGAGGTTCTGCGCGATGGCCATCGCCGAGACGCGCGTGCGGGTCGGAAAGAGTTCCGGGTAGAAGGCGGGAAATACCGCGTTGTAGCCCTGGTACACCACGCCCCACATCAGCATCGACATCACGAATGCGAGCGGCACGTTCCGGATGCTGATCGCATACAGGTACGCGAACGCGAGCAGCCCGGCGGCCAGCGAGCCGACGATGATCGGCGGCCGGCGGCCGACGCGGTCGGACAGGTTGCCGACGAAGGGAATCACGATCATCGCAACGATATTGCCGACCACCGTGATCCAGAGATAGACATCCTTCTGGAATCCGATTCCATACGCCGGCTGGACCGCATAGGCCGCGCCGAAGATCGTGGCGACGACCGGAATCACGTTCATCATCGACATGCAGGCCACGCGCAGCATGTCGGGAAAGTGGTGCCTGAAAGCGTCGGCCACCGGCGAGCCGGCTTGCGACCGGTTGCGTACCGCTTCGTCGAAGGCCGGCGACTCGTCGACCTCGCGACGAATGATCAGGCCCGCGACGATGACCAGCGCACTCAGCAGGAACGGAATGCGCCAGCCCCAGCTATCGAATTGCGCGGACGGCATGTAGTAGGCGAGCGGCAGGAACACGGCGGCGGCCAGCACTTGCCCGGCCTGCACGCCCTGCAGCGTGAAGCTGACGAAGTAGCCGCGTCGGCCGAACGGCGCGTGTTCCAGGATCATCGAGCTCGCGCCGGTGATCTCGCCGGCCACGGCGAAACCCTGCAGCAGGCGCAGCGTCACCAGCAAGGCGGGCGCGATCAGCCCGGCCTGCTGATAGGTCGGCAGGAGGCCGACGCCGACGGTCGAGATGCCCATCAGGAACATGCAGAACAGCAGGACGGTTTTCCGTCCGCGCGTGTCGCCGAGATGACCCAGCACGAACGCGCCGATCGGGCGGGACACGTAGCCGACGCCGTAAGTGGCCAGCGACGCGATGATGGCCGTCGTGGGGCTCCCGTGCGGAAAGAATATCTGCGGGAAGATCAGCGCCGATGCCGTGGCGTAGATGAAGAAATCGTAGTATTCGAGCACCGATCCGATCCAGCCGCTGATGGCGGCTTTTCTCGATTGGTGCCTGCCCCTGGGCTCGTCTCGCAAGGTCGTGGTCATCGTCGTCTCCGGATATTGATATTTGTGCCGGGCAAGGCGGGTGATGCGGGGAGTCGTCACTGCCCGATGTGTCGACTCCGTCGTGCGACCTGACCGCAGCCCGTCGATACGGCGCGCGGCGAGCACGCGCGGTGCGCAACGCCGCGCCCTGGCGACGGCTGCGCATGCGCGTCGGTCCCGCATCGGCAGCCGATGCGGGAATCGGCTTATTCGTCGCCGAGCGCCGAAACCGCGGCCCTCAGCGCGAGCAGATAACTTTGGACACCGAAACCGCAAATCTGCCCGCTGACGATCTCGGCCAGGACGGAGTGATGCCGGAACGGCTCGCGTGCATGAATGTTGGACATGTGCAGTTCGACGATCGGGCACGTGAGGATCGCAAGCGCATCGCGAATGCCGTAGCTGTAATGCGTCCATGCGCCTGCGTTGATCAGCACCGCGTCCTGGCGTTCCTCGAAAGCGCGATGAATGCGCTCGCACATCGCGCCTTCGTGGTTCGTCTGGAACGATTCCACCTGCACACCCAGTTCCGTCGCCAGCCCTTGCAGCCGCGCATCGATCTGCGCGAGCGTGATCGTCCCGTACTGCGCCGGATCGCGCTTGCCGAACATGTTGTGATTGATGCCGTGCAGCATCAGGATCTTCTTCATGCGAATCTCCGTTGCGTGTTCAATCAAAGGGCACGGCCAGGCGATCGATCACCGCGCTGGTTTGGGGGCGTACGCCGCGCCACCACGCGAACGCTTCGGCCGCCTGCTCGACCAGCATGCCGACGCCATCCGCGATTCCGTGTACGCCTGCGTTTTTCGCGAGCCGGAGAAACGGCGTCAGACGCTTGCCGTATGCCAGTTCGTAGGCCGTGCCGGCCGGACTGAACACGCTCGGCGGAACCGGCGGCAGGTCGCCGGTCAGGCTGGCCGACGTGGCATTGACGACGAGGTCGAAACGCCCCATGCGCGCGAGGTCCGCGTAGCCGCTGGCAACGAGCGGGCCGCGTCCGGCAACCTGCGCGGCCAGTGCGCGCGCCTTGTCGACGTCGCGATTCGCGATGACGAGTTCCGCCGGGCCGGCTTCGAGGAACGGCAGCAGCGCGCCGCGTGCCGCGCCGCCGGCACCGAGCACCAGGACACGCTTGCCGGCCATCGGCAGATTGAGGTTCGTTTCGATATCGCGCACCAGCCCGATGCCGTCGAAGTTGTCCGCCAGGATGCGGCCGCCGTCGAACTTGAGCGCGTTGACCGCGCCCGCGAGCTGCGCGCGCTCGCTGCGTTCGTCCGACATCGCGAACGCGTCGAGCTTGAACGGCGCGGTGACGTTGATGCCCTTGCCGCCGCCGTCGAAAAACGCGCGAACCGCGTCAGCGAAGGCACCTGCCGGTGCGATCGGCCCCTCGATCGCCGTATAGCTGAGGTCCTGCTGCGTCTCCTGCGCGAAGAGGCCGTGAATCAACGGGGATTTCGTGTGTCCGATCGGATTGCCGATCACCGCGTATTGGTCGGTCATCATTGGCTCGCTTTTGAGTAGAGGACGCCGTCGGCCTGCATCGCGTCGATTTCGGCCGAATCGAACCCGAGGGAGCGCGCGATCTCCGCGTTGTGCTGCCCGAGATCGGGCGCGACGTCGCGAATCGTCGTATCGCAATCGGAAAACCGGAACGGCAGGTTGGGCAGGCGCAGCGTCCCGTAGCGCGGATGCTGTTGCTCGACGACCATGCCTCTGGCCTGGATCTGCGGATCGTTCAGCACCTCGTCGATGCGCTGCACCTTCGCGCACGGAACGTCGATGCCGTCCAGCAGGTCCAGTACCGACGCGACGGAACGCGCGGCCACCCACGGCTCGACCACCGACAGAATTTCCGCGCGGTGCGCGTTGCGGCCGGTGCTGTCGTGAAACCGCGTGTCGGCGCCGAAGCCCGCCGGGCCGCCGTGCGTCGCGATCAGCTCGGCGAAGCGCTTCCACGCGTCGTCGACTTGCGCGGCGATCACGAGATCGCCGTCCGCGGCGCGGAACACGCCGTAGAGCGTCGAGGTCGGCATGTCGTGCCCGGTCTGCTCGGGCAGCACACCCTG
This sequence comes from Burkholderia sp. KL41, assembly GCF_057005415.2. NCBI lineage: Bacteria > Pseudomonadati > Pseudomonadota > Betaproteobacteria > Burkholderiales > Burkholderiaceae > Burkholderia > Burkholderia sp. KL41. Next base: position 3,628,051 of record NZ_CM174447.1, on the reverse strand, counting down.
CAGCGTGTAGCACTGCACCGCGTATTCGTGCATCGATACCAGCGTGTCGTACAGCGCCATGTCGACGTGTTGCCCGCGGCCGCTCTTCACGCGCCCCAGCAGCGCGGCATTGATGGCCGCGACCGCATGGATGCCGGTGTACATGTCGCCGAGCGAGATGCGCAGCAGCGGCGGCCGCTCGCCCGGCGTGCCGACCATCTGCATGATCCCGCTCTTGGCTTCCGCGATCAGCCCGAAGCCCGCGCGATGCGCGTCGGGGCCGGTATGCCCGTAGGCGGAAATCGAGCAGTAGACGAGGCCCGGATTGCGCGCCGACAGTTCGGCATAACCGAGCCCGAGCTTGTCCAGCGCGCCCGGCCGATAGTTCTCGATGAACACGTCGGCCGAGTCGCACAGCCGCTGCATGAACGCCTTGCCGCGCGCGTCCTTCATGTTGACGCTCACGCCGCGCTTGCCCATGTTGAGCTGCAGGAAGTAGCCGCTTTGCTGGTCGTCGAGCACGGTCGCGTGCTGCCGTCCGGCGTCACCGGACCCGGGCCGTTCGACCTTGATGACTTCGGCGCCGAGCGCCGCGAGACAGCGCCCGACATACGGCCCGGCAAGAAAGTGGCTGTAGTCGACGACGCGAATGCCTTCCAGTGGGCGAGCCTGCATTACAGTGCCTCCGGGCGGCGCGGCACCATCAGGCGATGCTCGCCGCGTTGAACGACCTGACCGTCCTGATTGATCAGCTCGGACGGCAGCACGACGATGCCCCAGTCCGGGCGGCTCTTGCTGGCCCGCATCGAGCCGACGCGGAACTTCACGTGCAGCACGTCGCCGACCTTGATCGGCAGCAGGAAATCCCAGGTCCAGCCGAGCGACATGCCCGGCAGAAAGCGATAGTCGCTTTGCGTCTTCAGGCCGTCGGCGATGGACAGGCCGAACAGCCCGTGCGCGACGAGGCACCCGAAATGGCTCGCGTTCGCGTATTCCTCGTCCACGTGGACGGGCGTATGGTCGCCGGTGAGGTCGGCGTACGCGAGAATGCGCTCCTTGGTCACGATGTAGTTCGGGCTCGTGCACGTGTCACCCTCGCGGGCGTCGTCCCAGTATTTTTCGACGATCGTCATGGTCATGCCTCCGCGCGCGGGTTGATTGCCAGCGCCTGTGCGACGCAGGAAGCCGGCCGGGCCTGGATCAGTTCGACGGCGAGCCCGTCGGGCAGGCGAAGCCAGTTGCGCCCCTGCGGCATCTCCGTCACGCCGAATCGTTGGGCTGCGGCCAGCGCGGCTTCCAGGTCTTCGCACATCACGCCGAGATGCGCGAGGCGGCCTTCCGGGCCTTCGTATTCCGGCGCGTGAATGAACTGCAGGCCGCCGAGCGTCCAGTACTGCCGCGGTGCGTCGAGCGTGCCGTCCACTTCGCGCAGGGTCATGCCGAGCACGTCCTCGAAGAAACGGATGTGCCAGCGGATGTCCTTCACCCAGATCGCAACGTGTTCGAGATAGGCTTTCTTGGCATTCATGCGGCCGCCTCCTGCCGTTGGCGGTCGGCCATCGCGCGTTCCAGCCCCTTGATGCAGGCGACGAGCGTTGCATTCACCGGGGTCGGCACGCCGTAGCGCTGGCCCCAGCGCACGACCGAACCGTTGATGAAGTCGATCTCGGTGATCGAGCCCTTCTCGAGGCTTTGCAGCATCGACGTCTTGAAGGTCGCGGGCAGCCCCTCGGCGGCCAACGTCCATGCCTGTTCGGGATCGGTCATCGACAGCTTCACGCCCGCAGCCTGCGCCGCCGCGATCGCCTCGGCCACGGCCGCGAGCGACGTCGCCTTCAGCAGCGGCTCGTCGTAAAGCTGCCCGTAGGTGAGGCCGGTCAGGCCCGTCAGCGCACCCGTCGCGACGTTCACCAGCAGCTTGTCCCACATCGTGCCGACGATGTTGTCGCTGATCGTCGTGGCGAGGCCGGCGGCATTGAACGCCGCGGCGATCGCCTCGACACGCGGTGTGATGCGGCCGTCGAGTTCGCCGATGTAGGTGTATTTGCCGATCACGCCGGATTCGATATGACCCGCGCCGCGCAGCACGCCGCCGACGTAGGTCTTGCCCGCGAGGACGCGCTCGCGGCCGACGACGTCGATCAGGATGTCCTCGTGTCCGAGGCCGTTCTGCAGCGACAGCACGGCGGTATCCGGCCCCACCAGCGATTGGGCGCCGCGGATGGCCGCATCGGTGTGGAACGACTTGACCAGCACCACCACCAGGTCGGCCACGCCGACATCGGCAGCCCGGGTCGTCGCGTGGACGCGCACGTGGCGGGTGCCGCCGGCATCGTCGACGCGCAGGCCGTCACGGCTCATCGCATCGACGTGTGCGGGCGAGCGGTCGATCAGCCAGGTCTCATGGCCGCCTTGGGTGAGGGTGGCGCCGATCGCGCAGCCCAGTGCGCCGGCACCCAGAATTGCTATTTTCAATGGATTCTCCTTTGTCGATCAGAGTTGGCGCTTTGGCGCCTTACTCTGGTCCCATGCAAAGCTGACGTATGGCATCACGATAGGCGTCGCCGCTCATGCCGCCAATGCAATGGATACAATGGCGTCATTGCGATGGACAATAACGCCACGATGCCCGCCGACCTGCCCGACCTGAAGCTGCTTCAGCTTTTCGATCTCCTGTACGACGTGCGCAGCGTCACGCGCGTAGCCGAGCAACTGGGCCAGAGCCAGCCGACGGTCAGCATCTGGCTCGGGCACTTGCGGGAACACCTGCACGATCCGCTTTTCATCCGGACGCCCGGCGGCATGGCGCCGACACCGCAAGCCGACGCGCTGATCGGCCCATGCCGGGAAATTCTCGAATCCCTGCGGCGCTTCACCGCGTGGGAGATCGCGTTCGATCCGGCGACGGCCCAGCGACGGTTTCGCATCTGCATGACCGACGCGAGCCACATCACGCTGCTTCCGCGGCTGCTGGCCCATGTCCGGGCGCAGGCGCCCGGTGTCCGGCTGGAAGCCGCACGGATCGACGGCAATACGGAGCGCGCGCTCGAATCCGGCGAAGCAGACCTCGCAATCGGCTATGTGCCGTGGCTCGGCGGCGGCATTTATCAGCAGAAGCTGTACGACCAGGACTGGGTATGCCTGGCCAACCGGCATCACCCGAGGATTCGCGGTCGCCTCGGGGCGAAGCAGTATCGTTCCGAAGGACATGTCGCCATTACGGCGGGAACGGGCGCGCAACTCCTCGAGCAGGCGCTGCGGCAGGCGCGCATCGAGCGCGACGTCGTGCTGGAGCTGCCGGGTTTTCTGGGCCTGGGGGCGATCGTCCAGACGACCGACCTGATTACGACGCTACCCCGTCATATCGGCCAGACACTGGCTCAGGCGAGCGATCTGGCGGTTCATGCGTGCCCGATCCCGGTCGACGGGTTTGCGGTACGGCAGCATTGGCATGCGCGATATCACCATGAGGCGGGCAATCGATGGCTGCGTGGTGTCGTGATTCGTCTGTTCGGTGCATCGGATTGACCTGCGGGTTCGGCGTTCGCGATGGATGCCGGACTGGCCGGCGGTTGGTTGGATGCGAAACGTCCTGAAAGCAGAGTTTTTCGACGTTTTGCGTCGATGTTTGCCGCGGTTGAGATTTTTTCAGTCGCATCGAGGCGATATGATTTCTCCAGCCCCAACATCGTCGGCCAATCCATGACGCGCGCCAGCATTGCTGCGACGCGGCCCCGCAAGCACGAGAGAGTTGTATGCCGGACACGCCAATCGTCATCGTTGAACACGCCCGCAGGCGAACCGCTCAAGTCCGGTCCGGCGACGTCCCTGCCGCCTTGCAGGGTGGTCCCAAATGGGTGTGCCGTATCGTCGCGGATCACGCACGGAGATCCTGCGAAGGGCGCCGATCCGCTGTAAGCGCGGCTGAAATGCTCGGCCGACTGAAGCCTGCGAACGTCGCGTTGACGGACCCTGTCCCGAGCGCCGGCGGCTGGCTGGCGCGCGCTTCGACCGACGAGGCGGGCCGGTGTCGAGCCTATGCGCATCTCGGTGCGAACCGGATCCTCGAGATGGTCGGCATGCCGGGCGTCGGTCCGTGGCTCGACGAGCACGACACCTGGTGGCCCGGCGCGTACGAGCTGCCGTTGCTCGAACAGTTGTCCGCGAACGAGTCGCCTCTGCGCAACCTGCTTGGCGCGACTGCGCCCGCCCATCTGTTGATGAGCCTGACCGAAGTCGACGGCACCGCACTCGTGACCGAATCGGACGATGGCATCGAGCGCCCGTTCCGTATTCCCGCAGGTGTGGACACGATCCATTTCGAACCCGTATGCATCCGCGGGCCAGTCGCGCAGTGGCGCGAAACGCTGGTTACCGCGTTCGACCGTGTCCGGCATCTGGTCGGGCTCAGATCGGCCCGCCCTTTTTATCTTTGACGCAAGTACCCGTTCTCCGGCAGGCCACGCCATGACCGACGCACTCGACTCCTTCGACCGCAAGATCCTGAATATCGTCCAGCGCGATTGCACCGCGACGGCGGACGCCATTGCCGAACGGATCGGTCTGTCCACCTCGGCCGTGCAGAAGCGGCTGAAGCGCATGCGTACCGAAAAGATCATTTCAGCGGAAATCGCGGTGGTCGATCGCGCGGCGGTCGGCAGGCCGATGACGTTCATTGCGGCAATCGAGATCGAACGCGAAAACTACGAGACGGTCGCCAGGTTCCGCGAGTGGTCGAAGGCGCATGACGAAATCCAGCAGATCTACTACGTGACCGGCTCCGTCGACCTGATCGCGATCATCACCGCACGCGACGTCGAGGCGTACGACCGGCTGTCCGCGCGGATCATGCAGAGCAACCCGATGATCCGCCGGATCAACACGAATGTCGTGCTGAGTGCGGTCAAGGTCGGGCTGTTCGTGCCGGTCGACAAGGACGGCGACGACGAACCGCCGGCTGCCTGACGTACCTGTTTCGCGCGGGAACGGGCGATCCGCCGGTCCCGCATGACAAACCGCAATGGATGACGACCTGAATCGGGCGAAATGCCTAATTTGAAAATCAATTCGCATAACTAACCTGTGTCGTGTCGTCAATGAACAGGAGATGATCGAGATGGAACTCAAACTGGCACTGGTCGGTTTCGGCGGAGTCAATCAGGGACTGGTCGAACTGCTCAAAAAGAAGCGTGCGATGCTGGGGGCGGCGGGACTCGACGTATCGGTGACGATGGTCGCCGACCTGCGGCTCGGGATCGCGACGAATCCTCGCGGTATCGCGCTGGACGTCCTCGACGAAACCGCGCGGCGGGGCGTCGATGCGGAAGCGCTGCGCCGCGATCCCGGCACGCTGGTGTCGCCGGACGTCGGCCTCGGTGCGGTGCTGAAGGCCATCGCGTCGGACCACGTGGATGTCGTCATCGAGGCGACTTTCACGGATCCGAACACCGGCGAGCCCGCGCTGTCGCATTGCCGTACCGCGCTCGAATGCGGCAAGCACGTGATCACGACCAACAAGGGGCCGATCGCGCTCGCGCAGCCGGCACTGGCGCGGATTGCCGCGCAATCGGGTGCCTGTGTGATGTACGAGGGCACGGTGATGAGCGGCACACCGGTGCTGCGGCAGCTCGCGACCTCGCTGCGCGGCTGCGACATCAACGGTTTCGCCGGCATCCTGAACGGCACGTCGAATTACGTCCTCGGTGAGGTCGAGGCCGGCGCGAGCTTCGATGCGGCGATCCGGGATGCGCAGCAGCGCGGCTATGCGGAGGCGAATCCGGCGGCCGACGTCAACGGTTCGGACGTACAGCTGAAAGTCGTCATTCTGGCGAACGCGCTGTGGAATGCCGGCCTCAAGCGTGGCGACGTGACGTGCCGCGGCATCGTGGAATTGACCGAGCACGACGTGCGCGCGGCGGCGGCGGAGCGCATGTCGTGGCGGTTGATCGGATCTGCCGTCCGTCATCCGGACGGCACCGTGACCGCGAGCGTCGAACCGCGCAAGCTCCCGGCCGGCCATCCGCTGCTTGCCGCGAGCGGCGTGACGAATGCAATCACGTTCGACACCGACGTGCTCGGCGGCGTGACGATCAGCGGGCCGGGCGCCGGCCGTGAGGAAACGGCGTTCGCGATTCTCTCCGACCTGATCGAACTCGCGGACAGGATCGGCGCAGCCTCGCACGAGGTGGCGGCATGAGCGCGCGCGATGCGGTGATGACCGACTGCACGGGAGCCGGCGTGGCCGATGTTCGGTCGCCCTATGACGGCTCGATCGTCGGCCAGGTTCGCCTGTCGCCTGCGGATGCGGCGCCGGTCCTCGTCGAGCGCGCGCTCGACGGCGCGCGCTCGGCCGCAACCCTGCCACGCAGCCGGCGGGCCGACATCCTGTTCCGCGCGGCCGCGAGCGTGGAAGCACAAGAGGAGACATTTGCACGCACGATCGCACTCGAAGCGGGCAAGCCGCTGCGGCAGGCCCGCAAGGAAGTCGCGCGCTGCGTGAACACGCTGCGCCTGTCGGGCGAGGAAGCGAAGCGACTGGTCGGCGAGACGATCCCGTTCGACGGGTATCCCGGCTCCGAGGATCGCAGCGGCTACTACACGCTGGAGCCGCTGGGCGTGATTCTCGCGATCACGCCCTTCAACGACCCGCTGAACCTCGTTGCACACAAGCTCGGGCCGGCGCTCGCGACCGGCAATGCGGTCATCCTGAAGCCCTCGTTGCTCGCGCCGCTGTCCGCGCAGGCGCTCGTCGAGGTTCTGTGGGAAGCCGGGGCGTCGCGCGACGCGCTGCAGATCGTGCACGGCGGCGCGGATATCGCGTCGGCTCTGGTGCGCGACCGGCGGATCCGGATGGTGACCTTTACCGGCGGCCCGCAGACCGGCGAAGCCATCACGCGCGATGCGGGACTCAAGAAGGTCGCGATGGACCTGGGCGGAAATGCGCCGGTGATCGTCATGGCCGACTGCGACCTGAAGGATGCCGCCGAATCCTGCGTGTCGGGTGCGTTCTGGGCGGCGGGACAGAACTGCATCGGCACACAGCGGATCTTCGTCGCCGAGGCGGCATACGAGCCGTTCGTCCGGTATTTCGTCGAGCTGACCGGCAGGATGGTCGTCGGCGATCCACTGGACGATGCGACCGACATGGGGCCGATGATCGGCGAGGAACAGGCGATCCGCGTCGAACGCTGGGTCGACGAAGCGGTCTCGTGCGGTGCGACGGTGCTGAGCGGTCATCGCCGACGCGGGGCGCTGTATGAACCGACGGTGCTCGCGGATGTGCCGCACGACGCGCGTGTATGGGCCGACGAGGTGTTCGCGCCGGTCGTGACGATCGAGAAATTCACCGACCTGCAGCAGGCGCTCGATGCGGCCAACGCGTCGGAGAGCTGCCTGCATGCAGGTGTGTTCACCAGCCGGCTGGAGGTGGCGCTCGGCGCGGCCGAGCGACTGCAGGCGGGCGGCGTGATGATCAACGATTCGTCCGATTACCGCTTCGACGGCATGCCGTTCGGCGGATTCAAGCATGGGTCGCTGGGCCGCGAAGGCGTTCGGTTTGCGATGACGGAAATGACGCAGCCCAAGGTGGTGTGCTTCAGACGCAACCGGCGGCTGTCGAGCTGATGCGCAAGCGCCGGCGCCTGGTGGGCCGGCGCGGCGCGAACCGGAGCGGTGTGGTGAGCAACGTATCGAAGAAGGAGTCGAGGATGCCAGCAGCAATTCCTGCATGCAAACCGGCGGCGGACGCGCTGGTGGTCGAGGATATTCACAAGTCGTTCGGCGGTGTCGAGGTGCTGAAGGGCATCTCGCTGACCGCGAGGAATCACGAGGTCGTATCGATCCTCGGCAGCAGCGGGTCAGGCAAGAGTACGTTCCTCAGATGCATCAACCTGCTGGAAATGCCCGACCGCGGCCGGATCTGCGTGAACGGCGAAACGCTCGCGCTGAAACCGGCGGGCCGCGACGGCGCGCTCGTCGCGGCCGATGCGCGGCAGGTGATGCGCGTGCGCCGCAAGCTCGCGATGGTGTTCCAGCAGTTCAATCTCTGGGCGCACATGACCGTGCTGCAGAACGTGATGTTCGTGCCGGCGCGCGTGCTCGGCGTGCCGAAGCGCGACGCACGCGACAAGGCGATCGCGATGCTCGAACGGGTCGGGCTCGCCGGCAAGTGCGAACACTATCCGAACCAGCTGTCGGGCGGCCAGCAGCAGCGCGTCGCGATTGCACGTGCACTCGCGACCGACCCCGACGTGATGCTGTTCGACGAGCCGACGTCCGCGCTCGATCCCGAGCTCGTCGGCGAAGTATTGAAAGTGATGCGCTCGCTGGCCGACGAGGGGCGCACGATGCTCGTCGTCACGCACGAGATGGGGTTTGCACGCGAAGTCGCGAACCGCGTCGTGTTCGTCCACCAGGGAAGAATCGAGGAAGACGGCAGTCCCGATGAGGTGTTCGCGAGCCAGAAATCGCCGCGTTTCCAGAAGTTTCTGTCCAGCATCATCTGATGCGGATTCATTGTCAACGGGAGAGGAAACCATGAAGAAGCTGCTTCAGTCGCTGTGCGTGGGCGCGGCATTGCTCGGATCGGTCGCGCATGCCGAGCAGGTCGTGCGGATCGGTACGCTCGCCGATTACGCGCCGTTCGAATACAAGGATGCATCCGGCAAGCTGCAAGGCATGGAGATCGACATCGGCAAGAAGATGTGCGACACGATGAAGGTCAAGTGCCAGTGGGTGACGATGGATTTCGACGCGCTGATTCCGGCGCTCAAGGCGAAACAGATCGATGCGGTGCTCGCGCAGATGTCGAAGACGCCGGAGCGCGAGCAGTCGGTGGACTTCACGCGCATTTTCACGACGGCACCTGTGCAACTCGTCGCGAAGCAGGGCTCGGGGATCACGGACAACGCCGCCACGTTGCGCGGCAAGACGATCGGCGTTCAGACGGCCTCGACGCACGAATCCTATCTGCGCCGCCGCCTGCCGGCGGGCAAGTCGGGGATCAACGTGAAGGTCTACCAGACGCTCGACGAGGCGTGGCTCGATCTCGAGGCCGGGCGCGTCGATGCGGTGTTCGCCGACAACACGGTCGCGTACGACTGGCTGACGAAGGCCGGCAGGAAGGAAGGCTTCGACTTCGTCGGCAAGCCGATTGCCGATGCGGAGATCTTCGGCGACGGTACGGCGATCGCGGTACGCAAGGGCGACGCGCCGCTGAAGGCGCTATTCGACAAGGGCATCGCGCAGGTGCAGGCCGATGGCACGTTCGCCGCAGCCAACAAGCGCTATTTCCCGTTCAGCATCGCGCCGCAATAACCGCGTATCGGGACCGCGCGGTCGCCGGACGGCGGCCTGCGCGAATCGGGCTCACAAGGAGCGATATAACGATGGACATCTTGGTGAACTACGGCGCGCAGATCGCGGCGGGCGCGCTCGTCACGCTGGAGCTCGCGGTCGCCGCGCTGTGCGTCGGCATGCTGCTCGGCATCGCCGGCGCATCGGCAAAGCTGTCGAGCCTGGGGTGGCTCAGACATGCGACCTATGCGCTGACCAATTTCCTGCGCGGCATTCCCGAGTTCCTGATCCTGCTGATCTGCTACTTCGGGCTGTCGCATCTGCTCAACGCGCAATTCGATGGCGCCATCGTCATCAGCCCGTTTTCCGCCGGCGTGATCGCGCTCGCCGTGGTGTTCGGCGCCTACTCGTCGGAGATGTTCCGAGGCGCGTTCATCGCGGTGCCGGCCGGACAGATCGAGGCCGCGCGCGCGTACGGGATGACACGCCTGCAGACACTGTGGCACGTGCGCCTGCCACAGGCGTGGCGCATCTGCCTGCCGAGCCTGAACAACATGTGGCAGAACCTGCTGAAGGACACGTCTCTGGTGTCGATCGTCGGGCTCGAGGACATGCTGCGCAAGGCCAACATCGCCGCGCAGTTCACCAAGCAGCCATTCGTCTTCTACGTGACGGTCGGCATCGTCTATTTCGGCTTTCTCGCCGCATCCAACCCCGTGTTCGCGTGGCTCGAGCGCATCGCGGGCCGCGGTTACGCAAAACGCACCTGACGGGGCCACGTGATGAACGACTTTCTTTCCCTCATCGTGCAGTCCGGCCCGGACATCGCGCGCGGCATATGGATCACGCTCGAGCTGCTGGTGCTGTCCTGCACGCTTGCGTTCGCGCTCGCGGTGCCGCTGGCGGTCGCGCGCACGTCGGCGTGCCGGTGGCTGTCGACACCGAGCCGTCTGTTCATGTCGGTGTTTCGCGGCACGCCGCTGCTGGTGCAGATTTTCGTGCTGTATTACGGGCTCGCGCAGTTCTCGATCGTGCGTGCGTCGCCTCTGTGGCTGCTGGTCGGCGGATCGTTCTCGTGTGCGTTGTGCGCGCTGACGCTCAATCTCGCGGCGTACATGGCGGAAGACATCCGGGGCGGGATCGCCGGCGTCCCGGCGGGCGAGAAGGAAGCCGCGCTGGCGTTCGGGATGAGCCGCTTCATGCTCACCTGGTTCGTGATCGTGCCGCGCGCGATCGGCATCGTCGCGCCGACGCTCGGCAACGAGATCGTGCTGCAACTGAAGTCGACCGCGCTTGCCAGCACGATCACCGTGCTCGACCTGACCGGTGTCGCACGCCGCATCTCGATCGAAACCTATACGACCGACGCGCTGATGCTGGCCGGCATCGTGTACGTCGGCATCACGGCCGTGCTTTCGACCGTGCTCAAACGCATCGAAAGTTTGCTGAATCGCCATCTGGGCAGCGCGCGTGCTTGACCGGCGCCGTATGAACGCGACACAACGAACGATCCGAGGACGACATGGGATACAAGCTTGAAACGCTGGCGCTGGCTGCGGACCGCGACGTGACCGACGAGAAGTCGGTCGCGCCGGCGATCCACTATTCGGCGGTGTTCAAGGCAGCCGGCAGCGAGGAATTCGCGGAGATGTCGAGCGTGCCGCAGCATCCGCGCAACTACACCCGCTACGGCAATCCGGTTCACGAGCGCGTGAAGGCGGTCATGGCGGAGCTCGAGGGCACCGAGACCGCGCTCGTCACCGCATCCGGAATGGGCGCGATCGCGACCGCGATCCTCAGTGTCGTGAAGGCCGGCGATCACGTCGTCGGCCAGACGCGTCATTACATGAGCACCACGAAAATGCTCGACGACATGCTGCGCCGGTTCGGCGTCGAGGTGACGTTCGTCGACCAGACCGACGTGGGCGCATTCGATCGTGCGATTCGGCCGAACACGCGGCTGATCGTGCTCGAGTCGCCGGTCAATCCGCTGCTGCTCGTGACCGACATCGCCGCGGTGACTGAAATCGCAAGGGCGCGCGGCATCCTGACGCTCGCGGACAACACGTTCGCGTCGCCGGTCAACCAGCAGCCGCACCGGCTCGGTGTCGACATCGTCGTGCACAGCGCGACCAAGTATCTGGGCGGCCATCACGACCTGACCGGCGGCGTGATCTGTACGAGCCGCGTGCTCGCCGAGCAGATCTGGCATACGCACATCACGCTCGGCTCGGTGCTGTCCCCGATGGATGCGTGGCTGCTGCTGCGCGGGCTGCGCACGCTGCCGATGCGCGTCGAGCGGATCAACGCGAACGCCCAGGCGCTCGCCGAATTCCTCGAAGCGCACGCGAAGATCGAACGCGTGTTTTATCCGGGCCTGCGCAGCCATCCGCAGCACGCACTCGCATGCCGGCAGATGCGCGGCTTCGGCGGTGTGGTGGCGTTCGGCGTGCGGGGAGGCTACGGCGAAGCGCAGCGCTTTGTCGAGGCGCTGCGCTTGCCCCTGAACGCAGGCAATCTCGGCGGCGTCGATTCGCTCGCGATCCATACGGCATCCATGTGGGCGGGCACGATGTCGGCGGAGCAAATGCGCGCTGCCGACATTCCGCTCAATTTCATCCGCTATTCGGTCGGCATCGAGCACATCGACGACCTGAAAAGCGATATCGCGCAAGCATTGGAGCAGATCTGACACGGACCAGCGCGCACGCTCGATCGACGTCTCGTGTGCGTCGCGCCGACCTTTGAATCGATTCGGGCACGAGATGCGCGGATTGCAACGACGGAGCACGGACTATGCATGACATCACAGTACTCGACGGCGGCATGGGGCGCGAACTGGCGCGGATGGGGGCGCCGTTCAGGCAGCCGGAGTGGTCGGCACTCGCGCTGATGGAAGCGCCGCATTACGTCGGCCTTGCGCACGACGCATTCGTCGCGGCGGGTGCCGACGTGATCACCGCAAACAGCTATGCGGTCGTGCCGTTCCATATCGGCGACGAGCGGTTCCGTCGCGACGGAGTCGCGCTCGCGGCCCTTGCCGGGCAACTCGCTCGGCAAGCGGCGGACCGCGCAGGGCGGCCCGTGCGCGTCGCAGGATCGCTTCCGCCGACTGGCGGTTCCTACCGCCCCGACCTGTTCGATGCAGCGCGCGCCGATGCCATCTTGGCGACGCTCGTCGATGGGCTCGATCCCTACGTCGACCTGTGGCTGGCCGAGACGCAGAGCCTGACCGACGAGATCGGCGCGGTCCGGCGAGCGCTGGGTGAGAATCCGAAGCCGCTCTGGGTCTCGTTCACGCTGCGCGACGACGTCGAAGCAGGCGCCACGCCGGTATTGCGATCGGGGCAGACGCTCGACGAAGCGATCGACGCCGCCGTATCCGCGCGCGCGACCGCGCTGCTGTTCAATTGCAGCCAGCCGGAGGCGATGGGTGCGGCGATCGAGACGGTGCAGCGCGGGCTCGCGCGAACGGGAACGTCGCTCGTGATCGGCGCCTATGCGAACGCGTTTCCGCCTCAGCGCGCCGATGCGCGTGCGAACGAGGAACTCCACGGTTTGCGCGGCGACATCGATCCGCCCGGCTATGCAAGATGGGCGGAGCAGTGGCTCGCGCTGGGCGCGCAGATCGTCGGCGGATGCTGCGGAATCGGCCCCGGCCACATCGCGGCATTGCGCGACGCGGTCGATGCACGCGGTGCCCGGCATACCGGGTTCGGCGAATGAAGATCGACGGCCTGGACCAGAAGATAATCGACGCGTTGTGTGCCGATGCGCGGATTCCGCTCGCGGTGCTGGCCGACAGGATCGGTCTGTCCAGGCAGGCGGTCCGGAACCGGATCGACCGGCTCGAAGCGCTGAACGTCATTGCAGGCTATACGGTGCGGCTCGCATTGCCCGACGAGGTCGTGCCGGTGCGCGCCGTGATGCTGGTTTACCGCAAGGACCGGATGCGCGGTGCGGACGTGCTTGCCGCACTCGAGCGGATCGCCGAGGTGCGCGATTGCGCGGTGCTCAGCGGCGAGGTCGATTTGCTCGTACAGATAGAGGCCGCCACACACGAGCGCATCAGCGACATCTGGGCGACGATCAGTGCGATGGACGGTGTGCAGAACATGACGACCAGCTTCGTGCTCGATTCGGTTGTCCACAAGCGTTGACCAAACCGGCGCGACGGGAAAAGAGCAGGTGGGGTTGGATGGTGCGGTTCCTGCTGTAGCTTGCCGATCACGACCCAATCCAATCATTCGCCTCTACTTCGGCTGCAACATCCGACTGTCGGCCCTGCCCGGGTATCGGACTCTCGCCTGTCAGTCAGTCTTCTCGCGCAAGCCGCAGCAAGATGTCAGCGAGGGCTCGAATTTTCGGTTGTGCCGCACGTTGGGACGGATATACGAGGAAGTAGGAAAGGCCGTCCTGAACCACGTCCTCAAACGGCGTCACCAGCGATCCGGCACGGAGCCGGTCTCGTGCCATTCGTGGGTCGCCGATGGCAATTCCGTGTCCTTCCGTCGATGCCGCGAGCGTCAATTCGAGGGTATCGAATACAAGTCCACGTTCCGCATTGATCTGGAGCGCCCCAACATGATCGAGCCAGCATCTCCACTCCGCGTGGCTGGGCCCGGGATGGAGCAAATCGACATGCGCAAGGTCGGCAACGGATCGCAGTGATGTCGCCAATGCGGGCGCGCACATCGGCGTGAGCGTCTCGGAAAACAGCGGTAGCGCTTCCATACCGGTCCACTGTCCCGTGCCGCGCACAATGACGGCATCGACGTCGGACGTAGTGAAATCGGGCGTATCGTCCGCGGATGTCGAAATACGAAGCTCCGTCCCGCTCATGGCGCGATGAATGTCCGGCAGCCGCGGGAGCAACCAGCGAATGGCGAACGTGGACGGCAACTTCAAGGTGAGAACCGAGGTCGTCCGTGCATGGATGTCTGCGTGCTGAACCAATTGCGTGAGCACGTTGACTGCGACCGTCAGCAGTCCATTCCCTTCCGCCGTCAACGTCAGCCCCGATACATGGCGCACAAAGAGCGCGCATCGATAATGCGTTTCCAGCTGCTGTATCTGGCGGCTCACCGCGCCTTGCGTACGGCATAGATGAGCCGCAGCCTTGCTGACGCTGCCAAGCTGCGCCGCGGCGACGAATGACTGAATCGCTGCCAACGGTGGGAGGGGCCGCGTCAGGTCGGCCAGCGGATATGCGTGCGCTGCATACCCGGATTGCACATTTTTCGATTGTTCGGTCATCGGTGCGTCGCTATCGTGCGTCTACCGGATGCCCTGTTCTTGCGAATGAACGGGGTTGTCAACGAATGATCGGAGGATAATTTTGGACTCAACGTCGGGATCACTATATACGGAACAGGTTCGCGCGTACCTTCGGGAACTGGAGCGAGGCGATGTCGGTGCCATCTGCGCGCTATTTACGCCGGACGCGCAGATTTTCTCGCCATTTCTCGGCTGGATGCACCCGGAGCCCTTTTTTTCGAAGGTCGCTGCCGCGTCGGGAGAAAGCAAGATTACACCGATCGATATCTGCGTCAGCGCGAGTGGGGCTCGACGTGCGACAGGTTACTTCATCTACGACTGGGGCCTGAAAGACGGATCGGCGGCGCGCTTCGAGTGCGTCGACGTGTTCGAGTTCGACACCGCGGGGCTCATCGAACGGATGATCATCGTCTACGACACCCATCCGATTCGTAGTACGGTCGGCGACAAGTACGCGTAGCGGAATCGATGTTGCTCAATACCGAAGGCTGGTGTTTGCGGAGGGCTGCTCCGCATGACGTCAAACTTCCGTGTACGCGGTCTCTCAGGCCGCCACATACGGTCTGCGAATACTGGAATCAAAGCGATCGCGAATCACTACAAGCGGCCGATACCGCTGATCTCAGCGTTGGTTATTCAATACCCGTTGCGCCGTTTTTTGTCGCCGGACATAGGCCGACTACAGCATGAGGGTCGCCACAATTTGGGAGACTCGCAACGGGTGTGCTTTGCCTTAACCGATGGTGCCTGTCTTGAGCGATGTGATGTAGCGGTACGTTCTCTGCATGTCCCTTCGATACGAGCTGTTCACAGCGTCGCCAGATCTCGGCAGCTTCGTGTGCTAATCCCTCACGCCCTGCGCCGAGCTCATGAAGTTGACGCTGATCCGCGTGCCCTCGATTTCCGGTTCCTTGGGCACGCAGTGCACCCAGTCTTGCTGCGCGCGCCCTCCCATCACCACCAAGTCTCCGGAAGACGGTTTGAAGGTCATGGAGCGGCCGCCCTTGATCGGCTTGATCAGGAACCGGCGTATCGTGCCGAGCGTCAGGACGGGGACGATGCAGTCGAGCATCCGGCACGACCCGTGGTCGCGATGCCAGCCTGTACTGTCTTGCCCGTTGCGATAGAGGTTCATCCACAGGCCGTCGTATTCCACGCCGTAGTGACGCGACAGCGCGCGGACGGCCTGCAGCAGGCGCGCGTCGGGCACGTCGGCGACATGCTTGTACACCGCCGTCATGCGCGGCTCGCGAAACACCTGGTTGAACATGCGCCGATCGTGCTCGAGCCACGGAACGCTGTTGCGCAACTGCTCATAGAGCAGCGAAGCCCCCGAAATCCATCCGGGCACGATGTCGACCCAGGAATGAGCGTCGAGATCGAAACGCCTTGCCGATCGAAAGGACTCGTCTATCGAGAATTCGGCGTCGCCGCTTCCGAACAAATCGCTCTGAGCAGGTACCGTGCTCGGGATCCGTGTGATTGAATTCATCGTGCAGGTTGGTCGCTTCCGGTGGTGACGAGTCACGCGGCCGGGAAAGATGTCGATATGAGTCGTTGTCAGGCAGAAGCACCGTGATTCATCGCATGCCACGCACGCAACACCGAATAGCCGCGCCAGGGCCGCCATTTCTCGGCGGCTTGTGCCGCGGCACGGGCGCTACCCACACCCAGGGCTTTTTGCAACGCGACGTCGCCGGCGGGAAAGGCGTCGGGCCAGCGCAGCGCGCGCATGGCGATGTACTGCGCCGTCCAGTCGCCGATGCCGGGCAGTGCACACAATTCGGCGCAAGTCGCAGCGACGTCTACGCCGGGATGCAAAGCGATGCGCCCGTCCAGCACTGCATGCGCCAGCGCATGCAGTGCGGTCTGGCGTTGCCGCGTGATGCCCAGGCGGCCGAGCTCATCGCCGGTGGCGGCCGCCAGGGCAGCAGGCGTGGGAAAGAGACGATCCAGACCCGCGACGGGCGTTTCGATCGGATCGCCGAAGGCCGCAACCAGTCGCGCGCCCAGTGTGCGTGCAGCGGCCACGGTGACCTGCTGGCCCAGCACGGCGCGCACCGCCAGCTCGAAGCCGTCCAGTGTGCCCGGCACGCGCAAGCCTTCGCCCGACGGGAACGCGGCGTGCAGAGCCGCGTGAATGGCGATCGGGTCGGCGTCCAGATCGAACGCGGCGCGCACACGGTTGATCAGCGCCGGCAGGGCGGCGGCCAATGAATCGCTGATCGTCAGCATGGCCTGCGCGCGATCTTCGTCGAAGCGAGCGCGCAACCAGCCGCTACGCGCCTGCGCACCTTGCACAAGCCGCAGCGTTCGCGTGTATTCCAGGCCCGCGACCTGCTCCACGCCGGGCAACGCGCGCAGGCGCAAGAAGCCCACCATTGCCTGTACGTCATAGGGCGGTCGCCAGCCGAGTCGTACGGTCACGCCTTGTCCATCGGACGTGGATCTGGCCCGGCGCAAGGCGCTGGGATTCAGGCCGTAGTGGCGCGAGAAGGCATCGTTGAACCGTCGGACGCTGGAAAAGCCGCTGGACGCCGCGACCTGGCTCATCGGCAATCGGGTGTCGGCAATCAGCTGCTTGGCTGCCAACAGCCGGCGTGTTTGAAGGTACTGAAGCGGCGACACGCCGAAGTGTGCGTCGAAAATGCGGCGCAGATGGCGGTCGGTCACACCCAGCCGTTGCGCAATGCGCGGCATCAAGCCGCCGCTCGACTGCCCGAAGGTCGGGCGCGCGGAGGTCATGTGCCGCCACGCGTCGGGTTCATCCATCAACCTTGCGGCCTGCAGGGCCAGGATGCGCGAAGCGTCCTCCGTGCTCCAGGATGCCGCGCGCGGGGCCAATTCGGGGCGGCAACGCAAGCAGGGCCTGAAACCGGCCGCTTCCGCCTCTGCCGCGTGACGGTAGAAGCGGAGGTTCTCGCGACGTGGCGTCTTCACGCGACACACCGGACGACAGTAGATGCCGGTGCTGGTGACGGCCGCAAAAAAGGAGCCGTCGAAGCGCGCGTCGTGCGCCTTCAGCGCCAGGTAGCAGGCGTCGCTGTCGGGGGTGTCGATGGGGGTAGGCATGGGTGACATCGTATATCCCGGGCGCCCGCGACGTGCGCCATTTTCGGACATGTGGTCTGTCGGGTTTGCGCCGCCGAACACCGGGCATCTCGAGCATCCGGGACGGCGGAGAATGATTGCGCGGTTCGGCCCCGCCAACCTCACGGAACGCGGTATGCGCTAGATTTCAAGCTGATCGGAAAGCTGGATCGTGCGTGAGGCAGTGCCGTGCGCTCATAAAACGGACCGGCCCTCACGACGGCGCATTCTCGTTCCCTCGCAAGATTCGGAGTTGCCGCGCGACCTCTCCCCGGCAAAGGGTCGCTACGCGCAGGCCAGGTGATCAAGCCGTGAGCTGCATGGGCCATAGCGGCCCCATTTTTTGCGAGCCTGCCGCTTGCAGTGGTGGTTGTTGCCGATGCGTTCCATCGACCTCCTGGCGGGGCGATCACGGCGATCGGATCGTCGACGTCTTGCCTGCTTCCAGCCGTTGCCGGCAATCGATCGTGACGCGGCGGCGTGCCGGTACCGGCTTGCTCGCCGACACCCGCCGAAACATCGGATGCGACGCCTTGACCCCGCAGCAACTCTTTTAATGCAATCCGCAAAAACATCGGATGTAATTATTTAAATCGCCGAAACTATTTAATTTATTTCGTTTTAATCAAACAAAACATCCGCGCCGGCAAAGGTATTTGAGTTCGCCTCGTCATTCAATGTGTCTGATTCCGCTACACGTATGCCTGGCGGGGCTCTGGCGGTAATTCGCATTTACGACCCTTTATATGAGATATAAAAATCGGTCGAAAATGTAAAGCATTGCAATATCAAGGAGAGAGTTGAGTGTTTCGATTGCGATGCATGATTTTATTTGGCAGGATTTTCATCAGGTTGCTCGATTTCAAGACAACAATACAGCCGGCCATTCAATCAGTCGAAACAACGCGTGCCGGATGAGCAACGATCCGAAAGGAAGCTGACGAAGAAACGGATAACGAGGCGGCGAACGGGCGACATCGTTCGCGTTCATTGAAGCAATCGTTTGCCTGGGCGTCGATGCGTCACTCGAGCGACCCGGGCGGATTCGATACGGGGCAGCCATGGCGATACTCAAGAACGATTCTTCCGGGGAAGCGTGCCTGCTCCGCGCGTATCACGTGTTCGGCCGGGATGCCGCGCGTTGCGATACGGTCATCCGGGATGCGTCGGTGTCCCGTGTTCACGCCCATATCCGCTGGGTGGGCGGGCTGTGGGAACTCCACGATCACAGCAGCAACGGCACGTCGCTGTCCGGCGTGCCGTTACGCCACGGCGATCACGCGGTACTGCAGCCGGGTGACGTGATCCGGTTCGGCAGGGCCGGCATCGCGCCGTGGCGCGTCGATGCGCTCGACGATCCGGCCGATACGCTGTGGCCGATACGAGGCGCTGCGCATCCGATCGTGCTCGCGCCGCGCCAGATCCTGGCCGCACGCGCCGCGCAGCCGGTCACGATCGTCCGGTCGCCGGCCGGCGAATGGCTGTGCGACGACACGTTGCCGCCGCGCGCGCTCCACGACGGCGACGAAGTATCGACCGGCGACGCCACGTGGCGCCTGGCACTCGCGCGCAATGGTTCGACGATGAGGCTCGCCGCGCCCGCCGATCCGGCCGTGCCGGCACAACTGCTCGAATTCCTCGTCAGCCGGGACGAAGAGCATGTGCGCATGCTGCTGCATGTTCGCGGCGGCGTGGTCGACCTCGGCGAGCGCGCGCATCACTACAGTCTCGTCACGCTTGCCCGCGCGCGTTCGGCCGACATGCAGGCCGGCTACGACGCCGCCACGCAAGGCTGGATCGAACTCGACCGGCTGGCGCGCATGCTCGGCATCGATACGTCCCATGTCAACGTGCAGATTCACCGCGCCCGGAGCCAGTTCGCGGCCCTGCCGGGGCTGGGCGCGAGCCAGCTCGTCGAGCGCCGGCGCGGCAGCGTCAGGTTCGGCGATTTCCCGTTCCGCGTCATGCGCGGTGCGCATCTCGAATGCGAGTCGGTGCCGCCCGCTCAGCCGCGTATCGGCGTGCATCGTCCGGCGCCTGCCCCGGTAGTCCATTGCTCATGAACTCGAGAGAACCGGTCTCGGCGCCGGCCGTGTCCCGCGCGCCCTTCGCGCCGTTTGCGGAACTGGCCGGCAAGCGGCGTTACCGGCTCGGTTCGTTGCTCGGCGAAGGCGGCAATGGCGTGGTGTTTCGCGCGACCTGCTGCGAAACGGGACAAGCCGTCGCGATCAAGCTGATGCGGGATCACGCCGCGCGGACCGCGACGGAGCGCGCGCGCCAGCGTGCGCGCTTCCAGCGCGAGACGAGCCTGTGCGAGGCGCTGCGGCACCCGAACATCGTGGCATTGCTGGACAAGGGGGAGGCGCCCGACGGCCGGCTGTTCGCCGTATTCGAGCTGGTGCAGGGCCGGACCTTGCGTGACCGGCTCGCGGCACAGGGGCCGCTGTCGGCCGTCGACACGGGCCGGCTGATGGCGGAGGTGCTCGACGCGCTCGCGGCCGCGCATCGCCGGGGCATCGTGCATCGGGACCTGAAGCCGCAGAACATCGTGATCGCGATGGCCGATGACGGGCCGCACGCGAAGCTCCTCGATTTCGGCATCGGTGCGTTGCTGCCCGGCGCGGAGGACATCGGGCGCCAGACCCTGACGCTGGCGACCGAGGTGCTTGGCTCGGCGTCCTATTGCGCGCCCGAGCAATTGCGCAACGAGCCGCCGACGCCCGGAAGCGACCTGTATGCGTGGGGCCTGGTCGTGATCGAATGCCTGACGGGCGAGGTCGTCATGCGCGGTGCGAGCGTGGCCGACATTCTCTATCAGCAGCTCAGCCCGGTGAATGTCGCGTTCCCTCCGCCGATCGCATCGCATCCGCTCGGCGCGGTATTGCGGCGCGCGCTGAGCAAGAAGCCGGAGCAGCGCGCCGCGTCGGCCGACGAACTCGCGGAACCGTTTCGCGCGCTCAACTTCGCGGCGCTCGTCGGCCAGTTCGATGCCGGCCGCGCAAGCGGGCCGACGCATCCGCGCCCGTTCGCTCCGTACGGCGAGCCGATCGCAACGGCGGGCGGGTACCGTCAGATCACCACGCTGTGCTGTTGTGTGACGATCACCGGAGAGGGCCGGCGACGCCACGCCGGAGTCGATCACGACGCCTTGCTCGACGGCTATGAGGCGCAATGGCAGACGAAGTGTGCGGATATCGCCGTCGGTTACGGCGCGCAGGTCGACGCACGGCTCGGCGACACGCTGCTGTTCCACTTCGGCCTGCAAGGCGACATCGATCGGCCGGCGCGTCGCGCGGCGCGCGCGGCACTCGACATGGTGCGGGTGGCCGGGCGCGCACGGCTGCCGGTGCCCGCGGCGGCCGGCGGCGACGCCGGTGGCGCAAGCTGGCGCGTCGAAGTGGCTGCCGCGATTCACGTCGGGCAGGTTCTCGCCCATGCGTCGCATATGTCGGGCGTATCGACGCCTGCCGCGGCTGCGCGGTTGCTGCGGCTTGCCGGGCCCGGACAGATTCTGATCAGCGACGATGCGCGGCTGGCGCTCGAACGGCATGCGGACTATCGGCCGACCCCGTTGCGGCTCGCGCGGGCGGGCCTCGTGCCGCAGCCGGTTCACGAATTGCTCGGCGAGCGGCGCGCCGATACGCCGTTCGATTCGCTCGACGCCGGCATGCGGGCACCGATGGTCGGCCGCGCGCGCGAACTCGACGTGCTCTTGCGCGCATGGCATGAAACACTCGCACGACATCGTCGCGTGATGCGCGGCGAGCCTGTGCCGCACGGTGTGCCGCGGCTGGTCGTCGGTGACGCGGGGCTCGGCAAATCACGCCTCGTACACGAGTTGTGCGAGGCCGTCCGGGGCGAGGGTTCTGCGTGCGCGTATTGCGGGTGCCTGCCCGAGCGGGAGAATCACGCACTGTTTCCGGTCCTGCGATTCATCGCCGCGCATTGGCATATCGACGCCGACGACCCGGCGGGTCTCGCGCTTGCTGCAATCGACACCATGATCGCGCCGCTCGAATGCGATCACGCGGCGGCCCGTGTCGCACTCGCGACCTGGCTGGGGGTGCCCTGCGAAGGGAGGATGGTCCCATGGTCGAGTGCGCGCGAACAACACGCATTGTTCGACGTCCTCGAGCAGCTGATCGTGTCGCTCGGCAATGGCGCGCCGGTGTTGTTCGTCGTCGAGGATGTCCAGTGGATCGACCGCTCGACCGAGGATTTTCTGGCGTACCTGCGGCGCTCGCCGCGTGCGGCGGCGCTCGGCATCGTGCTCACGTCGCGCCCCGACAAGCTCGCGCGCTGGCGCGGCGCGACCGAACGCCTGGTGTTGCGCCGCCTGCCGCGCGACGACGCGCAGCGCCTGATGTCGGCATGCCTGGGCCCGGGCGAGCTCGATCCGCTCTGGCTCGACCCGCTCGCCCGGCGCACGGCGGGCATTCCGCTGTTCATCGAGGCCGTCGCGCGCGAGCTGACGATGGGCGGCGCGGACGACACGCTCGCCGGGCTGCTGACGACGGAACCCCGTCCGCTTCCGCTCAGTCTCGGCGGGATGCTCGGTCGAGCGTTCGACCGGATCGACGACGCGCGCGACACCGCGCAGCTCGCCGCGACGATCGGGCTCGAGGTGGATGCGCAACTGCTCGTCGCGGCTTCGCCGCATGATCGCGCGACGCTCGACGCGCACCTGCAGTTGCTGCTCGAGGAACGGATCCTGTACGCGCAACATCGGCGCGATCGCGTGGTCTATTCGTTCCGCCATGCGTTGATTCGCGATGCGGCGTATGCGTCGATGCCGCCCGACCTGCGGCGCGGCAACCAGGCACGCGTCGGCCGCGCGCTGGTTGCGTAAGCCGGGCGCGGCGCCGGTGCGCATGCGTCTGGCGTCGCGGAGCACGTCGCGTGCGCGGATGTTCGGGTGGCGTTTGTGGGCGCTCGACATCACCACCGATCCCGGGGTGCCGACGGTGGCCGCGCCGGCGGAAAATCCGCAGGACGGGCACTTTTCGATCGGCTTCGGTTCCCGTCCGGATGGCCGAATCGCGGCGCAGCGCGCGCTGAGCGAAGTCGATCAGTTGCTCGATATCGAGGTGGATGCGCCGTACCCGAGGGATCGCCACAAACTTCTCGCAACCTGATTTCCGTATCCGGCGAACGGCGTGCGCTGCACGACGCGATCGACGTGGCAACCGGTCGATGCCGCGTCGTTGCCCGCGGCGCTCGCGCATTGCGTCGGGCGCAGCGTGGCGGCCGGCGTCGACGGGCTCGTCGTCGACAAGACGTGGCCCGATATCGGCTTGTCCGTGGTGCAAGTCATCGCGCCGGGGCTGCGTCATTTCTGGCCGCGTTTTGGTGCACGACGGCTTTACCCGGTGCCGGTGGTTCTTGGGTGGTGCGCCCGGCCACGCAGCGAAGCGGAGTTGAATCCGGCACGGCTGTTTCCGTGACTTGACCGGTCGTCCGCCACTGGCGGCGGGTTCCGAGCGCGACGTCGGTCGACGCGTAGTTTCATCTCGTGCTCCCGCTTTCGTCTTTCGAAATCCTGACGTATTTCAAAATGCTTTCCATCCATGTCGCATGCGCGATTCGATGCCGGGACAGTCGAAATTTGCATAGCGTTTGTGAACGGAATTACGGCTGCATACGTTCGCGGTTGACGGTGCCGCGCGCCATGTCCGGCGCGCAGCGGCCTCGATGCGCGGCGTGATGGCGCGCATCGAGGCCGCAGGCGCCGACGGGCCCGGATCGCGGTACGGTCCGAACGAGATCACGCAAGCACATGAGGATGCAGTCATGGCATCGATTCCCGAACCCGCGCCGACCGGCGACACCAGCAAACGGAACTGGCTCGAATCCCACGAGGCCGGCTATCACAAGACCCTCGGCAATCGACAGGTACAGATGATCGCGATCGGCGGCGCAATCGGTACCGGCCTGTTCCTCGGCGCGGGCGCGCGCCTGCAGGCTGCCGGGCCGTCGCTCGCGATCGTCTATCTGGTGTGCGGCGTGTTTTCCTTCCTGATCCTGCGCGCGCTCGGCGAGCTCGTGATGCATCGCCCGAGCAGCGGCAGCTTCGTGTCGTATGCGCGCGAATTCCTGGGCGAAAAAGCGTCGTTCGTCGCCGGATGGATGTATTTCCTGAACTGGGCGATGACCGGCATCGTCGACATCACCGCGGTCGCGCTCTACATGCATTACTGGGCGCCGTTTTCGGGCGTGCCGCAGTGGATCTTCGCGCTCGCCGCACTGTGCATCGTCGCGACCATGAACCTGATCGGCGTGAAGTGGTTCGCCGAGATGGAATTCTGGTTTGCGTTGATCAAGGTCGCCGCGATCGTGCTGTTTCTCGTGATCGGCAGCGTGATCCTCGGCACCGGCGGGCACGTCGCAGGCCATGACACGGGCATGCACCTGATCACCGACAACGGCGGGTTCTTCCCGCACGGGCTGATGCCGGCGCTGGTGCTGGTGCAGGGCGTGGTGTTCGCGTTCGCGGGCGTCGAACTGGTCGGCACCGCCGCCGGCGAATGCAAGGACGCGCGCAAGGTGCTGCCGCGCGCGATCAACAACGTGATCTGGCGCATCGCGATCTTCTACGTCGCGTCGGTCGTCCTGCTGGTCTGCCTGCTGCCGTGGAGCGCGTACAAGGCGGGCCAGAGCCCGTTCGTCACGTTTTTCGGCGCGCTCGGCGTGCCGGGCATCGGTTCGGTGATGAACCTGGTGGTGTTGACCGCGGCACTGTCGAGTCTCAACTCGGGACTGTATTCGACCGGGCGCGTGCTGCGTTCGCTCGCAATGGGCGGCTCGGCCCCGGCGTTCCTCGGGAGGATGAGCGGGCAATCCGTGCCGTACGCGGGCATTCTCGTGACGGTCGCGATCTACGTGGTCGGCGTGCTGCTCAACTACCTGGTGCCGTCGAGCGTGTTCGAGATCGTGCTGAACATCGCGTCGCTCGGCATCATCAGTACGTGGGCATTCATCGTCGTGTGCCAGATGAAGTTCCGCGCGGCGGTCGCGCGCGGCGAGGTGGACGACGTGTCGTTCAGGATGCCCGGCGCGCCCGTGACGTCATGGCTGACGCTGCTGTTCCTGCTCGGCGTGCTGGTCCTGATGGCATTCGACTATCCGAAC
The DNA here is from genome assembly GCF_057005415.2 of Burkholderia sp. KL41. Taxonomy (NCBI): domain Bacteria; kingdom Pseudomonadati; phylum Pseudomonadota; class Betaproteobacteria; order Burkholderiales; family Burkholderiaceae; genus Burkholderia; species Burkholderia sp. KL41. Next base: position 3,603,283 of record NZ_CM174447.1, on the reverse strand, counting down.
GGCACGTGGACGATCGCGTCGATCCCGCTCGTCGCGCTGCTGCTCGTGGCCGGCTGGAAGTGGCTGAGCGGCCGCGCGCACCGCGCGTCGCTCAAGCCGACGATTCCATCGGTCGCGCTCACGCAGAACGTGCTCGAGAAGGACGGCGACTGACGGGATGCGCGACAACGGGCGGGCGCCGGCTCGATTGCGGCGCGCCCGCTCAGATACCCATCCGCCCGGCAACACCGTCGCGATCGACGAACTTGTGTTTCAGTGCGGCCGCGACGTGCACGGCCAGCAGCAAGCCGAGCGTCAGCACCAGTGCACGATGCAGCGCGTCGGTCAGGAGTCGCAACGGTTCGTCGCGGCCGACAAGCATCGGTAGGTCCGCGATGCCGAAGAAACTGACCGGATGCGCGCCGGCGAGGCGGTGCACGTAGCCGGTCAGCGGCACGAGAAACAGCAGCAGGTACAGCACGCCGTGCAGTGCGCCGGCGATCCGCGCCTGCCACGCAGGAACGCTGTCAGGCAGCGGCGGCGGCGTGTGTGTCGCGCGCCACACGAGGCGCGGTACGGTCAGCATGAAGATCAGGCTGCCGATCGATGCGTGATAGAACAGGATGCCGTTGAACTGCGGCGAGTTGTGCGGGAACGTATCCATGTAGAGCCCGATCGACAGGTTCGACAGGATCAGGATCGCGATCGACCAGTGCAGGGCGATCGCGAAGCGTGCGTAAGCGGTGTGGTTGGGCTGTGACATGAGCGGTCTCGCTGTTTCGGGTGGGGTTCGCCCGCCCGCACGTCCGGAGCGCGAACGGCGTGGCGACCTCCGATATACCGGAGCCGGCTCGGATTTATTCCCGTTGCATGTGTCGACCGCCGTGTCTCGCTTGTAGCTCGTATTCCCGCACCCAGTTTTGCGGCGTATGGTCGGTTGCGGCGAGTGCGCCTCGATACGTTCGATGCGCTTGCCAGCCGGTCGGGCGACAGGCCCGGGGGCGCGGCTGCGATGCGCGCGAAGGTTTCTACGTGAAGCCGACCCTCGTCGTACCGAAGTCGTTGCAGTCGAGCGTGTGCGGCAACGAAAGCTTCGGGCCGGCCACGCGGGTCGCGTGGCCGGCCGCCGTGCGTGTCAGAACCGCGTACTGAATCCGACCCGCGCGATCGACTGCAGTGCGCCGCTCGACGCACCGTTCGCGTCCATCACGCCGTTGATCTGCGCGTTGCTGCCGTGGTTCGCGCGCTGATGCACGCCCGCCACGTACACCATCGTGCGCTTCGACAGCCAGTACTGGACGGCCGCCAGGAACTGGTGCGCGTGCGCATTGTCGAGCGTGTCGTTGCCTTTCATGTAGGTGTAGCTCGCGCCGACCACCCACGCAGGCGACGGGTGCCACGACGCGCCGGCTTCCGCCGACCACGCGCCCGCGCCGTTCGCCGAGTTCCGTACGGTCGTCACGAGCGCTTTCCCCGTGACCGTGCCGAGTGTGTAGTGCACCCCTGCGCCCCAGTTGCGCACGCTGGTCGGCGGGAGCCCCGCCGACGCGCCGTATTTCTGGTTCGTATAGGCCGCGCCCGCGCCGAACGGGCCGTTGTCGTAGCTCGCGCCGACGCTGACCGTGTTGTTCGCACCGACCGACCCCGCGACGTTCCCGAAGCCGTACAGCGCGCCGAAGGTCAGGCCCGACAGCGACGGGCTCGTGTACTTGACGGAATTCGCGACGCGATTGCTGCCCGCGACGCGATCCCAGTCGAACGCGCCGGTGGGGTTGTTCGGCAAGGCGAGCTTGTCGAACGGCCCGTTGCGAAAGCCGTACAGGCCGACGAGATCCTGCGCGATCTCGTTGCCGGCGGCGGCGAGCGCATCGACCATGAACTCGTACTGGTTGCCGAGCGTGAGCTTGCCGTAACGGTCGTTCTCCAGCCCGACGTAGGCCTGCCGAGCGAACAGCCCGCCGCCGATGATCGAGCCGTTGCCGAGCGAATACTGGTTCACGAGCCGGAAGATCGCGCGCGTGCCCGCGCCGAGATCCTCCTTGCCTTCGAAACCGAGCAGGTTCGGAAAGAAGATGTTGTCGTCGAACTTCGCGTTGCCGTGGCCGCCTTCGTTGCTGACGTAGCTGATGCCGGCATCCATCAGCCCGAACATCGTCACGCTGCTCTGCGCGAACGACACGGCGGGAAGGGCGCATGTCGCGAGCGCCAGAAGGGTCTTTTTCGTCATCTCCAATGTGCTCCTCACATGTTTCCGGTCAGGTCGGATATTTTTGATTGGACTACTGATTGATATGAACAAACCAGAACCGGGCGATTCCCGGTTCGGTGGCAACCGGAGCGAACCGGTGTGCGGCAGGCATCGGCTGGAACCGCGTGGCCGCCGATGCCTGTCGATGCCTGTCGAACGCGCGCGCTAGACCGTCGAATACCCGCCGTCGACCGGCACGACCGCACCTGTCACGAACGATGCAGCGGGCGAGCACAGGAACAGGATCACGTCCGCGACTTCGTTGGCCGTGCCCCAGCGCCCGAGCGGCGTGCGTTCGAGGATGCGTCGTGACGCCTGCGCGTCGGCCATCAGGCCGCTGCTGAGCGGTGTGTCGATCCAGCCGGGCGCGACCGCGTTCACGCGGATGCCGCGATCGGCCCACGCCTGCGCGAGCGAGCGCGTGAGCTGCGCGATGCCGCCCTTGCTCGCGCTGTACGCGGGGCGGTCCTTGCTGCCGAAGTACGTGTACATCGATGCGACGTTGACGATACTGCCGCCTTGTACGGACAACGCCGGCAACGCGGCGTCGGAGGCGCGCATCACCGACGTCAGGTTCACGTTCAGCACGAGTTCGAACTGGTCCATCCGGTATTCGTCCGCGTGCCGGCTGATGCCGACGCCGTTGACGAGCACGTCGAGCCGCGGCAATGCGGCGATCGTGCGCGTCAGTGCGTCGCTGTCGGTCACGTCCAGTTCCATGCACCGGACGTGCGGATGCACCGGCGCATGCGGGCCGGTAGCGTCGAGCCCGAGCGCAACGACCGATGCGCCGGCTTCAGCGAAACGCCACGCCGTGCTTGCGCCGATGCCCGATGTGCCGCCGGTTACCGCGACGGTCCTTCCCTCAAATAACCACTGGCGACTCATGTTCGACACTCTCGACGGCGTGGGTGGAGCGCGCATGCCGCTGCGCGGGGGAAACCAGGATCTTGATCTGCGTACGATCGGCGAGCAGCGCGTCGAAGCCGTCGGCGACGGCGTCCTCCAGCGACACGGTACGCGTGACGATCGACGTGAGATCGAGCGCACCCGACGCGACGATGCGCAGCAGGTCCTCGTACGCATGCCGGTAGCCGACGCTCGCCGTGAAGGTCAGTTCGTCGTTGACCGCGCGGAACGCGTCGAAGCCCGCCTGCGGCATCAGGCCGACCATCACGACGCGGCCGCCCTTGCGCAGCGCCTGCATCGCCGCTTCGAACGTGGCCGGCAAGCCGGCCGCCTCGAAGCTCGCGTCGACGCCGAGCCCGCCCGATGCCTCGTGGATCGCGTCGCGCAGCACGGACGCGTCGAGCGTGCGCGCATTGAACGTGTGCGTCGCGCCGAAGCGCGCGGCGGCCGCGAGGCGCTCGGTCGACACGTCGACCGCGACGAGGGTCGTCGCACCCTGCAGCTTCGCGAGCTGGATCAGCAGCAGGCCGATCGGCCCGAGCCCGAATACCGCGCACGTGTCGCCGAGCCGGAGCTCGGCGCGGCGCAGCGCGTGCAGCGCGACGGCCGCGGGTTCCATCACGGCGGCCTGCTCGAGACTCACGCCGTCGGGCAGCCGGTGCAGCATGTAGGCGGGCACGACCGCGAAGTCGGCCATCCCGCCGTCGCCCATCAGCCCGGCAAAGCCCATCGACACGCACAGGTTGTACGACCCCGAGCGGCAGTACGCGCACTGGTGGCAGCGATATTCGGGCTCGACGGCGACACAATCGCCCGGATTCAGCGTCGTCACGCCTTCGCCGACTTCGACGACGGTGCCGCAGAATTCGTGGCCGAGCGTCAGCGGCGCGGTACGGCGCGACAGCGGATGCGGCGCGTCGACCGGAATCGCGTGCGGGCCGTCCGCGTATTCGTGCAGGTCGCTGCCGCAGATGCCGCAATACGCGACCGCGATGCGCACCTCGCCCGGCCCGGGGCGCGGCGTATCGATTTCCACGAGACGGACGTCGCGCGGGCCATGCCATTGAAGTGCACGCATGTCAGCGTCCTCCGAGGTTCTGTGTATCGAGACGGTTCGCGGCCGTGCCGGCGAGCGCGCGCTTGCGCAGCACGGCGGGCGCGGTTTCGACGAGGCCGAACGACAGCACGCACGCGAGGATCGCGCCGGTGGCCGACGTCCACATCGCGAACTGCAGGCCGTACTTGTCCGCGGCGAAGCCGGCGACGGTCGGCGCGACGAAGCCGCCGATCAGCTCGCCGGCGCCCATGATCAGCCCGAGCGCGCTGGCGATCGCGCGCGGCGGCACCGTTTCCGCCGGGATCGTCGCCATGAACAGCGTGAAACAGCCGAGGCCCGTGTAGGTCGCGAGCACGAGCGCGCAGAGCGCCCACAGCGAATTCGCGTGAATCATCGCGACGGGGCACGCGGCGGCGACCAGCGCGAACACGATCATCGTCGGCTTGCGGCCGATCCGGTCGGAGATCGCGGGCACCGCGAAACCCCAGAACACCCACGCGGCGCCGAGGCAGGTCATCACGACGCCCATGTCGGCAGGGGACAGGTGGCGGCTGTCGACGAGGAACACCGGCGCGAACGAGATGATCACGATGAACCACGTGAGGAAGAAGCAGCTGATCAGCACGCAAAGCAGGATGTTGCGTTCCTTCAGCAGCGCCCAGCGGCTGATCGCCGCGCCGCCCGCGGCCGGTGCGCCGACGGTGTCGGCCTGCGCATGCCGTGCGCCGCCGGGCGGCACCTCGCGCACCCAGCGCCAGATGCAGAACGCGATCAGGAAGCCGGGAATGCACGATACGAAGAACGCGTGGCGCCAGCCGTGCGCGGTCGCGATGCCGATCACGACCGGCGGGCCGATCATCGCGCCGAGCAGGCCGGCGGCGGAGCCTTGCAGCAGGCCCATGTTCAGCCCGCGGCGGCTCGGCGTCGAACTCTCGACCATCAGCGACTGCGAGAGCGGCAGCACCGGGCCTTCGGCGATGCCCATCAGCGCGCGGAACGCGATCAGGCTCGCGAAACCGCCGACGAGCCCCGACAGCGCCGAGCACACGGAAAAGCCGATCACGGCGGCGATCAGCAGTGGCTTGCGGGTGCCGCGCGCGTCGGACCACGCGCCGGTCGCGGCGCCCGACAGCGCCCACGTGAGCGCGAGCGCGGACGACACCATGCCGAGCTGCGCATTCGTCAGGTGCAGCTCGGCGGACATGAACGGGAACAGGAACGACAGCGCGAGGCGGTCGAAGAACACGAAGCCGAACGTCATGAACAGGATCAGCAGCAGCCTGTTCTCGTACGTCCAGGCGGGCCTGGAGGAGGAAGGGGATGTCATGGTGAGCCTCGCCGCGCGTCAGCGGAACAGCTTCTCGATCGCTTGCGCGCCGAGGCCGACCTTCTCGTAGTGCGCCTTGCACATCGCGATGTACGAGTGCACGTCGAAATAGCCGTCGGGTTGGCCTTCGTCGTCGAGCCAGATCAGCGGCCCCTTGACGATGAAGAACGCGCGCATCGGCTCGGGGTGATCGAATGCGACGAGCGTGTGGCCCTCGCCCGGCGTCTCGTATACGAAATCGCCGCGCGTCGCGGTCCATTCGTGCTCCAGGTAACCCCACTTGCCCGACAGCGTGTAAGCGAACACCTCGTGCGGGTGATAGTGCCGGTTCACGAGCCCGGCTTCCTTCGCCATCAGGATGTCGCACCATTTGTTCTGCGACGGCGAGATCCACAGCGGCCGCGACGAAACCGTTTCGGTGAACGGAACGTAATAACGCTCGTCGTCGGTGGCCGCGTTCGCGATGTAGGCTTCCGGAAGCGCATCGGGCTTGAACGGATTGGCAATCGGCGGGATGTTTTGCCAGAATTCGGCTACGGCTTGGTCGACCACGGTTCGTCTCCTTGTGTTTGGATGTCGTGGGCTCGACTTTAGCCAGCAGGTGCGCGCCGCTCTTGACTGGGCTGGACGAATTGCTTGATCGGGCCGGACATCGCACCGCACGACGTTTAAACGATCCATCCCCCAATTTCGCAATGCATGGCGCTCCGCACGACGGGCGCCAGCAGGAGGCGACGTGACGAATTCGACCGTTTTTTCACGCACGCGAGGCTCGACGGCCGACGTGCCGGTGCGCGACCGGATGGCGTACTGGGACGCGTTCAATGCAGAGACGCTGGTCGGCCTGCGCTGCTCGTCGCTGTCGCCGGCCGGGCTCGAGGTCGAGAAGACCGACATCGCGCTGCCGGGCCTCGGCATCGCCGACATCAGCGGCCAGGATCACGTGATCGAACGCAGCCCCGCGCTGGTGCGCCAGTTGCCGAAGGAGTCGTTGTTCGCGTGCCAGATCCTGAGCGGGCGTGCGTATTTCATCCAGCACGACCGGTGCCTGCTCGCGGAAGCCGGCGATGTCGTCGTCTACGACACGCGTGTGCCTTATCTGTTCGGATTCCTGACACCGATGCGGCAGTTGCTGATCGATATCCCGGTCACGACGCTCGACGACCGGCTCGATGCGGAACTGGCGGCGCTGCCGCTGCGGATCGCGCCGAAGCCGGGCGCGGGCGCGATGCTCGGCGCGACGTTGCGCGCGAGCGTCGAGCGGTTCATGAAGGACCCGGTCGAGCGCGATGCCGCGCGATTCGCCGAGCACACGCGCACGCTGATCGCGGAACTCGTCGACGCCGAAGTGAACGGCGCGGGCGCATCGCGCGCGTCGCTGTCGTACCTGCTGACCGCGAAGCAGTACGTCGCGACGCACCTGGGCGACCCGGAGCTCGGGCCGCAGGCGGTTGCCGACGCGGTCGGGCTGTCGCTGCGCCACCTGAGCCGGCTCTTTGCGGCCGAAGGCGAGTCGATCACGCAGCACATCTGGTCGGAGCGGCTGGCGCACGCGCATCGCGAGCTGACCGATGCGCGGCTGCGCAAGACGAGCATCGGCGAGATCGCGTTTCGCTGGGGTTTCTCGAGCCAGGCGCACTTCAGCCGGGCGATTCGCGAGCGCTACGGCGCGTCGCCGATGGCGTTGCGCGATGCGGCGCACGCGGCCGGCCGCTGATACCGGCGGTCGATGCGGATGGAGCGGCGGCGCGTGTCCCACGCGCCGTTTTTTTGGGTGCAGCGAAAGACGGCGCAGGTGCGCCGCGTCATTCCGCCAGCATGAATTCGGCGCAGCGCTCCGCGATCATGATCGTCGGCGCGTTCGTGTTGCCGGACACGATCCGCGGCATCACCGACGCATCGCAGATCCGCAAGCCGTCGACGCCCTGCACCGAGAGGCGCGGCGTCACGACCGCGTGTTCGTCGTTGCCCATGCGGCAGGTGCCGGCCGGGTGATAGACGGTTTTCGCGCGGCGCCGCACGTAGTCGGCGAGTGCCGTCTCGGTCAGCGTCTCGGCTTCGCGCACGATGCGCGCGAGCGACGGCGCGCGGATGATCCGCCGCGCGAGCGCGACGCCGCGCACGAGACCGTCGACATCGGCCGGGTCGGACAGCGCGCCGCTGTCGAACAGGATCGGCGCGGCCGGATCGTTGCCGCGCAGTTGCACCGAGCCGCGCGAGCGCGGCCTGAGCAGGCACGGGTTGATCGACAGGCCGTGGCCGGGCAGCGGCTCGCGATCGACGTCGCCGACGAGCGTCGGCAGCACGTGGAACTGGATGTCCGGGCGGCCGCTGCCGGTCGTGTCGACGAACGCGCCGGATTCGACGACGTTCGACGTCAGCAGGCCCGTGCGGCACAGCATCCACTGCAGCCCGTGCCGCAACGCCTTCAGCCCGCGATCCTCGCCCAGCAGGCTCACGGGTGCGTGGCTGCGGCCGTAGATCGAGACTTCGAGATGATCCTGGTAATTCGCGCCGACGTCGCGGCTGTCGTGCCGCACGTCGATGCCGTGCGCGTGCAGGTGCGTGCCGGGCCCGATGCCCGACAGCATCAGCAGCTTCGGCGTGCTCAGCGCACCGGCTGCGAGCACGATGTCGGCGCGCGCGGCGGCCGAACCCGTCGCGCCGCTTGCCGTCCGCCATTCGACGCCGGTCGCACGCCGGCCGTCGAACAGGATGCGCGTCACGCGGCAGCCGGTCAGCACGCGCAGGTTCGGATGCCGCAGCGCGTCGGCGAGATAGGTGGCCGCGGTACTGCCGCGCCGGCCGTCGAAGATCGTCGTGTGGTAGAACCCGACGCCATGTTGCGCGGCGCCGTTGAAATCGTCGTTGTAGGCGATGCCGGTTTCCTGCGCGGCTTTCACGAACGCGAGGCTCAGCGGATGCCTGAAGCGCGCGTCGCCGACCTTCAGCGGCCCGTCGGTGCCGTGAAACGGCTCGGAGAGCCGCAGGTGCGATTCGGCGCGCCTGAACACGGGCAGCACGTCGTCCCAGCCCCAGCCCGTGCAGCCGAGCGCGGCCCAGTCGTCGTAGTCGTCGCGCGTGCCGCGCACGTACAGCATCGCGTTGACCGAACTGCCGCCCCCGAGCGTGCGGCCCTGCGGCACGTAGGTCCTGCGGCCCGCCGCACCGGCTTGCGGCTCGCTCTCGAACGTGACCGTGCGGCGCGTGCCGAGTACGCGGATGAACGTCGCCGGTATCCGGATGAACAGGCTGTCGTCCTTCGGGCCGTCCTCGAGCAGCAGCACGCGCCTGCCGGCCTTCACCAGCCGGTGCGCGACCGTGCAGCCGGCCGAGCCGCCGCCGACGACGATATGGTCGTACGTCTCCATCCCGCTTCTTCTCCTTGCTGTCGGGCGGCGAAACGAGTGCCGCCGCGCAGGAAGCCAGCTTAGCGACCGCCATGCGGCCCCGTTTGACCGGGACGGACGGGGTGTTTGCCTCGCCGGGACACGGCGGCGGGTGGACGGCGGCGGGCTACCGCGCGTCGGCCGGCGCCGTTGCCGACGCGCGCGACTCGCTCGGCGTCTCGCCGAAGCGCGCGCGATAGCTGCGGCTGAAGTGCGCGCTGTTGTTGAAGCCCCAGCGGAACGCGATTTCGCTGACCGTCAGGTGCTTCAGCGACCGGTCGCGCAAGTCGGCGCGGCAGCGTTCGAGCCGCCGCGCAAGGATGTAGCGCGTGAGCGGCGTTCCTTCGATCTCGAAGACGCGCGCGAGCTGGCGCGGCGACAGGTTGATCGCGCGGCTCACCGACTGGCTGTCGAGATCGTCGTCGGCGAGATGGCTGTCGATGAACGCTTTTGCGCGCGACAGCGTGTGGACGGTCGACTTGGTCGGCGACGCGTCGCCGTCGCGCAGCCGCAGCATCGACTGCACGAGATCGAGGATCGCGGCGGCGCGCCGTTCGCGCGCACCGGGCGTCGGCTCCTGCGGCGCGGCGAGCAGCGCATACACCTGCCGCACGGCCCACGATGCGACGCCGTCGTCACGGTCGATCTTGACGAGGCTGCGGTAGCGCCACGGGCCGACGCGCGCCTCGAACACGTCGCGCGGCACGTCGAGCACGGTCATCGCCATGTCGGCGGGAAAACCGTGCCCGTACGGCATCGACGTGTCGTAGAGCACGAGGTCGCCGGGCCCGTGCTGCATGCAGTCGACGTCCTGAAACGTGTAGCCTTGCCCTGCGTGCATCAGGCAGATGAACACGGCATCGCGCTGGTCCGCGTGGATGTTGTGCGGCGTGCGCACGACCGCGTGCCGGTTCGCGACGATGTCGCAGGCGCCGAACAGCCCGAGATCGCGCTTGCGCAGCGTCGCGTCGATGCCTTCGGACGACTTGCCGCTGCATTCGATCCGCACGAGCGTGCGAGCGACATGGTCGACCCAGAAGTCGACGCGTTCGTGGCCGCGCACGGCGCGCGTCGAGATCGTGGCGATCTCCGTGCTGGTGTCCGGCATGACGTTCTCCCGATGACCGCCTGAGCGGCGCAGTCTCGGGCACGTCGGAGCGCGTGGTCAATCCGTGAAAGACCCGGGGCACGCGCGTGACGCGCTTGCGGCGGGGCATGGCGGGCGCAGGCGCGATCGATGTCCGGCCGAGTCAAGGGAGGCGGCCGTGTGAGTCAAGACACGTGTGCGATTTCGGGTTAAGTCGTGCCGGGTTACTTCGTCGAAGACGACGGCAGCCCGAGCGACACGTCCTGCTCGTAGCCCATCTTGCCGCCGCGGTACTCGACACTGACGTAGCCGGCCCGCCGCGCGTCGGTGACGTTCGCGTAGATCGACGTCATCACCATTCCGGCGTCGCAGTCGAGCGCGATCGTGCGGTCGATGCGGCCCGTCGCGATGTTCACGGCCCGCAGCGACTGCATCGCCACGCCGCACTTGTCGGACAGCGCGTAGACGCCGACCAGCATGTGCGTCTTCGTGCGATACCACATCGGGATATCGACGTTGCCGTCCAGCTGCGGATGTTGGTCGTCGGTGTCGTTCAGCCGACCGACTTCGTTCAGCGTGATCGGCAGCGTCTTGCGGCCGTCGTCCCACGTGCCGGTTGCCGTTTTCCCGGTGACGTTCAGCGCGATCGGGCAGGGCTTCGGCCGCGACGGCGACGCGGCCGGCACGACCGGCGAGTCGGCGTTCGATGCCGGCGGCGATGCTTCGCACAGCGTCATGCGGCCATCGGGCTCACGGCGGCCCTGCAACGGGATCGGCTTGCGATGCGCGTCGTAGTAGTAGCTGCCGTCGACGCGCCAGCGGCCCGCGTCGTTGCGGTTGATTGCGTCGTAGGTCTGCAGCGATACGTGGACCGGCGCGGTGCCGATCGTGCCGGTGTAGTTGACGACTTCGTACCAGCCTGCATAAGACGCGGCCGGCGCGCAGGCGAACGGCACGGCGAGCATGGCGGCGAACGGGGAGGCGTAGCGGGCGCGACGGGTGTTCCGGGGCATGGGCGTTTTTTGTGCGACGTGTGGGTCCGGGCGTCACGGATATCGGTCCGGCCGTGTCGAGCCGTGCGACGGGCCGCCCGTGCGCCGCCATTGTATCCATCCGCCCCACCCGAATGCCCCGCCTCCGCGCATGCGGTGACAAGGGCGCGCACGCGACACGGGCCGGTCGCGGAACCGCGCGGGCCGCGCGATCCGGTCGGCCGGCCCGCTGCCGACGACTTCAGGCCGCGCTGGCCTCGTCGATCCGGCGGATGTCGTCCTGATCGAGCGTGACGCGGATCGCGTCGCCGAGCGATTCCAGCTGCGCGAGCGACGTCGCGCTCGCGATCGGCGCGGTGATTGTCGGCCGCGCGATCTGCCAGGCGAGCGCGATCGCGGCCGGCTGCGTGCCGTGTTTCGCGGCTACCGCATCGAGTGCCGCGAGGATGCGCAGCCCGCGTTCATTCAGGTAGCCGGCGACGCGGTCGCCGCGCACGCTCTTCTTCAGGTCGGCCTCGCTGCGGTACTTGCCCGACAGGAAGCCGCTCGCGAGCGCGTAGTAATTGACGACACCGAGCTTCAGGTCGCGCACGACCGGTTCGAGATCGCGTTCGTAGTCGGCGCGGTCGAGCAGGTTGTATTCGGGCTGGATGACCTGGTACGCGGGCAGCCCGTCGCGCGCGCTGATCGCGGCGGCTTCGCGCAGGCGTGCGCCGCTGTAGTTCGACGCGCCGATGATGCGCACCTTGCCCGCTTCGATCAGCGTTTGATAGGCGCCGAGCGTTTCCTCGAGCGGGGCCGTATCGGCGAGATCGCTGTGCGAGAAATACAGGTCGATGTAGTCGGTCTGCAGGCGGCGCAGCGAATCGTCGGCGGCTTTCAGGATGTTGTCTTTCGTCAGCCCCGCGCGCGCGGCCAGCAGGCCGACCTTGGTCGAGATCACGACCTGTTCGCGCTTGCCGGAACGCTTGAGCCACTTGCCGATGATCGTTTCCGACTCGCCGCCGCTGTTGCCGGGGGCCCAGGCCGAGTAGACATCGGCCGTGTCGATGAAGTTGATGCCGGTGTCGGCGAGCGCGTCGAGCAGCGCAAACGACGTGTTCTCGTCGACGGTCCAGCCGAAGACGTTGCCGCCGAACGCGAGCGGCGAAACCTGGATGTTCGATGTGCCGAGGGGGCGGTGTGCCATGTTTCTCTCCGGGTGCTGCGGGATTAGGGGATTGGACTGCGGGAGATGAAGCCGGTCGCGTTGAGACGGCGAAGCGCAGCACGAGGTTCCTCCTGCAGCACGCAAACCGACGTGTTCGGAGGCCGTGTGTCGGGATGCCGGATCAAGCGGCATCATCATGGATGCGCCGTCCGTTCGAGCGTCGCCCGGCACACCGCAAGATACTGTATTTGTTACCGATTTCTTGCGAGAGGCGAAGAAATTGCCGGGTCGTGTCAGCGTTGTCGCTGGTCGCGCTCTACGATATCCTTTCATCCCAAAAATAGGGAGGCAGCGCGCCGCTGCCATTCGAACGAAAGATCATTCTGAGGCGGTCATGGCTGACCTTGCAGCATTTATTCGCCCTCCGTTTTTCCTGCAAGACAAGCGCTTGCTCACGCTGTCTTTCCCCCACGACGACGCACCCTCGGTCACCGACTCGTACGGCCGGCATCGTCCGGCGCGGCTGGTCGCCGAGCGGCTCGTCGCGCACGAGGGGCTCGGGATCGACTTCACGTTCGAACTGACGCTGCTGTCCGGCGAGGCGGGCGTCACGCTGGACGACATGCTGGGCAAGCTGCTCGCGGTGTCGATGGTGCGCCCCGACGGCGGCCTGCGTCATTTCACCGGTTACTGCACCGAGTTTTCGCTGGTCCGCAACGACGATTCGGTTGCGGAATATCGCGCGGTGCTGAGCCCGTGGAGCCATTTCCTGCGGACCCGCGTGAACAACCGCCTGTTCCTCGGCCAATCGCTTCAGCAGCAGATCGGCACGCTGCTCGCCGATTACCAGGGGCTCGCGCCGTCGTGGGAGTGGCGCGTGCGCGGCGACGATCCCGCGCGCACGATGAACGTCCAGGGCGGCGGGCTCGGCGAAAGCGACTGGAACTACATCGTCCGCCATCTGGAAGCCGTCGGGTGCCTGTACTGGTGGGAGCACGACGAGAAAGGCCTGAAGCTGATCGTCGGCGACGACAGCACGGTGCAGTGCCCGGCCGTCGACGGTCGCTCGCCCGTGATCCGTTTCCAGACGCACGACGGTCCGATGGCCGCCGACGCCATTTCGCAATGGTCCGCGGTGCGGTTGCTGTCCGCCGGCAGTTACAGCGCGACCGCGTTCGATTTCAAGGCGCCGCATGCGGCCAATGCGCAGATTCCGACGCTGCATCCGCCGGGCGTCGCGCCGCAGGTCGAGCATCACGAATACGTGGGGCACTACGGTTTCGCGAAACAGACGCGCGCCGGCGATGCGCTCGCACGCGTGCGGATGGAGGAGATCGAGGCGACCGCGACGCGTTTCGACGCGGCCGGCAACCATCACGGCATCCTGCCCGGACGCTGGTTCCAGCTGGCCGATCACTTCAGCGCGGCGTCGGGCAGCCCGCAGGATCACGAGTACCTGATTCTCGAAGCCCGTCACGAAGCAGCGAACAACTACCTGCAGGCGGACGGCAAGCCCGAGTATCGCAACCGCTTCGTCGCGGGCCATCGGCATACGCCCTGGCGCCCGGGCCGTGGCTTCAACAGCGAGCCCGTGCGCGTGCTGGCGCCGCAAACCGCGACCGTCGCGGGCGCGAAGGGGGCCGGCAGCGTCGACGTCGACGAATACGGTCGCGTCTGCATCGTCTATCACTGGGACCGTGCGGCGCAGACCAGCGCGCGGATTCGCGTGGCCGCCGGCTGGGCGGGCGGCGAGAAGGGCATGATCGCGCATCCGCGCGTGGGCAGCGAGGTGCTCGTGATGTGCCTCGACGGCAATCCCGACCGGCCCGTCGTGTCGGGCACCACGTACAACGCGGAACGGATGCCGCCGTGGGCGCTACCCGACCAGCACGTGCTGACCGGCCTGCGCAGCCGCGAACTGTCGGGCGACAGCGGCAACGCGGCGGGCGGACGCTCGAATCACGTGCTGCTCGACGACACGCCGCAGCAGCTCCAACTGAAGCTGCGCAGCGATACCGACGCGAGCGAACTGACGCTCGGGCACAACGTCCGCATCGACGCGACACAGGGGCGCACCGACCAGCGCGCCCGCGGTTTCGAGTTGCGGACCGACGCGCACGGCGCGGTGCGGGCGGCCAAGGGCCTGCTCGTCACCAGCGAGGCGCGCTACGACGCGCGTGCGCACGCGACCGATATCGGCGAAACCGTCGCGCGCCTCGACAAGGCGCACGACCTGCACGAATCGTTGTCGGGTTCCGCGCATGACGTGAAGGCGCAGGAGTCCGGCGACCAGGATGCCGTCCATCAGGCGCTCCGCACGCAGAACGACGGCCTGAGAGGCACCGGCGGCAACCCTCAGCAAGGCGAGTTTCCGGAGTTCGCGCAGCCGTTTCTCGCGCTCGCCAGCCCGGCGGGCATCCTTGCCACGACGACAGGATCGACCCACATCGCGAGCGACCAGCACGTCGCGTTGACGAGCGGAGCCCATACGAGCATCGGCGCGGGCAAGAGCATGCTGGTCAGCGCGCAGGAGGCCGTGCGCGTCGCCGCGTTCGAGAAGGGCATTCGGCTCGTGGCCGCCGCCGCCGACATCGACATCCAGGCGCTGAAGGACAGCATCAACGTGCTGGCCAAGCTGGACGTCAAGGTCGATGCGAACCGCATCACCATTACCGCAAAGGAAGAAGTCCTGATCAATGGCGGAACCAGCTACACGCGCTGGAATGGTAGCGGCATTGTCCACGGGACGAAGGGCGAGTGGACCGCGCATGCCGCGTCGCATACGTTCACGGGGCCGGACAGCCTGCCGGTGCCCGCGCGCGCGTTCCCGGGCACGGCGTGCGCGCCGTGCATGGTCAACGCGGCGTCGATGGCGTCGCCGTTCGCGGCCAAGGCGTGAGGCAGGGTAACGAATGACGAACGAGCTGAACGCCGCGCAGGCTGTCGACGTGCTTCAGGCCGCATTGTCGTCGCAGGACGGGCTGCGCGCTTACGTCCTGATCGACGGTGCGTTGCTGGCGACGTTGCCGGATGAAGAAAGGGCGTCGTGGCCGGCGTTTGTCGCCGCATCGCTGCTCGACAACGCCGATGACGATGCGAGGATCGTCGGGCCGCTTCTGTTCGAATGGCAGCCTGCCGACGGCAGCGCCGACGCAGCGGACGAGGCTGATCCGCGTGACATTCCATGGTCGGCGGCGAGCGTGCTTGTTTCACCACTGACGCTCGCGCAACTGGCTGCGCATCTCGTGCCGATGGTGGATGTTCAGCTCGAGCAGATGGAGAGCGCGATGCTGATGCGTTTCTTCGATCCACGCGTGCTGCCGTTCTGGCTCGACATGCTGCCTGCGGCGCATCGTGCGTATCTGGCGCAAGGCGTGCGGCGCTGGCTTCATCTGGATACGGAACTGACGATCCAGGCGACGGAAATCACAGCGCCTGCCAACGTCAAGCAGGTTGCCGAGTTTCCGCTGCAGTTGTCCCAGGTACAGGAGGACGACCTGCTGGCTGCCTGTTATCCGTACACCATGATCGAGCGGCTGCGCGCCGAGAAGCCCGCGTTGCTGGCGTCGTTGCCGGCCGCGCAGCACTACGGTTTCGTGCGCGATCAGCTGGCGCGGTGCCAGGCGCATGGCGCGGAAAGCGCGGTGTCGCTGCTGATCTACTGCGAACTGGCGTTGCGGTACGGCCCGCGCTTCGACGAGCATCCGGCGATGGTCGCCGTTTTCGATGCGGTGGCGCAAGGGCAGGACTTTCCGGAGGCGCTGGGGCTCGTGCCGGTGGAAGGCTGGCGGGAGATGCGGGAAGCGGCGGGTTAGCGGCGCAGGCGCGGCGCGTTGCCTTTGTCGGGTTGGTTGGACGTGACCGACCCCTGAATGAAATCGATTGGGAAGAAGGATGTTCAACATGAACCGCTGCTGGATCACCTTGCTGGCCGTGATGGTTTTTTCCACGGCCGCATGCAGCAAGGCCTCGGGCGATGCCGAAAAGGAAAGCCTGGCACCCGGCGAAGCGAACAAGTGGAGTGACCCGAACTACGACGTTATTACGGCGGGGTCGTTCAACTATACGGACTACGATATCTACGGCGTTTATCTCCTGCCGCCGGACAAGAACAGCCTCGACGATGCGGCAAGCGCGGACGGAGCAAGTGCCACGCCGCGGAACGCGACACGCTGGACGGGCGGCGGCGGGCAGAGACCGAGCCTCGCGTGGGATCTTCGATGGACCACGCCCCGCAAGTTCAAGGTGTGGTGGGAGCGGGTGGTCGACAAGCGCGCATTGGAAGCGTCGTCTCCGGATTACGACGAATACACGCATCGCGAAACCCGGCCCGGGATGGCATGGTGTGAAGGCGAGATCACGATCACGCGTTCGCCCGTCAAGGGCAAGAGCGGCGGCATTGTGTTGCACTTCTTCCCCGATGGCCATGTGGAAGGCGACATGAATTTCCAGGTCGATGGCCCGGATCCGAAGGTGGCGCTTTCAATGCGCGACGAGCAGCGCAAGCTGACCGGTCGTGCCTGCCTGAAGGAAATTCCCAATCCGTTCTATGGCCGCAAGAAGCCGGCCCAATGGAACTGACGCTGGGCACATTGCCGAAACAGGAGCGAAACTGCCGTGAGCAATCCCCCCATTGTCAGACGCATCTCGGATCTCACCCCCGCCGAGGACGCCATCCGCAGTGCCCAGCGAGAAATTCTCGATCCGCTGCGGATCGAGCAATGCAAGGAGTGTCCGAAGCCCGTGTGGTTCACGGCATTCTTCGACGGAACGGGCAACAACTTCGACCTGGACGGCCGTGGTCTGAAGGATGTCAAGCTGACCAAGTACAGCAATATCGCGAAGCTCTGGCGGTTTGCGCATGCTGAAGACAACGCGTTCCCCCGGACTGTTGCACGCTATGTCGAAGGTGTCGGCACGCCGTGCGACAAAGTAGGAGATACCGGAAAGGGTCTCGACAACGCACTCGGCATGGCTGCCGCGAGAAAAGGCGAGTTGCGCATCCGATGGATGCTCAACGAACTCGACAAGCATGTCACCGGCCACATGCCCGCTGTGAGCCAGATCAACCTGGCCGTATTCGGTTTCTCGCGGGGCGCGACGGAAGCGCGTGCCTTCGTTCGCATGCTGACCGAGCAACTCGCCGAGAATATCGGCGGGAGGCTTTGGTGGAACAAGAAGAACATGAAGGGGCATCGCCCCGAAGTGGTCGTTTATTTCCTTGGAATTCTTGATACGGTTTCGTCAACGGGCTTCGGCGGCAGCCGCGTCGAGGCTGCGGGACCGGCCATCGCTACCATTTTTTTCGGACCGCTCGCCGGCGGTTACCTCTACTACATCGACAAAGGCGGTCACGCGGAATGGGCGAACGATATTCGCATTCCGGGCTACGTGCGGCAATGTGTTCACTATGTGGCATCGCAGGAGGTGCGGGAAAAATTCCCCGGTGACTCGGTGCGGGAAGACCAGAAGATTCCCGCGAACTGCCGCGAGGTGTACTACCCTGGCATGCACTCGGACGTGGGCGGTGGTTACGAGCACAACTACCAGGAAGGTCGAACCAACGAGTTGGCCAACGTCGCGCTGAACAATCTCTATATCGAAGCATGGAAGGCCGGCGTCCCGTTTCGTTCACCAAAGGAACTGCTTGCGGACGCTGGGCAACAGTTCGAGATTTCCAGGGAGCTGGAGGCCGCATGGAATGTCTACATGGGCCAGGGGGGCAGCAAAAGTGCGGGCGCGGCGCCGAACAGCGACAGGCTCGAGGCGCAGGTCATCTGGCACATGAACCGCTATTATCAGTGGCGCGCCAGCAGAAGCCGACGCCTGAAGGACGGCCGTCTGAAGCCACCCGGTGGCGTGGACGATCATATGGCCATTACCGATCGCGAGTGGAATGAAGATACGGATCGCTTGCGTCATGCAAACGGCGGATACCTGACTGTCTCTGTTTCGGAACAGGAAAAAGCCATCGACGCGGCCGTCCGGGTTGCCGGCAACTGGCTGGGTAGCCTCGATCCAGCGACGCGCGCGACGTTCGACAAGTTCTTCGACCACTATGTGCACGATTCGATTGCAGGTTTCAAGAAGCAGATGGAAGACGGCTACGTCGGCGCTGCGGAATTGAGCCGCTGGACGGTCAACCGCCAGTACTTCATGGGCAAGCGCGGCAAGAAGTTCCTGTACTGGCGCTACGAGGGCGACAAGGCCGAGCAGGCCGCCACGCAACTCGCCAAGGCCGATCCGGCCAAGCAGCAGGATCCGATGGCCGCCGACGAACCCCAACTGGCCGGCAACCCGCCCATCGGCGGCACGCTGCCCGACACGACATCGACGGCCTGACGCCGATCGCGACCGGCTGACCTCACGTCGCGGCAGACCGCATCTGCCGCGACCCTCCTTTCCCTACCGCAACTGCACGGCCGCGAGAAACAGCACCATGCTGCCGATCGCGCCGTCCAGCACGCGCCACGCAACGGCCTTGCGGAACCACGGCGCCAGCAATCGTGCCCCGTAGCCGAGCCCGAGGAACCACACGACGCTGACCGACATCGCGCCGATCGCGAACGCGAGCCGCGCGCCTTCCGGTTCACGCGCGCCGGCCGTGCCGATCAGCAGGAACGTGTCGAGATACACGTGCGGGTTGAGCCACGTGAACGCGAGCGTCATCAGCACGATCGCAAGCCCGCTCTGCGGCGGCGGGGCGACCGCATCGCCGCGCACGTCGAGCGTTTCGTGGCCCGGCTTGAACGCGCGGCGCAGCGCGTTGATGCCGAACCACGCGAGATAGGCGAGGCCCACATACAGCACCGCATGGACGAAGGTCGGATAGCGTTCGACGAGCGCCGATGCGCCGCCGACGCCTGCGCCGATCAGGATCATGTCGGACAGTGCGCACAGCAGCACGATCTTGCCGACATGCGAGCGCATGATGCCCTGCCGCAGCACGAATGCGTTCTGCGCGCCGATGGTGACGATGAGCGACCCGCAGAGTGCGGCGCCGTGGGAAAAAGCGAGCCAGTTCATGATGGATGACAGCAGGAGAAGCAGTAGACGGATGAATCGGGTAGCGCTAGTCTGCGGTCAGCATGAAAATAAGAGAAGCTAAATCACCTAATGCAGATTAAGGAAATCTAATGCTCGACTACGCGTTGCTCGATGCCCTCGCGGCGGTGATCCGGCACGGTTCGTTCGAGCGTGCGGCCAAGGAGCTGAATGTCACGCCGTCGGCCGTGTCGCAGCGCGTGAAATTGCTGGAGGAGCGGGTCGGCAGCGTGCTCGTCAAGCGCGGGCAGCCGTGCGTCGCGACGACGTCGGGTGCGCTGCTGTGCCGTCACACCGAGCGTGTGCAACTGCTCGAGGCCGAGCTGGGCGGACGGATGCCGGCACTGCCGGGCCAGATCGCGAGCGCGTGGCCGACGTTGCGCGTGGCCGTCAACGACGACAGCGTCGCGACGTGGTTCATCGACGCGGTCGGGCCGTTCTGCACGGAGCGCGAAACGTTGCTCGATCTCGTGATCGACGATCAGGATTACACGGCTTCGCGTATTCGCGACGGCAGCGTGCAGGGCGCCGTGACCGCGCAGGCCGAACCGATCCAGGGGTGCCGGTCGGAGCGGCTCGGGCGGATCCGCTATCGCGCGGTATGCTCGCCGGCGTTTTACGAACGCTACTTCGGCGCGGGCATTACCCGCGATGCGCTGCGTCGCGCGCCGTGTGTGATGTTCAATCCGAAGGACGGGCTGCAGGCGCGTTTCATCCGGCGCGTGACGCGCGCGGATCTCGATCCGCCGCAGCACTGGATACCGCACGTCGCGGGCTATCTGCGCGCATGCGAGACGGGATTGGGATGGGGGATGTGTCCGGACCGGATGGTCGATCGCCAGCTGGCGGCGGGTGAACTGGTCGACATGTCGCGCGGGCGAACGATCGATATCGACCTTTACTGGCAGAGCTGGCGTTTGTCGATCGGCTGGCTCGACGATTTCAGCGCGGCGCTGAAGGCGCGCGCCGCGCTGTTCCTCGATTGACCGATCGCGTGACGCGGGCGGCGCGGCGCGCGAGATGCGCGCCGTGCGGCATCACGTCAGACGTGGTGCAGGCCGTCGAAATCGACGATCTGGACGTGGCGGCCCTGCATTTCGATCAGGCCGCGCTTCTGGAATTTCGACAGCGTGCGGCTGACCGTTTCGAGCGTCATGCCGAGGTAGCTGCCGATGTCTTCGCGCGTCATCCGCAGGTTGAATTCCGACGGCGAGTAGCCGCGCTTCAGGTAACGCGACGATACGTCGAGCAGGAACGCGGCGACGCGCTCTTCGGCATTCAGCGAGCCGAGCAGCATCGTTTGCGACGTTTCGCGCACGATCTGTTCGCTCATCAGCTTGTGCATGCGCAACTGCATCGAACCGGCTTCCGAGCACAATGCCTTGAGCGCGCTGTACGGAATCACGCAGACGGAGCTGTCTTCCAGCGCGACCGCGGTGCGCGGATGCGTGTCGTCGCAGATGCCGTCGAGGCCGAGCGCTTCGCCGGCGAGATGCAGGCCGGTGACCTGCTCGCGGCCATCGTGGCGCGTCGCGACGGTTTTCAGCGAACCCGAGCGCACCGCGTACAGGTTGTCGAATGCGTCGCCTTCGCGGAACAGCGCTTCGCCGCGCTTGACGGGGCGCGCCGCGCAGATGACCGATTCGAGGCGACTGAGCGCTTCGGGCGCCAGCCCCTGCGGCATGCACAGGTGCCGCATCGCGCACGTCGAGCAGTGGGCGGCCTGGCGAGGCGCCCAGCTACCGGCATGAGGCGTGGCGGCGGGACGTGTGGCGACGGGCGTCAGCATGATCGTTTACTCCGGCGTTGAATCGACGGAATCATTGTCCCACCGCAACTTGCCGCTGTCGGGTGACAAAACGTCGCGACCGGCCGCGTATGCCGAACGCCGTTCACGCGGCCGGCTCGTCGACGTTGGCGGCCGCCGGGATCAGCAGCACGGGCAGCGTCGCGTGGCGCACGCATTGCTCGGCGATGCTGCCGAGCACGAGACGGCGGAACCCGCGGCGGCCGTGCGTGCCGAGCACCAGCAGATCGGCGCCGAACGCTTTCGCGCCGTCCAGGATCAGCGACGATACGTCGTTGAGCGACGTCGCTTCGCTCCGCCGCGTCTCGCCCTTCACGCCCGCTGCCTGCATCAGCGCCGTGAAATCCTTCGCGAGCGCGTCGCCCTGCGCGACGAGCTGGTCGCGCAGCACGGACGGATCGTAGCCGGGTACGTTGTAGTAGATCGCGGCGTTCTCGACGACGTAGAACGGTTGCAGCTCGGCGCCGTGCGATTTCGCGAGCGCCAGCGCCGCATCGAACGCATGGCGGGACGTGTCGCTGCCGTCGACGGCAACCAGAATACGCTTGTACATAGTGTCTCCGAGTGGCGGGTTGAAACGAAGTCGGCCGGATGGCCGATCGGGCTGGGCGATGCGAGATGCTGCGAGGCAGGGTAAACCAATGGCCGGGACTTTGCAGCGAGGTGCCGGTCGTGCCGCGCGGCGGTGCCGCCTCCGATTTTGCGGCGCACGCCATGCACAGGGTGCATGCAGTGACGTGCGGGACGTGTCGTGCGGCGTGGCCGCCGCCGTCGTCCGCATCGTCGGTGGAAACGCATGCGCGGGCAGCGTTGTCGCGCGCGGCACATGCGCATGCACGTGCATTGCCGCGCGCGCCGATCGAAGCGACACCGCGCGACGGTCACGCGGATGCATCGCCCGCATCGCCATTCAATCGCAATCGCGCCGTTTCGACATGACCTCGATCAACGCATCTGCATCGGTGCGATTCACGGCGTGCATGAGACCGCCGGCGCCGTCGCGCGGAATCGTTCGCTCCTGCATCGCGCGGTTGCCGGCCCACGGTCGGCGCACTGTCGCGTGCGCCGATCCTCGGCCATCGGCTGTCGGCCGATACCGGTTGGCAAACGAACGATCGATTCAAACGCCGCGCCGGCTATCTCGGGACGGCGGTCAGCTCGAATACGCGCTCCGGCCGCCGCTGGTGGCCGGGCCAGTACGTGCTGCCGTACATCCGGTGGACGGGGCCGAACGGCGCATCGCTCATCGCCGGCGGCGCGTCGAAGCCTTTCTCGATCACCATGTATCCGGCACGCAGCGCGAACGCCGGATGGTTGCCGCCGGGGCGGCTGTCGAACCCGGCGAAGCCGTCGCCGGCTTCCGGCATCGCATTGACGAGCGACGCGTTGCTGCGCGTGATCTGGTCGGGCGAGATCGGCCCGCCGCCGGCGAGACGCGACGCCTCGCGGTTCTTGCCGTCGGTGTCGACCGTGCTGTCGTGCGTGTCGTCGTTGTCGAGCTCGATGCTGCGTGGGCGCAAGCGCTCGGTTTGACCGGATGATTCCATCGCGGCTCTCCTCGCGGCGAAGCGTTCCGGATCGAAGCAAATCCCGTTCCGGGCATGACGGGAAAAGGCGCGCGGGCGATCGCCGCGGTCGCGCGACGCGCACTGATTTGTCGTGATTTATTTCAGCTAGAAGACGCGTTTTCTACAGAGTATGATTCTTTTCCTGCGAAGCGGCGACAGGGGATTGAGTCGCGCCGCCTCTGCCCGCGCCGGGGCGCCGCAGCACCCTTAAAGACGGGCAGTGAACAACAAAGCAAGGGACTAGAGGTGGCGGATTCATGCAAGCGACTACTGCCTTCACGCACCGCGGTTATCTGTTGAACTGCGCGCCCGCGCGTGCCAGCGACGGTTCGTTCAAGCCCTACGTCGTGATCTCCCGATCGAGCGACGGGGAGCTCGTCGCGAACCGCTTTTTCCCGATCGAGCTCCAGTTCAACGACGAAGGCGACGCCATCGCGCACGCGCGCGACTGGGCCGTGCGATGGATCGACGCCAGCAGCATCACGATCTGACGTCGCCGCGATTCGGTGCCCTCGGCCGTCCGGCCGATCCCCGGCGTGCCGCTGGCGGGCACAAAACGCGGTAATCTTGCGGAACCCGTCACTTTATTAGCGGCCGTGCGACCGAGCGCGGCCGCCTGCATTGATATATGTCGACATCACCCGCCCGTCAGTGGGGCCTGGAAGAAATCGTCGCCGGCTTGCGTGAGTCGCGCGAGGAACTCCATCGCACGCGCCATCCGCGCGGCATCCGCGAACTGCCGTCACGCGATGCGATCTGCAAGATTGTGACCGGCCTGCGCGCGTCGATGTTTCCGACGCACTACGGCGCCCCGGACCTGACCGACGAAAGCGTCGATTTTTACGTCGGCCACACGCTCGAAAGCACGCTGCGCATCCTGTCCGAACAGATTCGCCGCGCGCTGCCGTTCCTGCCCGAGCATGCCGATACGCCGTTCGCCGAGCTCGACGAACGCGCGTTCGAGATCGCGCGCGAATTCGGCCGGCAGTTGCCGGCGGTCCGCGCGCTGCTCGTCAGCGATATCCAGGCCGCCTATGCGGGCGATCCGGCCGCGCAGCACATCACCGAGATCCTGCTGTGCTACCCCGGCGTGCTGGCGATGATGCACCACCGGCTCGCACACGCGCTGCACCAGCTTGGCGTACCGCTGCTTGCGCGATTCATCAATGAAATCGCCCACTCGGCCACCGGCATCGACATCCACCCGGGTGCGCAGATCGGCCCGAGCTTCTTCATCGACCACGGCACGGGTGTCGTGATCGGCGAGACGGCGATCATCGGCGAGCGCGTGCGCGTGTACCAGGCCGTCACGCTCGGCGCGAAAAGCTTCCCGGCCGATGGCGACGGTGCGCTGGTCAAGGGCAACGCACGGCACCCGATCGTCGAGGACGACGTGGTGATCTACGCGGGCGCGACGATTCTCGGCCGCGTGACGATCGGGCGCGGTTCGGTGATCGGCGGCAATGTGTGGCTCACGCACAGCGTGCCGCCCGGCACGAGCGTCGCGCAGGGCAAGGTTCGCGAAGGCGGGAGCACCGAGAAGCCGTAACGCGGCGCGCGGGCGCCGGGCGCCCGCCGCCGCGCGCGTCGGTCAGTGCTTGCTGTCGGGCGCGCGGTGCTTGTACAGCACGTCCTGGTCGACGCGGATCAGGTTCTGCCCCGCATCGACGACGAAATCCACGCCGTTGTACGCGTTGCCCGTCAGCATCAGGATCGCGCTCGCGACGTCGTCGGGGCCCGCGATGCGCGCGAGCGGCGTCGATGCGCGGCTCGCGTGTTCGAAGTCGGCCGGCGTCTGGTCGTCGCTCGGCAGCATCAGCCCGGGGAACACCGCGTTCACGCGCAGCACCGGCGCGGACGACAGCGCGAGCATCTGCGTGAGGTTGCCGAGCGCGGCCTTCGCGACCGTATAGCTGAAATGGTCGCGGTGAAAGTTTTCCTTGATCTTCTGGTCGACCACGTTCACGACGACACCCTGCGTGCCGGCCGCGCGGGCCCGTTCGTAGAACGCGCGCGTGAGCAGGATCGGCGCGCGGCAGTTGACGGCCCACGCCTGGTCGAACGCCGCGAGGTCGAAGCTCGGGAAATGGTCCTGCCAGAATACCGACGCGTTGTTGACGAGCACGTCGAGGCGCCCGAAGCGCGCATACACCTGGTCGATCAGCGCGGTGATCTGTTCGGCATCCGACAGGTCGGCCTGCAACGCAACCGAATCGTGCCCGCGTTCGGCGATCGCGCGGGCCGCGGCCTGCGCCGCATCGGCCGAACGGTCGTAGTGCACCGCGGTGCGATAGCCGTGCGCGGCGAAATACTCGGCGAACGCGCGCCCGGCCCGGCGCGCGGCGCCGGTCACGAGCACGACGGGCGCGTGCGCCGTTTGCTTCGTCGACTCCATTACGTATTCGTCAGGTTGACTGAAGAAGGATTCGCGACGATCGACAGGAATTCGCGCCGCGTCGACGGATCGGTGCGGAACGTGCCGAGCATGCGCGACGTCACCATCTCGACGCCCGGCTTGTGCACGCCGCGCGTCGAGATGCACTGGTGCGCGGCTTCGAGGATCACGCCGACGCCCTTCGGCTGCAGCACGTCGAACAGCGTGTCGGCGATCTGCACGGTCATCTTTTCCTGGATCTGCAGGCGCTTCGCGAACGCGTCGACGAGGCGCGCGAGTTTCGAGATGCCGACCACGCGATGGTTCGGCAGATACGCGACGTGCGCGCGGCCGATGATCGGCACCATGTGGTGCTCGCAGTAGCTCTCGAAGCGGATGTCCTTCAGCACGATCATTTCGTCGTAGCCGTCGACTTCGCTGAACGTGCGCGCGAGGATGTCGCGCGGCTCCAGCGCGTAACCGGCGAAGAACTGCTCGTAGGCGCGCACGACGCGCGCGGGCGTGTCGATCAGGCCTTCGCGTGCGGGATCGTCGCCGGCCCAGCGCAACAGCACGCGAACGGCGTCTTCCGCTTCTTCACGGCTCGGACGGGATGCGGCCGGCTCGGGCCGCGCGGACTTCTTTTTAGCCATCTATCTGCTCCATCGAATGCCGCCGCCGGGGCGGCGCGGAATCCGGGCATTGTTTCATGCTTTCGCAGGTCGCGTGCGCGGCCTGTCGCTCACTTCGGCCACTCGTCCTGCTCGTCGTTGAACAGCGACGCGACCACGCCGCGCAGCCACGCGGTGCGCGGATCGTTGTGGTACTTGCGATGCCAGTGCTGCTTCAGGTCGAAGCGCGGCAGGGCGAGCGGCGGCTCGACGGGCACGATGAACGCGTGCTCGGCTGCATACGCATAGCCGATCGCATGCGGCACCGTCGCGATCAGGTCGGTGCGGCTCAGGATGAACGGCAGGCTCATGAAATGCGGCGTCTCGAGCACCGCGCGGCGCTGCATGCGCTGCTTCGCGAGATATTTCTCGAGGACCTCCTGGCTGCGCCCTTCGGCACGCACCACCGCGTGCCCGCAGGTGAGGAACTGTTCGACCGTGAACGGCGGCGCCTGTTCGAACGGGTGGCCGCGCCGCATCAGGCAGACGAACCGGTGCGTGAACAACCGCTGCTGGAAGAAGTTGTTGCCGTCGAGATCGGGGAAGTAGCCGACCGCGAGATCGATCGACCCGGCTTCGAGGCCGCGACCGACTTCGTCGTGCGCGAGCGAGACCGAGCGCAGGTTCGCGTGCGGTGCACGCATCGCGAACGCCTGCAGCAGCTTCGGCAGGAACACGATCTCGCCCACGTCCGACAGCGCGATCGAGAACGTATGCGTGCTCGCGGCCGGGTCGAAGTCGTGCGGCGCGACGAGGCCGCGCTCGATCTGCGCGAGCGCGTCGCGGGCGGCCGGCAGCAGCGCGAGCGCGCGCGGCGTCGGTTCCATCCCGCGCGACGTGCGCACGAACAGCGGATCGCCGAAGTACTCGCGCAGCCGGCCGAGCGCCGTGCTCACGCGCGGCTGGCTTACGCCGAGCAGGTCGCCGGCACGGCTCACGTTGCGCGTGTCGTCGAGCGCGACGAGGTAGGGAATGAGGTTCAGATCGAGCGCTTCCATCGCCAGGCCAGTATCTTGAAAACGTATACAACATATCTCCTGAATCGCGTTGCCGCATAGTCGGGAAAGCGCTCAAATGTGTTCGACGATTCGAATTAATGTTCAGGAGACGAACAATGCGCACCCAGGTCGCCATCATCGGCGCCGGCCCGTCCGGCCTTTTGCTTTCCCATCTGCTGCGCCTGCAAGGCGTCGATTCCATCCTCGTCGAAGCGCGTTCGCGCGAATACTGCGAGAACCGCATCCGCGCCGGCGTGCTGGAGCAGGGCACGGTCGATACGCTGAACGACGCCGGCCTCGGCGACCGGATGCGCCGCGAGGGGCTCGAGCATCACGGCATCGAGCTGCTGTTCTCCGGGCAGCGCCATCGCATCGACCTGTCCGAATTGACCGGCGGGCGCGCGATCACCGTCTACAGCCAGCATGAAGTCGTGCGCGACCTGATCGCGGCGGGCGTCGAACATGGCCACCAGATGCATTTCGAAGTCAGCGACGTCGCGCTGCACGACGTCGAAGGCGAACACCCGTTCGTCACGTTCAAGCATGCCGACGGCCGCGAAGACCGCATCGACTGCGACTACATCGCCGGCTGCGACGGCTTCCACGGCATCGCGCGCCAGACGATCCCGGCCGAGCGGCTGAACACGTTTGAACGCGTGTATCCGTTCGCATGGCTCGGCATCCTCGCCGACGCGGCGCCGTCGCTCGACGAGCTCGTCTACGCGCATCACGACAACGGTTTCGCCCTCTTCTCGATGCGCTCGCCGACGGTCACGCGCCTGTACCTGCAGTGCAAGCCCGACGAGGACCTCACCGAATGGTCCGATGCGCGGATCTGGGACGAACTGCACACGCGCTTCTCGAACGACACGGGCTGGACGCCGACCGAGGGCCGGATCACGCAGAAAAGCGTGACGCCGATGCGCAGCTTCGTGTCGGAGACGATGCAGCACGGGCGCATCTTCCTCGCCGGCGACGCCGCGCACATCGTGCCGCCGACCGGCGCGAAGGGGATGAACCTCGCGGTGGCGGACGTTCGCGCGCTGTCCCGCGCGCTCGGCGCGCGCTACCGCAACGGCGACGCGACGCTGCTCGACACGTATTCGGCGACCTGCCTCGAACGCGTGTGGCGGGCCGAGCACTTCTCGTACTTCATGACGAACATGCTGCACTCGTCGCCGGAGGATTCGCCGTTCGTCAATCGCCTGAAGTTTGCCGAGCTGAAATACGTGACGCGCTCGCGGGCCGCCGCGCAGTCGCTCGCCGAAAACTACGTCGGGCTGCCGTTCGACGACGCGACGGCCCCCGAGGGAACCCGCCTTGACAACGCGCTGTGCGCGACTCTATGATCGGCCCATCGTTCGCTAATCGAATCTAGGTTCGATTAGCGAACAAATACCGGGATCGAGATCGGCCCCGGCGCGACACGCGGCACGCGGCACGCGCGTGTCCCCTCGACAGGCCGCGCATCGAGCCGCGGGTTCGTATCAGGAAGAGACATGGTCAACAAGATTTTCGAATCGCTTCAGTCGGCAGTGGCCGACATCCACGACGGCGCGACAATCATGATCGGCGGCTTCGGCACGGCCGGCATGCCGTCCGAGCTGATCGACGCGCTGATCGAGCAGGGCGCGCGCGACCTGACGATCGTCAACAACAACGCGGGCAACGGCGAGACGGGCCTCGCGGCGCTGCTGAAGGCGAAGCAGGTGCGCAAGATCATCTGCTCGTTCCCGCGCCAGAGCGATTCGCAGGTGTTCGACGGGTTGTACCGCGCCGGCGAGATCGAGCTGGAACTCGTGCCGCAGGGCAACCTCGCGGAGCGTATCCGCGCGGCGGGCGCCGGCATCGGCGGCTTCTTCACGCCGACGGGTTACGGCACCAAGCTCGCGGAAGGCAAGGAAACGCGCGTGATCGACGGCAAGCCGTATGTGTTCGAGACGCCGATCCACGCCGATTTCGCGCTCGTGAAGGCGTACAAGGGCGATCGCTGGGGCAATCTCGTATATCGCAAGACCGCGCGCAACTTCGGGCCGATCATGGCCAGCGCCGCGAAGGTCGCGATCGTGCAGGTGTCGGAAGTCGTGCCGCTCGGCGCGCTGAACCCGGAACACATCGTGACGCCGGGCATTTTCGTCCAGCGCGTCGTCGAGGTGCCGCAGGCCGCGCATGCGGCCGAGCTGGCTGCCGAACATGCTGCATCGCAAGCCGCTTGAGGGAGATATTCAGATGAAACGACTGACCCGCGATGAAATGGCCAAGCGCGTCGCCCAGGACATCCCCGAAGGCGCGTACGTGAACCTCGGCATCGGCGTGCCGACGCTGGTGGCGAACCACCTCGACCCGACCAAGGAGATCTTCCTGCACAGCGAGAACGGCCTGCTCGGCATGGGCCCCGCGCCCGCGCCCGGCGAGGAAGACGACGAACTGATCAACGCCGGCAAGCAGCACGTGACGCTGCTCACCGGCGGCGCGTATTTCCACCATTCGGATTCGTTCGCGATGATGCGCGGCGGCCACCTCGATTACTGCGTGCTCGGCGCGTTCCAGGTATCGGCGAACGGCGACCTCGCGAACTGGCATACGGGCGCACCCGATGCGATTCCGGCGGTCGGCGGCGCGATGGACCTCGCGATCGGCGCGAAGCAGGTGTTCGTGATGATGGAGCACCTGACGAAGCAGGGCGAGAGCAAGATCGTCGCGCAGTGCTCGTATCCGGTCACCGGCGTGCAATGCGTGAGCCGTATCTATACGGATCTCGCCGTGCTCGACGTGACGGCCGACGGGCTGGCCGTGAGCGAGATCTTCACCGACCTGTCGTTCGACGAACTGCAGAAGCTGACCGGCGTGCCGCTGATCGACGCGACGCAAAAGGCGGCTGCCTGAACCGCAGGCGTGCCGGCGCGTGCGCTTGCGCGCATGCCGGCACGCTTGGGTGGACAATAGGCGCACGCCGTTTCCCCAATCTGATGCCATGCTCGAAGACAGCGCCCGCCTGACCTCCCTCATCTGCGGCACCGAGCCGCTCAACCGGATCTGGTCGCCCCGCGCGACGATCCAGCGGATGCTCGACGTCGAGGCCGCGCTCACGCGCGCGCTCGCCGCGCAGCAGGTGATTCCCGCCGCCGCGGTCGCGCCGATCGAGCGCGCGTGCGACGCAAGCCGGCTCGACGCCGACGCGCTCGTGCACGGCGCGGCGCTCGGCGGCAATCTCGCGATTCCGCTCGTCAAGCAGCTCACCGCGCAGGTGAAGGCCGACGACCCCGAGGCCGCGAAGTTCGTGCACTGGGGCGCGACGAGCCAGGACATCATCGATACCGCCACCGTGCTGCAGCTGCGCGACACGCTCGACGTGCTCGAGCCGATGCTCGACGAAGCGTGCGCGTCGCTCGCGGCGCTCGCGCGCACGCATCGCGCGACGCCGATGATCGGCCGCACGTGGCTGCAGCAGGCGCTGCCGATCACGCTTGGCCTGAAATTCGCGCAATGGCTCGACGCGCTGCTGCGCCATCGCGCGCGTTTCGCCGAATTGCGCGAACGCGCGCTCGTGCTGCAGTTCGGCGGCGCGGCCGGCACGCTCGCGAGCCTGCGCGAGCACGCGGCCGGCGTCACGGCCGCGCTGGCGGCGGACCTGAAGCTCGCCGCACCGGCCGTGCCGTGGCACACGCAGCGCGACCGCATCGCGGAAGCCGCGTCCTGCTTCGGGATGCTGACGGGTACGCTCGGCAAGATCGCGCGCGACGTGTCGCTGCAGATGCAGACCGAAGTCGGCGAGCTTGGCGAACCGGCCGCCGCCGGCAAGGGCGGCTCGTCGACGATGCCGCACAAGCGCAACCCGGTCGGTTGCGCGGCGGTGCTCACCGCCGCGGTGCGCGCACCGAACCTCGTCGCGACGGTGTTTGCGGGCATGGTTCAGGAACATGAACGTGCGCTCGGCGGCTGGCAGGCCGAATGGGACGCGCTGCCCGATCTCGCGCGCCTGACCGGCGGCGCGCTTGCGCAGATCGCCCAGATCGTCGCGGGCCTCGACGTGAACACCGAGCGCCTTGCCGCGAACCTCGACCTGACGCGCGGGCTGATTCTCGGCGAAGCGGTGATGCTCGCGCTCGGCGACAAGATCGGCCGGCTCGACGCGCATCACGTCGTCGAGCATGCGTCGAAGGAAGCCGTGCGCACGGGCTCGACGCTGTTCGATGTGCTCGCCGCCGATGCGACCGTGTCGGCGCACCTGTCGCGCGACGCGCTCGCGCGGCTGCTTGATCCCGCTCATTACGTCGGCGAGGCGCAGGCCTGCGTCGACGCCGTGCTCGCGCTGCACGCGGGCACGCAATAACCAGGAGAACCTCGATGCCTTTCGCCACTGTCAACGGCGTGAAACTGCATTACCGGATCGACCGTGCCGCGCGCGCCGACGCGCCGTGGCTCGTCTTCTCGAATTCGCTCGGCGCCGACCTGCAGATGTGGGCACCGCAGATCCGTCCGCTCACGCAGCACTTCAACATCCTGCGCTACGACACGCGCGGCCACGGCCATTCCGATGCACCGGCCGGTTCGTACACGATCGAGCAGCTCGCCGGCGACGTGATCGGCCTGCTCGACCACGTCGGCATCGATCGCGCGCATTTCTGCGGGATCTCGATGGGCGGGCTGACGGGCGCGGCGCTGGCCGCGCGCTTCCCGTCGCGCATCGTGCGCGCGGTGCTGTCGAACACCGCGGCAAAGATCGGTTCGCCGGAAGTGTGGGCGCCGCGCGCGCAAAAGGCACGCGCCGAAGGGATGGCCGCGCTCGCCGACGCCGTGCTGCCGCGCTGGTTCACCGACGCATTCGTCGAGCGTGAGCCGCGCCTGTTCGATGCGATCCGCGACACCTTCGTGCATACCGACAAGGACGGTTATGCGGCGAACTGCGACGCGCTGAATGCCGCCGACCTGCGCGAAGAGGTGAAAGGCATCGCGCTGCCGGTGCTCGTCGTGACCGGCGCGAAGGACATGTCGACGCCGCCCGACCAGGGCCGCGCGCTCGCCGCCGCGATTCCGGGTGCGCAGCACGTCGAATTCGACGCCGCGCATATTTCGAACATCGAGTGCACCGACGGCTTCAACCGCGCGCTGCTCGATTTCCTGACCGCGTGAGGCACCGGCGATGAACGACCAGGAACGTTACGAAGCAGGGATGACGGTGCGTCGCGCGGTGCTCGGCGACGCACACGTCGATCGTTCGATCGAGAACCGTACCGAGGTGACCGACGAATTCCAGAACCTGATCACGCGTTATGCATGGGGCGAGATCTGGACGCGCGACGGCCTGCCGCGCCATACGCGCAGCCTGCTGACCATCGCGATGATGGTGGCGCTCAATCGCGGCGAGGAGCTTGCGCTCCATCTGCGCGCCGCGCGCAACAACGGCGTGACCCGCGACGAGATCAAGGAAGTGCTGCTGCAGACCGCGATCTATTGCGGCGTGCCGGCCGCGAATTCCGCGTTCCATCTCGCGGACAAGATCTTCAAGGAACAGGACGCGGCCGCGTAAGACGGTCGGTCAGGCGCGGCCGGCTGAGGGCGGCCGCAACCGATCGCGTGGCCCGCTGTCGCGAGCGGGCCTTCGACGACGGAATCGATGAACGCGCCGGCAGAGCATCGGCGCACGGCACACCGGATGATTGGTGGACGAACAAAGGAAGGGCGCGGCTGCCATGCCGTATTGCTCATACATTATTAGCGTTGCATGGGACCGGAGTAAGCGCTGACACGCCAACGCCGGTCGACCACGACGCATGGGATCCACGTAGGCGCCAAGGCGCCAGCTTGGATCGACACAGGAGACTAGCGATGAATCGCGCACCCGTGGTCGATGTCCAGACCTTCATCAACGAGCAGCCGTTCGGTGGCTTTCAATGGCTCGTGTTCCTCATGTGTTTCGTGATCGTGCTGCTCGACGGCTTCGATACGGCCGCGATCGGCTTCATCGCGCCGTCGCTGCTCGGCGAATGGAACCTCACCAAGCCCGATCTCGCACCGGTACTCAGCGCCGCGCTGTTCGGCCTCGCGTGCGGCGCGCTCGTGTCGGGCCCGCTGTCCGACCGGCTCGGCCGCCGTTCGCTGCTGCTCGGCTCGGTATTCCTGTTCGGCGTCGCATGCCTGATGTCCGCATTCTCGACGACCATCGGACACCTGACGATCCTGCGTTTCATCACCGGCGTCGGGCTGGGCGCGGCGATGCCGAACGCGGTCACGATGATGGGCGAGTTCTGCCCGGACAAGCGCCGCGCGACCGTGATCAACCTGATGTTCTGCGGCTTCCCGCTCGGCGCCGCGTTCGGCGGTTTCCTGGCCGCGTGGATGATTCCGCATTTCGGCTGGCGCAGCGTGCTGATCCTCGGCGGCGTGACGCCGCTGCTGCTCGGCGTGCTGTTGCTGCTGAAGATGCCGGAATCGGTGCGCTTCATGGTCGCGAGCGGCCAGCATGTCGACAAGATCCGCGCAACGCTGGCGCGCATCTCGCGCGAAGCGCTGAAGGCCGGTTCGTTCGCGATGACCGAAGCCGCGCCGCAGACCGGCAGCAAGGGCCTCGGCGTCGTGCTGTCGCGCTCGTACATCGTCGGCTCGGTGATGCTGTGGCTCGCGTACTTCATGGGGCTCGTGATCTTCTACGCGTCGATCAACTGGATGCCGATCCTGCTGAAGGATGCCGGGCTGACGCCGAAGAGCGCGACGCTGATCTCCGCGCTGTTCCCGCTCGGCGGTGTGGGTGCCGTGCTCTGTGGCGTGCTGATGGACCGCTTCAACGCGAACCGCGTGATCGCCGTGTGCTACGCGCTGACGGCCGTCAGCGTGTATGCGATCGGGCAGGCGGCCGGCAACGTCGGGCTGCTCGTGCTGGTCGTGTTCGTGGCCGGCGTGCTGATGAACACCGCGCAATCGTCGATGCCGGCGCTCGCCGCCGCGTTCTATCCGACCGAGGGGCGCGGCACGGGTGTTGCGTGGATGCTCGGCGTCGGCCGCTTCGGCGGGATTGCGGGATCGTTCCTTGTCGCCGAGCTGACGCGCCGGCATGTCTCGTTTGCGGGCGTGTTCGCGACGATCGCCGTCGCGGGCTTGCTCGCGTGTGTCGCGCTGCTGATCAAGCAGATGGCGCGGCCGCATGGCGTGACGCAGCCGGCAGGCAAGATCGAATCGCTCGGGCATTGAGCGACGCGCGGGCCGGTGCGATGCGCCGGCCCGCCGAACGGCGGCCGTCGGGCCGCCGGTTATTCTTCCGCGTCGTGTTCCTTCACGAAGTTGCGCAGATACGCGCGCAGCGCAGCCTCCCGGCTGCGATGATCGGAGAGGTTCGCGGCGCCCATGTCTTCCTCTTCGCCGAACATCGTCGGTGGCGCGCAATAGATGCCGATCTCGATGTCTTCGCGCAACACACGAATCTCGTGCGTGAGCGGGCGATACTCGGCGATCCAGTGCATCCCCTCGATGTGTTCACCCGCCCTCAGCAGTGGCTTCATCGGCACTCTCCCGGCAGCAGCGGCGCAACCGGCGAAGCGGTTGCGCGCGCCCGTACCAAAAGGGTACGCCTGCATGGCACGAATCTCAACGGGCGCGCCGTGAGCGCTCACTGCGGCAGCAGGTGCGCGATCAGGGGGTACAGCGACAGGATCAGCAGTACGGCCATCGTCACGTTGAAGAGGCGCAGCGCGCGGGGATTCGACAGGAAGCGGCGCAGGCCGAGCCCGAACGCGGCCCACAGGCTGATGCACGGAAAGCCGATCAGAATGAATACGACGGCCATCCACGCGGCGTTCATCCCGTAGTCGCCGGACAGGCGGACCGTCGTCGCGGCGGTCAGCACCATCATCCATGCCTTCGGATTGATCCACTGGAAAGCGGCGGCTTCGATGAACGTCATCGGCCGCGGCTTGCCGCCGTGTGCCTTCACTTCGCCCGACGTGCCGATGCGCCACGCGAGGTACAGCAGGTACGCGACGCTCGCGACTTCGAGGATCGTATAGAGCAGCGGCAGGCGCTTGAATGCTTCGCCGAGGCCGAAGCCGACACAGAGCATCAGGATCGCGACGCCGGTGCTGATGCCGAACAGGTGCGGCACGGTGCGGCGGAAACCGAAATTGACGCCGGATGCGAGCAGCATCGTGTTGTTCGGGCCAGGCGTGATCGACGTGACGAGCGCAAACAGCATGCCGGCGGGCAGCGCGCTCAGGGTGAGGAATTCCATCGCGGATTCTCCATTCTGTTCTGGACTGGGATGGAGGTCAGTTTAGCGACGGTTTTCTGTACAGTACCGGTACAGTTTGGTTGACGATTGCCGGTACGGGGGCCTTGTGAGCGTGCTCGGTAGCGCCACGGCTTGTTGTTGTTGTTTCTCAAAAAAGATGTCCGCAGTCTCAATAGGTTGTCTTTGAATAAAAGGCGGCGTCCCACGCGTTGGGGATGAGATCTGACTCGCTCTGCGGGAATCGGCGGGTCAATATTTGGCAGTGTGGGATTTTGACGCAATGTTAGATCGACATCATCGCGTCGTTGTTGCCGCACTGAGGACACGCAACCGCCACTTCACTTCGAGCGCTTATCGGCAGAGAGAGGGGCGGGGAGCGCGAACGGCTAACGCTAAGCTACGCAGGACGTAGCTCGGCCAGGTCTCCTTCCAGCTGCGTTCGTCGTAAGTGACATGCCTGCGATGGCATGAGCCACATATTGGCCACGCGCGAGGACGTTTCAGGCACATCGGTCGCGGCTCACACGCGCGGCAAGCGTGGGCGCAAACCGCTCGATCTAAACCTGCCACGCGAGGTCGTGCGGCACGAGCTACCCAAGTCTGAACGATTCTGCGCGCACGACGGCCATGCCCTCGTGGCGATCGGCGTCGAGGCGAGCAAACAACTCGAAGTGATTCCAGAGCAGGCGCGTTGCGCAACGGCGGCGGCGTCCAGCACCATGGCGGCCAATGGCTTGGGCCGGCAATGGAATACGGTACGCAGCCTGCTTTTGGCATGGGTACTGACACTGCCCGCATCGATTGTTCTGGCTGCAGGGCTCCATTGGCTCTTCCGCGCAGTATTCTGAGTATTGGAGTCGCCGATCAAGGTCGGCGGTGCCATTGTCGAATCAATAGACTTCCGGAACGTGCATTGCGTCCGGTACTGGGTGGCGGACATAGTCGTTGCTTGCCGCCGATATCGATCACATCATTGGTGCAGGCGCAGGCCTGTGCCAATGTGCCTTCGAAGAAAATGCCGGAATGGTAGGCGGGTTATATTCGGCCATCGCAGTAGATCAGAGCGTGGTAGATTGGCAGTATTCCAATAAATCGATTATTCCGAGTATGGCCACAATCGTCCCGTCGTTTTCCTCGTGCGTGGGGAAAATGCAAGCTGGGGAACGACGACTTGCTGAGCGACTTGAACAGAAACTGGAGAGCGATTACCTGATCTGGTACGACGTGCGTGTCGGGTCGATGCAGTCCTACCCGGATTTTGTGATTTTGCATCCGCAGCGCGGGTTGCTGGTCCTTGAGGTAAAGGACTGGAAACCGTCCACGATTTTGAAGGTCGATCCCAGCGAGTGGCAGATCTTGGGGGAACACGGCCCGAAAGCGGTCGCCAACCCACTTGAACAAGCCAGGGGTTACACGCTGGAAATCATCGACGCGCTTCAGCGGGATCCGCAGCTCGTACATCCGACGGGACATTCCCATCAAGGGAAACTGCGTTTCCCTTGGACGTATGGCGTGGTGCTGCCGAACATGACTCGCAAGCAGTTCATGGACGGTGGGCTCGATCATGCGATCGATCCGAGCCGCGTGATCTGCTCCGATGAAATGACCGAAGCGGTCGACACGGAACAATTTCAGCAGCGACTGTGGCAGATGTTCAAGTATCAGTTCCGCGAAAAGCTGACGGTACCGCAAATCGATCGCATTCGGTGGATCCTATTCCCCGAAATTCGAATAACACCCCAGCAGCAGACGTTATTCGAGCAGAAACCAGAACTCCCGGACATCATGGCGGTGATGGATCTTCAGCAGGAACAGCTTGCGCGCAGTCTGGGGGACGGTCACCGTGTGATTCACGGTGTCGCGGGCTCAGGCAAGACGATGATCCTTGGATACCGGGCCGAGTATTTGGCGAGCCGCTCGGAAAAGCCTATCCTGATCCTCTGCTTCAGCGAACCGCTGTCCAAGCGGCTGAAGAGCTGGATGGATGCGAAGGGGTTGAACGGAAAGGTCGACGCCCGTAGTTTTCATGGCTGGTGCCGAAACCAGTTGATCACGTATCACCAGTCCCTGCCAGCGGAACAGGGCGCCGATTTCTTTCCAGCACTGGTTCAACGTGTCATCGAATGCGTCGATCGCGGCCACATTCCGGCGGCGCAGTACGGCGCGATTCTGATCGACGAGGGGCACGACTTCGAACCGGCCTGGTTCAAACTCGTGGTGCAAATGGTGTCGCCGGACAGCAACCATTTGCTGGTGCTGTACGACGATGCGCAGTCGATCTTCAACCGATCGAGCCATCGCGGATTTAGTTTTAAGAGCGTTGGCGTTCAGGCCCAGGGGCGAACGACGATCCTGAAGATCAACTACCGCAATACGCGGCAGATCCTCGAACTGGCCGCGCTGATCGCGAAAGACATCCTCGACCCGAAGGTGACCGACGACGATGGGGTACCGTTGATCCGTCCGGTCAGTTGCGGACGGGAAGGGCCTCGACCGTTGCTGATCAAGTTGCCGTCGCTTCGGGACGAGGCCTCCGAAATCGCTCGACGTCTGGCTCAGGCGTATCAGCAAGGTGTCGCGTGGCAGGACATGGCAGTTGTGCATCGAACCAAGTCGGTTGGCCAAGTCTGCGTCGACGCGCTGGAAAGAGCGAAGATTCCCTACCAGTGGCAGCAGCAAAACAAGAAGGCGTACTCGCCAACAGCCGACATGGTAACCGTCCTCACCATGCACGCCAGCAAAGGTCTGGAATACCCGTTCGTCGCTATCCCGGGCGTGGGGCTATTGTCGGCGGCGGAGGACGACCTGGAACAGGAAGCCCGTTTGTTCTACATCGCTGCCACGCGGTCGACCAACCAACTCGTGGTAACGGGCAGTGGGGATTCCTTGTTCATGCAGCGGCTGTTTCCCGATACAGCTTCGGCCTCGGCGCGACACGCGCGCGGCTAATGCTGCGGGCGAGAAAGTTCTGGATGAATAGTAACCAACAACGGATGTAACCATATGGCGAAGCTTCCCCCCAATGCCACGGCGACGACCACTTGCCCGTTGTGGAACTGCCCGCTCGTCAGTTGTGGTCGAGAGCAGGATTGTCCTTTTCACCGAGAGCGAGATCCCGAACGGCGTCGGGCATGGCAGCAAGTTTGTATCTCGATGCAAGTAGTTTGCGGCTCTAATCCGCCTCAGGAACTGCCGAGCATTCCCACGAAATCAGGGAAGATCTAGAGACCGCTGTTGCCACCGGGTTGTGTGATCACTTTTTCCACTCCTGGTGATCGCACGCCGGCCAGGCCGTGCATGTCATGAACGTTTTGCCGCTGGCCTTGGAGGTTTTCTGAACCATGTGCCCCTTGCCGCACTTCGGGCACGGCTTCGCGCTCTTCGGCACCGGCTTGTCCGATGCCCGCGGTTTCGCTTCGCACCCGGGTGGAGGAAGCGGCAGCTTGGCGGCCTTGGCCGTGTCGACCAGCTTGCGCAGCGTTTCCACCATCTTCGCCTCGAAGACCGGCAGTGGCACGCGGCCCTCGGCGATGCCGTCGAGCAGCTTTTCCCAACACGGCGTTAGTCCGTCGTCGGTAAGCGTCTGGGGTTGCGCGTCGACCAGGATCTGCCCCAGCGCCGAGGCCGTGATAGTCTTGCCGTTCTGCACGATGGAGCCGCGCTTGAGCAGCGTTTCGATGATCGCTGCGCGCGTCGCACTGCGTCCGATGCCGTCCAGCACGCGGAGCTTCTTCTTTTCCTCCGGATCATCGACCAGTCGGTGAACGTGCCGCATGGCGTCGAGTAGCGAACCTTGAGTGAAGCGTGGCGGCGACGACGTGCGGCCCTGATTGGCTTTCGCATCGTTGACGCCGACGGCTTGGTCTTCGTGAAGCTGGGGCAGCGTCGGCGTCATGTGCGGGAGGGCAAGAAAACGTGGAGTGCCTCGTTGTCGTGCAAGGGGCAAGTGTGGACGTGCGCGAGACGTGAAAACGGGACAGCCGGTGCATCGTGCGCCGGCCTAGAGACGCTGGCGATTAGTTCATCGGCACCGAGCTCAGCGCGGTGCCGAGCATTGGATCTAGGTATAGCGGCGTCGTGTTCGGCTTCGACGTGAAGTCGAACAACCCGCGCAAGTCGCCTGCGGTCGCGTCGAACGAACCGCCGCCGATGCGTTGGCCGCCGAACCAGTTGTCCTCGATGAAGCGCACGACGGACGATTGGTCGAGCATCGTGTGGTCGACATAGTTCTGCTTCGCGTACGGCGAGATCACGACGAACGGAATCCGCACGCCCGGGCCACAGCGCCCGTTCACCGGACTGCCGTTCACGCCAGCGCTGGCCTTGCCCGCGCCGCACTTGCCGTTGCCGTTCAGTTGGCCGACGGCGTCGAACGACGGTAAGCACCCGGGGAAGTCATCTTGATCGCGTTAGGCGCGAAGGCGAGGATCGTGTCCATCTAAATTTTTAATGGACAGATGTACACGATGGATGAGACCGAGGTGATGCAGGAGGTTGTGCAACCGACGCGACGTCGGCGGCACAGCAAGGAGTTCAAGGCACAGGTGATCCGTGCGGCGATGCAGCCAAACGTGTCGATCGCGGCGGTAGCGCTGCACTACCGCCTGAATGCCAACATGCTGCGAAGCTGGGTGGCCGCCCAGGAAGAACGGGATGCGGCCGAAGCTGCCCGCAAGTCGATGAGCGCGCCATCGGCAGAGTTTGTGCCGTTACAGCTTGAGACGTGCGGGGCTGCATCTGGGGCGACGGAGATCCAGATCGAGGTACGTCGGGGTGCGGCGACGGTGACCGTGCGTTGGCCGTTATCGTCGGCCAGTGATTGTGCGC
The DNA here is from genome assembly GCF_057005415.2 of Burkholderia sp. KL41. Taxonomy (NCBI): domain Bacteria; kingdom Pseudomonadati; phylum Pseudomonadota; class Betaproteobacteria; order Burkholderiales; family Burkholderiaceae; genus Burkholderia; species Burkholderia sp. KL41. Next base: position 3,563,635 of record NZ_CM174447.1, on the reverse strand, counting down.
TCTGGTTGCAGGGATGGCTGCGGTGATCCGCATCGACGCGATATGGCTGGCGACCGAACCGCTGGATATGCGTGCCGGCGCCGATACGATTCTGGCGCGTGTGGTGAAGGTGTTCGGCGCAGCGCGCCCTCACCATGCTTACCTGTTCGCCAACAAGCATTCGACGCGCATGAAGGTACTCGTCTATGACGGCTTCGGAATCTGGCTGGCTGCGCGTCGTCTGAACAAGGGCCGGTTCGTCTGGACGAACGGCCACGAAGCAATCGCCGTCGCGTTGAATCCCGAACAGTTGCGGGCGCTCGTGACGGGGCTGCCGTGGCAGACCCTGACGCACGATCACGTCATCTGCGTGGTGTAACGCGTCGTCGGTGCCGTAAACAGTTTCGCTTCCGTGGCGGTGCCGGCTCTGGCAGACTGGGCCGTATGAACCTGCCCGCCGACCTCGATGCCCTTAGCCCGGAGCAACTGCGCACACTGGCCGCTCAGTTGATGACCCAGGTCGGCGAGACGCAGCGTGAACTGCACTACCGTCAAACGCGTATCGATCAACTGACGCACGAACTCTCCGTGCTCAAGCGCCTGCAGTTCGGCAAACGCAGCGAGCAGCTTGATACCGAACAGATGAGCCTGCTCGACGAGGCGATCGATGCAGACCTGGCGGCACTGGAAGCCGAGCTCGAACAGCTTCAACCGGCCACGCGTGCCGCTGGGCCTGGGCAACAGCCGAAGCGTGTGCCCTTGCCATCGAAACTGCCGCGTACGGACATCCATCACGAGCCGGAAGACACCACGTGCCAGTGCGGTTGCCAGCGGGAGCGCGTGGGCGAAGACATCAGCGAGAAGCTGGACTATGCGCCAGGCGTGTTCACAGTCGAGCGGCATATCCGCGGCAAGTGGGCCTGTCGGCACTGCGGGACCCTGATCCAGGCACCGGTCCCGCCTCACGTCATCGACAAGGGTATCCCGACCACCGGGCTGTTGGCGCAGGTGCTGGTTGCCAAATATGGCGACCACCTGCCGCTGTATCGGCAGGAACGCATCTTTGCTCGCGCGGGCCTGGCGATCCCGCAATCGACGCTCGGCGCGTGGGTCGGCATCTGCGGCGTACGGCTGCAACCGCTGGTCGATGCGCTTCGCGAAGCGCTCCTGCAGCGCGACGTGCTGCACGCCGACGAGACGCCGGTGCAGATGCTGTCGCCCGGCAAGGGCAAGACGCATCGGGCTTACCTGTGGGCGTACAGCACGACGCCATTCGCCGATCTGAAGGCCGTGGTCTACGACTTCGCCGGCAGCCGTGCCGGCGAACATGCCCGAAAGTTCATGGGTGTGTGGCGTGGCAAGCTCATGTGCGATGACTATGGCGGCTACAAGGCTGGATTCGAACTGGGCATCACGGAAATCGGATGTGTCGCTCACGCGCGCCGGAAATTCTACGAGCTGCACGTCAACCACCAGAGCCAGATCGCCGAGCAGGCGCTGAAATACTTCGGCGCACTCTACGACGTCGAGCGTGACGTCGCCGAACTGAAGCCTGATCGAAGACAGGCCATCCGCCAGCAGCGATCCAGGCCCGTTGCCGATGCGTTGCACGCCTGGATGGTGACCCAGCGCAAGCTCGTTGCCGAAGGATCGGCGATCGCGAAGGCGCTCGACTACAGCCTGAAGCGTTGGGAAGCGCTCACGCGCTATCTCGATGACGGGCACGTGCCCATCGACAATAACTGGCTGGAGAACCAGATTCGACCATGGGCGACTGGCCGCTCGAACTGGCTGTTCGCCGGCTCACTGCGCGCGGGGCAACGTGCAGCCGCGATCATGAGCCTGATCCGGTCGGCGCAGCTTAACGGCCATGATCCGTACGCCTACCTGAAAGACGTGCTCACCCGACTGCCCACGCATCGTGCCGACGACATCGCGTCGCTGCTTCCGCATCGCTGGTCGCTCGCCGCGGCTTGATCAGCGGTACCTCACGAGCCTCGGTGCCTTTACCGGGGGCTTACGAACGACGCGCGGATCGGGCTCGCATAGGCGTGGTCGCACCAGCCGTCCGAGTCGTCATAGGTGACGATCATCGCGGTGTTTGGCCAGTCGGGCTGCTGCTACAGGAAGTTGACGACCTTCGTCACGAACGCCTGCTCGTCGAGCGGGGCGGAATAGCCTGCATGACCGTCCTGTGCCGCTGGTGCCTTCAAGAAGCTGACCGACGGGAAATTCCCTGCCTTCACGGCAGTGAAGAAATCATCGGAGTCGTACTGATGATTTGCCGGCTCCGGTGCCGGCGGCCGACCTGCTGAACGATCGTGTCGTCCCATTCTTCGACAGCTTCGGCATTCCGCTGCTGCGCGTGCTGACGGATCGCGGCACTGAATACTGCGGCAACCCCGAGCATCACGAATACGAGCTGTATCTGGCCGTGGAAGACATCGATCACACTCGCACGAAGGCCAAGTCGCCGCAGGCCAACGGGATCGTCGGGCGACTGCACAAGACCATGCTCAACGAGTTCTATCGTGTCGCCTTCCGCAAGAAGATCTACAAATCGGTTGATGCCTTGCAGACCGATCTTGATGCGCGGCTCGATCAGTACAACAATGAACGCGAGCATCAGGGGCGATGGTGTTACGGCAAGACGCCGATGCGCACCGTCCTCGATTCACTGGAACTCGCCAGGAGAAACTCATTCCTCATTGACCGCTTCTTCTCTAACGGCCCGACTACCTGTCAGATCGAGTTCCGGCTAATACACATCATCAATCGACTGTTGATAGGTACCCTTATCACTCACTCGCCAAAAATTGCTGTTGACTGGCAATTAATGCGGCGCCGCACGCCGTCTTCATATCGTCCAGCGCGACAGGCCTCATTTCGATCGAATACTGATTTGAGCCTTGGACGATGGGATATATACCGCCGCACTTTGGGCAGGACACCATATGGCCGAGTCCGGCGGCAGGTCTGCCACTAAAGTCGGCACCAGAGAAGCCCTCTAGAACAACACCGCCGTGGTCCGTCAAATCGCCCTTGCGAACAATAGCCTTCATGTGACTGCTACTCCGTCCGATGCTTCTTTACCAGTTCCAAAGTTTCGCACGCTCGAAGGATCGTATCTTCCGAGAATGGCGATAGCGGATGTTCGTTGAGCCACAGAAGCCATTCGATCACCGCATCACACTCGATGTCTGTCAGCTTGGGCCAGCGCTGCAGAAAATAGTCATCCCAGTATTCCACAACCGGCGACCTGTCCAGCGACCCCATCAAACTCTCGATGACCGTCAACGTGACCTGATTGTCTTCGATCGAGACGCGCATGATACCGGGCAAAAAGTAGCAGAACGCTTCGGGAGTAAATCTGTAGATAGCATCCGAGTACTTTGTCCAGTCGTAAGCAGTCGTCTCGTCCCAGAGCAGGTTTGAGAAGTGTAATGCGTCGTAGTAGTCGTTCGTGTCCGGTGAGACTGTTGGAACGACCGACATCGGCCTCTTCCTTTCGGAAAAAGCTTGTCTAATACGTTCCATCACTAAACGCCCGTCATCAGCTGTTTGCATTTTCCTACCATCGCCCATGCATCTGCCATTGCTTGTTGGTGGCCTTGGTCTCCACCGTTCCAACACCGTTGCTCGCGTTGTGACCTCGCCTTCGCAAGACCAAGCCAAGCGTTGTAACGGACCGTCAAGTCGTAACCTCTCATAGCCGGTGTACACCCGCCGAGTTTGCCGACGACATCTTTTGCGCGGTTCACCTCGTCGTTCAACTGCTTGCATGGATCGTTCGGACAAGGCGCTGCATCTGTAGCCGGTTTTGCTTTCGCTTGGCTCTGCGAGCTGCTGCCAGTTATGGCATTGTAGAGCGCACCGCCCCCAATGATTGCAGCGCCGCCGATGATCGTCACACCGGCCACGATATCTGCTATCGGATCCTCTGGACCACCGCCCAACACTTCTTCAGCTGCTGCTGCCTGACCGATTCCGCCCCAGGTCACGCCTAGTGTGCCGTTGAGGCCCAGCGGATCAATTCGCTGCGTCGGCTTTCCGTTTACGTACGCGTAGACATTGCCGCCGCCTCGAAGGCCAATGGGATCTGGTGTGATGTACCGTCCAATTTCCGGATCGTAGTACCGATACCGGTTGTAGTACAGCCCAGATTCCTTGTCGCGGAATTGGCCTGGAAAGCGTATTGGATTGTCGACCTCACTTGCAATGTGCTCACGAGCCCGACCATATGCGTCAAAGTCAACTGCCCATACAACCTTGCGGGTGTCGTCGTACAGTTCTTGCGGTGTGCCGAGATGGTCGTTCATATAGTAATACCGCTTGCCTTGCGCAATGCGTGCCAGCGGCCCCCCGTGATCAGGATGTGCAACATATGTAACGAGCGTGTCGTCGCGCGAAACTGATCCCGCGTGAATCTCCTGCAGCATCCAATCGCCATCCCAAGCGAACAGTGTCGTGCTCGATGTCTGTCCCGCAGGCGTATCTATCTTTGCTATACGGCGACCGAGCGCATCGTAGCGATACTCGGTTTTACCGCCATCAGCATGCTCGATGCTGATGAGTTGGTGAGCGCTGTCGTAACGGTAACGTGTTGCCGCGGAGTTTGCTGCCGCGACTGGAACAGGATCATCGCTGCGAGACAGCAGTTTGCCAAGCAATCTGGGCGTGGGCGGAGCTTCCACCTTTTCCCGCACGTCTCGTGTCGTCCGTTCAACACGATTCCCGTGTCCATCATAGGAAAAGTCGAGCTGCGATCGAGAGATCCCATTGGTAGCGATGAACCTGGCAAGGCGATCACCGATTGCTGCGGGAGAGCTTGCGGAGTCCTCTACTGCAACCTGTGTACCATCCGCACGCGTCTGCTCGAGCAGGTTCCCTGCCGGATCGTAACGATACGATTCACTTATTGCTGCCCGCTGGGTGTCGCCCGATTGGCATGTGACGCCGGTTAGTCGTGTGAGTGGATCATAGTGATAGTGTCGTTCCCCGCGCCATGCGTCGGAGACGTGAGTGAGCTGCCCTGCTGCATCGTATTGCCATGAGCGCCAAGGACGCGGTTCCGTATGCGATCGACCGTGCTCGTCGAGATCCAGAAGATGCTGCGCGACGGTGAGTCCTGCTTCGTTGAACTGGAACAGTTGCGCAACAGGTCCTTGAATTACCTGGGTCGTTCGATGCAACGCATCCCGTTCGAAACTCGCGAGCGGCTCACCGTTGAGCAGCATCCCGTGAATGTGACCGCTTCCGTATCGTTGCCACGTAAGCGTTCCGATGCTTGGCAATAGGGTTTCGCTTCGATTCCCGGACGGATCCAGGCGGTGCTGCAATCGCCATACGCGACCGTGGTGGGATTGAACCTCAGCAGTACGACGCCCGGCTGCGTCGTACTCGTATGTGATCTGCGATGGTTCGCCAATCGCAGGTTTGTGGTGAACCTGCGTTAGCAAGCCCCGGGAGTCGTAGACAAAGCTGGAGCGCGTCCCATCGCTCAATCGACGCTGGATGACTTGTCCGAGGGCGTCGTAGAGTAGTGTCGTGCGCAATTGACCATCGCGCCCATGATCGATTTGCTCAGCCAACTCACCGCCGCTGTTGTATTGGTATTGCTGGCGACGACCGTCAAACCCAATCTGCTCGCTGACGCGGTTACGCGCATCGTAACGGAGCAGTGCGCGTTCGCCCTTGGCATTCGTTAGCGAGATCACTCGACCGAGAGTGTCGTATTCGAAAACGTAGGTGCCTCCGACCGGATCAACGACCCCGGTCTGCTGCCCAAAGGCATTCCACGATACGCGCGTTGTTTGGCCCAATGGATCGATGTAAGCTTTCGCATTGCCGGCGGCATCGTATTCAGTTTTCCAGGTGCCCAGTCCGGCGGGTTGCACGGACGTTGGTTTGCCTGCGGCGTTGCCGTAGAACTTGCTGGTTTGTCCGAGCGCGTTCGTCTGACTCGTTTGTCGGCCCAGTTCATCGTAGCCATAGAGAGTCGTGTGCCCCGAGCAGTCGGTGCTTGCGATCAGTTGACCTGCGTTGTTCCACTGCGTCCGGGTTATGTTTCCGAGCGCGTCTGTACGCGTCACAGGCAGGCCGTTTTGATATTCCGTGCTGGACGTGTTTCCTAACGGATCAATTTCCTTGATCAGGAGGCCGTCAGCACTGTATTCGCGCTGCCAAATCTGGCCAGCCGGGTCGGTGATGCGGATCGGCAGGTTTTGCTCGTTATATTCGATTCGAGTCAAATTGCCAGCAGCGTCACGGATCGCGATCGGATTTCCGGTGGCATCGCTGATCGTTTCCGTACGTCGTCCCAACGCATCAGTTCTGGCCGCAATATTGCCGGTCTCGTCGAATTCGGTGGCCTCGATGTTCCCGTCGGGGTGTACGACTTGATCGACGGCCCAGAGGCCGTTATGTCGATAGGTCGTGACATTTCCGAGTGCGTCCGTAAGACGTGTCATGCGGGTGACAGGTTGGTAGTCGAAACGCGTATCGTGAGAGACGACCTTGTTTCCATCCCGGTCCGGTGCGTATGCGTAAGTGCGTATGCAGCGCGCTTGTGGAGTATCGCCATCCCACTCGGCGATAAACGTAGCTCCGGCTGGTGTGTCGTATCTTGTCAGCAGATGATGGTGATATTGATATCGCCAGACTTCGTTGCCGCGGTCAACCGCCTTGATTAGATCGCCGTGTTCGTCGTACTGATATGTGGCCAGCTTCCGCTCGGAATTACCGTGCTCGTCGGCCAAGTGAACTTCAACGATCCGTCCACGTTCGTCGTGGCGGGCTACTACGGTATGGCAGTTGTTGCGAATCTCGCTCAGGCTGCCGGTCTGCGTGTATGTAAAGGCGAGAAATTGTTTATCGCGTGTCTCACGCTGTCGTAGCAGCCACCGATCGTGCTCTTGCGGATGTGCTTCGTATGAGTCGATGGTTCCGTTCGGGAATCGCACGCTGTAGACTTCTCGATCGTCGTGATCGGGCAGTCTCGAGAGAGTGAATTTCTCGATCGGATGAAAATGATCCTGATCGACTTCAAGCAGAGGGAACTGCAGTTGCCGACCATCGAAGTCAATGTAAACAAGCTTCAGCGTGTCGGCGATAGTCACGCGACGCACTTCCGTTGCATAGCTCAACTTCCATGCGATGCCTAGACTTCCTGTCCTCTGGTCCGCACTACGGTAACGCCGGTTCCATCGGATCGGTACTCGTCCTGGCAGCACAAAATCGTCGTGTGTGAGCAGCTTCTGGCCAGTTGCTACATCAACCGGGTGCGCACTGGTCGTTTTTTTTGCGCACTCCGCACAGTCCGCTTCGGTGACGGCTGCGAGGCTCCTTGCGTTGCCGCCGCTTTGCGTAACTGGACCCTCGAGATATATGCCTTTGCCTTTTAGATGGATACCCGCTGCATCGATCGTGACCGTTCCACCAGGGCCAATTAGCTGTGCAGTCGACGATCCGGAAAGGCTTGCCTGTCCCTTGTCGGTAATCGTTATCTGATTGCTGTCTGAGCTTTGAACCGGGCCTGGAATCTCGGGGTTGAAGTCGGGCGAGATATCGAGCGGGTTTGCCTGATCTTGTTTTACTGCATCTCCGACTGCTTTACCGCGCACAGTCACTGTGTATGTGTGCCCGACGTGCGCAGTCCAATCCTGCACCACTCGATCGACTCGGCTCAGTCCGACGGTGCTGGCCATCTGCAGCGCGACATTGCGCAGGTACAGGCCACCAACGTTGACGTTATAGGCGAGCCCGACGTTGAGCATTTTCCCGAGTCCGACACTTTGCACGGACGCGAGGCCGACCGTCTCGAATTTGACGCCACCCGTAGAAAGTGTCCAGTTTCGACCTATCGTCGCGTTCTCGTCGTTGCCGATCGATTTGCCGCGATCGTTACCAACCGTGTGCGATTCGTCGTTTTCGACTTCGATGCGCTGATCTTTCTCGGCATGTAACCAGACTTCTTCTTGCCCCTTTTTATCCTCGAAGCGCAGTGCGTTCGCGGTGTCGGAGCTTCCACCCGTGGTAGATCTGGTCAAAATCCCGCTTTGTGTCGCGTTTGCCGGAAGTTGCCACGGCGGCATGTTTTGCGCGTTATAGACGGACGAGATGATCAGAGGCCGATCGGGATTTCCGTCACCGAATACAATGACCACTTCGTCGCCGATTCTGGGCAACTGAATCATCCCGAAACCGCCGCTTGCCCATGGTTGGGCAACGCGAATCCAACAAGAACTTGCCTGGTTTTTCTTACCCAGTCTGTCCCAATGGAACTGGACTTTTACTCGGCCGAGTTCGTCCGTGTAGATTTCGTCCCCCTTAGGGCCGACCACGACAGCAGTCTGGATGCCATGAATGACCGGGTGCGGGATCGTTTGCAACGGCCGAAATGCGATCTTCTTACGGATGCACCGAAATTCGTTCGTGTAAGTCGCAACTCCAGGTTTAGCCTGATAGTTGTTTGTGCCGTGGTGTCGAATCCAGGTTAGAAGAAACTGCCGGTCTTCGGGCTGGACTCGTTCGTGATCGTAGTGGTCTTCGACCTGGATGTAATGGCCGAGTGTGAGGCGACGGCAGTAGCTTTTGCCGACAAAAATCTTGCTATGCGCAGCGAGTGCCTCGCTCCGAAAGCGGGCGAGTTGCTCGCCTCTGCTACTGTCAGGGAAGCCATGTGCGCCAAGGTAGTCGTAGACTTCGTAATTTTCTACGTCACCCTGATTGATACCGGTGTCGTCTTGAACCTGCCGTTGCGCTGCTGGGGCTTTGTAGTCGACGGTCTTGAGCGTCGTACTTCCGGAGGTCAATTGTCGACGTGCCGCGAATGCGGTGATCACCTGTTCGTCGTCGAGAATTTCGTCTGTCGAGTAGCGCAAGCTCGCGCTGCGTCCGGCAATCGGCTTCGCATCGACGGATGTGTCGCTGATGATCAGCTTGTGGGCATCCTTCGCGTGCTCGAAGTAGAAGAACAGTCCTTCCTCCTGCATCAGCCGCAGTACAAACGTCAGGTCTGTTTCCTTGTACTGAATGCAGTAACTGCGATTGACAGTCGGTTTCTGCAGGCGAAACTCCACGTCGCCGAATTTCCGATAGGGCTGCAGTACTGCACCGAGGATGTCGGTGACCGTCTGTTCCTGGAAGATCCGTATGTCCTGCCGACGGTCCATGAACGTGATCCAAGGACGGGCGATTGCCTTGTATCGGGCGAGGCCGCCATCCGTGCCGATGTGCTCGAAGTCCGTGATATAGCCGTGAAAGTATCGCTCGTCGCTGCTGGCGAGTGCGTCGGTAAGCTGCAGGGTGATCGTGACGGGCTTACCGATCAGCTTCTTGAGTTCGATGTTCGGATCCTGCGAGGCCAGTGTGAGCCAGGTCTCGAACAGTTTACCCAAGCCTTCCTCGCACGTGAATTCCGTGAGCACGAGTTCGGACCGGCCCGACAGCGGCGTCTTGATCGTGAACAACCGGTTGTTCTGTAACGCAAAGAATTGCTTCGCGATCTCAGCAATGGAGAGCGGTGGCATGCGATGGCGCCCTGTCTTATTGGTTCAAGTGTGAATTGATCTCATACCGATCCGACCACCCGTCAAATAGGCTCCTTGGGCGGGCCGGGTGAACAAGTTGCACATTGAGCGAGATCAACCTTGTTTCCGCCGTATAACCGCACGAACCCAACCAGCAATCGCAACAAACGTCAGACCGGGGGAAAGTATCAGTGCAACCAGTAGGTCGAAGACTTTGGAAAGCTCGGATTCCGTGGCCCCAAATATCCAGTGACTGGCAGTTCGGCTCACGACGTACCATAGAAGAGCGCCACCTATCGAACACAATCCGATCATGAGCCAAGGTTTCGTTTCCGGTTCAACCTTACGCCAGACAAAAATCGCGCTCGCAGCCCAAGCGGCATAGATGGGAACCCACAAGGGGCGGGAAATTTCGGAGGCCGATACAAAAGTCGACAGGATCGCCACAAGGATCATGAGGACAAGCAAACCCATGGCATCCGGGAAATATCGGCTTCGTTGCATGGTAATCAATGGCATTGGTTTCTCATTTCTTGAATGCTGAATTGGGACACGTGCAAGCGTGCTGAGCCTGATCCATTGCAGCCGTGCCAAACGGAGTGAAGACCGCGCCGGCCAACTCAGCTGCTCCGGAAAGAAATGACGAGACTGTACCTAAGACGCCAGCAGTCGCTGGGAAAATGCCACTTATGGCCCTTCCAACAAGGCCGGGTCCTTTCGTAAGGGTTAGCTTTTCTGCACCAACTTCACCCGCAGTCTTAAGCGATTCAACGTATCCTTCATTCATGCTTGGGATGTACTGTTGGATGTTGCCTGCATTCGCTACCCACGCTCCGGTCGATCCGTAGTTGGCGCGCAAGAAATTCTGGACGCATTTGCTGCCTGTTGGGGCGAGAGGATAAATTCCGTTCTTATCTGGATAAGCACCATATTGATTCGGACGCACGCTATAGGGCCCCATGCCCGGGTTGTCGAGGCCGCGCGGGTCTGTATAGCTCAGCGGATTTCCCGCAGCATATGCGTAGAAATTGACCCCGCCGTAAATTCCGATCGGATCTTGGTTAACGTACCGTCCAATCTGCGGATCAAAGTATCGGTGACGGTTGTAGTACAGCCCCGATTCCAGATCGTGATACTGCCCGGGCAACCGGATCGGATTGTCGATTTCATCTACGATATGTGTAGGTGCACCGCCGTAGGCATTCAGATCCACCGCCCACACAACTTTCCGATCGTCATCTACCAGTTCTTGCGGTGTGCCCAGATGATCACTGAGGAAATGATAGCGCTTGCCACCCTCCAGTTTCGCTAATGGACCGGAATGGTCAGGGTGTGCGATGTAAGTGATGGCAACATCCTCGCGTGGTGACGCACCCGCGCGGATCTCCTGTAGCATCCAGTCGCCGTCCCAAACAAAAAGCGTTGTACGCGGCGTTTCGCGCGCCGGCTTGTGGATCTTTGCAATGCGCCGTCCGATTGCGTCGTAGTGGTATTCGGTTTGACTGCCGTCCGCGTGCTCGATGCTTGCGAGCTGATGTGCACCATCGTATCGGTAGCGTGTTGTCATCGCTGCTGTCGTTTCGGCGGTACGGATGGATTGAGTTTCACTCTGTCTCGACAACACTCGATCAAGTAGTTTGAGTGGTGGTGCAGGCGTAACGCTCTCGCGGATTTGCTGTATCGATTGGCTGACCCGATTTCCGTGCCCATCGTATGCGAATGCGAGCTGCGAACGCTTATCGCCGTTGGTGTCTACGAACTGAGACAACCGATTTCCGTGCGTGAAGTGTTCAACTGTCGGATTGTCGCCTTCGATTTCATCAGCGACACGTGCAAACAGATTTCCGGTCGAATCGTAGTGGAACGTTTCGCTCGAAACTCGAAGTTTCGCCTCGCCAGGCGTGCGAGTGACGCCTGTTAATCGAGCAAGCTGATCATATCGATAATGGCGCATACCGCGCCATGCATCGGCCTGCTGCGTCAGTTGACCAGAGGGGTCGTATTTCCACGTACGCCACGGCCGCGGATCCGTGCGCGGCTGACCACGTTCATCGAGGTCCTGTAGACGTTGTGATTTCAGATAGCCGGCGTCGGTGTAATCGAACAGCTGTGCGATCGGGCCTTGGGTGGTCGTGACCGTGCGATGCAGCGCGTCGCGCTCGAAGTTCGCCAGTGGCTCGCCGTTCAGCAGCAGTCCGTGGATATGCCCAGTGCCATAGCGCTGCCAGGTGAGCATGCCCATGCCGGGTAGCAGAGTCTCGCTGCGGTTGCCGGCAGCGTCGAGTTGATGCTGGAGCCGCCAGACCCGACCGTGGTGCGCTTGCACTTCCCCGGTTCGTCTTCTCGCCGCGTCATACTCGTAGGTGACTTGTGACTCAGAGCCGTTTGCCGGTTGATGACGCAGCTGCGTAAGCAAACCTCTTTCGTCGTAAACCAATGTAGTACGCGTACCGTCTCCGAGCCGCCGCTCGATCAGGCGGCCGAGACTGTCGTACAGCATTGATATGCGCAGTTGGCCTTCCTGACCGTGATCGATTTGCTCAACCGGCTCGCCTGCGGAGTTATACATGACCTGCTGGCGACGTCCGTCGAAACCAATCTGCTCAACGATGCGCCCTGACGCATCGTAGGTGAACGTGCAGCGTTCGTCTTTCGCGTTGATTAGACTGGTCAGTCGACCAAGCTCATCGTATTCAAACTTCGTCTCGCTACCCATCGGATCGAGGACACCGACAGGTTCGCCGTATGCATCCCATGTGACGTGTGTCGTTCGGCCGAGCGGATCGATGTGCGCGATTGGCCGCCCAGCCTGGTTGTATTCGGTTTTCCAAATGCCAAGCCCAGCTGGTTGGACCGCAGTAGGCTTGCCGGCAGCGTTGTTATGGAGATTTTCTGTTTGCCCTACCGCTGTCGTTTGACTAGTCAATTGGCCGAACTCATCATACGCATACCGGGTGATGTAACCGGAACAATCGGTGTGGGCAATCAGCTGGCCTGCATTATTGAACTGCAGATGCGTAACGTTGCCGAGCGCGTCTGTATGCATGCTCGGCAAGCCGTTTTCGTAGGCCGTTTCGCTCACGTTGCCGAGCGGATCGACTTCCTTGATCAGATTTCCGTTCGCGTCGTATTCGCGCTGCCAGATCTGACCGGCGGGATCAGTGATTCGCGTCGGCAGGTTGTGTTCGTTGTACTCGATGCGTGTCAGGTGACCGGCGGCATCTCGAATGGCAACCGGATTGCCTTGCGCATCACACACCGATTTGGGTGTGCGGCCAAGAGCATCGGTGCGGCCTACGACATTTCCGGTTTCGTCGAACTCGGTGGTCTCGGTGCTGCCGTCAGGATGCGTGACATGGTCCACCGCCCACAATCCGTTGTACCGGTATATCGTGGTATTTCCGAGCATGTTGGTCACGCGTGTCATCTGCAGCCGAGCTTGATAGTCGAATCGCGTGTCGCGTGTGATCAGCGGCTTGCCGTTGTCGTCGCGCGTGAAGGCGTAGGTACGTATGCAACGCGACTGCGGGGTAACGCCGTCCCATTCGGACACGAACGTTGCGCCGGTCGGTGTTTCGTAGCTCGAGAGCAGGTGCTCATGGTATGAGTACCGCCAGATCATGTTGCCATGATCGACCGCCTGGATCATATCGCCGCGGTCGTCGTAGCTATACGTGGCGAGTTTGCGCTTTGAATCACCGTGCTCATCGAGCCAATGCACTTCTATGATACGGCCGAATTCATCGTGCCGGCACGCGACTGTATGGACGTTGTTTCGGATTTCACGCAGGCTACCGGTCGGCGAGTAGGAAAGCGTGAGTGCCTGGCCATCTCGCGTCTCGTACAAGTGGAGCTGCCAGCGCGATGGATCAACCGGGTGGCGCTCGTAGGTCTCGACAATCCCATTCGGAAAGCGAACTGCATAACGTGGTCCGTTTTCGCCGTCATCGAGCCGCGCAAGCGTGTACTTCTCGATCGAATGGAAATGTGCGTCGCCCGGTTCGAGCATCGGAAAATGCAGTTGTCGCCCGTCGAAGTCGATATAGACAAGCTTCGATACGGCAGCGATCGTTTGTCGTTGAACTTCGGTCGCATATTGCAGTTTCCACGCGACGCCAAGGCTGCCGGTACGTTGATCTGCGCTGCGGTATCGGCGGCTCCATTGAATAGGTATGCGCCCGGGCAGGGTGAAGTCCGTTAGGTTCAAGAGCTTCTGGCCAGTCACTACGTCGACCGGGTGCGCTGATTGCGTCTTCTTTGCACACTCGGCGCAGTCCGCCTCAGTCACGGGCGCCAGTCCTGTCGCGCTGCCGCCGCTTTGCGTGACCGGTCCTTCGAGGTAGATGCCCTTGCCCTTGAGGTGGATGCCGGATGCGTCGATCGTAACGGTACCGCCCGGGCCGATCAACTGGGTGATCGACGCGCCTGACAGGCTCGCCTGTCCCTTGTCCGTAATCCGAATCTGGTTGCTGTCTGCGCTCTCGACAGGCTCGGGGATCTGCGGGCTGAAGTCGGGCGTGATGGCCAGGGGCGTCTCCTGGTCCTTTTTTACAGCATCTCCCACCGCCTTGCCGCGTACCGTGACCGCATAGGTATGACCCACGTGCGCGGTCCAGTCTTGTACCACGCGATCCGTGCGGCTCATCCCGACCGTACTTGCCAGCTGCAGGGCGACGTTGCGCAGGAGCAAGCCACCGACGTTCACGTTGTAGGCGAGCCCGACGTTGAGCATCTTGCCAAGCCCGACGCTTTGCACCGACGCGAGGCCGACCGTCTCGAACTTGATGCCGCCCGTCGATAGCGTCCAGTTCCGGCCGATCTCCGCTTTCTCGTCGTGCCCCACTGTTTTATGTCGATTGACACCGACTGAATGCGACTCGTCGTTCTCTACCTCGATGCGCTGATCCTTCTCCGCGTGCAGCCAGACCTCTTCTTGCCCCTTTTTGTCTTCAAATCGTAGCGCGTTCGCCGTATTGGTGTCACCGCCCGTACTCGAGCGCGTCAGAATCCCGCTTTGCGTCGCATTCGCTGGCAAGCTCCAGGGCGGCATGTTCCGCGCGTTGTAGACGGAGGAGAGAATCAGGGGACGATCAGGATTGCCATCGCCGAAGACCACGACCACCTCGTCACCGATTCTCGGCAACTGGATCATTCCGAAGCCGCCGCTCGCCCATGGCTGGGCAACCCGCACCCAACACGAACTGCCTTCATCATTATTGCCGAGACGGTCCCAGGGAAACTGCACCTTCACACGGCCGAGCTCGTCTGTATAAATTTCCATGCCCGGGGGGCCGACGACTATTGCGGTCTGAATGCCGACGATGGTCGGACGGCGGATCGTCAAAAGCGGCCGATACGGAATCTTCTTGCGAATGCAGCGAAATTCGTTCGTGTAGGTCGCGACACCGGGTTGTGCTTGATAGTTGTTTGTGCCGCGATGTCGGACCCATGTCACCAGAAACTGGCGCTCCTCGGGCTGTGCTCGTTCATGGTCGTAGTGCGCCTCGATCTGGACATATCGAGCGGGCTCAATGCGTCGGCAGTCGCTGACACCGGAAAAGTACTTGCTGTGGGCGGCCAGCGCCTCTGAACGAAAGCGCGCGAGCTGCTCGCCACGGTTACTGTCCGGAAACCCGTGTGCCCCGAGATAGTCGTAGATTTCATAATTGTCGACGTCACCCTGATTGATGCCGGTGATGCCATCGACGAGGCGCTGCGCGCCTGGCGCCTTGTAGTCGTTGGTTTTCAGCGTGGTGCTGCCTGACGTCAGTTGCCGATGTGCGACGAACGACGTGACGACTTGTTCGTCCGAGAATATCTCGTCGGTAGAGTAGCGTAGCATCGGGCTGCGCCCGGAAATCGGCGAGGCGTTTGTCGATGTGTCGGTGATGACGAGCTTATGGCCGTCCTTCTTGTGCTCGAAGTAGAAGAACAGCCCTTCCTCCTGCATGAGGCGTAACACGAACGCCAGATCCGTTTCCTTGTATTGCGTGCAGTAGCTCCGCTTGAAACTCGCTTGGCGCAACCGAAACTCGACGTCGCCAAATTTCCGATACCGCTGTAGCACGTCGTCAAGAATTTCCTCGACGGTCCTTTCCTGGAAGATGCGAATGTCCTTCCGACGATCCATGAAGGCAATCCAGGGGCGAGCGATAGCCTCATAAGTCGCGAGAGCGCCGTCCGTACCCGTATGCTCGAAATCCGTGACATAGCCGTGAAAGTAACGTTCTTCCGAGCTGGCCATTGCATCGGTCAGTTGCAGCGTGACCGTGATCGGTTTGCCGATCAACTTTTTGAGCTCGATGTTTGGGTCTTGAGACGCGAGCTTTAGTTTGATTTCAAACAGCTGTCCAAGCCCCTCGTTGCAGTCGAACTCGGTCAATACGAGATCTGAGCGGCCGGAGAGAGGCGTTGAAATCGTGAACAGTCGGTTATTTTGAAGTGCGAGAAACTGCTTCGCAATCTCGGCGAAGGAGAACGAAGACATCTGCGGCCCTGGATATGGTTAATCGTTTGCGCAGATCGTACCGCAAGGCTCGCGAAAAAGGGAGATCATGTTGAGGTTTGATTTATTAAAATAAACATACAAATATATTACTTTTGTATAACTGAAAACTGCCTGCGAATTATCGATGGTGTCCAGAAGGATTTGACGACTACCTTTATGCCGTACGCGTTGGTCGGGCTGTAGGTTGCTAACTATCGAATAAGCTTCTCCGATATGCGAATCTCATGGCGCATATGAATCGGATTGCGAATCCTGAAGAGCTGGTTGGTAGCTAGCGGAGATCGGAGGATGCCACCTACGATTGCCGTGTAGGTTGGGAATCTGCGAGAGAGAAAAACAGCGCAGCGTGCGGATGGACCTCAATCAACACGGCGTGCCGTGGCGGCTTATTTCTTTGGTTTGGACTTGTTCGATGCGGGACCCTTGCGCTGTGCTAGGTCAGATGCTGCGACCTCCTTTTCCTTCTTTGTCGACTTCGGATCACGCAAGATCTTGCCCGCGTCAGATGCGGCTTTCTTTCCCGTTGCCATGGTCATCGCTCGTTGTGGTGGAACCCTGAGTATCAGGGCAAAATAATCGTATTAACTTGCATGGCAAACTTCAAGGGGTATATCTTCCACCTCGTCTAGGACCATTTGAAATGAGTAACGATGCTTCGTATTGGCAGAATTTTGCAGGCCCGGTCGCGGCTGCACTTATCACCTCTACCCTGACGTTGGGGGGATAGGTTGGTAACTGAGTCGTCAGGAAGCGCATGCTGAGCGCGTGCGTTTTATCGATGGTGCACAGGCTACCGCGCAGGAGACAAGTCGATTGTTGAACGATGGCTACAATGAACTAGCCAAAATGACCATTGCCTCACACAACAAGGGCTGGAAGGAGTTTTCGGCGTCGTCTTGGGCAGACTATATGGCATTCCACCGGCGCTGGCGTGAACAACTGATCGTTGAACACTTCAAGCTGATCCGATATTTCGGGAAGCATATGGCTGACGACCTGATTCACGTCGATGAGATTGATCTTCATCCGGTGAGCAACCTTTCATCTCCTAATCCATGTATGCCTTCTGGTGGAAAAGGTGATCTCGACATTGCCAAGCTGGCGTATGTCACAGAGTGCACGACACGCATGGCAGCTGTCACGCAAGATGTTATCGATGACGGAATTACGCACAAGACCGACGATAGCATCATGAGCTCCATTCAAGAGCATAGCAGACAAGAGAACTTTGAATCTCGGCTCCTAGAGGACTACGAAAAATCGACTGTGCGGTACCTTCGGGTGCTTGACGACACGTTGACGTAGCTTGGCGATCCTCAGGTCACGGTAGTGACACGAGGCTCTGGGGCTTGATTCATTGAAATAATTTTGTCTGAAGAGAGATGCGTGAGCTCCTGTAGCACGGCATCACTCGCAAAGGAGCAGCAAGGTACCGGACATGCTTGTTGTCGGAGAGTCCGTGCTGGACTTTGGGTTGCGCTACTCTCTTCGCCGGACTGTATCGCCCTGACTTAGCAGGATGTCTAGCATGATGACCAATCACATCACCACATTTCGCAAAGCCTTCAAAATCGACAAGACTCTCAATCTCAGTGAAGCCGCACCGTTGATTGAAGCAATATACGACGCTCAGGGGGAGGCGTACGAGGTGGTTTGCGGCATTGACTGGGATACGCCCGCGGTGGGTTTTCGTGCGCAGACACTGCTCAATCTGCTCTCCCGTACATACGAGCACGCACAGGCAATGCTAGTCGCCAGTGTAACGGGGTCACCTGCTAGCTCAGAAGTTCTGGGACGGACCGTCATTGAAGGCGCCATCAATGTGACCTACCTTGCTGCGAGAGGGAATCCAGGAATGCTGCTCAACTTTCTTCATTCGTGGGTATCTGAGCACAACAAGAAGCTCACCGACTGGAGGCAACTAATCGCAGATCGAGCTCCTCGTAAAGTGCTTGATCGCATCGACATCCGTCAGAGCTTGCTTGGAGAGCTAACCACGTACCTTGAAGGTGCCGAAAACCACTGCGGGTTGGCCGCGGAGCGATCTAACTCACCTTGGCCGAAGCAATTGCTCCAGCGATTTCAGGCTTTGGGTCGCGAGGAGGCCTACTTTGAGTGCTACCACCGCCTCAGTGGTGCATGTCATCTAACAGGCGAGGATACAATCATCTACCTCATTTCTCAGCAGATGCCGCAAGACGTACAAGTACGCATGGGGAGAGAGGCATGGGCCTACTCCCGAATGATGACGATGTTCTCCAGCCTGTTTTTCCTCGATGCAGCCATGGCATGCGCTCAGGCCTTCGGTGGCACGATCCCGTCCCTTGATGCGCATCAAACACGCATCGTGCAAGAAATCGTGAAGATTGGCCCAGCCGCGGGAATACCTAACGCCGCGTAGGTCCGTCTTTCAGGTGAACAGGGGCGTCTGATCGCAGATTTCGCACGTCGGAGTCCGCCCCGAAGCGGCTAGCCAAAGAGAGGTGTTGCCCGACAACCGCCGGCTGTCCGAAGCTGGAAAGCACGCTTCGCTATCTCCGCACTGAGGTTGACGATGCAAGATTTCGCAACTGAGGCGTAGGCGATCCAAACGGATGTACCCTTGTTTCCGGTATCGACGCCGTCATCCGGTGGAGGGAGCATCTCATTGCTCAAGTTATTTGTCCCGGTAGCTCCTCATGGACCAGCAAGGTATCACCGATTACCCAGCCCAGTCGGTCCAGCCATGCGAGTGGCAACGCGAGTATGGCTCCACCATTCTCCTCGTTTGCTTCCTTCAGTGTGAGACGAAGCAGCCCGTCCTCGGTGGCACTTGTTGGTGGCAATTGCGACAGTAGGATCTGCGCCAGGATGGCGTCGTTGCTCGGCGGCGACAGCCAGCTCGCGTAGAGGCTATCCGGATAGCCTCTACGCGAGCGCAATATCACTGTCGGACGCATGGCGGCCAGCTTGTTGGAGGCAGCCCCGCATCCTGGCCAGATGCTCAGGAAATTCATGAGCCACCAGGGCCTGTTCGCTCTTGCTCAACATCTTTGCCTCCTCGCGAGGATGCGAACCTTATGTATGATAGTCCATGATCGCGACGTGTTCCGCCGTCCGGTGATAACGTCGAGCGAACCTGTACACGGCGCCCGATGCCCGGCCGGTTGCCAGTTTACTGCGACAAATTGAGCGCGATGTGGCAGACCATTTTCGTAGGCGAGATTGAACGCCGTCCGGTGATCTTGAAGGACTGCGATGACGGTGATGGCGGCCGTGAGCTGCTAGCGGAGACAACCTATGGCAGGGGCTAGATTATCGGCGATGTCCTCGGGGTCATTGGGTTGCCGGTATCCGCCGAAGAGCCGATGCCTGTCCCAGGAGGAACGCCGGATGAAATGGAGCGCAACGTGATTGAGCAGGGCGAGTTTTTCGCGGCGCCTGAGAAGGACATCGCTCGTCTACGCACCTGCCGAACACGCCCTAATCAAGACTGAGGTGGAGTCGTGCCTGCTCAAACGTACCACCGCATCGATCTTGCACTCGCACAACTCGATGCGGCGCTTAGGCTGTTTCTCGAGTACCGCGCCTTTGCCGCGGCGATCACCCTCGCCGGTGCGGCCGAGGAGGTTTTGGGCAAAGAGGTGGGCAGGCGCGGCCGGCTGGTCGCCCGCGATCGGCGCCTCAATGGTTACGCACCACGGGATCGCAAAGCGGCCGCTGACGAGCTAAATCGTGTCCGAAATGCGCTCAAGCACTTCGGTGACGTAGACGAACCCGAATTCACCGCGGATCTCGAAGAGACGGCTCGCTGGATGCTCGAACGAGCTTGCGAGAACGCTCACCAACTCGGACTGGAGGTTCCGCGTTCAGCAGCATTTGGCGCGTGGTATCACGCGACGCTGATCGAGCGTCACGCCGCATACCAAGAAGTACCACCGACCTAATAGCTAACAATCCAGCGGGGCCAAACATGGGGACTAAAGTGACTGGTGTTGCCGATGCCAGGGCGAGGCACGCCGCACATTCTGTGTTGCGCGAGCGGATCGTCGAACACGTCTTCGTCGGCGAGACCATGCGGCGCCTCTGGCAGCTCGGCGTCGTGAACGTCGAGATCCTGCGTGCGGAGTTCGACGCGAGCGGGTACGACCTCGTCATGTGCTGCGACAGCGTTATGCGACACGTCCAGTTCAAAGTGTCGTTGGTCGACGGCACACGAGCGCAGGTGGCCATCAACCAACAGTTGGCCCGCGCGCCAAGTGGGTGCGTGGTTTGGCTCGGGGTCACGGAAGATCTCGAAATCAAGGAGTATCGTTGGTTCGGCGCGGAGCCGGGTCGTCCCTTACCGGCCATCACCGATCACGCGATTGCGCGTCATACGCGTGCCAATGCACAAGGCATCAAGGCCGCAAGGGCGAATCAGCGTGTGCTCCCAAAAGGCGCGTTCGAGAGGCTCGTGGGTCTCGACGAAATGCTCCAGCGCCTCTTTAAGATCCCGTCAACGCTCTAGGAGCACGCTAAGTCGCCGCACGCTTGGCACGAGCACTACAACTTGACATCGACAGAGCGAGATCATGACTAAATTTAACCGTTCGCGCGTGGAAGACGGCGAATATAACTTCATTGCCGGAGTGGGTCTCATCAAGGCCTCGCGACTACTGTTTTGGGATGGTAAGAAGAACTGCTTCAGGATGCCGGGCATCGATCCTGTCACTGGCATACCGGACGAAAAATTCGAGCAGGCGTGGCAGCGCTTTGACCCGCACTTCGGCCGCGTGGTGTTCTGGAACACCTTCAGTAACGGGGCTGAATATCTCATCAAAGGTCTTCTTCTGGCGCACGATCTCGATGGGTCTCGTGAATTGAATACCGCCGCGATGACGCTGCAACCAAGTCCCCAGCAACTTTCGACCTTGGCGGCCCGGGCGAAGTTGGTGAGGAAGCAAGATGCAGCGGTGTTCAAGTCATGGGCACGAGCAGACTACGGAAGCCTCGGTGACGCGATGAATGCACCGTGGAAAGCGATGTGGACTAGGAAGTATGGAAGTCTTCCGAAGAACTCGGCCGAGCGCCACGCGCTAGAATCGGAAGCCGACATCATTTACGCAGCGTATGACGTGCTGCGTAGTTCGATACGGAATCGCGATACGCACGCGTACGTACCCAATGTCCGAGAGAATCATCGCTACCTCGTTGAAGGACTTTTCCTTCCTGCGTTCAACCTCGTTCTGAAGTGGATGCCAGATCCCAACGCGATCTCGGAGATGATTAATCGGAAGACCAGAAATTCTCATGCGAGCGAGCCGGTTAGCGAGAAAGGTGAGTACGACGCATGATTCTTGCCTCTACCCGTGACTGCGTAGTCACTTATCAGGGTTGGCTGACAATATGACCGCACGCTCGAAATTCGAAATGCTCGATCCAGTCGCGATCGCGCTCACCATCGAGCAGCATCGTTGCGCGTCAGGAATGAGCGGGGGGAGACAGTCGCGGGCAAGCGATCCAAGTTTTGAGAGGAGGGAAATTCAATTGTGGCGGAGCGTTTTGGAACACGGCGTTAGTCGTTGCCAGACATGCTCGTGCATCACACGATAAGCCCGAGCTTTCGCAGCACAGCCTCAATGACCGGACGCCACTTCGGCGGGCAAGCGACCTTTCTAGGGGACGTGCGGTTCGTCCGAAGAACGATGCCATTTCTTTCCTTCGTGTCAGCGATCCAGCACGGCTTTACGGTCTTCCCGTGCGATTTTCTGATTTCGTCAATGACAACCTGATACGTGTTCATCTGCACCTCCTGGCGTTAGATACAAACGATCGTAGCGAAATACCAATCGGCTTGCGAAGAACTATTTAGTTGCTCTTTGTTCCTCGAGTCTGGCTATGTCGTTTTCGGAGCGGCGCCTGGGCGGAAGTCGCAGTGGAGGTCGGGCGCTGGTAAGGTACTGTTTAGCAGGAATCGATCACACCATCGGGGAAAACATGGGCCCTTCAGACGGTTCAGCTTGGCAAACTTTGCCCGCACAGGTTCAACGCGCATTGTCGGCGGGGTGGAACACCGGTGGAGTGCCCACCGCGGCGTCGGCGCTGTATAGCCGCTGGTGGCAGCTGGAAACGTGGTTGCGCTCGCTGGTCTATGTGGAACTGCGCAGCGAAAAGGGCGGTGCATGGGCGGACGGATTGCCGTCAACCTCTGCCGATCGCCAGCAACGCGGCGCAGCGTACCACTACATGCAAACGCCCGATGCGCAGGACCAACTTGCGTATCTGGATGCCGCGCCCCTTCTGCAGCTGACTCACGATCAATGGTCGCTGTTTGGTTCGTCTCTGCCTGCCCAAAAGATCTGGGCAGGTCGAATCGAGGAGCTCCGGGAGATTCGAAATCGCATTGGTCATTGTCGCCGGCCCCATGAGGACGATCTCAATCGCCTCGAGCAGACGCTCAAAGATCTTGAGGGTGGGGCCTTTCGGGCCATGTCGTCGTTTAATGACCGTTCCCCGGCCAGTCCGCAATGGTCGGATGTCCTGGTTCAGGACTGGATTCACGGAAGCCATGCCGATGCGTCGTTGATTGCGCATGGAGCCGGACAATACCAAACTTCCTTCAGGCTCCTGGTTTCGCGCCGTCCGTGGGCAAAGCCTATGGCTCCAGGTGAACAGCAGATTGGCCCGCGACCAGGTTATGTTTGGCATGCCTGTTGGTATTTCAGGGGCGGTCGATTCTTTGATCTCGCGCAATTCTGGCAGGACATCGAAGATGACAAGGAGCTCGTCATGTTGGCGTGCGCGGCCTCCTCATCAAGCCTTGAGCTCTCGTTTTCCGCAGTCGAAGATCCGCAACACGTTAGCGACGTGATCGGCCACTGCTTTGTGGCCGCGCTCGAGAACCAACGTTTTACACCGTGCGACGAAGATCCTGATGCCTGGGCGCGCCGCTTTGCGAATGTGGATCCGCGGGTGCATGCCGGTACACCTTGGGCGACTTTGGGCCCCAGCATGGCGGGGGCGAGCATATTTTCTGCGTGACGGACTGCCGTATTTTCGAAAGGAATACAAGTCAATGGCTCAGCTTATTCAGATCGCCCCGGGCGTGTTGTTCTCATCCGATGTACTGAGCCCTGAGTGGGGACGTATACATCGGCGGGATGAGCTCGGAGCGGAGGCTGGCAGGGATGTCCGTGCCGCAGACCCATCGTGGCCGGTGGTAAAGGCAAACCATTCGGACGCATCCGAAGCGCCAGACGGACAAATGCTGTTGCTGTGGCGCGATCGGCCGCATGATGTGTCGAGCGACATCGGCAGCCGGCCCCCATCCTGAGTTGATAACTTTCCTGGAGAGGACGATGGACCACCCAGTGCCTGGTGAGAAACTGTTGACCCGGCTCCTCGAAACCCTCGACAAGGGCATAAGTGCCCTGCTCAGGCCTTGGCAAATTCGACGGGAAGACCGCGCGCGAGTTGAGGGGCGCGAGCGCGAGCTACTGATCATCGCTCAGGCCGAACATGATGTCGAAGATATTCGTGCCGGCCGAAAGACGGTCGTCCAGAATCAAGGCACGGTGCGATTGTTGCCGGCCAATTCAGAGTTGGTCGATGGACGGGTGGAGCCCGTACTCTCTTTGCCGGCTATGCTCGACAATGCCTATCAACGCCAGGTGATAAACCTGCTGCAGGAAGAGATCAACGTCGCGAAAACGATCCTGAAAGCGGAGGACATCCTTGCTGGAGATCCCTCTACTGCTCCTTCGACGTATGCCGATCCTGACTGGCTCGCGCGGTGGCGTAGAAGTGCAGCGCAAATGTCATCTGACCAACTGCAATTCCTGTTTGCGAGCGTGTTGGCGGGTGAGGTCAAGTCCCCCGGTAGCTTCTCGCTGCGGACGCTCGACTTCCTGAAGAATCTGTCGCGTGATGAGGCGGAGCGCATGCAGTTCGTGTGCCCCTTTCTTGCCAACGGGCGGTATGTTTTCACGCTGGGCCCGCTGCAGGCGCCTCAGGTTTACCACGACAATCGGGAGTTCCCGTTCTTTCTCCAGGAACTCGGGCTGCTATCAGGGAACGGCTACATGGGTAATGTGCTGCAGAAGTTCGAATCCGAGATCGCTTCAGAATTTCGGGTGGTCCTTCGGCTCAACGATCGCGCCGTCATCGTGCGTGGGTCCGATCCGAAGGCGATCCTTCAGCTGAACGGCTACAAGACAACGCCGGTGGGCGCACAGGCGCTGTCGCTGTGTCCGATGTCTGCCCCGGAGAGCTATCTGCAGGCGGTGGCGGTGCACTGCAAATCGAAAGGGTTTGCCGTTGCCATTGCCTCGCGCTGCGCCGGCACGGAGCCGGCGGAAGAAGGATGGATTGATGAAGTGGCGGTCTAACGCCGTCGAGGAATACGCAAACTAAGATCCCGGGTAGGCCAACCGCCGCGTTGGCCGATGGCCGGCGAAGTGCAACCGGATGTACAGCGGCTGACCGCGCAGCGCTCCCTTGTCCCAGTCGAAATGGTCCGCCTCGGCGAAAACCAATGGGTTGCTGGAGTAAGGCTCGATTCGAGAGTCGAGCAGCTCGTCGAGTTCGGGTGACTGAAACGTGCTGTATCGAGCGCACGGCCAGCGACCTTGACGAAGCTGGAGCTCCCAATAGGAAAGGATGAGGGGGCGTCCGGATAGGTTGCGAATCGTGATCGTATTTCCGCGTTGCTCGCCACTGCAAAACGAAAATCCGACGTCAACGCGATGGCGGTCTCGCCAAACCTCCCAGATCTTGATCGCACCGAGTGCCGTCGAAACGACCGCGCCCCATAGGGCGAGTACCAATGAGAGAGACGGACCATTCATCGACTATTCCCCACATCGTATGCGCGAGCGTTAAGCACTCTGGAGTGCGGTCGCGCAATCCTACCCAGCAATTGTGGCCATCAACTGGTTCAGCGCCAAGGCGAGCCCAATCGCATAGGCATGAAGCATGATGGGCAACACCACGACATTCGAAGACCATGCACGGACGCCCCCGGTTTGCCAAGCTTTCATTTGCGACGGTTTGAAGGTATTCCTTATCTCGTTGTCATGCCGTTCGGCGATGTCTGCAAACAACCCCGTGCAATATCGAGTGGCCGCTGCGGAGCCGTGCGAAAGGCGCTTCGCGACCCATATCTGCCTCTCGACCTGGTGAGCCGCCAAAGGCGGATTCCAAAGTGCAACTGTCATTCGTGCAGGCCGGCAAGTAATTGGCCGAAGCAGTCAGTCGTGTTTGATTGAAGACCGGCAGCCGTTGTTTGCGGGATCGCGAAAGGGATTGGAAAATATGTGACAGAATTATCGTTATCGTTTGGCGCCCAGCGAACAAATATGACGATAGAATCATCAGTCCAACCCTAACGCACTTAAGAGATACTATTTCGTATCAACCAGGTTCACGGGAGATGCGAAAAAATTGTCAACATTGAAGGTATCGAATGCTTACCGGGATCAGAACGCTTTCTTTGGGTGCAATCAAGTCGTCGCCAGAAATCGATCAATGGCTTCTACAGTTTTCGCCTCACCAGTGGACTACGGCCGAAATGATGCTGTCACGGCTTTGGTTCGTGGGGAGAGATGTATACAGCGAATGGCTCAAACGCGAACTTTCCCTGTTGGACCTTCAATCCAAGCATGCGGTGTATGCGGTCAGAAAATTGGATGGGACCGATCCGTGCTATTGGCAGGACGACGGTACACCGACGCCGCGTTCGGGGCAGTCGCTCGGCAGCGAAGATCTAGTCTATTCCATCATCTCTAACGCCGGCCGGATCAGCCAAGGTGCGTTGCTCGATCACCCGAGTCTCGCAGAGATAAAGGAAGGGAAGCTTCGTAGCTTCGTGCTAGTCGACGACTCTATCGGTAGCGGGCAGCGAGTGGTCGATTTCATCAATGCGATGCTACGACACAAGCAGTTTATGAGTTGGTGGAGTCTAGGATGGGTGCGCATAAGAGTTGTCGCCTTTGCCAGGACATACTCCGCAGAGAAATACATCGTTCGGAATATTCGGGGATCGGATCACCCTGCGCGAATCATTCCGAAATCGGAGAAGATCACGTTCGCTAGCGAGCTTCGATACGACGCCAATTTTCTCGAGTCAAGATGGGGCTCAGGTTTTCAGTCGATCGTTGACTTTTGCCGCAGCGTTACTTCAATCCCGACGTTCATGCAAGATGGATTTGGAGGCGTCATGGGGAATCTCGTCTTCTATCATAGTGTCCCAGACAACATCCCGGGCATGTTGTGGTACGGTGAAAATGGCTGGTTGCCGCTATTCCCGAACAGAGGACTGCCGGTTTGGATGACTGACCTACTGGAGCATCCGGCGGCAGAGCGAGGTTACACTGCAGAGAACGGCGCCCCGGATACGGATCTTTTCAGGCTGATCGCCCTAATCAAGTCCGGCGTGCGCACCCCGCTGTCAATTTCATTACGCATGAATTGCGACGCCCCCTTTGCACTTGCGTTAATTGCACGTGCACAGAGAGCTGGGTTGGTGACTGCCAATGTCCGGCTAACCGAAGCGGGAGCCGATTTCTTCCATGAAACTTCACGCACTAGCGAGGTTGCCGTATATGACTATGCCATGTATATTCCAACCTCTTGGAGTGCCGGCTAGTCAGACGCTCAGCCGTTTTCATTCTCTGCCAGTTGTGACAGAAAATGAAAACAGAATCCACCGATGGTGGGTGGATGGGAAGGCCAGACCGGTCTTTCTGGGAAGATCTGACGCAATGGCGGCTACGCCGCCCTACTCTATCGAGCTCCACATCCTGCGGCGACTCGTAAGGACCTCGATAGTGTAAGACCCAAGGGTCGAAGGAGAGGTGAGTGGAAGACTGGTCGGCACACCAACTTTTTCAAGCGGCATCAGCTAGTCTGGATAGATCGACGGCGACCGCACTTTCGGCCTATGCGCGAACGCTTCAATCAGCCAAATTGCCGGTAGTTTTCTCCCTGCGGCATCTCAGCGGTATCGTGGGCGTCAGTTACAAGATGCTACGCGAAAGCGTGCGGAGAAAGCGCGAGGCCGCCAATTACCGGATATATCGCATCGCAAAACGCGACGGAACGTTCCGACACATTCACGAGGTAACTTCTGACTTGTTTCGCGTGCAGACCTTCCTTGCACACGAAATCCTCGCAAAGGTATCCCCTCATCCTGCGGCCTTTGCTTTCCATGCAGGCGGTGGGATCAAGAAGTGCGCCGCGCAGCATTGTGGTGCTCGGTGGATCTTCCAATACGATCTTTCGAACTTTTTCTACAGCATCAATGAGGCGGATGTCTATCGGCTTTTCTGTCATTTGGGATACCGTCCGTTGCTAGCATTCGAGTTTGCTCGATTGAGCACAACGATACGAATGCCACCCTATATGGCAGGGATTATTAATATGGTATCCCCAGACCATAGAGGAATGCCCTACGCCGATGCATGCAATAAGCTGGGGGTTCTTCCGCAAGGGGCCCCCTCAAGCCCAGCGATAAGCAATTTGGTTGCGAAGGACTTGGACGACCGTCTTACGAAAGTAGCGGTACACTACAAGCTTGTTTACACGCGCTATGCCGACGATATTACGATCTCCGCAATGGACGTCGGAAAGGGGCGCTCACGAGGCGAAATACATCGTTCTGTGATTCACGCCATCCGAAAAAGTGGCTTCGTCGAGAATGAGAGCAAGACGCGCATTGCCGGCCCGGGCTCAAAGAAACTGGTACTTGGTCTGCTGGTAGACGGACCTCAGCCCCGGCTGTCACGGCAGATGTATGAACGAGTCGATACCCGCCTATATGCATGCCGGAAATTTGGCTTAGAGGCGACGGCGGACTTCTACAAATTCGATTCGGCCTACGGCTTCTACAATCACTTAGCTGGCCTGCTTTCTTTCATAAAAGACGTAGACCCGTTGAGTTGGAACAGCTTCGCTCCTCGCTTCAAAGAGATTCCACCACCCTGACGTTCACGACGGCTAGCATCTATCGGCGCTGGATCCAATGCCGAAATTATTCCGGTATCTGAGAGACGCGACGTTTGAATGTCCACCTGAATGCGCGGGTGACAGGCCGGAGATGGCCGATATTTGCCAGATACCGACGCCGGTCACGACGCAGTCTCAATTGCACGCTACACGCGATATCGAGATCCACGAACTACAGTTCGTGGTGCGCGCGAGGGTCCGAAATACACAATTATCGAGTGGACATACGGTTACGTTGGCGCGAAAAAGGAAATGCCCGATCATCGAGCGGGCATCGGAAGAGGTGGGGCAAGAACATACCACGGAACCACGTCCAAGCCGGTAAGCCCCGCTCCCTGTTTACTTTCGCCAAACATAGGTCGGCTACGACGTGAGAGTAGCCGCTATTTTGCAGACCCACAACAGGTGTACTCGACGCTATCCGGCCGCACCGGTCTCGAGCGATGTGATGTAGCGAAGCAGGTCTTCAGTGCGTCCCTCCGATATCAGCTCTTCGGCAGTCTTGTAGCTAAAGGTCGGCAGCGGTTCATTGCGATACCAAAACAGCGTGCTTCGTACGTCTCCGGAGATATCGGCTGCAGCTCGGATGACCCGGAGCGCGTCTCGAAGGTACTTTTGCACGCTTTCGGAGCCAGCCAAGCGGGTTACCGTATTACGGTGCACATGGGCCAGCCGTGCGAGCGTTTGCATATCGATATGCAGGGCAGACGCGAAACGCCGCGCTGAGAGGATCGGCGCGAGATTCTCTGAGTCTCTCAAAGACGCCATGAACTGGTCGAAATTGAGGGGTGTTGAATTTGGGGCTGGATCATGGCTCATGGCAGATTGCTCACTGCACACTATCTGCACATTTATAGCACAAGGAGTGCTGACCGTGCTGGTCGCTGAAACGCTCATCCATTGCGCTGCTGGTCGCCCAGTTCCCGATACACCTAGGTAGGGCCGTGACATTCCCAAGGACGACTTTTCTGAGAAATCCCGGGGCCACGGACATCTTTTTTGAGACGAGATGCACGTAGATTTCTCAAAAAAGATGTCCAAGTCCTTGATCTGTCTAGGGGGCCAAAGACACCTTTTCTGCGAGCCCACAGCATCGATGCGTCCGTGCAGTTCCTCACAGGGTTTCTTGATCTCCAGATCGATCGTGGCCACCTTCTTGTCCGATCGGGCATCGAGTCTATTCAGCGCGTGACGGAACCCGGTCGTCGAGACGTCATTCTCCGCCGGCAGTTGCACGCCCCTCCGAACAGTCCGCCGCGCTCGCTGCGCGTCGCCTGGTCGTGGGATGGGACTGAGAAAAAGCGCTGGCTGGCGGCCGTTACGCCCAGGTTGATGACGGTAGTGTTGCTTGGGGGCATCGTGCCGATCATGGCCATGACGCGAGATAGCGCTTGCATGGCCGTGGTATAGGGCGCATTCTCGTGAGGTTCGATGTGCGTGACCGATGGTTTTGCTCCGACTCCTCACCTTACGTTTCCCCCTGTCCGCATAACTAAGCAGAAGGCTCACCACGACGATCCTGCGCGCGAACGTCGAAGCTGCGAACTTCGCGCGTCAACCGAGCCTCCCTCCGAGGTTTGATCCGGCAGTTCCGTGCGCGAGAGATGCCGTCGGCGGCAAGCCCGCGGGTCGTCGTCCGGTCCTCGTATGGGGCGGCCGACGACGAAATTCAGTCACCGCGACGGTCCTGAAATTTGAAATTCTCTTTTTGGGAACCGGCATGCCTAAGCAAACCGAACTGAAGCCAGCCACGCCCGCCAGCCACAGCGATTACGTCGACGTGAAAAAGGCGCGTGCCTTGGCACTGAAGCGCGCGGACAGCGAGCGTGCCGAGAAGCGGCGCGAAAATGACGCCCGCATCGATGTCAACGCGAGCAAGTGGCGTTATATCTGTCAGGAGAGCTAGATGGCGAATAGCACCGTGACGCTCAACTTTCCGAATCCCAGTCGCTCCTACGACGCTTCCAGGCACTGTGTATGTTTCTGGGGCTACGACAATTCTCGCGAGATTACCTTTCTGGTCGACGACGCGATGCTGGCGAAACTGAACTCCGACATGGATTCTGGCGAGCCCGCCTTGCTTGCGGCCTTCGACCGCAATCGCGACCGGATTCTGGGGCTCGCCCGAGACCTTTACAAGGGTGGGCCCCAGAACCGGTACACGATCTCGTGAGGTCGGCCCCCGTTTGCGCGCGCACCCCACGTGCATCTTCTTTCTGACCTGCACTCGCCGCGTGTGCGGGTATCCCGGGGCTGAGGGGGCATGGATCGGTCAAGGCATGCGCTGCTTGATTATCACGAACGCAGCAAGCACCGTCTCGACTTCTGCGCTCCTGGCCCTGGGGGCTCGACCGGACAACCCAGCCGGATCCGTTTCGGGTATTTCACGGCGCACCGCGCGTTGCTCTGCCGGTAGCCGCGGACACCCTGGCCACGCGCTACAACGCGTTACGCTGCGGCACCTTGCCGCCCGCGCAGGGTTCGATCTGTCCCATTTGGCAATCCTGTCCGAACGCTCACTCTGCCTGTCGGCGTGGAAGTCCTATGGCGCCCAGCGGTGGGCACTGCGCTGCAACCCTTCGAGCGGAAATCTGCATCCGGCCGAGGGCTATCTTCTATATCCGGCTCTGCCCGGCTTCTCGCGCAAGGTCTGCTTCGCGCGTTCGAGTCTCAAGCCGATGACGCTTCGTGTCGTTGGGACGTCTTGGGTAGAGGCGGCAGCCACTGGAGGAGTGACATATGTCGGGTCAGCCATCCATGATCGAGAATCATCTGCTGGCAGCATTACCGGTAGAAGATCTGGCGCATATTTCGCCGCAGCTCGTGCTGGTCGACATGCCGTTGGGAAAGGTGCTGTACGAGTCGGGCGGTGCGCTCAGTCACGTCTATTTTCCGACGACGTCCATCGTGTCGCTGTTGTACGTGATGGAAGACGGTTCGTCAGCCGAAATTGCCATCGTCGGCAACGACGGGTTGATCGGCATCGCGCTATTCATGGGGGGCGAAACAACCCCGAGCCGCGCGATCGTCCAAAGCGCGGGACACGCTTACCGACTCGATGCGCGCATCCTGAAAGACGAGTTCCGTCGAGGCGGTTCGATGCAGCGGCTGTTGCTACGCTACACCCAGGCGCTCATCACACAGATGGCGCAAACAGCCGTATGCAATCGACATCACTCGATCGATCAGCAGCTCTGTCGGTGGCTCCTGCTCAGCCTCGATCGCCTGCCATCGAGCGAACTGAAAATGACGCAGGAACTGATCGCCAACATGCTCGGTGTCCGCCGGTCGGGCGTGACGGAAGCTGCGCTGAAACTTCAGGATGCCGGGTTGATCCGGTACAACTATGGGCACATCGAGGTATTGGATCGCTCCGGGCTCGAGAAGCGCGTGTGCGAATGCTACGGCGTGGTCAGGCGAGAATTCGACCGCCTGCTCCCTGATTTGAAGCGCCTTGAGAAACGGCGCTGATGCCAGACCTGCATCCAAGCCATCCCGCCCGTACGGCAGCGTACCGACTTCAGACGCTCGCACGCGCAGGCTGACACATGACGCACGGACACCAGATCGGCCGCAGACTTCATCGAGATTTAAACGCCGTGATCGAAGCGGACCGTCGCGATCCGTATCGCTTGCGTGGTTTTATCCCGACTCGGGCGGCGCGAGCCAATCAATGACGAAACCGGGGTTGTGGAGGGAGCATGTTGATGAACGATTGCCCGAAATGGGAAAAAAATGTGAAGGACGAGCAACAAGAACAGGCGGAGGCACGCGCGACCGACGATGGAATGCCCGTGGCTCACCCGGAGCGGCAGAGAAGCCATGCCCATTCGTGGAAAGCCGTTACATCCAGGCAACGTATTTCCGATGCAAGGAAACGTCTGGGCATGGGTTTTCTGCCGAACCTGTAGCGTATGTGCAGCAAAACTCCTCGCTCTCAAACAGAACGTGGAGCCGCCCCAGCAAGGCGGAACTCGAAGCCGGCCAAGCGCCGGCTTTTTACTTCGGCGCGTCGCTCGTGACGACAAGCGGCGCATGCATCACCTTCCCGCATCGGTGAAGCGACGCAACCCGGGCAGATGAATTCGCCGCGTCGCGTTCGGCGCGCTACGCCAGGACAAGTTCGTGGCAGGAGGAGCGCAACGCCGGGTCGCCAATTCCTTCCATACACTCGGCTACCAACGCTTCGCGGCTCATATGGCGCGATTTCGCCACTGCATCGATCTTTTCGACGAGTTGCGTGGGGAGGCATGGCAAGACCAGCACCGAACACGATGTCGGCCGGGCGATATCAGTGAACCTCCAGGTTCCCTCGCCGTCGTCGATGCACGACGCCTGCAATGCCGCCATGTCCGTTGTCGGGGACGGAATGCGGCGCGCACATGAGCCGCAATGCCAGCCGGCGAATACGCGTGCACGTGGAGAGGCATGAGGCTTTGCTCGAGCTATGGGCGTGGTCACGCGCATCGCGCGAACAATTGCCGGCCCGGTCGCAAAATTGGTGCCGCTAGGCGGAGCAAAGCGATGTCACCGCGATCGCCGATTTTTCGATACGCCTGCGGCCGTGTACCTGATCCCGGAACGTCCGCGACGCGTCATGCGGGATCGGCGCTTAACAACGCGAGGAGCGAGCGCCAACCTCTGGCGGTATCGGGAGCAACGCTGCACCACTACTTCACCTGACGGTCGGATTCGGAATAGCGCCACTTGCTCGCATTGGAATCGATGCCGGCGTAGTCGCGGGTACGCTTTTCGGCCCGTTCGATATCGGCTCGGGCCAGATCGTCGCGGTCCTTTTGTCGGGTCACCTGGTCGCGTCGATCGGGTAATGTGCTTGCATGATATTTCATGGCTCCTCCGAAGAGAGGTGTGCTCGCGTAGCGAGGGGCCGCATCGAGTCGGATCGCTCGAACAGGATCGCGGTCGGATGCACGGGTGTTGACTACAGGATGGGCGAACGGGAAGGGGAAGTCGGTACGTTGCCGTGCAGTAGCGGCTAGATCAGCCGATGGTTAACCCATCGGGCTGCAGAACGGCGCGGGATGGTGGCGCAGATCACGCGGATCCAGGAAGTGATCGATACTTCTCGACAGGTGTGCACGAGGGGCGTGACTACAGCGGCTGATCTACCGCTCGGCACGAGGCTGCCATGACCATGCCCACCGGGACGATCGATCGAAGACGTGCGTACCTCCAGTCACGCCGCCTTCGACGATTCTTCGGACCGAATGCCTTCGCAAACAGGCCTCGTTTCGAATAGGCTGCCTGCCGAGCTCGCCGTCCGCAAGGAATGCGGATGTTGGTGCAGTCAGAGAGCAGCCAGTAACCGGAGTTGATGTTCG
Source organism: Burkholderia sp. KL41 (assembly GCF_057005415.2). Lineage (NCBI taxonomy): Bacteria > Pseudomonadati > Pseudomonadota > Betaproteobacteria > Burkholderiales > Burkholderiaceae > Burkholderia > Burkholderia sp. KL41. The sequence goes on along the minus strand of NZ_CM174447.1, from coordinate 3,530,312 downwards.
CTTTCGGCGCCGCGAACCAGTGCGTAGGCCCGCATCTCCACGCGCTCGAGAGGCGAAATGGATTCCGAGCCGGAAAAGTCGCTCCATGCGTCGTCCGCGATCGAGGTCGGCGCGCCGCGGGCTCTCGCGAACGCTCGCAGGAGAGGGCTTGCCGCGCGGCGCAGCACGTGGCGGTCAGCGTTCAGAACATACGGCGGGCAGTCAGTCCGTAAGACGAGGTAGTACGGAATCGCATTACGATCACTTTGCATGGTGACGATACCGGTGAGGAGGAATGCGTGCGTTCAGTTTCTCGCGTCGTCGTGGCCGACCGCTGCGTTTGACCGAACTACATGTCGATGACCGAAGCTCCACTCACCTTGCCGTCGACGATGTCCTTTCCCTGCTGCCGGGCGGCACGCCTTGCCATACCGAAGTCGGAGTATGTATGCGGTTGGGCCAGCCTGAAAATACGGCTCGCGGTGGAGGTTGCTATCGCGCCCGGGCGGCATATCCGTACCGCAATGTCGTACCCTTCGGCGTAACGGGAATGTCCGTCAAAGCGACTGAATGTACGGGCGAAGACGAGGGGATGAAGTTCGTACCCCTTGTAGAGAAGAAGCAGGTGTGTCGACATGTTGGCCACTCCGCAGGGGGCGACTCGCCATACGCTCGAACGCGCTTTTCATTTCCGCCGCCGCAGCCGGCTTAGCAGGTCAAGCGCAACCGTGTCAGCGTCGTTGTTGATCATTTCCGCTCGCAACAGCAGACCGCCAACACGGACGGCTGCATCCCAACTATCTTCCGTCATTGCCTGATGGTTGCGTGCAAGCTGCTCGGCCAGTGCCAGGAGCGCCGCCATCCTTGCCGATTCGCCGGAAGTCCGGCGCTCCTCCCTCCCGGCAATGAGCCGGAACAGGCCCAGGACCGACTCGGCGGTAACGGAGGGGATAGTCATTCGAACTTTATACGCCCTTTCGGTCCGCCCCGCCCATATATTCACGCTGGCCCCCGAGCCTGCCTAGTAGCGCCTCGCATACCCCTCGCGATACAGCGAGGCGCCGATCGACGTCAGAACTGCGATCTCATCCTCACTCAATCGACTCCATGCCTCCGCCAACCAGCCGGCGAATCCGGCACAAGCATGGTCCAGATCGGCGGCCGCCTTTCCCTCTGCGTTCCTCCGCTCGAAAATCATCATCACGTCATGTGGCGTCATGGTCGGCTCCTCGTGAGCTTCCAGCATAGGTGATCGGTGGCGTCTGCCCTTACTCCTTCGCACGCTCGATATTCGCTCTCTGGCGTGCCCGCAGCCGCAAGCCGAAGCCGGCCAGTAGGGGGGGCGACGTGGTATCCTGTTCCGTTGACGTCAACATGCTACGCACATATGGATCGGTTAAGACGCGACGTGCGCCATGTCATTGCCTGCATCGCCGCTGCATCCCGTGAACCGCGTCGGTCAGTTTCAGCCATGGGCCGTTGCTGGTCGGCTTCGCTCCAATATCGTCCGGGTGCATGCTCATATCAATTCGCATTCCTGCATGATCGGTCGGTCATGGACGGACGGAATGTCGTTTGACTGAGGTGGATTCAACCGGTCGAACGTCATCGTGACGTAGGCAGTCAACGACAGCCGATGGCCGGCTGTTGCCTGCCGCAGCGATGCACGGCATTTGATTCGACGAATGAGCGCTTCGGTCACGACTCTCATGGTCGCAATGGGACTACACTGAAGACGCCATAGCAGGAGGAGACAGCGATGACAGACTCCGACCCCCAAAGCACCTTCCGGGGACTGCCGCTAACCGCAGAGCAGGACGCGGAAGTGAAACACTACATAAAGGTCCGAACCCGGCGTGGCCTGCCATGGGACACGCCGGAGCTGAGCGCGATGCTCAAGGACATGCTGCTTCCCCCGGGTGACGGCAACAGCGATGTCGACGCCGCGGAGGACGAAACCAAAGCGGCCGCCGAGCGCGCAACGGCGTCGGTTGACGAAGCGATGGACCCTATCGAGGCGAGCGAGGAGTGGAATGCGGCCATGGAGTCGGAAAGCATGAAAGGACCCAGACGATAAGACTGCAGGCCGTGACGCTTGCTTTCCGGTAGCGCCGTATGTGGGGGACCGTGAGGTATTGCGCATGAGTCCGGTGTGCGTGATTTCAACGCTCGAACGCGTGCCGTCGGCCTCGCGGCATCTCCGCTGAACACGAGGGGGCCGGATATGCGGCTGATCGAACCGGATGAACACAGAGACTTTCTGGCGACCTTGGCGCGACGTGGCTTGGCAGAGGGCGATTTCGATCTTCAGGAAACGGATACGACCGACCCGAAGGGTGATGAGAACCTCGGTCTGCAGGGCTATGTCACCATCACCAGGCTCTCGACGCAGATTACGAAGGAATACGTGATCGGCGACGAAAGCGACTGGCTACAGCATTTCAGGAAAGATCTCGAAGCGGGTGCCTTCGATCGACTGGAATGATATCCCGACGCGACGCGCCGCACTTGGGAGGAGGTTCGGCTCACGAGAGTCGCGGACTCCGAGGATGCGAAACGCATGCGGCCCGATCTGGCGGTGACGCGTCCGTTGAAGGGCGTGCTTGCTGCCTTGGTCTGTGGCCCACCAAGCATGGCCATCCTCTCGACCGACCTTCGACACCACGTCAGCCTGCTTTGACAGCAGCATGTATTGCCGTCGGCCTCGATCCCGACGACGCCCCGATTGCTCGGGCGGCTGGCGTGCCACCCGAATTTCAATTCATCAACGCGGGGAGATCGTCGACCAAATGCGCGGCGAGCCATTCGCGCGCCCAGTTTTTCGCAAAGGCAATCGCATCCTCGCGCACGTCGAAGCCAGCCAGGTCTCCGCTCAGTTGAACGTCGCACGTGCTGCCGTCTGCACGATCGATGCTGATCCGCGCGTGTGCCATGTATTCCCCGTCGGCCCTGCGCGGTGTCGGGTCGATATGGAATCGGGTTGAGTCGAGTTGCATTTTCCTTCCTCCTTCAGTTGCCGCGGGGCCCGTGGCCACCGCGAAGCGTATCGTCGCGACCAGAACAGTCAAAGCTTGAGGCGTGCCATGATCTGGCCTGCTTCCTGGTCCGATTCGCAGCTCGCCATTCCGCCTTTGCGCAACAGCGCGCGGATCGAGAAAAACATCAGGAAGGCATCCTCATCGATTTCATGGCGACGATCGAGAATGACGCCGTCCATCTCGGCACGAGCGTCATACGGCAGGAACTGCTCGATGACACCAGAACCATCGCGTCGAATCCACTTCAACAGGTCTTTCCTGTTCATATCCAGCCTCCCGACGTTGCCGGCGCGCCGTGCGCCAGGCGTGTTTGAGTCTGTGGCGGCGCCGCGGACGCAGAAACAGGATGGACCGAGGAAGGGATCAGGACGCGTTATCCAGCACGCTCGTGTCCTGCAGGCAGGCATCGATCAGGCGCTTCGCATACGCAGCCGATACGCGGCGCGCTCGTCCGCATTGCGCGGTTTCGATGAGAGGCCCAATCACGTTCGGAGGGGGGGCGCCTTGAGTGGCGCGGGAATCGGTAGTGAGTCAGTCAACGGACCTATCCTACGCCCATTGGCGAACTTGTACAGCGAAAGTTCTGCGCGAACCGCCGCATGGCATGCCGCCCCGATTGTGCGCGGGACGGACCGGTTCAGCCGCGTGTGAACAATCGCCGATACGTGGGGAGAGGGCGCCATGACGGTATCGTCGAAATTTCAATTAGACATTCGAAGCAAATCAAAACCACGGCGCCAAGGGTTTACAACCGGGGCGAGCCTCGCCGGCCGCGGCGTGTTCCTGCGCTGCCACCCGAAATGCGCCGACCGAAACAGCTTGACACGGTGTTTGGCCCCGCGTAGGGTGGGTGTCCGAAGCCTTCAAGAAGCGCGATTGCTGCTCATCACTGACCGCGGAACGCGGTATTCGTTGTCCTCTCCCTCCTTGATCCTTTTTCGTGCCCCCGCTATCGGGGCGCATACATTTGTCCAATATCAGGAGAATTTCCATGGATACCGGTACCGTCAAGTGGTTCAACGACAACAAGGGTTTTGGCTTCATCACGCCTGACAGCGGCGGCGATGATCTGTTCGCGCACTTCTCGGAGATTCGCGGCGATGGCTTCAAGACGCTGGCCGAAGGTCAAAAGGTCAGCTACGAGACGAAGAACGGGCCCAAGGGGCTGCAGGCTTCGAACATCGTTCCTCAGTAATCCACATCATTAATCGGTCCCGCGTGCAGGTGCCCACAGTCCTGCTGAGGCTACCGTTTCGCCTCAAGACGTACACCCCAAGGAAGAAAGTGGGGGATGCGGCGCATCCGGTGGCGAACGATCGGGCGGCTCATTCATCGTGAGCTCGCGATCGACGCATACCGAGGGAACTTTGACCAAGAGTCAATCGCGCAACAAAAGATCACTCGCGAGACCACGGCGCGCCAGGGATTGGCCGGTGCTCGGCGCGGCGCTGAACTGGGTGCCACCGAAGGCACCCTCTGCGCCCACCAAATCGAGCGGCAAGACGCGCTCCACCGAGACACGATAACGAGCACGTTAACACCCGGACGAGGCGCGGCCCGCATGTCGCGTCGGTACGCGCCCCCCACGCATGGGCGTTTTCGATATTTGCACGCAAACCGCTCCCTGTCGGGGACCGGATATCCGCACGCCGCTGCGATTGCGGCACGTCACATTGATTGGAGAAATTGATTTGGCAAAGGAAGAATTGCTGGAATTGGACGGCGTCGTGGATGAGGTGCTCCCGGACAGCAGGTTTCGCGTCACCCTGGAAAACGGCGCGGTCGTTGCGGCGTACGCATCGGGCCGCATGCGCAAACACCGCATCCGTATTCTCGCTGGCGACCGGGTCAAGCTGGAATTGTCGGTCTATGACCTCACCAAAGGGCGTATCAATTTCCGGCACAAAGACGAACGGGCTTCGCCCGGTGTGCCCCGAAACCGATTTGTTCGACGCTAACCACGTAGCGCCGATAGAAGATTGATTGCGCTCGTCTACGCAATTCGTCGCCGTCAATCACCAGGAGTTCATCATGAGCATGCGTACCTATCGCGGATTCGAAATATATCCGCTGATTTATCCTCACTTTCACACAGGCTCTGGCCGTGCTCACAACTACGAAGCCGGTTTCGACGCGGCGGTCAAGGTTTGCCTGCGCGGCACTGACACCACGCTGACCCGGAGCCAGACCTTCAAGCTTGTCGACGGTTCGCCGTTTGCCAGTGCCGGTGACGCACGCCGGGCTTCGCAACGTTACGCAGAAGACATCATCGATCAGAACCGAGGCGAACATGGGATGTTCGGCGCAGTTCTTTGACACGGCTCGCTGTTGAACAGCAATGCATCGGAGCGCGCATCAATCGGAGACACGCGTCCCGATCTGAAATTGCGCGAGCCGACGCCATGCTGCCGGTCGGCGGGAAACTCGCGTCGTAACACCGATATTCCTTGCTGTCCCGTGTTTTCAAGGCAGATCAACGGACGGGCGGCCGCATGGTGCGACTGGCGCGCTACGCGCTGATGGACGTCGCGTTGCCGATCGACGTTGCGTAGGAACCAGGCCGCCGACGCAGATTCAATCGATGCCTTGCGCCTTTTCGTGCCCCTGGATTTGCTCTTCGAGCAATCTGCGTGCGAGCGTTCTTGCGGCGTCACGTGCGTCCACGTCCGATGCGAAATCCCCTTCGGCATCGTGTTGCTCGGAGGTGCCGGGATCCTCTCCGATGCGGTGCAAGTGGACGATTCCGCGATAGCGCCCAGACGTGGTCTGCATCACGCGAAGGCGTGCCACGTGCGTGTGGGTCGTACACACTTCATCGTCCATGATGCCTTCCCTGCCAAGACCCCTGGCGAGACAACGACATGGCAGACTTCACCGGCCTGCCTGCATCCATGTGTTTGGCTCCCGGTCAACTTCGGCGAGGCGGGTTTATCGCCGCCGGCGCCGAGAGGTCAATGTTTGCGATGCGTCCACCCCAAGTGATGGGAGTCCAGCCATTGAATGACTTCCATCCTTGAATGTTCGCTCTGGTAACGGCGCGCCAACGCGACTGCAATCACCGCGATCGCCGCAAGCCCAACCACCCAACCAATCATCGACTGAGTCATGACAGCCTCCTTGTGGATGTGGAAAACACCCATGACTGAATTTTAGGCGTCTTGAGGGAAGGATTCACAAGTCTTGCGCCTCGCCGCGCGGACGAACCGCCTCTACCTGGCCAGTCGCGCCCCATATCCAATGATCTGGGGCGCAAGCGATTAAGCAGGTCATACACTGGAAAATGGTCGCGTCCGAAAGCGAACCTCTGCTGCTCTGCCGTTTCGGCACCAGGATGTCGGCAATCGCGCGCTCATGCGTCTTGCGACAGGCTGAGAGACGAATTGCTAAACCGCGAATAGTTCCGCGGTCGCGCCGAGGCCAAGGCGCTCATCGAACGCTGGTGGCAGTTCTATAACGAGCGCCGGCCCCACAGCGCTCGTCGCTACCAACTTCCGGCCACGGTCCGTCGAACCTGGCTGGATTCCGATAATATCGACGCGAGAATCACTGCCTGATTGGTCACAAAATTCCGCCTCAGGTCAGCATTCGCGGGCTACTTCCAATGAAGGCAACGCGAATGTTTGCCATCTCCAGTCCGCTTGCCGCGTAATCGATCGCTCTTGCTTCCGGATTACCGGGAGTTGTGTTCCGGGCGCGACACAAAGATACTGTCTGGCGCGATATCCATCGCGGCGGCCGTGCCGAGTGTGTGGCGAATGCGCTTCACATCAAAGATCCTGCCTTTGGGAACCGCATACGCGGTACGGGCCGGAGCGTCCGACCCATTCAAAGCAACAGCTTCTTAAAAGAGCGCCTTCAAATGATCGGTTTCAACGGGCCTGAAATCAATGTGGTGACGTGCACGTCCGGTGCACGCACCTTTCTCACCAACGCCTTTCTGGTCGAATTGCCGAACGGTGTCGTGGCTATCGACGCCATGATGACCGTATCGGATGCGCGCGAGGTGCGTCACCGGCTGGATGCACTGCGCAAACCCTTGCTCGCGGTGCTGATCACGCACGGGCATCCCGATCACTACAACGGCATCGGCGAGCTGATCCGCGATCTTGGTGATGTGCCGGTCATCACGACGCGGGGCGTGGACGAGGCGATGCGCCGTGTCGACGATGCCAAGGCAGTCCAGTGGCAGTCGGTGTTCGGCGACGATTGGCCGGCACGGCGCACCTTCCCGAATCGCCTCGTGCGTGACGGCGACGTGCTGCATTTCGATGGCGTGCCGTTCGAGGCAAGAGAGTTCGGCCCTGGCGAATCGCACTGGGATCTGGTCTGGGCCGTGGGAACCCACCAGCGTGTCGCCTTCGTCGGCGACATGGTGTTCAACGGCGTCCATTCCTTCATGAACGACGGCCATACGGCGGACTGGCTGCGCAGCCTCGATGCGCTCGAACGTCGGTCCGGCGACATCGCACTGTTCCATACGGGCCACGGTCAGGCGGGCAAGCCGCTCGACATGATTGCCGCGCAGCGTGCTTATATCGGGTGCTATCGCGCGGCGGTGGCCCGTCTCGCCAACGGCAATCGCAGCCTGGACGATGCCGGAAAGGCCGAACTGGAGGCGACCATGAAGCGCTTCCTGCCCACGGCCGATCTCGACGTGTTCATCAAGGCCGGGGCGAACGCCGTTGCGGCGGAACTGGCGTTGCAGGGATCGGACAAGGCCATTTCCGCTGACCTGCACGCTCACTTCGACGCAAGGTGAGCAGGTCAGCGATGAAATGCAACGCCTGTCGACCGTGAGCGGATGGCACTGCGCAGTCGCGTGCACGCGTGGTTCATTGAAGGCCGAAGCCGGCCGGCAGCCGCAGCATCGTGGGCATGATGCGCGAACAAGGTACGGTGATTGGCCGCGTCAAGGTCAGTCGTCGTCCTCTTCGTCGTCGCCGGCGGGGCGGCTGCTGATGAGCCGGCCGTCCTCAGTCAGGCTCAGGCGTTGCTCCTGGTCACCCTGCACGATGGTGACGACATAGCGTGCCTTGCCGTTCTTCACACGCCGTTGAATCACGCCGACATTGCCGCCTTGCCGTTGACGCTCGATCATCGCTCTCACCGACTCCGGCGCGTGCTCGAGCGCCACGATCTCGTCGGCCCCCTGATCGGGCGCTGCCTTGTCGCAACCGGGCAGCGCGACGGACAGCGCGATCGCCAGCGCAATCACGCAACACGTTCGCATCGCTTGCTCCTTGCACGGTCGCTCGCGTCGCCTTCTCGAACGTGAGAACGACGATCGCATGGCAACGTCCTGGCCTGGTACGTCATGTTCGTTTCCCGGTGACGCGAGTCAGTGATGGAGAAGCGGGAAAACCACGAGTCCGATGGCGGCGGCCGCCGTCACGATCACCGGTTCCTGGAGCTTCTTGAAGCGCCACAGCAGCAGCACGGTCGTGACGGCGAGCAGTGCGGTCGGGACGTCGACGATCGATCGCTTCGCGATGACGAGGACGGAGCCCGTGATCGCGCCGACTGCCGCAGCCGTAATGCCGTCGACGAATGCCTTGACGCCTGGACGGTGCCCATACTTCTTCACGTAGGGCGCGGGAATGACCGTGAACAGGTAACACGGCAGGAATGTCCCGAGCGCGGCGACGCATGCGCCAGGCAGGCCCGCCACGAGGTACCCGATAAAGCCGACAGTGATCACGACCGGGCCGGGCGTGATCATCGCGACCGCGACGGCATCCACGAACTGCTTGTCGTTCAGCCAGTGATGTTCGGTGACGACGCCGCCATAGAGGAACGGCACGATCGCGAGTCCGGAGCCGAACACGAACGCGCCGGCCTTCATGAAGAACGCACCGATCTGGACGAGCTGCGGCAGGTCGATGCCACTCAGCAGCCCGCTGGCTGCCGGCAAGTTGGCGGCGGCAACCGCATTCAGCCCGCCCCGCTGCAGCCACCTGGGCGGCGCGCGCCACAGCCAGCCGATCAGGCCTGCGGCAACGAAAAGCCATGCGATTTCCGATTCCGTGACGAAGGTCACGGCAGCCAGCGTCAGGAAGATCGCCCAGAGGAGCTTGTCGTTGCCGACGGTCTTGGTCGTGAGCTTGTAAGCGCTCATCGCGATGATGCCGACCACCGCGGCGCCGACGCCGTAGAAGACGGCCTGCATCCACGACAGCCCGCCAAAATGCGCGTACGCGAACCCGAGCGCGAGCACCATCAGGAACGACGGCAGCACGAACGCGATACCGACGAGTGTCGCCCCGAGAAGGCGGTAGTGGACGAACCCGAGATAGATCGCGAGCTGGGCCGCCATCGGCCCCGGTGCGAGCTGGGCCAGCGTGAGCCCTTCCTTGTAGTCGGCCTCGGTTATCCAGCCGCGTCGCTCGACCAGATCGCGACGCATATAGCCAGCGAGCGCGACCGGTCCGCCGAAACCGAACGTGCCGAGACGCAGCATGTAGGCGACCAGCTCGCCAAGCGAGTAGGTCGGTTCGGTCGTGGCGATGGTCGTCGTCATGATTTGGCTGCGGTTTCGCTCTTTTAGTCCGACGTGAAGTGCGTATACAGGGAGTCGAGTACGGCGCCCATCTGCTCGAGCAACTGATCGTCGTTCTCCGTCCGTTGGCGCGTGCCGGCCATCACGGCCTCGAAGCCCACTGCTTCTGGCGCGGCGGGACCGCCCACATCGAGCGCGTGCACGATCTCGCCGAGACGCATCAGTGCCGGGTCCTTGTCGAGTCCGAAGCTGGCCAGCAGGACTTCGAATGTCACGCGCTCGCCCACGTGCGTAAAAGTCGCGCCGTCGAAATCGAAGCCCAGCGCGTCAGCCGGGCAATCCGCCGGCGACGCGAGCCAGACGAAGCGCGCTTGCGCGTCGATGAACCGGCGGATCAGCCACGCACTGGCGACGCGATCGACCCACATCCGCTGCCGCGTCGCCCAGGCGCGGCCCTGGTACTCGCCGATCGCGAGCGGACGAATGACGCGGTCCGCGGCATGCGGCTCGCCCGGCGACAGCACCGTGTCGACCAGCGCACCGAAATCCTGCAGGGCGACTTCGGCGCGGGTGGCCGAATCACCCGGGAAATAGTCGATCGCCCGGATGGCGTCGAGATCCTTGCGCAGGCGACGCAACAGGCGAGCGAGCTCGGCGGCTGATTGCCCGTCAAGCGTCTTGCGCACGTCGGCGAGCGCGCGCGTGAAGGTTGCGTAATCGTCGGCCCGGTCGAACAGCGCCCGGAATTCCTGTTCCTGGGACCGGTCGAGACTCGGTGCGCGCAACAGGTGAGCTGCGCCGCCGCTCTCGGCAATCGCGCCCGCGAGTTCACGCAGCGTCTCTTCGTGCGCTTCGGTGTGGGGCAGCAGGTAAACACCGTCGCGCAGCACCGCACAGCCTTTCGCCTTGAGCGCGCGCCAGAACCGCATGCGGGCCGTCGCGTTTTCCGTCGGAAGGGTCAGAACAAGCAGCGACCATGTAGAAATGGATTTCATGTAGCGAATTCTACGTCTCGGTTATTTTTTCTACAAAATTTATTCGAGTGATCGCGTGTAGTCCCGCGCGCCCTCCCGGCAGGTAGCCAGGGTGTGACAGGTATCCGCTCGCACGAGGCGCGCCAAGAAAGCGCCGCGCCTCGCTCGGGTGAGGGTGGGATGGGGGATCGCGTAATGCGGAACGAGGTAGACGACGCCCAGGTGCTGCGGGCCGGATTTCGGTCCGGCGGAACGATCTACGGCGTCACGACAAGTGCCGTATGCATCCCCGCTTCATAGTGGCCCGGCTTGTTGCAGCTCAGCGCGTCGTGGCCAGGCGTGAGCTTGAATGACATGCGCTTGCGCTTGCCGGGCGCGATATCTTCCACTTCCCCGATTGTTTTCGGGGTGTGCTCCATCCCCCTGTCCTTTGCCGGCAGGGAGTGCATCGTCGGGGAGATCTGTCCTGAAGACGACGAGCTCGTGGTTCGTTGCGGCCATGCACCGGATTGTCGACAGGCGTCGCGTCGTCCGTCGAGTTGCTTGTCCGGTCGATCCGCCCGAGCTTGAAACGGCCGTCCTGTCGGTCGACCGGGCCGGGTTACGCGCCGTCACGCACAGCCGTCACGAGCGGCATCATCGCCGGCCCGATGGATGCGAGCAGGCGCTCTTTCGATACCCCGTCGCGGGATTGAACGGAAATGCCGTGCAACTGCGTCGCATAGAAATCGGCCAGCGCCTTGATGTCGGTGCCCCGCGCGAGCTGCCCCTGCTCGGCCGCGAGCTGCAAGCGTTCGGCGATCGATTGCGTGCGTGCGCGCCGATGGGCGGCCAGCCATTCCATGACACCTTCGTTTTCGGCCGAGTAGTTGGTCGCGGCGGACACCACCATGCAACCGTGCGGCTGGCCGCGCCTGGTATAAGCGGCGACGGCATCGCGCAGCATCCGTTCGATGGCCGCGCGGACATCGGTTTCCTCGCCGAGCGCACGATCGGCGAAGCCGCCTTCGCCTTGCTCGTAGAGTGCCACGGCCTCGTGGAACAGGGCTTCCTTGCTGCCGAACGCGGCATAGATGCGCGCTGACGCGATGCCCATCGCTTCGACCAGGTCGGACATCGAGGTGCCTTCGTAGCCGCGCCGCCAGAACGCAAGCATCGCGCGTTTCAGCGCCATGTCGCGATCAAATTCTCTCGGTCGTCCCGCCATATCCCTTTCGCCCGTCGTCACATCGTGCACGGATTTTATCGCGCACCGTGTTGACACGCGTCGCTCCTGCATTCTATTCTTTGTCGATCAACAAACAATTGGAATCGATCATGCGTACTCTCAAGGGCCCCAGTCTTCATCTCGCGCAGTTCGCCGACGATGCGGCGCCGTTCGACAGCCTGCCGAATATCGCGCAATGGGCGGCCGGCGTCGGCTTCAAGGCGCTGCAGATTCCCGCGTGGGACGGTCGGCTGTTCGACGTCGAGACCGCCGCGGACAGCCAGGCCTATTGCGATGACATGAAGGGCATGCTGGCCGAACATGGGCTGGAGATCAGCGAACTGACCACGCATATCTTCGGGCAGCTGGTTGCCGTGCATCCGGCTTACGACGCCATGTGCGACAACTTCGCGCCCGAGGCCGTGCGCGGCAACCCGGCCGCGCGCACCGCATGGGCGCTGGATCGGCTCGAGCTGGCGGCACGGGCTTCACGCCGCCTGGGGCTGACCGACATGGGCACCTTTTCGGGCTCGTTCGCGTGGCCTTACCTGTTTCCGTTCCCGCAGCGGCCCGCCGGCCTGATCGAGACGGCGTTCGACGAGCTGGCGCGTCGCTGGCGGCCGATTCTCGACGCCAGCGACGAAAACGGCGTCAACCTCTGCTATGAGATTCATCCCAGCGAAGACCTGCACGACGGCGTCAGTTTCGAGCGCTTCCATGCGCTGGTCGGCCAGCACGCGCGCTGCAAGATGCTGTTCGACCCCAGCCATTTCGTGCTGCAGCAACTGGACTACCTGGCGTACATCGATATCTACCGCGACCACATCCGCATGTTCCATGTGAAGGACGCGGAGTTCCTGCCTTCGGGGCGCCAGGGCATCTACGGCGGCTACAGTTCGTGGCTGGAGCGCGCCGGCCGTTTCCGTTCGCTTGGCGACGGCCAGGTCGACTTCAAGGCGATTTTTTCGAAATTTGCTCAGTACGACTACACAGGATGGGCCGCCCTCGAATGGGAGTGCTGCCTGAAGAATCAGGAGGACGGCGCGCGCGAAGGCGTCGCGTTCATCAATGACCACATCATCCGGGTGACGGAGCGCATCTTCGACGACTTCGCCGGTGCCGCGGTCGATCAACGGCAAATCCACGACATGCTCGGCATCGCTTGAGCCGTTTCCCCCCACTGCCAGGAATCATCGATATGTCCGCTCAACTTCAGTCGTCGTCTGCCGACGCTCAAAGCTTTGCTCACCAATACGTACGCGTCGACGGCCAGCGTATCCATTGCGTCACGGCCGGCGCCGGTACCCCGGTCCTGCTGATTCCGGGATGGCCGCAAACCTGGTACGCGTGGCGTCACGTGATGCAGGCGCTCGCCGCGCGCGGCTTCATGGCCGTCGCGGTCGATCCGCCAGGTACCGGCTATTCCGATCGGCCGCATGCGGGTTACGACACGGGGCACACGGCGGCGACGTTGCATCGCGTGATGGCGCAGCTCGGCTTCGATGTTTACCAGGTGGCCGGCCACGACGTCGGCATGTGGGTGGCCTATGCGCTGGCGAGCGACCGGCCCGACGCCGTGAAGTCGCTGGCGCTCACGGAGGCGGTGATCCCCGGGCTGGCGCCCGCGCCGTCGATCTTCGCCCCGCCGGAAGAAAACATCTTCCTGTGGCATTTCATGTTCAACCAGCTGGCCGACCTGCCCGAGACGCTGATTGCGGGCCGCGAACGGGCGTATCTGGAGTTCATGTTCAACCGCTGGTCGTTCCGGCGCGATTGTGTGGCCGTCGATGTGTATATCGATGCCTATGCGGCACCGGGCGGCTTGCGTGGCGGCTTCTCCTATTACCGTGCGATTCCGGAGACGATCCGGCAGAACCAGGCGCGGGCGCAGCGCAAGCTGACGATGCCGGTGCTCGCCATTGGTGCCGAACATGCCACCGGCGATGCGCCGCTGGTTACGATGCGCGACAACGCGACCGATCTGCAGGGCGCGGTGGTCCCGGCTTGCGGCCACTTCATCATGGAAGAGGCCCCCGACGCATTCATCGGCCATCTGCTGCCTTTCCTGGAGCGGAGCCGCTGACCATGCCGATCGACACCGACATCGCATCACTGCTGGAGCGACTGGCCATGACCGAGGCGCCTGCGTCGCTGGACGCGTTGCGACGGGCGACCGATACGACACTGCGGGGCTGGCATGGACCGCTGGAAGCGGTCGACCATACGGAAACCTTCGCGGTGCCCACGCGCGACGGGCAGCAGATTCGCGTGCGGGCTTATTGGCCATCGGTCGCTTCGGAAAGCGCGGCACGCCGGCCGGCGCTCGTTTATGCGCACGGCGGCGGGTGGTGCCTCGGCACGCTCGAGCTATACGACAATCCATGCCGCGCGCTGGCCAACGCGACGCAATGCGTCGTGCTGTCAGTCGATTACCGGCTTGCGCCGGAGCACCGGTTTCCGGTGCCGCTGGAGGATTTCTGCGATGCGCTGGACTGGGTGGTGCGCGAGGCGGCCGGCCTGGGGCTGGACCCGGCGCGCATCGCCGTCGGCGGCGACAGTGCGGGAGGAAACCTTGCGGCGGCTGCGTGTCTGGTCGCACGTGAGCGGGGCGGTCCGTCGATCGCGCATCAGCTGTTGCTGTATCCGCCGCTGGATGCGTCGATGAGCACGACGTCCTATCGGACTTTCGGGCAGGGCTACTACCTGACGCAAGATGTCATGCGGTATTGCTTCGACATGTACCTGACCGATCCGGCCGACGGCGGGTCACCCTGCGTGTCGCCGCTGCAGGCGGCTTCGCTCGAGGGCTTGCCACCGGCAACGTTGCTGGCCTGCGAGTACGATCCGGTGCGCGACGACGCGCACGCGTATGCGGAGCGATTGCGGGAGGCCGGCGTGGCGGCCGATTTCGTCGTGCTGCCGGGGATGATCCATGCGTGCATCCATATGGCCGGCGTGACGTCGGCAGCCCGCCAGGTGTTCGACGTGGCCGGCGCGCAGATGCGCAGGGCTTTCCAGCGGTGAGCGTATGGCCGAAGGGGGCGGCGCGAGCTGCGTGGAGGGTTGTAGGGTTCGGCGGCCGCGCGATATCGGGAACGGCCGAGCGATTTCCGTGGTTTCGACGGATTGCCTGTTTGATCGGTCACACGGCTCCCGTATTGACGGCCGACAGCAGGTTGGCTAGATTCTTCGCATGAACGCACTTTTCGTCACGACTACGACCACCGCCACGACCGCCAATGGCGGGCCGGGAGGAGGTTGCGCGTCGTAGGTCGGTGTGTCGAACTCACCCCAAGCCCCGCCGGAAACGGACGGGGCTTTTTTCATGCTCCGTTTGGCCGGCATCGAACGTCAGCGGAGAACATGATGGATGATTGCGATCGCCGAGTGTCCGGCGACAGAGTCGGCTCGTTTCGCCAGAAGGACAACAACCCAGCCGCATGGCTCAACGGATTCGTGGAAGGCGTGCCGGCGTCGACGCGGATCCTGCTGGTCTTCCAGTTCCTGGTGAATCTGTCGGTGTTCGGGTCGTTGCCGCTGCTTGCCGCGTTCCTGGACATGGAGCGCCATCTGGACGCGAGCAGTGTCGCCAGCGTGCTGACGGTGAATCTGCTGGCGAGCCGGCTGTTGCCGCTGCTGCTGGGTGCGTCGGCGGATCGCTTCAGCAGCCGCGTGCTGACCACGCTCGGTCTGCTTTGCCGTGCGGCCGGGTTTGCAGGATTCGCATTTGCGCGATCGCTTCCGGGCCTGTTGATATGGGCGTGTCTGTCCGGGCTTGGAGCCGCGCTTTACGAAACGACCGCGTATTCGATCTTCGGTTCGCTCGATGGCGCCGTGCGTCCCAAGGTGTTCGCGCTGAACAACCTGGCGCTGAATCTCGGTGCGTTGATCGGTCCGGCGCTGCTGATTGTCGTGCCGAACACGAACGGGGCGCTGCCGTTTCTGGTGAGCGGTGCGGTCTTCACGGCGCTCGCGCTGGTTGCACCGTGGATCGCGGGGCGAAGCAGGCACGACGTAGTCGACGCGCATCCGCTGCGTGGCGTGCTGGTCGCGTTTGGCGACCGGCGGTTTCGCCGGCTATGTTGGTCGCTCGTCCCGTTCTGGACCGTGTATACGCAGATTTACGTATTCATCCCGTTGACCTTTTCGCATGGCGCACACGGCTACAACGGCGTGAGGCCGTTCTACATCACGAATGCGCTGATGGGAATCGCCACCGCCTGGCTCGGCATGGGCTGGTTTCAGCGTACGGGCTGGCGATCGATGATGGTGATCGGGCATGCGTCGTTGTGCGGCTGTTTTGCGCTTGCGGCATGGCTGGTCGCCCGCGATCGGGGCGCAGATGCGTCGCTCGTGATCCTGATCGTGTTCGCGATCGTATTCACGTTTGGCGAAAGCCTGATTCTTCCCGCGTCGAACATCGCGCTCGCCGGCCTGACGACGGATGGCAACGCCGGCCGTTATTTCGGTGCGTCGGCGATTTCGTGGGCGATCGGCGGGGTGCTGGGCAACTTCATCGGCAGCGCAGCCGCACGCTGGACGGTGCTCGCGCCGGCATGGGTCATGTTCATGGTGATCGCACTGACCGGCCTGCTCGCTTTCCGCAGCCGGTGGCCACAATAGCCATCAATGCAGTCGACCAGCGCGAGCTACCCGCGCCTCCGAACCCGCGCCTTCACACACTTGAACCAAAGCCGCATCGCACCAACCCCGCCCGCCACAGGAACGCGCGGCAACAGGAACGCATCGTCGGACGCCCCGGCGCAACCGCGCCGGGTCGTCGTCGCGTTGCGGTAGCCGGCGGCGGCGACCTGGTCGCGCACGCGCGGGTCGAGATCGCCGTACGGGTAGCAGAACGATTCGACAGGCTGGCCGCTCAACGCTTCGAGCCGCCGCTTCGATTCGATGATCTGAACCGCCGACACGTGGGCCGGCACGTGCGACAGCGCGACGTGATCGAGCGTATGCGAGCCGATTTCGTGGCCGCGATCGCGCCATGCGAGCATGTCCGCGCACGTCATGAGTGGCGAGCGCGCCGTATCGGCACCCGCATCCCAGTCGTTCTCGCCGCCGAACCGGCCGGCGACGAAGTAGCAGGTCGCGGTGAAGCCGAGCGTGTCCAGCACGGGCATCGCATGCGTGAGCACGTTGAGAAAGCCGTCGTCGAACGAAATGCCGAAGACCTTCCCGCTGCGCTCGCCGCGCAGGTACGGCTGCAGTTCGCGCACGCTCAGGCCGCGGTAGCCGAGCCGCCTGAACAGCGTCATCTGGCGGCGGAACGCGTCGGGGGCGACGCTCAGGCTGCGCAGCCGGTCGGACGGCGGCGGCAGCGTGCGGATCTGGTGATACATCAGGATCGGGTAGCGCGTGGCGGACAACAGCATGAGCGGGTCGCGGGAACGGGGAATTACGCGGCCTTGCGGAAAATCCGCAGGGTCTTGAAGTCGCCGACTTCGGTGAAATCGGCATTCGCCGCCCATTGCTCGATGATCGGCTCGGCCTTCCGGTACGCCGACGAGCCCTTGTAGAACAGCAGGTGGCCGTCGCGCGCGGTATGGCGTGCGAACAGGTCGAGCACTTCGGCGTCGGTCTTCGCGCCGTAGCGGCTGTTCGTTTCGTCGCGGAATTCGCACAGATGGAACAGCGTGACGACGTCGAACGCCGGCAGCAGGTCCGTATTGCTCGTATAGATGTCGCCGAAATAGGCCAGGTAGGTCTTGCTCACCTCCGGTTGCCGCGTGACGAGATCGACGTACGACTTGTATTCCTTCGGCGACGCCGTCACGCCGAAGACGGTGTTGTTCAGGTGCGGCCGGGCGCATTCCACGCCGACGTGGTGGTGGCCGCCGGTGCCGAAGTGATAGATGCGGATGCCGTTGAGACGAGCGGATTCCAGCCATTCGACGAAGTGCACGTCGCACGGGCACTCCTGCGTGCGCAGGTCCCAGTACTTCTTCCAGATGTTCATTGCCATTAAACGGACCTCATGGATGTCACCCAACGATAGGGGTTGTGTCGAATCGATTTCTGATAGACGGACAACGTCGCATCGACGAACCGGTCGAACGAGAACTCGCGCTTGCCCTTCAGCCGCGCACTGCGCCCCATCGCCCGCACGCACGCGGGCTCGCGCACGATCGCGCGCAGGATGGCCTCGATCGCCTCGGGCTCGCGCGGCGGGACGACCCAGCCGTCCACGCCCGGCTCGACGTTCTCGGGCAGCCCGCCCACGCGCGTCACGATCGCGGGGCAGCCGAGCGACATCGCCTCGCGGCACGCATACGACAGGCTCTCGTGGTACGACAGCACGAACGACACGTCGATGATCGAGAACGGCGCGCGCACATCGTCGAGGCGCCCGGTGAAAGCGGTACGCGACGCCATGTGGTGCCGCTCGATCTGCTCGCGTTGCTCGCCGGACGGTTCCGCGCCGACCAGCAGCACGCGAAACCGCTCGCGCTCGTGTTCGGGCAGGCGGCCCAGCGCCGCGATCAGGTCCATCCAGCCTTTCTCCGGCGCGGTGCCGGCGCTGCTGCCCAGCACGATCGCGTCCGCGCCGGACGGCCCGAACAGCGCGATCTTGCGGCGGCGGATTTCGTCGCCGGCCAGCTGTTCCGCGGCCTGCCGGCGCACGCCGTGCTTGACGACCGTGACGTTGCCGTACGGCGACCGGAGCGCGAGCATGCTCGCCACGTAGTCGCTGACCGCGATGGTGTGGTCGGTTGCCAGCCGGGCGCGCAGCACGTTGCCGAAGCTGTCGGCGCGATAGGTGTTGTGCTTGGTGAGCACGACCGCGGGCCGATACCGGCAGCCGAGCAGCGCGAGCATCACCTGCCGGTGATCGGCGGACCCGTTGACGTGGATGATGTCGAAGCGCTCGGCGCGGATCCGCTGGCGCAGCCGGACGATTTCCTGGCACAGCCGGTTCCAGCGCGGCTTGAATTCCATGTCGAAGATCGCCACGTCGGGACTGTCCTTCAGCAGTCGCGACAGGCGGCTCCCTTCCGGCGACGCGACGGTCACGCGATGGTGCCGGCTCATCGCGGCGGCGAGGTCGCGAACGTAGGTGTCCTGGCCGCCGCCGTAGTCGCCGTGGAAGTTGGTATACAGAATGTTCATCACGATGCTGCCTTTCCTCGATCATTCATTTGGCAGGACTGCTGAGAAAATGAATGCCTCAACGTGTTGAAAGCAATGACTCGAACCCGGTTCCGCATTGCCGATGCGTAATTGCGCACCGATGCCCGGAAGGGGGTACCGCGAAACGTTTCGAAATATTACAGACGCATTACGTGCCGTAGTGTCGAGGTCTGCGCATCTTTGTGAGGATGTGTCGCGATCGATTGCAGTGTCGTCACATCGTGCGATGCCGCGGTGGGGGAGGGGGAATCCCGGCGCGAACGGTGGTGTGGCCCGGTTACCTTCGCCGACCGGGCCGGAAAAACAGGCCCGAAGCGATCAGGAAGCGGGCAGGATCGCGACAAAACCCGATTTTTCGACGACATCCGGACGCAAATCAACCCGGCTGACTTTCAGATTTGAAAGCCGGGGGGCCATTTGCGTTAGAATGCCCCCCCTGTCCGCCATGGCGACCGCCGAAGGCGGACTCGTCGCACCCAGAGAGACGTGGGTTTCGATTCGTAGCCGGGCGCGAAAGTTAGCCAGCCGTTAGCAACATACGCTTTGTGATTTGGATTACTAATGAAGAAGAAGCACAACATCACCAAGTACATCGTTGTCGCGATGATTCTTGGTATCGCCGTGGGTTACGCCTGCCATAGCGCCTTTCCCGACCCGGCCATGGCGAAGGAAGTCGCCGGGTACGTGTCGTTGCTGTCCGACGTGTTCCTGCGCCTGATCAAGATGATCATCGCGCCGCTGGTATTTGCGACGCTGACCGTCGGCATCGCGCAGATGGGCGACGGCAGCGCGGTAGGCCGTGTCGGCGTCAAGGCGTTCGGCTGGTTCTTCATCGCTTCGTTTACGTCGTTGCTGCTCGGCCTGCTGACCGCAACGATCCTGCAACCGGGCAGCCACCTGAGCCTGCCGCTGCCGGCATCCGATGCAGCCCTCAACCTGAAGACGGGCGCCTTCACGCTGAAGGATTTCGTGGTCCACCTGGTGCCGAAGTCGATCGCGGAAGCGATGGCGAACAACGAAATCCTGCAGATCGTCGTCTTCTCGATCTTCTTCGGCACCGCTCTGTCGGCGCTCGGCGAATCGGGCAAGCGCCTGACCGGCGTGATCGACGATCTCGCGCAGGTGATGCTGAAGGTCACGGGCGCCGTGATGTGGTTCGCGCCGGTCGCGGTGTTCGCGGCGCTGGCGTCGACGATCACCACCCAGGGGCTCGGCATCCTGCTCACGTTCGCGAAGTTCATGGCGAGCTTCTACCTGGCACTGGCGCTGCTGTGGGGCGTGCTGACGCTCGCCGGCGTGACGTTCCTCGGCAAGCGCGCGTTCACGCTGATCCGGCTGATCCGCGAGCCGTTCCTGCTGTCGTTCGCGACGGCGAGTTCCGAGGCCGCCTACCCGAAGCTGCTGGATGCGCTCGA
This sequence comes from Burkholderia sp. KL41, assembly GCF_057005415.2. NCBI lineage: Bacteria > Pseudomonadati > Pseudomonadota > Betaproteobacteria > Burkholderiales > Burkholderiaceae > Burkholderia > Burkholderia sp. KL41. The sequence continues at coordinate 3,510,063 of NZ_CM174447.1, read as the reverse complement.
CCGCTTCGGCGTGAACCGCAAGATCTCGAGCTTCGTGCTGCCGATCGGCTATTCGTTCAACCTCGACGGCTCGATGATGTACTGCACGTTCGCGGTGCTGTTCATCGCGCAGGTGTACGGCATCCATCTGCCGCTGGGCACGCAGATCACGATGCTGCTGATGCTGATGGTTACGTCGAAGGGGATGGCGGGCGTGCCGCGTGCGTCGCTGGTCGTGATCGCGGCGACGCTCAACCAGTTCAACATGCCCGAAGCCGGGTTGCTGCTGATCATGGGCGTCGACATGTTCCTCGACATGGGGCGCTCGGCCACCAACGCCGTCGGCAACTCGATCGCGGCTGCCGTGGTCGCGAAGTGGGAAGGGCAGCTCGACGCCCCGCGCGACGACAACGATCCGGACAACGGACGCGTGATGAAGGTGAAGGTGCCGGAGACTTCGGCATCGGCTTGACGCGTGGCAGTGCCGCAGTACGGCGTTAGTGGCGCATTGCCTGCCCCGCGGTAACGGACGATCGCCGGCCTGGATTCGCAATGGATTCAGGCCGGCGATTTGCCGGGTGCAATGAAGCCGCGTTGAATGCGGCGGTTTTTCCCGATTCTCCGAAACAGGCACTCGCCGTTTCAATCGATCGTCGCTGAACCGGCGGCGATATTCCCGCAGGCACGAGCCTGAATTTCCCGATCTCCGATTCGACGCGTAAGTGACCATTCACTGTCGCGCAGTCACGCGTGCCGCCGGCACGCAGGGGCGCCACGGGCGACGCCGTCGAAACCGCTTCCGCGAAAAGCGCAATGGCGCACGATCCGCAATTTTTTTCGATTTATATAACGCTATTCTCGCGCTGCGCATGATCGAACGCATGCCGTACGTAATACCGACTGCGCCGGATGCTTCAGCGGAAGAATTGACGTATTGCGGCTTTCAAGCCGTCCGGCCGGCCCTTCATATGAGTGTTCGCACCATTCAGGAGTGCATCCGTCATGGTCGCCAGACAACGGTTCCAGGCCGCGCTGCTCGCCGCGGCGATCGCCGCGATTACCCCGCCCGTTCACGCACGCAACACCACCGACTGGCTGGCGAACACGTACGGCACGCTCGCGGCCCACGTCGGCAACGTCGCGCGTGCAATGTGGGTCGCGCCTGAAGGCGTGATCTATACGGCGTCGATGTGGGACGAGGACGAAGGCGGTGTCGCGATTTACCAGAACGGCAAGAGCGTCGGCTCGATCGGCACGCACTCGGAGTTCCAGGGCAGCGCGATCACGGGCAACGCGACCTCGCTGTTCGTCGCGCTGCAGCCCGGCAAGACGTACGGCAGCGGCGCGGTGGGGCGCTACAACCGCGCGACGAAGTATCGCGACCGCGTGATCCAGATCAGCGCGGCCACCAACCAGCCGCGCATCGACGTCGTCACCGGGCTCGCGACGGCCGGCTCGCTGCTTTATGCGAGCGATTTCTACGGCAATCGCGTGCGCGTGTTCACCACCGACGGCGTGTGGCAGCGGGATATCGGCGTATCGGAGCCGGGCGCGCTCGCGCTGGACGCAGCGGGCAACGTGTGGGTGGCGCAGAAGCGCGCAGGCTCGATCGTCGGCTTCAGCCCGGCCGGTGCGCCGCTGAACACGATCCGGATGCCGTCCGGGTCGCAGCCGTCGGCGCTGTATTTCGATGCGGCGGCCGGGCAGCTGCTGGTGGGCGACGAAGGCCCGGACCAGAACATCAAGCGCTATACGGTGTCGGGCCGGCCCGCGCTGGCCGGCACCTTCGGCGTGCGCGGCGGCTATCTCGACACGACGACGGGCATCAAGGGGCAGGTCGGCGCGCAGCGCTTCACGCGCATCGTCGGGATCGGCAAGGACACCGGCGGCAATCTCTACGTGCTCAACAATCCCTGGGGCGGCAGCTGGGATCTCGGCCGCAACGGCGCGACCGACATTCATGCGTACAGCAGCACCGGCAGCCTGCGGTGGACGCTGCAGTCGCTGAACTTCGAAGGCATCGCCGCGCCGGACCCGGTCACGGACGGTGCGCTGTTCTACGGCGGCACGCACGTGTACGGCGGCAGCGCGGGCGGCAGGTTCATCGCGAACACGGTCGATCCGTTCACGTACCCGGCCGATCCGCGCATCGACATGAACGACACGCAGCGCGACGAGCATTTCGGTCTGCTCACGTCGGTGGGCGCGAACCGGATTCTCGTCGCGGCCGGCCAGAACCCGCCGGTCTTCTACTTCTTCCACTTCAACGCGGCGAACGGCTATGTCGCGATTCCGGACGGCGCGATCCCGGGCCCCGCGTTCAACACGACGCGGCGCGTGACGGGCGGCTTCAGCGTCGACAGCAAGGGCGGCGTGTGGGCCGGTCTCGACAAGACCGGCGCGATTACGCACTACCCGCTGACCGGCTTCGACGCGAGCGGCAAGCCGTCGTGGGGGCCGGGTGTCGCGACCCGCGTGCCCGACAGCATCCAGCCGCTCACGCGCATCGTCTATCTCGCGGACAGCGACACGATGGTGCTCGCGCAAGGTGCGATCGGGACCAACGACTGGACGTCGATCGGCACGCGCATCGAGGTGTATCACGGCTGGAGCGCGGGCAATACGACGAAGCCGGACCCGGTGATCACGCTGCCGCACAGCGGCGCGAAATCGATCGACGCGGTGGGCAACCATCTGTTCGTCGGCTACTGGTTCAGCAGCAGCGGGCCGCTGTGGCCGAACGTCGACGCGTTCAACCTGACGACCGGCACTCTCGATACGACGCTGGTCAACGCGAGCCCCGCGACCGTGGATACGAGCAGCGCGATCGATGCGATGTACAGCATTCGCGCGTACCGCCGCTCGAACGGCGAGTACGTGGTGATGAAGAACAATGTGAAAGGCAACAGCATCACCGTGTACCGGTGGACGCCTTGATGAACGCGCGGCCGCGTCGACAGGCGGCCGCGCTCGTGAACGCCTCATCGTATTATTCGTCGCGATTTCGCGGGATTTCCACCGCGCATCCACGCAATTTCCACATCACGCGTTCGTCATGAGCGGCGTGCGCAACGCGCGCCTCACCGCCCGCCGGGCGGCCGTTCCAAACCTCACGACGCGGAAAAGCGGTTCCGGGCACAATGACAGCGGCACCGGCAGGCACTGCGCGTGCCCACGACGATGAACCGGATCGACTGATGGGTTGCGCCGGCGCATTGCAGCGCCGGTGAACTCGCGCGGCATGCCCCATGCCGCGTTTTTTATGCCGAAGTGACGAAACGATGAAGATGAAAACGACACCGAACCGCCTGTTTCTGATCGCCGCACTGGCCGGCGCGATGAGCGGCACAGTCCACGCGGAGACGCCGGCGGCCGCCGCGACCGTTGCGACGGTCAACGGCACGCCGATCACGCAGGCCGACGTCGACACGTTGCTGCGCGCGTCCGGGCAACCCGACTCGCCGCAGGTCCGCCAGGCGATCAAGAATCAGCTGATTACGCGCGTGCTGGTCCAGCAGGCCGCCGAGAAGGCGAACTATGCCGACAAGCCCGAGGTCAAGGCGGCGGTGCAGCAGGCGAAGGCGAATGCCGAAGTGCAGCTTTACCTGCGCGACAACGTGAAGCCCGAGCCGGTGACCGACGAGCAGGTCAAGGCGCGCTACGACGAGCTCGTGGCGTCGCTCGGCAAGAACGAGTACAAGCCGCGCCTGATCATCGTCCAGGATCCGGTGACGGCCGCGACGGTGCTGAGCGAGCTGAAGGCGGGCAAGTCGTTCGACGGGCTGGCGCGCCAGTACAGCATCGCGCCGAGCCGCGACAGCGGCGGCGAGTTGCCGTGGGTGAGCTTCCACACGCCGGCGGCGGAAGGCAAGACGTCCGGCTTGCCGCTGCCGGTCGCGCAGGCGCTCGAGAAACTGACGGTCGGCGCCGCGACGAAGGATTCGATCCCGGTCGACGGCGTGCGGGCGATCGTGAAGCTGGATGCGAAGCGGCCGACGCAGGTGCCGGGTTTCGCGACCGCGAAGCCGGCGCTGCAGCAGCAACTGCAGGCGGCTGCGGTGGAGAAGGCGAGCGCGCAGATGATCGGCAACCTGCTGAAGGACGCGAAGATCACGCAGTAATGCGGCGGCGTCGAAACGCCGCGCGTCACGCGCGCCAGATCATGCTCGCGCTCGTGTCGGTTGCCGACTCGACGCGAAAGCCGAGCCGTTCGTAGAGCCGCCGCGCCGGGTTGCCGTGCAGCACGCTGAGCGATACCGGCACGTGCGCGCGCGCCGCGTCGGCCAGCAACGCGTTCAGCACGGCTTCGCCGATGCCCCGGCCCTGGTGATCGGGGAGGATCTGGATCTGGTGAACGTGCCACTCGTCGGCGGCGCGTGTCACCTTCAGCAAGCCGATTGCGTCGTCGACGTCGCAGACGATCATCGCATCGTCGAAGTTCGCGCGAATGCGCCGGTCGTGCGCTTCGTCGTCGGTGGGCGCGCCGACGCGTTGCAGGTGCACGGTCATCGTGAGCCGACGCAGGGTCAGCAGGAACGGCAGGTCGGCGGCGCATGCCGGGCGCAGGCGGATTGCGTGTGTCATCGTGCGGACTCATACGTTCGTTCGGGACGGGAGCGCCGACGGGAAGGTCGAACCCCGCAGCGCATCATCCGCGATGACGGGAAGCCGGTCAAAGGGCGCAACGCCGAGCCCGGCGCGCATGCGTGGCCGATCATCCGGCGCGCCGGCCCGAGTGCGGGTGCACATCGGCGAGATTGGCGATCAGCGTGTCGATCACGACGCGCTTCAGGCTCACGAGCGCCGAAGGCGCATCGCCTCCGCCCGCATGGAGGCACACGTCGACGGACGGCAGCGGCGGCAGGCCGTCGCGCTCGCCGAGCTGCCGCAGCGCCGGCGGCACACCCGCCATCGTTCTCGAGGTAATGCCCAGGCCGCCGGCGACGCCGGCCCACAGGCTTTGCAGGCTGCCGGTCGTGTACGCGAGCCGCCACGGGATGCCGGCCTTGTCGAGCGCGTCGGTACCCGCCTTGCGGAACAGGCACGGCGGCTTGTACAGCGCAAGATCGAGCGGTGCGCCGGCACGCGGACGCACGTCGATGCCTTGCGGCCCGATCCACGCCATCGGCAGCGTGACCAGGTGTTCGGCGTCGGCGCGATGCCCGCGCCCCATCGCGAGCACGATGTCGAGTTCGCCGCCATCGAGCCGGTCGAGCAACGCGCCGTTGCCGTCGACGACGATGTCGACGCGCACGCCCGGATGCGTGCGCTTGAACCGGCCGAGCGCGACGGGCAGCCACGATTCGGCGAAATCGCCCGGCAGCCCGAATCGCACGGCGCCGTCAATCGCCGCGCCGCGGATCGCGCCGACCGCCTCGTCGTTCAGTTCGAGGATGCGGCGCGCATAGGACAGCATCAGCTCGCCGGCTTCGGTCGGCACGAGGCCGCGCCCCTGGCGGCGAAACAGCGGCTGGCCGATCTGCGTTTCGAGCTTGCGCATCTGCTGGCTGACTGCCGACTGCGAGCGGCCGATCCGGTCGGCGGCGCGGTTGAGGCTGCCGAGCCGATCCGCGGCAATCAGCGTGCGCAGCGCATCCATGTCGAGATTCGGAAGCGTCATGATTCGGTTTTTCTTATAAGTCGATTTCGAATTATCGTATTTATTGCACATTCCCGTCGCTACCATCAAGTGAACCGGTCGTTTCGGTTCACGGGGATGCGCGCGATACGCGGCTGGATACGCGGCTGCGGATGTCCGTGAGGTTGCTCCCTCTTCTTCCCGACAAGGACATTGAATGAAAATCGGCTCGATATTCCGCCAAGGCTTTCCCGGCATGCTGCTGGCCGCGTCGATGATTCCCGGTGACGCTTCGGCCGCGCCGTCGCTCGCGGGGACGTGGACGCTGGTCGCGGCGGACGTACAACATCCCGACGGCACGATCGGCCGCGACTTCGGTGCCGATCCGGCGGGCCTGCTGCTGATCGACGCGCACGGGAACTATTCGCTGCAGATCTTCAAGTCGGAACGCCCGCGCTTCGCGTCGAACGACAAGGCGACCGGCACGCCGGAGGAATTCCGTGAAGCCGTGCTCGGCTCGAGTACCCACTACGGCACGCTGAGCGTCGATCCCGCGAACCACACGCTGGCGTTTCACATCAGCAATGCGTCGTACCCGAACTGGGCCGGGCAAACGCAGACGCGAACCTATCAATTGAAGGACGGCGAGCTGAGCTACCGCGTTCCGCCGCGTGCCAACGGCGACATTCCGATCTCGGTGTGGCGGCGAAAGGAGTGAACCGGGAGGCCGTTCGATCCGTGACGCATGCGGCCGTGAGGCCGTGATCGCGGCCGTTCCGGCACGCGCCGGGTAGCCGGCGCCACACGCGATTTCCGCCGGCCCGCGCAAGCCGCCGCCGCCGGCCCGGCGAGCCGGATCGGAGGCCGCGGCTTCCCGTGCCTCCCCCGCCGGTATTCCTCCGTTTGCCCTGTCCGCATATCATGCGCACATCGCGCACCTGCCGGCCGCAGGCGCCGCCGCTTCCGACGCGGCGGTGCGTCTGCCTGCACGGCGCAGCACACAGGGATTCTCGATGGACACCAAACGATCGCGGCCGGGCCTCGTCGCTGCGCTGCTCTGGGCGGCGCTGTATCTCGCGACCGGCTATATCTCGCACGAGTTCAACGGCCCCGTCCGGCTGACGGGCTACATCTGGCTGCCGGCCGGCGTGACGGTCGGCGCGTTCATGCTGCGGCCGATGCGCGAATGGCTGACGCTGGCCGGCGCGTTCCTGGTCGGGCAGCTCGCGCTGACCGGCATCGAACACGGCAGCCTGGTCAACGCGGTACTGTTCACGGTCGACGAGGTCGGCGCCGCCGCGCTCGCGGTATGGCTCGTCCAGCGCGTGCGGTTCTCGCTCGAAGGGCTGTATTTCCTGCGCTCGGTGATCCTCGCCGGCCTGATCGCGGGCGTGGTCGGCGCGATCGGCGGCGCGGCGTGGTACACGGCGGTCAAGGGCGCGCCGTTCCTCGACGTGTGGTCGGTGTGGGCCGCGTCCGATTTCGTCGGCGTGCTGCTGGTCACGCCGGTACTCGCGTCATGGTCGCGCTTTCGCGCGCACCGCTCGGGCGACCACGAGCGCTTCGACCTGGTACTCGGCATCGTCGCGTTCGCGCTGCTCGTGATCGGCGCACTCGTGATCTTCGACGGCGACACGTCGAAGAAATTCGGCACGGGCGCCGGCTTTGCGCTGACGTATATCCCGCTGTTCCTGACCGTCGCGGTGACGCTGCTGCTCGGCGGCCGCGCGGGCTCGTCGTCGGTGCTGGTGCTCGCGCTGATCGTGATCGAGCAGACCGCGCAGGGCGACGGCCCGTTCGCGTCGTTCCATGAGCACTACGGCAGTTCGCTGCTCGAGGCACAGCTTTACCTGGCGGTCGCGTCGCTGCTGGTGCTGACGGTGAGCACGCTGAAGACGACGCGCGAGCGCGTGCACGAGCATGCGGCGGTCCTGCAGAACAACATGGAGCTCGCGCTCGCGAGCGCCGGCCAGATCGCGTATGTGCTCGATCCGGAATCGGGGCGGATCGAGTGGAGCGGCGACGTCGAGCGCGTGTTCGGTGTCGGCGTCGACGCGGCGCAGATCGCGAGCGTGTCGCTCGTGCTCGAACGTGTGCAGCCGGGCGACCGCGATGCGTTGAGCGACTACTGGAACGCGGAGATCGCCGGCGAGGATCGTGCGTCGCTGTCGCTGCGTATCGTGCAGCGCGACGGCGGCACGCGGACGATCACCGATCACGGCGCACCGTTGCTCGACTCGAATGTCGACGTGACGGTGGTGGCAGGGGTCTGGCAGCTCGAGCGCGTGTGGCCGGCGGACGAATGAGCGGGGACGCGTCATGACGGGCCGCACGGGCGTCCTGCTGATCCACGGGCTCGGCGGCACGCAATACGATCTCGGTTCGCTGCACAAGGCGGTGCGGCGCGCGGGCGGCGAACCGCACATGATCACGCTGCCGGGGCACGGCACGCGCCCCGAGGATCTGGTCGGTGTGCGCGCGGAGGCATGGCTCGACGCGGTGACCGAGCAGTATCGCGCGCTGGAGAACGAGTACGACACCGTGCATGTCGCGGGCATGTGCATGGGCGCGCTGGTCGCGCTGCTGCTGTGCCATCGCGTGCAGCATGCGCGCGGCCGGCTCGCGCTGCTGGCCACGCCGGTGTTCATCGACGGCTGGTCGACACCGTGGTACCGGGCATTGCGGCATGTGCTGTATCGCGTGCCGGGTGTCGCGGAGCGGATGCGCGTCGAGGAAGGCGATCCGTTCGGCATCAAGAACGCGACGATCCGCGCGATCGTGAAGAAGAAGTTTGAGCGCGAAGACAGTTTCCACTATGCGTGGGTGCCGCTCGCTTGCGTGCGCCAGGTCGACCGGATGCGCGACTGGGCGCTCGAGGCGGCAGCCGGCACGCCGTGCGCGACGCTCGTGCTGCATGCGCGCGAGGACGAACTGACGAGCCTGCGCTCGGCCGATTTCCTGCTCGCGAAGATGCCCGACGCGCGCGGGATCGTGCTGGAGAACAGCTACCACATGATCTGCGCGGACAACGATCGCGACGACGTCGCCCGCCACGTGCTCGAATTCTTCGGGTTCGATCCGGTGCATGCGGTCAGCCCGGCGATGGCGCGCAGGATGGGGCGGATGGCGCCGTGACGAACGCTTACGCCGCTTCCGGGGGATGCGCGATCCGCGCCCGGATCTCGGGCGACGCAAGACACGTGGCAACCGCTTCGTAGCCGGGTGAGCCCGGGTAAGGCGCCACGCGCGAAGGCGGACTGTGATTGGCCGGGCACAGGATGATCGCTTCATGCGGGCCGACCGCCGACAGGTCGAGGATCGCCGACGAACGCGTCAGCAGGAACAGCGGCCGCATCCCGGCGGCGGCCTGTTCGCGCAGACGGGCAATCAGTGCCTGTTGCGTGGGGCGATCGAGATCCTGTTCGATCATGTCGACGACCCGTGTGCGCGGGCCTTCGACTTCGAGGGCGACGAGCAGCGCGGTCAGCGCCGCCGACGGCGTCGCGCCTCGGGCGACGAGCGCTGCCGATGCACGGTCGACGCGCGACTTCAACGCAGGATCGGTGCGCAGCACGTCGCGCGCCGCCGCACCGTCGTGTTCCAGCCGGTCGAGGCCGACGAACGCGGCGCCGGGCAGCGCGTCGGCGAGCCGGAGCGCCAGCCGCGTCTTGCCGCTGCCGAGCGGGCCGATGATGTAGTTCAGCGGCCGGATATCGCGACACTCGAACCACTCGCCGCCCCACGGCCACGGCAGGCTGAATGCCACGCCGGCGCTGCTGTCGTCGACGAGCCGGGTCAGTTCGCCGTCGGCCGGCATCCGGCCGCGCGCGAGGCCGGCGCGGATTGCGTGTACGCGATCGACCTTGCGCACGAGATCCTGAATGCCGTGGTCCAGCGCCGCTTCGTGAGCGGCCAGTGCGTCGTCGAGGCTGCGCGCGTCGCCGTCGAGCACGCTCGCCACCTGCGCGAGACCGAGGCCGAGTGCGCGCAGCGCGGCGATGTCGGCCGCGCGGGCGAGATCGTCCGGGCCGTACGCACGGTATCCGGCCGGCGTGCGTTCCGGCGTGACGAGGCCGTGCCGCTCGTACAGCCGCAGCGCCTTGATCGAGACGCCGAGCCGCGCGGCGGCGGCCGACGCGTTCAAACGGGGCGTGGACGTGCTCATCCGTCACTCTCCTTGCTGTCGATTCGTTGCGCCCAGCATAAAGGCGATCCCAAGGGCCGGGTCAAGCGCGCGTGCATGTGCGATGCACATGATGTGTCGGTCGGCCGGGAATCGGAGGCCGGCGGCGGCGCCTTTCTCGCCGCGCCGCGCATCTGGGAGAATGCGGCTGCGGCCGTGCCGATTCACGGCCGACGCCGACACGGCGCAGGATCCGACAGGTGGGAAATTGACCGACAACGAAGAACTTTCGCTCCACCAGGAGAGCCGCTTCTGGCAGCTTGCGCCGGTGAAATGGTGGATTCGCGGGCACGGCCGCGACGGCTATTCGTTCCGGCTGCTGCTGTGGCCGCCGGTGATCGTGTTCGTGCTCGAATTCCTCTGCATGATCTTCGATGCGCTGTACACCAGCATCGGCATCAGCGCGGTCGCGACGCTGTTCCTCGGTTTCGGCGGATACCATGGCGCGTTGCGCGAATGGCTGGTGCCGTCCGCGACCACGCGCGCGCTCGTGAAGGCACGCATGAAGAAGGCGGCCGAGCGGTTCTCGTCGCTCGGTGTGGGCGCGACCGTGCTCGCGATCTTCGTCGCCGCGACGTCGCTGTCGCTCGTGATGTCGGGTCAGGCGGTGCTGGACAGCGTATCGAAGGATGCCGTGTCGATCTTCATCGCGCTGGTGTTCCTGCCGGTGTACGTGTCCGGCGCGGTGCGCAAGCTGGCGATCGCTCGGATCGAGGAACTGGAGGCGCTGCGCAACGCGACCGTCGGCACCTGCCTGAAATTCGACCGGGCCGGCGCGGTGCGCGCGGTCGTCGTGCAGGGCGCGGCCGGGAAAGGGACGGTGTCCGTGCTGGAGTACACGGTGCTCGGGTTCAACCCGCCGCTCGAACAGGTCGGGCGCGAACCGCACGTGGCGCGGTAAAGGCGGGCGCCAGGTCGGCCGTAAAGGCGATGCCTCAGGCCGGAAAGCGCTCGTGTTCCGGCGCCGGCGTGAGGTTGTCGGGCCACTGCACTTCGAACAGCGTGCCGCCCGTGCGGCTCGGCATGCAGACAGCTTCGCCATGATGCGCATGGGCGATCGCCGCGACGACGGCGAGCCCGAGGCCGCTGCCGCCCGGCTGCGTGTCGTCGGCGCGCCGGAAGGCCTTGAACACGTGCGGCGCGAAATCGGCCGGGATGCCGGGGCCGTCGTCCCCGACGCGCAACCGGCACATCCCTTGTTCGATGCGCGTCTGGATGCGGATCGCGCCGGGCACCGCATGGCGGCGCGCGTTTTCCAGCAGCGCCAGCAGCGCCTGGCGGATGCGCACCGGGTCGCAACGCATGCGCCGCGTGTCGAGATCGAGCACCGGATGCTGGCCGGCGGCCCGCAGCGCCGGCTCGACCATGTCGACCACCGCACGCGCATCCGCCGCGAGATCGGTGTCGCGGATCTCGATGCTCAGGTGGCCGCTGTCCGCGAGGCTGACCACGCGCAGATCCTCGATCAGCCGCGTCAGCCCTTCGACCTGCCCGAGCAGGCTGCGGAACTGCGCTTCGTCGGGGGTGAACACGCCTTCGGCGAGCCCCTGCAGGCGCCCGCGCAGCACCGTGACGGGGGTGCGCAGCTCGTGCGCGATCGCCGCGTTCCAGAGTGCCTGCTCGTTGGTCACGCGCTGCAGTTCGCTGGCGAGCGCGTTGAAGTTGTCGGCGAGCAGCGCGGCTTCGTGCAGTGAACGGTCGCCCGCGACGGCGCGTGCGTCGAGATCGCCGCGCGCGACGCGGCGAATGCTTTCGGTGACCGAATTGAGCGGCACGAGAATGCGGCGCGCGAGATTGACCGCGACCGCGACCGACAGCGCGAGGCCGACCGACGTGGTCGCGATCAGCCAGGCCCATTCCGGCCCGGTCGGCAGCAGGTTCTTCGTGTTGAAATGCGCGGGCCAGTAATTGAACGCGATGTAGTAGAAGACGGTGGCGGTGAGCACCATCAGCACGGTCACGCCGAACACCATGCCTGCCATGGTCAGCGCGATCTGCCGGCTCAGGCCGTCGAGCTTCATGCTCAGCTCCAGAGCTTGTAGCCGACGCCGCGCACGCTGACCGGCACGCCCTGCACGCCGAGGTCGTCCAGCTTCTTGCGCAGCTTGCTGACGTGGCTGTCCACCGTGCGTTCCAGCGCGTCGCCTTCCGGCAGGCAGGTGGCCATCAGCTCGGCGCGGCTGAACACGCGCCGCGGCGCGCGCGCGAGTTGCGCGAGCAGCTTGAATTCGGTGAGCGTCAGGACGAGCGTGTGCCGTTCGCTGCCCACTTCGAGCGTGGCTTCGTGGTGTTCGAGATCGATCTCGAACGGCGCGACCCGCAGCACGCGCTGTTCTTCCTGGCGCGCGCCGGCCATCGAGCGGCGCAGCACCGCCTGCGCGCGCGCCACGACTTCGGCGGGATTGAACGGCTTCACCACGTAGTCGTCGGCGCCGATGCGCAGGCCGGTGAGCTTGTCGATGTCCTGGTCGAGCGCGGTCAGCATGATGACGGGCGTGTCGCCGCGATGACGGATTTCGGCGAGCACCTTCCAGCCGTCGACGTGCGGCATCTGCACATCGAGCAGCACGAGGTCGGGCTTGAGCTGCAGGTGCAGTTCCAGTGCGCGGCGGCCGTCGGCGGCGTGCACGGTGCGCAGGCCGCCGCGCGCGAGATAGGCGGTCAGGATCTCGGCGATCTCGGGTTCGTCCTCGGCGATGAGGACGAGCGCCTGGGCGTTCTGGCCGGCGCCGGGCGATGAAGAAAATTCGGGCATGGCCACTCGTTCAGATCCATCAGGGGGTTCCGTCAGGTCGCCATACTACCGCACGGCCGGCGCAATCGAACGGAGGCGGGGGGACAGCGCGGCGCGACACGATTCGCGCCCGGCCGACGGATGTCCCGCCCTTGCCTGCGTTTGTAAAGAAGCTACGGCGTCGGACTCAGATGTGACCCAGCAGCACGAGTATCACGACGATGACGACGATCAACCCGACCGAGCCCGACGGCCAGTAGCCCCAGCTTCGGCTGTGCGGCCACGCCGGAAACGCCCCGATGAGCAGCAGAATCAGAATGATGATGAGGATCGTACCGAGCATCGCACCCCTCCTGACGTCGTGAATGGACGGTGCTTCCCGCCGCAATTCGCGTGCCGCGGCGGGGGCGGGCGAAAGCCGGCGCAAGCGCACGGTTGGAATGCCTGAAATTCACCCGATGAATACCCGCCGATTCAGAAAATAAAGTTTGAAAATGCATCCCCGCCCCCTATGCTGAATCCTTCTGATCTGGCGGGCATGCGATGGCTGAACTTTTTCTGGTACGGCACGGGCAGGCGTCCTTCGGCACGGACGACTACGACCGGCTTTCCCCGGCGGGCGAGCAGCAGGGCGTCTGGCTCGGCGAATACTTTGCGCAGCAAGGCCTGGTGTTCGACCGCGTGATCTGCGGCACGATGAACCGCCACGCGCAGACGGTCGACGCGATCCTGCGCGGGATGGGCCGCGAGGGCGCGGAGATCGACCGCCATCCCGGCCTGAACGAATACGACTTCCACGGCCTGTTCGCCGCCGCCGCGCACGACTACCCGGATATCTCCCGCCTCGCGGCCGGCTCGATGAAGGAGCATTTCCGCGCGCTGCGGCAGGTGCTGCAGCTCTGGTCGGAAGACAAGCTCGGCGATTCGGCCCCCGAGACCTGGGCGCACTTCCAGCAGCGCGTGGCCGATGCCCGCGCGGCCATCCGCCACGGCGGCGGCCAGCGCGTGCTGACGGTGAGCTCCGGCGGCCCGATCGCGGTCACCGTGCAGCAGGTGCTGGCCGCCCCGCCGTCGAGCGCGATCGCGCTGAACCTGCAGATCCGCAACAGCAGCCTTTCGCAGTTTTTCTTCAACGCCGATGCATTCCACCTCGCGTCGTTCAACGGCATCCCGCATCTGGAGGATCCCGAACGACACGCGCTGCGAACCTACGGCTGACCCACGAACGATCGCGACGATGACGAACCCTACCCAGCAACTCGACGTAGCCCGCCTCACGCGCTATCTGGAAGCGCACGTGCCGGGCTTCGAAGGCCCGGTCGACACGGAGAAGTTTGCCGGCGGCCAGTCGAATCCGACTTTCCTGCTGCATGCGAAGAGCGGCCGCTACGTGCTGCGCCGCCAGCCGCCGGGCGAACTGCTGAAATCCGCGCACGCGGTCGACCGCGAATTCCGCGTGCTGAGCGCGCTGTCGGGCACCGCGGTGCCGGTCGCGCATCCGTATCACCTCTGCGAAGACCGCGACGTGATCGGCAGCCTGTTCTACGTGATGAGCTTCGAGGACGGCCGGATCTTCTGGGATCCCGCGCTGCCGGAGCTGCCGAAGGCCGATCGCGCGGTGTGCTACGACGCGTTGCTGCAGACGATGGCCGCGTTGCACGACGTCGATGTCGACGCGGTGGGCCTCGCCGACTACGGCCGCCCCGGCAACTACTTCGAACGCCAGATCGGCGTCTGGACGAAGCAGTACCGCGCGGCGGAAACGGAGCGCCTCGACGCGATGGAGACGCTGATCGACTGGCTGCCGAAGGCGTGCCCGGCCGACACGGGCCGGCCGACGCTGGTGCATGGCGATTTCCGGATCGACAACCTGATGTTCGCGCGTGACAGCTATCGCGTGCAGGCCGTGCTCGACTGGGAACTGTCGACGCTCGGCAACCCGCTCGCGGATCTCGCGTACTTCTGCATGTGCCTGCGGCTGCCGTCGGGCGGGCAGGTGCGCGGGCTCGCGGGCCAGGATCGCGCGGAACTCGGCATTCCCGACGAAGCGGCGATCGTTGCGCGTTATTGCGAGCTGCGCGGCATCGAGCCGATCAGCGACTGGCATTTCTACCTCGCATTCAGTTTCTTCCGGCTCGCGGCGATCGCGCAGGGCGTGAAGGCGCGCGCGCTGCAGGGCAACGCATCGAGCGAGCAGGCGCTGCGCGTCGGCGCGATGGCCGGGCGTCTCGCCGAGATGGCCGTCGGCGTGATCGACGCGCATCGCTGACAGCGCCGGGCACGACACCACATCAATGGAGGAGCACAGCAACATGGCAACGAATCTGTTCGACCTGACGGGCAAGATCGCACTGGTGACGGGCGCGAGCCGCGGCATCGGCGAGGAAATCGCGAAACTGCTCGCGGAGCAGGGCGCGCACGTGATCGTGTCGAGCCGCAAGCTCGACGACTGCCAGGCCGTGGCCGACGCGATCGTCGCGGCGGGCGGCCGCGCCGAGGCGCTGGCCTGCCACGTCGGGCGCCTGGAAGACATCGCCGCGACGTTCGAGCATATCCGCGGCAAGCACGGGCGGCTCGACATCCTCGTGAACAACGCGGCCGCGAACCCGTATTTCGGGCACATCCTCGATACCGATCTCGCCGCTTACGACAAGACGGTCGACGTGAACATCCGCGGCTACTTCTTCATGTCGGTCGAGGCCGGCAAGCTGATGAAGGAACACGGCGGCGGCGCGATCGTCAACACGGCGTCGGTGAATGCACTGCAGCCGGGCGACCGGCAGGGCATCTACTCGATCACGAAGGCGGCCGTCGTCAACATGACGAAGGCGTTCGCGAAGGAATGCGGGCCGTTCGGCATCCGCGTGAACGCGTTGCTGCCGGGGCTCACGAAGACGAAGTTCGCGGGCGCGCTGTTCGCCGACAAGGACATCTACGAGACGTGGAAAGCGAAGATCCCGCTGCGCCGCCACGCGGAACCGCGCGAAATGGCCGGCACCGTGCTGTACCTCGTGTCGGACGCGGCGAGCTACACGAACGGCGAATGCATCGTCGTCGACGGCGGCCTGACCATCTGAGCGCGCGATGAAGATCGACAGCTACGCCGGCCAGGCCGTGATGATCACCGGCGCCGCGAGCGGCTTC
This sequence comes from Burkholderia sp. KL41, assembly GCF_057005415.2. Lineage (NCBI taxonomy): Bacteria > Pseudomonadati > Pseudomonadota > Betaproteobacteria > Burkholderiales > Burkholderiaceae > Burkholderia > Burkholderia sp. KL41. The sequence continues at coordinate 3,494,445 of NZ_CM174447.1, read as the reverse complement.
GGCGCATTGCTCGCGAGCGAGCTCGCCGCGATGGGCGCGCGGCTGGCGCTCGGCGACCTGAACGGCGAGGCGCTGGAACGCGTGGCCGCGCCGCTGCGCGCGGCCGGCGCCGACGTGATCGCGCGGCGCTGCGACGTGCGTGTCGAAGCGGACGTCGCCGCGCTGGTGCACGCGGCGGCCGAGCGTTTCGGCCGGCTCGACGTGGGCATCAACAACGCGGGCATCGCGCCGCCGATGAAGGCGCTGATCGATACCGACGAAGCCGATCTCGACCTGAGCTTCGCGGTGAACGCGAAGGGCGTGTTCTTCGGGATGAAGCACCAGATCCGCCAGATGCTCGCGCAGCGCGAAGGCGTGATCCTGAACGTCGCGTCGATGGCCGGGCTCGGCGGCGCGCCGAAGCTGGCCGCCTACGCGGCGTCGAAGCATGCGGTGGTCGGGCTCACGAAGACGGCGGCCATCGAATACGCGCGCCACGGCATTCGCGTGAATGCGGTGTGCCCGTTCTACAGCACGACGCCGATGGTCACCGACAGCGATATCGGCGACCGCCAGGATTTTCTCGCGCAGGGCTCGCCGATGAAGCGGCTCGGCCGGCCCGAGGAAATCGTCGCGACGATGCTGACGCTGTGCGCGAAGGAAAACACTTATCTGACCGGGCAGGCCGTCGCCGTCGACGGCGGTGTCTCGGCCTTCTGACGGAACCGAACGAACGGAATCGAGGAGTCGATCATGGACTTTGGCTACACCCCGAAAGTGGAAGAACTGCGCAGCCGCGTGCGCGCATTCATGGATGCACACATCGTGCCGCGCATCCGCCAGTGGAACGAGGAAGTGCACGCGGGCCAGTATCCCGTGTCGTTCATGGAGGAACTGAAGGAGCGCGCGAAGGCGGAAGGGCTGTGGAACCTGTTCCTGCCGCACCTGAAGGACGACGAGCCCGGCACGGGCCTGACGAACCTCGAATACGCACCGCTCGCCGAGATCATGGGGCGCGTGGGCTGGGCATCTGAAGTGTTCAACTGCAACGCGCCGGACACCGGCAACATGGAGCTGCTGCACATGTTCGCGACGCCCGGGCAGCGCGAGCAGTGGCTGAAACCGCTGCTGCGCGGCGAGATCCGTTCGGCGTTCGCGATGACGGAGCCCGATGTCGCATCGTCGGATGCGACGAACATCACGACGCGCATCGAGCGCGTGGGCGACGAGTACGTGATCAACGGCCGCAAGTGGTTCATCACCAACGCCGCGCATCCGAACTGCAAGATCTTCATCGTGATGGGCAAGACCGATCCCGATGCCGAGTCGCACCAGCAGCAGAGCATGATTCTCCTGCCGCGCGACACGCCGGGCGTGACGGTCTTGCGCAACATCACGGTGGTCAATCACTACGCGCCGGAAGGGCACTGCGAGATCACGTTCGACAACGTGCGCGTGCCGGCGAGCAACCTGCTCGGCGAGGAAGGCAGCGGCTTCGCGCTCGCGCAGGCCCGCCTCGGGCCGGGCCGCATCCACCACTGCATGCGGTCGATCGGCGCGGCCGAGCTCGCGCTGGAGCTGATGGTCGACCGCGCGCAGTCGCGCGTCGCGTTCGGCAAGCCGCTGAACCGGCACGGCACGGTCGGCGAATGGATCGCGCGCTCGCGCATCGAGATCGAGCAGGCGCGCCTGCTCGTGCTGAAGGCCGCGTGGATGATCGACAAGGTCGGCGCGAAGGCCGCGCGCAAGGAAATCGCGATGATCAAGGCGCTGGTGCCGACCGTGTATGCGAATGTCTGCGACCGCGCGATGCAGGTGTTCGGCGCGGCGGGGTTGAGCCCCGATACGCCGCTCGCCGACCTCTGGACCTGGGGCCGCGCGCTGCGCTTCGCCGACGGCCCGGACGAGGTGCACCTGCAGGCGATCGCGCGGATGGAAATCAAGGACGGCGTGCCGGGTTCGACGGCGCCGTACCTGACGCCGCCGCTGCGCGCCTGAGCGTCGCGCCGGGATGCGCAGGGCCGTGGACGAGCGGGTGGCGCACGCCGTAAGATGCCGGCAAGGAGATCCGGCGATGCGCCTTTCGAAGATTGACCTGAACCTGTTCGTCGTATTCGACGCGATCTACACCAAGCGCAACCTGACGCGCGCGGCCGAGGTGCTGAATCTCACGCAGCCGGCCGTCAGCAACGCGCTGGCGCGGCTGCGCAAGACCCTGAACGATCCGCTGTTCGTCAGCACGCCGGCCGGGATGATGCCGACGCCGCTGGCCGAGAACATCGTCGGCCGTGTGCGCGAGGCGATGCAGCTGCTCGATTCGAGCGCGCACGAAGGCGACGTGTTCGATCCGGCGTCGTCGACGCGCGTGTTCCGGATGAGCATGAGCGACCTGACCGAAGCGCTGCTGCTGCCCGCGCTCGGCGAACTGCTGCAGAAGCATGCGCCCGGCATGCACGTGCGCAGCTATACGATGGATCGCCGCGAAGTCGCGACCGCGCTCGCGAACGGTTCCGTCGACATCGCGATCGACGCGCCGCTGATCGGCGATCCGCACCTGCATCAGGCGCTGCTCGTGCGCGATCGTTATGCGTGCATGATCCGCGACGATCACCCGTTCAAGGGCGACACGCTCACCATGGACGACTACCTGTCGATGGGGCACATCCACGTGTCGAGCCGTCGCAAGGGCAGCGGGCACGTCGACGCGGAGCTGACGCGCCTCGGGTTGCGCCGCACCATCCAGATGCGCGTGCAGCACTACATGGTCGCGCCGCTGATCGCGATGCGCGGCGACCTGGCGCTGACGGCACCGCTGCGGCTGCTGCAGCGTTATCCGGCGCGGATTCTCGAACTGCCGTTCGAGATGCCGGCGCTCGAATACTTCTGCTACTGGCATCGCAGCGCGGATCAGGATCAGGGCAGCCGGTGGCTGCGCGAGCAACTGGTGACGCTGATGGGCGGGATCGGCGAACCGAGGTGAGGCGCACGCGGCGGCGGTCAGCTTCGCAATGCCCGCGCCAGCACCTTCGCCACATGCACGGCCTGCGCTTGCGCGCCGTCCTGAATCTGATGCCGGCAACTCGTGCCGTCCGCGACGACGATCGCGCCTTCCGCCCGCGCACGCACGGCCGGCAGCAGCGACAGCTCGGCCATCGCCTGCGATGCGGCGTAATGCTCGGCTTCATAGCCGAAGCTGCCGGCCATTCCGCAGCACGACGATTCGACCGGCGATACCTTGAGCCCCGGAATCCAGCGTAGCACCGTCTGCACCGGCGTGAATGCGCCGAATGCCTTCTGATGGCAGTGGCCGTGCACGAGCGCTTCGTTCGCATCGATCGCGTGCAGCGGCAGCGACAACCGGCCGGCCTCGTGTTCGCGCACGAGAAACTCCTCGAACAGGAACGCGTGGCTCGCGAGCCTCGCGGCTTCGTCGCCAAAACCGTAGGCAAGAAACTCGTCGCGCATCGACAGCAGGCACGAAGGCTCCAGCCCGACGATCGCGATACCGCGTTCGAGGTACGGCCGCAGCGCATCGAGCGTGCGCCTGGCCTCGGATTTCGCTTCGTCTACGAGCCCGGCCGCGAGGAACGTGCGGCCGCAGCACAGTGGCCGCGCGCCTGCGCGCACGTTGAAATGCACGGTGTAGCCGGCCGCTTCGAGCACGGCCTGCGCGGCGCGCGCGTTGTCCGGCTCCTGGTAGTTGCTGAACGTATCGACGAACAGCAGCACTTCGCGGGTGGCCGAACCGGTTTGCGTGGGCGTTGATGCACCCGCACCCGCCCCCGTAACCGCCAGAAACGGTCGCGCGAACCCGGGCAGCGCGCGCTGCGGCGCGAGGCCGATCCATCGCTTGATCGACGACGCGACGACCGGCACGCCATTGACGAACGCGATCGCGCCGCGCATGCGCGCGGCCCACGGCGCATAACGCGGCAGATACGCGACGAGCCGTTCACGCAGCGTCGTGCCGTGCTTGTGGTTCCACGCGTGCCGCGCCTCGATCTTGAAGCGCGCCATGTCGACGCCCGTCGGACAATCGCGTTTGCAGCCCTTGCACGACACGCACAGGTCGAGCGCGGCCTTCACGTCGTCGCCGGCGAGGCCGTCGGCGCCGAGCTGGCCCGTCACCGCGAGCCGCAGCGTGTTCGCACGGCCGCGCGTCACGTGCTGTTCGTCGCGTGTCACGCGGTAGCTCGGGCACATCGTGCCCGCGTCGAACTTGCGGCAGTGGCCGTTGTTGTTGCACATCTCGACGGCCGACGCGAGCCCGTGCGTGATGTCGGTGCCCGAGCCGGGGGCGGTTTCTTCGCCGGTCAGCGGATTGCGCGTGACGTTCCATGCCGACCAGTCGAGCGCGGGCCGCAGCGGCAGCGCCGCATAGCCGGGCGCGAAACGGAAATGCTCGCGCGCATCCATCTTCGGCGGATTGACGATCTTGTCGGGGTTGAAGCGGTTGTCGGGATCGAACAGCTTCTTGATCTCCGCGAACGCCGCGTTCAGGCGCGGGCCGTACTGCCACGCGACCCATTCGCCGCGGCACAGCCCGTCGCCGTGTTCGCCCGAATACGCGCCCTTGTACTCGCGCACGAGTGCCGCCGCTTCTTCGGCGATCTCGCGCATGCGCGTCGCGCCGTCGCGCCGCATGTCGAGGATCGGCCGCACGTGCAGCGTGCCGACGCTCGCGTGCGCGTACCACGTGCCTTCGGTCTCGTGCTTGTGGAACACGTCGGTCAGGCGGCGCGTGTATTCGGCGAGATGTTCGAGCGGCACCGCGCAATCCTCGATGAACGACACCGGTTTGCCGTCGCCCTTCATGCTCATCATGATGTTCAGCCCGGCCTTGCGCACCTCCCACAGCGCCTTCTGCGCGCCGGCATCGGTCATCTTCACGACGCTGCCGGGCAGGCCGAGATCGGCCATCAGTTCGGCGAGCCGGTCGAGCTGCGCGTGTTGCGCGTCGCGCGATTCGCCCGCGAACTCGACGAGCAGGATCGCCTGCGGCCGGCCGACCAGCGCCCGTTCGATCACGGGCCGGAACGCCGGGTTCTCCATCGACAGGTCGATCATCGTGCGATCGACCAGCTCGACGGCCACCGGCTTCAGCTTCACGATGTGCTGCGCGGTGTCCATCGCCTGGTAGAAGGTCGGGAAGTTCACGACGCCGAGCGTCTTGTGCGCGGGCAGCGGCGCGAGCTTCAGCGTGATCTGCCGGCTATGGGCGAGCGTGCCTTCCGAGCCGACGAGCAGGTGCGCGAGATTCGCGTGACCGTCGTCGGTGTAAGCGCGCGGGTTCTGGCAGTCGAACAGGTCGAGGTTGTAGCCGGCCACGCGGCGCAGCACCTTCGGCACGCGTTCGACGATTTCGTCGCGCTCGCGCTTCGCGATGCGTTCGACACCGTGCAGCAGGTCGAGCGTGCGGCGATCGGTGACGGGCTGCGCGAGCGAACCGAACCGGCATTCGCTGCCGTCGGCGAGGATCGCGTCGATCGCGAGCACGTTGTGCACCATGTTGCCGTACTCGATCGAGCGCGACCCGCACGAGTTGTTGCCGGCCATCCCGCCGATCGTGCATTGCGCGGCCGTCGACACGTCGACCGGAAACCACAGCCCGTGCGGTTTCAGCCACGCGTTCAGGTGATCGAGCACGATGCCGGGCTCGACGGTGACGGTGCGTGCCTGCGCGTCGAATGCGACGATCCGGTTCAGCCATTTGCTGTTGTCGACGACGAGCGCCTCGCCGACCGTCTGCCCGCACTGGCTGGTGCCGGCGCCGCGCGCGAGCACGGGAATCTTGCGGTCGCGCGCGATGTCGAGCGCGATCCGCAGGTCGTCCTGGTCGCGCGGCACGACGACGCCGAGCGGCATGATCTGGTAGATCGACGCGTCGGTCGCATAACGACCGCGGCTTGCGCGATCGGCGTAGACGTCGCCGCGCATTTCACGGCGCAGCCGCTCGAACAGCGGCGACAGCGCGGCGCCTTGCGACGGCACGAGATGGACGGGGCGAACCAGCGAAGGCGAGACGGCGGATGTCATGGCGGCGGTCGGTATCGGGTGGGAACGGATCGGGCGAGGATCGGGCGAGGGATCAGGTGAGCGTGACGCTGACGGGCGGCAGCCCCGCGATGCGGCCGACGGCCGTGCCCGCGGCCCGCGGAAAATACATGCCCGTGTACGAGCCGGTCGTGACGACGGTGCCGGCCGGCAACGCGATGCCGCGTCGCGACGCGTGATTCACGAGCCACGGCAGCAGGCGGCGCGGGTCGCCGGCCGGGTTGGTGCCAGGTGCGGTGCCGGCGATGTCGTGCCCGTCGAACGTGAACGCCGGGGCCGGCGCGGCGAACGGGAAATCGGCGCGATAGCCGGTCATCTCGCCCAGCACGAGCGCACCGTGGTTCTGCAGGTCGGCGAGCTGGGCGGCCGGCGCGACGTCCGGCCATTCGCGGAAGCGGCTCGCGACGATCTCGATCGCGGCGCCCATCTGAGCGATACCGTCGAACACTTCATCGTCGGCATAGGCGGGCGCACGCGGCGCGAAGTCGCGGCCGAAGCGGAACGCGATCTCCAGTTCGAGGCCGAGCGGCCGGAACGCGCCACGCGGTAGCGTGACGCCGCTCGCATGGCGGCAGTCGTCCGGCAGCGGCGCGCCCTGGATCGGCCCGTCGGGCTGTTTCGCGCCGACCTTCCACGCGCCGATCGCGGCGCGGCGCTCGGTGAGCAGTTGCGCCTGCACCGCATAGGCGGCGTCGGCATCGGCGGGGACGAGGGCTGAAGGCAGCGCGGCGAACGCGATGCCGTGTTGCCAGCCGGCGGCGAGCCGGACGGCGAGGTCGTGGGTAGCCTGGGTCATCGTTGCAGTCGGGGAAAAGGCGGGCGCCGCGGGCGGCAGCGCCCCGTTGGCATCAGGCCGGCGAGCGATTGGCGGCCGGTTGTTCGGCGGGTGCGTCGGCGAAGCGGCTTTCCGGCTGCATGCGGAATGCGAGCAGCACGCCCACGCCCATCAGCACCATGCTGCCGATGAACGGCAGCTCCCAGCTGCCGAAGCGGTCGATCACGAAGCCGGAGATCACGGGCGACAGGATCGCCGCGAGCGCGGAGCCGGAATTCATCATCCCGCTCGCGGTGCCCGAGTATTCCGGCGCGATGTCCATCGGCACGGCCCACATCGGGCCGATCGTCATTTCGGCGAAGAAGAAGCCGGCCGCGAGGCACGCCATCGACACGTACAGGTGATGCGTGAACAGCAGCGGCAACAGCGACAGCAGCGTGAGCAGCATGCAGATCGACACCATCCGGCTGCGTGCGCGCTTGAGGCTGCCGGTGCGCGCGAGGATGCGGTCGGTGACGATCCCGCCGAGCGTGTCGCCGATCACGCCCGCGAAGAACACCGCCGACGCGAACACGGCCGATTTCTTCAGGTCGAGGTCGTAGCTGTGCAGGAAGTACTGCGGAATCCAGCTCAGGAACAGCCACAGCGTCCAGCCGTAGCAGAAGTACACGATCGTGACGGGCATCATCCGGCGAAACAACGGGCCCCAGGGCACGGCGGCGGGTTTCGGCTTCGGTTGCGGCAGCGCGTCGAGTTCGGCCTGCGTGATGCGCGGGTGGTCCTTCGGGTGTTCGGTATAGACGAGCGCCCACACCGCGACCCACACGATGCTGATCACGCCGCAGATGTAGAACGATTCGCGCCACCCGTACACGGCCATCACCGCGACGACGGCGGCCGGCGCGACCGCGTTGCCGACGCGCGAGAACGCATGCGTGACGCCCTGCGCGAAGCCGCGTTTCTCGCGCGGCACCCAGCGCGACATCGCCGACGTGGCCGCCGGGAACGTCGCGCCTTCGCCGAGCCCGAGCAGCAGGCGCGCGGCGAGCAGCGACGCGAGGCCGCCGGCCATCCCGGTGAGCAGCGTCGCGACGGCCCACAGCAGCCCGCAGGCGAGCAGCGTGCGGCGCGCGCCGAAGCGGTCGCTGACCCAGCCGCCGATGATCTGGAATACGAGATACGGATACGCGAACGCGGAGAACACGAGGCCGATCTCCGTCCTGTTCAGCCCGAATTCCTTGGCGAACCCGGCAGCGGCCGTGCTCACGTTCACGCGATCGAGGTACGTGATGAAGTACATCACGCACAGCATCACCAGTACGATGCCGGTCGCTCGGAACAGCTTCATGTTTCGTCTCCTGGATGTTGTCTGGCTTGCTGCCCGTGCCGGCGTCGAGGCCGGCGTCGAGGCGGGTCGTGCCGATGAAGCGGGGCGGGCGCCGGCAGCGGCCGGTGCGTGTCGCGACGACCGCGCGGCCGCCCGTGAAGCGGAAAGGGCGCGTCGGGCGGCGTGCGGGAAACGTGCGCGCTGCCCGCCGGCGCTCAGGCCGCCGCGCGCAGCGCGGGGGCGTGCGTGTTCGATGCGAGGGTGTCCATCGCCGCGACGACGCCGCTCGCGGCAACCGGCACGCCGGCGAGCTTCAGCCCCATCTCGCAGCCGGCGAGCGTGGCCATCAGCGTGAGGTCGTTGCAGTCGCCGAGATGGCCGATGCGGAACATCTTGCCGCGCATCTTGCCGAGCGCCTGCCCGAGCGACATGTCGAAGCGTTCGTAGATCAGCTTGCGCACGGCGTCCGCGTCGACGCCGTCGGGCATCATCACGCCGGTCAGCACGGGGCTGTAGACGGCCGGATCCGCGCACTGGATCTCGAGGCCCCACGCGCGCACCGCGCGGCGCGTGGCTTCCGCGAGCCGCTGGTGGCGCGCGAACACCGCGTCGAGCCCTTCGCCGAGGATCATGTCGAGCGCTTCGGCGAGCCCGTACAGCAGGTTGGTGTTCGGCGTGTACGGCCAGTAGCCGTTCCTGTTCGCCTCGATGATCTCGTGCCAGCCCCAGAACGCGCGCGGCAGCGTCGCGTGCCCGCTCGCCGCGAGCGCCTTCGGCGATACCGCGTTGAAGCTGATGCCGGGCGGCAGCATCAGCCCTTTCTGCGAACCCGACACCGTCACGTCGACCCCCCATTCGTCATGGCGGTAGTCGGCGGAGGCGAGCCCCGAGATCGTGTCGACCATCAGCAGCGCCGGATGGCCGGCCGCGTCGATCGCGCGGCGCACGGCCGCGATGTCGGAGGTGACGCCGGTGGAGGTTTCGTTGTGCACCACGCACACCGCCTTGATGTCGTGCGTGGTATCGGCGCGCAGGCGCGCTTCGATCATGTCGGGCTGCACGCCGCGGCGCCAGCCTTCGATGCCCGGCAGCCCGAGGAATTCGGGCTTCAGGCCGAGCGCGTCGGCCATCTTCTTCCACAGCGTCGCGAAGTGGCCGGTCTCGTACATCAGCACGGTGTCGCCGGCGCTCAGCGTGTTGGTCAGCGCGGCCTCCCATGCACCGGTACCCGACGCCGGATAGATGATCACCGGCTGCGTGGTCTTGAAGATCTTCCTGATGCCGGCGAGCACCTTGAGGCCGAGCGCGCCGAATTCGGGGCCACGGTGGTCGATGGTCGGATAGCTCATCGCCCGCAGGATGCGGTCGGGCACCGGGCTCGGCCCCGGAATCTGCAGGAAATGGCGGCCGGACGGATGAAAGTCGAGTTGCAGCATGGTCGTTCTGTCTCCTTGGTTGCATTTTGAATTTTGCATGCAAAATACTTTAGCAGAGCGATCACGGCAAACCCAAGCACTGATTTCACCGAAAATGCCGGTGTTTACCCGGCGTTGGCGGGGAGATATTCGGGTCGGGCGAGTTGAAGTAGAATCGCGTGAAGCAAGAAGGAAGGATTTTGCATGCAAGATTTGAATGATCTGGAGCAGGCCGGCGGCGCGCCGGCACTGCCGAAACTGGAGCGGCAGCGGCTGCACGACACGGTCGTCGAGCACCTGCGCAAATTCATCGTCGAAGGCGTGCTCACGCCGGGCATGCGGCTGAACGAGCGCGAGCTGTGCGAGACGCTCGGCATCTCGCGCACGCCGCTGCGCGAGGCGTTCAAGGTGCTGGCGGCCGAGGGGCTGCTGGTGCTGTCGCCGAATCGCGGCGCGAGCGTGTACCGGATGAGCGAATCGGAGATCCGCGAGACGTTCGAGCTGATGTCGGGGCTGGAGGCGTTTTCAGGCGAGCTGGCTTGCGAGCGCATCACGCACGCGGAGCTCGCGGAGATCAAGGCGCTGCATTACTCGATGCTCGCGTGCCGGCTGCAGAACGACCTGCCCGGCTACTACAGCCGCAACCAGGAAATCCACGACCGCATCAACGAGGCCGCGCGCAACTCGGCGCTGCGCGCCACGTACCAGTCGATCAATCGCCGGATCATGTCGATGCGGTTCCGCTCGAACCAGCACGTCGAGAAGTGGGATCGCGCGGTGCACGATCACGAGGAGATGATCAAGGCGCTGGAGGCGCGCGACGGCAAGGCGCTCGCGGCGATCCTGCGCCGGCATCTGCTGGAGAAGCGCGACGCGGTGTTGTTGCAGCAGGGGGCAGTGGACGCGTAGTCGCACGCCGCACGCGAACGGTCATCGCGTCGTGCCGGCAGGCCGCGCCGCTACACCGCCGCCCGCTGCCCCTCTCTCGGCCCGTGCCCCGTCCACCGCTTGAACGCGCGCCGGAAGTTGTGCGCGTCGCTGAACCCGACTTCGTGCGCGACGTCCTCGATCGACAGCCGCGGATTGCTCAGCAGCGTGAACGCGCGCTTGCGGCGGATCGTGTCGATCACCGTCTGGTACGACACGCCCTGGTCGGCGAGCCGCCGCCGCAGCGTGCGCTCGCTCATGCACAACTGCGCGGCGATCTCGGCGAGCGACGGCGCATGCCGCAGGTCGCGCCGCATGATCCGTTCGATCGATTCGAGAAATTCGGTGCCTTCGGGTTCGGGCGGCAGCGCGTCCTGCAGGAATTCGAGCACCTGGCGATGCGCGAGCGGGTCGTGGGTCGCGATCGGGCGGTTGCCGAGCGCGGCGTCGCACGAAAACAGGTTCTGCTCCTGTTCGAACCGCACCGGGCACGGGAACACGCGGGCGTATTGCTCCGCATAGGCCGGCGGCGGGTAGCTGAGATCGACGACCTTCGGCTGGAACGCGGGGCCGACGAGCGAGCGCCCGATCTTCATGAAGCTGCCGAACGCCTCCTCGACGAGGAACGCCTCGATGTCGGGCTCGAGGAAGACGTTGGTCGCGCGAACCGACAGCGTGCGCGCATCCGACATCACGTCGAAGCGCATCAGCGGCCCCGTGTGGCGCTGCAGCCCGATACCGGTCACGATCGCGTCCTTCAGCGTCGGGCTCGTCAGCATCGCATAGCCGACCAGCCCGATCGACGCGATCGTCTCGCTCGTGCCGAGTTCGAGGCCGAGCGCCCGCCCCGGCGCCATCTCGAGCGCGCGGCGGATCATCGTGCTCGCCTGGCGCAATGAAATCCGGCACGACGGATTCGACAGGTCGGCAACGTCGAAGCCGAGCCCGAGGCACAGCCGCGTAGGGTCGATGCCCAGTTCCTTGCTTGTCTCCGCGAGGCACCGCAACAGATGGACCGGCAGATTCGCCGTCGTATAACGGTCGGTATCGTCCATGGATGCTCCGTATTTTTTTCCATGGATTGTACTCGTCCCGCCCGGCCGGAGACCCGGTGCCGCCCCGGCCGCGATCGCCCACATCCCGCGCGGCCCCGCGTCAGAAGTAGTGACGCAGGCCGACCGTCGCACCGAGCTGCGTGGTGCTGGTGCTCGGCGCCTGCCCGTTCACGCCGACCAGTTGCGCGCCGGCCAGCCCGCCGCGGTAGATCGCGTAGTCGACTTCCGCATAGAGCATGCTGCGCTTCGACAGGCTGTAGCCGGCGATCACCTGGAACTGGCGCGCACGGCCGTCGAAATCCGCCGTATAGCCGGACTGCTGCGTCCACCACGCGTTGACGGCCGCCGTGAACGCCGACGTGAAGCGGTAGGTCAGCCCCGCGAGCGCCATCTTGCGGCGGCGGAACCCGCCGGGCACGGTCGGGTCGACCACCTGCGCGGGCGAGATGATGCCGAGCCCCGCCAGATCGGTCGGGCTGAACGGGCCGTTCTCGAACGACGTGAAGTCGTTGTCGCGTGCGTTCTCGATGTAGCCGGCGTTGACGGTCGCGTTGCCGATCGTCACCGAGCCGCCGCCCGTGTAGATGTCGAATTTCCCGTGCGTGACGTCGTCCCAGCTGCGCATGAACGATGCGCCGACCGTGAACGGCCCCTTGTCCGGCGCATACGCGGCGGCCGCGCCGAGCTGGCCGCCGCGCACGCCGCCGCCCGCATGGCCGCCCGGCGCATATTGCGCGAGCAGGTAGAAGCTGCCGAGCTGCGCGCCGTACTGGATCATGTTGCTGGTGCGCGCGCCCGCGAGCATCGTCTGCTCCGGCTTGAACAGGTTGAAGTACGGGTCCTGCGGGCCGGCCCACAGGTTCGAGCCGAAGGTCAGCGACACCATCTCGAACGGCACGTTGTACTGGCGCCCGAGCGAGAGCTGGCCAAGCGAAGCGGACGTCAGCCCCACGTACGCGACCTGGAAGAAATTCGGCGAGCCGGCCGGCACGATGGCGCCGCTGTTGGGGCCGAAGTGGCTTTCGACGTTGAACTGCGCGGACAATCCGCCGCCCAGATCCTCGTTGCCCTTGAGGCCCCAGTAGCTTTCCGTCAGGCCGCCGCCGTCGGCCATCGAGATCTTGCGGCCCGTCGACACCGGTGTGCCGTCGGCGCCGTAGGACACGCCGTGCGTCTCGTAGCGGATGCCCGCATCGATCACGCCGTACAGCGTCACGTTGCCTTGCGCGTGCGCACCGGTACCGGCCAGGACCATCATCGCGCAGCACGCGGCGCGAACGCTATCGTGACGATTCATTCTTCTGGACTCCGCATCGAACTGGGGACGGACGGCTCGCGCCGTCGGGAACGACTGTAGAAAGCCAAATTTGCGCGGGCCAAGGCCGCGGCGGCCATTCTCGTGGTGCGTCGCGGCCACGGCATGGCGCACTGCGGTCAGGGCGCCGCGCCGGCCACGGCAGCGGGTGCCGCGCGGCGCAGCGCCAGCCGCACGAACGGGGCGGCGGCCAGCACGGCCACGCACAGCACGTGGGCGACGCGCGTGCCGCCGAAGCGGCCGAGCAGCGCACCCGACAGCGCGGTGCCGATGCCCGCCGCGAAGAACGTGATGACGAGCGTGCGCGCGACCAGCGAGCCATCCGGGTCGACGTCGGACAGCATGCCGGTGAGGAACGGCACGATCACGAAGAACGCGCTGTTCAGCACGAACTGGCTCAGGAAATACGCGCTGCCGCCGCGCGCGCCGAAGAACCATTCGATCGACGCGATCATCGCGAGCTGCGCGGCCCAGATCAGCGCGAGGCGGTGCCGGTGGCTGGCCGGATGCGACGGAATCGCCGCGCCGACGAAGCCGAGCAGGGACGACACCGACAGCAGCACGCCGATCGTCGTGGGCGACAGCCCGGCACGCTCGCCGACGAAACCGGCGATCGCCCATTGCGACGCCTGCACGCCATAGACGAGCGCCGTCACGGCCCAGATCGCGAGCACCGGCCGCCACGGCAACGTGCCGGCGCGCAAGCGGGCCTGCGCGGGCGCGCTCGCGAACGCGTCGATGCCGCGGATCGCGGGCGCCAGCACGGCGACGACGACGGCCAGCAGCGCGAACACCCAGCGCCCGAGCCACGCGGCCGGCAGCGCGGAGATCAGCACGAGGATGCCGCCGTTGACTATGCCCGCGAGCAGGTTGATTTGCCCCCACAGGCGGTCGGTCGATGCGCGCTGCGACACGCCCGACGCGACGACGACGAACAGCATCCCCTCGAACAGCCCCGTCATCCCGCGTGCGAGCGCCGCCGACACGATGCCGGGCGCGACCGCGCCGAGGGCCTGGCCGGCGATCGCGCCGACCAGGCCGGCCAGCGTGAACGGCCGCGCGGCGCGCGCGATCCGGTGCGACAGCAGCGCGCAACTGATCGCGATGCCGAGGATCTCGGCGCTGACGAGCGCGGTCGCCGTGCCTTCGTCGAGCCGGAAGCGCGTCATCACCGCCGCGACGAGGAACGGCGACAGGATCAGGCCGTTGGTGGCGGCCGCGAACGCGAGCGCAAGGCGGACGACGGCGCTGGCCGATGGATCGGGACGCGACTGCGCGGCCGCGTGCAGCGTGGCGGTGCTCATGAGGCCTCCTGGCTGGATCGCGGCCGATCTTGCGCGACGCCGGCCGTTTCGTGCATCGGGTGTGTCCCCCGGCGGGCCCGCGTGGCGCGAGCGGTGGCGCTTGCGTTTGCGTTTGCGCCTGCGCTTTGCGGCAGGCCGAACAGCGTGCGCAGGTACGGCGTCAGGAAGCGGCCGTGCGGGTCCATCCGCTCGCGCAGCGCGAGGAAATCGTCCCAGTGCGGGTAGCACGTCGCCAGCTCGGCGGCCTTCATCGCATGCACCTTGCCCCAGTGCGGCCGCCCGCCGTGATTGCGGCAGATGGCCTGCACGCCCGAGAAATACGCGTCGAACGGCATCCCGCGATACTGGTGCGCCGAGATGCGTACGCTGTCGCGCCCGTAGTCGGGGCTCAGCCAGATGTCGTCGCCGCGCACCCAGCGGTATTCGATCGGGAACATCAGCGGAAAGCTGCGGCGCGCGATGAATGCGCGGATTTCGCGCAGCGCGTCGGCGCCGCGGTCGGCCGGCACCGACCACTCCATTTCGTTGAAGCGCACGCGGCGCACCGTCGACAGCATCGCGTAGCTCGCATCCACGTGCCGGCCGGCCGACACGGTCGATGCGCACAGCCGGCTCAGCGCCGGGCACAGCGACGGCACGCGCCGGCCGAGCCCGCACAGCGCGCCGAACACGGTGTTCTCGAGGAACGACTCGGACGCGCGGCTCGCCCAGTGCACCGCGTCGGCCGGCTCGTCGGTCATGTCCCACGCCTTGGTCAGCACGGTGTCCGTGTGCGGGAACCAGTAGAACTCGAACGAGCGATGCCTGGCGATCAGCGCGTCCGCTTGGGCGAGGCAATCGTCGAGCCGCATGCCGCCGCGTTCGAGGCGCAGCTTGAACGCGGGCACGAGGCGCAGGCCGATCTCGGTCAGCACGCCGAGCGCGCCGAGCCCGATCCGGCCGCCGGCGAACAGCGCGGGATGCGTGTCGGCGCTCGCGCGAATCTCGCTGCCGTCCGCGCACATGAAGGTCAGGCTGTCGATCTGCGTCGCCAGGTTGCCGAGCGTGATGCCGGTGCCGTGCGTGCCGGTGCTGGTCGCGCCGGCGATCGACTGCACGTTGATGTCGCCGAGGTTCTCCATCGCGAGGCCGTGCGCGGCGAGCGCCGGGCCCAGCGCCCACAGCCGCGTGCCGGCATGCACGCGCGCGACGCGCCGGTCGCGGTCGACGTCGATCACGCCCTGCATCGCGTCGAGCGACAGGATCACGTCGTCGGTCTGCACGAGCGGCGAGAACGAGTGCCCGGCGCCGGCCGCGCGCACGGTGGTGCCAGTTGCCGCCGCGTCGCGCAGCACCGCCGCGAGCGCGGCGTGCGACGCGGGCGTCGACACGGTTGCATCAGGACTGCAGACATATCCCGACCAGTTACGCCACATGGCATTGTCTCCGTGGTTGTCGATCGAATGAGTTGAACGGTTTGAACGACGGGCCGCGCGGCCCGCTAGAAAAAGCTCTTGCCTTCGCCGCGATAGGTGGGCGCCTCGCCGACCACGCGGCCGCCGCGGATCAGCAGCAGCGTGTTGAAGCGTTCGCACAGTTCGCCGGCCTTCGCGTGGCGGAACAGGATCGGGTCGCCGATCGCCGGTGCGACGCCGCGCGGCACGCGCACGGGCGTCTGCACCTCGCCCGCGCCTTCGTTGTCGATCAGCGTGCAGCCGGCCGGCAGCCACGGGCGGGGCAGCCGGCTCTTGCCGGCCGGGCCCGATGCGATATAGCCGCCGCCCGAGCAGGTCACGATGCCCGGCTGCGGAATCCGCACGACCGGCAGCGCGAAGCCGGCGGCGGGTTGCGCATGAAACGCCGCATAGTGATCGAACAGCGCCGGCGCGTAGAGGCCGGAGCCGGCGGCGAGCTCGGTGACCGACGCGTCGCCCAGCGTGCTTTCGAAGCTGCCGGTGCCGCCGCCGTTCACGAAGCGCAACGTATGGCCCGCCGCCGCGAGCGCCTGCACGGCCGCGTGGCGGCGCGCGTTGATCTCGCGCGCCGAGCGGCGCTTCAGGTGGCGCACCAGCGCGTTGCGCGCGCCGCTGCCCGGCTCCATGTCGGCCACGCCGGCGATCTGTCCTTCGTAACCCATCAGCCCGTCGAGCCGCACGTGCCGCCGCTCGCCGATGCGGTTCGCGAGGGCGAGTGCAGCGGCCACGTCGCGCACCGGCGAGCGGTACATGCCGAAATACAGGCCCGGATACGCGGACGACATGTCGAGATCGATCGCGAGCGGGATCGTCACGCTTTCCGCGCGTGCGAGGCGGTCGATCGCGTCGACCTGGGCGGCATCGTCGACCATCAGCGTGATCGAGCGGCCCCGCCTGAGCTGCGCGGCCACCGCGCGAAGGTCGTCGGCGTCGACGGTCGGATAGGCGACGACGATGTCGTCGAACCCGCCGTCCGCAAGCCATGCGGCTTCCGCGGCCGAATAGCACAGCAGCCCCTGCATGAACGGGCCGGCGGCGAGCACCGCGCCGATCAGTTCGCGCGAACGTACCGATTTCGTCGCGAGCCGGATCGGCAGGCCGCGCGCGCGGCGCTTCAGGTCGGCGAGGTTCGCGTCGAGGCAGTCGAGATCGACGAATGCGGCGGGAAGGCGGCGGCCCGCGAGCGCGTCGCGGTAGGTCGGATAGTCGTGGACGGCGGCGGGTGCGCGATGCGGAAGGTCTGCACGGCTCATGGAACGGGCTCGGCTGGGTGGGGTGTGTGCCGCGCCGACCGTTCGGCGCGTGTCGGAAACCAGCATAGGGCCGGCCAAAATGACGACCAAGCGCTCAGCGGGTCGTTCGACGGGTCTTATCCGGCCATCCGTATCGGCCACGCGCACGCGTGAGCGTCGCGCCCCGTGAAGGTGGATCGCTGCTTGCTTGGTGTCGCGGCGCACATCGCGCGTGCCGGCGCGAACCACCGCCGGACGGGCGCGACGCTCGACATCACGCGCGTGCCGACGCGACAACGAAATGCGTTTCAAACGTCTTGCCGGCCATCGCCGCTGCGCGCAGGTTTAGTGCCCGCGTTCTAGTGCCGCTTTTGACTGCATGCCGGATTCGACCTAGAACCTACTCGCGGATGCACCGGCGAAGAACGGCATGACGTGACGAGGAGGCGACGTGAAGAAGAACAGGGCACTCTGGCGGCGCACGGGCGCGATCGCGGCGATCGGCGTGGCCGTCGTCGCGATCTGGCGATACGAAGCGGCGACACCGGCGCAGGCCGCGTCGTCCGGCACGCCGGTCGCGACGGCGGGCACACGGTCCGGCGCGGCCGATACGTTCGGTACCGGCACCGGCGCCGCGACACCGGGCCCCGAGGAGCGGCGGCTCGATGTCGACGCGCTGCGCCGCAGCCTTGCCGGGCGCCCCGATGCGGACGCGGAAGTGAAGCGCGTCGTTGCATTCGCGCGCTTCCGCGACGAGG
This sequence comes from Burkholderia sp. KL41, assembly GCF_057005415.2. Classification (NCBI taxonomy): domain Bacteria; kingdom Pseudomonadati; phylum Pseudomonadota; class Betaproteobacteria; order Burkholderiales; family Burkholderiaceae; genus Burkholderia; species Burkholderia sp. KL41. The sequence goes on along the minus strand of NZ_CM174447.1, from coordinate 3,476,850 downwards.
TCGCCGCTTACGGCGATCGCCGCAACAGCCTGCCGCAAGCCGAGCGCGACGCGCTCGCGCGCCGGATTCTCGACGAACTTCCCGACCACGTCGCGCGCAACGAGATCGTGCCCGTGCAGGCCGAAGCGCTGAGCGCGGCGCTGCTGACCGACACCGAAGCCGACCCGGCGACGCGCGGCGCGGCGATCCGGTCGATGCGCGCGCAATGGGACACCTATGCGCAGCGGACGGTCGGCCCGTCGCCGGCGCAGGACCCGCGCTATCTCTCGTACGAACAGCAGAGCCGCGACGTCGTCCGGCAGGTTCAGGCGAGCATTCCCGATCCCGACCAGCAGCAAGCCGTCATCGCGCAACGCCTGCAGGCGCTGCGCGTCCAGCTGTTCGACGGCGCTTCACCGTCCGGCGTGCACTGAGCGCCGAATCCGCGCGGCCGGGGCGGCGCCCGGCGGCCGCGTCATGTCCATCGACAAGGAGGGGAGATGTCCACAGCACGATGCCTGCTGCGCGCGGCCGTTGCCGCGCTGCTCGGTTGCGCGGCACTGAACGGTCACGCGGCCGATACGACGATGCCGGATCCGTCGGTTCCTTATTATTCGTGGTACGAAGTGACGTTGCCGGAGAGCACCGGTGCATCGTGCGGCAACGGCACGCCGATGCGCTTCTACATCAATCGCGCGCAGTCGGACAACCTGCTGTACATGATGGAGCCGGGCGGCGCGTGCTGGGACTACGGCACCTGCACGCAGACCTCGACCGGTGCCGAGGCCGGCCTCGGCGGCTTCAATCCGGACGGCATCCCGCACAACTACATGAACGGCACCGCGAACGAGAGCCTGCTGTCGTCGTTCCTGTCGCCGCTGCTGACGCGCATGGATCTCGCGCACATTCTCGTCGGCGAGCCGAAGGTCGAAACGCAGCAATGGACACAGGTTTTCGTGCCCTATTGCACCGGAGATATCCACATGGGCAGCGCGGTGCGCAACTACACGTCGCCGTCCGGCGACTGGCGCCTGCAGCACTACAGCGGGCTGAAGAACATCCAGGCCGTCGCGCAGTGGCTGACGTCGCACGGCTTCGGCAAGCCGAACCGGCTGCTCGTGTACGGGATGAGCGCGGGCGGCTACGGCACGCTCGCGAACTACGCGACGCTGCGCAACACGCTGCAGCCGCAGGCGCACAGTTCGCTGCTCGACGACGCCGGCACGGTGTTCAACACGCCGTTCGATGCGGACGCGGCCACGCATCCGTCGGTCGGCCTGTACGACCGCGTGCGCACCGAGTGGGGGATGACGGGCCCCGACGGGATGATCACCGTGAACAGCCGGCTGACCAGCCGGTTCGACCCCGGCAACATGGGGAGCGCGTACGCGGCGCTGTCGGCGACCTTTCCGCATGATCGCTTCGGTTTTTCCAGCTACCAGCGCGACAAGATCATCGCCGCGTATCACTATCGCGCGTTCGTGCCGGCCGTGATCGCGGCGCCGGACGACACGACGAAGGACGCGCTGTCGCTCGCGATGTTCGGGAAGGAGCTGGACGGGCTGAAGCAGATGCTGAACCCGTTGCCGAACTTCGGCTACTTCATGCCGTGGGCGCGCAACGACTTCATCGCCAACCATCAGGTGACGGCGGTCAGCTTCACCGGGTCGGGGATCCACGAGAACGGCACCGACGCGGATATCGGCACCTTCGTCGACAACCTGCTGAACCAGCAGGACCCGGCCGAGACGCCGGTGATGAAGGCGTTCCGCACGCAGCAGTGGTCGGATTTCACGTTCTCGACGTTTCTCGCGTGGATCGACAGCGTGTTCAACCTGACCGGCGAAGCGGGACCGATCTCGGGGCACCGGGCGTGAACGGGTGACGGAGGCGCGGTGCGCTGCTCTGCGCCGCGCCGCCGTGTCGCGCCGCCGTTGCGCCGGGCATGCGCGTTCAGTACGAATCGTCGTCGAAGCGGGACGATGCCGGCCGGCGCTTCATCTCCTTCAGCCATTCCCTGACGTTGTCCGGGTCGTCGAATTCGCGCACCGCGATGGTCAGGTCCTGGTTGCTGCGCTGCATGCCGGCAATGTCGCGCGTCAGTATCCGCATGACCGTATCGGGCGCGATCTTGACGGACGATGCGATGCCGTAGGTTCGGCGGAAGTGGGTCTCGACGTGCCGGATCTCCTGGTCCAGCTCGCGCACCTGTTCCTCCAGGATGCCGTTGTAGCGCATCAGCCGGTCTTCGCCGAGGCCGTCGATCGCGCGCCGGTCGATCTGCTCGATCTCCAGCTGCAGTTCCAGCAACTGCAGCAGGTTGCCTTTCGCATACGCGTGGTTGACCCGCTGCATCAGCACGGTCTTGCGTTCCTGTTCCTTCGGATCGGTTTCGCGATCGGGATGCAGCACGCTCGCGAGCTTGCGATAGACGTCGCGGATCGACTTGCTCGATTCGGCCTGCTCGGCTTCGCGCCTCGCTTGCGCCGCCGATTGCCGGGGCGCCTTCTTGCGTTTCGCGCGCTGCGCCTCGCGGGCCTCGTGCTCGGCCATGTCGCGCCTGAACTGTTCGTCCAGCTCGGCTTGCATGCGCTCGGCGAGTTCGTCGGGCGACAGCGTGTCGAGATCGTCTTCCGGCGCGGGGGCGGGCGCCGGTTCCGGTGCCTGCTTCGGCCGTGCGCGATCGGCTGCCGTGCGGTCGTCGTCGCCGGATGCGCGGTGCCGGTTGTAGATGATCTTCAACTGCGCGTCGTCGCTGACGTCGAGCAGGTCGCGCGCCATGTTCGCGATCACGTCGGACAGCGTGCGCTGCTCCGCCTTGCTCAAGCCCTTTTGCAGGAACGCGTCGTCGAGCCGGTTGAGCAAGCTGATCCGCAACGCCGTCGCCGCCTGCTCGAGCGGCAGCAGCCCGTCGACGAATTTCTTGTGGAAGGCCGGCGTCACGGCGTCCCATGCGCCGAGGCGTTCGCGCCGTGTTTCGATCTGCTGGACGAGCGTATTGAACGTCTTCTGGGCTTTCGACAGGCTGGCTGTCTCGTGGCCGGGCGCAATGACGACCGCGGCACCGCGTCGTGCGGTCATGATGAATGTCCTCCGGCCGCGGCAGGACGCGCAGCAGGCCGGTATTCTAGCCGGATGTGCGGCCGGCGGCGCGGAACGGCCTGCTTCGCCGACGCTTTCGCCAGCGCGTTACGGCCGCGGTGCCGCGACCGCCGGTGCGCCCGAATCCGTGCCCGGCGTGCCGCCCGGCCCATAGGCGGCAGCGGCGTTGTTGCGCTCCGCGAGACGCTTGGCAGTCAGGCGCTCCTGCGCGGCGACGATGTCGCCCGGATAGTTGTCCCCGTTGCTGGCGACCGGGTCGTAGCCGACGGCTTCGAGGTCGAACAGTTCCTGGCGTACCTGCGCACGCGTGAGCGTCGAGTGCGACGACTGCGCGTACGACACGGCCGGCGCGGCGAGCAGGGCAGTCGCGGCAGCGGTGGCGACGACGACGGTGGCGATGATCGATTTCATGATTTCCTCAGACGGTTGCGTGGCGGTTCACCGAACCGACGAAGCAAGTTTAGGAATCCATGCCGGCCGGATAAATGCCGATTCCGGGTGAACTGTGTTTCCGGAATGCGCCACAGTGGGCGACGGGCGTGCGGCCGTGCCGCCACGTCGTCAATCGCCGAACAACTGCCCCTGCCCGGAGATCACGCGTTCGAAATCGTCGCGCAGGAACGGCAGGATCGCGTCGGCCACGGGCTGCAGCTGGCGGCTCAGGTAGAACGCGTAGTCGATCGGCGAGCGCATCGTCTCGAGCGGCTCGGGGCCGGCCGTCGTCATCACGTAGCTGATCCAGCCGCCGCGCTGGTATTGCAGCGGCCGGCCCTGCGCGTGGTTGAACTCGTCGGCGATCCGCGCCGCGCGCACGTGCGGCGGCACGTTGCGCTCGTATTCGCGCAGCGGCCGGCGCACGCGCTTGCGGTAGACGAGCTGATCGTCGAATTCGCCGGCCAGCGTGCGCTGCACGTAGTCGCGAATGAAATCCTGGTAGGGCTCGCGGCTGAACACGCGTCGATACAGCTCGCGCTGGAACTGCTGCGCGAGCGGCGTCCAGTCGGTGCGCACCGTTTCGAGCCCCTTGAACACGAGATCCTCGCCGCCGTCGGCCGCCGCCGCGAGGCCCGCGTAACGCTTCTTGCTGCCTTCTTCCGCACCGCGCACGGTCGGCATCAGGAAGCGGCGGTAGTGCCGCTCGTACTGCAGTTCCAGCGCGCTCTCGAGCCCGAACTGGTCGCGCAGGTGCGCGTGCCACCAGCGGTTCACGTGCGCCACGAGCGCGCGGCCCTTGGCGCCGGCTTCATCGTCGTCGTGCGCGCGGCCGAGCCACACGAACGTCGAATCGGTATCGCCATAAATCACTTCGTAGCCCTGCGCTTCGATCAGCTCGCGCGTGCGGTGCATGATCTCGTGTCCGCGCATCGTGATCGACGACGCGAGGCGCGGGTCGAAGAAGCGGCAGCCCGTCGAGCCGAGCACGCCGTAGAACGAATTCATGATGATCTTCAGCGCCTGCGACAGCGGCGCGTTGCGCTGCCGCTTCGCATCGTCGCGGCCTTCCCACACGCGGCGCACGATATCGGGCAGGCAGTGTGCGGTACGCGAGAAGCGCGCGCCGAGAAAGCCGGGCACCGATGCGTCGTCGCCGGGATTCGCGAGCCCTTCGATCAGCCCGACCGGATCGATCAGGAACGTGCGGATGATCGACGGATAGAGGCTCTTGTAGTCGAACACGAGCACCGAGTCGTACAGCCCGGGGCGCGAATCCATCACGAAGCCGCCGGGGCTGTTTTGCCCGGTCACGTCGCCGAGGTTCGGCGCGACGTAGCCGAGCCGGTGCATGCGGGGCAGGTACAGGTGCGTGAAGGCCGCGACCGACCCGCCGGTGCGATCGGCCGCGAGGCCCGTCACGCTCGCGCGTTCGAGCGCGAAGGACAGCAGGTCCGCCTTGTCGAAAATGCGCGTGACGAGCTCGCAGTCCTTCAGGTTGTAGCGCGCGAGCGCCGGCTTGTCGTGATCGAAGCGGCGCTGGATCTCGTCCATCCGCTGGTACGGATTGTCGATCGACTTGCCTTCGCCGAGCAGCGCCTGCGACACGTATTCGAGGCTGAACGACGGGAACGTCCACGTCGCGGATTTCAGCATGTCGATGCCGTCGAGGATCAGCCGGCCGGCCGCGCCCGCGAAGAAGTGGTCCGGCTGCTGGCCGTGCGCGCGCCAGTCGAGCACGCTGCCGCCGCGCCCGAGCTTCAGCGGCACGCCGTATTGCTCCGAATGCGCATGCAGGATGCGCAGGTCGAACTGCACGAGGTTCCAGCCGATCACGGCATCGGGATCGTGTGTTTCGAACCAGTCGTTGAGCCGCGTGAGTATCGCGGCGCGGCTGTCGCAATAGTCGAGGTCGAAGTCCCGCGTACCTGCTTCGCTGCCTGCCTTGCTGCTTGCATCGCCGTTCGGCGGGCCGAGCATGTAGACCTGCCGCTGCCCGCAGCCTTCGAGCGCGATCGAATACAGCTCGCCGTGGACGCTGGTTTCGATGTCGAGCGACACGCAGCGCAGGGCCGGGCGATAGCCGGTCGCGGATTTCAGCTCGGTGCCGGTCAGCGTGCCGTCGCGGCCGGGCCGGCCGCGAAACTGCACGCACGCCGTGATGAAGCGTTCCATCGCGTAGCGGTCGGGCGGTTGCACGTCGGCTTCGTAGACGTCGACGCCCGCTGCGGCGAGGCGTTTTTGCAGCCCGGACAGATGGCGATAGCGCTTGCAGTAGAGGCCGACGACGGGGCGCTGCCGGAAATCGCGCAGCGTGAGCGGGCGCAACTCGGCGTCGTGCTCGCCTGCCAGCGTGCGTTCGGCGAGCGCCTGCTGTTCGGCGGGGATGAACGCGACGGCTTCCTGCGGGCGCAGGCGCACGCGGCGCGGACCGTGTTCGGTTGCCAGCCAGAACTCGATCTCGATGCCGGATGCGGTGTCCCGCCAGTGGCGGGTGAGGATGAAACCCTGCTCGAACGCCGTCAAAACGCTTGCTCGTCGTGAATGCCCAGGCGGCGGATTTTAGCGCTTGAATGGCGGCCGTGCCGACGGGGCGCGCGTGGCAACAGGTGGCAGGAAGCCGGCGCGCGATGCGCGATCTTCCGCGTGCCGGCCGGCGTTCGGGTTTTTCGACGCGATTGACGTCCGGCGCGCGACGGAAAGAAGGCGACTACTCGCGACGCAGCGTCTCGAGCACGGCGGATGGCGGTTGCCGGCACGCGCCGTAGCCATTGGACTGCAACCTGGGCATCATGCCGACGACGAAGTCGATGAACGTTCTCACCTTGGCCGGAACGTGGTTCCGGCTGGGGTAGTAGACATAAAGCGGGAACGTCTCGTCGCACCAGTCGGTCAGCACCGGCTCCAGTGTGCCGGCACGCAGGTGCGTGTCGATTCCGAGGTCGATCACCTGGGCGATCCCGAAGCCTGCAACGCAGGCGCCGATCTTGGTGCCCGCATCCGTGACGGTCAGGCTGCCGGTTACGGCCACTTTCACTTTTTCGCCGTCACGCCAGAATTCCCAGTCGAAGGGGCGGCCGGTAGCCGGGTCGATGGCCAGGATGCATTCGTGGCCGTCGTTGACCAGATCCTGCGGCGACCTCGGCCGGCCGCGTCGCTCCAGGTAGGACGGTGCGGCCACCGTCAGCACCCGCGGGCTGTACAGCCTTCGACAGACCAAGGTGGAAACGGATGGGGGGCCAAAGCGGATGGCGAGATCGAAGCCGTCGCTGACGAGGTCCGAGAGGTCGTTCCGGGTCTCCAGCTTCAGGTGCAGAGCGGGGTGTTCCTTCATGAACCGGGCGAGCTCCGGCGCGAGCACAAGGCGGGCGAATGCGGCATCGCACGCCACACGGAGCGTGCCGCTGGCGACCGAGGCCTGGCCGGAAGTGCCGGCGGTCGCCTCCTCGATCCCCTGCAGTAACGGCAGCACCTTCGACAACAGTTCGTGGCCCGCGTCCGTCACTTCGACGTGCCGGCTGGTGCGATGCACGAGCTTCGCGCGCAGGCGATCCTCCAGCCGCTGGATCGCGCGACTGACCGCGGGCTGAGTCTTGCCCAGGCGGGAGGCCGCTCGACCGAAGCTCCCGGATTCGGCCAGGGCCGCAAGGACAAGCAAGCCGCTGACCAGTCCTCCGTCGAGGTCTTCCATGATCCATGTGTTCCTGTAATGGCAGCGATAACCGGGTCGCCGTAGCCGAGGGCCGGGGCGATCGCTCACTATACGAGCGGTTCACTATCGAGGAAAGCCAGCCATGACCCAGACCCAGGCCGTAGTCGCGTTGATCGACGACTACTTCAATTTGGCTTATGAGCCGAAGAGCCGCGACTTCGACAAGGTTTTTCACCCGAGCTGCGTGATTCAGTGGCTCGATGAAGGCCGGTTTCGCACGCTGGCGTCGCACGAGTATGCGGCGCTCATCAACGGGAGGCCGAGTCCGCGATCGACCGGCGCGCCCAGGGACGAGGCGATCCTCTCGATGGCGCATGTGTCGGACGGCCTTTCAACGGCTACGGTGCGGGTGCGGATCGGCAACCGGTTGTTCAACGATCACTTCGTCATGCACAAGGTGGACGGCAGCTGGTTGATCGCAACCAAGGCGTCCGCCGTGGTGCGTACGTTCGACTGAAGCGCCGCGCGGCAGATGCGCATCGGGTTCCCGGGGTTTTTTGCGCCGACGAAATGCGGTGTCTCGGCATCGACGGGGTGAATCCGTATGGGACCCTGCTCGAACGCCGTCGAGACGCCCGCTCGTCGTGGATGCCCGGGCGGTCGATTTCATCGCTTGGGCGGGGCTGTGCCGGGACGGGGTGCGCGATACCGTTCCGGCATCCGGGCCGATGATCGTAAGATTCGGGCTCGATTGAACCCGTCAAGGATCATTGAATGAAACTCGCGATTGATCGCGTCGCACGTGTTGCCGGCTGCGTCGTCGTTGCGGCCTGCCTGTGTGGAAGCGGGCGTGCGATAGGCGCTTCCCCGCAAGTGAAGGCATTGCCGGCGACCACGGAAGCCAACTGGATACAGGCGGTCAGGCAGCATCGGACAAAAGATGGCGCAACGGTTGCCGACGTGCTGTCCTATGCGGAAAAAATGAGGCCGCGCATCTTCAAGGCCGGACGATTCGAAGTGGGTTACAACGGCGCGACCGGCGTTGCCAGCTCGGTTTCGATCGGCTACTGGATCGGAACGAAGCGCGCGCCGGACGATGCGTTCGTCGATCTCGGATATTCGATGTCGCCTGATGGCCGCGTGATGCCTGTCTCGCCGGACGCGCACACGGCCACGGCATTGGAGAACGGACGGAAGGCGTTTCTGCGTGCCGTCGACGACGCCTATCGGGACACATGCCTGTCCGATCCCGATCATCCGCCGGCATGCTGATGAATCCCGCCCGATTGACGTCACGGAATCATCATTCGTAGAATCGCCGGTCAAGAACAACATCATTCTGAGAGAGGCGCCATGAATGCGCACCGCATGAGGGAAGCATTTGCGGAACGGCCGGCTCGGCAAGCATCGCTTGTCGCGTTCCAATCCCGGCTTGGCAATCGTGCTCCGATTCCCCACCGCAGGGCCAGGAAGTCCTGCATCGGTCGCGATGACGTGCCGACACATCGCGCAAGCTGCGTGGGAGCGCATGACGCATGCCGACCTGACTTCGCCAGCCGCGTTTCCAGTCGCCGCTGGTGAAAGCCTCCATGCCGCAGTCGACCGGCCTGTCGCTCGACATGAGCGAAGGCAATCGACCGCAAAACCGCACGCATCCACTGATCCCGATTGAATTCGGCTCGCTGTCGCTCGTCCTCGGGCTGTCGGGGCGGGCCCTTCTGCACGACACGCTCGAGTTACTTGGCCGGACAGCTGGTTGGCCGGAAACGGTCGCAACCGGTGCGTCGCCCCGGTCGGGGCCGTGGGTCGTTGCCCGGAAGTACCACACGAAACGCACAGGCGCATTCTCCCGGCGGATGCCCGGCCATCCTGTTGCCGCAGGGATGGCGTGGCTGTTCGGTTTGCCTGGAAGCGCGGCGCCGCACGCATTGCCGATGAACCCATTTACCCCGGACTCCCCATGAACGCCTCCTCCCGGCAAATTTCTTTACCCGGTATCGCCGCGCTCATCGCGGCGGTCATTACCACGGCGCAATTTCTGATCGGCCTCTACGTGTGGTCGACGAAGTCTTCGCCGTCCGTGAACATGCTGGCCGTGCAACTGTCCACTTTCATCGGGAGCCTGGTGTTTCGAAGCGGCCTGGTGTTCCTGATCGTCCGCTGGCACGGAGAGTATCGGGACCAGCTTGCATTCCGTCGCCCCGCGTTGCCGCTGACGGCCTTTGCGTTGTGCCTGCTGGTCTGGCAGGCCGCGCAGGTACTGGTTTTCCAGGCGCTCGTGGGCATGTTGCGCGGCGGTTCTCTCAGCCTGACGCACATCGTGACGCTCATCGCGCCGGTGAACGCCGTCCTCTATGCGCTCGTCGCCTGGCTTGCGTGGTGGTTCGTCACCCACCTGTTTCGCAACGACGCGTTGCCCGGGGTGCCGCGCGGCAATGCGCGGCGGCGCATTGCGGGTCTCGCGGCCTGGTTGTTTGCCAGCGTATTGCTGCTTTTCATGACGCAGGCCGTGATGATCCTGCTCGACCATTTCGACGACGATCTCAAGCTCGTGATGCTGAACTACGTCGGGGGGATCGTCGTTCCCGCCGCGATCGTCTTCGCCGGCGCGATGCTCGGCTTGCCTCGCGATCTCGGTCGGCTGCACGTCCGGCGTCTGCTGGGGGCGTCGCTTGCGTCGATGGTATCGGTCCTGCTGCTGGCTTATGCGGTGCTGCGCCTCGTGGGCGACGTGCTCGGAATAGCCAGCCTGATGTCCGGCATCATGCCGGTCGTCGTTCTCGCCGCAACCGGCGCGGCCTACTGGGTGTGGTTCCGCGTGTTCTATGCCGCTGCGCGTGGCGAGACCGCTGGACCGTCGCAAGGCATGCCGACGTCGTGAAACCCGCAAGCGGATATGGCGTGAGCCGCGTGCGCGACAGGACGACCCGCGGCGATTCGGCAGCGTGCGCATCGGCGCACGCACCCTACACCCACGCGACATCCTGCTTCAAGTGCTCTGCCCGTTGCGGCCGCTGATACAGATATCCCTGCGCATACTGAATCCCGACCGTCTGCAGCGCGCGATGCTGCGCTTCCGTTTCCACGCCTTCCGCGATGATCTTCAGGTCGTAGTGATGCGCGACGGACGCGATTCCCTCGATCAATCCCGCGCTGCCGCCGTTCAGTTGCGAGACGAACTGGCGATCGATCTTCACGTAGTCGAACGGAAAACGCGACAGCATGTCGAGATTGCTGTGATGCGTGCCGAAATCGTCGATCGCGAATTTCGCGCCTTTCGCTCTCAGCGCATGGAAGATCGCGGTGGTCCGCGCGTTCTTCTCGAGCAGGATGCGCTCGGTGACTTCGAGCACCAGCGTAAAGCCGGGTGGCAGTGCGCGAATCGCATCCTCGACGATGGACACGAACCGCGTGCGCTCGAGATCCTTCGGCGCGATGTTGACGGCGATGCGCAGCGGCGTTGACGGCGTCAGCGCGGAGAGTTCCGACACGGCGGTCCGCAGCACGAATTCGGTCACTTTCGGCAGCACCGCGCTCGATTCGACCTGCGGGATGAACACCGCCGGACTGATGGCCCCCCACTTCGGATGCTGCCAGCGCACCAGCGCCTCGACGCCGACGGTCCTGCGCGTCCCGACCTCGACGATCGGCTGGTACACGACATGGAGTTCGTCGCGCCTGAGCGCGTTGCGCACGGCCTTCAGCAACAGCCGGCGCGGTGCCATCGCCAGCAGGTAGGCGGCCATCACGAGGCCATCCGCCAGCAGCACGATCGTGATGCCGATCAGCCGATAGTGGTGCCGAACCTGCGACGCGTAGCGCGTGGATGCCGCAACCGACACCGTGAACGGCCAGCGGGGCGACACGATCGTGCTGCCGCGTGCGGGTTCCGCGGCCGCTTCCGGCGCAAACTTCCCGTGCTGATCGAGATGGCCCGAACCCGCGATCGACAGCGTCGCGGTTTCCGTCCCGTAGCGGGCGCCGTGCGCGAGCGCGTCGGCCACGTAGTCACCTTCGACCAGGTAGAGCACGCCCGCGCCGGGCGCGGTGGCGTAAAACACGGGCAGCACCGGGATGCCCGGCTGGAACGGCGTCTGGCGCAGCAGCGTGACGAGCGTCGAACCCGGTTCCGGCTCGTGCGTGTACGCGCCCAGCGGCAAGTCGATTGCCCCCAGCGCCGACGAGCACATGACACGGCCGTTGTACACCAGCGCGACGGCGCGCAGGTAGCGCAGGCGCGTGCCTATCTCGGCGAGCGTCCGGAATACCGTCGCGCATGGCCGCCCGACGAGCGCGGTGAGTTCGTCCACATGTCGCAGGCGCGCGCCGTCCAGGATGCGGTCGACCGATGCCACGATGTCGTTCGCCACGACGCGTTCATGTTCGATGACGGTATCGCGCGCATAGCGGTCGGCAAGCGCGATCGCGAATGCCGGCACGAGTACGCAAACGATAACGGCGACGAACAAGACGACCCGCGGCCAGGCGCCGCTGCGCTGGAAAACTGGTTTCGAGCCTGGCGTGAACGCCGACATTCCCGCGGTCGCCTTTGGTGTTGTGTGTTGGGAGAGGCAAGTCGAACTGGTCGATACATCGACGGCACGCCTGCGTCATGCGCGCCGCCATCTCGATGCGATCGATTCTACGGTCGCGACGGACATCCGTGACAGCCTCGTCGCAATGGGCCGTTCATTCCGAGGCTTGCCTCCATGAACATGCGCATTCGGCGCATATAAACTGGCGGAACGCACCGAAAAAACCCCGGCCGCATGGTCTTGCGGCCGGGACGAAAAAACACCGTCTCTTGGCACGAGGATGGTGCGCGGCAAGTATAAGATGTGATGAGAGATTACGAAATATTGTTATTCAACAATTGGTGTAATTTTGTCATTGTGTCTCGACAGGAAACATTCTTTCGGGATGCTGTCTTTGCCGACCTGTCCGTGGCCCGCGTTCGGGCGCCGCGCAATTCGGTCGCACGTCTCGCCGGAGCTTCGGGATGGAAGAAAATACCGTGCCCACGGTCATCGTGACCGATGGTGCAGCCGCAGCCGACGGCGGTTCGCTGTGGATCCGGATCGACGTGAACGGGCAGGCCCGCAATTACGTGCTCGATCGCGCGCTCGCTTCGCGCGGCACGCCGCGCTACAACACCATCAGCGGCGCACATGGTCCGCTTTCGAAAGACGAACGAAAGGAAGCGCTTGCGCTGCTGCGCAGCATTGCCGACCCCGCAATGTGGGCCGGCATGGTCGGCACGTTCACGCAGGTGCTGCAGGCGTCCGAAGATGAGTGAACGATGCGGTGCCCGCGCGTCACGCGGGCCGCGATTCAGAAATCGTCGCGCATCTTGCGCAGCAGGTCGCCGCCCGACTGGTGCGTGTCCACCGCGGTGAGCACATCGGTCAGGAACCACGGCAGGTTCAGTTGCGTATTGGAATCGCCGACGCATACGCGGATCGGCGGCGCCTTCGACGGCGAGCGCGCGTCGGGCGTGGCGCTGCGGGACGGCACGCAGTTGTTCGCGTGCGATTGAACGGGAACCGGCCCGGCACTGGCGGATGTTGCACCGGCGGCCGCCGGCAAGCTGACGGCGGCAAGCAGGGTCAAGACAGCGACAGCGGCAACGCGTTTCATGGGATTCTCCGGCGATGCTCGTTCGACCGCGCGGGCGGACGCGAGTTCGTCGGCGGCACGGTTGCGCGCTGCGCTCAGTTGCGCTCAGCCGCGCGCGACGCTCGCCGTCCGCGCGGGTTGCCGGCTGCGCCACTGCTGCGGCGATTCGCCGGTCCAGCGCCGAAAGGCGCGCGTAAATGCGCTGTGTTCCGAATACCCGAGCAGCCACGCGACTTCCGCGAGGGTCAGCCGCGGATCGTTCAGGTGGTCGATTGCGAGCCGCCGCCGCGTGTCCTCGCGCAGTGTCCGGAAGTTGAGCCCGAGTTCGGCAAGCCGCCGATGCAGCGTGCGCGACGACACATGCAGGTCCGACGCGATCTGTTCGATGCTCGCTTCACCTTGCGTCAGCAGGCGCGCGACGGCTTCGCGCACAGACTGTTCGAGATCGTCCGTCTGCCGCAACTCGGCCAGCAGCGCGCTTGCCTGGCGTTCCATCATCTGCAGCAGCGCGTCGTCCGGTTGGCGCAGCGGCTGTGTCAGCAGGTGCAGCGGGAACGCGAGGCGGTTCACCGGCTGGCCGAACCGCACCGGGCAGCCGAAATAATCGATGTACGGCCGATCGTCGCCAGGCGACGGGTGCACGAAGCAGACTTCGTCGGGCCCGTCACGCGTGCCGGTGATGTTGCGTGCGAACTGGACGATGGCGGTGAGCGCGACTTCGTCGACGAGCGGGCCGAGCGGCTCGGGCGCATCGTGCCATTCGATCGCGACCGACGCCGCCTCGACGCGCACTTCCATGCGCGCGACGTTCGCGATCAGGTGTTCGTATTGCTGCCAGCGCGCGAGTGCGGCGCCGGCATCGCGGCACGCATGCAGCGCGTAGCCGAGCGCGCCGAGATGGGCGGGCGTGATCCGCTGGCCGACGTGCAGGCCGAGCAGCGGATCGTCGAGCACGTGCACCGCGCTTTCGAGCAGGCGCCGCCAGTGCGCGCTCGCGTACAGCGTGAGCCCGCGGTCGTCCTCGGGCGGCCGCGCCTCGCCCAGCACGCGCGCGGCATCCTTGCCCTGCTCGGACAGATAGTCGAACAGCAGCCGCACGTAGGTGCTCGAGTAGTAGACGCGCTGTGTCGAGAGCGGGGAGGCGGCGGGCATGGCGGAAAGTGTCAAGTAATCGTCGGCAAGTGTCAACGCGGAGCGACCCGCGCGCGACCATACTGCCGGCCAGTTCCTGATCGAGGCTGCGAACATGCCGACCGAGTTGATGACGTGGCTCCATGCGTTCCTGGGTAACGACGTGGACTGGAAGCAGGTGTTGCTGATCGGCATGACGCCGGTCTTCCTGATCGCGTTCGCGATCGAATACGCGGTGATGACCGGGCGCGGCCGCCGTGAGCCGTTTCGCTGGAAGGAGATCGTCGCGAACCTGTCGCTCGGCGCCGGCTATCAGGTGGCCGAGACCGTGATGGGGCTCCTGTTCACCGGTGCGATCTTCGCGTGGGTCTACCGGCACCGGCTGTTCGACGTGCCGGTGAACGGCCTCACGATCGTGCCGATCTTCGTCGTCGTGGAATTCTGCTACTACTGGTTTCATCGCACGTCGCACCGCGTGCGCTGGTTCTGGGCCGCGCACGTGCCGCATCACAGCGGTGAAGTGATGAACTTCACGACGGCGATGCGGCAGTCGCTGCTGAATGCGTTCGTCGGTGTGTTCCTGTTCTACCTGCCGCCAGTCTGGTTCGGCATCCCGCCCGCGGTCGTGCTGTTCCTGCTCGCGGTCGATCTCGTGTACCAGTACTTCGTGCATACCGAAGCGATCGGGCGGCTGCCGCGCTGGTTCGAGTACGTGTTCGACACGCCGTCGAACCATCGCGCGCATCACGGCCGCAATCCGCGCTATATCGACAGGAACTACGGCGGCGTGCTGATCGTCTTCGATCGCCTGTTCGGCACCTATGTCGAGGAAACGGAGCCGGTCGACTACGGGATCACGCAGCAGATTCGTTCGTATAACTTCCTGGTGCTGAACCTGCACGAATTCGTCGATATGTGGCGTGACGTATTCGCGCCGGGGCCGATCCTGCAGCGGCTGAAGCATCTGTGGATGCCGCCCGAATGGGAGCGGCCGGGGCATCGACCGATCCATACGTGGAGCGTCGAGCGCAAGGGTGACGACGGACGGGAATGAGATTCGGGCCGGCGGGGCGATCCAAACGTTAAGAATCGTTTGGATCGCCGGTCGGATGCTTGCGATGTACATGGCGCTCCTTTATTGTGCCGCCACGACGGCTCCGACACAGGGGTGTCGAGCCAGATCGCAAGGAGCATTCGTCATTACCGCATCGACTCGTCGCACACACGTGCGTGCATTTCTCGTGGCCTCGTTCGCCTATCTCAATCTTGCACATCCTGCGTCAGCGGTCTACACGGAGGCGTGGATGAGCGACGGCGACGTGAAGGAATACGCGCGGCAGGTCAAGCATCCGGCCGTGGCGGCGAGCAGTGCGACAGCCGCAAAGCCGGTTCGGCAGCCCGTTCGCTCGCGCGCGACCGGCCCGGTCGCCGCGCATGCCGACGCGAAGCCTGCCGCCAAGTCGCAGCCGGCTGCGGCCAAGGTGCGGAAGCCTCAGGAGGCTGGGCGCACCGACCCGAAGCGGAAAACCGCCGCGAATCCGCAGCGCGTACGGGCGGTACGCACGGGTACGGTCGTGCGGCCTGAAGTGTCGAAGCATTGACGCCACGCCGCGCGCCGCACTGCCGCGCGCTCGGTGATAATCGCAGCATTCGACGGTTACGGAGAACATCGTGTCGCTCATGGATCGCTTGTTGTCACGTGGCGTGCCGGACACCTCGTCGCGAAGGCAGGTGATCGTGCGCGTGTGGCTCGACGAACAGGGACGCGTGCGCGATCTGAAGGTCCGGCGCAGCTGCGGCGATTCCGCGCTCGACGAGAAAGCGCTCCACGCGATTGCCGTGATGCGCTTCTCCGCCGGTCACCTCGGCTCCGGCGGGAAATCCGCCAAGCGCTGGCACGATCTCAACTATCCGGTGGACTGACGGCGCGCCGCTGTCCGTCACCGATACCCGTAACACTGCTTCAACCCCGCGTAGTCGTAGAAGTGACTGCCCGGCGTGAGCTTCGCGCCATCGCACGCAGCCTGGAAATCCGTTTCGCGCTCGTTGTACAGCATCTTCACGATGAGCCGCGATCCGTTGCGATAGACATCCCACTGCATGTTCGCGGCCATCGGCGACACCTGATCACCGCGCCACGGGTTGTTCGCGTACGTGTACGTCTGCGCTTGCGGCGTCGGCACGAATACGTTCTTCAGGTTCATGATCGACGCAAACGGAATCATGATCTCCGCATGCGTGAAGCGCAGCTTCGCGGCGCGGGTCAGGTCGCCGCGCGCGATCGCATCGACTTCGCCGAAGAAATCGTCCTGCAGCACCTTCGCCATCCGGTACGTGACGGGGTTCGCTTCCTGGATGCCGGGCCCCTTCTGGTAGTAGTCCTCGGCATCCTGCAGATACGCGAGATACTGCGCCTGCTCCGCGCCGATGTACTTTTCCATCGTGACGCCACCCGTTTCCGCCGTCATCGCGGGCGCGACCTGCAACAGGTTGTACAGCACGTTCACCGCATCGACAGCCGTCGCGATCTTCGTCTTGCCGTCGCCCTTCAGCGTGTTGCTGAACTTGCCGTCCGCCGACGTGAACGCGTAGGTGCCCGTGTTCGCGAACGTGTAGCCGCTGGTGCCGAGCTTCGCGATGAATGCCTGCGACACGAGCGCGGACAGCACCGTTTGCGCGACCTCGGCCGCCTGCGGCGCGGCCTTGATCGCGTTGAGCTTCGCGGCCACCGTCGCGTCGTTCGCATAGGCCTGGTAGGCCTGGCTCGCCTGGTAGGTCGCGTAGTACGGATTGCCCGCATCGGTCACGAGGTCGGTGGCCGGCTTCAGCGAGTGGAAGTACAGCAGGAAACGGTTGGTGCCGGCCGGCTGCGCGACCGGCGCGCTCGCGGGAAAACCGGACGGCGCGGCCGGCAGCGTGATCGCCGGGGCCAGCGCCGGTTGCGCGGCCACGAGCGACGAGGAGAAAAAGGTCGAGCTGTCGACCGCGCGGTCCTGGCCCGAGTTGACGACGACGATCTGCCGGTTCCCGGCCGCGAACAGTGCGGGCAGCCGCTGCGCGAGGCGCGCGGCGAGTTGCTGGTGTTCACGGATGCCGGTTTGCGTGAGGTTGCCGTACCCGGGCGTGGAGATGCCCGCCACGCCATAGCCGAGCAGCGCATTGGCTTTCATCATCGCGTACGTATCGGCCTTGAGCTGTGCGCCGAGCGCGGTCAGGGCGCCGTCGGCTTCGGCCTTGACCAGCATCGCGTAGATCGCGCCGTCGTACTTGAAACCCGACAACCCGCGCGAGCCGTGGCGTGCGACGAGTTCGGTGTAGACGGGCGCGTAGCCGGCGGGCGGCGCTTCGTACGTCGCGGCGTCCTGCTGCGGACGGTATGGCGTCTTCGTCTGGTAATAGGTCGCGGGTGCCGGCGTGGGCTGGGGTTGCGGTTGCGGTGCGGGCGTCGAGCCGCTGTTGTCGGCCGAGGCCGCGGGCGGTGTCGAATCGTCCCCGCCGCAAGCGGCGAGCAGCAGGCAGGCAACGGCGAGGGCGGTGGCGGTGCGGGTCGGGCGTGTCATCGTGGTGTGCAACGGGCGGGACGATGCGGTTTCGCGTCGTCCCGTCTCCGGGAGGGATCGGTCAAGCCCGGAAGTGTTGCAAGCGACTTTGACAGCAGAATGTCAGGATTCGGTCGGGCAATCGTCGGATGGCCGCCGGATCGAGGGTGGCCGGCCGTCGCCAGCCGGTGTGCGGGCGGTCAGTGCAGGCCGGCCGATGCGATCGAGCGCACGGTGTCGGTGATGTTCACGCAGCGCGACAGGCCGAAATGCTCGGCTTCCCGGCGCTCCGGTTCGCTGCTCGCGATCCCTACCGCGCGTTCGGGCGGTACGCCGAGTGCCTGCAGTGCGACGTCGAAAGGATGCTGGTTTGATCCGGAGTCCTGCTGATTGGCGTCGGTGACGACGACCGAGAAGCGGTCGAGGTTCGCGCGGCCGAACTGGCCTTCGAACATGTCGCTGAGCCGTGCAGCCGGCAGCGTCGTGACGAGACCGAGTCGATATCCTTCTTCCGATGCCCGGTCGAGCCACTGGATGATCGCGTCGCGTTGATGGCGCGATTCATGCGAATCCGGTGTTGCTTCGATTTGCGCGAATGCTGCGTCGAGACGGGTGACGATGGCTTCGATAACCACGGTGATTCCTCTTCAGAAACGTGATGATCCGTTCGCCGACGGGAATGCCACACACCTTAGCGTCGATCCTGAAAACGCGACCAATTAATATTTTTATCAGACCTATACGATTCGACTAATGAATCGGGGTGTCAGCCAGAACCGGCGCGGGATGCGTGTCGCGCGACATTTTTCGGGCGACATGCCTCGCATCGACGGTCTTCGATGTGATGCACCAAAGTCGCGCACGTTGTGGATGCAACCGTTATATGCATATAAAAAAACGGCATATCGAGCGATGGTCGCCCGATATGCCGTTGTGCGATGCTGCGTGCGAGTCGTCGCTCAGTGCAGCTTGATCGACGGCTGGTTGCGGCTTTGCAGCCAGTGGCTCAGCGACTGGAACAGCGCACGCTTCATGCCGACCACGCTGAACAGGTGCTTGCGATACAGGAACTTGTACAGGCCGATCGCGGCGAGCCCGTCGACGATCAGCGAGCGCGAACGCACGCCGAGGTCGGCCTGGTACACGGCGCCCGCATGCCCGAGCGACACGACGGTGCCTGCATCACGGAACGTGAAGCCGGCCACCGGCTTGCCGGCGACGCGGCGCGCGAACGCATTGACCAGATACACGGCCTGCTGGTACGCAACCTGCGCGCGCGGCGGCAGGAAGCCGCTCGCACCGGCCGTCGGGCACGCGGCGCAGTCGCCGAACGCATACACGTGCGGATCGTCGGGCGTCTGCAGCGTGTCGGTCACGATCACCTGGTTCGCACGATTGAGCGCGATGTCGCCGATTTCGCGCAGCATCGCGGGGCCCGCCACGCCGGCCGCCCAGATCGTGATGTCGCTCGCGAGCCGTTCGCCCGTCGCGGTCGTCACGGCATCCGCGCCGACTTCCGCCACGCGGGTATCGGTCAGCACGTCCACGTTCAGCGCGCGAAGCTGCGCGTGCATCTTGCCGGACAGCCGCGCGTCGAGTGCCGGCAGGATGCGCGGGCCGCCTTCGATCAACCGGATGTGCACGTCGCGTGCGGATACCAGCGCCTTGAAGCGGTACGTCGTCAGCTGCTGGATCGCATGCCGCAATGCCGCGGCCAGCTCGACGCCCGTCGCACCCGCGCCGATCACGTTGATGCAGATCGGCGCCGCGCGCCGCGCGGGCTGCTGCTCGGCCAGGTGATTCGCCTTCGTGCAGGCCGCGAGGAACTTCCGGCGGAAATCCTCGGCCTGGTCGAGGTTTTCGAGCGGCAGCGCATGGCGCGCGGCACCCGGCACGTTGAAGAAGTTCGTCACGCTGCCGACGGCGAGCACGAGGTCGTCATAGTCGAGCTCGCGCTGCGGCAGGATTTCCGTGCCGTCCGCGTCCTGCACGGCCGCGATCGTTGCGGTGCGTGCCGCGCGGTCGACCCGCTGCAGCGCGCCCTGCACGAAACGGAAACCGTGGCGCTTTGCTTGCGCCGCGTACTCGATCGTGTGCGATGCCGGGTCGCGATGGCCCGAAGCGGCTTCGTGCAGCAGCGGCTTCCAGAAGTGCGTCGGGTAGCGGTCGACGAGCACGACTTCGGCTTGGCCGCGGCGTCCGACCGTATCGCCGAGACGCGTGGCGAGATGCAGGCCGCCGGCGCCGCCGCCGACGATCACGATGCGCGGCAGGCGCGGTGCGCGGTCCGTTGCAAGGTTGGGCGTGGTGTTGTCCATGTGGGGCTCCCGCTGAATGACGATTCGGATGACATTGCTCAAGAACCGACGATATAGTTTCGAACCCACTCGAACAATTTAATGTTTATAAGCGACTCATATGTATTCACTTATAGGAAAGACCGCGACGTTCCGGCAGCTGAAGGCGCTGGACATGATTGCGCGGCTCGGCAGCGTTTCGCGGGCGGCCGAGGAGCTGAACCTGACGCAGCCGGCCGTGTCGCTGCAGGTTCGCCTGCTCGAGGAGGCGGTGGGCGCCGCCTTGCTGCAGCGGGTGGGGCGCGGGGTACAGCTGACCGCGGCCGGCGAGATCGTGTCGCGCTATGCGCGCGAGATCCTGCATCTGTGGAGCGAGGCCGGCGACGAAGTGGCCGCGCTGACGGGCGATCTCGGCGGCACGCTGCGGATCGGCGCGATCACGACGGCCGAGTACCTGATTCCGCCGCTGCTCGTGAAATTCACCGCGACGCGTCCGCATGTGAAGACTTATTTCAAGGTTGGAAATCGCGACGACATCATCCGCATGCTCGCCACGCATGAAATCGATCTCGCGGTGATGGGCAGCGCGCCGAAGGAGTTGCGTACGCATGCGGTGGAGTTCGCGAAGCATCCGATGGTGTTCGTCGCGGCGCCTGGCCATCCGCTGATGCAGCGCAAGCGCATCTCGCTGAAGGATCTCGAATCCGCGCACCTGCTCGTGCGCGAACGCGGCGCAGGCACGCGCTCGACCGTCGAGAACCTGTTCAAGACGGCCGGCCACCGCTTCCATGTGGGCTCCGAACTGTCGAGCAACGAGGCGATCAAGCAGATGGCCGAAGCCGGGCTCGGTGTCGCGTTCCTGTCGTTGCACGCGTGTGCACTCGAATTGCGCACCGGGCTGCTCGGGCAACTGCCGTTCCCCGGCAACCCGATCGAACGCGAATGGTATGTGGTCACGCTCGCCGACCGGCGCATTTCGCAGGTCACGGGGCTGTTCCGCGATTTCCTGATCAAGCAGGGCGCGCCGGTGATCGACGGCGCGACGGTGGCACCGCACGAGCGGCGGCGCAAGTAGGTGGACGATGCCGGTCGCGCCGACACCGGCCGCGCGGCCGGTCAGACGAGCCCGAAGTCGTCGTTGCTGTCGGGGATCGACGCGAGCAGCCGTTCGAGCCGGTACCAGCCGACGATGCGCAGGCACCGGGCGGCGAGCGTGGTGCGGTCGTTGCGGGAGCGGGGGCCGGACGAGGGACGGGTGGCGGCGGGCGACGGCGCGGTGAGCGCGGTGCGTTGCGCAAGGCAGTGAGGCATGACGGTCTCCGTAGGTGTCGGATGGGGCCATCGTAAGCGGCACGGCGCCCGCCGGCGCACACGCAAGGATGGCCCCGAGCAGAAACGGATGATCTTTTTCTGCTCGGCCCGGGTGAGCAGCCGGCAGGCCCGGCAGGCGGGCCAAAAACGCGTCACAATGCGCGTTCGACATCCCCATCAACCGGAGGAAGGCCATGAGCGATGCGATTCTCGCGGCGCCGACGGACAACGGCGTCCCGGTCAGCCTGCGCTCCAGCCGCGGGCTCGGCTGGCAGGGCTTCGGCGCGTCGCTGCTGGAAATCCGCGCGGGCACCTACCGGATTCCGGCGGCCGAGCATCACCGGATCGGCGTGCATATCGGCGGGCCCGTTCGCGCGGATTGCGTGTGCGACGGCGAGCGCGTATCGCGTATCCAGGCGCATGGCGACGTCGACGTGATTCCGGCCGGCTTGCCCGGCCAGTGGACCGACAGCGCCGACTGCCGGATCCTGCACATCATGCTCAGCGACACGTTCGTGCGGCGCACCGTCGAACAGCTCGAACTGAAGCCGTCGCAGGGGCAGATCCGTCGCCGGCTACAGGTGCGCGACCCGCGCCTTCAGCACATCGCGTGGGCGATGGCGGCCGAACTCGAAGCGGAGGACGCGTCGGATCCGCTCTATGCGGAAAGCCTGTGCACGGCGCTCGTCGCGCGGCTGGTCGACGGCCAGCCGGCGTTTCGCGAGCGCCGCCGCACGCTCGCGCCGAAGGCGGCCGCGCGCGTGATCGACTATGTCGAAGCGAATCTCGAGCGGCGCATGACGCTTGCCGAACTCGCGGCGCTCGTGTCGATCAGCGTCCCGCATTTCAAGGTGCTGTTCCGCGAAACGCTCGGGATGCCCGTGCACCAGTACGTCGTGCGGCGCCGGGTCGAGCGGGCGAAGGCGTTGCTGCTCGAAGGCCGGCTGAGTATCAGCCAGATCGCGCTCGAAGCCGGGTTTGCGCACCAGAGTCACATGGCGAACTGGATGAATCGCGTGCTGGGTGCGACGCCGACGGAGATTGCGCGATCGGGGGAGCGGGGTGGGTTGAGGCTGGCGTATGACGGCGAGGGGAAGGGCTGACGCATGGCTACAAGTCCGGTGACCGTGTCGGTTTCGGTACCAGTTTCGATACGGCCACTGTGATTGCAGGCAATCGACCGGGAATCCGGGCATGAACGTACAAGATGCGGCGGTGTGTCTGGGGCAGTAATGGGGTTGGTGAAAGGGAGCGCGAGTGGATGCCACCCCTAACCTAAACAGCGGCGATGGCGGGTTTATGGCCTAGTGATATAGAAACAACAGCGGACTCCCGAGGCATGCTTTTACTTCATTGACTGGCACGCACTGTGGACCTACTCCTTCAGAATATTTGCTTGTCAATCGTGCGAAGCAGGATGCGTTGGCGATGGCTTGCTTGTAGATTTTTGAGTTCTTGGTGGTCGATAAATTCAATTCCTCTGTCAGCCCAAATCCTCTTTGAAAATCGTAATTAATAGTTCTCTGTACATCGATGGCGAATAGATACTTATCCCAACATTTCTTGTATTCTGATGTTGCGTAAGGGGAGTCGCTGTGAAGTGATAATTTGTGGCGAAGATTGATATCTCCGACTATAAAAAAATACTCGGGCCTCGGGAGCCATGCTATTGCGTCACCGTAGCCATGGAGGTAAGCCTTTTGAAGATCTCCATTTAGGAATGCCTTTCGACCTCTCTCTTCGGCCTCCCTTGCATTTCTAATGCTCTCATTTTTGTTTATATTTTCTCGATATCCTTCGGCTGTTCTTCTGAACATGGTCCACTCGGTTGCGGGGCTGCTGTTTAAATCAGATGATGCGAATGACCAATCGGAGAACCCGATGATCGCAGCGAGAAAGCAAGCGGTGTAAAGGGGGCAGCTACGCACTATCTTGTTCTCCGAGGTTGACCTTTGACAATGAGGGTGCCTACGCTGTTTCCGTCTGGACCGCGGTGGCGAACAAGCGTTTCGTGAATCTCGGACCACTTCTTCAGGTGCACAACGGTAACGCATCCTTCCGATACGTTTCCCACGTGAACATATCTGCTGTTGTTGCCATGGGCGATAGGAAACCAGACTTGATGATGGGATAGATTTGGATGTTCGCGTTTATACTGTTCGGTATATTCTTTTTTGTGAGGGAAGTCGGGTAGCAAAATTGTATAGGTTCCGGGTGGGATAGGATGAAATTCACCGCCCCAGCTTGTGTTCATTGTCGCTTCAAACCTGATTTCGCCGAGTGTCCCACTGGCTAATTGCTGTGGCAACATTCTCTTCCGGGTGATTGATTCCCAACTCTCATCATAAGCGCCATAGGTCATGACGAGTTCGACAGGTTTTTGTGTGGGCGCTGTCTTGCCAAGGTATTGGCTGGCGTTCGAATCTGACAGAAAGGCGATTGTTCCCCGAGATTCCCCTTCCATTACCTTGAAGTAGGTGCGGCCATTTTTTCTGCCAATAAGCATGACTTTGCAATACTTGAAAAGCGATTTCCACTCTGAGCGTGGAAGATCGTCTCTCCCGACAAGTAACCAGCCACTGTCGGTGTCGACTGTATTGACGTAACGTATCACGTCAGTTTGAACTAATTGGAAGCTATGCGGTGTAGTATTGGTCGCGGCGCTGCCTGACCATGCGAGATTTGTCATCGATGAATCCTGGATTTAACGTGTAAGCAGCCAATCCATATCTGGTTCGATGGTTAGGCTCTGTGTTTCTACGCACATTACGCGCTCAGTACGTCCATGCATGTCGGTGGTTCCGCGATATACCGTGCCGTCTGCTGCCGTGATTTTGTAGGGCATCCCTGGAATCGGATGCCCGTCCAGATCACGCAAGACGAATTGCTCGTCGTAACCACAGCCGTTCGCGAATGCGGTATGAGCGGAGACCATGTTCGCTGGGGCCATCCGTGCTATAAGCACCGCTCCGCAGGTCGTTCTATGCCCTTCGACGGCCATGGGCCGATCGTCACTTATCGACGTTTCGAGGCCTTCTGCGATCCTGAAAATATGGGGCGGGCATTTTGGGCAGGTCACAAGATCGCCTTGGCGCGCAATTGGAATGTCGTTCCATGTGTGAAATTGATTTCCGGATATGACAACCCCTCCGTGAGAAGTCATATCTCCCACTACACACTGCGCTCGACCTATCAGATTGGCTCTCATTGACCGCTCCATATCATTGAGGATTTGAAATATTGCTTCGATTTGGGTGGCGTGCTTCATTGCTGAAAGCAAGTTCATCGGCTGTTCACCGGCTATATGACCACCTTCTAACAAAAAGAGGTTGGGAATCGAAAGGAGTGAACCCGATTCGAGCAAGAAAGTACATGAGATGCATCCTTAAAAATTTCGGGATGAATCTGATTTTTATTGAGATTGCTCGGAATCCCGCAATGGGAATCTGGTCTGTACGTCTTGTCCATGGGCGAGCATGGGCGAGCATGGGCGATCAGTGGGGACTCCCCGCGCGGGGAGCGATCTGGCCTTGCTGAGCAACTGCGATTTGTGCGGTTGGTTGTTAGCCGCAGGTTAGAACGTGATCAACTGTCAAATTTATTCGCGCTCAGTAACTCGCAAAAGTTCGGTGCGGCGTTTCGACATGGTGCCCAAAGCCTGAGTCGGAAGTGGTGTTTCGGCAGCGCCAACGAAATCGCGATCATCTGAGACTTAGTTCTTTAGACATGAGTCTCGGGTGATCAGCGTTGCACATTCTCGTCGTCGAACTCATCCCACTCAGCGTCAGCCGCTTCACCAGGGTGGCCAGCCGTCAAGGCGATCAGCCGCAAGCAAATACCGACTCCGGGTGGCTCTTGTATTCGCATTGTTTCGCTCCCGTCCCCTTGATTACAAAGACCGTGAGGTGTCGAACGCGTGCTACTGGGGTTTATCCAGTTCCGCGAAAAATCGTCAGACGTTGAATCGTTCGTCCATTTCTGTCCGATTCATCCGTTTGTGTCCGACACCCGGGCTCTCCAACCCGACAATCACCCCACCTTCATCCCCCCAGGAGCGGATCGTGTTCGTGATCTTCGGAGCATCAGGCAACGTCGGCCAGTCGACCGTGACGACCTTGCGCAACGCCGGCCATCCCGTGCGCGCGGTGTTGCGCGACGCACGCCATCGTGAACGCTTCGCGCAGCTTGGCTGCGATGTCGTGATCGCCGAGCTGACGGACGTGAACGCGGTCGCATCTGCAATCGACGGCGCACAGGCCGTACAGATACTGTGCCCGGTACCCGTCGCCGACCCCGATCCGGCCGCGACGATGACGCGGACGATCGACGTCGCCACCGCCGCACTCGCCGCAAACCCGCCGCCCGCGCTGCTCGCCCTGTCGGATTACGGCGCGGAGCGCGAAGGCAACACGGGCATCACGCGTCTGTTCTATTACCTCGAGGAACGGCTGAGAACGATCCCGACGCAATTGACGCTGCTACGTTCGGCCGAGCATCTGCAGAACTGGGCGCGCGTGCTGCCGGTCGCGCTCGGCACCGGCGTGCTGCCGAGCTTTCACCATCCGGTCGGCAAGGTGTTCCCGACGGTCTGGGCGCCCGATGTGGGCGTCGTCGCGGCGCGGCTGCTGCTCGATGCGCCAGAAGGCGGCAACGGGCCGCGCATCGTCAGCGTCGAAGGGCCGCAGCGGGTGAGCGTGACGACGATTGCCGATACGCTCGGCGCGGCGGCCGGCCGTGCCGTCGTCGCGCGCGAACTGCCGCGCGACACCTGGGCCGCGACGTTGCTGCGCGCGGGCCTCGGCGAACGCCATGCGCAGTTGATCGTCGATCTCTACGACGTGCACAACGCCGGACAGATCGACGTCGAGGCGGGCGTGTCGGAGCGGCTTTACGGGGCGACGGCGCCGGCCGATGCACTCGTGCAGCTATTGCGCCAGCACGCGCGCTGAGCGACGCGGCGGCGAGCGTTGCGCGCGTGGCGCATCATGCCTGTCGCCGCACCTTGTTCAGTACCGCATACGAAAACGACCCGATCACGATCCCCCAGAACGCGGAACCGAGCCCGAGCCACGTCATGCCCGACGCGGTCGCGAGGAACGTGATCACCGACGCCTCGCGGTGATTCTCGTCCTCGAAGATCCCGTGCACGTTCGCGCCGATCGCGCCGATCAGCGCGAGCCCCGCGAGGATCGCGACGAACGCCTTCGGTAGCGCGAAGAACACCGTGACGATCGTGCCCGCGAAGAGTCCGCCGACCAGGTAGAACGCACCGTTCGCGAGCCCGGCGACGTAGCGCCGGCCCGCATCCTCGTGCGCGTCCTTGCCGGTGCACAGCGCCGCGGTGATCGCCGCGACGACGATCGTGATCCCGCCGAAGCACGCGACCACGAGCGACATCACGCTGGTCGCCGTGATGATCGGGCGCGCGGGCGTGTGATAGCCGGACACGCGCAGGATCGTCATGCCCGGCAGGAACTGGCCGGTGAGGCTCACGACGACGAGCGGCAGCGCGAGGCTGAGCGTCGTGCCGAGCGCCCATTCGGGCGCGATGAAGATCGGGTGCGCGATGCTCGGCGACACGTTGCCGAGATGCGTCATCCCGAGCGCCGTCGCGAGCGCGGCGCCCGTCAGCAGCACGAGCACGATGCTGTAGCGCGGCAGCAGGCGCTTGAAGATCACGTAGGCCGCGATCATCCCGAACGCGAGCGCGGGCTGCTCCGATGCGGCGGCGAACGCGTGCGTGCCGAACGGCAGCAGGATGCCGGCCATCATCCCGCACGCGATGCCGCGCGGAATGTGACGCACGAGCCGGTCGAAATAGCCGGTCACGCCGATCAGCAGGATGATCAGCGCGGCCGTGATATAGGCGCCGACGGCCTGGTTGAGCGTCAGTTGCGGAAACAGGCCGACGAGCAGCGCGGTGCCGGGTGCCGACCATGCGGTGACGACCGGCACCTTCAGCTTCCAGCTCGCGAACAGGCCCGAGATGCCCGCGCCGATCGAGATCGCCCAGACCCACGACGACACCATTTCATTGGACACGTGCGCGGCCTGCGACGCCTGGAAGAAAATCGCGAGCGGGCCCGCGTAGGAAATCAGGACCGCGAGAAAGCCCGCGGTGATCGCGGAAACGGACCAGTCGTTGCCGATCGCGCGGATTGCGCCGGGCGGGGAGTTCGGTTGCATCGTCGTCGGGGAATGCGGCGCGCGGCCGCGAGGCATAGCCGGGGCGAATGATTGTTGGAAGCCCCGGATGAGCCGTCATTCTGGGCATTGGCGGCGCAATTGGCAATGCGCGGGCACGAGCGGCATCGTCGGCATTTCGTAAGAAAAATGCGGCGCGTCGGACGAATCGGCGGCCGAACGGCCTGACGCCCGCGTCGCTGAATCCGGCTGCTTCGCGAAGAAGTGCGGCGCCGCCGCACGTCACGTACTGATCTGCAGCACCTCGTCGACCACGGCCACCTTCACCCCGCTCCCCGTCGACAGCGACGCCGTGCCTTCGTCGAACGGATGCACGGGCGTATCGGTCGGCGTCCACGCATGGCGCGCGAGCAACGCGCGATACCCGCCGCGGATCACGAAGCCGCCGCATTTCTTCGCATACGCGTCGCGCCGCATCCGGTACGCGCGCGGCAGGTCGTACCACGGCAGCTTCGGCAGGTCGTGATGAACGAGGTGGTAGTTGTTGTTCAGGTACAGCAGCCGCATCGCGAAGCCGGCCTCGTTGATCGTGATGCGTGCCTTCGGGTGCCGCGCGGCGCGGTGCTCGTACAGCGAGCGGATCATCGCGAGCGACAGCGCGGGCCACGTGACGGCCAGCAGGTAGTACCACCACGGCACGCCGATCTCGCGTTGCAGCCATGCGAGCAGCACGACCGCGCAGGCTACGTGCATGATCCACATCGGCAGATGGCGGAAGTCGCCGCGCCGGAACCTGGCGACCGCATCGGCGACCGTCGCGGCGATGGCGAGCGGCGGCCCCACGACGATTCGTCCGATGAAAGTCTTGCGCGCGACCGTCAGCGCGCGACGCCAGCGCGGCAGCCGCGCCCAGCGTTCGCGCGTCACGTAATTCGTTTCAGGATCGACGCCCGGCACGGTCAGGTCTTCGTCGCGATGATGCTCGAGGTGCGTGTCGCGATACAGCGTGTACGGATACCAGACCGTCAGCGGCGGATAGCCGAGCAGCTTGTTCACGAACGCGGAACGCGTCGGATGGCCGTGCAGCAGTTCGTGCTGCAGCGACAAGTGCCATGCGCCGAGCAGGATCAGCGGCGGCGTCGCGGCCGCGAGCGACAGGTGCCCGTCGCGCACGAGCAGCAGCACGGCCAGCCAGCCGCCGTAGATGACGGCGACCAGCAGCCAGGTCGGCCACTCGGTGCGGGCGGTGAAGCGGGCGCCGAGCGCGGCAATCGCGCGCGCGTGATCGACGTCGAAGTATTCGGCCATGGCGTTGAGGCGGATGGATCGGGCAGTGCGGGGAACGAGCGATGGAACCGGTGCGCTCGGCCCGGTGCGCAGGTGTCTCGCGGATCACGGTCGGCCTGTCCGGCATTGCGCAAGGTGGCAGCGCCGGCAGGCCCTCGAACGGTACCGGGGCGGCGCTGCCGCGCCAACCAATCGATTCGCATTTGCTTATCGTGACGAGGCCGATAAGCATCGGGACCGCCGCCGGTGCGTAGAATGCCCGCATGAACCCATGGATCGCAGTACTGCCGATGTACAACGTGACGCCGCACCACGCCGCCCTGTGGCGCGCGTTGTTGCGCGATGCGCTCGACGCGTTCGCGAAGGCGGGCGGCCCTGCCGGCGTAGCGCTGCCCGATGCGCCGTTCGACGACCTGCATGCGCTGTGGCGGCGCGACGATCTGCTGCTGTCGCAGACCTGCGGCTACCCGTACCGGATGCTCGGATTGCGCGGCGTCGTGCGTTTGATCGCAACGCCCGCTTTCGATGCGGACGGCTGCGACGGAGCGCGCTACAGCAGCGTGCTGGTCGTGTCGGCGCGCGTGCACGCGGGCGGCGCGACGACGCTCGCCGCCTGTCGCGGGCTGCGCGCCGCACTCAACGGCGACGATTCACACAGCGGGATGAACGCATTCAGGCACGCGGTCGCGCCGCATGCGCATGACGGGCATTTCTTCGGGTCGGTCACGCCGGTTGGCTCGCACGTGAACGTGCTGCGTGCGCTGGCGTCGGGCGATGCCGATTGCGGGGCGATTGACTGCGTGACGTTTGCTTATATCCGCGACGCGTTGCCCGATCTGCTGAAGGACATCCGGGTCATCGGTACGACGGCTTCCGCGCCGGGATTGCCGTTCA
The DNA here is from genome assembly GCF_057005415.2 of Burkholderia sp. KL41. NCBI lineage: Bacteria > Pseudomonadati > Pseudomonadota > Betaproteobacteria > Burkholderiales > Burkholderiaceae > Burkholderia > Burkholderia sp. KL41. The sequence continues at coordinate 3,447,466 of NZ_CM174447.1, read as the reverse complement.
TCGCATCGCGCGCGCTGCCGGAAACACAGGTCGGCGCGTTGCAGGACGCGCTCGATCGTGCGGCGGCCGCCGACGCGCAACGGGCGCGCGTGCTGCGGCTGAAGGGCTTCGAACGGCTGCTGCCGGCCGACTACGACACGATTGCACGGTTCGCGCAGGACGCGGCCGCGCACGGTTATCCCGAACTGGCCTGAGCGCCGCAAGCATGCCGTGAAGCGCTAGAACGGCAGCGTGCCGGGCGGCGCGTTGCGCACCACCGCGAGCGTCGTGCCGATATGGTCCTCGAGCGCGAGCGCCGCGCGCGCATCGGCGCGCCGCATCGCGGCATCGAACAGGCACGTGTGTTCCGCATGCACGTCGCGCTTCGAATCGCCGAGCCCAATGCACACGCGCCGGTACCGTTCGCTTTGCTGCGACAGCATCCGCAGGATCAGGTAGGTCCACGGCGTCGCGGCGGCCGAGATCAGCGCTTCGTGAAAGCGCCGGTTGCAGGCTTCCCACGCGGTCCGGTGCGCGATCGACACCGGTTGTTCCCACGCCGACAGCATCTCGAAGCTCTGGCGCACGCGCTGTTCCCATGCGTCGTCGCCGCGTCGCACGGATTCGCGCAATGCATCGACCTCGATGTGGACGCGCAGCCGTGTGATCGCTTCGAGATCGTCGACCGACATCGGCGTCACGCGAAAGCCGCGCTGCCCTTCGGCGACGACCAGCGCATCGCTGACGAGCCGCGTGAGCGCTTCGCGCAGCGTGCCGGCGCCGACGCCGTACACGTTCTTCAGATGCTCGACGCGCAGCTTCGCGCCCGGCGGGTAGTGGCCTTCGACGATGTGCTGGCGCAGCTGATGGTAGGCATGCTCGCTGAGCGTGCGGGCATGCGGCTCGACGGTATCGTCGGCCGCCGACGCGTCGTCGGGCAGCGTGTCGGTGAACGGGGGCGCGGGCAGGATGGTGTTCATGTCAGGCGTCCTCCTGATCGTGTTTGCGATTGAGGCGGTAGCTGAGCTGCGCGCGTGTCACGCCGAGCAGGCGTGCGGCGGCCGACAGGTTGCCGTTCGCGCGGTCGACGGCTTCATGCAGCAGCGCGCGCTCGAGGCCGTCGAGCCCGCCGCCGCCCTGCAACTGGTCGAGCAGCGTCGCGCAGTCGATCGACAGCGCGGCCGCCGGGCGAATCTGCCCTGCACGGTCGACCGTCGCGCCGCCGGGCAGCCCGACGCCGGGGAACAGGTCCTTCGCGTCGACCGGCCGGTTCGAGCGTGACAGGATCACCGCGCGCTCGATCAGGTTCTCGAGCTCGCGTACGTTGCCGGGCCACCGGTAGCCGCGCAGCGTGTCGTATGCATAGTCGGTCAGCGTGGGCGCCGGCTTGCCGTGCAGCGACGCGAAGCGTTCGAGCATCGCGTCGGCGAGCAGCGCGATGTCGTCCTGCCGGTCGCGCAGCGGCGGGATCAGCACCGGGTAGACGTTGATCCGGTAATAGAGGTCCGCGCGAAAGGTGCCGTCGCGCACGGCCTGTTCGAGGTCGCGGTTGGTCGCCGCGACGACGCGCACGTCGACCTTCCTGCCTTCCGTCGCGCCGAGCCGCTCGACTTCGCCCTCCTGAAGCACGCGCAGCAGCTTGGCCTGCACGTCGAGCGGCAGTTCGCCGATCTCGTCGAGGAACAGCGTGCCGCCGTCCGCGCGCTCGAAGCGCCCGGCGCGCGTGGCCTGCGAGCCCGTGAACGCGCCCTTCTCCGCGCCGAACAGTTCCGATTCGATCAGTGCGTGCGGAATCGCCGCGCAGTTGATCGCGACGAACGGCTTCGCGGCGCGCGGGCTGAGGCTGTGCAGCGCGCGGGCGAACCGTTCCTTGCCGACGCCCGTCTCGCCGGTGAGCAGCACGGCGACCTTGGTCGGCGCGGCCGTTTCGAGCAGCGCGTATGCGGCGCGAAACGCATCGGAGCGCCCGACGAGCTTCGTCCGGCTGTCGTCGGGTGCGATTTCGAGGCGCAGCGATTCGACCTCGGTCTGCAGGTCGCGGATCGTATTGATCAGCGAATCGGCCTTGAACCACGACGAGATTTCCTCCGCATCGGGCCATTCGTCGGCCGGCTTGCCGACGATCGTGCAGTGCGGATCGTGCATGCCGACACAGGACGTTTCCTTGAACAGGATGGTCCGGCCGATGAATGCGCTCGTATAGCCGGTCGCATAGCCGATCAGCATCCAGCACACGGGCTCGGGCTGCGGGCCGAACGTGCGGCGGTGCACGTCGGCTTCCCAGGAATGCTCCCACCGGTACTCGCAATAGAACGCACCGGTCGCAGGGTCCGCTTCGAAACGCAGCGGCGTGACCTGCACCGCGCCTTCGAGCATGTGCAACTGCGGGCCGACATGAAACATGTCGAACAGCGATGCGCCGCTGCGGATCTCGCGCGCGAGCGCGGCGTCCCGTTCGCCGGCGGCAAAACCGACGCGCGTGAAGAATCGCCGCGTCTGTGCCGGGCCGACGCTTTCCATCAGTTCCTGGCGCAGCGTCGCCAGCGCGCCGGCATGGAGCAGCACCATCCGCTGTCCGGCGAGCCAGATGCGGCCGTCGCTCGCCGAAAAATGGATCAGCTTGCGCAGGTCGGTGTCTGGCGGCAAGGGGGGCAGGCTGGGCCGCGTCATGTCTCCTCCGTCGAGATTTCTCGTGATTTTCGAAATTTCCACCAGCGTCGCCCCGGGACACGTGACGGGTTGATCATTTGATCAAATGCGCGAAACCGGGTTGATCAAATGATGAAGAAGTCCGCCTGATCAAGGGTTCGGCGCGATAGTCCGGGCGCGGATCGCGTTCTGGTTAACCGCCATTGTGGATCTCGAATTCAAACTTTACGTCAGGGCTTTCCCTGAATTATCGAGATTTTTTGCAAGGCCGGCCGAGTGTGGCACGGATGCTGCATTGAAGGACGGCATGGAGGCGACACCGAACATGAATCCACCCGACACCGATCTTTCTCCGCTCGACCCGGGCCGCAAGTGCGTCCGCGTGACCGGCACGAACTCACGCGGCTTCGTCGAATTCGAGCTGTCGATCGGCGGCGCGCCGGAGCTGTGCGTCGAGCTGACGTTGCCTCCTGCCGCCTTCGACGCGTTCTGCCGCGAACAGCAGGTCACGCGGCTGGACGTCGAAGCGAACCCATGACCTTGAGGAGCAAGAAGTGACCATCGAGCTGAAGACAGTCGACATCAAGCCGCTCCGGCACACCTTTGCGCACGTCGCGCAGCACATCGGCGGCGACAGGACGGCGACGCGCTACCAGGAAGGCATGATGGGCGCGCAGCCCCAGGCGAACTTCCATTACCGGCCGACGTGGGACCCCGATCACGAGATCTTCGACGCGTCGCGCTCGGCGATCCGGATGGCGGACTGGTATGCGCTGAAGGACCCGCGCCAGTTCTACTACGCGTCGTGGGCAACCGCGCGGGCGCGCCAGCAGGACACGATGGAAGCGAACTTCGAGTTCGTCGAATCGCGCCGGATGATAGGCCTGATGCGCGACGACGTCGCTGCGCACGCGCTCGACGTGCTGGTGCCGCTGCGCCACGCGGCGTGGGGCGCGAACATGAACAACGCGCAGGTCTGCGCGCTCGGCTACGGCACGGCGTTCACCGCCCCCGCGATGTTCCATGCGATGGACAACCTCGGCGTCGCGCAGTACCTCACGCGTCTCGCGCTTGCGATGGCCGAGCCCGACACGCTCGACACGGCCAAGGCGGCATGGCTGACCGGCGCCGCGTGGCAACCGCTGCGCCGCTACGTCGAGGACACGCTGGTCGTCGCCGATCCGGTCGAGCTGTTCGTCGCGCAGAACCTCGCGCTCGACGGGCTGCTTTATCCGCTCGTATACGACCGCTTCGTCGATGAACGGATCGCGCTCGCGGGCGGCTCGGCCGTCGCGATGCTGACCGCGTTCATGCCCGAATGGCACACGGAATCGAACCGCTGGATCGACGCGGTCGTGAAGACGATGGCGGCCGAATCGGACGACAACCGCGCACTGCTTGCCCGCTGGACGCGCGACTGGTCCGCCCGGGCCGATGCGGCACTCGCGCCGGTGGCGGAGCTGGCGTTGCGGGACGACGGTCGCGCGGCGCTCGACGAAGTGCGCGAGCTGTTCCATGCGCGCATCGCGAAGCTCGGCATCGCGTCCTGACGACGGGCGTCAATCACTCAAACAGGGAAACCAGCATGTCCAACGTATTCATTGCCTTCCAGGCCAATGAGGAGTCCAGACCGATCGTCGAGGCGATCGTCGCGGACAACCCGCTCGCGACGGTGGTCGAGTCGCCCGGCATGGTCAAGATCGATTCGCCGGACCGCCTGACGATCCGCCGCGAAACGATCGAGGAACTGACCGGCACGCGCTTCGACCTGCAGCAGCTGCAGGTGAACCTGATCACGCTGTCGGGCCACATCGACGAGGACGACGACCAGTTCACGCTGAGCTGGTCGCACTGAACGCCGCGCACCGCGCACCGACAACACCGGAGACACGAATGGATACGCCTACGCTCAAGAAAAAGCTCGGCCTGAAGGACCGCTACGCGGCGATGACGCGCGGCCTCGGCTGGGAAACGACCTACCAGCCGATGGACAAGGTATTCCCGTACGACCGCTACGAGGGCATCAAGATCCACGACTGGGACAAGTGGGTCGACCCGTTCCGCCTGACGATGGACGCGTACTGGAAATACCAGGGCGAGAAGGAAAAGAAACTGTACGCGGTGATCGACGCGTTCACGCAGAACAACGCGTTCCTCGGCGTGACGGACGCGCGCTACATCAATGCGCTGAAGCTGTTCATCCAGGGCGTGACGCCGCTCGAATACCTCGCGCACCGCGGCTTCGCGCACGTCGGCCGGCATTTCACCGGCGAGGGCGCGCGCATCGCGTGCCAGATGCAGTCGATCGACGAGCTGCGGCACTACCAGACCGAAACGCACGCGATGTCGACGTACAACAGGTTCTTCAACGGGTTCCATCACTCGAACCACTGGTTCGATCGCGTCTGGTACCTGTCGGTGCCGAAGTCGTTCTTCGAGGATGCGTATTCGTCGGGGCCGTTCGAATTCCTGACCGCCGTGAGCTTCTCGTTCGAATACGTGCTGACGAACCTGCTGTTCGTGCCGTTCATGTCGGGCGCCGCGTACAACGGCGACATGTCGACCGTCACGTTCGGCTTCTCCGCGCAATCGGACGAATCGCGTCACATGACGCTCGGCATCGAGTGCATCAAGTTCCTGCTCGAACAGGACCCCGACAACGTGCCGATCGTGCAGCGCTGGATCGACAAGTGGTTCTGGCGCGGCTACCGGCTGCTGACGCTCGTCGCGATGATGATGGACTACATGCAGCCGAAGCGCGTGATGAGCTGGCGCGAATCGTGGGAGATGTACGCGGAGCAGAACGGCGGCGCGCTGTTCAAGGATCTCGCGCGCTACGGCATTCGCGAGCCGAAGGGCTGGCAGGACGCATGCGAAGGCAAGGACCACATTAGCCACCAGGCGTGGTCGACGTTCTACGGCTTCAACGCGGCGTCCGCATTCCATACGTGGGTGCCGGGCGAGGACGAGATGGCGTGGCTGTCCGCGAAGTATCCGGATTCGTTCGACCGCTACTACCGCCCGCGCTTCGATTACTGGGGCGAGCAGGCGAAGGCCGGCAACCGCTTCTACATGAAGACGCTGCCGATGCTGTGCCAGACCTGCCAGATCCCGATGCTGTTCACCGAGCCCGGCAACGCCCGCAAGATCGGCGCGCGCGAATCGGATTACCTCGGCAACAAGTTCCATTTCTGCAGCGATCACTGCAAGGAAATCTTCGATCACGAGCCGCAGAAGTACGTGCAGGCGTGGCTGCCGGTGCACCAGATCCATCAGGGCAACTGCTTCCCGCCCGATGCGGACCCGACGGCGGAAGGCTTCGATCCGCTCGCCGCGGTGCTCGACTACTACGCGGTGCAGATGGGCCGCGACAACCTCGATTTCGAAGGCTCGGAAGACCAGAAGAACTTCGCGGCCTGGCGCGGCCAGGTCACGAGCAACTGATCAATACGCAACCTTGAACGAGACCGGCGCACGCGCGAAGGCGCGAACGCCGGCCGACAGGAGACAAACATGGCCGTCATCGCGCTCAAACCCTACGACTTCCCGGTGAAGGACGCGGTCGGGAAGTTCCCGGCGCCGCTGCTCTACGTGTGCTGGGAAGACCACCTGATGTTCCCGGCGCCGTTCTGCCTGCCGCTGCCGCCCGACCTGCCGTTCGGCGCGCTCGCGCGCGACGTGCTGCCGCCCGTCTACGGCTACCACCCGGATTTCGCGAAGATCGACTGGGATCGCGTCGAGTGGTTCCGCTCCGGTGAGCCGTGGACGCCGGACTCCGCGCAGAGCCTCGCCGGCAACGGCCTCGGGCACAAGGACCTGATCAGCTTCCGCACGCCGGGCCTCGACGGCCTCGGCGGCGCGAGCTTCTGACCGCCACGCGGACGAGCGAACCATCATGAGCCACCAACTTACCATCGAGCCGCTGGGCGTCACGATCGAGGTCGAGGAAGGACAGACGATGCTCGATGCCGCGCTGCGCCAGGGCATCTACATTCCGCACGCGTGCTGTCACGGCCTGTGCGGCACCTGCAAGGTCGCCGTGCTCGACGGCGAGACCGATCTTGGCGACGCGAACCCGTTCGCGCTGATGGATTTCGAGCGCGAGGAAGGCAAGGCGCTCGCATGCTGCGCGACGCTGCAGGCCGACACCGTGATCGAGGCCGACGTCGACGAGGAGCCCGACGCGGAGATCATCCCGGTCAAGGACTTCGTGGCCGACGTCACGCGCATCGAGCAGCTCACGCCGACCATCAAGTCGATCCGCCTGAAGCTGTCGCAGCCGATCCATTTCCAGGCCGGCCAGTACGTGCAGCTCGAAATCCCCGGGCTCGGGCAGAGCCGCGCGTTCTCGATCGCGAACGCGCCGGCCGATGTGGCCGCCACCGACGAGATCGAGCTGAACGTGCGTCAGGTGCCGGGCGGCCTGGGCACCGGCTACCTGCACGAGCAGCTGGCGACCGGCGACCGTGTGCGGCTGTCGGGCCCGTACGGCCGTTTCTTCGTGCGCCGCTCGGCCGCGCTGCCGATGATCTTCATGGCCGGCGGCTCCGGGCTGTCGAGCCCGCGCTCGATGATCGCCGACCTGCTCGCGAGCGGCGTTACCGCGCCGATCACGCTGATCTACGGCCAGCGCAACGCGAAGGAGCTTTATTACCACGACGAATTCCGCGCGCTGGCCGAACGCCACCCGAATTTCACGTACGTGCCGGCGCTGTCGGAAGGCGCACCGGACGCGGGTGACGGCGTCGCGAACGGCTTCGTGCACGACGTCGCGAAGGCGCATTTCGGCGGCGACTTCTCCGGCCATCAAGCCTACCTGTGCGGGCCGCCCGCGATGATCGACGCGTGCATCACCGCGCTGATGCAGGGGCGCCTGTTCGAGCGCGACATCTATCACGAGAAGTTCATTTCGGCGGCCGACGCGCAACAGACGCGCAGCCCGCTGTTCCGGCGGGTGTGACGTGGACGCGGGCCGTGTGTGCGCGACGGTGACGATCGCGCAGACCGACGAGCGCTACGCATGCGGCGCCGGCGAATCGCTGCTGGCCGGCATGGCGAAGCTCGGCCGGCGCGGCATCCCGGTCGGCTGCCTGAACGGCGGGTGCGGCGTGTGCAAGGTGCGCGTGCTGCGCGGCGCGGTGCGCAAGCTCGGGCCGGTCAGCCGCGCGCACGTGAGCGCCGAGGAGGAGGACGACGGTTATGCGCTCGCGTGCCGCGTGACGGCCGACGGCGACGTCGAACTGGAAGTGGCCGGCCGGCTGAAGAAGCCGTTTTTCTGCGGATCGGCCTGTGCCGGGACGCCGGAACGCCGGAACTCAACAAGTAACCAAGGAGGAGACTCACCATGAGTGTGATGCGTATTGGTCATGTCAATCTGAAGGTGATGGACATGGAAGCAGCGCTGCGTCATTACATACGCGTGCTCGGCATGCAGGAGACGATGCGCGACGCGGCCGGCAACGTCTACCTGAAATGCTGGGACGAATGGGACCGCTATTCGCTGATCCTGTCGCCGTCCGACCAGGCCGGGCTCAAGCATGCGGCCTACAAGGTCGAGCGCGATGCCGACCTGGACACGCTGCGGCAGCGGATCGACGCGTACGGGATCAAGACCGAGATGCTGCCGGAAGGCGCGTTGCCGGCCATGGGCCGCCAGCTGCGGTTCCTGCTGCCGAGCGGGCATGAATTGCGCCTGTTCGCGCAGAAGGAGCAGGTCGGCACGGCCGTCGGTTCGCTGAATCCCGATCCGTGGCCCGACGACATTCCGGGCTCGGCCGTGCACTGGCTCGACCATTGCCTGCTGATGTGCGAGCTGAATCCCGAGACCGGCGTGAACCGTGTCGAGGAGAACACGCGCTTCATGGCCGAGTGCCTCGACTTCCATCTGGCCGAGCAGGTGATGGTCGGCCCGGGCAACACGATTCGCGCCGCGACGTGGATGTTCCGCAGCTCGACGCCGCATGACATCGCGTTCGTCGGCGGCCCGCGCAACGGCCTGCATCACATCGCGTTCTTCCTCGACGACTGGGCCGACGTGCTGAAGTCGGCCGACGTGATGGCGAAGAACAAGGTGAAGATCGACGTCGCGCCCACGCGGCACGGCATCACGCGCGGCACGACCATCTACTTCTTCGATCCGAGCGGCAACCGCAACGAAACCTTCGCGGGGCTCGGCTATCTCGCGCAACCCGATCGCCCGGTCACGACCTGGACCGAGGACGAACTCGGGCGCGGGATCTTCTTCCACTCCGGCGAGCTGAACGAAGCGTTCACGACCGTCTACACCTGACCCGCGAAGGAGCACAGCGTCATGGCACGGAACGATTCGACCCGCAGCGTCGCGTTGCGCACGATCGACTGGCCGGCCGCCGCGCGCGCCGCGCACGCGGCGGCAGAAGCGGCCGAACGGCTCGGCGTGCGCGTGAACGTCGCGGTGGTCGATGCGGCGGGGCTGCTCGCGGCCTTCGTGCGGATGCCCGGCGCGCCGCTGCATTCGATCGACATCGCGATCGACAAGGCGTACACGGCCGCGAGTTTCGGCGTGCCGACCGGCGGCTGGCACGACGCGCTGGCCACGCATTCGGACGCGGTGCGGCAGGGGCTCGTCTTGCGCGCACGCTTCGTCGCGTTCGGCGGCGGCTTGCCGATCGACGACGACGGCGCGCGGATCGGCGGCATCGGTGTGTCGGGCGGCAGCGAGGCGCAGGACGAACAGTGCGCGCACGCGGGCCTCGCTGCCGCCGGCTTCCGCGCGCGATGACGCACGGCACGCGAACGCGCGGAACGAACCCACCGGATCACGGATTCAAGACACTCGACAGACACATCATGTACGACACCGAACCCATCGCCGCGACGCGCGGCCCCGCCGGCGGGCAGCCGGACGTGCGGCTCGTCCGCAATTTCATCGACGGCAGCTATCGCGCCGGAGAACGCTGGTTCGACAAGCGCTCGCCGCTCGACAACGCGGTGATCGCGCGCGTGGCCGAAGCGAGCCGCGCCGACGTCGACGCGGCCGTCCACGCGGCGCGCGCGGCGCTGTCGGGGCCGTGGGGCGGCTTCACGGTCGCACAGCGCGTCGAGATCCTGTACGCGGTAGCCGATGGCATCACGCGCCGCTTCGACGATTTTCTCGAGGCCGAAGTGGCCGACACCGGCAAGCCGGTGAGCCTCGCGAGCCATATCGACATCCCGCGCGGCGCCGCGAACTTCAAGGTGTTCGCCGACATCGTGAAGAACGTGCCGGGCGAAACCTTCGAAATGGCGACGCCGGACGGGGCGGGCGCGCTCAACTACGCGATTCGCCGCCCGGTCGGCGTGGTCGGCGTGATCTGCCCGTGGAACCTGCCGTTGCTGCTGATGACGTGGAAGGTCGGGCCGGCACTCGCGTGCGGCAACACCGTGGTCGTGAAGCCGTCGGAGGAAACGCCGCAGACGGCCGCGCTGCTCGGCGAAGTGATGAACGCGGCGGGCGTGCCGCGCGGCGTCTACAACGTCGTGCACGGCTTCGGGCCCGATTCAGCCGGCGAATTCCTGACGACCCATCCCGGCGTGAACGCGATCACGTTCACCGGCGAGACGCGCACCGGTGCGGCGATCATGAAGGCGGCCGCCGACGGCGCGCGGCCCGTCAGCCTCGAGATGGGCGGCAAGAACGCGGCGATCGTGTTCGCCGATTGCGATTTCGACGCGGCCGTCGAGGGCACGTTGCGCTCGTGCTTCGCGAATGCCGGGCAGGTGTGTCTCGGCACGGAGCGCGTGTACGTCGAGCGCCCGCTGTTCGAGCGTTTCGTCGCCGCGCTGAAGGCAGGCGCCGAGGCGCTGCGGCCGGGCCGCCCGGAAGCGGACACGACCGGCATCGGCCCGCTGATCAGCCAGGAACACCGCGACAAGGTGCTGTCGTACTACCGCAAGGCGACCGAACTCGGCGCGACGGTCGTGACGGGCGGCGGCGTGCCCGACCTGCCGGACGACCTGCGCGGCGGCGCATGGGTACAGCCGACGATCTGGACCGGCCTCGGCGACGATTCGCCGATCGCGCGCGAGGAAATCTTCGGCCCGTGCACGCTCGTGATGCCGTTCGACTCTGAAGCCGAGGTGATCGGCCGCGCGAATGCGAACGTGTACGGGCTGTCGACCGCGATCTGGACGACCAGCCTGGCCCGCGCGCATCGCGTCGCCGCGTCGATCGACGTCGGCATCGCGTGGGTCAACTCGTGGTTCCTGCGCGACCTGCGCACCGCATTCGGCGGTGCGAAGCAATCGGGCATCGGCCGCGAAGGCGGCGTGCATTCGCTCGAGTTCTACACGGAACTCCGCAACGTCTGCATCAAGCTTTGATCCACCCGTTACCGACCGGAAAACGCTTATGGACTCCACATTGATTACCACGCTGGGCGACCGGCTGTACGACGCGATGACGTCGCGCATGCCCGTCGCGCCGCTGACGTCGCAGCACGAGGACCTGTCGATCGACGACGCGTACCGGATCCAGCAGCGCTTCGTGCAGCGCCGCCTGGACGCCGGCGAGACCGTCGTCGGCAAGAAGATCGGCGTCACGTCGAAAGCCGTGATGGACATGCTCGGCGTGTACCAGCCCGATTTCGGCTACCTGCTGTCGGGCATGGTGGTCGGCGAGGGCGAATGCATCGCACTCGACACGCTGATTCAGCCGAAGGCCGAGGGCGAGATCGCGTTCGTGCTGAAGCGCGACCTGCTCGGCCCCGGCGTGACGAACGCGATGGTGCTGGCCGCGACCGAATGCGTGATGCCGTGCTTCGAGATCGTCGATTCGCGCATTCGCGACTGGAAGATCCGCATCGGCGACACGGTGGCCGACAACGCGTCGTGCGGCGTGTTCGTGCTCGGCGACCAGGCGGTGAGCACGCGCCGCGTCGATCTCTCGACCTGCGGGATGGTGCTCGAGAAGAACGGCGACGTGATCGGCACCGGCGCCGGCGCGGCCGCGCTCGGCTCGCCGGTGAACGCCGTCGCGTGGCTCGCCAATACGCTCGGCCGCCTCGGCATTCCGCTGAAGGCCGGCGAGGTGATCCTGTCCGGCGCGCTTGCCGCGATGGCGCCGGCCGGGCCCGGCGACAACTTCCGCGTGTCGATCGGCGGGATCGGCGCGTGTTCGGTGCGGTTCGCGTGAGCGGCGCCGTTTCCATTCAATCGCAAACGAGGACATCCCCATGACCCGAAAGATCCGTTGCGCGCTGATCGGCCCCGGCAACATCGGCACCGACCTGCTCGCCAAACTCATGCGCAGCCCCGTGCTCGAACCCGTCTGGATGGTCGGCATCGATCCCGATTCAGACGGCCTGAAGCGGGCGCGCGAACTCGGGCTGAAGACGACCGCGGAAGGCGTCGACGGCCTGCTGCCGCACGTGCAGGCCGACGGCGTGCAGATCGCGTTCGATGCGACGAGCGCGTACGTCCACGCGGAGAACAGCCGCAAGCTCAACGCGCTCGGCGTGCTGATGATCGACCTGACGCCGGCCGCGATCGGCCCGTACTGCGTGCCGCCCGTGAACCTGAAGGATCACATCGGCTCCGGCGAGATGAACGTCAACATGGTCACCTGCGGCGGCCAGGCGACGATCCCGATGGTGCGCGCGGTGTCCCGCGTGCAGCCGGTCGCATACGGCGAGATCGTCGCGACCGTGTCGTCGCGCTCGGTCGGCCCCGGCACGCGCAAGAACATCGACGAATTCACGCGCACGACGGCGGCGGCGGTCGCGCAGGTCGGCGGCGCGCAGGCCGGCAAGGCGATCATCGTGATCAACCCGGCCGATCCGCCGCTGATCATGCGCGACACCGTGCATTGCCTGACGGAAAGCGCGCCGGACGAAGCGCGCATCGTCGAATCGGTGCACGCGATGATCGCCGACGTGCAGCGCTACGTGCCGGGCTACCGGATCGTCAACGGGCCGGTGTTCGACGGCAACCGCGTGTCGATCTACCTCGAGGTCGAAGGCCTCGGCGATTACCTGCCGAAATACGCGGGCAACCTCGACATCATGACGGCCGCCGCCGCGCGCACCGCCGAGATGTTCGCCGAGGAACTGCTGGCCGGCCGCCTCGCGCTCCAGCCGGTTGCACAGGCAGCCTGACGCGCGCTTCTCCCATGACCGGACGAACAAGGAAACGGCAATGAATCTCAAAGGCAAGCGAATCACCGTCCACGACATGACGCTGCGTGACGGCATGCACCCGAAGCGTCACCGGATGACGCTCGACCAGATGCGCGCGGTCGCGACCGGGCTCGATGCGGCCGGCGTGCCGCTGATCGAAGTCACGCACGGCGACGGGCTCGGCGGCTCGTCGGTCAATTACGGCTTCCCCGCGCACACCGATGCCGAATACCTCGGCGCGGTGATCCCGCTGCTGAAGCGCGCGAAGGTGTCGGCGCTGCTGCTGCCGGGCATCGGCACCGTCGATCACCTGAAGGAGGCGCATGCGCTCGGCGTGCAGACGATCCGCGTCGCGACGCACTGCACCGAGGCCGATGTGTCCGAACAGCACATCGCGATGGCGCGCAAGCTCGGCATGGATACCGTCGGCTTCCTGATGATGAGCCACATGAACAGCCCGGAAGGGCTCGTGAAGCAGGCGAAGCTGATGGAGTCGTACGGCGCGAACTGCATCTACATCACCGATTCGGCCGGCTACATGCTGCCCGACGACGTGAAGGCGCGCCTCGCCGCGGTGCGCGACGCGCTGCAGCCGGATACCGAACTCGGCTTTCACGGCCACCACAACCTCGCGATGGGCGTCGCGAACTCGATCGCGGCGATCGAGGCCGGCGCTAACCGGATCGACGGCGCGGCGGCCGGCCTCGGCGCCGGCGCGGGCAACACGCCGCTCGAGGTGTTCGTCGCCGTGTGCGAGCGGATGGGCATCGAGACCGGCGTCGACGTGTGGAAGATCCAGGACGTGGCCGAGGACCTCGTCGTGCCGATGATGGATTTCCCGATCCGCGTCGATCGCGACGCACTGACGCTCGGTTATGCGGGCGTGTACGGGTCGTTCCTGCTGTTCGCGAAGCGCGCGGGCGACAAGTACGGGGTCCCGGCGCGCGACATCCTCGTCGAGCTGGGCAGGCGCGGGATGGTCGGCGGCCAGGAAGACATGATCGAAGACACGGCATTGACGCTCGCGAAGGCACGCGCGGCGCAAGCGAAGCGGGAGGCTGCATGAACCTGACCAACGAGACCGTCGAATCGCTCGCCGCGCATCTCGACGACTGCATGCGCGAAGCGCGCGACACGCCGAAGATCACCGACCGGCATCCGGAGATGGACTGGGACGACGCATACGCGGTCCAGGACGCGATCCGACGCCGGCAGCTCGCGCGCGGCGCACGGATCGTCGGCTACAAGGCCGGCCTGACCTCGCACGCGAAGATGCGCCAGATGGGCGTCGATACGCCCGTGTTCGGCTTCCTCACCGATCTCTACGACCTGCCCGACGGCGGCGAGTGCGACACGTCCGCGCTGATTCACCCGAAGGTGGAGCCCGAGATCGCGTTCGTGACGAAGGCCGAGCTGAAAGGCCCCGGTTGCCACATCGGTGCGGTGCTCGCCGCGACGGATTTCGTCATCGCCGGCATCGAGGTGATCGACAGCCGTTACCGCGACTTCAAGTTCGACCTGAAGAGCGTGGTGGCCGACAACACGTCGGCCGCGCGCTTCGTGGCGGGTGGGCGCCCGTTGCCGGTGGACGGCGTCGATCTGCGCACGCTCGGCGTCGTGCTCGAGAAGAACGGGCTGCCGGTCGCGTTCGGTGCGGGCGCGGCCGTGCTCGGGCATCCGGCCGCCGCGATCGCGATGCTCGCGAACCATCTCGGCGCGCGCGGCGAATCGATTCCGGCGGGCAGCCTGATCCTGTCGGGCGGCATCACCGAGGCGGTGGCCGTCGCGGCCGGCGACAGCGTGACGCTGCGCGTGCAGGACATCGGGTCGGTCGGCCTGCGTTTCATCTGACGGGGAGGCCGATCGTGCCGGTTGCTCATCTGTACATCCTGGAAGGCCGCAGCGACGACAAGAAGGAACGCCTGATCGCCGAGGTCACCGAAGCCATCCATCGCTCGCTCGACGCACCGGTCGAATCGGTGCGCGTGATCATCACCGAGATGCCGAAGGCGCATTTCGGGATCGGCGGGCAGAGCGCGAAGCAGCGCGGGCGCTGATGCGCCGCGCCTACATGAATCGACTGGGGGAGCGTCATGTCATCCAATCCTGAAATCGGCCGCCGGATCGTCGCCGGCGGCATCGACACGAATTATCACGACGTCGGCGACGGCCCGCCCGTGCTTCTGATCCACGGCTCGGGGCCCGGTGTCACGGCCTATGCGAACTGGCGGCTCACGATGCCGGCGCTTGCGCGGCAGTTCCGCGTGATCGCGCCGGACATGGCCGGCTTCGGCGAAACCGAACGTCCGGCCGGATACCGTTATTCGATGGCGCACTGGGTCGATCACGCGTTGGGCTTGCTCGATGCGCTCGACGTCGAGCGCGCGCACGTGGTCGGCAATTCGTTCGGCGGCGCGCTCGCGCTGGCACTCGCGATCCGCGCGCCGGAGCGGGTCGGCAAGCTCGTGCTGATGGGCGCCGCCGGCACGCGCTTCACGCTGACCGAAGGGCTCGACGCAGTGTGGGGTTACACGCCGTCGATCGCGAACATGCGCGCGCTGCTGGATATCTTCGCGTTCGATCGCACGCTCGTGAACGACGAGCTCGCGAAGCTGCGCTACGACGCGAGCGTGCGGCCCGGCTACCAGGAAGCGTTCGCGAACATGTTTCCCGCGCCGCGCCAGCGCTGGGTCGATGCGCTCGCGAGCGACGAGACGCGGTTGCGTGCGCTGACGCATGACACGCTGATCGTGCACGGCCGCGAGGACCGCGTGATTCCGCTCGAGAGTTCGCTGAAGCTGATGGAATGGCTGCCGAACGCGCAGCTGCACGTGTTCGGCCGCTGCGGGCACTGGACGCAGATCGAGCATGCGGCGCGCTTCAACCGGCTCGTGATTGACCACTTCAACGAGTAACGCATCGGCAGGGCAGGCAGCGCAGGACGATCACAATAAATCAAATCAGTAGAACGAAGATTGGAGACATCGATGAAACGAAAGGCTGCATTCGGACTGATCTCGCTCGCGGCTTGCGCGGGCATGGCACTGAGCACCGGCGCACGCGCGACGGAGGGCGGCGGCGACACGATCGGCGAGGGCGCGGAAGCGTTCTTCGCCGGCGCGTTGCCGCCGGTCGGGCTGTACGCGCTGCTGTACTACACGCACTACCATGCATCGCGCTTCAACGATTCGCATGGCAACGGCTCGGTGCCGGGCTTCAAGCTCGATGCGGACGTGCTGATTCCGCGCGTGGTCTGGATGTCGAACCTGTCGGTGCTCGGCGGGCGCTACGGCGCGTATGCGGTACTGCCGATGCAGCATCTTGCGCTCGACGCGGGCGGCGCGTCGTTCGACCGCACCAACCTCGGCGACCTGATCGTCAGCCCCGCGCTGATCGCATGGGGCTCGGGCGCGTTGCGCACCGTCGCGGCGGTCGAGTTCGTGTTCCCGACCGGGCAGTACGACGCGCAATCCGCGCTGAACACGGGCAAGAACTATTACACCGCGCGGCCGGTATTCGGCGTGTCGTGGCTGCCGAACGACAAGGTCGAGGTATCCGCGAAGATCACGTACAGCTTCAACTCGCCGAACAACGACACGCATTACCACTCGGGGAACCTGTTTCACGTCGACTATTCGGCGAGCTATGCAGTGACACCGAAGGTGCGGGTCGGGCTGTCGGGCTACTTCGTCAAGCAGACCACCGACGACATGCAGAACGGCCAGCCGGTCGCGGGCGACGGGTTTCGCGGGCAGGCGTTCGCGATCGGGCCGGGGGTTCGCTATCAGTTCAGCAAGATCAGCGTGGAAGCGCGCATCGTGAAGGAGTTTTTCGTCCGCAACCGGCCGGCCGGCGAGGCCGTGTGGGCGAAGGCCGTCATTCCGTTCTGACCTGACGGCGTGGGCCGGCCACCGGTTGCGCGCGTGACGCCGCCATCGCCGCGCGTCACGCGCCGCTTCATCGCGCGTTATTGCGCGTTATTGCGCGAGCGCGGCGAGACGCGGGAACAGCGGCAGCGCGTTCGCACGGTTGAGCGCGGCATGCCGGTCGGCGCTCAGCGCCGCATACGCATCCTGCGCATGGGTGAACGACGTGCTGACCGACGGCGGCGCGTACGGGAAGTCGCTGCCGTACAGCACGCGATCGGGTTGTGCGAACGCGGTGAGGCTCGGCAGCGCTGACGGCGACGACAGCGCGGTATCGAAGTAGAACGAGCGCAGCAGGTCGAGCAGCCCGTCGCGATCCGGCACGTCGTTGCGCACGCCCGGCGCGAGTTCGGCGAAGCGGTACGCGGTGTACGGCAGGAAGCCGCCGGCATGCGACAGGATGATGCGCACGTTCGGGTAGCGCGTGATCACGCCGTTGAGGACGAGCTGCAGCGCGATGCGCGTCGTGTCGAACGGGTAGTCGAGCAGCGGGCCGGGCATGCCGGGCAGCACGTCGATCGCGGGCTTGGCCGGGTGGATGAACACCACCGCGTGGCGACGGTCGAGCGCGGCCCACACGGGTTCGAATGCCGCATCGCCGAGATAGGTGCCGCCGTAGTTGCTGAGCAGCACGACGCCGTCGGCCTTCAGCGTGTCGAAAGCGTGGTCGATTTCGGCGAGCGTGCCGTCGACGTCGGGCAGCGGCAGCGTCGCGAAGTTTCCGAAGCGGGTCGGCCATTTCGCGACGAGGCCGGCGACGTACTCGTTCACCTGGCGTGCCATGTCGCACTTCGCCTGGCCGTTCCAGCCCTGTACGCCCGGCGCGGTCAACGACAGCACGCCGGTCCGGATCTCCAGCGAATCCATGAATGCGAGGGCGCTTTCCGGGCTCCACGTCGGGCTGCCCCAGCCGGACGGGTCGCCGCCATGGGCGGGCAGGGCGTCGGCCCAGAACGGCGGGACGACATGCTGGTGAACATCGATGCGGTTGCGGT
Organism: Burkholderia sp. KL41; assembly: GCF_057005415.2. Taxonomy (NCBI): domain Bacteria; kingdom Pseudomonadati; phylum Pseudomonadota; class Betaproteobacteria; order Burkholderiales; family Burkholderiaceae; genus Burkholderia; species Burkholderia sp. KL41. Next base: position 3,429,784 of record NZ_CM174447.1, on the reverse strand, counting down.
CGGACATGATGCGGCTCCTGTGAAGGTGCGCTGCGGTGCAGCGCCTGACCGTCAGGATGCGCGCGCTTGATTTTTCAATCCAATAGATTAAATTTCGATATTGATCGTTTTGAGTGATTAATCGGCCCCATGGATCTTCGTCATTTGCGCTACTTTCTCGCGGTTGCCGAGGAAGGGCATTTCGGTCGCGCGGCGGAGCGGCTGCATATCGTGCAGCCCGCGTTGAGCCAGCAGATCCGCGCGCTCGAGGAGGAACTGGGCACGCCGCTGTTCGAGCGCAGCACGCGCAAGGTCGCGCTGACGGATGCCGGCCGGCTGCTGGTGATCGAGGCGCAGCGCACGCTCGAGCAGGCCGAGCGCGCGAAGACGCTGGTCCAGCGCGCGGCGCGCGGCGAGACGGGCATCGTGCGGATCGGTTTCGTCGGGAATGCGGTCGCGACGGGGCGGCTGTCCCACGATCTGACCGAGTTTCATGCGACCTGGCCGGGCGTGGTGCTCGACCTGCACGAAATGGCGCCGGCCGCGCAGCAGGATGCGATTCTCGCGGGCCGGCTCGACATCGGCTATTGCCCGGCGTTCGGCGTGGCCTTCGACGCGAAACTGGCCGTGCGGACGGTCGGCAGCTGGGCGTGGGAAGTCGTGATGAGCGATCGGCATCCGTTCGCGAAGCGGCGCTCGGTGAGCGTTGCCGCGCTCGCGGACGAACCGTTCATCCTGTATGCGGCCGACGGCGACGACGAATGGCAACTGGCGATCCTGCGCCAGGTGCTCGGGCGCGAGCCGCGCATCGCGCACCAGGTGAGCAGCACGCTGTCGGTGCTGGCGCTGACGGGGGCCGGCCTGGGCGTGTCGATCGTGCCGGCGCCGCTCAGCCGGATCGCGGCGCCGAACGTCGTGTACCGGAAGCTTGCCGGCGATACACCGCGGTCGGAGCTCGTCGCGCTCAGCCGGCTCGGCGCGGAATGGGGGGCGGTACAGCAGTACCTGACGATGCTGGGCGAGCGCGCCGCGCAGGGGTAGCGGCGCGCGCGGGGCTTACTCCTCGTCCATCAAGCGGACCTTGACCCGCTTGCCCTTGATCTTCCCCGCATTGAGCTTGCGCAGCGCGTCGTGTGCGACGCCGCGCTCGATCGCGACATAGGTCGAGAACTCGGTCACGTTGATCTTGCCGATCTGCTTGCCGTCGAACCCGGCGTCGCCCGTCAGCGCGCCGAGCACGTCGCCCGGGCGGATCTTGTCCTTGCGTCCGCCGAGGATCTGCAGCGTTTCCATCGGCGGCGTCAGCACGCCGTCGTCGGCCGGCTTCAGTTCCGCGAGCGGATGCCATTCGACGTCACGCTTCTGTGCCTGCTCGATCGCACCGACGCGGCCCATCTCGTCCATGCTCGCGAGGCTCAGCGCCCAACCGTCCTGATCCGCGCGGCCCGTCCGGCCGATGCGGTGCACGTGCACTTCGGGATCGGGCGTCACGTCGACGTTGATCACGGCTTCGAGCTGCGCGATGTCGAGCCCGCGCGCGGCGACGTCGGTTGCCACCAGCACCGAGCAGCTGCGGTTCGCGAACTGGATCAGCACCTGGTCGCGTTCGCGCTGGTCGAGCTCGCCGTGCAGCGCGAGCGCGTGGAAGCCCTGCGCGTGCAGCACGTCGAGCAGGTCGCGGCACTGCTGCTTCGTGTTGCAGAACGCGATCGTGCTCACCGGCCGGTAATGGTTCAGCAACTGGCCGACCGCATGCAGGCGCTCGTTCTCCGTCACTTCGTAGAAACGCTGGCGGATCTTGCTGTTGTCGTGACGCTCCTCGAGCTTCACTTCCTTCGGATTGCGCAGGAACTGCTGGCTCAGCTTGACGATGCCGTCCGGATAGGTCGCGGAGAACAGCAGCGTCTGGCGCGTGGTCGGGCACATCCGCGCGACCTTCGCGATGTCGTCGAAGAAGCCCATGTCGAGCATCCGGTCGGCTTCGTCGAGGACCAGCGTGTTCAGCGCGTCGAGCTTCAGGTTGCCGCGATCGAGGTGATCCATGATGCGGCCCGGCGTGCCGACGACGATGTGCGCACCGTGCTCGAGGCTCTGCGCCTGCGGGCGCATCGGCGTGCCGCCGCAGAGCGTCAGCACCTTCACGTTCTCCTCGGCGCGCGCGAGGCGGCGCACTTCCTGCGCGACCTGGTCGGCGAGTTCGCGCGTCGGGCACAGGATCATCGCCTGCACGTCGAAGCGGCGCGCGTCGAGGCGGGCCAGCAGCGCGAGCGAGAACGCGGCGGTCTTGCCGCTGCCCGTCTTCGCCTGCGCGATCAGGTCCTGGCCGGCCAGCGCGATCGGCAGGCTCGCGGCCTGGATCGGCGTCATGTCGACATAACCGAGCTGGGCGAGGTTGGCGAGCGTGGCCGGCGTCAGCGGCAGCGCGCTGAAGGGCGTGGCGGTCGGCTGGGTCATTCGAGGTCTCCGAGGTAAGGCTTGCCTTCCATCTGTTCGTAGGCGACGTTGCCTTCATCGTCCTCGAAGCGCTCGAGGTAGTTGCGGGCGCCGCACAGCGGGCAGCGGAACAGCAGCCCCTGGCCTTCGTCCTTGATGACGACGTCGGACTGTTCCCACTGCGTGCCGCAGCTCTGGTTTCGGCAGGTAAACACGGATTTTTCTCCAGCTGAATTCGGTTGATGGCGCGCCCGGCGGGCGCGGCAACGAGGTGCGGCGCTCGCGCGGCTCGGGCGCGGGCCGCACCGGCGGTCGCGTGGACCGCGTCGATGCGGATGGTGGATCGGTGGCGACGGCGTCGCGCGTGCCCGCATTCTAGCGGATGCGGACGGGCGGCTGGGGGCGGCCGCCCGCGCGCGGCCCGTAGCGGACGAGCGGCCGGGGCACCGGCTGCGGTTCGGCTGATAGCGGAAGGCCGGTAGCTGACGTCCGGCAGCGGACGATCGGCAGCGGCGCGGCGCGGCGGGCGGCATGGCAGCCGGCGGAGCCTCCGCAGGACGAAGCACGCCACGGCATCCGCATCCGCCATGCAAAACGGCCACCCCGGAGGGTGGCCGTGCGGTGCGGCGAATCGGGGCCGGACGCGTTACAGCGCCATGTCGGCCGACGCCTTCGCGGGGCGTGCCGGGGCCGTGCCCGTTGCCTGCGACGGCGTCGCCATGTCGATCTTCGGCGGCGGCGCCAGTTGCAGCACGTCGCTCGTGTAGGTCCATTCCTCGACGACCTTCGCCGGGCTGTCGTTCAGCTTCGTGCCGTAGCTCGGCACGATCTGGCGGAGCTTCTGCTGCCACTCGGGCGTCGCGACCTTGTCCTTGAACACCTTCTTCATCAGGTTCAGCATGATCGGCGCGGCCGTCGACGCGCCCGGCGACGCGCCGAGCAGGCCCGCGATGCTGCCGTCCTGCGAGCTGACGATCTCGGTGCCGAGCTTCAGCACGCCACCCTTCACCGGGTCGCGCTTGATGATCTGCACGCGCTGGCCGGCCTGCCACAGGCGCCAGTCTTCCTTCTTCGCGTTCGGGAAGTATTCCTTCAGCGCGTTGAAACGGTCGTCGTCGGACAGCATCAGCTGGCCGGCGAGGTACTGGACCAGCGGGAATTCGTCGACGCCCACGCGCATCATCGGCGCGACGTTGTGCGTGTTGGTGCTCTTGAGCAGGTCGAAGTACGAACCGTTTTTCAGGAACTTGGTCGAGAACGTCGCGAACGGCCCGAACAGGATGATCTTCTTGCCGTCGATGATCCGCGTGTCGAGGTGCGGCACCGACATCGGCGGCGAGCCGACCGACGCCTTGCCGTACGCCTTCGCGAGATGCTGCTTCACGACCTCGGGGTTGTCCGTCACGAGGAACGAGCCGCCGACCGGGAATGCGCCGTAGTCCTTCGCCTCGGGGATGCCCGACGCCTGCAGCAGGTGCAGCGCACCGCCGCCCGCGCCGATGAACACGAACTTCGCGTCGACCGACTGCGCCGGTTCATCCGAGTGCAGCTTGACCCACGTCACGTGCCACGTGCCGTCGGCATTGCGCGTGATCTCGCGCACTTCGCTCGACAGCGACAGCGTGAAGTTCGGCTGCGTCTTCAGGTAGCCGACGAACTGGCGCGTGATCTCGCCGAAGTTCACGTCGGTGCCGATCGGCGTCCACGTCGCCGCGACCTTCTGGTTGCGGTCGCGGCCTTCCATCATCAGCGGCACCCACTGCTTGATCTGGTCGTAGTCTTCCGAATACTGCATCCCGCGGAACAGCGGGCTGGCCTGCAGCGCCTCGTAGCGCTTCTTCAGGAAGCGGACGTTGTCGTCGCCCCACACGAAGCTCATGTGCGGCGTCGAGTTGATGAACGAGTGCGGGTTCTTCAGCACGCCCTGCTTGACCTGCCACGCCCAGAACTGGCGCGAGATCTGGAACGACTCGTTGATCTCGATGGCCTTCGAGATGTCGACCTTGCCGTCCGCCTTCTCCGGCGTGTAGTTGAGTTCGGCGAGCGCCGAGTGGCCGGTGCCGGCGTTGTTCCAGCCGTTCGAGCTTTCCAGTGCGACGCCGTCGAGGCGCTCGACCATCGTCATCGACCAGTCAGGTTGGAGCTCGTGCAGCCAGACGCCGAGCGTCGAGCTCATGATGCCGCCGCCCACCAGCAGGACGTCGACCTTCTTCGTATCGGCGGCGTGCGCGGACGACGCGGCGACGCACAGCGCGAGCGCCGACAGTATTACCCGTAACGTTTTGATCACAGCAGATCCCTTTTTCAACTTGGATGCATCGGTTTGCCAAGCCGCCCGGCGTGCGTGTCGACCGCGGTGAAACGCGGATCCGGAGATCCGGATCGCGAATCCGGAATTCCGGATTGACGCCGCACCGCGTTGCATTTGCGCACGCGAAACCGTCGGGAAGGACACCTTCGGATCGGCTTCCCGCGGGCAGGCAAGCGCCTGCGTCACAGTGGCGCACGACGCGCCCGGGCCCTTGCGGCAAGCCTAGGCGGAAGGCGCTTCGGGTTGCGTGGAAAGAGGCCGCGCGCGACGCGTTTTGCGGGGGGCGGGGTGGCAAGGGGCGCGTAATGTAACCGAACTCGTTTGCTGTGTCACAAACGAAAAATACCGTTGTTTTCGTGGGGTTTTTTGCGTGTCCGGGTTTCCGGAATGATGGTCGGCGGAACCGGGAAACGTGTGGATAACTGCGCGGGATCGCGAGGGGTTTTCGGGCGCGTCTTGCTTGTGTCTCGTCGTGTCGCGGCAGCGTGCCGCGACACGATCGCGCGACGTCACGTCACTTTACTTGGCAGCACCGTTCCGGCAGAACTGGTCGTACGCTTGCGCCGAATTCGCGAAGCCCTTCTGCTTCGCGAGTTCCCACGGGCGCTCGCATCGTTGGGTCGTTTCGCACCACGAATAGCCGGCCGAGCCGATGCAGCCGTGCGCGTCGCGATCGCTGCCGACCATCGGTGGTGCGGGCGGCGCCGACGATTGGGCCGGCGGCGTGGATGGTGCGGCACAGGCGCTCAGTGCGAACGCGCAGGCCAGCGTGGCGGCCAGCGACAGGGAAGGGACGAAACGCGTCATAGGTGGTGCTCCATGGGATGAGTATTCGGAGAATCGGCTGACGGCCCCTGCGTTCGCCGCGTCGTTCAGGCGCCCGGCACCGGCACGCGCGACGAAAACTTCACTTCGCGCAACGCGAGGCTCGACTGGATCGACGAAACCCCGGCCTGCTTGCGCAGCACGCGCTCGACGAATTCGGCGTACGCATCGAGATCGGCCGCGACGACCTGCAGGAGGTAGTCGGCCGCGCCGGTGATCTTGTGGCACGACGTCACTTCGTCGTGCCGTCGCATCACCTCCTCGAAGTGATCGGAATCCTCGTCGGAATGCATGTTGAACGTCACCTGCACGAACGCGAACACGTTCATGCCGAGCGCGCGCCGGTCGAGATTCGCCTGGTAGCCGGTGATGACGCCTTCGTCCTCGAGCCGCTTGCGGCGGCGCCAGCAGGGCGTGACGCTCAGCGACAGCTTCTCGCCGAGCGTCGCGTTCGACAGCGCGCCGTCGTCCTGCAGCAGGCGCAGCATGGCGCGGTCCACGCCATCCAGTTCGACCGAAGCGCGAATTTTGCTCATTTCCGGGATTCCGTAGGCGGTTTTCTCAAAATTGTACGAAAGGCGCGCGTCGAAAGCAAAGTTATTGCCGCCTGCGGTCAATAAACTGTTGCCACCCTTACCGCAACAGTCAACCATGCTCACGGTCTACAGCAGCGATCACCAATTGCATCGCGGCGTCGAACTGAAGGACGGCGCGATCACCGATTCGTTCGAAAACCCCCTTCGCGCCGAGACGGTGCTCGCGCAGGTGCGTGCCGCAGGACTTGGCGACGTCATCGCGCCGAAACCGTTCGACCGTGCGCACTACGCGGCCGCGCACAGCGCGCGCTACGTCGATTTCCTCGCCGGCGCGTGGGACGAGTGGACCGCGACGGGCCGCACCTGCCAGGCGCTGCCGCTCGTGTGGCCGGTGCGCGCGATGCCGGCCGCCGCGACGCCGCCCGCGTTCATCGACGGCAAGCTCGGCTTCTACGCGATGGACGCCGGCGCGCCGATCAACGCCGGCACGTGGGATGCCGTGAGCGCGAGCGCGAACTCGGCGCTCACCGGCGCCGACCTGCTGTCGAGCGGCGCGGCGCGCGCGGCGTTCGCGCTGTGCCGCCCGCCCGGCCATCACGCGGGCCGCGAGTACATGGGCGGTTATTGCTACCTGAACAACGCGGCGATCGCCGCGCAGCACTGCATCGCGCAGGGCGCCGCGCGCGTCGCGGTGCTCGACGTCGATTTCCACCACGGCAACGGCACGCAGGACATCTTCTACGACCGTGCGGACGTGCTGTTCGCATCGATCCACGGCGAGGCGCCGGTGTCGTACCCGTACTTCTCCGGCTACGCGGAGGAGCGCGGCATCGGCGCGGGCGAAGGCTTCAACCTGAACCTGCCGCTGCCGAAGGGCACGCTGTGGGATACCTATTCGGCGGCGCTCGACCAGGCGGCAACCGCGATCGCCGCGCATGCGCCCGACGCGCTCGTCGTCTCGCTCGGCGTCGATACCTTCGAGCACGACCCGATCAGCCATTTCCGGCTGCGCTCGCCCGACTACCTGCGCATCGGCGCGGCGCTCGCGCGCCTGAACCTGCCGACGCTGTTCGTGATGGAAGGCGGCTACATGGTCGACGAGATCGGCATCAATGCGGTGAACGTACTGCTGGGATTCGAAGGGCGCGTGTGAGCGTGCGGGATGACTTCGACGAACGACGGATCTGAACACGAACGAAGCGCGACAAGGACGGAGACAACCATGAATCGACATCACAAGACGGTACTCGCCAGCGCGGCCGCACTGACGTGCGCGCTGTCCGCAGGGGCCGCGCACGCGGACGAGATCGTACGCATCGGCCACGTCGCGCCGCTGACCGGCGCGATCGCGCATCTCGGCAAGGACAGCGAGAACGGCGCGCGCCTCGCGGTCGAGGAAATCAATGCGAAGGGGCTCGTGATCGGCGGCAAGAAGGTCACGCTGCAGCTCGACGCGCAGGACGACGCGGGCGATCCGCGCACCGCGACGCAGGTCGCGCAGCGGCTCGTCGACGACAAGGTGATCGGGGTCGTCGGCCATCACAACTCGGGCACGTCGATTCCGGCGTCGCGCGTCTATCGCGACGGCGGCGTCGTGCAGATCTCGCAGGCCGCGACCAATCCGATGTACACGCAGCAGGGCTTCAAGACGACCTATCGCGTCGTCGCGACCGACGCGCAGCAGGGGCCCGCGCTCGCGATGTATGCGGCGAAGAACATGGGCATCAGGACGGTGGCCGTGGTCGACGATTCGACCGCGTACGGGCAGGGTCTCGCGACCGAGTTCGAGAAGGCCGCGAAGGCGGCCGGCATGAAGGTCGTGTCGCGCGACGCGACCAACGACAAGGCGATCGACTTCCGCGCGATCCTCACGAAGATCAAGGGCGCGAACCCGGACGCGATCATGTACGGCGGAATGGATGCGACGGGCGGCCCGCTCGCGAAGCAGGCACGCCAGCTCGGCATGCGGGCGAAGATCCTCGCCGGCGACGGCGTGTGCTCGACCGACCTGCCGAAGCTCGCGGGCCCGGCCTCCGACAACGTCGTGTGCTCCGAAGCCGGCATCGCGCTCGAGAAGATGCCGGGCGGCGCGGCGTTCGCGAAACGCTACGAAGCGCGTTACCACCAGCCGATGCAGGTGTATGCGCCGTTCTCGTATGACGCCGTCCACATCATCGTCGACGCGATGAAACGCGCGAACTCCACCGATCCGGCGAAGGTGCTGGCCGCGATGCCGGCCACCGACTATCGCGGCGTGATCGGCGAAACGAGCTTCACGCCGCAGGGCGACCTGAAGCACGGCGCGATCTCGGTGTTCACGTACAAGAGCGGCAAGAAGGCGCTGCTCGATATCGTGAAGATGTGACGCGGCGGTGATGTTGCGTTGATGTCGCGCCTGATGTCGCGGGGGCCGCGAAGCGGGACAGGCTTCGCGGCCCCCGCCGCTTACAGCGCGCGCACTCGCGTGCTGTCGGCGCGGCGCTCCGCGTCGTGCACGATGTGCAGCTCGCGTGCGCGGATCGGCAGCACGCAATCCGCATCGGCAAGCGTCTTGCGCACCTGGCGCGCGAGGCGCCAGCGCATCGCCCAGAACTTGTCGGTGTGCGTCCACACGCGCATGTTCGCGACCGCCGTGCTGTCGTCGAAGCGCATCACCATCACGTCCGGTTCCGGCTCGCGGAGCACGTCGGGATCGGCGAGCGCCAGCTTGCGCAGCGCATCGAGCGCACGGTCGATGTCGTCGTGTACCGATACTTCCACTTCGAGATCGAGGCGGCGTGTCGGATTGCGCGTGTAGTTGCGAATCGAGCTGCCCCACAGCGCGCTGTTCGGCACGTATTCGCAGATGCCGTCCGGTTTCGTCAGCCGCGTCATGAAGAGCCCGACCTCGTCGACGGTGCCCGCGACACCCGTGCCGCCGTCGATATAGTCGCCGACCTTGAACGGCCGCAGCAGCAGGAGCATGATGCCGGCCGCGATGTTCTGCATCGTGCCCTGCAGCGCGAGCCCGATCGCGAGGCCTGCGGCGCCGAGCACCGCGACGATGCTCGCGGTTTCGATGCCGAGCTGCGACAGCGCGCCGACGATCGCGACGATGCGGATGCCCCACACGGCGACGTCGCAGAGGATCGGCCGCAGCGTGTCGTCGACGCGCTCCTTGTTCGAGAGCAGACGGTTCAGCCAGTTGCCGATGCGTTTCGACAGCCACCAGCCGACGACGAGCAACGCCAGGCCGGCGGACAGCTTGAGGGAGAGGGTGGACAACGCGTTCCACAGGAACGTCCAGCGTTCCGGATGTAGTTGGTCGAGAAACATGAGGGGATTCCGGGTTGGGGGAGCAGTGCGCGATGCGACGCGAGCGTGCCGTGGTCGGGCACGCTCGCATTCACGCGCCGGCAGCGTTCGACTGTCCCTGCGGCACGATGGTTCGCCCGCATGGGTGGGGTCGAATGCCGCACAGCCGTGCCGCCGGCGCGCGACATCGCGATTTCGATTTAGTACGAAACGGCTTTTCCTGTAAATAAGACTTGTCCTATTCAGCTGTTTCGATCGCGCCGATACACTCGTCTTCACGTCGCCGGGTCGCGACGATCGTTCCTCCGCGATACCCGGTTCTTTCCCGATTTTTCATTGACAGACAGCGAGTGACGACGTCATGCGGTTAGACCTGCGTTTCCGTCTCGCACGCGAACAAGGTCTACCCGCGCTCCGCGGCGCTTGCGGTTTCCCGATGCGCCGCGCGCTGCTGCGCGGTGTCGTCGCGGCCGCCTGTGTGGCGGGTGCACCGGGCGCGCCGGCGCATGTGTCCAACGACACCGCGCCGTTCCCGTCCGTGACGGCCGACCTTGTCGACGTGCCCTTTTTCAATGCCGCTCGAACGACGTGGGGCGGCTTGCACGCATCGTCGGCAGCGCCGCTCGACGTGGCCTATGCGGCGCCTGCGTTGACCGTGCCGAGCGCGCATGAACGCGATGGCGCCGTTGCGCGCTTCGGTGCATGTGTGGCCTACCGCGTGCTGTGCGATGCGGCGCGCGGTGCGGTCGAGCGCGCGTACGCGTCGAGGTTCGATTACGGTCTTGCATCGGCGTTGCCCGCGATGGGTGAACGGGCCGCGCACGAACGGCGTCCCGTCGATCTCGCTGCTGCCGAACCGTTCGTGTTCGAAGAGGCCGAGCGCGGCGCGCGTAGCGGCGCGATCGTCGGCAACCTGCGGGCGTCGCTGGCGCGCGCCGATCTGCCGGCCGGCGTTGCCGCGCAGGTCATCCGCATGCTCGCCGGGCGCGTCGACCTGAAACAGCGCGGCGCACTCGGCGACACCTTCCGCGTCGCATACGAACCCGACGACAGCGCGATGCAGCCGGGCGGCACGCGCGTGACGGCACTCGAGCTCCGCTTCCGCGGCCAGTACGTCGCGGGCGTGTGGTTTGCGCCCGCGGACGGCGCGTCGGGTGGCTATTACGACTTCGACGGCGTGCCGCTCGCCGGTTCGCGGTTTGCGATGCCGGTCAACGCAACGCGGATCAGCTCGCATTTCGGGGCGCGCGTGCATCCGGTGACCGGCGTGCGTCATGTGCATTCCGGCGTCGATCTCGCGGCACCGGCCGGGCGCGCGGTTCATGCGTCGGAACGTGGGGTCGTGACGTTCATCGGCACCGAGCCGCGCGGCTATGGCAAGTACGTGGTGATTCGCCATGACGGCGGCTATGCGTCGTACTACGCGCACCTGTCGGCGTTCGAGCCGACGCTGCGAACCGGCATGCGGGTCGCGCGCGGCGAGCGTGTCGGCGCGGTCGGCAGCACCGGGACGGCCACGGGGCCGCATCTGCATTTCGAGGTGCGCAGGCATGACCGTCTCGTCGACCCGGTCGCGCTCGTACAGGCAGGCGACGCGGCGAAGCTGACGGGCGAGCGGCGCGTGGCGTTCAACCAGGTGGCGCTCGATGCGCGCACGCAGCTCGCGTCTGCCGCCTGGCTGCAGCCAGTTGCGATGACGACGCTTTCCCCGTCGCGCGATGGCTGACCCCGCGGACTTGCAATGTGGGAATTAGATCGTTTGGTTAACTGACGAATCGCAAAGACGTCGCCTTGGAGTCTGAAGGAAGCGTGTAGAAGACGAATTGACAAACGGAAGCCGGATACCCGGTTCACCTGGCCTGACGAGAGGTACCTGATCGGGGCGCGTGGCCGGCAGCGGGCATGTCGCTTTGTCGCAGGAGTCGCAATACATGCGGAGGGTCACGTGCACGTAGCGCGTCGAGACGATGGAAGAACACGGTGCGAATCTGCGGATGCCGTATTCGCGCGATGGGGGAAGGATTGCTTGAATTGCGCCCGCGAGGCCGTGAAGGCATCGGGCGTGTGTTCCATTGCATCCGGGTGGGGGATGAACTCGTCGTCCTGCATTCCTTCGTCAGGAAAGCGCCAGGAAACACCCAACGACGAGTTGCACATGTCAGGCGCTGATTTCGAAAATAAACTTCGTCGGGAGACCGCATACGCGGCCACGATCCTGGCTGTGAATCGCGCACCTCGAGAAACGGCAACCCGTCCGGTTCATCGTGTGGGCACATCTTGGTCGAACACGTTGGCCGCAGAATCAGCGAGGTCCGATTGGCTGTCACGTTCGTTCACGTTGACGCCACAGGTTCGACCGGCAACCAGATCTCCAGCACGCCGGCGCCCGTCACCGGATCGTAGTCGCCGCTGTAGCGCTCGAACTCGGGTGCGTCCACCGCCTTGAATCCCGACGTCGGCAGCCAGCCGTTCCAGATGCTGTAGAAGGTCTGGTGCAACGTCGAGATATGCCCGGCGTGTTCGAACACCGCGTACCGCTGTGGCGCCAGTTCGACCCAGCGAAACGGTGCGGGCAGCCGGTCGCGGCTCGTGACTTCCACGCCCGCGATGTATTCGAAGCTGCCGTCCGCATCGGGGTTGCAGCACACGCCGTACGTCACGTCGCCGACCTGGCCGGGAAGGGTACCGATGTATGGGATGAACGCTTGCCAGAGCGCCGGAATCCCTTCATTGGTGTCAAACGTATAGCGGTCGCTCATGCCCGCGATCAACTGCTTGCCTGCGGTTTCGAAGCGCGACGGCCTCACGTCGATGATCTTCAGTTCTTTCATGCGCAGCGGCTCCACAAGAGACAATCCGTCGAGAGTGCGCCGTGCCCGCACGTCCTCGGGCGTGACGCCGAAGAGATCGCGGAAGGCGCGCGTGAACGCCTCATGGGAGCCATAGCCGGCATCGAGCGCCACGTGCAGGATGTCCGGCGCGCCTTGCGCGAGTGCACGTGCCGCGCGCGTGAGCCGCCGCGACCGCACGTAGCGCATCACCGGCCAGCCGGTATTCATCGAGAACAGGCGCGAGAAGCCGAAGCGCGACATGTCGCAACCGGCGGAGATCCTGTCGAGCGTCAGTTCCGTGTCGAGTTTGGTTTCGATCAACCAGAGTGCTTTTCCTACCGGGTTCATGGCGTGCCAATGAGGGTGTCGGTCGGACTATATGGTATCGGCGCCGGGGGCATTTGATCGTTCTTGCGGCGCGGGCGGGGAGTGCGCCGGCTGACGCACTGGAACGGATCGCCACGCCGGGCGGCGTGGCGACGGCAGGCAGGGCGGTGCTACTCAGCCCAGCGGCCAGTTCAGGAACACGATGCCGTCGTTGTAGTCGTCGTCGGCGCCGTCTTCCGAGCCGACGATCCCGAAATACGACTTCCTGAAGATATCGACCTGCCGCGAGCCCAGCCGCGACGGCTTGCCGTTCGCCATCACGATCACGCGCACGCGTCCCTTGCCGGAATCGAGCACCTTGGTGCCGAGATTCTGGTCCTGCGCGCCGGCACCCTTGAACGTGGCGGCCGGTTTCGGGTTGTCGTCGACGTAGATGTCGATCGTCTGGTCGTTCGCCGCGTTGGTGAGCGCGGTGACGCCGAACTTGATGTTCGGCGGCAGGTTGAACGTGCCGTCGCGCTCGCCGCCGCCGATGCTGCCGGCACCGCTGCCGCCCTCCGCACCGGTTTCGTTGCCGCCGCCGGCGGACGACGACGATGCAGCCGTTTCCCCGATCGCGGACAGGCTCGCGTACGAGTCGATATGCATTGCGCTGCCGCGCACGCTTTTCCACTGGCCCTTCACGAACGTGACGCCGGTGCCGACGTCGATCGTCGCGACGAGCGTGAACGGCATGCGCCCGGTGCTTTCGGGCACCTTCGACGAATAGGTGAAGCAGCCGTCCGCGACGACACCCTTGTCGGTCGCGATCGCGAAATAGATGCCGGGGAAGTTGTTGCCGGTCGCGTACGGCGTCGGCACGTTGAGGATGACCTGCAGTTTCCCGTTTCGAATCTCAGCCTTGGCGATGTCGATGTACAGGCCCGGGATGTCGACGTAGGTCTCCGAGGTCGCCACGGGTGCACTGATGATCGAAGCCGAAAGGAGGGGCATGGATGTCTCCGTTGGTTGGGCGGGTTTTCGTGGAGTGCGGCGCGAGGCGCCGCTGAATGCGGTGCCCGACCGCCGGCCGGCCCGGAGGCGGCCGGCGGTGGTCGGTCGTCGGCCGTGCGTCAGGTCAGCCGATCGGCCACTGGAGCACGACGATGCCGTCGTTGTAGTCGCTGTCGTGGCCGTCTTCCGACACGACGATCCCGAAGTTGACCGTGTACGGCGAGCCGTCCGATTTCTTGCCGTTGATCGGCGCGAGGCGCGCGTCGGTGGCTGACGGCTTGCCGTTCACCGACACTTCGAAGCGGATCTTGCCGTTGCCGGAATTCAGCGTCGCTTCACGCGGGCCGTCGCGCGTCGTCAGCTTGTGATACGCGGCGGGTTCCTGGCTGTCGCCGATGAACAGCTTGATGTGCTGTTGCTCGGCGGCATTCGCGAAGAAAATCGCGCGGAAATCGGTATTCGGCGGAATCGAAAACTCGCCGGCGCGATTGGAAGACGTTTGAGAATCGGCCATGCTTTCCTCCTGAGGAATGATGGGTAAGGCTTGAAGCCGTGTCGCACAAACGTTTGCCGTTTGAAATGCGACGCATCGAGCATGCCGAAAAATAAATCAGAAAATATTCGCCGAGGAATGGCTATTGTTCAGTAAATCGAAAACCAGGGTTAATCGATTTAATGAAGCGTGTTTAATTGGCGTTATTTTGAAATATTCGGGAAACTATATCGGCGCGCATATCGCTTTTCTGAACGATGCGTGATTGCGCGGGCGGAGCAGGGGAGGCAGGGGAGGCGACAGCAAGCGGGCTTGGGCGCGGACGTTCGGCGTTCGCATATGGCAGCGTTCGTTTCAACATCAGCATCTCGGTCATGGCCGCGCCCACCGGCCACCACCGAACGCCCGCGCCGAAACCCGATCGCAACGGAAATGGGGTGCGGCAACCGGCGAAGTGGATTGACCCACTCACTCCGAACGCGAACAGGGCTCCACCGGCGCCGCACCCATGAAGCATATCGACGGGGCTGCGCGATGCCTATCGGACAGGACTGATTCTGAGCGATCAAATTCGGCGCCATTTGCGCCCGGCCCGTTGACAGCCCCCGTCACCTTGTGATTTGATTCCGGCCATGCAAGCCGCCCAGCCCCTCTTCTCGCTACGACTACTAGCCCGTTTCTCCGGGCTGGGTCTGCGGCTGCGCGCTTTCCATCTGCTTCTTTCCTGAAGCGCCAGATTTCCCCCGCATCACCGACCTGGCCCCGGTTGTCGACCGGCGCCTGAGTTCGTCTTTCTTCCGAATCGTTCCGCTCCGTCCCGGTCGCTCAACCGCCAAGGCCGTCGTTCGCCGTACCGCTTTGCCGTTGTGCCGCTTTCCACCGTTTTCACCGCTGTGCGCGCAGCCTGCCACCACGACTGATGGCCATCGCGCCGCGGTTTCCCGACCAACCGACCGAGGACCGAACATCATGATGCTGAAGAACCCCGCGACGAAGTACCGACCGTTCACGCCCGTCAACTTGCCGAACCGCATGTGGCCGACGCGCACGATCACGCAAGCGCCGATCTGGATGAGCACCGACCTGCGCGACGGCAACCAGTCGCTGTTCGAGCCGATGGACGCGGCGCGCAAGATGCGGATGTTCAAGATGCTGGTCGCGATCGGCTTCAAGGAGATCGAGGTCGCGTTTCCGTCGGCGTCGGAGACCGACTTCAACTTCGTGCGCGAACTGATCGAAGGCGGCCACATTCCCGACGACGTGACGATCGAGGTGCTCACGCAGGCCCGCGACGACCTGATCGAGCGTACCTTCGACTCGCTGCGCGGCGCGAAGCGCGCGATCGTTCACCTGTATAACGCGACCGCGCCGGAATTCCGCAAGATCGTGTTCGGCCTCGACCGCGACGGCGCGAAGGCACTCGCGGTGAACGCGGCGCGCACGATCAAGCGCTTCGCCGACGCCGCGACCGACACGCATTTCACGCTGCAATACAGCCCGGAAACCTTCACGGCGACCGAGCTGGATTTCGCGAAGGAAGTCTGCGACGCCGTGTTCGACGTCTGGCAGCCGACGCCGGAGCACAAGGCGATCGTGAACTTGCCCGCCACGGTCGAAGTCGGCACGCCGAACTTCTACGCGGACCAGATCGAATGGATGCACCGCAACCTCGCGCGCCGCGATGCGCTGATCGTGTCCGTGCATCCGCACAACGACCGCGGCACCGCGGTCGCGGCGGCCGAGCTCGCGGTGATGGCCGGCGCGGACCGGATCGAGGGCTGCCTGTTCGGCAACGGCGAGCGCACCGGTAACGTCGATCTCGTCACGCTCGCGCTGAACCTCTACTCGCAGGGCGTCGATCCGGGCCTCGATTTCTCGCAGATCAACGAAGTCGCGCGCACGTCCGAGGAATGCACGCAGTTGCCGATCCACCCGCGCCATCCGTATGTCGGCGACCTCGTGTTCACCGCGTTCTCCGGCTCGCATCAGGACGCGATCAAGAAGGGCTTCGCGGTACAGAAACCCGACGCCGTATGGGAAATGCCGTACCTGCCGATCGATCCGAGCGATGTCGGCCGCACGTACGACTCGATCATTCGCGTGAACAGCCAGTCGGGCAAGGGCGGTATCGCGTACCTGCTCGAGCAGAGCTATGGCGTCGCGCTGCCGCGCCGCCTGCAGGTCGACTTCAGCGCGGCCGTGCAGCGCCTGACCGACGACAGCGGGCTCGAGGTGACGAGCGCGCAGATCTGGTCGCTGTTCCAGCAGGAATATGTGGAGGGCGATGCGCCGCTGCGTTATGTCGGTCATGAACTGAGCGAGCGCGACGGCCGTGAGACGATCGTGCTGACCGCGGACGTGCACGGCGAGCGCCGCGTGCTGCGCGGTGAAGGCAACGGCCCGCTCGACGCGCTGATGCACGCGCTGCGTACGCCGCTGCGCATCCAGCACTACGAGGAACGCGCGCTGTCGCAAGGTGCCGATGCGAAGGCGATCGCGATCGCGGAACTGGCCGGGTCGGGCGTGCGCGGCAGCGCGTTCGGTGTCGGCATCGACGCGAACCTGACGACCGCGTCGATCCGCGCGGTGATCAGCGGTGTCAACCGCGCGTATGCGCGCGCGGACGAAGCGGCGCAGGCGACGTTTTTTGGCGCGCAGCAGGCGGTGAAGGCTGTCGCGTAAGCGGCGTCGTGGCGGCTGCGCCGGCGGTGCCCGGCGCGGTCGCGTCGCCGCCGCCGCGGTGGCCGCCGCGTGGCCCGGCAAGCGCATCGCGCAGTTCCACCTTCATGAAATCCACCCACGCGCGCGTCTTCGCGTCGATGTGCCGGCGTGACGGGTACACCAGAAACACGCGCACGTCCTCCGCCCGGTAATCGGGCAGCACGCGCACCAGCGCGCCTGAACGCAGATCGTCCGCCGCGACGAATTCCGGCAGCAGGCCGATTCCCGCCCCTTCCCGCACCGCGATCGCGAGCGATGCCGCGACGTCGGCCGTCATCGCCGGCTCGAATGCGACCGTTTCCGCATCCGCACCGCGCGTCAGTGTCCATTCGCCCGCCGGGTAGGCGGGCGCGACCAGCTGCAGGCAGCGATGCCGCACGAGCGCGCGCGGCGTATCCGGCGTTCCGTGATGCGCGACATACGCGGGCGCGGCGCACAGCACGCTGCCGATTCGCCCGACATCGATCGCGACCTGATCGGAGCTCGGCAGGTTCGGCATCGCGACGATTGCAACGTCGTAGCTGTCGCGGATCAGGTCGGGCACGTGCGGCGCAAGCGTCAGGTCGACGCTGACTTCCGGATAACGCGCCTGGAAGCGCGCGACCAGCGGAATCACGAAACGGTTCGCGATGCTGGCGCTGCAGTGCGCGCGCAGTCGTCCGTATGGATGCAGCCGCGCGCCGCGCGCTTCGCGTTCGCTCGCGTCCACTGCGAGCGTGATGTCGCGTGCGCGGGCCAGATAGCGTTCACCGGCTTCGGTCAGGCACATCGAGCGCGTCGTGCGGTTCAGCAGCCGGATGCCGAGATGCGTTTCGAGCGACGCGATCGCGCGGCTGACATACGCGGTCGTGAGGTTGAGCCGCTTGCCGGTTTCGGTGAAGGTTCCCGCGTCGGCGAGCGTGACGAAAACCTGCATGCGTTGAATCAGATCCATCGGCGGAGCGCGAGTGTCGTGCGATGCCGCCACTGTAGCGGGCCACACGTTGCGCCGCGCACGCGCGGCAGCGCTCGATCGTCGCGAAACGGACAGCGCCGCTTATCGGCGCCGGAAGTATTCGCTCGGCGGCACGCCGAGCGCCTTGCGGAACATCGCCGCGAACGCGCTCGGGCTGTCGTAGCCGTGCTCGAGCGCGAGTTCGAGGATCGGCGTGCCGGCCGCGAGGCGCGGCAGGCTCAGCAGCAATCGCGCATGGCGGCACCATGCGCCGTGCGTCATGCCCGTCTCGCGCTTGAACGTGCGTGCGAGCGTGCGCTCGTTCATGTGCGCATCGCGCGCCCACGACTGCAGCGTGACGGCCACCGACGGGTCGTTGATCAGATGCGTGCACAGCGCGGCGAGTGCCGGATGGCGCGGCATCGGCACATGCAGCGACAGCAGCGGCGCGATTTCGATTTCGTCGAGGATCAGCGCGAGCACGCGTCCCGCGCGATGCGAAAGGTCGTAGTCGGCCGGCAGTTCGCACGCGGTCACGATCAGTTCGCGCAGCAACGTGCCGACCTCGATCACGCGGCACTCGCCCGGCAGGCTCGGCCGCACTTCGCGCGCGACGAACACCGAGCGCATCTGCACGTCGCCGGCCATCCGGATCTCGTGCTGCGTGCCCGCCGGCACCCACACCGCGCGCCCGGTCGGCACGACCCAGCTGCCGGCATCCGCATGCACGAGCATCACGCCGGAGATCGCGTGAATCAGCTGGCCGTGCCGGTGCGAATGCGGCGGATACAGGACACCGGACGCCGCGTCGGACACGGCGACCGCGATCTGCTTGTGCTTTTCCTTGCGCTCGAGCGCGCTGAAAAATGGGTCCACTTGTCCTTTTCTCGACGACGAATGCGCTTTGCGCGCGAGATCGACTGAATGTGCCGAAATTACCATAGGCCCATCGTTTGTTCGACTGCCACTGCACGATGCGCGCCTCCTTCCTTGCTTCGCTTTCCTTCGATTTACCCGTTGCCGCCTCGTCTTGCGCGCCGCGCATTGCCGCCACGCTGCTGAGCGCGGCGATGCTTGGCGCATGCTCCGTCGGCGAGCCGTATCGCCCGCCGTCGATCGATGCGGCACATCGCGCGCCGTTCGATGCCGCCGTCGATGCGCCCGTCGCGCCGGGCGGCGCGTTGCCCGATCGCTGGTGGCAACTGTTCGACGATCCGGCGCTGGACGCACTCGTGCGCGAAGCGCTCGCGCAAAACCGCGATCTCGCGGTGGCCGCGGCACGCGTCGCGCGTGCGCGCGCCGTGCTCGACGAAGCGGGTGCCGCGCGATTGCCCGATACGACGGCCGGCTTCGGTGTCGACTACGGCAAGCACGCGCCCGACCAGATCGTCGCGAGCGCGAAGGGCACGGATGCGCATACGCGCCGGGGATTCGCGCCGTCGTTCGCGCTGTCGTGGGAGGTCGATCTGTGGGGGCGTGTCGGCCATCTCGTCGATGCCGCGCGCGCCGATTCGGAGGCCGTGCAGGCGGCAGCGGATGCGATGCGCGTCGCGGTGGCCGCCGAGACGACGGCCGCCTACGCGCAGGCGTGCGCATACGGCGAGCGGATCGACGTGGCCGAGCGTTCGGTCGCGATCGCCGACCGCCTCGCCGCGCTGACCGCACGGCAGCGCACGCACGGTCTCGTGTCCGATCTGGAAGTCGCGCGATCGCGCGCGTTCGCCGACGATACGCGTGCCGAACTGCCGACGCTGACTGGCGCGCGCCGCGCCGCGTTGTATGAGCTGGCGGTGCTGACCGGGCACGCGCCCGGCGCGATTCCCGATGCGGCCGCGCGCTGCCATGCGACGCCGGCGCTGGCGCGGCCGTTTCCGGTCGGCGATGGCGCCGCGCTGCTTCGGCGCCGGCCCGACCTGCGCGAAAGCGAGCGCAGGCTCGCCGCGTCGAACGCGCGGATCGGTGCCGCCACGGCCGAGCTGTATCCGTCGATCGTGCTCGGCGGGTCGGTGAACTGGCTGTCGACGACCGGCGATCCGTCGTCGCTCGGCGACAAGTACGCGATCGCTTGGGGCGTCGGGCCGCTGATTACCTGGCGCTTTCCGAATCTCGCGGCGAGCCGCGCGCAGCTCGCGCAGGCCCGCGCGGACGATGCCGCCGCACGCGCGTCGTTCGACGCGCAGGTGCTGCGCGCGCTGAAGGAAACCGAACAGGCGCTCGCGCGATATGGTGCCGAGTGGCGCCGCAAGGCCGCGCTCGAAACCGCGCGCGCCGAACACGCGCGCGCTTTCCGGCTCGCGGAACTGAACTACGACGCGGGCGCGCTGGATTTTCTCGGCGTGCTCGACGCGCAGCGCAGCCTCGTCGCGGTCGATGCGGCACTGGCCGCGTCGACGCAGCAGGTCGCGCTCGATCAGGTTGCCGTCTTCAAGGCACTGGGGGGCGGCTGGCAGCGTCAGGGCCAGCGCAAGCCCGTTATTGACGTGAACGGGCCCTGACCGGCCGTTCGTGAATCCGCACGCACTCAACCCTTCCGATTCCGATCATGAGCACCACAGCCGTACCCGAGAAATCCGCCCGTTTCGCGCGGCGCCACTGGATCGCCGCCGGCGCCTTCATCACCGTCATCGTGCTGGCCGGTTTCGGCTGGCGCTGGTGGACGGTCGGCCGCTTCATCGAACACACCGACGATGCATACGTGCGCGCCGACATCGTGACCGTCAGCCCGCGGGTGGCCGGTTATGTCGCAAGCGTGGCCGTCGACGACAACCAGCCCGTGAAGCGCGGCGACGTGCTCGTCACGCTCGACGATCGCGACTATCGCGCGAAGCTCGACGACGCGCAGGCGGCCGTTGCCGCCGCCGATGCGACGTTGCAGGCCGAGGAAGCCGCGGCCGCGACGCTCGACGCGCAGGTCGGCCAGCAGCGCAGCGTGATCGAGCAGGCGCAGGCCGACGCGGCCGCCGCGCGTGCCGAGGCGACCCGACGCGACGCGGATGCGGCGCGCTACAAGCAGTTGCTCGCCGAATCGGCCGCCAGCGGGCAGCGCTGGGAACAGGCGCACGCCGATGCGCTGAAGGCGCGCGCGGAACTGGCGCGCGCCGGTGCGGCCGTGCGCGCGCAGGACGACCAGCAGACGGTGTTGCGCCGGCGCCGTGCGCAAAGCGCGGCCGCGATCGAGCAGGCGCGTGCGCGGCTCGCGGCGTCGCGCGCGAAGCTCGCGCTGGCGCAACTCGATCTCGAGCACACGGTGATCCGCGCGACCCGCGACGGCACGATCGGCCAGCGGGCGGTGCGCGCGGGCCAGTACGTCGAGGTCGGGATGCCGTTGCTCGCGGTCGTGCCGCTGCGCGACGTGTACGTCGTCGCGAACTTCAAGGAGACGCAGCTCGGCGCGATGCGCGACGGGCAGCCGGTCGAGATCGACGTCGATACCTACTCGGGCCGCACGCTGCACGGCCGCGTGCTGGGGCTCGCCCCGGGCTCGGGTGCCGAATTCGCGCTGCTGCCGCCCGACAACGCGACCGGCAACTTCACGAAGATCGTGCAGCGCGTACCCGTGAAGATCCGCCTCGATGCGCCGCCGCCGGGCCTCGTGCTGAGGCCCGGCATGTCGGTGATCGCGCGCGTCGATACGCGCGGCGCACCGGGAGCCGGATCGTGACGGCCGCGGCATCGCGGGCCGCGCAGGCCGCGCAAGATGAATCCGTCTCGCTGCGCGCGTGGGTCGCGGTGCTCGGCGGCGTGTTCGGCTGTTTCATGGCGGGGATGAACGTGCACGTGACGAACGCGTCGCTGCCCGACATCCGCGGGTCGCTGGGCGCGAGCTTCGAGGAAGGCTCGTGGATCTCGACCGCGTACCTCGTTGCCGAGATCGTCGTGATTCCGCTCACCGGCTGGCTCGTGCAGGTGTTCTCCGCGCGCCGCGTGCTGCTCGTCGGCGCAACGGGGTTCCTCGCGTTCTCGATCGCGTGCTCGGTCGCGCCGACCATTTCGACGATGATCGTCGCGCGCGCGCTGCAGGGCGCGTTCGGCGGCGTGCTGATTCCGCTGTCGTTCCAGCTGATCGTCACCGAGCTGCCACCGTCGAAGCATCCGCTCGGGATGGCGCTGTTCGCGGTCGCGAACAACGTCGCGCAGGCGGCCGGGCCGTCGCTCGGCGGCTGGCTTACCGACATGTATTCGTGGCGCTGGATCTTCTATCTGCAGATTCCGCCTGCGATCGCGCTGATCGCGGCGATCGCGTGGGCGATCCGCCCGGTGCCCGTGCAGTTGGCGAAGCTGCGGCAGGCCGACTGGTTCGGGATCGCGACGATGGCGATCGGCTTGAGCGCGCTGCAGATCGTGCTGGAGGAGGGCGGGCGCAAGGACTGGTTCGCGTCCGACCTGATCGTCGAGCTGTCGATCGTCGCGGTGGCGGGGCTCGTCGCGTTCGTCGCGATCGAGCTGCGGCGCGAGGCGCCGTTCATCAACCTGCGGCTGCTCGGCCGCTACAACTTCGGGATCGCGAGCCTGATGCAGTTCCTGTTCGGCGCGGTGGTGTTCGGTGTCGTGTTTCTCGTGCCGAACTACTTCGCGGAGCTGCACGGCTACAGCGCGCGCGACATCGGCCTCGCGATGATCCCGTACGGGCTCGTGCAGTTCGTGATGTCGTTCCTGACGCCGCCGCTGATGCGCCGCACGAGCCCGCGCGCGACGATCGTGCTCGGCTTCGTGCTCGTCGCGGCCGGCTGCCTGATGAACATCCACCTGACCGCCGACGCCGCATCGAACGTGATCGTGCCGTCGCTCGTCGTGCGCGGGATCGGGCAGTCGCTCGTGGTGATCGCGCTGTCGGTGATGGCCGTCGACGGGATCGAGAAGGCGCAGCTCGGTTCGGCGTCCGGCGTGTTCAACATGGTGCGCAACGTCGGCGGTGCGATCGGCATCGCGGTGGCGAGCCAGGTCGTCGTCGAGCGGCAGAAGCTGCATGCGATGCGGATCGGCGAGGCCGTTTCGCCGTTCTCGGAAGCGTTTCAGGAGCGGATGGCGATGCTGGTGCGGTTGCTGTCGCGTGTGCATGTGCCGCGTGCCGATGCGTTGCCGGGTTCGGCGATCGGCGGCGTGCACGAGCTGGCGCTCGCGCTCGTGAACCAGCGCGTGATGCGTGAGGCGCTGTTGATGGCGTACAGCGATACGTTCCTGATCGCGGGTGTTGCGATGGCGGGATGTACGGCGGCGGCGTTCCTGTTGAAGGGGAAAAGGAAAGCGTGATGGGGACGGACGCCCGATATCGAAGCCTGACATACCTGACAGGCGAAGAATTCCTGCAATGGGCGTATCGTTCACCCGGCGCAGGCGGGACGACCGGCCTGCGGCCGATATCGTGAGCCAGGCCGGCGCATGTCGCCGGCCTGTCGTTCGTGGTGGCCACGGACGCCCGGGTCGCGCAGATTCGCGCGTCAGCCCCTCCTCTCCGTGGTCCTTGTCCATTCAATCGGCCCTTTGTCGGGCCCATCGCGAGGAAAGCGTCATGACGAAACCCGATTCCCTGAAAGGCGACATCAAGGAGCAAGCCCAGGAAGCCGATCGCCACAACCTGGCGCGCCCCGCCGTGAACGGCGCATTGTGGGCGCGCGGATTGACGACGCAGCGGGTGGCCGACCTGTTCAGGACGCAGCGGGGCCTGCCGGGGCACTGGATGCAGGTTCAGAACGAGGTCAACGCCGGGAACCGCTATTTCTATGGTGTCCAGAACGGCCACCAGACGACCGACGAAGGCAAGGAACTGATCCGCTGGATCGCCGATGCGGTGATCAGCGCCGCGCAGCGCGCGGAGTTCGATTTTCCGCTGCAGCAGCTTCAATTTACGGCCGACACGGGCTGGTTGAAGCTGCAGCGCGTGTCGGGGCGTGTGATGGTGTTGTCGCGGCCCTGACCGTCAGGTCCGGCGCATCGTCGGAACGCGGGGCGACGGGGGCGCGGCCGAGCCGATGTGCCGAGGATGATTGCTGCGAGCCGGCACTGTGCGTCCCCCCGCTCGCCCGTGACGGGCATCCGGCGGCGGCCGGGCCCGGCCGCTACACCCCCTTCGTTCATTTCGCCGACGGTCAGACCGAAACCATGATGCCTGCCGAATGCGGTGGCCCCGCAGGCCGCACCACGATTTCCACCTGTTGACCCAGCGACACCAGCGTCTGCATCAGCAGTTCCAGCGAGACGTTCCGGAGCATTTCGCGTTGCTCGGGCGTGACGACCGGCCGGGCCATCTCCGCGAGCGCCGCCGCCTCGTCTTCGCTCAGGCCGCGCGAGACGGTCAGTGCGTTGATCTTCAATACGAGCGCGGATTTGGCCGACAGCGCTCCCGCGTCATCGAGGCCGAAGTCGGCCGGCAAGGTGTCGGCACGTTGTCGAGAGTCGTTGCGATTCATTGCGCGCCTCCCGTGATCACCGTGAACGTCGGCCGCGGCCGGCCTGTTGCGCGATCGGCATCCCGGCCGAAATCGTCGCCGGGCCCGTCTTCGATCGGCGTGACCACCAGCCGCTTGTGCATCACCTCGATCTGCAAGCGCTGGCCGGGTTCGAAACCCGCTGCATCGATCCAGCGGCCGGACAGTTTCATCCACAGATGGAGGGCTGGCGGTGCCGTGTCGGCGAGCCTGAGATGTGGAACGATGCGGCGAGTCTGAAAAGACGTGCGAGCGGGCACGGAACAATCGTGAAAGCGAACCGGTGCGTTATGATTCCCGTCAGCCATGACTGACTCCTGTACAGAGTGGGTTGTGGTCAGCGGCCCGCGCGTGGTAGTGCACTCGCGGGCCGCGCTCGTTTACGCAGTGGATTTCGATCGACACCTCGTCACATGGTTGGCATGACGAAATGAAATGACCTTCCACGCGAAAACGTGCAATTACTCTAGCCGAGATCGGCCGGCATCAGGTGTCGGTCCGGAGCGTCTTCGTCCGCACTGATGGATGCCCCGATGTCTTGCAGGCTTGCTGCGAAACGCTTCCCCGGCGATTGCGCCGGCGGGCCGTGTCGTCACTTTATTGACGATATGTCAGAAAACGTGTCGGTCGAATGCTCCGATCCGCCCGCCACACGTCGCACGAGGATGTCATCGGCGTCGTGCAGGTGCCGTCCGAACTTGCGCGGGAAGCCGCCGTGCTTTCCGCAACGGCGGCCGCGCATCATGCGTGAAGCGCGTCCATCTGCCGGCGCGCGCTCGCCGCGGTCGAGGCGCGGATGTGATGCAGCGATGCCGCGGCTGTTCGGCCGACGCGCGTTACTGGCCGAAGCGGTCCGCGACGGCGTCCTTCAGCCGCGCGGCGGTGATCTCGCCCATGTGCGATTCGACGAGATTGCCTTTCGCGTCGAAGAAGAGCGTCGTCGGCAGCCCGCGCGAACCATAGGTCTGCATCGCGTGCAGTGTGCGATCGAGCAGCACGTGATCGAACCGCAGCCCCTTCTGTTCGAGGAACGCGCGCACCGCTTGCGCGTCTTCGCCCTGGTTGACCATCAGCACCGTCATCCCCGGATGATCCAGCTGCGCTTGCGCGAGGATCGGCATTTCGCGCTGGCACGGCGGGCACCACGTGGCCCACAGGTTCACGACGACCGGCTTGCCCGCGAAGCGTTGCACAGGCACCGGCGTGGCGTCGAGCGCTTCGAGCCGCAACGCGGCAAGCGGTGGCGCGCCGTGCTGCAACGTTGCGAGCGTGCCCTGCGCGATGCCCCACGCGGCGAGGCCCGCGAGCATGCCGGCCATCACCGGGCGACGCAGCGCGGGCAGGCGGCGCAGGCGCCAGCCCGCGAACACGATCCCGGCCGCGAGGCCGATGCGCCAGTCGAAGCCGCCGTCGCCGAGCGCGACGATCGCGCGCGGCGCGGCGGCGTACTCGTGCCACCACTGCGCGACGTAGCCGATGCGCGCGGCGATCAGCCCGAGCAGCAAGGTATCGAGGATCAGGCTCGATGCGGTCTTGTGCTGGCCGTCCGGCGCGCGGCGCTGGATGAAACGGGCGACGAGCCACGCGAGCAGCGCGGCGACGGCCACCGCGACGACGCGGATCGAGAAGGGACCGATGCTTAACATGAGAAGGAAAGGGGCGACTTGATCGAGCGGGGGCAGGAGGACGATGATCGGCCGATGAACGCGTTGCGGTCAACGGTCGTGATGCGATTCGACATGGCCCGATGCGTGCGGGTTCCCGGCGCGGCGCGTGCATAGTCAGGATGCCGTCATTTTCCGGTAAGCGTGCAGTCATTCGGGCTGGTCTGATGATCGGTTGCGAATCGCTCATCGACAACGCGGTCGCCGGTCCGGCGTGGTGTCCGCCGGTGTCTCGAAAGGGATCTCTGCCTGACGGTCGGCTCCCCCGAGCGGCTGCATTCCCATCGCTTCACATGCGATCGTGTATGCGTTGTGGTGGCAGATGGGCACGGCCGCGATCCGATTC
The DNA here is from genome assembly GCF_057005415.2 of Burkholderia sp. KL41. Classification (NCBI taxonomy): domain Bacteria; kingdom Pseudomonadati; phylum Pseudomonadota; class Betaproteobacteria; order Burkholderiales; family Burkholderiaceae; genus Burkholderia; species Burkholderia sp. KL41. The sequence continues at coordinate 3,403,672 of NZ_CM174447.1, read as the reverse complement.
ATGCAGGCTGATTCGACGAAACGGGATCGTCGCCGGATTCGGGCACCGGGCATTCACTCGCGCACGGCGTGGTGCCAGGTTGGTGGCAGGCACAGGGTTCCGATGGAGGCAACACACGTGAACCGTCGTTGCTGGTCGGCCGACCGATGGCTGAGTATTTGCGCAAGCGTGGCTTGCGACCGTATTCAGGAATTCGGCGATGGAGTCATGCCGCGCGCGGGAGCGCGGTGAGAGGCGGGGCATGCCCGGTGACTGGTGGGGCAGGCTGAAAGGCTCCCCGGTCGACGACGATCGTTGCGTGCGACATCCGCATCGTCGCCGGCGGATGAGCGCGATCGCAGCCGCCCGGCGGGCCGCGCATCCGCGGCCGGCCGGGCGTCGGGCATTACTGCGTCTTCGTCTGCGTGGCGTTCGCCTGTTGCGCGCCGGTTGCCGGTTCGAGCGTCGTCAGCGTCTGCTCGGTGAACTTCTCGTACAGCCAGCTCATGCGCGTATCGTCCATGCCGCCGGCGATGCCGCCGAGCGCGTACGAAGCCGATACCTTGAAGCGGTCGATCTGATGATTGTCGGCGTCGAGCAGCGTCACGGTGCCGTCGACGTGATCGTTGCCCGCCATGAAGCCGAACATGACGGCCGAGAAGCTCGAGCGCACGCGAATGCCGTTGACTTCGACGTTCAGGTGCATTGCATCGGTCGAATCCGCTTTTGCCAGCAGCTTGCGTGCATCCAGCGCGCTTTCGATTTTTTCCTGCAGTTTCTTCGCGTCGAACTTCAGGTTGTCTTTCAACGCTTCCTGCGCGGTATTGTCGAGCGTGACCTTCACGACCACGGGTTTCGTGCCGAATTTCATCGTCGATGCAGTCACGGCGGCCCCCGCCGGATCGCTGGCGTCGCGTGTCACGCTGCTGGCGCAGCCCGACAGGAAGCCGATCGTCACCAATGCCAGAGCGGCATGACGGAATACAGATTTCATGATTTGGTCTTTTTAGTTCGGGTTATTTGAGATGGCTCTATGGCCGGGCGCGAATCTAGCACAGGGCGATCCGGTTCAAATGGTCGAATAGATCGAACATTCCGTTTGATCCGGATTCGTCGCGGCCTTCGGCGCCGATGCAGACATGCGCCGCTCACGTGACGGGCGATGACGGCGCGCGGCTCACCGGAACGACGGGTTCCACGCGCAAGCGGGAGGCCGGCTTTCGCCGTGGCCGCACCGGCTATGTGCCCGTCGTCACGGGTTGTTACCCGGCGCCGCCCCGCCGAGCCGATATGCCGTGAAGAACTCGTACCACGGCGAACCTTCCGCGACCGGCACGTCAAGTGCCGCGGTCCGCCGCTTCAACGCGCCGAACACGTCGTTGATACGCGCGGCCTGCCCCGCATCGTTGAACGGATAGGGCCGTGCCCGGCCGGCCGCGAACGCACCATATGCAATCGCGAGCAGGCGTGCGCTGTCGTCGGTCGACGCGATCGATCCGTTGATCGCTTCGGCGAGGCGCGGCCGGTCTTCTGCGCGTGATCCGGACAGGCACAGGAACACGATCGCCGACAGTTCGTGCAGGTCCTTCACACGCAGCAGCGCCGGCAGCCGCGCGACGATTCGCTCGACCGGCTCGTCGCGCAGTGCGTCGCCGAAGTCGAGCACGGCGATCATCGGGTTCGTGTCCGCTGTCAGGCGATCGAGCGCCGACGGTGCGGCCGACGTGCTGGCGTCACCCGGCGACTCTGCCGGCGCAGACCGCAACGCATCGGCCACCTGCCGCGTCCATTCCGGAAAGATCATCCGCACGTTGCCGAACTGCTCGCCGCCTTCCGCCGCCGGATTCCATCGATACACGATCGTGCCGCCGCGAATGAACGGCGAATACAGGTGTTCGGGCGTTTGCGGCAGCGGCCGCCGGTTGATCGGCAGCCAGGCGAGCGTCAGCCAGTCGTAGCGGCCGGTGGCGGGCACGGCAGGGCTCGAACTCGCGACGACCTGCCACGTGCCGCGATTCGCATAGCGACGGCGCGCGTCGGGCACCGGGACGGTCTTCCCTTTCGCTGTGTCGAAGTACGTCGCGCCGGTCACGTTCGTGCCGCTGTCCGCGGCCGGCGTGATGATGGAGATGACCCACGACACGCCGTCCGCCGAACGGTAGTCGGACGGCTTCAGCGTCGCGACGTCGTGCACCATGCGCGTTTCCGCCGCGACGGGGCTCGGGGGCAGATTGGCGGGCGCGGCCAGGATGCTCGGCATGGGGTGTCCTCGGAATCGGGTGCGTATCGCCGGGCGGGGGCGACGCGGCGCGGATTGTTTTATGTCACTGTAGAACGTTGCCGCCGGAAACGGAAACCGGCCGCGCGGCGGAGCCTGGTCGCGCGTTCCGCCGCATCGGCTTACCATGCGCATCCTGAGCCAACGACGCACACCGGGCGGGAGCGCGCATGACCGACACGAAAGCCATCACCGAACACTGGACACAGGTCGCCGACCAATGGATCGGCTGGGCCGGCAAGCCCGGGCACGATGCGTTCTGGAAATACCGCGCGGGGCTCGCGGCCTATATCGGCCGCGACACCGGCCGCGCGCTGGAGATCGGCTGCGGCGAAGGCCGCGTGAGCCGCGAGCTGAAGGCGCTCGGCTACGACGTGACCGCGACCGACGTGGTGCCCGCGATGCTCGACGCCGCCCGGCGCGCGGATTCCGCGCATCGCTACGAGCTGGCCGACGCGGCGTCGCTGCCGTTCGACGCGGCCAGCTTCGATCTCGTGATGGCGTACAACGTGCTGATGGATCTCGACGACATGCAGCGCGCGTTGAACGAGGCGCGCCGCGTGCTGAAGCCGGGCGGGCTGCTGTTCATCTCGCTCGTGCATCCGTTTCGCGATCGCGGCGGCTTCGCGGGGCCGCAACCCGATGCGCCGTTCGTGCTGAAGGGCAGCTATTTCGGGCGCGAGCACTTCGACGGCGTGGAAACGCGCGACGGGCTGTCGATGCATTTCGCGGGCTGGTCGCTGCCGCTGCAGGCGTATATGGAAGCACTGGAGGCGGCCGGGTTCGCGATCGTGTCGCTGCGCGAGCCGCCGCCCGATCAGGCCGATACGGATCAACTGAAGCAATGGGCGCGCGTGCCGCTGTTTCTGTGGATCAAGGCGCGGCCGGTGGGGTGAGCGCGACCCGGACGTGTGTCGGTGGGCTGAACTGGGCGGGTGTCAGTTGTCCTTGCCGTGATTGGCCAGCAATTCCGAGCGACCAATGACCTCTCTCGCGTTGTCGGCCTTGTCGGCATCCGAGAAACCGGCGGCCTCGATGATTGGCGTGAGCGCTTTGAGTGCGACCTGCGGTTTGGTGCTGCGAAGCGATCCCATCCCTTCGTTCCATGCATGCAGCATCTGTTTGGCGATCCACCGCCACCGCGTCTCGTTTTTTGCTGCTTCGACGATATCTTTCCCTGTCGATACGGCGGAGTCGCACAGCGCTTCGACCATTTCGCGGTATTGCCTTGGCGGGATGCCGAGGCGCGTGTTGAAAAAGCGCTCCAGCGTTTTCCCCGGAGCCCACGTTTTTCGACCTTCGATGCTCAGCCCTGGCGGGTTGTTTGCAAAGCGCGGATAAGCCTCCGTGGTGACGATGTCATAGGCGGGTGTGTAGATGACGTCGTCGATGTTCGAGTAGATGAGTGCGATGTTCTTCGCGTGACAGTCCGCGTTGCGCACGACGTAGTTGGTGATGAGTTGCCAGCCGAGTTGCTCGGCCTCTCGTCGCCAATTGGCGGGGCCGATGTAGGGCTTCGTTGCGTTGAGGACCTGTTCGGTCGACGGGCGGTACTTCTCATGCGGAGGCAGGCCAAGCAGGCTGCAAGCGTCTTCGAGGCCAAGGGCTGGTTTGCCTTGTTCGTCGATGTCGAACCGGTCGACGACGAGCACACGGCCGTCGTCCGACATCGTGGTCTTCGCTACTCGTGCGACCCCGAGTCTTGCCAGCACCTGCATCGAGTAATGCTCGTTGAAACCGAGATAGGGCGTTTGCTCGTCGGATCCCTTGACGATGTGCCGGCTCGTGCGTAGCGTTTGCTTGCCTACGGGTGCCTGGCCTGACCGGAGTTCAGGCGCAAGGAATTTGGGTACGGCGCCTGAAATGGCGGCGCGAGCGTAATACCGCACGAGTTCCGCAAAGCGGGCGGTCGTGATGTCTTCGTGCAGCAGGCTCTTCAGGTCGAGCGGGTCGAGCTCGCCGCCAGGGGGGCCGCCTTCGGGTGTGACTGTTACCTGGCCGATACCGGAGCCGCCGATGATGGCCAGGAGCGAGAGGTCGGTTCCGTCGAGATAAGGGCCGAACTCTTCGCGAATCACTTGAAAGAGAAACCCTTCGGGCAGGTTCTGCCGGAAGAAGGGATGCAGGTCGCGAGGCCAGACCCAGGCATCTTCGCGAACGGGCATGGTCAGGCTGGCAAAGTCGGCGTCGAGGGCGTCTGCGGTGTAGCGCAACGCATAGTCGTCCGCTTGGCGGTAGAGGTGAGCAACGAGTTTGCCTTTGACATACACGTGGAGGCGCATGGTCACGTATCTCCCATCGTGCGCTGTTCGGCCAGCACGTCATCGAGCGTGCGCCCGTGTCCGCGCTTCACGACGCGCAGGTCGTAGCCGGCGGCCTCAAGGAGGCGGACGAGCGCAGATACGCTCATGTCGCCTCGTGCAAGTGTCTCCATGCGTGCGAGCGTCGTGCGTGCGACACCGGCGTGCTCAGCCAGCTCACTCTGAGAAAGTCCCGCCGCGTGGCGGGCATCCCTCAGCATTTCTCCCACATCGGCCAATGTTGTCATTTGTAGCCCCAAGGCATCAGAAAGCGCCAAACCGGCTTTAATTGTAGCCCTTCTGCTACAAAATGGCATGCAGGGATTGTAGCCTCAGGGATACAAAAATGGATGTAACCGGAGATTTTGTGTCTCGAGGGCTACCAAGCTGCCGAGGTAACCGCGACTGTGATCGATCGTGGCATTCATCGTGGCATTCAATCGGGCGGGCTTGTCCAGGGGCTGACGCTGGTTGGTGTTCCTGCATTCAGCGCGTTGAAGAAAGGGGCGCGCATGCCGTCGTCTTCGCGGGGCAAGGTGGCAGATGAGCGCCCGGCCGCGCGTACTCAGCGCAACAACTCCTTCCGGTAGAGCACCGCTCCCGGCTTTTCCGCGACGGTGTCGTAGAGGCGCATCGCCGTGTGGTTCGATTCGTGTGTCTGCCAGGACACGCGTTCGGCGCGATGCGCACGCGCGGTGTCGTACACGGCTTCGATCAGCGCGCGGCCGACGCCCTTGCCGCGCTCGCTGTCGAGCGTGAACAGGTCCTGCAGGTAGCAGACCGGCCCGGCGTGCGTCGTGCTGCGGTGATACAGGAAGTGCACGAGCCCGACGAGCTTGCCGTCACGTTCCGCGACGAAAGCATGGACGGGCTCGTAGCCGTCGAAGAAGCGCGACCACGTGAGCTGCGTGATGCGCAGCGGCAGGGCCGTATCGTCGAAGCGGCCGTAGAAGCGGTTATAGCCGTCCCATAGCGGCAGCCACTGGTCGTAGTCGTTTTCAGTGACCGCGCGTACGGTCAGTCCTGTGTCGTCGGCATTCATGTTGTTGGCGAACCTTTCGATGAGAAGGGCGCGCGCCGCCGGTCCGGCCGGCGCGTCGCAGGTCTCTACGATAGGAAGCTCGCGGCACCATGGGTAGGCCCATGGTGACAGCATTTCATGGTGCCACGGCCAACGGTCGAGCATCCGTGCAACAGGATCATGAAGACCCGTCGACACGGCCGGGATGAGCCAATGGCTCGACCGCGATCGCGATCTTTCCGCGAACACCGTGGCGGGGACTTTCCAGCCGGGCATGGGCGAGCGGGATATCGGCAAGGGAATAGACGGCGCCGACGTGTGGCCGCAGCTGTCCGCGCGCAACCAATGCGCTCAGCTCATCCAGCTTGCCACGGTTTTGCCTCGTGAAAACGAAGTGATAGCTCGCGTTCTTGCCCCAGGCCTGAATGACGTTTTGCGGCTGTGCGATGTCCACGATCGTGACGACGCGGCCAAGCTGTGCGAGCGCGTCGGGGCTGCGCGACAAGGTGTTGCCGCCGATGGTGTCGAACACGACGTCGACTCCGCGGCCACCCGTGGTCCGCATGACGGCGTCGACGTAATCGTCCTTTTCGTAGTCGATGACCTCGTCGGCCCCCAGACTTCGGGCGAATTCGACGTTGGCTGCGCGCACGGTCGTGAACACCCTCGCGCCGATGGCTTTGGCGAGCTGGATCGCCACATGGCCGACGCCTCCCGCGCCACCGTGTACCAGAATGCTTTCCCCCACGCGCAGCGCCGCACGCACGACCAGTGCTTCCCATGCCGTCCCGCCGACCAGGGTCAGGCTTGCCGCTTCGAGATGGCTCAGTGACGGCGGCTTCTTCCCGACGATGTGTTCGGCGGCGACGTGGTACTCGGCATAACTGCCCGGCCCGTCGAAGATTTGCGGGGTGTACCAGACTTCGTCTCCCGGAGAGAAGGCCGTCACCCCCGGCCCGACTGCTTCGACCACGCCGGAGACGTCATGCCCGGTAATGGCCGGCAGCGGCACCAGGTCGTGATAGTCGCCGCGCCGGACCTGGTAATCCAGCGGGTTGATGGACGTCGCATGGACGCGGACCAGGACTTGTCCCGCGTGCGGCACGGGCTTGGGTACGTCACTCAGTTCGAACGATTCCGGGCCGCCAAATGATTTGAGCATGAGCGCTTTCACTGGAGCTCCTTGTTTCGATAAAAAGAGATATCGGGAATTATCGATATATTGCGGCAAAAAATTACAGCTCTTTGCCAATGGCCTTGGCAAGCGCACTGATGGCTGCTTCGTTGCGCTTGTAGTAGGTCCACTGACCGATGCGCCTGACCTCGACCAGGCCGGCGCGTTGCAGCGTGGCAAGATAATCGGACACCGTCGACTGCGACAGCCCGACACCCTCCTGAATGCTGCTGACGCAGACGCCCACCGTGAGCACGTCCCCTTCGTCCTGCGGAGGGAAGTTTTTCACGGGATCCTTCAAGCCTTGCAGGATCTCGAGACGAGTCCGGTTCGAGAGGGCCTTGAAAATGTCGAGCAATTCCATGGCGCGGAGTATATCGAGATTTACCGATATGTCAATGTGGGGGGCATCCGCCGTTTGGTAGCGTCCACGGCCAGCCGGCCTTCGAAGGCCCCGCGTTGCTGCCGCCGTGCCGCCCGAACGCCGCCGTGTCTTTTCTTTCGGTCTGTTAGACTTTTCGGCCGTCTGTCGCCATCCGGGTCGCCCCCGGTTTTTCGCGTCATGAACGAACACCACGCGCCGAATCCGATTGCCGAGGTGCTGCGAGCCTATTGGAAGGCCGATCGCTGGATGCTGCTGACGGTCGCGGCGGTCGTCGTGCTGTCGAGTGCGAGCGCCGTCGCCGCGCCCTATCTGTTCTCGCGCCTGATCGACGCGCTGTCGCATCGCGGCGTGCTCCATGCGCTGATCCCGGGCTTTGTGCTCTATGCGGTGTTGCTGGGCCTGTCCAGCGCGCTGCAACGCGTGGTGCAGTACCTGTCCTTCATGAGTTCCGAGAATCTCGGATTCATCACCGGCACGCGCTTCTTCGAGCGCATCCTGAAGAAGACCACGGCCTTCTTCGTCGAACACAATCCGGCTGAAATCCAGAATGCGAACGAACGCGGCAGCCGCGCACTGTCGGTGCTCGTGCAACTCGCGCTGATGGACCTGATCCCCGGCACGCTTCAGATCGTGCTGACGCTCGCCACGCTTGGCGCGCTGATCAATTTCGAGGTCATGGCCATCACGGCCGCCTACGGCGCGGTCGCAGTGACGATCGCGATCGTTGCCGCGCGGCGCTCGCGCGCGTTTCTCGACCGCGCCATCGAGGCCGGGCAGGAGAATGCGCGTTTCGTCGGCGGCGCGATCAATGCGATGGAGACGCTTCGGCATTTCGGCAGCCATCGGTGGATGAGCGAACGTTTCTCCGAGAAAGCGCGCGTCGAGCGCGACAGCTGGCGCGCATACGTGCTGCAGCACGTCGGCTATCTCGCGCTGCTGGGTCTCGGCCTCGCGGTCCAGTTCTCGGTGACGTTCTGGTTGCTGCTGCCGCGCCATGAAGCCGGTGCGCTGTCGATCGGCGACATCGTGCTGTTCAACACGTTGCTGTTGCAACTGAACCTGCCGTTCGAAATGCTCGCGCGCTCGATCGACGAGAGTGCGCGCTCCCGCGCGGCCCTCGTGCCGTTCGCGGCGCTCTGGACGGCACCCGAGGAGCGGCAGGTGTCGCACGCATCGGCGTTCGTGCCGCGCGAAGGGCGCGTGGTGTTCGACCATGTCGGTTACGCGTACGGCAACGGGCGCGGCGTGACCGATGTCGATTTCGTCGCCGAGCGTGGGGCCGTCACGTTCATCGTCGGCGAAACGGGGGCGGGGAAATCGACGATCTTCAAGCTGGCGCTGAAGTCGATCGAACCGACCGGCGGGCGCATTCTCGTCGACGGCGTCGATCTCGCGGACATCGACCGCGCCGACTGGTACGGTGCGGTCGCCGTCGTGCCGCAGGACGTAGTGTTGCTGAACGAAAGCCTGGAGGACAACATCCTGCTCGGCCGGCCGCACGATGCTCGGCGTTTGCGGGAAGCCGCTGCGAGGGCCACGATCCTGACGTTCATCGACGGCCTGCCGGACGGATTCCACACGACGGTGGGCGAGCGCGGGCTGAAGCTGTCCGGCGGCGAGCGCCAGCGCATCGCGATCGCCCGGGCGCTGTACGGCAACCCGACCGTACTGTTTCTCGACGAGGCGAGTTCCGCGCTGGATGAAGCGACGGAGCGCGACATCATGGAACACGTGCGACTGCTCGCCCGCGATGTCACGGTGATCGCGATCACCCACCGGCGCTCGGTCATCGGCGCGGCCGACAAGGTCGTGCGGCTCGGCCACGCAGGCGTGCCGGCCTGACACAGGCACGCAACCGCGTCGCCGCTACCGTCCCTTACCCGCGCATCGGCGGATTGAGCCGCGCGAACGCCGCCTGCCGGCGATACGGGAAGTACGGATAAGGCGCTTCGACAGCACTCGCCGCATCGAGCTTCGCGACCTGCGCATCGGTCAGCGCCCAGCCTGCCGCGCCGAGGTTCTGGCGCAACTGTTCCTCGTTGCGCGCGCCGATGATGACCGACGACACGGTCGGCCGTCGCAGCAGCCAGTTCAGCGCGATCTGCGGCACCGTCTTGCCGGTTTCCTCCGCGATCGCGTCGAGCACATCGACGACGTCGTACAGGCGCGCTTCGTCGACCGGCGGCCCGTAGCTCGCCGTTTCATGCAGGCGGCTGCCTTCGGGCAGCGGCGTGTTGCGCCGGATCTTGCCGGTGAGCCGGCCCCAGCCGAGTGGGCTCCACACGAGTGCGCCGAGGCCCTGGTCGGCGCCGAGCGGCATCAGGTCCCACTCGTAGTCGCGGCCGACGAGCGAGTAGTAGACCTGGTTCGCGACGTAACGCGACCAGCCGTGCCGATCCGCCACCGCCAGCGACTTCATGATCTGCCACCCCGCGAAGTTCGACACGCCGATGTAGCGCAGCTTGCCCGCGCGCACGAGATCGTCGAGCGTCGACATCACCTCCTCGACCGGCGTGCCCGCGTCGAACGCATGAAGTTGCAGCAGGTCGATGTAGTCGGTGTCGAGGCGGCGCAGCGCGTGGTCGACCGCGCGGACCAGTCGCGCGCGCGACGTGCCCGCGTCGTTCGGGCCGTCGCCGGTCGGCAGGCCCGTCTTCGTCGAGATCAGCACCTGGTCGCGACGTCCCTTGATCGCGGCGCCGAGCACGCGCTCGGATTCACCGTCCGAATACACGTCGGCCGTGTCGAACAGGTTCACCCCGGCTTCGAGGCAGATGTCGATCAGGCGGCGCGCTTCGTCGACGCCCGTGTTGCCCCATGCGCTGAACAGCGGGCCGGTGCCGCCGAATGTGCCGGCGCCGAAGCTCAGGACGGGAACCTTGAGGCCGGAGCGGCCGAGGGTGCGGTATTCCATGGCGGGTTTCCTGTGGATGATCGAAGCGCTGGGGTGGACGGCCGTGACATCGAGCGTTGCCGCACTGTATCGCTTGCGGACATTTCGGATAATCGGGCAGGCTTCGAAAATATCCTTCGGAAGGAGCGAACAATGCTGCTCGACAATCTCGCGCTGTTCCTGCGCATCGTGGAGAAGGGCGGGCTGGCTGCGGCGGGCCGCGAGGTCGGGCTGTCGCCGGCCACGGTGTCCGAGCGACTGACGGCGCTCGAGCGTCACTACGGCGCGGCGCTGCTCACGCGCACGACGCGCGCGATCAGCCTGACCGACGAGGGCCGCACGCTCGTCGACGGCGCGCGGCGCCTGCTGGCCGAAGCCGACGAACTCGAAAGCCGCGTGCGGCTGGGCGTGCAGACGCTGTCGGGGCCCGTGCGGCTGAGCGCACCGGCCGATCTCGGGCGCGAGCGCGTCGTGCCGGTCGTCGATGCGTTCCTGGCCGAGCACCCGGGTGTGACGGTCGACCTGCATCTCGGCGACGGTTACGTCGATCTCGTCGGGCAGGGGCTCGATTTCGCGATTCGCCGCGGCACGCTCGCGGACAGTTCGCTGCGCAGCCGCTCGCTCGGCCGCGCGCGGCGCGTGGTATGTGCGTCGCCTGCGTATCTCGCCGCGCACGGCACGCCAACGCATCCGGACGATCTCGTTTCTCACGACTGCATCGTGATGCGTTTCGGGCCGGACCTGTATGCCGAATGGCCGTTCAGCATCGATGGCGAACCGAAGCGCGTGATGGTACGCGGCCGGCGCGTGGCCAACGACGGCGCGCTCGTGCGGGCGTGGTGCATCGCGGGGCATGGCGTCGCGCTGAAATCGCTGGTCGACGTCGAGCAGGATCTGGCGTCCGGCGCGCTCGTCGAGATCCTGCGCGATTTCTCGCCGGGCGACGTCGACTTGCAGATCGTGTATCCGGGCCGTGCCGCGCAGCCGACGCGCGTGCGTGCGCTGATCGACCGGCTGGCGCAGGCACTGACTGCGGCGTGATGCAGATTACACGGGCTGTCGCGAAACGTTGAAGCAGCGATTCCGCCGCGCCTGCGTCGCGTGTCGACGCAGGCGCCCCTGCACGCCACATCGCCAGCCGAAATCGTCCTTCAAACCGATTGCCCACACTTCGTCATTTAGCTAATATTCGAAACGTCAAACGAAACCGCACCCCATGGACGACGTTACCCGCATCAGCGCCCTGGCCAACGAAAGCCGTCTGGCCGTGATGCGCTGGCTCAAGCAGCCGCGCAAGCATTTCCCGCCGCAACCGCACGGCGACTTCGACGAACTCGGCGTGTGCTGCACGTACATCACCGAGAAGCTCGGCATCGCGCCGGCCACGACCACGCGCCACATGCGCATCCTCGCGGATGCCGGGCTCGTGCGGGCGACCCGCGTCGGCAAGTTCACGTACTACAAGCGGATCGACGGCGCGCTGCAGCAGCTCGGCCAAGATCTCTCGCAACTCTGATTCCATTTCCCCCGAGGCAACCGACATGGACGAACTTGCACTGCTGGCCGACGCCGACCGGCGCGCGCACGCGTATCTGGCCGCAACCGGCGAGCGACGCGCGTTTCCCGACGCGGCCGCGCTGGCCGGCCTCGCCGCCTTCGACGAGCCGCTGCCCGACGCGGGGCGCCCGGCCGACGACGTGCTGCGCCTGCTCGACGAGCACGGCACGCCCGCGACGGTCGCGTCGAACGGCCCGAACTACTTCGGCTTCGTGATCGGCGCGGCGCTCCCGGCTGCTGCCGCGGCCGAGCGACTGATGCTCGCGTGGGACCAGTGCGCGTCGTCGTACGCGAATTCGCCGGTCGCGGCGACGATCGAACGCCAGGCCGCGCGCTGGGTCGTCGATGCGCTCGCGTTGCCCGAAGGCAGCGCGGTCGGGTTCGGTACGAGCGCGACAGCCTGCACGCTCGTCGCGCTGGTGGCCGCGCGGCGCGCGCTGCTCGCGCGCAAGGGCTGGGATATCGACGAGGACGGGCTGATCGGCGCGCCCGAAGTGAAGGTCGTGATTTCCGCGCTCGCGCACATCACGGTGAAGAAGGCGCTGCGCGTGCTCGGCTTCGGGATGAAGCGCATCGTCGTCGCGCCGGTCGATGCGCACGGCCGCATCGACCCCGCCCAGTTGCCGCCGCTCGACGACATGACGATCCTCTGCGTGCAGGCTGGCGAAGTGAACACCGGCGAATTCGATCCGTTCGCGGCGCTGATTCCGCCCGCGAAGGCGGCCGGCGCATGGGTGCACGTGGACGGCGCGTTCGGCCTGTGGGCACGCGCATCGTCGAAGCGCGCGCTGACGGACGGCATCGACGGCGCGGACAGCTGGACGACCGACGGGCACAAGTGGCTCAACACGCCGTACGACGGCGCGATGGTGATCTGCCGCGACGCGGCGGCGCTCGCCACCGCGATGAACAGCGACGCCGTCTACCTGAGCGGCGCGCAGGATGCGCAGAAGAACCTGAACCTCGAATTCTCGCGACGGGCGCGCGGCATTCCCGTGTGGGCTGCGTTGCGTGCGCTCGGCCGCGCCGGCGTGGCGACGATGGTCGAGCGGCATTGCGCGCAGGCGGCGCGGGTCGCGGACGGCCTGCGTGCGGCCGGTTACGACGTGCTGAACCGCGTCGTGCTGAACCAGGTGCTCGCGCGCGCCGGCACCGACGACGAAACCGCGGCGATCCTCGAAGCCGCACAGGCATCGGGCGACGTGTGGTTCGGCGCGACCGTGTGGCAGGGGCGGCCGGCGTTCCGGATCAGCGTGTCGTCGTGGCGCACGGAAGATGCGCACATCGATCGGCTCGTCGCGTTGCTGACGGCGTTGCGCGGCGTGCACGTGCGCTGAGCGTCCCGCGGCGTCCGCGCCCGTCACGGTGGCGGGCGCGACCTTCGTGCATTCGATGACGTGCAGCGCGGCACGCACCATTCGCATCGACGCGCTCGCGCAACGAACGGGGGCGTGTGAGCAGCGTGCGACGGCGGTGCGGATGCCACGGCTGCCAGCGTGAAAATGTCGGACAATAGCCGCTGCGTGCGCCGCGCCGGCGTAGCGTTCAACCGATGCATTCACGCTTGCGAGACCCCCATGTCGACTCCCTTTCCCCGGGAACTGCTGAAGGCCGCCGATATCGCGAAGATGGAACCGACGCGCGCGGTGCATTCGCTGAATCCCAATGCCGTCCGGCTCAAACGACAACTCAGCGACCTGACCGGCCTGACGCAATTCGGTATCCACCTGCTCACGCTGATGCCCGGTCACGAATCGGCCGAGTATCACCGTCACCTGTACGAGGAAGAATTCGTCTACGTGCTGTCCGGCGCGGGCTCCGTCACGATCGGCGAACGCGTCAGTGAAATCGGGCCCGGTGATTTCATCGGCTTTCCGCGTGGCGGTGAAGCGCATACGGTGCAGAACACCGGCGATGCGCCGCTGGAACTGCTCGTCGGCGGGCAGCGGCTCGAACACGATGTCTGCGAATACCCGCGTATCGGCAAGCGGCTTTATATCGCCGGCGAGCTTGAAGACTACGTCGAGCTGCCGAAACAGCCCTGATTGCCAATCGCATTCGCAATGTCGAATTCCGTATAAAAAACCGAATCAATTACCTATTGTTTAGATAAACAAAATAAAAATTCGTAAAAATACGGGGTAGAGAAACCGCGTTTATTTGGGCACGCTTGTGCGCATTGTCCGTTCCCGGGTGCCGGCATTTCGACCTGGCGGCATGTCTTTTTCGGGCATCCGGGTACGGAAATAAATACACGCGTCCGGCAGTTTCGACCGATTGGCCGCGTACGCGACAAGTCACGAAAAGATTCCTGATTTAAAGCTCAGTAGTTCGAACCAACAGCTTGATTCAAGAACGAAACGGAGACAGGCGATGTCGAGGAACTGGGGGTTGGGAGCGGCGCTGCTGGCGCTCTGCGTTGGCTTGGCTTCGTGCGGGGGCGATGGCGATTCGCCGTCGGCAGCCGCTTCGAATCTGTCGGCCGCGGCGCAGTCGCAAGGCAACGAAGACGGCAACGGCGGCAACGGCAATGGAAACGACAACGGCAACGCAGCAGCGAAGAAGAACGCCGACATTCGCGTCGTTCAGTACGTCAATCCGCTGATCGGCACCGACTATGCGACCGACCAGCCGGCCGACCCGGTCGGCTCGGGTCTGGGCGGCGGCACGTTCCCGGGGCCGACGGTCCCGTTCGGGATGATGCAGTGGAGCCCGATGACGCCCACCGCCCAGTACGACAGCCGCAAAGGCGACGGCTCCGGCTTCTCCGGCGGCTACTGGTACGGCGACACGTCGATCAACGCATTCAGCATCCTGCACCTGAGCGGCACCGGCTGCTGGGCGAACGGCGGCTACCTGAACGTGATGCCGCAACTCGCGCCCGGCGACGCCGGCACGCCGGCCAGCTTCAACCACGCGAACGAAACCGTGCAGGCCGGTTATTACGGTGTCACGCTCGGCAACGGCATCAAGGCCGAGCTGACGACGACGCTGCGCACCGGCTTCGCGCGCTTCACGTACCCGGCACTCGCGCAGGGCCAGCAGGCGACGATCGCGATCGATCCGACCGTGCTGAACAATCGCGCGCAAGGCTCGACGGGCGACACGATCAGCCAGGTCGGCGACCGCGCGTTGTCGGGCACGATCGCGGGCGGCGGATTCTGCTGGGCCGGGCATGCGGTACCCGTCTACTACTACGCGGAATTCAGCCAGCCGTTCGCGGCGAAGCCGGCGCTGTCGAACGACAGCCCCGTGGCGTTGACGTTCAATGTCGACCGCAAGCACCCGGACGTGATGATGAAGCTCGGCATTTCGTTCGTCAGCGAAGCGAATGCGAAGGCGAACCTGCTCGCCGAGAATCCGGGCACCGACGCGCAAGGCAACCGGAACTGGCGTTTCGACAAGGTACGCAGCGCGGCGAGCGCCGCGTGGAACGCGCGCCTGAACGCGATCCAGGTCACGGGCGGCAGCGACGCCGATAAGACGAAGTTCTACACCGCGCTGTATCACGCGTCGCTGCACCCGAACGTGTTCAACGACGTGAACGGCCAGTATCCGGACTTCTACGCGTCGAACGGCGCATCGGCCGCGCCGACGCGTCAGGTCGAGCAAGGCCGCACGATGTACGCGAACTTCTCCGGCTGGGACATCGACCGCTCGTTCATGCAGCTTCAGGCATTGCTCGATCCGGTGCGGACCAGCGACATCGTGCAGTCGCTCGTGCTCGATGCAAAAGCGTGCGGCGCGTTCCCGCGCTGGGCGTACTTCAATACCGAGACGGCCGTGATGCCGGGCGATGCGGGCTCGATCATCGTCGCGAACGCGCATGCGTTCGGCGCGACGAACTTCGACACGCAGGCCGCGCTGTCGATCATGAAGCGCAGCACGATGCCGGGCGCCGCATGCGCCGGCACGCCGGTGATGGGCAGCCGCGCGGATTACGACCGGCTCGGCTACGTGCCGTCGTCGGGCCCGGGCGACAACCAGACCGCGTCGAACACGCTCGAATATGCGGTGCGCGACTTCGCGGTGTCGCGCTTCGCGACGGCGCTCGGCGATACGGCGACGGCCGGCGCGCTGCTGAAGTCGAGCGGCAACTGGCAGAACCTGTTCGACAGGAACGCGATCCAGCCGAAGACGTCGGCCGGTGCGTGGGTCACCGACGGCACCGGCTTCATGGAAGGCAACTCGGAGCAGTACACGTGGTACGTGCCGCACGATCTCGGCGGCGTGGTCGCGCAGGCCGGCGGCGCCGCGCCGGTCGTCAAGCGGCTCGACACGTTCTTCACGCACCTGAACATCGGCACCGTGCAGCCGTATTTCTACGTCGGCAACGAAGTGACGATGGCCGTGCCGTGGGTCTATGCGTGGGCCGGCGCGCCGTCGCATACGCAGCGCGTGCTGCACGCGTCGCTCGCGAACGAGTTCGGCACCGGTGCGGCCGGGCTGCCCGGCAACGACGATCTCGGCGCGCTCTCGGGCTGGTACGTGTGGGCCGCGCTCGGTCTCTATCCGGTCGTGCCGGGCGTGAGCGGCGTTGCGCTGTCGAGCCCGCAGTTCGAGAAGATCGTCGTGCGCGTCGGGCAGCAGGACGGCAGCTACCGCCTGCTGCACATCGTCGCGCCGGGCGCAGGGTCGGGCGATGCCGCGTCGTTCTACGTGAAGTCGTTGAAGCTGAACGGTGCACCTTACTCGACCGCGTGGCTGCCGTTCGAGCACATCGCGAAGGGTGGAAAGCTGTCGTATTCGATGACGGCCGACGCGAGCGCGGCGACGTGGGGCACCGACGCATCCGCGATGCCGTCGTTCCCGCAGGCGGCCAGCGCGCCGTAACGGTCGAGAAGATCAACGAGCGGTTCTTGCCGACAGGATCGACGCAGAGAGAGGGAGGGACGAACGGATGAAGCTACGTCATGTGGTGGGTATCGGGTGCCTTGCCGTGTTGTCGGGGTGCGGGGGCGATCAGGCTTCGACGGATGCGAGCGTGCTCGCGCAGATGTCGAACGCGCAGGGCAACCAGAACGACCAGGGCGATCAGAACGACCAGGGCGAGAACGGCGGCGCGGGCAAGCGATCGGTGCTGCGCAGCGTCGATCCGATGATCGGCACCGCGAACCTCGACATCAACGCGGACTGGAGCAGCGGCGTGCGCGGCCACGGCCACGTGTACCCGGGCGCGACCGTGCCGTTCGGCATGGTGCAGCTCGGGCCGGACACGACCGGCGGCGCGCACACGCTGCCGTGGAACTGGGATCGCACGTCCGGCTATCAGTACGACGATCCGCTCATCACCGGCTTCACGCACACGCACCTGTCGGGCACCGGCATCGGTTCGGGTGGCGAAGTGCGGTTCCTGCCGACGCTGGCGCCGGTTGACACCGCGACGCTGGCCAAGGTGGCCGCCGATGCGTCGATCACCTACAACGCGTCGTTCAGCCACGACGACGAAACCGCGAGCCCCGGCTACTACCGCGTGAAGATGGCGCCGGTCGGCAGCGGCAACACGCCGTGGAACGTGAAGGGCGCGAAGATTCTCGCGGAGATGACGGCCACCGCGCACGCGGGCGTGCATCGCTACACGTATTTCCCGAGCGCGGCTGCACAGAAGCGCAGCATGATCGTCAGCATCGACAACCCGATCGGCGGCTCGACCGCGAGCGGCAAGATCCAGGTCATCGATGCGCAGACGATCGCCGGCTGGGAGATCACGAACAACTGGGCGAACAACAAGCCGACGTATTTCGTCGCGCGTTTCTCGAAGCCGTTCGATACGAAACACGTCGCGTTCAGCGCCGACGGCTTCAAGGCCTACCTGACGTTCGCCGACGGCAACGACAGCGGCGCGGTTACGGTGAAGGTCGGCATCTCGCCGTCGAGCATCGCGGATGCACAGGCCAATCTCGCCGCGGAAGTCGGAGCGAAGTCGTTCGACCAGGTGCGCGGCGCGGCCGAACGCGTGTGGGCCGACGCGCTCGGACGGATCAGGATCAAGGGCGGCAGCGCCGACCAGCGGACGATGTTCTATACGTCGCTGTATCGCACGATGCTCGCGCCGACCGTCTACAACAACGCGGACGGCAGCTACGTCGGCACCGATTCGACCAACGACGGCGCGACGTCGCCGCCGACGACGAGCAAGCATGCGAATCCGGGCTTCGATTATTCGTCGACGTTTTCGCTGTGGGACACCTTCCGTGCCGAGTCGCCGTTGATGACGCTGGTACAGCCCGAGCGCGTCGACGGCTGGGTCAAGTCGCTGCTCACGCAGTTCAGGCAGAACGGCAAGGGCGAGCTGCCGGTGTGGCCGCTCGCGCAAACGGAAACCTTCACGATGGCCGGCCACCCGTCGATCCCGCTGATCGCCGATGCGTACCTGAAGCACCTGACGAGCGCGGGCATCGACGACATCTGGGCCGCGTTGACGACCACGCAGGGCGCGAGCGCGCACGGCTTCGACCAGTACCGCCAGCGCGGCTACGTGGTCGCGGGCGACAACGCATCGGTGTCGACGACGCAGGACTATGCGTTCGACGACTGGGCGACGGCCGCGGTCGGCAAGGCGGCGGGCAAGAGCACGGCCGACTACCGGCCCTACCTGCAGCGCAGCCAGAACTACCGGAACGTGTTCAACCCGACGCTGAACAACGGCTGGAAGTTCTCGCAGCCGAAGGATGCGCAGGGCAACTGGGTGGCGGGCTTCGACCCGACGGCGGCGGAGAAGACGGACTTCTCCGAATCGAATGCGTGGATCGATACGTGGAACATCTTCCACGACTTCCCGGGGCTCGTTGCGTTGCTCGGCGGGAAAAGCCAGTTCATCGCGCAGCTCGATCGCACGTTCGATCCGGCCAACCCGCTGACCTTCCTCGGCAACCAGGGCTTTCCGGACCTGACCGGCCGCAGCGGCCAGTTCTTCGCCGGGAACGAGCCGGCGAACCATCTGCCGTACCTGTACGACGTCGCGGGCATGCCGTCGAAGACACAGGACCGCGTGCGCACGGTGATGGACGACATGTATTCGCTGACGCTGACGGCCGGCGATCGCGCGCTGCTCAGCGGCGACAGCCTGAAGGCCGCGCTGGCCGACCCGCGCCGCGTGCGCGATTCGGCCATTCCCGGCAACGACGACTGCGGGCAGCTGTCCGCGTGGTACGTGCTGTCCGCGCTCGGCATCTATTCGCTGAATCCGGTGGGTGGCGTGTTCTACCTTGGCACGCCGCTGTTCGCGGAAGCGACGATCGACATCCCGGTTGCATCGGGCGGCGGAGACGGTGGTGCGCTGAAGTTCGGCAAGTCGCGGCGCTTCACCGTGACGGCGCACACGGCCGGCGGCGGCGCGCCGTCGTCGGTCAATCGCTATGTGCAGTCGGTGAGCCTGAACGGCGTGCCGCTGCATCGGCCGTACATCACCTACGACGAGATGAAGGCCGGCGGCACGCTCGATTTCGTGATGGGGGCGACGCCGAACGATGGTTGGGTCAGCCAGTGGAACGGTCAGGATCCGAACAGCGCGCTCGCACCTTCGTTGACGTTGGCAGGGAAGTAGCCGCAGGCAACGGCAAGCGGCCCGCCTCGACGCGGGCCGAATGGCTTCATCCGGCGGCGCCGGTTTCGAGCGGATCGCATCCTTGAGGCCGTCTGTCCGGCCGTATGGGGCAAGTTGCCGGATCGTCACCGGGCCGCTGAGCGACCGCTGGGGCCGCAAGGGGCTGATCGTCGCCGGGATGCGGGTGCCAGCGGCAAGACGTGCGCCGACCGCGCTGACGGGGCGGTTGCGCTGGCGGCTGGCGGCTCGTGGCGAGCGTGTTGCCCGGTCTCGGCACGGCGATGGTCTGTCCGGGCCTGATTGCCGCCGTGTCCGATGCGTCCGGGCCCGGCTCGCGGGCGTGCTCGCTCGCCGAGCGTGTACCGGTTCTGGTGCGATCCCGGCTGTGCGATCCGCGCGTTGCCGGCGAATGGATGGCCGGCCGATTCGGCTTCGCCGGAGCGATCCTCGTGGTGGCCGCGGTGACTTTCGCGTCCGGGAGACGTCGTCGCGCTTATGATGCGGGAACGCCACTCACAGGGTTCCCCGACATGGACGCGCCGCTTCCGCCGATCTCTGCCCCGATTCCCGAAACGGAACCTGAAACCGAAACCGTCGCCGAGCCGCGCGCGTCGCGGCTGCATCGGCCGGTCGCGCTCGTCACCGGATCGACGTCGGGCATCGGCGCGGCGATCGCGCGCCGCTTGGCGGCGGACGGTTATGCGGTGATCCTGCATTCGCGCAGTTCGGCGGACGTGGGGCGAGCAATGGCGCGCGAGCTCGGCGCGGCCTACGTGCAGGCCGATCTCGCCGACGATGCCGAACGCGTGCGGTTGATTCGCGACGCACTGGCCGTGCACGGGCGGCTCGACGTCCTCGTCAACAACGCGGGCGTCAGCCGCGTGATTCCGCATGACGACCTTGCCGCAGCGACGCCCGACGTGTGGCGCGAGATGCACGAGATCAACGTGATCGCGCCATTCCGGCTCGTCGCCGAAGCGGAGGCCGCGCTGCGTGAGGCGGCGTCGCATGGGCGTGCCGGGTGTGTCGTGAACGTCAGTTCGCATGCGGGCGTGCGGCCGAAGGGCGCGTCGATTCCCTATGCGGCGGCGAAGGCCGCGCTCAATCACACGACGCGGCTGCTCGCGCGCACGCTCGCGCCGGCGATTCGCGTCAACGCGGTCGCACCGGGGCTCGTCGATACGCCGCTCACGGCCGACTGGACGGACGCGCAGCAACTCTGGCGCGAGCGCGCGCCGATGCGCCGGGCGGCGGCGCCGGATGACATCGCGCAGACGGTCGCGATGCTCGTCGCGTCTGATTACGTGACGGGCGAGATCGTGATGCTTGATGGGGGAATGAATCTGACGTGATGCGGTGAAGTGGTGATGCGGTGATGCAGTGATGCAGTGACGCGGTGACGCGGTGATGAGGTGATGAGGTGATGAGGTGATGCGGTGATGCGGTGATGCGGTGATGCGGTGATGCAGTGATGCAAGTGATATGGGGATACAGCGTCGCGGTGTGGGGGCGATTCGGTGATGTCGTGATGCAATGTCGCGGCCGGACAGCCGCGCGCAAGAATCATGCACGCGATTGCCGCGACCGCTTTTTAGCCTCCGTACGCGGATCAGCCGAGGCGCGACCGCAGTTGCGTGAGCGCCTGGTCGTGCGTGCGCTCGAACTTCAGCGGCGTGACGGCGACATACCCTTCGCCGAGTGCGACCGTTTCCGAATCCGGATCGTCCTCACGCGGCGCGCGAGCGAGTTTCAGCCAGTGATAGTCGATCTCGCGCGGATCGCGGCCCGACACGATCTCGATGCCCTGCAGCGTACCGGCCCCCTGGTTCGTCACCTTCAGGCCGCGCACGTCCTCGGCCGGCCGCGCCGGGAAATTCACGTTGAGGCACGCATCGCTGTCCCAGCCGGCGGCGACGAGCCGGCGAATGACGTCCGGCGCGAGCGCCAGCGCGGTGCCCCACGGCACCGCATTGCGATCGGTGAAGGCCTGGCTCAGCGCGATGGCCGGCACGCCGACCAGCATGCTCGTCATCGCGGCGCCGACCGTGCCGGAGAACACCGTTTCGGTGCCGAGGTTCGCGCCGCGATTCACGCCGGACAACACGACGTCGGGCCGCGCATCCTTCATCAGGTGGCTGATCGCGATCGCGACGCAGTCACCGGGCGTGCCGCGCACCGCGAAACGGCGTTCGCCCTTGCGATGCACGCGCAGCGGTTCGTGCAGGCTCAGCGAATGCGACGTGCCGCTCTGGTCTTCCGCCGGCGCGACGATCCACACTTCGCGCGCCAGTTGCGTGGCGACCTGTTCGAGCACTTCAAGGCCGGGGGCGTCGAATCCGTCGTCGTTGGTGAGCAGGACACGATCGAACAGCGGGCGGGTTTCTTGCATCGGGACGATCCTCGCAGGTAGGCAATGAGGGGAGATGGCATCGCGGGTACACCCCGCAAGGCTAGCATCCCGTCGCGACGCCTGTCGTGCCACGCAGTGCCTTGCACCGTGCGCGCATGCGAAAACGGGCGCATCGCGCGCCCGTTCTCAGGTTCGACAGACCGCGCATGCGGCGGGTCGGATCGGCGTTACCCGCGTTACCCGAGCAGGTGCCGCAGCAGGCCGGCCGACACGACGCCGACGATGACGGTCGGCAGGATCGACAGGCGTGTCGCCGCAATCAGCGTAATGGCCAGTGCGAACAGGTCGGCCGGGCGCGTCGACACGAAGGCCGGCGCGATCACGGAGATCAGCACGCAGCCGGGCACGTTCTCCATCACCGACGCCATGCGCGGGCTCAGCGTGCGGTTGCGCAGCAGCACGTAGCCGAGGATGCGCGACAGGTAAGTCGTCGACGCCATCAGCACGATCGTGACGACCGTGTTGAGATCCGGGAAATCAGGCATCGCGCGGCTCCCACAGCAGCGCGGCGATCAGCCCCGCGCAGGCGCCGGCCGCGACGTACCATGCGCCGGGCACGGCCAGGTGCGTGGCCGCCGCGACGACGAGGCTCACGAACCACGGGCGGCTCGCGCGCATCCCTTTCCACATCCCGCGCAGCAGCACCAGGAAGACGGCCGTGAACGCCATGTCGAAGCCGTACTGCTCGACGTTGCCGATCGTCGGGCCGACCGCCGCGCCGAGCGTGGTCATCGAGATCCACGTCAGGTAGAGCCCCACGCAGATGCCGGCGTAGTAGGGCACGCTGATGTGGGTGGCCGAGCGCGCCCGGGCGTCGGCGAGCGACATCGCCCAGCTTTCGTCGCACATGAAGAACAGGGCGAAGAACGCGCGGCGGCGCGGCAGGCGGCGGATATACGGCTCGAATGCGGCGCCCATCAGGATGTGGCGCGAATTCACGAGGAACGACATCGCGACGATCAGCGCGATGTGCGGCGGCGACGTCCACAGGTGGATCGCCGCGAATTCGGAGCCGCCGCCGAAGTTCATGCCGGTCATCATCGGCACTTCGAACAGGCTCAGCCCTTTCTGCGCGGCCTGCGCGCCCAGCACGAGCGCGAACGGCACGAAACCCAGCATGACGGGCAGCGCCGCGCGCAATCCGCGACCCATCTCGGCGACATAGGCGGGCTTGTCGCGAAGCCCTGACGACGTTGAAACGCTACTGCTCATTACTCCTCCTTCGGGGGAGGGATTGTCTGCTTTTTTGACTCGAATCGGGTTGCGTTGTGGCCATGATTTTCGGAGAATTTGGCATCGAACGAAGGATTTTGGAATTTCTTGGAATTGGATGCCAAATGAAACTTGACGCCATCGACCGCCGGATCCTGAGCGCGCTCCAGCGCGACGGCCGCATGCAGAACGTGGAGCTCGCGCACGAGGTCGGACTGTCGCCGTCGCCGTGCCTGCGGCGCGTGAGGCTGCTCGAGGAAGCCGGCGTGATCGAGAAATACGTGGCCGTGCTGAATCCGGCGAAAGTCGGCAAGGGCCTGACGATCTTCACGCGCGTGTGGCTGAAGGGGCAGGACGCGGAATCCGTGAACCGTTTCGCCGACGCCGTCCAGCAGATGCCGGAAGTCGTCGAATGCCACCTGATGGCGGGCGACTGCGATTTCCTGCTGCGCGTCGTCGCGGCCGATATCGACGACTACCGGCGCTTCCAGATGGAAACCCTCACGCGCATCCCGGGCGTGCTGAGCGTGAAGACGGACATTCCGATGCAGAAGGTCAAGCTGACGTCGGCGTTGCCGACGTAACGCGACGCGGGCGCGCGGAGTTGCGACGACGGGTCGACGAACGGTCACGGCTCGGTGACAATCGCCCGATAGACTGACGCATCGCGCCGCTTCGGGCATGTCGCCCGTGTCGTCGCGCGACGTTCGATGCGCAAGCAACTAACGGTCAATGTCGACGCAAACGGGCAGGCGGCACCGCGCGCCGGGTCATGCGCCGGCGCGGGTACGTTCCTTCTTGTCGGGCCATTCATGCAGCCATTCAACAATCCGTGGAATTCGCTGGAAATCGTCAAGCTCGTGCTCGGCGTGCTGACGCCGTTGTCGGTCGCGTGCCTCGGCTGGCTCGTCGCGCGCCGGCTGAAGCGCCTTGAACTGGTGCAATGGACCAACCAGCGATTGATCGAGAAGCGGCTCGCGCTGTACGACGCGGTCGCGCCGCAGCTCAATGCGCTGCTGTGCTTCTACACATGGATCGGCTACTGGAAGGACATCTCGCCGGACGACGTGATCCGCGCGAAGCGCGAGCTCGACCGCACGTTCCACATCTATCGTTACCTGTTCGACGACGACGTGTACGACGCGTATCACACGTATATCCACGCGCTGTTCGACATGCATACGGGCCCGGGCCGCGACGCGCGGATCCGCTCGCTGATCCAGGCGCCCGACGGCGACCGCAGCGTGCACGGTTCGTATGAGTGGAAACCGGTGTGGTCCGACCGTTTCGCGACGGCGAATGTCGTGCCGAGGGACGACGTGCTGCGCCACTACACGCAGTTGATGGAACGGCTGCGCGTGGCGCTGGGCGCGACGCGCTGAAGGCGGCGGCGCCCGCGCGCCGCTTCACGCCGGTATCGAAATCCGCCACCGGGCGGCGCGAATACCTGGCCTCGCACACGAAGCGGATGCGGAGTCCGGCCGCTGCTGACATGCTCGCGCCATCACCACTCGCGCGAGGTCCGTATGGTCGTCGACACCGGCCGCCAGCCGCTCATGATCCGCCCGCCCGGCGCGGGCCGGCGGCGCCTCTTCTCCGTCGGTTCTCCCGAAACGCATGATGTGTCGTTGCCGGTCGCGCCGGAGATTGGCGATATCGTGTTCATTCGTGTGACCGTGCGGCCGTTCCTCGAGGTAGCGAGCGCAACGCGCTCATGGACGAATCACGTCGGCATCGTCGTCGGCGCGCGCGGCGGTGAAACGCTGATCGCGGAGAGCACGTTTCCGCTATCGCGCGTGACGACGATGTCGCGATTTCTCGCACGCTCCGATCGCGGCGCATGCGTGATCGCGCGGCTGAAGCAGCCGCTCGATGCAGAGCAGCGGCGGCGGCTTGTCGACGCGGCGATGCGCCGGACCGGCGTGGTCTACGACACGGGTTTCAATCTCGCGTCGCGCCGGCAGTTCTGCTCGCGGTTCGTGCGCGAAGTCGTGCGCGATGCGACGCGGATCGTGCTCGGCGACGTCGAGACCTTCGACATGCTGCTGCGCCGGAATCCCGATCATCCGCTCGGTTTCTGGAAAATCTGGTATTTCGGGCGAATCCCGTGGCGCCGCCGCACGGTGACGCCGGCGAGCTTGCTCGAGAGCGACGCGTTGCGGGTGGTGGCGGATACGCGCGGGTGTGTCGAGAACGGGCCTGAACCTGGCCGTTCGGGTGGCACCTGAATCGGGCGGCCGCTACGACTACTGCCGCCCCGCCACCGCAAGCCGTGCCGCCAATCCGACGAACACCGACCCAAGCAGATACTGAGGCAGCTTCGACGGCCGGCGGCGCGCGCCGATCCGCTGGCTCAGCCGGCTCGCGGAAAGAATGACCGCGCCGTTCACGACGAGTCCGATCAGGTTCAGCACCGTCGCGAGCACGAGAATCTGCACGGCGATCGAACCGTGCTCGGGGCGCACGAACTGCGGAAACAGCGCGAGCACGAACAACGCCATCTTCGGATTCAGCAGGTTCGTCGTCAGGCCCTGACGGAAGATCGTCGCGGTCGAGTGGCGGCGTGGCGACGCGACGGGCGACAGCGCGGTCGCATCCGAACGGAAGGTCTTCCACGCGAGATACAGCAAATACGCGGCGCCTGCGAAGCGCACGGCGTCATACGCGAGCGGCACCGCGACAAAGAGCTGCGACAAGCCCAGCGCGGCCGCGAGCGCGTGGCAGTAGGTGCCGGCCTGAATGCCCGCGAGCGTCGCGAAGCCTGCACGCCGGCCCTGGCTCACGCTGCGGGACGCGATCAGCAGCATGTCGGGGCCGGGCGTGGCCGTCAGGGCGAGACATGCGCCGGAGAACAGCGCGAGCGTGGAGAAGTCGATCATGGCAGTCCCTTTTGTCGGTGCGGCGTAAAAGGGAGGTCAGTTTAGGAGGGCACGTGAGCGCGGTCAATCGAGCGAACGGACGATGGCCGGACGGCGCGGATCGCATGACGCGTGCAACATGCTCGTGCGATCAGCGCACCCCCTGCTTGCGGCACGCGACCTGGTAGTCGATCACGGTATTCGCCGAAGGCTTGTCCGGCTCGCCGCCGACCGTCGTCACGCCGAGCACGCCGGCTGCATTCCGGTAGCGCAGCGCGCAATACCCCAGGCCGGTACCCGAACACGCTTCGGCTTCGAAGATGCCGTGCTTCGCGAGCGTTGCCGCACCATCCGTTGCTTCCGGCTTCTCGCGCGGGGGCAGCGGTTGCCAGCCGTGCGCGATCAGGATCCTGCGTGCCGCGTCGAGCGGCTTGCCGTACACGTTCGGCACGACCGCGCGGCCGCTGCAGTGTGTGCTTTCGGCGGCGACGCCGGTCAAGCGCAGGCCGCCGTTCTCTTCATGCAGTTCGCCGACGGGCGGTGCCGGGCCGTCGCCGCCCCAGATCAGCAGCGCGCCGTTTTCCAGCCGATCGACCGAGCCGAGCTGCCAGCCGGCCTTGCGCGCGGTATAGCCGAGCGCGACGAGCGTCGTGCCGTCGAATACGCCGATGTTGCCGTTGCGCGCGAAGCAGATCGCGCTCGTGCCGGCGCGGAAGCCGCTCGAGAACGTGACGACCGTGTAGCGCCCGAGCGGCGCCTCGGACGTCACGATCCAGTCGCGCTTCGCGACTTCGCGGCCGGCCGCGGTGGTCGTCTTCGCGCGATATCGCGTGCAAAACGGATCGAGCGAACCGTTCTCCGGCGAATGCGGCAGCACGCCGAGCGGCACGAGCGACGCGCCGGCGATATCGGATGCTGTCCGCAGCGGGGCGGCCGATGCCGTGCCGCCGAGCGCGGCCCAGGCAACGGCCGTGATCGCGGTGGCCGTCGCGAAACGGCGGCCCGAGGCCAGAGCACTCAAGCGAGACACGCGGGCGATCTCCAGGGAAGCGGATACGGATGCGACGATTGCGGTGTTCCGCACGTGTGCCGCCAACGACTCAGCCCTTCGCGACGACGTCGATGCGCAGCGCTTCGCCGCCGTCGACGATCGCCAGCAGACGATCGACGTTCGGGTGCGCGCCCGGGCGGTTGCGTGCGTCGGCCGTATGTTCGGCGAACACGGCGAGGCCGTGCTCGGCCGCTTTCGCGTCGAGCGTGCCGAATGCCTGCTGCAGATAGTTGTACACCGCGAGCGAGCCCTGCTTGCCCGGCTGGTTCTCGATGGTCGCGACCACGTCGCCGTTCGCGCCGGCGAGATCGATGCGCGCGATACCGTCGATGGCCGGCAGTTGCGCGAGGTTGTCCTTGAATACAGGGGTCGGTTGAATCACTGAAAACACTCCGTCGGTTTGATCGTGGAAAGGTGGCGGCCTGTATGTTATCTGATTCGCCGTGATGCACTTTCCGCCGCAACCGGGCGATTTGCACGGAGTCTGATCATCCGATCGCAGATGCGCACGGCGCGCCGATTGCGGGCACGCGGGAATGCTCCGCGACGCGCAGTCGTCCGGTTTGCCATGCCTGTTTCTCGTGCCGCCGCCGCTTCGCGTGACAGTCGCGAGCGCAATTTCAAGACATCCCCGTCGTCAATTGTTGCCATCAAGACAACACGGTGAACGCGTTGGCGACGCTACTGACGTCGGGAATCCAAATCTACAATTTGTTTGAGCGCGGGTTGTACAACGCTTGTTTCATGTTCGAACCCGACGTATCTGCCGCAACGAAGCCGGCAACTTATCCGCTTCGTTCGGCTGGATCGTTCCTGCCTGCTGCGGAAACGCCGTCCTTTTCAACGGAGCAACCATGACATTCAATTTCTTGCCGCGATCGACCTTCTGCTCCGCGATGCTCTTGTCGATCGTGCCGACCGTCGCTGTCGCGGGAACGTTCTCCGTCAAAGTCGACGACCTGAACCATGGCCGGTTCGAGAACGAACAGGTCTACGGCGGATTTGGCTGCCACGGCGGAAACGTCTCGCCACGCATTTCGTGGTCCCATCTTCCTCACGGAACGAAGAGCGTCGTCGTGACCATTCACGACCCCGACGCCCCGACGGGCGGACTGGGCTGGATGCATTGGGGCGTCGTCAATATTCCGGCATCCGAAGAATCGATCGAAAAGGGCGCCTCCGGCGATCCGAAGCGGATGCCTGCCGGGGCCGTCGAAACGCTGACCGACTTCGGTGCGGCGAAATACGGCGGACCTTGCCCGCCTCAGGGAGAGTCGCACCGATACGTCGTGACGGCATCGGCGCTCTCTGTTCCGAGTATCGACGTGAACGCCACGTCGAGCCCGGCCCTCGTTGCATATCAGATGCACGGAAAAGTGATTGCCCGGGCTCGCTACGTTGCGATGTATCACCGGGCGGCAGAGTAAGCGTCCTGGCGGGAGGTCATCGCAGCGACATCTCGCCGTCGACACTCGGGTTCACACCGTTGACGAAGCGCCCTTCTGGGGGCCGGCGCAAGCCCGTTATTAGCGTGAACAGGCCCTAGCCCGGACCATCGCTGGCGGCAGCGAGAAGCGGAACGACCAGATCGCTGATCGGCGTCGGAATGCCGTGCGTTCGTCCGTAGCGCTGCACGACGCCGTTCCGGCAGTCCCATTCGAGCGGATGGTTGCCTTGTCGGTCGGCAAGGATGGACGTCCCTAAATCGGGCGGAAAGCCATGCAATCCATCGACGATTTCCTGCGGCACGTCATCGCCCAGCTTCGCGCCCTCCGCCCGCGCGACCTCGAGACATTCCCGCAGGTAGGCGAGCGACAGTTCGGTGATGTCGCTTCGCGTGTACATGCCGGCGCGGCGACCGGTCAGCACCATGAGTCCCGCCACGGCGTTCTGCAAGAGCTTGCGCCACGCGAGCGAGATGAAGTCCTCCGCCACCTCCGGCGCGCAGCGCGTGCCGTGCAAAGCGGTGACCACCACGTTGCTCGCCGGCGTATCGGGCAGGGTGAGCCGAGGCTTGCCCCGCAGCCACACCGATGCGCCCGATTCGCGCTGCGCCGGAAACCAGACGATCGACGGCACGACCGTGGCGCCGGCCGCATACGGCGCGAACGCGGCTTTCTGCTCGACGCCGTTTTGCAGCACGCAGACGACGGTATTCGCATCGCATAGCGCGGAGACCCAGGGTGCCGCACTCGCTATCTGCGTCGACTTGACCGCAACGAACACGAGATCGAACTTCTCCTCGACCGCGTGCGGATCGGTCAGTACGGGCCCGGGCAAGACGATTTCGCCCCCGTCGAAGCGCAGCTTCAACTGTTCGTGCGCCGAGCGGCCGCAGATCACCGGCGTGCGGCCGGCTTCATGAAGGGCCGCGGCGACGGTCGTTCCGATTGCGCCCGGACCGACGAGGGCGACGGTCGGGTAGTCAGCGTTCGTCATGGTGTTCATCCTGTTCAGTCATCCGCCAGATGCGGGCGCAGTGCGAGGGCGAGCGGAAAAATCGCGAGGGCGGTCAGCGCGGTCGCATATGTGGCGCCATGCACACCGATCCTGTCGCCCAGGAAACCGTAGAGAACAGGCGATATCGCGCCGGATGCGATCGTCCCCGTGTAGAAGATCGCGAATGCGCGCTCGGTGCGCTCGGGTGCGGACATCTCCGGAACGGTTCCGTACAGCACCGACGAAGTGCCGTTGAGCATCATACCCAGAATCGGCAGCAGCACCATGGCAAGTGCCAACGGGAGATACATCACCGCGACGATGCACGCGGCTGTCCCCCCCTCCGTGAGCAGCACCGTCCTGACCATACCCAGGCGCGCGCCCAACCAGCCACACAGGAATTTGCCGGCCGCCCCGCCTATGAAAACGAGCGCAAGCGCCGTTCCCAGCAGTTGCGGCGAGACACCTTTCGCCTTGAGCAGGAAAGGCAGGAATGTCAGCAGTCCCATGCGTACCGCCGTATCGAGCACGCCGATCGAAAACAGCGTGGGGAAGCCGCTTCCTCCGGTGCCGCTGCGTTGAGCGGACGCCTGTTCTTTGGCCGCCGTCTTGCCGGCGCCACGCGGCACGGCGGGAAACCAGAGCGCGATGACGGCGGCCACGACGCAGCCCAATCCGGCGACGATCCATAGCGCGTGACGCCACGGCATCATGGTCACGAGCAGCGAAATGGCGGCCGGCAGTGCGGATTTCCCCAGATCGCCGGCAAAGTTGTAGATGCTCAGCGGGCCTCTCGCGTCGCGTCCATAGAGGCGGGAGACGGCGCCCGATGCGATCGGATGCTGCGTGCTGGATCCGCCGCCCGAAATCGCCAGCGCCACGCCCAGACCGAGCAGGCCACCCGACAGGCCCGCGAGCGCATAACCGAGCGCGGCGAGCAGTGTGCCGAATGCGAGGGTCGTGCCGCTGCCCAGGTATTGCGCGAGGCGCCCCGCGGACAACTGCAGCGTCGCCATCGTGCCGGCATAGATGCCGCGCAGGATCGCCAGGGCCGCAAAGTCGAGCCCGAATTCCGACTGCCACACGGGTAGCAGCGCGTAGATCATGTCCGTATAGCCATCGTGCATTGCGTGCGCAATGCAGGACAGCCACAGCACGCGCCGTCGGGGTGGCGCAGTCTCCCGCGTCGCGGGAGGGGAAAAAACCGGCAGGCGCATCGTCATTTGCTCCGTGCGAGCGGTCGGTGGAAGCAGCTCGTGGCATCGTTTTCACGCTCGATGTGTCAATTTTATGGGTGACGCAGCGGCCATTTCAATTGAACTAAAATCGCGTCAACGGAGAGAAAAAGTCACGTCATGAACGACAACCAGGACACGGCGAAGCATCGGGGCGAGTTGCCTCCGCTCAATGCGCTGCGCGCTTTCGATGCGGTCGCGCGGCACGGCAGCTTCGCGGGGGCGGCGGTGGAACTGCATGTCACCCACTGGGCCGTAGGCAAGCAGATCCGGCTGCTGGAGGACTGGTTCGGCCTGCCGTTGTTCGACCGTCGTCCGCGCGGTGTCGTGCTGACCGACGAAGGGGCCGCGTTGCTGAACGACGTCAGCCACGTGTTCGAGCGCCTCGGTACCGCGGTGGGGCGGCTGCGCCACGACACGTTCAAGCACCGGATATCGGGCGTCGTGCGCGTGAATGTGCCGATGAGCTTTGCGCTGTGCTGGCTGCTGCCGCGGCTCGCCGATTTCCATTCGCGGTACCCCGACATCGACGTGAGGGTGTCGACGACATCGCGCAAGTTGCGCTATGTCGCCGACGCTTTCGATATCGGTGTTCGTTCCGGTCCCGAGCAGGGCGCGGGCGTCGTATCGCGCCCGTTGATGCCCGACCTGCGCGTGCCGGCCTGCAATCCCGCATTGCTGCGCCGGCATCCGATACAGGGCGTGGCCGACCTGCGCCATCACACCCTGCTGCATTCGGCCACGACGCGCTCCGCCTGGTCGCACTGGTTGCAGGAAGCGGGGGCTTCCGATCTGCGCGCCGCGCGTCATGTCGAATTCGATCATGTGAATCTTCAGCTCGGCGCGGCCATCGAGGGGCTCGGCGTGGCCCTGGCATCGCTGCCGCTGATCGGGCGCGATCTCGCCGAGGGGCGCCTCGTGTGTCCGATCGCGTCGCCCGTATGGCGTGCTGACGACTACATGCTGGTGACGAACGCCGATCGTGCCGACGATGCCGCGGTGTCCGCGTTCGAGCAGTGGATGGAACGCATGGCGGGCCGCGAGGCGGAATAGGCTCGCAGTGTCGATCCGCGCGATCGGCATCGCGATGCACAGGGCCGGCAGTGCGAGGCGGAACGAGGCGGTGCGGGGTCGGCGCAGCCGCCTCGCTACCGCCGGTGGAGGCATGACGAAGCGCCCGGTTCACTGCGAATGCGCCGGGCGCTTCGTTACCGTCCGGCGCCGGTCAACATGCCCGCTTCACGCGAACGTTCGATGTCGGGGCTGCGATACGCGCGCTCCGGAATCTCCGCGAGCCGCGACGCATGCACCTGCCGCGGCTCCAGCCCGTAGAACTTCTGGAAGCTCATGATCAGCGGCGACCACTTGTCCGGATCGATGCGGTCGGCGTAGCCGTCCATCAGCAGGTCGGGATGCACGTGCACGCGCTGGATGCGCAACTCGAACACGCGGATATGGCCGCGCAGGTCCGGCGCCTCGTCGCCGATCCCGTGCGTGGCCGCGACGACTGCTTCCATGTGCACCGGGCATTCGAGCGCGCGCGGCGGCGCGACGGTTTGCGACGCGGTTGCGGTGAGCCCGGCCGTGCCGAACTTGTCGGGTTCGAATACGTAGCCTCTCGCGCGCTTGCCGTCGGGCACCGGATGCGTGCCCGTCGTGCGCGCGATCCGGTCGACCGCATCCGCCTGCGCCGACGACGGCAGGTTCAGCACGCATTCGCCGGTGCGCATCAGGTTGCGGGTGGTCTGCGAGCGGGCGGCGATGCCGATCACGCCGCGCCAGCCGAGCCAGAACGCGGACGAGATCGGCGCGAGATTGGGCGTGCCGTTTTCATTCAGCGTGCTGACCAGCACGACGGGCGTGCCGAAATAGAGGATGTTCGGTTCGGTGACGCAATGCGGCGCATTCATGGCGGGTGCCCCTGGTGACGGATCAGTCCGCATGCTGATCCTGTCGCGGCGGCGCGGCGCTCCGAATCTTGTCGTGTCATTCCGGAGGGGGCGCAGGCGGCGTGGGCGCCGCAACGGGCCGGCCGGCATCGCGCGCGCTTTTCCGCTAGAGTAGGAAATCGCAGGCCGCGACCGCCGCACCACGCACGCGGGCGCGGCCACGTTCCGCCAACGCACACGAGGGCCCGATGGATACCGAGCAACGCTATACCGCCAATGCACCGACGCGCGCGGAAGTCGACGCACTGGGCGGCGCAACCGTCATCGAATTCGGCGCGAACTGGTGCGGGATCTGCGCGGGCGCGCAGCCCGCGATCGTCGCGTCGTTCTCCGCGCATCCTGCGGTGCGGCACCTGAAGATCGAGGATGGCCCGGGCCGCCCGCTCGGCCGTTCGTTCGGCGTGAAGCTGTGGCCGACGCTGGTGTTCCTGCGCGACGGTGTCGAGGTCGCGCGCGTCGTGCGCCCGGCCGACGCGAAGCAGATCGAAGCCGACGGCTTTGCCGCGCTGGCCTGAGGTCACCGAGATGCAACAGGCCCTCACGCA
Organism: Burkholderia sp. KL41; assembly: GCF_057005415.2. Lineage (NCBI taxonomy): Bacteria > Pseudomonadati > Pseudomonadota > Betaproteobacteria > Burkholderiales > Burkholderiaceae > Burkholderia > Burkholderia sp. KL41. The sequence goes on along the minus strand of NZ_CM174447.1, from coordinate 3,370,840 downwards.
CATCGGCGTCGACACGCGCGGCAGCGGCCTCGTCGAATTCACGCCGCAGGTGCGTGCGTTCGTCGACCAGCAGGCGATCCGCACCGGCCTGCTCACCGTGTTCTGCCGCCATACGTCGGCGTCGCTGCTGATCCAGGAGAATGCGGATCCGTCGGTGCAGCGCGATCTCGAACGCTACTTCGCGACGCTCGCACCGGAGGACGCCACGCGCTACGAGCACGACACCGAAGGGCCCGACGACATGCCCGCGCATCTGCGCACGGCGCTCACGCAGGTACAGCTGTCGATCCCGGTCGAGCACGGACGCATGGTGCTCGGCACGTGGCAGGGCATCTACCTGTTCGAGCATCGCCGCGCCGCGCACCGGCGCGACATCGTGCTGCATCTGATCGGCGAATGAGTCTCGACGGGTGACGCCGCGCGCGGCTCGCAATGCGGTGCCTGTGCGCACACGGCATCGCGGGCTTACGCGAGCAGTTTCTCGACGAGCGCGCCGAGTTCGCGCAGGTGGACGGGCTTCGGCAGGAATGCGTCGAATACCCGCTTGTTTTCGCCGAGCGCAGCCGATTCATACGCGCTGACGCCGAGGATCGCCGGATGCCGGCCGTCGTCGTCGGGTTGCGCCACCGCGCGAATGCGCCGTGCGACGTCGAAACCGCTCAGGTCCGGCAGCTCGAGATCGAGCACGACGATGTCATAGCGGCTCGCACCGAAGCGCGCGACGCCTTCCTGTCCGGTGCTGCACAGATCGACGTCGATGCCGAGCGCCGACAGCATCGCGCCGAGCGTTTCGCGTGCGTTGTCGTCGTCGTCGACCACCAGCGCGCGCCGGCCGCGGTATGCGGCCGCGTGCGGCAGCGCGGGCGCGTCGCCGGCCGCGTTGCCGGCGGTGTCGATGCCGGGCACTTCGGCCGGCAGCGTCACGACGAACTCGCTGCCTTCGCCCACCGTGCTGCGCACGTCCACATGCCCGCGCAGCGTCGTCACGATTTCGCGCACGACGGCGAGCCCCATGCCGATTCCGTCCACATGCAGCCCGACCGCGTCGTTCGCGCGATAGAACGGCTCGAAGATCTTCGACAGGTGCTGTTTCGCGATGCCGGCGCCCGTGTCGCGCACGGCGATCTTCAATTGCTGGCCGGCCGGCGCGTCGGCGAGCGTGATCGACACGTCGATCGAGCCGCCAAGCGTGTACTTGACCGAGTTCTCGATCAGGTTCGACAGCACCTGGCGCAGCAGCTTGCGATCGGAGCGGATCGCGAGGTCGTGCGGCTCGACTTGCTGCGTGACCACGATCCGCCTGGCCGCGATCTTCTCGCGCAGCGGGTCGAGCACTTCGGCCAGCAGCGGCGCGATGGCGACGGTATCCAGCTCGGCGAGACGTTTCGTCGAGCGCAGCTTGATGTAGTCGGTCAGGTCCTTGACGAGCGCCTCGAGGGACAGCGCGGAATTCTGCAGCCGCCGGATCGTCTTCAGGTTCGCGTCCGACTGCGGGCGCGCGAGCAGGATCTCGACCGATCCGCAGATCGCCTGCAGCGGCGTGCGCAACTCATGGCTGACCATCCCGAGGAACGCGTTCTTCGCCTCGATCATCTCGAATGCACGATCGGACGCCTTGCGTTCCGCGTCGAGCGCCGCGTCCTGCCGTTCGAGCAGGTCGTCGCGCGTGCGCATCGTATAGAACAGCAGCAGGAACAACGCGCACAGGATGACGCCGAGCACGATGCCGAGGATCAGGATCGCGCGCTGCTTTTCCTTCAGCTGATGGAACGTGAAGTCGCGCTGCGCCATCTCGATCGCGCGGAAATAGTTCGCGAGGCCGTTGACCTTCGGCCAGTACGCATTCACGTCGTCGATCACCTGCCGTGCGCGCTGCGGCGAATCGCGCAACGGCGGCACGTCGCGCTTCAGGCGCGTCATGAATTCGCCGAGCGCGTCGATCTCGTTGCGCGCGCGCGGGATGCGCAGCCAGTACTGGGACACTTCCGACGGTCGCTGCAGAAAGCCGAACGACACCGACAGGCTGTCGAGCTGCATCTGGACGTGATTGAAGTCGTCGTCCTCGTGCGTCGCGTAGAGGATCAGTTGCCGGTCGAACCGCGTATAGACGTTCCGGTATTGCGCAGCGGTCCAGAACACGCCTTCGCGCGGCCCCTCGAGTACGCCTTCGTTGACCGAGGTGGCGAGGAGGTCCCACAGCAGGAACGCCCACGCGGCGAACCCCATGATCCACAGCGAGCCGAGGACCAGGATGATTTTTCTATTTTTCCATCGCCCGCGTTTCATTTCACCGTCAGGCCGATGATCTGCCATGCGAACTTGGCTTCGCCGAGCGGCGTCTTCAGTTCGTCGGGATACTGGTCGCGCGGGTACATGATCCACAGCGGGCCGTAGTTGTCGTTGTCGAGCACCTTGCCGTTCATCGTCCGCGCGAGGATCACGCCGTAGCGATCGGCGTCGGACACGGGAATCGTGAACGTGTACTCGTCGATGCAGCGGAACTCGATCTGCGTGCCGTGCGCGCCGACGGTCTTCAGGATGTCGGACAGGCGCGGGCCGGTGAAGGTCGCCTTCGGTGTCCAGCTCGTCGACGTGACGATCGTGTGCTGGGGCAGCGCCATCAGCGCCTGTTCGGAGAAGACGTAGGCCGTCTTGCCCGGCTGGTTGTGCCTGTCGATCCTGCCGTCGACGGTGAACGTGAACGACGAGGCGGCCCACGCCGCGGCGGCCATGCCGAGCAGGCAGGCCGTCAGCAGGCCCTTGGTCCAGATGGTCGGAATTCGCATGTCATTCCCTCGGTTTTGTCGTGTTGTGTGGTGGCTTGTGTTTCCGGTCTCAGTTCGCGGCGGCCGCGGCCGGCAGCGTGATCTTCAGTTCGCGCGCCACTTCGGCGAACAGGATCGGCAGGCGCACCGGCTTTTCCTCGCAGCGTGCGTTGTAGTGCGACACGATGTGCGCGATTTCGTCTTCGCTCGCTTCACCGGTCGAGATCTTGCCGGTCAGCAGGAAGATCGGCGCGCCGCTGTTCTCGCTCGAGCGGATGCCGCGCACGAGTTCGGCGGCGGTCTGGTCGCCGAGCATCCAGTCGAGGATGTAGCCGTCGAAATCCTCTACTTCGAGTGCCTTGCGGAACGATGCGCCGTCGAAGTACGGAATCGCGTTCACGCCTTTTTCGATGAAATATTCACATACGGTTTCGGCGACGTCCTGCGAATCGTCGACCACGGCGATCCGCGCCGCATACACGTTCGGCTGGGTCGAGCGCAGCTCGATCACGTCGACCGGATACGTGCGGCCCTCGCGCGCGTGCTGACGCTCGGTGATGAGCCACTCGCCCTGCCACTGCAGCGCGACGAAGTCCGTCTCGATCTGGCTGCTGGCCTTGGTCGAGATCGCGGCGCGGCAGCGAAAGCGCCGCGACTCGATCACGAGCGTCGCGTCGATCATCTCGGCGGCGGCCGGTTGCGTGCCCTTGTCGTCGAGCAGGATCGCGGGCGGCACGCCGAAATGCGTCGCGATGTCCTGCAACTGCGACAGGTTCCACGGGATCAGGCCCTTCATCTTGCGGGTGACGACGGAGAAGCTGAGGCCGAGCACGTTCGCGATCGTCGTGTTGTGACTTCGCGGCGGAATGCCGTTCCGGTTCAGTAGGTCGCGCACCTTGTTGGCGGTGATCAGATCGACGTTGGCCTGCTCGCTGTTGGACATCTCGATGGGGTCTCCAAGGGTTTTTGGCGAGGGAGAGCATATCAAAACTGACGCGACACGCAAACTTTGAAAAAGCGAATCACCTTGACATGCTGTTTTTCTCCATTATTATTGCTCACCACGTCACCTTTGTTTGTCGCGTCATGTTTGGAGATCGCAGCCGGCGGGAGCCGGTACAACGAAAAGCGACAACAATGAAGCGGTGACTGAACGATTCGAAGAGAGAACCTGAGAGAGCCTTGGATAGCGTGTCGGCGTTGGCGGATTGTATCCGCTGCGCCGCGCGCAACCGGGTGCGCGCTCACGGGGGTGAAAGGCTCGAAGAATTGCGGCGCCAATAAAACTTGAGGAAAGTACCAATGTTCCGCCGTCTACTCGCACCGGGGCTGCTGTTGCTGTTGGCCGCGTGCGCGCAGGATCCGTCCGTCACCGCCAACACGGTGCGGATCTGCGACGACACAGGATGTTCCGACCGCCCTAAAGATCAGGTGTCCTATCAAAAAAGGGACGATTCGGAAGACCGGGAAGATCCGCGCATCGCCGCGCTGAAGCAGACCGCGAAGACCCAGCCGAAGGCCGCCTACGACCTCGGCCTGCGCTACTTCCGCGGCGACGGCGTGCGCCAGGACAGCTACCAGGCCCTCAAGTGGATGCGCGAGGCCGCCGAGCGCGGCGACCTGCAGGCGCAGAAGGCGCTCGGCAGTTTCTACCTGTTCGGCCTCGAGGAAATGGGCTCCGACGCGCGCGAAGCGGAGAAGTGGCTGTCGATCGCGGCCGCCCGCGGCGACAAGGAGTCGAAGAAGCTGCTCGACCTTGCACGCAAGGCCAAGAAGGAAGACGAAGAAGACTGGAAATGGCGCACGCAGTGGCGTGACGTCTATTACGGCTACTGGTACTCGGGCTATCCGTACTACGGCGTCTGGCAGCAGACGTACTGGTACTACTGACCGGGCCTGAAGCAACGGGGGCAGCAGCGGGGAGACCACCATCGCGCGCCAGCCCGGGGGGCTTATCGAAGTTCGCACGAACACATAAGCCGAACAACGACTCTAATCGATCGACAACGACATGAAGACCAACCTTTCCCAACGTCTCACTCAAGGTGCGCTGGTCGCAGCGCTTTGCGCGTCCGTGGCGGGCTGCGGCGGCGTCGTGACGCCCGGCGGTCAGAACGCGGGCGTGACCGGTGCCGCCGCGGGCGGCACGAGCGCCGGCGCCGACACGGGGCTGCAGCGCTGCGCGTCGCCGCTCGGCACGATCGCCGTCGACGACGGCCGCAATGCCGACTGGTGGGGCCCGTTCGGCAGCGCGACCAAGATGACGACGATCGACCCGCTGCTGCGCCTGGCCGTCCAGCAGTCGAACTGCTTCGTGATCACGTCGATCGGCAACCAGAAGAGCGACGCGCGCCTGTCGCGCATCACGCAACTGCAGCGCAACTCGGGCGAATACCGCGCGGGCTCGAAGCAGCAGAAGGGCCAGCGTGTCGCGGCCGACTACTACATGGAACCGCAGATCGTCATCAACGATTCGCCGATCGGCGGCATCGGCAGCATGATCGGCGGGCTGATCGGCAACAGCGCGGTGGCGGCCGTGGCCGGCCACCTGCAGACGAAGGCATCGGTCGTCACGCTGACGCTGTTCGACGTGCGCTCGGCCGTGCAGATCGCGGCATCGGAAGGCAGCTCGACGGCGACCAACTACGGTGCCGCGCTGGGCGGCTTCGGCGGCGGCGTGGGCGGTGCGCTCGCGGGCTTCTCGTCGACGCCGGAAGGCAAGGCGACCGTCGTCGCGTTCATCGACGCGTACAACAAGATGGTCGTCGCACTGCGCAGCTACAAGGCGCAGGACGTCAAGGGCGGCCTCGGCCGCGGTGGCCAGCTCCAGGTCAACTGACGTCCAGGGCCGGCGGTGCGCCGCCGGCCGGTTTCCGCTTCGCAAGCGTCCGTGCGTGCGGCGTGAGCCGCGCGCGCCGGCTTCGTTCGTCCTGTTTGTCCTGTTCGTTTCGAGGTGATTCCGATGAAAGCCGTTGCATTGATCGCATTGACCTGTCTCGCGCTGACCGCCTGCGGCGGCGACGACAATTCATCACCTGCGTCGTCCGGCGGCGGATCGGGCACGAGCAACAACGGCGGCACCGGCGGCACGGGTTCCGGCGGAACGGGAAGCGGCGGTAGCGGCGGCTCGGGTGGGTCGGGCAGCTCCGGCGGCTCAGGCAGCGGCACGCTGACGCTGCGCTACGACGCGCAGCCGACCGCGGCGGATCAGGCGAGCTTCCTGACGCTGCTCAACAGCGAAGGCGCGAAGGGTTACCGCTATCTGGGCGACTACTACTACGCCCCGTCCGACGGCGGCTCGCGCTCGATCTTCGTGAACGACGGCACCGTGCAGACCTACACGTACCAGTTGCAATCCGCGCCGGGCGACTGGACGACCTTCCTCAACCAGGCCAACACGCAGGGCACGAACGGCTATCGCTACGAAGGGCCGCTCACGTACGGCTACCTGTATCGCAAGGATGGCGGTTCGTCGGCCACCTACGCGTATACGACGACCGGCCTGCCGGCCGACCCGAACGCGTTCCTCACGCAGGCGAACGGCCAGGGCCAGTCGGGCTACTGGTTCCTGGGCCCGATGGTGATCGGCTCGGTGCAGTCGAACGTGTACATGAAGAACAACGCGTCGAGCGCAACCTACACGTACGATGCGCTCGCGCCGACGACGAGCGTCAGCGACTTCATCGCGCAGGCCAACAGCGAAGGTGCGAAGGGTTATCGCGCGAAGGGCGCGATGGTGTTCGGCAGCACGATCTCGTGGGTCTACGTGAAGGACCAGACTCAGTCGCCGACCTTCACGTACCAGTCGGCCGCGATCCAGTCGACCGGCGCCAGCTTCGTCCAGCAGTCGAACACGTTCGGCGCTCAGGGTACCGCGTATCTGAGCGATCTCGCGCTCGGCGTTCCCACGCCGGTGATGGCGTCGTTCTATTTCAAGCCGGCGAACTGCACGGGGTTCCTGTGCACGACGCTCAACCCGCTCACGCAGAACTGACCTGCCGTCGTTCGACGGCCGCCGATGTGCCTCGCCGCCTGAGCGGCGCTTCCGTGGGGGTATGCCGCTTGATGGCCCGCCCCCGCCTTTTTCCTCGCCTCCTCTTCCTCCCGATTGCGCGTCGCATGTTCCGACGTGCAACCGGGATGCGTCCTAACGCCACTTTTTTCCACATCAAATCTCGGTCAAGTTCTAAATATCTTCTCAATAGAATCTGACCTGTACGAAACGGTTCATTTGGGGTGGACGCTCCCATACCCGTTTGGCATCGTCGGAATTCATTCCATCTTTTCCATGGTGAATTCCGGCCAGGCGTCGCGCATCGAATCGGCATCGTTCGAGGGCGCGACCCTCGTCGCGCGTCATGCCGCAGAGTCCGCTTCAATCCCTTCGCCGCTATCTGAGCATTTCCGTGTTCGGTGGCGGCATCGTCGTTACCATCCTGGTCCTGATCGCATGCGGTCTCGGGATGACGGCGATCGTCTCGGGGCATGTCGAGGGCGAGCGGCGCAACTACCTGAACGGGCTGGAGCAGACGCTCAACGAGATCCAGGTGAGCGAAACCTCGTTCCGCAACGGCGTCGCGAATGCGCAGCTGATCTGGCGCGAGGCCGATAGCGCGCCGGAGTCGGTCGTCGATGCGTTCTTCGGCGACGACCAGCGTATCGCGATCCGGCCCCATCCATCGCTTTTGCTCGGCGTGCCGGGGCAGACGGGCGATCGCATCGAGGTGGCGCGCTACCTGTCGCTGTCGGTGCTGCTGGCGCGCATCTGCGCGGCGAGCTCGATCAATCGCGGGCGCACGCTGGAGGGCTACCACTACAGCACGCGCACGGGCATGTTCGGGCTGGTGCCGAACCAGAACCGCGACGATCCCGCGCTGGTGTCGCCCGACGATCGCGCACGCGTGCTGGACGCGCTGCGCATCGATTTCGAGCGCGCGTATCCGGGTGTCGTCGATAGCCGTCCGCACGTGCGCTGGCTCGCGCCGTTTACCGATCCCGTGTCGGGGCAGCCGCGCATCCGGATCGCGGCCGAGGCGCACGACAACGGCAAGACGTTTGCCGTGCTCGTGACCGAATATCCGCCCGAGTACCTGCTGTCATGGCTGGCCGACTATCGGCCCGACGGCGCGTTCTCCATCACGACGGCCGACGGCCGGCTCGTCGCGATGGATCCCGCCGTGGGCGACGCCGGCCGCGCGACGCGCCTGCTGAAGCTGGCGCCGTGGCGCGGCGGCGCGTCGTCGGGCTCGCCCGAGTTCCGCGACGGTTTCCTGCTGTTTCACGGCAAGCTCGAATCGACCGGCTGGACCTTCGCATACGCGCTGTCGTGGGCCGATGTCGCGTCCGGTGTCGCGCGTTCGGCCGGCACGTTGATGGCGGCGACGCTGCTGACGCTCGCGGTCATGTGGGTGTTGCTGCTGCGCTTTCACCGGCGCGAATTCGCGCCGCTCTATGCGCGCTCGCAGCGCGTGGTCGACAGCGAGGCGCTGTGCCGCAGCGTGATCGAGATGGCGCCGATCGGCCTTGGGCTGATCGCGCGCGACGACGGGCGCTGCATGCTGGCGAGTCCCGCGTTCAGGGAGATGGTCGCCCGCAACGGCGGCGATCATCGCGAGCTGTCGAACCAGATGGCCACCGCGTGGCAGGCGCACGTCGCGAGCGGTGGCGCGGGCCGCGTGCTGCACGACGATCTCGTGATCGGCGGCGGCGAAGCCGCGCACCTGCATCTCGAATTCATCGCGTGCGGCGCACGCTATCAGGGCGCGGACGTGCTGATCGCCGCGGTTACCGATACCACCGCGAAGCACCAGCTGATGCAGAAGCTCGAAGAGGCCGTGCGCGCGGCCGATTCGGCCAATGCCGCGAAATCTTCGTTCCTCGCGGCGACGAGCCACGAGATCCGCACGCCGCTGAACGTGATCCTCGGCAACCTCGAACTGCTCGAACGCTCGGCGCTCGATGCGGTCCAGCACGGCCGCATCGGCACGTTGCGCACGTCGGCGACGAGCCTGCTCGCGCTCGTCAACGACATTCTCGATTTCTCGAAGATCGAGGCCGGCGCGATGCGCGTCGAGTCGATCGAGTTCGACGTGATCGCGACGGTCGCACGCGAGCTGAGCGCGTTCGCGCCGATCGCGAAGGCGAAGGGCCTGCAACTGTTCTGTGAAGTCGACGCGGCCGATACGCAGCGGATGCGCGGTGATCCGACGCGATTCGCGCAGGTGCTCGGCAACCTGCTGAACAACGCGATCAAGTTTACGAGCGCGGGCCGCGTGACCGTGCGCGTGGCAGTCGTTGCGGACGGCCACGACGCGCCGGTGCTGTCGGTCGCGATCGAGGACACCGGCATCGGCATTGCCGCCGAGCATCGGCGCAAGCTGTTCAAGGCGTTCACGCAGGTCGATACGTCGATCACGCGGCGCTATGGCGGCACGGGGCTCGGGCTCGCGCTGTGCGATCGCCTCGTCGCGGCGATGGGCGGCAGCATCGACGTGGCGAGCGAGCCGGGTGTCGGCAGTCGCTTCACGATCCGTCTGCCGCTCGGCGCGGACGTCGCGGTGCCCGGCCGGCCGCACGGCGTGCACACGCATGCATGTGCTCTGACGCTCGTTGCCGCGCATCGCGAATGGCGCGAATTCGCGTTGCCGCACCTGCGTGCATGGGGATTCGACGTCGACGTGTACGACAACCTGTCGAGCCTGCCGGGCGATCTGGCGGGGCCGGTCGTGCTGATCGGCGATCCCGACACCTGGTCGCACGCCGAACTGGGCAACCTGCGCGGCTGTGCGCCGCTGATCCTCGCCACGCGCGACGGCCCGCTCGAACCGCACCGTGCGAGCGGCACGGTGCGCGTATCGAGTTATTCGCTCGGCGGCCTGTGCGCCGCGCTGTCGTACTGCGTGTCGTGTCGCGGTGAAAGCGCGATCGCCGCTTCATCCGCTGGCGAGCTTGCGCGTCTCGTCATGCCCGGCCGGCGGCGCGCCGGGCTGACGCGGCCACAGCCGTCCGTCGCCCGTGCGCCGCGCGTGCTGGTCGCTCGCGACGAAGCCGTCGACGGGTCGATTTTCCGCGAGCAGCTGCATGCACTCGGCTGCACGGTGGCCGAGGTCGGGTCCGGGCGCGCGGTGCTCGAATCGCTGGCCGGCGGTGACTGGGACGTGCTGTTGATCGGCGCCGATCTTCCCGATCTGCGCGCGCACGAGCTGGCGGAAGCCGCGCGCGACCAAGGTGCCGCGTGCGACGTACTGGTCATCACGTCGCACGTGTCGCCCGATGGCATGCGCCGCTACATGACGGCAGGCGTGCGGCGCGTCCTGACGAAACCCGTGACGCTCGCACACCTGCGTGGCGCGCTCGCGTCCGTGTGGCAGCGGTGCGATGCTGCGCCGGAAAGCGCGGCGAGCGAGCCGGCCGATCGCGAGGCGGCACTGCATGATAAGTAACCGGCAACACGGAACCCAGCAACGCGTGTCCGACATAACAGAGGCAGAGTGCCTGCGCCGGTCGCAGTGCACATTTCAAATCACACTGGAGGGGAAGACCATGCGTCACTTGGGGAAGATATTCGCATTGCTGATCGAATTCGCGGCGCTGTCAGAGCGGTCGCGCAAGGAATTTCTGACGATAATGAACGAGTATCTGCTGATGTCGCCGGCTCAGAGACGGCGCGCGATCAACGATTGGAAAATGCGCCAGGAAGGTACGCGGCATGACGAACCCGGCGAGTCGATGCCCCGATAGTGCTTGGTGGCGGGGCGGTACGTAGCGGGATCTCCCCGCGCCCTTCCGCTGAGACGCCCTGCGTATGATGGCGGCAGGCGGCGACGACCAATACGGGCCAGCCGGTTGCAAGCGCCGCCTCAGGCGCGTACGGGCGCGCCGCGCAGCGGATTTCCCCGGTGACGCGTGTTCGATCCCTCAAACCGCGCGACGCGGTCATCGCAGCCCGTCCGCCAGTTGGCGCGCAGGATGCATCGACTGCCCGCCCGACCGGCAAACGCGGCCGGATTTATCTTAAAATTGGGTCACTATTGTCCGGCGGCCGTATGTGGCTGACGATCGGCCGACGGCGCGAGTATGCGAGCGTCGCGTCGTGCGCCGGACGCGTGACGGGAAGCCTCGGGGAGAAACAGGAGCATGGACGAATTTTCAGTGCGCGTGATGGTGGCGGATGATCATCCGGCGTCAGCGCTCGGGATGTCGCAGGCGATGCAAGGCAACAGCACGATCAAGCTGGTGGGCGCCGTTTCGAACTCGACGGATCTGGTCACGGCGCTCGATGCGCAGCCGAGCGACGTGCTCGTGCTCGACTACGTGATGCCAGGCGGCAAGTACGGCGATGGCCTCGTGCTGCTGTCGTTCCTGCAGCGTCGTTACCCCGCGCTGCGCATCGTGACGATCACGATGATCGACAACCCGAGCGTACTGCGCGCGATCCAGAAGCAGGGCGTGAGCTGCATCCTCAGCAAGTCGGATGCGCTGTCGCACCTGATCGGCGCCGTGCACGCGGCCTATGTCGGCGCGAACTACATGTCGCCGTTCGTGAAGCAACTGCTTCAGGATGGCGATGCGATGCCCGTCGCGCGCGCGCTGACGACGCGCGAGATCGAGGTGGTCCGGCTTTTCGGTGCCGGCTACACGGTGGGCGAGATCGCCACGCAGCTGCATCGCAGCAAGCAGACCATCAGTTCCCAGAAGTCGAGCGCGATGAAGAAGCTGGGGATCGTTCGCGACGCGGACTTGATCCGGTATGCGGACGAAGGCGACGTGCAGGATCCGTCCGCTCCGGGCGTACCAACCGCACGTGACTGACCTGGGCACACGGCTCGGCACAGGCCACCGGCAGGCGCACAGCGCGGGCGGCACGGTGCCGCACCGTTCCCGCGCGCATGTTCGATGCGTGACGGTTGCACCCGCGGCAAGCTGTCGCCAGCACGGGCGAATACCGGCTCACGTTCGACGACAGTGAAACCACAGCGAAGCGTATGCCCGACAAATTGAAAAGGCTGGCCGCGCAGGCTGCCGCCGTTGGCCGCAAGCCGTTCGACCCGGCCCGGGTTCGGCGCCAGCAGTACGCGCTGCTGTACGGTGGCGGCGTGGCGATCACCGTGTTCATCGTGCTGTGTGCGTTCCTGGTCGTCCGGCTTGCTGTCGGCGACTACGTTGCCCAGATGCGCTCGTCGTTCCTGCGGGAAGCGGCGCAACTGCACGGCGAGTTGCAGGTGACGAAGGTGCTGCTTGGACGATTCGCCGACAACATGACCGCGGCCAACAGCAACCCCGAAGTGGTGCCGCCGTCCGATCTGCAAACGCTGATCGATAACGGCGGCAGACTGGATTGGCCGAACCCGTACGGGAAGTCGAGGGTCGTCGGGTTTGCCGATATCTCGCCGGGGCATTCGCCTGCTGCGTATCTCCGCTATATCGGCGCGCTCTACCGGATGGGCCACGCCGTGGCCACGCCGTCGCCGGTTTCGATTGCACTGAGTTTCTCGGCTTACCTGATTGGCGTGAACGACGACTATCTGGTGTTGTTCGGCGCCGAACTGGCCGCGCGGGCTCCCGCGCGACTGGCCCCGTCCGATCTGCGGGCGCTGGCGCGACGCCTGGAACCCACGGGTGTCGATGACCGCGTCGTCATCGAGACGCGCGACGATCCGTTGCTTGGCAGGCCCGTGACCCGGATCGCGCAACGGCTGCGCAACGTGAACGGCGAGCCGTTCGCTTGGCTTGTTTACAACGGGCGCCCCGAACTCGACCGGATCATGGCGCCGCAGGCCCCGGACGAAGAGAAAGTGCTCGTCGACACGAGCGGGCATATCGTGATGGGGCGGCCGCATGACAGCGGAGTCGTCGCGCGAATGCTCGATCGCGTGCTGAATCGGGATCGTGCGCCAGCCATCCCGCATCGCATCGGCGGCCGCTTCGTGCTGGGGGATCGCCTGCCTGGGGCCGACCTCGTGCTGATCAAGAGCGTTTCGTGGCAAAGCGTGGCGATGGCCAATGCCACGCGTATCGGCATCACGTGCGTCCTGGCGCTGTTCGGCATCGTGGTGTTGTGGACCGCGATCGTCCTGTTCGACCGGCGCGCGCTGCGTCCTGCCAATCGGCGCGCGGTACGACTGATCGAAAGCGAGGCGCTGAACCGCACGCTGATTCGCACGGCGCCGGCCGGCCTCGCGCTGCTGTCGCTCGCCGACGGCGACGCGATCGTGCGCAACGACGCGATGGCCGCGTACGACAATGCCGTGTCGGGCGCGCCGCTCGGCAAGCGGCTGTGGCACGTCTATCGCGACGCGGTGCGCGGCGGCGGCGCGCGCAGGCTCGTCACGCATGAATTCGCGATCGAGCGCGCGGAACACGGCACCGCGTATCTCGATGCGCACATGGTGCGCGCCAAGTACCGCGGCATCGACGTGCTGCTGTGCACACTGATCGACATCACCGCGCGCAAGGAAGTGGAGGAGACGCTCCGTGCGGCGCGTGTGGCCGCCGAGGACGCGAACAAGGCCAAATCCACGTTCCTCGCGACGATGAGCCACGAGATCCGCACGCCGCTCAATGCGATCATCGGCAATCTCGAGTTGATGGCGCGCGGGGCGCTACCGTCGGCGGAGCGGCGGCGCCTGAATACGGTCGCTTCGTCGTCGGACACGTTGCTGCGCGTGATCAATGACGTGCTCGATCTTTCGAAGGCGGAGTCGAACCAGATGGTGCTGGAAAGCATCCCATTCGATCTGCGTCGCCTGCTGGACGACGTGACCGCGATGTTCCGTCCGCTCGCGGAAGCGAAAAACCTCGGGCTTGCTTGTCGCGTAGCGCCGGAACTGGCCGACGGCTACGTCGGCGATCCGACCCGGCTGCGTCAACTGGTGTCGAACCTCGTCAGCAACGCGATCAAGTTCACGAAGCGCGGCGACGTGACGGTCGAGGCGCGGCCCGCGCCGGCCGGTGCCGGGGGAAGACGAGTCGAGATCATCGTCCGGGATACGGGCATCGGCATTCCCGAAGACGGCGTGTCGACGCTGTTCGACGTCTATATCCAGACCGACGCATCGGTGTATCGCCGCTTCGGCGGCACGGGGCTCGGGTTGCCGCTGTGCAAGCGCATCGTCACGCTGATGGGCGGTGAGCTGAGCGTCGACAGTCGTCTTGGCGAAGGCACGACCTTCGTGGCCGCGTTGCCGCTGTCCGAAGCCGCACCCGGGTGGCGTATCGACGTACCGGAACTGCCGGCGTTCGCGGATGCGGTGCGCGGTTATGGATCGGCATCGGAAGCGGATGACGAGTCCCGAGCGACAGCGGCGGCCGAAGCGGGCCCGCCGGGCCGGGAGGACGACGAGGAGCCGCTGCGTGTGCTCGTCGCCGAGGATCATCCCGCGAGTCGCGCATTGCTGCGCGACCAGCTCGACGCGCTGCATTACGACGCGACGATCGTATCCAACGGTGTGGAGGCAATGCGCGCGTTTTTCGAGCATCCGTTCGACGTCGTGCTGACGGATCTCGGCATGCCGGAACTCGACGGGTTCGCGCTGGCAAATTTTCTGCGGGAGCAGGGCGCGAAAGTGCCGGTGATCGCGATGACCGCGCACGCGACCGATGAAGACCGTCGGCGCTGTGAGCGGGCGGGCGCGGTGGAGGTCGTATTGAAGCCGTTGTCGATCACGACGCTCGAAGCGGTATTGCGCAGGCATGGCGGGCGGCGAGTGCTGGCGGGCGATACGCATACGCATGCGTCGGCGGCGCATGACAGGCCGCCGGTCGTGACCGACGAGATGCGGCAGACGTTGCGCGAGGCGACGCTGCGTTCACTGACGGTGATCGGAGGCGCGCTGGCGGCCGGCGAGATCGATCTGATAAAGATCGAATTGCACTCGATGCGCGGCGGCTTTGCGCTGGCAGGCGACACCGAGGCGAGTGACGTGTGCGCGCGTGCCGAAGGAACCGTGACCGAAGGCGGCATCGAAGCGATGAAGGCGGAATGGCAGGCGTTCGACGCGCGGATCGAATGCGCGCTGGCGCGGCTGTCCGGAAGCGGGTCGTGCGGCTTGCCGGAGCCGATCTGATTTACGACTGAATGTGGCGCGGCGTGGGCGCGCCACGATCGTCGATCCGCGGGCCGATCGCGTGGCACATTGCTCGAACAACGACATAGCGCAGTGCCGGAGAGCCGAGATTTGACTGTTCGGTCGAGCCGTTTCGGCGTGTGATCCGTTTCACAGCCGCGCGGGTCGACTTCACTTTTTTACGGCTGTTCTGAAATCTTCGAATGTCGACCGCCGTGCATTCCGGCATCGCTCGATGCCTATCGGGTGCTTGCGTGCCCCATTTTCCACCCTTGAATTCGACGCGCATGAACGCGTGATTGCGCACATCCGCGCGATGCGTCAGATGCCGATGCGTGCGCGGATGTCGGTTTCCGGTGTTACGCCGAACGGAACTCGCCGTGCGCCTTGCCGCTTCACTCCTTCCGTCGTCTTCCGATAACCGCCGCCATTGACCGCGAGGTGATCGCCATTCCCGATGCCCGGGCTTGCGTGATGCGCGTGGACGGGAACCCCGTCACCCCGGGAACCCCGTCACCCGGTGCGATCAGGGGGCGCGAGAATAATTAGGTTAACTTGACAGTCGGCGGGGGCGGTTTGCCGAAAAGACGAAATTCGTACTCGTACTATTTGTTTGAAGCGACATATAAAAATCGTCCTATTCCTCGTTTTGAGAGATTTCTTGAAAATATTGTCAGTGGAAATGATCTTCCACGCGGCGAATGCGGGTTTAGACCTTGCATTCATTATCGCAATACTCCTTTAAAACTGAGCGAAACCGAAATGAAAAAGATTGCAATGATGATGTCGGCCGCCGGCCTCGCATTCGCGGCGATGAGCGCTGCCCATGCTGCGGATGGCACGATCAACTTCACGGGCGAGATCGTCGCTGCGTCGTGCGGCATCACGGGCGGCAACGGCACGTCGGTGACCGGCGGCAAGGGTGACCAGTCGATCGACGTCAAGATGGGCAAGGTCAGCGTGGACGCGCTGGGCAGCACCGCCGGCGGCGGCATCGCGGCCGGTACGGCGATCAACCTCAGTCTCGATTGCGGTGCGACCGGTAAGGGCCTGAACACGGTCAAGGTGCGTTTCGATCCGGCCAGCGGTTCGGGTGTCGACGGCAACAACAACAAGCTGCTGAAGACCACCGGCACGGCCAAGGGCGTGGGCATCGGTATCTACAACGCCGACGGCGCGCTGCTGAACCTGGGCGCCAACGAAACGTTCGACGCACCGCTGGTCCAGGACGGTACGCCCGAAGCGCCGACCTACAAGGCCGACCTCGCGCTGCGCGCCGGCTACGTGAAGGCCGCCGCCGACGTCGAGGCCGGTACCGCCAACGGCACGCTGCCGTTCACGCTGACCTACGAGTAAGCCACCTCCGGGCGGGGGAGCGCCCTCGCCCGACTAACAGGATCCCAATCGACATGAAACGATTCCACTTTGCTGGGCTGGCCCTGGCCAGTTCGCTGCTGTTGTCTTCGGGCGCTTCGCTCGCTGGCGTCACGCTCGACGGAACCCGCGTCGTGCTGGCCGCGCCGAGCAAGGAGGCGTCGATTCTGGTCCGCAACCGCGCGCCGGCCGACGTGATGATCCAGTCGTGGATGGACGCGAGCGACGGGAAGGCGGACGTGCCGTTCGCGATCACGCCGGCGCTCAACCGCCTCGGCGCGGAGAAGCAGCAGACGCTACGCGTTCTCTACTACGGTCAGGGCCTGCCGGCCGATCGCGAGTCGGTGTTCTGGCTCAACGTGCAGGAAATCCCGCAGAAAGCCCAGGGCGACAACACGCTGCAGATCGCGGTGCGTCAGCGCATCAAGTTCTTCTACCGGCCCGCCGGCCTGCCCGGCAAGGTCGAGGAGGCGCCCGCGCAACTCCGCTGGAAGCTCGTGCAACGCAACGGTCAGGCACAGCTCGAAGTCAGCAATCCGTCGGCTTACTTCGTGTCGTTGGCATCGGTCAACGTGCAAAGCGGCGGTCGGGACTATGCCGCGGCCGCCGAGATGGTGCCGCCGTCCGCCACCCGCCATTTTGCCGTGAAGGATTTGCCGGCTGGCGCCGCCGCAGCGGGCGTCAAGGTTCACTTCGAATCGATCAACGACTACGGCGCAGTCGAACCGCACGACGGTACCACCGCTGGTTGACGCAGCCAGCTCGACACATCGCATTCCTCTTCATCTTCATTCTCCCCGGGCCGGTGCCGCGGGGCGGGGCACGTTCGCGCTTGCGATTTCGCTCAGGAGGTGAACCAACATAGAGAAAAGGTATGGAGAACGTCAGAAAGGAAGTGGATATCTGGACGCCCGCGCAGATCGGTGCGCCGTGCCTTGCGTTGCTCGGGCTGGTGCTGCCGGCGCAGGGCCATGCGGTGGAATTCAACGAATCCTTTCTGCGCAAGGGCGAAGCGCCCGTCGAGCTGAGCTATTTCGAGAAGGGCAGTTCGGTGCTGCCCGGCAGCTATGACGTCGATGTCTACCTGAACCATACCCTCGTCAAGCGCCAGGACGTCGTGTTCCGCGCGGATGCCGGCGGCGCCGTCAAGCCGGCGGTGACCCTCGGGCTGTTGCGCGCCGCGGGTGTCAACGTCGCGCGGCTGGAGAAGGACGGGCGCATCGCCGCGGGCGAGGACGACGCGACGATCGTGGACCTCCCCGCCGTGGCGGACGGCGCTTCGGTGGAGTTCGAAGCCAATACGCTTTCGCTGAACATCAGCTTCCCGCAGTTGTATGTGTCGCGTACCTCGCGCGGCTACGTGGACCAGTCGCTGTGGGACGACGGCGTGCCGGCCTTGTACAGCGACTATCAGGTCAGCTACAGCCGCAACGATAGCCACGGCCACAACAACGAGTATTACTTCGTCGGCTTGCGCAACGGCTTCAATGCCGGCGGCTGGCGTTTCCGCAACGAATCGTCGCTCACCGGCACCACGGGTGCGGGCAGCCGCTTTTCCAGCAACCGCACCTACGTGGAACGCGACATCCGGCGCCTGCGCAGCAAGGTGGCGGCCGGCGAACTGTATACGTCGGGCGACATCTTCGACAGCGTGCGCTTCGTCGGCGCGCAGATCGGCACCGACCTCGGCATGCTGCCCGACAGCGAAGTCGGCTTCGCGCCGGTCGTGCGCGGGATTGCCGAGAGCAACGCAATCGTGGAAGTGCGGCAGAACGGCTATGTGATCTATTCGACGCCGGTGCCGCCGGGCGCATTCGAGATTTCCGACATCTATCCGAGTGGCTCGAACGGCGACCTCGAGATCAGGATCACCGAGTCCGACGGACGCGTGCGCCGGTTCACTCAGCCGTACTCGTACCTGCCGGTCATGGTTCGTCGTGGCAGCCTGCGGTACGCGTTTGCCGCCGGCCAGTATCGCGTGCAGGGCCAGTCGAGCCCGAAGTTCACGCAGGGCACGCTGGTGTACGGCGTGTCCGACAACTTCACCGGCTACGGCGGGATCATCGCCGCGGACAACTACGTGGCGGCCGCCCTCGGCATCGGCATGAACACGCGCATCGGCGGCATGTCGCTGGACGTCACGACGAGCCGGTCGCGCACGTCGTCGGGCACGCGGCAAGGGCAGAGCTTGCGGTTCCTGTATTCGAAGACGCTGTATCCGACCAACACCACGTTCACGATGGTCGGCTACCGCTATTCGACGGACGGCTACCGGACGTTGAGCCAGCACGTGGAGGACACGGACCATACGTATGGGCCGAGCCTCATGCGTCAGAAGAGCCGCCTGGACGTGAACGTCAACCAGCCGCTCGGCAGCGGCTCAATGTTCGCCGGCATCGGCGACACGACCTACTGGAACGGTGAAGGACACAGCCGGCGCTTTCAGGTCGGCTACAGCAACAGCTACAGGAACGTCAGCTACAGCGTGTCGGCATCCCACATCCAGGAGTCGGGGCCGTTCGCGCGCCCGGACACGCAGTTCAGCGTGTCCGTGAGCATTCCGCTGGGCAAGGCGTCGAGTTCGCATCGCCTGTACGCGAACGCGGTGTCGTCGACCCGCGGCGACTTCAACGTGCAGACCGGCGCGTCGGGTTATCTGAACGACAGCAATACCGTCAACTACGGTGTGCAGGGCGGCTATAGCCGGGACGGCGGCGGCTCGGGCGGCGTCAGCGCGGGCTGGGATACGCCGAACGCGAAGCTGGCCGGCAACTTCACGCAGGACCGCTCGGGCCGGCATTTCGATGCGAGCGCATCGGGCTCGGTCGTCGTGCATGGCGGCGGTGTCACGCTCGGCCAGCCGCTTGGCGAGACGTTCGCGGTGGTCCAGGTGCCGAAAGTGAGCGACGTGACGTTCGGCGGAGCGCCGACGGTGCGTACCGACCGGCGCGGCTACGCGATCGTGCCGTATCTGCAGCCGTACCGTCAGAACTGGCTGAACATCGATCCGTCGAGTGTCGGCACGCATACGGAGATCACCGACAACGCGAAGATGGTAGTGCCCACGCGTGGTGCGATCGTGAAGACCCGCTTCGAAGCGGAGTCGGGCCGGCGCGTGCAGTTCGAACTGAGTACGGACGAAGGCGGCAAGGTGCCGTTCGGCGCGCAGGCGTACGACGCGAAGGGCAAGCTGCTCGGCATGGTGGACAACCAGTCGCGCTTGCTGGTGTTCGGTGTCGCAGACCAGGGCAGCATCGACGTGAGCTGGGGCGACAAGCAATGCACGATCGGCTTCGCGCTGAAGCCGCAGAACAAGGAACTGGCGTACGAGCGCGTGCAGACGCGATGCTCCGCTGGAAAGATGGCGGCGTCGAACTGATGCGCCGATTGCGAGGGTAGTGCAGAGCAAGCGCAGCGCGAATCCGACTGAATCCGCGGGGGCTCTTGCTTGCACCGTCGCGCACTAAGTGAAATGGAGGCGGCGCCGTTCATGCCGCAAACGACATGCTGAACAGACTATTTTTGTTTCTGGCTGGGTCATCGGTCGCCGTGCTGAGGGGCGCTCTCCTGGCGACATTGCTGCAATCGACCGCCGCGTTGGCGGATATCCATTTCGGGGGTTATACCCGCTTTGTCATGGATGAGAGGAATGGCAGAAAAAACATCGAGATCGAGAACGATGGTGACGAGCCGGCCCTCGTTCAGGTCAATATCGAGTGGGGAAACGAAAAGGCCGCGCCGCTCGTTCCCATTGCTGTTTCCAAGCCGCTGCTCCTGATCCCGTCGCGGAAAAGAGCTTTCGAGGAAATCATCTACCAGGGGGAGGGTCTTCCGGCCGATCGGGAATCCTACTTCACGCTTTCCGTGACGGAGATCCCGAAGAAGCCGGAAGGTGGCGACAGCCTTCAGTTCGCTGTGCGGCATCATCTCAAGTTCTTTTATCGTCCGCAGCTTTCCATGGATCCGCAAGAGGCGATTGACCGACTCAAATGGGTGCGCCAGCCTGGATCTGCTGTTCCGAGCGCGCACAACGATTCGCCTTATTTCCTGACGCTGACGGATATCAAGCTTCAGGACAGCACTGGAAAGACATGTGGGGAGACGCTCCGGCATTGGATGCTGGAACCGTACTCCACCAAACCACTACCTGATTCCGGATGTGCCACGGCGCCGGATGGTGTCGGCTACGTCTACATCAGCGACAGCGGATTCCAGCATCCACGCACGTTCGCACTGCAGTCGGCGCTCTGAATCCACTTGTATTTGGGGAATAGTCAATGAAATTTCACAGGATTCTGTTGCTGGCTGCAGCACTCATGCTCTGGATGCCTAAGAGTTATGCCCTGATCTGTACGCTTGCGGACTCGAAGGTGACGAGCGTTACCACGACCGTCGACACGACAGTCGCCGTTCCCAACACCCAGCCGAAGGGCAAGGTGCTCTGGCGACAACCCACTCAGACGACTACGATGGATTGTTGGGTGGATTCCATCAACCCCGGTGAATATGTCTATTTATATGTCAACCCGAAAGGAATCTCGCTCGGAGACGACCTGGAAATCGGCGTTACCTACGATGGGAAGGACTACCTCTATTCATCCTTGTCGGGGGGGAAGTTGAAGACCGACGTCTGGGTCGACGGTTGTTCGGTGAATTGCGGCTGGCAGAAGGCGCGAAAGACCTTCACGTACTCCATCTTTCTCGTCAAGAAGTCGCCGGCCGGCACGGCCAAAGAAGGGTCGATGACATCGATCACCGATTACATGGCCTTGCAATTCGACGGACAGGGAGGGACTCGCCTGGGCATGAGCTACAACATCACGGTCAAAGGTCTCGACAAGCTGCGTTATATCCCTTGCGAGTCGAAGATCAGCATCAGTCCCAGCACGATCAAATTCAGCGGAATCAGTACTGGCGGTTCGGTTCCGAAGCCGGACCAGGTGATCGTGCGAATGCCGTTCACGATTGCGGAGGTACGCACCTGCGCAAGCGGGAGCGCGGTGTACGGAGTCAATGCTTACTTGAGCCCGGTGAACGCGACGCTTGCCGATAGCGATACGACACTCGTGCCTTCGGACAACCCGTCTGTCGGCATCAATCTTCTCAGGGCGGACGATCTTGCACCGATTACTTTCCGGAAGGAGCTGGTCCTGACTCCGCCAACATCGCAACAATCCAACCTGCACCGCTTTCTGGCAAGTCTGAAGTGGCGCACCGGTACGCCGAAACTGGGCAAATTCAATGCCGGTGCGGCAGTGGAACTCTACTATAAATAGCGCGGGTAAGCCGGCCACACGCGGGGCGATCGCGAAGATCCGCTTCGGCACAGAGTCGGGCCGGCGCGTGCAGTTCGAGTTGAGTACGGACGAAGGCGGCAAGGTGCCATTCGGCGCGCAGGCGTACGACGCGAAGGGCAAGCTGCTCGGCATGGTGGACAACCAGTCGCGGTTGCTGGTGTTCGGTGTCGCAGACCAGGGCAGCATCGACGTGAGCTGGGGCGACAAGCAATGCACGATCGGCTACGCGCTGAAGCCGCAGAACAAGGAACTGGCGTACGAGCGACAGGCAGCGAGTTGTGTACGCGCCGGGACGGTCACCAGCGTCAAGTGAGCGTCATTCGGCGCGCGTGCTGATTTCCGCCACTTCCCGCTCGGGAATAACCGCTTGTACGGGCCGCGCATCGTGCGGCCCACGACTACGACGAGCTTTGGAAAGCCGGAAAACACGCAATCAACCATGGACACGGAAAAATGAAATTCATCGGTTTTTTGATTTTGGTTCTCTTGTCAAATTTTGCCCATGCGAAATGCACGGTCAAAAGAAGCGATAACGTAGTCGTGGATCATCTCGTCATCACGCTGCCGAAATTCTCTCCACCTGCATTTGATCCCAATATCGCTGAGGGAACGGTGATCTTCACGGCATCGGGGACGTCAACTGGATTGGGAGGAAAGGCGACATGCGACTCTGTCGTTGGCCAAGTCGGTTATTTCGGACCGGCAGGCGTTGCTCCGGGGAAATACAGCACGTATCCCACGCCAGTTTCCGGGGTGGGGCTTAGAATAAAAGGCGGTATCAATACGGATCAGTGGTGGCCGCAATCGACTACCGGGACCACTACTGTGTGGAACCTGGACGGGGCATCGGATTTTACGATTGAGCTCGTAAAAACTGGCGATATCACAGCGGCAGGCGTCTTGAGTGGAGAGATCGGTATGACTTATCTGGTTGCGCATGAAAAGAAAGTTCGTTCAATCGTGACGAATGGTTCGATAAATATCATTCCAAAAGTGCCGACCTGCAATGTGTTGACCAAGAATATATCGGTCGATCTCGGGAAGGCATTAACCGGTGATCTGAAAAACGTCGGTGCAACGTCATCGCCAAAATCCTTCGAAGTGCGTCTCAAGTGCTCTGGTGGGAATCCGGGCACGTCGACGAAAATGTTCATGACGATGACGGACTCGGCAAATCCCGCTAACGAGTCCGATACGCTCTCCCTTGCGGCCGGCTCGAAAGCCAAAGGCTTCGGCATTCAGATACTGCGTGGTTCGGATGACACGCTGGTCAGTTACGGTCCGGACTCTGCGGCGGCAGGCAATCCGAATCAATGGAGCATCGGGAGTTTCGGCAATGTCGACGTGACCGTTCCGTTCAAGGCTCGCTATGTGCGAACGTCTTCCACCGTATCGCCTGGCAAGGCGGATGGCGCCGCCACGTTCACCATGAGCTATCAATAAGCGGGCGCGCTTCCGGACTGCCGAAAGCTGGCTCGCATCGAGGACCAGAGCGGCATCGCCACGCGCCGGGGTGGTCATTCACGGTCGGCTATACGTTGAAGCCACGGAGTAAGGAACTGGCGTACGAGCGACAGGCGGTGAGCTGTGAACGGGGTGGAATGACCGTCAACGTCAAATGATTGCTGTTCGATGTGCGTCCTCGATTCGTTTCACCGCTTTCCTGGGAAAAATGATGCCAATACGCATATTATTGCTTTTTTTACTTACGGCGTTTTCGACTGCCTCTCATGCGATCTGCTGGTCGGGAAGTGGTAGCACGGCAATAACATTTCCTGCGCAAACGATTTCCGGTGCGCAAGATGCAATGGTGCCTGGAACGGCGGTCTCTTCCGGAGCGACCGATAAATCCTTGAGCTTCGGTCTATTGCAGATTGATACCAGCCTGACTTGCAATGATAGATCGGGAGTCGTGGGTATTATTTCCATTCCTGATACGGTCAAAAAGACTGCCGTTAGTTATACGCAAAACGGAGTCGAGCACGTTGTCTGGGAAAGCGGCGTGCCGGGTATTGGGATTGCCATGGCGGGCAGATTAAAAAATACTGGCGATTGGATCCCGATTGCATCCGCAGAGCAGAATATCGGGACGCTGAATGAACCATCGGTCGGGAGCCTTTTCATTTCGTTGCAACTCAGGGCTACCTTGGTCGCCACTGGGCGGGTGAAGTCCGGGAGCTATTCGATCAGAGTGAACCCAACTGCTTATATCAAGCAGAAATCGACGGCAAAGGAACTGCTTAGTACAGGTCTGGGAATCAACGGGACCGTTACCGTGAAAGCCGGGTCTTGCAATCTGACGAACGGTGCGAAGCAGTCCGTTTTGCTGCCGCAGGTATCGATTTACAGCATAGGCAGTCAGGATCCGAATGGCGTGTCGGAAGGTTCGTCTTCTCCTTTCTCGCTCGGATTGCAGTGCGATTCGGGCGTGAAGGTCTACGCGACGATGACGGACGCTTCGAATCCCCTGAATTCGACCGATACGCTGAGCCTTGGAGCCGGTTCGACGGCCAGCGGTGTCGGCATTCGGATCTACCGCGAGAATGAAACGACGCCTGTCAGCTATGGGCCGGATTCGGCGGCGAACGGAAATGCCAACC
Source organism: Burkholderia sp. KL41 (assembly GCF_057005415.2). NCBI lineage: Bacteria > Pseudomonadati > Pseudomonadota > Betaproteobacteria > Burkholderiales > Burkholderiaceae > Burkholderia > Burkholderia sp. KL41. The sequence goes on along the minus strand of NZ_CM174447.1, from coordinate 3,346,739 downwards.
AATGGTATGTCGGTACGGCCGGATCGAACGGCGTGGTTGGGCTTTCGTTCGTGGCCAAGTACGCCAAGACCGGGACAACGATCACACCGGGATCGGTTGCCGCGCAAAGCACGATCACATTCTCTTACCAGTGACGGCCTTGGCTGTGACCCGCGAAGGCGTCCTGTCCGGAGCGGGAAGGTCCTGACAGGATGTTGGCGTTGGAACAGCGGCAGCTTCGACGGGGGCACTGCAAGTCGGCCCCTAACGATCGACGAACGGCATTGGGGTAGCCCCTGGGTGGCACTCATCCGACGAACCGGGCGAAAGCGCACTGGTCGCCGAATCGGTTTCGAGCTGGTTCAGGCAGACGCGGCGCGGGAATACGACGTTTCGGGGGCAATTACGGAGAACGCTTCGAGAAGCGCGACTGTCGGAGCCATCGATTCAATACTGACACGATCGGCCGTTCAATCCAGATATGGCCAACCTGTCCGGACAGGCAGATCACGCCGAGCATTGCGCACGCGGTAGCGACGCCGGGCCATGTGTGAAGATTCGCGCGCACGTCGACGATCTTCTCGGCGGCCCCGATCACATACGGATGGATCAGATAGATCGAATAACTGGCGGCTCCGAGCGAAGCCACGATGCGGTTCGAGATCGTCCGGTTCAGCATGTCGAGCGCGACCAGCGAGACGATCAGCACGCATGCCGGCATGCCCCACAGCCCAATACGCGCGAACGCTTGTGGTGTGCCGTACGCGGCATGAGATAACGGAATCGCCACGACGGCGCCGATTGCTGCGAAGGCCCAAGCCGGCGCGGCGATTCGGCGCACGATTCCGGTTTGCAGGACCCGGTACGCCAGGACACCCAGGCCGAACTCCAGCACGAACGGTTGCCCGAGATGGTGGGCGACGGTGCCAGGCGTGCCATCGATTGCCGCCCACAGGCAAAGCGACGTGAGCATCAGCGCCGCGAATGCAGTCGCGCGGCGTGCGCGAACGATCCAGAGGCTTGCCGCAACGGCGAGATAGAACAGCATCTCGTACTCGAGGGTCCAGCCGTTCAGGTTCAGCGGGCCCCAATGACCGTTTTCCTTGACGTAAGGCACGAACAGCAGCGATTTGATGAGGTATTCGGGCGCGGCTGTCGTCGTGTTCAGCCAGTGCGGGCGCAGCACGGCGATCGCGTAGATGCCGAGCGTCGTGACCCAGTAGAGCGGCACGATCCGGATCAGGCGCTTGCGGAAGAACGCACGGCCTTCGTTCGGCGCGACCCACGACATGATGAACCCGCTGATCACGAAGAAGACGTCGACGCCGGCCTCGCCGAACGGCAGCACGTGCATGTGATAGGCAACCACCGCGAGGGCAGCGAAGGCCCGGGCGGCCTGGATATTGGGGAAGAACGCGCGTTGGTGCACGGTGTCACGCATGGCGATCTCCGGACGAGGCCGCTCGCGACACCGCTTGACGGTCGCGGTGGCCGGCGGCGATGTCGATCGCACCGGATCTCCGCCCCGGCCCACGCGCCACGCGCGAGCCCCCCGCGAATTGCACCGCGCAAAGCAACGACACGCTCGACAAATGGCGCGTATAGCTGCCGAGATCGGGCTCGAACAGCATCGATACGGCGACATGCCCGATGACGAGGGCGGCAAGCACCTCGCGGCCGGGACCGTCATCGCCCCGCGCACGGCGCCACACGGCGGCCAGCGCGATCCACACGAACACCTGCATCGCGATTTCCTTCGGCCCGGGAGAAAACAGCACCGGCAGATTCAGGCGTAGCACGGCGTACAGGTAGTTGACGCAGAACGCGACGAACGAAACCGGTTCGGCGGGGTTGTTGAAACTGGTGCGAGCGCCGAACGGCGAGCCATATGCGAGGTAGTCGGCCGCCATGTCGCGCGGATGCTGCAGCAGGTAATACACATCGTTCGGCAGCAGGAAGATCGCCAGTACCACGGCCAGCATCAGCACGATCCTGCGCGGCCAGGCACCCTGCCGGAACAGCAGCACGCCGAACGCGATCGCGGGAATCAACGCGAAATAGCTGCGTACAAAGGCTGCATAGGCGCCATACAGCATGACGGCGGCCGCGATCGCGACGAGCGCGGTGCGGCGCTGCGCGATCCGCGCGAGCACGATGGCCATCAGCACGACGAGCGTGTCCTTGCTCGCGACGAACAGGTTGAAGAACACACACGGCGCGAGCAGCACCATGCAGGCTGCCATCGAGCCGATGCGTCTGCCCTGGCCGAGTACGCACCCGATGCAGAGCGCGCCGACCGCGGCGACGAACAGATGCGTACCGGTTGCGCCGAGCGCGGCATAGAGCCGTGCGACCGCATCGAACGACGTACCTTCGTAGGTGCTGGCGCCGCCGATCTGGCTCTGGATCTTCTCCGCATCGCGGAAGATGAATTCGGGCAGAAACGCACCGGCTTTCGCATAGATGCCCCAGTAAGCCAGCACGGCCAGCGCGACGATCGCGCGTATCAGGCCGCGGCTGAGCCGCGGGCCCGCGCAAAGCAGCTTATCCAGCATGATGCGGCTCCGTGGCGGGCAGGATGCGTCGATGCCGGCGCGCGAGTCGTCCGACGCTCAGCGCGAGCATCGCTGCGACCGCGACGCCGGTTGCCAGATGGGCAAGCGCGGCGCCCATGACGCCGCCGCGCGCGATCAGATGCAACGCAACCGGCGGATACAGCAGCGCGATCGCCGTCAACGCGGCCAGCACGACGGCGCCGCCACGCAGCGCGATGGCCGCGGTCCACAGGACATCTGCCGCCGCGCGCAGGACGAACGATGCGAGCAGCACCGCGAGCAGCGCGGCATGGCCGGCGTCCGCCGGCACGTGCGCGTAGGCGAACAGGTCGCGGTACACGACGGCGATGGCCGCCGATGCGAGCAACGTCACGGCCACGCTGGCTGCCGCCGCGCGGCGAACCTGGAGCAGAAACGCGCCGGGCGTATCGGCCAGCGTACGCACGAAGCGCGGGCCGGCCGTCGCGACGACCGTCGCGAACGCAATCGTCTGCACCGCATTGGCGATCGACCAGGCGAATACGTACTGGCCGAGCACGTCGGCGTCCACAAGGCTGCCGGCGATGAAGCGTTCCGCGTATTGCAGCACCACGAGAAGTATGCCGGCCGCGTAGAAAGGCAGCCCGTGAAACCAGACCGGGAACATGCCACCCGAATCCACCACACTTCCGGGGGAACGGATGCCGCGCGCGCGGTGCGCGAACGCATCGATCCGGCGCAGGGACGCGATCACGGCAAATACGTTGGTCACGACCCAGATCGCGAACACCGTTTCGATCGATGGCACGACGCCCGTGAGCAGCCCCGCGCACGCGATACCGGCCCACGCGCCGGTGCGCGCGAACAGCAGCAGCGACGCGGCACGCGGCTGGTGCAGCGAGAACAGCCATCCGTTCGCCTCGAACGCCGCATGTTCGGACAGCGCGACGAGCAGCACGCTCCACGCGAGCGGCGCCGGCAGCCCGAACCGCGCGAGCAGCGCGGCGGGGGCATCGTTCAGTGTCGCCACGGCAAGCGCGATGGCAAGCAACAGGTAGAGCGCGCCATAGGCGACGCACAGCCGGCGCATGTTGCCGATGGCCGGAAGCGGGTTGGCCTCGCTCAGGCGCCGGTTGAGTTCGGGGCTGAAGCCGAGTCCCAGCACTTTCGACGCGATCACCGACGCGGCGACCGCCAGCCCGTACGCGGCGATCGCGTCGAAGCCGAGCGTGCGCGCGACGACGATCGCGAGCGCGAATTTCAGGCCGAGTGCCGAGATCCGCAGGAACAGGCGCGTCAGCATCGTTCACCCGTGCCGGTATCGAGCGCGGCGCGCAACGTATCGATCACGCGCAGGCGGGCCGCGCGAATGCGGGCGAAGCCGGTTTGCGCGGCGTCCCAGAACGCGGCTGTCGCGCCGGGCGCGAAGATCGTGTCGGCGACGGACGCGGGATCGAAGTGCGCGCCGTTGACGACCCAGTCGTCGAGCCGCATGTCCGCATAGGCGCCGAAGCCCTTGCGCTCGTAGCTGACGTGGAATGCCGGCACGCCATGCAGGATCGATTCGAGCGCGCCGTGCAGCCTCACCGACACCGTGACGTCGGGCCGGTCGTGCTCGAGCAGCGTCCTGAGCGGTACCAGTGCATCGCGGATGCCGAGGCGCTGGTAGTACGCGAGATCGTCGTTGCCGCGTCCGGTGCTCTGCACCGCGAAGCTTACGCGGCATGATGCGCTCGCCTGTTCGACGAGCTGCCGGATCGACGCGTCGTAGCGTGCGCGTTGCGCGGCGGACCATGCGGGCGCGCGGCGCAGCACGAACGCCACGTGCCGCACGTCGCCATCCGTGCGCGCCGCGCGTTGCAGGATCGCGTCGCGGCGATGTTCGAAATCGAGGACCGCGAGATCGGGGGCGCGCCGCGTATTCGGATTCTCGGCAAGGAAGGCCGCGGAACGGTCGTCACGCACGAACACCGTGTCGAACGCGGCAAGCAGCGAGCGCAGGTGCGCGCCGACCGGGCCCGCCGACAGCGTGGGCCCGATGCTTTGCGGCAGATACACGGCCGGCTTGCCCGACGCGTGCGCGGCGCGCATCTGCAGCAGGTGCCCGGCTTCGAGCTTGAGCGCCTCGAGCGGATTGCGCGCGCGCAGGTAGCCGCCGCCGACGCCGACGATCAGGTCGGCCTGCTCGAGCAGGTGGCCGAGCGGGCGCAGCCCGCGGTTCGTGTGGACATGCAGCGCGGCGCCGGCAGCGGCGGCCAGCCGGCGCCAGCCGCTACCGGCGAGCACGGGGGCCGGGCGCACGTCGTCGTGGCCGGCAAACGATGCGGGATCGGCGGCGACGATCGACACGCGTGTCGCGTCGCCGAAGGCCTCCCGCAGCAGCGAGACGGACAGGTCGACCAGCAGGCCGTCGCCGGCGTTTCCGGCGCTGTACGCGTGCAGCAGCGCGACGTGGGGAGAGGAAGTCATGCGAGGTGTCCTTGAACGAGTACGCGATACAGGTCGTGCGTGCGCCGGACCATCGTCGCGGCGGAGAAATGGTCGAGCGTCGCCGCGCAGTGGTCGCGCATGGCGTCACGTCGCGCTGCGTCGCGGGCGAGCGCGACGACGGTGCGGGCGAATTGCGTCGTGTCGTCATCGTTCGGCACGACTTCGCCGATCGCGTGTCCTTCGACCAGTTCGGTCACGCCCGCGACGCGCGATGCGACGATCGGCACCCGGGCGGCCATCGCTTCGAGGCACACGTAAGGAAACCCTTCATAGCGGCTCGGCAGTGCGAACAGGTCGAATGCGGAGAAATAGCGGCTGGCGCGATCGACCGGGCCGACGACGTGAAGATTGGGCGGCACGTCGTCGGCCTCGGGGCCGGCCGCGGTCGCAAAGTCGCCGGGGCCGATCGCGGCGAAACGCACGTCGAGGCCGCACTGGCGATAGACGCCGCGCGCGATCCGCACGAGCCGGTCGACGCCTTTCTGGTGGCTGAGGCGCCCGACGAAGCCGACGACGATCGCGTCGTCCGGGAGGCCCAGCGCCTGCCGCGCGGTGCGGCGCGGCAGCGTCGCGGGCGCCGCGACACCGTTGCAGATCGTTGCGACGCGATGTGCGGGGATGCCGAGCGCGTCGTGCAGATGCCGCGCTTCGTCGCGCGAGACGGCGACGATCCGGTGCGAGCGGAAGTGGCCGAGCAACGCTTCGATCGTGCCGTACACGCGGCGTTGCAGGCTGCCCAGGGTCGGGTTGAGCGTGTAGATCGCGTGCGGGGTGTACACGTGCCGCCACGGGCCGATGCACAGACGTGCGACTGCGCCGGCCTTCGAACTGTGGCTGTGCACGATGTCGGGGCGAATCCGCAGCAGGCATCGGTATACGTGCGCGACGGCCCATGCGTCGTGCCAGCCGAGGGCGCGATACATGGGTACGTGGTGCACGCTCGCGCACAGCGACAGCACGCGCGCATCGAGGATCGTGCCGTCGAAGCGCGGGCCGCGCGGCACGATCAGGTGAAGTTCGACGCCGCCGGTTTTGCTCAGTCCGTCGATCAGGTCGGCAAGGTGGACGGCCACGCCGCCGCCCGCCGCCTCGACGACGAGTGCGACACGAAGCGGTCGAATGCGGGGCGCGCGCGACGGGACGGATGTGCCGGCCGCTGGCGATGCGGCGGGGCGCGTTGCTTCACCAGCGGCCCGGCGTTCGAGGTGTCGAAGATCGTTCATCGCGGTGCTCCTCGCCGGAAGCGCGCGACGCGCGAGCGCAGCGACTGTCCGATCGACGACGTGATGCCGCGACGCGGTGGCGTGTAGCGATACTCGGTGTAGCGATACGCGCCGTAGCGCGAACCGTAGCGGCCCGAGCGCGGATCGACGCCGTTGAGCAGCACGCCGCTCGCATCGACGCCGTTGTGCGCGAGACGCCGAATCGCCTCGCCGAGTTCGGCCACACGCGTCGACGCCGCGCGGGCCGCGAGCAGCACGGTGCCCGCATGGCGGCCGAGCACGACGGCGTCGGTGACGGCGAGGATCGGCGCGGTATCGATCACGACGCGGTCGTAGCGGGCCGACAGCGTGTCGAGCAGCGCGCCGACACGCTCGTCGACGAGCAGTTCCGACGGGTGTTCGGGGAGGGTGCCGGTCGGGATGAAGTCGAGGTTGGGGATCACGTCGCGGCGGATCGCCTCGTCCTGCGTCGCGGTGCCGGACAGCAGGTCGCCAAGGCCCGGCTCGCGCCCGACGCCGAGCGCATCGTGCAGGTAGCCGCGGCGCAGGTCGCCGTCGACGAGCAGCACGCGCTCGCCGTTGGCGGCCAGCAGCGCCGCGAAGTTCGACGCAACGAACGACTTGCCGGCGCCGGGCACGGGGCCCGTCAGCAGCAGCACGTTGTTGCGCGCGCGCTGCATCGCGAAGCGCAGCGCGGTGCGCAGGCTGCGCAGGCTCTCGACCGCCGGGTCGTGCGGGTGGAGCACGCTCAGCAGGTGCGGCCCCGGCAGCCGTTGCGCGCTGCGCCGGGCGACCTGTCGCTGGCCGGACGATGCCGGAACGGTCGCATAGACGTCGATGCCGAGCGGCCGCTCGATCTCGTCGGCGCTGCGCACGCCGCCGAACAGATAGTCGCGCACGAACGCGAGTGCGATGCCGAGCGCGAAACCGAGCAGCGCGGCGGCCGCGATCACGACGGGCCGGTTCGGGCGCACCGGGTCTTCGGGTGCGATGGGCGTGTCGACGAGCCGGACGCTGCCGGTCTTGCCGGCCTTGACCAGTTCGAGCTGCTGCGCGTTGGCGAGCAGCGCCGTGTAGAGATCGGTGTCGACCTTCACGTCGAGCATCAGGCGCACGGCGTTCTGCTGCAGGTCGGGCAGGCGGCCGACCTGACGTTCGAACGACTGCTGTTCGCGCGCGAGCGTCGCAATCTGCGCGTCGAGCGCGATCATGTCGGGGTGACCCGGCGCGAAGCGCGCACTCATCGCGTCGCGCTTCTGCTCCAGTTCGAGCCGGCGCGTTTTCGCATCGGCCGATTGCTGAAGCATCAGCTTCGCTTCCTCATCGAGGTCGATCGCGCCGTTCGCATTGCGCATGTCGGTGTAGCGCTGTTCGGCGTCCTGCAACTGCTTCTTGAGCACCGGCAACTGCGCGTTGAGGAACGCGAGCGATTGCGCGGCGTCGGCGGACTTGCGCTCGATGTGCTGGCGCACGTAGTGGCTCGCGACGGCCTGCAACTGAGCCTGCGCGTGTTGCGGGTCGGCGCCGCGCAGCGTCGCGACGATCACGCCCGATTGCTTGATCTTTTCCTGGACGTCGAGCCCGCGGCGCAGCGCGTCGATCGTGCCGGCACGCGATTCGCGCACGAGCGTGAAGCGGGTGCCCGGATGCGCATCGATGCGGGTGACGTCTACGGCGATCGGGCCGTACGTGGTCGGAATCGTCTCGGGACGACCGATCGTGCCCATGACCGGCGCGCTCAGTGCGCCGCCTGTCAGACGGTAGCGTCCGCCGTCGAGCAGCACGAGTTCGAAACGCTCGCCCTCCAGCGGTTTCGGCACGTCGAAGCGCGCCAGTTCGGCGCGCTCGGCGCCCCACGCATAGCCGCCGATGCCCAGCAGGCCGGGGCGTGCGATTCCCGTGTTGAAGCGCGACACGAATTCGCCGACGACCGGGAAGCGCTTCGGCTGCACGACGATGTAGCTGCGCAGCTCGTCGACCGCACGCGTGACGACGAGCCGCGACGCGAGAATCTGCGCTTCGGCTGCAGCGCTCGACTTGATGTCGAACAGCGACGACACGTCGCCGAGTGCGCTCTTCGCGGCCGACGTGTCGCCGCTGTCCTCGACCTGCACCATGATGTCGGCCTGGTACTGGCGCGGTGCGAGGAACGCGTACAGCGTGCCCGCACCCATGCAGGCTGCGGTGACGGCGGCGATCAGCCAGCGCCGGGAAACGAGCACGTCGATCGCGCCGGCGAGATCGAGTTCGGCGTCGCGGTCGGGCGCATGCTCGTGGGAAGGTGTGGATGTCATCGGTTCGAATCGGAAAGGGCAAGCGTGGTAGGGGCGGCCGGTGCGATGCGCGCGCACCATGCGTCGACGCCGCATTCGATGAGCCGCAGGCTGTGCTCGAACGACGCGCGCGGGCCCAGGTAGGGATCGGGGATGTCGAAGCCTTGCGCACGGCCGGTGGACGGACCGGGCATGCCGAGCAGGAACACGCGGCCGCGCATCGCCGGCAGGCGGCGTTCGAGCCGCTGTTGCTGGTCGGCGTCCATCGTCAGGATCAGGTCGGCGCGCATCGCGAGCCCGGGTGGCACGCGGCGCGCGCGGTGCGCGGCGATGTCGAGGCCGCGCTCGCGCATCAGGTCGACCGCATGCGGATCGGCCGGCTGGCCGTCGCGCGGGCCGAGGCCTGCCGATTGCACGTCGACGCCCGGCAGCCGCGCGCGCAACAGCGCTTCGGCAATCGGGCTGCGGCAGACGTTGCCGATGCACACGACGAGCAGCGTGGAGATCGCGCTCATTTGACGGCGAGCGCCGCGGTGGCGCTGGTATTGACGCCCGGCAGCAGCAGGCTGAGCACGCGGCTGAAGCGCACGAGGCCGTTGCCGTCGACATAGACGATGTCTTTCGGCTGCAGCTCGAACTCGTTCGCGAGCACCATCGACACCGGCGAGCGCGCGTCGAGGTGGAACACTTGCGGGCTGTCCGTGCCCGAGCCGCGGATCACGAACATCTGAGCCGCGTCGGCCGTGCCGGCGTTCACGCTGCCGGCCTGGGACAGCGCGTCGGACAGCGTCAGGCGCCCGTCGCGCAGCGGCACCGCGAGCGATGGCTTGTTGACTTCGCCCATCACGTACACGCCGTAGTCGCTGCGGGCCGGCACGTGAAGAAGATCGCCGGCGGCGAGCACGACGTCGGCCGGATTGCGGCCGTTGCGCAGCATCCGGCTCAGGTCGAGCGGATAGGTCACGCCGTCGCGCACCAGCGTCATGCGGCTCTGGTCGGCGGCCGGACTGAGGCCGCCCGAGCGGCCCAGCGCCTCGTACAGCGTCATCGGTACGTCGTTGACGGGCTGGGCGCCCGGCGTGCGAACCTCGCCGTCGATGTAGACCTGCTGCGAGCGGAACGACGCGACGCGCAACGTCACCTGCGGGCCGCGATACACGCGCGACAGCGCGGCGACGATCCGCGCCTGCGCGGCGTCGGCGGTCAACCCCGCGACGTGCACGGCGCCCGCGAACGGGAACGACACGTTGCCTTTCGGATCGACGACGAAGCCGGATGCCGGATCCGCCGCGCGCGGCGCGTTCTGCGGCGCGGGGCCTTGCGACGCCGCGAGTTCGGGGTGGTCCCACACGGTGATCTGCAATACGTCGCCGGGGCCGATCCGGTATGGGCCGGGCGATGCGGCAAGCCGATCGGACTGCCCGGTTTGCCGGCTCGCCGATTGCGCGTCGAGTTCGCGAATCAGGCCGGCATCGATCGGCGTGATCCGGAACGCGGGGGCACCGCTGGCGGCGTGCGCGTCTGTCGTGTCGGACGGCGGGCTCATCCGCATGCCGGGCGCGAGAACGCAGGCCGACAGCGTGACGCTCGCGGCCATGGCCAGCAGCAAACGCATGCAACGCGGATGGGCGGTATCGGATCGATCGGGTGTCGGGTTCGTCATCAGTTATCCTTAGTGATGGGCGGCGCTTCGAAAGGCGCGCGTTGCGTGCAGGTCAGTACGCGTTGTGATGCACCCAGCCGCGCAGAACGGTGGCCGAGACGATCCGCATGTCGAGCGAGAACGACCAGTTGCGCAGGTAATGGAGATCGGCCTCGACGCGGCGCTGCATCTTCTCGATCGAGTCGGTTTCGCCGCGCAGCCCGTTGATCTGCGCCCAGCCCGTGATGCCCGGCTTCACGCGATAGCGGTGGATGTAGCCGTCGACGATCGGCTGATACAGGTTGTCGTGCTGGAGCGCGTGCGGGCGCGGCCCGACGACGGACATCTCGCCGCGCAGCACGTTGACGAACTGCGGCAGTTCGTCGAGGCTCGTGCGGCGCAGGAATGCGCCGATGCGCGTGATGCGGGGATCGCCCCGCGTGGCCTGCCGCACTTCATGGCCGTCGTCGTGCAGCCGCATCGTGCGGAACTTGAGGATCGTGAAGGTGTTGCCGTTCGCGCCCTGGCGCTGCTGCCGGAACAACGCAGGGCCCTTCGAGGAGAGCCGCACCGCCGTCGCGATCGCGAGCAGCAGCGGCGCCGTGCCGATCAGCACCGCGGCCGCGAACAGGCGATCGAAAACGGCCTTCTGAAGCAGCGCGCGGGACGACAACGGCGACGCGACGAGATTGATCGCCGGCGCGCCGACGAGGTCGACCATGCCGCCGTCGAACATCGTCATCGTGCTGACGTCGGGCATGAGCCGGATGTTGACGAGATCGTTGCGGAACGCGTCGATCACGGCCATCACGGTGCGCGTGTCGCCGATCGGCAGCGCGAGCCAGACCTCGGGAATCGCGTGCGCGCGTACGTGCTGCGCGAACGCGTCAAGCGCATCGAAGTGCGGGACGTCGGCGTGGCCATCGGGGCGAGCATGGTCGGGATCGAATGTGGCGGCGGCGCGGAATCCTGCCGACGGCATCCGCGCGATCCGGTCGCGCACCGCGTCGCAATGGGCGCCGGTGCCGACGATCGCGACCGGGTAGCCGCCCGCGGGCGGATGCCCGATCCGCCCGAGCGTGCGACCGGCGACGAGCCGCGACACGCAGAGCGCGGCGCCGCTTGCGGCCGTCCAGACCAGGTACCAGTTCGCCGGAATGCTCGACTCGGGCGCCAGCGTGCGCATCACGAGCGCGGCGCAGCCTTGCGCGAGCAGCCACGCGAGTGCGGTGCGGAACGCCGCTCGGCGTTTCGGCCGACCGTCCGGCATCCGGTAGATGCCGAACGCGGGGAACAGCATCAGCGCGAACGTCGCCGCGCAGGCAACGGCAGCCAGTTCGGGCGAGCGATCGGTGCCCGTATCGGGCAGCACCAGCGCCGCGGCCAGTGCGCCGGTCGAGATCAGCGCGACGTCGGACACGCGTGCGAACGATCCCCCCGCGATGGGCGACACCTGTGCTTGCCGGATTTCGAATGGCGTATCCATATACCCCTGCCCCTTTCGATTGGTCGGATGGGCGGTGCGTCGTGCGTTTTCGATGGCGATGCGCTGCCACCCCCGGGTCGGGCCGAGGGGCGGCGGTCTTGCAGTGCATGGGATGGGCAATCGATGGACGACGACGGCGCCTGATTTGTCGGCCGGTTGCGCGCGTGCATCGGCGGTTCTGGCCTTGCTATTGCGGGCGAATGCTTGCGAAACGTTGCAATCGACTCAACTGTTTCAATTTTCGGTAAGCAGGGAGGTGATTTAAATAGAACGCTTACTAAATGGGACGCGTAAGGCTTGGTACAGGTACGAATGATTTGGGAGCGCGTCACATCGTCAATTTTTTTTGACGGACAAGTCCCGTCCGATGCAGGCGGTGGTCAGCGTGGAGGAAACGGGGGATGCCGCGTGCGAAGCGGCTGGGGAGGGCGTGAAAGCGGCGGCGCACCGCGATGGGACGGGGCAAGCGGCAGCCAAAGGACGCAGGACGCGTCACAACGAAGAAACGGCGCCGCCCCGATGTCGACAAAGTCGACCGGGCCGGCACCGTGACGGCGCGCACGCGGGCGCGCCGGATCGCGATCGCTCGGGCGTCACCCGTTGCGGAAAATCTCCGCATACGCACTCAACGCCGGCACCCCGCCGAGATGCGCATACAGCACCTTCGACCCCGGCTCGAATTCTCCGTTGCGCACCTTGTCGATCATCCCGTGCATCGATTTCCCTTCATAGACGGGATCGGTCAGCACGCCTTCGAGCCGCGCGCACAGCCGGATCGCTTCCAGCGTGCCGTCGTTCGGCAGGCCGTATTCCGGGCCGGCATAACGCGTGTCGAGCACGACGTCCTGTTCGTCGATGCGGCGCCCGAGTTCGACGATTTCAGCGGTATGCCGCGCGATGCGCGTGATCTGCGCATGGGTCTTTTCCGGTGTCGCCGACGCGTCGATGCCGATCACGCGGTTCGCGCGCCCGTCGGCCGCGAAGCCGACCACCATCCCCGCCTGCGTGCTGCCCGTCACCGAGCACACGACGATGTAGTCGAACTTGAAACCGAGCTGCGCTTCCTGCGCGCGCACTTCTTCGGCGAAGCCGACGAAGCCGAGCCCGCCGAGCGGATGCTCGGAGCAGCCGGCCGGCACCGGATACGGTTTGCCGCCCGCCTGCCGCACGCTTTCCATCGCGTCTTCCCAACTGCGGCGAATGCCGATGTCGAAGCCGTCCGCCACGAGCCGCACGTCGGCGCCCATCATGCGCGACAGCTGGATGTTGCCGACCCGGTCGTACACGGGGTCGTCGTAGTTGACCCAGTGCTCCTGCACGAGCACGCATTTCATTCCGAGATGCGCAGCGACGGCCGCGACCTGGCGCGTCTGGTTCGACTGGACGCCGCCGATCGATACGAGCGTGTCGGCGCCCTGCGCAAGCGCGTCGGGGATCAGGTATTCGAGCTTGCGGGTCTTGTTGCCGCCGAACGCGAGGCCGCTGTTGCAGTCCTCGCGTTTCGCATACAGCTCGACCTTGCCGCCGAGGTGCGCACTCAGGCGCTTGAGCGGCTGGATCGGGGTCGGGCCGAACGTCAGCGGATAACGGGGGAAACGTTGCAGGTTCATCGACTCGGGTCTCCGGAAAGGCAGGATGGGTACGGGAAGCAGCTCGTTCGGGAAGTGCCGGCGCGCGGCCTCCCGATGGAAAAATGATAGGCAAGCGCGCACGAAATAAGCTTGCGAAATAAATACCATCGGCCTACGTTGATAATGAATCAGGCGATGTAGAAGCAATTACGGATCGAAGAAATGGAGAGTGACGCAATGAAATTAAGTAGAAATGCCGCGGCGCCGGCCGACGCGGCGCCCGCGCTCGACCGCATCGATCGCGCGATCCTCAGGCAGCTTCAGCAGGACGCGTCGATCTCGAACGTGAGCCTCGCCGCGAAGGTGAAGCTGAGCGCGCCGGCGTGCCTGCGGAGCGTCGAGCGGCTCAAGGAGATGGGGATGATTCGCGGGATCGTCGCGCTGCTCGACCCGAAGCCGCTCGGGGCCGGCATGCTCGTCGTGATCGGCTTCGTGCTCGACCGCTCGACCCCGGAGGCGTTCGCCGCGTTCGAGAAGGCCGCGCAGAAGGTGTCGGGATGCGTCGAATGCCACGTCGTGACCGGCGAGTTCGACTACTTCATGCTGGTGCGCACGCGCGACAACGAGAGCTTCAACCGGCTGCATGCGGAGCAGCTGATCTATCTGCCGGGCGTGCGGCAGGTGCGCTCGTTCATGGTGCTCAAGGAGATTCTGTCGACGCACGCGTTACCGGTGTAGTGCGGTTCGGCGGCGGGCGGTGTGGAGCGCGAGGCATCAATGACCGTCGGTGGTCACGACATGCAACGGCCGATCCATGCAAAAACGCCGCGCAGGTCGCGCGGCGTTTTTGCGTCAGCGTTGCCAGGGCGGCGTATCCGGCGATGTGTCGTGCCGGTAGCGTTCGCGCGCGGCCCGCACGATGGCCGGGGCGATCTCGTGCTCGTCCGCCAGCGCCTTCAGCGCCGCGAGCACGATGCTTGCACGATCGACCTCGAAGAACGCGCGCAGCGCATCGCGCGTGTCGCTGCGGCCGAATCCGTCGGTACCCAGCGTCACGTAGCGACGCGGCACGTACGCGCGGATCAGTTCGGGCACCGCGCGCACATAGTCGGTCGCGGCGATCACGGGCCCGCGCGTCGCGCCGAGCGCGCCGGTGACATGCGGCATGGCGTGCGGGTGGTCGTCGTCGAGCCGCGCGCGACGCTCGGCCTCCATCCCGTCGCGCTGCAGTTCGGTGAAGCTCGTGACGCTCCACACGGCCGCATCGATGCCCCAGTCTTCCTTCAGCATGCGTTGCGCGGCGATGACTTCGCCGAGGATCGCGCCCGCGCCGAGCAATTGCACCCGCGCCGTCGCATGCGATTCCGCCGCCAGCGGATACATCCCGCTCAGGATTCCTTCGCGCAAGGCTTGCGCATCGCCGCCGGGCATCGAAGGCTGCGCGTAGTTCTCGTTCGTCACCGTCACGTAATAGAACACGTCGCGCTGCTGCTCGACCATCTCGCGCATGCCCGCATCGACGATCGTCGCGACTTCGTACGCAAACGCCGGATCGTACGCGCGGCAGTTCGGAATCGTCGATGCGGCGAGATGGCTGCTGCCGTCCTGGTGCTGCAACCCCTCGCCGCCGAGCGTCGTGCGCCCGGACGTCGCGCCGACGAGGAAGCCGCGCGAGCGCTGGTCGGCGGCGGCCCAGATCAGGTCGCCGATGCGCTGGAAGCCGAACATCGAGTAGTAGATGTAGAACGGCAGCATCGGCAGGTCGTGCACGCTGTACGACGTCGCGGCGGCGATCCACGACGAGATCGCACCCGCTTCCGAAATACCTTCCTCGAGAATCTGGCCGCGCGTGTCCTCGCGGTAATAGAGCATCGAGCCGAGATCCTCCGGCTCGTAGCGCTGGCCGAGCGGCGAGTAGATGCCGACCTGCCGGAACAGGCTCGCCATGCCGAACGTGCGCGCTTCGTCGGCGACGATCGGCACGACGCGCGGGCCGAGCTCGCGATCCTTGATCAGCGCGGCAAGCATGCGCACGAGCGCCATCGTCGTCGACATCTCGCGGCCGGCCGCATCCAGCGCGAACGCACCCCAGGCCGGCATCGAAGGGACGGTCAGCCCCTTCGATGCCGCCATCCGCCTTCTGGGCAGATAGCCTCCCAGGGCAGCCCGGCGGGCATGCAGGTAACGCATTTCCGGGCTGTCTTCCGCTGGCTTGTAAAACGTCAACTGCTCGACGTCGCTGTCCGACAGCGGCAACCGGAAGCGGTCGCGAAACGCCTTCAGATCGTCGACGTCGAGCTTCTTCTGCTGATGGGTCGTCATCCGGCCCTGGCCGGCCGCACCCATCCCGTATCCCTTCATCGTCTTCGCGAGGATCACCGTCGGCTGGCCGCGGTGCGCGAGCGCACGCGCATACGCGGCGTGCAGCTTGCGCGCGTCGTGGCCGCCGCGGCGCAGGCGGTCGATCTCCGCGTCGGTGAGCTGCGCGGCGAGCGCTTCGAGCGCAGGGTCCTGGCTGAAGAAGCGCGCGCGGTTGTATGCGCCGTCGTTCGCGGAGAAGGTCTGGAACTGCCCGTCGACGGTATGGGCGAATGCGCGTGCGAGTGCGCCGGCGTGGTCGCGCGCGAACAGCGGATCCCAGTCGGAGCCCCACAGCACCTTGATCGTGTTCCAGCCGGCACCCGCGAATTGCGCCTCGAGTTCGTCGATCACGCGGCCGTTGCCGCGCACCGGGCCGTCGAGCCGCTGCAGGTTGCAGTTGATCACGAACACGAGGTTGTCGAGCCCCTCGCGCGCGGCGAGCGACAGCGCGCCGAGCGATTCGGGTTCGTCCATCTCGCCGTCGCCGAAGAAGCCCCACACGGTGCGGCCCGCGGTGTTCGCGAGGCCGCGATGCTGCAGGTAGCGCATGAAGCGCGCCTGGTAGATCGCGTTGATCGGGCCGATGCCCATCGAGCCGGTCGGGAACTGCCAGAAGTCGGGCATCAGCCACGGGTGCGGATACGAGCACAGCCCGGGCCCGGTGATTTCACGGCGATAGTGCGTGAGGTGATCCTCGCCGAGAAAACCTTCGAGATACGCACGTGCATAGACGCCCGGCGACGAATGCGGCTGGAAGTACACGAGATCGCCGCCCGGGCCGCTTTCATCGCCCGCGCCGGCCGGCGCCGCGCGGAAGAAGTGGTTGAAGCCGACTTCGAACAGGTCGGATGCCGACGCGTAGCTCGCGATGTGGCCGCCGAGCTCGCCGTACGCACGGTTCGCGCGCACGACCATCGCGAGCGCGTTCCAGCGCAGCGCGGCGGACAGCCGTTCCTCGAGATCGGCGTCGCCCGGATAGGGCGGCTGCTCGTGCGCGGCGATCGTGTTCACGTACGGCGTGACCGGGCCGCGCGGCGCCGCGAGCCCGCGGGTGTGCGCGTGCGCGGCGAGCCGGCCGAGCAGGTACTGGGCGCGCTCCTTGCCGACGTGCGCGACGACGGCGTCGAGCGCCTCCAGCCATTCGGCGGTTTCTTCAGGGTCGGTGTCGGCGTGAGCGCCGCCCGCGCGCCGCGTGGCGTCGATACCGTTCGACAGGTCCGTCATCGCAGGTCTCCCGCGCGCCGGTTCAGAGCGGCGCGCATCAGTGGCAATCGGTCGGATCATGCTACCCGCCGATCCGCAAAATATGCGTCTGATTTCATTGGGATTTCGCGCGCCGATAGTGTAAATATTCCAGTTGTGGCCACTCTTCCGGAATATTTCGACCATGAGTTCAAACCCGCGGCGGCTCGACCGCATCGACATCGGCATCCTGAACCAGCTGCAGCAGAACGCGCGGATCACGAACGCGGAACTCGCGCGTGCGGTGAACCTGTCGGCCACGCCGTGCTTCAACCGCGTGCGCGCGCTGGAGAAGCTCGGGTTGTTCCGGCAGCAGGTCACGCTGCTCGACCCCGAGCCGCTCGGGCTGCGGATCAACGTGTTCATCCAGGTCAGCCTCGAGAAGCAGGTCGAGGACGCGCTGCAGCGCTTCGAGGAAGCGATCTCGCAGCGGCCCGAGGTGATGGAGTGCTACCTGATGTCGGGCGACGCCGACTACCTGCTGCGCGTCGTGATGCCCGACATGCGCACGCTCGAGCGTTTCATCATCGAGCGCCTGACGACGATCCCCGGCGTATCGAACATCCGGTCGAGCTTCGCGCTGAAGCAGGTGCGCTACAAGACCGCGCTGCCGTTGCCGGCGTCCGGACTGACGCTCGTCGATCCGGACGAGGCGGCATCCGACTGGAGCTGAGCGGGGAGCCGCAGGCGCGCCTGCCCGGTTTCCGGCCGCCGGCTGCAGTCGGCAACCATGACAAAGCGCCGACGATTGCCCGACGCCGTCGAAAGGGGCCGCGTGCGGCACGACGGATCGCTGCCGCGGCGGCGTGCAGGGCGCTTGCGTCTTCACGACGCCGCGCGGCACGATCGCGTATGCTCGTCCCGTCAGCGGCAACGGCGGCCGCCGTTGCCGGATCAATCGTGTGACGACCGATCAACGAGCGAGGGCATGATGGCTAGACAGACGATGGCGGAATACCTGGCGAAGACGCTGGCGGCAGCGGGCGTCGAGCGTATCTGGGGCGTGACGGGCGACAGCCTGAACGGCCTGTCGTTCAGCTTGAGCCAGATCGGCTCGATCCGCTGGATGCATACGCGGCACGAGGAAAGCGCCGCGTTCGCGGCCGGCGCGGATGCCGCGTCGACCGGGCGGCTCGCGGTGTGCGCGGGCAGTTGCGGCCCCGGCAACCTGCACCTGATCAACGGCCTCTACGACTGCCACCGCAATCATCAGCCGGTGCTCGCGATCGCCGCGCACATCCCGTCGACCGAGATCGGCCTCGGCTACTTCCAGGAAACGCATCCGCAGGAGCTGTTCCGCGAGTGCAGCCATTTCGCCGAACTCGTGACGAACGCATCGCAGTTCCCGCGCGTGCTCGCGCGCGCGATGCGCACCGCGATCGACGAGCGCGGCGTCGCGGTGATCGTGCTGCCGGGCGACATCGCGCTGGGCGACGGCCCGGACGAAGCGCCGGCATGGAGCGAATCGGCGCCTCCGTCGATCCTGCCGGCCGACGCCGATCTCGACCGGCTCGCGGCGCTGCTCAACGCGTCCGACGCGGTCACGCTGCTGTGCGGCAGCGGCACGCAGGGCGCGCACGACGAGGTGGTCGCGCTGGCCGACACGCTCGGCGCGCCGGTCGTGCATGCGCTGCGCGGCAAGCAGTTCGTCGAATGGGACAACCCGTTCGACGTCGGGATGACGGGGCTGATCGGCTTCAGCTCGGGCTATCACGCGATGGAATCGTGCGACACGCTGCTGATGCTCGGCACGGATTTCCCGTACCGGCCGTTCTATCCGTCGAACGCGAAGATCGCGCAGATCGACTGGAAAGGCTCGCAGCTCGGCCATCGCGCACCGCTCGCGCTCGGCCTCGTCGGCACCGTGAAGGAAACGATCGCGGCGCTGCTGCCGCGCCTGACGCGCAAGACGCAGCGGCGTTTCCTCGAGAATGCGCTGAAGCACTACGCGGCCGCGCGCAAGGGGCTCGACGATCTCGCGGTGGCCGAGCCGCCGGGCCGCGCGATTCATCCGCAATACCTGACGAAGATCGTCGACGAAGTCGCGGCGGAGGACGCGATCTTCACGGCCGACGTCGGCACGCCGACGCTGTGGGCCGCGCGCTACCTGACGATGAACGGCAAGCGGCAACTGCACGGTTCGTTCAATCACGGCTCGATGGCGAATGCGATGCCGCAGGCGCTCGGTGCGCAGGGCGCGCATCCGGGGCGGCAGGTGGTGTCGCTGTCCGGCGACGGCGGGCTGTCGATGCTGCTCGGCGACCTGCTCACCGCACGCCAGCTCAAGCTGCCGGTCAAGATCGTCGTGTACAACAACAGCCTGCTCGGCTTCGTGTCGATGGAGCTGAAGGCGGCCGGCTATCTGGACACGAACGTCGACCTGAGCCCGACCGATTTCGCGGCGATCGCGAAGGGCGCGGGCATCTTCAGCGTGCGGGTCGAGCACTCGGAGAACGTCGAGGAAGCGCTGCGCATGGCGTTCGCGCATGACGGGCCGGCCGTCGTCGACGTCGTCACGTCGAAGTACGAGCTCGCGATGCCGCCGAAGATCGAACTCGCGCATGCGAAGGGCTTCAGCCTGTTCATGCTGCGCGCGATCCTCAGCGGGCGCGGCGACGAGATCGTCGAGCTGGCGAGAACCAACCTGCGATGAGACGGGCCGCGCACGGGGCGGGCGTCGGCCGTTGATCCGGTACGAATTGATCAGGGGAATCAGGGTCAATCTTCACGTCGCCTTAAGTTTGCGTTTCCTAGAATCGATTTGATCGTCGCGCTTCCTGCGACGGACCGATTCGTCCAGGAGGATGCGCATGCCAAAGCCCCGTGTCGCCGTAGCCCTGTTCCATGAAGTCTTCGGCGCGTCGTTGCCGGTGGCGCAATCGCTCAAGGGCCGCCCATGATCTGGCCGAACGCGTGGCGTGTGTCGGCACTGTTCGTGCGCGAGTGGGTCGGCCGTCCGGCCGCGGTGGGCGCGTTGTGCCCGAGTTCGCGGCAGCTGGCGCGCGAGATGGCCGACGCGGTGCCGGACGGTGACGGGCTGGTCGTCGAGCTCGGCGGCGGCACCGGCGCGATCACCGCGGCCTTGCTCGAACGCGGCGTCGCGCCACGGCGGCTCGTCGTGGTCGAGCGTTCGCCCGCGTTCGTCCAGCATCTGCGGCGACGTTTTCCGGGCATCTCGATCGTGTCGGGCGACGCGCGGCAGCTCGAACGCCTGCTGCCGCCCGACGCGCGCGTCGACGCGATCGTGTCGTGCCTGCCGCTGCGCACGCTGCCGCGCCAGGACGTGACGGCGATCGTTGGCCAGTGCCATCGCGTGTTGTCCGCCGACGGCGTGATGATCCAGTTCACGTACGACCTGCGGCCGCCCGGGCGGCATCCGCTGGGCGATCCGGCATTTGTCGCCTGCGGCAGCCGGATCGTCTGGGCAAACATTCCGCCTGCGCGCATCGTGACCGTGCGCAACATCGCCGCCGAACACGCGGAATGACGCCGCAGCACGCGCGGCGCGCGGCGGTGGCGTCTCGCCACCGCCTTTCATAATTCATTCGCTACCTTCCAGTTTCCATTCACATTGCCGTCACATCCGGTTCCTACCATCGCCTTTCATTTCGAAAGCATCAACGGCGGGGAGAACCGGCACCATGAATCGAATCAAAACGGCGGCGCTACTGTGCGCGGGCGCCCTTGCGCTCGCCGGATGCGGCAGCGATGACGGCCCGACCAGCACGTCGCCCACCCAGCCGCCCGTTCAGACGGCCGCGCGCAACGTGATCTTCTTCCTCGGCGACGGCATGGGGATGACGACGCTGACGGCCACACGCATCTACGGCGTCGGTGAAGACGGCGCGCTCACGATCGATACGCTGCCGGAAACCGCGTTCGTGAAGACCTATTCGAACGATGCGCAGGTGACGGACAGCGCGCCGTCGATGTCGGCGTACATGACCGGCGTGAAGACCAACAACGAAGTGATCTCGATGTCGCCCGACACGAAGGCGATCGAGCCGAGCGCGAGCCTGACCGGCAATTGCGGCGCGAACAACGGCAAATCGGCGACGACGCTGCTCGAGATCGCGAAGGCGAAGGGCATGGCCACCGGTGTCGTGACGACCACGCGCGTCACGCACGCGACGCCCGCCGCGACCTACGCGCACGTGTGCCATCGCGACGCCGAGAACGACATCGCGGCGCAGCTCGTGCCGGGCGGCGCGGGCTACAACGGTGCGCTGGGCGACGGCGTCGACGTCGTGCTCGGCGGCGGCACGCAATTCTTCGTGCCGAAGGACGGCGGCGGCAAGCGCACCGACGGCCGCAACCTCGTCAACGAGCTGAAGGCGAAGGGCTATGCGTTCGCGCAGAACCGCGACGACCTGCTGGCCGCCGATGCGATGAAGAGCGGCAAGCTGGTCGGCCTGTTCTCGTCGAGCCACATGAGCTACGACCTCGATCGCGGCGCGACGAAGGAGCCGAGCCTCACCGACATGGCGACGCGCGCGCTCGACGTGCTGCAGAAGAATCCGAACGGTTATTTCCTGATGGTCGAAGGCGGCCGGATCGACCACGCGCTGCATGACACCAATGCGAAGCGCGCGCTGCAGGACACGGTCGCGTTCGACAACGCGATCAAGGCCACGCTCGACAAGGTGCGCAAGACCGATCCCGACCTGAAGAACACGCTGATCGTCGTCACGGCCGACCACGACCACACGCTGGTGCTGAACGGCTATGCGGCGCGCACCGGCAAGACCGAAGCGGGCAAGGCCGGCGTGCTGGGCGTGCTGCGCAACTACCAGACGGGCGCGGTCGCGAAGGACGCGGACGGCGCGCCGTACACGATCATCGGCTTCGGCAACGGCGAGAACCGCGTGCAGGGCAGCCGCGCGGGCACCGCGCTCACCGACGCGGTGACGGGCGCCGACGACTATCGCCAGGAGGCGGTCGTGCGAATGGACAAGGGCAACGAGACGCACGGCGGCACCGATGTGTTCCTCGGCGCGATCGGCCGCGGCGCGGATGCGTTCCACGGCGTGATCGAGAACAACAAGGTCTTCGAGCTGGTGCGCAACGCGGTGCAGCTGTGAGCGCCGACTACACGGGTACAGGGGAATACAGGATGTCGACCATCAAGTGCATCGCGGCGGCGCTGGCCGTCGCGGGTTTCGCATGCGGCGCGGCGCAGGCCGCCGGCCAGGCGAAGAACGTGATTTTCTTTCTCGGCGACGGCATGGGGCCGACGACCGTGACGGCGAGCCGGATCTACAAGGTCGGTGAGTCGGGACAACTGACGATGGAGAAGCTGGCGCGCACCGCGCGCATCAAGACCTTCTCGAACGACGCGCAGACGACCGACAGCGCGCCGTCGATGGCCGCGTACATGACCGGCGTGAAGATGAACAACGAAGTGCTGTCGATGTCGTCCGACACGCGCGCGGTTGCACCGGGCAGCGACGCGAACGGCAACAAGACGGTCAACAACTGCGCGCCGGGCAACGGCCAGCCGGTCGCGACGCTGCTGGAACTGGCGAAGGCGCGCGGCAAGGCGGTCGGCGCGATCACGACGACCGAGCTCACGCACGCGACGCCTGCCGCGACCTATTCGCACATCTGCCATCGCGACGCGCAATACGATATCGCCGTGCAGGCGGCGCCGGGCGGCGCGGGCTACAACGCGGCGCTCGGCGACGGCGTCGACGTGCTGATGGGCGGCGGCCGCAACCACTGGACGCCGTTCGATCCGGTGGCCAACAAGCGCGGCCGCGCGGACGGGCGCAACCTGCTCAACGAGATGAAGGCGAAGGGCTACACGGTCGTCGCGACGAAGGATCAGCTCGCGCAGGCCGGCAACGGCAAGCTGGTCGGCCTGTTCAGTTCGACGAGCCATCTCGAGTACGAACTGGACCGCGTCGCGGGCAAGGGCGAAGGGCCGTCGCAGCCGAGCCTTGCCGAGATGACGTCGAAGGCGATCGACGTGCTGTCGAAGAATTCGAACGGCTATTTCCTGATGGTCGAAGGCGGCCGGATCGATCACGCGCTGCACGGCACCAACGCGAAGCGCGCGCTCGAGGACACGGCGGCATTCGACGAAGCGATTCGCGTCGCGCTGTCGAAGGTCGACCTGTCGAACACGCTGATCGTCGTGACGGCCGACCACGACCACACGATGACGATCAACGGCTATTCGAAGCGCGGCAACCCGATTCTCGACATCAGCCGCAACTATCGCGACGGCCAGCCGAGCAAGGACGCCGACGGCAATACCTACACGACGCTGGTGTTCGGCAACGGCGCGAACCGGCCGAACGTGCGCGCGTCGGTCGATTCGGCCACCGCGACGAACGATGCGTATCTGCAGGAAGTCGGCGTGCGGATGGGCAGCGCCGGTTCGGAAACGCACGGCGGCGGCGACGTGATGCTGTTCGCCGACGGTGCCGATGCGAAGGCGTTCAAGGGCACGATCGACAACACGAAGGTGTTCGGTCTCGTGCGCTCGGCGTTCGGTTTCTGAGGCGCGTGATGGCACGATGAACAGGAACGCGCGATGAAACGCGAGATCTTCTGTGCGCTCGCCTGCGGGATGATTGCACTGCCGGCGTGTGCCGCGGCCGATCTTGACGCCGTGCTGCTGCACGAGAGCCGCACGGTGACGGCCGACGGCGTGACGCGCACGACGCTGTATCGCGAACGGATGGTGCGGCGCGACGGCCACGTGTGGGTCGAACGCGTGCTGCCCGCCGCGGCGGCCGGCGGCGGTCAGGGCGACGATCACGATCATGACCACGATGCGGGCCCGGGCCGCCGCGCCGGCGTGCAGCCGGCAGCTGCCCACGCGGGCCACAGGCATTTCAACTTCCAGGCGGCTGCACGGCATGTGACTTACGACGGCAAGACGGCCCGCATCGAGTACGTCGATGCGGCGAACCGGACGGTCGTCAGCGTGCCGCCGGCCGAGTACGAAACCACGGGCTTCGACGGCTCGTGGGACAACGCGTACTACGTCACGCCGCCGTCGCAGCTGAAGCGGCTCGCGGTCGCGAAGCGCGGCGACGCGCCCGGCACCCTCTGGTACGAGCAGGCGGTCGATACGCCCGGCGCGCGCGGCGTGAACCGGATCCTGTGGAGCGAGACGCTGCGGGCGCCGCTGTCGGTCGAATACCGGAGTGCCGACGGCCGCGTCGTGCGCAAGCTGACGTTGACACCGGCGCCGGCCGCGCGGCGCGAGCCGCCGCCGTGGACGATGCTCGCCCGCTACGCGCGCAAGGAATACGCCGACTATCTGGATTGACCGGCGGGCGGCCACACGTTACCGATTACCCGACGGCTTCGGTCGATCGTGCGATGCGTACGCGGGGTTTGCGGTCAGGCCGGCCGGTATCGCCATCGCGATACGGCCGGGCGCTGGCCGCTTTTTTCTCTTTCTGAAGTCGTGTCACCCGGCAGGGGCGGCCGACGATCCGCTAGAACCGCGCGCCGTCCGGCACGCGCGTTGACGGCCGCGACGCGACCCGCTTGATGAAGCGGTCGAGCGGTGTCGCATAGCCGCGCGCGATCGCCGCGCTCAGCACCGCCGACAACGCCAGATACGCGATCAGCAACAGCAGCCGGGTGTCGCCATGCGTGGCCGACGGCGGCCAGAACGTGCGCAGCCCGCCGAGCACGATCAGGTGAAACAGGTACAGCTCGTAGCTCAGCGTGCCGGCCCGGCGCAACGGCGCGAGCAGGCGGCCCTGCGCGCGCGTGCCGTTGACGTGCGCGCCGATCAGCAGCACGGCCGTGCCGAGCGCCATCGCGGTGACGCCGGCGACGTGGCTTTCCGCGATCGGCCAGGCCAGATACAGCGCGGCCATCGCCGCCGCGACGAGCCCCTGCACGAGCGGCGCGGCGAGCCGCTGCCAGCTTTTGCGCTCGGCCAGCAACGCGGTGCAGCAGCCGATCGCGATCCCGTCGAACGACGCGAAGTACGCATAGAGGAACCCGCCTTCGTCGCCGGCGTGCGTGAAGCGGTACACGGGCCCGATCGCGGCGACGGCCACCCAGAACGCGACCAGCCGCGCATCGCGGCGCAGCGCGATGCACAGCAGCGGAAACGACAGGTAGAACACCTCTTCGACCGACAGCGACCACAGCACGCCGAGCGCGTAGTTGACCCACCCGTATGCGCCGATCAGCACGTTCATCCAGAACGTCAGCGATGCGAGATTCACGAGCCAGAACGACACGGCGATGCCTTCCGGCGCGTGGTTCCGGAAGATCGGCACGCCGGCCGCCGCGAGGCCGTTGACGAGCGCGAGCAGCAGGAGCAGGCACGGGACGATGCGCGCGACGCGCGACACGTAGAACGCGCGCACGTCGACCGCGCCGAGGTTGCCCCAGCGGTGCCGCGCGTTCGACGTGATCAGGTAGCCCGAGATCGCGAAGAACATCGTCACGCCGTAGTTGCCGTTGCGCACCACCGCATGCACCGTTTCCCAGCCGAATACGCGCGCGAGCGACGTCTCGCGCAGCGAGTAGGGGATGTTGAAGTGATGCAGCAGGACGAGCACGATCGACACTCCGCGCAGCAGGTCGATCCGCGCGTTGCGCGGGCCGGCGCTCATTGCGGCCTGCCCGGTTCGGCGAGGGCGGGCAGCGTCGCCAGGAACGTGTCGCGTGCGCGCAGGCCGGCGTTCGGCGTCTGCCGCTCGTCGTCCTGTATCAGGTACGCGAACGCGAGCGTGCGCGGCCCTTTGGCCGCCCAGCCGACGAACCAGCCGTACGCATGCGACGCATCGTACTTGCGCCCCGGCGACCCGGTGCCCGTCTTGCCGTGCACGATCCAGCCGCCGGGCTGCGTATCGATCAGCGTGACGCGCTCGGTCATGTCGTAAGCGTGCGCGCTGACGGGCAGCGTCCGGTTCGCGATCTTGCGCATGAAGCCGACCTGTTCGAGCGGCGAGATGCGCAGCGATGAATTGACCCAGGCGCCCATCACGCCGTTCAGTTCACCCTGCCGGCTGGTCACGTCCGCGTTGCCGTAGCCGAATGCGGTCGTGTACTGCTGGAAGCGCGCCTGCCCGAGCGCCTGGGTGACCTGCTGCGAGTACCAGAACACCGACAGCTTCATCCAGCGCGCCGGATCGGTCGGCTCGCGCCACGGCGCGCCGCCCCAGTCGGGGTAGCCGGTGTGGAACTCGAGCGTCGGTGTGTGAGCGTCCTTCAGGACGCCCGCATCGAAGCCCATCAGGCTGATGGCGACCTTGAACGTCGACGCGGGCGTGACGCGGGTCGCGCAGTCGCCTTGCTGCACGAGCATCTGGCCGGTGGTGGCGTCGGCGACGACGGTGCACACCGGGTGGGCATGGGAAGTCGCGCTGGCCAGAAGGCCGGCGACGAGGGTGAACAGCGCGCGGCGCCAGTGCTTCAAGTGACACTCCTTGGGGATGGGCGGCAGGTGCACGGCGCGGGCGAAAGGCGGCGGGCCGTGCGCAATGAAGGCGACGGCCGGCATCGAGGAAGGCGGGGATGGCGGCCGTTGCGCAGGCCCACAGTGTATCGACGGATCGTCGTCCGTTGACCTGTCACGGTTGACGGGGCGATTGCGCGTCCATTGTCCGTTCCGGCGTCATCGGCCGGTCACGCGCGTTGCGGCGCGCATGAAAAAACCCGCCGGCAGGCTGGCGCGTGCGGGCGGGCGAAGACACTTCGGGCCGACCGGCGCGGGTGTCGCGTGAAGAACGGAGAACCGGGTTGCGTCAGAACTTGTGGCGCAGCGCGAGACGCACGGCCACCTGGTTCGACGTCGACGACGGCGCGTCGGTGCCGGGGATGAACGCGTTGTCGAGGATCGAGTTCGTCTTGTCGCCGGCGATGTGCTGGTACGCGGCCTGCACGTACACGTCGGTGCGCTTCGACAGGTTGTAGTCGGCCATCAGCCCGACCGAGTGGATCTTCGGTTTCGCGTCGCCGGTCGACGCGTCGTATTTCTCGAGCGACAGCACGTACTGCGCGCCGACCATGAACGCCGGCGTGACCTGGTACGAACCGTTGACCTCGAAGTTCTGGTACTTGATCGCGCTGACCGTCGCGCCCGGTGCGATGATCGCGCCCGGCGTGCCGAGGTAGCCGTTGCCGGTCGGGTTCTTGTAGTTCGAGTTCGTGTACGCGAAGCCGAGCGTCGCGGGCCCGAACGTGTAGTTGATGCCCGCGCCGAACACGCGCATGCGCTCGGCGATGTAGCTCGCGTCGTTCGCGGTGATCGCGCCGGCCGAGCCGTTGCCCGGGTGGTTCGCCTGCAGGTACGCGGCGCCGATCAGCAGCCCGTTGTTCTGGTATTGCGCGCCGAAGCTGTACGCGCGGTTGTCCGAGAAGTTCGTGCTGTTGCTGAAGCTGTATGCGCCGCCGAACTGGAAGCCGCCGAAGTTCGGGCTCGCGTACTTCACCGTGTTGTCGAGGCGGAACGAGTTGTCGGTGTTGTCGTTGTCGAACGGGTGCGCGAGCAGGTAGCCGCCCCAGTTGCCGTTGGCCGTGGTCGGCGCGAGATAGTCGACCACGGAGTCGTACTGGCGGCCGAACGTCAGCGTGCCGTACTGCGCCTGGCTCAGGCCGACGTACGCCTGGCGGCCGAACATGCGGCCGCCCTGGTTGAGCCGGCCGGAATTCACGTCGAAGCCGTTTTCGAGCTGGAAGATCGCCTTCATGCCGCCGCCCAGATCCTCGCTGCCCTTCAGGCCCCAGCGGCTGCCCTGCGCGTAGCCGCTTGCCATCTCGTAGACGTGGCCGGTGCCGACGTTGTTCGTGTAGTTCAGGCCTTCGTCGATCACGCCGTACAGCGTGACGCTGCTCTGCGCGAACACGGGGGCGGCGAAGGTTGCCGTTACGGCGAGCGCCGTCAGGGTCTTTTTCATTGAGAGATCTCCGGGATATCCAGCTTCTTGTATCGGTTGTCGTGGGCGCGACCGGCGAGGCGCGCCCCGTCATCCGGGGCGTTTCCGGCGCAGCGCGCGCGGCGCCGGAAACGCGCGATGCGCGGCGGCGCGGCGACCGGCTGTGCCGGGTCGTGTCTCCTCCGATGACACCGCGCATTCTTCCCAAGCCGAAGAGGAACCGGAAGCGAGTAATTTCGATGGATGGGATCGGGTTCGCCGATGGGGTCGCGGCCAGCCGTTTCGACAGTCGAAACCGTGTGCGCGGCGCCGCACGCCAACGCCGGTCGCGCCCTCGCCGGACGGGGGCGCGACGCAGCCTGGCCGGGGCCGTGCGCAGGCGCGGGAGATCGGACGAGAGGCCCGCCAGGCGGGCCTGGCGGGGCGCCCGGAGATCGATTGGCGCCGCCGATAGCCATGATCGGAATTACTCGTTTCCCTAAACATATTGGCGGCTGAAACATGCAGGCTGACCGGACGTGGCCGGATGCACGATTCGCCGGTCGCCGCGCATGCCGCGACGCACAAACAACAGATTCGATTTGGAGACGACCCACCATGCAGATTCGACGACTGAAAACGGTCCTTCTCGCCGCCGCGGCGATCCTGTCCGCGCCCGCGGCCCACGCGGCCGGCGGCGCGTGCGCCGACGGCAAGACGGTCCATTTCGCGGGCATCACGTGGGAGAGCGGGTCGTTCGCGACCGAAGTGCTGCGGCAGATCATGGAGAAGGGCTACGGCTGCAAGACGGACGTCGTGCCGGGCAGCACGGCCGCCACCGAAACGGCGCTCGCGCGCAACGACCTGCAGATCTGGGCCGAGCAGTGGACGGGCCGCAGCGAGATCACCGCGAAGGCTGTCTCGTCGGGCGCCGTGAAGCTGATCGGCGACACGCTGCCGGGCGGCACGACCGAAGGCTGGTTCGTGCCCGACTACGTGGTGAAGGGCGATCCGGCGCGCAACATCAAGCCGGTCGCGCCCGGGCTCGTGTCGGTCGACGATCTGCCTAAGTTCAAGCAGGTGTTCGCCGACGAGGAGGAGCCGGACAAGGGCCGCTTCCTGAACTGCCCGACGGGCTGGGACTGCGAGCGTGTGAACACGCGTCTGCTGAAGGTGCTGAAGCTCGACCAGTCGTACACGAACTTCCATCCGGGCACCGGCGCGGCGCTCGACGCGGCGATCGCGTCCGCGTACCAGCGCGGCGCGCCGATCGTGTTCTATTACTGGGGCCCGGCCGCGCTGATGGCGAAATACAAATTCACCGCGCTGAAGATGCCGGCCTATAACGACGCATGCTGGAAGACGCTGCGCGACGAGAGCAGCACGCACCAGTGCGCGTCGTCGTACATGGTGTCGCGGCTGACGGTCGGCGTGTCGAAGCCGTTCGCCGATGCAAACCCCGATCTCGTCGGCGTATTCGGCAAGGTGCGTTTCCCGATGGACTTCCTGAACCAGACGATCCTCGAGATGACGACGAAGAAGATCGACGGCGCGGCGATGGCCACGCAGTTCCTGAAGACCCGCCAGGACATGTGGAAGCAGTGGGTGCCGGCCGACGTCGCGCAGAAGATCGCCGGCAGCCTGAAGGGCGCGTAACCTGCGCGCGGCGGCGGGCCCGCGCCCGCCGCCGCCGTCACGCGCCTTCGCGGCGCGACGGAGAATCAACATGAACGGCTTCTTTCTGCACCTGTCGATCGCCGACTGGGTGAACAGCGCGCTCGAGACGTTCGTCGCGCAATACGGCGACAGCTTCCATCACTTCAGCGTGCTCGTGTTGCGCTACCTGCTCGTGCCGCTCGAAGGCGCGCTGCGCGTGGCGCCGCCGTGGCTCGTGCTGCTGGTCGTCGGCGCGATCGCGTGGAATGCGACGCGCCGCATCGGCCTCGGCGCACTCTTCATGCTGCTGCTCTACGCGATCGGCTGCTTCGGCCTGTGGGACAAGCTGATGCAGACACTCGCGCTGATGCTTGTCGCGACGGTGCTGTCGGTCGCGATCGGCGTGCCGGCCGGCATCCTCGCGTCGCGCAGCGCGTGGCTGCGGCGGATGCTGCTGCCCGTGCTCGACGTGATGCAGACGCTGCCGAGCTTCGTGTACCTGATCCCGGTGCTGATGCTGTTCGGGCTCGGCAAGGTGCCCGCGATTCTCGCGACGATCATCTATGCGCTGCCGCCGCTGATCCGCCTGACCGATCTCGGCATCCGCCAGGTCGATCCGGACGTGACGGAGGCCGCGCGTGCGTTCGGCACGACGCGCTGGCAGCTGCTCGTCAACGTGCAGCTGCCGCTCGCGCGGCCGAGCATCATGGCCGGCATCAACCAGACGACGATGATGGCGCTGTCGATGGTCGTGATCGCGTCGATGATCGGCTCGCGCGGGCTCGGCGAGGACGTGCTCGCGGGCATCCAGACGCTCGACGTCGGCAAGGGCACGCAGGCCGGCCTCGCGATCGTGATCCTCGCGATCGTGATCGACCGGATCAGCCAGGGCTTCGGCCAGGAGCGTCGCGCGCGCCGCCGGCTCGCGCAGCAGCGCCGGCAGAAAGGCGCGTCGCGCGTGCCGTACCGGCTGCCGCGCAAGGCGCAGCCGGCGGCCGTCGATTCGAATCAGGCGACGCAATCGTCGCGCGCATAGGAACGGAGGCAGACATGGCGACCATCGACGTCAAACACGTGTACAAGCTGTTCGGGCCGCAGGCCGCGCATGCGCGCGTGCTCGACCTGCTGCGCTCGGGCAGGCGCAAGGCCGAGGTGCTGGCCGAAACGGGTTGCAACGTCGGGCTCAACGACGTGAGCCTCGGCATCGAGTCGGGCGAGATCTTCGTGATCATGGGGCTGTCGGGTTCCGGGAAATCGACGCTCGTGCGGCACTTCAACCGGCTGATCGAGCCGACGGCCGGCGAGATCGTGATCGACGGCAGCGACGTGATCAAGCTCGACGCGCACGGGCTGCGCGAGCTGCGCCGCTACAAGGTCAGCATGGTGTTCCAGAACTTCGGGCTGCTGCCGCACCAGACCGTGCTCGACAACGCCGCGTATGCGCTGCGCACGCGCGGCGAGAAGCGGCACGACGCGGCTGACGCCGCGCGCAACTGGCTGACGAAGGTCGGGCTCGACGGTTATGGCGATCATTACCCGGACGAGCTGTCGGGCGGGATGCGGCAGCGTGTCGGGCTGGCGCGCGCGCTGGCGGCCGATACCGACGTGCTGCTGATGGACGAGGCGTTTTCCGCGCTCGATCCGCTGATCCGCACCGAGATGCAGGATCAGCTGCTCGAACTGCAGGCGACGCTCGCGAAGACGATCGTGTTCATCACGCACGATCTCGACGAGGCGCTGCGCATCGGCGACCGGATCGCGATCCTGCGTGACGGCACGCTCGTGCAGGTCGGCACGCCGGACGACATCCTGTCGCGTCCGGCGGACGATTACGTGAAGCGGTTCGTCGAGAAGCGCACGAGCGTGAACTGACGCGTCGTGCCCGGTCAGGCCGCGCGGTGCGCGGCCGTCGTCAGCACGATCTTGCCGACGTGCTCGCCGGAGTCGATCAGCACGTGCGCGCCGCGCGCGTCGTCGAGCGCGAAGGTGCGGAACACCTGCGGCTTGACCGTGCCCGCCGCGACGTGCGGCCACAGGTGCCGTTCGAGTTCGGCGATGAGTGCGCCTTTCTCCTCCGGCGTGCGCGAGCGCAGCGTCGAGCCGATGTGCGTGAGGCGCTTGGTCATCATCGGCCACACGTCGAGTTCCTTCGCCGGCCCGGCGAGCGCGCTGACCTGCAGGATCCGCCCGTTCATCGCCGCGGCCCGGTAATTGCGCGCGACGTAGTCGCCCGCGATGATGTCGAGGATCACGTCCACGCCCTTGCCGGCGGTGATCCTGTCGACTTCGGCCACGAAATCTTCTTCCTGGTAGTGCACCGCGTGATCCGCGCCGAGCCGCAGGCTCGCGGCGCGATGCGCTTCCGAGCCGACCGTCGTGATGACGGTCGACGCGCCCATCGCCTTCGCGATCATCGTCGCGGTGGTGCCGATGCCCGACGCACCGCCGTGGATCAGCACCGATTCGCCCGCCTGCAGCCGCCCGCGCTGGACCAGGTTCAGCCAGACCGTCAGGAACGTTTCCGGCATCGCCGCGGCTTCGATCATGTCGAGGCCGGGCGGCAGCTTCATCGTCGTGAGGTGATGGGCGACCGCGTATTCCGCATAACCGCCGCCCGTCACCAGCGCGCTGACCCGGTCGCCCGGCGCGAAGTCGTGCACGGCTTCGCCGGTCGCGACCACTTCGCCCGCGATTTCCAGGCCCGGGATGTCGGATGCGCCGGGCGGCGGGTTGTAGAGCCCCTTGCGTTGCAGCACGTCGGGGCCGTTCACGCCGGCGGCGTGAACCCGGATCAGCACTTCGTCGGCTTTCGGCCGCGGCACCGGGCGACGTGCGGTCGCGAGGACTTCGGGGCCGCCGGGGCGGGTGATTTCGACTGCCGTCATGTCGGCGGGAACGGGGGAGAGCGTGTCGGACATGTTTGCCTCGGAAAGACAGGTGAGTGATCGGTGAAAAAAGTATAGGCTTGGGCCTTGATGAATTCGCGCAGCGATTTTCACGACCACAGATGCAAATTTGCATCACACCGGGAGAGGGCGCTTGAACTGGGACGACGCACGGATTTTTCTCGCGATCCACCGTGAACGCAGCCTGCGCGGCGCTGCGCGGGCGGTCGGGCTCGACCAGGCGACGGTCGGCAGGCGGCTCGCGGCGCTCGAGCGCGCGCTCGGGGCGACGCTGTTCCTGCGCACGTCGGCCGGGTACGTGCCGACCGCGGTGGGCGAGGTGGCGCTGCGCAACGTGGAGAAGATGGAACAGTCGGCGATCGATCTGGTGCGGCAGACCCAGGGCGTCGACCGGCGCCTCGCCGGCGACGTGCGCGTGACGACGACCGATACGATCGGGCTCGAATTCGTGATGCGCGCGATGCGCAACCTGCACGACGAGCATCCGGACGTGCGCGTGCTGCTCAACACGTCGACGCAGGTGGAGAACCTGGCCAAGCGCGAGGCGGACATCGCGATCCGCACGATCAAGCCCGACAATCCCGATCTGCTCATGCGCCGGCTCGCAGCGTGGCCGACGGCGCTGTACGCGTCGGAGGAATACCTGGAGCGGCATGGCGAGCCGGTGCCCGGCACCGGCTTCGAAGGGCATGACCTCGTGTGCTTCCTGCCGCACCTGAATGCGCGCGGCCCGCTGACGGTGGTCGGCGAGCCGGTGCGCGCGGGGCGGATCGTGTCGGCGCTGAATTCGAATCTCATGCTGCGCGCGGCCGCGCGCGCCGGGCTCGGGCTCGCCGAGCTCCCGGTGCCGATCGCGGAGCGCGACGGGCTGGTGCGCGTGTGGCCGGCGCGCACGTCGGCGCGGCCCTATGAAGTCTGGATGGTCACGCACAAGGATCTGCGGCATACCGCGCGGATGAGCGCGATGATCGATCACATCGTGCGGGTGTTCGACGAGGTGGAGGCGCGGGGCAGAGCGGGAGATTGAACGTGACTCGAAGGACAGGATGCGGCACGCTGCGACGTGCCGGCGATCTGCGGGATCGGCCCGGGCGGGTGTGACCGGTTCGATGCGGGCGAGCGGCCTTGGGGGCGTGAATGACGAACGGCGGCGGCGATTCTACGGTGAACGAGAGGACTCGATGAACCGATTCAGTGTGGACGGAAAAGCGCTTGGCGACTGGGCGAAGTTTCACGACTACTTCGCGGGCGAATTCGGATTTCCGGGTTACTACGGCCGGAACATGGATGCATGGAATGATTGCATGAGCGACTATTGCTACGAGCACGGCATCGTGTCGCTGCGGATCGACGATGCGGGAGCGTTGAAGGAGCGCAATCCGGAGATTTTCGCCGCACTCGTCGAGTGCAGCGCGTTCATCAATTGGCGAGCAACGAAGGAAGGGGGTGACCCGTTGATCGTGTTGTCCTATTGGGCATAGTCGCGGCGTTAACGTTGCATCGAGGTGCATCGAGTTGCGTCGTGAAGCCGATTGCCGGGACGGCAATCGGCGAAAACGCAGCCGCCTCAATGCGTGACCGTTTCCCGTTCGCTTGCGCTCACGGCAGACGCTTCGCCGTGCCCCGCATCCGCCAGGATCAGATCCGCGCCCTTTTCCGCGACCATCATCGTCGGCGCGTTGATGTTGCCCGACGTGATGTTCGGGAACACCGACGCATCGACGATCCGCAGCGCCTGCAGCCCGTGCACGCGCAGCGACGCATCGACCACCGACGTCGCCGCGTCCGGCCCCATCGCGCACGAGCCGCACAGATGGTAGATCGACCCCGACTGCTCGCGGAAATACTGCAGCATCGCTTCGTCGGAATCGACCTGCGGCCCCGGCGAGATTTCCTCGACTGTCATCGACTTCAGCGCCGGTGCGCGCATCAGCGCACGGATCACCTTGCTGCCCTGCACGGCTTCGTCGAGATCCTTGCGCGTGGTGAGCGCGTTGACGTGGATCTTCGCGGCATCTTCCGCGTGGTTCGACGCGATCTCGATCGTGCCGCGGCTCGTCGGCCGGCACGGGTTGAACGCGATCAGGAAGCCCGAATAAGGCTCCGGCTTGATGCTCGCGCGGTCGCTCTTCGGAATCCGGTACGACAGCGGATTGAAGTAGAGCTGGAGGTTCGGTTCCTGCGCGTCGTCCGTGCCACGGAAGAAGCCGCCGGCCTGGTTCACGCTCATCGCGAGCGGCCCGCGCTTCGTCAGCAGGTAGCGCAGCCCGATCTTCATCTTGCCGAGCAGCGTGCCCATCTCGTCGTTCAGTGTCGGCCGGTTCGCCTTGAAGTAGAAGCTCACGCACAGGTGGTCCTGCAGGTTGCGGCCGACGGCCGGCAGCGCATGCACGAGCGGCACGCGCCGGCGCGCGAGCAGCGCCGGATCGCCGACGCCCGACAGCTGCAGCAGCTTCGGCGTATCGACCGCGCCGGCCGCGAGGATCACCTCGCGCGCGGCGACGAGCGTTTCGTCGCCGTGCTCGCCCGCGACGACCACGCCGGTGGCGCGCGTGCCGTCGAAGGTCACGCGCCGCACGAGCATGCCCGGGCGCAGCGTGAGGTTCGCGCGGCCCAGCGCGGGACGCAGGTACGCGAAGCTGCTGGAGCAGCGTTCGCCGTTCTTCGTGTTCAGGTCGTAGATGCCCGCGCCTTCGAACTGCGCGCCGTTGAAGTCGTCGGTGCGCGGCAGGTTCAGTTCGCCGCAGCCCTTCAGGAATTCGTGGACGATCGGATGCACGTCGGCCTTCATCGACGTGATGTGAATCGGCCCCGTCGTGCCGTGATACTGCGGATCGGTCGCGCCGGCCGCGTGGGTTTCGAGCTTGCGGAAGTACGGCAGCACGTCGTCGTACGCCCAGCCCGGATTGCCGGCGGCCGCCCAGTCGTCGTAGTCGCTGCGCTGGCCGCGCACGTAGACCATCGCGTTGATCGAGCCCGACCCGCCGACCACCTTGCCGCGCGGGCAGTACAGCTTGCGATCGGCGAGCTGCGCCTCGGGCTCGCTGTAGTACATCCAGTTGTAGCGGCGGTTGTAGTAGGTCTTCGTGAAGCCGACCGGCACCTTGAACCAGAACGACGCGTCGCGTTCGCCCGCCTCGAGCAGCAGCACCGAGTGCCGGCCCGACTCGCTCAGGCGGTTCGCGAGGATGCAGCCGGCCGAGCCCGCGCCGACGATGATGTAGTCGTAGCTCATGTCTGTCCTTTGCGCTCAGCCCTTCGCGGGGGCGAGATCCTTCACGTCGACGGGGTGCTCGCCCATCTGCAGGTGTAGCCGTTCGCCCGTGTACGGCGTGTGGCGCCGCACGACGTCCATGTCGAGCTCGATGCCGAGGCCCGGCTCGTTCGACGGGATGATGTAGCCGTCCTCCCAGCGGATCGGCGTCTTCACGACTTCGGCATGGAAACCGCCCCACGTCATGATGCTTTCCTGGATCAGGAAGTTCGGCGTGCAGGTCGCGAGCTGGATGCTCGCGGCGGCACCCACCGGCCCGTTGTACAGGTGCGGTGCGACCTGCGCGTAGTGCACTTCGGCGAGCGTCGCGATCTTCTTCGCTTCGAGCAGGCCGCCCACGCGCGCGACGTTCAGCTGCAGGATCGACGCGCCGCCCGCCTGCAGCAGCTTGTGGAACTCGTACTTGGTGGTCAGGCGCTCGCCGGTCGCGATCGGGATCGACGTGTGCTTCGCGACCTGCGCGATCGCTTCTTCCTGGCCGGGGGGAACCGGCTCCTCGAACCACAGCGGGTCGTACTTCTCGAGCCGCTTCGCGAGCCGGATCGCCGACGACGGCACCATCTGCCCGTGCGTGCCGAACAGCAGGTCGGCCTTGCTGCCGACGGCTTCGCGCACCTTGCGGCAGAACGTCTCGCAGCGGTCGAGCACGTCCAGCGACAGCTGGTGGCCCGAGTAGGCCGTATACGGGCCGGCCGGGTCGAACTTCACGGCGGTGAAGCCGAGCTTCACGTTCTCGGCCGCGCATTCGGCCGCGAGATCGGGATCGTCGTAGTCGTATTCGCCCTTCGCGTTCTTCGGGTACAGGTACGTGTACGAGCGCAGCCGCTCGTGGATCTTCCCGCCGAGCAGTTCGTACACGGGCTTGCCGGCGGCCTTGCCGATGATGTCCCAGCACGCCATTTCGAGGCCGCTGACGACACCCATCATCGTGAGGTCCGGTCGCTGCGTGAAGCCGCTCGAATAGGCCTGGCGGAACAGCCGTTCGACGTGATGCGGGTCGCGGTTCAGCAGGTGGCGTTCGAACACGTCGTCGATGATCGGGGCCATCGCCTTCGGGCCGAACGTCGCCGAATAGATCTCGCCGACGCCTTCGATGCCGTCGTCGGTCTTCAGCTTCACGAAGATCCAGTACATCCCGCCGACATGCGGCGGCGGCACGGCGACGATATGGGTTTCGAGCGAAACGATCTTCATGCGGACTCCTGGATTCGGTGAATGCGGGTGAGACGGTATT
Organism: Burkholderia sp. KL41; assembly: GCF_057005415.2. NCBI lineage: Bacteria > Pseudomonadati > Pseudomonadota > Betaproteobacteria > Burkholderiales > Burkholderiaceae > Burkholderia > Burkholderia sp. KL41. The sequence goes on along the minus strand of NZ_CM174447.1, from coordinate 3,310,030 downwards.
TGAGGAAGGCGGCCGCGCCCGCGCCGCAGAGCGCGATGGCCGCGATATAGCCGAAATAGAGCTGGTAGCCGTGCGCGCCCGGGAAGGTCTGCGTCACGTAGCCGTTGATCAGCGGCACGAACACGTCGGGCGAATAGCCGAGCACCGAGATCAGGCCGATCGCGAGGCCGGCGCAATGCGTCGGCACCTTGCAGTCGTCGAGCAGCGACCAGTACAGGCCGCGGATCGCGTAGGTGAGGATGCCGATGAACAGCACGAGCACGACGAGCATCGCCTGCGGGCTGTGCGCGGGCGCGGCGATCAGGCCGACGAGCGACAGCGCGGCGAGCAGCAGCGCCCAGAACAGCACCGACACCTTCGATACGCGGTCGCCGAGGAAGCCGCCGCCGATGCCGCCGATCGGGCGCATCCACAGCTTGAGCGTCGTGATGAAGCCGGCCGCCGTCGCGCTGAGCCCGAAATTGCCTTCGTGCAGATAGGCCGAGAAGCTGTAGGTCGCCCAGAACACCTGGTAGCCGCAGAACACGATCGCGGCGACGAGCCACAGCTCGGGGATCGCCGCGAGCGTCTTCAGGTCGGTCAGCACGTTGCCCTGGCGGTCGCTGCCGGTGCGGCGCTTCGCGGCGGCCGCACGGTCGCTCGTGCCCGCCGGATCCTTCACCAGCGCGAGCAGCACGCCGAGCGCGATGCAGAAGAACGCGTACAGGTGCACGACGAGCCTGAAGCCGGCCGCGTCGGTGCCGCCGTGCGCCTGCGTCACGTAGGCGAACAGCGTGATCGCGATCGTCGCGAGCAGCGCCTCGACGAGCCCGCGGCCGCCGTCGAGCAGCCCGAAGAAACGGCCCTGTTCGTCGGGGCCCGCGATCATGTTCACGCGCTTGATCACGGCGGCCCAGAACGTGAGGCCGGTGGTCAGCCCCCAGCCGCCGAAGATCAGCACGAGCGTGTCGAACGACGGCCCGGTCGCGTAGGCGAGCCCGAGCGCGCCCGTCGCGAGCAGCGAGAAGCAGATCAGCCAGCGCGGCGACAGGCGGTCGGCGAGCCAGCCGCTCGGCAGGTAGCTGACGAGGAAGATCGTGCCGAGCGACGAATACAGGTAGCCGAGCTGCACGTCGTCGATATGGAAGAACTGCAGCATCGTCGGCTGGTACACCTGCCGCAGATACAGCATCGGATAGATCGCGCCCGCGGCAATCACGAGCAGCAGCAGTTGCAGGTAGCGTTGCGCGCGGGAATGCTGCGACGCGTGAGCGTCGTCGTGCAACGCGAGCGACGCGGCGGGCGTCGACGGCTGGGTCGGCATGATGTCTTCCTCCATCAGGCGTCCTTGAGGCGGACGCCTGCAGTTTTTTTATGGTCTGGTCGGGTCAGGAGTGGCGCGCGGCGTGGCGTGGTGCCTTGGTGCGCGCGCCGGAAACGGTGCGTGGGTATCGCGGTGTCAGTACTTCATGACGACGAGGCGCGTCTGCGTGAATTCGAGCATCCCGTGCTTGCCGTCGTCGCCGCCGAGGCCCGAACGTTTCCAGCCGGCGTGGAAGCCCTGGTACGGATCGGCCGGCGTGCGGTTCACGTACAGTTCGCCGGCTTCGATCGCGTTCGCGACGGTCATCGCGGTGCGGTAGTGCTCGGTGTAGAGCACCGACGACAGGCCGAACTGGTGGTCGTTCGCCTGCGCGATCGCTTCGTCGATCGTCGCGTAGCGCAGCACCGGCATGATCGGGCCGAAGGTCTCCTCCCGCACGATCTCCATGTCCTGGCGCACGCCGGTGAGCAGCGTGGCCGGGTAGAAGAAGCCGGGGCCGTCGGGGATCGCGCCGCCGGTTTCGAGCGTCGCGCCTGCCGCGATCGCGCGTTCGACCATCGCGTGGATGTGCGCGCGCGCCGATGCGCTGACGAGCGGGCCCATCCGCGTGGCGTCCTCCGCCCGGTCGCCGATGCGCACGGCCGCCATCTTCTCCTTCAGCAGTGCGACGAAACGGTCGTGCACGCTGTCGTGCACGTACACGCGCTCGATCGCCGTGCAGAGCTGGCCGCAATGGGTCGTCTTCGACGCGACGAGTGCAGCGGCCGCGCGTTCGAGATCGGCGTCGGGCTCGATGATCGCGGGCGTCTTGCCGCCGAGTTCGAGCGACGGCTTCGCGATGTTCGCCTTGCAGTAATCGAGCACCTTGCGGCCCGCGTTCACGCTGCCGGTCAGCGTGATCATCCCGACTGCCGGGTGCGTGCACAGCGCTTCGGCCGTCGCGTGATCCATCGTCAGAAGGTTGACGACGCCCGGCGGAAAGCCCGCATCGTCGGCCGCCTTCGCGATCTCGAACGCGGATACCGGCGTGTGGTTGCTCGGCCGCACGACCACGGTGTTGCCGGCGATCAGCGCGGGCGCGACCTTGCGCAGCAGCGTGTAGACGGGATAGTTGAACGGGATCAGGCACGCGACGACGCCGATCGGCTCGCGCTGCAGGAACAGGTTCTCGTCGGGCGTGTCGCTCGGGATGATCTCGCCCTCGATCCGGCGTGCCCACTCGGCGTGATAGCGCGTGATCTGGCCCGCGTAGACGGCTTCGTTCGACGCGTCCTCGACGCTCTTGCCGGATTCCTGCGCGAGTGCCGCGCCGATCTCGGGTGCACGCGCGGTCAGCGCGTCGGCGAAGCGGTGCAGGTACGCGGCGCGCTCGGCGCTCGGCAGCTTGCGCCACGCCTTCTGCGCGGCGGCCGCGGCGTCGACGGCGGCGAGTGCGTCGGCCGGCGTCGCGGCCGGCACGCGCGCGAACGGCGCCTCGGTGGCGGGATTGTGGACGACGATGAACGCGTCGCTTTCCGGGGCGACGAAACGGCCGTTCACGTAATTGCGTTCGGTGCGCATGAAGTGACTCCTCCGATGAATGCAGGCGGATCGCTTCGGGTGGCGACACGCGCGGCACGGGACAGAGGCCATTCTCTTCATGCGTTTAGCGCACGACAAACGACTTATTTTCGCGCTGGGCATGAGAAAAACGCACGTTACTCGGGCTGTCGGCTGGAATCGCCCGTCCGGCAAGGCTGCCGTGGCGCGGGCCGGGGGGCCGGGGCCGGGCCGGGCGGTGGCCGGGCCGTATTTTCAGATGGGACAGAGTGCGCACGGGCGTGGAAGCCGGTAAGGTGTCGCCCGCGCGTGGCGGTCGACCGCGTTCGCGGTCGGTCGGGGCGGGGGGCTGCTAGGCCAGCGGCACTTGCGGAAGCGGCGACGACGGTTCGAGGTGGCGCTTCGCGAGCCACACTTCCTGCTGCAGCCAGTCGCGGAACTGGACGATGTGCGGCAGGTTCGTCTGTTCGGGCCGCGTGACGAACCAGTACGACTGATGGCCGTCGACGTGCACGTTGAGCACCTGCATCAGTTGCCCGGTCGCCAGTTCGCGCGCCACCATGTGGCGATCGGCGATCGTGATCCCGAGGCCGTCGATCGCCGCGCGGATCGCGTGGTCGAGCAGGTCGAATTCGTAGCCGCCGCGCGTGTCGACGTCGGTGATGCCGGCGGCCTTCAGCCAGTGCTGCCAGGTCAGGTAGCGCTGGTCGTCGGTGGCGAGCACGTGCAGCAGCGTGAAGCGGTTCAGGTCGATCGGCGCGCCGTCCTGTCGCAGCCGCGCATACAGCGCCGGCGCGCAGACGGCGATATGCTGCTCCTGCATCAGCAGTGCGTTGTCGAAGCCGTCCCATTCGCCGTCGCCGAACCGGATCGCGCAGTCGAGCACGCGCGATTCGCCGAGACTGTCGTGAATGCGGGTCGTGAGACTCAGCTCGAATTCGGGATGCGCGTCGCGCAGCCGGCCGAGCCGCGGCATCAGCCAGCGCGCGGCGAAGGTGGGCGGCACGTTTGCGCGCAGGCGGTTCAGGTGGGTTTTTTCCTGCAGGCTGCGTACGGTCAGCTCGATCTTGTCGAACGATTGCTGCAGCGCGCGCAGCAGCACGCGGCCGGCCGCCGTCAGTTCGAGCTGGTGGTGGCGCCGCTCGAGCAGGGTTTCGCCGAGCTGGCCCTCGAGCTGGCGAACCTGGCGGCTCACCGCGCTCTGCGTTACGTTGAGCAGTTCGGCCGCGCGCGTGAAGCTGCCGGTGCGGCCGGCCATCTCGAAGGCTTTCAGCGCGTTCAGCGCCGGCATCTTGCGTCTCACGGGGCGGTGTCGTGTTTGGTGCGGGATGCTTATTGTAGGCGGGCGGCGCGGGCGCGGGGACGATGAATGGAGGCGAAGGAGAGTGCGGGCCCTCGCGGTTTTTACGGCGCGGCGGCTGGCGCGCATGGTTGCGGTCAGGCGGCCCGCGGGATGGACGGCGGTGACGGCCGGCAACAGCACGAACGACGCGAAAGATACGAACCATACGAACGATACGAACGAAGGGGACACACATCATGCGACGCCTGCCATCGTTGATCGCGCTGCGATTTTTCGAGGAGACCGCGCGTCACCTGAGCTTCAACCGTGCGGCGGTTTCGCTGTGCGTGACCCAGGGGGCGGTGAGCCGGCAGATCCGGCTGCTCGAGGAAGCGCTCGGCGCGCGGCTGTTCGAGCGCGATCACAAGGGCGTGCGCCTGACCGAGGCCGGCCGGCGCTTGTTGCCGTTCGTCGGGCAGGCGTTCGACACGATCGAGCGCGGCGTCGACGAAGTCGCCGCCACGCGGCCGGGTGCGAAGCGGCGCCTGACGGTGTCGCTGCCGCCGACGTTCGCGACGCAGTGGTTTTCGCCGCGGCTCGGCACGCTCGCGGAAACGCTGCCCGACGTCGAACTGTCGATCCGCACCGAGCCGGCCGACGATTGCCATTGCCACATCCGCTTCGGGCGCACGGCGCGCGCCGGGATGCAGTCGGAGCTGCTGATGATGGAGCGGCATGCGCTCGTCGGTGCGCCGCGTTATCGCGGCGATGCGCTCGACGTGCTGCTCGGCCGGCTGCCGTCGCTGCATGTGCTGCACGAAGGCAAGCGCCTGACGCTGTGGGCCGACTGGTGCGAGCAGGCGGGCGTGCCAGTGGCGCGGATCGGCGACGGCATCGAGTTTTCCACGCTCGAACAGGCGATCCGCGCGGCGCGCAAGGGGGCGGGGCTCGCGGTGGTCGACCTGAACATGATCGAGGAAGAGGTCGCCGAAGGCAGCCTCGTGCGGCTGTCGCCGGTGCAGCCGATCGGGCCGTTCGGCTATTGGCTCGATGTCGAGCCGGAGAGTGTCGCGGTCGAGCACGTGCTTGCGTTTGCCGCGTGGTTGCGGGAGCAGGTGGGGCGGAAGGGGTAGGGGGCGACCGTGGGACGCGGCTGATCGGAATGCGGGAAAAATCGGATCGGTCCACGCCGGTCACACAGTGCTTCCAACTTTGGTGTCCGTTAAAGATCGTTACCAACGCGAGACCTGTACGCTCGATGTCGAGCCGGGCCAGACGGCTTCTTCCCGTCGTTGCCGGCTACGCGTCGGGGTCGTGTCCGAAGTGCATGAGTGTCTCCCGGCGGCCGCTGGCTTCGATTTCGGCGATCGATTCGACGGGCAACTGGCACTTGGAGAGATCGATACGCCCGACGTTGAAGACGGCGCGTCGAGGCGGGGATGCCGGCATGTCGGCCGGTCGTGTGTCGTGCCCGATGGCGGACTGGCGCATGACGCGCGCCAGGCTTCGATGGAGTTCGTTTGCGACGAGCGTATCGAGGAGTTGCCTCGCTTCGGAGACGAGAGCAACGCGATGCCGGTTCGCCGGCCGGCCCCGCTTTGCCGTGGCGCGCGCGATCCGGAATCCGGCAATCGGCGTGTGCTTTGCGTTCATTCGTAAATCCCCTTTTCGATCAGGTATCTTTGCAGCGCCTGCACCGATGTGCCGTGCGGTGCGACGTCGAATGACATCCAGCGATGTGATCCCGCCACACGCCAGAAATCTCGCCCGAATCGTGTGGCATAGAGCGCACGCAGCGACCGGAGCGATCCGTCGGCAAGACCGGCCGGCCGCCCCTGGAAATACTGGAACAACGCCGCTTCATCGCTGCACTTGTCGGGAATGGGCGCGTCGAAACCGAACCGTGGCCATGCGTAGTATCCGAGTAGCCGGCGCCCGCCCGGTTTGGGCGCGGCCTTCCGGCCCCCCGCTGCGAATGCAATGATTCGGCTGATGCCCAACGTATCAGATGCCCTGACGATGCGCCACAGCATCGCCGCGCCGAGTCCCGCGATTGCGTTGTCGACGAGATCGATCGTCTTGAGTTCAAGTAGGGACGTGTCCGATTCTCGACGCACCGATACGCGGTTTTCGGATCGGATCCAGATGGTGTTCGTGACCGAGAGCGTCAACCAGCCTCGGCTGTCGAGATAGGCTTGAATCTCCGATCCGGTGGGCGCTCCGCACAACGAAACCAGCAACGCGTCGGGAACGTGACCGTCCACCCCCAGCAACGCGGAAATATCCAGGCCGTTTCGTTCGACCGCGAGCCGATCGTCGAAGTACGTCGTCTCGTACGGCAGGACATGGCTGAGGTCGACGAGACGGGCGGGCATGGTTGCGGTCGCAAAGCGGAAAACCCCAGCATATCGCCGCGAATCCGCCGTGCAGAGTCCGCCGAACGGCCAACCGCGAGGCGGAACGCCCGCCGTCCCGCCCGCCTTACGACCAGTCGAACGTCAGCAGCGCCACGCGGCTGACCGGTTCGTAAAACAGGAGAATCCAGTCGGCGCCCGCCGCGCGATATTCCCATCCGGTCACGCCGGCGACGAAGCGAAAGCGCGCACCGTCGGGGCCGATCGGCCGGATGTCGTCCGGATCGCTGTCGTCGACCGGGAAATCCGACGTGCCCGACCAGTTGCCCCAGCCGACCGATCCGCCAAGCTGGTCGACGAGATTGCACGGCTTTTCCCGGCTGAAATCGCGCTCGTCCGGCGCGTACCGGTTGGACGAGTAGAGCACGCCGTATTCGGCGAACCGCTTGCGCGCAGCTTCGATGCTGGCCTGTTGCTCGGCGTAATGCGCCTCCAGTTCCTTGCGATAGGTTGCGTCGCGCGGGGCGGGCGGGTTTTCCAGATAGAAGTAGCGCGGGTCGCCGAGCAGCGTGTAGCGGTTGTTATCGTCGAGCCGGAACCCGATCCAGTTCGCGCGAAGATAGTCGTTGTGGTACGCGGCCGTGTCCTGCCCGACGAGCCCGTCATACGGTTCGACCGGGCTGAGCAGGTGGATCCAGCCGTGCCACGACGGATCGACCGTCGCCAGGTCGATCGACACGAGCGGATGCAGATGGCGCGCGAGTGCGGCATCGGGCTCGGCAAAGACGTCGGTGTCCGACGGGTAGACCTTCAGGCCGGGTTGTGGCGTGACGATGTCTTCAATCATGATCGGTGTCCGCATGGTGGGCGTTCGGCAAGGCTACACGAGTGAAGGCGAAACCCGGATGAATGCCGGCGCCGCCGCAGCCTGCCTGAATCCCGTTCCGTCCATTCACCCGATCGGCCGTGAAAGTGTTCGCGCCGGTCCGTCCGGAGCGTGTCTTCTTGATAATAGTTGATAACCGGGGTACGCTCGGCGGATCGAATTCAATCCGGTCGGGAGGTCGACATGATCAGTGCGGAACTGGGCCAGCAACTGGAGGCTTATGTCGCGAAGCTGGTCGAATCGGGGCGCTACGGATCCAAGAGCGAAGTGCTGCGCGAAGGCGTGCGCCTGATCCAGGATCGCGAGGCGCAACTGAATGCGCTGGACGCGGTGATCGCGCGCAGCCTGGCCGATGCGGAAGCAGGACGCGGCGCCGAGGCGGCGGAAGTCTTCGATCGTCTCGAGGCGAAGTATCGGGCGCAGGCGGATCGGCAGGCCTGATCGTGCGCCTGTCCGATTTTGCGATTGACGAACTCGAAGCGGTCGCCGATTACATCGCACGCGACAACCCGCAACGCGCCGTGACGTTCGTGCAGGAGATTCGCGACAAGTGTTTGGGGCTGGCCGCGATGCCGCTCGCGTTTCCGCTGGTGCCGCGCTTCGAGCGTCACGGCGTGCGGCACCGCGTGCACGGCAACTACCAGATCTTCTATCGGGTCGTCGGTGATCCGCCGGCGCGGATCGACATTCTTCACATCCTGCACGGCGCGCGGGACTACGCGTCGATTCTGTTCTGAACGAACGCGCGCACTGCATCGCGCCCGGAATGCGCGAACCCGGCCAAGGCCGGGTTCGTTCGAATCGCGATCGGCACCGCCGGCGCGCATCGGCGGCGAGTCGAAGCGAAAGCCTCGGGCGTGACGAAGCAGGCGGGCACGCCGCCCGCCTCCCGCGTCAATGCCCCGACGCCTCCTCCAGCGTCAGATGCTTCGTCTCCGGCGCCCACGCGATCGACACGATCATCCCCACCAGCAGCACGCCCGCGAGCGCGAACATCGTCGCGTGAAAGCCGAGCGTCGCGATGCCGGCCGGCAACAGGAACGTGCCGATCGCCGAACCGAGCCGGCTGCACGCGATCGCGAGACCCACGCCGCTCGCGCGGACTTCGGTCGGAAAGCACTCGGGCGGGGACACGCCGACGAGGTTGCTGAACGCCGACATCGTCAGCGTGAAGATCGCGAACGCGACGATCATCGCGCAGGCGGCGCGGGTCGACCGCGGGGAGCGGTCAGCGGCCGAGGCCGGCCATCAGCGTGTACTTGAGTTCCACGTATTCGTCGAGGCCGTACTTCGAGCCCTCGCGGCCGAGCCCCGATTGCTTGACGCCGCCGAACGGCGCGACTTCGGTCGAGATGATCCCGTCGTTGACGCCGACCATTCCGCTTTCCAGCGCACCCGACACGCGCCACGCGCGGCCGAGATCGCGCGTATAGAAGTACGCGGACAGCCCGAACGGCGTATCGTTGGCCGCGGCGACGGCCTCTTCCTCGGTCGTGAAGCGGAAGCAGCCGGCGACGGGGCCGAAGGTTTCCTCCTCGGCGATCAGCATGTCGGCCGTCATGCCGGTCAGCACGGTCGGCTCGTAGAACGTGCCGCCGAGCGCATGACGCTTGCCGCCGGTGAGCGCGTGCGCGCCCTTCGCGACCGCATCGGCCACATGCCGCTCGACCTTGCCGAGCGCCGCCTCGTTGATCAGCGGCCCCTGGTCGACCTCACCCGCGAGCGCGTCGCCGACGCGCAGCGTGCGCACGGCGTCCGCGAGCTTGCGCGTGAATGCGTCGTACACGCCGTCCTGCACGAGAAAGCGGTTCACGCACACGCAGGTCTGGCCCGTGTTGCGGAACTTCGACGCGATCGCGCCCGCGACCGCCGCATCGAGATCGGCATCGTCGAACACGATGAACGGCGCGTTGCCGCCGAGTTCGAGCGACAGCTTCTTCAGCGTGTCGGCCGACTGCTTCGCGAGCAGCTTGCCGACCCGCGTCGAGCCCGTGAACGACAGCTTGCGCACGACGGGCGAACTCGTCAGCGTCTCGCCGATCGCGACCGCGTCGCCCGACACGACGTTGAACACGCCGGCCGGCACGCCCGCGCGCTCGGCGAGCACCGCGAGCGCGAACGCCGACAGCGGCGTTTCCTCCGACGGCTTCAGCACCATCGTGCAGCCGGCCGCGAGCGCGGGGCCGGCCTTGCGCGTGATCATCGCGAGCGGGAAATTCCACGGCGTGATCGCCGCGACGACGCCGACCGGCTCGCGCGTGACGACGATCTGCGCATCCGGCTTCGGGCTCGGGATCACGTCGCCGTACATGCGCTTCGCTTCTTCCGCGAACCATTCGAGAAAGCTCGCCGCGTAAGCGACTTCGCCGCGCGCTTCCGCGAGCGGCTTGCCTTGCTCGCGCGTCAGCAGCCCGGCGAGCGCGTCGCGATGTTCGAGCATCAGCTCGCCCCAGCGCTTCACGCGTGCGCCGCGTTCCTTTGCCGTCAGTGCGCGCCACGCGGGGAACGCGTGCGCGGCCGCGTCGATGGCGCGCTGCGTGTCGTCGGCGCCGCCTTTCGCGACTTTCGCGATCGTTTCGCCGGTAGCGGGGTTCAGCACCGGATAAGTTGCATCGCTCGCGCCATGCGGTTCGTGCCATTCACCGCCGATGTAATGGCCGGTCCTCAGAAATTCGTTCATCGTGTGTCGTTCCTTCAGGGCCTCAGTCCGTCGCGAAACTGCCTTGCGCCGGACGCGACGCGCGCGCGATGCGCTTGCCGGCCGTGTAGTCGTTGATCAGGTCGCACGGCGTGTAGTTGCGCTCCAGTTCGTGCAATTCCTCTTCGGTGAGCTGTGTTTCGAGCGCGCCGAGCGCACTGTCGAACTGCGCGACGGAATCCGCGCCGACCAGCATGCTCGCGACGCCGGGGCGGCTCAGCACCCACGCCTGCGCGATCTGCGCGGGCGGCACGCCGCGGCGCTTCGCGACCTTCGCGACCGATTCCGCGATCGCGAGCGATGAGGCATCCCCGTACATCTGTGCGGTGAAGAAGTCGGTCTGGTTGCGCGTCGATTGCGGCTCGCAGGTCAGCAGGCCGCGCGCGAGCGGGCTGAACACCGACACGCCGACGCCCTGGTCGATGCAGTACGGCACCATCTCGCGCTCCTCCTCGCGATACGCGAGGTTCAGCTGCAGCTGCATGTTGATCGGCTTGTCCCAGCCGTTTCGTTCGCAGGCCTGCATGATTTTCGCGAACTGCCACGTGTACATCGTCGATACGCCGATATAACGCGCCTTGCCCGCGCGCACGATGTCGTGCAGCGCGCTCATCGTTTCCTCGACGGGCGTGTTCACGTCGAAGAAGTGCAGCATGAAGATGTCGACGTAATCCATCCCGAGCCGCGTCAGCGAAGCGTCGATGCCGTCGAGCACGTGCTTGCGCGAATGGCCGCCCGCGTTCGGGTCGCTGCCCATGTCGTAGCCGACCTTGGTCGTCACGACGAGCTCCTCGCGGCGCGCGTTGCGCTTCAGGATGCGGCCGACCACTTCCTCGCCGACACCCGTCGAATAGAAATCGGCGAGATCGATGAAGTTGACGCCGGCGTCGAGCGCGCGGCGCACGATCGGCTCGCTCTGCGCTTCGTCGAAGATCCAGGGTTTCCAGTCGGGGGTGCCCATGTTCATCGTGCCGAGACACAGGCGGGACACCTTCAGGCCGGACTGGCCGAGGCGGACGTATTCCATGCTTCCTCCAGGTGCGGCCTTGTGTCGGCCGCTTGTCGTCTTCAGTTTTTCTTCGGGGTGTAGAACGGGTTCGACACGTCGCGCGCGGCGGCGAATACCGCGTCGCGATGCGGCAGCCCTTCCATCGCGGCGACGATCGCGGTGCGGCACGCGCGATAGTTGTTCTCGAACACGGCATCGAGATCGTCGGTCTGCGGGTTCACCCAGTTCGCCGACACGACGACCCAGTCGTTCTCCGCTTCGGGCGGCAGCGTGCCGTTCTCGAGCGCTTCGGCGACGGCCTTCGCGATGCCGGCCTGCGACGCGCCCCACGTGGCGTTGCCGTGGAAATCGCCGGCGATCTGCGCCTTGTTGACGTACAGCGTGAGCGGCTTGGTCGGCACGCCCGGCTGCGCGATCACGACGAACGGCGCATGGCCGGCCGACGGCGTCGCGAGGGCCGTGGCGAACGCCTGGCCCGCGGGGCCGTTGCGCGGGCCGACCAGCACGTTGATGTGCGCGAGGTTGACGCCGGGGCCTTCGAAGCCTTCGCCGATGTAAAGCTGCCTGGGTTGGGATGCGGTCATTGCGATGTCTCGTCGATGAGGTTGGGTGTGAGGCGATTGTGGTGGGCCGCAGCGCGGCCGGTGAATCGATGTTTTCTGATCGGGCTATGAGTTTTCGTCGTCTCCGGGAAAGCCCTTGGCCCGTCATGCGGACGCCCGCCGGGCGGGCCTCGGCCGGTGTCGTGACGGCGGGCGGGGCGGACTTGGCGGGTGCTCGTTCGTGAACCGGCTCCGGGTTTGTCATACCCGGGCAGGGGTTGGAGGGCCGGGCGCATCCGGACAACAATCGGCGTACTCCGAGCCCTATCTTTCGTCTTCCCTTCTTTTTTCGAAAGCGAGTAATTCCGATGGCTGCCATTCAAAGGCCCGATTGGTCGAAGCTCAGTTCGCTCGATCCGGAACTGATCCGGGCATTCGTCGCCGTGGTCGAGAGCGGCGGTTTCACCGCGGCGGCCCGGCAACTGCATCGCACGCAGTCGACGATCAGCCTGCGCATCCGCACGCTCGAGGAGCGGCTCGACACGCATCTGTTCATGCGCAACAGCCGACGGCTCGAACTGTCACGCGACGGCGAGAATTTCCTGATCCATGCGCGCCGCATCATCCAGGTGCAGAACGACGCGATCCTCGCACTGAAGCAGGCGAGCAGCGATCGCGGCGTCGTGCGCTTCGGGCTGCCGGAGGACTACGCGGAGCTGTGGCTGCCCGACCTGCTGAAGTCGTTCTATGCGATGCGGCCGGGCGCGCGCTTTCACGTGCATTGCCGCACGTCGCTCGAACTGCTCGAACGGCTGCAGGCCGGCGAGCTCGACGTCGCGCTCGTCGTGCGGCACGGGCCGAACGCGGGCGGGCGGCTGCTCGGCCGGCACGATGTCGTGTGGGCCGCGCACCGCGATTTCGTGCTCGGCCCGCAGGCGTCGGTGCCGCTCGCGCTGTTTCCGGAGACGTGCTGCTACCGGCAGCGCGGGCTGCAGGCGCTCGCGACGGCCGGGCGGCCGTATCACGTCGTCTATACGAGCCAGAGCCCGACCGGCATCAAGATCGCGGTGAACCACGGCGCGGCCGTGACGATGATCGACCGCTGCACGCTGCCCGAGAACTGGCGCGTGGTCGACGAGACGGACGGGCTGCCGGTGCTGCCGGCGGCCGATCTCGAACTGCATCGCTCGCCGGGCATCTGCGATCCGCTGACCGACGATCTGGTGTCGCTGATCGAATCGATGGTCGACGAGCGGCGGCGTGCGTCGCTCGAAGCGTTCGCGTAGCGCGGCGGCCGATGCACGGCGTGATGGGCGCGAACCGCGGCGGGTGGCGTGCGGTCGCGGCGCGCGCATCGCGACCGCACGGCCGGCGGCCATGCCGCTGGCCGCTGGCCATTGACGTGTTGTGTCCCCCGTGCCGTTTTTTGCACGGGCGGCCTGTTTTTTTGCACGACGTTTATGCGGTCTCTTCTAAGCTGGGGACGTGTCGAACAGCCGAGACGGCCTCCGTCCGCTCCATGACCTTCATTCATCCCGTTCCCGCCTTCGATGTCGCCGGCCGCCAGTTGCGCGCCGGCGCACCCGACAACGTCGTTCCGTTCCCGCCGCCGCGTCCGCGCCTGCAGTTGCCCGTCACGCTGACGGCCGACTCCGGAGAACACGCGCATGCGCGGCTCGCGGCGCTGCTGCATTCCCCGCTCGGCGTGTACGTCGTCAGCGCGCGTGCCGTGCGCGACGTGGTCCACGTGCACTTCGACATCGCGCCGGAAGACCTGGATTTCACGCTGCACATGCTGATCGCGCAGCAGGCCGATGTGGTGATCGGGCCGGTCGCGCGCCGGTTGCGCGTCGGGCCGAAGGCACGGTGAAGTCGGGAACGGTTGTTGCTCGTGGGTTGTGGTTCGTTCCTTGATGGCTTGTCCGATCCGCCGCCCGGTCGCCGGTCGCCGTGCTGTCCGCCCTCAGGCGGCGGACAGGCGCGCGATGCTGCGTGCGCGGCGCCGATCCTGCATGCGGAGGAGTCATGGATCTATTGGAAGCAGTACCTGTCGTGCAGCCGGCAAACGGCCGGGTACGGACGGCGTCGCTGCCGTCGGGCCAGCAACTCGCGCGTCAGCTCATGACGACGGTGCGCGTGGCCGAAATGCTGTTGCATCAGGCGATCGTCGTGCCCGACCGGCATCAGTGGTCGGTGGACACCGAGCGGGTCGACGCGGCCGGCGGGCCGCTCGCGGCGTGGGAGCGCGACGTGACCTGGCGGATCGGCAAGGTGTTCGCCGCGACGGTCAGCCCGGCCGCGCGCGTCAACGATCGCGACCAGGTTGCGGTCGAGATCCGGCTTTGCCTGCCCGAACAGGACTACGTGGCCGGGCGGCGCGTGAGCACCTTCGGCCGCCGCCACGGCAACCGCTTCGGCGCGACGCTGTCGGTCGCGTCGGGCGCGCAGTGGGGCTGGCAACGCGCGGAGCACGTCGCACCGGAGCACACGCAGGTATGCGGCGATACGCTGGAGGCGCTTGTCGATCGGGTGGCCGCGAACGTCAACGCGGCACTGGGCGCGGCCGGATTCGGCGCGACGCGCTGATCACGCGTCGCCGGTCTGCCCGGTCTGACGCTGCAGGTCTTCCATCAGCTGTTCCGCGAGAAAGTCGCACGGCGGCCGCTTCGATTTCGTGCTGCGCGCGAGAATCAGTTCGAGCGGCGGCAGGTCGGGCAGCCCGTGCGCGCGGCCGAGCATCGACAGTTGCGCGGGAATCGCGCAGCGCGCGAGCGGCGCGACCGCGAGGCCGGCCTCGACCATGCTGAGCAGCCCGAGCAGGCTCGGGCTTTCATAGGAGGTGCGGTACGGCACCTTCGCGCGTTCGAGGCTGCGGATCGCGTTCTCGCGCGCGACGCTGCCCGGCATGAACACGGCGATCGGCAGCGGCCGCTCCTCCCACACGCGCGGCCCGTTCGTCATCGCGGCCCACGCCATCGGCTCGTGGCGGATGAAGTCTCCGGACAGCCCCTTGATGCGCGTGCCGCAGACGAGATCGACGGTGCCTTCCTTGATCAGCGGCGCGAGCGCGCTGCTCGGCAGCCCCATCACCTGGATCTCGACCTTCGGGTAGGTCGCCGAGAATTTCTTCAGCACCGACGGCAGCAGCGACGACGCATAGTCGTCCGGCACGCCGATCACGACCTTGCCGGTCACCTCCGGCCGCACCACGGCCGCCCAGGCCTCGTCGCGCAGCGCCAGCATTCGTCTGGCGAATCCCAGCAGCACCTCGCCTTCGCGTGTCAGCACGATGCTGCGCGGCTTGCGCACGAACAGCGGCCGCCCGATCGCGTCTTCCAGGCTCTTGATCTGCATGCTCACGGCCGACTGCGAACGGTTCACGGCCTCGGCCGCGCGGGTCATGTTGCCGGTCTCCGCGACGGCGACGACGGTGGCCAGCACGTCGTGATCGAGCATCTTCATGGGTATCAGGAAAACTGAACGTAACGATCAACATTATGCGTTTTTATTGTTGCTGTGTGTCTGCCATAGTGCGATCACGCTGACGTTTCGCCCGAGGGCGGCGCGGCGTTCGGGCCGGACGATCCGGCGTGCGGGACTGAACAGGGAAGCGTGGTGTATCGATGATGGACCATCCGTTGCGCGCCGCGCTGGCCGCGGAATTACATGCCCGGCCGTTCCTGCGGCTCGCCGAAGCCGTGTCGCTCACGCATTACGCGATCTACGCGGACGGCCAGCCCGACATCCACGAAACGCTGCTGCACGCGCTGTGCGGCGATACCGGCATCGCCGCGCCGCACGAAGGCGCGACGCACTACGCGGTGCGGTCGCCGAGCGGCTGGCACCTGAAGTGGGAGCGCCACACCGAATTCTCGACCTTCACGTTCGTCGCGCCGCGTCGCGACACCGGTTATTTCGACGATCTCGCGATCGAGGGCATTCCGGCCGCGTGGTTCGCGCGGCTTGCCGGCATCCGCTTCGTCGCGGTGCGCATGGAGCTGCTGACGGGCGACGCCGCGCGGCTCGTCTGCGGCGACCTGCGCCGCTGGATCGACGGGCCCGCGCTCGTCGGCAGCAACGTGCTCGGCGGCGGCAAGGTGTTCTGCGACTGGCATGTGCGCGACGACGGTTTCATGCGCTTTCTCGTCGTCGACGAGGATTTCCGCGAGGAGCAGGGCGGCCGCCTGCTGCAGCGCCTGCATGAAATCGAGACGTACCGGATGATGGCCCTGCTGGCGCTGCCCGTCGCGCGCCGGATGAGCCGCGAGCTCGACGAGATCCACGCGGCGCTCCATGCACTGATGCAGCGGATGGACGCGAGCGGCGCCGACGGCGACGACACCGCGCTGCTCGTCAAGCTCACGCATCTGGCGGTGCGGGTCGAGTCGCTGTCGGGATCGGGCGCGCGCTTCAGCGCGTCGCGGGCGTACGAGAAGCTCGTGCTGGCGCGCATCCACGAGCTGCGCGAGGAACGCATCGAAGGGATGCCGACGATCGCCGAATTCATGGAGCGGCGTTTCGCGCCGGCGATGGAAACCTGTCGCAGCGTATGGGCACGCCACGAACAGATCGCCGCACGGATCGCACGGGCGGTCGACCTGCTGCGCACGCGCGTGAATCTCGCGCAGGAAAAGGACGTAACGCGCCTGCTGGCGGGGATGGAGCGCACCGCGCGCAACCAGCTGCATCTGCAGCACGCGGTCGAGGGGCTGTCGGTGGCCGCCATTTCGTACTACGTGCTGTCGCTCGCGACGGCGGCGTTCAAGGCGCTGCACGTGATGAACCTGCCGGTCGATCCCGAACTGGCGGAAGGCCTGCTGATCGCGCCGGTCGTGTTCGCGGTGATTCACATCACGCGGCGCACGCGTGCGCAGCTGGCGCGATCGGAAGCCGCGCATGACGGCGCACATGACGGCGCGGCGGTGCATGCGGCGGCGTTGAAGCAGGTCGGTTAGAACATCGAAAACTTGATCAGGTAAAGGAGTGGAGATGACTTTTTCGCAGAAGCAACCGGGGTTTTACAGCGGCTTCGATGCCGCGTTCGACGAACCGGCACCGGATGACGCGGGCGTGCCGGAGGCCGCGCGCGTGACGTCGTATCAGGCCGTGCTGCAGGAGCCGATGACGTCGCTCGTCGGGAATACGATCGATCGGCCGGACGTCGCGGCGGTGGCGATTCTCGGTTACAACTGACGCAGCGCCGGGCGGGGGGGCTGCGCAGTCCCTTCCCGATCACCCGGCGGCACGCATGCGCGGCATCGTCGGGTACGCCACCCATCGGGCGTCGATCTTGCGGCCGGGTAGAAAATGAAACTCGATATAACCGTCGCGCCGGTTCGGCAAAGCCGGCACGGCGACGTCGGTTTCGACGATGTCGGGCGCCTGGTTCAGGGCATCTTCTTCAGGCGTCAGATCGTACGTGATCCTGACGTGCCAGGTCTTCTTGCCGCGCGGCACGCTCATGCAGCACATCGTGCCGCCCCCGCCGCCGAACTGGCGCGCGTGCACGCTGCCCGCGCCGAAGCCATCCACCACGAAACTGTAGACACCACGATCGGTGTAGTTGAACCCCACGACGCGATACGGGCCGTCGGCGCGCGTCTGTGCGTGGATCCACCAGGCCGCGCCCGCCAGCAATGCCGCGATGGCAACCGGGTTGAGTGTCAGGCGGCGTAGCAGGTTGGGCATGTCGGTGTTCCAGTGAGTCGGTTCGGCGGCACGATCCGTTGCCGGTAGCGAGGGCGCGTGCCGTGCACCCCCGCGGCCGAGGTCATCGCGCGCGCCTGACAGGCCCCGCCCCATGCGCCAGCGCCAGTTCGACGAACGCGCGGGCGGCCGCGCTCCGGTACGCCCCGTTACGCTGCAGCAGCGCGGCCGTGCGCCGCAGGACGGCCGGATCGAGCGCGACGGCGACGAGATCGTCGTGCCCGCTCGCGATCGTCGCGGGCAGCAGCGTCGCGAGGTTCGTGCGGCGCACGATCTCGATCACGGCCCCCAGCGAATTCGCTTCCATCGACACGCGCGGCTGCACGTCGTGTTCGCGGAAATAGCGATCGATCTGCACGCGTGTCGCGAACTCGGCCGTGAGCAGCACGAGCGGCGCGTCGTGCAGCGCGCGCAGGCCGGCCTTGCGTTTTCCGGCGAGCGCATGCCGGCGGTTCACGACGAGCGCGAGCGTTTCGACCAGCAGCGGTTGCGCTGCGATATCCGCCGTTTGTACCTCGTCGAACGCGATGCCGACATCGAGCTCGTCGTCGACGAGCAGCGCCTCGATGCGCTCCTGCGACATCTCGCGCACCGACAGCGACACCTCCGGATAGCGGCCGTGAAACGCCTCGACCAGCGGCCCGACGAGATAGCTCGTGAAGGTCGGCGTGACGGCGATCCGCAACGAGCCGCGGCTGAGATCCTGCACGTCGTGAATGGCACGCCGGCCTTCCGCGAGATCGTGCAGCGCCTGCCGCGCATAGCGGAAATACACGTCGCCGGCGTCGGTCAGCCGCGTCACGCGCCCGGTGCGGTCGAACAGTTGCGCGCCGAGCGTCTCCTCGAGCTGGCGGATCTGCTGGGACAGCGCGGGCTGCGACACATGCAGCGCGGCGGCCGCACGCGTGAAGCTGCGATGTTCGGCGACGGCCAGGAAGTAGTGGATATGGCGCAGCAGCATGGCGGTTCCTATAAGTCCTGCTTATCCGGTTGATCATAAATCAATCTTTTACCTTATTGGAAGCCCGGCGTAACCTGCTCTTCATCGATTCCACCCGCACCGGAGAACACGCGATGAAGGACATCATCGAAGGCTTCCTGAAGTTCCAGCGCGACGCGTATCCGGCGCGCGCCACGCTGTTCCGCGATCTCGCGCGCAGCCAGCATCCGCGCGCGCTGTTCATCTCGTGCTCGGACAGCCGGCTCGTGCCCGAACTCGTCACGCAGCGCGAACCGGGCGACCTGTTCGTGATCCGCAATGCCGGCAACATCGTGCCGTCCTACGGCCCCGAGCCGGGCGGCGTGTCGGCGTCCGTCGAATACGCGGTGGCCGCGCTGCGCGTGACCGACGTCGTGATCTGCGGCCATTCCGATTGCGGCGCGATGACCGCGATTGCCACCTGCCAGTGCATGGACCACATGCCGGCCGTCGGCCACTGGCTGCGTTATGCCGATTCGGCGCGCGTCGTGAACGAGGCGCGCACGCATCGCAGCGAACGCGAGCGGATCGACTCGATGGTGCGCGAGAACGTCGTCGCGCAACTGGCGAACCTGAAGACGCACCCCGCCGTGCGGCTCGCGCTCGAAGAAGGGCGGCTCGCGCTGCACGGCTGGGTCTACGACATCGAATCGGGCTGCATCGACGCCCATGACGGCGCGACCGGCCGGTTCGTCTCCCTGGCGGACCATCCCGAGGTCCGCGCCACGCCCGCGACGCTTCCCGTCGCGGCCTGAATCGCTCCCACCTACCCACGAGGAATTGCCATGATCCAGTCCCAGCACAGCCAGACCGCCCGCCACGCGCTCGCGGAGACCGTCGTTCTCGCGAAGGCGCGCAAGAACCTGTCGTTCGCGCAGCTCACCGAAGGCACGGGCCTGAGCGAAGCGTTCGTGACGGCCGCGCTGCTCGGCCAGCATGCGCTGCCGGCCGATGCGGCGCGCAATGTCGCCGACAAGCTCGGCCTCGACGACGACGCGGTGCTGCTATTGCAGACGATCCCGCTGCGCGGCAGCATCGACGATCGCGTGCCGACCGACCCGACGATTTACCGCTTCTACGAAATGCTGCAGGTGTACGGCACGACGCTGAAGGCACTCGTACACGAGAAGTTCGGCGACGGCATCATCAGCGCGATCAATTTCCGGCTCGACGTGAAGAAGGTCGACGATCCGGAAGGCGGTTCGCGCGCGGTGATCACGCTCGACGGCAAGTACCTGCCGACCAAGCCGTTCTGACGCCGGCGCGGCGCTGCGGTAGCGGCGCCGTGCAGGCTTTCGCTCGACGTGCATCGGTCGCCGGCCGGCGCACGTTTCGGCCATGCCGTTTCAACGAGGACACAGCAATGGATTTTGTGAAACGCACGATCGATCTTGCGATGAAGAACGTGGAAGAGGGCGGCCGCCCGTTCGCGACGGTGATCGTCCGCGACGGCGAGATCGTCGCGGAGAGCCCGAACCTCGTCGCGCAGACCAGCGACCCGACCGCGCACGCCGAGATCCTCGCGGTGCGCGACGCGTGCCGCAAGCTCGGCACCGAGCACCTGACCGACTGCGAGATCTACATTCTCGCGAGCCCGTGCCCGATGTGCCTCGGCTCGCTGTACTACTGCAGCCCGAAACGCGTGGTCTACATCACGACGCGCGAGGACTACGCGCCGTTCTACCGCGACGACCGCAAGTATTTCGAGCTCGACACGTTCTATGCCGAATTTGCGAAGCCGATCGAGGCGCGCCGGCTGCCGATGGTGCAGGAGAAGCACGGCGGCGCGATCGACGTGTACCGGCGCTGGAAGGAACTGAACGCGAAGTGACGCGACCTGCGCGGCGCCCAGGCCGCGCGTTGCAGCCGCCCGGCTGCTCGTTTTCCCCACCCTCCGTTTCGTCTTCCGTGTCATCCGGCGGCGCCCGTGCCGCCGGGGCGCCCGCGCTGCCGCGCGAGGCGGGTCGTGCCCCCGTTTTCCCACCTTCCCAAACATCGATCCCGTTCAATGTCCGGAACGGAAATCCGCGATCCAAAAGGTTTTTGACGGGTTTAAAAATTCGCACTGGAGACGACGAAAACGTGCGGAAAGCCCGATGAAAACCGATGAAATCTTCATGACAGCCAGCGGGGTGGCCGCGGTCGTTCGCGACTGATCGCCATCGATCGCCGTGCGTTTTCCCTGCCTGTTTCGTTGCGCCATTCGTTCCGGACGAGGAATCGCTCGATCCCTCTCCGCCAGCACCGCTCGACTGCCGCCGGTCGAGCCTGACGCCTGAGATTCGCTTACCTGCTTGAAACGGACCATCATGAAACGGGATTCATTCAGTACACCTGATGCGATGCATCGACCGACGACGAACGTGCTCAATCCGAACGACGCCTTCGTGCGCATCGAAAACGTCGTGAAGAAATTCGGCGACAGCACGGCCGTCGACAACGTGAACCTGACGATCGCGAAGAACGAGCTGTTCGCGCTGCTCGGCAGCTCCGGCTGCGGCAAGTCGACGTTGCTGCGCATGCTCGCCGGGCTGGAAACGGCCACCTCCGGCAAGATCTTCGTCGACGGCGAGGACCTCGCGTCGCTGCCGCCGTATCGCCGCCCGGTCAACATGATGTTCCAGTCGTACGCGCTGTTCCCGCACATGACGGTCGAATCGAACGTCGCGTTCGGCCTGAAGCAGGAAGGCACGCCGAAGAATGAAATCAAGGAGCGCGTGGCCGACGCGCTCGCGCTCGTGCAGATGAGCAAGTACGCGAAGCGCAAGCCGCATCAGCTCTCCGGCGGCCAGCAGCAGCGTGTCGCGCTCGCGCGTTCGCTGGTCAAGCGCCCGAAACTGCTGCTGCTCGACGAGCCGATGTCCGCGCTCGACAAGAAGATCCGTCAGAAGACCCAGCTCGAACTCGTGAACATCATCGAGAAGGTCGACGTGACCTGCGTGATGGTCACGCACGACCAGGAAGAGGCGATGACGATGGCGAGCCGCCTCGCGGTGATGAGCGAAGGCAAGATCGTGCAGATCGGCTCGCCCGGCGAAGTCTACGAATACCCGAACAGCCGTTTCTCGGCCGAATTCATCGGCTCGACCAACCTGTTCGAAGGGCGCGTGGTCGAGGACGAACCCGACCACATCTTCGTCGAAAGCGACGACCTCGAGGCACGCATGTACGTGAGCCACGGCGTGACGGGCCCGCTCGGGATGCCGGTCGGCATCTCGGTGCGCCCGGAACGCGTGCACGTGTCGCGCGAGAAACCGGGCTCGAAACACAACTGGGCGCGCGGCGTCGTGACCGACATCGCGTACATGGGCAGCTACTCGCTGTACCACGTGCGCCTGCCGAGCGGCAAGACGGTGGTGTCGAACCTGTCGAGCTCGCACCTGATGAACGACAACGCGCCGGCGTGGAACGACGACGTGTTCGTGTCGTGGTCGCCGGCTAGCGGCGTCGTGCTGACGCAGTGAGGACGCCACGATGAGAACCTCCGCTTCCACTTCGTCCGCGCCGGTGTCTGCCGGCGCCGCGAGCACCGGCGCCGGCCGCGCGCGCCCGGGCCGTTTCTCCATGCTGTCGCGCTTCCTGCCGTCGGGCCGCAGCGTCGCGATCGGCGTGCCGTTCGTGTGGCTCGCGGTCTTCTTCGCGCTGCCGTTCGTGCTGGTGCTGAAGATCAGCTTCGCCGACCAGGTGATGGGCATCCCGCCGTACACGTCGCTCGTCGAGATCAAGGACGGCGTCGTGCACTTCGCGCTGCAGCTGTCGCACTACGCGTTCCTGCTGCAGGACGACCTGTACATCGCGACCTACCTCAGCTCGCTGAAGATGGCCGCCGTGTCGACCGTGCTGTGCCTGCTGATCGGTTATCCGATGGCGTACTACATCGCGCGCTCGGAACCGAACCGCCGCAACGTGCTGATGATGGCCGTGATGCTGCCGTTCTGGACGTCGTTCCTGATTCGCGTGTACGCATGGATCGGCATCCTGAAGGACGACGGCCTCCTGAACCACACGCTGATCGCGCTGGGCATCATCCACACGCCGCTGCGCCTCTATCACAGCGACGCGGGCGTCTACATCGGGATGGTCTATTCGTACCTGCCGTTCATGGTGATGCCGCTGTACGCGCACCTCGTGAAGATGGACCTCACGCTGCTCGAGGCCGCATACGACCTGGGCGCGAAGCCGTGGGTCGCGTTCACGCGCATCACGCTGCCGCTGTCGAAGAACGGGATCATCGCCGGCAGCCTGCTGGTGTTCATCCCGGCGGTGGGCGAGTACGTGATTCCGGAACTGCTGGGCGGCGCCGACACGCTGATGATCGGGCGCGTGATGTGGGATGAATTCTTCAACAACATGGACTGGCCGATGGCGTCCGCGGTGACGGTCGCGATGGTGATGCTGCTGCTGGTGCCGATGGCGCTGTTCCAGTACTACCAGGTCAAGGAACTGGAGGACGTGAAATGATCAAGCCGAGCAAACCGCTGTCGACGGGCGTCCTCGCCTTCGGCTTCCTGTTCCTGTACATCCCGATCATCAGCCTGGTGGTGTACTCGTTCAACGAGTCGAAGCTGGTGACGGTGTGGTCGGGCTTCTCGCTGAAGTGGTACAGCGCGCTGCTGGACGACGACGAGCTGCTGAGCGCCGCGTGGCTGTCGCTGAAGATCGGCCTGTTGACGGCCACCGCGTCGGTCGTGATCGGCACGTGGGCGGGTTTCGTGCTCGCGCGCTTCGGCCGCTTCAAGGGCTTCACGCTGTACACGGGGATGATCAACGCGCCGCTGGTGATTCCGGAAGTGATCCAGGGCATCTCGCTGTTGTTGCTGTTCGTTGCGCTGGAGCAGATGTTCGGCTGGCCGAAGGGGCGCGGGATGGTGACGATCTGGATCGGGCACGTGATGCTGTGCGTGTCGTACGTGGCGATTATCGTGCAGTCGCGCGTGAAGGAGATGAACAAGTCGCTGGAGGAGGCGGCGCTCGACCTGGGCGCGACGCCGCTGAAGGTGTTCTTCGTGGTGACGCTGCCGCTGATCTCGCAGGCGCTGCTGTCGGGGTGGCTGCTGTCGTTCACGCTGTCGATCGACGACCTGGTGCTGTCGGCGTTCCTGTCGGGGCCGGGGTCGACGACGCTGCCGCTGGTGGTGTTCTCGCGCGTGCGGCTGGGGCTGAACCCGGAGATGAACGCGCTGGCGACGCTGTTCATCACGGCCGTGACGATCGGCGTGATCGTCGTGAACCGGATGATGATCGCGCGCGAACGGCGCCGCGTGGCCGACATGAAGGCGGCGTTCGCGGTGGCGTGAGCGCGGGCATGATGGTGTGACGGCACGACGAAAGCGACGGCGGGTGCACGACGGGCCCGCCGTTTGCGTGGGTCGCTTGCTCGCGGGGAGGGAAACGGGGCGATCGTGCGCGGTGTGCGCGCTCATGACCGAGCGGGTCGGTCACGGTGACTGTGGCGATGCCACGTGCAAGGCGGCGCAGCCGCCGCGATTCGCAATGGTGCCTTCGGCGCCGGGTTTCGGGTTCCCGATGTGACCGAACGACGCGTGGGAATGCCACGTCGCACGCGATATCGCGCGCGAGCAGCGCGGTCGCCACGCGGCGGGCGACGCGCTATAGTCGTGCGACGCCCGCTGATGGTGCGATACACCCGGCGGCCCTTTCACGCACGCGTTCTCCCGATGACAGCCCTTCCCGACGTTACCCTGCGACTGACCGACATCGAGCAGCCGGCCGCACACGATTTCATCAGCCGCAAGCTCGGCGAATTCAATCACGCGATGACGGGGCGCGCCGACGCGGCCACGCTCGACGTGTACGTGACCGATCCCGCGACGGGCGAGATCGTGGGCGGCCTGACCGGGCGCACGTCGCTCGGTCTCTTCTTCATCGATCTGTTCTACCTGCCCGAATCGCTGCGCGGCGGCGGGTTCGGCAGCCGGCTGCTGCGCGAGGCCGAAGCTGAAGCGAAACGACGCGGATGCGCGCGGGCGGTGCTCTACACGATCTCGTTCCAGGCGCCGGATTTCTACCGGAAGCATGGTTACGAAGCATTCGGCGAAGTGCCGTGCGAACCGGAAGGCACATCGCGCGTGTTCATGGTGAAGGTGCTTTGAAAACCGGTTCGGCCGGCGCGCGTCGCGCCGTCAGATTGTCGTGGCGATCACCTTTCGCGTGTAGCTGGCGTGAGTGGCCGGATCGACGAACCGGCCTCTGAAATATCCGTCGCCGTTCGCGTCGGATACGAGCGGCTGATCAGCAACGCTCCAGCGCGTACGACAGGTCGGCGATCAGGTCGTCCGGATGTTCGAGCCCGACCGACACGCGAATCAGCCCTTCCGACACACCGGCCGCTGCGCGCGCTTCGGCCGGCACGCCCGAATGCGTCGTCGATGCCGGATGGCAGATCAGCGACTCCGTGCCGCCGAGACTGACCGCGGACTTGAACAGCGTCAGGTGGTTGATGAACCTGAACGCCTGCTCGCGGCCGCCGTCGAGGATGAACGCGAACGTCGAGCCGGGCCCGCTGCACTGGCGCCGGTAGACGGCCTGGTAGGCCGGATCGTCGATGAGTTCGGGATGCAGCACGCGCACCGGCCGATGCGGATTGCCGGCGAGCCAGCGGGCGACGGCGCTGCCGCTGCGCGCGGCCTGCTGCATGCGCAGTACGAGCGTTTCCATCGAGCGCGTGATCATCCACGACGAATGCGGGTCGAGCTGCGAGCCCAGCGTGCTGCGGACCGAGCGGATCTTCGTGATCAGGTTGCGGGTGCCCGTCACGCCGCCGGCGACGAGGTCGCTATGCCCGCCGATGTATTTCGTCAGCGAGTACACGCTCAGGTCGATGCCTTGCCGCGACGGCTTCTGATACAGCGGCCCGAGCAGCGTGTTGTCGCACACCGACAGCGGGCGATAGCCGTGCCGCGCCTCGAACGCATCGATCTCGCTGCGCAGCCCGTCGAGGTCGAACAGCGCGTTGGTCGGGTTGGCGGGCGTCTCGATGTAGCACATCCGCACGTTGCCCTTTTGCGCGGCCGCTTCGAGCGCGGCGCGGATCGCGCTGGTGGACAGCCCGTCGGCGATCACTTCGGAGCGGATGCCCCACTCGGGCAGGAACTTCGAGATCAGCGTTTCGGTGCCGCCGTACAGCGGCACGGACTGGACGACGCAGTCGCCCGGCCGCAGGAACGTCAGCAGGATCGCGGCGATTGCCGACATGCCGCTCGACGTCACGACGGCGGCTTCGGAATCGTCGAGCAGCGCGAGGCGATCCTCGACGATCTCCAGGTTCGGGTGATTGAAACGGCTGTAGACGAGGCCCGCACCTTCGCCTTCGGGCGAAGGCTTGCGCCCGGCCACGACGTCGAAGAATTCGGCGCCGTCCTCGGCCGTGCGGAACGCGAACGTCGACGTGAGGAACACGGGCGGCTTCACCGATCCTTCCGACAGGAACGGATCGTAGCCGTACGACATCATCTGGGTTTCGGGATGGAGTTCCCGGTCTGCAATCTTGCGCTTGTGGTAGTTGCGATAGGCCATGCGGTGCTCCGTGCAGGGGTGGTGAGGAACGGCCGTTGCAGCGGCGGCATGACGTGTGCGGCGCCGGGTAGGCACCGTTCGTCGCGACCGCGTGACGCGATACTACCCGAAGGCTTGGCCTTCGTGACGCGGGACTGTCACTATCGAGAGGGTGTCGCCTGTTCGACGATCATGTCGTACAGCGCACGGGCGGCCGGCGACAGTTGCGCGCTCCGGCGCGTGACGAGCACGAGCGTGCGCGACACCGCCGGCTCGACGAGTTCGATCGTGCGGATCATCGGGTACGCGTTTTTCTGGATCGCGAGCTTCGGTACCACCGCCGCGCCGAGCCCCTCCGCGACGAGCCCGAGCGCCGTCGAGCTGCGCTGTACTTCGTAGAACGAATGCAGCGACACGCCGCTCGTCTTCAGCGCGCCGTCGAGCAGCCCGCGATTGCCGCTCACTTCGCCGGCGAAGATCAGCGGATGCGGTTGCAGGGCGGCCCAGCGAATGCGCCGCCGCTTCGCGAGCGGATGATCGTCGCGGCACACGAGTACATACGGGTCGCTCGTCAGCGGGACGTTGACCAGTTCGGGATGCTGGTCGCCGGCGATGCCGATGCCGAACTCGGCCTCGCGATGCAGCACGGCCTGCAGCACCGACGCCGACGCGTGATCGAGGATCTTCACGCGATCGTGCGGGCGGTGCGCAGAGAATGCGCGCAGGATGCGGGGCAGGTATTGCACGCCGACCGTCGGCACGCACGCGATCGTGACGTCGCCGCGCTGGCTCAGGCCGGTTTCGCGAATTTCGGTGAGCGCGTCGGACAGCTCGTTCAGCAGCCGGCGCGCTTGCGGCAGGAAGCGCCGGCCGATTTCGGTGAGGGTGGTGCGGCGCGTGGTGCGCTCAACGAGCGCGACGCCGAGAAAGGTTTCGAGCTTGCGCAGCCGCTGCGTGATGGCCGTCTGCGTGACGTGCAGCGTATCGGCCGCCTGCCGGAAGCTGCCGCCGTCGGCGATCGCGACGAAAGCCTGAACACCGAGCGTGTCGATCTTCATCAGAATTTTGAATCAATCACGATATTAAATTCATTTTACTGAACTTCACGATGACCGCAGAATGCTTCGCATCGACGGTCCCCCCCGCACCGCGCACGCCGGCAGCGGCACGGCCGTCCACGCCGACCACGAGGAGAACGACATGACGACCCCACTCGATCGATACGCGGCCCAGTACGTGCAATTCGAGGACGAACGCACGCGGCCGATCCGCGATCTGCTTGCCGCTGTGCCGAACACGCCGATCCGTACCGCGATCGACATCGGCTGCGGGCCCGGCAATTCGACGGAGGCGCTGATCGCGCGTGCGCCGGACGCAACGGTCCACGGAATCGATGCGTCGGAGGACATGATCGACGCCGCGCGCAAGCGCCTGCCGGACCTGCGTTTCGACGTCGTGGATATTTCCACGTGGGACGATCCCGGCGGCTACGACCTGATTCTCGCGAATGCGGTGCTGCAATGGGTGCCCGCGCACGACACGCTGTTTCCGGCACTCGTCGGCCGGCTCGCGCCGGGCGGCCATCTGGCGGTGCAGATGCCCGACAACCTCGACGAACCCGCGCATCGGCTGATGCGCGAGGTCGCCGCGGCCGGGCCGTGGGCGGACAAGCTGAAAGGCGCGGCGCGCACCGAGCGGTTCGATGCGCGTCATTACCACGCGCTGCTGTCGCCGCTGTGCTCGCGCGTGGACGTGTGGCGCACGACCTACTACCACCCGCTGCGCGGCGGTGCCGATGCGGTCGTCGAGTGGTTCAAGGGGAGCGCGCTGCGGCCGTTCCTCGCGGCGCTCGACGACGGCGAGCGCGCGGCGTTTCTCGCGCGGTATCGCGACTCGATCGCGGGCCCGGGCGGCTATCCGGCGCTTGCCGACGGCACCGTGCTGCTGCCGTTCCCGCGTCTGTTCATCGTGGCGACGCGGGCATGATCCGGATGTGACGCGCGTTCGGCGGTGCGTCAGCGCGCCGGCCGCATCGATTCCGGGTCGACCGTGCGGATCCGTGCGGTCTGCCCGTCGCGCAGGTCCTTGTACCAGAACAGCGCGACTTCACCGTCGTTCTCGTCGTCCGCGTACAGCAGGCGATCGTGCCCGCCCAGCACGAAGCCCGAGCGGGCATAGGTGCTGCACGCGGCGACGTTGTTCGACTGCGTTTCCAGCCGCATGAAGCCGAACCCGTGGCTGCGCGCCCAGGATTCGGCGGCCGCGAGCAGCAACTGTCTTCGGCGGCCGCGAGCAGCAACTGTCCGATGCCTTGCCGTCGGCTGCGGCGGTCGACGGCCAGCTCCGCGATCTCGGCCATCCCGTTCCAGCTCTGGCTGATCGCCACGAACCCGGCGAGCCGGCCGCCGGCCGTCGCGCGAAAGAGCGCCGTTTTGCCGGTCGCCTCGTCCGCCCAGCCGGCCGGATCGAAGCCGTAGTGCTTGCGGCGCGCCGGCAGCGCGCGCAGATCGAGCAAGTCCTGATACGGCGCGTTCAATTCCCACGCGATGTCGAACGAGAAGTCGCATCGATCCAGTTCGTCGGCGGGAAGCGCGCTCGTCTGTTCGATGCTGATGTGTTCGGCTCGGTCCATGTGTCGGTGTCCTGTCTTCTGCGGGATGGCGTGGTGTCGTCGGTGTTGCGATCGCCGGCATCGTGAGGTGCGCCGCATCGAGTGTGTGCGTGCTGCGGATTTTTGCGCCCGCACAGTTCGCCGCGCGCGAGACCGGCACAGACTGGCTCCTCCCGTGACGGCGAAACGCGGGCAAACCGTGAACCGGATGGCGACGCAAACGTGTGCGGGGTACGCGCGCCGGCGAGGGCGCTCTTTCAACCGCCTGATTATGCTGGATTTCGGCATGAGGCCGTCGCGGGCATCGACGCGATGCGGGCCGTCGTGCGTCGCGACTTCGATCCGGATGGCCGTCGGCCGCCTGTGGAGGAAAGACGACAGGAACCCGAATAATTGTTTACCGTTTCGTGACAACTCGATATATTCCAAAAAATATATCGAAGGTCGTGACGTCGTCAGGCGCCACGTCGTCCACCTGCTCCACGAAAGCCGGAAGAGATTCTGACCTGCATCGCCGGAGCAACGCGTCGTCGCGGCATGCGCAATCGGTGCGCACGCGCGCCGACGCTGCAACACAGGCGGCCGCCCCGCGGCATGCCACATCAGCAAGCCCATACCGGTACCGAAACGAAGCATCGTGCATGTGCATGAGGCGTATGTGCGCGCGGCGATCCGGTGGCTCGCGTTCGTCAATCAGTCGGTGATTCGTCAACACGCCGCGCGTCATGCTGCGACGCAGGCGCGCGTCGACAACAACAGGAAGTGAACATGAAAAGGACCATCGCGGCCGCAGCCGCACTCGGGATGTTCGGCACCGCCGCGCACGCGCAAAGCAGCGTCACGCTCTATGGGCTGATCGATGCGGGTATCACGTATTCGAACAAGGTCGCGACATCGGGCGGCCACGGCAAGCTCGTCAAGTACGGTGACGGCGTCGCGTCGGGCAGCCGCTGGGGCATTCGCGGAACCGAGGATCTCGGCGGTGGCCTGAAGGCGCTGTTCGTGCTGGAGAACGGCTTCAGCAGCGGTGACGGCTCGATCGGCCAGGGCGGTGCGCTGTTCGGCCGGCAGGCGTTCGTCGGGCTGTCGAAGAACGGGATCGGCTCGCTGACGTTCGGCCGCCAGTATTCGTTCTCGACCGACTACATCGGCGCGAACTACGCGATGGGCAGCCAGACGCCGGCCGGCAACTACGCGTATCACATCAACGATCTCGACCAGCTGACGTCGAGCCGCATCAACAACGCCGTGAAGTTCCAGAGCGCGAACTTTGCGGGCCTCACGTTCGGCGCGATGTACGGCTTCTCGAACTCGACGCAGTTCGCGGGCACGCCGACCACGACCGGCACGAACGGTTCGCAGGGTTCGTCGAGCGCATACAGCTTCGGCGCGAACTATGCGCAGGGGCCGTTCGGCATCGGCGCCGCGTACACGAACATCCGCTTCCCGAACGGCGCGACGCCCGCGTTCGGCGTCAGCATCGCCAACGTCAACACGCAGGGGCTGCGCGATCTCGAGACGGTCGGTGTCGGCGCGCGTTATGCGATCGCGGCGGCCCTCGTGTGGGCGAACTGGACGCATACGAAGTTCGTGCCGCTGTCGGGCGAATCGTCGAAGCTGAACAACTACGAAATCGGCGGCCGCTATGCGTTCACGCCGGCCCTGAGCGGCGGCCTCGGCTATACGTTCTCGAAGCTCGACGGCCGCCTCGACGGCAAGTGGCATCAGGTCAACGCCGCGGTCGACTATGCGCTGTCGAAGCGCACGGACGTGTACGTGAGCGCGGCCTACCAGAAGGCGTCGGGCAGCAATACGATCAATGGGCGCGCGGTGCCGGTGCAGGCGGAGATCGGCTCGTCGGGTTCGTTCATCGGCAACGCGGGCGCGAACACGCAGTTCGTCACGCGGATCGGCCTGCGTCACAAGTTCTGATCGACCTCACCCGCGAGCGGGCGCTTCATCGGGGCGCCCGATTTTGCTGTCGGGCGCGACGAAGCGCGACCCTGCACCGGTTGATCTATAAGGCCGGCAACCTCGGCGATTTCGATGCGGCGCCGGCAGCCGGGCTATGGATCCTCGAAAACCAGATCGCGCACCCGACGCGGCCGTTCGGCGCGTTCTACGAGGATCTGCTCGTGTAGCGCCCGTCGCGCGGGCAGGGCTAAGGGAAACGCATTCGGGCACAACGCGGCACGTCGCGCCCGAATGCGTGCCGGCCGCCATGCAGGCGGCCGGCACGGCACGGTCAAGCCGCCGTCAGATGTTGATCGTGACGGGCCCCGCGAGCGGCGTGTAGCCGTCGTCGAACAGATACCACGCGTCGTACTGCCCCGACGCCAGCGTGCTGTTGGCCTTGGACGAGAACAGCAGCGAGCCGGTGCTCTTCGGCAGGTACGCCCACGACTTGTAGCTGCCCTTGGTCGGCTGCGCGCCATGCGCGAAGATGCCCACCCAGTTCTTCGGGCTGTGGCTCCACGGCGGCGCGACATAGTCGAACCGCAGCGTGCCGAACGTCGCGCCCTGCGACGCGAGCGACGCGACGAACTTCTTGCCGGTATTGCCGATCGCCGAATCCGTGAGCAGGGTGCCGGATTGCGTCTGCACGCAGCCGGCTACCCGGCGCAGGAAATTCGGATCGTTCGCGTCGCGGATGCTGGCGTCGTACCAGCCGCCGTCGCCGTACCACGTGACGGCTTGCGTCGCGCCGGCGGCGACGGTGACCGACTGCCGCGTGTTCATGCCGTACGCGTTGTCGGTGAGCTGGAACGTCGTCGCGGCCGAGCCGGCGGCGTTGTCGAGCGTGATCTGCACGTTGCCGTTGGCCACGTCGTAGCACAGGCTGACTTCGGCGGTCGATCCCGTGTTGCCGGACGAGCCGATGCTGCCGCGGAACGTCTGCAGGAAGCCGTTCGGGCCGTAGACGGAATAGTCGTAGCTGCCGCCGGCATTCAGCGCGAGCGAATCCGACAGGGTCGCGCACTGGCCCGCGCCGGCCGCGATCGTGTAATGCCGGGGGATCGTGCTCGTGCCGTCGACCCAAGCCTGCAGGTGGACGCCGGCGGTGCCGGTGTTGGTCATCGTCAGCGACAGCGCGTTGCCGGCGCGGTTGACCTTGCCTTGCACGAAGAACTCGTAGGGCAGGCGGCAGGCGGTGCTGCGGCCGGCCGTCTGTGCCGGCACCGCGGTGGTGGTCGGGTAGGGGATCGGAACGGTCGAGCCGTTCGGGTTCATGTTGCTTGCCGGCGGCTGGATCGCGGGAACCGTCCGGTCGGCGTTCGAGAAATCGAAGGCCGACGTCAGGTCGCCGCAGACCGTGCGTCGCCACGGCGTGATGTTGGTTTCCTGTAGCCCGAAGCGCGCTTCCAGAAAGCGGATCACCGATGTGTGATCGAAGACCTGCGAATTGACCTTGCCGCCCTTCGACCATGGCGAGATCACGAACATCGGCACGCGCGGGCCGAGCCCGATCGGCACGTCGCCGCTCGCCGAGCCGTCCGATGCGGCGCCGCTGCCGGAGACGAATTCGGCGGCCGTCGAGACCGTGGACCGGCCGGTGCCGGCAGCGGAACTGGCCGGGACGGCCGGCGGCATGTGATCGAACAGCCCGTCGTTCTCGTCGTACATGACGAGCAGCACCGTGCTTGCCCACACCGCCGGATTCGACGTCAGCGCATCGAGTACGCTGCTGACGTACCATTCGCCGCCGCTCGCGGCCCACGACGGGTGCTCGCAGTATGCGTAGGGCGCGGCGATCCACGATACCTGCGGCAGCGTGCCGTTGGCGACGTCGGCCCGCAGCTGGCTGAAGAGGTTCGTGTCGTATTCCTTGCCGCCGCCTGACGGGTCGATCTGCGTGCCGTTGAGCGCCGGCGCGAGCGGATCGCCTGCACCGAGGTTCTGGTATTGCCTGAAGTTCAGGATGACGTTGTCGCCGTAATTGCCGTTCCACCAGAGATCGCTTTTGGAGCCGTTGTATTCGCCGTAGCCATGTGCGGCATCCAGGCCGTTGCCCTTGTCCTGGTAGAACTTCCACGTGACGCCGGCCGTGTTCAGGCGCTCCGGCATCGTGGTCCAGCCGGTGCCCGTCATCGTGTTCGTCGTGTACGGCGAGTAACCGGCGACGTTGCCGCAGCACCCGGTCCACAGATACAGGCGGTTCGGGTCCGTCGGGCCGAGCATCGAGCAGTGGTACGCGTCGCACACCGTGAACGCGCTCGCCAGCGCGTAGTAGAACGGGATGTCCTTCTGCGTGAAGTAGTACATCGTGCCGCTGGTCTTCGCGTCGGCCCAGTTGTCGTAGCGGCCGTTGTTCCAGGCACTGTGCGTGCCGTTCCAGCTGTGGTCCAGGTCGCCGTAGTAGGTGTCGCCGTTCGCCGTGCCGGAGGGCGGGGACGGGTTGAACGGAAACACGTAGGACGTCAGCCAGGGCTGGCGCCACACCGGATACCCGCTCGAAATCACGACCGGCCGAGGATCGCCGAAGCCGCGTGCGCCGCCCAGCGTGCCGAGGTAGTGGTCGAACGAACGGTTTTCCTGCATCAGGATCACGACGTGCTTCACGTCCTGGATCGTGCCGGTGACGGTGGCTGCCGGAATGGCCTGGGCGCGCGCGATGCTTTCGGGCAGCATGCCCGTGATCGCGGTCGCGCCGGCGAGCTTCAACGCATCGGCGAGGAACTGACGTCGTGTCGTGGGTTTGTTTTGCATGATCGCTCTCTGTCGTGGATGGCTGGCCCCGGGGCCAGCGTCGGTCAGTGGCACGCGCTCGCGCAGTGCAGGACGGGCGTGGATGCCGAACCCGGTGCGGCCGCGCGCGCGGCCGCCACGTTGGCCGCGGTGCCCGAGTCGCCATCGCCGCAAGCGGCCAGCGTGCACAGCAACGCGATCATGAAAACGCCGCGCCAGTGCGGAAAGCGGCTTTCCGAACGGCGCGACCTGACGACATGCTTTCGATTCGACTCGAATCGGATTCCTGAATGATCGAGGCCGTTGCTGCGTGTTCCGTATTTCATTACCCCTCCCGACATGAAAATGGACAGCAGAGAATATCGCCCGAATCAGAACAACTTCATGACAGGCCACCCGCGCGTGCCTGCCACCTGCAAAAGCCTCGAATCGGGATTGGTGGCGACCGGATGCGTGACGTAATCCAGCAGCGGCACGTCGTTGATCGAATCACTGTAGAAGTAGGTGCGCTCGAAATCCGACGGCGCGTAGCCGAGCGATTCCAGCCAAGCGGTCGTGCGCACGATCTTTCCTTCGCGGAAGCTCGGCACGCCGGTGCTGCGCCCGGTAAACGCGCCGTCCGGCGTGCCGTCGTCGGTATCGAGTTCGATGCCGAGCAGGTGCTCGATGCCGAATTCGGCCGCGATCGGCCGCGTGACGAAGACGTTGGTCGCCGTCACGATGCAGCAGAGATCGCCGTTTTCGCGATGCCGCCCGACCAGCTCGCGCGCCTGCGGCGTGATCGCCGGACGGATCACTTCGTCCATGAACCGCGCATGCCAGCGCTCGAGCACCTTGCGCGGATAGCGGGTGAGCGGCGCGAGCGTCACGGCGAGATACGCGTTCATGTCGAGCGTGCCGGCCGCGTAATGGCCGTAGTGCTCGTCGATCAGCGCGGCGTGCGCGTCGTCCTCGCGCCAGCCGACCCGCGAGATGAAGCGGGCCCAGGCCTGGTCGCTGTCGAGCGGCAGCAGCGTGTGGTCGAGATCGAACAGCGCGAGATTCTTGTACATGCCGGGTTCCTTGTCTTGCGGGCTTACGCGCCGATCAGCTTGTCGATCGCATCCTTCGCATTCTTTCCGTCGATGGTCGTCACGCCGTCGAGCCACTTCGACAGCACGCCGGGATGCTTCTTCGCCCATTCCCTGGCCACCGCGACCGGGTCCGCGTGATTCATGATCGGCACCATCAGCTGGTTCTCTTCGTCGGTCGTGAACTTCAGGTTGGTCAGCAGCCGGCCGACGTTCGGGCAACGTTCGAGATAACCGGGCGTGACGAGCGTGTAGACCTTCGCCGACCCGTAGTTCGGGCCGAATACCGTGTCGCCGCCGTCGAGATAGGTGATCCGGTAGTCGAGGTTCATCGGATGCGGCTCCCAGGCCAGGAACACGATCATCCGATGCTCCTGCACGGCGCGCGTCACCTGCACGAGCATGCCGGCCTCGCTCGATTCGACCAGCTTGAAGCCGCCGAGCCCGAACTCGTTCCTGTCGATCATTCGCTGGATCAGCGCGTTGCCGTTGTTGCCGGCACCGATCCCGTAGATCTTGCCGTCCAGCTGGTCGCGGAACCTGGCGATGTCGGCGAAGCGCTTGAGCCCCTTGTCGGACGCGTATTGCGGCACGGCGAGCGTATAGCGCGCGCCGACCAGGTTGGGCTCCGGCAACTGGTGGACGGCACCGGCGTCCACGAACGGCTTCACCGTCGGCGTCATGCTCGGATCCCAGTAGCCGAGGAACGCGTCGATCTGCGCCTTCTTCACACCG
The DNA here is from genome assembly GCF_057005415.2 of Burkholderia sp. KL41. Classification (NCBI taxonomy): domain Bacteria; kingdom Pseudomonadati; phylum Pseudomonadota; class Betaproteobacteria; order Burkholderiales; family Burkholderiaceae; genus Burkholderia; species Burkholderia sp. KL41. The sequence continues at coordinate 3,275,115 of NZ_CM174447.1, read as the reverse complement.
GCCAGCACGATCGGCGGCGACGCGATCGTCTTGGTCGCCTCGTAACCGAGCCCGTCGAGCAGCATCATCGCGACGCCGGTGGTGGCCGCGATGTCGCTCCAGCCGACGTCGCCGAGCGTCACCTTTTTACAGACGTCGCCTTCCGATGCGTGAGCGGGGGCCGTCGCCAGCGCCGCCAGCAGGGTTGCGGCCAGCATCCATGCCTTCTTCATCATGTTGGTCTCCTAAGCAAGTGTTCCGGATCGTGTTGCCTGAATGGTCTGACGATTGATCGTGCCGATCGGATGAAACAAACGAACCTGGGTCTGGCTTTGCAGTTTTTCGTACCGTATATTAGAACGCACAAAATCGCAAGATCGCACAAAAATACAACTCGCCGGGTGCCGGGTGCGGCAACGGGCGGGGCGGGCAGGAAGAACCGGACGGCGGCCCCATGCGGGCCGCGCTTCATCGGATGGACCAGGCAAAGCAAGGAGATCTCGAATGATCAGTCAGCTGGAAATCGTGTCCCGCCTGTTGCTGGCGGCATTGCTGGGCAGCCTCGTCGGCATCGAGCGCGAGCGTCTGTCGTGGGCGGCCGGATTGCGCACCCACATGCTGGTGGCGGTGGGCGCCGCGCTCGTGATGGTCGTGTCGGCGTTCGGCTTCGCGGACGTCCAGAACGCGAAAAACGTGTCGCTGGACCCGTCGCGCGTCGCCGCGCAGGTGGTGTCGGGTATCGGCTTCCTCGGCGCCGGTTCGATCATGCTGCGCGGCGAGATCATCCGCGGCCTGACGACCGCGGCGAGCCTGTGGGTCGTGGCGGCGGTCGGGCTGGCCGTGGGCGGCGGCATGTATGTGGCCGCGATTGCCGCGACGGCGATCGTGCTCGCGATCCTGGCCGGCCTGAAGCCGATCGAGAAGCGCTTGTTCGCGACGCGGCAGCGTTGGGGCGTGCGTATCCTCGCGAGCCGCGGCGCCGTGAAGCTGACGTCGCTGCAGGCGATGCCCGGCATCGACCAGGCGCGCATCGTCCGGTTCATCATCGAACAGGACGATGCCGCGCCGGACGACGACCGCATCCACGTGGTGTTTTCGAAGATGACGAGCAGCGAGTGCCAGGCGGTGCGTCAATCCCTGCAGACCCTCGTCGGCATCAAAAAACTGGAGGAGAGCGCTGCGTAGTTCGCCGTTCGAATAACATTGACGTTCATTCCGAGGACATTCCATGTGGCAAGAAGAGCGATACCAGAGAATCCGGCTTCTGTTATCGAAGATGCAGCGGGTTTCCACCGACCGGATCATGGCCGACCTGAACGTGTCGCGGGAAACCGTGCGTCGCGATCTCGTCGATCTCGAAGCGCTCGGTGAACTGAAGCGCGTGCACGGCGGCGCGGTGCAGGTGGGCGACGAAGCGCCGATCGCCGAACGCGCGCAGACCCACGTGAAGGCGAAGCTGGCGATCGCGCGCGCGGCGGCCAGGCTGGTCACGGGCTCGCAGACGCTGTTCATCGACGCGGGCACGACCACGACGCTGCTGGCCGAGGAACTGGCGAAGCTGTCGGGCCTCACGATCGTCACGAACTCGATCGACGTCGCGCTGAAGATGCGGTCGAGCGACCCGGGGCAGGCGAGGAACGAGACGATCCTGCTCGGCGGGATGATCGGCACCCGCGCGGCCGCGACCGTCGGCGACGGCACGGTCGCCGAGATCTTCCGCTATCGCGCCGATCTTGCGCTGCTGTCGCCGGTCGGCGTCGATGCCGTCCGCGGCGCGACCAACTACGACCGGATGGAAACCGAAGTGGCGCGCGCGATGGTGAGCAACGCGGCGGACGTCGCGATCCTGGCTGATTTCAGCAAGCTCGGCACGAACAGCCGGATCAGCTTCTGCGAGCCGGCGCGGATCGGCGCACTGGTGACGGATGCAAAGGCGGAATCGGTCGACAGTTTCAAGAGCCTGAAGAAGGTCGTCAAGAACATCGTGCTGTCGTAGTGCCGGGCTCGATCGGCCGCCGTTATGCCGCTCATGCGGCGCGCATTCCGCCGGCCGGGTTTTTCCCGGCGTAATATATCCGCCGATACGACGCAGGCCCGCCCACCGGCAGGCCGTCATGGAGGCGGGCGATGGAGAGGGCAGGGACGGCGGCGCTTTCGGCGCAACAGGCGCAACAGGCACAACAGGCGGCGGCAGGCTCGATCGCGCTGACGGGCGCATTCGTGCGGCCGATGACGGTGACCCTCGACGATCTGCGCCGGCACGCGAGCGCGACGGCCGGGCCGTTCGACCTGCGCTGCTTCACGACGAATCGCTTCATCCGCTCGGTCGCACCGTATCGCGGCGCACGGCTGAAGGACCTGCTCGACGCGGCCGGGCTGCGCAACGACACGCCGGGCGACTTCAAGCGCATGGTGTTCATCGCGCATGCGCACGACGGCTACGCGGTCACGTTTTCCTGGCATGAACTGTTCAACACGCCGGTCGGCGAACACGTGATCGTCGCGTTCGAATGCGGCGACGCGCCGCTGTCGATCGACGACGGCGCGCCGCTGCTGTTCTCGGGCGCCGACCTCCTGCCCGCGCCGCGCCATGTGAAGCGGCTGGCCGGCATCGTCGCCCGCGTACTCGAGGTCTGAACCGGCGCGCGGGCGGCCGGCATGCGTCGTATCGGCCATCGTGTATGCTTGCCCGCATCGTTCAAAGGGCGGCACAACATGAAGACACCGGCACACCCCAAGCCTGAAGTGCGATTCAGGATGCGTATCCAGCAGGCCGACACGATCGCGCTCGGCCCGGGCAAGGTCGCGCTGCTCGAAGCCGTGCACGAACACGGTTCGATTTCGGCGGCGGCGCGCAGCCTGAAGATGTCGTACCGGCGCGCGTGGCTGCTGATGGACGAGCTGAACCGCTCGCTGAAATCGCCGGCGACGGTGTCCGAGCATGGCGGGCAGAGCGGCGGCGGCAGCGTGCTCACGCCGGTCGGCGAGGAGATCATCCGCCTCTATCGCGAGATCGAGGCGCGTGCCTACGCGGCGTGTGCCGACGAAATCGCCGCGCTCACGAAAATGGTGCGGCGCTGAAGCGCGTGCTGCGCGAGCGCTTGCCCGGGGCCTGTTGATGCTGGCGACGCGCTTGCACTGACCGGCTGAAGGGCAGAAGGAGCGTGTCGAAGCGAATCAGGCCTAGCCGTGCCGCAGGCAGAAGCGCGGCGTGCCGCCCGCGGCGGCATCCGGCGCCATGACGTCGCGCGCCTGTGCATCGAGCCGCCCGATCAGTTCGACGAAGCTGGCGACGCTGGCGGTCCGCAGCGGGTAGTACGCGACGTGGTGGCGTTCGCAGATGCGCTTGAGCAGGTTCATCGAATCGTGGTCGATGCAGTCGACCGGGAACACGACCATGTGCGCGCCCGGTAGCGCGGCGGCCAGCAGGCCCTTGCGATCCTCGATACCGCCGTCATGCAGCGTCACGTCACCGCCCGCCGTTTCGACGATCCGCCTGATCGCACGGTTCGAGCCCGGGCGCCCGCCGACGTAGACCAGACGTGTGCCCCGCAGGATCGACAGCGGATCGGCCGCGTGTTCGGCGGGATCGTCCGCCGACGCCTGCACCGCCTGTTCGATTGCGCTCGCTTCGGCGCGCAGCGTCTTCACCATCGCCATCAGGTCGTCGAGCCGCGCGCGCATCGCGCGTGCGCTCGCCTGTTCCGCGGCGATCCGCTGCTCGGCCGCCTCGCGGCGGCTCGTGTGCAGCGCGAGTCGTTCATCGCGCGCGGCCAGTGCTTCGCGCAGTTCGTGGACTTCGTCGCGCAATGCGCTTTCAGCCGCCGGCGGCTGTGCATTCCGGCGCGCAACGACGGCATCCTGCTCCTGCAGCGCCGCGTCGCGCTGCGCGCTCATCTCTTGCAGGCGCGCCTGCTGCCGGTCGATCTTCGCGTGCAGCGCCGCATTCTCCTCCTCCAGCACGACCAGCCGCCGGATATCGGCGCGATTGGCCGCGCCGACCAGGTGCGACAGCATGTGCAGGTCGCCGAACGCGGCCTGGCGCACGGCCATCGTCGTGCGCGGATGCGTCATCAGCGCCCAGTAGGCGGGCGGGACGTCGCCGCTCTTCAGCGCTTCCTTCCAGCGTGCAAGGAGATCATCCGCATCCTGTGCGCTGTCGAATGCGCGGATCGCGCCGGCGTAACGCTCGTCGAGCGCCTTGTGCAATGCCTTGGCGCCGGCCGTGCCGTCGATCGCGAGTTCGACGGCGGCGTGATGGATGTCGAGGTCGGTCGCGTGCTGGCGGTCGAGGTCGGTGTATTTCGGCACGAGCCTGCGCAGCTCGTGCGTGGTCAGGCAGGTGCCGATGATCGAGCAGTGCAGGTTCGCGTCGAGCTCGGACAGGCGCGTGCGGCGCTTCAGCTCGGTCAGTTGCGCGCGCGACGGCGCGCAGCATGCGTCGACCCGCGTGCCGGTTGCCGCGGGCGGATTACCGCCGGGCGACGAGAGATCCGCCGTGCGGGCAAGGCGAAAGGGCGGAGCGTGCATGTTGACCTCTGTCCGGCATAGTCGGGCCGGGGACGGATGCGCGAAAGATTTTCGAAATATACCACGGAATATAACGAACGAAATTCGGGGGAAATCACCGGGTAATGCGGCGTGGTGCGGCGTGGTGCGGTCAGCAGAGCGCGGTCGGGCGGTCGGTGAGCGGCAGGGCGGCGGAGGGCGATGCCGGGGCGGACGGTGAAACAGGACGCGATGCCGGCGCGTGGCGCTCCATCACGTACTCGACGCACAGCCCGACGAACAGCACGTCGACGCGCTCCAGCGCGGCGACCGCGTCGCGCATTGCGGCCGGGTCGTTGCTGAACGAATCGGAGAACACGTCGTCGCGTGTGCGTTCGAGGCGACGCGCGTGGCCGATCGCCCGTTCGAGTTCGGGCAGGCGCGTGAAGCGGGCGGTGCGTGCGTCGTCTTCGAGCGTGGACAGCAGCTCACGAAAGCCCATCGCGGACAGCGCATCGTCCTGCGCGTTTTCAGCGTGCGCAGCCGAGAACATCCGGATGAAGCGCACGACGCTGCCGCGCAGGCGCCGGAACGCGTCGACGACATCCGTGACCTGCTGCGCGCGCGCATCGCTCGACAGCGGCCTGAGCGCACTGATCTTGTGCGCGAGCGGCTGTTCCCGTGCGGTGCGCTGCGGGGCGCGATCCGTCGGCGTGCGGGGCATGGCGAATCTCCGGAAGTGCTGGTTGCGATATATTCTACGGAACATATCGATTGCGCGAAAAAACGGCACCGTGCACAAGACATGGTGCCGTCAGCGGCCCTGGTAACGGCCCTGGTAACGGCCCTCGTAACAGCCCTCGTAACAGCCCTCGTAACCGCCCAAACAACCGCCCAAACAACCGCCCAAACAACCGCCCGAGTCAGTCGATGTCGCGCCCGACCGTTCCGAACGCGACCGCGACGCCGAGGACCACGCTGTCGCACAAGGGCTGCACGCGGCCCCCCGCCCCATCGGGCACATCCGCCCCGCGTTCGTGAATGCGCCCGCGCCTAATGCTGCCGCGTGAGCGCAGCCGGCAGCACGGCGGCCCGGGTGCCGGCCGATTCGTCCACGGTCGTCCTGCCGCCGTCCCGAAAGAACGCCTGCTCGGCGGCATTGTTCATCACGAGGATGCTGATGCGGCGATTGGTCGGCTCGTCCGCGACGTTCCGGTCGAGCGGCAGGACATCCGCGAGCCCGCGCACCTGGAGCAGCTTTTCTTCCCGCAATCCGCCCGCGACCAGCGCGCGCCGCGCGGCGTTCGCGCGATCGCTGGAGAGCTCCCAGTTCGAATAACCCGTGGGGCCGTCGCGATACGGCGTCGAATCGGTATGGCCGGCAATCGACACGCGGTTGTCGACATCGTCGAGTGCCGTACCGATCTGGGTGAGGATCGCGGTGGCATACCCTTCGGGATGCGAACTGCCCGACGCGAACATCGGGCGCTTGAGCGAATCGACGATCTCGATGCGCAAGCCCTCGTGAGTGATCGCGATCCGGATCTGGTCCTGGTACGCGCGCAATGACGGGCTTTGTGCAATCGCCGCGGTCAGCTTCGCCTTCAGGCGCTCGAGCTTTTGCGTATCGACGATGTCGGCCGGTGCCGCGGGCGAGCTGGCCGGCACCGGTTGCGCTTTCGCGTCGATGGCCGGCGCCGGGTCCGACAGGTCGCGGCCGCCACCCTGCACGACGCTCGGGCGCGGCGCCTGAGCGTCTTTCCCGCCGGACAGGAGCGTCGACAGCGGCGTGTTGAAGTAATCCTCGATCCCCTGCTTGTCGTACTTGGACACCGAGCCGAGCAGCCACATCAGCAGGAAGAACGCCATCATCGCCGTGACGAAATCGGCGTAGGCGATTTTCCAGGCGCCGCCGTGGTGGGCGTCGTGGTCCTCGCCTTTCTTGCGGCGCACGACGACGAGCGGTGCCGATGCGGCCTGTTTCGACGGGTTGGAGCGATGGTCGGCCATGGCGCCTCCGTTATGCGGGCCTGGGCGACTTCGTCGCGCGGACGGCCTCGTCGAGCTCCTTGAAGCTCGGGCGATCGGCCGTGAACAGCACCTTGCGGCCGAACTCCACCGCCACCGCCGGCGCGTAGCCGCTCATCGACGCGAGCAACACGGCCTTCACGCACTGGAACGGCTTGGCCGCGGCGCGGCCCTTCGCATTGAGCAGATCCGCGAGCGGGCCGACGAAGCCGTACGCGAGCAGGATGCCGAGGAACGTGCCGACGAGCGCGCCGGCGATCATCTTGCCGAGCACGGCGGGCGGCGCGCCGACCGAGCCCATCGTATGCACGACACCCATCACCGCCGCGACGATGCCGAACGCCGGCAGGCCGTCCGCCATCTTCTGGATCGCATTGGCCGCGACGGACGCCTCCGCATGGTGCGTATGCAGTTCTTCGTCCATCAGGTCCTGCATCTCCAGCGCATTCACGTTGCCGCCCGACATCATCCGCAGATAGTCGACGATGAAGTCGAGCAGGTGATGGTCTTCGAGCACGTGCGAATACTTCTGGAACAGCGGGCTTTGTTCGGGGGCGTCGACGTCGGCCTCGAGCGCCATCATGCCGTCCCTGCGCGCCTTCTGCAGCAGCTCGTACAGCAGCGCGATCAGTTCGACGTACTGCTGTTTCGTATAGCCGCCGCCCTTGAAACAGGTCGGCAGGCTCTTGATCGTCTTCTTCAGCGTCGCGACCGGATTGCTGACGACGAACGCACCCAGCGCGGCGCCGAAAATGCACAGCAGTTCGAACGGTTGCAGCAAGGCCGGCAAATGGCCGCCCACGCCGACAAAACTGCCGATCACCGATCCGATCACGACGATCCACCCGATGGCTACAAACATGATTACCTCTTGCGCGACTCGCGTTGCTGCATCTGTTGTCGAAAAGCGGGCGGGACGTCCGGCCATCCCGCTCCATGCCCGCGACGGCGCCGGATCGTTGCGTGTCGAATGCGATTCCGGCGGCCGTCCCGATGTATCGCGGCGCGATGCCGGTCGGCGGGTGTTGATGCAATAACGGCGGTCGCCGGGGCGACTGAACCCGTGATTCCACGTAGCGCGCACGATTCACGCGTGGCACACGTTTGCGAGCGGCGGTATGCGCGATTTGCTTGATCGAAGTCAAAAATTGCGTGCCTTCGCGTGAATTTCCGTATGGATGCGGCCCGTAAACACGTCGGCGAATGACACACCCATCGCGACGGAAGGCTCCGTGCGGAAGTCCGGGGAACGCGGCGCGCGGCGCATCGCCGGCCGACGCGGGTTCGCGCACCGGCAGGGTTTTCATCAGGACATCCGGGGCGCCGCACGATCCATCATGGAGAAAGCACCGTCGCAGCCAACCGCAGGAGGGCGCACCGTGACGTCCGATCCCACTTCCTCGACCGCCTTCGTGTTCGCCGGCGGCGGCAGTCTCGGCGCGATCGAGGTCGGAATGCTCCGCGAGCTGGTCGCGAGCGGCGAACGGCCCGATTGCGTCGTCGGCGCGTCGGCGGGCGCGATCAATGCCGCCTATTTCGCCGGCCGGCCCGATGCGGACGGCGTCGCGATGCTCGCCGCGCTGTGGTGCCGGATCCGCCGCCAGGACATCATGCCGTTCTCGATGCGCAGCCTCGTCGCGATGCTGCTGCGCAACCGGCCGCATCTGGTCGAGGCCGATGCGCTGCGCCTGCTGCTGGAAAGGAACCTGCCGTACCGGCGGATCGAGCAGGCCGCGTTGCCGCTCCACATCGTCGCGACCGACGTGCTGAACGGCCAGGAAGTCGTGCTGTCCGCCGGCCCGGTCGTGGATGCCGTGCAGGCCAGCGCGGCGATTCCCGGCGTGTTTCCGTCGGTCAGCATCGGCGGCGTGGAACTCGTCGACGGCGGCGTCGCGAACAATACGCCGATCTCCGTTGCGATCGCGCTCGGCGTCAAGCGGATCGTCGTGCTGCCGGCCGGGTTCGCCTGCGCGTTGCGCGTACCGCCGCGCAGCGCGATCGCGCATGCAACGCACGCGCTGACGCTCGTGATCGCGCGGCAACTGGTGCGCGATCTGGAGTTGTACGGGGCACGCGCGCAAATCCATGTCGTGCCGCCGCTCTGTCCGCTCGACGTGTCGTCATACGATTACTCGCAGTGTGCGCAGCTGATCGACAAGGCCGCGGAACGCACGCGTGCGTGGATCGACGCGGGCGGGCTCGCGCAGTGCGAGATTCCCGGCCAGCTTCGCGAGCACGACCATGCCGCCGTGCTGTCGCACTGAGGGTTGCTCACGCGCCGTGAAATCCCATGATCGGCGCATGCCGAACACCCCGGCGCTCTCCCCGAAAATCCGCGAAGAACCAAAAAAAGCGGCACCGTGCACGAGACACGGTGCCGCCAACGGCCTGAACGGCCGCACTGGTCAGTCGATCGCGCGCATCGCGTGGCGCAGTTCCTGATAGCTGCGCAGCCCCGCGACGCCGAGTTCGCGGCCGATTCCGCTGAGCCCGAACCCGCCCCAGCACACGTGCGGATAGATCAGCTGCGGTGCGTTGATCCACACGAGCCCCGCGCGCACGCGCTGCTGGAACTGCTTCGCGATACCGGCATCGCGCGTCACGACGGTCGCGACGAGCCCGTAGCGCGTGTCGTTCGCGAGCGCAATCGCTTCGTCGTCGGTGCGGAACGATTTCACGCACGCGACGGGGCCGAACACTTCGTCGGTCCACAGCGGGTTGTCGGCGGCGGGCTCGGCGATCACGACGGGCGCCATGAAGAAGCCCGCACCGCCGGCATCCGTCACCCGGCCGCTGAAGGCGACGCGTGCGCCCGCATCGATGCCGTGCTGGAGCATCGCTTCGACGCGCGCGCGCTGCGCGGCCGAGATCAGCGGCCCCATCGCGACCTGTTCCGCGGCGGGCGGCGCGACGACGAGCGCACGCACGGCCGTCTCGAACGCGGCCATGAAGCTGCGGTACACGCTGTCGTGCACGAGGATGCGCGCGGTGGCCGAGCACATCTGGCCCGCGTTCGTGAATGCGCCCGCAACCGCGAGCGACACCGCGACGTCGAGATCGGCGTCGTCGCGCACGATCAGCGACGACTTGCCGCCGAGTTCGAGCGTCACGCGCTTCATGTCGACGGCCGCGGCCTGCATGACCTTGCGGCCCGCCGCCGTGCTGCCGGTAAACGAAATCTTGTCGATCAGCGGATGCGCGGTCAGCGCCGCGCCGACCTCGGCGCCGCCGTTCACGACGTTGACGACGCCGGCCGGCAGCCCCGCTTGCTCGACGATCTCGAGCAGCGCGTGCTCGGTCGGCGACGTGAGTTCGGACGGCTTCAGCACGACCGCGCAGCCGGCCGCGAGCGCGGGCGCGAGCTTCCACGCGGTCGTGACCATCGGGAAGTTCCACGGCATGACGAGCGCCGCGACGCCGACCGCGTCGTAAAAGCGTTCGGCCGTGACGGTGTCGCTCGGCAGCGCGACCGGTTCGGCCGCGAACAGCGCCGGGTCTTCGCACAGCTTCGCGTAGTACGCGAACGTGGCGGCGACGTCGCCGACATCGGCCTTGGCCTCGAACGGCGGCTTGCCGCTCACCTGCATCTGCAGCGCCGCCAGGCGGTCGCGCGATGCCTCGACACGTTCGGCGATCGTCGCGAGCATCCGGCCGCGTTCGGCCGGTGGCGTGTCGCGCCAGCCGGCGAATGCGTCGCGCGCGGCACGCACCGCGGCGTCGACGTGCGCGGCCGTCGCGAATTCCTGCCAGCCGATCGCGTCGCCGGTCGACGCATTGAAGATCGGCGCGCCCGCCTTGGCGGAATGCGTGTGCACGGACTGCCCGGCGATCCGCGCGGCGGGCAGCACGAACGTCGCGGCGGAAGGGGAAAGCTCGGCGGTAGACATGAGGTTCATCCTGTCGAGGTCGGTCGGGTTAGCGGTAGGCGACGCCCGGCATCACGCAGAGCATCTCGAACGCGAGGTTCGCGCCGGTGAGCGCGGTGGTGCCGGTCGGATCGTACGGCGGCGCGACTTCGACGAGATCCGCGCCGACGATGTTCAGGCCCTTCATGCCGCGGATGATTTCCAGGCCCTGCTGCACGGTGAGGCCGCCGATTTCCGGCGTGCCGGTGCCGGGTGCGAACGACGGGTCGAGGCCGTCGATGTCGAAGCTGAGATACACCGGCGTGTCGCCGACGCGTTCGCGCACCTGCGCCATCAGCGGCGCGAGTGACTTGTTCCAGCACTCCTCCGCCTGCACGACGGTGAAGCCCTGCTGGCGGCACCAGTCGAAATCGTCCGCGTGGTAGCCGGTGCCGCGCAGGCCGATCTGCGTGACCTTGTCGCATTGCAGCAGCCCGTCTTCCACCGCGCGGCGGAACGGCGTGCCGTGCGCGATCTTCTCGCCGAACATCGTGTCGTTCACGTCCGCGTGCGCGTCGACGTGCACGACGGCGACCTTGCCGTACTTCTTATGCAGCGCGCGCAGGATCGGCCACGCGATCGTGTGATCGCCGCCGAGCGTGATCGGCCGGCAGCCGTTCGCGACGATCTCGTCGTATGCCTCTTCGATGCGGCGCACCGAGTCCTTCAGGTCGTACGGGTTGGTCGCGACGTCGCCGATGTCGGCCACCTGCAGCGAATCGAACGGCGCGGCGCGGGTGGCCATGTTGTACGGGCGCAGCAGCACGGATTCGGTGCGGATCTGGCGCGGGCCGAAGCGCGAGCCCGAGCGGTTCGACGTGCCGAGGTCGAGCGGCACGCCGACGAAGCACACGTCGAGGCCGTCGGTCGTCTCGGCTTGCGGCAGGCGCATCATCGTGGCGATGCCGCCGAAGCGCGGCATTTCGTTGCCGCCCATCGGTTGATTGAGTTCGCGGGGCATGGGGCCGTCTCCTTTATCTGAGGTAAAGCGATCGGCCGATGGTAGAGGAGAACGCCCGCGCGAAGATTTTGAAGTCGCAACGTTTACATCGACGGGGCTCGATGCAAGTGGCGCCGCCGCATCGACGCGGCGCAACCGAACGCGGCCGCGCGGCCAGGTCAGGCCGGATCAGGCCGGATCAGGTCGGATCAGGTCGGCGCGAGAGGGCCGGCGGCGCGGCGCCGTCGTGCGGGCCGGAGGAAGGGAACGCGGTGGTCGCCGAACCCCACGCGGCGAGTTCGCGCTTCGTGCGCACGCCGAGCTTCGCGAACGCGCGCTTCACGTATGACTCGGCCGACGCGACGCGCACGCCGAGGATCTCCGCCGTTTCCGGCACGGTCTTGCCGGAAAGCAGGTGCTTGCAGGTTTCGTATTCGCGCTTCGACAGCTTCACGCCGTCGGCCGCGATGCGCGCGTCGAACTGCGCGAGCGGATGGACTTCGGGCGTCGGGTGCGCAATGCGCCGCGCGGCCGTGGTCGACGCGTGCAGTTCGAGCAGCGGGAACAGCACGTCGCTGATGCTGCGAAAGCGGTTCATCTCGGCGAGCGTGAACGGCGGCCGGTCGCGGCCGCGCTCCAGCGCGATCGAATGCTGCGAATAACGCGTTCCGCGTGCGAGCACGCATTCGTGGCCGATCTGCACGTCGTCGAACAGCCGCTGGCGGAATTCGCCGGGCGGGATCGCCGCGATGTCGCGCACGACGAGCATCGTGCCCGTCTTGCCGCGCAGCCCCGCGAACAGCGGGTCGCTGTCGAGAAAGCGCTCGTAGTAGAGCGTCATCACGTCGGAGACGTCGGCGCTCGCCGCGCCGATGCCGCTGCTGCCGATCCATTCGCATCGGTAGCCGGTGGGCATCGAGCCGTCGACGCGCGAGCGTTCGACGTGCGCGACGTCGAGCGGCACCACTTCATTGAGCAGTTGCGTGAGGCGCGGCACGAAGTGCGGCGTGCCGACCGTCTCGATCAGCTCGCCCAGCGCCTTGAACGACACGTTGAAGCGGTCGTTGTCGCGGTGGAAGGGGTTCACGTTGAGCAGCATGCGGTTCCCCGGTGAAAAGCCGGCGGATTGTAGCGTCGGCCACGCAAAACGTCATTAGGGGGAAATCCCGGCAGGTGTCCTTGCGACCTGCCCGGCCCCGGAAAACACCGCTTGTCCCCCCCGGAGGGGGGCATACCGGGGCAGTGTAAATGAGTAACTTTGTCTCTGCTTTTTTCAATCAAGAGACGAAAGATTCTGATGACCAAACTGATCAAGGACATCCTGCCGCTCGGCGCAGGCATCGGCGAATTCACGAAGCTCGACTTCGGGATGGACGAAAGCGACTGGCGCGCGGCGGAAGGCAAGAGCGGCAACTACCTCATCGGCTGGTGGGAAGGCAAGGTCGGCTCGGTGGAGTTTCCGGAAACCGCGGCCGACGAAGCGGTGTGGCTCGTCGAGGGCCGGATCGCGCTGACCGACGTCGAAGGCAACCGCAGGGAATTCACGCCGGGCCAGGGCTACCTGCTGCCGGCCGGCTTCGCGGGCCGCTGGGAGACGATCGAGGACGCGAAGAAGTTCTACGTGCTGCTCGAGAAGTCGTGATGGCCGAAGCCGCCGCCGTGGTGTCGTCGTCCGTGTGACGCGCGCCCGGCGGCGGTTTCGTTTCCGCGTGTGATGGCAGGGATCATGGAAATGGAAGTCAAGGCAAGAGAGACTGCACCGGCGCAGGCGCACGCAATGCGTGGCGCGCCGGTCGCATTGGGCGTCGAGGCGGCGCTCGAAAATACGAAGCTGTTCCCGTACTGGCTCGACAACCCGGCCGCGCCGGCCACCGAGCCGGAACTTGTCGGCGACGTGACGGCCGACCTGCTGATCGTCGGCGGCGGCTTCACCGGGCTGTGGTCGGCCGTGCAGGCGAAGGAACAGATGCCGCACCTGAACGTGGTGCTGATCGAGGCCGGCAAGGTCGCGCACGGCGCATCGGGCCGCGCGGGCGGGATCATCTCGACGTCGGTGATGCACGGGCTGCCGAATGCGGTGCGCGTGTTCCCGAACGACATCGCGCAGCTCGAGGCGTTCGGCCATCACAACCTCGACGGCTTCGAGGAAACGCTGAAGCGTTACGACATCGACGCCGACATCGAGTGGAACGGCGAGATGACGGTCGCGGTCGATCCCGAGCACATCGCGCACCTGAAGGGCGATTACGACCTGCATCGCGAGTACGGCCACAACGTCGTGCTGCTGAACCGCGACGAAACGCTCGAACAACTGAATTCACCGCTGTTCGCGGGCGCGCTGTGGTCGCGTAACCGCAGCGGCATCGTGCATCCGGCGAAGCTCGCGTGGGGGCTGAAGCGCGCGGCGCTGTCGCTCGGCGTGAAGCTGTACGAGCACACGCCGCTCGTGACCGTGACCGACGAAGGCAGCACCGTGTTCGTGAAGACGCCGAAGGGCAGCGTGCGCGCGCCGCGCGTCGTGTTCGGCAGCGGCACCGCGAAGGTCGGGATTCCCGACATCAACCGCCGCGTGATGCAGGTGCGCGACCACGTGCTCGCCACCGAGCCGCTCACCGACGAACAGCTCGCGCGGATCGGCTGGAAGAATCGCCAGGGCGTGTACGACACGCGCACGCAGCTCAACTATTTCCGCCTGACGAAGCACAACAACATCATCTTCGGCGGCCTGGTGAGCTATCACTTCGACGGCGATCCGGAACCGCATCAGGACGGCCAGCGCGAGACCTATTACCGGCTCGCGGAAGCGTTCTACCGCACCTTCCCGCAATTGAGCGACGTGCGCTTCTCGCATGCGTGGGGCGGGCCGATCGACTACTGCTCGCGCGGCTCGGTGTTCGCGAAGCGCTATCTCGGCGACAAGGCCGTGTTCGTCGCCGGCTATACGGGTTTCGGCGTCGCGGCGAGCCGGTTCGGCGCGTTCATGGGGCTGAACATCCTGTTCGATCGCGACAGCCCCGAGCGCAAGCTCGACATCGCGAACCAGAGCCCGAGCTACATCCCGCCCGAGCCGATGCGCTGGGTCGCCGCGAAGATCACGTTCCATGCGTTCGACGGCGCGGATGCGGAAGGCGGCTGGAAGCGCGCGTGGATCAGCGGCATCAAGGCGATGGGCTTCCCGATGTAAGCGACACGGCGGCCCGGGCCGGGCCGCCGCCATACCCCGCTCCCTCGAGGAGACGGTCCGCGCCGCGGACACGGAGAGAGACACCGAATGAACGTAGTGAACCTGCAGGACGAAGCGCGACAGGAAAGCGCGCCGTTCGTCGTCGTGATGCTGCTGCTCGGCATCCTCGGGCCGACGGTCTTCCTCGGCCTGCCCGCGATCGTCGGGCAGGTCGAACGCCATTGGGGCTTCGGCGAAGCGGCGCTCGGGCTGTCGAGCTTCATCGAGGTGCTCGGCGAATCGACGGGCACGCTGCTCGTCGCGTTCGTGCTCGGCCGCCAGCCGGTGCGGTGGGTGCTCGCAGGCGCGGTGACGCTCGCGGCCGGCGCGAACCTCGGCACGCTCGCGACGCACGGGCTCGTCGCGTATTCCGCGTTGCAGTTCATCGCGGGCGTCGGCTCGGGCGGGCTGAACGGCATCGCGCTGCGCTACCTGTCGTACTCGCGCGCGCCGGAACGCAACCTCGGGATCATGCTGATGGGGCAGGTGGCGTGGAGCATGGTGCTGCTGGCCTACATCTTCCCGATGCTGAGCGACGCATGGGGCGCGCACGGCGTGTTCGGTTTCGTCGCATGCGTGCTCGGCGTATTCGTGCTCGCGACGCCGCTGTTTCGCCGGGGCGAGACGCTGGCCGCCCCGGCACCGGCCGGCGTCGCCGGCCGCATCGACCGCCGGGGCGCGATGCTCGTGCTGTGCGCGCAGCTCGCGCTGTACGGCGGTGTCGGCGTCGTGTGGACCTTCCTCGAGAAGATCGGCACCGCGGCGGGCCTGAGCGGCAGGTCGGTGTCGCTCGTGCTCGGCATCGCGAACATCGCGAGCCTCGTGATCTGCGCGGCGATGCCGAAGCTCGGCGCGGGCGCGGGCCTGCGCCGCTGGGCGCTCGTCAACCTCGGCGGCTGTGCGGTCGCGGCCGTGCTGCTCGCGATGCCGGCATCGGCCATGACGTTCACGCTCGGCGCGGTCGTGTTCATCGGCTGCTGGACCGGCGGCGCGCTGCTGATCTACGCGACGATTCCGCAGTACGACCTGGTCGGCAAGTCGGCCGCGCTGTCGCCGGGCTGCGTCGCGCTCGGCTACGGCGTCGGCTCGGTCGCGGGCGGCTCGCTGATCGAGCGCGCAGGCACGCAGTCGGCGCTGATCGCGGCGATCGTGCTGTGCGCGGTGGCGTTCCTGTGCTACCGGCGGCTGCGGCCGGCCGTGTTCGGCATGGAACGCTCGCTCGCGGTGGTACCTGAATGACGGTTTCGACGCGCGCCGCTGCCGATGGCGGCGCGCGTCCGGTCCGGTTCATCGGCGAAGGCGGCGGGCGTGACGCGTGATGCGCGTCGTGCCGGCCGGGCAACGCGCACACGCGCAGTGGCTTCAGGCATGTTCTCGAATACTTCCGATCTCGATCTCCGGCTCATCCGGGTCTTTCTGGCCGTCGTCGACGCACGCGGCATCACGGCCGCCGAGGCGTCGCTCGGCGTGCGCCAGTCGACCATCAGCACGCAGCTGTCGGCGCTCGAAGCGCGCGTCGGCTTCAAGCTGTGCGATCGCGGGCGCGGCGGCTTTCGCCTGACGTCGAAGGGCGAACGCTTCGCGGCCACCGCGCGCACGCTCGTCGCGGCGACCTCCGAATTCGTCGCGCGCGTGCGCGACATCGACCGCAAGCTGGTCGGCACGCTGTCGATCGGCCTGATCGGCCAGGCGCCGCTCGTCGAGAACGCGCGCGTGGCCGACGCGATCGGTGCATTCCGCAAGCGCGACCAGGCCGTCACGTTCGCGATGAAGGTCGCGTCGCCGCAGGAACTCGAGGAAAGCCTCGTCAACAACCAGCTCGATCTCGCGATCGGGTATTTCTGGCATCGCGTGCCCGGGCTGCTCTACACGCCGCTGTTCACCGAGCAGCAGGTGATCTACTGCGGGCGCGGGCATCCGCTGTTCCATGCGTCGCGGCCCGTGACGGCGGACGACCTGCAACTGCACGACTGGGTATGGCGCACCTATCCGGTGCCGGAGGAGCAGTATCCGCTGCCCGAGCGGCGCGTGACCGCGAGCGCGGACAGCATCGAGGCCGCGACGATCCTGATCCTGTCGGGCGGCCATCTCGGCTACCTGCCCGCGCACTACGCGGAGCCGTTCGAGCAGCGCGGGCTCGTGAAGGCCGTCGGCCGCGCGACGTTCAGCTTCGACGTGCCGCTGCATCTCGCGATGAAGCGCAGCACGAGCGACAAGCCGATCGTCGACGCGTTCTGCGAGGACCTGCTGCGCGCCTTCAACATCAAGGCGGCCGCGCTGGCCGCGTAAATCCAGGCCGCGCGTTCAGCAGTCGACGAGTACCCAGTCGAACAGCTCGCGGCGCGTGCGCACGCCGAGCTTCGCGAACGCGCGCTTCACGTACGACTCGGCCGTCGACAGCTTCACGTCGAGCTGCTGCGCGGCCTCGGGCACCGAGCGCCCGCACAGCATCAGCCGGCAGATCTCGTGCTCGCGGCGCGACAGCTGCACGTCCTGCCGTTCGAGGCGCGCATCGAAACCCGCCTGCGACGCGGCATTCACCGACACCGCCGCCACGCGTCGCGCCGCACAGGTGCGCGCATGCAGCTCGAACATCGGGAACAGCAGGTCGACCATCTGCCGGAAGTGAAACAGCTCGTCCGTGGTGAACGCGGCGCGCCCGACCGTGCGCGCGAGCCCGAGCGCGTACTGCAGGTGCGCGTTGCCGTGCACGAGCAGGCATTCCTGCCCGATGCCGGGCTCGTCGAAGATCCGGCGGCGGAACTCGCCCTGCGCGATGCCGTCGACATGGCGCTGCACGAGCAGCGTGCCGGGCTTGCCGCGCAGCGGCGCGACCAGCGGATCGGCCTGGCAGTAGTCCTGGTAGTAGATGTCCATCACGCGCAGCGTATCGGCCGCGAAGCGCAGGCTGCCGCTGCCGAGCCATTCGACGACGAAACCCGACGTGCTGCCCGTGTCGGCGCGCCAGCGCTCGAGGTGCACGGCGTCGGCATCGATGCTGTCGTTGACGAACTCCGTGACCGCGCCGACGAAATCCGGCGTGCCGACCGCGCGCAGCGTCGCGCCGAGTGAATCGGGACGCACGCCGATCAGATAGTGGCCGCGGGCGGCAGGGTCGGGCTGGAGAAGTCGCATGGTCGGACGAAGGCGGTCAGGGGACAGCGCGACGTTACGCGAACGCCGTGCACGCGTCAGCCGGGAATTCACCGGATCAACCCCACGGATTTCGTGCGTTGTCCCCAAAACGACGACAAGACCGTGCGTGCGGCGGCCGGAATTCGCAGAAGCCCCGGCGGCGGGGGGGCATACCGGCGCGAATCGTCTGCCTATAGTGAAAGCACTTCGAAAACCTGATGACCAGAAAGGACAGGCCATGCAGATGCAACCGACGCACGCCGCCACGACGCCGGCGGATTTCGTTCTGACCAACGCGAAGGTCTATACCGTCGATCCGCACAAGCCCTGGGCGCAGGCCGTCGCCGTGCGCGACGGCCGGATCGTCCATGTCGGCGACACGGCGGCCGTGCAGGCGTTCGTCGGCGCGCGGACGAAGGTCGTCGACGCGGCCGGCCGGCTCGTGCTGCCGGGCTTCGTCGAATCGCACTGGCACTTCGAGACGACCGCGTTCGCGTTCCAGGCGTTCGTGAACTACGAGGATCCGCAGAAGGTGCTCGGCGCGCTGCGCGCGTATGTCGAATCGCATCCGGACGAGCCGGCGATCACCGGGATGGGCTGGGTGCAGGCGACGATTCCGCCCGCGCTGCTGCGCAAGGAGACGCTCGACGCGATCTGCGCGGATCGCCCCGTGTGCCTGCTGTCGACCGATTTCCATACGATGTGGGTGAACTCGAAGGCGCTGGAGATCGCCGGCATCGACGCGTCGACGCCGCCCGTGCAGGAAGGCGCGAGCTGGTTCGAGAAGGACGCGGCGACCGGCGAGCCGACCGGCCTGATCGTCGACGGCGCCGCGTATTCGTTGCTGATGCAGCGGATCAGCGCGGCCGGCCTGCTGCCGACCGGCATCGACCTGTACCTGAAATCGATCCCGCCGTGGCAGAAGAAGCTGTGCGCGGCCGGCGTGACGACCGTGTTCGATGCGGGCTTCTTCGACGCGAGCGGCGACCAGTCGCTGCTGTACGAGACGCTGCAGACGATGGAGCGCGCGGGCGACCTGAAGCTGCGGGTGGTCGGCAGCGTCGCGGTGATCGGCGAGATCGACGACCCGGTCGGCACGCTCGTCCGGTACCGCGAGCAGTACGATTCGCCGCTCGTGAAGGCGCGCGCATTGAAGCTGTTCCTCGACGGCACCGAGGCGAACCACACCGCGTACCTGCTCGAACCGTACGCGGACCGCCCGGACACCTGCGGCGCGCCGACGATGCCGGCCGACACGTTCAACCGCTACCTGGTCGAAGCCGATCGCGCGAACGCGAACGTGATGGTCCATTGCGTCGGCGATGCGGCCGTGCGGATGGCGCTCGACGGCTTCGACGCGGTGAACCGCACGAACCCGCCGCGCGACCGCCGCCACGTGATCACGCACGCATTCCTCACGCATCCGGACGACATCCCGCGCTTTCGCCGCGCGGGCGTGATGGCGAACACGCAGTTGCAGTGGGGCGTGGTCGACGCGTACACCGAGCAGCTGCGCGACCACTACGGCCACGAGCGCTGGAGCAGCATGTACAAGTTCCGCACGTTCCTCGACGAAGGCGTGACGGTGTCGATCGGCATGGACGGCCTCGCATGCCAGTGCCGCTGCCAGCACAAGCCGCTCGAACACATCGAGTCGGGCCATACGCGCCAGCTCGCGGGCGAGCCCGATGCGCCGGTGTTCCCGGACATCGCCGAGCGCCTGAGCATTCCGCAACTGATCGCCGCGTACACGATCCACGGCGCGTACCAGCTCGGGATGGAGCACGAGGTCGGGTCGCTCACGCCCGGCAAGCGCGCGGATCTGGTCGTGCTCGAGAACGACCTGTTCGAGGTCGGCCAGTACGACATCGGCCGCATCGACGTCGGGCTGACGATGATGGGCGGCCGCATCACGCACGTGGGTGACGATTTCGGCGCGCGCACGGGTATGCAGGCATCCTGAACGCGCATCCCGGCTGACGAAGCGGCGACGGAATCTTTCGGGATGCTTTCGTTTTCGCGGCTCGGCGCATCCGGCCGGAACCGGATGCGCCGATTGTGCGGCGTGTCCCCCTATTGGCAGGGCAGACCGGCCAATTTCCTCTGGCTAAATTTTTCCGGACCGAAGCACACACCCGTTCATCGCGAACGGATCATGATATCGACGGAGGAAACCATGGCAGGGGATTGGAGCAGGCATCTGGGAACGGCATGCGCGGCGCTCGCGCTGGGCGGCGTGCTGGGGGCCGGCGCGCCGGTTGCGCACGCGGCGGACGTCGTCAACGTGTACAACTGGGGCAACTCGATCGGCAAGGCGACGATCGCGAACTTCGAGAAGGCGACCGGCATCAAGGTTGTCTACCAGGAGTTCGATTCGAACGAGACGTTGCAGGCGAAGCTGCTGTCGGGCACGTCGGGTTACGACGTCGTCGTGCCGTCCGACATCTTCTGGGCGCGGCAGCTGCAGGCCGGCATCTTCCGCAAGATCGACAAGAGCCAGGTGCCGAACTACGGGCTGCTCGACCCGGAAATCCTGAAGGCGCTCGCGAAGGATGATCCGGGCAACCAGTACGGCATTCCGTGGACCTGGGGCACCGACGGGCTCGGGATGAACGTCGAGAAGGTGAAGGCCGCGCTCGGCAACGACGCGCCGCTCGACAGCTGGGCGCTGCTGTTCGACCCGAAGTACGCGCAGAAGCTGAAGCACTGCGGCGTGTCGGTGCTCGATTCGCCGGTCGATGCGTTCGGGATGGCGTTCGTCTACCTGAAGAAGGACCCGAACACGACGAACCCGGCCGACTACCAGGCCGCATACGAGCTGCTGAAGTCGGTGCGCCCGTACATCACGCAGTTCAATTCGAGCAGCTACATCAACGATCTCGCGGGCGGCGACATCTGCCTCGCGCTCGGCTGGTCGGGCGACGTGAACTCCGCGCGGATCGCGGCCGCTTCCGCGAAGAAGCCGTATCACATCAAGTACGTGATCCCGACCGAGGGCAGCGCGATGTGGTTCGACATGATGGCCGTGCCGAAGGATGCACCGCACCCGGACGCCGCGCTGAAGTTCGTCAACTTCGTGCTGTCGGAGAAGGAGAGCGCGAACCTGACCAACGACACGTCGTACCCGTCGGCCGTGCCGTCGTCGAAGCGCCTCGTGCGCGCCGAAGTGACGAGCGATCCGGCCGTGTTCCCGCCCGCCGACGTGATCCGCAAGCTGAGCCTCAGCAAGCCGGTTCCGCCTGAGCTGATGCGCCTGCAGAACCGTCTCTGGACGAAGCTGAAGACCGAGTAAGCCGGCCGCCGCTTCCCCGATTCCCGCACACCTTTCGCGCGCCCCGCCGCTGATCGCGGCGGGCGGGGGCGCGCTCGTCCCGACGACCACCCAGAACATGAAACTCAAACACATGACGGCGCTGTGCCTGCTCGCGTTCGACGCGGCCACGGCATTCGCGCACACGCCGCAGGCGACCGACGCGAGCAGGATGAAGGCGCTGCAGGCGCAGGTCACCGCGCTGCAGCAGCAGGTGAACGAGTTGCGCGCGAGCATGCTGGCCGCGCAGGCGCCCGGCACCGCGACGGCCGCCAACGCAGCCACCGCCGCCACCGCCACCACCGCAACATCGAGCGGCGCAAGGATCGGTTCGATCAACACGGCCGCCGCCGCGCCGGCCGCCGATTCCGCACCGGCGTTCACGAACGACGACCTGCAGCAGATGCGCGAGCAGATCGCGAACGCGTCGCTGAAGGTCGACTCGCTGCAGGAAGCCGCGACGACCGGCCCGCTCGCGGGCCTGAGCATCACCGGCTACGTCGATCCCGTGTACCTGTTCAACCGCGCACAGCGCACGTCCGGGTTCCAGTTCCTGAACCACGATCCGGGCGCGTACGACTACTTCAACAGCACGATCGGCGACGTCTACCTCGACATCAAGAAGACCTTCGGCGTCGGCCCGATGGCGCCGTCGGCGGAGGTCGTGATCCAGCCGAACCGCGGCTTCGGCAACGTGTTCAGCAATTCGCACGGCGGCGTCGGCAACAACATCGTCACGCAGGCCGTGGTGACCGTGCCTCTCAGCACGACGCGCACCTTCGAGATCGGGATGATGCCGAGCCTCGCCGGCTACGAGGTGCAGCCGTCGACCCAGATGCTGACGCTCACGCACGGGCTGCTGTACGACTTCAGCGAACCGGGCAACCTGATCGGCGTTGGCCTGAAGGGCTCCAACGCGGCGATGACGCGCTTCTGGCAGGTCGTGATCGGCAACGAGGTGCTGCGCACCGCCGGCGCGATCGCGAACGCGGCGAACAACACGACCAAGACCAACTGGACGCCGACGATCACCGCGCGCTTCGACAACGCGACGTCGACCGCCTTCGACTTCGGCATTTCCGGGATGCTGGGCCGGCAGTCGCTGTTCTCGCCGTGCGCGACGGCGGGCGGTTACGGCTACCAGTGCAACGGCTCGTCGCCGACCGGCCTCTACAAGTACGTGGAAGCCGACGTGACCTATACGCACGACAAGACGCAGGTCAACGCGCAGGTCGACTACGGCGAGCTGCAGAAGGGCGCGTGGAACGGCGGCACCGCACGCTGGTACGGGATGTCGCTGCTCGGCCATACGAAGTGGACGCAGGCATGGGTCGGCCGCATGGGCGCGACGCTGCGCTTCGACTACCTGAACAACACGTCGAACGGCGGCGGCGGCACGAACATCCAGTACGGGCTCGTGGGCGGCAATCCGTCGGTGAACGGGTCGAGCGGCTTCGGCATCGATCCGGCGTGCTTCCAGGGTTCGTCGACGAACGGCACCGAGTGCAAGGGCGCGCAGCGTTACGCGATCACGGCCGACCTGCTGTTCTATCCGACGCAGCAGATCACCGTGAAGCTCGAGTATCGCCACGACGCGGCGAACCATCCGGTGTTCCTGAAGAGCAACGGCACATACGCGCGCAGCAACGACCTGGCCGGGATGCAGTTCATCTATTCGTTCTGACCGTTCTGACCGTTCTGACGGGTCTCGCCGTTCCGGCCGGCGCGCATGCCGGTCGACCGGCTGCGCCATGCATCACGTTCCGGGCCGCGCTTGCCCGGAACGCATTCAACCCAGGAGATTTGACCTTGAAGCTGCACACCTTCGTGACCGACCTCACCGATCCGCACGAGCGCGGCCGCCTGATCGGCGCGCGTTTCGCCGCCGAGATTCGCGAGACGGTCGCGCTTTACCTCGCGTTTTTCCCGAAGCTCGGCATCGAGCCGCAGCGCGCGCGGGAGATCGGCGAAGCGAGCCTGGCCGCGCTCGGTGCGTGGTGCCCGCGCCTGGCCGCCGAAGTCGAGGCGATCGCCGACGGCGTCGACCTGCCGCGCTGGCAGCTCGCGTGCCTGAACGCACGCACCGAGATTCTCGCGACCGCGCCCGCGTCGGCCGAAGGCGAGTGCTCGACGACCGTCTACGCGCCGGCCGGCCCGCACGCGCCGCGCACGCTGCAGACGTGGGACTGGCACGACAGCCTCGCGCCGCAGGGGCTGCTGATGCGGTTCGCGACGCCGCACGGCCGCACCGTCAAGCTGTTCTCCGAGTTCGGGATGCTCGCGAAGCTCGGCGTGAACAGCGCGGGGCTCGGGCTGCACTTCAACATCCTGCATCACGCGAGCGACAACGACAGCGCCGGTGTACCCGTGCATGCGATCGCGCGGCGCCTGCTCGAGGATGCGACGACGGTGCAGGAGGCGATCGAGCTCGCCCGGTCCGCGCGCGTGAGCGCGTCCACGGTGCTGACCGTGTTCACGCGGCATGACGCGAACCCGCGCGCGGCGAGCATCGAGCTGAGCCCGTCGGGCATCGGCGTGGTGGTGCCGCGTCCGGACGGCTGGCTGCTGCATACGAACCACTTCCTCGATCGCGCGCTGAGCGGCGGCGAGTGCATGCCCGACAGCTCGACCACGCGCGAACGATTCGCACATCTGAACGAAGTCGTGAACGGGATGACGAGCGCCGATGTGCGCGAGCGCGCGGCGGCAATGTGCGGTGCGGCCGGCGATCAGGCCGTCGTGTGTTTCCACGCCGATCCGTCGATGCCCGACACCGAGCGCTGGGAGACGCTGCTGACCGTCGGCATCGATACCGACGCGTGCGCACTCGACTACGTGGCGGGCAATCCGCACGATCTCGCGCGCGACGGGTTTCAGCGGTTCTGACGCGGCACGCGGGCGGCGGCGAGGCAGGGGGGGGCGGCATGCGTGTGCCGCCCTCGTGAGGCTCATGCGTCGATGCGTTCGACCTTGCCGACGAGCAAGCCATACGACAGGCTGCCCGCGAGTGCCATCGCGGCGATGTAGGTGATCGCGCGCGAGAAGTCCGCGCCGTTCACGAGCAGCCCGATCACGATCGGCGTCGCGATCGCGGACAGGTTGCCGATCAGGTTGAACACGCCGCCCGTGAGGCCGATCAGCCGCGCGGGCGCGAGCCCCGACACGAGCGACCACGTGATCGACGCGAAGCCGTTGCCGAAGAACGCGATCGTCATGAACGCGATCACCCAGCCGGTCGACGTGACGTAGTTCGCGCCGATGATGCAGGTCGAGATCAGCAGCCCCGAGATGATCGGCAGCTTGCGCGCGAAGCCCTGTGATGCGCCGCGACGCATCAGCCAGTCCGACAGCACGCCCGAGCACAGCACGCCGACGAACGCGGCGAGGAACGGCAGCGATGCGAGAAAGCCCGACTTGATGAAGTCCATTCCGCGGTACTTGACGAGGTAGGTCGGGAACCACGTGAGGAAGAACCATAGCGTCGAGTTCAGCGCGAACTGGCCGAGATAGATGCCCCACAGCTTGCGCCGGCCGAGCACGACGCCGAGGTCGCGCCACGTCGACTGTGCGCGCTCGGTACGCGCCGCGATGCGGTCTTCGAGATCGACGAGGCCGCCGCCGTCGCGGATCAGCGCGATCTCGGCCGCGTTGACGCCGCGAAACGCGCGCGGCTCGCGATACACCGCATACCAGATCGCGGCCCATGCGATGCCGGCGAGGCCGGTCGCGACGAACACCATGTGCCAGCCGAGATGCACCTGCAGCCACGCGAGCACCGGCGTGAGGAACGCGAGGCCGACGAACTGGCCCGACGTGTAGCCGCCGATCGCGCTCGCGCGCTCGCGGGTCGGGAACCACGTCGTCACCACGCGGTTGTTGATCGGGTAGGCCGGCGCTTCGAGCGCGCCCACCGCGAGACGCAGCACGACCAGCCCGACGAACGAACCGGCGAAGCCGAGCAGCAACGTCGCGGCCGACCACAGCGCGAGCGCGCCGGCATACAGCACGCGCGGCGACACCTTGTCGACGAGCCAGCCGCCCGGCACTTGCATCAGCGCGTAGGTCCAGCCGAACGCGGAAAACACGAGGCCCGCGTGCACGGGATCGATGTTCAGTGCCTTGAACAGCGCGGGCGCGGCGATCGACAGGTTGCTGCGGTCGAGATAGTTGATCACGACCGTGATGAACAGCAGCGCGAGGATCAGCAGGCGCTTTCGGCTGGGCGGCGCTGCCTGCGCGGCGGCCGCGCGGGCGGTTGAACCGGATGCGATGCCGGCGTGGGCGGGCAATTGATCCGGCGGGTTCGCGTGGGTGCGCGAAGCGGATTGGGCCACGGCTGTCTCCTGTGTTCCATGCCCGGCCGTCGCCCGCGAGCGGGGCGGCCGAATCGAATGGCGTTGGGGCGAACGTTAGAGCCGTGGCGGGAAGCGCGTCAACATTTGGGCAGGTATCCCGATTAATGGGATGTTCGGCGTTCAATATGTGGGAGGCGTGGCGAATACGCGACCGCTTGCATCAGTTGCCCATCGCCTCCTTCGCACTGACCCAGCCCTGCACCGCCCCTGCATGCGGGTTGCGATACCGCACCTTCAGCCACTGGAAATCGGCGCTCGCGTCGATCACCTCCACCGTGTCGCCCGCGACGACATAGCGGCGCGTGGGCGCATCGGTCATCGCATCGTGCAGCGGCAGGCGAGCCGGGCGCACCTTGAACGTGATGGAGCCGCCGCCATAGGCGTCGGGGCGGCGCGCGACACGCTTGCCTTGCGCGTCGTAGGTCAGCAGCATCGACGACGGGCCGTTGTCGGTGTCGAGCAGGTCGCGCAGGTCGTCCGGTATCGCTTCGCTCGACTGGTACAGGTACATCCTGCCGCTGCCGTCGAAGCGATACGCATCGGTGTACCAGGTCGGGCCGCCGCGGCACGAGCTGTACAGCGTGCGCTCCTTCGGCTTCGCCTGCACGTTGACCAGCCCGTCGCAATTGCCGTGCGGCATGTCGCTCGCCGGCATCCGTAACGGCTCGAACCGCTGGCGAGCGGTGTCGTACAGGTAGATGCCGTAGCCATCGTTCACCATGCCGAGCGTCGCGTGCATCGCGAGATCGCGGTGGCCGTCGAAGTTGTAGTCGTCCGACGCGAGGTGATAGCGGCCTTCCTCGTCGGCGGCGGTCACGTCGAGCGTCTGCGTCTTGCCGCTCGGCAGGAAGCGCACGGTAATGTGCTCGCTGTCCGCCCGTTCGACGCGGGCCGTGACGGTGTCGTCGACCTTGAACGTGAGCGGCGGTTTGGCCGCCTGCGCGGCGGGCGCGATCGATGCGCAGGCAACGAACAGCATGGAGCCATGGAGCAGCGAACGCAGTCGTGAAGGGCGCGTCATGGTCGGATCAGGCATGAAGGGCGTGAATGAGGATGGAAGCGGCCGGCCCGGACTTCCGTTTGCCGCCAATGTACCGGCATCCGGCGCTTTCCGCGAGCGGGGCCGGCATGGCCGGACATTGCCGGGTAGTCGCGATACCGGTACCTTTGCTTGCCTTGTTCGGGGCCGGCGCGATTGCAAGAATGTCCGTTCCATTCCTGCTTGCTGGTGAGGTGACGATGACGATATTCAAGCCCGGTTTCGCCCTTTGCGTGGCGATGCTCGCTGCCGGTACGGCACGGGCGGGCGATTTCTCGATCGAAAGCGCGGAGCTTGCCGGCGGCGCGTTTGGTCGCGCGCAGGTATCGGACAGCTTCGGCTGTCACGGTCAAAACATTTCGCCGTCCATACGGTGGAGCGGTGTTCCGGAAGGCACGCAAAGCTACCTGCTGACGATGTTCGATGCCGACGCACCGACGGGCTCCGGATTCTGGCACTGGGTCGTCGCCGACATACCGGCGTCGGCGCATGGCATCGCGCCCGGTTCGGGCAATGACGTTGCCGGACTGCCGGCGGGCGCCGTCCCGATGAAGAACGACACCGGCCATGTCGGCTATCTTGGCCCGTGCCCGCCGCAGGGCGACACCCATCGCTACGTCATTACGCTGACCGCGCTCAAGGTGGCGAAGCTGCCGGTCGAACGTGACGCGACGCCTGCGGTCGTCGGCTATACCGCTCACTACCAGGCCCTCGCGAAAGCGACGATGACGGTGCGGTTGAGCCGTTAACCGCGCGTGCTGTCGTCCTGAAACCCGCTTTTCCCCACGAAGATCTCCTTCAGCGCGGCGCGCAGCGTGACCGGATCGTACTGGCCGGGCGCGAGATGGATCACGTAACGCGCCTGGCCGTCGAGTCGCGCGGCGATGCCGGGTTCGATCTCGATGTCGATCGTGTCGTCCGTCAGCCTCACCGACAGATCCTTGACGCGCCAGGTGATCTGGTCGCGCACCATCACTTCGATCAGCGTGTCGTCCGGAAAGCGCGACAACGCGAAGCAATAGTCCTGCTCGGCGTCGTGACAGTAGATGTTGGCGAAGCTTTCGTCGTCGTCGAGGTCGGACGTCGCCGCGCCGACGGTAGCGTGAAGTTCCATGAACGGGTTCCTGCGTAAGGGTGGTAGGGGTTATCGGTTCGAATGAAGGGCCGTTCCGATCGCTGCCGCCGCGCCGGGCGTCGCGCCGGTGTCGCACGACGCAGCGGCATCGCGCGCCTTCAGCCACAGCCCGAATTCGCGCATGACCTCGACGACGGGCCGCAGCCGGTCGCCGTCGGCGGTCAGGTCGTACTCGACCCGCACCGGCACTTCCGGATAGACGGTGCGCCGCACGAGCCCGGCGTCCTCGAGTGCGCGCAGGTCGAGCGTCAGCATGCGCTGGGAGATGCCGGGCATGTCGCGGCGCAGGTCGCTGAAGCGTCGCGGCCCGTCGAGCAGATACGACACCAGCAGCAACCGCCAGCGGCCGCCGAGCAGGCGCATCGCTTCTTCAACGGAACATCCGGTCGCACTCGTTTTCATCGTGCTGAATCCTGGTCGGTAAATTTTTTGTGACTACGGCACAAACGACTGCCGTCTTCCCGGCGATGCGCCGATGCGAGATATTAGCGCCCGCGTCGCGGCGAATCGATACATGGACAACCCACGAAGGAAACGCATGAAGCTCTATCACGCTCCCGGAAGCTGTTCGCAGGCCATCTGCATCGTGCTGCGCGAAGGCGGCATCGACGCGGAGGTCATCAAGGTCGACGCACGCAAGCACGTCGTTGAAGACGGGCGCAATTACTACGATGTGACCGAACTCGGCTACGTGCCGCTGCTCGAACTCGACGACGGCACGCTGCTGCGCGAAGGCCCGGTGATCGCGCAGTATCTCGCGGATCTGCGCCCGGAAGCCGCGCTCGCGCCCGAGTACGGCACGCTCGCGCGCTACCGGCTGATGGAATGGCTCAATTTTCTCGGCACCGAGATCCACAAGGGGTTCATTCCGCTGCTGTATGCGGTACAGGCGGGGAAATACGTCGATCCGGCGAGAACGAAGCTCGACAGCCGTTTTGCATGGATCGACCGCCAGCTCGACGGCAACGCATACTTGACCGGCGACACGTTCACCGTTGCCGATGCCTACCTGTTCGCGCTGACCGGCTGGGGCAAGGCCGACTGGATGCGGTCGGTGTACAACGCGGATATCGACCTGACCCGGTATGCGCATCTGCGTGCGTGGTACGAGCGGGTGCGTGCGCGGCCGGCGGTGCGCGCCGTGCTGGAGGCCGACGCGCTGGCGCGGTAGCGCGCGATGGGGGCGATGGGCGCGGCTACGGCGCGTCGTTCCGCCGTATCGATGCGCCGCCACACTGCAAAACCCCGCGCTATAATCGCCCGCATGAAATTCCTCCGGACCGTCATCCTGCTGCTGCTCTGCGCGGTGCTGCCCATCAGCGGGCTGGCAGCCAGCGGCCTGGCCGGGGAATGCCCGATGATGCAGCAGGGCATGTCGATGTCGACGGACATGGACGCCGGCATGTCCGCCGACATGCCGGGCTGCGATTCGATGCAGTCGTCGTCCACCGGCAAGGCCCACGCGAAAGCGAAGGGCCTGTCCTGCAAGCTGACGGCGCAATGCCAGTTCGGCAGTCTCTATCATCCGGCCGCTCGCGCCGAAGTCAGTCGTCCCGCTGCATTCGCCAGCATCGTTGCTTTCCACTACGCACAAATTCTCCCGGTCCGCGATCCGAACGGGTTGTGGCGCCCTCCACGCATCAGCTGATCCCGATCCGATAGGTTCGCCGCATTCGCGGTGAGGTTCGTCCTGTGCGCAGGACGTGGAATCCCCATGGGGTTCCGCCGTTGGGGTTAAACCATGTCATTCCATCCCGGCACGCCGCTTGCGCGGCGTGCGCGCCGGCGCGCGCCCATGCTTTGGGCGGCGCTGCTGGTTGCGGGCGCGGCTCACGCGCAGCAACCGTCTTTTACGCTGGACGCCGCGCTGCAGTCCGCCACCGATCATTCCGCGTCGATGCAGGCCGCCCAGGCGTCGGTGCGCGCGAGCTCGGAGGCGGCCGTGAAGGCCGGCCAGCTGCCCGACCGGATGCTCAAGGCCGGCATCGACAACCTGCCGGTCAATGGCGGCCAGCGCTTCACCGTCGGCCAGGACTTCATGACGATGCGCCGCATCGGCATCGAGCAGGAGTGGGTGTCCGGCGACAAGCGGCGCCTGCGTTCGGCACTGGCCAACGAGCAGGTCGGGCGCGAGCGCGCCGGTTATCTCGCGCAGCTCGCGAGCGTACGCCAGCAAACTGCAACGGCGTGGCTGAACGCCGTCTACGCGAAGCAGGCGCTCGCGCTTCAGCAGGCGCTGCTCGATCACATGAACCATGAATTCGACGCGACGAAGGCGTCGTATCGCGGCGCGAAGGCGAGTGCGGCCGATGTCGTCCAGGCGCGGGCCATGCTCGCGCAGACGCAGGATCAATGGCTGAAAGCGCGGCAGGTCTACCAGACCGCGCTCATCGCGTTGTCGCGCTGGACCGCCGTGCCGGCGTCGGACGTCACGGGCACGCCGCCCGCGCCGGAATCGTTCGTGTCGTCGTTGCCGCCGGACGAGCTGCGCGTATCGCAGCCGGCGCTGATCACGGCCGCCGACGATATCGCCGTCGCCGAAGCCGATACCGCCGTCGCGAACAGCGAACGCCGCCCGAACTGGACGTGGGAGATTGCGTACCAGCAGCGCGGCGGCGCGTATTCGAACATGGTGTCCGTCGGCGTCACGATTCCGTTGCCGCTCAATCGCAGGAACCGCCAGAACCGCGATGTTGCCGAGAAGGCCGAACTGGCGACGAAGGCGCGCCTGATGTACGAGGACACGCTGCGCCAGGTGCAGGCCGATATCCGCACGCAGTCCGAAACGCTCGCGAGCGGCCGCGAACGCATCGCGAACCTGAGTGCATCGCTGTTGCCCGCCGCCGACCAGCGCGTGCAGCTGGCCAATGCCGCCTACCGGGCGGGCACGGGTTCACTCGCCGATACGTTCGCCGCGCGGCGCGCGCAACTCGACGCGCAGTTGCAGGTGCTCGATCTCAGGCGCGACGTGTCGCAGACCTGGGCGCAGCTCGAATATCAGGTCGTGCCGTCGACGATGGCCGCCGCGCAGTGAAGGAGAACCTCATGAAAAAGCAATCACTGGCGCGCGCGGTGCTGCTCACGTTTGCCGCCGCGGCGCTGCTCGGCGCCGGTTACGTCGCGGGCATGCACGATGCGGCGGGCGGCGCATCGATCGCATCGTCCGTAGCGCCCGGCGCCGCACCGTCCGGCAACACCGACCCGAACACGGGCCGCAAGGTGCTGTACTGGCACGACCCGATGGTGCCGAACCAGCATTTCGACAAACCGGGCAAGTCGCCATTCATGGACATGCAGTTGCAGCCTGTCTATGCGGACGAGGGCGGCGGCGCGTCCGGTATCCGGATCGATCCGGGCCTGCAGCAGAATCTCGGCATCCGTTATGCGACGGTAAGACGCCAGCAGACGGCAGCCGGATTCGACGCGGTGGGCACCACGCAGTTCGACGAATCGCGCGCGGAGGTCGTCCAGTCGCGCGTCACCGGCTACATCGATCGCCTTTATGCGCGCGCACCGATGCAGCGCATCGCGAAGGGCGCGCCGGTCGCATCGTTGTTCGTGCCTGACTGGCTCGCGCCGCAGGAGGAATACCTCGCACTCAAGCGCGGCGGGACGGACGGCAGCCTGCTCGACGCATCGCGCGCGCGGATGCGCGCGCTGTCGATTCCCGACGGGATGATCGCGAGCCTCGATCGCACCGGCCGCGCGCAGACGCACGTCGTGCTGAGCGCGCCGGAAACCGGCGTCGTCAGCGAGCTGAACGTGCGGGACGGCGCGATGGTCGTGCCCGGACAGACGCTGGCGAAGATTGCGGGGCTGTCGACGCTGTGGCTCATCGTCGAGGTGCCGGAAGCGCTCGCGCTGAACGTGCAGCCGGGGATGCCGGTCGATGCGACGTTCGCGGGCGACCCGGCGCGGCGTTTCACCGGACGCATCCGCGAAGTGCTGCCCGGCATCAGCACGAGCAGCCGCACGCTGCAGGCGCGCGTGGAGATCGACAACGCCGCGCTGAAGCTCACGCCCGGCATGCTGATGCGCGTGCGGGTCGCCGGGAAGACGAGCGTGTCGCGCCTGCTCGTGCCGTCCGAAGCGGTGATCGCGACGGGCAAGCGCACGATCGTCATCGTGAAGAACGGCGACGGCCGGCTCCAGCCGGTGCAGGTGACGACCGGCGATGACATCGGCGGCGACACGGAAGTGCTCGGCGGGTTGAACGAAGGCGATACGGTCGTTGCATCGGGGCAGTTCCTGATCGATTCGGAGGCGAGCCTGAAGAGCGTGCTGCCGCGGCTGCGGAGCGACACCGGCGCAAGCGGGGCGGCGGTGACTTCCGAGCCGGCGCCGAAAGCGGCGGCGCCGATCTACGAAACCACCGGCAAGGTCGAACAGGTCACGGCAGACGACATCACGTTCTCGCATCAACCCGTGCCGGCGCTCGGCTGGGGCGCGATGACGATGACGTTCGGCAAGCCGTCGGCCGCCGCGTTCCCCGGCGTGAAGCCGGGCCAGACGGTGCGTTTCGCGTTCACGCAGACCGACGACGGTTATCGCCTGACGAAGGTCGAACCGCAGGGAGGCGAACGATGATCGCGCGCATCATTCGCTGGTCGGTCCACAACCGCTTCCTCGTGCTGCTCGCCACCGTGCTGATCGCCGCATGGGGCGTCCACTCCCTCGGGCAGACGCCGCTCGACGCGTTGCCCGACCTGTCGGACACGCAGGTGATCGTCAAGGCGTCGTATCCGGGCAAGGCGCCGCAGATCGTCGAGGACCAGGTGACCTATCCGTTGACGACCACGCTGCTCGGCGTGCCCGGTGCGAAAACCGTCCGCGCGTACTCGTCGTTCGGCGACGCGTTCGTCTACGTGCTGTTCGACGACCGCACCGATCCGTACTGGGCGCGCTCGCGCGTGCTCGAATACCTGAGCCAGGTGCAGAGCCGGCTACCGGCCGGCGCGACGGTGGCGCTCGGGCCGGATGCGACCGGCGTCGGCTGGGTGTACGAGTACGCGCTCGTCGATCGCACCGGCCGTCACGATCCCGGGCAACTGCGCGCGCTCAACGACTGGTTCCTGAAGTTCGAGCTGAAGGCCGTGCCGGACGTCTCGGAAGTCGCGAGCATCGGCGGCATGGTGCGGCAGTACCAGGTCGTGCTCGATCCGGACAGGCTGCGCGCCTACGGCATCACCCAGGCGGAAATCGCGAACGCGCTCGGCAACGCGAACCAGGCGTCCGGCGGCTCGGTCGTCGAGCTGGCCGAGTCGGAGTACATGGTGCGCTCGACCGGCTACCTGCGCACGCTCGACGATTTCCGGCACGTGGTGCTGCGCACGAACGACGCCGGCACGCCGGTGCTGCTCGGCGACGTCGCGCGCATCCAGGTCGGCCCCGCGATGCGGCGCGGGATCGCCGAGCTGAACGGGCAGGGCGAGGTGACGGGGGGCGTCGTCGTGATGCGCTCGGGCAAGAACGCGCTCACGACGATCGACGCGGTGAAGGCGAAGCTGGCCGACCTGAAGCGTTCGCTGCCGCCCGGCGTCGAGATCGTCACGACCTACGATCGCTCGCAACTGATCGAGCGCGCGGTGGGCAACCTGAAGGACAAGCTGATCGAGGAATTCGTCATCGTCGGCATCGTCTGCGCGGTGTTCCTGTTCCATCTGCGCAGCGCGTTCGTCGCGATCCTGTCGCTGCCGCTCGGCGTGCTGGCCGCGTTCATCGTGATGCGCTACCAGGGCGTCAACGCGAACCTGATGTCGCTCGGCGGGATCGCGATCGCGATCGGCGTGATGATCGACGCGGCGATCGTGATGATCGAGAACGCGCACAAGCATCTCGAGGCGTACGACCACGCGCATCCCGGCGAACCGGTCACGGCCGCGCGACGATGGGAACTCGTCGCGACGTCGGCCGCGGAGGTCGGGCCCGCGCTGTTCTTCTCGCTGCTGATCATCACGTTGTCGTTCATCCCGGTGTTTTCGCTGGAAGGGCAGGAAGGCAAGCTGTTCGCGCCGCTGGCGTTCACGAAGACCTACACGATCGCCGCCGCCGCCGGGCTGTCGGTGACGCTGGTGCCGGTGCTGATGGGCTATCTCGTGCGCGGCCGCATTCCGCACGAGCACGCGAACCCGATCAACCGCGTGCTGATCCGCGTGTACCGGCCGCTGCTCGAAGCGACGCTCAGGCGGCCGTGGGTCGCGATCGGCGTCGCGGTCGTCGCGCTCGGACTGACGGCCGTACCGTTGTCGCGGCTCGGCGGCGAATTCATGCCGCCGCTCGACGAAGGCGACCTGCTGTACATGCCGACCGCGCTGCCGGGCATCTCCGCCGACAAGGCGAGCGAGCTGCTGCAGCAGACCGACCGGCTGATCAAGACCGTGCCCGAGGTCGACACGGTGTTCGGCAAGTCGGGCCGCGCCGATACCGCGACCGATCCCGCGCCGCTCGAGATGTTCGAAACGACGATCCGGTTCAAGCCGCGCAGCGCATGGCGGCCCGGCATGACGCCGGAGAAGCTCGTCGACGAACTCGACCGCGCGGTGAAGGTGCCGGGCCTGTCGAACGTGTGGGTGCCGCCGATCCGCAACCGGCTCGACATGCTGTCCACTGGCATCAAGACGCCGGTCGGCGTGAAGATTTCCGGGCCGGACCTGGCCGGGATCGACGCGATCGCGCAGCAGGTCGAGGCCGCGGTGAAGCGCGTGCCGGGCGTGACGTCCGCGCTTGCGGAACGGCTGAACGGCGGCCGCTATATCGACGTCGATATCGACCGGCTTGCCGCCGCGCGCTACGGATTGTCGG
Source organism: Burkholderia sp. KL41 (assembly GCF_057005415.2). Lineage (NCBI taxonomy): Bacteria > Pseudomonadati > Pseudomonadota > Betaproteobacteria > Burkholderiales > Burkholderiaceae > Burkholderia > Burkholderia sp. KL41. Next base: position 3,240,777 of record NZ_CM174447.1, on the reverse strand, counting down.
TGGCCGACATCCAGTCGGTGGTGTCGTCGGCGGTCGGCGGCGACGATGTCGGCGAAGTGATCGCGGGCCGCGAGCGCTTCCCGATCAACCTCCGCTACCCGCGCGAGGTGCGCGATTCGGTCGAGAACCTGCGGCAACTGCCGGTCGTCACCGCGCGCGGCGCGCAGATCCGCCTCGGCGATGTCGCGCGCATCGCGATCGCCGACGGGCCGCCGATGATCCGCAGCGAGAACGCGCGACTCTCCGGCTACGTGTACGTCGACATTCGCGACACCGATCTGCGGAGCGCCGTGCGCGCGATGCAGCAGGCCGTCGCGCAACAGGTCGCGTTGCCGCCCGGCTATTCGATCGCGTGGTCGGGGCAGTTCGAGTATCTCGAACGCGCGGCGGCCAGGCTGCGCACCGTCGTGCCGGTCACGCTCGTGGTGATCTTCGTGCTGCTGTTTCTCACGTTCGGCTCGGCGGCCGATGCGCTGCTGCTGATGTCGACGGTGCCGTTCGCGCTGGTCGGCGGCTTCTGGCTCGTGTGGGTGCTCGGCCATGCGGTGTCCGTCGCGACGTCGGTGGGTTTCATCGCGCTCGCGGGCGTGGCCGCCGAATTCGGCGTCGTGATGCTGCTGTACCTGAAGGGCGCGCTGCAGCGCCGGCTCGATGCCGGCGAACCGCTGACCGACGCGCTGCTGCTCGACGCGATCCGCGAAGGCGCGGTGCTGCGCGTGCGGCCGAAGGCGATGACGGTCGCCGTCGTGCTCGCCGGCCTCGTGCCGATCATGGTCGGGCACGGTGCCGGTTCCGAAGTGATGCAGCGCATCGCCGCGCCGATGGTCGGCGGCATGGTCACGGCGCCGCTGCTGTCGATGTTCGTCATTCCCGCCGCCTGGCTCCTGCTGCAGCGCCGTCATGCGCGAAGCACGGGCCACGTGCGGCATTCCGATGCAGTACCTCACGGCACGAACGTGCCATCCATCCCAACCGGAGAATCACGATGAAGAAGTGGATCACTGTCACCACCACCGCAGCCGTTCTCGCGACCGGCGCTTTCACCGCGCCGGCCTTCGCCGCCGGCGACATGGCCGGCATGGACATGTCGGGCATGAAGATGTCGTCGGGCGGTGCGGCCGAGTCGAACGCCGCGCTGACCGATGCCGAAGTGAAGAAGGTCGATGCCGCGAGCGGCAGGATCACGCTGAAGCACGGCGCGCTCGACAACGTCGGGATGCCGCCGATGACGATGGCGTTCAAGGCGAAGGACGCGGCGATGCTCGAGCACGCGCATGCGGGCGACAAGGTCAAGGTGCGGATCGAGAAGGTCGACGGCACGCTGACGATCGTCAAGCTCGTGAAGGCGTCCTGACCTGACGGCACGCCGGTGCCTCGCCCGCCCGTGAACCGGGGCGGCGGCCGCACCGGCGCCGCGCATGTCGGACCGGATGCGGCTCGCGCGGCGGCGTTCGACGATGCGCGGCGGGTCGGGTGCAGCCCAGTTATGCCAATTCGGCAGGGGATGGACACCTTTATTTCAACAATTCTTGAAATATGGAAATGAAGGCGCTATCCTTCGCGCCATGGACTCCAATCTCGTCGTGCGCGCCCTGGGCGCGCTTGCTCATGAAGCGCGCCTGGCCATCTTTCGCGCGCTGGTCGTCGCCGGGCCGCAAGGGCTGCCGGCCGGTGCGATCGCCCAGCAGATCGGGCTGTCGCCATCGAGCCTGTCGTTCCATCTGAAGGATTTGTCGCATGCGGAGCTGGTCACCGCGCGTCAGGACGGCCGGTTCATCTATTACGCGGCGAACTTCGAATCGATGAGCGGCCTCATCGGGTTCCTGACCGAAAACTGCTGCGCCGGCGCTGCGTGCGGCGTGCCGGCGGCGCCGGCCTGCTGCGGGGATCGCACATGAGCGGCTCGCACGCGGCCCCGTCGCAAGCCGCGGCGGCCAGGCCCGCCATCGGATCATTCGAGCGCTACCTGACCGTCTGGGTGGCGCTGTGCATCGTGCTCGGCATCGCGCTGGGCCTGGCACTGCCGGGGCTCTTTCAGCGCATCGGCCGCCTGGAATACGCTCAGGTCAACCTGCCCGTCGGGCTGTTGATCTGGGTGATGATCGTGCCGATGCTCGTCAAGGTCGACTTCGGCGCGTTGCATGAGGTTCGCCAGCACGTGCGGGGGATCGGCGTCACGCTCGTCGTGAACTGGCTCGTCAAGCCGTTTTCGATGGCCTTGCTCGGCTGGCTGTTCATCCGGCAGCTGTTCGCGCCGATGCTGCCGGCCGACCAGATCGACAGTTATATCGCCGGCCTGATCCTGCTGGCCGCCGCGCCGTGCACGGCGATGGTGTTCGTGTGGAGCCGGCTGACCGGCGGCGATCCGCTGTTCACGCTGTCGCAGGTCGCGCTGAACGACAGCATCATGGTGATCGCTTTCGCGCCGCTGGTCGGCCTGCTGCTGGGGATGTCCGCCATCACGGTGCCATGGGCGACGCTGCTCACGTCGGTCGTGCTCTATATCGTCATCCCGGTGATCCTCGCGCAAGCGTGGCGCAGGCTGCTGCTCGCCAGGGGGCAGGCGGCGTTCGACCGCGCGATGGCGAAGGTCGGCCCCTGGTCCATCGCCGCGCTGCTGGCCACGCTGGTGCTGCTGTTCGCGTTCCAGGGCGAGGCGATCCTGAAGCAGCCGCTGGTGATCGCGCTGCTCGCGGTGCCGATCCTGATCCAGGTGTTCTTCAACGCAGCGCTCGCCTATGGGCTCAATCGCGCCGTCGGCGAGAAACACAGCATCGCGTGCCCGTCGGCGCTGATCGGCGCGTCCAACTTTTTCGAGCTGGCCGTGGCGGCAGCCATCAGCCTGTTCGGCTTCCACTCGGGCGCGGCGCTCGCGACCGTCGTCGGCGTGCTCATCGAGGTGCCGGTCATGCTGCTCGTCGTGCGCGTCGTCAACCGTTCGAAGGGCTGGTACGAGCGCGCGTGAAATCAATCAGGATTCCGGAAATGACCGACATCACGATCTATCACAACCCCGATTGCGGCACGTCGCGCAACACGCTGGCGATGATACGCAACAGCGGCGTCGAACCACGTGTCGTGCTGTACCTCGACACGCCGCCCGGGGAAGATGAATTGCGCGCGCTGATCGCGGCGATGGGCATCCCCGTTCGCGACGTGCTGCGTCGCAAGGGCACACCGTATGACGCGCTCGATCTCGACAATCCGAAATGGAGCGACGACGATCTGATCGGCTTCATGGTCGCGCATCCGCTCCTGATCAATCGCCCGATCGTCGTCACCCCGCTCGGCACGCGGCTGTGCCGCCCGTCCGAACAGGTGCTCGATATCCTGCCCGATCCGCAGAACGGGCCGTTTGCAAAGGAAGACGGCGAAATCGTGATCGATGCGGAGGGCAAGCGTGTCTGACCGCCTGAACGATCTGCCGCAACTCGACGCCGCGCTCTTTCGCGTGCCGGATGCGAGCCTGCTGCAACCCGCGCGCCCGTCGACGCATCCGCCACGCATCGTGCTGCTCTACGGTTCGTTGCGCGCGCGTTCGTTCAGCCGGCTGCTGGTCGAGGAGGCGGCGCGGCTGCTGACGGCCATGGGCGCCGATGTCAGGATCTTCAATCCGGCCGGATTGCCGTTGCCCGACGATGCACCCGAGCATCACCCGAAGGTGGCGGAGTTGCGCGAGCTCGTGCAATGGTCGGAGGGCATGGTGTGGTGCTCCCCCGAGCGGCACGGCGCGATGACCGGCGTGATGAAAGCGCAGATCGACTGGATTCCGCTGTCGGTCGGCGCGGTACGGCCGACGCAGGGAAAGACGCTGGCGGTCATGCAGGTCAGCGGCGGATCGCAATCGTTCAACGCGGTCAACCAGATGCGGGTGCTCGGGCGCTGGATGCGCATGCTGACCATTCCGAACCAGTCGTCCGTCGCGAAGGCGTTCATGGAGTTCGGCGACGACGACAGGATGAAGCCGTCCGCGTATTTCGACCGGGTCGTCGACGTCATGGAGGAACTGGTCAAGTTCACGCTGCTCACGCGCGACGTCGGCGCGTACCTGACGGACCGGTACAGCGAGCGCAAGGAAAGCGCAGAACAACTGTCGCAGCGTGTGAACCAGGCACGCATCTGACCCGCTCGCGGGCACGCGGCGCGGCGGTGCATCGTTCGCACCGGAGCAGCGTGCCCGTGCCGGGTGAGCCCGGTTACCGGGCCAGCGTCAGGAACAGATAGGCTGCGTAACCCGCGCCGTTCGCCAGCAACGCCCAGATCGCGAGCCCGCGCGTGCGCGCATTGACGCGCAGCCATGCGGCCGCCGCGAGCGTGACGATCACGCCGGTCAGCACTTCGAGGCGCGGCTCCCATGGCGTCAGCATGATGCCGATCGCCGGCAGCAGCGTGCCCTGGAACACCATCGCGCCGGTGATGTTGCCGAACGCGAGCGTGTCCTTTCCGCGGCGGATCCACAGCACGCTGTTGACCTTCTCGGGCAACTCCGTCGCGATCGGCACGATGATCAGCGACAGCAGCAATGCCGAGACGCCGAGCACGTGCGACACGCCTTCCACGCCGTGAATGAAACCCTTCGCCCCGCCGACCAGCAGCGCGACGCCGATGAGCAGCTGCAGCGCGATGGTCGCCAGGTTGGTCGGCAAGCCCAGGCGCGACAGGAACATCTTGTGCGGCGCCTCGGTGCCATGCCCGGCATCGACGAGCTGGTTCGACGCACGGAACGTCATCACGACATACATCACGTAGATCCCGACCAGCATCGCGGCGAGCAGCGCGCGCACGGCGCTGTTGTGATGCGGGACGAACATCGCGGCGGTGGCCAGCGAGAACGCGGCGAGGAAGTAGTTCAGGTCGCGCACGAAACCCGTCCGTTCGGGCGCGATCGTGCCGCGCGGCCCGCGCGAGCGGATCACCGCGAGCGTCATCAGGAACGTGGTGAGCGTGGCGAGCATCAGCGGCGCGCCGAGAATCGCGCCGACACCGATCTCCTCGTTCACGGCCGGGTTTGCCGTGCCGCCGGCGAGCGCGAGCAGCGGCACCATCGTTTCGGGCAGCGCGGTGCCGACGGCGGCGAACAGTGAACCGGTGACGCCTTCGGAAATCTTCAGGCGTTCGCCGAGATGTTCGAGCGCATTGGTGAAGACCTCGGCGGCGACGAGGATGACGATCAGCATGACCGCCAGTTCGACGAACATGAACGTCATGCGGCACCTCCGCAGGCATGCGTGCGGATAGCGGCGAAACGCGGGGAGAGGGCGGCGGGGAACATGGGGACTCCGTGGTCGGACGTTGACGAACCATGGCACATCCGCCGACGTCCGACCAGGAACGACGCGATGTGCCGATGGTCTCGCCAGGCCGATCAGGCTGAACGCGCCACGGCCGCAGGCCGAGTGTGTTGACGCGTTCGCTTTCCGGAGACGGAAAGCAGGCTACTCCCCAAAGACGAAGGGCAGTCTAGCCGAGCGGGTTGCTTTCGACAAGCATTCATCCTGAAAAAATATACCCCTCTCCCCTATACGGGAACCCTTCCGGATATATACTCCCCCTCCCTATTCAGGAGCCCGTCGTCGATGAGCCATACCGTTCGTGAAAAACAGAAGCTGCTGAACCGCGTGCGCCGGATCAAGGGCCAGGTCGAGGCCATCGAGCGCGCGCTCGGGGAGGAGCGCGGCTGCAACGAGGTCCTGCAATTGATCACGAGTTGTCGCGGCGCGATGAACGGGCTGCTCGCCGTCGTGCTGGAAGACCACATTCGCGAGCATCTGGTCGATGCGCACGAACCTGACGCACACGAAGGCAGCGCGACCGAGCAGCTGATCGACGTGGTGCACAGCTATTTCAAGTAATCGAGGCAGGACATGAACGCTTTCCGGGATGACGCGTTCGGCGCGGGGCACGACCATATCTTTCTCGGTGCGGCGCACGAGCAGAACGAACGCAGGACGTGGATGGTCATCGGCCTGTGCTCGGCAATGATGGTGGCCGAGATCGTCGGCGGCACGCTGTTCGGGTCGCTTGCGCTCGTCGCCGACGGGTTGCACATGTCGACGCACGCGGGCGCGATGCTGATCGCCGCGCTGGCCTATACCTATGCGCGCAAGCATGCCGACGATCCGCGCTTCGTGTTCGGCACCGGCAAGCTGGGCGACCTGGCCGGGTTCACGAGCGCGATCGTGCTCGCGATGATCGCGATCCTGATCGGCTACGAGGCGGTTGCGCGTCTGCTGGCGCCCGTTCCCATTCACTTCGGCGAAGCGATTCCGATTGCCGTGCTGGGGCTCGCGGTGAACCTCGCCAGCGTGTGGCTGCTGAGCGGCGGCCATCACCACGGGCATGGCCATGGGCACGGTCATCATCATGGGCACGACCACGACCATGATCACGACGATGATCATCATGAGCATCACGATCACGGTTCGCACACGGCGGCCCATCGCGACCACAACATCCGGTCGGCCTACGTTCACGTGATCGCCGACGCGGCCGTGTCGGTGCTGGCCATCGTCGGCCTGCTGCTCGCACGTGCATTCGGCTGGGTCTGGATGGACCCCGTTGCGGGCATTGTCGGCGCGCTCGTGATCGCGAACTGGTCGTATGGGCTGATGCGCGATACCGGCGGCATCCTGCTCGACGTCAACGTCGATCGCAGGCTGGCTGCGCGCATACGTGATGCGATCGAGGCGCTGGGCGACACGGTCAACGATCTTCACGTGTGGCGTGTCGGGCCGGGCCACATGAGTGCGATCGTGTCGGTCGAAACCGTCGAGACGGTGCGCGACGCGCGTTTCTACCATGCGCTGATCGAGGGTTTCGACGGCGTGTCCCACGTGACCGTCGAAGTGATGACGCCTGCGAAGGCGGCCTGACCGTGGCCGTGAAATCACCGTGCATCGAGCTGTGCGCGTTCGACGGCCGGACGGGCTTTTGTGTCGGCTGCCTGCGCACGCGCGACGAGGCGCGCGACTGGAAGAAGCTGACCGACCATCGCCGGCACCAGATACTGAACGACCGCAATCGCCGCCAGGCGAAAATCCGGCGCGAACCGGGGGAGTGAAGGGGCGTCGTCGTCGTGCTTCGCCTGGTGTTGCGCCGGCCGTCACGCCGATGCGACACGCGCGGGAAACGCCTTACCCTTCGACGCCGCGCGGAAAATGAAGCGCAAACGTCGTGCGCCCGTCACGGCTTGCGACCTCGACCTTGCCGCGATGCAGCTCCATGATCGATTTCACGATCGCGAGCCCGAGGCCCGCGTTGCGCGCCGCGCCGTGCCGCGACGAATCGATGCGGTAGAAGCGCTCGAAGATCCGTTCGACCTGTTCGGGCGGAATCGCGGCGCCGCGATTGGTGACTTCGACGACCGCATACCCGCCTTGCGTGGACACCGCCAGCTCGATCGTCGACCCGGCTTGCGCATGTTCGAGCGCGTTCGACGCGAGATTGCTGACGGCGCGCCGGAACAGCGTCGCATCGGCGACGACGGTCGCTTCGCCTTGCACGTCGATGCGCACGCCGGCTTCATCGGCAAGCGCCTGGAAATACGACGCGAGCCGGCGCAGTTCGCCGCCCGCGTCAAGTTCGGTGGTCTTCAGGTGCTGACGCGCATTGTCGGTGCGCGCGAGAAACAGCATGTTCTCGATCATCCGCTGCAGCCGTTCGCATTCCTCGATATTCGAATCGATCAGCGCTTCGTATTCCTCGGTCGTGCGCGCGCGCGACAGCGTGACCTGCGACGAACTGATCACGTTGGCGAGCGGCGTGCGCATGTCGTGCGCAAGATCGGACGAGAACTGGGAGAGCCGCACGAACGCGCGTTCGAGGCGGTCGAGCATCCGGTTGACCGACGTCGCGAGTTCACGCAGCTCGACCGGGCCGCCATGCGCGTCGAGCCGCGCGTTCAGGTTGTGGGCCTCGATGCGTGACGTCTGCCGGCCGAGGCTCTCGACCGGGCGCAGGCCGCGCGACGCGACCGCGTAACCGAGCGCGCCGACCAGCAGCGCGCCCGCGGCCGCCGCGAGCCAGATGTCGACGCGATAGCTTTCGAGCAACGACTGGCGATCGGTCGCCGTGCGTGCAAGCGCAACCTGGATCGCATCGCCGGACGGCAGCGTGGCGCGCGCATACACGCAGCGCGACGTGCCGATCCCGGGCGGCGCGCACGTGAACGGGGTGCCGGTTGCGCCGGCCGGATGGGGCGCGGCGATCACCGACGCCAGCGTGTGGCCGGCTTCGTCGGAATGCTCGACGAGCGCGCGGTTCCGCGCGTCGTAGATGCCGAGATAGACGCCCGGATGCGACAGCAGCACTTCATGAAACACGGCCGGATCGGCGCGCAGCGCGGCAGCCGAGCCGCTCGCGTGCGCAAGCTGCAGGAACTGGTTGAGCTTGCCGGAGATCTCGATGTCGTCGCGCCGCGTCAGCTCGGCGGACAGCGAGCGATACAGGTACGCGCCGGTCAGCGCGAACACGAGCGCGGCGACGACGGCGAACGCCAGCGTCAGGCGCCGCAGCAGCGAATACGAGGCCGGGCTGCTGCGCGTCACGAACGATCCTCGAGCACGTAGCCCATCCCGCGGATCGTGTGGATCAGCTTCTTCTCATGGGCGTTGTCGATCTTCGCGCGCAGGCGCTTGATCGCGGCATCGACGACGTTCGTGTCGCTGTCGAAATTCATGTCCCAGATCTGCGACGTGATGAAGGTGCGCGTCAGCACTTCGCCTTCGCGTTCGGCGAGCAACTGCAGCAGCGCGAATTCCTGCGCGGTCAGGTCGATGCGGGTGTCGGCGCGCCGCACGCGGCGGCGGATCAGGTCGACTTCGAGATCGGCGACATGCAGGATGTCGCGCACGTTGCGCGGCGCGCGTCGCAGCAGCGAGCGGATGCGCGCGAGAAACTCGGCATACGCGAACGGCTTGAGCAGGTAGTCGTCGGCACCCAGCTCGAGCCCGGCGACCTTGTCCTCGATCGCCTCGCGCGCCGTGAGCAGCAGCACCGGCGTCTGCTTCTGCGCGCGCAGGCGCCGGAGTACCTCGAAGCCATCCATTTCCGGCAGCATCACGTCGAGCACGACGAGATCGAAATCCTCGTGCAGCGCAAGGAACAGCCCGTCCTTGCCGGTTTCCGCAATGTCGACCGTGTAACTCGCCTCCATCAGCCCTTTCCGGAGGTACGACGCCATCTTGGGTTCGTCTTCGACTATCAGTATCCGCATGGTGAGGCAGGCTGTCCGTGATTCCAGCCGGTCAGTGTAACGCGTGAGCATAGGGCGCCGAGCGTGCGCGAAGAATGACCGCCGGATGACGGAATTGTCATGAAGCGCTTGCGCCGCGTCGCCCGCGTTTCATGAAAATCCGGTCATGTTTCGGCCATGTCGTCGTCACCGCGACGGCGATAAGCTGCGGCCGTCTTGTCCCCCGGCACGCGCTGTCACGGCGCCGCGCCGGCCCATCCGGTCGTTGCCTGCCTGATTCCGCATCCATGTCGTACTGGCGCAAATTCCTCGTCGTCGTGCTGCTGGCGCTGAGCCTGCCGATCCAGTCGTTCGCGACTGTTTCGATGCAGTGCGAACGCGTTGCCGTCGCGCCGATGGAAGCGGCGTCGCACACGATGCCGGCCGCGCAGGACGGCCATCACGACGCCGACAGCCACGCCCGGCATGCGCCGGCGTGTTCCGCGTGCGTGTCCTGCTGCGTCGGCGCGGGCATGTCGAGCGCGCCCGCCGTCCCCGTCGCGGCCGGCGTTCGCGCGGCGATCGTCTCGCCACCGCCCGCGGCCGGGGTCGTGTCGTTCCTGACCGGCGGCATCGACAGGCCGCCGCGCCGGCTTCTCGTCTAGATCCCGCCCGCGGCCCCGACCGGCCGTGCTCCGCAATCCGCTCCGGCGGCGGTATCCCGTCCGCCGCACGACACACGACGAGACCCATTCATGCGATTGATTACTGCGGCGCTGCTTGGCGCGGCGGCCCTCGTGCCGTCGCTCGCGCCTGCGCAAACCCCGCTGCCCGATCCGGCGGACGCCGCCGCGGCGGTGCCGGACGTCACCGTGACGTCCGTATTCGACGGCTACCGGCCGTATCGGGACGACGAAGGCCCGGGCTGGAAACAGCTGAACCGCGACGTGACGGAACGGCCCGCAAAAGGGCGCACGACCGGTCGTGCGGCCGGCGGCGCTACCCGTTCGATGCACGAGGAGGCCGCGCGATGACGATGCTGTCGATCTCGCCGAGGATCGGCGCGGCCGCGGCCGTGCTGGCCTTCCTCGCCGGCTGCACGACGTTTTCGAAGGACGGCGGTTTCGACGCGGTGTCGTCCGTCGCGTCGGAGCGCATCGGCAAGGACGCGGTCGTGGTCAGGACCGACGCCGACCGTGAAGCCGTCGACACGCGCACGAAGGAACTGCTCGCCAAGCCGCTGTCGATCGACGATGCGGTGCAGGTCGCGCTGCTGAACAACCGCGGCCTGCAGGCGTCGTATGCGGAACTGGGGCTGTCGGAGGCAGATCTCGTCCAGGCCGGCCGGCTGCCGAACCCGCGTTTCGCGTTCAGCCGCACACGCGCGGGCGACGGCGAGCTGACCCTCGGCCGCACGTTCTCGGCGAACGTGTTCGCGCTGCTGACCCTGCCGCTCGCGACGAACATCGAACGCCGCCGCTTCGAGCAGACCAAGCTCGAAACCGCCGACGCGATGCTGAAGGTGGCGGCCGACGCGCGCCGCGCGTATGTCGAGGCCGTCGCGGCCGAACAGGCCGCGAACTATGCAGGGCAGGTGCGCGATGCCGCGAGTGCGGCCGCCGAACTGGCGCAGCGCATGCGGCAGGCCGGCAACTTCAGCCGCCTCGATTACGCGCGGGAACAGGCGTTCCATGCCGATGCGGTCGCGCAGCACGCGAAGGCGCGCCAGCAGGCCGTGGCCGCGCGCGAGAAGCTCACGCGCGCGATGGGGCTGTGGGGCGAACGCACGCAATACGCGTTGCCCGAGCGCTTGCCCGACCTGCCGAAAGCGCGGCCGAACCTGCCCGATCTCGAGCGCTTCGCGATGCGCAACCGCCTCGACATCCAGGCCGCGAAGCTGCAGACGCAGGGTGTCGCGTCGTCGCTCGGCCTGAGCAAGGCCACGCGCTTCGTCGATGCGGTGGATCTCGGCTACGTGAACGACTACGAGACCGGCAAGGGTCACGAGCACGGCTTCGAGATCAGCGTCGAGATTCCGCTGTTCGACTGGGGCGGCGCGAAGGTCGCGCGGGCGGAGGCCGTCTACATGCAGTCGGCGAACCGGCTCGCGAAAACGGCCATCGACGCGCGTTCCGAAGTGCGCGAATCGTATGCGGCCTACGTGACGAGCTACGACGTCGCCACCCACTATCGCGACGAAGTCGTGCCGCTGCGCAAGACGATCTCGGACGAGCTGCTGCTGCGCTACAACGGGATGCTCGCGAGCGCGTTCGAGCTGCTGGCCGATGCACGCGAACAGGTCGGCGCGGTGAACGGCTACATCGATGCGCTGAAGGACTACTGGCTCGCCGAAACCGATCTGCAGATGGCCGTCGGGGGCCGGCTCCCGACGCCGGGCGACGTGCCGCGCGCGACGCCATCTGCCCGGCCGGATTCCGCTTCCAGCGCCGACGCTGCGCCGCAGCCGGCCTCCACCCCCGCGGCGCAACCGGCGCCCGCGACGCAAACGCATCCGGAAGGTCATTGACATGGTGTCCCGTCGACAATTTCTCAGCCACTCGGGCGCCGCGCTGCTCGGTGCGGCGATGGTCAGCAAGGCCGGCGCCGCGTCGTTGCCCGAAGCGCCCACGATGACGAAAACCGGCACGCAGCCGCCGCTCGTGCCGCCGAACGGCCGGCCGTACACGCCCGTCGCGACGCTGAACGGCTGGACGCTGCCGTGGCGGATGAAGAACGGCTGGAAGGAGTTCCACCTGACGGCCGAGCCCGTCGTGCGCGAGATGGCGCCCGGCATGAACGCGAACCTGTGGGGCTACAACGGCCAGTCGCCCGGCCCGACGATCGAGGCCGTCGAAGGCGACAAGGTGCGCATCTTCGTGACCAACCGGCTGCCCGAGCACACGACGATCCACTGGCACGGGCTGCGGCTGCCGAACGGGATGGACGGCGTCGGCGGCCTCACGCAGCCGCATATCCCGCCCGGCAAGACCTTCGTCTACGAGTTCCAGCTCGAGGCGCACGGCACGTTCATGTATCACCCGCACGCCGACGAGATGGTGCAGATGGCGATGGGGATGATGGGCATGTTCATCGTGCACCCGAAGGATCGCGGCACGATGCCGGTCGATCGCGACTTCGTGTTCCTGCTCGCCGCGTACGACATCGATCCGGGCAGCTACACGCCGCGCGTGAACGAGATGACGGACTTCAACATGTGGACGTTCAATTCGCGCGTGTTCCCGGGCATCGATCCGCTGCCGGTGCGCGCGGGCGACCGCGTGCGGATTCGTTTCGGCAACCTGACGATGACGAACCATCCGATTCACCTGCACGGCTACAGCTTCGAAGTCGCGGGCACCGACGGCGGCTGGATTCCGCCGGCGGCGCGCTGGCCGGAAGTGACGGCCGATGTCGCGGTGGGCCAGATGCGCGCGATCGAGTTCACCGCCGATCGCCCAGGCGACTGGGCATTCCACTGCCACAAGTCGCATCACACGATGAATGCGATGGGCCACCAGGTGCCGAACCTGATCGGCGTGCCGCAGCAGGATCTCGCGAAGCGCATCGGCAAGCTCGTGCCCGACTACATGGCGATGGGCAGCACGGGCGGCGCGATGGGCGGCATGGAGATGCCGCTGCCCGACAACACGCTGCCGATGATGACGGGCACGGGCCCGTTCGGGCCGCTGGAGATGGGCGGCATGTTCACGGTCTGCAAGGTGCGGCAGGGCCTCGGCCGCAACGACTATCGCGATCCGGGCTGGTTCAGGCATCCGAAGGGCACCGTCGCGTACGAGTACACCGGCGAACTGCCGGACGGTTGAGCAGCAGCATGCGGCGGCCGTACCGATGCGGCCGCCGGTTTCCATTCACTCACACGGGAGTCGACACGATGAAGCAGGGACTGGTTTTGATGGCAACGGGTTGGGCGCTGGCGTTTTCCGCCGCGTCGTACGCGGCGGGCGACATGGCCGGCATGGACATGAGCGGTGGCGCGAAGCAGGAAGCCGCGGCAAAGCGGAGCATGTCGCACGGCGAAATCCGCAAGGTCGACACGGCTGCGGCCAGGCTGACGATCAAGCACGGCCCGCTCGAGAACCTCGGGATGGATGCGATGACGATGGTGTTCAAGGTGAAGGACCCGGCGATGCTGTCGCAGGTGAAGGCGGGCGACAAGATCGACTTCGTCGCCGAGGACGTGAACGGCGCGCTGACCGTCGTCGAGCTGAAGAAGCCGTGACGCGAGGCATGAACATGAAGATCACGACTCTCAGGCGGCTGGCCGCCTTCGCCGCGGCCGGCACGATCGTCGCGGCCGCGCCGGTCGCCGCATCGGCGCACGGCAAGCTGGAAAGCGCCGCACCGGCGACGGGCAGCACGGTCGACACGGCGCCCGACACGTTGCGGCTCACCTTCAACGAAGACCTCGAACCGACGTTCAGTTCGGTGAAGGTGTCGGACGCGAACGGCAATGCCGTCACGCAGGAAAAGGCGAAGGTCGATGCGTCGAACCCGCGCGTGATGACCATTGCGATGCCGAAGCTCGCGCCGGGCGCGTACACGGTGCAGTGGGTCGCGATGACGGCCGATGCGCATCGCACCAAGGGCGCCTATACGTTCCGGGTGAAAGGGTGAACGACGGCTTCGTCGGTCTCCTGCGGCTCGTGTCGGTGGCGATCCAGAATGCCGGGTTCGCCGTCGTCGTCGGCGCGCTGCTCGGCAGCCACTGGCTCGCGCGCGGCGCGTCGGCGTGGCAGCACGGCATCGGGCGGCGGCTCGTCGCGACGCTGCGCATCGCGTCCGTCATATCGCTGCTTGCCAGCATCACCGCGTTCTGGGCGCACTGCGCGCTGATGAGCGACGTATCGATGCTCGACGCCGGACCGTCCGTCCGCGCGATGCTCGCGGGCACGGGGTTCGGTCATGCGTGGCTGGCCGGCGCCGTATTCATGCTCGTCGTCGTGCTGCTGTCGTTCGTCAGGCGAGCGCACGATTCGCGCTTTCCGTTCGCGATCTGGGCCGCGCTCGCCGGTGTCGCGCTCGCGCGCAGCAACGGCGGGCATCCGGTCGACGCGGGGCTGTTCAGCGCGCCGGTATGGGTCGACTGGCTGCATCTGCTGGCGATCAGCGCGTGGGTCGGGCTCGTGCTCGTGACGGCATTCGGTGTGATGCCGCGGCTCATCGGCCTGCCCGCGAGCGAACGCACGACGGGCGCATCGTTCGTGCAGTCGCTGTCCGATGCATCGACATATGCGCTGATCGTGCTGTTCGCGACCGGCGCGTACAACGGCTGGCGCGGCGTCGATACGCCCGCCAACCTGCTCGCGTCGACGTACGGGCAGATCCTGCTGCTGAAGCTCGCGCTGGTGCTGATCGCCGCGGCGCTCGGCGGACACAACCGCTTCTTCGGGATGCCGAAGCTGTTGGCCGCGCTGAACGACCCGGCCGCCGCGATGCCGGCTGTTTCGCTGCGGCAATTCGGTGCGGTGCTGCGGATCGAGGCGGTCGTGCTCGGCGGCGTGCTGATGGTGGCGGCCGTGCTCGTGTCGAGCGCGTTGCCGGGGACGATATAGCGCGGCGGGCCATGCGCGAAGGCACGCGGGGGAATCGTCGCGAGCACGACGAATTTATTGCCGGACGATTTCCCCGCATTTTCAGGCCCGAAGGTGCGAACGGTGGCGATCGCAGCGTGACGACGACAATTACATCGGCCTGTCTTTCGATTACCAAAAACTGTCATTGAGCGCCGCTAAGCTTTCGGCACCCTCACAACCGGGATTCCCCGTCATGCGCTCGACAATCCGCCTGTTTGCCCCGCTATTGCTTCTGCCCACGCTCGCTGCCCCGGTTTTCGCCGCCACCGCCGCGCCCGTCAGCCCGAACTGCGGCGGCAGCACGACGCCGATCGCCGATATCCAGGGGCCGGGCGCGCCGTCGCCGCTCGCCGGCCAGAACGTGTCGATCGAAGCCGTCGTCACCGCCGATTTCGGCGGCACGGACGGCTTCGGCGGCTTCTTCGTCCAGCAGGCCGACGCGCAGCGCCGCAACCAGCCGGGCGTGTCCGAGGGCCTGTTCGTCTATGCGCCGAAAGTGCGCGCGAAGGCCGGCGACCTCGTGCACGTGACGGGCAAGGTCGAGGAGAAGTACGGGCAGACGCAGCTCACGCTGTCGGGCGCGATCGCGGTGTGCGCGAACGGCCAGAGCGTCACGCCCGCGACGCTCACGCTGCCGGTCGACAGCCCGAACGCGTTCGCCGCGTATGAAGGGATGCTGGTGCGCCTGCCGCAGACGCTGAACGTCACCGACAACTACGAACTCGGCCGTTACGGCAGCGTGATGCTCAGCAACGGTCGCCTGCGCACGCCGACGAGCGTCGTGCCGCCCGCGCAGGCACAGACGCAGATCGATGCGAACGCACGCAACCGTCTCGTCCTCGACGACGGCTCGAACAAGCAGAACCCCGCGACCGTGCCGTATCCGGCGCCGGGCCTGTCGGCCGCGAACACGCTGCGTGCGGGCTACACGGTGCGCGACGTCGAAGGCGTGCTCGAAGTGCGTTACGGCGCATGGCGCGTGCAGCCGCTGCCCGGCGCGGCCGTGCCGGCATTCGACGCGCGCACGAACCCGCGCACCAACGCACCCGCGCGCGATCCGAAATCGAACCTGCGCGTCGCGTCGTTCAACGTCCTCAACTACTTCAACGGCAACGGTCTCGGCGGCGGCTTCGACGATCCGAACAACCGCGGCGCGAAGAACTTCCAGGAATTCCAGCGCCAGGAAGCGAAGATCGTCAGCGCGCTGAAGGCGATCGATGCCGACGTGATCGGCCTGATGGAAATCCAGAACAACGGCTACGGCGAACTGAGCGCGGTGCGCCAGCTCGCGGCGAAGCTCGGCAACCACTGGCGCGTGGTCGATCCGGGCGTGTCGCGCCTCGGCGGCGATGCGATCACGGTCGCGATGATCTACGACAGCCGCAAGGTCGAGCCCGTCGGCCGCGCGGCCACGCTCGCGATCGACGACAAGAACCGCCAGCCGCTCGCGCAGTCGTTCCGGCTGGTCGGCGGCAACAAGCAGTCGCTGACGGTCGCGGTCAACCACCTGAAGTCGAAGAACTGCCCGGACGCCGCGAACGACGATCTCGACCAGGGTGACGGCCAGGGTTGCTGGAACCCGACGCGCACGCGCGCGGCGGTGAAGGTGGCCGACTGGCTCGCCGGCAATCCGACGGGCGTCGCGGGCCAGGGTGTGCTGCTGATCGGCGATTTCAACAGCTACACGTACGAAGACCCGATCCGCACGCTCGAATCGCGCGGCTACCGCAACCTCGTCGCGCGCTGGATCGGCGCGAATGCGTACAGCTACGTGTACAACGGCGAAGCCGGTTATCTCGATCACGCGCTCGCGACACTGCCGCTCGCGTCGCACGTGAAGGCCGTGCACGAATGGCACATCAACGCGGACGAGCCGCTCGCGCTGCAGTACACGCTCGCCTACAAATCGGCGGAGCAGCAGAAGACGTTCTACGCGCCGGATGCGTATCGTTCGTCGGATCACGACCCGGTGCTGATCGATATCGCGCTGCCGGGCGGCGGGCATTGAGCGCGGGTTGAACCGGCTTCGCGATGGACGACGTGCGGCACGTGCGCACGTCGTCGCGCGGGCGGCGGCGGATGAATCGCACGCCGCTCGCGCATCGACAAACCCGGCCGGATATCGGGTAAATAATTCCACTGGAACCGATGCAATTCCGCGAAATCGGTATTTTATGGATGACGGGGAGGCATAAGCCCCGGATTGAAGAATGATTGAAGTGAATCGAATCTTCGAATCAAGCCTGCATTTCGCCGCAATGCATTAATCGATTGGCGATAATAAAAATGAAAGAAAAATCCTGTCGATCTGAAGGTATTGAGCGTGCTGCATCAATGCAGTAAAGGCTTCGTCGTTGTGCGCGAAAAGTAAAATATTCGGCGCGGCATTGCCGACAAGACGCACCTTGCACGAATAATCCCGTTTTCTTTCAAATGCCAGACACTGGCGGCCCTTCGCATCATTACGGGATTTTTAATATCGGAATGATCTTTGACAACGCGGCGCAGCACCGCCTATTTTGTCGATGTCGTAAATTTCGGTAATCAGAAAAGAAGTCCAAACTGCAGGGGGCGGTTCAAGCACGATTCTCGCCAGCAGTTTGCTGTGTCTGTATCACGTTCAGTCTCTTGAAGCAGTCCGATCCCAACCGCCTTTGCGCGAGTGGCGGGTGTTGCTGCGCGTCTCGCCAGTGAGGGCGGCCTTTGTGAAGCGGTATCCGAACCAGCCACAAGGAACGAGATGAAACCAGACAGGAGCAGTACCGGCAGCCGCCATGGCCGCAATGGCCGTCGCGGCCGGATGGCCGGGCTAGGCGCATTGACTGCAATGACGCTGGCGCTCGCGGCGTGCGGCGGCGACGATTCGTCGTCCGTCGGCGCATCGAGTCTCGCGCAGACAACGGCCAGCCAGCAGGCCAGCGCACAAGCGGTCGGTAGTCAGACACCGGCGGCCAACCAGCCTTACGTCGACCCGGTCGCCTATTCGATGAACGCGACCGACGGCCTCGCCCCCGCGCAGGTGTCCGAGAAAGCGGCCGTCATGCATTACCAGTGGAAAAACGGCGGCACGACCGTCAACTACACGACGACCACCGGCCACCTGACCGCGCAGGACGCGAACGGCAATGCGGAAGCGTCGATGTCGTATGTCGCGTACACCGCGCCGAGCAAGAACGGCAAGCCGCGCCCCGTCACGTTCGTCTATAACGGCGGCCCAGGCTCGTCGTCGATCTGGCTGCGTCTCGGCTCGTTCGCGCCGACCCGCGTGGCCACGCCCGATCCGGGGTTCGGCAGCAACTGGCCGAACTATCCGCTCGTCGACAACGCCGACAGCCTGATCGACACCACCGACCTCGTGTTCATCGACCCGCCCGGCACCGGGCTGTCGGAAGCCGTGTTGCCGAACACCAACCAGAAGTACTGGGGTTCCGATGCGGACGTGAACATCATGCGCGATTTCATCCAGCGCTACCTGAACGTCAACAGCCGCAGCGCGTCGCCGATCTACCTGTACGGCGAATCGTACGGCACGCCGCGTACCGACATGCTCGCGCTGGCGCTCGAATCGGCCGGCGTGCACCTGACGGGCATCGTGCTGCAATCGGCAATCCTGAACTACTTCGCGGATGCGGTGGAAGCCGTGGCGATCACGCAGTCGACGGAGGGGCTGCTGCTCGAAACCGATACCGTGGCCGGTTACCTGCCCGGTTATGCGGCGGTCGCCGCGTACTTCAACCAGGTTTCGCCGGCACCGGTGAACCAGGATCTGTACGCACTGCAGACGGAACTGTTCACGACGCTGATCTACAACCAGCTGCAGAAGTATTCGCAGTCGTGGGTGTTGAGCCAGCTGGGCATTCCGGATGCGCTCGGCACGCCGGTGTTCCCGAGCGACGCGACGCTCAAGCTGTGGTCGATCCCGTCGAGCCTCACGCAACAGGCGCTGCGCGGCTACTTCAACGCGAATCCGTTCGGCACGAGCCTGCTGCCCGGGACGACGATCGGCCGGTATGACGGACGCGTGTCGTTGCCGAACGCCGATCCGCGGCTGCAGAACGACGGCGACCCGTCCGACATCCTGATTTCGCAGCCGTTTACGAACGCGCTCGCGACGCAGATGCCGGATTACCTCGGCTACACCGCCCCGAACGCGACGTACCTGCCGCTGAACGACAACATCATCGGCGTCTGGGACTTCTCGCACGACGGCCAGCCGATGCCCGACACGATCCCCGATCTGCTCGGTGCGCTGCAGCTCAACCCGAAGCTTCGCGTGCTCGCGGAGAACGGTTTCCACGATCTCGCGACGCCGTTCTTCAACACCGAGAAGCAGCTCGCGCGGCTGCAGACGGTGAAGGGCCTGAATCCGAAGCTGCAGGTGAACTTCTTCCAGGGCGGCCACATGATCTACCTGGACGACGTCGCCCGTCCGCAGATGAAGCGGGACCTGAAGACGTTCTACAAGGGCGCGCGGATTCCGACGGCACTGACGCTGCACACGCTGCCGCCGCCGTGGCCGGATGAAAACCCGCCGAGCGTGCCGACCGGCAGCGTCCCGGGCGCGACGGCCGCGACGACGCTGGCGGCGGCCCCGTGAGCGACGGACTCCTTGTCAAAGGAACCCTCTATTCATCCATTGAATGCGAGTGATCATGTCCCTAATCAATTTGATGCGGCGTATGTCCCCGTTGATCGTCCTCGGTGCCGTGATGAGCAGTGCCCACGCGTTGCCGCCGCAGTCGGTGGCGCCGGTGAAGCTGCCGCACGGCGGGCACGGTGTCGACGGTCCGTTCTTTCCTGCCACGCGGGCGGCGCCGGTGCTGCCGTCGACCGGCGCGACGTTGCAGCAGCAGGCGCAGCAGCGTGTCGATGCGCGGCTCGGCGCCAATACGGTGCTGAGCAACGGCGCGGCCGTGACGAAGGCGCAGGCGCAGAGCAGCGGCCTGGGCTTCGTGTCGAAGCACTTCGACGAGATCGATGCGAAGCACACCGGCCGCGTGACGATGAGCGACGTGCGGCAGTTCATCCAGCAGCGGCAGGTGCAGGCGCAGCAGGATCAGCAGGACGAGTGATGTAGCAGGCAGGGCGGCGGCCGGTGCGGGATCGTTCGCACCGGCCGCCGGAAGGTGGCAGGCGTTCAGGTTGCGTGGCGCGCGTAGCGCTTCGCGGTGGCCGACGGCAACTCGCCGAACATCGCGCGATAGTCCCGCGCGAAACTGCTCAGGTGCCGGAAGCCCCATTGGGTGGCCGCGGACGTTACGGAATCGCCGAGCCGGAGCTCGCGGCGTGCGTGATTCAGGCGCACGTCCCGCAGGTACCGATGGGGTTCAGGTTCAACGTATCCAGGAACGCGTATTGCGCGGTGCGCCGGCCTACGCGATCCGCTGCCGGTCGCGCCTCACGCCGAAGCGGGCGCGATAGTCGTGCGGCGAGACGCCGACCTGCTTCGCGAATGCGCGCTGCAACGCGTCGACGCTGCCGAATCCCGACCGCTCGGCGATCCGTTCGAGCGGCCAGTCGGCCCGCTCCAGCAGCGCCTTCGCGCGCTCGACGCGTGCCGCAAGGACGAACTGCGCGGGCGATCGCCCGGTTTCCTTGAGGAAGTTGCGCGCAAACGTGCGTTCGCTCATGTGCATCCGTGCGGCCAGCGCGGCGACGCCGAGATCGCCGGTCGGATCGTCGGCGATCCCTGTGAGCAGCGTCCGCATGCGCGGCGTCGCGTTGGCCTGGATGTCGAGCCCGACGCTGAACTGCGCCTGCCCGCCGGGACGATGCACGAACAGCACGAGTTCGCGCGCGACCGCGAGCGCGGTCGGCGCGCCGCAGTCCGCCTCGACGAGTGCAAGACACAGATCGATGCCGGCCGTCACGCCGGCCGACGTATGAAACGGCGGATCGCTCACGTAGATCGCGTCCGGTTCGATTCGCGCGTCGGGGCACAGCGCCTGCAGCGTCGCACACTGGTTCCAGTGCGTGGTCGCGCGCTTGCCGTCCAGCCATCCGCCCGCGGCGAGCACGAACGCACCCGTGCAGATGCTCGCGATTCGCCGCGTGTCCGCGATTCGCGTGCGCAGCCACGGCAGCACGCCGGCTTCCGACGCGGCGTGTCGCAGCGCCGCTTCATTGCCGCCGGCGACGACGATCGTGTCGATCTGCCCCGGCAGTGCCGCCAGCGCGGCCGTACCGGCGAGGCGCAGGCCCGCGTGCGTGACGATGTCGTCGCCGTGTTGCGACGCGAGCGTGAGCCGGTACGGCCGCGCATGGTCGGGAAGATGACGGTTCGCGACCGCGAACACTTCCATCGGGCCCGTGATGTCGAGCGACTGGACGCCTTCGAAGCCGACGACAACGATGTCGCGTGCCGAACAGGTTGACTGGGACATGGCGGAAAGTGCGGTGGAGTTGTCCTTGTGACCGCGAGCATGATCCTTGTAATTTTCCGGACGTGCAATCGACGAATACGGATGGACGATGCGGTCAGGGAAGACAGGCGGGGCAGTGCTGCTCGTGTGCGCGGTGCTGGGCGCGTGTGCGGCGGGGTGGCCGGCACCGGTGAGGGCGGAGGACGCACCGCCGGTCGCACGAGCACTTGCGGTCGGCACGCCGAAGGCGGGCCGCGTGCGACCGCTCGTGGCGATCGTCGCGGACAATGCGGGAACGGAGACGACCGATTTCATCGTTCCGTACGCGATTCTGAAGACGTCCGGTGCGGCCGATGTCGTCGCCGTATCGGCCGACGAAGGCGAGGTCGAACTGATGCCCGCGTTGCGCATGCTGGCCGACACCACGTTCGACCGGTTCGACGCGACCGTTCCGGCCGGGGCGGATGTCGTGATCGTTCCCGCGCTGCACGGTGCCGACCGGCCGGCGGTGCTGGCATGGTTGCGCAAGCAGGCCGTTGGCGGCGCGACGATGGTGGCGATCTGCGATGGGGCGGAAGTCCTCGCGAATGCGGGCCTGCTCCAGCAGCGCACGGCGACGTCGCACTGGTATTCGCGCGACCGCCTGCGTCGCCGCTTTACCGGGACGACGTGGGTCGACGATCGCCGCTATGTGATGGACGGCGACGTCATGACGACGACCGGCGTGTCCGCGTCGATTCCCGCTTCGCTGGCATTGGTGAGTGCGCTGGCCGGGCCGGCCGCGGCGCGCGAGACTGCGCGGCGCGTCGGCGCGCAGGCATGGAGCGACGTTCATGACGGCAGCCGGTTCGTGTTGACCGCGCCGGCAGTGACGGTCGCATTGACGAACCGCCTCGCGTTCTGGCGGCACGAGACGTTCGATCTTCCAGTCGAAGACGGGTTCGACGAGCTTCCGGTTGCATTGACCGCCGACGCGTGGGCGCGGACCTGGCGCAGCGACGTCGTCGCGACGGCGGGCGCGCGCGTGATCGAGTCGAGGCACGGGCTGCGGTTGCTGGCGCAGCCGGCGAATGCCGGGCACGCGCGCGTGGCGATGCCGGCCGGACGGCGTGGCGAATCGGTGCTTCCGGGAGTGCTCGGGGACATCGCGGCACGTTACGGCGACGCGACGTCAGGCTGGGTCGCGCTGCAACTGGAGTATCCGAAGTAGCGGCGCGGCGCGCGCGCTTACTTCACCCACTTTGCGAGCCTGGGATCGGGGTAAGGCAGGAGATCCTGCGACTGGGTGGGCTCGGCCGCCCATTTCTTCCCGTTCCAGTGGAAATCGGCCTGCGTTTCCGTCCCGTGGCCGTTCGAGTAGATGACAGCGGTGCAGGCGGCCTGGCCCGGATACGTCGGGTTTTTGGCGCCGATGCAGGACCCGAGAAATACCAATACGTCGCCGAGGCCGAACCGCTCCTGCATCGCGTAGGTCGCATCGAAGTCCGAGAGCCGGTCAGGGACGGGCGTCGCGTCGCACGCGGCGAGGCTCACGGCGAGCAGCAGCGCGGCGGCCCGGCCGGCACGCCGCCGGTTGCTTGGGCTGTCGGAGGAAAGGGCGCCGGCGTCGGAGCGCTTCCGCGCGCGGGAATTTGACGGGCAGGGCATGCGGGTTTCGGGTGACGGACACGACGGCCATTGTGCCGAAATTCACTGGCGCCCGGGCTTGCCCGAGACGCCCGAGCGCGCCGCATGTTCGCGTCACGCGGCGGTGTGAGGGGTCAGGCCGAGACCGGGGCCGTGCGCCGGGCGCACAAACGATTCCACAGCATGCCGGCCCGGTTGCCGCTTCCGCAGTAGGCGAGCACCGGTTTCGGCAGCGTGTCGACCAGCGCGCCGAATGCGTCGATGTCCGCCTCGCCGATGCGGTCGCGCTCGACCGGCAGGTAGCGCGCGTCGAGGCCCAGTTCGCGGGCCGCCGCGGCGATCTCGTCGAATGGGGGCTGGTCGGCGCCTTCGCCGTCGGGCCGGTTGCAGATCACCGAGCGGAAGCCGGCGTTGCGGATCGCCTTCAGGTCGGCCGGCGTGATCTGCCGCGAAGCGGAAAACCCGTTCGCGGCCGTCGCACGACACTGCTCGATCGCGCGGCGGAAACAGGCGATCGCGAAATCGACGTCCTGCTCCGTCGTAAAGCGGCCGAAGCTCACGCGCACAGTGCGGCCTGCCGTCTCGGCGTCGAGGCCGATCGCGGTCAGCACGTGCGACGGTGCGCCGCTGGCCGAGTTGCACGCGGAGGTCGACGACACGGCAAGCGCTTCGTCGAGCATGAACGGGAAGAAGCCGGGCGCGTTCACCGTCAGGCTCAGCGTGTGCGGGATGCGGCGTGCCGTGGCCGCGTTCTGCGTGACGTCGCCGAGCGCGGCGAGCGCGTTCGTCAGGCGCGCGCCGAGCGCCGCGATCCGCGCGGCTTCGCCGTCGAGCTTTTCCGCGGCCAGTTCGCATGCGACGCCCATGCCGACGATCTGATGCGTCGCGAGCGTGCCCGAGCGCAGGCCGCGCTCGTGCCCGCCGCCGTGGATTTGCGGGGCGATCCGGTTGGCGATGTCGCGGCGCACGAACAGCGCGCCGATACCCTTCGGGCCGTACACCTTGTGCGCGGACATCGACAGCATGTCGATGCCGAGCGTGCGCACGTCGATCGGCGTCTTGCCGAGCGCCTGCGCGGCGTCGACGTGGAGCAGCGCGCCGGCTGCGTGCACGATGCGGGAGATGGCGGCGATATCGGTCAGCGTGCCGAGTTCGTTGTTCACCAGCATCAGCGACACGAGGCCCGTATCGGGGCCGATGGCGGCAGCGACGGCGTCGGCGGTGATTTCGCCGTCGCGCGTCGGCGCGACGAACGTGACCGACATGCCGTGCTTCGACAGGTTCGCCATCGTGTCGAGGATCGCCTTGTGCTCGATGCGGCTCGTGATCAGGTGGCGCTTGTCGGTCGCGTTTTCCGCGTAACCCTTCAGCGCGAGGTTATTCGATTCGGTGGCGCCGGACGTCCAGACGATCTCGTCGGCATCCGCGCCGATCAACGCGGCGACTCGCGCGCGGGCCTGCTCGACCTTGTCTTTCGCGAGCCGGCCGGCGGCGTGCGAGCTCGATGCGGGGTTGCCGAAGATGCCGTCGAAGCCGAGGCAGGCCGTCATCGCTTCGATCACGCGGGGATCGGCGGGCGTCGTGGCTGCGTAGTCGAGGTAGTGCAGCGTGGTGGGTTCGCTCATGTCCGTCTCTTGCTCTGTTCTTTCAGAATGGGAGAAATGATACGGGGGACAGAAGGGAAAAAGGATCCAAAATGAGCTGGTGTTTGGGTCTGACGTGGAATGTGGTTTTGTTTTGGTGGCTGTTTGGGGAATTTATTTCTTGGTCAATGGCGCCGCGCGAGATGGCCCCGTCTCTGGGTTGCGGTGGAAACGATGGATACGTGGCACCGTCCTGCGACGTCCGCGAAACGGGGAAGGGGGCGCGGCGTTTCCCCCCGGCTCGACCGGGTGGTCACAGCGGATCGAGTGGCGTGGTTCGTCGGTGAGTGTCACGCACCCATGCATGCAAGGCGCTTTCGTACCTGGCAGGGATCGTGATCGTCAGGGTGGTCAGGCGCGTGTCGTTGCCCGGCAACGCCAGATATCGCTGCCACGCTCTCCGTACCAGCTGCGACATGGCGGAATTGGTGATGCCGAGTTCGGCGGCGAGCTTGCGCTGCGACCGGCCCTTGACGAAGATTTCAAACAAGGCCCACCGGTTCACCGGCTTGATCCGGGTATCGTGCAGCCTCAACAACTGAAACTGTTCGGCTGTCATGCGTCGAATCTGTGCCATTCAGATGCGCCCGGAAGTTTGCAGGGTAGATATCAAGGCCGCGCCGCAGGACGTCTTGTGATTGTGGAATGCGGCGGGGCGGCCTTCGACATCGAATGCCATGTCTCCTTCAGCAATCACGCAGGCGCCGTGAAGCGGGCACGAACATGCATCGCCGACGCGGGCGACCGCGCGTCCCATCACCTTGCTCGTCGCCGCGCCGGATTCGACCCGGCCGCCGTGAGTGTGCAGGTCGCCTACTCGAATGATTCCTCGCATATAACCCATTCCCAGTGTGATTTGGTGTGGCGGGCGCATTCGTGCTCAACGCGCCGCGCGTCGGCTTGCATCACCATGAATAGCCCTGCATTCGATAGTTGGTGTCGTGACGACGCCCCCACCACGGCAGGTAAGCGTTGTTTCCGCCACGCGCACGGAACCAGTCCTCGTTCGGATCGATTGGCGTGAGATTGGCCGGTGGCATGACCACGACGGCTGCGGGGTGTTTCGGGTCGGTCGTGCCCGCGACGAGCGCGTTGCCGCCGTAGTGATTGATCCGGCCGATCGCCAGCGCAACGTCGGTCAATGCGCTGCCGGTTCCCATGTCGCCAAGCAAGGCCGCAGTGTTGAACGCCTGATTCTTGTGGTCGTACTCCGGCAGGATTTCGGTGAGTGTCTGCGATAGGCCGACAAGTCGCGCTGATGCGGCGTCGCTACCGGCACCCGCGTCGTGAACGATGTATCTGATATCTGGAATCGCGATCCCTGCGTTGCGCGCTGCCTGGTCGATGGTTGCCTTCCACGCTTGCACTGTTCGTGTCGTGCCGGACTTTTTCGAAAACGCGTCGGCGTTGCCGGTCGCTGCCTTGCCGATCCACGCGAGTGGTTCGCGCTCGGTGTTGAAGGTTGGGCCGGCGAGGAACAGCACGACGAGGTTCTCGTTGATCTGGGCGTCGGTGGGCGGGAAATTCGGCGCGTCCCAATTCATCACCCACACGCTCTTGTCGGGGTTCGCTTGCAGATAGTCCAGCGCGTTGTTCAACGACGTGAAGCCGGCGTTTGCACCGCCTTGCGTGATCTGCACATCAGGGGGCGTACTGCGGCTCCATACCTTCGGAAAATGTGGGTTGCCGATGAAAAACGTTTTTCGAATCGAGTCTTGCAAGTAACTTTGAGATTCAGCTGCGTCCAGCCGATCGGGAATGGCAAGCTCGACACGAATACCCGCTAGCTCACGCCAGTCTTTTCGATCGTCAGGACTCACTGTGTAGAAGTACTTTGAGTTTGTCCCATATCGCTTGAAAAGCAGTAGCGGAAACTTGGTCATGTACTTGCGATAGAAGCCCCTGAACGTCTCTGCCCCTCGGTTGCCGTAGACCAGTGCGCCAATTGACCGAAGTGAAGAGAATTTTTCAGGCTTTGTTCTCACCATATCGTCGTTCTTGTTCGGGGTAACAAGTCCTTGCGCCCACAACAGCTGCCACTCTGTTGGGTAGTCCATACGCTGCAATGGATTCAACCAAATCAGGCCGACGACTTGTGCTACGAGGGGCTTGGCCGGTTCTTCCGTATGGGAAGCTGCGCGAATGGTTGGATTGAGGGGCGTCTCGGCTAGCACCGGCCGCGTCAAGGCTGTGGTGAACAGAAAGATCATGAGCGCCAGCAAGCCGGGCACAGCTACGAATCGTTTCATCCAATCTCCTATTCCCAAGTGTGCCGGGTCTGGTTGTTCCACATGTGCCATCAGTGTGGCCATCAATAGAGCCGCGACTATCCAAACCATAACGGCGATGGCGACGCGTCGAGGCCAAGTACCGATCACGGCCTTCATAGCGGCCCTCCGGCGTTCAGATAGATCTGGCCCTCGCGCTCGTCTACGATCTTTGTCGGTATCTTTCCTTCACTGTTGTCGGCATGTACCCACTCTTGCATCGACACGTCATCAATCACGCCGAGCATGAAATACTGCGTGTACTTTTTATTTGGATGGCCGTCTGGAATGCCATCACCCATCCGCCAATCTGCTTCAATTCGCAAGTCGTACATCTGATCAGGCGTCAGGTAACACGGACCGATCGCGACGTCATACGCAAGCGCCTTTTCCGCATGCTCCGGGTTGGTCATCGTCGTCGAGTGGTTCGTCGGGCTGTTCGTCGTACCGCGATCAAGCCAATCCACGATCTGTTTGTCTCGCCATTCCTTGTAGCCTTCAGGTAGAGCGCTTTTGCCGTCTTCACCGATGACGTGACCGTCGCTGTCGAGCCACTCCGTGTTCAACGTGCGGCGCGCTTCCATCCGCATCAGGGCGCGGTCTTCGTAACGCTGCCCGGCTTCACTCGCGGCCGTACCGTGCGCGTCACCGTCCTTGTTCTTCGCCTTGTACTGGTCGTAAGGATCGTCGGCCCGTTTGGCGGCATCGATCTTGCCGGCATCGCGCCATGCGGATGGCGGATCGTTGTCTTCGTTGAAGGCGCTCGTTGCTTCGCCGTCCTCGGTCAGAATCGGCTTGTCGAACCTCAACGCCTGAGGCGGAAACGTCTCGTCCAGGGCCGGTGCGTCCGCCAATATCTCCCAACCCTTCGGCGGATCGGCATTCACGCGAAACATGTTCATTGCCGAACTGAACCCGGTCGCGACGAACATGATCGGCGCCGAGAACAGCGTTGCCGCCATCCCCCAGATCGACTCGTTTCCCTTGAGCGCGCCAACCAGATTGAACTTCGCCGGCGGCGAGGGCGGATACCAGAAGCCCCGCTTCGTGCCTTTCTTGCCGTAACGCCAGTCGTCTTCCCAATAGCGATAGCGCTTCTGCACACCGACATCGAAGCCGGACGCAAACACGCGTTGCGTCAGGACACCGTGTACGCCGATATCCGCCAGTTCGTGCCTGTCGATGCCGCGCCAGCCGATACCCTGCACAGTGATCGCCGAGATCACCTGATCGTGCGGACAGCAATACGCCGTGACGCGCCCATACGTCGATCCGTTCAGACCGTGGCGTGCACGGTCGGCCTGTGCGGTAAACGACTTGTCGCTCGTCGGCGATACCCGGTTGTTTGCCATGTCGGCATCGACTGTGTCGGGTGACGGTTCATGGGCAGCGCGATCGCCAATCATCGACAAGAAAGTGCGGAGCGTCTGAGTGCGCGCTGCGTAGGTCTGCCGGCCGCGCTTGCCCTCGGCATCCTTCGTCGCACGTTGCGACCAGGTATCCATGAACGTGTCGGATTTGTGCGGGCCTTCACTGTTCGCGAGGCTATATGGAGCATTCGCCAGCACGTAGGCATCCGCGACGCAGCGTCCCTTGCGCCCCCACGGATCTTCCACTTCCGGTAACGCGTCACCGAAGAACGCGCCCGTGAGGCCCACGATATTCCCCTGGCTGTGACACACGACGGTGATCGGCACGTCGGCGCGCATCTTCCGGATCGACTCGATCAGTTTGGCGAGCCGCAGCGCGGCAAGCACGCCATAGGCACGCGGCGGCGCGCGATACAGCGGCCGGTTGGTCGGGTTGATCCCCTGCACGGTTATCCACCCCACGGCGCGGTCGTCGAGGCCGCCGTGCCAGAGATCGGGCAAGCTCGAACAGCCATTGGTGAACGGGCCGCCTCCCCAATAATCCTTCTCGTTGAGAAAGATCTTGTCGCCGTATTCCTTCAGCTCTTCCAGTGTCGCGCGGTAGCCCCACCGAAAATGGATGACGGGCGAGAACGACGGATCGGGGATGACGTAATTGTCCGGCAGCAAGTCCGGATTCAGAAACCCCTCCGGCGTCACGCTTTCGGTGTACTTCGCAGGCGTCAACTGCCCGGCGTCGACCCCGTGATACTTCATCTGGTCGTCCAGGCGTCCCAGCCGACGATTCAGGCCCTTGCATAATCCCTCTTCGGACGCCTTGTACCATTCGCCCTCGGAGTTGACGCCGTGGACGAAGATGACGACGCCGGGCAACGGCAGTTGCTTGACGCAGATGAGCCGCTTGTTCTTGTCGTACAGCATCGGCCCTTGGGTTCGGCCGACGACGATAGGTGGCGGGGTGGAGCGCGATGCCGTTGAGTCGGGAGCATCAGTCGTCGTGGCCGGCGCATGGGCGTGCGCACTCGCTACTGGCCGATGGTCGAGAATCGAATCGGTCATGGTCTTAACCATTCTTCTTGATGAACTGCACCGACAGCGTTTCGAACTGGTCGCCCTGCACCGCCGGCAGCTCGCCGGCCGCGTCGGTGGTCAGGTTCGACAGCGCTTCGGATGCGCGCTGCATGCGCCCGTCGAACCCCGCCACCGCATCGCCGTCGGTCGCGCGAACGAGTTTCGGCACACGGCCCAGCAGGGCGTGGTCGAACGTCGGCATATCGGTGCTCATGCTGGCCGGGCCGCCCCACGCATGGCCTGCCGACTTCACCGTGAACGTGCCGGGGCAACCGAGTTCGATGTCGCCGCCGTTCAGCTTCAGGTATGCACCGCCCGACGTGACGAACACGACCTGATCGTTCGCCATGCCGGCAAGCTTGCCGCCGGCCGCGGTCAGCTGGATGTTCTTCGCGGAATCCACCTGCGTGTCGTCGTCCTGCGACTGGATCGTCACCTTCCCGCGATTCGCGATGGCCGACACGCCGCCGCTGTGCGCGAACATCGCGACGCCATGGCCGCCGTTCAGGTTGATGCGCTCGCCGCTCGCGACCTGCACGTGCCGCTGGGCAATCTGGTCGATGTTCTCGCCCGCATACATGACATGCGTCCTGGGCGTGACGTGAAGCGATCCCGCCTGTGCGCCGAACGCCATCAAGGCGGACGTGCCGCCAGCGGAACCGGTATCCGCAAGGTCGGGCTTCCAGTGACGGAACGCATCGACGATCTTCTCCTGCCCGGCGGTATCCGCGGCCCGTCCGCCGTGCTGGCCGGCATGGTCGCCGAGCGAGTTGAACAGCATCATGCACTGGTCGAGCAACTGAATCAGTTCGTCACGATCGAGCTGACCACCGGTCGCGCGTGTGCGCGCATAGGTCGAGAACAGGATGCCCTGGGCCGCGCGCAAGGCCGCCGCGGCATCGGTGCGCAACTCCGCGCCTTCGCCCCGATCGGCACCGTGTCCATCCTTGCGGGGCTGCGTCAGATAACCCAGGTTCAACTGGGTATGCGCATGCTCGCTCGCCAACTGCGCGGATATTTGCGACGGCGTATCGTCCAGGCGAAGCTGGTTGTACCGATCGCCCTTGATTTCCTTCGTCTTGATCCCGGACACGTAACGGTTGCCGGGCAGCGCACCGGTATGCGTGAACGTTGCGGGCGGGTTCGCGCCGTTGCTCAGCACGCCGATGATGACCAGGCGGTCCGGATCGCCCGACAGGCAGCCCAGCAAGACTTCCATCCCGATGCGGGGCAGAAAGAGCGTGCCGAAGTTTCCGCCCGCGAGACTCGCGCCGACGCGTATCGGTGCGCTGTCGCCGGCCGACCCGTTCGTTCCGGCGCCTTGTGCGTGTTCGTGGTCGGCGGGATCGAGGCCATGAATCCGTACACGCACGCGGCCGGCCGCGTCGCAGAATACTTCCTCCCCCTGCGTGCCGACGATCGTGCCGGTCAGCAGGTGAGCCGGTGGGAGGTCGATTCTCGGGTCGTAGGACGGTGTGAGCGGCACGCCGCGACGCACGCACGTGAAATGGTTTTCATAGCGCGTGTCCGACTGTTCCGGCGCATCGCACGGCGTGGTTGGGTCGGCTTGCGCGAGGTTCCGGCTGGCCGCGTACAGCATGGTCACGCGGCTCGTCAGGTCTTTGGGAAGGTTGTTCCGGATGTCGTGCCGTACCGACGTCACGACGAACTGCCGCTGCTCGGCCGGCTTCATGTCGAGTTCGGGGTCGCCCGTCAGCGTGAACCAGCAGCCGACCGGCATGTCGCGGACGTGGCCGATTCCGTCGTAGCGCTCCGCCGCGAACTGGTGGGCGAGTATCCGGTCATGCGTGATGCGGTCGTGATCGTTCCACGAGTCGCCGACGTGCGGAATGTCGATCGCGACGTCGGTCAGCAGCCGGGCCAGGTCGTTGCCGGCGTCGCCCTGATCGATGCTCGTCGCGATCGCGGAATCGTCCATGCGCGCCTTCTTGTAGTCCCACGACGGCCGGCCGGCTTTGCCGGGGGACAGGCGCTGATGATGCGCAAACAACGTCACCGTATCGCGTTGCGCGGTTCCCGAATCGCGCGGATGAAGACGCACGGTGCCGGCAGGCGATTCCGGCAATCGCAGCGGGTCGTCGCAGAATACGAGCGTGTGGATCGGCCGCTCGTCGGTGGAGCCACGCGCGTTGTCGACCGCCCACGCCTTGGCAAAAACGGTGATGCCTTCGCGTCGCAACAGCCGGCGCACGAAACGGGCGTCCGACTCGTTGACCTGCCGCGTCAGTTCACGCGCCGGATAACGTTCGGCTCGCAATCCCGACAGGTCGAAATCGAACGCGCGCGCGAGTGCGACGCTGCGTTGCCGCCATTCGTTCAGCAGCGTGCCGAGGATGTCGATGACGTTCCGCGACCGGAAGACGCGGGAATTGATGCGGCGGTCCATCAACGACAGCGCATCGCAGATGCGCAACTGATACACGGTCAACTCGCCGTCGGATTGGCCGGCCTGCACGTCGTGCACGATCGCGTTGATCGCCCGCACGTCGCCCCGGTCGGTCGTCAGCCGGACCGACACCGGCAGGCCGAGAAACAGCGTGGGCGCCAGATGAGCATGGGTGGATATGCAGGTCAGCTGCCCGTCGATTCCCGACATCAGTCCTTCGCGAATATCGGCGTGATGAAGCGCCAGCAGATGGCCGACCGCGTGTTGCGCCTGCCCGAAATGCGGGGCGATGGGCCGGTTGTTCCAGTCGACCAGACCGGACGCAAAGTTTCGTAATGCTGTTGCTATCGACATAACGGCAATCTCGTTGCTTTTCTGGCTTGATCTTTTTGAGTCGAATTCTCGGTGCGGTAAAGAAGCGGTGATCGTGATTTCGCTGCGCAGAATATCAAACAATGGGGCTTTTAAAGGTTTATTGGTATTTTGAGATGAAAATCAATTCGCGCTGAAACGGTGTTCGACATTTTTCGGGTTTGGTGGGGTATTTTGTTTTAATTGGAAAAGTCTTATGTCGATTCGTCAGGGGTGGTATTTGTCGCCATCCCTTTCTGGACGGTTCGGAGGTGGAGGTTGCGGGCAACTATGCCGAACCGGATTGGGTGTTGTTAATTTGAAATTCGACTTGTCCTAATTCGAATATAGGTGGGGCGGATTTGAAATATAAAAATCGATGTGTGCAGGATCGCGCTCGTGCATCCGGTATGCGTGTCTGCTTGACAGCGGTTTTGCCGTTTTAAGTTTGATAGTGTGGAAGGCGGTTTCCGTCACGGCTCGCCATGGCGCAACTGCATAAGCGCGAAGATCCTGGAACGCGAGTCAAAGTCCACCGCGATCGAAGATCGAGAACGCCTCTTTTGTCATATGAAATGTGTTACCCGCACGTATCGTCCGGCCTCGTCGGATCGGGTGCATGCCGGGTGTGAGCGGGCCAGTCCCCGGTCACCCGGATGTCCATGAGGGATTTCCCCCGAGACGCACAATCGCGTGTCACTTCAACCCCACGACCGTTCTCTCCCCGCCTTCCCACCGTCACTTCCGCCCACCGCCGCCGATTATTTGCATATCGCGAATGGCGCGTTCGCCGCGCGTTCGATACCCGATCCCTGGCGTTGCACCTATCGTTGTGCCGTCGGCTCGCCGGATTCGATACGTCGAACCGGAGCGGAAGCCGGCGCTTCCCGGCGATTCACATCGCACACAAAAACCATCGGACCTGGCTGATGCGCAGGCGCTCCGTCGCGCGCAGGCGAACCTGTGTCCACGGAGACGGAAATGAAAGCAAACGAGTGGGATACCTCCTATGAGTGGAAAGCGGTCACGCTGCTGGCGCTCGGCTTCGGGCTGGTCGGCCTCGACCGCTGGCTGATCGCGCCGCTGTTCCCTTCGATCATGAAGGACCTCAACCTGAACGCGCAGGACGTCGGCAACTGCATCGGCGTGCTCGGCCTGTCGTGGGGCATCTTCGCGGCGCTGATGGGCGGCATCTCCGACAAGGTCGGCCGCAGGAAGGTGCTGATTCCGGCCATCATCGCGTTCTCGTTGCTGTCGGGCTTCTCGGGGCTCGCGGGCGGGCTGCTCGGGCTGATGGCGATTCGCGGCCTGATGGGTGTCGCGGAGGGCTCGTTCTGCCCGACGAGCTTTGCCGCGACCGCCGACGCGTCGCATCCGCGGCGGCGCGGGCTGAACCTCGGGCTGCAGCAAAGTGGCTTCGCGCTGTTCGGGCTCGCGCTGTCGCCGATCATCGCGACGCAGCTGCTCGGTTTCGTGTCGTGGCGCTGGGTGTTTGCGCTCGTGGCCGTTCCCGGCCTGATCCTCGGCGCGATCATGTTCTTCGTCATCCGCGAGCCGAAGGTCACGCCGGCCGTCGCGTCGGAGCATGCACCGGCATCGCTCGGCCATGTGCTCAGGAGCCGCAACATCCTCGTGGCGATGGCCGCACTGTGCTGCGCGATGACGGGCGTATTCGTGCTCGGTGCGCTGCTGCCGCTGTACCTGACCGACTACCTGGCACTCGGCACGCAAAAGATGGGCCTCGTCGTGTCGGCGATCGGCTTCGGCGGCTTTCTCGGGCAGTTCGGGCTGCCGGGCCTGTCCGACCTGGTCGGCCGCCGTCTCGCGAGCATCGTCGGCTTCGCGGGAACGGCCGTGATGCTCTATCTGTTCCGCGGCCTCGGCCCGGAGCCGTTCGCATTGTTCGGGGTGCTGTTCGTCGCGTCGTTCTTCACGCTCGGCCTGGTGTCGCTGCTGTCCGGCCCGGTGGCGACGGAGGCCGCGCCCGTCGGGCTCGTGTCGACGTCGATCGGCGTGGTAGTGGGTGTCGGCGAGATCTTCGGCGGCGGCATCGCGCCGGCGCTGGGCGGCTACGTCGCCGCACACTTTGGCATCCAGAACATTCTGTGGCTGCCGATGTGCGCGGTTGTGCTGGGCATCCTGGTCAGCCTGCTGCTGAAGGAAACCGCGCCGGCCGTGCTGCAGCGCCGCGTGGCCGTGCAGCCGGAACTGGCGGCCGGCGAGCAATCGCGGTAAGGCCGCGCGAGCAGGGCAGGGCAGGGCAGGGCGGTGCATGCGGCGGGCGGTGCTGTCAGCGATTGACATCGATTGGGTGACACAGTGACGCCTCCCGCATGACACAGCCCGATATCCGCACGGGTAGACTGCCGGTTTCGCTGTCGAAAAAGGGCGCGGTATGGACCGGTTTCTGAGCATCGAGGCATTCGTCAGGGTGGCGGAGGCGAGCAGCTTCGCCGAGGCGGCGCGGCAGCTCGGCGTGACCAGCTCGGTCGTGACGAACCGCATCCAGCAGCTCGAGAAGTTCGTCAACGCGCCGCTGTTCCATCGCAGCACGCGCCACGTGCGCCTGTCGGAAGTGGGCGAGGCGTTTTATCGGGAGTGCGCGGAGGTCGTGGGGCGCGTCAACGAGCTGACGGACCAGATGCGCGAGCTGCGCGCCACGCCCACCGGGCGGCTGCGCATCCAGATGCTGCCCGGTTTCGCCCTCGATCACTTCGGCGCGCCGCTGATGGAATTCAACCGGCGCTACCCGGGCATCCAGATCGACGTCATCGTCAACGACCGCGTGGTGGACCCCGTCGAAGAAGGGTTCGACATCGCGTTCCAGATCTTTCCGCCGATCTCCGAGTCGCTGATCGAACGGCGGCTGTTCACCGTCAGGCGCCTCTTTTGCGCGTCGCCCGCCTACCTCGCCGCGCATGGTGCGCCACAACATCCGCGCGACCTGCTGCAGCACACGACCGCGCTGTATTCCGGCTACCCGTCGCGCAACCGCTGGACGATGACGCGCGGCGAAGAGGTCGTCGAAATGGAGCTGCCGGGCATGATCCGCTCGAACTCCGTGCACCTGCTGCGCGAGTACGCGCTGACCGGCGGCGGCGTCGTCTGCCTGCCCACGCTCGTGGCGAGCGATGCGCTCGTCGCGGGCCGCCTGGTACCGATCCTGACCGACTATCAGCTCGCGCCGCTGAGCTTTGCCGCCGTTTATCCCGCGACGCAGCGACAGGCGCTGAAGGTGAAGGCGCTGGTCGAATTCCTCGCGGACCATATCGGCGACGAATCCCCGTGGGATCGCCCCCTCCTGGAGCGCGGCTGGGTGCGTTGAACCGCGCGGATTATTCGCGAAACGCAAATGCCGTAATCGCCGTCCGTTGCCTTGTTGCTGCTGTGCGTTGCCCCTAGAGTTGAATCCAACAAGCAGTTCAACTCAGGAGACAGCAATGACCGACACGGCATTCCACACCGTCTTTGGCTCGCTCGACCATTACCGGAAGGGCGAGATCGAAATCACCAGCGGCAGCGCCCGGCACTACGCGTTCTCGAACGTGTTCGAGGTCGCATCGAAATCGGCGCCGTATGAAAAGGTCGTCGCCGGCAAGAACCTCGAATACGTGATCGAAGTGCTGCGGACCGACGGCCAGTCGCCGTGGTTCGCGTGCCCGCACGACGAGTTCGTGATCCAGATGGACGGCGAAGTCCGGATCGACTTCATCAAGCTCGATTCGCCGCCGAAACCGGGGCGCGGCACCGTGAGCGCCGGCGCCCAGCCGGCCGGCCGCAAGATGGGGTATGTCGTGCTGCGCAAGGGCCATCAGGCGCTGCTGCCGGCCGGTTGTGCATACCGCTTCACCGCGAGCCGGCCGGGCGTCGCGCTGGTGCAGACCGTCCTTGGCGAGCTGTCCGTGGAGAAGTGGGCCGAGATCTGCCTGCACTGATTCGTCCGACCTCATTCGACATTCCCAGGAGACACGTTATGGCCACCCTCGACACCCTCGACCTTTCCACAGGCTTTGCCGCCGATCTGGTGCGATCGACCGAAGCCGATGCCGTCACCGGCTACCGCCGCTTCCAGCTCGGCGAATTCGCGTTCCAGCGCGACGAATACTTCGTGAAGATCAGCTGGCCCGCGAAAGGCCGGACGCGCACGCATGCGATGCCGGCGGACGCGTTCCTGCGCGCGATGATGCGCGACGTGGCGTGGGGCTTCTTCTACGGCTGGGTGAATTTCGACCACGTGTTCGGCACGCGCAATCACTACGGCAAGGTGGACATGTATGCGGGCACGTTCAACGGCATCCTGAAGGACGCCGGGGTCGACTACACCGAGACCTTCGAAACGCCCACGATCATGGCGACCTTCAAGGCGATGCTGCACGACTGGACGAACGAAGGCTTCGATCCGTTCGCGGCGCCCGAGGAAACGGGCACGGCGTTCGGGCGCAAGCACGGCGACAACGGCGCGGCGATCGAGCGCACGCGCATCGCGACGCGCCGCATGCCGGGCCTCGAGGGCGACTCGCCGCTGCGCGACGACCTGCCGGTCAACCGCGCGTTCCTCGACGTCGCGCAGGACGAACCGGAGGTGCATGTCGAGCCCGGTTTCGAAGGCGAACTGCACGCGTTCAACCTGTTCAAGTACCTGTCGCGTTCGGACGTCACGTGGAATCCGTCGGTCACGTCGGTCTGCGGGCGCAGCCTGTTCTGCCCGACCACCGAGGAATTCATCCTGCCGGTGTTTCATGGCAACGACCGCGTCGAATGGTTCCTGCAACTGTCCGACGAAATCGTGTGGGACATCGGCGACAAGAACACCGGCGCACCGCGCGCACGCGTCACGATGCGCGCCGGCGACATCTGCGCGATGCCCGCCGACATCCGGCATCAAGGCTATTCGACGAAGCGGTCGATGCTGCTCGTCTGGGAAAACGCGACGCCGGACCTGCCGCAACGCTACGAGAGCGGCGAGCTCGCGCCGTATCCGATCGCGTTCTGAGCAACGCAGCCGCTTCCGCTTCAGCCCTGTACCGAGGACGATTCATGCAAACCCAACTCTTCATCGACGGGCGTTTCGTTGACGCCGTCGACCGCGCCACGATCGACGTGCTGAACCCGCACGACGGCTCCGTCATCACGAAGATCGCCGCAGCCGACGCGGCGGATGTCGATCTCGCCGTCGAAGCCGCCACGCGCGCGTTTCCCAAATGGTCGGCCCTGCCGGCCGCCGAACGCGGCCGGTTGCTGCTGCGCCTCGCCGACGCCATCGAGGCCAACGCGGAGGAGCTGGCGCAGCTCGAATCGCTGGACACCGGCCACCCGATCCGCGATTCGCGTGCGCTCGACGTGCCGCGCACGGCGGCCTGCTTCCGCTACTTCGGCGGCATGGCCGACAAGCTGCAAGGCTCGGTGATTCCGGTCGAAACCGGCTTCCTGAACTACGTGCAGCGCGCGCCGATCGGCGTGGTCGGCCAGATCGTGCCGTGGAATTTTCCGCTGATGTTCACGAGCTGGAAGATGGGCCCGGCACTCGCCGCCGGCAACACCGTCGTGCTCAAGCCGTCGGAGATCACGCCGCTGTCGACGTTGCGCATCGTCGAGCTGATGGCCGAGGTCGGGTTCCCCGCCGGTGTCGTCAATATCGTCCCCGGCTACGGGCATACGGCCGGCCAGCGGCTCGCCGAACATCCGGGGGTCGGCAAGATCGCGTTCACGGGATCGACGGCCACCGGCCGCCGGATCGTCGAAGCGTCGCAGGGCAACCTGAAGCGCGTGCAGCTCGAACTGGGCGGCAAGGGCGCCAATATCGTCTTCGACGATGCGGATCTCGACGCGGCCATCAACGGCGCCGCATGGGCGATCTTCCACAACCAGGGGCAGGCGTGCATCGCCGGTTCGCGTCTCGTGCTGCACGAACGCATCGCGGATGAATTCCTCGAGCGATTCGTCGCGCTCGCGTCGTCGATCCGCATCGGCAACCCGCTCGACCCCGATACCGAGATGGGGCCGCTGACCTCGAAGCAGCACCTCGATCGCGTGCTGTCGTACGTCGACGTCGCGCGCGAGCAGGGCGGCCGCGTGCTCACCGGCGGCAGCGCGCCGCAGGACCCGGCGCTCGCCGGCGGCTACTATGTGCGCCCGACGGTCATCGAAGCGAGGAGCGCGGCCGATCGCGTCGCGCAGGAGGAAGTGTTCGGCCCGTTCGTCACGGTGCTGCGCTTCGGCAGCGACGACGAAGCGCTGGCCATCGCCAACGCGACGGAATACGGGCTGGGCAGCGGCCTCTGGACGAAGGACCTCTCGCGCGCGCACCGGATGGCATCGCGGATCAACGCAGGCATGTGCTGGATCAACTGCTACAAGCGCGTCAATCCGGGCAGCCCGTTCGGCGGCGTCGGCAAGTCGGGTTATGGCCGCGAGATGGGCTTCGAGGCCATGCACGACTACACGGAAGCGCGATCGGTGTGGGTCAACGTCGACGGCAACGTGCCGCCGCACTTCAAGCGCTGAGGTTTTCCATGGATCGCTTCGTCTATCAGGGCACGCCTTCCCGCGTGGTGTTCGAATGGGGCGCACTCGCGAGGCTGCCGGACGAGCTGTCGACGCTCGGCGCCCGCCGCGCGCTTGTCTTGTCCACGCCCGAGCAGCGGCCGCTCGCCGAGCGCGTGGAGGCGATCCTGGGCGAGCGTGCGGCCGGCATCTGTGCGCAGGCGGTCATGCACGTGCCGGTCGAGGTCGCGCATGCCGCCCGCGAGATGGCCGGCGAGCTGGACGCGGACTGCTGCGTCGCGATCGGCGGCGGCTCGACGATCGGGCTCGGCAAGGCCATTGCGCTCGAGTCGGTGTTGCCGATCCTCGCCGTGCCGACCACATACGCCGGCTCGGAAATGACGCCGATCTTCGGGCTCACGGAGGGCCGGCTGAAGCGCACCGGGCGCGACGCACGGGTGCTGCCGCGTACGGTGATCTACGACCCGTCGCTGACGGTGTCGCTGCCGCCGGACATTTCCGCGGCGTCGGGCATCAATGCGATGGCGCACGCCGTCGAGGCGCTCTATGCGGAAGACGCGAACCCGGTGATCAGCCTGATGGCGGAAGAGTCGATCCGCGCGCTCGGTGAAGCGTTGCCCGTGATCGTGCGCGATCCTGAACATCGCGCGATGCGCAGCCGCGCGTTGTACGGCGCGTGGCTCGCCGGAACCTGCCTGGGCGCGGTTGGCATGGCGCTGCACCACAAGCTGTGTCACACGCTCGGCGGCACCTTCAACCTGCCGCACGCGCAGACGCATGCGGCGATGCTGCCGCATACCGCGCACTACAACCATGCCGCCGCGCCCGATGCGCTGCGCCGCGTGGCGCGCGCCCTGGGCGGGAACGACGCAGCCGAAGCCGGCCCGCTGCTGTTCGCGCTGAACGCGCGGCTCGGCATCGCACCGGCGCTCGCCGATCTCGGGATGCCGGAGAGCGGTCTCGACGAAGCGGCCGACCTCGCCTGTCGCAACCCGTATGCGAACCCGCGGCCGATCGAACGCGCGGCGATTCGCGCGCTGCTTCAGCATGCATGGGAAGGACGCGCGCCGCGGTGAGCGGCTCGCGCGTCAATGGAGACAGACATGAGCGATGACCACCATGACGGCGATGCCGGACTGACCGGGCAGGTCGCCGCCGGCTTCGACGGCACGCCAGGCGCGCGCCTGCGCGTGCGGTGCCTCGTATGGCCACTTTGCGCGTTCGTCCTCGACCGGAGTTGATCGACATGGCGCGATTTTTTGCGGTGTTTGCGACGGACCAGCCGGGCATGCGCGACGTGCGCGACCGCATGCGGCCGATTCATCGAACCTACCTGCGCTCGGCCGACCAGCACGGCGTGGTCGTGCGGCTCGGCGGGCCGACGCTGGACCCGCACGGCGACGCGATGAACGGCACGCTGCTCGTCGTGGAGGCGGACGACATTCACGCGGTGATGCAGTTCGTCGGCAACGATCCGTACGTGAAGGAAGGGCTGTTTTCGCACGTCGAAGTGCGGCCGTGGGACTGGAGCCTCGGCAATCCCGAGCAGCGGGTGTGAGACATGGAAGCCCGACAACTCTGCCGTTTTTCCGATGTGCCCGACGGCGGCGCGCGGGTCGTCGACGAGGCCTGCATCGGACGCCCCGTGATCGTCGTGAGACGCGGCGGGCAGGTGTGGGCGTACGTGAATCGCTGCCCGCACTTCTCGGTGCCGCTCGATTTCGTCCCGGGTAGCGTTTCCTGTTACCGGTCGCAGGTGTTGATGTGCGCCCATCACAGCGCGCTGTTCCGGTTCGACGATGGCGTGTGTATCGACGGGCCTTGCTCGGGTTCGGCGCTGGAGGCCGTGACGGTCGAGGTGGATTCCACCGCGTGGATCATCCATCGGGACGCTTGATTCGGGCGTTTCGATGAGCGCGAGCGGGGCCGATTGATGTGGTGGTCATCGAGTTGGTCAATCAGTAAAGCTAACCATGATTCAGGCGCTGTTCGATTCCGCCTGAATGAACGCAATTTCCTTTGAAGCACCGAGCGAGCACCCGCCACGTAGCGGGTGGCGGCCTCGCATTTTCATAAAAAAGACGGAGACGACATGAAACTCAGGTTTGGAGCAGTGATGATGCTTGCCGTGGCGCACGGCGCATCGGCGCAGAGCAGCGTGACGATGTTCGGTCTGATCGACGCGGGCATTTCTTATGTCAGCAACGAGGGCGGCGGAAAGAACGTCAAGTTCGACGACGGCATATTCGCGCCCAATCTCTTCGGCTTTCGCGGGACTGAAGACCTCGGTGGCGGGTATCGCGCGACGTTCGCGCTCGTGAACCAGTTCTCGATGGCGAACGGCAGCATCGTCGGCACGGGGATTTTCGGACGCAACGCGTATGTGGGCCTGGAAAGCAACCGGTTCGGCAGCATCACGCTGGGCAACCAGTACGACTTCATGGTGGATTCGCTCTTTTCGAAGGGCAATGCGATCGCACGGGATATCTCGGGGCTGTACGGCTTTCGCAACGGCCCGTTCCAGCGTCTCGCGCTGCCGGACAATCCGACCGGTGCGTTCGATTGGGATCGCACGGCAGGCAGCAAGCCGATCGCGAATTCCGTCAAGTACAGTTCGCCGACGATCGCGGGTTTTTCCGGCGGCGTGATGTACGCGTTCGGCGGGGTGGCCGGCTCGGTCGGCGCGGACAATGCGGTCAGCGCCGGGGTGAACTACGAGATGGGGGCGTTCGGGGTCGGTGCGGCCTACACGAACGAGAAGTACGGTCCCGCGCCTGGCGTGCCGTCCACCAGCGTGCGCAACTGGGGTGTCGGGATGCATTACGACTTCGGTGCCGTGACCGCGAGTGCGCTGGTGACGACCGTGCACAACGCGTTCAACGATGCCGGCGTGTGGATGGCGGAGACCGGCGGGCTGTGGCACATCAGGCCGGATGTCGTGCTGGGCGCGAAGTACATGTACATGAAGGGCAACGAAGCGGTGAACGACAACCACGCGCATCAGGTCAGTGTGGCGCTTCAGTACCTGTTTTCGAAGCGGACGATGGTTTATGTGTCGGCCGACTACCAACGCGCGAACAGCGGCGCGAATGCACAGGTCAATGGCGTGCTGGATCCGAACGGGGCTTCAGGTTCGGCGAACCAGACGGTGGCGCGGGTGGGGCTGCATACGGTGTTTTGACGGGGCGGCGGGCGGATCCGGTGCCAAGGTCGGCCCGCCAATGAACTACTCCGCTGCGGCGGCCGCCTCTTTGGCCTTG
Source organism: Burkholderia sp. KL41 (assembly GCF_057005415.2). NCBI lineage: Bacteria > Pseudomonadati > Pseudomonadota > Betaproteobacteria > Burkholderiales > Burkholderiaceae > Burkholderia > Burkholderia sp. KL41. Next base: position 3,199,150 of record NZ_CM174447.1, on the reverse strand, counting down.
TCCTGTTCCGCCGCCAGCGCGGCATCCGCCGCCTGCGCGCGCTGGATGGCCGGGCGTGTTAGCACGCGATCGATGTAGGCGCGAATGCGCGGCGTCTCGGGCACCAGCTTGAACATCGTGGTCCAGTTCAGCGCCGAGCCCCACAGCACGTCGACTGCGGTAAAGCGCTCGCCCAGCAGGTAAGGCCCCTTCGCCAGTTGCGCATCGATTGTGCCGACGACGGTATCGAAGTCGCCGTAGGGCGACGTCGAGTAGGCCGCGGGCGGGCGATTCATCGATCGGTCGACGAGGGCCGGCTCGAAACACGAACCATAGAACGTCATCCAGCGCAGATAGGGGCCGCGCAGCGCGTCGCCCGGCGTCGGCGACAGGCCGGCTTCCGGATACAGTTCCGCCGCATACAGGTAGACGGCCGCCTGCTCGGTGACGATCACGTCGCCGTGACGCAGCGCGGGAACCTTGCCCAGCGGATTGATGCGCAGGTATTCGGCGTCACGGTGTTTTCCGGTGGAGAGATCGAACGCGCGTAATTCATAATCGGCGCTCAGTTCCTCGAGCAGCATCCGCACGCCGGCCGAGCGGCTACGCGGAGAGTGGAACAGGGTCAGGTGACGGTCTTGCGGCATGGCGGGCTCCGGTGGGTGCGTTCGTCGACAGGGATTCGAATGTAGGACGGTTGCGCCCCCTCGTCTTGGAAAAACCCGCTGTGGCGGTGCATCATTGCGCCTTCACTTCATCGGTTCCCGACCATGGCCGACCTGCACAACGTGACCGACACGCCCAAGGGCGTGGTCGGCCCGAAGGCGATCAATCAGCGCTTCCGTCTCAATCGCTATCATCCGCGAGCCGAACTGGCCGGCGTGCTGGATCACCACTGGATCGTCGAATGGGATCTGCGCGGCCAGGCGCCTTACGTGCAGCGCACACTGCCGTATCCATGCGTGAATGTGGTGTTCGACCGGCGGCAGACGGGGATCTTCGGTGTGGTGTCGGGGGCGTTCGAGACGACGCTCGCGGGCGCCGGCAGGGTGATCGGCTTGCGGTTCCGGCCGGGCGCGTTCCGGGCGTTTTTCGGCAAACCGGTGCATTTGACGACCGACAAGGTGCTGCCGGTGTCGACGCTGTTCGACTGCGGCGATGCGGAAGCCGAAGCGGCCGTGCTCGGCGCCGGGGACGATGCCGGGATGGTGGCGGCGGCCGAGGCGCTGCTGTTGCGGGTGCTGCCGCCGCCCGATCCGCAGGTCGAGCGTATTCATGCCATCTTGCAGATGCTGCAGCAGGACATCGGGCTCACGCAGGTGCGCGACCTGGCCGAGCGTGCGGGGTTGAGCGAACGCACGTTGCAGCAGCTCTTTTCCAGCCATGTCGGGGTGACGCCCAAATGGGTGATCCGTCGTTATCGCCTGCACGAAGCCGCGGACAAGCTCGCGGGCGGCGAGGCGGTCGATCTCGCGGAGCTGGCCCAGGCGTTGGGGTATTTCGATCAGGCGCACTTCACGCGCGACTTCCGGAAGCTGGTGGGGAAGGCGCCGGCGGAGTATCGGCGCGAGGACGGGCGGGGATGAGTGTGCGGATTCCTGACGGGGGGCGCTTCGCGTTTCCCGCCGGTTGTTGTCGCGCGGGCAACACGGTAGTGTGTCCGTTGGCCTGCCGCCGTGCCGACGACGAACCTATGATGGGCGCGCCGCCCATCCGTGAATGTCGAACGGCGGGTGCGTTGCCGATCATTCCACCCTATAGTGCACGTCGTTGATCGATCTGCAAGAACCTCGGGAGTTCGTCGTGTTTTACCGGAAATCCACATTGGGTCGCTCGAACTTCGCGTGCGTCGTCGCCCTGACGATGATGCTCGCGCCGGTCGCGGCGCATGCAGCGCCGGAGGCTGCGGACGGCACGACGCGCATCGCGTCGGCTGTCCATTCCGACACGTCGCCGGCACGACCGATAGCCGGCGACGACCCGGTTGCAATCCGGGATGCGCTGAAAAAGCTGCACATCAATACCCACTCACCTTCGTTGCCCGACCGGGTTCGCGGCCTGGTCTCCAGCGCGGTCGACCGGCATGGCCCGAATCCCGACCTGGCGTCCGTCGATCTGGATCGTGACGTGACGTTCGTGGTGCCGGTGCGGTACGGGCTGAGGTACTCGTCACGCCGGCACCTGTTGACGCTGGACGTCGACCTGTTCGACGCAGAGCGCAACGACCGGGCGGGCATCCTGCTCAGAAAAGTCACGACGGGGCCGCGAGGGCGCGGGCTCGTGATTGCGCCCGAAGCGAAGGCGAAAGGGTACATCCAGCACGTCGACATCATCGAACTCGATTCCGGCCAAGGCAAAAAGACCGCGATTCGTAGCCGCATGCGGCTATCGCCCGCCGAGCACGCACGAGCGGGTGGCGAATTCGCACTCGTTTTCTCCGGGCGGCTGGTTCGGCCTTACCTGACGGAACAAACCGAGCATGCCGATCCGAGTATCGACGAGCCGACCGACATCACGACGAGGATCTCCACGTTGCACATGGATATCCGTGACATCTCGCTGGTGAGTCAGTCGAGCGGCATCGTCATGTCGAAGAAGCTGCATTTGTCGAAGTAGCGGGTTTCTCGAGCGGAGCTTCGACCGGCCACGAAGCTCCGCATGTGACGACGGACGATGCTGCGGGGCGCGGACAGTTGCGTCGCAGCCGATCTGCCGCCCCGGGCATCCGTGAGGCTGCCTCGGCCCTCATGTAAGATGCGCACAGCTTCACCCGGTCTTGAGAGGGGCCGGTTCTCGCGCCACAACGGCAATCAGCCGCACAACAACAAGGAAGCCACGAGATATGCCGGGGATTCCCACAGAAACCTTTACTGTCTGGCACACGATTCTGTCCGTGGCCCGACACGCACCGTCGCCGCACAATGTTCAGCCGTGGCGGGTGCAACTGATCTCGGACGAATGCGCCGAGCTGTTCATCGACGGCACGCGCACGCTGCCGAAAGAAGACACGACCGGCGCGTTCCTGTTGTCCGCGATGGGCATGTTCATCGACGCGATCGATCTGCTCGCGGCACCGCATGGCTTGCGCATCGAATGGCAACTGCATCGCCCGGTGCGGGAATTCGCGGCCATCCTGTCCCGGCCGACGCCGCCGGGGCTGATTCCGTTCGCTGCGCTGCGGCTCGCCGCCAACACCCACGCGGATGCGTCGCGCGACGATCCGTCTGCGCTGATGCTGGCGCGCCGCACGTCGCGCATTTCGATGGACCCGATACCGGTGCCGGATGCCGCCGTCACGCAACTGGCGGCGCTGGCCGACGAATGGGGGCATCGATATACGCACCTGTCGGGTGCGGAACTGATCGAGCCGATCATCGCGGCCAACATCGACGCCGTGTTCCATGACATGAACGTCGCGGACTACCACGACGAAATCACGGCCTGGTTTCGGTTCACGGAACGTTCGACTGCCCGACATCGCGACGGTCTCGACTGGCGCTGCATGAACCTGTCGCGCGCCGAGTTCTGGATGTCCGCACGTCTGTCGAAGATCCTGACGTTCAAGCCGACGCGCTTCTATTTCAAGCGCCGGTACCGGTCGCAGCTCGGCCATGTGCCGGCGATCGGCGTGTTGAGCGGCGACTTCTTCAATCCAGAGAAGGCGATCGAGTCGGGCCGCTTCCTGCTGCGCTTCTGGCTGGCGCTGACGAGCCTCGGCCTGTATCTGCATCCGTACGGCAACCTGGTCACGAACCCCGACGCCGCCGCGTGGTTCAGCACGCATGCCGGGGTCGACCGCGCATGGCTCGTGTTCAAGGTCGGCTACTCGCGTACGCCGCCGCAAAGCCAGCGCAGGGCGCTTGCCGACATCCTCGTCGATGCGCCGGTTCCATCCCATTCGCCGCAATCCGCATGAATACGCTCATTCGCCTCTTTCTCGAAGCCGTTCTCTGGACGCTCTGGTTCCTTCGCCGCGTGATCAGCGTCGACGGACGTCTTTATGTGTTCCTCAACGCGCCGATTTTTCAGCCCTATCTGGCTTATGTCGGCCGCATGCGCGCCCGCGTCGCGTTCCTCAAGGCGAGCACGTCGTGCCCGGCCTACATCGAGTTCCTGAAGGCCGAAGGCTACAAGGCCGACGGCACATGGCGGCTGTCGGACCTGCCCGCCATGACCAAGGAGAATTACATCAAGCGCTATTCGATCGAGCAGCGCTGCTACGGTGGCGCCATTCCGAAGTCGGGTGTCGTCATCGACGAATCGTCGGGGTCGACGGGGCAGCCGAACAACTGGGTGCGCAGCGCGGCCGAACGCAGCGACGTCAAGCGCATCCTGCAACTGAACTATCAGCTGGTGTTCCGCGACTCCGGCAAGATGCTGCTGAACTGCTTTGCACTCGGGCCGTGGGCGACCGGCATGAACGTGTCGATGTCGCTCGTCGACGTCGGCATCATGAAGTCGATCGGCCCGGACAAGGCCAAGCTGATCAACACGCTGAAGCTGTTCGGGCCGAAATACCAGTACCTGATATTCGGCTACCCGCCGTTCATCCGCTCGGTGGTCGACGAATGCGATCTCGACCTGAGCGCGTACCACATCGATTTCATCGTCGGCGGGGAAGGGTTGTCGGAAGCGTTGCGCGACCATCTGCTGCGCAAGGCGAGCACGGTGATCTCGTCGTATGGCGCGTCGGACCTCGAGATCAACATCGGCGTCGAGACGCCGACGACGATCGGCCTGCGGCGTGCGTTGCTCACGCGGCCCGAGCTGTGCCGCGAGCTGTTCGGCCGCGATACGCCGCCGATGATCTTCCAGTACAACGCGCTCGATTACGTGATCGAAACGAATGACGATGGCGAACTGCTGGTGACCATCGGGCGGCAGTCGGGCGCCGCGCCGAAGATCCGGTACAACATTCGCGATTCGGGTGGGACGTATCGATTCCGCGAGCTGAACAGGCGTCTGTCGGCACATGGCATGCGCCTGCAGGATTTTGCCGCGCGGACCAGCCATTTCCCGTTCCTGTTCGTGTACGGCCGCAACGATTCGAGCGTGCCGTTCTATGGCGCGAAAGTGTTCCCGTCCGACATCGAGCAGGTTCTGTCCGCTTCGCCGGTGCTGCATGACGCGATCAGCACGTTCCAGCTCGCGACGACCGAGGATGCGCAGTTGACGAGTTTCCTGCACCTCCATCTCGAACGGGCGTTGGGCAGTGCGCCGATGCCGCTCGACGATGCGGCGCTGCATGGCGAGATGGTCGAAGGCATGAAGCGCGTGAATCAGGATTTCCGCGAGGTGTCGAGGCTGTTCGATCCGAAACAGGTGGTCGTGCATCTGCATGAGCACGATACGGGGCCGTTCAAGGGGCGGGATATTCGGATCAAGAACCGGTATATCGCGTGAGGGCGTAGGTTTCGGGGTGTTTGGGGCGCGTGTGGTTGGAGGGCGGTGAGGAGGACTGACACAGCTCTTCCTTTCGCCTCGCTTACAAGGGCTGGATCGGTGAGGTCATCCGGCTAAAGTGCCGCTCTCCCGACACTTCTTGCGCTACGCGTGCGTTTCGATATAATGAACCATCGTTCGGAATGTCGAACGAGAGAAATCAAGCATCCAGAGTCGGGTTATCCGACGCCAACCTGCCCTCCCGGGCAAGGTGGACGCCCTTGAGGCGATGCGGCCGATTTACGGCAACGAAACGGGAGCAGCATCGCTGGCACCGGTTCGATAACCACTCAACCGGAGCAATCATGCGCCAGGATACCGCTGCTTCCCGCCAGACCGTCTGTGAAGACTGGTCGCACCTCCTTCCCGGTTTCACGCTCACGCATACGGTTCATCTCGTTTCGGGATTGAATCCGGGCATCGTGTCGACAGCGGCTGCCGTACTCCAAGGTGAAACCGCCACGGTCGACCGATGGGCCATCGCCCGTTGTGGCGACGTTCTCGAGCAGAAGATCGTTCTCGGGGAAATGACGGAAGGGCAAGCGGTTCGACTGCGCGATCGACTTGCCGCGCTCGATGGCGTGCTGCGCACGAGGATGGAACATCATTTCGTCCGGGCCGGTTCGGCCGCCTCCGGGAATTGACCGGAGGGTGACAGTTCATACCCTCGCGTTTCCACTCGACCTTTGTGTAGTCGTAGACACCGCGAGGCTTGAATTCAACCGCTATGGTCATTCCTCTCCGCTCCGGGAGGCCTAACTCGTGTCGGGCTTGTTCCAGGTCAACGATGCTGTTCGTCAGCGCTTGGAGTTGGCCCAAAAGTCGGCGCGCATGGCTACCCGATCGACTTGAGCGGTGCTACCAAGCGGGGCAAGCTCGGAGCGGAGAACGACCACACTCTTGCGTTGCCGGATTGAGCGGACGATGCGGTCTTCAAGCGTCATTTGCCCTCCGTTCCTGGTGTTCACCTGCCATTGACGTCTGCTGATTTCAGTCGCGCTCACGAGGCTTCTCACCAAAGGCATGTCTCTACCGAACACGAAGTTCTGGGCTTGGCTAACGATTGCGAGATTCACACGGCGATGGGCCACCTATGCAGGACGCTGCTCTCGGTACTCATTTCGGATACGGTCGTACACGGCAAGCGCACGCTCGTCGTCGGCGCAGAAGCCCTCGAGATAGAAGCGCGGGACGAAATGGTGTCGCCTGGGCCTGTGCACTTTGCCTCCCGTATATTCCCGCCGACCCTGCGGCAAGCGACGAAGTTAGGTGCATGATTGCCCTTTCCGCCGGCCCACCAAAAGGGCGCTTGCTCCGGACTTATTGAGAAGACTGCTTCGGCAGACTTAATCGTAGAGCATCCAAAGCTTCGTCATGCAGGTCGGTGCCATCAATTTTGACCGATGCGTTGTTTGCCAAAAGCACGGTTGCTCTCAAATGCCCTTGCTCGGCACGGAACTGAAGCTTTTCGAGCACGTGTTTCCTACCGGCGATGAGCTCTTTGCAGGCAGACCGGACATCTTCTTCTCCTTTCAGCACCACTTTTGCCCGAACACCTTTCTCAATTTGAAGTGCGCCCAACTGAATCGAGTCGATGACGACGCGGCTACCGAAATGTTTCTGAAAGTCGTTGACCCAAGACATCACGTCCACAGTCAACGGAGCAACCGGAAGAGCGAAATCCGTTATCTCCAAGAGTTGGTTCACAAGACTCTGCGTCGACCGAGGCGCATCCACGAGTTCCAATCCAGGCCAATCTGGCCCAGCTCGAAAGGAAGTCTGGTGAAACTCCAAGCGCCTGAAAGTTAGCTCCTTGCCGAACGGGTCGGCAACGGTCTCATCGTACTCGTAGCGCTCAACGTACCTAGCCTCCAAGAAATCGTCGCGGACCCTGTCCAGGATGAATCCGTTCGAACCGTCATCTGAGAATGGCCGCTGCCGAATCTGCTTGGCGAGCGCTCGGACCGGCAGTGGCCAGTCGGCCTGCAACCACCGATAGCGAGTCATTCTGCCGTTCCCCCAACGGGCGCGACTGGCGTTCGCTTTGCCCTCATGTCCTGCAATATCGCGCGTGCCGCAGATTCGATAAGTTGATAGAGACTCTCTCGCTCTCCGTCGTCAACGGGACGCGCGGTCTTTGTGTATTCGCCCTCTTGGAAGCGGTAGGCACCTTTAACGGAGTACTTGAAGCTCTTGCCGTTTTCGCCATCCTCAAATTCGGCGTGCAGATGCGGTATGTCGTAGGGGATGGTCGTTTGCTTGGTCTTCCACGTAACCGAGGTTATATAGAACCCCCGTTCCTTCAGCGACATATACTCTTTCGAGGCTATGAGATTCTCACCGCTCAAAGCCATGCTTCGCACGATTACAAGCAATTCTTGGCTCGCTTCCGCTCTGGCATCCTCATCAAGGTCGTCCTCGTCTAGCTCGCCCTCGGGACGTAGACTGGGGGCGATTTTTAGATTCGTCACCCCGTTGAGTTTGTGGGCCGGCAGTTCGGATATCAGGCGCATAAAGAACGTCGTGCGCTCGTCTGCCGTGAAGTCCGCGTCAAGTTCAATCGCCTCACGGGTGATTGGAGCGCGACGACGGCTTTCGATGCGGCCCGTGAGGTCTTCAACAATTTGCTTCGATTTCGCCGATGCTGGCAAGCGGACGACGGTTTTGCCGCCTTGCTGGATAAACTCAATGGTCGCGTCCACACGCTGGCGCTGGATGAGGCGCGTTCGCGAATAGTCCATGTCGTCGTACTCCACGTTCATGACCAAGCCGTCAGTACCCTTCGAGTGAGAGACGACCCTCTCGCTGGTACCGACGTCGGCCTTGTACTCACGCACGACAGCCTTCAGCTCGTCAATCGGTATGTCAGCATCGAGCGTAACCGAAGTGGTCTTTTCACCCCGGCGAGGCGATTCCCGGCGCCCCATGACCTCACGAAGCTCGTTGAGTGTGAAGGGCAACTGGGAGATGGCTTCAACCAAATCTTCACGTGTGTCGTGGGGTGAAAAAAAGATACCGCGTTCGCGAGCGATTTCCCGGAGAACCCCTTCCGTCAAGCTGCGCTTCGCGCACGCGAGCAGGTCAAAAATGTCTTTGTCCGTCGCATAGAACTGTTGAGTGTTGTCAGACATAGTCCATTCCCAGCTCGATGTCCGAGAAGCGAGTCAATACTTGCGACATTCGCTTGTACTGAATTTGCTTCACCCTTTCCGCCAATGGCGACCCCGTCGACGCGTCCGAGAGTCCGTCGATATAGACCTGCTGTGCCTTTTGGAACATTGGCTGCGCAACCGGAGAGGCATCGAGAAGCTTCATCTCGATATCGACGCCCTCTTTGAGTAGCTGGAGGCTACGCAAGTAATCGAACAGGTACGTGAACTCGTCTGCTGACTCGCCTTTGCCACGATAGAAAAGCACGAGACCTTTGTGTTCAGGGTGGCCCGTGCGGTCGTACTCGAGAATGATGAGCTGGGAAGTCAGCATCTCGAGCGTTGCCGCCTTGGCATGTTCGAGCTCCAGATTTTTGCGCCGAACGAGTTGAGGATAGAAGTAACGGCAGTGCGCCGGGTCCGGCAATGGAGCGCCGCCCGTACGGCGACCACGCATCTGAACGATTTCGTACCGGACGTTGTCGAGCCAGAAGATATCTTCTGGCCCGAGAATGACGAGCCGCGAGCCCTTCGGCAAATCTAGCTGGGCGTTCTTCAAGCTCCTCAGATGCTGCCTGAAATCCTTGTCGTACTCGCCGTCATGGTTGTACACAAAAAGGAGGCCACAAATCGAAGGCGTGACGTTCGGATGGATGTAGAGTTCGCGCCATTCGTCACTCACCTCGGCGCATGACACCTGTTTGGACAGGCTCTCAAGTGCCCCTTTGACCGCGGAGAACGTGATTGATGATTTTGCATAGCTTTTTAGGTCGCAGTTAACGTAAACTCGATTCCGAGAATAGGGGTCGTCATAGTAAAAGACCACGTCGGACGGATGAGTGTCTAGCTTGTGCTGCTCCTTCTTTTCACAGCTCCAATTCTTGTTCATTGGACCAGTGATGCTCCAAAAGAACTCCGCGAAGAGTTCATTGGAAAGTCGCTCTGCCATAGCAGCAATGTTCGCTGTCTCGGCCATTCCGTCTGGTCTCCTTTTCGTAGCCCGGCACTCTGCCTGCGGGGCAAAATACGCAACCTGTAAGTCATGTCGATAGTCCGAGCCTACGTCGGGAGGAAAACCCTGACATGGCTGTGTGGCCTCCCGCAGAGGGCCCGCGCGTCTCGCAAACGTTGCCGTGCGGTAACTTCAAAAGAGACCGAGTTCAAAGAATATCCAATTACTCGAAGAAATGGAATCAACCTCCGCTGGACCGCTTGGCGATGCCACGCCTTCTGTCGAGGACCACTGGTTGTAAAGTATTTCAAAATGCAGCCGTTAGACAGGGACGAGTGGGCCGAACTTACAGCTAGCCTTCCGTGTGGACCACGTGCCCTGAAAATGGTCATCGCATTGAAAGATGTGCAGCGCACAAAAACCGTGCACGTCACACGAAAGAAATATTTGTCAAGTTCCTTCACCGGGCAGGCAAAAGCAAATGGAACATCTAATTAACATGAATCTACCTCAAGCGAGGCCGGTCGAACTTACAATCGACAAGACCGAACATCTTCCACAGAGGGGTAATCTCGAGACACAGGGGAGCGAGGTGCCGAACAAGCGCCGCGAACAACATGAAATTCCGGAGGGCGTGATGTACTGCAAGCTGGAAGCCATTGACGCGAGGTCAGATTATCGGGATAACACGCAATGCGCTCGCCTTTTTGGAATTTCGGCAGACCAGTTTGCGCGCACACTCGAAACTGACTCCGTCGACGAGAGCTTCGACGTTTTCATCATGGATGTGGAGTGGCCCTTGTGGGAACGAGCCGCGGTGAAAGAGGTGCGGGAGAACCGAGTCCGCTTCTACGATGCCGAGACCGGGTGGCTCGAAGTCTCATACCGCGCGGATACAACTGTGGACACCGGTGAAGCATACGCCTACCCGTTATTCCTGGCTTCCGCACCGACTTTCCTCGAGATTTCTGGAATCACGCCGGTGGTTGGGCGAGCGGTCCCACCCTTGCGAACAGCGGTCGCGGTGTCACCGACTCCTCGCCATTCGTCGTCGCCTTACGTCCTTGAAGGATTTCATGTGGGGCAAGGCATGTGCTCCGTCTTTCACAATGGGGAATCGGGGTTCATTATAGATGCCGGAGCAGGGACGCCCGTTCTTCGAAAGGTCTATGATGACGTGGGATTTGTGAATGAGTTGTCGCCCTTGGTCAAGAGACTCAATCCGTTGTCGATGGTGCTTTCCCATTTCGATGCTGACCACTGGCGACTTCTCGATTGGGATGCGGAGTTGCTTGAACGCGTCGACCATATTTATGTGCCTAACAACTATTCGAATTTGCCCTTTAAGAGCAAGGCAATAAAAGACAAAGTACTTGCCATCGGAACACAGTCTCTATTAGAGGATGTCTCCGTTAGCGCCAGCCTGAACGTCGTTCGAAGCATACCGAATAAGTCAAACAAGAACGGCGAGTGCTTGGTCGCTGTGTGTCACACCCAAGGTAAAAGCGCGCTCCTGCCCGGAGATTACTCATATCGACGCATGCAAACAGATAGCGCAACCGAGATGCGATTGCTCGCCGTTGCATACTACGACGCGGTCGTGGTACCTCACCATGGTGATGAGGCAAGCGCCGACAAAATTGTGAAGCCCGCTTCTGACACATCGATTGCCTTTTTTTCCGCCGGTGACCACTCGTGGTACAAGCACCCCAACAATGATTCGCTGGAAAACCATGAGGAAGAAGGCTATGTCATTGTGAACAAGCACAAGTTGGCAGATATCAAGTCTCAAAAGCTTCTGCCCTGACGACAGGCCTTTGAGCCGAGCTAAAGATTCTAGGCTCGCAGCCGTTAAGCGTAGATGTTGGGTTAGCCGACGAATTCGAGGGCAAGAAGTGTGAAAAAGAAAAAAACGATTTATTTCGCCCATAGTGATGGCAGCGGCCGCGATTTTGGTCTGCGAGCAGGGGTATAGCCAGGAAGCCAATTCGACGATGGTAGACGGAGCAACAAGTTCAAGCGAAATCACGCGCGTCAACGCAGACCAGCTATTTATCCCCGGCGGCAGGTTGCTCACGGTACGAAAGACGCCTGTCGACATCGATAACGAGACGCTCAATCCTGGAGATACACTCGACACAAGCGTCAAGTGTGTGATTCACGGACATCGTTTCAACTAATATGGGGCGATGGAGCGCGAAATCTCGATGCGATTACGTTGGGTGCGCATGTATCACGAGACCGGCAACGCCGGTCTCGTGTGCACGCGTTGTGGCATCTCCAGGCCGACGCTTCGCAAGTGGCTGCGCCGCTACCAGGAGGCGGGAGAAGAAGGTCTTCGCTCTCAAAGCCGTCGCCCTCTGACCAGCCCGAATCGAAAGGTCTCTGACGCTGATCGGGCAACGATTCTTCGCCTGCGGGCCGAGCGCAAGGGGGCACGGCGGATTCAGAACGAATTGCGTCTGAACGAACAAAGAGAACTGTCCCTTGCGACCATTCACAAGGTCCTGTGCGAAGCGTCGGTGAAGCCGTTGGTTTGCCCCAGGAGGCCGGCACAACCGAGGCGCTACAGCCGTCCAGTTCCCGGAGACCGCGTCCAGATGGACACGATGAAGATTGCACGAGGTGTCTACCAGTACACGGCCATCGACGACTGTTCACGCTTTCGTGTGCTGGCCGTCTACCCCCGTAGAAATGCCCGAAATACGCTGTTTTTCCTTGATCGCGTCATCGAGGAGATGCCGTTTCCGATTCAACGTATCCAGACCGATCGCGGCGGTGAGTTCTTCGCTGAATCCGTGCAGCGGCGCCTGATGAACGAGTGCATAAAATTCCGGCCAATTCCACCACGCTCGCCGCACCTCAATGGCAAAGTTGAACGTTCGCAGCTTACTGACCTGAACGAGTTCTGGTTCCACCATGCCCCGACAGAGCGGGCAATCGACTTGCGAATCGAGGAGTGGCAGTTCGACTACAACTGGCGTCGGCCACACGGCTCACTCGGTGGAAAGACTCCGGTTGACCGCATTGCGGAGCTGGGTGAAATCACACCTCTCGCGGAAGCGGTGGAAGGTGCGTACGACGAGCAGAAAGAGCGAATTCGGCACCGCGAATGGCGGGTCGACCAAATCCTCGGCGAACATCATCGGCGCGCGTCGGAACCCGTGTTCCCTACGGGTGCCACGGGTTCCGACACGCCAAAGAAACGGCCTTCAAAAAAGTGAAACGATGTCTGCGAATCGCACATTTAATCCATATTGCCAAGCGCCCCCGCCTAGTCGCCCCCTCACTCCACCGTCACCGACTTAGCCAGATTCCGCGGCTTATCGATATCCGTCCCCCGCGCCAGCGCCGCGTGATACGCCAGCAGTTGCATCGGCACCGTATGCAGAATCGGCGAAAGCGGCCCGTAGTATTCGTTGAGCCGAATCACCTCGATCCCATCCCCCGGCACCAACCCGCAGTCCACATCCGCAAAAACAAAAAGCCGGCCATTCCGCGCACTGACCTCATGCATGTTCGACCTGAGTTTCTCGAGCAGCATGTCATTCGGCGCCACCGCAATCACCGGCATCTCGTTGCTGACGAGCGCCAGCGGCCCGTGCTTAAGCTCCCCGGCCGGATAAGCCTCCGCATGAATATAAGAAATCTCCTTCATCTTCAGCGCGCCCTCGAGCGCGATCGGATAATGCATCCCGCGCCCGAGAAACAGCATGTTGTCGCGTCTCGCGAGCAGTTCCGACCACGCCATGATCTTCGGTTCCAGCGCGAGCACTTTCGACATCGCATCGGGCAGATGCCGCAGCGCCCGCAGATGTTCCTTCTCCGCGTCGTCGCTCAACCGCCCACGCACTTGCGCAAGCGATAGCGTGAGCAGAAACAGCGCGACGAGCTGCGTCGTAAAAGCCTTCGTCGAAGCCACCCCGATCTCGACCCCCGCGCGCGTGACGAACTGCAGCGCACATTCCCGCATCAACGCGCTCGTCGCAACGTTGCAGATCGCGAGCGTATGCATCATTCCGCTTTGCTTCGCGACATGCACGGCGCCGAGCACGTCGGCGGTCTCGCCGCTTTGCGACACCGCGACGACGAGCGTGCGCGGGTTCGGCACATTGTCGCGATAACGAAACTCGCTCGCAATTTCCACGCTGGCCGGCAGCTTCGCGATGCTCTCGATCCAGTACTTCGCCGTGAGCGCCGCGTGATAACTCCCGCCGCATGCGAGCAACAACACCGAATCGACGTCGTTGAAAACCCGCCACGCACCATCGCCGAACAGCTCCGGCATGATCGAAGACACGTCGAGCAGCGTATCGGCCACCGCCTGCGGCTGCTCGAAGATCTCCTTCTGCATGTAGTAGCGATACGACCCGAGATCGGCCGCGCCGCTATGCGCGGCGACCCGCTGCACCGCGCGCTCGACGCGCTGGCCGTCCGCATCGACGATCCAGTAGCGATGCAGCTGGATATCGGCAACGTCGCCGTTCTCGAGGTACGCGATCCGATCGGTGATCCCCGACAGCGCAATCGCGTCGGACGCCAGAAAATTCTCGCCCTCACCGACACCGACGACGAGCGGCATCCCGTCGCGCGCGCCGACGATCCGGTGCGGCTCGTCGCGGCACATCACCGCGATCGCATAGCTGCCGCGCAGTCGCGCGACCGCGCGCCGTACCGCATCGAACAGATCGCCGTCGTACAGGTGGTCGACCAGGTGCGCGATCGCCTCGCTGTCGGTCTGGCTCGCGAACACGTAACCTTGCGCCTGCAGTTCGGCGCGCAGTTGATCGCAGTTCTCGATGATCCCGTTATGCGACAGCGCGATGCGCGCGTTCGCGTCGCTCGGCGAAAAGTGAGGATGCGCGTTGAGCGTGACGGGTGCGCCATGCGTGGCCCAGCGCGTGTGCGCGATGCCGGTGTAGCCCGACAGCGCTTGCCCGGCGATCTCGCGCTGCAGGTTCGCGACGCGGTCGACGCTGCGGGCGCGCGCCAGCGCCCGGTCGCGGTAGACCACCACGCCGCATGAATCGTAACCGCGGTATTCGAGCCGCTTCAGGCCGTCGACCAGGTTCGGCAGGATGTCCCGCTGGGCGACCGCCCCGACAATTCCACACATATCGCGCTCCGTAAATGTCCTGTCTGGATCAGTGAGAGCGATGGTAGAGGTCGTCGGATGGAATTAAATTTCAAAATACACAAATAAATGAAATGGATAACGGATCATCTATCATGTTGAAATTAAATTTCACACTCTGACCGAAAGGAGCCGCCGATGGCCGGCATCACCCTCGACGATCTCGACCTGCGCATTCTCGCGATCCTGCAGGACGACGCGTCGGTGTCGAACCTGCAACTCGCCGAGCGCGCGCTGTCGTCGCCGCCCACCTGCATGCGCCGCGTGCGGCGGCTGACGGAGGCGGGCGTGATCCGCCGGCAGGTCGCGGTGCTCGACCCGGTGGCGATCGGCACGGCCGTCACCGCGCTGATCGAGATCAGTCTCGACCGGCAGACGGCGGAAGACTACGACGCGTTCGAAGCGTACGTGTGCGCGGAGCCGGCGGTCACGCAGTGCTACCGCGTGTCGCCGGGGCCCGATTTCGTCGTGGTGGCCGATCTGGCCGACGTCGCCGAATACGACGAGTTCGCGCGCCGGCTGTTCACCGGCGCATCGAACGTCCGCAACGTGCGGACGTTCTTCTCGACACATCGCGCGAAATTCGAGGCGAACGCGCGGGTCACGCATGCGATGCGCAAGCGCGCGTGAAGCGATCGCACGGTTCGCCGTGCGTCCGCGATGCGCTCGCGATTCGATTACGCGGCCGCGTCGGCGGCTTCGATCAGCTGCAGCGGCTTGCCATATCCGAAGCAATGCGCGGGCTCCGGAAACACGTGCTGCCGCACGTCGTGCGCATACCGGCGGATCGCGTCGCGCATCACGGCGTTCGCATCGGCGTAACGCTTCACGAAGCGCGGCGTGTACGCATCGAAAGCGCCGATCATGTCCTCGGTCACGAGCACCTGCCCGTCGCACGCCGGCGATGCGCCGATGCCGATTGTCGGGATCGTCAGCGTTTCGGTCAGGTGGCGCGCGAGCGCTTCGGCGGTGCCTTCGATGACGACGCTGAACGCGCCGGCCCGTTCGGCCGAGCACGCGGCGTCGAACACCTGCGCGGCCGAGCGCGGGTCCATCCCCTGCGCGCGGAAGCCGCCCGTCGCGTTGGCCTGCTGCGGCATGAGGCCGACGTGCGCCATCACCGGGATGCCGCGCTCGGTCAGGAAGCGGATCGTGTCGGCCATCTCGCTGCCGCCTTCGAGCTTCACGGCCTGCGCACCGGTTTCGGCGAGCAGGCGCGCGGCGGAGCGATACGCTTGCGCCTGCGATTCCTGATAAGTCGAGAACGGCAGGTCGACGACGACGCACGCCTGCGCGGCGCCGCGTACGACGGCCGCGCCATGTGCAATCATCATGTCGAGCGTGACGCGCAGCGTATCGGGCATCCCGTACAGCACCATGCCGACGGAGTCGCCGACGATGATCACGTCGGCCACTTCGTCGACGAGTTTCGCCATCGGCGCGGAGTAGGCGGTCAGCGAGACGAGGCTGCCGACGCCCTTGGTCGAACGGATCGCGGTGACGGTCTTGCGGGTGGTGCGGGTATGAGCGCTCATGGGCTGAAGCCGTGTGAAAGAAGAGTCGCCACGGTAGCATCGCGCTCGTTCGTGCAATGACCTTCGGAGGACGTCTTATGTTGCTGGCGGGACAATCGGGTGACCCTTACGCGGTGCCGCCGATGGCACGCCTGCCGAGGCCGCTGTATGTGCGTGCGTTCGAGATTCCCGGCAACGCGAGCGTCGACGCGCACAGTCATCCGTGGGCGCAGCTGATGTATGCGACGAGCGGCGTGCTCGAGGTGTCGACGCCGTCGGGCCGGCAGCTGTTGCCGCCGCACTATGCGATGTGGATACCGCCGCACGTGCCGCATGCGGTGTCGACGCGTGATTGTGTCGCGTTCCACAGCCTGTATCTCGATGCGGCGATCGCGCGCGACGACGTGCACGACGATTGCGCGATCCTCTGCATGACGCCGCTGCTGCGCGAGCTGGTGATCGCCACGGCCGAATTGCCGGTGAACTACGACGAGACGGGGCCGGACGGTGCGCTCGTCTGCCTGATCGCCGACCGGATCGCACGGATGCGGGCGGCGCCGCTGACGGTGCCGCTGCCGCGCGATCCGCGTCTGCTGAAAATCGCGCGTGCGTTGCATGCGTATCCGGGCGATACGCGCAATCTCGACGAATGGGGGCATCAGGTCGGTGCGACGCGCCGGACGCTGTCGCGGCTGTTCCGGCAGGACACGGGGCTGTCGTTCACCGAATGGCGGCAGGCGGTGCGGCTGCTGGCGTCGCTGCCGCTGCTCGAGGCGGGCGAGCCGATCGGCGCGGTGGCCGCGCAACTGGGCTACGACTCGACGTCGTCGTTCATCGCGCTGTTCCAGGCGAAATTCCGCGTGACGCCCGGCGCGTATGCGAAGCGTGAAGCGCGCCGGCCCGTGCTGAGCGCGTGACGCGGCGGCCCGCCCTCGCTCAGAACGCGAGCGCCTGCTGTACCGGATCGCCGGTGCCGCGCTCGAACTCCGCGCCTTCGAGCGACAGCAGCGCACGCTTGCGGTCGATGCCGCCCGCATAACCGGTCAGGCTGCCCGATGCGCCGACCACGCGATGGCACGGCACCATGATCGACACCGGGTTCCGCCCGACCGCGCCGCCCACGGCGCGCGCGCCGCTCATCGGCAACCCGACGCGCTCGGTGATGTCGCCATACGTCACGAGTTCGCCGAACGGAATCGCGAGCAGTTCCTTCCATACACGTCGCTGAAACGCGGTGCCGCGCAGTTGAATCGGCACCGAGAACGTTTCGCGCGTGCCGGTGAAATACTCGGCGATTTCTTCTGCGACCTTGCGCGCGATCGGTGGCGTCGCGAGCGCGTCCGCTTCGGTCACGATCGCAACCGGCGGGAAGTATTTCTGGCCGACGAAGTAGAGGCCCGTCAGCGCATCGTCCTCGATACGTACCGCGATGTCGCCCAGCGGGCTCGGAATCAGGTGAGCGGGAGTCATCGCAACATCTCTTCGTGAAAGGGCCGCACGAGCGGCATACGCGCGCCACGGCGCCCGGCACGCCGCATGCGGCGCGGCGGTTCGGCACTTGCTTCGCCCGACGCGGGGGCGAGATCGCGCGTGGCGCGGCCCGCCAGGCATCCGGCAACGAGAGCAAAAGTAATGGCAGGGCGTTTCATGTGGCTCATGGGTGGGGTTGTGCTGCGCGGCGTCGCGGCAGGCGAGGGGAATCGACGCGCATGGGGCGACTGTAAACCATCCCGGCCCCGATCCTGGCCGGATTCGGACATGTGCATCCGTGACCGTGCGCTCACCCTGATCGCGGGAAAATCCCGGAAAAACGGTTAATGCCACATTGCAAAACAGTCGTCTCTTTTGCCGCGACCAATTTGAGATGACTCATCGAAATCCCCGACTGACAGGGCGCCGGCTGACGACCTATCCTTTGAAAAACGTTTTCCAGATTGATCGGCGGATTCGGCCGTGCGCGACAGCGCGCCCCGTCCGCCCCGGCGCCGGTCGCCGGTCAACGAATACCGTGCGGCGCGACGGGCGCGGCCGCGCATCGGAGACATTCATGCAATCTGCCGTCGTCGGCGCCGTGCGCGCGGCCGCCAGCCGCTACCGCTGGACCGTCTGTGCGCTGCTGTTTTTCGCGACCGTGATCAACTACATGGACCGGCAGATCCTCGGCCTGCTCGCACCGATGCTCCAGCACGACATCGGCTGGACCCAGGTGCAGTACGGTCGCATCGTGATGGCGTTTTCCGCGTTCTATGCCCTCGGCCTGCTCGGCTTCGGTCGGATCGTCGACTGGCTCGGCACGCGCGTCTCGTACGCGGTCGCGATGCTCGTGTGGAGCATCGCCGCGATGCTGCACGCGGCGGTCGGCTCGGTCATGGGTTTCGCGTTCGTGCGTGCGCTGCTCGGGATCGGCGAGGGCGGCAACTTCCCGGCCGCGATCAAGACGACGGCCGAATGGTTTCCGCGCCGCGAACGTGCGCTCGCCACCGGCATCTTCAACTCGGGCGCGAACATCGGCGCGGTGTTCGCGCCGGCGATTATCCCGGCCATCGCGGTGGCCTACGGCTGGCGTGCGGCGTTCGTGATCATCGGCGCGATCGGCATCGTGTGGCTCGCGGTGTGGCTCGTGCTCTATCGCCAGGCCGATACGCGCGCGCTCGCCGCGGAATACGACGAGCCGCGCGACGAAGCGGAAGCGCTCGACGCGGCGAACGCGAACGCCGGCGCGCCGCGCTGGGGCGAACTGATCCGCAAGCGCGAAACGTGGGCGTTCCTGATCGGCAAGTTTCTGACCGACCCGGTGTGGTGGTTCTACCTGTTCTGGCTGCCGAAGTGGCTCAACGAATCGCGCGGGATGGACATGCAGCACATCGGCCTGCCGCTCGTCTGCATCTATGCGTTGACGACGGTCGGCAGCATCGGCGGCGGCTGGCTGTCGTCGATGCTGCTGCGCGCGGGCTGGAGCGTGAACCGCGCGCGCAAGACGGCGATGCTGATCTGCGCGTGCTGCGTGCTGCCGATCGCGTTCGTGTCGCAGGTGCAGAGCCTGTGGGGCGCGGTGCTGATCGTCGGCCTCGCCGCCGCCGCGCACCAGGGCTGGTCGGCGAACCTGTTCACGACGGCGTCCGACCTGTTTCCGCGCCGTGCGGTTGCCTCGGTGGTCGGGATCGGCGGGATGGCCGGTTCGATCGGCGGCGTGCTGTTCTCGGAAGTGATCGGCCAGGTGCTGCAGCGCACGGGCCACTACTGGGTGCTGTTCGCGATCGGCGCGTCGGCCTACCTGCTCGCGCTGGCCGTGATGCACATGCTCACGCCGAAGATGAAGCCGGCGCAACTCGATGCGTGAAGGCGTGATCGCGTAGTCACGTCATCGCATATCCGAAAACGAACGCGCCGCCCTTGGGCGGCGCGTTTTCCTTTGGAGGCGCGGGGCAGGGAGCTCAACCGGCCGCGGCCGTCGACGCGCGCATGATCAGCCGCGGCTCGAACGTCGAATAACTCGCATCGGTGCGCCCCGCGAGCGCGTCGATCAGCTTCTGCATCGCGAGCTCGCCCATGTTCTCGCTCTGGATGTCGACGGTCGTCAGCGCGGGCGCCGCGTATTCGCCGTACGGCACGTTGTCGATGCCCGCGACCGACACGTCCTGCGGCAGCCGGAAGCCGAGCGACGCGGCTTCCTTCATGAAGCCGAGCGCGATCAGGTCGTTGTAGCAGATCACGGCTTGCGGACGCTGCGGCCCGAGCATCACGCGCGAACACGCGCGCTCGCCGGCCTCGGCGGTCGGCGCATGCGCATCGTGCACGTCGAGCGTGAGCCCGACTTCGGCGAGGCAGTCGCGCGCGCCCTGGATCCGCTCGTCGTTCACGCGCGCGGTGCCGAAGCCGAGATACGCGATGCGCGTGTGGCCGAGATTGAGCAGATGGCGCGCGAGCATGTAGGTCGACAGCCGGTTGTCGATGCCGACGCTCGGAATCGGCAGGCCGGGGCTGCGGCGCAGCAGCACGAGCGGCTTGTTGAGGTCGAGCATCCAGCCGGCTTCGTCGTCGGGCATCCGCGTGCTGACGATCAGCCCGTCGACGCGCTGCGCGAGCGCCTCGATCAGCGAGCGTTCGCGTGCCTGGCTCTCCTCGGTATCGACGAGCAGCAGCGTGTAGTCGTGCTGCAGCGCGACGCGGTTCGCCCCCTTCACCACGTTCGTGAAGTGCGGGTTGCTGATGTCGAGGATCACGAGGCCGATGGTGCGCGTGCGGCCGGTGATCATCGAGCGCGCGAGCGGGTTCGAACGGTAGCCGAGCCGGTCGATCGCCTCCTTGAGCCGGGCTTCGACGGTCGGCGAAAAGCGCTGCGTGCCGTTCACGTACTTCGATACCGTCGCGACCGACACGCCGGCTTCCGCCGCCACGTCGCGGATCGTCGGGGAAACTTTTTTCATGCGGAGGGTAACGTTTTCGTTCGATAACGCCGGATTGTGGCAGAAAACGGGGCCGTGCGGCCACGCGCCGATATCGGGAAAGTGCGGATGGCTGCGAGCGGGTTCGGCCATTGACGTTCGGCTGCGCTCCCGCGTATAGTTGGAAAACGTTTTCCGATCCAGTCAGATTTCAGGTCAGATTCAAGGAGATTCGATGAACGCCTCATCCACCGGCGCGCGCAAACCGTTCGGGCGCCTGCTGCTGACGGGCGCGGCCGGCAACCTCGGCCGCCAGTTGCGCGGCGCGCTCGCCGACTGGGCCGACGTCGTGCGCGTCAGCGACATCGCGACGCTTGGCGACGCGGCCGCGCATGAAGAAACCCGCGTCGTCGACCTGGCCGATCGCCCGGCCGTGATGCAGCTCGTCGACGGCGTGGACGCGATCGTCCACCTCGGCGGCATTTCGGTCGATGCGCCGTTCGACGATCTCGTCGGTGCGAACATCACCGGCACGTACAACCTGTACGAAGCCGCGCGCAAGCATGGCGTGAAGCGCGTCGTGTTCGCGAGCTCGAATCATGCGATCGGTTTCCATCCGGTCACGGAAGTGCTCGATGCCGATTCGCCGCTGCGCCCCGACAGCCTGTATGGCGTGACGAAGTGCTTCGGCGAATCGCTGTCGCGCTATTACTTCGACCGCTTCGGGATCGAGACGGTATGCCTGCGGATCGGGTCGTCGTTCGAAGTACCGAAGAATCCGCGCATGCTCGTGACGTTCCTCAGCTATCGCGACTTCATCGAGCTCGTGCGCTGCTCGCTGCTGACGAACCGCGTCGGGCATGCGATCGTGTACGGCGCGTCGGACAACCCGGTGAAGTGGTGGGACAACACGAAGGCCGGCTTCCTCGGCTTCCGCCCGCGCGACAGTTCGGAGCAGTTCGCCGGGTTGTTCCCGGTGGCGGCGCCGACCGCCGATTACGACGATCCCGCGCAGCGGTTCCAGGGCGGCGGGTTCGTCGTCGGCGAGCCGATGGAGCGCAACGCGTCGTAAGCGCCGCCGGCGTCGCTGCGGTCGCGGTTCAGCGCAGGATGTCGGTCGCGCGGTGCCGCGCGTCGACGCCGTCGATCAGGATCAGCGGGCCGCTCGCGTGACGCGCGCGCAGCGGCTGGATCTGCCGGTACGCAGCCGATTCGTACCACGCACGCGCGGTGGCGAGATCGGGGAACGCGATCGCGATCAGGTCGCCGCGCCACACGCCTTCGCGTATCTCCGGCCGCGCGCCGTGAATCACGAAATGGCCGTCATACGGCGCGAGCGTGCCGTCGATGCGTTCGAGGTACTCGACGATGTCGTCGCACATCTCGACGTCGTGCAGGTGGGCGATGGCGTAGGCGGTCATGGCGGGCTCCGTGGCGTGAGGTGAGTCGATGGAGCCATGATCACGGTGCGGGCGGCGCGCGTCGATTACCTGCGACGTAAGGAAATCCGCACGGCCGCTAACGATGCCACGTGCCGGCAGACACGCCGCCCTTGTGGTGCGGCAGCATCCACGCATATCGCTTGCCCGCAAGCGCGCCCGCAGCATCATTCGTACAGCTACGCATTCGTCAATGCGGCTTGCTGCAAGCCGGATCGGTTCCGCGCCGCTCGGCAGAATCACACCAGTAACCCGGCCGCCACGCTTCGAACGTGACGGCTTTCGCCGCATTGGCGCGCGTGACGCGCACCGGGTCGGCTTTCAGCGCATCGCCGTTCGGGTCGTCGTTGAGCCGCCAGTTCCGCATGACTTCGCGATGGAACACCCACGTGCGGTGCGCGGCGTCGTAGCGAAACGTCACGCGGTCGCGCCAGTGGCTCGGCCCCGCGAATACGCCCTGTTCGACCGTGAAGGTGCGGGGTTCGATCGTGAGCGCGTTCTCGGCGACGCCATCGAGATACGGGTCGCCCATCCCGCCTTCGTCGGCTTTCATGATCACGGTGTCGTTGCGTGCCGCGAGCCGGTAGTGCCCGTCCTTGCCCGGCAGGAAGATCATCAGCGGACGCGGCGATGCGTTGCGCATCGAATCGTCGGGCTGGTGCGCGACGACGACATAGCCGATGCGGGAGCTGTCGGTCAGGCGCCCCGACGCGGCATCCAGCGCTTCGTAGCCGGCGGGAAGCTGCGCGACGATGTCGTCCGGAAGATCGGGTGTATCCGGGCAACGGATCGAAGAAGGCGTGTCGCCGCATGTCGCGGCGTAGGTGCCGCCGATGCCGAACGTCAGCAGCGCGGCGACGAGACATCCTGTGATGCGGGAGATCGTCATGCGGATCGGGTCTGGAGGTCGCGCCGCGAAAGCCGGCGCACACGCGCCGACTCGTCTCGCCGCAGCGCGGGTTGATTGTTCGTCGGGGGCGCAGTGTAACCGGTCATGCGCGCTTGCGCGTCGGCCTCGGGGCCGGCACGGGCGTGGGCGCCGGCGGTGCGTCGGCCTGCGCGCACAGCCGGTCGAGCATCCGTTGCGCGGTGCCCGCGCAATCCTCGCCCGCCGGCTTGTTCTCGATTTCGTCGATCAGCGTCTCGAGATGTTGCCGGTTCTGCGCGAGACGCTGTTCGAGCAGCACGATTTCGTCGACCTTGTGGCGCAGCGCGACCAGCAGTTCGTCGCGCGGCCACGCGCCGAGATCGGGCGGCAGCACCGCGCGGATTTCGTCGAGCGTAAAACCCGCGCGCTGCGCGCGGTCGATGATCGCGAGCCGCGTCAACGCTTCCGACCCGTATTCCCGATAGCCGTTTGCCTGCCGTCGGGCCGGTTCGAGCAGGCCGCTTGCTTCGTAGAAGCGGATGCGCGACGCCGCGATGCCGCTGATGCGTGCCAGTTCGCCGATTTTCATGCGGTGCTCCGAGGGGGCTTGACCTTGAAGTTGACTTTAAAGTTATCGTTGGGCATCGTCAATCGAGGGTGCCCTCCATGAACCTGTTTACGCCGCTGACACTGCCCAACGGGGCGGTGATTCCGAACCGTCTGGCCAAGGCCGCGATGGAAGAGAACATGGCCGATGCGAACCACGCGCCATCCGACGCATTGCTGCGCCTGTACCAGGCGTGGGCCGACGGCGGGGTCGGCCTGATCCTGACCGGCAACGTGATGGTGGACGGCCGCGCGATGACGGGGCCGAACGGGGTCGTGCTCGAGAGCGACGCGCATCTCGGCCGCTTCCGTCGCTGGGCGGAGGTGGCGCGCTCGGGCGGCGCGCACGTATGGATGCAGATCAATCACCCGGGGCGCCAGATGCAGGCGGCGCTCGGCCAGACGACGCTCGCGCCGTCGGCCGTGCCGCTCGAGCTCGGTGCGCTGTCGAAGCAGTTCCCGGTGCCGAAGGAGATGACGCAAGCCGATATCGACGATGTGCAGCGGCGCTTCGTGCGCGCCGCGCAGCTTGCGCAGCAGAGCGGCTTCACCGGCGTGGAGATTCACGCGGCGCACGGCTATCTGCTGAGCCAGTTCCTGTCGCCGCTGACGAATCGCCGGCAGGACCAGTGGGGCGGCGGCATCGAGAATCGCGCACGCCTGCTGCTCGATATCGTGCGGGACGTGCGTGCGACGGTGCCGCCGGAATTTGCGGTCGCGGTCAAGCTGAACTCGGCCGATTTCCAGCGCGGCGGCTTCAGCGCGGACGATGCGAAGCGCGTGGTCGAACTGCTGAATCCGCTCGGCGTCGATCTCGTCGAACTGTCGGGCGGGAGCTACGAAGTGCCGGCGATGCAGGGCGAGGCGCGCGACGGGCGCACGCTGGCCCGCGAAGCGTATTTCCTCGAATTCGCGCGCGACATCACGGCGGTCGCGCAGATGCCGCTGATGGTCACGGGCGGCATCCGGCGCCGCGCGGTGGCCGAGCAGGTGGTGGACAGCGGCGTGGCGATGGTCGGCATCGCGACCGCGCTGTCGATCGACCCGAACCTGCCGCGCGACTGGCGGGCCGGCAAGGACAGCGCGCCGGTGCTGCAGCCGATCCGGTGGAAGAACAAGGCGCTGGGTGCGCTGGCGAACATGGCCGTCGTCAAGTTCCAGCTGACGCGGCTCAGCGAAGGCCGGCGCACGCACCCGCAGGTGTCGCCGCTGCGCGCGCTGGTCGGGCAGCAACTGGCCGCGCAGTGCCAGACACGGCGCTACCGGAAGTGGATGGCGGGGCGCGCGGCGGGCACGCGTGCGTGACATGCGCGCCGCCGTGCCTGTGCCGGCGGCACGCGCGCCGCGTCAGAACCGGTAGCTCGCGAGCACTTCGAGCCGCCGGTCGTTGCCGAGCAGGTACTGCGTCTCGTTGTAGTACGCGGACTGCACGAAGCGGCGATTGAACACGTTGTACGCGCGCGCCGTGATCGTCGTGTCCTTGCGCGGTTTCCATGCGAGGCCGAGGTCGACGGTGGTGTACGACGGCATCACGAGCTGGTTCGCGGTATCGGCGAAGCGCTTGCCGACGTACCTGACGCCCGCGATGCCCGTCCAGTCCGGCGCGAAGCGCCAGCTCACCCACAGGTTCGCGAGCCGCTGCGGCACCGACACCGGCACGTTGCCCGCGCGCGAGACCGTCGTGCCGCCGGACGTCTGCTGGAAGTCGTCGTATTTCGCGCGCAGGATCGACACGTTCGCGTCGACGCGCCAGTCCTTCGCGATCTCCGCGCCGACCGTCGCCTCGAGCCCGCGCGACGACTGCCGGCCGACCTGGATCGACTGGTTCGGGTTCAGCGGATCGGCCGTCAGCAGATTGCTCTTGACGATCCGGTATGCCGCGAGCGTCCATTCCGCCTTGCCGTCCAGGAACGACTGCTTCACGCCGATTTCGATCTGCCGGCCGGTCGCGAGCGTGAAGTTCGCCTTCGACGCATTCAGCGACAGCAGCGAGCTGATCGGGTCGGCCGCGACCGAATACTGGCCGTACACGGCGAGGCCCGGCTGCACGTCGTACACGGTGCCGATGCGCCAGCCCGTGTTCGCGAACACCTTCGTGAACGCGCCGCCGTTCACGAGATCGTCGCGATTCACGCTCGCGTGGTCGTAGCGCAGCCCGCCGATCACCGACCAGCGCGGCGTGATTGCCAGCCGGTTCTCGGCGAACAGCGCGTACTGGTTCGCCTGGCTGCGGTACTTCGGATAGGTGCCGGCCGTGTTGATGAAGCTGCCCGGATCGAAGCTGAACGGGTCGACCGTCGACGTGCCCGAATAGGGCGCGTTGTTGTCGTGCTGGAACGTCGTGTGATTGAACTCGACACCCGTCGAGAACGTGTTGCGCATGCCGAGCAGCGCGGTGGTCACGGTGGCCGCCGTCACGTTCCCGTACTGCTCCTGGTCGTGGAAGATTTCCGTGTAGCTGCTGCGCCGGACCTGCGCGGTCGACGGCAGGTACGTGTAGTACTCCGCATCCTTCCAGTGACGGTTGCTCTTCATCCGGTACAGCGTGCTCGTCACGTTCAGGCTGTCGCTCGGCTGCCAGTTCGCCGATACCGTCGCCCAGCTGTCGCGGAACGCGATGTCGCTGTCGCCGACGTTGTAGTTCTTCTTGTCGAGCGCGCGATCGCGCGCGCCGTTGACGAGCGGCACGCCGAAATACTGCATCGGATGCTGGAAGCCCTGCGCATACGACGCCGTCACGTACAGGTCGGACGTCACGTCGTAGCGCAGCGCACCGGAGATCGACAGGTTGCGGGAGTTGCCGCGGTCCACCCAGTTCGACGAGCGGTTGCCGCTGATGTCGAAGCGGTACGACAGCTTGTCGTTGATCGCGCCGCCGCTGCCGAACGCGACCCGCGCCGTGCCCTCGGTGCCGCCGCCCGCCTGCAGCTCGTTGCGGATCGGGCCGCGCGTCGGCTTCTTCGGGACGATGTTGACGACACCGCCGATCGCCCCTTCGCCGTAGATCACCGAAGCCGGGCCGCGCAGCACGTCGATATGGTCGACCGACCACGTATCGAACGGAAAGGTGATGCCGATCGCGCCGTAGGGGCGCACGCCGTCATAGAGCTGCGTGACCGACGACGCGCCGACGAAACCGCGCGCGCCGAGCTCCGAGCCGCCGTTGCCGGGATGCGGCGATGCGCTGATGCCGGCGGCGCGGCTCACGGCGTCGACGATCGAACTGTCGCCGCGCGTGTCGAGCGTCTTGCGATCGATCTGTTCGACGCTCGCGGGCGTTTCGAGCGACGACAGGCCGAGACGGCTGCCGGTGTCGAGCGGTTGCGTGAGCGGCGTTGCCTTCTGCGCGTTGACGCGAATCGGTGCAAGCGTGGCGCCGGTGTTCGCTGCGTCGCTTTCCTGGGCCTGCCCGGCCGGCGCGAAGGCCGCGAGCAAGGCGGCGGGCAGCATCGAACTGAACTTCATGTTTCGGTTTCCTTTGAATCTGTGTAACGAGCGATACCGCAGGCGGCGCATCAGAACGCGTACCGCATGCCGGCGAACACGCTGCGTCCTTCGCCCGGATAGAAGATCGCGGTGTTCGCGGTGCGCGCATTCGCGACGGTGCTGATGTCGCTGACGTAGCGCTTGTTGGTCAGGTTGCGCGCGTCGACGAACAGCGACAGTCCGTTGCGGAAGTCGTAGCCGGCCTGCAGCCCGAGCAGCGCGTAGCTCGGCACGCGCAACGTGTTCGCATCGTCGGCCCATGCGCCCGACGGCACCCAGTCGAGCGTGGCCGCGATGTGGAAGCCGCTCGGGCGCGCGTAACCCAGCGTCGCGCGCAGCACGTTCAGCGGCACGCCCGCGATCCGGTTGTTGCCGTACTGCGGGTCGTTCTTGAAGCGGAAGTCGTTCAGGTTCCAGATGCCGGACAGCGTGATCTTGTCGCCCACGCCGCGGCCGGTGACGTTGCGCAACAGTTCGACCGACGCACCGGCCTCGATCCCCTGCAGCACCGTCCTGTTCGCATTGAACGTCGCCGCCGGCACGTCCGGGTTCGTCGTGTACTGCAACAACTGGTCGCGCACGAGCGAGCGATAGGCGGTCACGTCCCAGCTCACGCGCTCGCGCGAGCCGCGCGTGCCGAACTCGATCGTCCATGCGTGCTGCGCCGCGAGCGGCGTGAAGCGCGTCGTGTTCGAGAAGGTCTGCGTGAGGTCGGTGAAGTCGGGCACGTCCTGGCTGCGCGTGATGTCGACGTAGGCCTGGGTGTTCGCGTCCGGCTGCCACAGCAGCCCGAGCTTCGGATTGACGCCGCTGTAGCTCGCGTTCGTCGACCGGTAGTTCGGGTCGCGCGGCAGCCCGCCGTTGTCGATGTACTCGCGCACCGAATGCAGCGCCTTCACGCCGGTCATCAGCGCGACGGTCGGCATGAAGAACAGCCGGTTCTCGACGTACGCTTCATAGTTGAACGCCGTCTGCGTCGAGTCGAGCGTCTGCGCGCCCTTGTCGCCGTTGACGTTCACGTACTGGTTCGCCTGCGTGCGGCCGCCGAAGAAGCGCGCGCCGACGATCAGGTCGTTGCGCATCCCGCCGAGCGTCAGGCGGCCGGTGTAGCGCGGCGCGAAACCGTAGGTCCAGCCGTCCTGGTCGAGCGCCTGGAAGATCGGGTGATAGAGGCTCTTGTGAATCGCCCACGTGTCGAATTGCAGTTCGCCCGAATCGAGCTTCACCGTCGTGCGGTTGGCGATCCGCTCGGTGCGCGTGTTGCGCGCCTGATCGCCCGATATCGCGTTCGGCGCTGCCCTGGTCGGATTGTTCAGCGCGTCGGACAGCGACAGCGTGCCCGGCAGCAGCTGGTCGACGACGTACACGCCGACGTAGAAGCGCGTTTCGACGGCCGGGCTGAACCGGTAGCCGACGTTCGCGTTGAACTGCTCGTATTGCCCCTTCGAATGATCGCGATAACCGTCCGAATGATTGACGCTGAAGTTCGCGAGGAAGTCGAGCGGGCCGATCACGCGCGAGATCTGCGCGCTCGTGCGCACCGTGCCGTAGCTGCCGCCTTCCACGCGCACGATGTTCGGCGCGTCGGCGGTGTGGGCGGTCGGCGTGACGAAGTCGATCGCGCCGCCGAGGGTCGATGCGCCGTACGCGAGGCCGTTGCCGCCCTTGTAGACCTGCACCGCCTGCAGCGCGAGCGGATCGATCTGGTAGTAGTCGCCGCTGCCGTCCGCGAGGTTGGTCGGGATGCCGTCCTGCAGGATCTCGAGGCCGCGCGTGTGATACGAGCGGGCAATCCCCGAGCCGCGGATCGACAGGCGCAACTCCTGGCCGTAGCGGTTCTCGACGAACACGCCGGGCACGTCCTTCAGCACGTCGCGCAGCGTGAAGGCGTAGGTGTTCTGGTAGCTGTCGGCATCGACGAAGCCGACCGAGCCGACCGTCTGGTCGAGCGTGCGCTTCAGGTCGACGGTCGATTTCGACGTCAGCGAGTCCGCCGCGCGAGTCGCGTTGACGTTGATCGCGGGCAGCGTCGATGCGGTCGGCGCGTCGGTCGGCGCGGCGCCTTGTGCGCATGCGGCTGACGCGGAGAGCACGGAGATCGCGCCGGACAGCGCGACGGCAATACGGGTCGAGGGAAACATGTCGTTGTACGTATGGTTGGAATGACGATGATGAAACGGACACGATGCGCGCCATGCGCGGCGCCGGCCGCCGCGCGTGGTCACGCGCGCGGGCTCGGCATCGGGCAGCGGCAGGGCGGGCAGGCGAAGCGGACGGTGTCGCGCGATGTGCGGCGACGCGGTCGCGAGGTGCGTCAGGCGCGGGCGAAGGGTGGCCCGCGGGCGGCGAGCGCGTAGCGCTTCGACGGGGGGCGGGCGGCGGGGATCGGCGGCGCGGGCGGCGCATGCCGCACGGCCGGGGCGGCGGACAGGAACACCGCGTACTGCAACGGCGGATGGCCGGCGAGCAGGCCGCAATAACCGCAGCGTTCGAAATGCGCGTCGGCGGGCGCATGCGGTTCCGCGTGCGTCACGAGCGTATTGCCGGTTGCCGAGCAGATCGGCGCGGCCGGCAGGCCGCTAACGGATTCGGATGCGCTCGCGCGCAGTTGCGAGATCAGCGGCGCGACCAGCGCGAGCACGAGCGCGAACAGCCCGAGCCACGCCGTGGCCCGGGCTTGCCGTGTCGGCGCGCGGCGTGCGCCGGCGCGCGACGAATCAGGCTGCCGCGCGTGCCGCACGGCCGAACAGCAGACGGTCGATCAACCAGACCGCGACGATCGTCGCGCCCATCAGCGGAAAGACGACGCCGAGCAGCACGAGCCCCGCGATCCAGCCGCGCATCGGCGGCGTGCCGCGTTCGCGCGACGGCGCGCCGAGCTTGCCGGCCGGGCGCCGTTTCCACCACATCACGGTACCGGTGACGGCCATCGCGGCCAGCCCGAGCGACAACACAGCGCAGACGATCTGGTTCGCGAGCCCGAAGTAGCGGCCCATGTGCAGCGACGTGCCATACGACACGGCGCGCGATACCGCGCCGTAGTCGTCGTAGCGGATGTCCTTCAACACGGCGCCGCTGTACTGGTCGATATAGATCGTCCGCTCGGCCTGCGGGTCGTCGGGGAAGTACGACGCGGTGAACACGCCGTCCGCGCCGGACGGCAGCGCGAGCGTGTAGCCGCTCGTCACGCCGAGGCCCGCGACGATCGCGATCGCGCGGGCCAGCGGCAGCGGGGCCGGGGTCGGCGCCGACGGCGAATGCGGGACGGGCACGTTGCCGACCGCCCAGGGCGTTTGCGGCAACGGCAGGTCGTCCATCACCATCCCCGGCATCGATTCGCCGGATTCGTGGTGATGGCCCGAGGGTGCGGCGGCCTGCGCGGGCGCATGCTCGGGCGCCGCGGCGGCACCCGGGCGCGTCGAGCGCACCGACGCGCCGCCCCATGCGCCTTCCGGCGCGCCGAGGTTCACGGTCGCGGCCAGCGCCTTGAAGTTCTTGCCCCACGAACCCGACCACGGCAGCCCCGTCAGGATGAATGCCACCGTGCCGGCCGCGAGCCAGATGCCGGCCGTCGCGTGGAGGTTTTTCCACAGCGGCCGGCCGCGCAGCGACAGGTCGGGCCGCAATGCGCGCCCGACGCGCGCCGTGCCGCGCGGCCACCACAGTGCGATGCCGGTGCCGATCATCACGAAGGTCCAGCACGCGGCGAGCTCCATCAGCAGTTCGCCGGTCTTGCCGAGCAGCAGCTTGCGATGCAGCATCCGGTCGATCTGCATGAAGCGGTTCTCGACGCTCAGCGTGCCGAGCACGTTGCCGTCGTACGGGTTCACGTACACGCTCTCGCGGCTGCCGTCGCGCAGCCGGAACACGTACTCCGCGCTGCGGTCCGGCGCGGTCGAGACCTGGACGGAAACCGGCGTCGCGCCGGCCGGCATTGCGGTGCGCGCACTCGCGAGCAGCGCGTCGGGATCGAGGCGCGGCGTGGCGCGCGGCTCGACGACGAGCCGGTGCGGATACAGCAGCGGCTCGATCTGCGGCTGGAAGCAATACAGCGTGCCCGTGATCGCGAGGATCACCAGGAAAGGCATGACGAACAGGCCGGCATAGAAGTGCCAGCGCCAGAGCGTCCGGTAACCCGCGTGGGCGGAATGGGCGGGCGAGAGGGCCCGCTCGACGGTGGTCGACATGGTGTCAGCTCCTCGTGTTCGTTGAGCGGCCACGCCGGCGCGTGCCGGCGGACGTCAACGTGCGTTGCGCCCGCCTGCATGCAGCGACGGAGCGGGCGGCGCGGCGCCATGCGCGGACGGTGCGCGTGACGGCGTCGCCCGCGTGGTGCGGGCAGGCGGATGAACGCTTGAATCAGGTCGTATGAGACGAACGGCGTGCAGGCCCGTGCATATCGAAGTGCGCGGGCCGCGAGGCGGAACCGTCAGCAGAACAGGGGAGGCGCGCGGGAAGGAGGGCGATCGTCGAAGATCGATCGCACGAACGGAAGAGGGGCGACGTGAATCCGGAAGCGCCGCGGTATGGCGGCCGGAAACAGCAGCACCAGCAGCACGAACGACGCGAGCGCCGTGAACAGCGCGGCGCCGAATGCGCACAGGCTGTCGCCGCCTCCGGCAGAAGCCGGGTTGTCGGCGTGCGCGTCATGCTTGAGCGCATCGGCGAGCGCGAGCGCATCGTTGGCCGGCGTGATCGGCGCGCCGGCATCGAAACGGGCAGCCAGCGCGGCCACGTCGACGATCAGCGGGCCGCGGCCCGAACACAGCACCACCGAGCCCGCATCCGGACCGTCCGGATCGAGCATCACGGCGCCCGACATCAGCGCGCGGGACAGCAGCGTCACGAGGAGGAACCCCCACAGAAGCTGTCGCGCGACGCCTGGCCGGAGCAGGAAGCGGCGAAGTGCGTTCATGGCGCGCGATTGTACCTCCGTTTGCGGTGCGGGGCCGCTCGTCACGCTGATGCACGGCATCAGCCCGGCGTGCTGCCGGAAGAGGAGGCGGCGCGCGCGCGGTGGCTATCCGGAACCGGGCGATCCGCTTTCCGGCGGCGCGTTCGCCGGGCCATACGACCAGGTGCCGTCCGCGCGGGCGGTGAGCACGTTGCCCGAGCGCCGGTCGTAGAGATGCCACTGTTCGTCGGCCGGGTCGTCGCCGTATGGCCAGGTCGTCAGCTTGCCGCCGAGGTCGAAGTCGAACGCCCACGAACCCGGCTGGGCGTGCGGCGCGACCGATTGCAGGATCTGTCCGTCGAGACGTTGCGCGGCGGCGGCGATGTCGCCGGAGCGGGATTCGCTGTGCGCGAGTTCGAGGCCGTCGAGCGCGATCGACCAGTGGCAGTAGCAGATCCACAGATGCCCGCTGCCGGCGACCGTCACGTGCCGCGACGCGAGCCTGTCCCGGGACGCCGCGGACAGGCCGGGCGAGCCGGCGAGCGGCTCCCTGACATGCAGCGCGGGCTGCCCGAATTCGAACGTGAGAAAGCTGCCCTGGCCCTTCGTCACCGACCAGGCCGGGGTGTCGCAGATGGCCGGCCAGATCCGGTCGAAGTCGGCGGCGTTCACGGCGTGCGTCTCGCGTCGGCGAAACCGGCCCGGGTGTCGTTCGCGGTGTCGTGATTGCCGGCGAGCAGATCGGACAGGTCGGCGGGCGACATGCGCCGCATCGCCCGCTCGACGTCGCGATCGTAGCGGCGATCGTTCGGGTCGAGATGCTTTTGAGCCTTGCGCCCGTAGCGTTTCACGAACACGCCGAGCGCGCCGGCCAGCCGGGATGTCCGGTTCCTGATGCTCATGCGGCGAGATTATCGGGCATGCGCGCGAATCGGGAATGGCCGCCGTGGCCGTGCTTGCCGCCCGCGGCAGCCGCTGCGTCGTGCCGGCTCAGGCCGGATACGCATCGTCGACTTTCAGGTTCGCGAGGCGGAACAGCGTGCGCAGCGTCTGCGGATGAATGTCGCGGTGCGCGGCGAGCGACGTCAGCATGAAGTCGAGCACCTTCGCGTAGCGGAGCAGCACGAGGCAGCGTGCGAGATCGGGCGTGCGGCCGCGCATGTCCTCGGCGAGGTGGACCATTTCGGTCGACAGCGAGCGCGCCATCTCGAGTTCCATCTGCTGTTTTTCGGTCCAGTCGGGCAACGGCTGTTCGAGCAGTTTCGCGAGAAAGAGCTGGAACGACGTGTCGGACGAATTGGGCAGCGCATCCATGAAGGGCCTCGTTGCTTGCGCGAATCGTTCGGGCGTATCCGCTGGACGCGCCCGAGGGTGGGTTTGTGTCCGCGCGATGACCGGCGCGGCTGTCTCGCCCGAATGGAATGCAGGTTCCGTACCAGCGCAGCGGGACGATTGTTGAGCAATGTTGAGCGGCGGTGCGATGCCGGGCGGCGAGTCCCGCCGGTACTGGATCGTGGCGGCGATCGAGGAGGCCATCTACCTGCGCGGCGCGATGCATGCCGGGTGCGCGGGGCGGTCCGGCGAAGCGAAATGCTTCACGGATGTAACGTAACGCGAGGATAAATTGCGTCGCGCGTTCCATGGCGGGCCGACGAAACGGGCCGCCGCGCGCCTGCCGCCTGCGCCTGTCAGGCGTTCGGCCGGCCGGAGGCGGCGCTGCGGGATGGCCACCACGGTCGGCGAAAACCGGCGGCGAATGTGACGGGTGTTTCAAAACCGAGACGGATTCGCCCACGGCGAGCCGGCTGCACGACCCGTCCAACTGGCCCAGCGAATTGCGGGCCAATTGTCCATGGGCAGACGGCGCGCGTTTGCCAACAATGCGCTGATCATCCCTGCGAGGTTCGACATGAGCGTCCACGCTTTTTTCTCGGCCAACCTGCTGCTGGCCTACACGGCTTATTTCATCGGGACGGCCAGCCCCGGGCCGAGCAATCTCGCGATCATGTCGGTCGCCGCGAACCAGGGCCGCAAGGCGGCGCTCGCGTTTGCGCTCGGCGTGATTTCAGGGTCGATGGTCTGGGCGACGGTGGCGGCGCTCGGCGTGTCGGCCGCGCTGCTGGCGTGGTCGAAGCTGCTGGTCGCGATCAAGATCTTCGGCGGGTTGTACCTGATGTGGCTGGCATTCAAGTCGGGGCGCACGGCATGGTCGGGCAAGGCGGCGACGTCG
Source organism: Burkholderia sp. KL41 (assembly GCF_057005415.2). Taxonomy (NCBI): domain Bacteria; kingdom Pseudomonadati; phylum Pseudomonadota; class Betaproteobacteria; order Burkholderiales; family Burkholderiaceae; genus Burkholderia; species Burkholderia sp. KL41. The sequence continues at coordinate 3,165,072 of NZ_CM174447.1, read as the reverse complement.
CTGAACGCAGCGGGCGAGCAACGGCTGTCGCGTTTCTACGTACGCGGCGCAATGCTGCACCTGACCAATCCGAAGGCGATCCTCGTGTGGGTGTCGATCGTCGCGCTGTCGTCGAATGGCGCGGGCGCGTCGCACGGCGCCGTCGTGCCGGGCTGCCTCGTGATCGGGTGCCTGGTGTTCGGCGGCTATGCGCTCGTGTTCTCGATGAACGGCGCGCGCCGGCTGTACGTGCGCGGCCGGCGCGCGATGGAAGCGTGTCTCGCCGTGGTGTTCGGCGTGGCGGGGATTCGGCTGCTGGTGTCGAACGTGTAGCGCTTGCGACGGCCATGCGGGCGCACGGCCGGCGCAAGCGACTCGCAAGCGGCTCGCAAGCGGCTCGCGAGTGAGCGAGCCGTGCCGCGCGGCCGCCGTACTCAGAAAATGAAGCCCGTGTTGATGAACTTCGACGTGTGATCCGACACGATCGAATCGAGCAGCTGCTTGCTGCTGTCGGTCTGCTTCGCCGCGACCATCGAGCGGATCGAGAACGCGCGCAGCGCGTCGCTCACCGACAGCGTGCCTTCCGCCGAATCCTTGCGGCCCGCGAACGGGAACACGTCCGGCCCGCGCTGGCACTGGCAGTTGAGGTTCACGCGGCACACCTGGTTCACGAGCGGATCGACGAGCGCGCCGATCTGCACCGGATCGGAGCCGAAGATGCTGACCTGCTGGCCGTGATCCGACGTCGTCACGTAGTCGAGCGCCGTCTCGACGTCGTCGAACGGCGCGACCGGAATGATCGGCCCGAACTGTTCCTCGCGGTACAGTTTCATCCCTTCCGACACCGGGTACACGACGGCCGGATAGAACAGCGTCTTGCTGAACTCGCCGCCCGAATGGTTGACGACCTGCGCGCCCCTGGCCTTCGCGTCGTCGATCGCGTCCGTCATGTAGGCCGTGCGATGCATGCCGGGCAGCGGCGTGATGCTGACACCCTTCTCCCACGGCATGCCGATCTTCAGCTGCTCGAGCGCGGCGGTGAAGCGCTTCAGGAATTCGTCGACGATCGAGCGGTGCACGAGCAGCATCTTCAGCGCGGTGCAGCGCTGGCCGTTGAACGACAGCGCGCCGAGCAGGCACTCCTTCACGGTGAGGTCGAGATCGGCGTCGGGCAGCACGATCGCCGCGTTCTTCGCGTCGAGGCCGAGGATCGCGCGCAGCCGGTGCGACTTCGGGTGCTGCTTCTTCAGGTGGTCGGCCACCTTGCTCGAGCCGATCAGCGCGAGCACGTTGATCTTGCCCGACGCGAGCATGTGCGGCACGACCACCGCGCCGGGCGCGTAGATCGTGTTGATCACGCCCTTCGGGAACGCGTCGCGGAACGCCTCGAGCAGCGGCTCGAACAGCAGCGTGCCGTATTGCGGCGGCTTGAACACCACGGTGTTGCCCATCAGCAGCGCGGGGATCAGCGTCGCGAACGTCTCGTTCAGCGGATAGTTGTACGGGCCCATACACAGCACGACGCCGAGCGGCGTGCGGCGGATCTGGCCGATCGTGCCTTCCGCGATCACGAAGCGCGAGTTCGCGTTGTCGAGCTCCTTCAGCGCGTCGATCGTCTGCGTCATGTACGTGACGGTGCGGTCGAACTCCTTCTGCGAATCGGCGAGGCTCTTGCCGATCTCCCACATGATCAGGTTCACCACCCGTTCGCGCTGCGCGACCATCCGCTTGATGAAATCCTGCATGCACGCGATGCGCCGCTCGACCTTCATCGTCGGCCACTCGCCGCGGCCCGAGTCGTATGCGCGCACCGCGGCGTCGAGCGCCGCGTCGCTTTCCGGCTCGCCCATCACGGGATAGCTGCCGATCTCGACCTGCTCGACGCTGCCGTCCGCCTGTCGCACGCACACGGGCGACAGCACGGTCTTGGTCGCGCCGTCCCACGGGCGCAATTCGCCGTCGACGAGCGACACGCGCTGGTGGATCGGCGAAGCGAGCCGGTACTCGGCGGGAATGTCCTGAAAGGCGGGAAACAGCTGTTGCAGGGAAGCGGAATCGGGCATGACGGTCTCGTTTGACGGGGTGTCCGGGAAGGACGGGCGATGCGAATCCTGAGCTGAGCGATCCTCGATCCTGAATCGGCATGATGACGCGCGCACGACGAAGCGTCACGGGGAAACATGGCCGAATCAGCGAATGGAACCAGTTCCATTAAAAAGGAACGCCGGCGTGAATGCAAGATTTGCCGAATCGTGCCGCACGCCTTGAAAGCATCCGGAAAGACTGTTGCCGAATGCTTGGTATAACACGCCACAGGCACCCGCAAACGTTTCCCTGTGGCCGGATTGCGCGGATAATGGCTCGGCGCGGCGAAGAAAAAAATGAAGTGAACCTGAGAGCACACGGAGTGAAGAACAGAAGAAGATCCGCCGCATTGCCGATGCGAGGTCGGCTGCCCGGAGCGCCGGGTCGGGGTTGCCCGGTCCGGCGCGCACCGGACTTCGAATGCATGCCGTCTGCTTCGACGGATGCTTCGTGATCCTCTCCAGTCTTTTCGTCGTCATATCCCGAATCCCGCCTGGTGCCCGGCCCTTCATCACCCGATGGGGGAGATGGAATTCTTTCGTTTCAATTACGTTCAAGCCGCGCCAAAGCGCGAAACAGAAAGGTATTCGTCAGGAATGCAGAGCGCCGAGCGCATGCACGTTGCGGGCAGGCGACACGTCGAAAATTTATTAAAAATACGAATCATTCTCGTTTAATATTTCGCTCCGTTACAAGTCGCGACAGAACGCCGCGGCTTGTTTCGAGCCGGTTCCGCCGGCCGGCAGCCACCCGCGCCGGCTGTGCGTCGGCCGGCGGATGCGACGGGGAGATCCCCCGCGCATCGTCTCTTTCACGGAACGCTTCGTCGGTCGATTCGCCGCGTGATGCGCGCGCTGGCCGGATGCGTTTTCGTTCGCCGTTTTTCCTTCAGCCCCTACGTTCACGATGAAACTCAACAAGAGCGCCTGCCATGCGCTTCTGATCGCCACGTCGCTGGCCGGCGCACGCACCTCGTTCGCGCAGGCGAGCGACACTGCGGCGACCCTGCCCGCAATCTCCGTCAATGCGGCTGCCGAGCATGCGTCGTACGACGGCGGCCACTCGCGCGCGGCGACCAAGACCGACATGTCGCTGATGGACGTGCCGCAGACGGTGAACGTCGTTCCGCACGCAGTGATCGAGGACCAGAACGCGACGTCGATGCAGGATGCGCTGCGCAACGTGCCGGGCATCGGTTTTTCGGTCGGCGACGGCCAGCGCGACCAGATCACGATCCGCGGCTTCAACAGCATCACGGACCAGTACGTCGACGGCATCCGCGACGACGCGCTGTACTACCGCGACCTGTCGAACGTCGATCGCGTCGAGGTGCTGAAGGGGCCGGCGGCCGTGCTGTACGGGCGCGGCTCGGCGGGCGGCATCGTGAATCGCGTGCTGAAGCGGCCGGAAGCGAACCCGGTGCGCGACGTGGGCGTGACGCTCGGCACGCGCGGCGAGCGGCGCGGCGAATTCGACCTCGGCTGGAACGCGAACGATGCGGCGCGTTTCCGCATGACCGGCGCGGCCGAGAACTCGAACAGTTTCCGCGACCAGTTCCAGCTCAACCGCCAGGCGATCGCGCCGTCCGCGCAGTTCAAGCTCGATCGCGACACCGTACTGAACGTCGAATTCGACTACCTGCACGACCGCCGCACGTCCGACCAGGGGCTGCCCGCGTATCGCGGCCGGCCGGTCGACGTGCCGATCAACACGTATTACGGCTCGGCGGACGCGGCGAACAGCTCGTACAACGACATCTCCGCGAAGAGCGCGACGGTATCGCTCGATCACCGCTTCAGCGATTCGCTGTCGTTTCACGGCGCGATCCGCGCGTACGACTTCTCGCTCGAACGCAAGAACTACGTGACGTACGAGCCGATCAAGACCGCCGCGCACCCGGTCGTCACGCTCGACCAGTCGACGCGCCAGCGCACCGACCACGGCATCGACGGCCTGTTCGAGCTCACGCAGAAGACCTCGCTGTTCGGCATGCGCCACGAGCTGCTGTACGGGCTCGAGCTGTCGCAGCAGCAGAAGTTCGACACGATCTACAGCGTGTCGAAGGTCGCGACCTACGATCTGTTCAATCCGCAGCAGGTGATCCTGCCCGGCGTGCCGACCGGCGCGCGGGCGAAGACGAACGCGTCGACCGTCGTCGGGCTCGCGGGCGTCTACGCGCAGGACCTGATCTCGCTGACCGAGCACTGGAAGGTGCTCGCGGGGCTGCGTTTCGACTACCTGAACCAGATCCGCCACGACTACACGTCGTCGAACGTCAACCTCGACCGTACCGATCACGCGTGGAGCCCGCGCGTCGGGCTGATCTACGAACCGCTCGACTGGCTGACGCTGTACGGGTCGTTCAGCCAGTCGTTCTCGCCGCTCGCCGATACGCTGATCAGTGCCGGCGCGTTCGCGAACGGCGCCGCGCTCGCGCCGCAGAAGACCACCGCGTATGAAGTCGGCTCGCGCTTCGACCTCGGTGGCAAGGCGACGGCGAGCGTCGCGCTGTTCGACATGCGACAGACCAACCAGCAGATCGGCGATCCGAACAATCCCGGCTACGCGCTGCCGATCGGCACGCAGCACGTGCACGGGATGGAGCTGGGCTTCACCGGCGAGATCGCGCCGAAGTGGTCGGTGTATGCGGGTTACGCGTACCTGAACGGGACGATCGACGGCTCGGCGCAATCGACGGCAGCGGGCGTCACGGTGGCGAGCAACACGCCCGGCCTGATGCCGCGCCACAGCGCGAACCTGTGGATCAAGCGCGAGCTGCCGTACGGCTTCTATGCGGCGGCCGGCATGCAGTTCCAGTCGGCGCGTTATACGTCGGCGAGCGATCTCGTCACGCTGCCGTCGTTCACCGCGTTCAATCTCGGCGCCGGCTATCGCAGCAAGAAGGTCGACGTGACGCTCACGCTCGACAACCTGTTCGATCGTCGCTACTTCATTGCCGCGCACGGCAATGCGGACCTGTACAACATGCCCGGCGATCCGCGCACGCTCACCGCGACGGTGAAGTGGCACATGTAACGCTCGTCACGCGCATCACGCGTGCGTTGCGCGACAATGCGGGTCGTCGTCACGATGGCCCGCCTTTCGCTACCCATGATCAGCCAAGCGTTTGATGTATCGAACCTGACCGGCCGCGCCCGCACGTTGTGCGCCGTATTGTTGCTGGCGTGCGGCCCGGCCGCGGCGCTCGAGCAGCCGATCCTGGCCGATGCCGAGCCGGAATGCCATGCCGTGCATGTCGACCGGACGATTACGCTGTCGGGGCGTTACGCGGTCGATTACGACGATGAAGCGATCGGGCCGGACGTGTGGTTCGAAGACGACGATGCGTCGGCGATGCGCTTGCCCGACCGCTCGCAACGTGCGGGCATGATCGTTTTCACGAACCAGGACGTTGCGCGGCGCGGGCTGCGGCTGCCCGCCGCGCAGCCGCACGGCGTTTGCCGGCTCGACGGGCGCGCGACGCTCGTGATCCGCGATCTGTATACCGCGTGCCCGGGGCTGGAAACGCCCGATAGCGCGCGGCTGGTGAAAGTCGTCAAGGCCAGCGTACCGGCGCGGCATGCCTGCAAGGCCACCGCGCCCTGACGCCGACGCCGCCGCGCCGTTACTCGACGTCCTCGTCATCCTCCAGATCGGCATCCTCCTCCGCGCACTCCGGCGCCGCATACGCGCTCGCCTGCTCGAGCAGCCAGCCGCGAAACAGCTCCAGCGGCTTGCTGTGGCTGAACTCCGTCGGATACACGAGGTAGTACGCCGAATCGCCGACCGTCGCCGCGTCGCACGGCACGACCAGGCCGAGCTGCTGCAACTGTTCCTCGACGAAGAATTTCGGCACGAGCGCGACGCCGAGCCCGGCCGCGGCCGCGCTGATCAGCATCGTGTGCAGCTCGTAGCGCACGCCCTGCATCGTGCGGATGTCCTCGACGCCGTGTGTCTCGAACCACTGCGCCCACGCGCCGGGACGTGTCGTCGAGTGCAGCAGCGGGTAGGCGAGCAGATCCTCGACGCGCTCGACGGGCCGGTCGAGCAGCGCGGGCGAGCAGATCGGCACGACTTCCTCGCCGAACAGGTAGTCGGACGACGTACCGGGCCAGGTCGGCTTGCCGTAGTGGATCGCGGCCTCGAAGTGCGTGTCCTCGAACGAGAACAGGTCGGTGCGGCTGCCCATGTTCACGCGCACGTCGGGCGTGCGGTCGTAGAAGCTCTTGATGCGCGGGATCAGCCAGTGCGACGCGAAGGTCGGCAGCACCGCCAGCTCCAGGTAGCCGCCGCCGCTGCCGTGCGCGATGATCGACAGCGTGTCGCGGTCGAGCGCCTCCAGCGCGCGGCGCACCTGCGTGCCGTAGAGCTTGCCGGCGCGCGTCAGCACGACGCGCTGCTTCACGCGTGCGAACAGCCGCACGCCGAGGCTGGCTTCCAGCGTCGCGATCTGGCGCGATACCGCGCTTTCCGTCAGGAACAGCTCCTTGGCCGCGTGCGTGAAGCTCTCGTGGCGGGCGGCGGCTTCGAAAGCCACGAGCGCGCCCATGTTGGGGATCTTGAATTTGCGCATGATGTTCGATTCGTCTGACGGTCAGGCCCGCGCGGCGTCGGGCGGAAGGCGGGGCCGAGGAACGGCTGATAATTCCAAAAACTCATCACGTATCAATTTAATCTCGCTTTACGCCCGGCTGCAACCCTTTGAATAATGCTCCCCACGCAAGGTCAGGCGCCCGCTGGGCAGCCGGCCGACGAGTTGCCGGCACGTTTGCCGGCGGTCCCCCGAGACGAGAATCCTGATGCGCAATCCGAATATCGAGAGCTTGCTGACGAAGCTGCTGGGACAGGCGAAGACCGACGCCCTGTTCTCGACCCTGAACATGCCGGCCATCCTCGAAGAATGGGAGGACGGCGTCGTGACGCGCGCGGAAATCGCGCAGGCGATGAACATGGCGCTGTTCGAAGGGCTGCTCGAGCGTTCGGCGAACGGCCGTGCGTATACGGCCGACGCGATCGAAAGCGGCGGCTCGGTCTATTTCGACCACGGTGCGCTGCGCACGGTGCGCTGGCCGCACACGGGCGCGCTGCCGCCGGGCGAGGCCGCGTTCACGCGCATCCTGCGTCCGCTCGGTTTCCGCCTGAACGGTCGTTACCCGCTCGACAAGCTCGGCATGACGGGCCGAGCGTATGCGCATGAAGACGCGCCGGACGAAATCGCGCAGTTCTTCGTCAGCGAACTGCATCCGGAACGTTTCTCGAAGGAATTCCAGCAGGCCGTGACGAACGTCGTCAGCTCGTCGCGCGATCCGCTGTCGCCGGCGGCCGTCGCGTTGCTGTGGGAAGTCGAGCGCGAAGGCTGGCTGTCGCTCGACGCCGCGCACGCGCTGCTGCCGGAGATCGTCGGTGCGTTCGCGCGCCAGCACGATGTGCCGAACGAACTCGATTACGAAACGCTGCTGCTGGAATCGGCGGAAATGGCGTGGATCGCGACCGAAGGCAACGCGTTCAACCATGCGACCGACCGCGTGGCCGACGTGTTCAAGCTGTCCGACGACGAGAAGGCGAAGGGCCGGCCGATGAAGCCGGAAGTCGAGCGTTCGCGCTCGGGCCGCGTGTTCCAGACCGCGTATCGCGCGGATACCGTCGAGCGCGAGTTCCGCACGCGCGACGGCGGCACGGTGAAGCGCAACGTGCCGGGCTCGTTCTACGAGTTCATCACGCGCAAGCGCACGTTCGACCAGGCGGCGCGCCGCTGGGTGACCGACCTGCGTTTCGACGCGGGCAACGCGCAGGGCATCTTCAAGATGACGGCGAACGCGGGGAAGTAACGAAGGCGACGCGGCCTGCGGTGCGTGCGGCGGCGGCGTGATCGCCGTGCCGGCGCCGGCGGGCCGCTGCCGATGGAGACAACCGATCGGGCAGGGCGCGACAGCGTCCTGCCCGATTGCGTTTGGCGGCGTGCGTCAGTCGCGCGGTGCGGTGGCGTCGCGCAAGGTCCGTGCGTCGTAGCGACGGGCGCTGTCCTCCGCGGTCCCGGGTTCGACGACGCGGAACGTGGCCGGATCGGCGCCGTCGATCTCGACGAGGCTCACGTAGCCGACGATATACGCGTGCTTGCTGTCGCGCGCGAAATCGTCGTCGAGGAATTCGAGCGTCGGCAGGTTCACGCGCTTCGTCGATACTGGCCGGCGGCCGAAGAACAGCTTGTCGCCGGCGCGCAGGAACGTCGGATGCAGCACCTGGAGTTCGCTGGCCGGCACGTCGACCTGCAGCGGCTTGCCGTCGCAGAACAGGAGCTCGCCGTCCCATGCGTAGCTGCCTTCGACATGCAGCCGGTCAGGGTCGATTCCTTTCTTGACGATGCCGAGATGAAACGCCCGAGTCGCGTCATGCGCCCAGCCGCCCGACAGCACGCGGAACGCGGCCGGATCGGCGCCGCGCAGCGGCTGCGGCTGGGAGGGCGTGAACGCGTAGAACACCGTGACGCCATCGGTGAAGTAGTGCGGGCCGAGCACACGCAGCGCATCGATCGGCTGGTCCGAGAAGCGGGTCAGCTCGATCGGCATCTCGGCACAGGTCCCGTATGCCCAGTGAATGCCGTGCGCGTCACCGCACAGCCAGTCGATCGAACCGAAGTCGAACAGCGTCTCGCGTGCGGCGAAGGTCGCGGGATCGAAGCCGGTCAGCGTCGCGTCCCGGAACCGCACCGTCGTGTCCGACGCTGGCTGTGGCTGCCGATGCCACCAGTAGTCCTGCAGTTCAGGGCGCATCGTGAAGAAGCTGCGCCATTCGTCGAACATGCGCGTCTCCTGCACCGTCTGCCGCTCGCCGGATTCGATCGGGCCGATCCGGTCGGTGCATCGCAGGTAGCCGGCCTCATCGGGGCCGCACAGGAAGCTCGCGCGATCGATGTCTTTCGGCCGGCCGTAGTAGTACACGCGATCGGCATCGGCGAAATAGCCGCCCGGAAACCCGATCGCGCTCGCGCCATGCGAGCCGTTGATGCGCCGGCCGTTCATGTAGATCGATTCGTCGTCGGTCGCGATGTACTCGTGCTCGCACATCTCGAACGTCACGCCGCGTTCGTCGGTCGGATGGTTCCAGGTTTCGTAGACGAGCGGCCGGAATGTCTGCGGGCTGCGCGTGCGGATCGTCCGGCCGGTGATGTAGTACGCCTGCCGCGCATCGCGCGCGTAGCGCTGATTCAGGATCTCGAACGTATCGAGATCGGCGTCCTCGATCCGGTAGTAATACAGCATCGCCATCGCGCTGCCGAGTTGCCCTTGCACGATCACGTGTACGCCGTCGGTGAACCAGCGGCCGCCAATACAGCGGAACGCGTGCGGCCGTTCGATCGGCAGCGGCTTGCCATCCTTGGCCCACAGCGGCAGGCCGTCCGAGCGGCGGATCACGGTGTCGCCGGCGATCGCGTAGTCGGGATGGTTGGTGTCCTGCAAGGGCGGCTGGGGCATGGCGGATGGCGCGCGGGTGTCGTGGCGGTCGCCGTAGTATGCCGTGGAATACGGCAGGAATACGGCCGGCGCATCCCGCGCGCCGCGCCGTCAGAACACGTGCGTGATCAGAAAGAACAGCACCAGCAGCCCGACCGGCACGCCGAGCAGCCAGGCGATCAGGTATTTGCCCATGTCGTAGGTCCTGGTGGCCGCGACGCCGTCGGCGCCGCGGCGGTTGCATGAATGTGCTGTCGCGTTACAGCTCGCGGTCGAATTCCTTCAACTGCTTCTCGGCCGCGTCGCGGGCGATCCCGTACCGTTCCTGGATCTTCCCGGCGAGATACTCGCGATTGCCGTCGGCGACGGCCAGGTCGTCGTCGGTCAGCTTGCCCCACTTGGCCTTCAGCTTGCCGGTGAGCTGCTTCCACTGGCCCTTGATCTTGTCCTCGTTCATCATGTGCTCCTTGTCGTGCAGGGATAAAAAGCGCGGCGGCGTGCCGCGCCGGGAGGTCAGGCCTTCGCCTTCAGGCCGGATGCGTCGACGTGCTTCACGCCCTTGACCGCGCGCGACACGGCGATCGCCTTCTTCACGGCGATCTTCGTCGGCAGCACGCCCGTCAGCGTGACGACGCCGTCGACGGTCTTCACGCTGATGTCGACGCTCTTCAGGCCATCGGTGGCAGCCAGCTGGCCCTTCACCTTGGTCGTGATCCATGTGTCGGTGACGGGCTGGTTCGATTCGGTCTTCACGCCGTTGTCGGTGGATGCGTCCTGCGCAACCGCGTTCGTGAGCGGCGCGGCGCCGAGCAGGAAAGCGGCGCTGACGGCGAGCAGTGTCGAAAGGTGCGAGATTTTGTTCATTGATGTTCTCCTTCGATTGATGGGGTGAGTGGACTGATCGTCGAGCACGGATCGTGCCGCGCGTTACTCCCGCGTTACTCCGTTACTCCATTACCCGGCGATCGGCGTGTCGTAGCCGGGCTCGCGCGGCGGCATGTCCGGGCGCGGCACGTCGGGCGGCAGCGGAACCGGCGGATCGGTGCCGGGCGGCGGTTCGGGCGGGCTGTCCGGAGGCGGTTCGGGCCGCGTCGGATCGGGTGTCTGATGCAGCTTCATCGTGCTTCTCCTCTGCGGTTCGGATGGCAGCGCATGAGCGCCGATGCAGAACCAGCGTACCGGGTCGAACGTGCACGGGCATCGCGCAAATTCACCTGATCGGCTAGTGCGTTTGCACGGGGGCGTCGTGACGGGGAGGGGGTGCGCTCGCGGGTTGCGGCGCGCGCAAGGCAGGCGCGGCGATTGCTCCCGGGATCGGCGGGATGCCGCACGGTGGCGGCACGCGGTGCGAATGTACTATGGCGATTAGTGCATCCGCGCCTGTCGCGCACGGATGCGGCACGCGATCATCGCCACACGCGCCGGCCGGCGCGTGTCGACGAAGCGGCAACCGGGCCGGCGGTCATGCATGACGACATGGACAAGCATTCGATGAACGAACAGGTAAACGAACAGGTGCTGAAGTCGCATACCGACCGGCGCCAGCTGCACCAGATCATCGCGGGGCTCACCGAGGGCGTGATCCTGGTCGAGCCCGACCAGCGGATCGTCTGGGCGAACGAGGCCGCGCTCGCGATGCACGGCGTGACCGAGCTGAAGGCGCTCGGCGAGACCGTCACTGATTATCGCGAGCGCTTCCGGCTGCGCTACCGGAACAACCATCCGGTGCGCGACGGCCACTATCCGATGGATCGCGTGATCGCGGGCGAGGAGTTCAGCGACGTGACGGTCGAAGTGGAATCGGCCGCCGACGAAACCGTGAGCTGGGTCCACCGCATCCGCAGCCTCGTGCTGACGAACGCGGCCGGCGAACCCGACTGCCTCGCGCTGGTGCTGCACGACGCGACCGAATGGGCGAGCGCCGAGGAGCGCTTCGAGCGCACCTTCAACGCGAACCCGGCGCCGGCCGTGATCTGCCGGCTCGACGACCTGCGCTACGTGAAGGTCAACCAGGGTTTTCTGGACATGACCGGCCACGCGCGCGACGACGTGCTCGGCCGCTCGGTGTACGAGATCGACGTGCTCGAACAGGCCGAACGGCGCGAGCTCGCGATCGAGCGGCTCGGCGAAGGCGCGACGATTCCGCAGATGGAGGCCGTGCTGAAACTCGCGGACGGCAGCACGAAGGCCGTGGTCGTCGCCGGGCAGCCGATCGACATGAACGACGAGGCGTGCATGCTGTTTACGTTCATGGATCTCGAGCCGCGCAAGCAGGCCGAGCGCGCGCTGCGGCAGAGCGAGGAACGCTTCGCGACGGCGTTCCGGATGGCGCCGGTCGCCACCGCGATCGTCACGGCCGACCGCTTCGAATTGCTCGACGTGAACGGCGCGTTCGCCGCGATGACGGGCCATGCGCAGGACGACCTGCTCGGCAAATCCGCGGAGGAAATCGGGTTGTGGGCCGAACGCGGCGCATGGCAGCGCATCGAAGGCCGGCTCGCGCGCGACGGCAACGTGCGCAACGCCGACGTGCAGATTCGCACGCGCGACGGTGACGTGCGCGACTGCGTCGTGTCGGCCGACCCCGTCGCGATACACGGGCGCGACTGCCTGCTCGTCGCGCTGCTCGACATCAGCGATCGCAAGCGCACGGAGATGGAACTCGTGTACGCGATCGAAACGGCGATGCAGGATGCGTCATGGTTCAGCCGCACGCTGATCGAGAAGCTGGCGAACGTGCGGCGCGCGAACGCGCCGGATGCGGGCGCGCAACTGTCGGACCTGACCGCGCGCGAGCGCGACGTGTTCGACCTGCTGTGCCACGGTCTCGCCGACAAGGAAATCGCCGGCCGCCTCGGGCTCGCGCCGAACACCGTGCGCAATCACGTCGCGACGATCTACGCGAAGCTCGACGTGCACAGCCGCGCCGAGGCGATCGTGTGGGCGCGCGAACGCGGGATCGTCGGCGCGGCCGATGCAAACGGCACGCGCGGCGCGAAGGCGGGCGAGAACGGCAAGGACTGACGCCGTCGGTACGAATGCACCACGCGCGCTGGTGCATCCGCATCTGCCGCGCGCGGTGCCCGCTTGCGATCCTGTCCACTCGGCGGTGCGGCGCTGGCCGTCACGCCGCCGGTTCTCCCCAACCATCGCAGGAGACGACCATGGACAGGAATCGGATCGAAGGCAAGCTCAAGCAGGTCAAGGGTTCGGTCAAGGAAGCGCTCGGCAAGGTCACGGGCGACCGCAAGACGGAAGCCGAAGGTGTCGCCGAACAGCAGGCCGGCAAGCTTCAGGAGCAGGCGGGCGAGGCGGCGGATGCGGCGCGCAAGCAGACGGGCGCCGATCGGCACTGACCGATAACGCGGCGCCGCGGGCGTCGCGATGGCCGGCCGGGCCGTCATCGCAACGATGATGCGCCGCCGGCATGACCACGACCGGCCTTGATGGACGGGCGCCGGCGCGGCCTCCCATGAAAACTGCGTGCCCGCGGTTCACGGTTGCGCGGGCCGCGGGCCGGCCGCGCATGCGGAACTTGATGACAAATCCTCACTACATAGTTCCGATATTTCGTTTGCTGCACGGGTATTGGCTACCCACAATCCATTCACCTCTTTCGCGATGAAAGGCTCTTCGGAGACGGAGCCGCGGCGATCGACCGGCCAGGTGCGTTGCACGACGCCCCGGTAGCGGACGAGACGACCGGCACGCGAGAGGGTGTCGACGCGCGGTGGTCGCGCGTTGCATCCCGGCCCCCAGAACAAGGATTGTCATGACGTTCCGCATTCGTTCGCTTTCCGGCGTCGCATTGACCGCCGCGATTCTCGCGCTCCAGACGGGCGCGGCCCACGCGCAGGAGACGGTCGTCAAGGTCGGCGTCGCCGGCCCGCTGACGGGGGGCGGTGCCGCCTACGGCAAGGACATCGAGAACGGCGTGCGCATGGCCGTCGACGAAGCGAATGCCGCGCATCCGACGGTGGGCGGCAAGCCCGTGAAGTTCGTCGTCGCGTCGCAGGACGACCAGAGCGATCCGCGCACCGGCGTGCAGGCCGCGCAGCAGCTCGCCGACGCGCAGGTGGCCGTCGTGATCGGCCACTTCAATTCGGGCACGACGCTGCCCGCGTCGAAGATCTACGCGAAGGCCGGCATTCCGATGATCACGCCGTCGGCGACCAATCCCGACATTACGCGTGCCGGGCTCGGCACCGTGTATCGCGTGATCGCGACCGATACGCAGAACGCCGGCAACGCGGGCGCCTATGCGGCGAGCGTGACCAAGGCGAAGCGCATCGCGATCATCGACGACCGCACCGCGTTCGGCCAGGGCGAAGCCGACGAATTCGAGAAGGCCGTGAAGGCGAACGGCGGCACGATCGTCGCGCGCGAATTCACGAACGACAAGGCGGTGGATTTCAGCGCGCAGCTCACGAAGATCAAGAGCACCAACGCCGATCTCGTGTTCTTCGGCGGCCTCGACGCGCAGGCCGCGATGCTCGTGAAACGCATGCGCCAGCTCGGCATTCGCGCGCAGTTCCTCGCGGGCGGCGGCGTGATGAACGCGAACTTCATCAAGCTGGCCGGCAATGCGGCGGAAGGCGCGGCCGTGTGGGAATACGGGCAGCCGCTGTCGCGTCTCGCGAAGGGCAAGGCGTTCGAAACGAAATTCCGGCAGAAGTACGGTGTCGACATGCTCGCGTATGCGCCGTTCGCCTACGACGCGACGTGGATCGCGATCAACGCGATGCAGAAGGCGAACTCGACGAAGCCGGCCGATTTCAACGGCGCGCTGAAGGGCACGCGCTACGACGGCATCACGGGCACGATCGCGTTCACGAACACGGGCGACCTGAAGAACCCGAGCTCGACGCTGTACGAGGTGAAGAACGCCGCGTGGCAGCCCGTCACGACGAAATCGGCGGATTGAACGCAACAGGCGCGCGCGGACTTTCGCGGTGCTGCCGGACGTGCTGAAATGCCATCGGCGATCGGTTGCGATCGCGGTGCACGCCGGTGCGGCAGCCGCACGAGTCCGCCCGCGCGACGCCGCGTGCGACGCGGCACGAACAACCCACGGGCGCAGCCGGCTGGCCGCGCCCTTCATGTGCAACTGGAGTCAGTCGTGAGTTCTCAAGTCGTCATCGTCGGCGGTGGTGTGATCGGCAGCTCGATCGCCTATTTCCTGCGCGCCACCGATCCCACGGTATCCGTGACCGTCATCGAGCGCGACCCCACCTATGCGAGATCGTCGTCGGCGTTGTCGGCCGCGTCGATTCGCCAGCAGTTCTCGACGCCGCTGTCGATCCAGATGTCGCTGTTCGGCATCGACTTCCTGCGCACGATCGGCGAACGGCTCGAAGTGGACGGTCACCAGCCGTCGATCGACCTGCACGAAGGCGGCTACCTGTTCCTCGCGACGCCGGCCGGCGACGCGACACTGCGCGAGAACCATGCGCTGCAGACGAGCCTCGGCGCGGATATCCGGCTGATGGACCGCGATGCGCTGCGCGCGAAGTTTCCGTGGCTGAACGTCGACGATCTCGTATCGGGCTCATATGGCGTGAGCGGCGAAGGCTGGTTCGACGGCTACGGGCTCGTGCAGGCATTGCGCAAGAAGGCGCAGGCGCTGGGCGCGCGCTACGTGCCGTCCGACGTGACGGCGGTGGTGCGCGACGGCCGCAAGGCGACGCATGTGGTCACGGCCGATGGCGAACGCCATGCGTGCGACACGCTCGTCAACGCGGCCGGTGCGTGGGCCCGCACGCTGTCGTCGATGATGGGCATCGACATCCCCGTCCATGCGCGGCGCCGCAGCATCTTCAACGTGTCGTCGCCTGCCAGGCTCACGGATTGCCCGCTGCTGATCGACCCGACCGGCGTGTATTTCCGGCCGGAAGGGCGCACGTACATCTGCGGGACGTCGCCGAGCCCGGATCGCGATCCGGACGACCTGCCGCTCGACGAAGTCGACCACGACCTGTTCGACGAGGTGATCTGGCCGACGCTCGCGAACCGCGTGCCGGAGTTCGAGGCGCTGCGCGTGGAGAACTGCTGGTCCGGGTACTACGAGTACAACGTGTTCGACCACAACGCGATCATCGGGTATCACCCGGACCTCGACAACGTCGTGTTCGCGAACGGCTACAGCGGCCACGGGCTGCAGCAAGGGCCGGCGACGGGGCGCGGGGTCAGCGAACTCATTCTGGGCGGGCGTTACGACACGCTCGACCTGTCGTCGCTCGGCTGGGCGCGGGTGCTGGAAAACCGGCCGATCGTCGAAAAGAACGTCGTGTAGCGCGGCGTACCCCGCCCGGTGTGGTGGGCGGGATTCTCCTTGTGTCTCAACTCATTGGCCCGACTGTGTCGGGCCTTTTTTGTTGCGCGTGTCAGCCGGCGCCGTAGATCGCGTCGCGCAGATCGATCGTGTACTGGCCGTTCATCCCTTCGTAAAGCGTGTTCGACAGCGACACGACGGTGAGCCCGCGGGCGCGGTCGACGAACCACGAATGCCCGTACACGCCGCCCCAGCGCCACGTGCCCACGGACTCCGGCGATGCCGCCGCGAGCGGGTCGCGCAATACCGAGAACCCGATTCCGAACCCCGCGCCGGGCAGGTCGGGCAATTCGAGGTTGCCGGTGTGGGCGCGGCCCATCTCGTCGACCAGGTCGGCCGGCAGCAGCGAACCGCCGCCCGCGCGCAGCGTGTCCAGCAGGTTCAGCACGTCGCCGGCGGTGCCGACCATCCCGGCGCCGCCCGACGGGAAGGCATCCGCGTCGAGCGCGCGCGACGGCGAATACGTCACGCCGACGGTTCCGTCGAAGATGGGCACGGTTTCGTTTTCGGCGAGCCGGTGCGGTTGCGGCGTGTCGTTGACGTAGGGCGTCGCGAGCCGCGCGGCGTCGCGTGCGACGAATCCCGTGTCGCGGGCGCCGAGCGGGCGGAGCACGAGCGTGTCGATGGCTTCGGCGAGCGGCAGCCCGCTGACGGCCTCGATCAGCGCGCCGACCACGTCGATGGAAAGCGAATAGTTCCAGCCGGTTCCCGGCGCGAACTGCAGCGGCACGCTCGCGATCCTGCGCAGGTTTTCGGCGAGCGTGATCGATGCGGCATCGAGCCCGTCGGAGGCGCCCGCGCGCGCATAGGGGCCGGTCGCGTCGGCTTCCGTGAAGCGATAGCCGAGGCCGGCCGTATGCGTGAGCAGGTGGCGCACCCTGATCACCGGCACGCTGCCGTCGCGCAGCGCCGGGCGGAACCCGGGCAGCCAGCGCGTGACGTCGTCGTCGAGCGACAGCTTGTGTTGCGCGACGAGCGCCATCGCGGCCGCCGAGACGATCGGCTTCGTCACCGATGCGAGCCTGAACAGCGTGTCCTCGCGCATCGGCGTGCGCGCTTCGCGATCGGCGAACCCGGCCGCGCGGCGATAGACGAGTTCGCCGTCGCGTGCGATCAGGACGACCACACCAACGAGGCGATGTGTTTCGAGTTGACGGGACAGTACCGCATCGACGCGCTCGGCGAGTGCGGGATCGGTCGACGGCTGCCGGGATGATGCGCGGTTGGGGATCATCGAAGACTCTGTCGTGAAAGGTGAGCCGACATGGTAGGCGGCATGCCCCGGAAGTGGCGTTTATCCATACGTCGAACAGGGCTTCGTGCGCCGCACCGGCCGACGCGGGCGGCCACGGGGCAGGGGATTGAACCGGGCGCCGCGGCAGCCGCGTTGCGGTGCGTCATGCCGGGCCTGCGCAGGGCAGCCGCCAAAATATGCCCCAAGCGGCGGGCGGCGTTCGTTAGAATCTGCTTTCGTCGAGGAAACAGCGCAATTGCATTGGGGCAGGGCGGTATCGCGTCGCGGACACTGCTTGCCCGGAATTCATCGTTCATTTTTCACCGGAGGCGAGCATGCCAGGTTTACTTCCCGATGTTGACCGCGAGGGGCTCCTCGAATATTCGGTGGTGTACACCGATCGCTCGGTCAACCATATGTCGCAGCGCTTTCAGGGCGTCATGCGCGACATCTCCGGCACACTGAAAAAAGTCTACAACGCGAAGTCGGTCGTGATCGTCCCGGGCAGCGGGACGTTCGGCATGGAAGCCGTCGCGCGGCAGTTTGCAACGAACAAGAAGTGCCTGGTCATCCGCAACGGCTGGTTCAGTTTCCGCTGGTCGCAGATTTTCGACATGGGCAGCATTCCGTCCGAAACGACGGTGCTGAAGGCGCGCCCGGTCGAAGCGGGGCGGCAGGCCGCGTATGCGCCGGCCCCGCTCGACGAAGTGGTCGCCGCGATCAAGGAACACAAGCCGGATCTGGTCTTTGCGCCGCATGTCGAAACCGCGTCCGGGATGATGCTGCCCGATGCGTATCTGCGCGCGGTGGCCGACGCCGTGCATGCGGTCGGCGGCATGTTCGTGCTGGATTGCATCGCGTCCGGCACGGTGTGGGTCGACATGCAGGCGAGCGGCGTCGACATCCTGATCAGCGCGCCGCAGAAGGGCTGGAGCGCGTCGCCGTGCTGCGCGATGGTCATGCTGAGCCCGCTCGCCCGCGAGCGCATCGACGGCACGACCAGCACCAGCTTCGCGTGCGATCTCCGCAAGTGGCTGCAGATCATGGAAGCCTACGAGGGCGGCGGGTTCGCGTACCACGCGACGATGCCCACCGACAGCCTCACGACGCTGCGCGACGTGATGAAGGAAACCGAGGCATACGGGTTCGACAAGGTGAAGGCGGAGCAGCTCGAGCTCGGCAAGCGCATTCGCGCGCTGCTGGCCGACAAGGGTTTCCGGAGCGTGGCGGCTGAAGGTTTCGAGGCGCCGGGCGTCGTGGTCAGCTACACGGACGACGACGGGATTCGATCGGGGAAGAAGTTCGCCGACGTGGGCTTGCAGATCGCGGCCGGCGTGCCGCTGCAATGCGACGAGCCGGAGGATTTCAAGACCTTCCGTCTGGGGTTGTTCGGTTTGGACAAGCTGCATGATGTCGACGGTGCGATTGCGCGGTTTGCCGACGCGCTGGAGCGGATTCTCTAAGCCGCTTTGCGGACCTGGGCGAGGCCGTGGGCGGTGGGTGGTTGTACCCGCGGCCTGCCGCCTCGCCCGATTCGTCGTCATGGTCTCGTTTGATGCGCGCGTTCGGGCTCCGGGTTCGACGGACTCATCCGCGGCGGGGCCGATCCCTCCGCCTGTACGGCTTACCTGAAAGGCTCGCATGGCATACATCGTTCGACACGAAGTTCCGCCGGTATCCGTCTACATCGACATTCGTCTTGCCGCAGGGTTGAGCAGGAAGTCGGAACAGGCCGCGACGATTGGGTTAAAGAACGGGCTTTTCAGCGTCGTGGCTTACTGCGACGGTGTGCCGGTCGGAATCGGCAGGGTCATCGGCGACGGCGGCTGCTTCTTCGAGATCGTGGACATCGCGGTGTTGCCCGCTCACCAGAAGAAAGGCGTAGGTGACCTGATCATGCGGGCGCTGATGGGCTACGTTCACGAGAATGCGCCGCCGACCGCGTATGTCAGCCTGATGGCCGATCACGGCACGCCGAAGTTCTATGAACGTTATGGTTTCCAGCCGTCGTCGCTGCCGGAGAAGGCGGGGATGTTCCTGCGGATTGCGTAGCGTGCGGGAGGCCGATCATCGCGGGTGATCGCTGGCCGTCGACAGCGCCGGAAACTGCAGACGTGCGCGCTCACCGCCGCTCATCGTGGCGACGGTCCGGTCTTCCTTGAGTTTGTCGACACGCTTTTGCACTGAGCGCGCCTGCTTCTCGTTGTCATGCTCACGGCCTCAGGCGGCGACGCGTTTGCTGCCGATGGCGGGCCGGTCAATTTCATTTTGTTCGGCGGCACGGCGCACCTGCGCCGCCGCGTCTGCATCGGCGATTCGAATGGGCCACAGGTCGGCTGGCGCCGTGCGTTCGGCAATACCCAGCGATACGCAGCAATGCGCAGCCGGGCTCGACTTTGTCGTTCGCGAGCGGCGGGCCGCTGTCCCGCACGGCCACCGTGGCTTTCGTTGCGCTGACAACGACCTCGGCGGAACAAGCCGGCACGACGCCGGCAGCCGAAGCATTCAGTGAACGCACTCAACGAAATCCGGAAGCTGGATTGCGTTGCTGACGTGCCATATCGAGACCGCCCGGGGTTGGTCGCCAGTCGAAGCCGATTTTGCCCCGGCAATGCACGCCAATCCAGCTCCATTCGCTGCAATCAGTTCGCAAGGATTGGCAATATCGGACTCGCCGGCCAATCGATGACTAATATGCGTGGCGACTTAGTGGAAGACGAAAAATATATTGGACGTCACGAAATGGATGTTGCATTGTTCACGCATTCGATGCGATCGCAGAAAATGAGCTGAGCGGTGTAGCGCCGCACAAGCAGAGAACGTCATATGCGATTGCGGTCGTGGCTCCTGTTCCCGGAGTCGTGGCCTGGACGATCCGCGGCGTGCGCGACGCATGTGCGCGCGCGTGTGCAGGATCGGCGCAACAGACAAAGAAAAGCGGCGAAAAGGACCTGAGAAGATGAAGGAGACGCGACGGACGCGGGCGGCATTCCGGATCGGGCGCAAACCCGACCCGGCTTCGCCGCTACGCCCAGATCGAGATCTGTTCGACCGACAACGCGGTCGCGACGGCAGGGCGGCGGAGCATGCGTTCCGTATGCGCGGCCCAATGTTCGAACCCGCGCATGTCGAGCTTCAGCATGTTCCCCCATTTGAAAAATATCAGCAGCATCGGATCGACGATCGAGTAGTGCTCGCCGAGCGCCCAGTCGCGCGCCGCGAGCCGTTCGTCAATCTGCGCATACGCAGCGAGGATGCCCGCGCGGCCTTTCGCGCGAATGCCGTCGTGCGCGGCCGGGTCCTCGCTGAAACGCGACGGATGGAAGTTGAGCGCGACCGTTCCGGGCAACACTGACGCCAGCCAGTTCATCCACTCGACGGCACGTGCGAGGCCCATCGGGGTATCGGGCACGAGCCGCGCCTGCGGAAAGCGCAGCGCGAGATAGAGCAGGATCGCCGACGACTCCGTCAGCACGTCGTCGCCGGTGTGCAGCACGGGCACCTTGCCTTTCGGGTTGAGCTGCCGGAATTCGGCGCTCTGCGTCGCACCGTCCTTGATCGAGACGAGTGCGAGTTCGAATGGTTCGCCCAGCTCGCGCAGGATGACGTGCGGTGCAAACGAAAGATGGCCGGGGCAGTAGAACAGCGTATGAGTTGTCATATTGATTAAGTCTCCTATTTATCTCTGGTGGAGATGCTGACCGGGTTTGTCGTGTCGACGCGTCGCATGGTGCATGACGCCCGATCGAAAGTCAAAAGCGAAGGACGATGTGAAGGATCTTGCGGTTCGGTGAAGACGAAGCCGGCCAGTGCGATGCGCGCGGGCCGGGATGAACGTGCGTTTCTGGAGCGTGATCGTGATGCGGATGATGAGCCTCGACGAATTGATCGACAGCGTGAAGACGTTTCTGGCCGGGATCGACCCGGGCGCGCCGGCGCGCGTGACCGCGCAGACGAACCTGCTCGACGCCAACCTGCTCGATTCGCTGTCGCTCGTGCACTTCGTGCTGTTCATCGAGCAGACGCTCAGGATCGACATCCCGATCGGCGACTTCGTGCTCGACTCGATCGCGTCGGTCGCGGCGATCTACGACCACTACGTGCTCGGCACGCCGCATGCCGCGAGCGCGTCGCGATGACGCCGGACGACCTGCTTCGTGACGAGCCGTTCACGTATTTCGCGTACGGCTCGTGCATGAACCTTGCGAGCCTGTCGGCGTCGCTCGGCTGCGACGCGGCGACGTACTTCGCGGGCGCGGCGCGGCTCGACGGCCATCGCCTCGCGTTCAATTACGCGTCGCTCAACGAGCCGGTCTGCTGCGCGAACATCGAGCCGGCTGCCGGTGCGATCGTCGAGGGCGCGTTATACCGGTTGCCGATGCGCATGCTCGACGCGCTCGAGCGTCGCGAAGGCGTGCATCTCGGCCGCTACGTCCGCTACGCGGTCGAGGTGCTGGAGTCCGGCGGGCAGCACGTACATGCGCTGACGTATCGCGGTGCGGTCACGCTCGATTGCGACGCCGCGCCGAGCGCGCGCTACCGCGACCTGCTGGTTCGCGGGCTGGCCGACGCGGGCGTGTCGGCGGCGTATCGCGACCGCACGGTCGCCTACATGGCGGGGCTGCGCGATCGGCCGTCGCGTGCGGCATGACGGAATCAAGGCATCGAGCGCTCCACAAGAGCGCCCGATCCAGCGGTGCGTTCGCGACTTCGAACGTCGCGAGCGTTTTAAAGGCGCCCTAAGCGGGCATGTGAGCAAAAGGTTGAACATGAACAAGGCTTTCGACCATCCGCGCGTCATGCGCATCTTGCGCGTTGCCTGCGACGCAGCGCCCGGGCACAACGACGTACAACGAGCCCCCGGACCCGCGGCAACGCCACGAACGGACCTCGCGAGGCCGATGCGCACCTGATCCGCGCCCGCGAGCCGGATCGACACCCGCCCGGCGTGCCGCACACATGCGTGCGGCACGCGGCACCCCGCATGCGAGAACGCGCCGACCGGAGGAGGACGGCTCGCCGCCTTGTGCGCCGGATCGCGGGTGCCGCCGTCGGGCGACGCGTGCAAGACGCCGTGCGCAACGAATGACAATCGATCGCAAACAAGGAAAAAAATCATGGAGACGCTCGTATCGACCGTATCGCCCGCAGCGCGGGTGTCGGAAGACGCCGCCTATCGCAAGGTCGCGTGGCGGCTGATGCCGTTGCTGCTGTTCTGTTACCTGGTGTCGTATCTCGACCGCGTGAACGTGGGCTTCGCGAAGCTGCAGATGGCCGGCGATCTCGGGCTGTCCGACGCGGCCTACGGGCTCGGCGCCGGCATCTTCTTCTTCGGCTATTTCATCTTCGAGGTGCCGAGCAACCTGATCCTCCACCGCATCGGCGCACGCGTCTGGATCGCGCGAATCATGGTGACGTGGGGCGCGGTGTCCGCGCTGACGATGTTCGTCACGACGCCGACGGCGTTCTACGCGATGCGGTTCCTGCTCGGCGCCGCCGAGGCCGGTTTCTTTCCGGGCGTGATCCTGTACCTGACCTACTGGTATCCGGCCCATCGGCGGGGGCGGATCACGACGGTGTTCATGACGGCCGTCGCGCTGTCGGGCGTCGTCGGCGGCCCGATTTCCGGCTACATCCTGAAGGCGTTCGACGGCATCAACGGGTGGCACGGCTGGCAGTGGCTGTATCTGCTCGAAGGGCTGCCGTCGATCGTCGCGGGTTTGCTCGTCTACGCGCTGCTCGACGACCGGATCGCGCAGGCGAAGTGGCTGAACGACGAGGAGCGCGCGCTGCTCGAACGCAACGTGAATGCCGAGGACGCGGTCAAGTCTCACCTGTCGCTCGGGGCGGTGCTCGCGAATCCGCGCGTGTGGCTGATGTGCGCGATCTACTTCTCGTTCGTGATCGGCCTGTACGGCGTCGGCTTCTGGCTGCCGACGCTCATCCATGCGACGGGCGTGGCCGATCCGCTGACGATCGGGCTGCTGTCGACGGTGCCGTATGCGCTTGCGGTGGTCGCGATGATCGCGATCGCACGCAGTTCGGATCGCCTTCGCGAGCGCCGCTGGCACCTCGCGGTGCCCGGTGCGATGGGCACGGTGGGGCTCGTGCTCGCGGTCGGCTGGGCGCATCAGACGGGGCTTGCGATCGCGGCGCTGACGCTCGCGACGATGGGCATCCTCACCGCGATCCCGCTGTTCTGGAGCCTGCCGACCGCGTTCCTCGGCGGCACCGCGGCCGCCGCCGGGATCGCGATGATCAATTCCGTCGGCAATCTCGCAGGCTTCCTCGGCCCTTACCTGATGGGGCTGCTCAAGCAACTGACCGCATCGAACGACGCGGGCCTCTACATGATGGCCGGCTGCATGGCGCTGGGCGGACTGCTCGCGCTGTCGCTGCCGAAGGCGCTGGTGAACCGGTAGCGATGCGCGGCTTTTCCCCCATGCACGGAGACAGGACATGATCCACAACGAACCCGCACTGTTCCCCGACCAGTCGATGGGCGCCTCGCCGCAGCGCTTTCGCGACGCGATGTGCCGCGTGGCATCGGCCGTTCACGTACTCACGAGCGACGGACCTGCCGGGCGCTGCGGCATGACGGCGACCGCCGTGCTGTCGGTGTCCGATGCGCCGCCGACGGTGCTCGTGTCCGTCAATCGCGGCAGCGTATCGGCGCAGCGGCTGATCGCGAACGAGGTGTTCTGCGTGAACACGCTCGGCGCCGCCGACCGGTTTCTCGCCGACGTGTTCGCGGGCCGGACCGCGCACGCGCGCGACGCGCGCTTCACGGTGGGCGAATGGGGCGAGCTCGCGACGCGCGCGCCGGTGCTGGCGAGCGCGCGCATCGCGCTCGACTGCCGGTTCGTCGCGTCGATGAGCGCGGCGACGCATGAGCTGCTGGTCGGCGAAGTGGTGGCGCTGCACTGTGCGGCGCCCGACGACGACACGCTCGTCTATCTGCAGCGGGAGTTCCGCGTCGTGTGACGACGCGTGCCGACAGGATGACCGACATGAAACGCGAAATCGTACTAGCCACCAACCGCTGCCGCGGCGAGATCCTCGCCGGCGGTT
The DNA here is from genome assembly GCF_057005415.2 of Burkholderia sp. KL41. Classification (NCBI taxonomy): domain Bacteria; kingdom Pseudomonadati; phylum Pseudomonadota; class Betaproteobacteria; order Burkholderiales; family Burkholderiaceae; genus Burkholderia; species Burkholderia sp. KL41. The sequence continues at coordinate 3,140,921 of NZ_CM174447.1, read as the reverse complement.
TTCGCACCGACGTCGCGCGCATCGCGCAGTGCGCACGCACGCATCTCGGCGACTACGCCGACAACCCGCATGTGCGTGCGCTGCTCGTGGCGCTGGAGAACCGCTGCCTCGCATCGGGGCGCCTGCTCGATCTCACGTACTCGGTGGACCCGAGCTTCATCCTCGGGTTCTTCGACGTGCCCTACAACGCCGACGCGTTCCTCGAGGCGGCCGCGATCGCGCCCGTGCCGATTCCGCCGAGCGTGCTCGCGATCGCGCCGGACGGCAACGCGTTGCCGGTGCAGATCCGCATGTGTACGGACGGCTTTCTCAATCCGCTCGCGGTCGCGGTATTCGGCGAGAACTTCATCGACGCCGACCTGCGCGCCTATCACAAGGCGTACTACTTCATCGACAAGTTCGTCGAGCGCTTCAAGCGCCATACGCGCCCGGCAATCGAGGCGAACTGGTCGCCCACCGCGTTCCCGGATCTGCTCGCGGCGGACGACGAGCTGCTGACGCAGGCGAGCGCGATCTGGGTCCACCTGCACGAGTACCACCATCGCACGGGTTTCCTGCCGATCCCGGAGTACCTCGATGCGAAGAGTACGCGCAACGGTGCGGGCGCGGAGGAGTTGCGGGTCGACATCCTGTCGATCCTCGCGCTGTTCCGGCTGCGCTCGGACGACCGCGTGCTGCGCGCCTCGATCCAGTACATCCTGGCCGAGCGCCTGATCCGCTACCCGCTGCAGGCGCCGCCGCTCGACAACTACGACGCGCGCTCGTCGGTCGCGCTGTTTCATTACCTGTCCCGTCACGGCGTGATCGCGCAGCGTGGCGGCTCGCTCTATTTCGAAGGGGGCTACGAACGCCTGACCCAGGCGCTCAGGTCCATCGTGATCAAGCTGACGGCGCTCGAATACAAGCTCAGCGTGTCGTCCGATCTCGACCGGAGAAAGATCCTGTCGTTCGTGCTGCCGACGCTCGCGAAGAACGACAACAACTGGGGCGCGGCCGGCAGGCCGCATTGACGGAAGCCCGCCGCCCGCCCCCATTTCGCAACGAATCAACCGAGGATCACGATGCCCACCTATCGTTCACGCACTTCCACGCACGGCCGCAACATGGCGGGCGCGCGCAGCCTGTGGCGCGCCACCGGGATGACCGACGCCGATTTCGACAAGCCGATCATCGCGGTCGTCAATTCGTTCACGCAGTTCGTGCCCGGTCACGTGCACCTGAAGGATCTCGGCCAGCTGGTCGCGCGCGAGATCGAAGCGGCCGGCGCGGTCGCGAAGGAGTTCAACACGATCGCGATCGACGACGGCATCGCGATGGGCCACGACGGCATGCTGTACAGCCTGCCGTCGCGCGAGCTGATCGCCGACAGCGTCGAGTACATGGTCAACGCGCACTGCGCGGACGCGATGGTCTGCATCTCGAACTGCGACAAGATCACGCCGGGGATGCTGATGGCCGCGATGCGCCTGAACATCCCGGTGGTCTTCGTGTCCGGCGGCCCGATGGAATCCGGCAAGCTGACGTTCCGCGGCAAGCGCCGCGCGTTCGACCTGATCGACGCAATGGTGGTGGCGGCCGACTCCCAGGTGACGGACGACGAGGTGCGCGCGGTCGAGAACGTCGCGTGCCCGACCTGCGGCTCGTGTTCCGGGATGTTTACCGCGAACTCGATGAACTGCCTCGCCGAGGCGCTCGGGCTCGCGCTGCCCGGCAACGGCTCGGTGCTTGCGACGCATGCCGAGCGCAAGCGCCTGTTCATCGAGGCCGGGCGCACGATCGTCGATCTCGCGCGCCGCTACTACGAGCAGGACGACGCGAGCGTGCTGCCGCGCTCGATCGCGACGCGCGACGCGTTCGAGAACGCGATGACGCTCGACATCGCGATGGGCGGCTCGACCAATACGGTATTGCACCTGCTCGCCGCCGCGCACGAAGGCGAGGTGCACTTCACGATGGCCGACATCGACCGGCTGTCGCGCCGCGTGCCGGTGCTGTGCAAGGTCGCGCCGTCGGTGCAGGACGTCCACATGGAGGACGTGCACCGGGCCGGCGGCGTGATCGGGATCATGGGCGAACTCGATCGCGCGGGGCTGCTGAACACGACGCTGCCGACCGTCCATGCGCCGAGCGTCGCGCACGTGCTCGCGCGCTGGGACGTGATGCGCAACCGCGTCGATTCGGTGTCGCGCTTCTATCGCGCGGCGCCCGGCGGCGTGCGCACGCATGTCGCGTTCAGCCAGGACAACCGCTACGACGAACTCGATCTCGACCGCGCGAACGGCTGCATCCGCGATGCCGAGCATGCGTTCTCGCGCGACGGCGGGCTCGCGGTGCTGTTCGGCAACATCGCGCGCGACGGCTGCATCGTGAAGACCGCGGGCGTCGACGGCGGGATGCTGAAATTCACCGGCACCGCGCGCGTGTTCGAAGGGCAGGAGGAGGCGGTCGAAGGCATCCTCGGCGGTGCGGTCGGCCCGGGCGACATCGTGATCGTCCGCTACGAGGGGCCGCGGGGCGGCCCGGGCATGCAGGAGATGCTCTACCCGACCAGCTACCTGAAATCGAAGGGGCTCGCGAAGCAGTGCGCGCTGATCACCGACGGTCGCTTCTCCGGCGGCTCGTCGGGGCTGTCGATCGGGCACGTATCGCCCGAGGCGGCGGAGGGCGGCGAGATCGGGCTGCTCGAGAACGGCGACGCGATCGAGATCGACATCCCGAACCGCTCGATCAACGTCCTCGTGTCCGACGACGAACTGCGGCGCCGCCGCGCGGCGATGGAGGAGCGCGGCGCGCGCGCGTGGCAGCCCGAGAAGCGGCAGCGCCGCGTGTCGGGCGCGCTGCGCGCATACGCGGCGATGACGACGAGCGCGGCGCGCGGCGCCGTGCGGATCGTGAAGGGCTGACCGTGCGGCCCGCCCCGAACCATCCGGCGGCCGATGCGCAGGTCGACACCGTGCTCGTCACGGGCGGCCGCGCGCCGGCCGCGTATCACGGCTTCGTCAACCCGCCGGTGTATCGCGGCTCGACGGTGCTCGCGCCGAGCGTGGCCGACCTGCTCGGCTACACGCAGCCATACGTGTACGGCCGGCGCGGCACGCCGACCACGGCCGCGCTGCAGGACGCGGTGCGCGCGCTCGATCACGGCGCGGGTGTCGTGCTGTGTCCGTCGGGGCTTGCCGCGATCACGACCGCGCTGTCGTCGTGCCTGTCGGCCGGCGACCATCTGCTGATGACGGATGCGGTGTACAAGCCCGCGCGCCAGCTGTGCGACGGCGTGCTGCGGCGCGCGGGCATCGAGACGACCTACTTCGATCCGCTCGCGTCGGTTGACGCGCTCGCCGCGCTGATCCGGCCGAACACGCGCGCGCTGTATCTCGAAGCGCCCGCGTCGCAGAGCATGGAGCTGTGCGACGTGCCGGCGTTCGCCGCGCTCGCGCGCGACCGCGGGCTCGTGGTGCTGTTCGACAACACGTGGGCGACGCCGCTGTTCTTCGACGCGTTCGCGCACGGCGCCGATCTCGTGATCCAGGCCGGCACCAAGTACCTCGCCGGTCATGCGGACGTGATGATCGGCATGGTGTCGGCGTCCGCGCGCGCGCTGCCGGCGCTCGAACAGTATCAGCGCGACACGGGGCAGTGCGTCGGCTCGGACGACGCGTTTCTCACGCTGCGTGGCATCCGGACGCTCGGCGTGCGGCTTCGCCAGCACCAGGCGAACGCGCTGCGCGTCGCGCGCTGGCTCGCCGCGCGTCCGGAAGTGCGGCGCGTGTGCCATCCGGCGCTCGAGGACGATCCCGGCCATGCGCTGTGGGTGCGCGACTTCGGCGGCGCGACGGGGCTGTTCTCCATCGTGCTGCGCCCGGCGCCCGCGCAGGCCGTCGCCGCGCTGCTCGAGGGGCTCGCGTATTTCGGGCTCGGCTATTCATGGGGCGGCTATGAAAGCCTCGCGATGCCGTTCGACTGCAGTGCGTACCGCACCGCGTCGCACTGGGACCCGGGCGGCCCGTGCGTGCGCTTTCACATCGGGCTCGAAAACGCCGACGACCTGATCGGCGACCTCGAGACCGGCTTCGCCCGCTTCAACGCCGCGCGCTGACGCCGACACGGGCAGCACGCGCGCGGCCCGCACGTTTCGCGCCGCATTCCAATGACGAGGAATCCCGTATGACGAAGCAACTCTGCCTGGGTGGATTCATGCGCCCCATCTGCCTGCACACGGCGTGGTGGCGGCACCCGAGCGCGCCGACGCTCGCGAACTTCAACTGGCCGGTGATCCGGTCGCTCGCGCAGAAGCTCGAGCACGCGTGCTTCGACGCGGTCTTCACCGCCGACCACCTCGCGGTGATGCCGATGCCGCCGAATGCGCTCAAGCGCAGCGGCACGATCACGTCGTACGACCCGCTCGTGATGCTGTCGGCGATCGCCGCATGCACCGACCGCATCGGCCTGATCGCGACCGGCACGACGAGCTACGAGGATCCGTACCTGCTTGCGCGCCGCTTCGCGTCGCTCGACCACCTGAGCGGCGGCCGCGCGGGCTGGAACATCGTCACGACGGTGAACCCGGAGGCTGCGCTCAACTTCGGTCTCGAGACCGCGCTGCGCCACGCCGAACGCTACGAGCGCGCCGAGGAGTTCTTCGACGTCGTGACGGGGCTGTGGGACGGCTGGTCCGATCACGCGCTCGTGATGGACAAGGAGGCGGGGGTGTTCTCCGATCTCGACAAGATCCGGCCGCTCAACCACAAGGGCAAGTTCTTCTCGGTCAAGGGGCCGCTGAACATCGCGCGGCCCGTGCAGGGCTGGCCGGTGATCGCGCTCGCCGGTGCGTCGGAGGAAGCGCGCGACATGGCCGCGCGTTCGGCCGACCTGGTGTTCGGCAACGCGCGCAGCATCGAGACGGGCCGTGCGTTCTACCGCGACGTGAAGTCGCGCGCGGTCGCGGCCGGGCGCAACCCCGATCACGTGAAGATCCTGCCCGCCAACCAGGTGTATGTCGGCCGCACGCGCGCGGAGGCGCTCGCGAAGAAGCGCTACATGGACGATCTCGTCCACGTGGACAGCAACATCCCGAACCTGTCGATCCGGCTCGGCGTCGACTGCTCGAAGTTCGATCCCGACAAGCCGTTGCCCGAGCTGCCGCACACGGAACAAGGGCAAGGCAACCAGCGCGAATGGGCGGCGCTCGCGCGCCGCGAGGGATTGACGGTGCGCGAGCTGGCGAAGCGGGCGGCCGAATCCGGCACCGGCGAGATGGTCGGCACCGCGTCCGAGATCGCCGACCAGATGGAGGAGTGGCTGATGACGGAGGCGTGCGACGGCTTCATCGTCGTGTTCTATACGGTGCCTGACGGCTACGACGACTTCGTGACGATGGTGGTGCCGGAACTGCAGCGGCGCGGGCTGTTTCGCACCCGCTACGAAGGCACGACGCTGCGCGAACACATCGGCCTGCCGCGGCCGAAGAGCCCGCTCGACTGAGCGGCGCGTCGCCAGATTTCGTTCCGGGAGACCGCAATGACCCAAGATTCACCCCGATCCACATGGATGACGACGCCGTACCGCCGCCGGCTCGGCGTGCTGAGCGACGCCGCACACCTGCCGCTGCTGGGCGACGGGTTATGCGGCGTCGAGCGCGAGACGCTGCGCGTCGATGCCGCCGGCCGGCTCGCGCTGACGCAACACCCGCATGCACTCGGCGCGGCGCTCACGCACCCGTCGATCACGACCGACTACGCGGAGCCGCTGCTCGAGTTCGTCACGCCGCCGCAGCACGACGCGGCCGACGTGATCGAGCGGCTCGACGAGTTGCACCGCTTCGCGTGCCGCGCGATCGGCGACGAGCTGCTGTGGAGTCAGTCGATGCCGTGCCCGCTCGACGACGACCGGCGCATTCCGATCGCGTGGTACGGCACGTCGAACATCGGCATCCTGAAGCACGTGTACCGGCGCGGGCTGGCGTTCCGCTACGGCAAGGCGATGCAGTGCATCGCCGGGATCCACTACAACTATTCGCTCGCCGATGCCGTGTGGCCGCTGCTGCGCGACGTGCGCGACGGATGCGAGCCGGCCGGCCGCGACGCGCGCGACATGCGCTCGGCAGGCTATCTCGCCCTGATCCGCAATTTCCATCGCTACGGCTGGCTGCTGCTGTATCTGTTCGGCGCGTCGCCGGCGCTGTGCGCGGGTTTCGTCGCCGGCGACCGGCACGGGCTCGACGCGTTCGATGCGCAGACGCTGTACCTGCCGCACGCGACGAGCTTGCGGATGAGCGACCTCGGCTACCAGAACCGGGTGCAGGGTGCGTTCGCGCCGTGCCTCGACAACCTGCCTGCGTACCTGGACGGCCTCGCGCGAGCCGTCGCGCAGCCGTGCCCCGAGTACCAGGCGATCGGCGCGAAGCGCGACGGAGAATGGCTGCAGCTCAGCACGCACTTGCTGCAGATGGAGAACGAGTTCTACTCGTCGATCCGCCCGAAGCGCACGGTGCGCAGCGGCGAGCGGCCGCTCGACGCGCTGCGCAGCCGCGGCGTCGAATACGTCGAGGTGCGTTGTCTCGACATCGATCCGTTCGCGCCGCACGGTGTTGCCGAGACGACGCTGCGCTTTGTCGACGCGTTCCTGCTGTTCTGCGCGCTCGACGACAGCCCGTGCCTCGCAGGTGCCGAGCAGGACGTGTGCCGGCGCAACTTCGCGGCGGTCGCGCGGGAAGGGCGGCGCCCGGGGCTCGAGTTGCAGCGTGGCGGCGAGCGCGTCGCGTTGCGCGTGTGGGCGCACGAACTGCTCGCGCGCATCAACGAGGCGGCCGGCGTGCTGGACCTGCAGCGCGGCGACACGCGCACGACCGCCGCGCTCGACGCGCAATACGCGAAGCTCGACGATCCGCGGGCGACGCCGTCGGCGCGTGTGCTCGATGCACTGCACACGCTGCGCGACGATCCGGGCGGCGCGTGCTTCGCGTTCGGGATGCGGCAGACGCTCGCGCATACCGGGGCGTTCCGCGCGCGTCCGCTGCCGGCCGACGTGCAGGCGCGTTTCGACGCGATCGCGGCCGAATCGCTGAGCCGGCAGGCCGACCTGGAGCGCACGCAGATCGGCAACTTCGACGCGTTTCTCGCCGCGTATCACGCGGGAACGCTGAACCAGGAGTGCGGCGAGCCGACACATGGTGCGCACTGATACGGTCGCCGCCGTATCGAATCCATCTCACGGAGGACAGATGAGCAGTATCGCGGAAATGAAGACCGATCGCGGGTTCTCGGCGCGGGCGGCCGGCGCGGGCGCGCTGGCGTCGTTCGTCGGCTTTGCATCGACGTTCACGCTGATCGTGAATGCGCTGACGAACGTCGGTGCAACGCGCGCGCAGGCCGCGTCCGGCCTGATGGCCGTCTCGATCGTGATGGGGCTGGCCGGCATCGTGCTCAGCTACCGGACCCGGATGCCCGTCAGCGCTGCGTGGTCGACGCCCGGCGCGGCGCTGCTGCTCGGCCTCGGAGCGGTGAAGGGCGGCTATCCGGCCGCGGTCGGCGCGCTCGTGCTGACCGGCGTGCTGCTCACGCTGGCCGGGCTGTGGAAGCCGCTCGGCCGCGCGATCTCGAGGATTCCGCTGCCGATCGCCAACGCGATGCTCGCGGGGATCATCCTGAACCTCTGCGTCGCCCCGGTGCACGCACTCGAGCAGTATCCGCTGTACGTCGCGCCGATCCTGCTCGTGTGGGTCGTGATGATGCGGGTTCGCAAGATTCTCGCCGTGCCTTGCGCCGCGGTCGCGACGCTGATCGTGATCGCGTTCATCGCGAAGACGGGTGGCGTCGGCGCGACCGGGATGTTGCCGCACCTCGCGCTCGTCGGGCCCGTGTTCTCGGCATCGACGATGGTGAGCGTCGCGGTGCCGCTCTTCATCGTGACGATGGCGTCGCAGAACATCCCGGGCGTCGCGGTGCTCAACGTCAACGGCTACCGGCCCGAAGCGTCGCGGCTGTTCACGGCCACGGGGCTGTGCAGCCTGCTCGCGGCGCCTTTCGGCGCGCCGCCGATCGGGCTGGCCGCGATCACCGCCGCACTGTGCGCCGGCGAGGAAGCCGGCCCCGACGAATCGCGGCGCTACTGGGCCGGCATCGTCTGCGGTGCCGCGTACATCGTGTACGGGTTCGCGGCGAGCGCCGCGACGCTGTTCATCGCGGTCGCGCCGCCGGTCATCATCGAAGCGGTTGCCGGCCTCGCGCTGATGAACGCCCTCGGCGGCGCGCTGCTCAACGCATTCACCGACAAGGACGCGCGCGAGGCCGCGATCCTGACCTTCCTCGTGACGATGGCGGGCCATGCGTTTCTCGGCATCGGCGGCGCGTTCTGGGGCCTGCTGACCGGCATCGGGCTGACGTTCGTGCTGCGTCGCAAGGAAGGCCGGTGATGCCGCGCGACGACGCGGCCCCCGCAGTTCTGCCATTCCCTCAAAAAAACGGAGAAGAGATGCAGCACAACATCGTGAAAGTGACCGCGACGCCGGTGTTCGCGCGCGGCGACGCGGAGATCGCCGGCGTGCGGTTGTCCGGCAAGCTGTCGGGCGTCATCGTCGAAATCGAGACGTCGCAGGGCGTGGTCGGCCACGGCTTCACGGCGATCACCGACGAAGCGGTCGTGGCCGCGGCGATCGATCACGTCGCCGCACCCAACCTGGTCGGGATGAACGTCGTCGAGCGCGAGCGGATTCTCGACAGGCTGTACTGGTTGTTATGCCCGCGCGGGCAGACCGGCTATGCGGGGCACGTGATTTCCGCGATCGACATCGCGGTCTGGGATGCGATCGGCAAGATCGCCGGGCTGCCGGTATGGAAAATGCTCGGCGGCGCGCGTCCGGTCGTGCCGCTGTACACGACGTTCGGCTTCGCGTCGCTCGAGCGCCCGGAGCTGATACATGCCGCGCGTGCGCTCGTCGGCGCCGGACATCGCCGCATCAAGATGATCGTCGGCTATCACGCGCTGGCGCGCCGCGACGAAGGGCGCTCGCTCGACCAGGTCGTCGCGGACGACGTCGCGCGCGTGCGCGCGGTGCGCGACGCGGTGGGCGCCGCCGCCGAGATTTACATCGACGCGAATTGCGGGCTCGACCACTATCACGCGCTGCGGCTTGCCGAGCGCGTGGCCGATTGCGACATCGGTTTCTTCGAGGAGCCGATCGCCGAGAACGACCCCGCGAAGCTCGCCGACCTGAGAAAGCGCGGCGGCATTCCGGTCGCCACCGGGCAAAGCGAGGGGCAGTTGTTCCGGTTCAGGGATTTCCTCGTGAACGACGCCGTCGACATCCTGCAGCCAAACGTGTGCGTGTGCGGCGGGTTCTCCGTCGCGGCGCGCGCGGCCGCGCTCGCGCAGGCGTTCGGCGTGCCGATCGACAATGGCGGCACGTTCCCGTTCCACAACATGCATCTGCACGGCGGGCTCGCGAACGGCGGCTCGGTCGAGTGGCACGTCGTCGCGGTCGAGATCTGCCGGAACCTGTTTACCGGCCTGCCGGCCGAGCAGAACGGGACGCTGGCATTGCCCGACACGCCGGGCCTCGGCTTCGGCATCAATCGCGACGGTGTCCGCGAATTCTCGTCGGGCCCGGGATCGCAGGGGCACGGCAAGGCGTGAGCGTCGGCCGGCGCGTCCGCGAGCGAGGACGCGCCGGCCGCGCGTCGACGGCTTCCCGCGCGTCGTCGCGCGGCAAGCGGCCTGCCGATCCACCCGGACATGCCGGAACGGATCCGCCTGCGGCCGGCATCATGCCGAGGCCAGTGTCCGCACGATATTGATGAAGCTGGCAAGGACGTGCCCGATATCGCCTTTGCGCCAGACGAGGCCGGTTTCGACGACGAACGAGCCGTGTGCGAGCGGGCGATAGACGACACCCGTTCGCCGCAGATTGCGCAACGATTGCGGCACCAGGGCGACGCCCATGCCGGCGGACACAAGGCTGACGATCGTCTGCATCTGGATTGCTTCCTGACCGATGTGCGGGACGACACCGACGTCGCTGTAGCACTCCATGATCGCGTCGTAAAACCTCGGGGCGAGACGGCGCGGAAAAATCACGAGCGGAAGGTCTGCAACTTCCTTCAGGTGAATCGGCGCATCGTCGGGTGCCGTCGACGCGGCGCTTGGCATCGCGAGCACGAGCGGCTCGCTCAGGAGCGGCAGATACGACAGCTCGGCCACGTAGCGTGGCGGCAACGGCGGGATAATCAGGCCCGCGTCGATGTGGCCCGCGACCAGCTCTTCGATTTGCACGTCGCTCGTCGCTTCGGTCAGTTGCAATCGCACCAGCGGATAGCGCATGCCGAATTCGCGCAGCAGCGAGGGCAGCAGCCCGTAATCGGCAATCGAGACGAACGCGAGCGACAATCTTCCGGTCTCGCCGAGGGCGAGGCTCTTTGCCAGCGCGGGAAGCTCCTCGGCCGCGGCAAGCAGTTTCAGCACCGTCGGAAGCAACGCCTCGCCGACTGCCGTGAGCGCGACCGCACGCTTCGTGCGTGCGAAGAGCTCGACGCCGAGCTCGCGTTCCAGGGAGCGTATTGCCTGCGACAGCGGCGGCTGGGTCATCGAGAGGCGCGCGGCCGCACGGCCGAAGTGCCGCTCCTCGGCAACGGCCGCGAAGTAATACCACTGGCGAAGATCCGGGGGGAAGTTGGGCATTCGTTCGACCTGAAGCGGCTGAATGGTGATGAATCATATATTGGACCAGCGGCCTGTGGCGCATCGGGAGCCGGTTCGTTCTTGTGTGTGCGGGACGCATGAGCCGATGGCCGGGGCGCCGCTTCATGCGACGCAAACGCCGGGAAAGCCAGCCGGCAATTGACGGACCGGCGACGTGGAGCATGCGGACGGAAGCTACCGCGTCAGGCAATACAACACATCGGGACAACCTTCCTCGTTCCTGCTTCCGTCGTTATATGCAATGGCGACGAACCCATGCCGCTCATAAAACGCGGCAGCATCGCGATTCATCTGGAACGTATGGAGCTGGAGCTTGCCAACCGTCTGCGACTTCACCGATTCCAGGAGGGAGGAACCGATCCCTTGTCGTTTGAATTCGGGGCACACGTACAACTGGTCGAGCCATGCCGCACCGTCGGTGATGACGTGTGCGGCCATGCCGACCATGCGATCGTCGTTCATCGCAACGGTCACGTTGCCCGACGGTACGAGTACGTTGGCGATCCAGTCGCGGACGGCGGCTTCGGAGTGCGCGAGCGGCGCGTAGGATGCGAGCGTGCTGCGCGACCGCAGATACACGTCAGCCACCGCCGCGGCGTCAGCCGCCACGGCTCGGCGCAAGATCAAGGGCATGGATCGGCTGCTCCGGAAAATTAATTGCGTGCACAACGATAGCAGCACGGAATCGAACTTCCAAGTTCGCGCGGCATGCTGCTGAAACCGGCGACATCGGAAGTCCGGCGCTGCTTGTCGAGTTTGCGGTACAGCGGTGAGATCGGGTTGCCGATTCACTGCTTCATTCCGACATTCCCGTATCATCCGTCCGGTTCGCCGGATCGCACGCATCGGCGATTGCGCACACATGAAAGGACGAGCGATGAAGGTCGAAAGGCGCGGCCACGGTAAAGCGATCGGGCACGGCGAGGCGGCGGATCCGAAGCGGGCCGGCATCGCACCCGTCACGAAGAGTACCGATCCGCGCGACTACCAGCATGCACCGGCCATCGCGGCCGTCATGCCGAAAGCATTTCCCGACGGCTTCGTCGTCGCGGAGCATCGGCACACGCGCGCGCAACTCGTCTACACCACGACGGGCATTGCCGAAGTCATCGCCTGCCAGTCGCTGTGGATGATCCCGCCGCATCGCGCTCTCTGGATTCCACCCGACCTGCCGCACGCGATGCGCGCACACGGGCAACTCGAAATGCGCACCGCCTACGTCGACCCGCGAGCCTGCCGATCCGCGTACCCGGATCAGCCGGGCCTGGTCAACGTTTCGCCGCTGCTGCGCGAGTTGATCGTGCGTGCATCGTCGTTCCCGGTCGAGGTCGATCCCGACGGACGCGACGCGCTCGTCATCCAGCTCATGCTCGCCGAAATCGAGTGGTCTCCCGAGCAACCGTTGCGGCTGCCGTCCGGCCAGGACCGGCGTCTTGCCCGGGTCTGCGACGCGATGCTCGCGAATCCGGCCGATCAGCGAACGCTGACCGAATGGGCCGACGAAGTCGGTGCGTCGAGCCGGACACTGGCCCGGCTGTTCACCGCCGAAACCGGGCTGTCGTTCAGCCAGTGGCGCCAGCAGGCCAGGATTTCGGCCGCGCGCCCGCTGCTGGCCTCGGGGCGCTCCGTGATCGCCGTCGCGGCCGAACTCGGATACGAAACCACGAGCGCCTTCTCGACCGTGTTTCGCCGGTTTGCCGGCATGACGCCCAGCGCGTACGCAAAACTGTCCGATTCCGCGTAGCAAACGTCTTTCCGGCAAACGCGGAGTGCGGTGCGCACGCTTATCGTGTCGGTCATCGAATCCACTGACCGAACGAGGTAAGCCGACATGACGCGACACGACATCGAATTCCTGTCCGAAGCCGCCACGCTGCGAGGCTGGTACTACGAACCGGCGCGGCGCATCGCCGGCACGGAAGCGTATCCGGCCATCGTGATGGCGCACGGCTTCTCCGGCGTGAAGGAACAATATCTGGACCGCTACGCCGAGGTGTTTGCCGCCGGCGGCTTTGGCGTGCTGCTCTACGATCACCGGAATTTCGGCGCGAGCGACGGGTACCCGCGTCAGGAGATCGACCCCGTGCAGCAGAAGCGCGGCTATCGCGATGCGATCAGCTATCTGCTGACGCGCCTGGACGTCGATGCCGCACGCATCGGCATCTGGGGCACCAGCTACAGCGGCGGCCACGTGCTCGAAGTCGCGGCCATCGACCGGCGCGTCAAATGCGTGGTTTCGCAGGTGCCGACGATCAGCGGATATCAGTCGGCGTTGCGCCGCACGCGCTCCGATCTGGTGCCCGCGGCGCTGGCTCGCTTCGATGAAGATCGCCGGCAGCGATTCGCGGGCGGCGTGCCGGCGATGTTGCCGGCAGTCAGTGCGGACCCCGCGACAGCCTGCGCGATGGCGGGCGCGGATGCGTACCGGTTCTTCACCGAGTCGGCGGCGCGGTGTGCGCCGAACTGGAAAAACGAAGTGACGCTGCGCAGTGCCGAGATGTCGCGCGAGAACGAACCGGGCCAGTATGTCGATCGCATCTCGCCAACCCCGTTGCTGATGATCGTGGCCAACGACGATCTGCTGACGCCGACCGACCTGTGCCTCAAGGCGTGGGAAAACGCGCTGGAGCCGAAGCGCCTGCTGCAGATCAAGGGCGGGCATTTCACGCCGTATATCGAGCATTTCGACGAAACGAGCCGGGCGGCGGTGGAGTGGTTCACGCTGCATCTGTCCGGCGCGCGCTGACCTGACCGGTTGCAGCGCGTGTGTGCGGTGTCCACGGCTTGCACGAATGGCGATACCGCCAGCTTCGATGGTGCCCGCGTTTGCGGGGAAGGCGGCAAGGCATTCCGAGGCACGACTACATCCGTCGCCCGCCCGAAGCAACGCCGGCGAACGGCACGCCGCGATGCCGCACGCGCTCGCGGACGATGTGTCGCCTCTTGGCCCGCACACGGCGGCGGCCGATGCTTCGTTATATGGAGTAATAGCTGTAATCCGGCCTGAAATTTTCTTTCCGGCGACTCGGGCTAGACTGGTCTCGCCTTGATACCCCCCCCCAAGGTGTTGTGTGTTCTCGGCTTGGCCCGCGCTTTCAGGTTTTCAGGTGCGGGCCAATTTTTTCGGGCGGGCGCCACCGGCTGTTCCGCTCCCGACCTTGCCGGCGAATGCGTCATCCGGCACCCCCGTTTCGCAATAGCCATTCTTTCCGAACCCTTTCATGGAAGCCTGACGATCGACAATCGGTCGTAACGTCGTGTGCGATCGTCGGCTCTTGCCCGGATCATGACGACGTCAGGCAGCGCGGTGTGACCGCTCGATGAGGGGTGAGCGGGATTCTCCTTGTATCCCGCTCGTTGGCCCGACCGTGTCGGGCTTTTTTGTTCGAGGTCGGGCAGGTGTGCCACCGATCGCTGCATGTGGCAACATCGCGGTGATTTGCACATCCGATCCGGGTGCCGGCAGACCCATCCATCCGAAGGGGGAGTCATGTTTGACCATGTCAAATTCGGCGTGAGCGACTTTGCAGCCAGCAAGACGTTTTTCCTCAGCGCACTTGAACCGCTTGGCGTGGTGGTGGTGGGTGAGGGCGATCCGTCGTACGGCATCGAGATGTCCCCGCCTGGCAAACCATCGTTGTGCCTGTTCCAGACGTCGGAGAAGCCGGCGCATCTTCACATCGCGTTCGTGGCCGACGACCGGCAGCAGGTCGATGCGTTCTATCGCGCGGCGCTGGAGGCGGGCGGGAAGGACAATGGCGCGCCGGGGCTGCGGCCGCATTATCACGCGAACTACTACGCGGCGTTTGTCATCGGGCCGGATGGGCACAATATCGAGGTGGTGTGTCATCAGGCGCAGGGGTGATGCCCTGTCGGGCGGCATGGGGCCGCGAGGCGGCTTGCAATGTCATGTGCGGATGGACCGGTCGACCGATGCCGTCGAATCGATGAGCGAACGCTTGCTTCATGCGAGCAACGGAGCTTTCCGGAATGAGTGACATCGCCATTGACCTGCCTTTTCCCGTCATCGTGATTCTCATGGGGGCCATCTACTGGCCCGTGACGCTTTGCGTCGGCGCTGTCGGGTTGTATGTCGGCGTGGCGCGTCTGCGCGGTATCGGGCGCGTTGTGTGCGTCGCCATTGCACTCCTGTTCATCGTTGATGCCGGCGCGGGGATCTACGAGGCTCTCCGGCAGGGCTTGAATGCCTCGCACTAGACGCGTGTTCGGCGTGCGTGCGCGTACGCGTCTGTGGCGATTGCGGATGAACTACACTCGGCCGAAACTCGCTGCGTCGTGAAATCGACAAGCGGCAAATACGATACGAACACAATCCGGGGCGGGGAGCGCAAGCTTCCTGAAAGAGACGATGCCAATCAGCAAGTTGAAGGCCATGCCGGCGTTTCGCGCCGACGCACCGCTGCAGATCCGTCACGCTATCGCGCTCTTCACGATCGTCTGGCTCATCGAGGCCGGATTCGCCATCTGGCTCACGATGCTGGGTTTCGACCAGGCTGGCGAAGTCCCCGCGGCGAAAGCCGTGCTCATGCGCAAAGGCGCTGCGATGATCGGGATCATCCAGGCCTTCTGGCTTTTGCTGAACGCGAGCCTGATCGTGGGCCTCTGCCAGCGACAAAAGCTGGCGCGTGTGCTGGAACTGGGGCTCACGGTCGTCACGACGATGGCCCTTCTCGTGATGGGGCTCCCTTTCAGGCTGAGCCTGATCGAAGTGGGCTTTCTCGCCAATGCGATCGCAACCGTGCTCATTTACACGGGCCCGTGTACGCGCTGGTTCCAGGCGGCAGCTTCATGAGAGCGTCGTGCCTTCGGCTGACCGGGCGAGTGCCCGCTGTCGAAAATACGGCTTGGCGGGATGACGGCTGTCGAGCCGCGACGTGAAGACGCCACGGAAAAACGGACGATGACCTCGAAAAACATCCGCAGGGCAACGGCAGACGACGTACCGGCGCTGACCCGGATCCGGAACGATGCACACGCGAAGAAGCTCACGTACGGCGACCATGCGTGGGGCAAGGAAGGCGACGGATTTTCCGAGCAGTGGGTACGGCGCAACGTTTCTGAAAAGGACGTGTATGTCGTCGAGCTGGACGGCGCGTTGGCCGGAACGTTCTCGCTCGGCTTCGGCGAAGACCGGCACTGGGGGCCGCAGGCGCCGATCGCCGGTTACGTGCACGGGCTTTGTGTGCGGCGAGGCTTCAACGGGCTCGGGCTCGGCGGTTTCATGCTCGACTGGTGCGCTCGCAAGGTGAGCAGCTTGAACCGGCGTTATGTCCGGCTCGATTGCGCCGTCGAAAACGTGACGCTCTGCGCTTATTACGAGTCGCTTGGCTTCATTCGCGTGGGGTTGAAATCGGACGGGATCGTCTGGTCGCTGTACGAGAAACCCGCTGCTTAGCGTTCAACTGGAACCCCGGCAAATCCATCTGGATAGCTCAACCAACCGCTTTACCCCGAGAACACGCATGCGAGCCGAACTGCGCGACCCCGTCGACCACGACAAGCTTCGACACCTGCTGCCGCTGACAAGAGCCGTGTTTCAACTGCACGAGAACGGACGCGGATACGTAGCGGAGTTGCAGCAGATTTCCCGATTGCTTGGTGAGGATGTCGATCCAATCGACGTGCCCGGCGCGTTTGGCTCGACGAGTGCCGACGGATTTGCGAAGCGACTGGCAATCGACTGGCATACCGTGCCGACCGACCTGTCGGAGCCGGAGCTGCTGGAATTGCTGGATGCCGTATGGGCATGTCGAGGCGACGAGGCGCTTGTCGATTACTGGGTGCGATGTCTGTCGGTCAACACCGGCGATGACCGCGTTTCGGACCTGATCTTCTGGCCCGAGGCCTACTTCGGCGCCGGATACGACGGGCGGGAGCTTTCGCCGGCCGAGATGCTGGAGGTTGTTCTCCGCAAGCGGCGCAGCGAATGAAACCGGCGCTGTTCAGCTGGCTCGGCGTGACGATGTATCTCGACGAGGCCGCGAGCCTCGCCGCGCCGGGCTTCAGCCGCAGCAACACATGGGCGCCGGACGAGTTGAACCGGCGCTATCTCGCGAATCGCGCCGACAGGCTGCACATCGGCGCGTCGCCGGGGCGTCCGGTTCCGGCGACGGTCTGACGAACCGGCGCGAAGCGCAGCGCCGGCCGCAACCGCCCGTTCGACAGAAGCGGCCGGATCATCGACAATTCGCGGCTATCAAAACATGAGAGAGAGGGCAGGTGCATGCGCAGGGTCGTCAAGTCGCTCGGGGTGATCCTGGGCATTTCCGTCGCCGGCATCGCGGGTGCGCAGGCCGCCCCCGGCGAACCGGCATTCCCGCGTTTCACCCAGGCGGAGGGCCGGCAGGATTCGGACGGGCTCCCGCTGTCCGGCGTGAAACTCTGCGTGCTCCCCGATCGTGCGCCGTGCTTCGAGATGCCGCCCGAGCCGGTTCCCCATTCGTCGAAGGCGCTTTACCAGTTCGGACTGATGCCGCGGTCCGAGCGGCTGCCGATTGCGTCGGGCGGCTCGTGGGTGTTCTTCTCGGGGATGTTCTCGGGCGGGGGCAGCGGGATGCTGGAGCGCGTGGCGATATTGCGTTATGGCGCGAACGGCAAGATCGAGAACCTGATGCCGGAAGTCACCCAGACGGAGACGGCCGATCGCGCGATGTGGAAGCTGCCGGACGTGTCGCCCTATCCGGTGTTCGTTCGGGCGGACTTCGCGTGGGCCGACGACGAGGATCATTTCGGCAAGCACTTTTTCGTCGTCGACGCGTGGACGTTCGATCCCGCCCTCGGGCAGTACAGGAAGCGGTTTTCCTACCGCACCGCGAAGCGTTATGACCGCGGCGAGGGCTCGGATCATGTGTTGAGCGCCGAGCGTGCGGACATTCTGCGTCACCTCGCCGCCAGCAAGTAGCGCGCTGCCGGTGCAGCGAGCCTCCGCCGCCACGCGCGTGTGTTGCCGGCGGGGGCGAACCGCCGTTCAGGCGGCCGCCCGCAACCTCATCGCTGTGCTTCCCCGTAAGTCTCCCTGCATACCTCGCGCAACGCGTCGACCAGGAGATCCCGCGCCGGCGAGCGCGAATCGGCGGCGCGGGTAAAGAGCGCGATGGGCGGGAGCGTCCAGACCAGCGAGTACGGCACGATCGCCACGCCGGCGATCCGCACCAGTTCTTCCGCGATGTCGGCGGGCACGATCGATACGGCCTCGTCGCTCGACGCGATCATCTCGCCGATCAGCTTGGACGAGTAGCTTTCGACGATCGGAACGGGCGGCGGGATGCCGGCCGACAGGAACAGGTCGGTGACCTGTTCCCGCATCGGCGTATGCGGGGCGCCGAGAATCCAGTCGAGCGCGTGCAGCTTGTGCCAGTCCAGCGCGGTGCGGGCCAGTTTCGCGGCAAGACGCCGGCTCGCGATCATGCGCGGCTGCTGCTGGTACAGCACTTCGAAGGAAACCTGCCCCAGGTCGATCGCCGACGACGCCCGCCCGATCACGATGTCGACGCTGTGATCCTTGAGCTGCAGCAGGAGCTGATCGCTGGTGCCTTCGTGAATCGTCACGGTCAGGCGCCGTTCCATGCGCGCCTGCAGCCGCTTGAGCGCCGCCGACAGCATCTGCCCGGAAATGAACGGAATCACGCCGATGTGCAGGTGGGCCGCATGCCCGGCGACGACGGCCTCCATTTCGCGGGCGAGGTGGTCGAGATCCTTGATCATCGCCTTCGCCCGCTCGAGCACGACCGCGCCGAGCGCGGTAGGCCGCATGCCGCGCGACGAGCGCTCGAAGAGCGGCGTGCCGAACATGCTCTCCAGCTCGGACAGCGCGTTCGTCACGGCCGGCTGGCTGCTGGCCATGTGCTCCGCGACACGCGTCAGCGACCCGTGCTGCTGGATCTGCAGCAACAGCACCAGGTGCCGCATCTTCAGGCGCGCGCCCAGCCGCCTGACCACGTCGTTCGCGTCAAAAGTCATTGACTGGTCACGTATTCATCATGAAAAAGTGATGGAGCGATATTAAAACAGAATCATCACCTTATGGCGGATCCCTAGAATCACCTTCATGGATCGCGCCGGGACTGGCCTGGCGCCCGTGCCCGGATCGAAAAACATGAAACAGACTGAGACACAGCAGCAGGCAGCGTTCGACTATCACGAATTTCCGACCCCGGGAAAGATCTCGGTCGTCGCCAGCAAGCCGCTCGTGACGCAGCGCGATCTCGCGCTGGCGTACACGCCCGGCGTGGCGGGCGTGTGCGAGGCCATCGCCGCCGATCCGCTGCAGGCGCACCGCTTCACCAGCCGCGGCAACCTGGTCGGCGTGATCACGAACGGCACGGCCGTGCTGGGTCTCGGCAACATCGGCCCGCTCGCGTCCAAGCCGGTCATGGAAGGCAAGGCCGTGCTCTTCAAGAAGTTCGCGGGGATCGACGTCTTCGACATCGAGATCAACGAAACCGATCCGGACAAGCTGGTCGACATCATCGCGGGCCTCGAGCCCACCTTCGGCGGCATCAACCTCGAGGACATCAAGGCGCCCGAATGCTTCACGGTCGAGCAGAAGCTGCGCGAACGCATGAAGATCCCGGTCTTCCATGACGATCAGCACGGCACCGCCATCACCGTGTCCGCCGCGTTCATCAACGGGCTGAAGGTCGTCGGGAAGTCGATTTCGGAAGTGAAGGTCGTGACGTCGGGCGCAGGGGCCGCCGCGCTGGCCTGCCTGGACCTGCTGGTCGACCTCGGGCTGCCGGTCGAGAACGTCTGGGTGACCGATATCGAAGGCGTCGTCTATCGCGGGCGCACCGCGCTGATGGACCCGGCCAAGTCGCGCTTTGCGCAGGAAACCGATGCGCGCAAGCTGGCCGACGTCATCGGCGGCGCGGACGTATTCCTGGGCCTGTCGGTAGGCGGCATCCTGAGTGCCGAGATGCTGAAGGAGATGGCGCCGCGCCCGCTGATTCTCGCGCTGGCCAATCCCACGCCGGAAATCTTCCCGGAACTGGCGCATGCGACGCGCGACGACGTCGTCATCGCGACGGGCCGCTCGGACTACCCGAACCAGGTCAACAACGTCCTCTGCTTCCCGTACATCTTCCGCGGCGCGCTGGACGTGGGCGCGACGACGATCACCCGCGAAATGGAGATCGCCGCGGTGCACGCGATCGCGGGGCTGGCCGAGGAGGAGCAGAACGAAGTCGTCGCGGCGGCTTATGGCGCATACGACGTGGCGTTCGGCGCGCAATACCTGATTCCGAAGCCGTTCGACCCGCGCCTGATCGTCCGTATCGCGCCGGCCGTGGCGAAGGCGGCGATGGAAGGCGGCGTGGCGAAGCGCCCGCTGACGGATCTCGACGCGTATGTCGAGCAGCTGCAGCAATTCGTCTACCACTCCGGCGCGTTCATGAAGCCGCTGTTCGCGACGGCGCGCCGGCTGGTGCGTGACGGCGGCAAGGCACGGATCGTCTTCACCGAAGGCGAGGACGAGCGCGTGCTCCGCGCGGTGCAGGTGATCGTCGACGAGAAGCTGGCGCGTCCGATCCTGGTCGGGCGCCCGGAAGTGCTGCTGGCGCGCATCGAGCGGTTCGGCTTGCGGATCCGGCTCGGCCAGGATGTCGAGGTGACGAACCCCGAGTACGACGAGCGGTTCCCGCAGTACTGGACGACGTATTGGGAGCTGCGCTGCCGGGACGGCATCTCGAAGGAAATGGCGCGGGTCGAGATGCGGCGCCGCCTGACGCTGATCGGCGCGATGATGGTGCGGCTCGGCGATGCGGACGGGATGATTTGCGGCACGGTTGGCGAATATCACAACCACCTGCGGTTCGTCGACGAGGTGATCGGCAGGAAGCCGGGTGCGTCCACGTATGCGGCGATGAACATCCTGTTGCTCGACCAGCGGACGGTCGCGCTGGTGGACACGCACGTCAACGACAATCCCGATGCCGGGCAGATCGCGGAATTCACGATTGCCGCGGCTCGTCAGATGGAATGGCTGAACCTCACGCCGAAGGCGGCGTTGCTGTCGCGGTCGAACTTCGGGTCGGGGAGTGCGGCGTCGGGCGTGAAGATGCGCCGGGCGCTGGAGATCATCCGGGAGCAGGCGCCCGATATCGAGGCGGACGGCGAGATGCATGGCGACTGTGCGCTCGACGAAGGCTTGCGGTCGAGGCTGCTGCCGATGTCGCCGCTGAAGGGGGCGGCAAACCTGCTCGTGTGCCCGAACGTGGATGCGGGGAATATCGCTTACAACCTGCTCAAGACGGAGGCGGGCAGCAATGTGGCGGTGGGGCCGTTCCTGCTGGGCGTCAACGCGCCGGTGAATATTCTGACGTCCAGTGCGACGGTGCGGCGGATCGTCAACATGACGGCGTTGACGGTGATCGAGGCGAACCGGAACGCGTCTGTTTGAGCGGAAACCGGAAGGGGGCGGGTTCACCGGACGGGGTGTGGTTCGGGGGGGATTCGCCCCTTCGGCGATTGATTTCTAGTCGCGCCCGTCGACGTTGACTTCATCGAGGCCCCATGTGGCCGCAAGATGATCGCGCAAGGTCGCGAGAATCTCGTCCGATAGCGCGGGCAATCCCCGCGCGGTGGCTCGGGCGAGGATCAACCCGCCCACCATTGTCGACAGCATCGAAATTGCGCGAACCCGGTCCTCGGGTTCGATCTGCGCAGCCTCGGTGCCATCGGGCCTCCGCTGCGCGAATAGCGTCATGTAGCGCCCGATGCCTTGGGCGAAAGCGTCCGCGATCGCACCCGTTTCGCGTGCCGCGTCTGCCGCGAGCGCGGCCACCGGGCAGCCTTGGCCGATGCTGTCGCGATGCTGCGGCGACAAGTAATTCGCGACTCCGGTTCGAAGGAACCCGTCGGCGTCGGTGTTCGCATCGGCATCCGGTGTCTCCAGCTCGGAGAGTTTCCACTCGAACGCGTATTCCGCGGCCTCGGCCGCCAGCGCGTCCTTCGATTCGAAGTGCCGGTACAGCCCGCCGTGGGTGAGCCCGGCCTCGCGTGTGATGTCGGCCACCCCCACGCCGGTGAAACCGCGCTCGCGGTACAGCCGGGCCGCGGCCTGCAGGATGGCCAGGCGGTTTTCGGCCACCTGCGTTTTCGAGACTTTCATGAAGATCCTTTCGTGCGCATGGCATTGCGTGTTGATGACAATCATACTCAATACTGTATGATGTCGATCATCATCAATAGATCGACCAGGACAGAATCCATGCACATCACGCCCACTGCGAACCGCCGAATCGTCGTCACCGGCATGGGAATGGTCTCGCCGCTGGGTTGCGGAGTCGAGCTGGTGTGGCAGCGGCTGCTGGCCGGCCAGTCAGGCTTGCGCCTGCTGCCGGATGTGATGACGGCGGACATCGCGGCCCGCGTGGGCGGTGTGGTGCCCGATGTGCACGAGGATGCGTGCGGCGGCTTCGACATCGACCGCTTCGTGTCGACCAAGGACCAGCGCAAGATTGACCGCTTCATCGCCTTCGCGCTCGCCGCCGCGCAAGAGGCACTCGCGCAGGCGCAATGGGCGCCGGCCGACGAAGCGTCCCAGCGGCGCACAGCCACGGTCATCGCGTCGGGTATCGGTGGATTTCCGGCGATTGCGGGCGCGGTGCGGACGACCGAGATGCGCGGACCGAAGCGTCTGTCGCCATTCACGATCCCCTCGTTCCTCGTCAACCTTGCCGCGGGCCACGTGTCGATCAGGCACGGCCTGAAGGGGCCGATGGGTGCCCCGGTGACGGCTTGCGCCGCGAGCATCCAGGCCATCGGCGACGCGGCACGGCTGATCCGCTGCGGCGAGGCCGACATCGCGGTGTGCGGTGGCGCCGAGGCCGCAATCGATCGCGTCAGCCTGGGCGCCTTCGCCGCAGCGAAGACCTTGTCCACCGGCTTCAATGACACACCCACCCGCGCATCGCGGCCCTTCGACCGGACTCGCGACGGTTTCGTGATGGGCGAAGGCGCCGGCATGCTGGTGATCGAATCGCTCGAGCACGCGCTTGCGCGCGGCGCCGCGCCCCTGGTCGAACTCATCGGGTATGGCACCAGCGCCGATGCGTTTCACATTACCTCCGGCCCCGAAGACGGCAGCGGCGCGCGACGCTCGATGCAGACGGCGCTGACGCAGGCCGGCCTGACCGCGTCCGACCTGCAGCATCTCAACGCTCACGCGACCTCGACGCCGGTCGGCGACCTGGGCGAATTGGCCGCGGTGCGCGACCTGTTCGGCGTCGACGTCCCGCTCGCCATCACCTCCACCAAGTCGGCGACGGGCCACTTGCTGGGCGCGGCCGGTGGCGTAGCGGCGATCTTCACCGCCCTGGCCTTGCGCGATCAGGTCGTCCCGATGACGCTGAACCTCGAACAGCCGGACGCACTCGCCGAGGGCCTGGACATCGTGCGCGATGCGCCGCGGCACATGCCGATCGTTCACGCGATGGCCAACGGTTTCGGCTTCGGCGGCGTGAACGCCAGCCTCGTCTTCAAGCGTTGGGGAGCCTGATGGCGCCCGCGTCTGCGAAGCCTGCCGGGCGCCAATGGCCCGGTCGGCTCCTCGATCGGCGATCGGTTCACGGCCAAACGCTCGGCGGACGCGTGAAGTCCGGGCCATTCGCCGAAACCCTTCGGGACACGGTCTAATCGGAATATTCAATTGAGCATTCGCTCTCGGCATCAGCGAATGCGCCAGAGTGCGTCGGCTTCGGGGCGATCACGGCCCGTGATGACGTGACGGCGAAGCAATCTCAGGCCTGATCTGACGATGTCTGAGAGATCAGGGTTTCGACTTACCCACCTGATCTGACTTTGGCGACGGACGTTCTGGCCGGCCTGATTTCTTCGGGCCATTTCAACCTCGAGGCGCGGCCGTGGTGAGCGGCTCCTTTCGTGCCGCCGCGCTTGTCAGTCGAAATCCGTTGCTACCGGCTTGGGATGTCCGCAATCGTTTGCAAGCAACCACCCAGACATCGGCTTTACCCTTGGATGCCTCTGCCGCGTCTCCGCACCCCGCGCCGATGCGGCCGCGCATTTAATCAGTATTTCGTAACAATCGCCCGTCGCGACACCTCGGAGCCCTCGTATTCGATACCAATCCTAACGAAGTTTTGGGGCCCGCTACTTCGCGTATCATCCGATAATTAGCTTTTATTTTCGTCTAAAATCGCGCTTCCTCTTACTTTATAACGGAAAGCGTTTTGAAAGGACTGACGAAAAATCTCTCGCGCACGGCCATCGCCGCATGCGTCGCTTATGCCGGGCTCATGCCTTTATCCCGGCCCGCCGAAGCCCAGGTCGAACCTCTGAAGAATCCCGTCTACGGTGTGACCCTCGACGACCTGACCAAACTGGACGCCATCGTCGCGTCGCTGCAGAACCTGCCGTACAAGCCCACCGTGCGTGTCGTGTTCGATCCGGGTACGTCGGCCGCCGACTACTACGCGCCTCTGCTGCGCCTGCACGCAGTCGCATACGTGATGGGCGAAGTCTACGATTCCTACTATTTCCCGACGGATCTCGCCACGTACAAGGCAAGAACGCAGGAACTGGTGTCGCAGCTGAAGAACACCGTCGACGTCTGGGAGATCGCGAACGAAATCAACGGCGAATGGCTGCGTAACAACCCGAGCGGCACGAATTCCGTCGTCAACTCGCAAGAGCAGCAGATCGGCCAGATGGTTGCGGCGGCCAACCAGATCGTCAAGTCGAACGGCGGCAAGACGGCCATCACGCTGTACTACAACGACGACAGCAAGGGCAACAACTGCTGGGAGAAGCCGCAGGATTACTGGAAGACGTGGCCGACCGCGTTCCTGTCGTCGACGGTCCGCCAGCAGGCCGACTACGCGCTGTTCAGCTACTACCCGTATCAGGATTGCCCGGGGCTGAACCCGACGTGGAAGAACGATTTCGCGGCGCTGGAAAGCATCTTCCCGAACGCGAAGGTCGGCTTCGGCGAAATCGGCACCTCGGATACCTCCGCGCCCGCATCGGTGCAGCAGAACCTGATCAAGACCTACTACCCGATGGTCAACAGCATGGCCGATCCGCGTTTCATCGGCGGATTCTTCTGGTGGAACTACGCCGAGCAAATGCTCCCGTATTCGACGAGCTCGTACTTCCAGCTGTTGCGTCAGACGATCATCACGCTCAAGGCGCCCAACTAAGCGAAAAGCGCCATCCAGGAGCAAGCGTCAGCGTCGTTGGTTAGAACCACAATGTCGCGCGTACCACGAGACCACGTGCGCGTGCCGCTGACGTCAATCCGAACCGGTATTGCACCGTGACATCCAGATAGCTTGCCGGCGCGCTGTACCGCCCTTCGCGAAACCAGTACCGCAACTGGATGCCGGGCCCGGCGCCGATCGCCGTCTTTTCCGGCTGTCGATTGTCGTGATCGCCGGCCACCGCGGCGTGCGGGTAGATGGTCAGCCGATCGCTGATCATCGGCAAACGCCAGGTGTGCCCGTAACGCAACTCCGAATAAATGATGTATCGACCCGCGCTGATGAAGTACGCGCCTTCGACATACGCCTGCCAGCTGCGCCAGCTCGGTTCGGTCACCCTCAGGTCGGTCCCGGCCTCCGACGAATAACCCACGCGCATCAGCCAGTCCGTCATCGACAGGCTGCCGACGTGGAACAGCCGCTCGGCGGTCAGCACGACGTTCTGGTCGGGCAGCGGCTTGTAGCGCGCGCCCACCGAACCCTGCACGGTCGGCATGCCGGTCACGTTGCCCGTCCCGTCGTAGGCCGTGCCGTATCCACGCACGAAGAACTGGAAGATGCGGCCGTTCTGGTAGCCGATCTTCGGCGGCTGCCAATACGCTTCGATACCCGGCTGCAACACGCTGATCGTGCCTTGCGGGCCGAACGCGGCCGACTGGTACGGCGCGCTCAGCACGAACCCCCAGGTGCGCTGAAGCTGCTCGACTTCCCGTCGATAGCCGAACTTGTGCTGCGCATCGAATTTGTGTTCGTTCTCGTCGGCGTCGAGGCTGTGCTCGAACAGGTCGATGGACTCGTCGTTCAACCCGATCCGCTTGGCGGCATAACCCGCGTCCGCGTAGTTCATCGCGTTGCCGGCGCCGCCGGCGAATCCCTCCTGGAATGCGTCGAGTGCCTCGCGATCCTTGTGGTCGCGCAGCAGGTCATAAGCTTCCTGCAACTTCTGTTGCGCGGTATTGTCCACCGGCGCCTGGTCGGGCTGGTCTGCCTGCCGCGCCTGCGCCGCGATCGACGCGGCCATGTTGCGCTCGCCTTCGGTCGTCGCATCGCCGGCCGCGAGGTCCGCCATCCGGATCGCGGTATCGCGGTCGCCCGCCTGCAGGCTCAACTGCGCGATGCGCAACTGCACCACGGCCGATTTTTCATCGGCGAGCGGGGCCAGCGCAATGCC
Organism: Burkholderia sp. KL41; assembly: GCF_057005415.2. Taxonomy (NCBI): domain Bacteria; kingdom Pseudomonadati; phylum Pseudomonadota; class Betaproteobacteria; order Burkholderiales; family Burkholderiaceae; genus Burkholderia; species Burkholderia sp. KL41. Next base: position 3,114,821 of record NZ_CM174447.1, on the reverse strand, counting down.
GGCTTCATGCGGACGATTCGCCGCGAGCGCGCTGTCCGACCAGGCGAGACGCAGGTTGCGCTGCTGCTCCTTGCTCCATTTCCCGGTTGCGACGGCGGCCGAGAAATCGCTGCAGGCGACGTCGTAGCGCATCTGCCGCTGCGCCAGGTAGCCATGCTGCGCGCGCACCGCCGCACTCTTCGGAAAACGAACCATCAGCGATTCCACCAGGGCGTCCGCTTCGTCGACCTTTCCTTCCCGCCTGTATACGTCGACGAGCAGCAGCCCGAGCTGTTCGCTACCGGGCTGAATCCTGATGGCGCGCGACGCATACACTTCCGCGAGCGGCAGGTCGCCGGCATTGATCGCCTTGTAGGCGCTGTCGGCGAGCCGGTAGGCTTTGGGCGTCAGCGGCTGCGCGGCGGAGGCCGGCGCGTGCCACGCCAGCGACACGGCGATCGCCAGTGCGCTCAACCGTGCGCAGCGCTTGAGGCCGGCCGCGATCGGGGGTTTCGAATGCTTCATGCCTGTTCTCCCGACGGTTTCGTCACGAGGGCGCCTTGCTGCGCCGCCGGGTCGCCGTCGCGTACGCGGGCGAGTTCGACGAAGCGCGAGTGCCGGGAGAGTTCGGCGGCAATCTCCGCATCGCAGGCGATGAAGTAGGCCACATTCGATCGGGCTCCGCGCCGCACGACGTCCTGTTCGTCCGGCGTGAGCGGTCGCCCGACCGCAACGTTCAACGTGCCGTCTTCCGCGGTCGAAAACGGCACGGCGTGGTACGCGTACTGCAGCTCGAATGCCAGCGAATCCGCGAAGTGGCCCACCGCGACGTTGCCGAGGCTCACCCGGGGCAGTTCGGCCTGCTCGGCGATCGCATCCGCGAGCGATTCGGCGGATATCGCGCAGCCTTCGACCAGCAGTTCACCGAGCCGTTTGCCGCAGGTCAGCTGCTTCTCGAGGCTCGCCTGCAATTGCTCCAGCGTGACCACGCCCCAGCCGACCAGGATCTCGCCGACTTTCATGCGCGCTTTCCCGAGCGCTTCGTTCGACAGGTAGGTATGGCTGGTCTTGTCCCAGGCGATGGGCTTGCCGGTCACCAGGTGGCCGATATAGATGCGCCACGCGCGGCAAACCGCATAGAAATTGATCAGGTTGTTGACGAACATCCGCGGGATCGACAGCAGCCCCTGGGTCGGGCCGTTCAGCTTGCTGACGAAATGGAAGCGCTGCCCGGCCCGCGCGAACAGCATGGCGGTGTTGATCCACAGCAGCGGCGCGACCCATTGGCTCGCCATGAAGAGCGGGGCGCCGACGGGGATGACATGGAGGGATCGCTGAAGTGCGCCGAGCAACAGGAAGTTGACCAGCACGCCATAGGCAATGACCGAAAACAGCGAGGTCACGATGCCCTTGCGATCGTGGAAGAACATGTATCGGGTGAGAAGATTGCCTTTCCAGCCGAGTTGCTCCCAGCCCTGAAAGGCGATGCCGAGGATCCAGCGCGTGCGCTGACGGTACGCGGTACGAAATGTCTTCGGAAAATACTCGCGCGTGGCCAGCAGGTTTCGATTGGCGACGCTGCCCGTTGCGCGTCTTTCCGCTGCATCGCGCGTGATGCCCGTCAATGGAATGCATGCAAAGGTTTCCTTCATCCCCAGGTCTCTCAACCGGAAGCTGAAGTCGTAATCCTCGGTCAGCGAACTGGTGTTGAACGGTGCGCCGTTGCGTTCCTTCATCGCCGCTTCGATCGAGCGCCTGCTGTAGCACGATGCAACGCCCGCGCCCGGGACGACGCCGGTCAGGCGAGCCCGAACCGGCACGTCCTTCTGGTGCGTTTCGCTGAAGTCGTCGAGGTAGCATCCGGCGACGAATTCGTTCCATTTTCGCGGCAAGGACAGCACGGGAAGCTGGACCAGGTCGCTATCCGTGACCGCGTGGTTGAGGTACTTGAGTTCGACCGGATGAATGACGTCCTCGCAGTCGTGCATGACGACGCCCGCGAATTGAATCCGGTGGACCCCTTCGTAGCGCAGGATCGCTTCGACGATCCAGTTCAGGCAGTCCGCCTTGCAGGTCGGCCCGTCGTTCATGACGGTCGCGCGCGTGACCCTGCCCGGGTACCGGCGGACCATCCGTTCGACCTCGGCCGTGGTTTCGGCATCGTTGTGATAGGTGCCGACGAATATCACGTAGCGCTCGTACTCGAGGGTCGCCAAGGTGTTTTCGATCATCTTGGCGATCACGTCGTATTCCTTCCAGGCCGGAACCATCAGCGCCAGATGCCGTTCTTCCAGCGCGCGCAGCATGCCGATATCGATCGTTTGCGATTTTTCACGGCGCAGGATGCGCCGGATTTCAAACGACCAGTAACAGGCATCCAGCGTGAGGTCATCCAGTGTGCTCACCAGGATGACAATTGCGGTCACAATGGCGACAAGGTTAAGTGCGTATAAGTACGCACTCCAAATCATGTTATCCATCATTTTTTCCGCGATTTTATCTTTTATTTGATTATTTCCCCTCGTATCGACGAAAGACGAAAGTTCCCTGTCCTCGCCGGCCCCGTCACGTCCACTCCGTGGCTTGCGCAGCGCGAATTCCCGCCGCTCGAAAAAGCCGGCAGCACGCGAGCTTTCCCGATGTGGTCACGTTGCATCGCGAACGATGCAACGTGTTCAGTGGATGACTTTTTGACAGCCCGTTTCCCGCTTGCCTGCCTGCCTCCGTCCCTGCATTCCTGATCGCCTGCAGCCGCTCTCCACCCGACGCTTGCGCAGTGCCCCCGCGCACCGACTCCGCAGCACACAGCTCATGTAGCAAGTCGTGCGCCATCGCTGCGCGACCCTTGACGTCAAGGGCATCGCAGGGTGCCGCACAGGATCGGCCCGCCGAATCCGAGCCAAATGTTTCAGTGCTGAAACACGCCATCGATCGACCGGATGACACATCGTTTTCCGACCCTCTGCCGGGCCCCGATTGTCGCTTTCGGGAAATCGCCACACGATTCCGGCGGTGACCGGCCGGATGAACCGGCGTCGAACCGGAAAACCGGTGCATCCGTCGTCATTGCACACGCATGTCACCCGCGGAAATTTTCGCGTCGTGCTCAGCGAAGCCCGGTGATTGACTGGTTTTCCCTGAATCGTACGAACAGGTTTCGCGCGTTTGTCCGATTAAATTCATGACACCGCCGCGTTGCACGCCTGAAACGTTTTATCGACGCAATTTTGAGCGGCGCCGATACGTCAATTTCACCCCCTTGGCGCATGCCCATTTGCGACCGATGGTACGGATCTAGCTTGAAAGTAAAGCCATCTCCTCCCGGATTTATTTGTCTGGTTTCAATTGCGCAGCAAAAATTAACGACATGGCGCCCCGATTCCGGAGGGTGATTCTCCATGCTCGTCTCGTGAGCGAGATGAACTTATTTTGCATATCAAAGGATGAAAATCATGCCTTCGCATCGCAATGAATCTTTTCGAAACGGGTTGAGCATCGCCGGATCACTCGTCGCATTGATCACCATGTTCGCCGTGGCCGTCGGCGTTCAGGATGCGAATGCGCAGGCGACAAGCAACGCTTCCGTCATGAACATCAAGCCGCCTCCGCTGCCGAACGGCTCGGCCCAGGTCAACGTGAAAGCAGGGATGTCCGACGAGGATTGGGAGAAGGCATACAAGGAAACGGGGCGCCCGAAGTTCAGCAAGAATTCCGTCAAGAAACTCAACGGCAATGTGCAACGTGACTAGGGAGAAACGGTCATGAAAAAGATCTTGCTCGTCATCGCCCTGCTAGCGGGGCTCGCGCAAATGACATTGCCGGGCACCGCGCACGCGCAGGCCACCACTGCCCATACGCTCGTGCTGTACGACAACCCGGCCAACGACCCATATTCGAAGCTCGGCCTGATGTACAGCATCATGCTGAGGAACCTGCTTGGCCATTTCAATGCGACGATCGATCTGGTTCCGATCCAGAACTACACGTCCGGCATGGTCGGGAGCCACGACGTCACGTTCTATATCGGCGACTACTACAACAACCCGATTCCGACGGCGTTCATGAGCGACGTGATGACCACCAAGAAGACGGTGGTCTGGTTCAAGTACAACTTGTGGCAACTGGCCTGGAACACGGCCTTCACGTTCAATCAGACCTTCGGGTTCAGCTTCCTGGGCCTCGCGGGGATGAACGCGACGCCGTCGGCGAGCAATCCGAATCCGGGCTTCTACGATACGGTCACGTACAAGAACCTGTCGATGGTCAAGTACTACGCCTATAACGCGTCGACGGGCGTCATCAGCGCGGATCCGGACATCGGATTGACCCAGGTCGTCGATTCCACCAAGGCGCAGGCGCTCGTCACCATCAAGAACAGCCAGAGCGGAGCAACCGCGCCGTACATCATGCGCTCGGGCAACTTCTGGTACTTCGCGGACATGCCGTTTTCCTACATCGGCCCGACGGATCGCTATCTGGTGATCTGCGACATCCTGCACGACATCCTGCAGACCAATGCACCGGTGAATCACCGTGCGCTCGTCCGTCTGGAAGACCTCGACGCATATACGACGACGAGTTCGATGCAGCAGCTGACGAATTACATGTACTCGAAGCACATTCCGTTCACGATGGCAACCATCCCGTTGTATACGGACCCGAACGGCTATTACAACGGCGGCGTGCCGGAGACGATCCATCTGGCGCAGGCAACCGGCCTCAAGAGGGCACTGAACTACGCGCTCGCGCGCGGCGGCTCGATCGTGATGCACGGTTATACGCACCAGTACGATTCGACGCCGAACCTGCTGAATGCAGTCAGCGGCAGCGACTACGAGTTCTGGTACGCGGTGCAGAACCGGCCGGTTGATGAGGACTCCATCCCGTGGGCGGAAGGCAGGATGGCCGACGGCCTGCTCGAGTTCACGCTCAACGGCTACAAGATCGTCGGCTGGGCCGCGCCGCAGTACCAGATGTCGCCGGCCGCGTCGTCGGCGACAGCCCTCACGTTCCCGACCACGTTCCAGCGGGCCGTGTACTACACGTCGACCAAGCCGCAACTCGGAACGGGTGCCGCCAACCAGGATTTTTCGGCCGGACAGTTTTTCCCGTACATCATCAACGCCGATTACTACGGGCAGCGGATCGTTCCGGAGAACCTGGGCAGCGTGCAGTACAACATCTGCAATATCGACCCGTTCTCGTGCATCACGTACACGTGGCAGCAAATCGTGACCAATGCCCAGTACGGCCTGGCGGTACGCGACGGTTTCGCGTCGTTCTTCTTCCATCCGTACTGGCTTGAACCGGATCTCGGATTGCCGGCGCTCCAGGACTTCCAGAGCATGATTACCGGCATTACGAATCTCGGCTACAAGTGGGTGGACGGCACGACGGCCAAGTGACGCAGGCGGAGCGACAGCCCCGTGCGACCCGCATCGGCAATGCGGGTCGCACGTTTGCGTTCGATCGGCTACGATGACGCGCAGGCATGCTTCCGGAGAGCCAGCGATGACCCCATACGCGATCCCGGCCTGGCGCAGGATTCAACGGCGTATGGGCCGGCTTCGGCTCGCAGTTCGACCGGGCCCGCTCCCTGTCGCGCCGCGTTCGCCCCGGGCGGCGACGCTCGCGGCGATCGGCGCCTCGCTCGTCGTGGCCGCCTGCAGCTGGACCGCGCACGACGTGCACGCGGACGGCATCGTCTGGCAGGTGGACAACTCGACGACGAATCCGGTCGGCAACTGGCAGATGCTCGGCATTCACGATCTGCTGATTCAATGGACCGTCGTCGACGATACCGCGTTCATCGCCAGCACCTCGATCCAGCCTGCCGCGCATCTTCCCGACTGGGAGCGCATCGGTCGTGAGCCGTGGGCCAGGAACGTCATCCTGGGGCTGGCCGGCTACCAGGACGAAAAACGGGCGCGCACCCATCTGTCGACGCTCGCCGACCAGTCGCTGGAAGTGGCGCGCGCACCGGTTCCGCTGCATGTCACCGGCTACTACTTTCCGGTCGAGATCGATCCGACCTGGCAGGACGCGCCAAAGCTCGCCGCCGTCCTGCAACGGCTGCCGCGGCCGCTCTGGGTGAGCGTGTACGACCAGACCAACATCGGCGGAAAGGCGCTCGCGGACTGGCTCGCGGCGTGGCTGCCCGCGGACGTCGGCGTGTTCTTCCAGGACGGCTGCGGTGTCTATGCCCGCGAGCCGTATGTCGCGCGCGCTTACCTCGACGAACTGGTTGCAAAGTTGGGCAAACGGCGCGTGCGGGTCATCGCCGAGGCGTTCAGGCCTGCCGAGCGGGGCGGATTCCGTTCGGCCAGCGCCGACGAGCTGGGCAAGCAACTGCTGGCGTATCGCGGTTATCCGGTTTACCTGTTCGATGGTCCGCACTATGTGTCGGACGACCTCACGCGCACGCTCTCGACGTGGAAGCCGAAGCCGCCGCCGGCCGTGCCGGTGGGCACGGCGCACTGATTCGGCCCGGTTCCGGCGAGCGGGAGCAAGGGAGCGTGCGGCGAAACAATCGGGCGGATCGGCTTTCCGGCGGCAACGCGTGCCCGGCACCCGGCGCCGGCACGCCGGCGTCCGCGGCCGACCGTCAATTTGCTGCTCCCGCGCCACGCCCCATTTGATGACCAAACCGCAAGACCTAGTGCATAGATATCGTTTGCCGCGGCCTTAATGACTATCGACAATCGTGGCTCGATTTCGCCGCCGTGGCGCCAGAAGCGCCGCGGTGGCCGGTACCTGGCGGCTATCCCGGCCGTCCGCGCCATCCAGCACACGACGACATGTACGCGTTCACTCCCTCATTCCAGAATCCCGCCGGCTCGCCGATCCGCGAACTGTTCAAGTACCTGTCCGAACCGGGCATGATTTCCTTCGCGGGCGGTTATCCGGCCAGCGACCTGTTCGACGTCGACGGCCTGAACGCGGCCGCCGGGCGCGCGTATGCGCAGCCGGTGCGCTGCCTGCAATACGGCCCGACCGATGGCCTCGCCGAACTGAAGCAGCAACTGATCGCGTTGATGGCGCGTCGCGGTGTGGCGTGCACGGCGGCAGAGCTGCTCGTCACGACCGGTTCGCAGCAGGGGCTCGACCTGTTGCTGCGCGTGATGGTGTCGCCCGGCGACGTCGTGCTGACCGAGCAGCCGGCCTATCCGGCGACGCTGCAGGCGATGCGTCTGCAGCAGGCGCGCATCGTGACGATTCCGGTCGACGGCGCGGGGCTCGACGTCGATCGTCTCGGCGAACAGCTTTCGTCCGGCGCGATCGCGCAGCCGAAGCTGCTCTACACGGTCCCGACCTTCGCGAACCCGACGGGCGCGACGCTCACGCGCGAACGGCGGCTGAAGCTGCTGCGTCTCGCGGTGCAATACCGCTTCCTGATCGTCGAGGACGATCCGTACGGCGACCTGCGTTTCGCGGGCGAAGCCGGGCCGTCGATGCTTGCGCTGGCCAACGAAGTGGATGGCGCACGCGACTGGATCGTGCATTTCGCGAGCCTGTCGAAGATCGTCGCGCCGGGGCTGCGCGTGGGCTGGACGATCGCGCCGGCCGAGATCGCGCGCCGCTGCGTGATCGCGAAGCAGACGGTCGACCTGTGCAGCACGCCGTGGACGCAGGCGACCGCCGCCGAATATCTGGCCGACGGCGCGCTCGAACGCCATCTGCCGCGCATCACGGCCGCTTACCAGCGCAAATGCGATGCGATGTGCGACGCATTGCGCGACGGCCTCGGCGATGCGATCGAATTCCATCGTCCCGAAGGCGGGATGTTCGTGTGGGCGCGGATCGGCGCGGTGTCGTCGGACGTGCTGCTGCAACAGGCGATCGCGAACAAGGTCGTGTTCGTGCCGGGCAAGGCGTTCTTCGCGGACAACGTCGACGCGGCATCGCTGCGCCTGTCGTTCGCCGCGCCGGACGTCGATGCGATCCGGGAAGGCGTCGCGCGCCTCGTGCGCGCGTATGGAGCGGCGCTCGCCGCGTGAGGAGACAGCAACGTGAATATCACCGTCAACGACACCGTATCGATGGGCGCAGCACCGCGCGCGGGCGATAACCGGCCCGTGGCGCACCGCTCGTCGCAGATCAGCGCAGGGCCGCAGTATGTGGCCGACGTGCTCGGCCGCTTCGGCGCACAGCCGGCGGACGACGTCGGCGACGCGGCGCCGGTCGTGCTCGGCTACAACTGAACCGCACGGCGACGGCCGGCGCGCTGCACGCGTGCCGGCGCCGCCGCAAGCGGTTAAGCTTGCGCGATCGCAACACGCACGATCGCCGCTTCGCCATGTCTGACTCAACCTCCGAATCGCTCGCGCAAACATACGAGCGCCTCTGGTCCTGCCTCGAATCCGGCGTGAGCGCGCAGCGTTCGCCGTTCACAATGCTGCAGGCCGCGACGCTCGGTATCGACGGCGCGCCGAAGGTACGCACGATCGTGTTGCGTCAGGCGAGCCGTGCCGATCGTGTGCTGTCGTTTCATACCGATGCGCGTTCGGAGAAGGTCGCGGAGCTGCGCCGCGATCCGCGCATCGCGCTCGTCGCCAGCGATCTCGATGCGCTCGTGCAGATTCGCGTGGAGGGCGTTGCATCGATCTGCGACGACGAAGCGCAACGCCGCGCGATCTGGCAATCGAGTCGCCCGCATACGTTGCTGCTGTATCGCGCACCGTTGCCGCCGGGCACGCCGGTCGAGTCGCCTGAAGCCGCGCATGTGTCGGCGAGCCCGCGCGCCAATCCCGACGACGACGGTTACGAGAACTTCTGCCTGCTTCACGTGAGCGTGACGCGCATCGACTGGCTCGAACTCGCGCGCGCCGGCCATCGCCGCGCGGTGTTCGACCTGCGCGAAGGCGGCTACGAAGGCCGGTGGATCGCGCCCTGAGCCGGACTGCTCACGCGCCGCTTTCGACGTGACGGGCCAATGCCGCGGCGAGGTACTGCTCCCCGTCGTCGATCGACCCGACGATCGCGGGCGCGCTGAGTTCTCCCCAGAACGGCAGACGCCACTGCGGATCGGGGTGATGCCCCAGGACGACGGCCCGATACAGGCCATCGGGCCGTTGCGCAATCAGCGTGACCAGATGCCGATCGGCGAGGTGCGTTTCGGCAACGGGTTGCTCGCCGGGCATCAGCACGCCCGTCCAGATGCCGCCGTATTTTTCTTCCCATCCCATCGGATCATCTCCTCGCCGCATATCGCCCGTTGCGGGGTTCGCCGCCGGCTGCCCGGGATCGCACACGGCGCCTACGCGCTGCTTCCCGCGCCGCGGCTGCCCGGCGAGTCGGGTGAATCGGGCGGCCGCCCGTCCGATGCCGCCTGCGTGGTCATCCACTCGCGCATCACGACGATGGCGTCGTCATCGCGCCGCTCGGCCGGATACACGAGATAAAACCCCATCGACAGCGGAAACGCGAAATCGAACGGCTTGCACAGCCGGCCGGCGGCGATGTCGCGCTCGACGAGCGGATCGGTGGCGAGCGCGATGCCCTGGCCGGCGACGGCCGCATCGATCGCGAGCGACGTCTGGTTGAAGCGCAGCCCCTTGTGCGGATCGAGGTCGACGGGCTCCGGCATCGCGGCGAGGAACTCGGGCCACAGGTCGTGCGCATCGTGCAGCAGCACGTGGCTTGCAAGCGCGCGCGGCGACGCCGGCGCGGCCAGCAGCGCGGGGCTGCACACGGCACACACGTCGAGCGGGAACAGCGCATGCGTGGCGAGATGCTTGCCGAACGGTGGCTTGCCGTAACGGATCGCGAGATCGACGCCGTCGTGGCGGAACGTCGCGATCTGCGGGTCGGCGATCACGCGCACGTCGTAGTCGGGATGCGCGTCGGTGAAGTGCGCGAGCCGCGGGATCAGCCACTTCGACGCGAACGACGGCGTCGTGCTGATGGTCAGCGCGGCGCGCCGCTTCACGAGCTTGTCGGTCGCGTCGGCGATCGCGTGCAGCGCGCGCTGCACGTCGGAGAAATACGCGGCGCCGTCGTGCGTCAGCGCGAGGCCGCGCGGCAGGCGTTCGAACAGCTTCAGGCCGAGCACGTCCTCGAGGTGGCGCACCTGCTGCGCGACGGCGCCCTGCGTGACGCCGATCTCGTCGGCGGCGGCGCGGAAATTGAGGTGTCGCGCGGACACTTCGAACGCGCGGAGCGCATTCAGCGGCGGCAGGCGGGAGGGGCGAGGCGGCATCGTCAGAATGTAGAAAAACTATCGGCTGGAGGCAGAAATACTGGTTCGACAGTCGGTATCGATGCGCCTACATTACCACCATGGCGCACCGAAAGGCGGTTGCGCGGCGGCAGGATTCGAATGAGGAGCAGATCGTGACTGTAGAAAAAGTGGCGTTGATCACGGCGGCGGGCAAGGGCATGGGCGCGGCGATCGCGCGCGAACTGGCGGCGACGGGTTATCGCGTTGCGCTGATGTCGCCGTCGGGCAGCGCGGTGGCGCTCGGCGAGGAACTGGGCGGGTTCGGCATCCAGGGCTCGGTGACGGAAGAAGCCGACATCGACCGGCTCGTGCAGGAAACGCTCGCGCGCTACGGCCGCATCGATGCGGTCGTGAACAACACCGGGCATCCGCCGAAGGGCGAACTGCTGGCGATCACCGACGACAACTGGCACGCCGGGCTCGACCTGATCCTGCTGAACGTGGTGCGCGTGATGCGCCGTGTGACGCCGGTCTTCCAGAAGCAGGGCGGCGGCGCGGTGGTCAACATCTCGAGCTTCGCGGCGGACGCGCCCGAGCAGCCGATGCCCGTTTCGTCGGCACTGCGCGCGGCGCTGAGCGCGTGGACGCGTCTTTACGCGGAACGTTACGCGGCCGAGCACATCCGGATGAACGCGGTGCTGCCGGGCTTCATCGACAGCTGGCCGGAAACGCCGGAGATCGTCGCACGCATCCCGGCCGGCCGCTTCGGCAAGACCGGCGAGATCGCGAAGACGGTCGCGTTCCTGCTGTCCGACGGCGCGGGCTACATCACCGGGCAGAACATTCGCGTCGACGGCGCGATCGTCAAGGCGCTGTGAACGTCGCGCGGGCGAGCGGCCGTGCCGCTCGCCGCGCAGTCGCTACAAACGCGTACAAACCAGACAAATCCGGGATACATCAGACCTTTCAAATGGGCGACGCCGCGTGAGCCGGGCGCGCCGGATTGAAAGCGAAGGCGCGGCCCCGCGCGCGGCATGTTCACTTTCCACTTCACGAAAGGAGATGCCGAACGATGTCTTCCACACCGTTTTCCCCGATGCGTCGCCACCTGCTTGCCACGTCCGTGGCCGCAGGGGTCTCCGCGATGCTGCCCACGGCGCTGCATGCCGCGACCGGCGCGAGCGGCATACGCCCGTTCACCGCGCACATTCCCGACGACGCCGTCGCCGACCTGCGCCGCCGCATCGCGGCAACACGCTGGCCGGGCCGCGAGACCGTCGCCGACGAATCGCAGGGTGTGCGGCTGGCGCGCATGCAGGCGCTGCTGCGCTACTGGGGCACCGATTACGACTGGCGCAAGGGCGAGGCGCGCCTGAACGGTTTCCCGATGTTCATCACGGAAATCGACGGGCTCGACATTCATTTCATCCACGTGCGCTCGCGGCACGAGAACGCGATGCCGATGATCATGACGCACGGCTGGCCGGGTTCGATCTTCGAGCTGCTGAAGGCGATCGGCCCGCTGACCGACCCGACCGCGCACGGCGCGAGCGCCGACGATGCGTTCCATGTCGTCGTGCCGTCGCTGCCGGGTTTCGGCTTCTCGGGCCGGCCGACGCAGACCGGCTGGGGTTCCGACCACATCGCGCGCGCGTGGGGCGAGCTGATGGCGCGGCTCGGTTATACGCGCTTCGTGTCGCAGGGCGGCGACTGCGGCTCGGTGATCTCGCACCGGATGGCGATGCAGCGCGTGCAGGGCCTGGCCGGGATTCACGTGAACATGCCGGCGACGGTGCCGCCGGATATCGCGACGCTGCTCGCGACCGATGCACCCGCGCCGGCATCGCTGTCGCCGAAGGAGAAGGCCGCGTACGAGAAGCTCGCGACGTTCTATCGCGACAACTGCGGTTACTCGGCGATGATGGTTACGCGCCCGCAGACGGTCGGTTATGCACTCGCCGATTCGCCGTCTGGGCAGGCCGCATGGATGGTCGACAAGATTTCGCAGTGGACTTATAGCGGCGGCGTGCCCGAGCGTTCGATTCCGCGCGACGAGATTCTCGACGACATCTCGCTGTACTGGCTGACGAACACCGCGACGTCCGCCGCGCAGATCTACTGGGAGGATCACTCGAACAACTTCAACGCGGTGGATATCGCGTTGCCGGCCGCGATTACGGTGTTTCCGGGCGAGATCTACCAGGCGCCGCGCAGCTGGGCCGAGCGCAGCTATCACAACCTGATCTACTTCAACGAAGTCGACAAGGGCGGGCATTTCGCGGCATGGGAGGAACCGGAGTTGTTCGCGCGTGAAGTGCGCGCCGGGTTCCGGCCGTTGCGGCGCGTGTAAGCGAGGGAGGACGGGCGAACGCGGGCCGGCGCGGATGCGGCCGGCGTTTGCTTCCGTCGTGCACGTTCCCGAATTCACCGTAGCGTCGTTATTGCTGCCGGCGTTACCTGTCAAAGCGGCCGTTTTACAGCAGAAACAGCACGGCGCTTCCGTTCACGATTGAATGACATATCGATGAATTCAACCCTTTCTGGAAGAAACATTCCATCGTAATTATTTGATTAAAAAGCGATTTTGATAAAAATCAAGATATCTCGCGTGAATTGACTGATGTATTGAAACCCTCAATACAATGATCCGCGACTGCACCTGAGTGCGGGCGGATCATCCTGTTTATTGGCACGCGGCAAAAAGCCGAATCGGCTTTTTCACGGTTTCGCCCGGTGAAAAAATACGACCCGAGGTTTCGCGATGACGAATAACGACGTGCGCGAGTCACGCATGGCTTGCGATGGCATGCGCCCGCTTGAAGGTCGAAGAGGCATCGTCGTCGGCCTGGCGAACGAGCAGAGCATCGCGTGGGGATGTGCGCGCGCATTTCATGCGGCGGGTGCCGAGCTGGCGGTGACCTGGCAATCCGACCGGGCGTTGCCGTACATCGAGCCGCTGCTGGACCAGCTGAAGCCGGCGATTGCGATGCCGCTCGACGTGAGCCGGGCCGACCAGATGCACGAGGTGTTCGACACGATCGGCGAACAGTGGGGCGGCCTCGAGTTTCTGTTGCATGCCGTTGCCTATGCACCCAGGGCCGATCTGCACGGGCGGGTCGTCGACAGTTCGCCGGAAGGGTTCGCACTCGCGATGGATACCTCCTGCCACTCGTTCATCAGGATGGCGAAACTGGCCGAGCCGTTGATGACGTCCGGTGGAAGCCTGATGGCGATGACCTATATCGGTGCCGACCAGGTCATCGCGGAGTACGGCGTGATGGGTCCGGTCAAGGCGGCGCTGGAGGCCACCGTCCGATACCTCGCTGTCGAGCTGGGGCCGGCCGGCATTCGCGTGCATGCGGTGTCGCCCGGCGCACTGGCCACGCGGGCGGCATCCGGGCTGCCGAACTTCGATCACCTGCTTGACGACACCGCCCGGCGTGCGCCATTGCGCCGTCCGTTCGACATCGACGACGTCGGTGCGCTGTGCACCTTTCTCGCCAGCGATGCCGCACGCGCGATGACCGGCGGTATTCACTACATCGACGCGGGGATGCACGTGCTCGGCTGACGCGAGGCAGCCGCTCCCGGAATGCGTCGAGATTCACCTTGCCCCTCTGGAGAACAGTGTTATGGATGCTGCCACGCAACTGGCGCGCAGTCATGAGATCGCCACGGAGATTGTCCACGTCCTGCAAAAGCGCACGCAGCACGCGCTGGAACAGTACGGGAAACGGTTGGGCGAAGCGTTCGACGGCGGCGACGGCCCCGGCCGGGAGCCGGGCGCCGACCCGTTTGCCATGCCATTCTCGCCGCTGGGCGCGTGGCATTACGCGGTCGACGCCGCACAGCGCGCGCTGCTGTTCTGGGACACGCTGCGCGAGCGCGGCACGCAATATGTCGAGCGCATGGCCGAGGGGCTCAAGCCGGTGCTGCATTTCGACTACGACGTCGTGCTCGACGGCCGGCAGTTCGCACGGCCCGTCAATTACGCGCTCGTTCACATCCAGCCGCCGGATGGCGTGATCGTCGACGCCGGCAAGCGGCCCTACCTGATCATCGATCCGCGCGCGGGGCACGGCCCCGGTATCGGCGGCTTCAAGGACGATTCGCAAGTCGGCGTGGCGTTGCGCGCGGGGCATCCCGTGTATTTCGTCGTGTTCTTCCAGGAGCCCGAGCCCGGCCAGACGTTGCTCGACGTGTGTGCCGCGGAACAGGCGTTCGTGCGGAAAGTGCGGGAGCTGCATCCGGACAGCCTCAAGCCGGCCATCGTCGGCAATTGCCAGGGCGGCTGGGCCGCGATGATGCTCGCGAGTTCGTCGGCGGACGATACGGGCCCGATCGTCATCAACGGCGCCCCGATGTCGTACTGGAGCGGCGCGTGGAGCGAGGGGCCCGGCGACAATCCGATGCGCTATGCCGGCGGCATACTCGGCGGCACGTGGCTCGCGTCGTTTGCGTCGGACCTGGGCAACGGCAAGTTCGACGGCGCCTATCTCGTGCAGAACTTCGAGAACCTGAACCCGGCGAACACGTTGTGGGACAAGTATTACCACGTGTACGACCACATCGACACCGAGCCGCCGCGCTTCCTCGAGTTCGAGCGCTGGTGGGGCGGCTACTACCTGATGAACCGCGACGAGATCGAATGGATCACGCGCAACCTGTTCATCGGCAACAGGCTCTGGTCCGGCGAAGTGAAAGACGGATCGGGCAAGGCGTTCGACCTGCGCGAGATCCGCTCGCCGATCATCCTGTTCGCGTCGATGGGCGACAACATCACGCCGCCGCAGCAGGCGTTCAACTGGGTCGCGGACATCTACGGCAGCACGGAGGAGATCAAGGCGCGCGGGCAGGTCATCATCGGGTTGGTGGAAGAGGACGTGGGGCATCTCGGCATCTTCGTGTCCGGCAAGGTCGCGAAGAAGGAGCACGCGCAGATCGTCAGCGTGCTGGATGCCGTCGAAACGCTGCCGCCCGGCCTCTATGCGATGTCGATCGAGGAAGTGAAGGGCGCCGACGGGAAGGTCACGTATGACGTCACCTTCGCCGAGCACCGTCTGGAAGAGATCGCGCAATACTTCAACCGCTTCGGGCGCAAGGACGAACATGCGTTCGAGGCCGTCGCCGCGCTGTCCGAATTCACGCAGCGCGCGTATGAACTGTTCATGCAGCCTTACGTGCAGCAGGCATCGAACGAGACCACGGCGCACCTGTTGCGCGACTTTCATCCGCTGCGCTTCCAGCGCTGGGCGTTTTCGGACCTGAATCCCTGGCTTCGCTGGCTGAAGCCCGCCGCCGACACGGTCAGGGCCCACCGGCAGCCGGCCGACGATATCGAGCCTTGGCGCAAGCTCGAACGGCGTAGCTCGGATATCGTCAGCGCGTCGCTCGACTGTTTCCGCGCGATGCGCGATGCAAGCATCGAGTCGCTGTTCTTCACGCTGTACACCCAGCCGGCCATGCTTCATTTCGGGGAGCAGTATCGCGACCGTCACGCGGCTGCGCCGACGCCGACGGACCCCCACGACCTGCCGTTCGTGAAGGCGGCGCTCGCGTCGATCGACCGTGGCGGCTACACCGAAGCGGTTGCGCGCGCGGCGTTCCTGCTCGAGCGCAACGGCGAACCGTTTCCTCTGGCGCAGCTTGCGACCGAGCGCGAGCTCGCCGAAACGTACGCCGAATATCTGCCGAACCTGCCGCCCGACCAGTGGCGGCGCATCTATGGCGAGCAGGAGATCATCGCGACTTACGCGCCCCAACAGGCCGTCGCCACGCTGCCGGTGCTGCTTGCCCGGCCGGAGGACCGCCAGCGGCTGCTGACGCTGCTCGACAAGCTGCTGGGCGATGCGCGCGTGCAAAGCGCGTCGGTGAGCGAGCAACAGTGGGCGGCGCTGCAACGCATTCGCGCGGTACTGGGCGCGCCGCCTGCCACGCTACCGGCCAGGGGGCCGCTGGCGACACTCGAACGCGTGCAGTGACGGACAGCGAGGAACCGCAATGGAAACCCGACACGAGAAATATCGCCGCCTCATCGAACACTGCCAGGCGCTCGCGCCGATGCCGACGGCCGTCGCGCATCCGTGCGATCGAAGCTCGCTCGAGGGCGCGCTGGAGGCGGCGCGCAAGGGGCTGATCGAGCCGATCCTGGTCGGCCCGCGTGCGCGTATCGAAGCGACCGCCGCGGAGTTGCAGCTGCCGATCGGCGATCACGAGATCGTCGATGCGCCGTACAGCGAGGCGTCGGCAGCGGCGGCGGTGCGGCTCGTACGCGACGGCCGCGCGTCCGCGCTGATGAAGGGCAGCCTTCACACCGACGAACTCATGGCCGAAGTGGTGCGGCACGATTCCGAGTTGCGCACGGGCCGGCGCATCAGCCATTGCTTCGTGATGGACGTGCCCGCGCACGCCGATCCGCTGATCGTGACCGACGCGGCGATCAATATCGCGCCGACGCTCGAGGAAAAGGTCGACATCCTGCAGAACGCGATCGATCTCGCGCATGCGCTGGATTTCCCGCAGGTTCGTGTGGCGATCCTCTCGGCCATGGAGACGGTCAACCCGAAAGTGACGTCGACGCTCGAAGCCGCCGCGCTGTGCAAGATGGTGGATCGGCGGCAGATTACCGGCGCGCTCGTCGACGGCCCGCTGGCGCTCGACAACGCGATCGATCCCGAAGCCGCGCGCATCAAGCAGATCGATTCGCCGGTGGCCGGGCACGCGAACGTGCTGATGGTGCCGAACCTCGAAGCGGGCAACATGCTTGCCAAGAGCCTGTCGTTCCTGGCCGGCGCGGATGCGGCGGGCATCGTGCTCGGCGCGCGCGTGCCGGTCATCCTGACGAGTCGTGCCGATTCGTTGATCACCCGGCTGGCTTCCTGTGCGGTCGCGATGCTCGTCGCGAACGTGCAGCGCGAAGCGGCCCGGCGCGCGGGATGACGCCATGGCAGACGTGATTCTGGTGTTGAATGCCGGCTCGTCGAGCATCAAGTTTTCCGCATTCGACGTGCACGGCGACACGCTCGGCCTGATCGTGCATGGCCAGGTCGAAGGCCTGTACACGGCCACGGCGCACTTCAGCGCCGTCGACCGCCACGCGGAGCGTCACGAACGGCAATGGGCCGGCGGCGATACGTTCGGCCATCAGGAAGGGCTCGAGCAGATCGCCGCGTTCCTGGGCGCGCATCAGGAAGGGCACCGTCTCGCGGCGGTGGGCCATCGCGTCGTGCACGGCGGACAACGCTTCAGCGGCCCGGTGCGCGTCACGCCCGAGATCGTGGCCGAGCTGGAAAAACTTACCCCGCTCGCGCCGTTGCATCAGCCGCACAACCTGACGCCGATTCGTATCCTCGAAACGATGCAGCCCGGCGTCGAGCAGGTGGCCTGCTTCGACACGGCGTTCCACTGCACGCAGCCCGCGGTGACCCAGGCGTTCGCGCTGCCCGCGTCGATCACCAGCCGGGGCGTGCGCCGTTACGGTTTCCACGGGCTCTCGTACGAGTACATCGCGAGCGTGCTGCCCGACGTCGCGCCGGCGGCGGCGCGCGGGCGCACGGTCGTCGCCCACCTCGGCAACGGCGCGAGCATGTGCGCGCTCGTGGCAGGCAAGAGCGTCGCGAGCACGATGGGGTTCACGGCGCTCGACGGGCTGCCGATGGGCACGCGTTGCGGCAACCTCGATCCGGGCGTCGTGATCTTCCTGATGGAAGCACTCGGGATGGACGTGCGCGCCGTCGAGGACCTGCTCTATCGGCGTTCCGGGTTGCTCGGCGTGTCCGGCCTGTCGAGCGACATGCGCACCCTGCTCGCGAGCGACGACCCGCACGCGCGCTTCGCCATCGAGCTGTACGTCTACCGCATCGCGCGCGAACTCGGTTCGCTTGCGGCCGCGATGGAGGGAATCGATGCCGTCGTGTTCACAGCGGGGATCGGCGAGCACGCGGCGGCGATTCGTGAAGGGGTGTTGCGCCGTGCGGCGTGGCTCGGCGTCGAGATCGATGTCGACGCGAACGGCACGGGCGGCCCGCTGATCACGACGGCATCGAGCCGCGTATCGGCGTGGGTGATCCCGACCGACGAAGAACTGATGATCGCGCGCCATACGCACCGGCTGATCCGGTGACGGGCGAACGAGCAAGGAATCCTCATGGCTGAACTACTGCTGGTCAATGTCGAAGAACACGCGCGCGACGACGAGGTCGGCGCGTTCCTGGCGCGGCATGGATTCCCGCAGTTCGATGCGATCGAGCGCGTGCCGGCCGGGATCGGCAACCCCATCGCGCTGCTCCGGTTCAACACGCTGTCGTCGGTCGCGCTTTACACGCTGCGCGCCCGGATCGACCACATCTCGTGGCGGGGCCGCTCGATTCGCGCGCATATCCTGCCGGACCGGAAGGACTGAACGGCTGCGCGCAGCGGCGTGGTTCGAGCGGTGAATGCGGGCCGGCCGGCATGCGGCCGGTGTTCATCGGCGGAGTGGGGCGGTGTCATGCCGCCGCGATGCCTCGGGGCGGCGTCGCCGTCAGATGATCCGGCACGTGCCGTGTACGTCCCTCAGCCACGTGAAAAGCGTCATCGCGGCATAGACACAAGGCAGCACGATCAAAAATCGACGCCACGTGACCTTGAAACGCGGAAGCCGCCGGACGACCGCGGCGAGCGCGATGCAGGCAACCAGCCCGACCGGCAAGATGTTCCAGTTGTCCCGGAAGGCGGCAAAAACGAAAGCCGCCGCGAAAAACACGACCCAGACCACGGCACCGCCAAGGGTGTCGCAGTAGGCGGTGGCGTATCCGGAGAACCACGCGAGCAGGAGCGCCGCAAGCCCGAACGCGGTCAGGATGGTCGCGAGCCAGAGCGGCGGCCCGTTCGTGCCCGCCTGTCGCACGGGAGCGTCTTGTTGGTTGGCATCGGTCAATTCGGTCACCTGCAATCGGGCGGGTTGTCACGGCAAGCGGCGTAGTATCGCCGCGTTTCGGCGCCGAAGCGAGAGTCGGTGCGTGGCCACGCCATCGCCGGGGCAGGCCGGCGCGTGGCACATGGCCCCCTGCGAACCCGCATTTCCCGCCCGATTTTTGAATCGTCGTGTGTCGTGTTCGTCGACAGATACGTTGGGATACAAAGCCTCGCCAGGGCTCGGGTATAAAACCGGTGAAGCGATTCACACGGCGGCGCGATGCCATGCGCCGCTGCCGGGAATGCAGATTCCCGAGTGCCCGCACGTGCCGCGGGCCACCTTCCTTAGCGATCGACACTGGAGAACGAGTCATGCCCGAAACCGTGAACACCCGCCGCCGCCTGATCCTGGGTACGACGCTGGCGAGCCTCAGCCTCGCCGACCTCGGCTTCAGCGCCCTGGCGCACGCGCAGTCGGCGCCCGATGCAGCGCCTGCGAAGCGCGCGGCCGGTGCCGCGTCGCTGGGCACGATCCACCAGATCGACGCGGGCGTGCTCAACGTCGGGTATGCGGACCTCGGGCCGAAGAACGGCCCGGTCGTGTTCCTGCTGCACGGCTGGCCGTACGACATCTACAGCTACGCGGAAGTCGCGCCGCTGCTCGTCGCGGCCGGCTATCGCGTGATCGTGCCTTACCTGCGCGGCTACGGGTCGACGACGTTCCGCTCGGCCGATACGGTGCGCAACGGCCAGCAGGCCGTGACGGCCGTCGACATCGTTGCGCTGATGGATGCGCTGAAGATCGACCGCGCGGTGTTCGGCGGCTACGACTGGGGCGCGCGCACGGCCGACATCATCGCGGCGCTGTGGCCGCAGCGCGTGAAGGCGCTGGTGTCGGTGAGCGGCTACCTGATCGGCAGCCAGGAGGCGAACCGCAAGCCGCTGCCGCCGCAGGCCGAATTCCAGTGGTGGTATCAGTTCTACTTCACGACCGAGCGCGGCGCGCTGGGCTACGCGGCGAACCGCGATGCGTTCAACAAGCTGATCTGGCAGCTCGCATCGCCGAAATGGCAGTTCTCCGACGAAACCTACGCGCGCACGGCCGCGTCGTTCCAGAACCCCGATCACGTGGCCGTCGTGATCCACAACTATCGCTGGCGTCTCGGGCTCGCGAAGGGCGAGGCGCAATACGACGACCTCGAGCGGCGCCTTGCGGCCGGCCCTGCGATTACGGTGCCGACGATCACGATGGAAGGCGATGCGAACGGCGCGCCGCATCCGGAACCGGCCGCGTACGCGAAGAAGTTCACCGGCAAGTACCAGCACCGCACGATCACCGGCGGCATCGGCCACAACCTGCCGCAGGAAGCGCCGCAGGCGTTCGCGGATGCGATCCTGCAAGTGGAGCACCTGTGATGCGGGCGCGCATGGGTGGCGTGCGTCGCGGCGTGTGGCGCGGGTTCGTCGCGGGCGTGCTGCTGGCCGGCGCGTGGTCGGCGAGCGGCCCGGCCGCGTTCGCGGAGCAGCCGAAGCCGGCTGCCGCCGCCGCGTCGCCGATTTACGGCGTGACGATCCCGCCCGGCTACCGGAAGTGGGAAATGGTCGCCCCGGCCGAAGAAGCCGCGCCGCTCGACGAACTGCGTGTCGTGCTCGGCAATCCCGTCGCGATCCGCGCGCTCGAACAGGCGACACTGCCGTTTCCGGACGGCACGATCCTGGTGAAGCTCGCGTACAAGCGCAAGCAGTCCGACGAGTTCGCGCCGGCGACGGTGCCCGGACAGGCGACGACCGTGCAGGTGATGGTGAAGGACTCGCGCCGCTATGCGTCGACGGGCGGCTGGGGTTTCGGGCGGTTCATCAACGGCGTGCCGGCCGATATCGGCCAGCATCAGACGTGCTTTGCGTGCCATCAGGCGCGGGTGAAGAACCACGACTACGTGTTCACGCGGCTGGCGCCGTGACGGGGGCGTGAGCAAGGTGAAGCCGGGGAACGCGTGCGCCGGGAGGCACGCGGCTCATTGCCGTCCCGCCACCCGTGGCGAATGGTGTGCGACTGCTCGCCCCATAACCCCGCTCGTGCCGGCTCTGGATTCGACCCGGCCGCCGTAGGCGCGTCGCCTGCGTGGTCGGTTCCCGTATTGCGTCCATTCCCGTGAATGACTCGGCGACGCGATCCTGGTCGCACGGATCGCGCCTCCGAGCCAACTGCGTCACCACGAATAGCCCTGCATTCCGTAATTGGTATCGTGTCGGCGTCCCCACCACGGCAGGTACGCATTGTTCCCGCCACGCGCGCGGAACCAGTCCTTGTCCGGATCGATCGGCGTGAGCGTCGACGGTGGCCTGACGACGACCGCGACGGGATGCTCCGGGTCGGTCGTGCCGGCAACCAATGCATTACCGCCGAAATGATTGATCCGGCCGATCGCCAGCGCAACGTCGGTCAAGGCGCTGCCGGTTCCCATGTCACCGAGCAGGGCGGCGGTGTTGAAGGTCTGTTGCGGGTGATCGTATTCCGGGAGCGTTTCCGTCAGTGTCTGCGCGAGTGCGACGAGACGTGACGACGAGGCGTCACTGCCTTTCCCGGCGTCGTGGACGACGTACTTGAGATCCGGGACCGCGACGCCGGCATTGCGCGCTGCCTGGTCGATGGTCGCTTTCCACGCCTGCACGGCTCGTGTCGTGCCGACCTTCGGCGCGAACGCTTGCGTGTTGCCGGTGGCGGCCTTGCCGATCCAGGCGAGCGGTTCGCGCTGCGTGTCGAAGTTCGGGCCGGCGAGAAACAGCACGACGAGGTTCTCGTTGATCTGCGCGTCGAGCGGCGGGAAATTCGGCGCGTCCCAGTTCACCACCCACACGGTCTTGTCGGGGTTGTCCTGCAGGTAGTCCAACGCCTTGTTCAGCGACGCGAAGCCGGCGTTCGCGCCGCCTTGCGTGATTTGCACATCGGGCAGCGTGTCGCGGCTCCACATCGTCGGGAAATACCGATTGCCGATCGAAAACGTCTTTCGAATCGAGTTTTGCAAATAGCTCTGCGATTCGTCCGCCTCGAGTCGATCCGGAATCGCAAGCTCGACGCGAATGCCTGCCAATTCGCGCCAATCCTTTTTGTTGGCGGGCTGTACCGTGTAGAAGTATTTGGGATTGGAGGCATAGCGCGAATGAAGCAGCAGAGGGAACCTCTTCATGTACTTGTGGTAGAAGCCCTTGAACGTCTCCGCGCCTTCGTTGCCGTATGCGATACCCGCTACCGATTGCAGCGTAGTAAAGGACTTCGGTTCGGTGCGAACCATATCGTCGTTCTTGTTGGGTGCGGCGAGCCCCTGCGTCCACAACAATTGCCATTCGGTCGGGTAGTCCCTCCGTTGCAACGGATTCATCCAGATCAGGCCGACAACCTGCGCGACGAACGGCTTCGCCGACGCTTCATCTTCAAGCGCTGTATTCCCTGCTTGCTCCTGGGCAGGCGCGGCTTGTGCAGGACGCGTCATGGCCGTGATAAACAGAAACACCATGAGCGCAGCCAGGGCGGGCACGACAACGAATCGTTTCATCCAATCTCCTATTTCCAGATGGGCCGGATCGGGTTGTTCGACGTGTGTCATCAACGAGGCCATGAGTACGGCGGCGACGGGCCATACCGAAACGGCGACGGCGACACGTCGCGGCCATGTAGCGATCAGTGCCTTCAAAACGCACCCCCGACCTTCAGATAAAACGCCCCTTCACGTTCATCTACAATCGCGTCGGGCATATTTCCTTCACCGTTTTCAAGATGTATCCATTCATGCATCGGTAAATCGTCAAGTTCACCGAGCAAGAAATAGTCGAAGTACTTCTCTCTCGGATCGCCGTCGGGCGGGCTTTCCCACATCCGCCAATCCGCCTCGATGCGCAAGGATCTGATTTGCTGCTCCGTTAGATAGCACCGGCCTACAGCCACATCGTAAGCAAGCGCCTTTTCTGCGTGATCGGGGTTGGTCATCGTCGTAGAGTGGTTGGTCGGGTTATTGGTGGCCCCGCGATCGAGCCAATCGACAATTTGCTGGTCGCGCCATTCCTTGTAGCCGTCGGGCAGCTCGCTTTTGCCGTCCTCGCCGATCACGTGGCCGTCGCCATCGAGCCATTCGGTGTTCAGCGTGCGACGTGCTTCCATCCGCATCAACGCACGATCCTCGTAACGCTGCCCGGCTTCGGTTGTTGCCGTACCTTGGGCGACGCTATCCGGATGCTTCGCCTCGTACTGGTCGTAGGGATCGTCGGCCCGCTTGTCTGCATCGGCCTTGCTCGCGTCACGCCAGGCGGCCGGAGGATCGTTGCCTTCGTTGAAGTCGCTGACCGCGTCGCCGTCTTTCGTTTCGACCGGGTTGCCGAATCGCAATGCCTTGGGCGGGAAGGTTTCGTCAAGGGCCGGGGCGTCCGCCACGACCGTCCAGCCCGCCGGCGGGTCGGCGTTCACTCGGAGCATGTTCAATGCCGAGCTGATCCCGGTCGCGACGAACATGAACGGCGCAGTGGCAAGCGTGGCTGCCATTCCCCAAACACTTTCATTCCCTTTGAGCGCGCCGACGAGATTGAATTTCGCGGGTGGCGATGGCGGATACCAGAATCCTGACGTCTTCCCTTTCTGGACATGACGCCAGTCGTCTTCCCAATATCGATAGGGTTGCTGCACGCCGACGTTAAAGCCGGATGCGAAAACACGCTGCGTCAGGATGCCGGACGCGCCGATATCGTCGAGTTCGTGCTTGCCGATGCCGCGCCAGCCGATGCCTTGAACAGTCACCGCCGAAATCACCTGATCGTGCGGGCAGCAATACGCCGTGACGCGACCATACGTCGATTGATTCAGGCCGTGCCGATCGCGGTCGTGTCGCGCGGCATATGACCTGTTGCTCGTCGGCGACACCCGCTCGTTCGCCATGTCTTCATCGATCTTGCCTGCCGGCGGCTCATGTTCCTTGCGAGCGCCCACGATCGACAGGAATTTGCCGAATGTCCTCGTGCGCGCGGCATAGGTCTGCCGCCCGCGCCGGCCGTCGGCGTCCTTCGTCGCGCGCTGCGACCATGTATCCATGAACGTGTCGGAGCTATTCGGACCGTCCGCGCGCGCGAAACTGTACGGGGCATTCGCCAGCACGTAGGCGTCCGCCACGCAATGGCCCTTGCGCCCCCACGGATCCTCGACGTCGGGAAATGCGTCGCCGAAGAACGCCGCCGTCAGTCCGACAATGTTGCCCTGGCTGTGGCAGACGACCGTAATGGGTACATCGGCCTGCATTCGGCGGATCGATTCGATCAGCCTGGCCAGTCGCAAGGCCGCGAGCACGCCATAGGATCGGGGCGGCGAGCGATATAGCGGCCGGTTGGTCGGGTTGATGCCTTGCACGGTGATCCATGCGGCTGCGCGGTCGTCGAGGCCGCCGTGCCAAAGATCGGGCAGGCTCGAACAGCCATTCGTGAACGGGCCGCCGCCCCAGTAGTCCTGCTCGTTCAGAAAGATCTTGTCGCCGTATTCCTTCAGTTCCGCCGCGGTCGCCCGATAGCCCCATCGAAAATGAATCACGGGTGAAAACGACGGATCGGGCTTGATGTAGTTACCGGACCAGAGTTGTGGATTGATGAACCCGTCGGGCGTCACACTTTCCGTGTACTTCGCGGGCGTCAGTTGGCCGGCGTCGATGCCGCGATACTTCAATTGATCGTCAAGGCGCCCGAGCCGGCGATTCAGGCCCTTGCACAGCCCTTCCTCCGATGCTTCGAACCATTCACCCTCGGAGTTCACCCCATGCACGAAGATCACGATACCGGGCAAGGGCATCTGCTTGACACAGATGAGCCGCGTGTCTTTTGCGAACATCGTCACACCCTTGACGCGGCCCACGACGATGGGTGGCGGTGCCGGTCGCGATGCGGCTGCGACCGGCGTACCGGCTGTTGCCGCCGGTTCGGCGGGGCGCACCGCATCCAGTCGTGGGTCGAGAAATGAATTGGTCATCCAAACTCCTGAGCAGGCATTCAAAGCTCGACCGCTATCGGGAATTTTGCGAAACGAACCGATAAGTGTCCGAAGTAATCGGGAAAGGACGAGCGGCGTCGAGCATAACGAAATGACGCGTTTGCGAAATGCTGATGCGGAGAAAATGCGCTCAGGGGCGATGGCGACGAACGGAAATTGTCAGAATGTGTTTCCGGGCAGGAGTCAGGCGTGTTGCTTCGTCACCGGAAAAGCTCGGCAGAAGCGAGCGGTTTTTCAATCCGTTGAGACGGTCAGGTCCGTCATCCGCCGATGCCGCCGGGTGACGCGCTTGTACGCGGCGTCGCGTCCTGATCGACCAGTGATCGAGTCGCTATCGTCCGTACCTGCATGGCGAATTCGACGAGTTTGTATCGCACTGTATCTAGCGCTGCTCCGGAAACATCGGATTGCACTGAAACCCTGCTTCAGAAACATGCCGGATACGTGGGCGGGTTCTACTGTCGACATGCAGGAAACGTTCGATACCAGACGATCTGGATCGGATGCCGAATGATCGACCGACCTACTTCCTTCAAGGAGAACCCTCATGAAAGCCGCTCGCATCCTCGCCGTTGCCGTCCTCGCCGCCGTCCCCGCCCTGTCGTTTGCCGATACCGGGCACGGCCTCACGCGTGCCGACGTGCGCGCCGAACTCGTCCGCCTGGAACAGGCCGGCTACAACCCGGCGCGTAGCGAACCGCATTACCCGGAAGACGTCGCCGCCGCGCTGCAGGTCGCGCGTTCCGACCAGAACGGCCCGTCGAAGTCGCAAGGCGACAACGTGGCCGACGCATCGACGCGTGCCGGCCATCGCGACGCGGCGCAAGCGCATTCCGCGCACAACGCATACGACGACCTGTACGCGCATTCGTGATCCGGTGCCGCGCCTGCCTCGCGCGCAGGCGCAGCCGCTACCGCGGCACGTTCAAACAACACAACAGAGCAAGGAGCAAGACGATGGCCGGTTTGATGAAACGCGTTCTGGTGTCCGCCGCCGTGATCGGCGGACTGTTCGGTGCGGTCGCGGCGCAGGCTGCGCAGAAGGACGACCTGAAGGGCACGAACGTCGTGCTCGTGCACGGCGCATTCGCCGACGGTTCGAGCTGGAACCGCGTGATTCCGCTGCTCGAGGCGCGCGGGCTGCACGTGGTGTCGGTGCAGAATCCGCTGAGCTCGCTCGCCGACGATGCAGCCGCGACGAAGCGCGCGATCGACGAGCAGAAGGGGCCGGTCGTGCTGGTCGGCCATTCGTGGGCCGGCGTCGTGATCAGCGACGCGGGCAACAACGACAAGGTGAAGTCGCTCGTGTACGTCGCCGCGTTCGCACCCGACAACGGCCAGTCGATCGCGGACGTCACGCAGGGGCTGCCGGCACCCGCATGGGCCGGCGAACTGCGCAAGGACGCGGGCGGCTTCGCCACGTTGTCGGACAAGGCGATCGCGCAGGATTTCGCGCCGGACCTGCCGCCCGCGCAGCAGCGCATCGTCGCGGCGACCCAGGGGCCGTGGTACGGCGGGTGCATATCGGAGAAGGTCACGCAGGCCGCGTGGCATGTGAAGCCGTCGACGTTCGTCGTCGCGACGCAGGACCGGATGATCGATCCGAAGCTGCAGGAAACGATGGCGAAGCGGATCGGCGCGACGGTCGCGCGGGTGAACGGCAGCCACGTGTCGATGCTGAGCCAGCCGAAGGCCGTGGCCGACGCGATCATCGCGGCGGCCGAACGCGCGAAGCAGGATGCGCAGTGAGTGAGCGCGGTGCCGCCGACGTGCGGCGATGCCGCCCGCGCCGCCGCGGCACCGATTGTCATTGACTGCAGCCCGTCGAACCAGGAGCGGCGAGGGTTTCCGGATCGCCGCAGTACAGCAGGTGATAGTGCTGCGGATCGCTGTAGAGCGCGTGGAAACCCGTTTCGACAAACACGGATACCAGGTTCCCGATCACCAGCGCCGCGAACAGCCAGACCGCGAGCCTGACGAACGGCGACCGCTCTTCTTCGCCGGGCCGCGCCGTGCCGACCTGGATCGCCTGCAGGCGTGTCCGGAAGGCGAGCATCAGCACGCAATAGATGATGCTCGCGGTCAGTACGAGATAGGACGCGGTGTACATGTGCATGCCCAGAATCGCACCGCCATACGGCGGGGTGCCGGGCAACACGTGCAGGAACATCTGCATCAATCCGATCAGGCTGCCGACCAGCGCGCCGACAGCGCTCAACGCATAGTTGGCGGGAGAGGGATCGCGGTTCCACACGTTCAACATCAGTCCTGCACCCAGCAGCATGAAGGCGACCCGCTGGAGATTGCAGAGCGAGCACGGCAGTTCGCCGTGCGCCAGCTGGAAATAGAACGCGACGAGAAGCACCGCATTGACGCCGTACAGCGCCAACGAATCGATCAGGCGATTGGCTTTCATATTTTTGACCTCTTACCAGGAGCCGTAGGTGGCGAATTGCGGAATGTGATGCGACCCGTGATGGATGGCCCAGGCTGCAACCAGCAGCGCGGTCAGCCACCAGGTCGCACCGGCCGCCCTGTTGCGCCCGAACAAGGACAGCAGGAGCGCCACGGTGGCGGACAGAAATGGAATGAATCCGATGAACATGATCTACCTCGATTAATTTGAAACAGCCGCCAGGCAAGGTGCATGGAACAGGCCGCCCTGCAGGATTCCCCGGCAGGTCCGCACGATCACGATCGCCCACAATCCGCCGAGCAACATCGCGAGCACCGTGCCGAACACGGCGAATCCGCCAAAACCCGTCGCGTGGTACAGGCTCAGCGACGCGGCGGTGTACACCCCCAGCGGAAACGTGAAACCCCACCAGCCGAGATTGAACGGCAGTCCTTCGCGGCAATAGCGGATCGTGAAGAGCACCGCGCAGGCGAGCCACCAGAGACCGGCGCTCCAGAGAAGCAGTGCGCCGGCCATGCCGAGGTCCCGCGCCAGCAGTGCCACGCTGGCCAACGGTGTCCCGGCGAACGCAGCGGGCGCGGCCTGACCGAGCGTCAGCAGACCGAGCGCGCCGGTACCGATCGGGCCGAGGGTCAGCCAGCTCGACGCGCCGAGGTCGCGGTGCGGCAACTTGTGGATGACGAGCCGGAAGAACACGATCGTCAGGATTGCGAATGCGAGCGGTACCGAGATCGCCCACAGCACGTATCCCGCGCCGATCAGCAGGCGAGCCTGCGTGCCGACGAAATGCGGCGCGAGCGTGGCCGCGCTCGACGCCGCCACTTCCGGGGCGACGATCGGCAGCAGCAGGACCGCGGTCACGCGCTCGAACGCATGTCCCTGCTCGGTGAACATCATGAACGGCACGCCGATCGCGACGACGACCGACAGCACCGCATCGAAGCACCACAACGTGTACGCGAGCGCATTGGCCTCGGCATGCCCGCCCGCGAACAGCACGATGCCGTTGATGATCGGCACGAGGCCCATCGGCACCGCGCCGAGAAACATCGACTGGACCGGATGATGCAGCAGCGGCCGGATCGTTTCGGGAAACAGGGTCGCCCGGGCGATCAACATCGCCGAAAACGCGAGATACAGCACGATGTCGATGACCCACAACGCCGACGCCAGCGCATGCTGCCCGGCGAAATGCACCGGCAGGGCGCCGAGCACCAGCGACACGATGCCGTTACCCATCGTCACCGCAAACCAGTTCGGCGTGAATTGCCTGATGCGTTCAGACAGGCCGCGCGGCGCGTGCGCCGTCAAATTCATCTTGGTCATGGAATTCTCCCGTGTCGAGGAACTGCATGACGGGATTCTAGGGAGCGGCTTTGTATAATAAAAATACATCGTTTCGATACTTCCTATATCAACGCTATATATGTCGATGAATTTCACCCACCTGGCCGCGTTCTACGCGGTCGTCGAAACCGGCAGCGTCACGGCGGCATCGGAACGGCTGCACGTCAGTCAGCCCGCGCTTACACGGGAGATTCGGGAGCTCGAGGAGCGGCTGGGCGCGACCTTGTTCGACCGCATGCCGCGCGGCATGCGGCCCACCGAAGCGGGCAGGCTGCTTGCCGAATACGCCGCGCAAATCTTTTCGCTGGCCGAGGTGGCCGAGGCGGCCGTCGGCGAGTTCGCCGGCCTGGCGAGAGGTCAACTGGGCATCGGTTCGAGCCGGACGATCGGCGTCTATCTGCTACCGGCCGTGTTGAATGAATTCCGCACGCGCTATCCGGGCATCACGGTCGATCTCCGGATTTCGAACAGCGAGGACATCGAGAACGCCGTCCTCGCAAGCGAATGCCAGATCGGCATGATCGAAGGGCCTTTCGACAACGCGGCATTCGATGCCGCTGTCATCGGCCGGGACGCGCTGATCGCGGTCACCGCGCCGACGCACCCGCTGGCGCGCAAACGTCAATTGACCGCCGATGCAATCGGACAAGCCGAGTTGGTCATGCGCGAACCCGGTTCGGGGACGCGAACGGTCGTCGAACAGGCCTATGCGCAACGGGGTTTGACGCTGACGCCGAAGCTGTCGGTCGGCAGCGCCGAAGCGATCAAGCAACTGCTGCGGCTCGGCAATGCGGTCGCCTGGGTGTCGCGAAGCACCGTGATCGAAGAACTCTCGTCCGGCGTGCTGGTGCAACTGTCCGTCAAGGATCTCAAGATCGAGCGCAATCTCTCCATGATCTGGCGAAAGGGCGGGAGTTTGAGTCCGAGCGCGCGCGCGTTTCGCGAACTCGCGACCGACTCGTTCAAGCGCGCACGTTGACCGTTCATCGCAGCGCCGGAGCCGAGCCCGGTCGCTACGCACGTAGCATCCCGGCCCGAAGTATTCTGGCGCGCGGCATTCGCGCTCCCTGTCAACGGCCGGCGTGGACCGTATCGCGCTGCTGCGCGGCGGCCTGTGCCGCGACCCTCGCTTCGGCTGCCTGGATGTCGTCCGGATAGTGCGGATCGTCGCCTGCCGCGGGCCGGTAGCCGGCCTGCTCGAGGCGCACGAGGTCGGCAATGACTTCGGCGCGGGTCAAGGGTGTTGAAGTCGTTTGCGCGAAGCTCACGGTGGCATTGGTCAGCGCGGCAGCAGCCAGTGCGAAAGCGATGATCGATTTCATGTTCTTCTCCTGAAAGCGTAAGGAATGGTCGCCCACACATGCGGGCGACGCGTTCGCAGGCAGCGCGATCATCGCGAACGAACACCGGAAGAGAGTCGGAAGTTCGAATCGGTATCCTTAATAAAATAAGGCGATGAGCGAACCGTACCGAATCCGTTGCGGGTACGGAGATCAAACCGTGGACGCGTTGATCGCTTCGCCTGTCTGAAACCCCGTCAATCGCATCGACGGGGCAATGTCGATATCTTGAGCGAACGTTTTGTAGATGAAAAATATATCGTTTCTATAAATTCGATGCTTTTCTGATATGCGAATGCCGACGCGAGCCATGTGCTCCACGCGCTTCATGCGTTCGGCTTCCATCACGACGCGCCTTCCGGCGGGTCGACATGCTTCCACCTGTTCCAGCCTTTCGCGCCGGGGTATCGGCACCCGGCGCGCGTCGTCGTACCCGGCGTCCCTTCCAGACTTCTTCCGCAAGCGTGCTTCCATCCCGGTCCGTCGTGCGACGAATTGCACCAATCCGCCCGATAGCGCACAACGGCGATAGCAATTCATGCAACGCTGATTAGGAAATGAATTTTTATTGGTTCTGCGTCCCGGCACGCGCTCGCATAGTTGCGCTGACGGCTATAGACAGCACGCAAGCTGCAACGGCCGCATTCCCGGTGTTTTTGTTCATACGAATCCGCGAAAACAAGGAAGTGTCATGACGGTTGAACTGGAAGAACGAACTGCCGCGCAGCAGGCGCTCGAAGACGCGCGCGCGGCCGCTGCGGCGGCCGGCACGCCCTATGCGGGCGGTGTCGCGCCGGAAGTCGCGTGGGCGCTGTTCTCGTCCGGCGACGCGCTGCTGGTGGATGTGCGCACCGCCGAGGAACGGAAATTCGTCGGCCACGTGCCGGAGTCGCTGCACGTGCCGTGGGCGACCGGCACGAGCCTGACGCGCAACCCGCGCTTCGTGCGCGAACTGGAAGCGAAGACGGGCAAGGCGGCCGTCGTGCTGCTGTTGTGCCGTAGCGGCAACCGCTCGGCGCAGGCGGCCGAGGCCGCGACGAAGGGCGGCTTCACACAGGTATTCAACGTGCTCGAAGGGTTCGAGGGCGACCTCGACGAGCGGCAGCATCGCGGCGGCAGCAACGGCTGGCGCTTTCGCGGCCTGCCGTGGGCACAGGACTGATTCACGGCCGAGACAGGGAGAACGCAGCATGGCCGCATTCGACATCGACGACATCGTTCAATCGCTGCAGACCGTACGCCGTGCATGGCGCGAGAAGCAGCGGCGCTCGCTCGAACCGGGCGGGCGCGACCTGCCGGCGCGCGAAGCGCTCGCGCAGATCATCGGCGCGCTGAAGGGCGTGCTGTTCCCGATGCGGCTCGGGCCGCCCGAGCTGCGCCAGGAGAGCGAGAACTTCCACGTGGCCCATGCGCTCGACGCGGCGCTGAACGCGCTGCTCGCGCAGGTGAAGCTGGAATTGCGCTACGCGGCGCGGCAGCGCAATGCCGACGGGCCGGTCGATCATGTCGACGAAGTCGCGTCGACGGCCGTGCAGGCGTTCGCCGCGCGCCTGCCCGAGATCCGCCGGCTGCTCGACAGCGACGTGCTGGCCGCGTTCCACGGCGATCCGGCGGCCGGCAGCGTCGACGAGGTGCTGCTGTGCTATCCGGGCATCCTCGCGATGATCCACCACCGGCTCGCGCACGAGCTGTACGGGCTCGGCCTGCCGCTGCTCGCGCGGATCATCGCCGAACAGGCGCATGCGGAGACCGGCATCGACATTCATCCGGGCGCGCGCATCGGCGCGGGCTTCTTCATCGACCACGGCACCGGCGTCGTGATCGGCGAGACGGCGATCATCGGCGAGCGCGTGCGCGTGTACCAGGCCGTCACGCTCGGGGCGAAACGCTTTCCGCGCGACGCGGCCGGCCATCTCGAGAAAGGGCTCGCACGGCATCCGATCGTCGAGGACGACGTGGTGATCTACGCGGGCGCCACGATCCTCGGCCGCGTGACGATCGGGCGCGGCGCGGTGATCGGCGGCAACGTGTGGCTCACGCAGGACGTGCCGGCCGGCGAGAACGTCACGCAGGCGGTGCTGCGCAGCGAAACGAACGCCACGCCGCGCGCGGCGGCGCGTGTCGCCTAGGAGGCGCGATGAGCGACCTCATCCATCACTTCGGCGCCAACGTGCGCAGGCTGCGCGAAGCGCGCACGTGGTCGCAGGAACAGCTGGCCGAGCATGCGGGGCTGAACCGTTCGTATGTCGGCGAGATCGAGCGCGGCGAGGCGATCGCGTCGATCGTCACGGCCGACAAGATCGCGCGCGCGTTCGACGTATCGATCTCGACGCTGCTGCCGGGCACGTTCGTCACCTGAGGCCGCCTCGTCACCTTTCCCTTTCGGTCGCACGCGACATGACGGCTATAGCATGTTGAGCCGGCAGGTGCGTGCTTCCGATAATCACCCAGCGTCATAAGCAATCCCGTTTTTCATCTTAAGAACCCGGAGCCACACATGTCGACCGTTGCAAGCGGCACGGCTGCGCTGAGCGATCACGCCGCCCGCCAACTAGCGAACGCTACCAAGACCGTCCCCCAGCTTTCCACGATCACGCCGCGCTGGCTGACCCATCTGCTGCAATGGGTGCCGGTCGAGGCCGGCATCTATCGCCTGAACCAGGTGAAGAACCCGGAAGCCGTGCGTGCCGCGTGCACGCAGCTCGAGGACGAAAGCGTGCTGCCGCAGACCTTCGTGCCGTATGAAGAACAGCCGCGCGAGTATTTCCTGAACGCGGTGAGCACCGTGCTCGACGTGCATACGCGGATCTCCGATCTTTACAGCAGTCCTCATGACCAGATCAAGGAACAGCTGCGCCTGACGATCGAGACGATCAAGGAGCTGCAGGAAAGCCAGCTGATCAACAACCCCGACTACGGGCTGCTCGCGAACGTGACCGACGACCAGCGGATCTTCCCGCTGACGGGCGCGCCGACGCCGGACGACCTCGACGAGCTGCTGACCAAGGTGTGGAAGGAGCCCGCGTTCTTCCTCACGCACCCGCTCGCGATCGCCGCGTTCGGCCGCGAATGCACGCGGCGCGGCGTGCCGCCGCCGACGGTCAGCCTGTTCGGCTCGCAGTTCCTCACGTGGCGCGGCATTCCGCTGATCCCGTCGGACAAGGTGCCGGTCGCGGACGGCAAGACCAAGATCCTGCTGCTGCGCGTCGGCGACAAGCGCCAGGGCGTGGTCGGCCTCTATCAGCCGGGTGTCGCCGGCGAGCAGGGCCCGGGCCTGTCGGTGCGCTTCATGGGGATCAACAACCAGGCGATCGCGTC
The DNA here is from genome assembly GCF_057005415.2 of Burkholderia sp. KL41. Taxonomy (NCBI): domain Bacteria; kingdom Pseudomonadati; phylum Pseudomonadota; class Betaproteobacteria; order Burkholderiales; family Burkholderiaceae; genus Burkholderia; species Burkholderia sp. KL41. Next base: position 3,081,348 of record NZ_CM174447.1, on the reverse strand, counting down.
GTACCTGATCTCGCTGTATTGCTCGCTCGCGGTCCATTCGCCGGATGCGCTGGCTGTCCTCGATGACGTCGAAATCGCCAAGTTCCATGACTATCCCGACACCTACCGTTAATCCCGGCCTGGCCGGCGGCGACGCGCACGCGCTGCCGCACGCGCCGTTGCCGGCCGGCTTGCCCGATCCCGCGACGCTTGCGCGGCTCGCGTCCGAGTTCTTCTCGACGCCGCCCGGGCAGGCCACCGCGCCCGGGTTGTCGGCGGGCAGCGGTGCGGTCGGCGGCGTGCCGTCGGCCTTGCCGGCCGCCGCACCGATCCTTGCGTCGGTGAGCAACCCGGTTCCGGGCGGCTCGCCGCTCGCGGGGCCGGGCGGCGCGGGCACCGGCGTGCCCGGTCTCGCGCCCCCGCAAGGGAAAGTGCCCGGCGCGAACCTCGCGCCGTCCGCACCGACCCACGTGCTGTCGCTCGGCAACCGCGCACCGGCGCTCGCGCCGCATGCGGCCGCGCAGAACGGGCTGCCCGACAACGCCGTGTCGATCGCGCCCGCGCTCGAACCGCGCGTCGGCGGCGCGGCGCTCGGTGTGCCTCAAGTGAATGCGCCGGCGCCGGACGGTGCGGCGAAGGCATCGCCGTACTACTTCACCGACGGTTCGCTGCAGGGCTGGCAGGCGACGCCGCAGGACATCGTCGTGCCGTCGAACGGCCTCGCGTCGCCGGAAGCGTTCGGGCTGCCGGGCGACGACGCGCTGCGCGAACTGCTCGCCGTGCATCGCGACGTGCCGGCGTCGCGCGCATCGGGCGGCGACGTGCCGCGTTATTTCATCGACGATACGCACGCAGCCGAGCCGCAAGGCCAGCTGTATCGCGGTGCGCATCCGCCGTTCGACGTCAATGCGATCCGCCGCGATTTCCCGATCCTGCAGGAGCGCGTGAACGGCAAGCAGCTCGTCTGGTTCGACAATGCGGCGACGACGCACAAGCCGCAGGCCGTGATCGACCGCCTCGCATACTTCTACGCACACGAGAACTCGAACATCCACCGCGCGGCACATGCGTTGGCCGGCCGCGCGACGGATGCTTACGAGCATGCGCGGGAAACCGTGCAGCGCTTCATCGGCGCCTCGTCGCCGGACGAGATCGTGTTCGTGCGCGGCACGACCGAGGCGATCAACCTGATCGCGAAGTCGTGGGGCGTGCAGAACGTCGGCGAAGGCGACGAGATCATCGTGTCGAACCTCGAGCATCACGCGAACATCGTGCCGTGGCAGCAGCTTGCCGCGCTCAAGGGTGCGAAGCTGCGCGTGATTCCGGTCGACGATTCGGGGCAGGTGCTGCTCGACGAATACCGGAAGCTGCTCAACGACCGCACGAAGATCGTGTCCGTCACGCAGGTGTCGAACGCGCTGGGGACGGTCGTGCCGGTGAAGGAGATCGTCGATCTTGCGCATCGGGCGGGCGCGAAGGCGCTCGTCGACGGCGCACAGTCGATCTCGCACATGCGCGTGGACGTGCAGGCGCTCGATGCGGATTTCTTCGTGTTCTCCGGGCACAAGATCTACGGGCCGACCGGGATCGGTGTCGTGTACGGCAAACGCGCGATCCTCGACGACATGCCGCCCTGGCAGGGCGGCGGCAACATGATCGCGGACGTGACGTTCGAGCGCACGGTGTTCCAGCCGCCGCCGAACCGGTTCGAGGCCGGCACCGGCAACATCGCGGATGCGGTGGGGCTGGGTGCCGCGCTCGACTACGTGAGCCGGGTCGGCATCGAGAACATCGCGCGCTACGAGCACGACCTGCTCGCGTATGCGACGAGCGTGCTCGCGCCGGTGCCGGGCGTGCGCCTCGTCGGCACCGCGCGCGACAAGGCGAGCGTGCTGTCGTTCGTGCTGAAGGGCTACGAGACCGAGGAAGTCGGGCAGGCGCTAAACGAAGAGGGCATCGCGGTGCGCTCGGGGCATCACTGCGCGCAGCCGATCCTGCGGCGGTTCGGGCTCGAGGCAACGGTGCGGCCGTCGCTCGCGTTCTACAACACGTGCGACGAAGTCGACGCGCTGGTGAGCGTCGTGAGAAGGCTGGCGACGCGACGCTGACGCATGCCGTCTGCGAGGAGCCCGCTTGCGGCGCCCGGCAACGGGCTGTCGCAAGCGGGCTCATTTGCGTGGCGATGCGGGCATGGCGCGCCGCTCGGCGTTCCGTGAGCATCCATCCGTCGCGCCCCATCCTCCATGGCCCGGCCGTCGTATCGGGCACGGCCTGGCAGCGGATCGGCAACCGGCGCATTGACGGGAGCGCCATTGCACCGTGCCTTGCGCCTGGCATCCCGCCGCGGCGGCCAGAGCCGGTCATCGCGCCGGCGCGACGCTGCGCGATCGCGGTATTCCGGATCGATGCCGCCCGAGCCTGATTCGACGCCGGAGCATCCGGTCGCGAAGGACGCACCGTGTCGGGATCGTTCCCGCTCTGCGCGCCGTGGCCATGCTCCGACAGCCGGGCATCGAACCATCGGTGCCGCGCTTCGACATGGTGCGATTCATTGGGGCGGGACGTGATTTGCCTGCCGTCCTGCAGGCCGCGACAGCGGATCTCGATCGCGCCGGGCCGCCGCATCGTGCACGACAGCGATTGTTGACGACGCTGGAAAGGTCCAATCCAGAAGCGGTAATAGGTGCCGTGAATATGGCCGATTATTCTCCCGTTCGCAGTAATGGCGTCCGTTCACGAATGCTGTCGGACTGCTTACAAAATCAATTGCTCAGGGAGGCCTTTCATGAGACGCACCGTTGTCACCGGTTGTATCGGCGCCGCTTTCACCATGTCAGCATCGTGCGCGTTCGCGCAGAGTTCGGTTACGTTGTATGGCCTCGTTGATACGGCGATCCGTTATCAGACGAATGCCGGCCCTGACGGCAAGGACCTGATCGGAATGACGGTCGGCCCGGAAACGCACAGCCGCTGGGGCTTGCGCGGCAGCGAGGATCTCGGCGGCGGGCTGTCGGCGATTTTCCGTCTCGAGAACGGTTTCGAGCTGGGCGACGGCAAGCTGCACGTCGCGAACACGCTGTTCAGCCGGCAGGCCTACGTCGGCCTGTCGAACGGCCGATACGGCACGCTGACGTTCGGCAACCAGTACGCGCCGCTGTACGACACGATGGGCGACGTATTCGATCCGATGACCGTCGGCGACTACTGGCAAGACAGCTGGGCGTACAACGGCATTGGCAACTACCTGACGGTGCCGAACTCGGTGAAGTACGCATTCACGTACAACGGGTTCAGCGTCGATGCGATCTACGGCTTCGGCAATCATGCCGGTGCGATGGGCCTCGACAGCACGTACGGCGTCGAGCTCACCTACGCGCAGGGGCCCGCGTCGATCAACGCAGGCTTCCAGCAGACCTCGGTATCGTCCGTGAACGGCAGTGCGACCAACGGCGCGAAGGTGAGCTTTCTGCACGTGAGCGGCGCGTATCAGGTGACGCCCTCCGTCCGCCTGCTGGCCGGCTGGCTGCACGGCCAGGACAAGACGGGCACGACCGACTTCAACATGCAGCAGGCCGGCGCACCGGCGTTGAGCGGCGGGAGCCCGAACCGCATCGACGACACGTTCTACGTCGGCGCCAACTGGCAGGCCACCGCGCCGCTGCTGATCACGGTGGCCGGCTATTACGGCCACGCACGCAACGCGGAGCGGCTCGACGGCACGCTCGGCTCGGGGATCAACTACTCGGCGACCGTGCTGGCCGAGTATGCGCTGTCCAAGCATACGGAGGTCTACGGCACGGTCGATTTCTCGCGCGGCAACGGTGCGTTCGCGGCCGACTATCCGGGTGCCACCAACCGGCTCACCGGCAAGGTCGACCAGATCGGCAGGACCAACAACGTCGGGGCTGCCGTCGGCCTGCGCCAGATGTTCTGACGGCACTGCGCACCGCGCGGCGAGCGTTTCTGCTGCAAGATTCAGAACCGCACGACCTGCTTCTGCTCGACGTTGAAGCCGTCGCGCAGCACGCTCGCCGAATCCGCGAAGTAGCGGCGGGTTTCCGCTAGCAGGTCGGTATTGCCGCGGCGGCAGAACACGACCCCCGATCCTTCCTCCGTCAGCAGTTCGTCGATCAGCGATTCGGGTTGCCCGATATCGGCGAGATGGACGTTCTGCACGCCGTGCGCGAGCGCATCGAGCGCTTCCCGCACGCAAGGCGCCGCGGTTGCGGCCGGATGCTCGGCCAGCCATTGCTCGAGTTCCGTGATGCCATAGAGCCCGGCGAGCTCGCCGAGTTCGCGCAGCAGCGTGCCGTCGACCATCATCACCAGCGTGACGGCGCCGGTGCGCTGCGCGAAGAGGCTGCCGAGCCGTTCCGCGCGCAGCAGGTGATCATGGCCTGCGTCGTCCGGGGCGACCGGCATCACGACGGGCACCAGCCCGTTGCCGAGAAACGCAGCCAACGCGGTGCCGTCGAAGCGCGCGACCGCGCTCGTGTTCGTGCGATCGGATGCGGCGGATGCGACCAGCAGCCCGCCGTCGTGACCGTCGATGCCGAGCGCCTTCACGCCGTGGCTGCCGATCAGGCGCACCAGCTCATGGTTGCGCTCGGTCATCGCGGCGCGCGCGGTGTCGACCGATTGCGTACCGGATGCGGTCGGCAAGCCCTGCACGACGATCGGTCGAACACCGGTGAGCGCGAGCAACGCGACATCCTGCGCGAAGGCGTGGCGGGCGCGTGCGTCGCGCGCGGTGCCGCCGTCGACGATGACGACGGTCTGCCCGTGCAGGGCCTGCATGAACGGCAGCGAGCGCGCCAGTCCGGCCACGCGATGCGACGTAAGGGGGGAGCTTTCAGGGTCTGGGAACATGGGAATCCGGATGGATGAAGGGAGTGCCTGACGCCGCGCGGTGCGGCGTCAATGCGTGCGTTGCATGAGCCGGTGAATATCGTCGGGCGTCAGCGCGTCGCGCGACGCTTGCCGGAACGGGCGATCGCTGAAACACCGCGCCGCGTCGGCGAGCAGTTCGAGGTGCGCGCGATCGCCCGCTTTCGGCAGGGCGAGCACGATGAATTCGCGCACGGGCTTGCGGTCGGGCGCGTTGAACGCGAACGGGTACAGTGCGCGCACGAACAGCGCGACGGCCGAGCCGAGCCCGTCGATGCGCGCATGCGGAATCGCGACACCCTGGCCGAGGCCGGTCGAGCCCAGCTGTTCGCGCCTGATCAGTTCGGTCCTGATGCGCTCCGCCGGCACGCCGCTGCCGCGCTCGATGTATCGCGCGGCGAGGTCGAACAACTGGATCGCGCTTTCGACCGGCACGTCGAGCAGGATGTTGTCCGGCGGGCACGCGTCGGCCAGCCGGATCGCGGCAGGCGTGGCGACGCGGCGGCGGGGAAGGTCGGGGTGGCCGCCGATGGCGGCCTGCTGCGTTTGCATGCGGATCTCTCCGTGTCGGGATGACAGGGAAATCCTAGACAAAAGCACGTAAAGACGGTGTCAGAGACGCGGGGGTGCCGCATTAAAATTTCGTATCGATTGCGCTGGCGCCCGCCGCGTGCCCGACAAGGACATCGTCAGGTACCCGACAGCACGAACGGCAACGTCGTCAGCAAGAACACCGAAATGCCGACGACCGGCGCACCGAACGCGATCGCCGCAAATGCCACCGCGGCGCTCGTCAGCACCAGCGTCCTCGAGCGCACGCGGTGCCGGCCGAGTGCCGTTGCGCGATCGTCGCGGGCGGCATCGGGTCGTGTGCCGATCACGTGTTTCCAGAACGTCAGGCCAAGCATGATTGCTCCTTGATGAAAGGCGACCGGGAAGGCGCGCGCTGCGCGCGTCAGCAGCGCTTGAGCTTCAGCACGCGCGAGATCTGCCCGGGCGTGAAGCCGCTGTTGCGCACGTAAGGCGCGCAGTCGAGCGGTGCGGTGAGCGATTCGCTGACGACGTACCGGCCGACGAAGCGGTACGCGTCGGTGGCCATGCGGATGAACACCGGAATCGCATCGCGTTGCGCGGCGAGCGTCCTGCCCGCCGCGCGCGCGGACGCGCTGCCGTCGCAGAGGATCACGTCGGGCGCATGCGGGTTGAGGTCCGTGCGCAGGCAGGCGGCCACGACCTTGCCGTTCTTCGTCGGCAGGAATGCCTGTTTGCTGCCGCCGCATGCGGTGTGGATGAATTCGCGGGTGTACTGCTTGTCGATCTCGAACATGATCGGGCTCCGGTATCGGGGACTTCAGTGGGTTAAATAAGGGATGCGAAGCAATGCGACTGGGTCGACATGCCGGATGCGGGCATGCCAGTCGATCGTTGCCTGGGGGGGGCGGATCGATGGCGCGACGTTGCAAGGGATGTTCCGCGGGAACACGCTTGCCCGCACGACGCGCGATCAACGCATCGACGTCGTGTTCAAGCGTGCACGGGAATGACTACGGCGCGCACCGTCCGCCTGCGGGCAGGACGGTGGCTCGGGAAAAGAGAGACGCAGGCGTCCTGCCTGTCAGGCAGAAAAGCAACTCGGAGGGCGAGGACTTCGGATGCGCATGGTGCGTACTCGGTGATGGATTGCGAACACATTCTAGTGAACGCATGCGCGGGCGCAAGTAAAAAGGTCGTAAAGGTCGCGTGGCCGGTGCGTGTTACGTGCACTGCCAGAGATGCGCGCTGGTGCGGCACGGCGCGCACCAGAACGTGTAGTTCGCGCCGCCGCTGCCCCACAGCCATTCGCCGCCGTCCGTTTGCGGGAGGCCGGAATCGAGCTGCATGACGAACGACATCTTGCGGCCGCAATCCGGACAGTCGGGATACCACGCGGACTGTACCCATGACGGCGCGCCGCCGACGCGGCTCAGGTTCTGTCGGCTGTTCGACATGCCCCATTCCTGCCGCGTCCAGCGTGCCGGCGCAGTGAAAAGCGCAAGGTCTGCCTCCAGGAATGGGGCCGCCGGATAGTCCGGTTGGATCGCGGTGTCGCGTTGCTGGGACGGGTGCGCACAGGCGTTGCCGGCGTCGTCGTGCCGGTGGAACAGCGGGCCGTCGCTCTCCCAGCCACCGCACGACAGGCAGGTGTCGAACGACACGGGCGTCGCGCTGTCGATGCCTGCTGCAGCGGGTTGGGGCAGTGTCAGCAGTCGATGCAGCGGCTCGTGACACAGGCCGCATCGATGCGACGACACGCCGCCGAAGCGTGCGCCTAATCGATGCGAGCCGCGCGTGTTCCAGGTTGGGTGATGCGCGAGAATCTCGCGGTTCCACTTCGGCTGGGCGCGGAGTATCGGCGCGCCCAGCGTCGATCCGAAGTCGATATGCAGCGGCGTTTCGCTGTGCAATGCGCGCAACGTGTCATATTCCTGAGCGTAGCCGGCGGACATGAGCCAGTTGGCGCGCGCCCCGGGATTGTCCGGAAACAACCAGGCTGCCGCGTCGTGAACGGCTGCAGGCTGTCGCGAATGGAGCAGCGCGACGGCGCGTGCATGCGCTGCCTTGTTACCGGAAGGGACGTCGGCAAGCCGGCCGCGCCATGCTTCGACCGTCGCCGGATCGAGCATCCGCCACGCGTTTTCCTCGTAGTACACGCGCGGTGACCGCTTCGTGGTGGCGATGTCGAGGAACATGTCCCAGTGACCGGCAAATACCTGCGGCGTCTGCATCACCACGCTCGACAACACGCTCGCGAGCCGCTCGTTCCACGCGCCGTTGCGGACGTCTTGCCACGCTTCGGCCGCAGTCTTCGCGAAAGCGAGGTCGTCCATCAGGTCGAGCGCGGCATCGAGGAACGTCGCATGTGGCAACGCCCGATCGAACGATGCGATCACGAGGTCGGCGAGCGCGGCCGGGTTGTCGCGCCGCAGCGCCAGCATCCGCGACATCGGATCGTTGCCGGTCCAGCCGAGGCGTTCGTAGTCGTCGAGAATGGTTTGTACGGTCGGCATGGCGTGGACGGCGGGGCGGCGGACGGGGGTTCATCTTACCCGAGCGTGCCGGCGGCCCGCCACGCCGCCCGTTTTCGCCAGCCCCATGCAAAAAACGCGTGACGACTTTCGTCGCCACGCGTTGCCTGCGTTTCGCTGTGCGTGCCAGTCGCGCGTGCCGGCGAACCGGCACACGCGACCCGCCGTCAGAAATCGAACCCCGGCCCGCCCGCACCCGGGCCGCCCGGCGCAGCCGCCGGTGCCGCATCCTTCGGTGCTTCGAACACGGTTGCATCGGTCGTCAGCAGCAGCCCCGCGACCGACGCCGCGTTCTGCAGCGCCGTGCGCGTGACCTTGGTCGGATCGAGCACGCCCGACTCGACGAGGTCGCCGTATTCGCCCGTCTGCGCGTTGTACCCGAAGTTGCCCGAGCCTTCGGCCACCTTCGCGACGACGACGCTTGCTTCCTCGCCCGCGTTCGTGACGATCTGGCGCAGCGGTTCCTCGAGCGCGCGCAGCACGATCTTGATGCCCGCGTTCTGGTCGGCGTTCACGCCCTGCAGTTCGCGGATCGCCTGCCGCACGCGGATCAGCGCGACGCCGCCGCCCGGCACGATGCCTTCCTCGACGGCCGCGCGCGTGGCGTGCAGCGCGTCGTCGACGCGGTCCTTCTTCTCCTTCACCTCGATCTCGGTGGCCCCGCCGACCTTGATCACTGCAACGCCGCCCGCGAGCTTCGCGACGCGTTCCTGCAGTTTCTCGCGGTCGTAGTCCGACGTCGCTTCCTCGATCTGCACGCGGATCTGCTTCACGCGCGCCTCGATGTTCTTCGCATCGCCCGCGCCGTCGATCACCGTCGTGTTTTCCTTGCCGACCTCGATGCGTTTCGCCTGGCCGAGTTCCGCCAGCGTCGCCTTCTCGAGCGTCAGGCCCGTTTCCTCGGCGATCACCTGGCCGCCGGTCAGGATCGCGATGTCTTCGAGCAGTGCCTTGCGGCGGTCGCCGAAGCCCGGCGCCTTCACGGCCACCGTCTTCAGGATGCCGCGGATGTTGTTGACGACCAGCGTCGCGAGCGCTTCGCCTTCGACGTCTTCCGCGATGATCAGCAGCGGCCGGCCCGATTTCGCGACCTGTTCGAGCACCGGCAGCAGGTCGCGGATGTTCGAGATCTTCTTGTCGTGCAGCAGGATGTACGGGCTTTCGATCTCGGCGATCTGCTTGTCGGGATTGTTGATGAAATAAGGCGACAGGTAGCCGCGATCGAACTGCAGCCCTTCGACGACATCGAGCTCGTCCGCGAGCGACTTGCCGTCCTCGACGGTGATCACGCCTTCCTTGCCGACGCGGTCGATCGCTTCCGCGATGCGCTGACCGATCGATTCCTCGCCGTTCGCGGAGATCGTCGCGACCTGCGCGATTTCCTTGCTCGTGGTGGTCGGACGGCTGATCTTCTTCAGCTCGTCGACGGCCGCCGCGACGGCCTTGTCGATGCCGCGCTTCAGGTCGAGCGGATTGAGCCCGGCCGCGACGTACTTCTGGCCTTCGCGGACGATCGCCTGCGCCAGCACGGTGGCCGTCGTGGTGCCGTCGCCGGCCGCATCGCTGGTGCGCGACGCGACTTCCTTCACGAGCTGCGCGCCGATGTTCTGCAGCTTGTCCGCGAGTTCGATTTCCTTCGCGACCGACACGCCGTCCTTCGTGACGACCGGCGCGCCGAAGCTGCGTTCGAGCACGACGTTGCGGCCCTTCGGCCCGAGCGTGACCTTCACCGCGTTCGCGAGAATGTTCACGCCTTCGGTCAGCCTGGCCCGTGCGACGTCGCTGAAAATGATTTCCTTCGCTGCCATGATTGCGCTCCGTTACTGGTTGACGACTGCGACGATGTCTTCCTCGCGCAGCACGAGAAACTCGGTGCCGTCCAGCTTGACGGCCTGGCCCGCGTACTTGCCGAACAGCACGCGCTCGCCGACCTGCAGGTCGGGCACGATGCGCTGGCCGTCCGCATCCTTGCGGCCGGGGCCAACGGCGATCACTTCACCCTGGTCGGGTTTTTCCGCGGCGCTGTCGGGGATCACGATGCCCGACGCGGTGGTGGTTTCCTGGTCGAGTCGCTTCACGATCACGCGGTCGTGCAAGGGGCGTAGGCTCATAGGTTCGTCCTGTGCTGTTCTGTCGAGATTGGCTGGCACTCTTTGGGAGAGAGTGCTGACGAGTATAAAAATGCGCGGCGGCGCGATCCAATAACGGATTCGGAAATGCATTCGCGCCGGCGTGCAAAGCGCACGGCGCGCGTTACCGCGACACGGCCTGCTGCGCGGCGGGCGTGCAGACCGGGTGGATCGTCTCGCCGGCAAGCACGCGCTTCACGAACGGAATCGAATCGGCGAGCGACGCGTTCACGGTGCCGTTGTGTTCGCGGCCCGCATACAGGTGCGCCTCGACGGTCGTGCCCGCCGCGCACGCGTCCTTCGCGAGCGCGAGTTCGAGCGGCGCGAGCCCGTCGTCCGCGCCCGCGCCGATGAAGACGGGTGTCGCGATCTTCAGCGTCGGGTACGTCAGGTACGCGTCCCACCACGCTTTCAGCCGTGCATCGCCGCCGGGCTTCACGGTGTTCGCGTGCGTGAGGTGCGCGAGCGCCGCATCGTCCTCGAGCGACGCGAGGCAACCGATGCGCGCCTGTTCGAGGATCGGCAACGCGTGGTCGGTCAGCACTTCGTCCGCACGCAGCGACGGGTCGATCTGCTGGGCGGAGAGCACCGAGTAGAACTGGTACGCGAGCGTCGGATCGACGCGCTCGGGATCGCGCCGGTAGGCACTGTCGAACTTCGGCAGCGACGCGAGCGTGGCGGGCGATGCGTTGTAGATCGTCCCGGTGGCGACGGTCGCGCGGATCGCGAGTTCGGGCGCATACGCGGGCGCGTAGCCGGCCGCCGCGAACACGGCCGAGCCGCCTTGCGACTGGCCGACGAGCACGACTTCGTTCGCGAGCCCCGGCACGCCGCCGAGCACCGCGCGCACGCTGTCGAGCAGCGTGTAGCTGTTCGAGCGGTTGTTGAGCTGAGGATTCGGGCCCGGCGTGCCGAGCCCCTGATAGTCGGTCGCGACGACGGCGAACCCCTGCTGAAGCCACGCGTTCAGGTAGCGCACGTCGCGATACGAGCGGCCGAACCACGACGGCGCGCAGATGTCGGCCATCCCGAACGTGCCGTGCGCCCACGCGACGATCGGCCAGCCGCCGGCGGGCGGCGTGCCGCGCGGCACGAACAGCGCACCCGACACGGCGATCGGCGTGTGACCGCCGACACCGTCGGTCGACGCATAGAGGATCCGCAACTGACGCGCTGCGCTCGCGAGCCCGAGCGTCGCGGGCAGCGGCTCGGTGCGCAGCAGCGCGCCGGGCGTCGCCGGAATGTCGCGGTCCCACGTGTAGAACGCGGACACGCGGCCGTCGCCCTGCAGCGGGTCGGGCGCGGGAACGCGGCCGGGCGAAGCCGCGTGCGAGAGGAAAGACGATACGGCGAGCGCCGAAGCCAGCAGTGCGCGCGCGGCACAGCCGCGCAGGGGGAGAAGCGTCATGGTCGGATGGAGGTCGATGAGATCGGATCGGAAGCGCCGGACGGTGCATGGCGCGGGCCGAGCACGACGCAAGTTTCGAACCAGCGCATCCGTTGCGTGTGCGGCGCGCGGCGCGATGGGCCGTTGCGTCGTACCGCGTGTGCCGCACGCATGCGCCGGCTGCGCGTCGCGCAGCAATCCGGGCCGGCGGGCTGTTGCTCCCGCAACAAAGGCAGGTGCATGGATCGTGCCGCGTGCGTCGTGCATGACCGGCCCGCACCGCGGCGCGGGCGTTCGATGCGTGCGCGCCCGGCTGGCACGATTGCTGCTGATCCGGTCGGCGTGTGTCGCGACGTTGCGTTGCGATCCCCTCCGTCCACCCGATCAAGGAAACCATCCTCATGTCCGTCACCCCAACCATCGACAGCGGCGAACTCGTGGCATTCGTCGAGCGTGCCACGCGCGAATTCACGCAGGCTGCACGCGTGCTGAAGGACACGCGCACGCTGTCCGCGACCAACACGTTCCAGGCGTTCCAGCGCGTGCCGGGCACCGAGCTCGTCGTCGCGCTGTCGGCGCCGAGCCCGTGGGCCGCCTCGCAGGAAATCCAGCCGGTCGTCGTGACGTTCGACGGCGACGTGCTGCATGGCGACGCGCGCGCGGGCGGCAACGGGCCGCGTTATGCGGACGTGTTCCGCGAGGCGCCGGACGTCGGTGTCGTGATCCACGTGCACGGCCCGTATCTCGGCGCATGGGCGAGCGCGCATCGCCCGCTGCCGATCCGCTATGCGCCGGCCGCGCGCTACACGCGCGCCCGCGAGATTCCGGTGTACGTCGATCGTCGTCCCGGCGAGCCGCGTTTCATCGTCGACACGATCCGCCGCGACCCCGAGGTACCGGCGATCATCGAGGCGAACGGCGGCGCAACCTTCTGGGGAAAATCGATCCTCGACGTGTCGAAGTACATCCTGATCCTCGAGGAAGCCGCGTATTTCCAGGCGCTCGCGGAGCCGCTCGGCGGCTCGCTCGAGTTCGGGCCGGGCGCGCTCGAGCAGCAATGGAAAATGACCGGTCTCGCGTGACATCGCGTGAGCTCGCGCGGCGGCCGGCGCAATCCGGCCGCCGTCATACCGATAGCTCGATGAATTGGTTCGTCCCCGGCGCGCGCCTTGCTATCGTCGAACCTTCCCCGTTCAACACGCCGGTCGTGCCATGGCCATCTTCAGTTTGCCGGACCCGAATTCGCATGCGATCACGATCCGTGCGAAGGCGCTGACGTTCGACGATCCCAAATCGCGGGTGCTGCTCGAGCGCATCCAGCTCGTCGCGCCGAGCGACGCGACCGTGCTCGTCACCGGCGAGAGCGGCACCGGCAAGGAGCTGATCGCGCGCCTCGTGCACTCGCTGAGCGAGCGCCATGACGGCCCGTTCGTGGCGGTCAACTGCGGCGCATTCTCCGAGACGCTGATCGAAAGCGAGCTGTTCGGCCACGAACGCGGCGCGTTTACCGGCGCGATCAACAGCCAGCCCGGCTGGTTCGAATCCGCGAATCGCGGCACGCTGTTCCTGGACGAGGTGGGCGACCTGCCGCTGTCCGCGCAGGTCAAGCTGCTGCGTGTGCTGCAGGAGCGCGAAGTGACGCCGGTCGGCTCGCGCAAGACCGTGAAGATCGACGTGCGGCTCGTCGCGGCGACCAACGTGAATCTCGAAGCCGCGGTGCGCGCGGGCAATTTCCGCGAGGATCTTTACTACCGGCTCAACGTCGTGAAGCTGAGCCTGCTGCCGCTGCGCGAGCGCCTCGGCGACATCGCGCCGCTGATCGAACACTTCATCGACACCTATGCGAAGCGGCTGCGCGTCGCCGCGCCGACGCTCACGGACGCCGCGCGCGCACGGCTGCATGCGCACGCGTGGCCGGGCAATATCCGCGAACTCGAGAACGTGATCCACCACGCGGTGCTGATCTGTGCGGGTGGCGCGATCGATGTGGGCGACCTGCAGTTCTCCGCGCTGTCGCTCGCGCCCGACGCCGACGACCCGCGCGCCCCGGCGGCGGCACCGCCGCGCCGTGCGCGCGACGTGGCCGAAGCGACCGATGCGCTGCGCCATGCGGTGATCGAGCTGCTGGATCTCGGCACGCCGTCGCTCTGGCAGCACATCGAGGACACCGTCTACCGCAGCGTGTTCGACTACAGCGAGCACAACCAGCTGCGCATGTCGCGCCTGCTCGACCAGTCGCGCAACATCGTGCGTGCGCGGCTCGCGCAGCTCGGCATCCTGAAGCCGCGCGACGCGGGTGACGGGGGCGACGCCGACGCGCGGCTGCGCCGTCAGGCGTGATCGCGCCAGCGCAGCGCGCGCTGCGCGATCCGCTCGCATAGCGCACTCATGCCGACGGCGAGTGCCGTCACCCCCAGCACGCAGACCAGCAGCACGTCGGCGCGCGCGCCGGCCTGCGCGTTCTGCATCAGGCTGCCGACCCCCGCGCCCGCGTTGAACAGCAGCTCGCTGCTGGTCGCGGTGATCCACGCGAACGGCACGGCTTGCAGCACGCCCGCGAACAGGTCGGGCAGCGCGCCGGGAATCAGCACGTCGCGCCACAGGCCGATACGCGTCAGGCGATACGACTGCGCGAGTTCGACGTAGCGCGGATCGACGCGGCGCAGCCCGTCGAAGCTGGCGGTGGTCATCGGGTAGAACGCGGCGAGCGCGATGATGAGCACCTTCGCGAATTCGCCGGTGCCGGCCCACAGGCTCAGCAGCGGAATCAGCCCGAGCAGCGGCACGTAGCGCAGTGCCTGGAACGCCGGCTCGCCGAGCTTGCGCGCGAGCGTCGAGCGTGCCATCGCCGCGCCGAATACAAGCCCGAACGCGACGCCGAACCCCAACCCGAGCGTCGTGCGGCGCAGGCTCGCGCCGAGATCGGTCGCGAGTTCGCCGCTGCGGGCGAGTTCGACCAGCGCGGCGCCCACTTGCTGCAATGGCACGAACGCGTATTGATGGGCCGCGTCGCCGAACGACGCGAACTGCCATGCGGCCACCAGCAGGGCCGGCACGACGAGGCCGCGCGCGCGGTGGCGCAGCGGGGCGAGCGAGAGAGAGCGTATGGCGAGCGTCATTTCGAAGCGTATCCAGTCAGGTCAGCGCGAGGGCGCTTGCCAGCGCAATGCGTAGCGTTGCACGAGCGCGATCGACCGGTCGATCGCGAAGCCGATCAGCCCGATCACCGCGACGTCGATGAGCACGACGTCGAGCCGCAGCATCTGCCGCGCGAGTTCCATCATCTGGCCGATCCCGCTGTCGGCGCTGAGCAGCTCGACCGCGACGAGCGCGAGCCACGCGCGCGCAAGCGCGATCCGCACGCCGGTCAGCAGCGGCGGCAGCGCGGCCGGCAGCAGCACGTCGCGCAGCAGCGCGAAGCGGCCGAGCCCGTAGTGCCGCGCCATCTCGACGAGGTCGCGCGGCGCGTCGTGCACGCCCGTGTACGCGGCCAGCGCGACCGGGAAGAACACGGCCTTGCCGACGACGACGAGCTTCAGCGGCTCGTCGACGCCGATCAGCAGGATCAGCAGCGGAATCAGCGTGAGCGTCGGCACTTGCCGCAGCAGGTCGAACGTCGGCCGCAGGTAGTCGGAGAACAGCCGGCTGCGCGCCAGCAGGATGCCGAACGCGGCTCCGCCCGTCGCGCCGATCGCGAACCCGAGCGCGAGGCGATGCAGCGTGATCAGCAGGTTGTCGCGCAGTTCACCGGTGTCGAGCAGGGTGCGCAGCGTCGCCGCGAGCCGGCCGGGCGGCACGACGAGCTGCGGCGGGAACCAGCGCTGCGCGCTCGCGAGCCACCACAGCGTGGCGAACGCGACGGGCGTGGCCCACCACAGCGCGAGCCCGCCGAGCCGCGCGACGCCGGGCAGGCGGATCGCGCGTGCGCCGTTCGACGCGAGGGCGTGCATCGGCATCAGCGGCTCGCGACGCGCGCCGTGTCTGCGCGCCAGTAGCCGTCGAGCCCGAGCTGCTTGAGCGCGGTCGCGACGAACGTCGGCGCGAGCAGCGCGTTCACGTCGACCGGCGCGGACGTCAGGCCGGCCTGGCGGCTGTACGCGACGACGTCGCGGTAGTGACCGGTCAGCGCGGGCGTGAAGAGCGGCGTCCATTGCTCCTTCCACGGCGTCGATTCGTCCGCGTATTCGCGGCGCACGACGCTTTCCGGCTGGCCGGACGCGCTCAGGATCTTCACGTACGCATCGCGGTTCTGCGGCTGCGAGATCCAGTGCGCGGCACGCACGTAGGCGGTCGCGACGAGCTGCGTGATGTCGGGGTAGCGCCGCACGAAATCGTCGGATGCCCACAGTTCCGCGCGCATCTTCCAGTCGTCGGGCGCGGTCTTGGTCGACCAGATGATCTTGCCGACGTTCTTGTCGACGAGCGAATACGCGTCGGACAGCGTGAAGAAGCCGTCGACGCGGCCGGCCGCGACCGCTGCCGCACCGGCCTGCGGGTCGAGGTTGTAGATCCTGAAGTCGGACAGCTTCAGCCCGTTCTCGGCGAGCAGCTTGCTGAACGTGACTTCCCACGGCCGGCCGCGATTGAGCGCGATGCGCTTGCCCTTCAGGTCGACGATCGACTTCGCGCTCGAGCCGGCCGGTACGACGAGATACGTATTGCTGCCGACCCCGCCCGGCACGATCAGGCGCGTATGCGTGCCCGACGCGTTGACGACGACCGACGGCAGGTCGCCGTAGCCCGCGAAGTCGATGCTGCCGTTCGTGAACGCCTCGTTGACGAGCGTGCCGACCGCCGCGGTCGACACCGGTACCCATTGCAGCTTCACGTGCCGCGCGGCGAGCGCTTTCTCGAGCGATTTGTCGGCGTCGATCAGCGCGGAGGCGCCCGCGTATTGCGTCTTGCCGCCGCCCGAATAGGCGACGACGGCGATTCGCACCACCTTGGGCGCATCGTCCGCGTGCGCGGCCGGTGCGGCGAGCGATGCCGCGGCAAGCGGCAGCGCGGCGAACAGCGCACGCAGCGGGCGGCGCAGCGAAGCGAGGGAGAGCATGTGTTTCATGATGGTCGGGATCAGTGGGCGGAAAAGAGGCTCACGCGCGTTTCTGCCGCGACGGCCGCAGCACGTCGGCGAGCGGGCGCGGGTCGATCCAGTCGGCGACGTCGAAGTCGGCTTCCAGAAAACCCCGGTCGTGCAGGAACGTCTTGAAGTCGTCGAGCGCGGCGACGGATTCGTCGTCGAGGTTGACGCCGAGGTGCCGGTGCAGCTGGTTGCCGTACGCGGCGCGGACCCAGTCGATCGACGACGCGGTTTCGCCGGCCACGTAGTGCGCGGTTTCGTCGGGATGCGTGCCGGCCCATTCGCCGGCCGCGACCACGAGCTTCAGGAAGCCGGCGACGATGTCGGGATGGTTCGCGAGCACGTCCGCGTTGACGGTCAGCGGGCGCGGCGTGCCGTTGTTGTTGCGGATCGAGCGCTCCGGATGAAAGCCGATGTCGATCACGACGTGCGCGCCGATCAGCTGCGCGATCTCGAGGCCGGTCGAGCCCTTCACGTAGATCGCGTCGACCTCGCCGCGCAGCAGCGCGCCGGCTTCGGCCGCGTACAGCGCGCGGCTCGAGAAGCCGTGCGGCGACGCGAACAGGTCCGCCGCGCGCGCCGGCCCGACGGCCTGCAGCGTGCGCGCACGCACGTCGACGAGTTCGACGTCGGCGGTGGTCAGCCCGTCGAGGCTCAGCGCGTTCACGAAGCCGCGCAGCGCCGACGCGCGAAAGATGTCGATGCGGTCGTCGGGGCGGCTCGGGATCGCGACGCGGCGCCCGCGCAACGCCTTCACGGAGCGGATGCCCGACTCGGGCCGCGCGAGGATCAACTGCGATTCGTCGACCCACGACAGCCCGATCACGCGCGTGTTCGCGCCGTTCGAGCGCGCCCACATCGCGGGGATGCTGCCGCCCTGGCGAAACGACTGCGCCAGCGTGTGGTCGCTGATCGACGACACGTCGTGCCGCGTGGCGCCGCGCGGCGAGCGGATCGCGACGCCGTCGGCCGACGTCTCGCCGTTGAGCCAGCCGAGATGCACGGCGATGCCGAGCGGGGTCGGCACGGGCGATCGGGCGTACCAGAACGTCTGCTGCTTGTCCGATGACGAATCGGGCCTGTCTGTCATGTGTGAGATTCCCTCTCTGCGTAAGCATGGTCGAAGCGCGGTCGCGCGCGGTGCCGCTCGGTGCCGCTCGGTGTCGGTGCGCACGCGCGGGCCGGTCAGCGTTGCAAGTTCCGGGCCAGTGAACGGAAACGGCGCGGCCGCACGCGGTGCGGGCGTCGCGCGGAAAGGGCGATGCGTGTGTCGATGTATGACCTGTTGCGCCAGCAACAGTCGCGTGGGCCGCTGTTGCGCGCGCAGCAGCGGTGCGGCCGATGCAGCAGCACGGCACGGGCCTGTCGCGACCGTGCCGGCCACGGCCGGGCGGGTGCGATCCGGTTGCCGTCGACGCCCGGCGTGCAAGGCGCCGCGCAGGTTTGCACGCGGCCGCGCAGGTGCCGCGTCGGGCAAGTTGGCACACCGCGTGCTTTACAGCGCAGCACACGGGCGGCACGCCGATGCCGCACGCAATCCGAATGGCCCGACCAGGAGAATCCCGATGGCTGTTGAATTTCTGTGGCGCCTGCCGATGCATGGCGACGGCAGGCGCGCACACGACCTGCATACACGCGGCGAATGGAACCGTCAGCGCGGATCGCGCGTCGCGCCGAAAGTCGACGACGACGAATTCGGCTACATCGACTATCTGTCGCAGGTCGCGCGCGCGGCCGATATCGCCGGCTTCCACGGCGCGCTGATCCCGATCTTCCGCTTCACGGAGGAGCCGTGGGTCGTGGCGGCCGCGCTGGCGCGCGAGACGCGCCGGCTGCGGCTCCTGATCGCGCTGCAGCCGCATTTCGTGCATCCCGTCTACGCGGCGCAGATGGCCGCGAGCCTGCAGCGGATCAGCCGTGGCCGCGTGGAGTGGAACGTCGTCACGGGCGGCGGCGGCCCCGACCAGCGCGCGTACGGCGACTTCATCGACCACGACAGCCGTTATGCGCGCACGGACGAGTTCCTCGACGTCGTGAAGGGTGTCGCGGCCGGCGAGCCGTTCACGTTCGACGGACGTTTCTACCGCGTCGAAGGCGGCGGCCTGCTGCCGCCGCTGAGCGGCCAGAAACCGCCGCGCATCTACCTGGCCGGCGCGAGCGATGCCGCGCTCGCGGTCGCCGCGAAGCATGGCGACGTGCACCTGAGCTGGGGCGAGCCGCTCGCGAAACAGAAGGAGGTGATCGATGCGGCCCGCCGCGCGCTCGATCGCCAGAACGCCGAGCGCGACCTGCGTTTCGGCATGCGCATCGACATCCTGGCGCGCGAGACCGAGGCACAGGCGTGGGCCGAGTTGCGGCAGATGTTCGCGACGGTGGGCGACGCGACGCGCAACGGCTTCGGCGGGCGCGGCGAGTCGTCGGAATCGGTCGGTGCGAAACGCCAGTTCGCGCTGCACCAGGGCAACACGCAGCACTTCGACGACCTGATCGTCGGCCCGAACCTGTGGGCCGGGATGTCGCAGATTCGCGGCGGCCCCGGTTGCGTGATCGTCGGCAGCCACGAGCAGGTGGCCGAGCGGCTCGCGGAATACGTCGACATCGGCGTGTCGACGTTCATCCTCGCGAGCAACCCGCATCTCGAGGAGGCGTACCGCGTGGGCGAGGAAGTGCTGCCGCTCGTCGACGGCGCGCTGAACGCGCGCGGCACGCAGGCGGCGCTGCGCGTGGCCGGCGCGTGAACGCAACGGCATTCCCCCGCATTCCAACGACAAGGACATTCACCATGACGACACTCGCTGCGCAGGCCACGGCCCGCGACGCACTCTGGTACACACGCTGCCCGGTGCCGACCGCGCTCGGCATCGCCGTGCACCGCGGCTGGTTCGACGAGGAGTTCGGGCCGGACGGCATCGCGCTGCATTCGCTGCAGGAAACGGCCGACGCCGGCAAGCGCGAATCGCACTTCGATCACAGCCTCCCGTCCTCGTTCCGGCAGGGCGGCAACATTCCGGCGCTGTGGGCGCGGGCACGCGGCGCCGATACGCGCGTGATCGGCCTGTCGTGGACCAACGAGTTCCAGGCGATCGTCACGCTGCCCGAGCGCGGCATCCGCACCGTGCGCGATCTGCGCGGCCGGCGGCTCGGGTTGCCGCGCCATCCGATCAGCATCGACTTCTGGCGCGCGGCCGCGCTGAAAGGCTTCCTGAGCGCGCTCGAACTGGAAGGGCTCGGGCACGGCGACGCCGAATGGGTCGACCTGCCCGACGAGCGCGAACGCCACACCGGGCCGGCATCGTTCACGCGCGGCCCGCACGAGTACGGGCTCGAGATCGCGGCGCTCGTGCGCGGCGAGGTCGACGCGGTGTTCGTGAAAGGGGTCGAAGGGCTCGAAACCGTGCACCTGATCGACGCGCAGGTGGTCATCGATCTCGGCGCGCACCCCGATCCGCTGGTGCGGATCGGCAACGGCACGCCGCGCACGCTGACGGTCGATCGCGCACTGATCGACGCGCGCCCCGATCTCGTGAGCCGCTTCCTGTCGGTCGTGGTGGGCGCGGGCGACTGGGCCGCGCGTCATCCGGCGGAGACGGTGGCCTATATCGGCCGCGAAACGCGCGCGTCCGACGAATGGGTGCGCTATGCGTACGGCGCGGACGTGCACCGCCATCTGGAGACGGGACTCGCGCAGACATCGATCGACGGGCTGGTCGCGTTCAAGGACTTCCTCGTCGAGTGGGGCTTTCTCGAACAGGATTTCGATGCGCGCGCATGGATCGACCCGGCGCCGTTCACGCGCATCGACCGGCAACGCCATGCGTGGGTCGCGTAGCGCGCCGCGGCGCGTCATTGCAAGGAGTCGAGCATGACAGGTCTGACGATCGAATACGGCGTGCCGCCGGCGCGCCGGCATGCGGCACGCGCGGCGCCGCGCACGGGCGCGGGTGTGGCCGCTGCGGTGGCTGCCGCATGGCCGCCGTCGGCTTCGCCTGCCGCACGGCCGGATGCGCGCGCGGCGAAGCCGGGCCGGTGGCGCGTCACGGGTGCGATTGCACTCGCCGTAGCGGCGCTGCATGCGGGCGTCGCGCTGCTGGCCGCGCGCGCCCCCGCCGCGCCGCCCGTACAGCCCGTGCAGCCGCCGCGGCCGCTGCCGATGACGGTCGAGCTGACGCGGCCGCCCGAACCGTTGCCGCAGGCCGCGCATCCGCCGCCACCGGTGCCGCCGAAGCCGCAGCAGCCGCTGAAGCAGGCGCCGACTCCGCCGAAGCCGCGTGCGGCCGTCGCGCATCCGGCGCCTGCGCCGGCTGCCGCGCAGCCTGTCACGCGCGAGGCGGCACCCGCGCCGACGGCACCGGCCGCTGCCGCACAGGTCGCACCGTCTCCCGCACCCGCCGCGCCGGCGGCGCCGGTGCGCGAAACCGCGCCGATCGGCGACGCCGCCTACCTGCGCAACCCGGCGCCCGACTACCCGGCCTTTGCGCAGGACCAGGGCTGGGAAGGGCGCGTCGTGCTGCGCGTGCACGTGCTCGCGAACGGCACGCCCGATGCAGTCGACGTCCGCACGAGCAGCGGCCGCCGCATGCTCGACAACGCGGCGGTGGCCGCCGTGAAGCGCTGGACGTTCGTGCCCGCGAAGCGCGGCGACGAAGCGGTCGACGGCTGGGTCAACGTGCCGATCGATTTCAAGCTGGGCTGACCGACCGGGCGGCCCGCCACATTTTTCAAGGAACTCACATCATGAACGGTATCCCGACCACCTTCATCGTCCAGGGCGCGCTCTGGCTGCTCGTCGTCTTCTCCGTCGTCACGTGGACGCTGATCGTCGTGAAGACGATCCAGAGCCTGCGTGCGAGCGCACGCAACCGGCATTACACGCGCGCGTTCTGGGCCGCGAACAGTTTCCACGAGGCGGCCGCGCTCGACGGCGCCGACAGCCCCGTGGGCGAACTCGCCGCGACGGGCTTCGACGCGCTGCGCCGCGCCGACGAAAGCAGCGCGCACGATCTCGAACACAGCTGGAGCCGCCACGACCTGCTCGAACGCCATCTGCGCCAGCAGATCCACAACGCGCGCCGGCGCGCGGAAGCGGGGCTCGCCGTGCTCGCGTCGATCGGCAGCACCGCGCCGTTCGTCGGCCTGTTCGGCACCGTGTTCGGCATCATCCACGCGCTGACCGCGATCACGCACAGTGCGTCGGCGAGCATCGATGTGGTCGCCGGGCCGATCGGCGAGGCGCTGGTCGCGACCGGGATCGGCATCGCGGTCGCGGTGCCGGCCGTGCTCGCGTACAACTTCTTCGTGCGCCGCGTGAAGGCCGCGTCGGCCGATCTCGATGCGTTCGCAACCGATTTCGTCACGCTCGCGCAGAAGGCCGGTTTCCGCGTGCCGGCCGCCGCCACCGCGCCCGCGCCGGCACGCCGTGCCGACGGCGCCCGTCAGGAGGCGTTCGCATAATGGCCTTCTCGTCCTCCTCCGACAACGACGACGTGCTCAGTGAAATCAACATCACGCCGCTCGTCGACGTGATGCTCGTGCTGCTCGTCGCGTTCATCGTCACTGCGCCGCTGCTCAACAACGCGGTGCACGTGAACCTGCCGAACACCGTCGCCACGGCGCCGGCCGACCGCAAGCCGAACGTCACCGTGAGCGTCGACGACAAGGGCGTCGTGTATCTCGACAAGCGCGCGGTCGCGCTCGCCGCGGTGCCGGCCGAGCTCGCCGCGCTGAAGGCCGGCCGGCCCGACGTCGCGCTCGACCTGCAGGCCGACGAGCACGTGCCGTACGGCACCGTCGCGAAGCTGATGGCCGCGATCGAGCATGCGGGCATCACGCGGCTGTCGGTGCTCACCGCGCCGCGCGGCTGATGCGCGGTTCACGACTCCTTTTCCGAGCGCATCCATGAGCATCACGGCTTCCCATCACGTCCAGTCGATCTGGTACACGCGCTGTCCGGTGCCGACGCCGCTCGGCATCGCCGCGCATCTCGGCTGGCTCGACAGCGAGTTCGCCGGCGACGGCATCACCGTCCGCGCGCTGCAGGAGAACCAGCACGCGGCGCTGCATCGCGCGCACGTCGATCATTCGCTCGACAACACGTTCCGGCAGGGCGGCAGCATTCCCGCGCTGTGGGCGCGCGCCTCCGGCGCCGATACCCGGGTGGTCGCGCTGACCTGGGTCGACGAGGCGCAGGCGATCGTCGCGTTGCCGGAAACCGGCCTGAAGCGGCCGAGGGACCTGCGCGGGCGCCGCATCGGGCTGCCGCGCCGCGACGGCGAACGTATCGACATCTTCCGCGCGGCGGCGCTGCGCGGCTTCGTCAGCGCGCTGTCGCTCGACGGGCTCGGCCCCGCCGACGTCGAATGGGTCGAGGTGCCCGCGTCGAACCTGCGCGCGCCCGTGTCGACGCCGCTGACGCGCGACGCGGCATTCAGCCATCCGTCGAGCCTGTCCAGCCGGCGCCTTTATGCGGCCGAAGCGGCCGCGCTCGTGCGCGGCGAGGTCGACGCGATCTACGTGAAGGGTTCGCTCGGGCTCGAAACCGCGCACCTGATCGGCGCGCAGCCGGTCGTCGACATCGGCTTTCATCCCGATCCGCAGATCCGCATCAACAACGGCTCGCCTCGGCCGCTGACCGTCAATGCGTCGACGCTCGAACGCCATCCCGACATCGTTCGCCGCTTCCTCGCGCGCGTGACCGACGTCGAAGGCTGGGCGCGCGAGCACGAGCAGGAAGTGCTCGGCTATCTCGGCCGCGAGACGGGATCGGGCCATGACTGGCTGCGGCTCGCGTACGGCACCGACGTGCACCGGCGGCTGCGCACGGATCTCGACGAGGCGTCGATCGCCGCGCTCGACGATTTCAAGCGCTTCCTCGTCGAATGGCGGTTCCTGCCTGCGGATTTCGACGTGCGCGCGTGGATCGACCGGCGCGCGCTCGACGGCATCGCACCGTTGTCTCGCGACGCCGCGCGGTGAGCGCGCCGACACGCGTCGCCGACGCATGGCGGCGCGAGCGCTTCACCGGCGGCTTCATGCTGCTGGCGCTCGCGAGCGGCACGACGATCAGCATGGCGCAGCTCGCGACGACGCTGTACGCGCTCGCGCTCGGCGTCGACAGCGCGCGGCTCGGCATCATCGCCGCGATGGAGCCGCTCGGCATCGCGCTGATGACGCTGCCGGCCGGGCTGCTCGTCGCGCGCTACGGCGCGCGGCGCGTGTACTTCGCCGCGAGCATGGGGCCGATGCTGCTCAACCTCGTCGTGCCGTATACCGGCGCATGGCCGCTGATCGCGCTCACGCAAGTGCTGATCGGGCTGTGCATCCCGTTCCGGATCGTGTCCATCAACGGCGTGTTTCTCGCGCGTCTCGCGCAGATCGGCCTCGCGCGCGCCGGCTGGTACCGCGCGGCGATGTCGGTCGGAACCGGCATGGTCGGGCCGTGGCTCGCGAGCTGGCTGATCGGCGCGCACGGTGCGGTCGCGACGTTCTGCGCGGCGTCGGCGAGCTTCGCGGGCATGGCGCTGTTCAGCCGGACGCTGCTCGGCGACGCCGAGGCTGCGCCGCGCGGCGCCCGACCGGAAACCGGCGGCCTGCGCGCGTTGCTGGCGCTCGCATGGAATCACGACGTGCGCGAGCAACTCGTGCTGGAGGCCGTGAACAGTGCGACGCGTTCGCTTGCCGGCGCGTACACGGTCGTGCTCGCGATCCAGTCGCTCGGGTTGTCCCAGGCGCACGCCGTCGCGCTGCTGACGTTGCAGGGCGTGGTCGCGGTGATCGCGCTGTTCGGGCTCGGCCATGTCGCGCAGCGGCTGAGCGCGCTCTGTTGCCACGGGTTCAGCCTGGCCGGCGCGGTGGCCGGCCTGCTCGCGCTCGGGCTCGCCCGTGACGCGTGGATCGTCGGCGCGGGGCTCGCCGCGCTGTGCGCCGGCTCGTCGCTGCTGCATCTCGTCAACATGCAGCGCCTCGGCCGTCACCCGGCGGACAAGAGCCAGGTGTCGAGCCTCTACAACCTCGCGTCGATGACAGGCGCGTTCTGCGGCCCGCTGGCCGGCAGTGCGCTCGTGCCGGCCGTCGGGTTGCAGGCCGTGTTTCTGTGCTGGCTGCCTGTCGTCGTGCTGGTCGCATGCGCGTTGCGCGTCGCACATGGGCGGCGCGATGCGTCGCAGCCCGTGACTGCAAAGCTCTCCTGACGACCATCGGAGCGGGTGTCGCGCGATCCGGCAGTGTTGCGTGACAAGCAGTTTGCTTCCGTTCACAGATGCGCATGCAGCAACGCGCATGCCGCATACCCGCCGGAAGCCCGATACGACGGGCCTTTCGAGGCTGGCATCCGAATTGCAACAGGGAACCCGTGCGTCGCGCACGCACGTGCGTTCAACCGATCAAACAGGATGACTCATCGATGTTCAGGAAAAAACTAATCGTCACCGCGCTGGGGGGACTGCTGACGGGCGGAGCCGTATCGTTGCCCGCGTGGGCGGAAGAGGGTGCGGTGACGGCGGCACCGGACGCGAAGCCGGCACAACCGGGCACGGACGATGCAGCCGCGGCTGCACCGACGGCGGCCCGTGCGACCCGCGGCACGGCCATCCGCGAAACGAACCTCGGCACGGTCACCGTGACCGCGCGCCGGCGCAAGGAGAGCATCCAGGACGTGCCGGTCGCGGTGAGCGCGCTGAGCGGCGACGCGATCAGGAACAACGAGCTGCGCGTGGCCAACGACGTGACGAAGTACGTGCCGAACTTTACCGGGCAATCGACCGAGGGCCGCGAGCGGCCGCGCTGGTTCCTGCGCGGCGTCGGCAGCAACGATCCGTCGGACCTGTCGCTGAGCCCGATCGGCGTGTACTTCGACGACGTGTACATCAACAGCGTGTTCGGGCAGGGTTTCCCGCTGTTCGACCTCGATCGCATCGAAGTGCTGCGCGGCCCGCAGGGCACGCTGTGGGGCAAGAACACGGTCGGCGGCGCGCTCAGCATCACGTCGCAGAAGCCGACCTTCGACGTGAGCGGCTACGGCAAGATCGGGCTCGGCCAGTACAACAGCCGGCTCGCGGAGGCCGCGATCGGCGGGCCGATCGGCAAGAACGACGTGCTGGCCGCGCGCGTGTCGGTGTATCACGAGAACGCCGACAGCTTCTACACGAATACGGTGCAGCAAGGGCGCTTCGGCGGCTTCCACGACAACGCGGTGCGCTTCCAGGTGCTCGCCGTGCCCACGTCGGACACCAACTTCCTGTTCAACATCCACGGCCGCAACTACACGGGCGGCGGCAATGCGTGGCACGCGCAAGGCGCGGGGCCGGGCGGCGCGAACCAGTTCGGCTTCGTCGGCTCGAGCGATCCGTACACGGTGTCGCTCAACGCGCCGTCGAGCGATCACATCTCGACCTGGGGCACGTCGCTCACCGCGCACTGGCGCATCAACCCGGCAGTCACGCTCACGTCGATCACCGCATTCGAAGGGCTGCACCGCTGGTACCAGGACGACGAGGACTATTCGGCGTTCGACGCCGCACGCTCGCACGATCGCCTGTCGAGCCGCCAGTTCTCGCAGGAATTCCGGCTCGAATCGCCGCAGAACGACCGGCTGAGCTGGCTCGTCGGCACGCACCTGTTCACCGAGCAACTGGCCGAGCAGGGCGCCGGCGGCGGCTTGCCGGGTTCGCCGTCACCCGCGTTCTACCACCTGACCGACCTCACGCAGCACACGCAGAGCGCGGCGATCTTCGGCAGCGTGAAGTACCGGTTTACCGACCGCTTCAACGTGACGGGCGGGCTGCGTTACACGATCGAGCGCAAGAACATCAACCTGACCGGGCTGCAGGGCACCGGCAACGTGACGTTCGGCAATCCGGGCAGCTGGTGGGAGCCGTCGTCGGTGTCGTCGCCGCTGGCGGTCAGCGCGCGGCAGAACCAGACGAACACCTGGCGCGCGCCGACCTGGGACCTCACGCCCGAATACGCGCTCAGCAGCAACGTGCGTGCGTACTTCCGCTATGCGCGCGGCTTCCGTTCGGGCGGCTACAACGGCAACGCGTATACGCAGAGCACGGTGTCGACCGTGTCGCCGGAGTACCTGACCGATTATGAAGTCGGCATCAAGAGCGAGTGGTTCGACAAGCGGCTGATCGTCAACGCGAGCGTGTTCCACTACGACTATCGCGACATCCAGGTGTTCGCGCTCGCGCCGAACCCGTTCGGCGGCCCGCCGGTGTCGACGCTGTCGAATGCGGGGCAGGGGCGCGCGGACGGCTTCGAACTGGAGCTGAAGGCGCAGCCGGTCAACAGCCTCTACCTGTTCGCGAACCTCGGGATGCTGAACACGCGCTACACGGAGTTCCGCTACGTGCCGACCGCCGTCGGCAACTCGTTCGCGCGCTCGCCGCATACGACGATCAATGCGGGCTTCGACTATCGCGTACCGGTGTCGTTCGGCACGCTGACGGCCGGCGGTGACGTGAACTACCGCAGCCGCGAATACTTCAGCGCGACCCGGCAGACGATGCCGCAGCTCTGGCAGGGCGGCTACACGGTGCTGAACGCGCACGTCTCCTACACGACGCCGAACCAGAAGTACATCGTGACGGGCTACGTGACGAACCTGACCAACAAGGTCTACAAGAAGCTCGAGCTGCTGCCGTCGTATGGCGCGTATCCGGTGCTGTACGGCGATCCGCGCACGGTCGGGATCACGCTGACGGCGAAAATCTGACGGGCGGCACGGGCGCGGGCACGGCCACGGCCACGCCGCGCATGCGGCGACGCGGCGGCCCGCCCGTGTTCGCCGCGCGTCAGATCAGCAGCGACAGCGTCCTGAACAGCGCGAGATCCGCCTTGCGTGCCGATCGCGCGTGGCGGCGGATCACGTGCAGCAGGCAGTCGATGAAGCAGCGCGCCGCGTCGCTCAGCGTGCTGCTGCGCCGCGTGACGATCCCGAGGTCGCGCGGCTCGAAAGTCTCCTTCAGCTGCAACGCGCGCATCCGTTCGCCGAACGGCGGCACCGCAGCGAGAATCGTCGGGCACCACGTGCACATGTCGGCCTGTTCGAGCATCGTCTGCAGCATCGCCGCCGACTGCGCGCGGACGATGCGCCGTTCGTCGATGTCCGCACCGTGGCGCGTGAACAGGTAGTCGACGAGCGCGGCCTGCCCGTCGGCCGCGAAATTCAGCACCCAGTCGTTCTCGAGCAGGTCGTGGATCGATCGCGCGCGTTCGCGCGGATGGCCGGCGCGCACCATCACCGATGTCTCGTAGCGCAGCATCGGCTCGAACGCGAATTCCTGCGTGCCGCCCGGTTGCACGTGCCCGAGCGCGAAATCCATGCTGCCGTCGCGCAACAGCGGCTGCGCGACGGCCATCAGCGCCTCGTAGAGTTCGAGGCGCACGTCGGGCATCCGCTCGCGAAAGCGCAGCACCGTTTCCGCCAGGAACGTCATCGTGAGCCACGGCGTCACGCCGATGCTCAGCCGGCCCTCGATGCGGCCGCGCATGCGTTCGAGATCGCTCTGCGCATGTTCGAGCTGCTTCAGCACGAGCTTCGCGTGCGTGAGCAGCGTCTTGCCGTATTCCGTGAAGCCGATCCCTTCCGGCGCGCGCACGAGCAGCGGCAGGCGCTCGCCGGCCTCCAGTTCGCGCAGCGCGCGCGTGACGGCCGCCTGCGACAGCCCGAGCGTGCGCGCCGCGCCGCGGATGCTCCCGGCCTCCGCGCTCGCGACGAGCGCCTGAAGCTGATGCAGCCTGATCGTACCCATGGCGTGATACCCGACAACGAAAGGTTGTCATCATAACGAAACCGCGGCTGTTCGCCGGGATTTTCGCTGCCTACGATGCGGCCACGATCGGTCATTCGGGCGATCGTCAACCAGTGTACATCGAGGAGAATCGGGGTTGAACCACAGACCAGTCCAGCCTGAATTGGCGGCCATCGAGACAGAGATGATTGCGCTGCGCCGACGGCTGCACGCGCATCCGGAGCTCGGCTTCGAGGAACATGCGACGAGCGACCTCGTGGCCGGCTTCCTGACAACGTGGGGTTATCGGGTGACGCGCGGGCTCGGCGGCACGGGCGTGGTCGGCACGTTGACGCGAGGCGCCGGGAAGCGGCTCGGGCTGCGCGCCGACATGGACGCACTGCCGATCCGCGAGGCGACCGGGCTGCCGCATGCGAGCCGGTGCGACGGCGTGATGCACGCATGCGGCCACGACGGCCATACGGCGATGCTGCTGGCGGCGGCGCGGTGCCTGGCCGAGCGCGCCCGCTTCACGGGCACGCTGAACCTGATCTTCCAGCCGGCCGAGGAAGGGCTCGGCGGCGCGAAGCGGATGATCCACGACGGGCTGTTCGAGCAGTTTCCGTGCGATGCGGTGTTCGCGATGCACAACGTGCCGGGCCTGCCGGCCGGCGTGCTCGGCTTCTGCGACGGCCCGGCGATGGCATCGGCCGACGAGGTGCGCGTGCGCGTGACCGGGCGCGGCGGGCATGGCGCGGCGCCGCATACGACGATCGATCCGGTGGTCGTCTGCGCGTCGATCGTGATGGCGCTGCAGACCGTCGTGTCGCGCAACGTGAACCCGCAGGACCTGGCGATCGTGACGGCCGGCTCGATCCATGCGGGCACCGCGTCGAACGTGATCCCGCCGCACGCGGATCTGGCACTGAGCGTGCGCGCGCTGTCGCCGGACGTGCGCGCGCTGCTCGAACGGCGCATTCGCGAGATCGTGCACGGGCAGGCCGCGAGCTACGGCGCGACGGCCGAGATCGATTACAGCCACGACTATCCGGTGCTCGTCAATCACGCGGCGGAAACCGCCTTTGCGCGCGACGTCGCCCGCGAATGGGGCGGTGACGGCGCGTTGATCCCCCATCTGCGGCCGATTGCGGCAAGCGAGGACTTCGCATTCATGCTGAACGCTTGCCCCGGCAGCTACCTGTCGATCGGCAACGGGGACGGCAACGGCGAAGGCGGCGCCGGATGCGGGCTGCACCATCCCGGCTACGACTTCAACGACGCGTGCCTGGCCACCGGCGCGAGCTACTGGATTGCGCTGGCGGAGCGCTATCTCGCGTGACGCGCCCGCATGATCTTGACTGACGATTCACACGAGGAAGGAGACTGGCAATGAAGCAGTGGAAGCAATGGAAACGGATGGCGGCGCTCACGTTGGCGCTGGCGGCAGGGGCGGCGCATGCGGGTGACTGGGCGGGCAGGGAGATTCGCCTCGCGGTCGATCCGACTTACCCGCCGCTCGAGTACAAGCTGCCCGACGGCACGCTGACGGGCTTCGGGATCGACATCACGAATGCGTTGTGTGCGGAGCTGCATGCGCGCTGCGTGTGGGTCGAATCGAGTTTCGACGGGATGATTCCGGGGCTGCTCGCGCGCAAGTTCGACGTCATCGCGTCGTCGATGACGATTACGCCGAAGCGGCAGCAGCAGATCGCCTTCACGAACCGGATCTCGAATGCGCCGGCGCGCCTCGTCGCGCGCAAGGGTTCGCCGCTGCTGCCGACGGCCGACGCGCTGAAGGGCAAGCGTGTGGGCGTCGAGCAGGGCTCCACGCAGGCCGACTATGCGATCGCGAACTGGCAGCCGGCCGGCGCGCAGATCGTGTCGTACCCGAACCAGGACCAGGTCTATGCCGATCTCGTGACGGGCCGGCTCGACGCGGCGTTCCAGGCATCGATCGCGGCGAGCGACGGTTTCCTGAAGAAGCCGCAGGGCAGGGATTTCGCGTTCGTCGGCGCGGCGATCGACGACGCGAAGTATTTCGGGCAGGGCGACGGGCTCGGGCTGCGCAAGCAGGACAACGACCTGCGCGACGCCTTCAACCGCGCGCTCGCGACGATCCTCGCGAACGGCACGTACCAGCGGATCAACCGGAAGTATTTCGACTTCGACATCTACGGCACGAAGTAAGCGGTGGCGCCATGCCTGGCGCGGTAACGACAAAACAAATAAGGATGACGGATGAACTGGAGACTGATTTTCGTCGCGATGCCGGCACTGTGCGCCGCGCCCGCGTTCGCGCAAGGCAGCGTCACGCTGTACGGCCTCGTCGATGCGGGCATCGACTACACGAACAATGTCGGCGGCCACGGCGCGTGGCAGATGGCGAGCGGCTTCGCGCAGGGCAGCCGCTGGGGGCTGAAGGGCAGCGAGGATCTGGGGGGCGGCTACAGCGCGCTGTTCCAGGTCGAGAACGGCTTCAACGTGAACAGCGGCACGCTCGCGCAGGGCGGCCGCATGTTCGGGCGGCAGGCGTACGTCGGCCTCGGCAGCGCGCGGTTCGGCACGCTGACGCTCGGCCGGCAATACGATGCGGTGGTCGACTATCTCGCGCCGACCACCGCGAACGGCAGTTGGGGCGTCTATCCGTTCTCGCATCCGCTCGACAACGACAACACCGGCAATACGTTTCGGGTCAACAACACGGTCAAGTATGCGAGCCCGGATTTCGCCGGCTTCTCGTTCGGCGGCACGTACAGCTTCAGTAACGACACGGGCTTTGCGAACAACCGGCAGTGGAGCGTCGGCGCGCAGTACGAGCAGGGCGGGTGGCTCGTCGGCGCGGCCTTCGTGAATGCGGACAACCCGGGTGCGACGCCGGGCGGCGCGATCGCGGGCTCGGGATCGGTCGGCGCCGATGCGAACTTCGCGTCGGCGCGGCTGCGGATCTTCGGTGCGGGCATCAACTACACGGCGGGGCTCGCGACGGTCGGGTTCGCGTACACGAACAGCAACGTCACGCGGCCGACCGCGAACGTCGGTTACCTGTTCGGCGACGAAACGATCGAGCCCGTGACCGGCCCGCTCGCAGGCGGCACGGTGACGTCGATCAAGTACCAGAACTTCGAAGTGAACGGCAAATACCAGTTCACGCCCGCGCTGTTCGTCGGGGCGCAGTACGTGTACACGACGGTGCGCTACGACGCGACGACGGGCACCGCGAAGCCGAAGATCCATTCGCTCGGGCTGATGGCCGACTACACGCTGTCGAAGCGCACGGACGTATACCTGATGGGCGCCTACCAGCGGATCGCGGGCGACGCGACGGGCTCGTCGCTCGACCAGGCCTATGTTCCCGGCGCGGCGGACCTGTCGTCGACCTCGAAGCAGCTGATGATTCACGCGGGGATCCGTCACCGGTTCTGACGTTGGAGGCAGCGGGCGAAGCCGCCCGCTGCCCGTCACCCCGATGCGCTTACCGCGCGACGCGGATCACGACCTTGCCGAAGTGCTGACCCGACTGCAGGTACGCATACGCCTGCGGCGCTTCGTCGAAGCCGAACACGCGATCGACCACCGGCTTGATCCGCTTCGCGTCGACGAGGCGCACGACGTCGTCGAGCATCGCGCGGCTGCCGACCATGATCCCCTGCAGCCGCCGGATCCCGCCGATCAGCGACAGTAGCCCGAGCTCGGGGCCGCCGAAGCTGCTGAGGCCGCCGATCACCGATACGGTGCCGCCCATCTTCGTCGCGGCGACCGAGCGCGGCAGCGTATCCTTGCCGCCGACTTCGACGACCAGATCCGCACCCGCGCCGCCAGTGAGCCGCAGCACGTCGTGTTGCCATTCGGGCGTGGCGCGATAGTTGATGGTTGCGTCCGCACCGAGCGCGCGGGCGCGTTCGAGCTTCGCGTCGCTCGACGACGTGACGATGGTGCGCAGCCCCGCGGCATGCGCGAGCTGCAGCGCGACGATCGACACGCCGCCCGTGCCGAGCAGCACGACGGTCGCGCCGGGCCCCAGGCCGCCGTCGGCGAACAGCGCGTTCCATGCGGTGATGCCCGCGCACGACAGCGTCGCCGCCTCGTCGTAGTCCAGATGCGCGGGAATCGCGACCAGCGCCGCTTCGTCGGACACGAAGTGCTCGGCCAGCACGCCGTCGAAATGCGAGCCGGGCGATCCCGAGGTTTTCTGCGGCGTCGGCGGCCCTTCGATCCAGCGCGGGAAGTAGGTGTTGATCACGCGATCGCCGGGCTTGAAGCGCGTGACGTCGCGGCCCGTTTCGATGACTTCGCCGGCGCCGTCGGCAACCGGAATCAGCGCTTCGTTGCCGATGCCGAGATAGTCGCCGCGCGCGAACATCAGGTCGCGATAGTTCAGGCCGGCCGAATGGATCTTCACGACGACGTCGGTCGGCCCGACCGCGCGGCGTGTCGCGTCGATGCGCCGAAGCCCGGCCACACCGTCGCCCGGTTTCACTTGCCATGCGTGCATGTCGACTCCTTTTTAGAGATAGTGCGGACTATCATAGTGTTGCGCGCAGGGACGCATTGACGATAATTCGGCCGATGACTGTCGCCTGCATGGACACAAACCTGTTATCCAACCGGAGCGAAATGGCATGGACGAGCGGCTGAGAGGCGTTGCCGAATTTGTCGACGTGGTGGATTCGGGCAGCTTCGCGGCGGCCGCGCTGCGGCTCGGCGTCACGCGCTCGGCGGTCGCGAAGGTCGTCGCGCGGCTCGAACGCCGTCTCGGCACCCGGCTGCTGCAGCGGACGACACGCCAGCTCGGCCTGACAGACGAGGGGCTCGTCTATTACGAACAGTGCCGGCGGCTGCTCGCCGAACTCGGCGAGACGGAGGCCGCGCTCGACGCGGGCCAGCGCGAGCCGGCGGGGCGGCTGCGCGTCAGCGTGCCCGTGCTGTTCGGGCGGCAATGCGTGGCGCCCCTCATGCGGCGCCTCGTGGAGCGCCATCCGCGGCTCGAAATCGACGTGTCGTTCAGCGATCGCGTGGCCGACCTCGTCAACGACGGCTTCGACATCGCGGTGCGCATCGGCGAGCTCGCCGATACGAGCGCGCTCGTCGGCCGCAAGCTCGGCGTGCAGCGCATGGGCATCTGCGCATCGCCCGCGTATCTCGATCGTCATGGCCGGCCGGCGGGGCTCGACGAACTCGCGTCGCACGTCGGCATCGCGTATTCGCGCGGCGGGCAACCGACGCCGTGGCCGATAGTCGGCGCGAACGGCGCGGTGCACGACCATCGTCCGGCCGGGCGCCTGCGGCTCGACGACCTGCAGGCCATTGCGGATGCGGCCGCCGCCGGCGCGGGCCTCGCGTGGCTCCCCTGTTGGTTGATGGCGCCTTACCTGCGCGACGGCCGCCTCGCGCTCGTGATGGACAGCAACAGCGTGTCGGGCGCCGAAGTGTTCGCGGTGCGGCCGGCATCGCGCCACGTGCCGTCGAAGGTGCGTGTCGTCATCGATGCGCTCGTCGACGAGATACCGAACATGCTCGCGTCGGATGGGTGAGGCGGGCGCGACGGTTGCGGTATCCCCGCGAAGCATGGTCGGCCAGTGCGGCGTATGATCGTCGCACACCCAATACGCCGGGGGCACGACGTGATGAAGCGCGAACCGCAGGTCGCCATCGCCATCTCAGCGACCGTTCCGAACCTCACCCGTTACACGGTTCTTCGGTGATGCGCGGGCGGGCATGCAGTCCCGGTGCGCATGGGGCAGATATCCCTGCAACAACCCGGCGCGCGCGTACATGACGACGATCGATACCACGAAGGCCGCGCGGCAACCCGGCTGGCTGCGCATCGCGCCCGCACTGTTCCTGCTGCTGTGGGCAAGCGGCTTCGTGTTCCTGAAGCTCGGCTTGCGTTATGCCGATCCGCTCACGTTCCTCGCACTGCGCTATGCGTGCGTCGTCGCGCTGCTCGCCGGCCCGTTCCTGTGGCTGCGCCCTGCGTTGCCGCGCACGGGGCGCGCATGGCGCGATCTCGTCGTGGTCGGCCTGTTGCTGCAGGCCGGTTATTTCGCGTGTACGTACCTGAGCCTGAAGCTCGGCATGTCGGCGGGCGCCGTCGCGCTCGTCACGTCGCAGCAGCCGATCCTCGTCGGGCTGCTCGCGCCGATGATTGCCGGCGAACGCGTCGGCGTGTTGCGCTGGATCGGGCTCGCACTCGGCGCCGCGGGCGCGGTGCTGGTGATCCTCGCGCGTTCGTCGGTCGATGTCGCGTCGCCTTGGGCGCTCGCGTTCGCGCTGTTCGCGCTCGCCTGCATCACCGGCGGGACGCTGTGGGAAAAACGCTTCGGCACCGACGTCCATCCGGTCACCGCGAACCTCGTGCAGTACGCGGTCGGTCTCGCGGTCACCGCGCCGCTCGCGTTCGCGCTCGAGCCGATGCACGTGCAATGGACCGCCGGGCTCGCCGGTTCGCTCGCGTACCTCGTCATCTGCAACTCGCTGATCGCGATCTCGCTGCTGCTCGCGATGGTGCGGTACGGCGAGGCGTCGCGCGTGTCGGCGCTGTTCTTCCTGATCCCGCCCGCGACGGCGCTGATCGCGCTCGTGGCGCTCGGCGAGACGATCGGCCCGCTCGCATGGCCGGGGATGGCGCTCGCGGCTGCTGGCCTGTTTCTCGTGATGCGTTACTGAATACCGAACCCGCGCGGGATGCGGGCCGGCGTGTCGATGCAGGCCGATTCGCGCGTGGCGGATCGCGCCGCGTCGCGTCGCGGCGCGCGATGCCGACGGTGGAGGGGCGGGCCGGCTGACCGCCGCGCGCGCCGATGCCGGTCGCGTCGCGCGGCAGGCGCTGGCCATGCGGCGCGACGCCGCCACGCCGCGCCGTATCAACCCGCCGTCCGATGCGGATTGCAGTCCACCGAATACTCCGCCTGCTCGCCGTTGACGTGCAGAACCAGGGTCGCCTTGCAGATATCGCTCGAATCGACGCTCAGCCGCAGCGTCGCGAGCGGCTGATCCTCGCCGCCCGCGAGCCGCGATTCGCCGGAGCGCGTCAGCGAGGCCGAGCCCGTGCCGCCGGTGCGGGTGATGCGCAGGCTGTACGACACGTCGACCGGTGCGGCCGCGCGCACGTGCGGCACGATATTCACGCCGCCGGCACTGGCGGCGATGTCGAAATAGGCGCTGAGATCGTGAATGCCGACCATGATCGTCCCCTGTCGAATGAAAAAAAGCCGAACGTGTATCCGTCCGGCCTTTCCGTTATGCCGGCGGCGTTTAGTGCTGCTTGACCGAAACGGTGTTGTTGAAGCCGTTCCGGTTGATGCTCGCGTAGTTGGCGTTGCCTCGTTGCACCAGCGTGGCGTTGTTGTTGTAGCCGGTCTGCGTCACGTAGCCCGGATTCACTTGTGCGCAATATGGCGGCACCCGATTTTCGGGTTATTCGTTCCTGGTCGAACGCGGCACATGGTGAGGGGATTCAGCAAGAGGCGTGCCTGTTGTCGTTTCAAATGGATTTTATTTTAATGTCATTATTCGTCTAACTTTTCAGATACATAATTCATTCGAATAAAACGTTTGCGGGCGCGATATTTAATTGACAAGCTTTCTTTCATATTCGGTGCATTAGGGTTAAATCAGACTATAATTCTCGCCAATCGTGATCTGGAAATTCCTTGCTCGGCTGAAGCGCAGCAAACGTAACGTGTTGCTACGGGCAGGCGCGTAACGACACGACGTAACTTCCGTTACGCAC
Organism: Burkholderia sp. KL41; assembly: GCF_057005415.2. Classification (NCBI taxonomy): domain Bacteria; kingdom Pseudomonadati; phylum Pseudomonadota; class Betaproteobacteria; order Burkholderiales; family Burkholderiaceae; genus Burkholderia; species Burkholderia sp. KL41. The sequence goes on along the minus strand of NZ_CM174447.1, from coordinate 3,045,360 downwards.
GTAGAATCGTCTGACCAAAGCACCGGTTCCGGGTCTTCACCCTGGAAACCTCTTTCCACGCTATTCATGTGAACGGACTTCGGGAGCACGCATGTCATCTCGCACCTATCTCGTCACCGGCGCAACGCGCGGCATCGGCCTCGCGGTCAGCACCTTGCTCGCACGGCACGGTCATCACGTCATCGGCCTCGCGCGAAATGTGCAGGGCATCGACTTTCCCGGCGAATTGCGCGCGTGCGATCTCGCCGACATCGAACAGACGGCGGCAACGCTTGCCCGTATCGGTGAGCAGCACGCTGTCGACGGTATCGTGAACAACGCGGGCATCGTGATGCCGCAACCGCTCGGACAGATCGATTTCCGGTCGCTGCAGACCGTGTTCGATCTCAACGTGCGGGCCGCGATCCAGGTTACGCAGCACTTCGCGGACGCGATGAAGGCGCGCGGCCACGGGCGCATCGTCAACATCTGCAGCCGGGCGATTTTCGGCAGTCTCGATCGCACCGCGTATTCCGCCGCGAAGAGCGCGCTCGTCGGCTGCACGCGCACGTGGGCGCTCGAACTGGCCGAACATGGCGTGACCGTCAACGCGGTGGCGCCGGGGCCGATCGAGACGGAACTGTTCCGGCTGACGCGGCCCGTCGGCAGCGAAGCCGAACGCAAGGTGCTCGCGACGATTCCCGCGCGCCGGCTCGGCACGCCCGACGATGTGGCGGCCGCGATCGCGTTCTTCCTGTCGGACGAGGCCGGCTTCGTCACGGGGCAGGTGCTGGCCGTGGACGGCGGCGGCAGCCTCGGCGGACGCAGCTGAAGTACGACGCGCCGCCGCGCCGCCGAGCCGTCGCGCGCGGCCCGGCGGCGGCCGGCTTCGGCACGCGGCGCGGGCGCGTGCATACGCGCGTGCTGATGGCCGGTATTCGGCTTGCGCGCATATTCCGCCGCCCCGTTAGCATGTGACGAATCGGACTTTGGGTGCCGCGCGCGCGACGCTAAGATCGCCGATCCCGTAGATCGTGCGTTCCAGAACGATGAAAAAGTCCGCTTCGCCGTTGCATGCTTTTCGTTTCCGTGTCGTCTGCGCCGCGATTGCCGGCGCGTTGTCGCTCGCATCGTGCGGCGGCGTCGACAGCGATGCGCCGTCGTCATCGACGAACCCCGCGCCACCGCTGGCGGCGAAACGCCCGAACATCCTGTACATCATGGCCGACGATCTCGGCTATTCCGACATCCATGCATTCGGCGGCGAGATCAACACGCCGAACCTCGACGCGCTCGTCGCGTCGGGCCGCATCCTGTCGAACCATCACACGGGCACCGTCTGCGCGATCACGCGCGCGATGCTGGTGTCCGGCACCGATCACCATCTGGTCGGCGAAGGCACGATGGGGGTACCGACCGACGAACGGCGCGGGTTGCCCGGCTACGAGGGCTACCTGAACGATCGCGCGCTGTCGTTCGCACAACTATTGAAGGATGCCGGCTACCACACGTACATCGCGGGCAAGTGGCATATCGGCTCGGGGATCGTCGGCAGCGCGACGGGCAGCGGGCAGACGCCGGACCAGTGGGGCTTCGAGCGCAGCTACGTGCTGCTCGGCGGCGCGGCGACCAACCACTTCGCGCACGAGCCGGCCGGCTCGTCGAACTACACGGAAGACGGCCGTTACGTGCAGCCTGGCCAGCCCGGGCAGCCGGGCGGTGCGGGCGGCAGCCCGGCCGTGTTCTATTCGACCGATTTCTATACGCAGAAGCTGATCTCGTACATCGATTCGAACAAGCGCGACGGCAAGCCGTTCTTCGCGTACGCGGCATATACGTCGCCGCACTGGCCGCTGCAGGTGCCCGAGCCATGGCTGCACAAGTACGCGGGCGTGTACGACGCCGGCTACGGCGCGATCCGCAATGCGCGGATCGCACGGCAGAAGGCGCTCGGCCTGATCCCCGCCGATTTCAAGCCGTTCGACGGCCTGCCCGAAACGACGGCGGCGTCGCCCGCGACCGCGAACAACGGCACCGCGAGCGCGAAGTACATCAGCGCGGTGCATTCGGCCGCCGACGGCTACAGCGACTACGGCGCCGGCAAGGTCGACAAGCTGTGGTCGAGCCTGTCGCCGGCCGAGCGCCGGGCGCAGGCGCGCTACATGGAGATCTATGCGGGGATGGTCGAGAACCTCGACTACAACATCGGACTCCTGATCCAGCACCTGAAGGACATCGGCGAATACGACAACACGTTCATCATGTTCCAGTCGGACAACGGCTCGGAAGGCTGGCCGATCGACTCGGGCGCGGACCCGACGGCGACCGACACCGCGAACGGGCAGGAGCCGGTCTACTCGACCCTCGGCACCGACAACGGCAAGCAGAACGCGCAGCGCCTGCAGTACGGTCTGCGCTGGGCCGAGGTGAGCGCGTCGCCGTTCCGGCTCACGAAGGGGTATTCGGCCGAAGGCGGCGTATCGACGCCGACGATCGTGCGCCTGCCGGGCCAGACGCAGCAGTTGCCGACGCTGCGCGCGTTCACGCACGTGACCGACAACACGGCGACGTTCCTCGCGATCGCGGGCGTCACGCCGCCGTCGCAGCCGGCGCCGCCGCTCGTCAACACGCTGACGGGCGTCGACCAGAACAAGGGCAAGGTGGTCTACAACAACCGCTACGTGTATCCGGTCACCGGCCAGTCGCTGCTGCCGGTGCTCACGGGGGCGGCGACGGGCGAGGTGCATATGACGCCGTTCGGCGACGAAGCCTACGGCCGCGCCTACCTGCGCAGCGCCGACGGCCGCTGGAAGGCACTGTGGACCGAACCGCCGCTCGGGCCGCTCGACGGGCACTGGCAGCTTTACGACCTCGCGTCGGATCGCGGCGAGACGACCGACGTGTCGGCGCAGAACCCGTCGGTGATCGGCACGCTCGTCGACCAGTGGAAGACCTACATGAGCAACGTCGGCGGTGTCGAACCGCTGCGTCCGCGCGGCTACTACTGATACCGGGGCGACACGATGCGGTTCCGGTTCTGGACGATCGGCGCGGCGCTGGCTGCCACGTTGTTCGCCGCCGCGTTCGCGGCCGGCTATGCGAATCCCGTCGCGCCGGGGGGCGACGCATTCGACGACGCGAATCGCGGCCGCGCGCTCGTGCCGCTCGGCTCGGAGCGGCAGTGTGCGCGCTATTCGGGGCTGCCGGCCGGATGGCGCGACGACCCGAAGGCCGGGATGGTGCACCTGCGCGGCGGCGCGTTCGTGTTCGGCAGCACGCGCGGCTACGCGGACGAGCGCCCGGTGGGCGACGGCCGCACGCGCGTCGGCGGGTTCTGGATCGACCAGACCGACGTGACGATCGCGCAGTTCGCCGCGTTCGTGCAGGCAACCGGCTACGTAACCGAGGCCGAGCAGCAGGGCGGGGCGGCCGTGTTCCATGTGCCGACACGCGACGAGATGAATGCGCGCGATCTCGCGTGGTGGTCGTGGGTGAAGGGCGCGTCGTGGCGCCATCCGCGCGGGCCGGGCAGCGGCGTCGACGGGATCGGCAACCTGCCCGTCACGCTCGTCACGCAGCGCGATGCGCTCGCGTATGCGCGGTGGCTCGGCCGCGACCTGCCGACCGAGGCCGAATGGGAATACGCGGGCAAGGCCGGCCGCGACGACGCGTCGCTCGACGCGGCGCCGCGCGACGCGCAGGGCAAGCCGGCCGCGAACTACTGGCAGGGCGCGTTCCCGGTGCTCGACACGGCCGAGGACGGCCACGCGGGGCTCGCGCCCGTCGGCTGCTACGCGGCGAACGGGTTCCGGCTCTACGACATGATCGGCAATGCGTGGGAATGGACGAAGGACGCCTATACGGGCCCGCACCAGTCGCATACCAACGGCGACACGGCGGCCGTCGCGCCGCCGACGCGTCGGCACGATACGCCGATGGTCATCAAGGGCGGCTCGTTCCTGTGCTCGCGCGATTACTGCGTGCGCTATCGCGCGTCGTCGCGTGAACAGCAGGAAGCCGATCTCGGCGCGTCGCATATCGGGTTTCGCACGATTCTGAGGGATGCGTCATGAAGCGCGTCGTGCACTACCTGGGCGCGTGGCTGATGGTTGCGTGCGGGGTCGTTCATCCGGCTTTGGCCATCGCCGCTGAATCGACTGCAGCGACTGCAGCGGCCGTCCGCGTCGGCGTGACGCGCGGCGTGCACGCGCAGATCCTCGACGAAGTGAAGCGGGTCGCGGCGTCACGCGGATTCGGCATCGACGTCGTCGAATTCGACGATGCGTCGCGCATCGACGCGGCGCTGGCCGATGGCCGGATCGACGCGGCCAGCTTCGAGGATGCGCAACAGCTTGCCGCGACGCGCGCGCAGAAACGCTACGCCCTGACCGGGATCGCGCCGACCGTCACGCTGCCGATGGCGCTTTATTCGCGCAAGCTCAAGAACCTGAACGAACTGCAACCCGGTGCGACGGTCGCGATTCCCGCCGATCCGCGCGGGATGGCGCGCGCGCTCGTGCTGCTGCAGAACGACACGCTGGTGACGCTGCGCGAGCAGGCCGGCCTGCATGCGACGCTGCGCGACGTGACCGGCAACCGGCTCGGGCTGAAACTCGTCGCGCTGCGCCGCGAGCGCCTTTACGCGGCGCTCGACAAGGCCGCGTTCGTTGCAATCGACAGCGACGATGCGGCGCGTGCCGGGCTGCAACCCGCGCGCGACAGCATCAGCCTCGAGGACGCGCGCTCGCCGTATGCGAACGTGCTGACGGTGCGCGATGCCGATCGCGCGAAGCCGTGGGTGACGCAACTCGTCGCCGCCTATCACTCGGACGACGTCGCGCGCTTCATTCTTACGCGCTACCAGGATTCGGTGCGACGGCCGTGGTAGACACCTACCTGCTCGCGTGCAACGCATGCGGACGCTGCTGCAACAGCGCGCCGACGCTGTCGTTGCGCGAACTGTTCCGGCATCGGCATCGCTTCGTCGGTGCGCTGACGATCCGTCGCGTGCCGAAGCGGCGGATCGGCGAGCGCTGGCGCGCGGGCGGCCGCGAGCACGCGCTCGATGCCGACGATGTCGCGGCTTCCGATGCGCTGGCCGGGCAGTTGTTTCATCGCGCTGGCGGCGCGGGGAGCGAATGGATCGCGCTGACGCTGCAGGGCTACGACTATCCGTCGCTCGGCCGTTGCGCGGCACTGGCCGACGACGGCCGCTGCAGCGTGCATGCGGACAAGCCGTCGATCTGCGGCGCGGTGCCGCTCGATCCGATGCTGCCCGACCGGTTGCAGTCCCGAGTGCTGGCCGCGCGGCGCGACGATGCGGGATGGCTTGGCGCGAACTGCATTGTCGACACCGCGGGCGCGCAGGCTCCCGTCGAATCCTCCTTCCCGATTCCGCTGGTGACGGCCGGACAGGTCGCAGACCGCGCGGCGCTCGATGCGTATCGCGATGCGCTCGTGTTCGAGCGCGCGGTGTGGCGCGACGCGGTGTTCGCATCGTTGACCGGCGGCGGGCAGGAGGGACATCGCGCGCTGTCGCGGCTCGCGCCCGGCGGGTATCTGACCGTGTCGATCGTGCCCGTCCTGTTCGCCGTTGCGTCGGTATCCGCGCATTGCCGCACGCTGTGCATCGACTTCATCGACGCTCAGCGTGCATTGATCGCCGCGAATATCGACGCGGCACTCGCACGCCGCCACGCCGGCGACCGCCCGGCGACGCGCGAGTTGCGCGGCTTCGGGGAGGCGCTCGAACGTGCACGGCACGCGCTGGCCGCGATGCCGGCGCCCGCGGCCGGCCTGCGTGAAGATGCGCCGCGCATCGACGCGTGGCTCGCCGGCCGGGCCGGCGCCGATCCGCTGGCCGCGTGACGATCGCGCCACGCCGCGCATGCCTTACAATCGCCGCTCTTTCAATCGCTTTCGATGGAGCTGGCATGTACGCGTCGACCTTCATTTTTCGCGCCGGGCAATACGACGACGAATTCCATCGGCTCGACCGGCAGATCGCCGACATGGCGCGCGCGACACCCGGCTATCTCGGCGAGGAGACGTGGGAAAACGCCGAATCGGGGCTGATCCAGAACGTCTATTACTGGGAGTCGGAGGCGGCGCTGCAGCAGTTGATGCAGCATCCGGCGCATCGCGAGGCAAAGGCGAAGCAGGCGCGCTGGCTGGACGGCTATCGCGTCGTGATTTCGAAGGTGCTGCGCGAGTACGGCGACGGCAAGCTGACGCAGCCGCATGCAGGGTTATCCGCGTGAATGGCTGTCTGATTCATTTATTTCGCATTGCAGATAAGTAACGGAGCGCCGCGTCTGGAAGCCCACGCTTGAACGCGGGTTTTCGCGGCAACGCGCGCAATCAATTCTTCATCAAGCTCCACCTACCCACGGTCTACGGGGCCACTGACCCGCCCCCGTCCTGGTCACAAGCGAGATACACGCTCAGGAACCCGAAAAACACGGCTTTGCGCGACCCACGCCTCAAAGCGCTTCAACCAACCGCCGCGTACTCTTCTCGCAATACTCGTGACACGCGACCCGCGCCGCAATCGACGCGCCGTGCACGAACCTCGGCGCATCCGCCCGCCGCGACATCGACACGACGATCGACGGCGGTGACGGCTGCAGCGGCAGCTCGACGACTTCGCCGCTCTCGATCAGCGCATCGACGAACAGCACCGGAATCGCCGCGACACCGAAACCGTCGCGCACGAGCTGAACGATCACGGAGATGGAAGGCGACCCGGTGATGCGCGTGTCCGACAGCGGCACGCCGTGCGCATGCGCAAGGGTACGGACGATATCCTCGAGCGCGCGGTGGGGCGCCGTACCGCGCCCATACGTGAGAATCGGCTGGCGCAGCACCTGCCGCGCGAGGCCCGAGCGCGTATTCGGCAGCAGCCCCGCCCGCGCGATCCAGCGCACCGGATAGTTCGCGAGCGCATCGCACACGACCGACGCTTCGTCGCTGCCTTCCACGCGGATGATCAGGTCGAGCTCGCCGGCCATCAGCCGGCGCTGCAGCACGACGCTGACGTCGACGGTCAGGTCGATTTCCAGCTGCGGATAGTCGGCCGCCAGCCGCCGCATGTAGTGCGGCAGCCAGCTGTGCACGACGGTTTCGATCACGCCGAGCCGCAGCTTCCCGCGCAGCGCACTTTCGCCGGACGCGGCGGCCAGCAGTTCCTGCGTCGCCTCGACCACGGCTTTCGCGTAGCCGAGCAGGTATTCGCCGTTCGGCGTGAGCCGGAACTCGCGGCTGTCGCGGTCGACGAGTACCGTCTGCAATTCGTCCTCGAGCGCCTTCAGGCGCTGCGAGATCGCGGCCGGCGTCGCGTGCAGCGCGGCGGCCGTCGTGCGGAAGTTGCGCAGCTTCGCGAGCGTGACGAAGGTTTCGAGAAAACGCGTGTTCATGGCGGTCGGACGGAGCGTGGATGCGCACTTTGCCGGTGAGGAAAAGTGAACGGTGCCGGGGAAAACCCGAAGATCTGTTAAGAAATTCTATACACGAAGCGCAAAAAAACTCGTTGGCGACAAAATTTTTTCTTTTCTATTCTTCGCCGTATCCGATGACACGGCACCGTCATCCCGACGACACACCGACAAGCGACAGAACCTCATGACGCCTTCCGAATTCCGCCAGTCCGTGCGCCGCGGCGCATTCCGCGGCCCGACCGCGGGCCATTGCGGTCCGTACGCGCAAGCGAACCTCGCGATCCTGCCCGATGCGTACGCGCACGATTTCCTGCGCTTCTGCCAGGCGAACCCGAAAGCCTGCCCGCTGCTGGGCGTCGGCGAACCGGGCGCGTTCCGGGTCGACGCGCTCGGCGAGGATCTCGACATCCGCACCGACGTGCCGAGCTACAACGTCTACCGCGACGGCCGCCTGACCGAGCGCGTCGAGTCGCTGGACGCGCTGTGGCGCGACGATTTCGTCGTGTTCGCGATCGGCTGCTCGTTCTCGTTCGAGGACATGCTGGCCCGCGAAGGGATCGGCCTGCGCCACGTCGAGGAGGGGCGCAACGTGCCGATGTACCGCACGTCGATCCCGAACCGCCGGGCGGGAATCTTCGGTGGCCAGCTCGTCGTGTCGATGCGGCCGATGCGCGGCGCCGACGCGATCCGCGCGGTGCAGGTCACGAGCCGGTTTCCGGGCGTGCACGGCGCGCCGATCCATCTCGGCGATCCGCGCGAACTGGGCATCGCCGACCTGAACGCGCCCGAATTCGGCGACGCGGTGACGATCCGCGACGGCGAGCTGCCGGTGTTCTGGGCGTGCGGCGTGACGCCGCAAACCGCGCTGATGGACGCGAAGCTGCCGATCGCGATCGCGCACACGCCCGGCCACATGCTGATGACCGACATCACGAACGCGTCGCTGGCCGTATTCTGATCCGGGGCGACGACGGCCCGCACCACATAGCGCACGACATACCGCACCACATACCGCACGCACGACCGCCGTTTGACGGCGCATCACGACAGGAGCATCACCATGGAAAGCAAGACCCTCGCGGCAAGCGCCGCGGAGCCCGCGAGCCCCGAACGCAACGGCCTGTTCTCGTGGTACGGCGACGCGCAGCCGCGCGAGCGCCGCGCGTTCTGGAGCTGCAAGGTCGGCTACATGCTCGACGGGATGGACACGCAGATGCTGTCGTTCGTGATCCCGACCCTCGTCGCGACCTGGGGCATCTCGTTCGCGGATGCGGGCTTCATCGGCACGGTCACGCTGCTCGCGTCGGCGGCCGGCGGCTGGATCGCCGGCATCCTGTCCGACCGGATCGGCCGCGTGCGCACACTGCAGCTCACGGTGCTGTGGTTCGCCGTGTTCACCGCGTTGTGCGGGCTCGCGCAGAACTACCATCAGCTGCTCGCCGCGCGCGCGCTGATGGGCTTCGGCTTCGGCGGCGAATGGACGGCCGGCGCCGTGCTGATCGGCGAAGTGATCCGCGCGCGCGACCGCGGCAAGGCGGTCGGCCTCGTGCAGTCGGGCTGGGCGATCGGCTGGGGGCTGTGCGCGCTGCTGTATGCGCTGCTGTTCTCGGTGCTGCCCGCCGAGCAGGCGTGGCGCGCGCTGTTCCTCGTCGGGCTCGCACCGGCGCTGCTGGTCGTCGCGATCCGCCGCTACGTGAAGGAGCCGGACGTCTACGAGAAGGAGAAGGCCGCGCAGGCGAAAGTGGCCGACGCGCCGCGCCTCACCGAGATCTTCGCGCCGAAGCTGATCACGACGACGCTGCGCGCGGCGCTGCTGACGACCGGCGCGCAGGGTGGCTACTACGCGATCACGACGTGGCTGCCGACCTTCCTGAAGACCGAGCGCCACCTCACGGTGATGGGCACCGGCGGTTATCTGGCGATGATCATCTTCGGCTCGTGGGTCGGCTACCTGACGAGCGCGTACCTGACCGACCGCCTCGGCCGCAAGCCGAACTTCATCCTGTTCGCGCTCGGCTCGATGGTGATCGCGTTCGCGTATACGTCGCTGAACCTGACCAACGCGTCGATGCTGTGGCTCGGTTTCCCGCTCGGCTTCTTCGCATCGGGCATCTTCTCGGGGATGGGCGCATTCCTCACCGAACTGTTCCCGACCCGCGTGCGCGGCTCCGGCCAGGGCTTCTGCTACAACGTGGGCCGCGCGATCGGTGCGCTGTTCCCGTTCCTGATCGGCGCGCTGTCCAAGCAATACGGGCTCGGCATGAGCATCGGCATCTTCGCGGTCGCCGCATACGGCGTGGTGATCGTCGCCGCGCTGACGCTGCCCGAGACACGCGGCCGCGAACTCGACGCCGCCTGAACCGGCGGGGCGGTCCGCCCCGCGTTGTCCTCCCCCTTTCATCGCCCCCGTGACATGGCGCGCCGCGCGCGCCGTGCGGCGGCGCTCGTCCCTCGATTTCACGACGCATCGACCCGACATCATGACTGACCGACACGACACCCCCGTTTCCTCCGACGCCGCGCGCTGGCAATTCTGGATCGACCGCGGCGGCACGTTCACCGACATCGTCGCGCGCCGGCCCGACGGCACGCTCGTCACGCACAAGCTGCTGTCGGAGAACCCCGAGCAGTATCGCGACGCGGCCGTGGCCGGGATTCGCCACCTGCTGGGCCTCGCGGCCGGCGAGCCGATCACGCCCGAGCGCGTCGACATGGTGAAGATGGGCACGACGGTCGCGACCAACGCGCTGCTCGAACGCAAGGGCGAACGCACCGCGCTCGCGACGACGCGCGGTTTTCGCGACGTGCTGCGCATCGCGTACCAGAACCGGCCGCGCCTGTTCGATCTCGACATCGTGCTGCCCGACGCGCTGTACGAAACCGTCGTCGAGATCGACGAGCGCATCGGCGCGCACGGCGACGTCGTCGTGCCGCTCGACGCGGAGCAGGCCGAGGCGTCGCTGCGCCGCGTGTACGACTCGGGCGTGCGCGCGCTCGCGATCGTGCTGATCCACGGCTATCGCTACACCGCGCACGAACGCGCGCTGGCCGCGCTGGCGCGCCGGATCGGCTTCACGCAGGTATCGGTGTCGCACGAGGTGTCGCCGCTGATGAAGATGGTGTCGCGCGGCGACACGACCGTCGTCGACGCGTACCTGTCGCCGATCCTGCGTCGTTATGTCGAGCAGGTGGCGCACGAGATGCCGGGCGTGAACCTGCAGTTCATGCAGAGCAGCGGCGGCCTCACGCGTGCCGACGCGTTCCAGGGCAAGGACGCGATCCTGTCGGGCCCGGCCGGCGGCATCGTCGGGATGGTGCGCGCCGCGCAGGCGGCCGGCTTCGAGCGCGTGATCGGCTTCGACATGGGCGGCACGTCGACGGACGTGTCGCATTACCACGGCGAGTTCGAGCGCGTGTTCGAGACGCAGGTGGCCGGCGTGCGGATGCGCGCGCCGATGATGAGCATCCATACGGTGGCCGCCGGCGGCGGCTCGGTGCTGGGCTTCGACGGCGCGCGGCTGCGCGTCGGGCCCGAGTCGGCCGGCGCGAACCCGGGGCCGGCCGCGTACCGGCGCGGCGGCCCGCTGACGGTGACCGACTGCAACGTGATGCTCGGCAAGATCCAGCCCGATCATTTCCCGCGCGTGTTCGGCCCGCACGCGGACGAACCGCTCGACCGCGACGGCGTGGTCGCGAAGTTCGCCGCGCTCGCCGACGAGATCCACGCGGCGACCGGGCGGCGCGAGACGCCCGAGGCGCTCGCCGAAGGTTTCCTGGAAATCGCGATCGGCAGCATGGCGAACGCGATCAAGAAGATCTCGGTGCAGCGCGGCCACGACGTGTCGCGCTACGTGCTGACGACGTTCGGCGGCGCGGGCGGCCAGCATGCATGCGGCGTGGCCGACGCGCTCGGGATGACGCAGGTGTTCGCGCACCCGCTCGCGGGCGTGTTGTCCGCATACGGGATGGGCCTCGCCGACCAGACCGCGATGCGCGAGCGTGCGGTCGAGGCCGTGTTGTCCGACGCGTCGCTGCCGGCGCTGAACGCGGCGCTCGACCGGCTGGCCGACGAGGCCGTCGGCGCGCTGCTCGAACAGGGCGTGCCGCAGGCGCGGATCGCGATCGAGCGCCGCGTGCACCTGCGCTACCAGGGCACCGATTCGACGCTCGACGTGCCGGCCGGCAGCGTCGCCGCGATGCAGCAGGCATTCGAGGCCGCGTACCGGCAGCGCTATGCGTTCCTGATGCCCGGCACGCCGCTGGTGGCCGAACTCGCGTCGGTCGAGGCGATCGGCCGCTCCGACGCGCCGGTGGAGATCGCCCCGCTCGCGCCGCGCGGCGGCGCTGACGCACTGCGCGCGCATTCGGCGGTGCGCTTTTATTCCGGCGGCCGATGGCACGACGCGGCGCTCTACGTGCGCGACACGCTGCTGGCCGGCGACGCGATCGACGGTCCGGCGATCGTCGCGGAACAGAACGGCACGACCGTCGTCGAGCCCGGCTGGCGCGCACAGATGACCGCGCAGGGCAACCTCGTGCTGACACGCACGACGCCGCTGCCGACGCGCCGCTCGCTCGGCACCGACGCCGACCCGGTGCGGCTCGAGATCTTCAACAACCTGTTCATGTCGATCGCCGAGCAGATGGGGCTGCGGCTGCAGAACACCGCGTACTCGGTGAACATCAAGGAGCGGCTCGACTTCTCGTGCGCGATCTTCGACGGCGACGGCAACCTGATCGCGAACGCGCCGCACATGCCGGTGCACCTGGGCTCGATGGGCGAGAGCATCCGCACGGTGATCGAGCGCAACCGCGGCCGCATGCGCGACGGCGACGTGTTCATGCTGAACGATCCGTATCACGGCGGCACGCACCTGCCGGACGTGACCGTCATCACGCCGGTGTTCGCGGACGGCTCGGACGCGCCGCTGTTCTACGTCGGCTCGCGCGGCCACCACGCGGACATCGGCGGCACGACGCCGGGCTCGATGCCGCCCGATTCGACGCATATCGACGAGGAAGGCGTGCTGATCGACAACTGGCAGCTCGTGTCGGCCGGCACGCTGCGCGATGCGGAAACCCGCGCGCTGCTCGCGTCGGGCCGTTACCCGGCGCGCAACGTCGAGCAGAACATGGCCGACCTGCGCGCGCAGGTCGCCGCGAACCAGAAGGGCGTCGACGAGCTGCGCCGGATGGTCGCGCAGTTCGGGCGCGACGTCGTGCTCGCGTTCATGGGGCACGTGCAGGACAACGCGGAAGAAGCGGTGCGGCGCGTGATCGGCGCGCTGCAGGACGGCGCGTACCGCTACCCGCTCGACAACGGCGCGGAGATTCGCGTCGCGATCCGCGTCGACCGGGCCGCGCGGCGCGCGGAAATCGACTTCACGGGCACGTCGGCGCAGCTCGACAACAACTTCAACGCGCCGAAGGCCGTGTGCATGGCCGCCGTGCTGTACGTGTTCCGCACGCTGGTCGGCGACGACATCCCGCTGAATGCCGGCTGCCTGAAGCCGCTCACGGTGATCGTGCCGGCCCGCTCGATGCTGAATCCCGAGTATCCGGCGGCGGTCGTGTCGGGCAACGTCGAGACGTCGTCGGCCATCACCAACGCGCTGTACGGCGCGCTCGGCTGCGTTGCGTCGAGCCAGGGAACGATGAATAACTTCACATTCGGCAACGATCGCTACCAGTACTACGAGACGATTGCGGGCGGCAGCGGTGCCGGCGACGGCTTCGCGGGCGTCGGCGCGGTGCAGACGCACATGACGAACTCGCGGCTCACCGATCCGGAGGTGCTGGAATGGCGCTACCCGGTGCGGCTCGATTCGCACCGCATCCGCGCCGGGTCGGGCGGCGGCGGCCGCTGGCGCGGCGGCGACGGCGCGGTGCGGCGGATCCGCTTCCTCGAGCCGATGACCGCGTCGATCCTGTCGAACAACCGGATCCACGCGCCGTTCGGCGCGGCGGGCGGCGAGGCCGGCGCGCTCGGCCGCAACACGATCGAGCGCGCGGACGGCACGGTCGAGGCGCTCGAGCATATTGGCCGTGCGCAGATGGCGCCGGGCGACGTGTTCGTCGTCGAAACCCCGGGCGGCGGCGGATACGGCGCGGCGGGTTGAGCCGGGCGACCGGCGTGGGCGACCGGCGTGGGCGACCGGCGCCGGCGCCCCGCGCCGGCGCGCGGAAAACATTGCAACGGACTGTGGAATAAAGCCGTGCATTAATGCCCGAACGGAATCAAAAAATACGGAAAACCGGGTCGCAGGAACGCGATCCGACCCTGCCGCCACGATCCCGCCGCATCGCTGTCGCCGTACTCCGGAATCGGCCGCAAACGCCCGCCTGGCGGGCGTTCAGCCTGTCGTGCCACGCGCGTTCCACACCGCCGCACCCGCGTTCAGGCGGGCTGCCAATCATGAAAAATCCGGCTTGCCAATCGAGTCCCAATTCCTTGACACTCCGCTCTAAATGTGAGTGCCATTCTCGATCGTCATTTGATAAGATGGCTCTCATCATTCGTTAGGCACAACCTGCGCGCATCATGCGCGAACGCCGGGTCGCATTAGCTGGAAACAAGTACGGGACGAGGCCCATCATCACGGCAACCACGGTTGCCCTTCCGGGAGCGCGCTGCGCGGCCCGGAAGGGCGGCCGGCCGACTCGCCTCCGTCTACACTGTGCGTTTTTTCTGGATCGGGGCGTCTCCATGGATGACGAAAACGATAGCGCGGTGCTCGAGGCGCACGTCGGTACGCGCAGCCCCTGCTGGCGTCTCGGCAGCGACAGCAATGCACTCGAACTGGCGGCCGTCCGCGGCCTGACCAACGTCGCCGTCGCGCTGACGGCCGAACAGGCCGCGAGCATCCGCGCGCTGACCGGCGTCACGTCGCACCTCGTGCTCGACATCGCGCTGTTCGGCGAATCGGTCAGGCTCCATCTCGTCGGCCGGAAGGTCGACACGACCAACTGGGCCGGCACGGCCTCCGCCTATTCCGATGCCGAGTCCGTCGCGGTCGATCTCGCGCACGGGCTCGCGTTTGCCGAGCAGGTCGTGTCGGAGGTGAACTCGCTCGTCGTGATCCTCGACCGCAACGGGATGGTGCAGCGCTTCAACCGCCTGTGCGAGGAAGTGACGGGCAAGCGCGAGGTCGACGTGATCGGCCGCAGCGCGTTCGAGCTGTTCATGAGCCCGGAGCAGGGCGCGCAGTCGCGCAGCAACATCACCGGCTTTTTCGCGAGCAACCACTCGTTCGCGGTCGAGCGCTACATCAATACGGTCAACGGGCCGCGCCTGTTCCAGTTCCGCAACAAGTTCGTCCAGAGCGGCAGCGGGGTCGACGAGCAGTTCCTGATCTGCTCGGGCATCGACATCACCGAGGAGCGCAGCGCGCAGCAGCGGCTCACCGAACTCGCGAACACCGACGTGCTCACCGGGCTGCCGAACCGCCATGCGATCAACGAGCGCATCCACGCGGCGATCGCCGCCGAAACCGCCGCGACGCGCGGGCAGGTCGGCATCCTGTTCCTCGATCTCGACAACTTCAAGCGCGTCAACGATCACTACGGGCACATCACCGGCGACCGGCTGCTGCAGGACGTGTCGGCGATCATCAGCGGCTGCCTGCCGTCCGGCGCGACGCTCGCGCGGCTCGGCGGCGACGAATTCCTCGTGCTGTTCGAGCACGGCACGCGGCCGCTGCTCGAAGCGACCGCGCAGATCATCCTCGAGCGGCTGCGCACGCCGATCCATCTCGGGCTGATGGAGGTCTACACGAGCTGCTCGATCGGCATCGCGATGCATCCGCAGCACGGCGACTCGCTCGAGACGCTGATCCGCAGCGCGGATACCGCGATGTACGTCGCGAAGGAAGAGGGCAAGCATACGTACCGCGTGTTCTCGCTGGAGATGAACCAGAAGGTCGCGAAGTACATGTGGCTCGACACGAACCTGCGCAAGGCGCTCGAAGAGGAGCAGTTCGTGCTGCACTACCAGCCGGTCGTCGATATCGCGACCGGCGACGTGCATGGCGTCGAGGCGCTGATCCGCTGGCAGTCGCCCGATCGCGGGCTCGTCGCGCCGATCGAATTCATCCGCTTCGCGGAGGAGTCGGGCCTGATCGCGCCGCTCGGGCGCTGGGTGATGCGCACCGCAGCCGCGCAGGCCGCCGCGTGGAAGGCGAAGGGGCTCGCTATCCGGATCGCGGTGAACGTGTCCGCGCGGCAGTTGCAGGACATGAACATCGTGCACCAGATGGCGTCGATCCTCGACGCCGCGGGGCTGAAGCCCGGCCTGCTCGACATCGAGCTGACGGAGAGCTGCTTCATCGAGGACGAGGATTCCGCCAACGGGCTGATGCGGCAGTTCCGCCAGCTCGGCGCGGAGATCCATCTCGACGATTTCGGCACCGGTTATTCGTCGCTGTCGCAGTTGTCGCGCCTGCCGCTCGACGCGATCAAGCTCGACCGCAGCTTCATCACGGCCATCGACCGCAATCCGCGCTCGCAGGCGCTGGTGCGCTCGGTCGTGTCGCTCGCGAAGGCGCTGAATTTCGCGGTGATCGCCGAAGGTGTCGAAACGCATGCGGAAGCCGAGTTCCTCAAGCAGCTCGACGTCGATCACGCGCAGGGCTACTACTACGCGCGCCCGATGCCGGCACAGGCGTTCGAGGCGTGGCTCGCGGAGACGAGAAAGCTCAGGCTGATCGCCTGAGCTCCGTTCATGAAAGGGCGCCGCCCGCAAGCGGCGCCCGTCGCACTACACCGTGCGCAGCTTCGACACGCGCCGGTTCTGCAGCATCACGAGGCGTTCCATGTACGCGAGATCCTTCGGCTCGATCGTGAACGCCGCATGCACCCATGCTTCCGTGATGTCCATCAGCTCGGAGCGCGACAGCTGGAACACCCGCTCGCGTGCCCGCAGCATCGCGCGCACGCCGTTCAGCTTCGGCTTCGTCACGTCGATGAAGGTACGCGTCGCGAGATACGCGTCACCCGCGTCGAACGTCTGGTCGATCAGGCCGCGATCCTCGTACCACTCGGATGCGTGCGCTTCGCCGGTCGCGATCAGTTGCTCCGCGAGGCCCCGATCGGCCTTGCGCGCGACGAGCGAATAGCCGCCCATGCCCGGGAACAGGTTGAACGCGATCTCGGGGAACCCGAGCTTCACGCCCTTCTGCGCGAGCACGTAGTGATGCGCGAGCGCGGCCTCGAAGCCGCCGCCGAGCGCGCTGCCCTCGACCATCGCGATCGAGATCGCCCCGGTGCCGAAGCCCGTGTAGATCTCGTACACGCCGTCGATGCACGAGCGCGCGTAGGCCATCAGCAGGTCGCGCTTGCCGCTGCGGATCGCATCGACGAAGAAGCTCAGGTCGCCGCCGACGTTGAACAGCTCGGGGACGAGCGAGCCCGTCACCCAGAAGTCGAACGGCAGGCCCGAGTCGCGTGCGACGCGTGCGAGATGGATGATGTCGGTAACGAGTTGCTGGTTGAAGCACGGCCGCGGCTCCGATCGCAGCATCATCCACATGACATTACGTCCTTCTTCGTAAAAGGCAGTCAGTTGCGTGAGTTCGCCGGCTTCATAAAACGGGCGGCACGCGGGATGGGATTGGAGTTGCATGGTATGTCCTCGAGAGATGTGGTTTTTGAAGACCGTCGCGCCCGGTGCCGAGCGGGAGACGGGTTCCCGCAGGGCGCCGGGCGCGAGGCATCGCCATTGTTGCGCGCGCACAAAAGTCGAATTGCGGGGAACAACGCACGAACGGGGCGCAAGGGTCGATCGCGCCCGGGGCGCGCGGGGAAGGTGGCGGCGAGCGGGGCGGGCCGGTATCGGGCGGTATGACGTGTGGGGCCGGCTGGCGCGGGAAGGCGGCCGGCAAGGTCGCCGTGAAGGTCGCCGTGAAGATCGCCGTGAAGGTCGCCACGAAGATCACCGCGAAGATCACCGCGAAGGTCGCCGGGGCAGGTTCGTCGTGTTGCGCGAGTGCGTGCGGGCGGACGATCCGGCGCGTGGCTGCCGGCGTCGTTCGTTTACACGCCGATTGCGGTGCCGGGCCGCCGGGCGACCCCTGTGGAGGATGTGGACTGGCGCCGCGCC
Source organism: Burkholderia sp. KL41 (assembly GCF_057005415.2). NCBI lineage: Bacteria > Pseudomonadati > Pseudomonadota > Betaproteobacteria > Burkholderiales > Burkholderiaceae > Burkholderia > Burkholderia sp. KL41. The sequence goes on along the minus strand of NZ_CM174447.1, from coordinate 3,027,849 downwards.
GGTGCGTCGATCAGTCTTGAGGATCACGCAGCGCGTGGCACCGGGCGTTCCGGGAGGGGGCCATGACCGCCTTCCGGAAGGTGCGGCAATTGCTCGTCGGCAAGCCGCTCGCCCCCTCGATCCGCACACGCGGCATGCGATCGCCGTGACGCCGCTGCTGGCCTGGGTCGGGCTCGGCGCCGACGGCCTGTCGTCGTCGTGCTACGGCCCGGAGGAGGCGTTCCTCGCGCTGGCGCACCACACGCCGCTCGCGCTGTTCCTCGCACTCGCGACGGCGGCCACCGTGTTCATCATTGCGCTCGGTTACAACCGGGGGATCGCGCTGTTTCCGACGGGTGGCGGCTATCGCGTCGCGACGTCGCTGTTCGTGACGAGTGCGTGTGCCTCACGATCAACCGCCACTACGCGTACACGCGCGCAGCTCGCCAAGGAGGACGAACTGTTCTCGGGCAAGCCGCCCGAAGTCGACGAGGCGGCCGCGCCGGGCAAGCCCGATCCGTCGCAACCGGCTGCCGTGCCGCTGGTCGGCAAGCATCGCGGCGCGAGCATGCGCGTGCTGCTGTGGGTCAACCGGCTGTTTCCCGGGCACTTCCGCAACGTGATCGTCCTCGCGGTCGGCGAGGTCGATGTGAAGGCATACGATGGGCACGAACATCTCGAACAGCTGCGTCGCGCGATCACCGAAGCGCTCGGCTACGATGTCGCGCATCGCCGTCGCAGCGGCATCGCGGCTAACTACCGGATCGCGTTCGGCACGAACCCCGTCGTCGAATTCATGAACCTCGCGTCGTCGACGCTCGACGAGCACCCGAACGCCGTGTGCTTCGCGAGCAAGCTGATCTTCCGTCGCGTGAATTTCCTCCCGGCCTGGCTGCACAACCAGACGCCGGTCGAGTTGCAGGCGCGCCTGCACGTCGACGGCAAGCAGATGGTGCTGCTGCCGATGAACGTCGGTCGGCGGGACGGGCAGCCGCGTTGCACGCCCGCGTGGACGCGACGCGGCAAGCGCCGCCGGCGACTGCCCCTTGGCGGCCGTCAGGGCCGATGATGCCGATGCGGACGGCTCGGCCGCCGCAGCAGCGGATGATGGAATCTGGCTCTTGCGCGGTCGCGCCCCGGGCGCTTGAAGAAGAACAGCGCGGCGAGTGCGGCGAATGCCAGCAGGACGACGCCTTCCACGATTGCGCTTTCCATGGTGCCTCCCGGCCGCGCGCGATGACACATCGATGACTCATTGTAGGTCGGCCAGCGCCGGCTTGACGCGTGCGGATGCGTCGCCCACACTGGCCGGCACGAGGGCCGCGCGCGTGATCTTGCCCGCCGCGCGGCCGCGTTTTCCGAACCGCGACGAGGTGCGATGTGGTGCGCTTTTCTGTCGGCCTGGCCGGCTGGATGTTGGCATGTGCTGTTGCGCTCGGCGCATCGCATGCGGCCGGTGCGGGCCCGGGCACGAACGTGGCCGCCGACGCGGCCGACACGGTCGGCACAGCGCCCGTCACGCTCGTCAGCGACGTCCACGAATTCGTGATCCAGCACGACGGTTCGCTCGACGAGCACGACGATTCGACGCTGCGCGCGAACAACGCGAACGGCATCGATGCCGTCGCGCAGCGCTACGTGTGGTTCGACAAGAATCTCGAGAAGGTGGAGCTGCTCGCGGCCGAGACGATCGACCGCGACGGTGTCGCGCATCCGGTCGGCGTGGACGGCATCCGCGACGTGCAGGAACCGCGCTCGGCCGGCGCGCCGACGTTCCAGGACGGGCTGTTGCGCACCGTCGTGTTTCCCGGCGTCGAAGCCGGGTCGAGCACGCGCGTGTCGTTCCGCAAGACCCGCACGAAGCCCGTCAACCGCGGCTACTTCGGCTACACCGTGGAGCCGTCGCGCGAGCCGGTCGACAACCAGCGGCTGATCTTCGACCTGCCGGCCGACATGCCGCTGTACGCGGATGCGCGCGGCTACGTCGCGCTGCCGCCGGTCACCGCGAACGGCCGCACGCGCTACGAATTCGACTACCGGCACGGCCCGTACGACCGCATCGAGAACGGCGCGGTCGGCTACGCGACCTACGGCGACCGGCTCGTCGTGTCGACGCTGCCCGACTATGCGGCGTTCGCCGCGCGCTACCGCAACGCGGCCGTCGATCCGGGCACGGCCGATCCGGCCGTGACGCAACTGGCGCGCACGCTGACCGCGGGCGCCGCCGATCCGCGCGACAAGGCGCGCATCCTGTACGACTGGGTGCAGGCGAACGTGCGCTACGTCGGGCTGTTTCTCGGCGAAACGGCTGCCGCGCCGCATCGCGTCACCGACATCCTGCGCAACCGCTACGGCGACTGCAAGGATCATGTCGCGCTGTTCGGCGCGCTGCTCGCGGCGGTCGGCATCCGCAGCGAACCGGTGCTGATCAATCTCGGGTCCGTCTACACGCTGCCGTCGGTGCCCGGTTACGGCGGCGGGGCGATCAATCACGCGATCACGTGGCTGCCCGACCTCGCCCGCTATGCGGATACGACGACGGCCGGCATCGCGTTCGGCTATCTGCCGCCCATCGTGATGGATCGCCCCGCGCTGCTCGTCGATACGGGCGTGCTGTCACGCACCCCGGCCACGCAGCCGCGCGGCCGCGTCGCGCGCGTCGAAATCGATGCGGCCGGGCCGGGCGCCACGCATTTCCACGCGTACATCGAGGATGACGGCTGGACGGCCGAACTCGAACGCAACCTGTTTCGCCGCGCGACACCCGACGCCATCGTCCAGCTCGCGAACAACCGTCTGCGGCAAAGCGGCTTGCGCGGCCGCGCGCAACTGTCGACCAGCGACCGGCGCGTGACCGACGGGCCGTTCGACGTGACGCTTTCCGGCACGCTCGATCATTTCGTATGGCCCGACGGCACGACCGCGTTGCCCGCGCTGTCGAGCCTGACGGGCGGCATCGGGACGCAGGTCGAGAGCTGGCTGGCCGAACCCGTGCGCACGCAGCCGTGGGGCTGTATCGGCGGCACGTTCGACGAGACCGGCCAGATCGCGCTGCCGGCCGACGTCGCGGTGACCGACCTGCCGGCCGATACGGCCGTGCACGACCGCTTCGTCGACTTCACGTCGCATTACGTATTCGACGCGGCCGCGCATGTCGTGCAGGTCTCGCGGCGGATGACGGCGGATTTCGGCCGCCAGGTGTGTACGCCGGACGAATTCACGGCGTTGCGCGCGTCGCTCGAACGCATCGAGCGCGACACGCAGGCGCAGATCGTCGTGCGGGCGAAAGGGCGCTGAACGTTGATCGGGCAGGGGACGTGAGCGCGTGGAGACCATTGGTCGACGCGCAGGAGGGACATCATGACGGAACGGGATCACGAGATCGCCGATCTCTCGAAGGAATTGCTGGGCCGGATCGTGCAAGGCACCGTTGCCGGCGGCGCGGTGGTGGATGCGGAGCAGTGCGCGGCGCTTGCCGTGCAGTGCGCGACGGCGCTGGTCGACAGGCTGGAAGCGCGCAGCGACTGAGCGCGGCAATCACGCGTGGCGGCAATTCGGGTGGCAATTCGGGCGGCAATTCGGGCGACGGCCGGCGGCCGCGGCCGGCATCACGCGCGATACATGGCGCGTGACACGTCGCGCGTTACGCTTCGACGCGCGCCTCGCCGTCCGCACGCACGGCGCCCGGCGGCTTGCCCACCACGCGCTTGAACGCGCGGCTGAACGCGGCGAGCGAGCCGTAGCCGAGCCGGTACGCGACGGCCTCGATCGTCTCGTGGTCGCGCGTGATCCATTGCGCGGCGAGCCGCATCCGCAGCTCGGTCAGGTAGCGCACGGGCGTCATCCCGGTGGCCGCGAGAAAGCGTTCGGCGAACACCGAACGTGACACGCCCGCTTCGGTGGCGAGTTCCGCCACGCTCCAGTTGCGGCCCGGATCGCGATGCAGCGCGACGATCGCGCGGCCGAGCTTCGGTTCGCGCAGCGCCTGCACCCAGCCCGTCGCGTCGCCGCAGCCGCATTCGACCCAGCCGCGCACGATGAACGCCGCGACCACGTCCGCGAGCCGCGCGAGGATGCCGGCGAAGCCCGCGCGCGCCGAGCAGGATTCGCGCTCCATCGCATCGAGCATCGGGCGGATTTCCGGGTAGCGCGCGAGCAGCGTGCCGACGTGCATGAACTCGGGCATCGTGCCGACGAGCGGCTGCATGCCGCCGAGATCGAGCTCCATGCACGCGCTGAAGATCAGCGCGTCGCCGGCACCCGGCTCGGTCGTCGCGCAGCTTGCCGGCGACGCGCCCGCCGATGCCACCGACGCCACCGTATCGCAGATCTTCGCGACCTCGAAGCCGTTGATCTCGCGGCACGGCGCATCGGGGTCGGAGACCAGCGCGTGCATGCCGCCGTGCGGCAGCAGGATCGCGTCGCCGGCTTCGAGCCGCATCGTCTCGCCGTTCGCGTCGCGCAGCAGCACGGGCCCGCGCCCGACGAAATGGAACTGCGCGCGGCCCGGCGCATCGCCGAAACTCAGCCCGAACGGCCGCGCCACCTGGATGCGGCGGTACTGGACGCCGCTCAGGCGCATCCCCAGCAGCAGTTCGCTGACGAGGTCGTGTACGTCGGACGCGGACGAAGGCAAGGGCTCGGACATGGCGAGATTCGGACGATCGATCAACAAGAGCGGATTGTATGTCATAGACCGTCCTGCCGTGGTTCCTTACGATACGCCGTCATCGGTATTTTCCCTAAACGACACGGAACGACGCATGAATCCCGGAATTTCCTCTGTCGCCGCGACGGCGGCCCCCCGCGAACCGGCCTGGGGCGCGGTATTTGCGATGGCGCTCGGCGTGTTCGGGCTCGTCACGGCCGAATTCCTGCCCGCGAGCCTGCTGACGCCGATGGCCGAGAGCCTCGGCGTGACCGAAGGCGTCGCCGGGCAGGCCGTCACGGCCACCGCGACGGTGGCGCTCGTCACGAGCCTCCTGATCTCCGCGGTGACGCGCACGATCGACCGGCGGCGCGTGCTGCTCGCGTTTTCGGTGTTGCTCGTCGCGTCGAATCTCGCGGTCACGTTCGCGACCAGCCTGACGATGCTGCTGATCGGCCGCGTCGTGCTCGGCGTCGCGCTGGGCGGCTTCTGGACGATGGCGACGGCCACCACGATGCGGCTCGTGCCGACGGCGATGGTGCCGCGTGCGCTGTCGATCATCTTCAGCGGCGTGGCAGTCGCGACGATCGCGTCCGCGCCGATGGGCAGCTACTTCGGTCACCTGATCGGCTGGCGCAACGTGTTCCTGATCGCGGGCGCGCTCGGCGGCATCGCGTTCGTGTCGCAGCTCGTCACGCTGCCGTCGCTGCCGCCGAGCGGCACGACGCGGCTGCGGACGCTGATCGACGTGCTGCGCCGGCCGACCGTCGGCCTCGGGATGTTCGCGACGATCCTCGTGTTCACCGGGCACTTCGCGTTCTTCACGTATCTGCGGCCGTTCCTCGAACAGGTCGCGGGCGTCGGCGTGAACGGCCTGTCGGCGATCCTGCTCGGCTACGGTATCGCCAACTTCGTCGGTACGTCGCTCGCGGGCCGCGTGCTCGAACACCGGCTGCGGCCGATGCTGATCGCGATGCCCGCGCTGATGGTCGTGCTCGCCGTCGCGCTCGTCGCGCTCGGCCGCGCACCGATGATCGATGCGGTGCTCGTCGCGTTGTGGGGGATGGCCTTCGGCGGCGTGCCGGTCGCGTGGTCGACCTGGGTCACGCGTACCGTGCCCGATGAAGCCGAAAGCGCGGGCGGGCTGATCGTCGCGGCGATCCAGCTCGCCATCGCGACGGGGGCGGCGGCCGGCGGCGTCGTGTTCGACGCGAACGGCGCGGCTGGCGTGTTCGTGGGCGCGGCCGTCGTGCTGGCCGTCGCGGTCGCGGCGATCGTGACGGGCGTGCCGAAGCGGGTCGGCGTCGCCACGTCCTGACCGGCCGGCAGGCCGGCACGGTGGCGCGGTGGTGCAGGCACGCCGGCGGCCGTCCGCCCGTCGGGCGTCAGGCGGTGCCGGCGCCTGCGATGCGGTCGAGGTCCGCGAGCGCATCGTCCGGCAGCACGAGGCCGGCCGCCGCGAGGTTCTCGCGCAGATGCGCGACCGACGACGTGCCGGGAATCAGCAGGATGTTCGGCGCGCGACGCAGCAGCCACGCGAGCGCGACCTGCATCGGCGTCGCGCCGACGCGCGCCGCCACGTCGGACAGTGTCGACGACTGCAGCGGCGAGAAGCCGCCGAGCGGAAAGTACGGCACATAGGCGATGCCGTCGCGGGCGAGCGCGTCGATCAGCGCGTCGTCGCCGCGATGGGCGACGTTGTAGTGGTTCTGCACGCATACGATGTCGCAAATCCGCCGGCCCTGCGCGACCTGCGCGGGCGTGACGTTGCTCAGGCCGACGTGGCGGACGAGCCCGCGCCGCTGCAGGTCGGCGAGCGTGCTCAGCGGCGCCTCGATCGATCCTTCTGCCGGCCCGTGCGGGTCGAACATGATGCGCAGGTTGACGACGTCGAGCACGTCGACACCGAGGTTGCGCAGGTTGTCGTGTACGGCCCGTTCGAGTTCGGCGGGCGCGAAGGCGGGCAGCCACGATGCGTCGTCGCCGCGTCGCGCGCCGATCTTGGTGACGATCACGAGATCGTCGCGATACGGATGCAATGCTTCGCGAATCAGCCGGTTGGTCACGTGCGGGCCGTAGAAATCGCTGGTGTCGATATGGTCGACGCCGGACGCGACGGCTTCGCGCAATACGTTCAGGGCGGCATCGCGGTCCTTCGGCGGGCCGAATACGCCCGGTCCCGCGAGCTGCATCGCGCCGTAGCCGATGCGTTTGACGTGGCGATCGCCGAGCCGGAAGGCGGCGGTGTGTCGGATGTCGGACATGACTGTGCTCCTGTCGAAAGTGCGCCCAGCATAGGCATTGGCCGTCTGCGCGATAAGCCGTCATAATCCGCACGGGTTGTACGAAAAGGCGAACAATGCAAACCGATCTGGGCGACCTGAATGCGTTCATGGCAGTGGCGCGCGCCAGCGGCTTTCGCGACGCCGCGCGCATGACGGGCCTGAGCGCGTCGGGGCTGAGCGAGGCCGTGCGCCGGCTGGAAGCACGACTGGGCGTGCGCCTGCTGCACCGCACGACGCGCAGCGTCGTGCTCACCGAGGCCGGCGAGCGGCTGCTTCTGCGCCTCGGGCCCGCGCTCACCGAAGTGGAAGCGGCGCTCGACGGGGTCGGCGAATTCCGGGACAAGCCGGCCGGCACGCTGAAGCTCAACGTGCCGGTCAGCGCGGCCCGGCTCGTGCTGCCCGCGATCGTGCCGCGTTTCCTCGATGCGTACCCGGATATCCGGCTCGAAGTGATCGCCGACGAGAACTTCGTCGACGTGCTGGCGGCCGGGTGCGACGCCGGCATCCGCTATGACGAACGGCTCGAACAGGACATGATCGCGGTACCGATCGGCCCGCGCGTCCAGCGCTTCGCGACCGCGGCCGCGCCCGGTTATCTCGACCGTCATGGCCGGCCGCGTCACCCGCGCGATTTGCTCGACCATCGCTGCGTGCGCGGACGCTTCGCGAGCGGCGCGATGCCGCCGTGGGAGTTCGAGCGCGACGGCGAGGTCGTGCGGGTCGAGCCGGCCCCCGGGCCGCTGCTGGTGCAAATCGGCGGCGCGACGGACCTGATGGTCGACGCGGCGATCGCCGGCACCGGGATCGTCCATCTGTTCGAAGACTGGCTGCGCCCGCATATGGACAGCGGTGCGCTCGAGCCTGTGCTCGAACCGTGGTGGCGACCGTTTTCGGGGCCGTTTCTCTACTACCCGGGGCACCGCCTCGTGCCGCCGGCGCTGCGCGCGTTCATCGATTTCGTCAAGGCATCCTGAGTTTCGAAGGTGTCGCGCGTGCGCCGGATGCCCTCGCTCAGCGCATCGGCGCGTGTGCGTCGAGCAACTGCCGGTGGCGCGCGTCGGTTGCGTCGTCGGCGGGGAACATGCATTCCATGCGCAATTCCTGCGCGGCGGCGCTTTGCGGCGTACCCACCGTCGTGACCAGCGAGAAGTAGCGCAGCAGTGACCCGTGTTGGCGCCCGCAGCCGGAAGTGCGGGCGCTCGTGGTCCGGCAAAGAGGGCGCGGCGAACGCATTGGCCGTTCGCATGCGCAGCACGATGGGCTCCCTGGACTTTTTCACATGGCAACTGCGTTCGTGGAGTGCCCGGTTCTATGAAGAAGGCAATCGATTTTCACTATCTGAGGCCGTTGTACGGCTGCTTGTTCATCATGACCGATGACGAGCTGGACAATTTCTACATCAACTCCGATGACGGCAGGGCGTGGTTGCTCCGGCAGATGAAGACCCGGTTCGGGCTATACGGCGCTGAATCCCGGGCGCGTGTCGTCGACGCACTGGAGTATGTGCTGGCTTCGGGTTCATGGCTGGCGCACTGGCGTGGCATCGTGCCGCACGCGATTCCGCTGGACGACGTGACGGACAAGGAGAAATATGTTCGCGATCTTTTTCAGGCGCTGGCCGGAAGGGCGCCCGATCCCACGTTCGACGTTCGTGCGATCGAACTCGTGGACGACATCGGGCCTGACGGAATCAACGTCCGCAAATAGCGAGGCAACCGACGAATGAGCGCGACAGAACGCGAAATGAAGAAGGAAAACGAAACGATCGGGTTGTCCGGCGACGAGGCGTTGCGTGTACTCACGGAGATCGAATACATCCTCATTTCGTTGCGCAATATCGGCCGCTACTATCACGCTGGCCCGGCGGCAGCCGCAGGCCCGGATCAGGAGTATGCGCGGGAGACCAACCGGTTCATCGACGAGGGCGGCGTGACCCGGCGGCTGGCCGAGGTCAGAAAGATCATCACCGGGAAATTCGACCTGTCGCTCGGCGCCGACGACATGGATGACGTCGAGCGAGCGATGGCGCGTGTCAAGGTCTGGGAGAAACCCGGCGACCTGTGATGGTCGTCGTCGTGTACGGCCAGCATCGCCGTGCCGGCCACCCCCTGTACCAAGGGACAACGCGCGTCAGCCGCCTTGCCTGACCATCTCCGCCAGCGTCTTCATCGCCTGCAGGTACGGATACGGCCCGTGACTGATGCGGGCCACGCCGTAGTCCGCGAGTTCGGCCAATGTCGGCGTTTCCGCGACGCGCATCACGTTCACCGGCAGCGGCGATGCGGCCGTCAGCGCGCGAATGAGCGCCGGCGAGCGCAGCCCGGGCACGAAAAGCCCGTCGGCGCCGGCCGCCGCGTATGCGCGTGCGCGGGCCAGCGTGGCATCGAGCAGGCGCTCGTCGTGCGTGTCGGCCGGCGCCTTGAAGAACACGTCGGTGCGCGCGTTGATGAAGTAGTCGGCGCCCGCGCGATCGGCAGCCTGCCGTGCTGCCGCGAGACGCGCTGCGGCGGCTTCGACGTCACGCAATTCGCCCGTCGCCGGAAAGCTGTCCTCGAGGTTGCAGCCGATCGCGCCGGCGTCGATGCTGAGCGCGATCGTTGCGGCGACATCTTCCGGCCGCTCGCCGTACCCGCTTTCGAGATCGACGGTGACGGGCAGGTCGGTGGCGCGCGTGATGCGCTCGAGCACCTCCATCATGAGCGCGCGCGGCATCTGCTCGCCGTCGACGAACCCGTTGGCCGCCGCGACCGACCAGCTGCCGGTTGCCAGCGCGACGGCGCCCGCGTCGGCCGCCGTGCGCGCGCTGCCGGCGTCCCACACGTTGAATAGCGCCAGCGGCTGGCCCGCGCGGTGAAGCGACCGGAAATACGCGCCTTTCTCGTTGCTGCTCATGTTTGTGTCTCCTTGTGGAAAACCGGGTCGGTCGTCGTGCCGAACGATACTGCCACCGAATCGAGCGCCGCGAGAAAATCGCGTGCGTCGAACAGTTCGCCGAGGCTGCGCACGCCGCCTGACACCACGGTGTGGCCCGTCATCAGGCGCACGGCGGCCTCGACGATGATCGGTGCGCTGACCGCATAGATGTCGCGCCCGGACGCGGTCGCGCGGTGCGTCGTGCCGCCCTGCACGACGATCGCGTCCATCGCGAACTGCTGCGCCGAGCGGCCCAGCGTGTCGGTCGGCTCGGGCGGCGGCGTGGCGGCATCGCGCACGTCGCGCAGCGCGAGCGTCGCGAGCCACGATTCGATCGTGTCGATGCGCAGGTGGCGCGAGAGCGTCATCACTTCTGAAAACGGCAGCAGCGTGACGTCGACCCGGCCGATCGGCGGCGGGAACGGCCATGCGCGTTCGCGTGCGGTCGACGGCACCGGCGTCGGCTTTCCGTCCTTCTGCACGAGCCGTACCGCGCGGTTGCGTTCGCCCGTCACGCGCGTGCCGCGCGTCGGGTGCCAGCGGTCGAGCCCGGTCGCGATATCGACGCGCTCGATCGGCAGGTTCCTGTCCACGACGGCCGTGACGAGCAGATCGGCCAGGCCGCCGTAGAACGCCGCGGCCGGCACGACGGTCACGCCCGCGGCGCGTGCCCGGGCATCGCAGTGTTCGGCCAGCGCCAGCACCGACGGCTGCTCGGCCGTCAGGTCGAGATAGGGGATGCCGGCCCGCAGTGCGGCATCGGCCAGCGGCAGCGCGGTATCGAGATACGGCCCCGCGCAGTTGATCACGGTATCCGCGCCGCGCAGCGCGGTGTCGAGCGCGGCCGGATCGTCGATTGCGGCGACGCGCGCGAGCGACGCTTCGCCGCCGCCTTCCGCGAGCCGCGCCGCATCGCGGCCGATGCGGATCGCGCGCAGGCCGCGCCGTGCCAGTTCGGCGACGACAAACCGCCCGGTATGACCCGTGGCGCCATAGACTGCAACCGTCATTCGATCGTCCATGATCAACTCCGATACAGAACGGTCTGTTTTATAGTACAGACCTGTATCGTCGTCAATCCCGCGGTGCTATGATCGGCTCACTGTTGCGGCAAGGGCGGCCAGCACGGCCGGGTCGGGATGAAAAAGGAAACAGGTACACCAGGGAACGCGCCCGATACGCGCGAACGCATTCTGCAAACGGCCAGCGAGTTGTTCTACCGGGAGGGTACGCGCGCGGTCGGCGTGGACCTGATCGTCGCGCAGGCGGGTGTGGCGAAGACGAGCCTCTATCGTCACTTCGCGACGAAGGACGACCTGATCGAAGCGTTCCTGCTGCGCGAGGACGCCGATTTCTGGGCGCATTGGGATGCGGTGGCCGCGCGGTACCGGCGCACGCCGCGCGAGGAACTGGATGCGCAGCTGCAATGGATCGGTGAACGCATCGCGCGCCCCGGCTATCGCGGTTGCCCGCAGATCAACATCGCCGCCGAATACGCGGACGGCAATCATCCGGCCCGCAAGGTGGCCGTCGCGCACAAGCAGGAGCTGCGGCGCCGGCTGACCGAACTGGCGGGCGCGATGGGCGTCGACGAACCGGAAACCTTCGCCCTGCGGCTCGCGACCGTCATCGACGGCGCGCTGAGCAGCGGGCAGGCGCTGCATGCGCACGGGCCCGTGGCCTTCCTGCAGGAATTCGCCCGACTGCTGTCGCCGAAGAAGGGCCGGAAGCCGGCCGGCCTGCCGCGGTAAGTCGCGCGCCGGTTCCGTTCAGTCGCGTGCGGCCGGATCGACGGACAGCACACGCAACTGGCCGCGCAACTGATCGACTTCTCCCGGTGCGAACGGCCGTTCGATCTCGGCATGCGTCTGCTGCCACAGCGGAAATGCCTCGGCCAGCAGGTCGTGGCCGGCCTGCGTCAGTTCGAGCAGACGGCTGCGCCGGTCGTCCGGGTCCTGCGCGATCGTGACGAGGCCGCGCCGCTCGAGCGGTTTGAGCGCGGCCGTGAGCGTGGTGCGATCCATCGCGAGCAGCGAGGCGACCGATTTCATCGGCGCCGGCTGCGGCCGGTTCAGCGACATCAGCAGCGAAAACTGGCCGTTGGTGAGGTCCAGCGGGCGCAGCACATCGTCGAAGATCCGCGCAAGATTACGCGCCGCGCGCTGCATGTGCAGGCACAGGCAGCAATCGCGCACCATCAGCGTCGTTTCGAAAGGGAGCTTTTCTTTTCGTGCCATGTTGCAATTGTGTTGATATCAACCTATCGTGTCAAGGTCGAGGCGCGGCAGTCCGTCGTGCCCGTCACCGGAGGAGGCGGCATGAGTGCTCAACAGCAGTTGTATCTCGCGGTATTTCTCGGCGCCAAGGATAGCCCGGCCATGAAGGCCTGGCTGGCGCTGCCGGATGACGAGCGGCGCACCCGCGAGCGCGACGGCATCGCCGCGTGGCATGCATGGGTCGACCGCAATCGCGACGCGATCGTCGAGATGGGCGGGCCGCTCGGCAAGACGAAGACGATCGATGCGGCCGGCGTCACCGACACGGCGAACGCGATGAGCGGCTTTACCGTCGTGCGGGCGGCGTCGCACGACGCGGCGGCCGCCCTGTTCGAAGGCCATCCGCATTTCACGCTGTTCCCGGGCGTGGCGATCGACGTGATGCCGGTGCTGGCGATTCCCGGCGCGTAAACGAGACGAGCGAGGCCAGGCGTTGCGGATCGGCGAGGCGCCGTGGCCGGCATGCGGAAATTTCCGACATTCTGGATGGAGACTGGCGATGAAGCTTTACGGATTTGCCGGCACCCGCTCGCAACGCGCGCTGTGGGGGCTGAAGGAGCTGGATGCCGACTTCGAGTTCGTCTCGGTGAACCTGCTCCAGGGCGAGCACAAGCGGCCCGAATTCCTGCGCCTCAATCCGGCCGGCAAGGTGCCTGTGCTGGTGGACGGCGACCTCGTGATTCCCGAATCGGCCGCGATCGTGCTGTATCTCGCGGACAAGTACCCGGAGAAGGCGCTGCTGCCGGTCGATCCGGCGCTGCGCGCGCAGGCCTACCGGTGGGTGATGTTCGCGGTGACCGAGCTCGAACAGCCGCTGTGGCGGATCACGCGGCATTCGTTCCTGTATCCGCCGGAGAAGCGCTCGCCGGCCGACATCGAGCTGGCGCGCGAGGATTTCAGGACGATGGCCGCGATTCTGGACAAGCATCTGGAAGGGCGCGAGTTCATCGTCGGCGACACGCTGACGGTGGCCGATTGCGTGACGGCTTACCTGATCGACTGGGCCGGCGAGTGCAACCTGATCGAATCGTTCCCGCAGCTGCGGGCGTACCTCGAACGGCTGTATGCGCGGCCGAAGGCGCCGCAGCGGATCGCGGACGCGCGCAAGGCGGCGTGAGCGTGCGGCGGCCGGCCGTTCCATTTGCGCAGTGGGCGAGTGCCTGTCGGCCGCGTGTCATGGCGGTAAAGCGTCCGTCGCACACGCGGCGCACGCAGGCGCTTGCGCTCACGCTACGTCGTCAGGCCCGCCGAGCGCGCGACACAGCATCGACAGGTCGTTGAGCGTCAGGTGCGGCGCGGCGGCCTGTTGCTGCACACGTTCCGGTTCCGGATGCGTGTCGCGAACCACCCACGCTGCCTGAAGCCCCGCGTTCAACGCCCCGACGATATCGAGGTGATAGTCGTCCCCGACGTGCAGCAGTTCCGCCGGCTGCACGTCGAGCGTTTCCGCCGCCGCATGGAAGATCCCGGGCTCCGGTTTCGCGACCCCGAACGCCTGCGCGCTGAGCGTCGCACGAAAGTATTCGCCGCCGCCGGTCATCCGGAGATCGGCGTTGCCGTTGGTCACCGCGATCAACGGAAACCGCGCGCTCAGCCACGCGAGCGCCGGCAACGCATCGTCATAGAATTCGACCCGGTTGCGCGCGGCAAAGAACGCCGCGTACGCGTGCTCGGCGAGCGCGACATCCTCGTTCGCACGCTCCAGCGCAAGCCGGATCGATCCGATCCTCATCGCACGGAAATCGCCGGCGAGCCCGGGGCACAATCGTTCGTATTCCTCACGCAACCCGCTCAGCGACTGCTGCGTGGGCAGCACACGCGCGGTACCGGGCGCGTGCTCGATCAACCATGCGTGAAGCGCCGCTTCGGCCCGTACGACGGTCGGCCCGAACGGCCACAGGGTGTCGTCCAGGTCGAACGAGAGGGCGGAAACTTTGGCGAGACGCATGGCGGTTGACGAGAGGGTTTCGTTTACCACGGCCACGGAATGGAAATTCCGGTGCCGTTTTCGAGGGCCTGTCGATACAGGAAGCGGGCGACGGTCAGGTCCTGAAGCGCCAGCCCGGTCATGTCGAAGACGGTGATCTCGTGCGGCGCGCGGTCGACCGACGCGGTTCCGGCGAGGATGTCACCGATTTCAGTGCGTGGCAAATCCGGCGCCCACTGGCACTCGCCGATGCTGCGCGCCTGATCGTGATCGTCCACGACGATGCGCGCGCGTTCCAGCACGCCTGCCGGAAGCTCGCGCTTGCCGGCCGTGTCGGCGCCGACGCAGGTCAGGTGGGTGCCCGGCCGAACCGCATCCGCATCGAACAGCGCGCCGCCGCCCGGTGTGGCCGTGATGACCACGTCGCTATCGGCCACCGCGTCGTTCCGGTCGCGTGCCACGCCGATCGTGCATCGCTCCCGGAACGCCGATTCGAACCCCGGGTCGGGCTCGCCGCTGACGTTTACGTACCGCACCGTGCACCGTTGCGGCAGCAGCCCGAGCGCGTAGTCGAGCTGGACGCGCGCCTGCACGCCCGTGCCGAACACGCAGATTCGCGTGCTGTCGCGACGCGCGAGCAGTTGCAGCCCGAGGCCGCCGGCGGCACCGGTTCGCGCGGTGGTGATCGCATTGCCGTCCATGATGCACAGCGGGCGGCCCGTGGCCGGATCGAACAGCGCGACGGTGGCCTGATGCGGTTCGCCGCCGAGCGCCCGGTTGCCGGGCCAGAACCCGGCCGCCTTGAAGCCGAGCAGTTCCTGGCACGCGATGTCGCCCGACTTGATCCCGAATACGCCGCCCGTGTGCAGCTTCTCGCGAACCACCGGAAACACGCGCCCGGCCCGTTGACTGTGCAGCACGAAGGCTTCGCGAACTGCCGCCGTCACTTGCGCGGCCTCGAGGGCGGGTTCGACGGCATCGCGGTCGAGAAGCAGGAGTCGGGCGTCTGTCGGCATGTTCGGGCAAGCGCTTTCGGCGCAACGCAAAACGAGGGTGTTTAAATTTTGTCCAGTTTTGGACAAATAGTCAATGTATCGGTGAAACGGTGCGGGCGTGCGGTTCGGCTCACCACCCGTAGAAGCGCGGCCACGCCTGTGCGCTGCCGTCGTCGCCGATCGCCTGATACTCGGGATGTTGCGCGCCGGTGGCGCACGCGTGATTCGGCAGGATGCGCAGGCGGGTGCCGATCGGAAACCGTTGCGCGATGCCGGAGTCGGGCGCGCCCGTGCGCGACACGATCCCGTGCTCCTGGTTGGCGGCGCTCATCACGTAGTCGCCGAGCACGTCGCCGTGTTCGGTGCAGACCTGCCCGTAGCCGAAATCGCGCGCCTGACGCTGCGTGCCGCGGTCGCGGCTCATCGCCATCCAGCCTGCGTCGACGATCGCCCAGCCTTTCTCTTCCTGGTGCCCGATGACGGTGGTCAGCACCGACAGCGCGATGTCGGACAGGTCGCACACGCCGATGTTGTGCATCACGAGGTCGAACATCACGTACACGCCGGCACGCACCTCGGTGACGCCGTCGAGGTGTCGCGCCGCGAGCGCGGTGGGTGTCGAGCCGATACTCACGACCGGGCAGGGCAGCCCGGCGGCCCGGAGGCGTTCTGCCGCCTGCACGGTGCGGCTGCGCTCCTGTTCGGCGATGGCCGCCAGCGCTTCGGGCGTGCTGTATTCGTAGCTGGAGCCCGCGTGCGCCAGCACGCCGCCGAGCACCAGCCCGCCGTCGACCAGCGCGCGGCCCACGTCGATCAGCAGGCCGGCGTCGGGCGGGATCCCCGAGCGGTGGCCGTCGACGTCGACCTCGATCCACACTTCGAAGCGCTCGCCATGCGCGCGCCCGAATTCGGCGATCGCGTGTGCGGCGGGCAGGCTGTCCGTGACCAGCTTCAGGTCGCAGCCCTGCCGGCGCAGCGCGAGCGCCTGGCCGAGCTTCGCGGGCACCATGCCGACCGCGTAGACGATGTCGCGGATACCGTGCGCGAAAAACTGTTCGGCTTCCTTGAGCGTCGACACCGTGACGCCTTGCGCGCCCGCGGCGATCTGGGCATCGACGACGTGCGTGCATTTGGTGGTCTTGACGTGCGGCCGGAACCGGACGCCGAGCGCGTCCAGATGTGCCTGCATGCGGCCGATGTTGTGACGCATGCGGCCGACGTCGATCAGGGCGGCCGGGGTGTTGAGGGTTTGAAGGTCCACGATGCGTTGCCTCGGAAGGTTGCCGATGCGAACACTGTAGGGGCGTCGATGGGCCGCGTGTTTAACGCAACGCTAATACGGCATTAAACACGGTTTAATCGTCCGGATCGCGCGCCCGAGCCCGGCGCAACTCATGCCTTGCCGCGCCACGGCGGCGGGCTCAGCAACCGCGTCGCGGCTTCGAGGAATACCCGTTGCCGCGCGGAACGGCCGGTGCGCGACGGCAGCAGCGCCGTGACCGGCGCGGGCGGCAGGTGCCAGTCGGGCAGCAACCGGACGAGCCTGCCGTTCGCGAGCAGCGGAGCGACGTCCCACTCGGAGCGCTCGACGATCCCGAGCCCGGCCAGCGCCCATTCGGTGATGACGGTGCCGTCGTTGGAGGACAGCGCGCCGGTGACGCGGATCACGGCGGACCGGCGTGGGGCACCCTTGACGTCGCCGCCTGACGAGAAGCGCCATCGCGGGATGTCCTCGTCGTTCTCGCGCAGGCACAGGCAGTCGTATCGGGCCAGGTCGGACGGATGATTCAATGCCTTGATGCGACGGGCATAGGCAGGGCTCGCGCACAGAAATCGCTCGTTGGGCGCAAGCGGATAGCCGATCCACGACGACGACTTGAGGCTGCCGACGTGCACGACCACGTCGGCTCCCGACGCGCTGGTCAACGGGCTGTCCGACAGGTGGAGCGCGATGTCGAGTTTCGGGTGCGCGCGCTGCAGGTCGCGCACGATCCGCGCGACGTACTTTCGCCCGAAGCCGAGCGGGGCGACGACGCGCAGCGTGCCCTGCACGTCGCCGTGGTCGCCTGAAATGCTGACCGGCAGCGCTTCCACGCGCTCGAGAATGTCGACGGCTTCCTGGTACAGCCGTTGCCCTTCGTCGGTCAACGCGACCCCTTTCGGCTGCCGCACCGCGAGCCTGGCGTTCAGGCGCGCTTCCATCCGCTGCAGGCGGATCGTGACCGCGGGCGGCGTGAGATCGAGCAGCCGGGCGGCGGAGGCCAGCGAGCGCGACGTACCGATCGCGCGTACGAGCCGAAGGTCGTCGAGGTCGAGCATTTCGTGTCTCTTAATGTGAACGATGCAGGGCATTAAACCGCATATCACGCGTCGTAGCCATCGAGGCGGCGGCGCGGGCGACATGGCCGGTGTCGACGGCTTAAAGAACGGTCGCGTTGCGCCGATAAAGAGACGATGTCCGGCTTTCTGTGCAACGTGTCCAGACCAGCACGGTGCATGCCGTGGAAGGCCGAGACCTATTCCAACGAAAAAATGGAGCCTCTCACCTTATGAAGTCCGTCTTTACCCGTCCCCTGGCAGGCCGCCTCGCAATCGTCGTCGCGGCCGCTTCGCTCGCCGCGTGCGGCGCGACGAACCCGCTTCAACAGGCCGGCCAGGGGATCATGGGCGCGCTGACGTCCGACGCGGGCCGGACCGACGTGTCGAGCCAGAAGCCGGTCGTCCTGAAGATTCCGAACGATCCCGGCATCCAGCCACGCAAGGTCGCGCCGTATTCGACGGTCATCGTCCGCGATGTCGGCTACGACAGCCGCAGCGTGCAGGTCATCGCGAACGCGCAGTACTACCGGCTTCGCTTCGAGAACCTGACGCCCGGATCGTTCGTCGTTCATGCGCGCACGGACAACGGGGTCGCCGGGTCGGGCGTGAAGTACGACGTCAACTTCAACGTGCAGGAATCGCCGAAGGGTTATCAGGTCGCGTTTCAGCCGATGACGCGCAATGCCTATCAGCAGGGGCTGATCGGCAAGTTTCCGGTGCCGAACTTCAACGACGCGGACCTGCGCACGCAGTTGACGTCGCTGCAAATCGTCTACCGCTTCGAGGTGGATTCGCCGTACAACTCGGAATCGGTGACCGCGAACTTCATGCGTCTCGCGCGTCCGATGACCGCGCGGCAGGGCTGGGCCGATCCCGTGACGGGCAAGATCTACAGCAGCTACTTCGTGTCCACGCTGCATGGTCGCGACATGACCTATGTCACGCAGGTGTATCCGTACCACAACGGGTCGAAGGCGGTGATCACGGCGGTGATCACCGGTGTCGAAACCGCGCCGGATACGGTCGACTTCGGCGTGCTGATCAACGATGCGCGCCACATGCTCGAGAGCATCGCGAAGTCCTGATCGTGTGCCCCGGGGCTGCGCGCCGCGTCACGCGCGCAGCCCGACGATCAGCGACCGATGCGCGGCGACCCCGGCCATCACGCCCGACGCCGACGCGAACGTGGCGTTGGTCATCGGCGTCGACGCATCGCCGGCCACGAACACGCCGGCGACGCTGGTCTCTTTCCCCGCATCGACGCGCACGACAGGGCCGAGCGGTCCGTCGTCGAATGCACAGCCGAGCTGCTGCGCGAGATCGCTCGCCATTGCCGTACGTGCGCCGACGAACAGCGCATCGACCGGCACGACCTGCCCGTCGGCGAGCCGCAACGCTTCGATACGCGGCGCGTCGCCCAGGATTTCAACGACCGGCGAGCGCTCGATGCGAACGCCGCGCGCGTCGAGCAACGCGGCTTCTTCGTGGTTCGCTTCGACCACGCCCTGCGTGAACCATGTCGTCGGGCCCCAGTCCGGAATCAGGATCGCCTGGTGCACGGACAGCGGATGCGTGGCGAGCACGCCGAGCCGCCGGCCGCTCACCTCGTACCCATGGCAGTACGGACAATGCAGCACGCTGACGCCCCAGCGTTCGGCCAGCCCCGGCAGCGCGGGCAGTTCGTCGCGGATGCCGGTCGCGAGGATCAGCCGGTCGGCGCTGGCCCGGCCGCCGTCGGCCAGCGTCACGTGGAAGCGGCCGTCCGCATCGCGCTCGGCCGTGCGCACGTCGCCTGCGATCCGCTGCACGGTCGGATACGCGGCGAGTTGCGCGGCGGCTTCCTCGACGATCTGCGCGGGCGGCTTGCCGTCCTGCCCGAAAAAGCCGTGCGCGTGCGCGGCGAAGCGGTTGCGCGGCCGGCCGGCGTCGATCACGAGCACGCGGCGGCGCGCCCGCGCAAGCTGCATCGCGGCCGACAGCCCCGCAAAGCTGCCGCCGATCACGATCACTT
Source organism: Burkholderia sp. KL41 (assembly GCF_057005415.2). Classification (NCBI taxonomy): domain Bacteria; kingdom Pseudomonadati; phylum Pseudomonadota; class Betaproteobacteria; order Burkholderiales; family Burkholderiaceae; genus Burkholderia; species Burkholderia sp. KL41. The sequence continues at coordinate 3,008,496 of NZ_CM174447.1, read as the reverse complement.
CATGATGGTCATGCATGCACCCGCTCCTTTCCTGAACCTGCGTGAATGAAGGACGTGTTCCGATGGCGTCCAACTCATGAAACACGAGAAGTTGCATGATAGGGCGGTGGTATCATTCACGCAACTTCAAAAGTTTCGAGAGAGGGGCGCCGCCCGTGAGAACCGATAGCCGTCTGTCGCGCATGCTGCACGTGCTGATCCACATGGACCAGGCCGACGGCCCGCTGACGTCGGAGACGATCGCGACGATGCTGGGCACGAACCCGGTGGTCGTGCGACGCCTGCTCGGCGGTTTGCGCGACCACGGCTACGTGCAGTCGGAGAAGGGGCATGGCGGCGGATGGGCGCTGAGTGTCGCACTCGACGACATCACGCTGCTCGACGTCTATGGCGCGGTGGGCGAGCCGCCGCTGTTCTCCGATCTCGTCACCGACGACGAGGCCGAATGCCTGGTCGAGCAGGCCGTCAACGCGCACCTGTCGGCCACGCTGAAGGAGGCCGAGACGACGCTGCTCGCCCGCTTCGGTGAAGTCACGCTCGGCATGCTGTCGCGCGATTTCGAAGCGAAGGCGGCCCGGCGGCGCAAGCCGCGCTGACGCGCTGCAGCATCGCGGCCGGGCACGGCCGCCGTGCACGCCGGCGCGGCCGAAACCGTCGCGCCGCGATGTTCTGTCCCCCAACTTCTGCCCGGTTCGCCCGCCACAGGGCAAAATACGGGTTTTCCGCACCCGCGAGGGCGCGACCGAATCACGCGCCGGGCGGCGGCAGTGCGCAATCCGCACGCCGCCGCCGGGCGCCCAGGCAAGATCGCTCGCCGTGTCGCGAGCCCACAGGAGTCCAGACCCCATGCCCGAATCCAACCTGTCCTTCTTCGGCCGGCTGTCGCTGGCCGTCGGCACGTTCTTCTCCGTGCTCGGCAACCGCGAGTTCGCGGCCGGCGTGCTGCGCGTGCGCGACGGCGCCCCGGCGCCGGTCGCGCCGACCCCGGCCCCGGCTGCCGCGCCCGTTGCGCCGGCCCCCGCACCCGCACCCGCACCCGCACCCGTGAAGGCGCCGGCCCCCGAGCTGCGCGAAGCGAGCCCGCAGGCCGCGCTGCAACTGCTCGGCCTGCTGCAGCGCGATGCGCGCTTCATCGACTTCGTCGAGGAAGACATTGCCGGCTATGCGGACGCCGAGATCGGCGCGGCCGCGCGCCTCGTGCACGACGGCTGCCGTGCCGCGCTGCGCGAACACTTCACGATCGTGCCGGTGCGCGACGAAGCCGAAGGCAGCCGCGTGACGCTGCCGGCCGGTTTCGACGCGACGGCCGTGCGCGTGACCGGCAACGTGGTCGGCTCGGCGCCGTTCACGGGCACGGTCAGCCATCGCGGCTGGCGGGTGGCCGACGTGCGCCTGCCGAAGCTGACGGGCAGCCACGACGCCTCGGTCGTCGCACCGGCGGAGGTGGAACTGTGAGCGATCCGCGCTATTCGATCGGTATCGATCTCGGTACGACCCATTGCGCGCTGTCGTATGTCGACAGCGCCGCGAGCGACGGCGAAACCATCACGCAGCAGGTGCTGCCGATCGCGCAACTCACCGCGCCCGGCGCGCTGGAGTCGCGCGACCTGCTGCCGTCGTTCCTCTACCTGCCGCATGAAAGCGAACTCACGCAGGGCGACCTGACGCTGCCGTGGACGGCCTCGCGCGCCTTCGCCGTCGGCGAGATGGCGCGCACGCGCGGCGCCGGCACGCCGATCCGCCTCGTGTCGAGCGCGAAGAGCTGGCTGTGCCACCCGGGCGTCGATCGCCGCGCGGCGATCCTGCCGAGCGATGCGCCGCCGGAAGTGTCGCGCGTGTCGCCGCTGGAAAGCTCGATCCGCTACCTGACGCACCTGCGCGAAGCGTGGGACCACGCGCATCCCGATGCGCCGTTCGCCGACCAGGACGTGACGGTCACGATCCCCGCGTCGTTCGACCCGGCCGCGCGCGAGCTGACGGCCGAGGCCGCCCGCGCCGCCGGCTATTCGCGGATGACGCTGCTCGAGGAGCCGCAGGCCGCGCTGTACAGCTGGATCCAGAAGAGCCAGGGCGGCTGGCGCAAGCAGGTGCAGGTCGGCGACCTGATCCTGTGCGTCGACGTCGGCGGCGGCACGACCGACCTGTCGCTGATCGCGGTGGTCGAGCGCGACGGCAATCTCGAGCTGCATCGCGTGGCGGTCGGCGAGCACATCCTGCTCGGCGGCGACAACATGGACCTCGCGCTGGCGCACGTCGTCGCGCGCAAGCTCGCGCAGCAGGGCACGCAGGCCGATCCGTGGCAGCTGCGGGCGCTCACGTACGCATGCCGTTCCGCGAAGGAAACGCTGCTGTCCGATCCGTCGACCGACGCGGTGCCGCTCGTCGTGCCGAGCCGCGGCTCGAAGCTGATCGGCGGGTCGATCCGCACGGAGCTCACGCGCGCGGAACTCACGCAGACGATCCTCGAAGGCTTCTTCCCGCAGGTCGACGCAGCCGCGCGCCCGGTGAGCCGCGCACGCGTCGGCCTGACGCAGCTCGGCCTGCCGTATGCGCAGGATGCGGGCATCACGCGCCATCTCGCGGCGTTCCTCGGCCGCCAGGTCGCGGCGCTCGACTCGCTCGAGGGCCTGCAGCGCACGCTGCCGCAGGGCGCGACGTTCCTGCACCCGACTGCCGTGCTGTTCAACGGCGGCGTGTTCAAGTCGACGCTGCTCACGCAGCGCGTGCTCGATACGCTCAACAACTGGCTCGCCGCCGAAGGCGCGCCGCCCGCCCGCCTGCTCGAAGGCGCGGATCTCGATCTCGCGGTCGCGCGCGGCGCCGCGTACTACGGCTACGTGAAGCGCGGCCGTGGCGTGCGCATTCGCGGCGGCACGGCGCGTGCGTACTACGTCGCGATCGAATCGGCGATGCCCGCGGTGCCGGGGCTCGAGCCGCCGGTGCAGGCGCTGTGCGTCGCGCCGTTCGGGATGGAGGAAGGCTCGGACGCGGCGTTGCCGCCGCAGGAGTTCGGCCTCGTCGTCGGCGAACCGGTGCAGTTCCGCTTCTTCGGTTCGTCGGTGCGCCGCCAGGACCAGGTCGGTACGCTGCTCGACTACTGGTCGCCGGAAGAGCTGCAGGAGCTCGAGGAAATCCAGGCGACGCTGCCGGCCGAAGGGCGCACCGTCGGCGAGGTCGTGCCCGTGAAGCTGCATGCACGCGTGACCGAAGCCGGCACGCTCGAACTCGAGGCGATCCCGAGCGGCACGAACGAGCGCTGGAAGGTCGAGTTCGACGTGCGCGGCGCCGCCTGAGCGCGATGAAGCGCTATACGGTCGGGATCGACCTCGGCACGAGCAATACGGTCGTCGCTTACGTCGAGGCCGGTTCCGACGCGATCCGCGTGTTCGACGTCGAGCAGCTGGTCGGCCCCGGCGCGGTGGCCGCGCAGCCGCTGCTGCCGTCGGTGCGCTATCACCCGGCGGCGGGCGAGCTGCCGCCGGACACGTTGCGGCTGCCGTGGGCGGTCGCTGCGAAAGCAAACGCGAACGCGGCCGCCGATCCGCCGGCCGTGATCGGCCGCTACGCGCGCACGCTCGGCGCGCAGGTGCCGGGCCGGCTCGTCACGAGCGCTAAGAGCTGGCTGTCGCACGCGTCGGTCGACCGGCTCGCGGCGATCCTGCCGTGGGGCGCGGCCGACGGCGTCGACAAGGTGTCGCCGGTCGACGCGAGCGCGAGTTATCTCGCGCACGTGCGCGATGCGTGGGACGCGCGTTTTCCCGATGCGCCGCTCGCGAAGCAGGACGTGATCCTGACGGTGCCCGCGTCGTTCGACGACGGCGCGCGCGCACTGACGGTCGAGGCCGCGCGACGCGCGAAGCTGCCCGCGCTGCGGCTGCTGGAAGAGCCGCAGGCCGCGTTCTACGACTGGCTGTACGGCCAGCGCGACACGCTGCGCGACACGTTCGCCGCCGCGCGGCGCGTGCTGATCTGCGACGTCGGCGGCGGCACGACCGACCTCACGCTCGTCGATGTCGCGCCGGGCGACGACGGCGAGCCCACCTTCACGCGTGTCGGCGTCGGCAACCACCTGATGCTCGGCGGCGACAACATGGACCTCGCGCTCGCGCGCCTGGTCGAGACGCGGCTGACCGAGCCCGGCACGCGGCTGTCGGCCGCGAGCCTGTCGCAGCTCGTCGAGCGCTGCCGCGCGGCGAAGGAGCGGCTGCTCGGCGACGATGCGCCGGCGTCGGTCACCGTCACGCTGCTCGGCGCGGGCAGCAGGCTCGTCGGCGGCGCGCGTTCGGCCGAGCTGACGCGGCAGGAAGTCGAGCAGATCGTCGTCGACGGGTTCTTCCCGCAGGTCGAAGCCGGCGAGCTGCCGCGCCGTGCGCGCGCCGCGATCGTCGAATTCGGTCTGCCGTATGCGAGCGACGCGGCCGTCACGCGGCATGTCGCCGCGTTCCTGCATCGCCATGCGGAAGGCCCGCTACCCGACACGCTGCTGCTCAACGGCGGCGTGTTCCGCGCGGGCGCGCTCGCCGGCCGTCTCGCGCAGACGCTCGGCGCATGGCGCGGCGCGCCGCTCGACGTGCTGCACAACGCGCATCCGGACGTGGCCGTCGCACGCGGCGCGGTCGCGTACGGGCTCGCGCGTGCCGGGCATGCGCCGCGCATCGGCGGCGGGTCCGCACGCAGCTATTTCCTCGTGCTCGACGACGGCGCGGCCGATTCCGCCGCGCGCGGCGTCTGCCTGCTGCCGCGCGGTGCGGAAGAGGGCCGCGAGATCCGGCTCGACGATCGCACGTTCGCGTTGCAGCTCGGGCAGCCGGTGCGTTTTCACTTGATGTCGACCGTGGCCGAGACCCCGTACCGGCCCGGCGATCTCGTCGATCTCGACGGCGGCGATTTCGTGCGGCTGCCGCCGATCGCGACGGTTGTCGACGCGAAGGCGGGCGGCGACGCACGCGAAACGCCGGTGAAGCTCACCGCGTCGCTGACCGAGGTCGGCACGCTCGAGATGCATTGCATCGCGACCGACGATGCGGCGCGCCGCTGGAAGCTCGAATTCCAGCTGCGCGGCGATGCGCCGGTGCACGGCGACGCCGCCGCGCCCGCGCGACATCCGCGGCTCGATCAGGCGATCGAGCTGATCGAGCGCTCGTTCGGCAGCAAGGCTGCAGGTGTCGCGCCGAAAGACACGCGCCGGTTGCGCGCGCAACTCGAACAGGTGCTCGGCGCGCGTGAAGCGTGGGACGTCGCGCTCGCGCGCGAGCTGTTCGACGCGCTGCTCGCGCGCGCACGCCGCCGCCGCCGTTCGGCCGATCACGAGCGTGCGTGGCTGAACCTCGCGGGTTATTGCCTGCGTCCGGGTTTCGGTCATCCGCTTGATGCCTGGCGCATCGAGCAGCTGTGGCCGCTGTTCGACGACGGGATCCAGTACGTGACCGACGGGCAGGTGTGGTCGGAGTGGTGGACGCTGTGGCGGCGCGTGGCCGGCGGCCTCGACGACGATGCGCAGACGCAGGTGCGCGACGCGATCGCGTTCCTCGAACCGTCCGACGACAAGCGGCGCAAGCTGCCGTTCGATCCGGGCAAGGTCGGCCCGGCCGACATGACGCGGCTGTCCGCGTCGCTCGAACGGCTGCCCGTCGAGCGCAAGGTCGAACTGGCCGAACGCCTGATCGCGCAATTGCAGAAGCCTGCCGAGCGTGCGCTGTGCGCGTGGGCACTCGGGCGCATCGGTGCGCGCCGGCCGTTTTACGGCAGTGCGCACAGCGTCGTGCCGGCGGAAGTCGCCGGTGGCTGGCTCGATGCGCTGTTCGCGCTCGACTGGAAGCAGGTCGAGCCGGCCGCGTTTGCCGCTGCGCAGATTGCGCGGATGACCGGAGACCGTTCGCGGGATTTGCCGGACGTGACGCGCGACGCGGTAATCAAGCGCCTGTCGGCCGCGAATGCGTCGCCGGCGTGGATCGACATGGTGCGTGAGGCGATCGCGTTCGACGAAGCCGATACGGTACGCGTGTTCGGCGAGACGCTGCCGGCCGGGTTGAAGTTGCTGGCAGGGTGAGCGGCGCAGTTCGGCATCGTTCAGATAGGGTACGGAAGGGAGCCCGCCTCGATCAGGGCGGGCTTTTTTGCGAAGGGGCGTTTGCGTCTTCACTCTGAAACGTACTTCGCGATGTACAGGAAATGCGACCTGAGGGCAGACCGTCTTGATCTAATGGCGGTCCCCACACTGGTCACAATAATGCACGCGGTTGTGGTAGCGGTGTTAGAGGCGCACACGGACTGGCGCGAGAAAAGCCTGGAGATTCGTCGCAGCAGTCATACGTGAGCGGAGCATTGACGTTGGCAGTTCAGCCAATACAAGAGTGCGAGGTGATCTCGCGCCGCATTATGGGGAGCAGTGAGAATGGAGACCAAGCGTGCGATGAAGGAGTCTGAGGCGATAAAGATCCCCGAGCTACCGGTGTTTGCGCGGTTTCTCGCCATCGGTTTTGTGAGCGCCGAAGTTTTCCGGGTAGCCTTCTACCTTGGTGCAAACTTCATCCAGAAGTTTCCCGGCGTGCCGGACTGGGCGAGGGTGGTCGTCGTACTGGTCACGCTAATGGCGTGCTTGGACTATTGCATCAAGCGGGGTGCGCACACCGTTGTGGCACGGGTGGCGTGTAGTCTCCGCGTCGATCTGCTGGTCGTGATCGGCGTCGGTATTTGGGCGAACGAGTTGGCCGCACCGTCGTTGATCGGATTCCATGCGCTCTTGGTGAAAGCTAATCCGCTTTGGGCACCCGCAGTCCTGCTGTTGCTCTTTTTCATCGTTGTGTCGCCGCTGGTGCGACGTTCACGATCCAGGCAGACGCCGCTACTACCGTACTTCCTTCCGGATGAGGAAATCCTTGATGAGACTGACGACGTGCTTGCCAGCGAGGTACCGGCCGCGATGTTCGCACAGACGGTTCTTGCTAGCGGTGCGCACGCCGGATTAGTGTTCGGGGTCGACGGCCCATGGGGGGTGGGCAAGACAAGCTTCATCAATCTCGCGGCGCGTCACTGGGAACGGGCTGAAGATCAGGTGATTGTCTGTCGATTCGAACCCCTGCGTTATGCATCGGAGCCTGACCTTGCGGACCGCCTGATCCGTGATCTGTCCGCGGCAATCCAGCGCAAGGTCTTCGCGCCGGAGTTTCGGCCTGCCGTATCACGGTACGCACGGTTAATAAGGGGCAAAGCTGATTTTACGTTCCTTGGCTTCAAGTTGTCCCTGGAACCGTCGCAGGAGACGATCGAGGACTTGCTCGAGGACATCGACGAGGTCCTCAGACGTATTGACCGTCGCGTTATCGTCGTTATCGACGATCTAGACCGCCTGGACCTAAAAACCGCGAATAGCCTGTTGTTCGCGACGCGGCGGACGTTTAGCCTCTCGCAGGCAACCTATGTCCTCTGCTATGACACAGAGGTACTCGCCGGTGGCAACGATGAGGGCACGAGGGCACGCGAGTTCCTTGAGAAGTTCGTGACCGTCAAGATGAGCCTGTTCGTGGACAGTTCGAGCCTTCGGGACTTCTTGCGGCGCGACTGGCAACAGGCAGACACGTTCGGCTCAATTCCTGCCGATACGATGTTCAAACTTGCCACCGTGCTTAGCGAGCTGGCGGACATTCTCGACAGCGACCTCGCAGCAGAATACCGGGCCGTTCTAGGCGACCTGCGCAAGGTCAAGCGCTTTGTCAACGCCATGCTCATGATGCAAATGGAGAAGGCTGAGCTGGGCCTGACGGATTTCAATAGGCGCGACCTCATTCATCTGATGCTCCTGCATCTGAACTATCCCGGGATGTTTAGGCGCATTTACGCGGAGGAGACGGCAGGCCGAAGCGGGATCTTTTCGGTGCAGCAGCAGGTTGGAGGAAAAAGGTTCGCCAACACCGACGAATTCTCGACGCTGCTCGCGGAACTAGAAAACAGCAACCAGATGACCGCACGATTCTTGTTGCAGCAGCTTTTCGATGTGTCGAGCCTGAAACTTGCCGGCCGGAATGAAGTCGACGAGGCCGAATTCCGATCGCGGGCTTGTTTCAACAATGGCCGGCTGAGGAATCTGGAGGGTTACCTCAAGTTGATTGTGCGCTTCGCCACGCCAGTGCCGCAGGATACATACGTCTTGTACCAGAAGGCTGTCGAGCAGGTCGAAAAGGGGAGGTCAGTTTCAGCGATTCTGACGTCAGCGGACCTACGGCTGGAACACGGAGATCGAGTGCATGACCAGTTCTGGAGTGTGCTCGTCAATCAGTGCCGTACCTTTCCTCGTGAAGTCGCAAACAATGCGATCGACACGCTTGTTGACTACCTCCCGCACTATTCGACGGTTGGCACGTTCGATCGGTCATTGAGACAGCGGTCGATCTATTCCTTGCTGCAACTCTTGGATCGGGCCGGCTGGGTGGATTCGTCGGGACGTCGTCAGGACAACCGGTCGGAATACATCGTCGAGATATCACAGCGTATTTTTGGCACGAAATCGTACACCGGTAAGGGACTGCTTGAGCGTCTCGCCGCTGATGATCGTGGTGTACTTGGCTGGAACGATCTGATGCTGTTCAGACTCCAGTGCTCTGAGGATCGCCAGGGACAGTTGTACAACCTCTATCGTGCGCTCATTCTCGATCAAGATAGTCGCGCGCCGACAGATGGGGTAGTGATCGGTCTTGCCCGGAAGGGGATGAGAAAGCTGTCTCAGGAGGTGTTCGCGCTGTTCAAGCGGGCCTACATTGATTCGCAGCGAAATTTCTATGCGGACGTCGATAGCACGCAAGTGGATGCATTTTTCGGCAGGACGCAGCCTGTCCCGCAGAATTCTGCGGGCGGACAATCCGCCTCAGCTATCCCTTCATCAGACCATGAACTTTCCGCCACGCGCTCGCTTGTTAAGTCCTTCGTGATTTACCAGTTGAGCAATTCACGGCCTCCGAGTCAGGAAGGTGTGGGCTGTGGGTTCTATGACGAAGGTGGGGAAGACGATCAGGGCGGTATAGCAAGGCAGATGAATCAGTATGTGTTCGGAGTGTGCTTCAATCCCGAGTTCCACGCCGATAATATCTTTCATTTCGTTGATCACTGCCTGACACATCTGAGTAATCCGATCTTTTCGGGCGTGAACGCAGATAGATTCGTTGCAACTAAGACCGAACTTCCAGGGGGCCTGGATCCTAAGGAAATGGGACGGTATTGGAGTCAGTTCAGTGAACTCATTCAACAGCGAGTCCGCGATAGCAAAGACAGGTTTGTCACGACGTTGAATTACCGTGCTTCGTATGAAGAGGATATGGCTGGCGTCTTCAAGGTACTTGAGGAGCTGGCTGCTGAAGCGGTGCCGAACGGTCAAATTCATTCGGACAGATCGCGCGCGTGAATGGGTCGAACGAAACTCCGGACATGGGGATACCATTGAGAGGAAACACCATGCATGACTTCATCGAAGTAGCGCTCCGTCGAGCAACTGGTGTGACGGAGCTGGGCTCGAGCGAGTCAGGGGGCTCGGTGGGATCGTATCGTCATCCTGACGACGCTCGGCCGGTTCGAAGCAATCTACATGGCCCTTCGCGCTGGCCTCAGCGCGGGGCTCGCGGCGGTGGCCACGTTGGTCCTGCTTTTACAGTACGTTGAACCTGCCTTCGGTCTGCACCGCTAATTGCAACAGCGCTCGTTGTACGTAAGCGTGTGGTTGAGGCAAACAGCTTGCCTGAATGGCATAAGTGCAGCGTCACGAAAGTGCTGATAATCGTCGCAGCATTGGCGTTCAGTGTGTTCGCTTTCTCCTATTGCAGAAATACGTGTAATCGAACGGCGACAACTTTGCACGAGAGCCGCGCCACGCCGTGACTTCGTGTGAGCCGGCGCTGTTGTCGATGCCGAAATACAAGCCGGTCCTGATCGAGCTACCGCTCGGCTGGTCCGATTGCCGATCTATTCTGCGTCTCCTGCGCCGCCGAACGCCGCGCGAGATGAATCCCGGCGAGCATGCAGCGCACCGACCCGCCGGCCAGCTCGATCGTCGGCACGTCGAGCGGCAGCAGCCGCGCGGAGCGCTCGATCACCGTGCGCTGGTTGCGCGTGAGGCAATCGAGCGCGCGCCGCGACAGCGCGAGCACACGCCCGTCCTTGCCCGACAATTCCAGCGTATTGCCCGCGAAATTCGCGATTTGCGATGGATCGAGCGCGATCACCGCGCGCCCCGTTTCGGTCAGGCGTTGCGCGATTTCTCCGCGACGCCGGCTGTCGGCGATCAGGTCGAGGCCCACCATCGCGAATTCGGTGGCGACGCTCATCATCACGTTCGTGTGATAGATCGCGCGCCCGTCGGCGTCGGCCGTGTCGAAGCAGATCGGCTCGAAATTGAAATGCGTGCAGAAGCGTTCGAGCGCGACCGGATCGGCGCGGCGCGAGCGCGCGGTGTAAGCGATCCGCGCGACGTGGTCGAGCACCATCGCGCCGGTGCCTTCGAGGAACACGTCATCGTATTCGAGGCCCGAGTAGTCGATCACGTCCTGCACGCGATATTCGGCCTTCAGCATCTCGATCACGTCCGCGCGCCGCTCGCGGCGGCGGTTCGGGCTGTACATCGGATACAGCGCGATATGGCCGCCCGGGTGCGTCGAGAACCAGTTGTTCGGGAATACGGAGTCGGGCGTGTCGCGCTCGCCGTGGTCGTCGAATACATGCACGCGCACGCCCGCATCGGCGAGCGTCTGCGCGGCGGCCGTGACTTCGTCGCGCGCCGCGGCCGATACCGACGGCAGGTCGGGCGCGCCGTTGCCGGCCGTGCGCTGGAAGGCGTTGTCGGCCGCGGTCTGCGGATTCGGCAGGAAGCGGTGCGGCCGGATCATCACGACGGCGGCCGGCGCCTGGATCGATACGAGATTCATGACAGGCAGGAACGAAGGGCAGAAAACGGGCGGCGCACCGGCCGCCCGGGTATCGCGGTCAGCGCGCGAACGCGGCGACGGCTTCGGTCACGTATGTCGCGTGACCTTGCGCGATCGCGGCCGGGTCGTCGATCAGCGCGAACAGGTTCTTCGGGTCGACGGCCGGCGGAATCAGCGCGATCTCGACGCCCGCGTTGTGCTGCTGCGCGAGCGCATACAGGTAGCGCAGCGCCGAATAATCCTCGAGCGCGAAGCCGACCGAGTCGAACACCGTGACTTCGTCCGCGTGTTCGCGGCCGGTCGTTTCGCGTTGCAGCACGCGCCACAGCTCGGTGACGGGGAAGTCGGCCGGCATCTGCTGAATCTCGCCCTCGATGCGCGACTGCGGCTCGAATTCGACGAACACGCGGCCCGCATGCAGCACGCCCGCTTCGAGCTCGGTCTTGCCCGGGCAATCGCCGCCCACGGCGTTCAGGTGCATGCCGGGCTCGATCATGTCGGCCGTGACGATCGTCGCGTATGCCTTGTCGGCGGTGACGGTCGTCACGATGTCGGCGCCGCGCACGGCGTCGGCGGTCGATGCGGCACGCACGACGCGCAGTGCCGGGTACGCGGCGAGGTTCCGCACGAGCTTGTCGGTCGCGCGCGGATCGACGTCGAACACGCGGATTTCGTCGATCCCGAGCAGCGTGTGGAACGCGATCGCCTGGAATTCGCTCTGCGCGCCGTTGCCGATCAGTGCCATCGTGCGCGCGTCGGGGCGGGCGAGTACCTGGGCGGCGAGCACCGACGTGGCGGCCGTGCACAGCGCGGTGGTGAGCGTGAGTTCGGCGAGCAGCAGCGGGTAGCCGGTGTCGACTTCGGCGAGCGCGCCGAACGCCATCACCGTGTGCATCCCGCGCGCGGCGTTGACGGGGTGGCCGTTCACGTACTTGAACGCGAACAGCGACGCGTTCGCGACAGGCATCAGTTCGATCACGCCGTCGCGCGAGTGGCACGCGACGCGCGGCGACTTGTCGAAGTCGGCCCAGTGCAGGTAATCGGCGCGCAGCGTGTCGACGAGTTCGCGCAGGAACGTCGTGACGCCGGTTTTGGCGATCAGTCGGGCGGTGGCGGGAACGTCGAGGAAGCGGGTCATGCGTCTGTCTCCATGTTCTCAGTGCCGGTACGGATGTCCCTGGCGTTCTGGTCGACCGGGCGGTGCTTCGGCGCGGCTCGGGCTTGCCGGAAAGCGGCGGCGCGGCGTGTCCGGCCGGTCGATACGTCATTATTTCCGCGAGTCGAGCCAACAAAAAGACAGCAAAAGTGGCAGATTTATCGATAGACTTGGCAGAATGCCAACCCGATCCGGCACTTTGTCAGGTTTCGCTGGCGCAGAATGCGCAGCCTCCGGCACGCTGGCGGCCGGTTCACGTTCAACAGGAAGCTTCGCCCATGATCACGCTCGACGATGTCGACCGGCAGCTCATCGCACTGCTGCGCGACAACGCGCGACTGCCCGTCGTCACGCTGGCGAAGGAACTGCGCGTCGCGCGCGCGACCGTGCAGAACCGGCTGACGCGGCTGGAGAAAAACGGCGTGATCGTCGGTTATACGGTGCGGCTCAAGCCGGCGGCGGAACGCCACCGGATCCGCGCGCTGATGTCGATCGCCGTGCAGGGCAACCGCGGCGCGGAAGTGGTGAAGGTGCTGCGCGGGCATCCGAACGTGGCGTCGATCCACAGCACGAACGGGCGCTGGGATCTCGTCGCCGAGCTGCATGCCGATTCGCTCGAGCACTTCGATCGCGTGCTCGGCGCGATCCGGTTGATCGACGGGATCGCGAATACCGAGACGAGTATCCTGCTGTCGACGCACAAGGCATGACGCGGGCGGCGCCTGCGTCAGCCCGTGTTCGGGTTGGGTCGGGCGTCAGGCGCCAGGCATCAGGCGAGTGACGCCGGTTCCGGAAACACCGGCTCGCCCAGCGTCAGCATCAACCGGTTCGCCCACGCGAAGATCGCGACCGCGTGCGACAGGTCGAGAATCTCCTCATCGGTCAGCCCTTCGGCTTGCAGCGCGGCGATATCGCTCGCGTCGACCGTTTCGGGCCGCTCCGTCAGCGCGATCGCATAACGCACGATCGCGCGTTCGCGCGCCGTCGTGCCGGCCGTCGCCGGATCGTCGAATACCTGCTCGATCGCGTCGGTGCGTTTCGCGAGCTGCGTGAAGCGCTGCGCATGCACGGATGCGCAATACACGCAGCCGTTCACGCGCGACACGGCCGTGCTGGCGAGTTCGCGCTCGGCGCGCGACAGCCCGCCGGGGCCGTACATGATCGCGTTGAACACGCCCGAGCGTTGCCGCAGGATCTCGGGCAGATGGACGAGCAGCAGGTAATAGTCGGACGTCTTCGCTTGCGGGTGGCTCGCGTCGAGCACGGCCAGCTGCTCGGGCGTCGCGGCATCGAGCGAAACGGTGTCGAGCCAGGCACGCCAGCCGAGCGTGTCGGACGTGAAGCCGTGGGCGGTCGTCGTCATGCGGCCTCCGTTGCAGTGCGTGCCTGAAGCGCCTGCGCGGCAACGGCGACGCGCAACTGGTACGCGACGAACGCCACGAGCTGCGACAGCGCGACGATCGCGGGCGTCGTGAGTCCGGCCGACTTCAGCGCGTCGAGATCGGACGGGCGCGCATCGACAGGGGCGAGCGTCAGCAGGCGTGCATGCGCCAGGATCGCGCCGATGCGTCGAGGCAGCGCGTCGAACGCATCGGCATCCGCGCGTGCGATATCGTCGAGCGTGCCGCCCGCGTCGATCAGCCGTGCGCGATAGGTGTCGGTCAAGGCCGGCGCCTTCGATTTGTGCGCGACATACCGGGCCGTGTGCAGTCTTTCGATCAACGAAAGATCGGGCAGCGCGGGATCGAACAGGGCAGCCTCGCTCAGCCGCGTATGAAGCAGCACCTTCTCGCGCGCGCGGCGCAGTGCGGCGATCGCGTCGCCGTCGTGCAGGCCGGCCACCGCATCGATCGTGTCCGGCGCATCGGCCGGCGTGATGGATTCAGTCATCGTTCAGGATTCCTTCGTCGTTGATGTGGTCGATGGACGAGCGCTCATGCATCGGCGTCGCGCCATTCGTCGCCTTGCAGTTCCGCGTTCGCGTATGCGACGAGCGCGTCGTAGTGGCGATCGCGATCCGCGTCGAACAGCCGGCTCGCGATGCCGCGCGCGAGCCGCTCGGCGCCCGCGCTGATCGCCGGGATATCGCCGGACAGCTTGCCGTGGCTCAGGCTTGCCGCATGGTTGAAGCAATGGATTCGCGTGACGGCCGGGCATGCACCGGGCTCGCGCTCCTGGAACGAGAATGCGGGGCCGAGATCGGGTGACTCCGCGAGTTCGTCGAGCCACAACCCGGGTGCCGGCCGATAACGATCCTTCCAGCGCCGCACGTGCGAGCCGAACGACGCGAATTCCGCGCGCGTCGTCCAGTCCGAATGAAAGCCCGTCGCGAAGATCAGGAAATCGACGGTGTAGTGCCCGCGCGGCGTCGTCACGTCGAGGCCGTCCGCATGTTCGGCGAGCGTCTCGATCGGGCTGCCCGCATGAAAATGCGCATGCTCGTGACGCGACACGCGCAGCACGCTGTCGCGCGGCGGCGGCGTCTGCGACGTCAGCGCGTAGTGCATGAAGCGCCACTTCGTCGCGTCGTCGAGATCGGCGTAGCCGTGCACGAGCCCCGGGCTGCCGATGCCCGTCAGCTTGTTGATGCGCGGAATGTCCGCGCGGCGGAAAAACAGGTCGACGCGCGCGGCGCCGGCTTCGAGCGCGGTACCCGCGTTGTCGAACGCGGACGCGCCCGCGCCGACCACGCCGATGCGCTTGCCCGCGAGCGCCGCGAAGTCGATCGGCTCGGACGAATGGGCCCAACGCGCGCGCGGCGCGCGGTGCGCGACGGGCGGCACATAAGGGCCGCCGAGCCCGTCGCGGCCGGTCGCGAGCACGACGTGCCGCGCGAGCAGCGTCTGCGCTTCGCCGTTGCCGCGCACGTCGAGCGCAAGCAGGCCGTCGTCGCGCGGGCGCAGCGCGACGAGCGTGGTGTCGTTGCGCACCGGCAGGTCGAGCACGCGCCGGTACCAGCGCAGGTAGTCCATCCATTGCGTGCGCGGAATCTTGTAGAGCGCGTCCCATTCATCACGGCCGTATTGCGCTTCGAACCAGGCGCGGAACGTCAGCGCGGGCAGGCCGAGCGCAGGGCCCGCGAGCTGCTTCGGCGAGCGCAGCGTGTCCATCCGCGCGAACGTGACCCACGGCCCTTCGTAACCCGCCGGCGCGCGGTCGATCACGCACTGGTTGTCGATGCCGAGCAGGCGCAGTTCGGCGGCAGCCGCGAGCCCGGCCATGCCGCCGCCGACGATCGCGACGTCGAGCACGCGTGTGCCGTCGGCCTCGCGCGGCAGCACCCACGACGGCGCGGGCAGGTCGAGCCAGCGCAGGTCTTGAGCGAGCCGGGTTTCGAGTGCGTGGAGTGCATCGGGGAGCATCGTCATGCGGCCTCCGGGCGCGTGCGGCGCGATCGTGTCGTGCGTGGCGGGCTGGAAGGGCGTGAAGGATTTGAAGGATTCGAAGGACGTGACGGGCGCCCGGCACGCAGCCGGTCGCCGCGCAGCAGCGCGTCGTGCGCGGCGGCGTCGTGAAAGATCACGTCGTCGAGCAGTGTGCGCGTCGTCCGGTGCAGCGCGTCGAGCAGCGCATCGACGGCCGCCGTGCGCGCCTTGCCGGCCGGCGTCGCGACGCCGAACGCGAACGGGATGTCGACGTCGAGCGGGCGGGCGACGACGCCGTCCACCGGCAGTGCGACACCGGTGGCCGGATCGACGATGCCGATCCCGATGCCGGCACGCGCGGCCATCACCGCATTCAGCGACGCATTGGTTTCGATGAAGACGCGTGCGTCGACCCGCGCGGCCGCGAATGCCGCATCGATCCGCTGGCGCAGCCGGTGCCGGTTCGCGACCGTCACGATACGGCGGCGCGCGAGATCGCGCAGCGCGATGCGCGGCTGCGCCGCGAGCGGGTCGCCCGCGGGCAGCACGGCGACGCAGGGCGTCTGCGCGATCCAGTGCACGTCGAGCCCCGCATGCGCCATCGGCAGCGTGACGACGCCGATGTCGGCCGTGCCGGCCAGCACCTCGTGCACGACATGCTCGGCCGATTCGCTGCGCAACTGGTAGTGCGGCGCCTGCGCGCCGTCAGGCAGCGCGGCGAGCGCGGCCGGCACGAGCGTCGCCGCGAGCGAAGGCGTCGCCGCGATGCGCACGGGTTCGGCGGTTTCGTCGCCGAGCGCCCGTGCGCGCGCCTCGATCGCACGCAGGCCGACCAGCGAGCGCTCGACTTCCTCGTAGAGCAGGAAGGCACGCCGCGTCGGCGTGACGCGCGGGCCGTGCCGGTCGAACAGCGCGTAGCCGAGATCGGCTTCGAGCTCCTGGATCTGCCGCGTGACGGCCGGCTGCGAGCGGCCGAGCAGTTCGCCCGCGCCGGTCACGCTGCCGGCCGACATGACCGCGGAAAACGCTTCGAGTTGATGCAGCTCCATGACACCTTCCGATGATGCGATTTGCGCATTGTAGGAGTGTGAGCATGCGTGATTCATATAATGAATTTTGCTATCGACAGCGCGAAAACTGCGAAGCGCACGATCGTCGCGATGGCCGGACGGGCGCGCGGGCACGCCGGTGGCGACGCGTGACGTACAGGAAACGCCAATCGAATCAACACGATGCGATGCGTGCCGCCTCATCGCGCGCGGCAGCGCGTGCAGGCGGCCCTTCGCGGGCGTCGCCGGCTTCGCGCCGCGCCCGATATCGATATACGCAAAACTTCGTTGGATCGTCCTGAACCGGATGGTTACATGCCCTCACTCTTTTCGACTGACTGAAGCTGGGGGACGCATGAACGTTTCGGGGAACGACGCACGCGGCGCATGGCGGCGCGTGCTGGGCACGGTGGCGGCGCTCGCTGCCGCATGGGGCTTGTCGACGGGCGGCGCGCTCGCCGCCGGCGTATCGGGCGAGCCGGTGGTGATCGGCGTGAGCGGGCCGCTCACGGGCCAGGACGCGCAATACGGCGAACAATGGAAGCGCGGCTTCGATCTCGCGCTCGACGAGATCAACGGCAGCGGCGGCATCCATGGCCGGCCGCTCGCGATCGACTTCCAGGACAGCCGCAGCGACCCGCGCCAGGCCGTCGCGATCGCGCAGAAGTTCGTCGCCGATCCGCGCGTCGCGATCGAGCTGGGCGACTTCTCCAGCGCGACGTCGATGGCCGCATCGCCGATCTACCAGCGCGGGCAGCTGATCCAGTTCGGCTTCACGAACTCGCATCCGGACTTCACGAAGGGCGGCGATTATCTGTGGAGCACCGCGCTGAGCCAGGCCGAGGAGCAGCCGCTGCTCGCGCGCTACGCGGTGAAGGAGCTCGGCTTCAAGCGGATCGCGGTGCTGTACCTGAACACCGACTGGGGCCGCACCAGCAAGGACATCTTCGCGAAGGCGGTGGCCGGGCTCGGCGCGCAGGTCGTCGCGGCCGAAGGCTACCAGCCGGCGGAGAAGGATTTCCGTTCGACGCTCGTGCGCATCGGCGAATCGAAGCCCGATTCGATCGTGCTGATCTCGTACTACGCGGACGGCGCGCAGATCGTGCGGCAGGCGCGCACGTCGGGCGTCACGCTGCCGATCGCGGCGGTCGGCTCCGTGTATTCGCCGAAATTCCTCGAGCTGGGCGGCGCGGCCGTCGACGGTGTGTATACCGAATCGAACTTCTTCCCGGCCGAGCCGCGCCCCGAGGTGCAGGCGTTCGTGCAGCGCTATCGCGCGAAATTCCATGCCGATCCCGATTCGTTCGTCGCGCGCGCATACGACGCGCTGATCCTGTCGGCGGAAGTGCTGCGCCGCTACGGCACGACACGCCAGGCCGCGCACGACGGCTTCGCGAAAATCAGCGACGTGCCGAGCGTGATCTTCGGCAAGGTGCGCTTCGATCCGCAGACGCGCCGCGTCGCGGGCGCGCGCACCGTGTATCTCGTCGTGAAGCAGGGGCAGTGGGCGCTGTGGGACGGCGCGAAACCGCAGCTCGCCGCGCGCTGACCCCGAACCGCATGCACGTGACGGACGCATCGTGATGGCTTCCTGGCTCGACTACACGCTCAACGGCCTCATCGTCGGCAACATCTACGCGCTGCTCGCGGTCGGGCTCGCGTTGATCTTCGGCGTGTCGCACCTGATCAACTTCGCGCACGGCTCGGTGTACATGGTCGGTGCATTCATCGGCTGGCTGTGCCTGACCCGCTTCGGGCTGCCGCTGCCGGTCGCGCTCGCGGCGGTCGTCGTCGGCTGCGGCGCGCTCGGCGTCGCGATCGAGCGGATCGGGCTGCGGCCGCTGCGCCACGCGGCGCGCATCGCGCCGCTGCTCGCGACGATCGGCATCAGCTTCATCCTCGACCAGCTCGCGCAGCTCGCCTTCGGCGCGGACCCGCGTGCGGTGCCGACGCCGCTGCCGGACTGGCATCTGCGCATTGCCGGCGCGACGCTCGGCTCGCTCGACCTGCTGATCGCGGGCATCGGCATCGCGGCGGCCGCGCTGCTGTACGGCTTCCTGCGCTTCACGCGGCTCGGCTGGGCCGTGCGCGCGACCGCGCAGGATCGCGACGCGGCGCTGCAGATGGGCGTCGACGTCGACCGCGTGAACCAGACCGTGTTCGCGATCGCGTGCGCGCTCGGCGGCGTGAGCGGGCTGCTGGTCGGCATGTACTACAACAGCATCGATCCGGCGATGGGCTTCCAGGCGACGCTGAAGGGCGTCGTCGCGCTGCTGATCGGCGGGCTCGGCAACGTGCCGGGCGCGATCGCCGGCAGCCTGCTGCTCGGCCTCGTCGAGAGCTACGGCGTCGCGCTGTTCGGCACGAGCTATCGCGACCTGTTCGCGTTCGGGCTGCTGATCGTGTTCCTCGTGTGGCGGCCGAACGGCCTGTTCAGCGGGAACCGCGCGCTGCCGCCCGAGCCGATGACGGGTACCTTCCTCGCGGCCGCGAAGGCCGTGCGCGTGCCGCGTCCGGTGCTCGTCGCGCTGATCGCATTGGCCGCCGTGCTGCCGTGGCTCGGCGCGTCGCCGTACGTGCTGCAGACGCTTACCAACGCGTGGCTGTACGGGCTGCTCGCGCTGAGCCTCACGCTCGTCGCGGGCACGGTCGGGCAGATCTCGCTCGGCCACGCGGCGCTGCTCGTGATCGGTGCGTACGCGTCGGCGCTGCTGTCGTCGGATCTCGGCTGGTCGCCGGCCGTGACGATCCCGTGCGCGGGCGTCATCACGGCCGTGCTCGGCACGCTGCTCGTCTATCCGGCGTTTCGCCTGCGCGGGCACTACGTGTCGATCGCGACGCTCGGCATCGGCGAAGTGGTGAGCCTCGTGATCCTGAACTGGGATGGCCTCACGCGCGGCCCGCTCGGCATCACCGGCATCGCGCCGCTGCCGTGGGCGAGCACCGCGCGCGCCGCGTACTGGTTCACGTTCGTGGTGCTCGTCGGGTTCGCACTCGTGCAGGTGCGGCTGCTGCGCTCGCATCTCGGCCGCACGCTGCGCGCGGTGCGCGAGGACGACGTCGCCGCGCGTGCGCACGGCATCGCGCCGAACCGCTACAAGGCGATCGCATTCGCGGTCGGCGGCGTCGCGGCCGGTGTGAGCGGCGGCATTGCCGCGCACCTGTACAGCTACATCAATCACCAGACCTTCGATTCGCAGGTGTCGATCCTCGCGCTGACGATGGTGATCCTCGGCGGGCTCGGCAACGTGCTCGGCGGCATCGTCGGCGCGATCGCGCTGATCGGGCTGCCGGAGCTGTTCCGCTGGGCGGCCGATTACCGGATGCTGATCTATGGCCTCGTGCTGCTGCTGCTCGTCCGGTTCCGGCCGCAGGGCCTGCTCGGCACGGTGTGAGGAGGAACGCGATGACCACCAATCGACCCTTGCTCGACGTGCAGGGCCTGACGCGCCGTTTCGACGGCGTGACCGCGCTCGACGGCGCGAGCCTGACGCTCGCCGACGGCGAGCTGCTGAGCGTGATCGGCCCGAACGGCGCCGGCAAGTCGACGCTGTTCAACCTGATCGCGGGCGCCGACCGGCCCGACGCCGGCCGTGTGACGTTCGACGGCCGCGACATCACCGGTACGGCGCCCGAGCGCCTCGCGGCGCTCGGCATCGCACGCACGTTCCAGCACGGCCGCGTGTTCGGCAACCTGAGCGTGCTCGACAACGTGCTGATCGGCGCGCATGCGCGGCTGCGTGCGGCGCGGCCGGGCTGGCCCGCGCTCGGCGCGGCGGCCGAGGTGTGGCGCGCGCTCGTGCGGCCCGCGTCGGTGCGGCGTGAGGAAGCGGCGCTGCGCGACGAGGCGCGCGACATCATCGCCGGGTTCGGCGAACGGCTCACCCCGCGCATCGATCATCCGGCGCACAGCCTGTCGTATGCGAACCGGCGGCGCGTGGAGATCGGCCGCGCGCTCGCGCTGCATCCGCGCCTGCTGCTGCTCGACGAACCGACGGCCGGGATGAACGAGACGGAGACGGCCGAGATGCTGCAACTGATCCAGTTGCTGAAGGCGCGCGGCCTGACGATCCTGCTGATCGAGCACAAGCTCGAACTCGTGATGCGCGTGTCCGACCGCGTGATGGTGCTCGACAACGGCGTGAAGATCGCCGAAGGCGCGCCGCGTGACGTGCGGTACGATCCGCACGTGATCGAGGCGTACCTCGGCCGCCGCCATGCGGGCGGCACGCCGGCCGGTCGGGCGGCGCAGGCAGCCGCATGACCGACACTTCTTCCGGATTGCGAATGAACATGACCGATGCGCTGCTGAAACTCGAACACCTCGACACGTTCTACGGGCCGGTGCAGGTGCATTTCGACGTGAACTTCGAAGTCGGTCGCGGCCAGATCGTCAGCCTGCTCGGCGGCAACGCGAGCGGCAAGTCGACCACGATGAAGCTGATTCTCGGGCTGATGCGGCCGAAGCGCGGCGTCGTGCGCTTCGACGGCGACGACGTGACGGCGCTCGCGACGCCGCAGCGCGTGCGGCGCGGGATCGCGGCCGTGCCCGAGGCGCGGCGGTTGTTCGGCGACATGAGCGTGCGCGAGAACCTGCTGATGGGCGCGTACACGCGCGGCGACCGCACGGCGGTGGCGGAGGACTACGCACGCGTGCTCGACCTGTTTCCCCGCGTGCGCGAGCGGCTGACGCAGCGGGCGGGCACGCTGTCGGGCGGCGAGCAGCAGATGCTGGCGATGGCGCGCGCGCTGATGGCGCGGCCGAAGCTGATCTGCATGGACGAACCGACGATGGGGCTGTCGCCGCTTTACGTCGACAAGGTGCTCGAACTGATCGACGCGATCAACAAACAGGGCGTGACCGTGTTCATGGTCGAACAGAACGCGAGCCTCGCGCTGGAGATCGCGCATTACGGGTATGTGCTGCAGACCGGGCGCGTCGTGCTCGAAGGCCCGGCGAGGACGCTGCTCGACGACGAGCGGATCAGGGACGCGTATCTCGGCGGCGAGGTCGCGGCCTGATCGCGCGATCCGGGCCGGGGGCGCGGCGGTGCATGGCCCGCCCGCGCACCCGCCGCTTCAACGGAAGATGAACGCGACGACGGCGTCGCAATGCGCATCGATCGCTTTCTCGTCGAGCGCGTCGATGCCGTGCGCGTAGCGCATTTCCGCGGTCAGCAGGTACGGCACCTGCGCGATCGCGGTAATCATGTACAGCAGCACGACCGGGTCGATCCGCGCGAGCCC
Source organism: Burkholderia sp. KL41 (assembly GCF_057005415.2). Classification (NCBI taxonomy): domain Bacteria; kingdom Pseudomonadati; phylum Pseudomonadota; class Betaproteobacteria; order Burkholderiales; family Burkholderiaceae; genus Burkholderia; species Burkholderia sp. KL41. The sequence continues at coordinate 2,986,772 of NZ_CM174447.1, read as the reverse complement.
GTCGGTCGTTTCGCTGACGTAGCGCACCAGCGGCACCGAGCGATCATGGCGCGGCCGCACGAAGGTTTCCGCCATCCACTTCAGGCGTTCCGAATCGCGATTGGCCTCCTGCATCATCAGCCGCGCGTGCTCGGGATGCGCCGCGCAATAGCGCACGTAGTTGCGGATGTACTGCTTGACGGCGTCGATCGAGAACGTGTCCGACGCCGGGTCCGGCAACGCGACGCCTTCCATGAACCGGTCGAACAGCTGCGTCACGCTGGCGCGCCACAGGTTCTCCTTGTTGCCGAAGTAGTAGCGGATCATCGCGTGGTTGACGCCTGCCGCGTCCGCGATGTCGCGCAGGCTGACCGCGTCGAAACCGCGGGTCGAGAACTGTTCGAGCGCGATCCCCAGAATGTCCGAACGGGTCTGCTCGCTGCGTTCCTGCTGTGCCTGCCTTGCAATCTGCATCTGTCCTGTCCTTGATCGAATCCCCGGATTGTGCCGTCCGCGCGGATCGGCCGCAACGGGCCGTCCCGACCCGCTGCCGCGCGCCGGGGGCGACCTCCTGGCCCGCCCGGGTCGGGGAAAACCCCGTCGTCGTTGCCGCCTTTACCCGCTTGACACTCACGCTCAAAACAATAATTATCCACTCGGATAATTATTTGGTGGAAACAGTTCGGCTGACGGTGCAAGCGTGGTGTCGGCCGGTCCCATTCATACGAAGTAACGCGTGATGACATCCTCGACTCGACTGCAGACCCCCATCGAATCCCCGGCCGCCGCGAGCATGGCGCCGGCGGATTGCCCCGACGCCCGTGCGCGGGAGACCGAAGCCCGCATGACCGACGACGAGCGGTTTTCGCTGCTCTACAGCCTGATGGTGCGCGTGTTCGGCCGCACCGGCCGCGAGCCGCGCGTACCGGCCGACCTGCCCGTCATCGCCGGCTACGTCCCCGGCGTGCCGCGCCTCGGCGTGCCGGCGCTGAAGCTGGCCGACGCCAGCCTCGGCCTGCGCCATACCGAAACCGCGGACGAGCGCGCGACCGCGTTCCCGGCCGGGCTGGCGCTCGGCGCGACCTTCCATCCGGCGCTGGCGCGCACGATGGGCGCGGCGATCGGCAAGGAGGCGCGCGCACGCGGTTTCAACGTGGCGCTGGGCGGCGGCATCAATCTGGTGCGCGACGTGCGCAACGGCCGCAATTTCGAATACGTATCGGAAGATCCGCTGCTGTCCGGGCGGATCGGCGGCTGCGTGGTGGCGGGCACGCAGCGCGAGGGCGTGATCGCGCTGCTCAAGCATGTGTCGCTCAATGCGAGCGAGACCAACAAGTTCTTCCTGAACGCCGTGATCGATCCGGATGCGCATCGCGAGAGCGACCTGCTCGCGTTCCAGATCGCGATCGAGGCAGGCGATCCCGGCGCGCTGATGACCGCGTACAACCGGGTCAACGGCGAGTACACGAGCGGCAACCGGCATCTGATGCAGGACGTCGTCAAGGACGCGATGGGCTTCAAGGGCTGGATCATGTCGGACTGGCGCGCGGTGTACGGCTGGGAGTCCGCGCTCGCGGGCCTCGACCAGCACTCGGGCGCGCAGCTCGACGAGGCCGAGTGGTTCAACGAGCCGCTGCGGCGCGCGTACGACGAAGGCAAGGTGCCGCCGGCGCGCATCGGCGAAATGGTGACGCGCATCCTGCGGTCCTGTTACGCGGTCGGCATCGATCGCGAGCGCGCACCGGAGCCGGTCGATTTCGCTGCGCACGACGCGATCGCGCTGCAGATTGCCCGCGAGGGCATCGTGCTGCTGAAGAACGAACGCGAGGTGCTGCCGCTCGCGCAAACGGCGCGGCGCATCGCGGTGATCGGCGGTTTCGCGCAGGCGGGCGTGCTGTCCGGGTCGGGCTCCAGCCAGGTGATGCCGCACGGCGGTTATGCGGCGGTCGTGCCGATGCGCAGCCATCCGCTGCTCGGGCCGACCGCGATGTGCATCGGCGGCGCGTCGCCGCTCGCGGCGCTGCGTGCGCTACGGCCGGACGCGATCGTCGAATACGACAGCGGCGCGCACGTCGCGGATGCGGTCGCGCTCGCGCGCCGCGCCGACGTCGTGATCGTCAACGCGATCCGTCACGAAGGCGAGCGTTTCGATTGTCCGGACATGATGCTGCCGTTCGGCCAGGATGCGCTGATCGACGCGGTGGCGCGCGCGAACGCCAATACGGTCGTCGTGCTGCAGACCGGCAATCCGGTCGCGATGCCGTGGAGCGGCGAAGTCGCCGCGATCGTGCAGGCGTGGTATCCGGGGCAGGCGGGCGCGCAGGCGATCGCCGAGATCCTGACGGGGCGCGTCAACCCGTCGGGCCGGCTGCCGGTCACGTTTCCGACGGACGTCGCGGATACGCCGCATCCGGCGTTGCCGGGCGCCGATGTCGAACTCGGCACGCCGATCGACGTGCACTATCACGAGGGCGCGGACGTCGGTTATCGCTGGTTCGCGAAGACGGGGCGGCCGCCGCGTTTCGGCTTCGGCTTCGGGCTCAGCTATACGCGCTTCGCATACGACAACCTGCGGCTCGACGGTGGCGACACGGTGATGGCGCGCTTCACGGTGACCAACACCGGCGCGCGCGACGGCGACGACGTGCCGCAGCTCTACCTGACGGATGCATGCGGCGAGTCGCGCATCCGGTTGCTCGGTTTCGAGCGCGTGACGCTGCGCGCGGGCGAATCCGTCCGTGTGTCGCTGACGGTCGATCCGCGCCTGCTGGCCCGGTTCGACGGGCAGGCAGGGCAGTGGCGGATCGCGGCCGGCACGTATCGCGTCGCGCTGGCGCATGCGGCGACCGATCACGCGATCGTCGGGTCGGTGCAGCTCGACGGGCGGCTGTTCGGGCGCTGAGCGGAAGGCGGCGGACGATGAGTGGAGAGGGAGTATGGACGAAATGATGGTTGTAGCGGCCCGCAAAACGGGCAACCGGTATCTCGGCGTGACGCTGACGGTCGCCTTCGTCGGCGTCTGGCTGGCGATGTTGCCGTATCCGATGGTGATCCTGCCGATGCTGGCGGAACGAATCTCGCCGACCGACAAGGCAGCCGTGCTGGCGCGGGCACTCGGCATCGGCTCGTTCATCGGCCTGATCGCGCAGCCGATCTTCGGTGTGCTGAGCGATCACACGCGCTCGCGCTGGGGCATGCGCAAGCCGTGGATCCTGGGCGGCATGCTGGGCGGGCTCGGTGCGATGGCCGTCATGGCGACCGCTCGCACGCCCGCGCAGCTCGCGCTCGGATGGGGGCTGATGGCGTTGACCTTCAATTCGACCTTGAGCGGTCTCAACGCGGTGCTGCCGGATCAGGTTCGGTCCGAAAAGCTCGGCGTCTATTCGTCGCTCGTCGGATTCACGCCGCCGATCGGTGTGTTGCTGGGCGTCGGGATCGCGAGGCAATTGGCGCCCGACCTCGTCTCGATCGCGCTGGTACAGGGGGCGATCGCGCTGGTGGCGATTGTCTGCTTCGTCATGCTGACCCATGACCGGAAGCTGGATGCCGGCCACGTGAAACCGCTGCAGTGGCGGCAACTGGCGGCGAGTTTCTGGACCAATCCGGTCAGGCATCCCGACTTCGCGATCGCGTGGCTGTCGCGTGCGCTGGTGCTGTTCGGCGTAAGCAGCCTGCAGTACTACCTGCTGTTCTATCTGCGCGACCGGATCGGCCTGTCGACGAAAGAGACGCCGCACGCGATGTTCCTGTGCCTGCTGGTGGCCACGACGGCCATGACGGCCAGCGCATTGGTGTTCGGTCGCCTGTCGGATCGGCTGCGGCGCCGCAAGGTCTTCGTGATCGGGGCCGGCATCGGGATGGCGCTCGGGTTTCCGGTGCTCCTGTTCTGCACGACGTTCCCGCAATTGCTGGTCGTGATCGCGTGGATCGGCGTGGCGCAGGGCGCGTATCTGGCCGTCGACCTTGCGCTGGTCACCGAAGTGCTGCCCGATCGTAATGCCGCGGCAAAGGACATGGGCGTGTTCCATCTCGCGAACGTCGTTCCGCAGTTGTTCCTGTCCCTTCTCGCCACCTGGCTGACGGGGCCGGGCGGTGCGATCCGCTTCGACGCGCTGTTCATCGCGGCAAGTTGCGCGGTGTTGCTCGGCGGGGTCGTCATCGCCGCGATCAAGTCGGTTCGTTGACGTTGACTCGTATTTTTCTAACGGATATTTCATGAGCACGAAGCCCAATTTCGTCATCATCGTCGCGGACCAGTTGCGTGCCGACTGCGTTCACGCGGTCCATCCCGCGACGCCCGTCCTCACGCCGAACCTGGACCGGCTCGCCGCCGGCGGCGTCGCATTCACGCAGGCGTTCGGACAACACAGCGTCTGTTCGCCGTCGCGCGTGTCGTTCCTGTCGGGACAGTATCCGCACGTGGCCGGCCATCGCACGCTCGGTTACCTGCTGGGGCCGGACGAGCCGAATTTCCTGCGCGTCTTCAAGGAAAACGGCTATCACGTCGCGATGGCAGGCGGTCGCGGTGACTCGTTCGCGCCCGGCGCGACCGAGCGGTCGGCGCATGAGTACGGCTTCCTGCCGGAGGAGACGCGGCGAAGCGCGGCGGAATTCCTGCAGAGCAAGACAAAGGGAGACCCTGCCGACCCGATGGTGCGCGCGTTCTTTCGGGGGCAGCGTTCGCAGGAGCAGGCCGCGATCGAATACGACGAAGTGGTGATCCGCACGGCGGAGCATTGGCTTGCCGCTCCGCCTCGCGAGCCGTGGGTGCTGTATGTCCCGCTGTTCGCGCCGCATCCGCCGTTCGAAGCCGAGGAGCCGTGGTTCTCGATGTACGACCGCGCCGCGGTGCCCGAGCGTGCCGTCGGCAGTGGCCGGATGCCGGCGTATATCGATGCGCTGTCCAACGCGCATGGATGGGACCAGTTGACCGATGCGCAATGGCGGGAACTGCGCGCCGTGTACTACGGCATGGTGTCGAGACTGGATCATCATGTCGGCCGCGTGATGGACGCGGCTGCCCGAGCCACCGAGCCGGGGCGCCTGATCACCACGTTCTTTTCGGATCACGGTGAATACCTCGGGGATTTCGGGCTCGCCGAGAAGTGGCCGTCGGGCGTGCACGAATGCCTGTTGCGCAATCCGCTGATCGTATCGGGCGCGTCCGGGCCTGACGTGGCCGGCACGACCTCGAGCGCGATGGTCGAGATGATCGACGTGTTTCCCACGCTGCTCGAGCTGGCGGGGCTGGAAGCGACGCATGCGCACTACGGGAAGAGCTTCGCACCCTGCCTTCTGGCGGCCGGGGAGACGCATCGGGAGCAGGTGTTCAGCGAGGGCGGCTTCCTGACCCGGGAAGTCGACCATTTCGAGCAGGCCGGTTTTCCGTACGACATCAAGGCGAAGCTGCAAAGCGGGCAACCGGAGACCGTGGGCAAGGCCGCGGTCATCCGGACGCCGGAGTGGACGTATGTGTGGCGACTCTACGAGGCACCCGAGCTGTATCGGCGCACGACCGATCCGAGCGAGACGACGAACCTGGCCGGCCAGCCGGAGTTTGCCGACATCGAGGCCGGGCTGCTGGAGCGCCTGTTGCGCTGGCAAGTCGAGACGGCTGACGTCCTGCCCGCCGCGAAAGGCTCCCGTTTCCCGCCGGTCGATTTGCCGCGACCCGGCGAGTGGCGTGCGCAGGACGATCGATAGGCAGTAACCGGGCGCGAAGGAGGCACGTCAAGCGCGCATTCGCGTCCGGCTCGCACAGGGCTCGGAGAAGCCCGGTTCGATGTAGTCCGGTTGAACGTGCAATTTAATAAGGATGATTAATTATTGGAGGAGCGGTGTGGTGAGGAGACTGACATTAGGCATGGTTGCGCTGGTGATTGGCGGAAGCGCGCAAGCGCAGTCGAGCGTGACGCTGTTCGGCACGCTCGGCGGCGGCGTTCGGTGGACCGATGGCGGGAAGGGCGGGCAACAGGTTGGCTTCGACAACAATCCGATTGCGGGCAATACCCTCGGTTTCACGGGCAAGGAGGACCTGGGCGGCGGAGTGAGAGCCGTGTTCCTGCTGCAGAGCGGCTTCAACCTGGGCACCGGTGCGTTGAAATCGTCGAATACGCTTTTCTCGCAGCGGGCGTACGTCGGGCTGGAGGGGGGATTCGGCCGGCTGACGCTCGGGCGCCAGCTGAACGCCGCCGAAGATATCGGTGTTCAACTCGATCCGAACCAGGCCAATGGCTCGACGCTTGCGATGACGCCCGGCATTGTCTGGGGCGGCAATTTCTTTACGCTCGATGCCCGTTTCAACAACACGGTCAAATACGTCGGCCGACTCGGCGGATTCGCGCTGAGAGCCAGTTATTCGCCGGGCGGCGTGGCCGGCGACTGGCACACGGGTACGAATCTGTCCGTCGGCGCCAGTTATCAGTTCCGCTCGCTGCTGCTCGCGGCCGCGTATCAGAAGACCTACAGCGCCACCACCAACCAGTGGGCGCAAACCGCCATGGGCGGCGCGACGTGGCAACTCGGGCCGACGCGGCTGTACCTGAACTACAGCACGCTCGCGGTTTCCGCGGCGAGCGCGACCGGCAGCAAGCGGCGCGACAACATTCCCGGGGTCGGCATCGTCTACCAGATCACGCCGACGTTGCAGTTCACCGGCGCCACCTATTACGACATGGCCAGCAACCTGAAAAACGTTGCCGGGGCGGATGGCCGGAAGATGACCTCGTACGCGATGCTCGAATATTTCCTGTCGAAACGGTCGGAACTCTATGTGGAGTTCGACCGGAACGGCTTCTCGGGGGCCTACAAGAAGGATCCGACGAACGTATCGGCACTGAACCTGCGTCCCGACGGGCGCACGGTGAGCGGTGTATCGATCGGCGTCATGACGCAGTTCTAGAGATATAGCCCATGGCGTCGCGGCGCATGAAGCGACGCGTTGCCGGGGCATCACGGGAGAAACGACATGCAGGTTTGCAGAACGGGTTGCCGCTACGTTGCGGCAGCGATGATCGCATTGAGTGCGCTGAGCGCGGCGGCTCAGGAATCGCAGGGTGGAGCGGCATCGACGCCGGATGCGGTATCGGCGGTATCGGCGGCACCGGCGGTAGCGGCAGCGTCGGCGTCGGGCAGCGAGTCGCGCAAGGCGACGAAGGCGGCCGATCGCAAGTTGCGCAAGCAGGTGGCAGGCGTGCTGGCGCGAACGAAACGTCTCGATTCGAGCCGTCTGCTCATCTTCGCGAAGTCCGGCGTCGTCACGCTGTCCGGCGAGGTGGCCGATGCCGAGCAGGCCGCGCTGGCCGTGTCGGCCGCGCAGCGCGTGCCGGGTGTCGGCGAGGTACGCAATCGGCTGCGCATCAGTCCGCAGACCCGGTAAGACGGGCACCCTTTGAATCGTCGCATGCGTTGCATCCGGCATGGCGGCGCGACCGTTCCGACGGCGAAACGCGCGTGAACGAGGCAGCCACGCACAACGCATCAAACGTAGAGTGAATTGAACCGATCATGAAAGCCATACTCGTGATGTACGACAGCCTGAATCGGCGCATGCTGCCGCCGTACGGCAACACCTGGGTCCACGCGCCGAATTTTCAGCGGCTCGCCGACCGCAGCGCGACTTTCGACAACTGCTATATCGGCAGCATGGCCTGCATACCGGCGCGCAGGGAGCTGCATACCGGGCGCTACAACTTTCTGCATCGCAGCTGGGGGCCGCTGGAGCCGTTCGACGATTCGATGCCGGCGATGCTGCGCAAGAAGGGCATTCATGCCCATCTGGCGAGCGATCATCCGCACTACTGGGAAGATGGCGGCGCGACCTACCACACGCGATACAGCAGCTGGGAATTCTTCCGGGGGCAGGAGGGCGATCCATGGAAGGCGGAACTCGGGCCGCCTCCGATGCCGGCCCGGCTCAAGGGCGCGTTGAAGGAGAGCTCCGCGCGGCAGGACTTCGTGAACCGCCAGTATTACCCGACCGAGGATCTTCATCCGCAAACGCTGACCTTTGATGCGGGCGAAGCGTTCCTGAGAAAAAATCACGACAAGGATTCGTGGTTCCTGCAGATCGAGACGTTCGATCCGCACGAGCCGTTCGCCAGCTATCCGAAATATCGCGACCTTTACCCGGGCGAGGGAGGCGACGCGCACTTCGACTGGCCGCCCTACGGCCCCGTCTCCGCCGGCGAGACGGACGGCGACATGCGTACCGCGCAAGCCGGGTACGCCGCGCTCGTGTCCATGTGCGACCGTTCGCTCGGGCGGGTTCTCGACCTGATGGACGAGCTCGATCTGTGGCGCGACACGATGCTGATCGTGTGCACCGACCACGGGTACATGCTCGGCGAACACGGATGGTGGGCGAAGACGGTCCAGCCGTGGTTCAACGAACTCGCCAACACGCCGCTGTTCATCTGGGATCCGCGCTGCCGTCGGGCAGGCGTGCGGCGCCAGTCGCTCGTTCAGATGATCGATATCGCGCCGACGCTGCTCGATTTCTTCGGGCTGGAACCCACGCCGGACATGCAGGGCGGCGCGCTCCGGAAAACGATCGACGAAGACGTTCCCGTTCGCGAGGCCGCGCTGTTCGGCATGCATGGCGAACAAGTGAACGTGACCGACGGTCGTTACGTGTACATGCGCTCGGGCGCCGACCCGGACCGTAACGAACCGCTGTACGAATATACGTTGATGCCGACTCACATGCGGGAGATGTTCGGTGTCGAGGAACTGCAGGATATCGAACTGTCGGAACCCTTTTCGTTTACGAAGGGCGTGCGGACGATGAAGATCGCGAGCCGGCCGATCGGGTATGCGTACCGGTCGGGGACGCTGCTGTTCGATCTGCATGACGATCCGAAACAGGAGCGGCCGCTGTACGACGAGTCGGTCGAACTGCGGATGGCCGGACTCATGCGCGATCTGATGCGGGCCAACGATGCGCCGCAGGAGCAATACACGCGGCTCGGGCTGCCGTCCACCGGCGCGATCGAGCCCGCACAGCTCCTGGCCCGCAGCCACGCGGATCGCGCCGAACGGTTGCGTGCGCATCTGGCCGTCCAGGCACAGGCGATGCGCGCCGAGATCGAGCGCAAGCGCGCGGCGCAGGCCGGGGCGACGTCGGGTGATTGACGTGCGATGCAATCCGGGTTTTGACATGCCGTGGCCGGCAGATACGGAGAAACGGTGGTCCGGCGAGGAGGGAAATTGAACAACGACAAGCATCGATCGTGCTGTCCCGGCGCGGGAAAGCGCCAGCAACTGTCCGCCGTTTCGGCGCATGCGTGCGCGTCGGGCACCCACAGCACGGGCGCCGGCGTACCGTCGAACCGGGACATCGTCTGGTTCGAGGCAGGCAAGAGCTGGATCGGCACGGATACGCCCGTCATCAAGGCGGACGGCGAGGGGCCACGGCGGCGCGTTACGCTGCGCGCGTTCGGGATGGATCGTTATGCCGTCTCGAATGCGCGGTTCGCGGAGTTCGTCGCCGCGACCGGGTATCGCACGGAAGCCGAGCGCATCGGCTGGAGCTACGTGTTTCGATCGTCCGCCGTTTCCGCGAACCATCTGGTGGGCACCGCGGACGCGCCGTGGTGGCTGGCGATCGACGGCGCGAACTGGGCGGCGCCGGAGGGGCCCGGTTCGTCGCTTGGCGGGCGCGAGCAGCATCCGGTCGTGCATGTTTCGTGGAACGATGCGGGCGCCTTCGCAGCGTGGTGCGGCGGCCGGCTACCGACCGAGGCCGAGTGGGAGCATGCGGCAAGAGGAGGCGCGCAGGCGCGCCGGTATCCGTGGGGCGATGAGGAGCCGTCCGACGAGATGCAGTGCTGCAATATCTGGCACGGCGTGTTTCCCCATCTGAACACGTCGCCGGACGGGTATGCCGGCACGGTTCGGGTCGATGCGTTTTCGCCGAATCCCGCCGGGTTGTACAACTGCAGCGGCAACGTGTGGGAATGGTGCGCCGATCCGTTCCTGACGCAGTCGTTGTCGAGCGCGGGAAAGGCCCGGAACCGTCAGGCGCTCGCGGAGCGGGAGCACACGCTGAAAGGCGGTTCGTATCTGTGTCATCGCGACTACTGTTATCGCTACCGCATCGCCGCCCGGACCGGCCGGCCGCGGGATACGTCGACCGGACATACGGGCTTCCGGATTGCGTACGACGCTGCGCACGAATAACCGATGGCGCGGCATGCGGAGCGCAGCGCGACGGCTTCTGGCGACGACAGCGACGATTGACCGCTGTCGCTTGACCGCTGTCGCGCATCCGCATCAGGTGCCGCCGCACGCGCGATGCCGGTAGTCTAAGTCTCTTTTGTACCGGCCACCGCCGCGCGCGGAAACGTCAGCACGACCGCGAACCCGCCCGCGTCGGGAAACGCGAATCCGACGCGCCCGCCGTGCGCCTTCATCACTTCCTGCACGATCGCGAGCCCGAGGCCCGACCCGGTGCGCCGCTCGCTGCCGTCCGGCGCGATCCGCACGAACGGCTGCAATGCGGCGTCCCAGTGTTCGCGAGGGATGCCGCGGCCGTTGTCGGTGACGGTCAGCGTGATCGCGCCGTCGGTGTGACCGGCGGTTGCGACCGATACGACGATGTCGTCCGCGTGGCCGTGCAGCAACGCGTTGTGCAGCACGTTCGACAGCGCTTCCTGCAGGCTGATCGCGTCGCCGTCGATCCACGCCAGCGGCGCATCGCTCGCGAACGCCACGGCGACATCGCGCTCGCCCGCGAGCGGAATCGTGCGGCCGAGCACGTCCTTCGCGAGCGCGACGAGTTCGACCGGTTGCAGCGGCACGGCCTCGATGCGATGGATCACCATCGCGTGATTGAGCAACTGGCCGGTGAGGCGACCGACGTCCGCGCTGGTCGCGCGCAGCGCGTCGAGGCGTGCCGCGTGGCGCGCGGGATCGGATTCGCCGTCGAGCAGCTCGATCTGCGCGTCGAGCCGCGCGAGCGGCGTGCGCATCTGGTGCGCGGCGTCGGCGATGAAGCGCTGCATCGCGTTGATGCGTTCGGCCAGGCGGTGTATCAATCCGTTGATCGACCCGATGATCGCGTCGATCTCGCTCGGCGTGTCGAAGGCCACCGGCCGCAGGTCGGCCGGGTCGCGCGCGGCGATGATCGTGCCGATCTGCGCGAGCGGGCGCAGGCCGCGCCGGATCGCGAGGCCGCTCGCGCCGATCGCGAGCACGCTCATCAGCAGGATCAGCGTCCATACCTTGAGGCTCATGTCGTTCGTGAGCTGCTGGCGCGCGTTGGTGGTTTGCGCGACGGTCACGAGCGCCCAGCCCGGCGTGCTTTCCTCGGGCATGTAGCGTGCAATCGTTGCCGTGCGGATCCGGTGCCCCTGGTACAGGCCGTTCGCGAACGCCGGGCCCTGTTTCGCGGCGGCGAGCGTCACGGGGCTCGCGAGATCGTTGTAGCCTGCCACGACGATGCCGCGCGAATCGACGACCTTGTAGTAGACGAGGTCGTAGCGCGACAGCGTCGACAGCGCGGCCACCGGCGGATTCAGCGCGAGCACGCCGCCCTGCACGTAGAGGTTTTCCGCGACCTGGATCGAGGCGCCGGCGAGCAGCTGGTCGTACGCGCGTTCGGCCGCGACGCCCGCGTAGTAGCGCGCGATCGCCGCGAGCGCGAGCGCGCCGGATGCGACCACGAGCGCGATGAACAGCAGCGTGCGCCCGAACAGCGTCTTCGGAAACCAGTCAGTGCGCCGCAATCTGATACCCCATCCCGCGCGCGGTACGGATCTCGACCGAGCTGCCCTGCAGCTTCCTGCGCACGCGTGTCACGTATTGCTCGACCGCATTCGCGGTCGGCTCGTTGCCGAAGCTGAACAGCTGGTTCAGCAGTTCGTCCTTCGAGAAGATGCGTTGCGGGCGGCTCGCGAGGATTTCGAGCAGCGCGAACTCCTGGCGCGACAGCGACAGCGGCTGGCCGTCGAGTTCCGCCAGGCGGCTGCTGCGGTCGATCACGAGGCCGCCGAGCGTCAGCACGTCGTTCGCGTGGCCGCTGTTGCGGCGCAGGAGCGCCTGCACGCGCGCGTCGAGCTCGCGGTAGTCGAACGGCTTCACCAGGTAGTCGTCGGCGCCGAGGCCGAGGCCGCTCACGCGGTCGTCGATCGCCGAGCGTGCGGTGACGAGCAGCACGGGTGTCGTGCTGCCCGACGCGCGCAGGTTGCGCAGCACGGTGAAGCCGTCCATGCCGGGCAGGTTCGCGTCGAGCACGACGAGGTCGAAGCGCTCGACGCGCAGCAGCCCGTTCGCGGTTGCGCCGTCGGTCTCGAGATCGACGGCATGGCCGAGCCGCGCCAGGCGGCTGCGGATCGCCGCGCCGATTTCGGCATCGTCCTCCACGACGAGAATGCGCATGGTGCCGTTTCGCAGATGAGTGGGTTAGGGGTTTTCCCGGGGCCGGGATGTCAGCATTTTCTCAGACTCGGTCGATAACCTGTGTCGAGCCGGATGCAGCACGCAAGGACGGCATTAATACCAGAAATATTCAAGGAGACGGCAACATGCAGCATGTCACGGGCACGACGAACGCGCGGCGCAGCGCGACGCGGGTTTTCGCGTGGCCGTTTGCCGTCCGTCGCACGGCGGCCCGCGCATGACGACGTCGCCGCGCCGCCGCGCATTGATCGCCGCCGGCATCGGCATGCTGGCCGCGCCGCCGCTCGTGCGCGCGAAGCCGCGCACCGTCCGGATCTCGAAAGGCTTCGGGGTGCTGTACCTGCCGCTGCTCGTGATGGAGAAGCAGCGGCTGTTCGAGCGGCACGCGGCGCGCCACGGCGTGCGCGACGTCGCGGTCGACTGGGTGCTGCTCGACGGCGGCAATTCCGTCAACGACGCGATGATGGCCGGCACGCTCGATTTCGCGGGCGCCGGCGCACCGGGTTTCATCGAGCTGTGGGCACGGGCGCGCGGCATTCCTAACGTCGAGGTGATCGGCATCAGCGGGCTGTCCACCACGTCGCTGTCGCTGAACGCGAACCGCGCGGGCCTCGTGTCGCTGCGCGACTTCACGCCGTCCGACCGGATCGCGGTGCCCGGCATCCGCACGTCGCTGTCGGCGGTCGTGCTGCAGATGGTCGCGAGCCGGCAGCTCGGCGCGAAGCATTTCGCGCAGCTCGATTCGATCACCGTGAACCTGCCGCATCCGCAGGCGATGCAGGCGCTGATCCGGCGCGAGAACGGCGTGACCGCGCACTTCACGTCGCCGCCGTTCTCGACGCTCGAGCTGCGGCAGCCGGGCATTCACCGCGTCGTGAATTCGGTCGACGTGCTTGGCCCGCTGACGCTCGACGTCGTATTCGCGCCGAAGCGGCTCGTCGATACGGACCCCGCGCTGGCCGTCGCGTTTCTCGGCGCGCTCGACGAAGCGAACCGCCTGATCGCGCAGGACCCGCGCGCGGCGGCCGCGCTGTATGCGGCGTCGTCGGGTGTCGGCGTGTCGCACGACGACGTGATGCGGATGCTCGCCGCACCCGACACACGTTTCTCGGTACTGCCGAACCAGCTGATGGACTACGTCGAATTCCTGTACCTGGCCGGCACGATCAAGGCGAAGCCGCGCGCATGGCACGAGATGTTCGCGCCGATGCTCGACGACTACCGGTCGCGCTGATGCCGCCGCTTCCTTTCCCCGACATGCCCCGCACCCGCGCGATCGTTGCGCGCGGCGCCGATTCAACCGACATGCAACCGCTGTGCAACCGATTCACGCAAGGAGCCTGAAGTGAATGCTACCGACACCCTGGACCCCGCGTCCGCCGAAGAACAGCGCATCATGTCGAAGATGGCGCGGCGCCTGCTGCCCATCCTCGTCGTGATGTTCCTGATCGCGTTCATCGACCGGCAGAACGTCGGCTTCGCGAAACTGCAGATGGTGCACAGCCTCGGGATGACGGAAGCCGCGTTCGGGCTCGCGTCGTCGCTGTTCTTCATCGGCTACCTGCTGTTCGAGGTGCCGAGCACGCTCGCGCTGCATCGCTACGGCGCGCGCGTGTGGCTCGCACGGATCATGCTGACGTGGGGGCTGATCACGGTGCTGATGGGCTTCACGACGTCGATGCCCGCGTTCTGCGCGCTGCGCTTCGTGCTCGGCATCGCCGAGGCCGGCTTCTATCCGGGCGTGATCTACTACCTGACGTTGTGGTTTCCGCAGAGTTATCGCGCGAAGGTGCTCGGCATCTTCACGCTCGGCAGCGCGCTCGCGAACATGCTCGGCTCGCTGGTCGGCGGCGTGTTGCTGAGCCTGAACGGCGTGTGGGGGCTCGCGGGCTGGCAGTGGGTGTTCGTGGCGACGGGCATCCCGGCGGTGATCGTCGCGATCGTCGTGTTCCGCGTGCTGCCCGCGTCGGTGCGCGACGCCCGTTTCCTGGACGACCGCGAGAAGCAGGTCGTCGAGGCCGCGCTCGAACGCGAGAAACCCGCGCAGGCCGAGCACGGCCAGCCGTGGAAAGCGCTGCTCGACCCGCGCGTGATGCTGTTCGCGGCGACCTACATGCTGATGTCGACGTCGCTGTACGGCGTGACCTACTGGCTGCCGACGCTCGTGAAATCGTTCGGCGTGTCGAGCACGACGAACGGCTTCCTGAGCATGCTGCCGTGGGCGCTTGCCGTGCTGCTGCTGGTGTGGCTGCCGGGGAAACTGCGCCGCGCGAAGAGCATCCTGCGCACGATCGCGATCGTCGCGGCGCTTGGCGCGCTCGGCTTCCTGCTGAGCCTCGTGCTGCCGTCGACGCCGCTGCGCTTCATCGCGCTGGTGCTCGGCGGCGCATGTATCCCGCTGCTGTATCCGTGCTTCTGGTCGATGCCGCCGCGCTACTTCACCGGCGCGCGGGCGGCGGCGAGCGTCGCGGCGATCAACTCGATCGGCAACCTCGGCGGCTTCTTCAGCCAGAACCTGATGCCGTTTGCCGGCAAGGTGACGGGCACCGCGTTCGGGCCGATGATCGTGCCGATCGTGTGTCTCGCGCTGCTCGGATTCGGCGCGCTGGTCGCGTGGACCCGCTCGGAGCGGGGGATGGTGGCGGTGCGGGCGTGAGGCACGCGGCGCGGCCGGATTGTGGTCCCGGACACGTTGGTTAGGCCAAATGGCCGACTGCACGTGTAAAAGAGGGTGTGCTACCATGCATTACATGTGTAATGCATGGAGTGTGCAATGAAAACTGCGACCATGCCGGCGCTGCGTGTCGATCCGCAATTGCGGGAGGCGGCAGAGTCGGTCCTTGAGGAAAACGAGACGTTGTCTGCGTTCATGGAGTCGGCGCTTCGCGATGGTATCGCGCGTCGTCGCCTGCAGCGCGAGTTTGTCACCCGTGGCCTCGCATCGCGCGACGAGGCGCGCCGTACCGGCGAATACGTCGATGCCGCCGACGTGCAGGCTGAACTCGAGGGCATGCTGAAGGCTGCGAGAGCAGCGAAGGCGGCTGATTGATCTATCGGGTCCGATATACACGTGCGGCCCGTGAGGATCTGGTGCGGATGTATCGATACCTGCTCGAACGCGATATCGATGCAGCGGCGCGGGCTGCGGACGCGATCGAACAAGGTATCGCCATGCTCCGAATGTTTCCGTTCACATGCCGCAAGATCGACGATGGGAATCCGTTTCTGCGTGAGCTGATCGTGTCTTTCGGCACGTCGGGCTATGTCCTGCTGTTCGAGATTGAAGCGACCGAGCAAGTCACGATTCCAGCCGTGCGACATCAACGGGAAGACGACTACCACTGACGCATGATCGACGCGGCAGCCGGCATTTGCCGACATTGCCGCCTCGATCAGCGATCAATCCTCGGCCCCCCATTCCCGCCATGCGCGACCGCAGCAGGCGCAGGCGACAGCGGAATCTCCACCTCGACCGTCGTCCCCTCGCCGAGGGTCGTCGCGATCCGCAGCGTGCCGCCAACGAGATACGCGCGCTCGCGTAACCCGACCAGCCCGAACGATCCCGACTTGCGCGGCACGCCGGGATCGAATCCCGCGCCGTCGTCGCGAATCGTCAGCTCGATCGCCTGGTTCGCCTGCACGAGCGCGACGTTCGCATGCGACGCGGCCGCGTGCCGTGCGACGTTCGCGAGCGCTTCCTGGGCGATGCGAAACACCGCCGTCGCGTAAGGCTCGTCGAGTTGCAGTTCGGGCGGGTCGACATGCAGCGCGCAGTCGATGCCGTGACGGTGCCGGAAATCCTCCACGAGCCATTGCATGGCCGCGGCGAAACCGAGATCGTCGAGCATCAGCGGGCGCAGGTCCGACGCGATGCGGCGCGTCGCGGCCACCGCGCCGCGCGCCAGCGTGTGCATCGCCGCGATCTTGCGCGCCAGCAGTGCATCGTCCTGCGGCACGCGATCGATCAGCCATTCCAGATCGTTCTTCAGCGTCGCGAGTGTCTGCGCGAGTTCGTCGTGCAGCTCGCGTGCGATGCGGCGCTGCTCGGCTTCGCGTGCGCTCGCGCTGATCGCGGCGATCTCGCGCAGCTCCTCGCGCGACGCCTGCAGCGCACGCTCGGCGCGCACGCGTTCCTCGACTTCGCGCCGCAGGTCGCGGTTCGACGCGCTCAGTTGCGCGGTGCGTGCGGCAACGCGCTGTTCGAGCCGTTCGTTCGCGTCGTTCAGCTGCGCGCTCTTCTGCACGACGAGCAGATGCTGGTAGCGCGCGCCGGCCAGCGCGCGCACCGTCTGCGCATGCAGCCGGCCGTTTTCGAACAGCATCGCGAACAGCACGACGCCGGACGCGACCAGACCGTACGCGCGCCCCGCGTAGAAGCCGAGATCGTAGCGCCCGTGATTCAGCATCGCCGACAGCGCGATGTCGAACAGCCACGCGACGAGCACCGTCATCACCCACAGGTCGAGCACGGAATGCCGCCGCCGCCGCTGCCACATCAGCATCAGCGCCACCAGGTTCAGCCCCCAGACGATCGTGATCGCGTTCGTCATCGTCGCGGCCATCCGGTTGCCGTTCATGATGCGCGGCAGCAGGTCGTGGCCGGCCGTCGCAAGCAGCGCGAGCGCGGCCGTCGCGCCGAGCGCGGCCGCGATGCACAGCACCACGGGAATCGCCGCGCGGCGTTGCGGAGCCGGGATCGGGCCCGCGGCACGCGATGCCGCACGCAGCAGCGCGTACGCGGCGACCGCCAGCGGGAAGCCGCCGTGCCAGAACAGGTAGAGCCAGGCGGTGGTCTGGTCGCCGGCGCCGAGCAGGCCGGTCGGCGCGAACAGGCCGGGAAAGGTCAGCATGTGGGTGCCGGCCATGAAGCCCGTGAACAGGTAGCCGCCCGCGAGCACGAGCAGCGGCTTCTCGCGCAGGATCGCGTACTGGCCGAGCAGCAGGCCGGCCGTCACCATGTCGTTGACGACGATCGCCGACTGGTACACGGGGATGAACGCCCAGCCCGGCGCAAGCGGCCTGCCCGCGAATGGCGCAAGCGCGGCGAAGATCACCGCGGACACGAGCACGGTCGCGAGCGCGAGCCGCCGTTCGCGCCGGCCCGGCGGCAGCGACGACATGAACAGGCGCGACGCGTCGGCGGTGTCGTCGTCCGGGGGCGAGGGCGGAAGGTGGAAGGCGGCCGTCATGCGTCGCCGCCGGGGTCGAGGTCGTGGCGCACCGCGTAGCGGACCAGCGCGGCTTCGTGCGGCAGTTCCATCTTCTCGAGGATCCGTGTCTTGTACGTGCTGACCGTCTTCGCGCTCAGCGCGAGTTCGGTCGCGATCTGCGTGACGGTCTGGCCGGAGACGATGCGGCGCATCACGTCGAGCTCGCGCGCGGACAGCCGTTCGTGCGGCAGTGCCGCGGCCGGCCCGCGCAGCGTGAGCGCGAGGCTTTCGGCCGCCGACGGGCTCACGTAGACGCCGCCCGCCGCGACCTTGCCGACCGCCTCCACGAGCTCGGCGGTCGCGCTGTCCTTCGTCAGGTAGCCGGTTGCGCCGGCCTTGAACGCGCGCGCCGCGTATTGCGCCTCCGCGTGCATCGTCAGCACGAGCATGCGCAGCGACGGCGCGTGGTGCTTCACCAGCCGGATCAGCTCGATGCCGGTCGGCGCGGGCATCGACAGGTCGAGCAGCAGCACGTCGGCGGCGCCGCGCTCGACCAGCGTGAGCGTGGCCGAGCCGTCGCTTGCCTCGCCGACGATTTCGAAGCCGCCGGCCGTTTCCAGGATGTGACGCAGTCCGTCCCGCATGACTGCGTGATCGTCAGCCAGAATTACCCTGATCATCTAGCGATCCTCTTCGGGATGACGCCGCGCCCTGCTGTCCGGTGGTCGCCGCGGCCGTTCTTCTGATCAATATATTCCGCCGAATCCGAAAACGGTACACATCCGGGAAATTTTCGAGACGGGTTTTCGACGAATGTGTACTGAAACGAAATAATTCCCGAGAAAACGTACGCGGCGGGGCGGGCGCGAATCAGGGTATTCCCGGGTGATCGCGGCGGCGGGAACCGGGCGGCGCGGCGGGTCGCCAGCCGCCCCGCGAACCGTCCGGATTCGGGACTAAACTGGTGCCCGATGCCACGACACTAACGAGGAGCCCCGTGATGATCGATCTTGCCGATATCCTGCCGTCCGCACTGCCCGCCGCCGTCGCGTGGGCCGAAGCGGAGGCGGCGCGCGGGATCGCGCAGGGTGCGCCGCTGACGCCGGCGCAGGCCGACGACGCGCGCACGGTGGGTGTCGCGCAGCCGGAGCGGATCCGCGTGGTGATCGTCGAGCGCATGCCGTTTCCGGAGACGCCGACGCTCGCCGCGATCGCCCGCGACACGGGGCTGTTGTCGCCGGGGACGATCGGGCTCACGCTCGGTCATGCGGTGTACGTGCTGCGCGGACAGGACACGCGCCGCCTGCTGACCCACGAATTTCGCCACGTGCATCAGTACGAGGCCGCCGGATCGATCGGCGCGTTTCTCGCGCGCTATCTGCAGGAGATCGCGACGGTCGGCTACCACGACGCGCCGCTCGAGGCCGACGCGCGGCAGCACGAATTCGATTGATCCGCCACGTCGGCGCGACCACGCGCACCGCCCGATGAACGCTCGCCATGCCATCGCCGGCCCGGTGTTCTCACGCCGGGTCGCTTCGCCATGGAGCGTGCAATGAGCGACACGATCCACGCATGGATCGGCGCGATCGGCGCGCATCCGCTGCTCGTGCTCGCGGTCGTGTTCGTGACCGCGTGCGCCGAGGCGATCGCGCTGATCGGCACGGTCGTGCCGGCCGGCGCCGTGATGTTCGCGGCCGGTGCGCTGATCGGCGCGGGCGCGCTCGACGGCTGGACGACGATCGGCGTCGCGGCAGTCGGCGCCGTGATCGGCGACGGCATCAGCTACGAGCTCGGGCGGCACTACCGCGGGATGATTCGCAACGCATGGGCGCGCTTCGGTTATGCGAGCGCCTACGGGCGCGGCGAGGAGTTCGTGCTGCGCCATGGCGTGAAAAGCATCGTGCTCGCACGTTTTCTTGCGCCGGTGCGCGCGGTCGTGCCGGTCGTCGTCGGCTGCGCGACGCTGCCGCGCCGGTCGTTCTATCCGGTCAACGTCGTCTCGGCACTCATCTGGGCGCCGGTGCATGTCGCGCCGGGCATCGTGTTCGGCGCGTCGACCGCGCTGGCCGCGGCGATCAGCGTGCGGGTCGCCGTGATCCTGCTGGTGGTCGCGGCGCTGGTCGCGCTCGTGTGGATCGGCGTGCGCGTCGCGCTGCGGCGCGGTTGGCCGCTGTTGCGTCGTGCGCTCGTCGAAGGGGTGCACGCATGCGCGCACCGCTGGCCGCGGTTCGGCGCGCGGCTGCACGACGCGATCGCATACGTGCGCGGCCTGCCGGGCGCGGTGCCCGCGCTCGCGCTGCTGTTCGTCGGCTGCGTGTGGCTGTTCGCGGGCCTCGTGCAGGATGTCGTCGCGAACGATCCGCTGACGCACGCGGACATCGCGCTGTATGCGTTCCTGCAGAACCTGCGCACGCCGCCGGTGGACGCCGTGATGCGCGCGCTTGCCGTGTTGCACGGGCACGATACGGGGCTGATCGTCGCGGCCGCGTTTCTCGTCTGGCTGATGATCCATCGCTGCTGGCTGACCGCCGCGTGGTGGCTCGCGACCGTCGGCGTTGCCGTCGTGCTCGTGCCGGCGTTCGGTGCGGGCGTACCCGGCGCGACGCCCGCGAGCCTGCCGCCCGGCGCGCTGCATGTACCGCTGCCCGATGCCGAAGCCGCGTTCGCGATTCTCGCAAGCAGTGGCCTCGGCTGGGTGCTGACGCGTGACCGGCCCGCGCCGTGGCGGATCCCGGTCGTGACCGCGGTGGTGCTGTGGATCGTGCTCGGCGGCTTCGCGCGGCTGTATGTCGGAGACGCGTGGCTGTCGGGCCTGCTGGGCGGCTGGAGCCTCGGGCTGGCCTGGTTCGCGTTGCTGGCCGGTGCCCATGCGTACTGGCGCGTGCACGAGCATGTGCAGCCGAGGGGCGCGCTCGTCGCGGTGACCGTGGTGCTCGCGACGGCCGGCGTATGGACGGTTCCCGCGCAATGGCAGCTCGACCGCGCGGCCCGCCCGCATGTCGGCGACGTGGTCGCGATGACCGTCGACCAGTGGCTGCGCGGCGGATGGCAGCGCGTGCCGGTGCGGCGCACCGAGATCGGCGGCGACCGCGAGGAATATCTGCCGCTGCAATGGAGCGCGACATCGGACACGCTCGACCGGCATCTCGCGCAGGCCGGCTGGCAGCGCGCGACGCCGTGGTCGCTCGCCACCGCGCTGCGCTGGCTGCTGCCGCAGGCGCCGGCCGAGGCGCTGCCGGTGCTGCCGCGTTACACGCACGGCGAAAGCACGCGCCGCGTGTTCGTGCGCGTCGATCCGGGCCAGCCGGAAAGCCGCCTCGTGCTGCGGCTGTGGCGTTATCCGTACGTGTTGCAGGACGCGCTCGGCATGCGGCCGCTGTGGTACGGCGCGCTGTATCGCGAGACGCTGCATCGGCCGGCGCGGCTGATGACGATCGTGCGCTCGACGACGATCGACGATGCGGCGTCGATCGCGAAGGCGCTGGCGGTCGAGCCGACGATCGGGCATCCACCCGCGGGGACGACGGCCGCGCCGGCCGAGATGCTGCTGGTATGGATGGTCAGGCCGTGAGCGGGCCGTGCGCCGCTTACGCGTGCGCCGGCTGCGCGGGGACGACGGACAGGCGCAAGCCGACGGTCTTGAGCACCGCGAGCAGCGTTTTCAGCGTCGGGTTGCCGTTGGGGGACAGCGTGCGATACAGCGATTCGCGGCTGATGCCGGCTTCGGCCGCGACCGCGCCGAGCCCGCCGTACGCTTCCGCGACGGTGCGCAGCGCGAGCAGGCCGGCCGCGCGGTTGTCGGGATCGTCGAGCGACTCCATCGCGACGCGCAGATAGGCCACTGCGAGTTCGCGGTCGGCGCCGAGTTCGGCGACTTCCGCGTCGTGGTGCGATACCGCACCTTTGAGCTTGGTCATGTTTGCCTCCGTTTCCAGTTCGACCAGTGTTCCCTGGCGCGCCTGATGTCGTCGGGTTGGCTGCTTTTGTCGCCGCCTGACAGCAGCAGCACCAGTGCGCCGCCGTACCGCCCGAAATACACGCGATAGCCGGCGCCGACGTGGACGCGCAGTTCGATCACGCCTTCGCCGACAGGCTCGCAATCGCCGAAGTTGCCCGTTTGCACGCGGCGCAGGCGTTCGCGAATCCGGGCCTGTGCAAGCTTGTCGCGCACGGCGTTCAACCATTCGGTGAAGGGCTCGCGACCATCGTCGCGCTGGTAGCGAAGAAGTTCGAACTTGGAGAGCATTGTAACTTATAAGCTACAAAAAAGGTGGATGAGAAAGGAGGCGGTCGTGCGAGTTGCCGGGTGGTGTGCGCAGGGGCGTGCGCACATTGGCGAGTCGGAACGACACAGGACGCCGCATGCGTGGCAGTTGCCGTGCAGGCGGCATCGTCGACGTTCGGGACGGGCAGGCAGCGAAACCGGCTTCCCGGACGAAGATCATTCTTTCATCCGTTACCTGGCGTGGCGATTCGGCCGAATGGCCGGTGTCGATGGCGCGTGCCGAGGGCACGCGCCATGAATGGGACGTGAAGCAAGTGCGCGAACAGTCCGACGGCGGGCGCGTCGCGCGGCGCGTCCGCCGGAAAATCCTCATGCGTTACCGTTGCATCGTCATGCCGTCGCGGCAACGCGCGCCGACGCAAACTCCGCCAGCGTGCGCAACGCGTCCCGCGCCGAGCGCAGATAAAACGACTGCAGATGAAACACATGCCAGCGTGCCGCATGAATCTCCAGCCGGCACGGCACGCCGCAGGCCTGCGCGTGACTGGCCAGCCGCTGCGCGTCCGACAGCAGCACTTCCTGGTCGCCGGCCTGGACGAGCATCGGCGGCAGGCCGCGCAGGTCGGTATCGAGCGGGCCGCGGGCCGCCGCCGATCCGGCGCCGTGATACCAGCGCAGCCCTTGCTCGAGCCAGCCGCGGCGGATCATCGGATCGTCGTGGCGGCGCGAAGCCAGCGTCGCGCCGCCGAGCGCGGGATCGGTCACGGGCGAGATCAGCAGCAACGCGGCGGCGGCGGGCTCGCCGCGCTCGCGCAGCGCGATGGCCAGTGCGAGCGCCAGCGCACCGCCGGCCGAATCGCCCGCGATCGCGATCCGGTGCGGCGCGTGACCCTGCGCGCGCATCGCGTCATAGACGGCCAGCGCATCGTCGAGCGCGGCCGGGCTCGGATGCTCGGGGGCCAGCCGGTAATCGGGCACCCACACCGGCAGGCCGGCGTCGTTCGCGAGCCGCGTCGTCACGCCGCGATGCGTATGCGGCCCGCCGAGGCAGAATGCGCCGCCGTGGAGGTAGAGGATCGCGCCGCCCGTGTCGCCGCGTTTCGGCGCAACCACTTCGACCGGCACGCGGTGCGCGTGCGTACGGTAGCGCAGCGTGCCGCCCGTGCCGGGCATCAGCGGCGACAGCAGCGCGACGACGCGGCGTTGCATGCGTGCGCCGAACGGCGGCCCGATCAGCGGCCGGAACGCCACGCGCAGGAAACCGCGCAGCGAGGCGGCCGTGAGCGCCTCCAGCGGGCCGGCGGGCGGCGCGACCACGACGTCGCGTGTCGGGGCAACCGATTCGGGCACCGGATGCGTGAAGCGGTAGGCGGACATCCCGGTGAAGCGGGTGATCCACCGGTAGGTCAGCGTGAAGCCCGGCCAGTTCGTGCTGTTGTGTCCCGATGCATCGACATACCAGCTCTTGCAACTGTTCCACACCGATCCTTCGAGCCGCTGCTGCACATGCGCGTTGAAGCGCCGGTAGCGGCGCGCGTCGACGTCGATCTCGCGCGCGCCGTCGCGCCGCATCGCGTGCAGGCAGCGCATCACGTGCGCGATCTGGCTTTCGAGCATGTAGACGATCGAGTTGTGGCCGAGATTGGTGTTCGGGCCGTACAGCATGAAGAAGTTCGGGAAACCGGGCACGGTAAGCCCGAGATACGCCTGCGCGCCGCGCCGCCATGCGTCGTTCAGGTCGAGCCCGTCGCGGCCCGTGATGCGCATCGGCGACAGGAACTCGGTCGCCGCGAACCCCGTGCCGTAGACAATGGCATCGACCGGATGATGCACGCCGTCGACAGTCTCGATGCCGCGCTCCGTCACGCGCCGGATCCGCTGCGTGACGAGTTCGACGTTGTCGCGGCTCATCGCGGCCAGGTAGTCGCTCGACAGCAGGATGCGCTTGCAGCCGATCGGGTAGTCGGGTGTGAGCCGTGCGCGCAACGCGGCGTCCGGCACGTCGCGCGCGAGCAGCTTGCGAAACGGCCGGCCCACCGCGACCTTCATCAACCGGTGCAGGCGCGTGAACGCGATCGCGCGCGATTCGTAGCGCAGGTAGATCGATGCGCGATGCAGCTTCATCGCCCACGGAAGCGTGCGGAACAGCGCCTTCTCCCACGGACGGTACGCACGGTCGGGGCGCGGCATCACGTAGGCCGGCGAACGCTGGAATACGGTCAGGCGCTGCACGTCGCCGGCGATCGCGGGGACGAACTGGATCGCCGACGCACCGGTGCCGACAACCGCCACGCGCTTGCCGGCGAGCGCGTAGTCGTGATCCCAGTGCGCGGAGTGGAATGCGCGGCCGCGGAACGTGTCGATGCCGGGCAGGTCGGGCATCGCGGGGCGGCTCAGCTGCCCGGTGCCGCTGACGAGCACGGCGGCGCTGAGCGTCGTGCCGTCGGCGAGCGTGACGCGCCACAGCGCGGCGGCTTCGTCGTAACGCGCATGCGCGACGTCGGCGCCGAAGCGCAGGTAGCGCGCGAGGCCGTACTTGCGCGCGCAATGCTGCAGGTACGCATGGATCTCGGGCTGCGGTGCGAACACGCGCGACCAGGCCGGATTCGGCTGGAACGAAAACGAGTACAGGTGCGAGGGCACGTCGCACGCGGCGCCCGGGTAGCTGTTGTCGCGCCACACGCCGCCGACGTCGTGCGAGCGTTCGACGATCGCGAAATCGTGGATGCCGGCACGTTGCAGCGCAATCGCCATGCCGATGCCGGCGAAGCCGGCGCCGATGATGATCGCCGCGAGCGGTGCGGCGGATTCGGTCAGGTGGGCAGCGTCACGCGACGACATGGCGGGTCTCCTCCGGCTGGACGGCTTCGTGCGCGGCGCGCGAATCGGGAGCGGTATCCGTCGCTGTCCTGACGGTTTCGCGCTGCGGCCGCGCGGGCGTGCGGCACACGCCGCGGATCAGGTCGACGGCCTTCTCGGCGATCATGATTGTCGGTGCGTTGGTGTTGCCGCCGACGAGCGTCGGCATGACCGACGCATCGACGATGCGCAGCCCCTGCAGGCCGCGCACGCGCAGCTGCGGATCGACGACGGCGAGCGCGTCGTGCCCCATCCGGCACGTGCCGACCGGGTGGTACACGGTGTCGGTGCGCCGCCGCAGCACGTCGCGGATTTCATCGTCGGTGTCGACGTTCGCGGTGAACAGGTCGCGCGTGGTCCAGCCGGCGAGCGCCGGCGCTTCCATCAGCCGTCGCGTGAGCCGGAAGCCCGCGACCATGTCGTCGAGGTCGCGCGGATCGTCGAAGAACGCGGGGTCGATGCGCGGCGCCGCGAGCGGATCGGCGCTGTCGAGCGTGACCGAGCCGCGGCTGCGCGGTCGCAGCAGGCACACGTGGCACGACAGCCCGTGGCCGGCGTGCAGCTTGCGCGCGTGATCGTCGACGAGCGCGACGACGAAGTGCAGCTGGATGTCCGGCGCGTCGAGGTCCGCACGGGTCTTCAGGAAACCGCCGCCTTCCGCGAAATTCGACGTCAGCATGCCGCGCCGTTCGCGGCGAAAGCGCGCGAGCTCGCGCAGCATGCGCACGCCGCCGCGCGCGGATACGCCCATCGTATCGACGCTGCGCGTGCGGTAGCCGAAGATGAAATCCGGATGATCCTGCAGGTTGCGGCCGACCCCGGGCAGGTCGGCGTGCACCGCGATGCCCCGTTGCCGGAGCTCGCTGCCCGGGCCGACGCCCGACAGCATCAGCAGTTGCGGCGTTTGCAGCGCGCCGGCCGCGAGCACGACTTCACGCCGGGCGCGCAGTGTGCGGACCTCGCCGTGCTGCCGGACTTCGACGCCGGTCGCGCGCGTGCCGTCGAACAGGATGCGCAGCACCTGCGCGTGGGTCTCGACCGCCAGGTTGTCGCGGCGGCCGATGTGCGGCAACAGGTACGCACGCGCCGCGCTCCACCGTTCGCCGTGCTTCTGCGTGACCTGGTAGATGCCGATGCCTTCCTGCTGCGCGCCGTTGAAATCGTCGGTGAGCGGCAGGCCGGCCTGTTGCGCGGCTTCCAGGTAGCGCGCATGGAACGGGTTGCCGGTACGCAGGTCGCTCACCCACAGCGGGCCGTCGCGGCCGTGCCACGCATCGTCGAAGCGCTCGTTGTGCTCGCTCAGGCGGAAGTACGGCAGCACGTCGTCGTAGGCCCAGCCTTCGTTGCCGAGCGCGGCCCAGCCGTCGTAGTCGACGCGATGGCCGCGGATATAGACCATCGCGTTGATGGCCGACGAACCGCCCAGCGCCTTGCCGCGCGGCTGGTAGCCGATGCGGCCGCCGAGGCCGTGCTGCGGCACCGTGTCGAAGGCCCAGTTGTTCACGCGGGTCGGCATCATCGCGACCGCGCCGGTCGGCACGTTGACGAGCGTGCCGTCGCCGCGGCCGCCGGCCTCGAGCACGCAGACGGTCACGGCCGGGTCCTCGGTCAGCCGCCCGGCGACGACGCAGCCGCCCGACCCGCCGCCGACGACGATGTAGTCGAAAGTCCTGCTCATGGGTTCATCCTCCGATGGTCGACGGATCAGGCGGGGCGCGGCAGCGCGCACGGGCGGCCGGCGCGGGGCCGGGCAGGGGCAGGGGTTCGTGCAAGCACGGCGCGCCGGCGTGCGAAGCGGGCTGCGGGATCGGTCGGGCGACTGCGTCGCATGGTGTCTCCTCCGGAGGGTGTTGGCGTCGTTCGGGCGACGACTGGATGACGCCGATGGTGCTGGCCGCATGGGAAAACACCAATGCTGCTTCGGGACAATTGTTTTAGTATTTGGGCCAAATCGGCGCATCGAGGGTTTCTCCGCATGAGCTTCTGGGATTTCACCCGGAGTCCGGCCAGCGCCCGGCTGCTGGTCGATTTCGGCGACGAACGCGGCGTGCCGCACGCGACGCTGCTGGCCGGCACGGGGCTCGCCAACGCGCAGCTCGACGATCCGAAGGTCGAGGTGACGGCCGCGCAGGAACTGCGGCTGACCGGCAACCTGCTGCGCGCGCTCGGGCGCGCGCCGGGCCTCGGGTTCGAGGTCGGCCTGCGCTACCACTTCTCCGCCTACGGCGTGTGGGGTTACGGGCTGATCGCGAGTGCGACCGCGCGCGACGCGCTCGCGCTGGCGATGCGCTTCCTGCCGCTCACCTACGCATTCACCGTGATCACGTATCGTGAAGAGGACAGCACGTGCGTGCTCAGTTTCGGCGCGCCGGAGCTCGATCGCGCGCTGAGCCGGTTCCTCGTCGAGCGCGACATGACGGCGGCGGCCGTATTGCTGCGGGAAATCGGCGGCGACGCATTCGAGCTGTCGCGCTTCACTGTGCAGGCGACGCGCGCGCCGTCCGTGCCGGTGCCGCGCATTGCCGGCGTCGAGCCGGTTTTTTCGGCGCGCGCGAACAGCCTCGCGTTCGACCGCGCGTTGCTCGACCGGCTGCTGCCGCACGCGAATCCGCTGACGGTGTCGATGTGCGAGCAGATGTGCGGCCAGCTGCTCGAAGCGCGGCGCGCGCGGGTGGGCACGTCGGAGATGGTGCGCCAGTACCTGGGCGCGACGCCCGGCCCCGCGCCGTTCTCGCTCGAGGACATGGCGCGGCTGCTGAACACGAGCCCGCGCACGCTCAAGCGCCGGCTGCAGGAGGAGGGCACGACGTTCCGGGCGCTGCTCGCGCAGGCGCGCGGCGCGATGGCCGAGACGCTGCTCGGCGACGCACGCCTGTCGCTCGCGGAAGTGGCCGAGCGGCTCGGCTTCAGCGACCTGTCGAGTTTCTCGCAGGCGTTCAAGCGCTGGTACGGCGTGCCGCCGGGCGCGTATCGCAGCGCGGCGCAACGGGACGGCAGCCGTTCCTGAATCACGCCACGATCGCCGGCTGTCCTGCCGGCATTCCAATCAAGAGAGACCCCGCATGATCACGATTCGCCCGATGACCGACGACGATTTCCCGCGCTTCTGGCCGACCTATCGCGCCATCGTCGCTGCTCAGGAAACCTATGCATTCGATCCCGGTGCGACACCCGAAGCGGCGCGCGCGTTATGGCTCGATGCGCCGCTCTGCACGTGGATCGCCGAGGAGGACGGCGTGGTGCTGGGCTCGTACTACCTGAAGGCGAACGCGGCCGGCCCCGGCAATCACGTGTGCAATTGCGGCTACATGGTGAGCGAGGCCGCGCGCGGCCGTGGCGTCGCGCGCCTGATGTGCGAGCATTCGCAGCAGGTTGCGCGCGAGCGCGGGTTCCTCGCGATGCAGTTCAACTCGGTCGTCTCGACGAACGAGGTGGCGGTCGCGCTGTGGCAGAAGCTGGGATTTGAAATCGTCGGCCGGCTGCCGCGTGCATATCGTCACGCCCGGCTCGGGTTCGTCGATTGCCTCGTGATGTTCAAGTGGCTCGGCGACACACCTGCCGCCGGAGCCTGAGCGCGCAACGGCCGAATCAGACGGCGAACGCGCCGTCGAACACGATCCGGTCGTCTAGCGCGAGCGTACCGCGCGCGAAGATCAGGTCGAGATGGTGGCTGCCGTTTTCGCCGCCGCCGAGCCCGAGGTGCAGGCCCGGATGACGTTCCTCGAACCCCGCGTTGCGGCCGTACAGCCCGCGAATGCCGAGGTTCGTGCCGATGCCGAATTCCTCGATCCGCCGGTGATTCGGATGCCGGTCGAGATAGGCCGAGAAATCGCGCCGGAAGCCCGTGTCGTCGGTATCGAAACCGACGATCGTGCTGTTCTCGACCTGCAGCGTCGCGAGCTGCTCGGCCACCTTGTACTTGATCGCGAACGGCACGGTGCCGAGAAACGTGCCGCTGAAGACGATCGTGCCGTTGAGATCGGTCACGTGCGTCGCGATCTCGCCGGGTACGACGTCGAGGTTGCCCATTCCGTCCACGCTCGTCCATTTCTGGTCCGGCGCGAGCGAGCCCGTCAGCGTGTTCCCGGCTTCGTCGATGAAGCGGATCTGCGATGCGCGCGCGGCCGCGTCGATCAGCCGGCCGTTGCGTGCCGCGATGTCGTCGAGCGATTCGGCGAACGCCTCGTCGAGATGCGGGCCGTAATCCTTGAACAGCACCGACTTGCTCCAGTGCTCGACGATCGCCGGGCGGATCGCGGCGAGGAACGGCGGCCCGCTCGGCGACGGTGTCGGCAGGCACGACGAGTCGTACAGCAGCACGAACAGGTCGGCTTCATCGAGTGCGGCGGTGATATCGGCCGGCGGGGTGCTTTCGAGGCAGAGGGTCGTGGCGTCGAGTGAATCGGGCAGGGCGGCAAATGCGCGCAACGCGATGTCGCGGTTGCGGGTGTCGTGACCGACCAGCAGTTTTCCCGATTCGCCGCGCGCCAGTTTGTCGCGCAGCGCGGGGTGGAAGCCGAGTGCGCGGTGCAGGTTCAGCATGCGTGTCTCCGGAAGCGGCGGAAGGGCCGCGGCCCTTCCGCGAGAACGGGTGGCCCGCTCAGACCGGCCAGAGCGCGGTGCCGAACGGCACCACGGCGTCCTCGACCATCATGTCGATGGCCTCGGGGTGCGTGTCTTCCTGCATCCAGTCAAGCAATTCGATCTGCTGGGTGTCCTGCATGTCAATTCTCCTGTGGTGAACATGAGTGTTTCAACATGAAAGCGCGGCTAAAAAGTTGCCACTCCTCATCAGGCATTTCGTGAATGCCGGATGAGTGGCGTTGATATTAGTCTGACGAATTTACGAATGCAATGCGTTGCAAGGATTTTAGCCTCGGCGTGCTAAACAACGGGGGTTGACGAGGCCAGTGCGGTAAAAAGCGGGTAAATAGAGTGACGGATTCAATGTCATTTTTTCAATGAAATGAATCGGAATCGATGTATTGCATTCGGAGAATTTTTATCGGGAATTCGATGGCATCGATCGTGGCGACCGACGTCGTGCGCGGCAGCGCTGCATACGAAGGCATCGCCGGTCGGCGCGGGCGTGTCGGCGGCCCGATGCCGTGTCAGCCGAGCAGCGCCTTGCCGAGCGGTTTGGCCGGCTCGGAGCGGAGCACCAGCGACGTCGTGACCGCGCCGAACCGGGCAATCGCGTCGATGATGGTTTCCAGTTGTCCCGGTGTCGGCACGAGTACCTTCAGCAAGAAGCAATCCTCGCCGGTCATCCGGTGAACCTCGATGACGTGCGGCATCTCGGCGAATGCGCGCAGCGCGGGCTTGATGTGTTCGTGCGTCGTCTTCAGCCGGATGATGGCCATCATCCCCAACCCCAGCGCCGCCGGGTCGATTCGCGCGCCGTAGCCGGCGATGATGCCGCGTTCTTCCAGCCGCTTGACGCGCTCCGACGTCGCAGGCTGCGACAGCCCGATGCGCCGGCCCACCTCGGACAGCGGCATCCGCGCGTTTTCCTGTAGTGCCTCGAGGATCGAAAGATCCAGGCGATCGAGCTCTCCATTCGACATGTCCGTTCTCCCGCTCCGTTAATTCATCGGCATATTGTCTCAATAACCGATGACTTGCCATTCCCGGCCGGTTTCCGGCGGACGAGACTGAGCGCTCGCCTGTTCATGGAGACGGAGATGGAGATGGACCAAACGATCGTGATCGTGCCGGGGATCGGCAACTCGGGACCGGATCATTGGCAGAGCCACTGGGAGGCCGCGATTCCGGGCGCCATCCGCATGGCGCCCGCGTCATGGGATGCCCCCGACCTGCGTGACTGGATGGCGGCGCTGGATGAAGCCGTCGCACAAGCCGCGGCACCGCCGGTGTTGATCTGCCATTCGCTGGGGTGCCTGCTGTTCGCGCACTGGCGCGCGGCGTCGGCGCGTGTCGTGCGCGGCGCCTGGCTCGTTGCGGTGCCCGATCCGGGCGGCCCGCGTTTTCCGGCCGCGGCGCGTGCGTTCGCGAACGTGCCGGGCGGCGATTTCGGCGGTTTGCCGGTGCTGGCGATCGCCAGTTCGGACGACGGGTACGACCCGTCCGGGAGCGGTATCGCATGGGCGAGCGCACGTGGCGCGACGCCGCTGCGGCTCGGCCCGCGCGGCCACCTCAATGCGGAAGCGGGATTGGCGCAGTGGCCGGAGGGGCGTGCGTTGCTGACGGCCTTCGTGGCCGGATTGCCGCGCTAGCGCCGGCAAGCGGCTGCCGTCCTTCCGCGCGTGCTGCCTGCCGGCGCGTGCTTGCCCGTGACGGCTCGAGTATGATCGGTCGACAGAATCGGAAGCCTCGACGGACAGTCGGGACCGGCGCGTGCGAAACGCCGGTTCCGTCGCGTCGACTCCCCCGGCTTCGAACGACAAAGGAGACACGCGATGCGCGCAGCGCCGCAACCGGAGCCTGCCGGCCCGTCGCAGCCGGACACCGGCGCGACCCGCCATACCCCCGAACGTGACCCCGATCGCATGGCCGCGTGGCGGCTCGCGATCGGCCTGTCGCTCGGCAGCGCGATCGCGCTCGGCCTCGCGCGCTTTTCGTATGCGCTGCTGCTGCCGCCGATGAAGGCCGATCTCGGCTGGACCTTCGCGCAGGCCGGCGCGCTGAACACGTCGAACGCGGCCGGCTACCTGATCGGTGCGCTCGGGTTTCCGTTGCTGTCGCGGCGCTGGCGCGCGGGCACGCTGCTCGCGGCCGGGTGCATGCTGACCGCGTTGCTGATGGCCGCGTGCGGGCTCACGTCCGGCATGCACGCGCTGCTCGTGCAGCGGCTCGCGACCGGCGTCGGCAGTGCGCTGATCTTCATCAGCGGCGGCGTGCTGGCCGCGCGGCTCGCGTCGGCGTCGCCGCGCGATGCGGGCCTGCTGCTCGGCCTCTACTACGGCGGTACCGGATGGGGCATCGTCGTTTCGTCGCTGCTCGTGCCGGCGACGCTCGCGCAGGGCGTACATGGCTGGCAGCCCGCGTGGTTCGCGCTCGCGTTCGCATGTGCGCTGTTCTCGGCGGCGGCCGTGTCGGCCGCGCGCCGCATCGAGCGCGTGCACGCGGCACCCGCCGCGCCGCGCGACGGTGCGGTGCCGGCGGCGACCGCGAGCCCCGTGCGATTCGCCCTCGCGCTGGCCGGCTACGGCCTGTTCGGCGTCGGCTACATCGGCTACATGACGTTCATCGTCGCGCTGCTGCGCGGCGCGGGAATGAGCGGCACGGTGGTCGCCGCGTTCTACGTGATGCTCGGCGTCGCGACCGTCGTCTCGGCACGGCTGTGGTCGGGGCTGCTCGACCGGATGCGCGGCGGCCAGGCGCTGGCCGTGCTCAATGCGCTGCTCGGCATCGCGACGCTGATGCCGGCGATGTTCGTGCATCCGGTTGCCGCGTTCGCGTCGGGCGTGCTGTTCGGCGCGACGTTCCTGTCGGCCGTCGCGTCGACGACGGCCTTCGTGCGCCACAACCTGCCGCCCGACGGCTGGGCGAAAGGGATCAGCGCGTTCACGACGGTCTTTGCATTCGGGCAGATCGCCGGGCCGGTCGCGATCGGCTGGGTGTCGGACAGCGCGGGGCTTGCACGCGGGCTCGTGTATTCGGCGCTGACGCTGTTCGCGGGTGCCGCGCTCGCGGCCGGGCAGCGCGCGTTGCGGGCCGCCGCGTAGTCACGCGCGATTCACCGCACGCACGCCGTGCGCGATACGCGATGAAACGCACGGCCGAAGTAGATCAGGCTGTCGCCGTCGTCGCGCACGCGGATCGACGTCGCCTCGATGAACATCACCGAATGCGAGCCGACTTCCTTCATGTCGGCGATCGTGCCCTGCAGGCTCGCGAGCGCGTCGCGCAGCACGGGCACGTCCTGCTCGCCGCGATCCCACACGGGCAGTTCGAAGCGCCGGTCCATCGGCAGCTCGGTGAGCCCCGCGAAGTGCCGCGCGAGCTGTTCGTGTTCGGCCGGCAGCACGTTGATGCAGACGTGGCGATTGCGTTCGAACGTCGCATGCATCGCGCTCGACCGGTTGAGGCATACGAGCAGCGTCGGCGGCGTGTCGGTGACGGAGCACACGGCGCTCGCGGTGATCCCGCAGCGGCCGTGCGGCCCGGCGGTGGTGATCACGTTGACGGCCGCGCCGAGGTGGGCCATCGCTTGCCGGAAGGCCTTCTGCGCGTCGGTCGGCTCGGCGCGTGCCGGTCGCTGGATATCGGTCGTGGAAGACATGGGCGCTCCTGGTTGGACGAGAGCGGCGATCGTGCGGCGCTGCGGATGCAGCGCCTGATCGCCGACGATGACCCAAGCGTACGTCGCGAAAAGGCGGACGACCATTCGCACGATTGACGATGGAGATGGCGTTCTCGCCAACGCGTCTAAAGGTTCTACCTAGGTACGCGGCGCGACGCGCGAAAAAAACCGGGAATGTGCGTTCGTGCGGCCCGAGAAGGGGTTTTCAGCGGGTTTTCGGCTCGTTATGATGTGCCGCGCATCCCCAGCGAACGACGTGCGCGACGCGCCGGCAACCGGCCCCGTATGCGGCGCGTGCGATACCCATACCGATATTCAGCGAGACCCCCGCGATGACGTCACCCGCACCGATCGTATACATCGTCGACGACGACAGCGGCATGCGGACGTCGCTCGCCTGGCTGCTCGAATCGGTCGGGATCGCGTCCGAGGGGTTCGCGAACGCCGCAGATTTTCTCGCGCGCTTCGACGTGAACCTGCCCGCGTGCCTGGTGCTCGACGTGCGGATGCCGGAGAAGAGCGGCTTCGACGTGCAGGCCGAACTGAACGCGCGGGGCGCGACGCTGCCGGTGATCTTCGTCAGCGGGCACGGCGATATTCCGATGTCCGTGCGTGCGCTGCAGAACGGCGCGATCGATTTCGTCGAGAAGCCGTACAACTCGCAGCAGATGCTCGAGCGCGTGCAGCGCGCGCTGCGGCTCGCGCAGCAGCGGCACGCGGTGAGCCAGCGCCACCGCGAGCTGCGCCAGCGGCTCGATGCGCTGACCGCGCGCGAGAAGGAAGTGCTGCGCGGCGTGGTGGACGGCAAGGGCAGCAAGCAGATCGCGTCGGATCTGTCGATCAGCGTGAAGACCGTCGACGTGCATCGCGCGAGCATCAAGGAGAAGCTCGGCGCGACGTCGATCGCCGCGCTCGTGCGGGACGTGATGGTCGTGTGGGGCGACGACGGGGAGCCGTCGCGATAGGGGGCTGCGGGCACGCCGACGTTCGCCTGCCCGCAAGAGTCTCACACGTGTCCTGCGCGAGTACCGGACGAGTCCCACACGAGTCCTGCACGAGTCCTGCGCGCGGCACCGATCGGCAGCGCACAAGCGATGCCGCCCGCCGCTCAGCGCATGTACAACCCGCCGTTGATGTCCCAGCACGCGCCGTTCGCGAAGTGCGCGTCGCCCGACGCGAGCAGCACGGCCGCATCCGCCACGAAACCGGCCGGCCCGAGCTTGCCGCCCGGCAGGCTCGCGAGCACCTGGCGCAGCTTCTCCGGTGCGACGCTTTCATGCACGATCGGCAGGTCGAGCGGGCCCGGCGAGATCGCGTTGACGGTCACGCCCCGCGCGGCGAGGTCGCGCGCGAACACCTTGGTCAGCGTCAGCGTGCCGCCCTTCGCGGCCGCGTAGTGCGCGCCCGTCGCCGAGCCGCCGTTCTGGCCGGCGAGCGATGCGATGTTGACGATGCGGCCCGCACCACGTTCCGCGAAATACTGGCCGAACACCTGGCAGCCGAACAGCACGCTGCGCAGGTTCACGTCGATCACCTGGTCGAACTGCTCGGCCGTGATCTCCATCGCGGGCACGACCTTCGATGCGCCTGCGTTGTTCACGAGCACGTCGATCGTGCCCCAGCGCGCGACGAGCGCATCGCGCGCCGCTTCGAAATCGCGTTTCGACGTGACGTCGAGCGGCAGCGCGATCGCGCGTTCGCCGCCCGGGTCGAGTTCGCGCGCATGCGCATGAATGGCGTCGGCGGCGATGTCGGCCAGCGCGACGCGATAGCCGGCCGCATGGAAACGGTCGGCGATGACGGCGCCGAGCCCGCGTGCGGCGCCGGTAACGAGGACGACTCGATCTGACATGGTGCGTGATTCCCTGGTTCGCGGGCGCGTGAAGGGTGAAGCCGCGCCCGCTTCGTGGTTCATGCGGCGAGGGCCGCTTCGAAGTGTGCCGCGATCGCGCAGACCTGCTCGTCCGCGCCCTTGCGCCCGACGATCTGCAAGCCCGCCTTCAGCGGCGAACCGGCCAGCGGCAGCGGCAGGCTGAGCGCCGGATGGCCGCTCAGGTTGAACGGCCGGATCAGCGACGACATCGCGATCACCGATACACCGTCGCGCGCCTGCTGCAGCGTGATCGGCAGCGCGGGCAGCGTCGGCAGCACGAGCACGTCCGCGAGTTCGAGCGCGGTGTCGACCTGCGCGGTGAAGCGTGCGCGTACGGCTTCGGCTTCCGCGAGGGCGGCGGGTGTCGTCGTCGCGGCGGTGCGCAGCCGCGCATCGAGATCGGCGCCGAGCTTGCCGGTGTCGACCAGATGGCCGAACGCGCGCGACGTTTCCGCGTTGATCACGGTGAGCCCCGCCGCGAATGAAGCCGGCATTTCGTCGAGCACGAGCGCGTGCGAACGCAGGCCCGACGCGCGCACGGCCGCGTCGAGCGCGGCGGCGATCGCCGGATCGGCTTCGACGCGGATCTGCGCGATCGTGCAGCCCGCCACGGAGGCCGCCGCTTGTGCCCGATCGAAGCCCGGCGCGATCGCGGCCATCACCGCGGCCAGCGTGCGGATATCGCGTGCGAACGGCCCGACGCAATCGAGCGTGGTATCGGCCGGCGCGACGCCGCGCCGCGACACGCGGCCGAACGTCGGCTTCAGCCCGGCCACGCCGCAGCAGGCGGCCGGCCCGCGAATCGAGCCGCCGGTGTCGGTGCCGAGCGCCGCGTCGACCGCGCCGAGCCCGACGAGCGAAGCGGAACCGCTCGACGAGCCGCCCGGGATGCGCGTCGCGTCCTGCGGATTGACGGGCGTGCCCGTGTAGTCGTTGATGCCGGTCATGCCGAACGCGAGCTCGTGCATGTTCGCCTTGCCGGCGATCTGCCAGCCCGCGTCGAGCAGCAGGCGGACGACGTCCGCATGTTGCGCGGCCGGCGGTGCATCGGCGAGCGCGCGGCTCGCCGCGCGGGTCGGATGGCCCGCGATGTCGATCGTGTCCTTGATCGCGATCGTGGGGCCCGGGCCGCCGAGCGTGAAGGTGTCGATGAAGCCTGTCATGGTCGATATCGTGCGGAAGCGGTGGAAAGCATCAGGGCCGTGGCGCGGCGGCGAGCGGCCACGGGCCGTCGAGCACGCGTTCGGTGCGAAAGTGCCGGATCAGCCAGGTCGCACCGTCGCCGGCCGGCATGAAATCGACGGTCAGCCGCGCGGCGATCAGCTCGGCCGTGCCGTTCGCGTAGCGCGACGCCTGCAGCATGATCCAGCGGCCGCGCGCGCTCGTGTTGCCGGCGCCGATCTCGATCGACTCCGACGTCAGGAAGTGCAGGTTCGCCGAGAAATGCGGATCGGGTGGCAGGTAGCGGCCCAGCATCGCGACGATCGCGGCCGTGCCTTCGAGGCGGCCGAACTTCTGCGCGTATTGAGGGCCGATGCCTTCCCACACGGCGTCGGGTGTGAACAGGCCGGCGAGCCGCGGGCCGTCGCCGGCATCCTCGGGCACGTCGCACAGCGCCATGTAGCGCGTCATCGTCGCGCGTACCGCGCGCTCGGCGTCGAGCGCCGCCACGCGCTGCGCGAGTGCGTCGATCGGGCCGGGGGACGAGCCGGGAGACAGGTCGGTCATCGCGCGCCTCACGACGCGGGTTTCGCGGCCGGCGGCACGGTCAGCGCGCGGCCGACCCGCGCTTCGATCTTGCCGTAGCGCCACAGGTTGTATTCGCCGACCGGCGTCGTGCGATACAGGTTGCACACGGCGACCGTCGTGTCGAAATCGGCGACGTCGGCCATGATGTAGAAGGTCCACGGCGCGCCGTCGGCCTGGCCGACCACGAGGCGGTCGTCGTCCATCACGCCGAGCACGCGCACGCCGGGCATCGCCTCGACGGCGGCGAGCATCGCGCCATACGCCTGCCACACTTCGCCGATCTTCTCGCGCGGCAGGTCGAAGAAGTTCTGCGACACGCCGCAGCAGAACAGGACACGCAGCGGCAGCGGATTCGAATCGGACATCTCGGGTTCTCCAGGGGAAACGGTTGGGCGCATGCGCCGGCCGGTAGCGGTGCTTCGGCATCGGCGCCATGCGCGTTCGGGAAACAGCGCCGCCCGGGCGCGGGTTGCGCGGGTTACAGGTAGCCGGGAAACGGCGTGACGCCGGTGAATACCGCGCCCGCGCCGTCGAAGTTGCCTTCCGCGAGAAACGCGTGCTGCGTGACGACCATCGCGTCGCGCAGCAGCCGCTGAAGCGGATGCGTGCGATAGATCGCCGCCGTGCCGCCGAGGCGGTACGCGCGTTCGACGACGCTCGCGCCTTCGCGTGCGATATGCGTGGCCGCGAGCCGCAACAGGCTGACCTGG
Organism: Burkholderia sp. KL41; assembly: GCF_057005415.2. Lineage (NCBI taxonomy): Bacteria > Pseudomonadati > Pseudomonadota > Betaproteobacteria > Burkholderiales > Burkholderiaceae > Burkholderia > Burkholderia sp. KL41. The sequence continues at coordinate 2,949,559 of NZ_CM174447.1, read as the reverse complement.
TCGGGCGTCACGGGATTGCCCGCGAGGATCGATTGCCACACCGTGTCGGTTGCGTCGTAGAAGAACGCGCGTGCCGAGCGCAGCTGCGCTTCGGCCTTCGCGAGCTCGATGCGGAAATACGCGCGATCGGCGAGGCGCGGCGCGCCGGTCGTCGTCTGCCGGCCGCCCGACATGCGGTTCGCGACGTCGAGCGCCGCGCGCGCGAGGCCGAGATTGACGACGGCCAGCACCTGCGCCGCATACGCGACGGTCGGGTAGCGGTACAGCGGCTCGTCGACGGTCGGCTCGCCGCCGCGCACGAAGGTCCACGCTTCGGCCACGAAGCGGTCGTCGACGCGCAGGTCATGGCTGCCGGTGCCCTGCATGCCGACCACGCTCCAGTTCTCGACGATCTCGACATCGGCCGCGCGAAACACGGCCGTGCGCGGCTTGTTCGGCGCGGCGTCCTGCGCGCCGGGCACGGCGATGCCGACGCCGAGCCAGTCGGCACCCTTGCAGCCGCTCGCGAATTTCCACGTGCCGTTCACGCGCCAGCCGCCCGGCGCGGCCTGCGTCGGTTGCACCGGGAACAGGCCGCCCGCGAACACCTGGTCGGGGCCGCTCGCGTACAGCTCGGCCTGGGTCTCGAGCGGCAGCGCGGCGAGATAGACGTTCGCGGAGCCGAAGCTCGCGACCCAGGCGGCCGAGCCGTCTGCGGTCGCGATCCGTTCGATCGTGTCGAGGAAGGCGGTCGGCGCGAGCGCGTCACCGCCGAAGCGGCGCGGCGTGCCCGCGCGATAGATGCCGGCCTGCCTGAACAGCGCGATCACGTCGCGCGGCACGTGCGACAGGCGATCGAATTCGTCGCGGCGCGCGGCGACGGTTTCGATCACGGCGTCGAGCGGCGACAACCGCGCGGCCGCGGTGCCTGCCACGGGCTGGGAGGACGGCGCGGGTTCGATGGCGAGGGCGGCTTGCGGCATGGTTGTCTCCTGGACGGATAGGGGTTCGGATGCGGGGCGGCATGCGTGCTGTCTCGGGTGGCAACACGACGATGCAACCAGTCTAGAAACGCCGAAAACACGCAGCAATTGGTGCGTTGGGCCGCGCGACTGGTGAGGTTCCGTGCCGGCCTAAAGAAATCTTCAGATGCGATCGGCGCGCGCCGGTGCTATGTTGGCTTTCCGGCCGCGCGACGCCGCGCGCCTTCATCCGAAGCCGATCATGAGTTTCCCTGACGAAGACGATTTCCACCGGCTGCTCGACGCGCTGACCACCTGCGTGCTGCTGCACGATGCGCAGACGAAGGCGATCGTGTGGGCGAACCGCGCCGCGTGCATCGCGCTCGGTTTTTCCGTCGAGGAACTGCTGCCGCTGAAGGCGCCGGACATGACGCGTCCCGAGCCGAAATACCAGCGCGAGATCGCCGTGAGCGCATGGGATCGCGCGCTCGTCGACGGGCCGCAGGTGTACGAATGGTGCTACCGGTCGCGCACGGGCGTCGACATGCTGTCCGAGGCGACCGCCACCTACGTGCCGCTGCGCGGGCGCGACGTCGTGATGGTGCAGTTCCGCGACATCAGCGCGGAAGAGGCGGTACGCCAGCAACTGCGCCGCTACGAGGCGCGGCTGCGCGAATTCATGCAGGATCTCGACGAAGGTATCGCGGTCGTCACGCCGCGCGGCGGCGTGCAGTTCATCAGCGAGTCGGGCCGCCGCGTGCTCGGGCTCGCGCCCGACGAAGCGCTCGGCGAGGTGCTCGACTACTGCTCCGAGGCCGATCGCGACCGGCTCGTCGCGCAATTGCACGATGCGCCGTCCGCGTGCCCGTCCGCGCCGCAGCGCTACCGGATCGTGCGCCGCGACGGCTCGCCGTGCTGGCTGCGCATCCTGTGCCGGCAGGTCGAGATCGAGGGCGATCTCGACGGGCTGCTCGTGCAGTTCCGCGACGTGAGCGACGAAGTCGCGATCGAGGACGCGCGCCGCGCCGAAGCGCGCATGCTCGAACACGCGGGCCGCTACAACGCGATGGGCGAGATGGCGAGCGTGATCGCGCACGAGCTGAGCCAGCCGCTCGCGGCCGTGCGCAATTTCATCGAAGGGGCGGTGCAGCGGCTGAACGGGCGCGGCGCCGTCGACGACGCGATCTGGGGGCTGCGCAGCGCGGACCGCCAGGCCGAGCACGCGGCGCTGATCATCAAGAGCGTGCGCGAATTCATCGTGAAGCGCGAGCCGGTCGTCGCGCTCGCCGACCTGCGCGACATCCTCGCGGACGTCGCGTATTTCATCGAACTGCGTGCGAAGGATGCCGGCGTGACGGTCGCGATCGTGCAGGCCGATGCGCCGCTGCCGATCCGTTGCGAGCGCGTGCTGATCGGGCAGGTGATCCTGAATCTCGCGTTCAATGCGATCGAGGCGTTTGCCGGTTGCGATCGCGTGCCGCGCATGCTGACGCTCGGCACCGCGAACGTGGCCGGGCACGCCGAGCTGCGCGCGATCGACAACGGCCCCGGCATCGCGGCCGGCGCGCACGGCTGGCTGTTCGACGGCTTCTCGTCGTCGAAGGCCGGCGGCAACGGGATCGGACTGTCGCTGTGCAAGAGCATCGTGACGCGCCACGGCGGCCGGATCGGCGCGAGCCCGGCCGAGGGCGGCGGGCTCGACTGCCGCGTGACGCTGCCGCTCGCGGGCGTGTAGTCGTAGCCGCTGCATCGCGTTAAGGCCGCAACGGGCGTCACGGGCATCGCAGGCATCGCAGGCATCGCAGGCATCGCAGGCATCGCAGGCATCGCAGGCATCACGGGCATCACGGACATCACGGACATCACGGACATCACGGACATCACGGACATCACGGACATCACGGCGCGCCCGCGGCGCATGATGGAGCGACGCCCGGCCCATAGTCAGCGCCCCAGCGCCCGCGCGGTCCGGCCGCCGATGCCGAAGTCGGTGTTCGGGATGTCCTTGATGATCACGCGCGTGGCCTGCAGCGGTGCATCGAGCACGTTCGCGCCCGCGTCGGACAACGCGGCGATCAGCGCGCGCTTTTGTTCATCGGTGCGGCCGGCGATCAGGATCGCGACGATCACGGGCAGCGACGGCGGCGCGCCGTCGGCGGCGGTGCGCCCGCCAAGGCCGATATGCGTGGCGGGCAATTCGGTGAGCAGCACGCGCACCGATTCGAGCGGTGCACCGATCGCGCTGACGGTCGCACCGCTGAGCCGCGCGATCAGTTCGGCCTTGCGTGCATCGTCATGGCCGGCGGGCAGGAATACTTCGAGTGTGGGCATGGTCGTCCGGAAAGGTGAAGGTTGCCGGCTCACCTTTGCGCTTGCAGCGGCGAACCGGCCACGGCTCACAGCAGGAAGCCGATCGCGCTGAGCGCTTCGGTCGAGTCGATCAGGCGCACGACCTTTTCGGCAATCCGCATCTCGCCTTCGGCATCGACGTGCAGCTTGTGCGTGACGTCGGCCGCGAACAGCGTCGCGACGCCGCGCTTGTACGCGACGACGACCTGCGCCGATTTCAGCTCGACGGTGCCGGCGCTGCCGCTTTCCAGCGTGAAGCGCGACACGGTGCGCACCGTGCGCGCCGCGTCGGCGGCCGACGCCGAGTAGCCGGACACCATCCGCTGCACGCGCTTCTCGCGCATGTCCTGGTCGTCGAACACGTAGTTCAGCGTCGCGGCGAAATCGGTCGTGTCGGGATCGATCGGCACCACGTAATGGCCGGCCGGAGCCCACAGGTCGAGCCAGGCGCGATAGTCGCGGCGGTCGAGCATCTCGGCTTCGCGCCACACGAATTCGACCGCGCGGGCGAAGGTCTGCTCGGAAAAGAGGGCGTTGCGGTCGTCCATCATTGCTGCTCCATCATCTTGCGCCATTGCTGGTAGGCCTCGCGCATCCCGGTTTCGTCGGTCGCATGGGCGGTCTTTTCGCCGTTCGCGGCGGTCGTCTCGCGGTTCAGCCCGCGATTCACGAGGATCGGCACGTCGGGGCCCGCGTGCGCGCCGCGCTGCACGCGCTCCCACGCTTCCGCGTCGTCGGGGCTCCCGAAGCCGAACGGGCCCTGGAAGTGCTCGTGAATGCGCAGCCGCTCGCGGTTCGCTTCGTCGGGGCCGCCGTCCATTGCGAGCGCGACGTGGCGGATCTCGGTTTCGTTCGCCGAGATCGGCCGCAGCACACGGAAGAACGCCATCGACAGCGCGAGGTTCGGGAACAGGTTCAGGTTGAAGCCGACACCCATCAGCGAGCGCACGATGCGGCGCACTTCGTCCGGCGAGTGGCGCTCGGCGAGCTTCGCCGCGAGCGGCGCGAAGCGCTCGGGCAGCGGCGCGCCGTCGTCTTCGTCGAGATCGATCAGCTCGGGCATCAGCACCGCGAGGCTGTGGCCGTTGCCGAGCCCGCGGCAGAACGCGTCCTCGCTCGTCATGAAGCTCGTGATCGCGGCGGCCGTCTCGTCGTCGATCGACTTCATCCACGACTTGTGCACGACCGGGAAGTGATAGAGGTCGGTCGTGTTCTCGAGCTGGATCTTCCAGTTGCCCTTGAACTTGAACTTGTGCTCGCCGTTCGCCTTGATCGGGTAGCCGGCGCCCTGTTTCATGAACAGGTCGATCCACGGCTTCGCGCCGCCGAGGAAATCCTCGAGCGGCTCGATCGTGTCGTTGAAGCTCGCGAAGACCAGCCCCTGGTACACGCCGACGCGCAGCTTTACGAGCGGCAGGTCGCCTTTCTCGCACACGCCTTCGTAGCCGTCGCCGTAGGGCAGCGCGCGCAGCGTGCCGTCGAGCGCGTACGACCAGCTGTGATACGGGCACGTGAAGCCCTTTGCGTTGCCCTTGTGCGATTCGCAGACGGTCGCGCCGCGATGGCGGCAGCGGTTCTGCAGCACGTTGATTTCGCCGGTCTTGTCGCGCACGACGATCACCGGCTGGCGGCCGATCGTCGTCGTGATGAAGTCGCCCGGGTTCGGCAGCTCGCTCTCGTGCGCGACCCAGATCCAGGTGCGGTAGAAGATGCGCTCGAGCTCGGCTTCGAACAGCGCGGGATCGTGATACATCGCCGGCGCGATGCGGTCGGGTTGCGCGAGGCCGTGCAACGCACGGGTGTCGATCGTCTGGTAGGGAATGTCGCTCATCGTTGTCGTGGGGAAGAGTCGCGAAATCGGGCCGCGCAGCGCACGGTATCGAGCACCCAGTCTCGTCTCCTGCTATATATCCGTCAAATTGATCTAAAATTGGCGGATCAATAAATACGGCAAATGATGGAGGCTACGATGACGTCGGTCGATCATCTCGATCTGAACCTGTTGCGCGTATTCCAGGCGATCGTCGAGGAGCGCAGCCTGACGAAGGCCGGCGAGCGGCTCGCGCTGTCGCAGCCGGCCGTCAGCTATTCGCTCGGCCGGCTGCGCACGCTGTTCGACGATCCGCTGTTCGTGCGCACGCGCTCGGGCATGCAGCCGACGCCGGTCGCGCTCGAACTCGCGGGCATCGTCGGCAAGGCGCTCGACATGGTGCGCGTGGCGCTGCGCTACGCGGAGCGCTTCGATCCGGCCACCAGCACGCGCACGTTCCGGCTGTCGCTGTCGGATGCGGGCGAGATGGCGTACCTGCCGGCGATCTGCCAGGCGCTGCGCGAGCGCGCGCCGCGCGTGACGCTGAGCGTGCAGCCGCTGCCGGTGGAAGAGATCGAGGAAGCGCTGCGCGCGAGCCGGCTCGATTTCGCGATCGGCAACCTGCCGGAACTGATGCCGCGCACGCGCCACCAGGTGCTGTTCGAGGAAACGTATGTGTGCATGACGGGCCGCCGGCGCGGGTTGCCGAGCGGCGGCGCGCTGAGCCTCGAGCAATTCGTGCGCGCCGCGCACGTCAACGTGAAATCGGTCGAGCACAGCCACCACGCGCTCGACGACGCGTTGCGCGCGCAGGGCGTGGGCCGCAACATCGCGCTCGAGGTGCCGCATTTCGTCGCGCTGCCGAGCGTGCTGTCGGTCACGGATCTGTACGCGACGCTGCCGAAGCGGCTCGCGCAGATCCTGAACCGCGACAACGCGTTCCGCCTGTACGACCTGCCCGTCACGCTGCCGCCCGCGCCGGTGACGATGCACTGGCACGAGCATTTCCATGAAGACGAAGGCAACGCGTGGATGCGCACGCTGCTGGCCGAGCTTGTCGAGGGGTTCGACAACGCGTGACGGCGGCCGGCGCGTGCCGGATGTGTCAGAGATCGAGCACCAGTACCGCCGAGCGCGCACGCGACACGCAGCAGCAGATCACCGTGTTGCTCGCGCGCTCGGCCTTGCTGAGGCAGTGGTCGCGATGATCGGGCTCGCCGTCGACGACGGGCACCATGCAGGTGCCGCACACGCCTTCGCCGCACGACGTGTCGACCTCGACGCCGATGCGGGCGAGCGCGTCGACGATCGACGTGTCGGGCGTGACGCGTACCGATTGCCCGCTGCGTTGCAGGCGCACCTCGAATCCATCGGCCGGGGTGGGGCCGGTTTCTGCCGGGCCCGCATCGGCGGCGACGGGTTCCGCCGCGAAACGTTCGAGATGGATCGAGTCTTCTGGCACGCGCGTCGCGGCTGCCGCGACGACCGCCTCCATGAACGGCCCCGGGCCGCACGTATAGACGTGCGCGTGTGCGTCGACCGATTCGACGCAGCGGCCCAGCGCGGCCGCGAGCGCGTCGGGCTCGACGCCGTAGTGGAACGTCACGTGCGACGCGAACGGCTCGGCCGACAGTTCGTCGACGAAGGCGGCATGGTCGCGGCTGCGCGCGAAATAGTGCAGTCGATAGCGCGCGCCGCGCCGGTGCAGCGCATACGCCATCGACAGCAGCGGCGTGATGCCGATGCCGGCCGCGATCAGCACGTGCTCGCTCGCGTCATCCGTCAGACGAAACAGGTTGCGCGGCGTACCGATCGACAGCTCGGCGCCGACCTGCACGTCGTCGTGCAGCGAACGCGAGCCGCCGCGCGACTGCGCCTCCTTCTTCACCGCGAACAGGTAGCTGCCGCGTTCGTCGGGGTTGCCGCACAGCGAGTATTGCCGCGTGACGCCGGACGGCGCGGTGACGTCGATATGGGCACCGGGTTCATACGCGTCGAACGGCTGGCCGTCGATGCGCGAAACCCGGAAACAGCGGATGTCCTGCGCCGCGTCGATCAGCGCGTCGATCCGGACCTGGTGGCGGTTCGCTTGCATGGGAAATTCCGTGGGGTACGAGGAAAGCGGCGCGGCAGACACCGCGCCGTCATGCGATCGAGAATAGGGACGGGCATCGCATAAATCAAATCGATTAAAAAGCGATGCCTGAATCAGTGGGATGGATGATGGCTGGCGTCGGAGTGCGCCCGTTGTTCAGCGCGCGGCGATTGCGTTGCCCGCCTCGGTTGCCTGCGGTGCCGCTGCCGACGCATGGCCGCGCTCGCGATCGAGGCTGCGGCGATAGTGCCGGCAGCCGGCGGCGAGCAGCAGCGCGGCGAGCGTGGCCGCCGCGACGTTGACGATCGACATCGAATGGCCGACCGCCGCCGGCGCGCCGAACACGCGATCGGTGAACAGCGCGACGACGGTCGTACCGATGCCGAGCGCGATCAGGTTCGACACGAGCAGGAACAGTGCGGAGATCTGCGCGCGCATCTGGTTCGGCGCGAGCGTCTGCATCGCGGCGGTCGACGTCGGCATCGGGAACGACGCGAAGAACATCGCGACGACGAGCATCGCGAGCGAAGCGGGCAGCGAGTCGAGTTGCGTGAACAGCGTCGCGGGAATCACCATGCACGCGGCGCCGATCGCGCCGGCGCGCATCGGCGCATCGCTGCGGCCGCGTCGCAGCAGCCAGTCGTTGAGCCAGCCGCCGCAGAACACGCCGGCCGTGTTCGCGACCAGCAGCACGATGCCGAGCGTGTAGCCGGCTTCGACGGCCGTCATCCCGAAGCGGCGGATATAGAACGCGGGCGTCCAGCTCAGCAGGCAGTACAGCGTCATCGCGTAGAACGAGAAGCCGAGGTAGTGGCACGCGAAGGTCGCGCGATGCGTGCCGACGAAGCGCAGCGAATCGCGCATCGACACGCGCCGCACGGCGCCCGAGCGATCTTGTGCGAGCCCCTTGCGCTGCGGGTCGCGCACGGTCGCCGCGAACAGCAGCGCGACCAGTAGCCCCGGCAGCCCGACGATCAGGAACGTGACCTGCCACGCATGCACCTGTCCGACCACCGGCAGCGTGAACGCGCTCGCATGCTTGAGCAGCGCGATCACGTAACCGCCGATCAGGAACGCGACGCCGCCGCCGATGAACGAACCGAGCGAATACACGGCGATCGCGCGCCCGAGCTTCTCCTTCGGAAAGTAGTCGGCGAGCATCGAATACGCGCCGGGCGACAGCGCGGCCTCGCCGACGCCCACGCCCATGCGCGCGATGAACATCTGCACGAAATGCTGGCTGAGCCCGCACGCGGCGGTCGCGACGCTCCACAGCGCGATGCCGAGCGAGATGATCCGCGGGCGCGCGTAGCGATCGGCGAGATACGCGACCGGCAGCCCCATCACCGCATAGAACAGCGAGAACGCGAAGCCGTTGAGCAGGCTGAACTGCGTGTCGGACAGATGCAGGTCGCGCTTGATCGGCTCGATCATCAGCACGAGGACCTGGCGGTCGACGAACGAAAAGACGTACGCGAGCATGCAGATGACGACGACATACCATTCGTACGTATAGCGCTTGCCGTCGGCAGCGCGGGCCGTGGATGCGGACATGCGGATTCTCCAGGAGCGGGCGGTGGGGATGCGCGGCAGCGGCCTCGCGGGCCGGGCGCCGTCGCGGCGCGAAAGCGTGCGGAGGGCACGTGTCGGAGACGCAGCGTAGTCGGCCAAATCCGGCCGCCATAGCCGGAGTGACAGCCGCGCCACACGGGCATCTACCGACCCGGATAAAGAAAACACCAGGGTGACGCGCGCCGGCCGCCGCGCGGCGCGCTTGCAGCGGGGCGCGCGCGCATCATGCGGCGCATCTATAAGCGTTATAGAGCGCATTGCGTCGACGTCCGAAATTGTCGTTCCTAGACTCGGCCCGTTTTTGATCGGCAGCGTTGGCCCTTCGCGGCGAACGCGCTTCACACCAGCCGGCGCGATACCGACAGGCGCCGGAACCTCTACGGGACGACGACGATGAACCAACCGAACGGGCGGGCCGACCGGCTTGCCGTACCGCTTGCCGCGCTGCTGGCCTGCGCGGCGCTCCCTGCATTCGCGCAATCGAGCGTGACGCTCTACGGCCGCGTCGACACCGCGATCGAATACGCGAACGCCGGGCCGAACCACGTGACGCGCATGGGCAGCGGCAACCTGTTCGCTTCGCAGTGGGGGCTGAAGGGCGTCGAGGATCTCGGCGGCGGCTACGCGACGATCTTCAAGCTGGAGGACGGCTTCAACGCGGCCAGCGGCGCGCTGTCGAACAGCAGCGCGCTGTTCGGCCGCGAGGCGTGGGTCGGCATCACGGGGCCGTTCGGCGGCGTGCAGTTCGGCGAGCTCTACACGATCCTGCACACGACGCTCGTCACGTACAGCCTGCCCGGACTCGGCGCGGGGCTCGCGTGGGGCAACGCGACGAACAACTTCGTCGGGCCCGCGTTCCTGCGCGTGCGCAACTCGATGCGCTATACGTCGCCGCGCTATGCGGGCCTCTTGCTGCGCGCGATGGCCGCGCGCGGCACCAACGGCGCGGCCGGGCAGCCGGCGACGCTCGGCGATACGTACGGCGCGGGGCTCAACTACGTGCGCGGCGGCCTGTCGGTCGACATCGACTACATGCAGCAGAAGTTCAGCCCGGTGGCCGCGGCCGCGCTCGGCGACACGAGCCCGGCCGCGAACGGCAACTACACGCTCGGCGCGATTTCGTATGACTTCAATGTCGTGAAGGTCGCCGCGCTGTACCTGCGCCATCGCGGCGGCCCCGACGTCGCGACCGCGATCGACAGCCAGAGCGCGTATCCGCACAGCGACATCATGGAGCTGAGCGCGACGGTGCCGATCGGGCGTGCGTCGCTGCTGCTGAGCGTCGGTCATTACCGCAAGGTCGCGGACAGCGACGGCAACGCCGATTCGTACGGCATCCGTTTCGACTATCCGCTGTCGAAGCGCACGGTGCTGTACACGGGCGCCGCGATGGTGCGCAACGGCGCGCATGCGCGCTTCGTCGTCAACGGCGCGGCAGGCGGCGGCGTCGCGGTCGCCAAGCCGGGCGCAACCGCGAGCTCGATCGTCGCGGGCATCCTCACGTCGTTCTGACCGGCGCGCGCCGCTGCCCGCTTGCGCCGTCCGAGCCCTTCGCGCCGTCATGCGCAGGCGGGCGGTTGCGGCGCGAGCCATGCGTCGAACGGCGCCAGCTCGCCGATGTGGAACAGTTCGAGCAGCAGCGCGCGCAACCAGCGATGGCCGGGGTCCGCGTCGAAGCGCCGGTGCCAGTACGCGTTGACGGCCCATTCGCCCGCACCGGCGATCTCGTACAGGGCACACGGCTGACGCGCCGCGAACGTGATCGCGATCGTCTCCGGCAGGATCAGCGCATAGTCGCCGTCGCGCAGCAGCGCGGGCACCACCATGAAATCGGGCAGCGCCGCGCGCACGCGCGGCATCAGCCCGTGCCGTTCCAGCAGCTGCATCGATTGCGGATGCGACGTGACCGCGACGAAGCGCAATGTATCGGGTGCCTCGCCATCGAGCACGTAATCGTCGGGGAGCGCGACGCGCTGCGCGGTGCGGCGCGGCATCAGCAGCACGCAGCGCTCGTGCAGCAGCGCGGTGCGCTGGAAGTGGCTCGACGCGTCGGCGAAATGCCCGAGCGCGAAGTCGATGCGCCCCGATTCGAGCGCGACGTTGAGCTGGCATTCGTCGACGTGCAGCGTCTCGATCACCGCGCCCGGCGCGCGGCGGTCGAACGCGGCGAGCAGCGTCGGCAGGAACGCGCTCGCGGCGAAATCGCTCATGTGCAGGCGGAACACGCGCTGCGTACTGTCGGGCGTGAAGCGCGACCCTTCGTCGAGCACGTCCTGCAGGATCGCGAGCGCCTTGTCGACCGAGATCGCCAGCCGCTGCGCGCGCGGCGTCGGCTCGACGCCGGTGCCGGTGCGCACGAACAGCGCGTCGCGGAACATCAGCCGCAGCCGGCCGAGCGCATGGCTGACGGACGGCTGCGTGACCCCGAGCCGCAGCGCCGCGCGGCCGACATGCCGCTCCTCGTAGACCGCGCGAAACGTCTTCAGCAGGTTGAGGTCGAGATCCTGCACGCGCAGTTCCGACAGGTCGCTGTCGTGCGGCGCGGATTCCACGCGGGTCGGGGCCGCCGGGCGGCCGGTTGCGGTGTGCGTCATCGGGATTGCCTCGCGGTGACGGAAGGCGCATGGCCGTAGCGCCGCGCATACGCCTTCGCGAAATGGCCGAAGCCATGGATGCCGTGCGCGATCAGCACGTCGGTCACGCTGCACGCGTCGCCGCGTTGCAGCGCCGCGTGCACGGCGGCGAGCCGGCGCTCGCGCACGTAGGCGGCCGGCGTGGTGTGCAGGAACGCGCGAAACGCGTGCTGCAGCGTGCGGGGCGCGACGCCCGCGACGGCCGCCAGCGCGGCGAGCGCGAGCGGCTCGCCGAGGTGCGCGTCGACGTGATCGCACGCGCGGCGCACGTGCGCCGGCAACGGCGGCGTGCCGCGTGCGAGCGCGTCGCTGTACGAGTGCAGCAGGTGCGTGAGCAGCAGCGACATCAGCCACGCGGTGAGATCGGCGCCGAAGAGGGGCGAGGCCGTGCCGATGCGCGGTTGTGCGCCGAGCTTGCACAGGTATTCGAAGGTCGGCAGCACGAGCGCGGCGCCCGTGCCGGTGCCGCCGGCCGCGAGATCGAACTGCAGCGGCCGCGTGAGCGTTGCCCGCAGCATGTGCTGCAGCTTGCGTTCGAGCGCGCCGCGTTCGAGCCGCAGCACGAGGTTGCGGCAATCGGGGCTCGTGCTCAGGCGGCTGGCGAGCGCGGGCGACGATACGGTCAGCTCGCCCGGGCCGGCGCGTGCGACGACGCTGCCGGCCTGCAGCTCGCAGGCGCCGGCGAGCGTCAGCCTGAACAGGAAGTGACCGGCATCGTCGCCGAAGTCGATGCGCGTTTCGCGGCCGTAGCAGAGTTCGAGCAGCGCGCCGTGATGCAGCGGCACTTCGTACAGCTCCGCATGAAACGGATCGCGGCCGCGTGCGGCCATCCGGTGCGGCCCGAGCCGGTGCGCGACCGCGCGTTCGACTTCGTCGGGGGCGTGCAGCGTGCCGAGCCTATTCGGCGCATGGCGGGAAAGGGCGATATCCATTCACGGACCTCGTATCGGATGCAGGGGCGCGGTTTCGTGCGTGTCGCCCCGATTGCGTTGCGCGAACGGGCGCGCCGTTGCGCGTTTTGAAGCGACGCGGCGGGGGCGGGCGCGTAGTCTCGGAAGCACTCATTCACCGGGAGAAGACGATGAAGGTATGTGTTCTGGGCGGCGGCCACGGCTGCCATGCGGCGGCCATCGACCTGTTCGAGAAAGGCCACGACGTGACGTGGTGGCGGCGCGACCGCGAGCCGCACGCGCGGCTGCGCGAGCTTGGCGTGCTGAACGTGACCGACTATCGCGGCAAGCGGACGGTGCCGCTCGGCGACGCGCCCGGCGCGATCCGCCTGACCGGCGATCTCGCGGCCGCGTTGCGCGGCGCGCGGCTCGTCGTGGTGCCGCTGCCGGCCACCTCGCACGACGCGCTCGCCGCGCAGGTCGCGCCGCTGCTGGAGGACGGCCAGGTCGTGTTCCTGCCGCCCGGCACGTTCGGCAGCGTCGTGTTCGCGCGCGCGGCGGCCGATGCCGGCAACCGTTCGCGCGTCGCCTTCGCCGAGACGGGCACGCTGCCGTATCTCGTGCGCAGGCACGGCGACAACGACGTCGTGATCAGCGCGTACGCGACGCGGCTGCCGACCGGCGTGTTTCCGGCGAACGCGTCCGGCTGGGCGTTCGACGTGCTGCGCGCGGGTTATCCGTCGGTCGAACCGGTCGAGGATGCGTTGTCCGGCGCGCTGATGAACGCGGGCCCCGTGATCCATCCGCCGCTGATCCTGATGAACGCCGGGCCGCTCGAACACTTCGACGCATGGGACATCCACAACGAAGGCACGCAGCCGTCGATCCGCCGCGTGACGAACGCGCTCGACGCCGAACGCATCGTGGTGCGCGAGGCGCTCGGTTACCCGGCGCCGCATTTCCCGCTTGCCGATCACTACGCGACCGACGGCGACGAATGGATGTACGGGCGCGGCGCGCACGGCAAGCTGACCGATAGCGGCGACTGGCGCGAGAAGATCGATCTGCGCACGCATCGCTACATGCTCGAAGACACCCGGCTCGGGCTGTCGTTCATCGTGTCGTGCGGGCGCCGGGCCGGTGTGCCGACGCCCGTCGCGCAGGGGCTGCTGAGCATTGCGAGCGCGGTCGCGGTGCGCGACCTGTATGCGGAAGGCCGCACGCTGGAGCGGCTGGGGCTCGCCGCGCTGTCGATGGACGCGATGCGCGCGCTGCTCGACGCGGGGTACGCGGCATGAAGGCGGGCGCCGATGTGACGCGTGTCCACGTGCTCGGCGCGGGGCGCATGGGGCAGGGGATCGCACTCGTGTTCGCGTTCGCGGGGCTGGACGTGACGCTGGTCGACTTCAAGCCGCGCGACGCGGCCGGATGGCGTGCCTTCGAGGCACGCACGCGCGACGAGATCGAGAGGCCGCTGCATGCGCAGGTCGCGCTCGGCCGCATCGACGCCGCGCAGGCCGAAGCCGTGGTCGCGCGCATCGCGCTCGTCGCCCGGGACGGTGCGGCCGATGCGGTGCGACAGGCCGGCATCGTGTTCGAGGCGTTGCCCGAAGTGCTCGATGCGAAGGCCGACGCGCTGCGCTGGCTCGGCGCGCATGTCGGTGCGCATGCAACGATCGCGTCGACGACGTCGACGTTCGTCGTCACCGAGCTGCAACGCTACGTCGCGCATCCGGAGCGGATGCTGAACGCGCACTGGCTGAACCCCGCGCTGCTGATGCCGCTCGTCGAGATCAGCCGCAGCGATGCGACCGATCCGGCCGTCGTCGAATCGCTCGCCGCGTTGCTCGAACGTGTCGGCAAGAAGCCGGTGATCTGCGGGCCGGCGCCCGGTTATATCGTGCCGCGCATCCAGGCGCTCGCGATGAACGAGGCCGCACGGATGGTCGAGGAGGGCGTCGCGAGCGCGGCGGACATCGACACGGCGATCCGCACCGGTTTCGGCCCGCGCTTCGCGGTGCTCGGGCTGCTCGAATTCATCGACTGGGGCGGCTGCGACATCCTGTACTACGCGTCGAAGTACCTGGCCGGCGAGATCGGCCCGCGTTTCGCGCCGGCCGCGAGCGTCGTGCGCAACATGGAAGCCGGGCGCGACGGCGTGCGCACGGGTGCGGGCTTCCACGACTATGCGGCGGTCGACGTGCCCGCGTACATGCGGCAGCGGCTCGGCGAATTCGCGCGGCTCCTCGATCACCTCGGGCTCGCGCCGGCGTTCGACGGTGCGCGGCGGGAGGGCGGCAACTAGGCGGCGCGCCGGGGTGGCGGGCGCGGCCGGTGGCACGCGCCTGGAACGGCCGTGCCGGCCGCCGCCGTGTTCGCCGCCCGCCGGTGCGGATCGGCCCGCTTGCGCGGATCGAAGCGTCGGGGTCACGCCGTGTCGCCGCGCGTGTTGGTAGCGGGAGCAGCGGGAGCGGCCCTCACGATCCGCGTTTCGCGCATCACGCACAGCGTCGCGACGGTGACGAGGCCGAGCGCGACGAGAAACAGCGACACGGGCCACGATGCGTGATAGCGCGCGAGCAGCGCGGTGGCGATCAGCGGCGACATCCCGCCGGCGAAGATCGACGCGACTTCATGCCCGAGCGCGACGCCCGAGTAACGCACCTCGGTGCTGAACAGCTCGCCGACGAGCGCGGGCAGCGTGCCGATCATCGCGCCGTGGCTGACGGCCGTGCCGACCGTCAGCGCAAGCCAGACGAGCGGCGTCACGCGCGTGTCGAGCAGCCAGAAGAACGGGAATGCGCACGCGACGAGGCTCAGCGCGCCGATCAGGTACACGGGCTTGCGGCCGATCCGGTCGGACAGCCGTCCCCACGCGAGCATCGCACCCATCTCGACGATCATCGCGATCATCACGCCGGTCAGCATCACGCCGTTCGGGATGCCGACGTATTTGCCGTAGACGAGCGAGAACGCGAGAAAGATGTAGGCGCCGCCGTTCTCGGCCACGCGCAGCCCCATCGCGAGCAGGATTTCCTTCGGATGGCGGCGGATGCACTCGACGATCGGCAGATGCGTGTGCGCGCCGCGCTGGCCGGCTTGCTCGAAGTCGCGGCTTTCGGGCAGGTGGCGACGGATATAGATGCCGATCGCGAAGATCGCGATGCTCGCGAGGAACGGCAGCCGCCAGCCCCAGGTGCGGAACATATCGTCCGGCAGCGCCTGCGCGGCGAGAAACGCGGCCGACGACAGCACGAAGCCGCCGCCCACGCCGAGCTGGCTCCACGCCGCGTAGTAGCCGCGCTGCTCGGGCGGCGCGTTCTCGCTGATCATCAGCACGCCGCCGCCCCATTCGCCGCCGGACGCGATGCCTTGCAGCAGGCGCAGCACGACGAGCGCCGCCGGTGCCCACAGGCCGACCTGCGCATAGGTTGGCAGCAGGCCGATCGCGAAGGTCGATGCGCCCATGATCAGCAGCGTCCACACGAGCGACGCCTTGCGCCCGTAGCGGTCGCCGACGTGGCCGAACACGATCCCGCCGAGCGGCCGCGCGACGAAGCCGAGCGCGAATGCCGCGAAGGCGGCGAGGCTGCCCGCGAGCGGCGACGCGCCGGGCGGAAAGAACACGTGGCCGAACACGAGCGCCGCGGCCGTGCCGTACACGAAAAAGTCGTACCACTCCATCGCGTTGCCGGCGACGGAGGCGATGACGATCCGGCGCAGCTGCCGGTCGGCGAGCGGCCGGGCGGCGCTCGGGGATTGCACGGTGTCGGTCGGGTACATGGCGGACTCTGAAGGGGGGCGGGCGCGTGCCGTCTTTGCGGCACTGCGGGCTAGTGTTGTCGGCCCGCCGCTCCCCGGTCAAATCCGCAGAAAAAGGGGAGTGTCATCACTCCCGCAAATGATGGTCATGCCGCGCGCGGCCGTGCCCGCGCGCCCGGCATGCCGTCACCGCTCGATCTGCCGGTTCCAGCGCGTATCCCACTGCGCGCGGCGCGCGTTGATCGCGGTCCAGTCGACCACGGTCACCTTGCGCACGAGATCGTCGACATTGCCGAGGCTCTGTTGCATCGCGGCGGGCATCTTCGCGAGACGGTTGGTCGGAATCTGCTTGCCGGCCTCGGCCGCCTTCGTCTGCGCGGGCGCGGACAGCAGGAACTGCGCGAGCTTCTGCGCGAGCTGCGGATCGGGATTGTTCGCGACCACGCACAGGTCGACGAGCAGCAGCACGGGGCCCTCCTTCGGGTTCGCGTAAGCGACGGGGATGCCCTTGTCCTGCAGGTCGCCGACGCCGGTCGGTGTGAGCGGGAACAGGCCGGCTTCGCCGGTCTGCACCATCTCCGAGATCTTCGCCGAGTTCGGGATGTACTCGACGACGTTCGGCCCGACCGTGCTTGCCCACTTGCTGAAGCCGGGCTCGACGTTCTGCTCGTTGCCGCCGAGCAGCCGGTTGATCGCGAGGAAGCCGTGCAGCCCGAACGTGCTGCTCGACGCCGACTGGAACACGACCTTGCCCTTGTATTTCGGATCGGCGAAATCCATCCACGACGTCGGCGGCGTCCAGCCTTTCTCGGCGAACAGCTTCTTGTTGTACGCGATGCCGGTCATCCCGAGCTGCACACCCGCGCCGACGTCGTCCTTCATCCGGGCGAACGGATACAACTCCTTCAGCACCGGCGAATCGTCGAGCTTCTGGCACACGCCGAGGCTGACCGCGCGCGCCATCACGCCGTCGTCGAGGAACGCGACGTGGATCTGCGGCTTGTTGCGGTTCGCGAGCAGTTTCGCGAGCACGTCCGACGACGTGCCGGGCACGACGACGACCTTCACGTTGTTCGCCTTCTCGAAGTCGGGCAGTACCTGGCTCGTGTAGGCCTTCTCCATCGGGCCGCCGTTCATGCCGACGTAGATCGTCTTCGTTTGCGCGAACGCGGGCGTACCGGCACCTGCGATGCAGAGGGCGGCGGCCGCCGCGATCGTTGCGGGCAGTTTCATTTGTGGGTCTCCTCTTGACGGAAAGGGGCGGTCGGCTCGGCTTCGCGGAAGAAGCGGCCGATCGAGAATGCATCGAGCGGGGTGGCGGTTTCGCCGGTCGTGACGAGATCGGCGAGCACGTCGCCGACGCCCGGCGCGAGCAGGAAGCCGCCGCCGGAAAAACCGAACGCATGAAGCAGGCGCGGCGTCGTGCGGCTCGCGCCGATGATCGGGTTGTGGTCGGGCGTGCAGCCTTCGACGCCGCTCCACGTGCGGATCAGCAGTGCGTCACGCAGCGCAGGCAGCAGCGCGCAGGCATCGCGCATCACCGCGCGCGTCGTATCGACCGAGGGCTGGCCGAATTCGCCGTCGCCGCGGCCGCGCCCGCCGCCGATCACGCAGTTGCCGCGCGCGACTTGCCGCGCATACACGCCGCCGCCATACACGCCGAGGTTGTGCATGATGAACTGCGGCAGCGGTTCGGTCACCCACATGTTCGGGTAGATCGGCTCCATCGGCACGGCTTCGCCGAAGCGTTCGGCGATCGTGTTCGCCCACGCGCCGGCCGAGTTGATCAGCCACGTCGCGGTGCAGGCGCGGCCGCCTGCCTGAAAGTGAAAACGCGTGCCGTCGTGGTGAACGTCGTCGACGGGGGTGTGCTCGAACACGTCCGCGCCCGCCGCGCGGGCCGCGCGCGCGAACGCGGGCGACACGAGGCGCGGGTTGGCGTGACCGTCGGTCTCGCACAGCGAGCCGCCGAGCGCCGCACGGCCGAGCCACGGGTAACGCCGCCGGAACGTATCGCCGCGCATCACCTGCAGCGGCAGGCCGTGTTCGCCGGCGAGCGTCGCGTAGGCATCGAGCGCGTCGAGGTCGGCGTCGCTGCGCGCGAGCCGCAGGTGGCCCGACACGACGAATTCGCCGTCGATGCCGATCAGTTCGGGCAGGCGATCCCAGATGCGCCGCGCACGCAGCGCGAGCGGCAGCTGTTCGGTGGGCCGACCCTGGCAGCGCACGCCACCGTAGTTCACGCCGCTCGCCTGCGCACCGCAATCGCGCCGCTCGAACAGCCCGGTGCGCAAGCCGCGCCGCGTCAGCGCGAGTGCGGCCGACGCGCCGACGAGGCCGCCGCCGACGATCGCGACGTCGTAATGCCGGGTCTCATTCATCGCGTGCCTCGTCGGGAATCGCCGCGACATCGTCGCCCGCCAGCGCGGCCGAGATCGGGAACGGCTTCACGGGCGGTTGCGCACGCAACCGTCCGACGTCGGCGAGGGGGCGACCGGTTTCGGCGGCCAGCAAGAGCGCGGCCGCGTCGCCGCACATGCGACCCTGGCAGCGCCCCATTCCGACGCGCGTCAGCGCCTTCAGCCGGTTCAGCTCGGTTGCCGCGCCGTCGCGGACGCAGCGGCGCAGCGTCCTTGCATCGACCTCCTCGCAGCGGCACACGATCGTGTCGTCCGCGCAGCGTGTGGCCTGCTCGACCGGCGGCGCGAACGCCGCTTCGAGGCCCGCCCGGAATGCGGCGACGCGCGCGAGCGTGCGTTCGAGCGTCGCCCCGTCGGGTTTGCCGGAGGGCACGGGCGACGCGATGCCGGCGTCGTCGAGCAACGCGAGTGCCGCGCGCCGGCCAGATGCCTCGGCCGCGTCGGCGCCCGCGATGCCCGCGCCGTCGCCGGCGACGTAGAGGCCGCGCACCGACGTGCGGCCGGCCGCGTCGCGCTCGGGCAGCCATGCGCGGTTAAGCGGGTCGAACCTGAACCGGCAGCCGGCGAGATCGGCGAGCTGCGTTTCGGAGCGCAGGCCGAAGCCGAGACCGAGCGCGTCGCAGTCGAGCAGGCGCGGCGGTGCGCCGTCACCGGCGGCGCGCCATGCGATTCCCGTCACGTGCGGGTCGCCGAGCACGCGCTCGAGCGTGACGCCCGTTTCGATCGCGACGCCGTGCGCGCGCAGCCAGCCGATGTAATAGAGCCCCTTCGCGAAGGTCGACGGCATGCGCAGCAGCGCGGGCGCGGCAGCGGCCTGGCGGCGCAGCGGGCTCGTGTCGAGCACGGCCGCGACCTGCGCGCCGGCCTTCGCATACTGGTAAGCGACGAGGTAAAGCAGCGGGCCCGTGCCCGCGAACACGATGCGACGGCCGATCGCGCAACCCTGCGCCTTCAGCGCCACTTGCGCGCCGCCGAGCGTATAGACGCCCGCGAGCGTCCAGCCCGGCACGGGCAACAAGCGGTCGGTCGCGCCGCTCGCAATGATCAGGTGCGAGTAGGGCACCGTCACTTCGCGGCCATCCTGCAGCGTGTCGACGCGGCCTGCATCGCATGACCAGGCAAGCGTATTCGGCCGGTAGTCGACATGCGGCAGCAGCGCGGCCATCGTCCGGTGTACGGCGTCGGCCTTCGCGGCCTCGAAGCCGTACAGCGTGCGCTTGCCGCGCGCGAAGGCGCCGTCGGCCGGCGGCTGCCGGTAGATCTGTCCGCCCCAGCGCGCGTTCTCGTCGATCACGACCGGGCGCAGCCCCGCGTCGACCAGCGCTTCGGCCGCGCGTACGCCGGCCGGCCCCGCGCCGACGATCACCGGTTGCAGTGCGGCGCTCACGCTGCGTCTCCGGTCGCGGCCGGCCGGGCGGACGTGAGAATCCGCATGCCTTCGGCGATCGGCGTCGAGCATGCGCGCACGCGCGCACCGGTCTCGGTGCGCACCCAGCAGTCCTGGCACGCGCCGATCAGGCAGAAGCCGGCGCGCGGCTTGCCGCTGAATTCGCTCACGCGCACGCGGCGCTGCGCAACGAGGATGGCGGTGAGCACGGTGTCGCCGGCGAGCGCGAGCGCGGGGCGGCCGTCCAGCGTGAACGCGACGGCGGCACGTTCGCGTTCGGCGACGCGCACGAACTGCGCGCCGTCGTCCGGGATGCCGGTGGAACGGGAAACGGAAGTCGTCATCAGTGTTGGCCGATCAGGATGCGGTTCAGGCCGTACACGCGATCGAGCAGCAGCATCGCGCCGGCGGTGATGAAGATGACGAGCGCCGACACCGACGCCATCATCGGGTCGATCGACTCGGTCGCATACATGTACATGCGCACCGGCAGCGTGACCGTCTGCGGCGACGTGACGAAGATCGACATCGTCAGTTCGTCGAAGCTGTTGATGAACGCGAGCAGCCAGCCGCCGGTGATGCCGGGCACGATCATCGGCAGCGTGATGCGGCGGAAGGTCGTCCACGGGGCCGCGCCGAGCGAGCACGCGGCCTGCTCGATGCTGCGGTCGAGGCCCGCGACGGATGCGAGCACGAGCCGCATCACGAACGGCGTGATGACGACCATGTGCGCGAGCACGAGCCATGCGAACGAGCCGGTCGCGCCGATCAGCGCGAAGAAGCGCAGCAGCGCGATGCCGAGCACGAGGCCGGGAATCACGAGCGGCGACAGCAGCAGCCCGTTCAGGAAGGCGCGGCCGGGAAACGTCGCGCGGCCGATGGCGAGGCCCGCCGGCAGCGCGATCGCGAGCGACAGCGTCGCCGACGCGAACGCGAGCTTCACGCTGTTGAAGAACGCGGTGACGAAGTCGGGATAGTCGAGGATCGCGCGGAACCAGCGCAGCGAGAACCCGTGTGTCGGCAGTGTCAGCGTCTCGTCGGGCGTGAACGCGACGAGCACGACGATCACGAGCGGCGCGAGCACGAACAGGATCACGAGCGTGTGGAAGACGAGGGCAAAGGGGCCGTTCTTTCTCATCGCGATGCGCCTCCGAGGCTGCGCGCGTAGCGGCGTTCGAGCACGCGGTAGTAAGTGAGCATCACGACGAGGTTCGCGACCAGCAGCAGCACGGCGATCGTCGCGCCGAGCGGCCAGTTCAGCGAGCCGAGGAATTCATCGTAGACGGCCGTGGCCGCGACCTTCAGCCGGCGTCCGCCGAGCAGGCCCGGAATCGCGAACGCGCTCGCCGACAGCCCGAACACCATCAGGCTACCCGACAGCACGCCCGGCATCAGCTGCGGCAGCACGATGCGGCGCAGCGTCGTGAACGGCGATGCGCCGAGCGACAGCGCCGCATGCTCGGTCTGCGGATCGAGCCGCTGCAGCGCGGTCCACACCGGGATCACCATGAACGGCAGCATCACGTGCACCAGCGCGATCACGATCGCGAAGGTCGTGTATTCGAGCTTGTACGGCCCGAGGCCGGCGAGCCCGAGCGCCTGGTTCACGAGCCCGCTCGTGTTCAGCAGCATGCTCCAGCCGAACGCGCGCACGACGACCGACACCAGCAGCGGCGCGAGGATCGCGAGCAGGAACAGCGAGCGCCACGGGTCGCGCATTTTCGACAGCACGTATGCCTCCGGCGTGCCGATCGCGACGCAGATCGCGGTGGTCAACGCGGCGATGCCGAACGTCCGCGCGAAGATCGTGTGGAAGTACGACGAGCCGAGCACTTCCGCGTAGTTGCCGAACTGGAACGCGGCGATCGGGCCGGTGGCCGGATCGAAGCGGTAGAACGTCAGCATGAACGTCATCGCGAGCGGCACGAGCACGAGCGCGGCGAACAGCGCGAACGCGGGCGCGCACATCAACCACAGCGGCGCATGTGCGCGCCACGTCGCGCGCATCGTGTGCGCGGCGGCGCGTGCTGGTGCGGCGTCAGCGGAAACCGTGACCGAGCGGGTGAGCGCGGCCGGCGCGCCGTCGGTCGGGAGCGGACGGGTAGGCTGTCCCATTCAGGCCTCCCGGCGCATCACGCGCACCGCGTCGCTGTGCCAGTCGATCCCGACCGGCGCCCCTTCCGCGAGCGGCTCCGCTCCTTCGTTCTGGCAGCACACGAGCACCTCGCCGAGCGCGCTGTCGACGCGGTACAGCCACTGGCTGCCGAGGAAGAAGCGGCTCGTGACGGTCGCGGCGAAGCGGCCCGCGTCGGGCGCGCACAGCCGCAGCTTTTCGGGGCGGATGCACACCGATACGGCGTCGCCGATGCGCATGTCGCGCTCTCGCGCCGGCAGGTGCGCGGTCCGGCCCGTTTCCGCGAGATCGTGACCGAGGTCGATGCGGATCGCATCGCCGTCGTGCGCGACGATCGTGCCGGGCAGCAGGTTCGCCTTGCCGATGAACTGTGACACGAAACGGTTCTCCGGGCGTTCGTACGCGCGGTACGGCGTATCGGTTTGCGTGATGCGGCCGGCTTCCATCACGACCACGCGATCGCTGATCGACAGCGCTTCCGATTGATCGTGCGTGACCATGATCGTCGTCGTGCCGATCTTGCGCTGGATCGCGCGCAGCTCGAACTGCATGTCCTCGCGCAGCTTCGCGTCGAGGTTCGACATCGGTTCGTCGAGCAGTAGCACCGGCGGCTCGATCACGACCGCGCGCGCGATCGCGACGCGCTGCCGCTGGCCGCCCGACAGCTCGCGCGGGAAGCGGTGCGCGAGCGCGTCGAGACGCACGAGCGAGAGGGCCGCACGGATGCGCTCGGCGCGCTCGGCCTTGTCGACGCCGCGCATGTCGAGGCCGAAGCCCACGTTCTCGGCGACGCTCATGTGCGGAAACAGCGCATAGCTCTGGAACACGATGCCGAGCCCGCGCCGGTTCGGCTTCAGGTGCGTGATGTCCTGCCCGTCGAGCGCAATGCGGCCGCGCGTGACGTCGACGAAGCCCGCGATCATCTGCAGCGTGGTGGTCTTGCCGCAGCCGGACGGCCCGAGCAGCGACACGAATTCGCCTTGTTCGACCGACAGGTTGACGTCGGCGACGGCGGTGAGCTCGCCGAATGTTTTCGTCAGATCCGTAAGCGTGAGAAACGACATGGGAAGCTCCGGGTTCGCACACCGCGTGGCCGGTGTACCGATGTGGCGGACTCTAGCCAGCCATATTTCGGCGCGTCAATTTCGAATTCTGATGAACGGGAGGAATTTCGGAAAAATTCTATTGACCGGAACGGTTGGCGAAATCGCGGGCGGATCGTTCCGCTGGGTGGCGCGTGGCAATGCCGCGAAATGCACGCGTCAATCCCGTGCACACCCGGATGCCCGCGGAATTTCGGCGGGACGACAATGGTGGCTCACGTATTCCGTTCAATGAAATCATCGAGGAGAGCCGGCATGCAGGAACCCAATTCGACCGGAACGTCGCCGGCCGCACGCGCGCCGCGCCCGGACGAGGACGCCGTCGATGCGCCCGATGCGGCCGGCGCACCGGGCACCGGCATGCTGCAGCGCGCGTTCGCGATCCTGCGCGCGCTGGCCGGCATGCAGCAGGACGGCGTGCGCGTCACGCATCTGGCAAAGGCCGTCGGCCTCACGCAGGGCACCGCGCACCGGATCCTGCAATCGCTGATCGCGGAAGGGATGGTCGAACAGGACGAGCAGTCGAAGCTGTACCGCCTGAGTGTCGATTTCTTCGCGCTCGCCGCGCAGGCCGGCAACCCGAGCAGCATGCGCACGTTGTGTCGTCCCGCGCTGCTGAGGCTGTGCGCAAGCCTCGGCGAGACCATCTTCCTGCTGGTGAAGAGCGGCTTCGACGCCGTGTGTCTCGACCTGTGCGAAGGGCCGTTTCCGATCCGTTCGTTTACCGGTGACATCGGCGGCCGCATCGCGCTTGGTGTCGGACAAGGCAGCCTTGCGATCCTCGCGTTCCTGCCGGAAGCCGAACGCGAGGAAGTGATCCGCTTCAACGTGCCGCGCATTCGCGGCTACGGCGTGCTCGACGAGGTGTACCTGCGTACCGAGATCGAACGCGTGCGGCAGCTCGGCTACGCGGGCCGCAACAGCGGCGTGCTCGACGGGATGGCCGGTGTCGCGGTGCCGATCCTCGATCGCACTGGCTATCCGGTCGGCGCGTTGAGCGTCGGCACGCTCGCGTCACGCCTCGGTGACGACCGGATGCCGATGGTCGTCGAACTGCTGCGGCGCCAGGCCGACGCGATCGGGCCACGTACCAATCCGTTCGATGCCGCGTTGCGGCGGCCGATGCACGGGTTATCAGGGAAAACCGTATAGCCGCCTCACGCGTCGCCGTTTCGTCAGCTTGCTTACGCAAGCCATTCACGTCCGATCAAAACGTACCGCGTCCAACGGGCCTGCGTGCTTTCGTTTCCCTTGCGGGGTCGCGTGACCCCCGCTCATTTCCCCTCCATCGCCTCTCATTCGATTTTCAACTGCCGGCCAGTTGAACATTTCATTTCTTGATGTGATTGCGGCTGGATACCATCCAGCGACTGTCTATACAACCCGGTCGGGATGCATGGGCAGGACCGACAAAACACAACATCGATGAGCAGGTTTGGAGAGGAGATGATGGAGATGGTGCGAATGAAGGGTGGGAAGACGGGCGTCGCGACGGGTGCCGCAATGGGTGCCGCGATCGCAATGCTGTTTGCCGGCGCCGCGCACGCGCAGTCGACGGTGACGCTGTACGGGATCGTCGACGCGGGCGTGACCTACACGAACAACGCGAAAGGCCATTCGCTGTGGCAGTTCACGGGCGGCAACGAATCGGGGCCGCGCTGGGGCTTGATCGGCTCCGAGGATCTCGGCGGCGGCCTGAAGGCGAACTTCCGCCTCGAGAACGGCTTCAACGTCGCGAACGGCGCGCTCGGGCAGGGCGGCCGGATGTTCGGGCGTTCGGCATGGGTCGGCCTGAGCGGCGCGAACTGGGGCGCGGTGACGCTCGGCCGCCAGTACAACTCGACGCAGGACATCCTCGGCTCGCTGCAGATGAGCAGCTTCCTCGCGCAGTACTCGACGCACCCGTTCGACAACGACGACATCAACAACACGTTCCGTCTCAACAACGCGGTGAAGTACGTGTCACCGACGATCGCGGGCCTGCAGGCGAACCTCGTATACGGCTTCTCGAACTCGACCGGCTTCGCGAACGACAACAGCTGGAGCGCGGGCGTCACTTACGTGAACGGGCCGCTCAACGCGGGCGCCGCGTATGCGCGCGTGAACCATCCGGCGGTCAGCACGAGCGGCGCAGTTGCTTCGGACAACTACTATCCGTCGTCGGCATCGGTGTTCGGTGCGAGCCTCGGGAGCGCGATCCGCCAGCAGATCTGGGGGGCGGGCGGCAGCTACGCGATCGGGCCGGCAACGCTCGGCCTGCTGTACACGGGCTCGAACTTCGGCCAGGCGACGGGCGGCGCGCTGCGTTTCAACAACTACGAAGGCAGCCTGCGCTACATGGTCACGCCCGCGCTGATGGCGGCGGCCGGCTACACCTATACGCAGGTCGCGCGCGCCAGCGAAAGCGGCCATTACCACCAGGTATCGGCCGGCGTGCAGTACCTGCTGTCCAAGCGCACCGACGTGTACGTGAACGGCTTCTACCAGAAGGCGTCGTCGGGTGTCGGCCACGCATGGATCGACGGCACCGACAGCGCGTCGACGACGACGTCGCAGGTGGCGGTGGTGGTCGGCATCCGCCAGAAGTTCTGATGTTCTGACGCACACGCGCGTCTTCCGGAGGAGGCACTCATGAAACTGAAACTGTTGCTGGCGGCGTTGCCGTTCGTCGGGATGTATGCGGGCGGCTCGCTTGCCGAGGCGCGTCCGATGCTGTTCGGGCTGCCGTTCCTGCTCGTCTGGAACCTGGTCTGGATGGCGGCCACGGCCGCGATTCTCGCGATCCTGTTCCATCTCGACGAGCGCGACGCGGCCCGCGCCGGCCGTTCGGGAGACGCGCGATGAACGCGTCGATCGTCATCATCGCGGCGTTCGCCGTGTTCGCGCTCGCCATCGGCGTGATGGCGCGCCGCGGCCGCAAGCTCACGCTCGAGCAGTGGGCGGTCGGCGGGCGCGGCTTCGGCTCGCTGCTCACGTTCCTGCTGATGGCCGGCGAGGCGTTCTCGACGTTCTCGTTCCTCGGCGCGAGCGGCTGGACCTACAG
This sequence comes from Burkholderia sp. KL41, assembly GCF_057005415.2. Lineage (NCBI taxonomy): Bacteria > Pseudomonadati > Pseudomonadota > Betaproteobacteria > Burkholderiales > Burkholderiaceae > Burkholderia > Burkholderia sp. KL41. Next base: position 2,923,420 of record NZ_CM174447.1, on the reverse strand, counting down.
CAAGGGCGTGCCCGCGTTCTACATCCTGTCGTACGGCTGCCTCGCGTTCGTGATCGGCTACTGGATGTTGCCGGCGATCTGGCGTTACGCGAAGGCGCGCGGGCTCGTGTCGTTCGCCGACTACTTCGCGTCGAAGTACGACAGCCGCGCGATCGGCGTGCTGGTGTCGATCGTCGCGGTGTTCGCGATGGTGTCGCTGCTGATGATCCAGTTGCGCGGGCTCGGTGTGATCGTGTCGGAGATGTCATATGGGCTGATTCCGCAGGCGGCCGCGATCTGGATCGCCGCGACGCTGATGGCCGTGTACATGGTCGTGTCGGGCATCCACGGCTCCGCGAGCATCGCGATCTTCAAGGACGTGCTGATCCTCGCGATCGCGATCTTCCTCGGCCTGTACCTGCCGATGCACTACTACGGCGGGCTCGGCGAGATGTTCGCGAAGATCGACGCCGCGCATCCCGAACTGCTGCGCATGCCGGAGCACGGCTTCAACCTGAGCTGGTACAACTCGACGATCCTGCTCACGTCGCTCGGCTACTACCTGTATCCGCACGGCTTCACCGCGATCTACGTCGCGAAGGACGAGCGCGCGCTGCGCCGCAACGTGATCCTGATGCCGCTGTACCAGGTGCTGATCGCGTTCCTGTTCCTCGTCGGCTTCGCGGCCGTGATGACCGTGCACGGGCTCGAAGGCGCGCAGACCGATCTCGCTTTGCTGCGGCTCGTGAAGCAGACGTTCCCTGCGTGGTTCGTCGGCATCGTCGGCGGCACGGGGCTGCTCACCGCACTGGTGCCGGGATCGCTGATCATGCTGAACGCATCGACGACGATCGCGCGCAACATCTACCGCGAAGGCTTCGCGCCGAACGCGACCGACCGCGAGGTGACGCGCGTTGCGCGCATCGCGCTGCCGATCTTCACGCTGGTGGTCGTCTACTTCGTGCTGCGCGGCGGCGCGACCTTCGTCACGCTCGCGATCTTCTCGTCGAGCCTGCTCACGCAGCTCGTGCCGATGCTCGCCTCGAGCTTCCTGAAGCGGCCGTTCGGCACGCGTGAAGGCGCGTTCGCGGGCATCGTCGCCGGCGCGATCGTGATCGCGATGACGAACTACTATGGCGTGACGCTCGCGTCGCTGTTCCCGGGCGCATCGAACACGCTGACGTCGATCAACCCGGGGCTCGTCGCGCTCGCGGTGAACGCGCTGGTGTTCGTCGTGATCAGCGCGGTGCAGCGCAAGCTGAAGGCGCGGGTCGCCGCGCCGGTCGGTTCGGCGTGACGGTTTTTCGTGCATGACGCCGTCGCCGGGCCGCCGGGGTTCCACCCGGCGGCCCGGCCGCTCGGCCACTCGGCCACTGGATGGCAGCAAGACCCATCGAACCACAACAGGACACTGAACAATGACTACCGAGGACAAGCGAGGGGGCATGCGAGAGGACGACCGCGAAGCGATCGACACGCTGATCGCGAACGGCTGCGTGATCACGATGGACCTGCAGCGGCGCGTGATCGAGAACGGCGCGGTCGCGGTCAAGGGCGAGCGCATCGTCGCCGTGGGCGGCACCGATGAACTGCAGGCGCGTTACCGTGCCGCGCGCACGATCGATGCGCGCCGCAAGGCCATGCTGCCGGGCCTGATCGATGCGCATGCGCACGCGGGCCACGCGATGCTGCGCACGATCGGCGGCGCGGACGGCGATGCGTGGTCGGCCGCGGCCGAGACGATCTACACGCGCGCGTCCGACGAGGCGTTCTGGGAGGCCGAATCGCATCTCGCCGCGCTCGAACGCCTGAAGGCCGGCGTGACGACCGGCGTGTCGCTGCTCGGCGGCGGCAATTCGATCATGCGCGTCGACGATCCGGCCTACGCGCGACGCCATTGCGACGCGGTCGTGCGCACCGGTACGCGCTCGATCGTCGCGGTCGGCCCGTCGCGGCCGCCCGCGCCGCGTGCCTATACGCGCCACACGCCGGAGGGCAGCGACACGCGCGACATCGGTTTCGACACGATGTTCGACGTATGCGAGCGCATCGTCGACGAATGCCACGGCGATGCCGACGGCCGGATCCGCATCGCGCTCACGCTGCCCGTGTACGGGCCCGAACACGATCCCGAGCTGGCGCGATACGAGCACGACTTCCGCGACCAGGCCGCCCGCTACGGCGCGCTCGCACGCGAGCGCGGGCTGACGTTCACGCAGGACGGCCACCGCGCGGGCACGCTCGCGTTCGCGCATCGCGAGCTCGGCTTGCTCGGCCCGACGTCGTTCATGTCGCACAGCATCGACCTGACCGACGACGACATCGCGGCGTGCGTCGAGACGGGCACCGCGATCGTCCACAACCCGAGCGCGATCATGTCGATCATCGGGCGCTGCCCGGTGCCCGAGCTGATCGATGCGGGCGTGACGGTGGCGATCGCATCGGACGGTGCGGCGCCCGATCGCGGCTACGACATGTTCCGCCACATGTGGCAGTGCATGCATTACCACCGCCGGCATTTCCGCGACCCGGACGTGCTGCCGCACGGCAAGGTGCTGGAGATGGTGACGATCGACGCGGCGAAGGCGCTGTCGATCGATCACGAGGCCGGTTCGCTCGAAGCCGGCAAGCTCGCCGACCTCATCCTCGTCGACCTGTTCCGGCCGCACATGATGCCGATGAACATGCCCGTGTATCGCGTGACGTGCTTCGCGAACGCGGCCGACGTGTGCATGACGATGGTGGGCGGAAGGGTGCTGATGGAGGATCGGCGCGTGCTGTCGGTCGACGAGAACGCGGTGCTCGAACGGGTGAATGAAGTCGCGGCAATCACGATCGAGCGCAGCGGGTTGCGTCATTTGCTCGACGAGCCGAAGACGCTGTGGGGGCGGAGCCGCTATTGAGCGGGCGGGTGGGCGTTGTCGTGCGGTGGCGGGCCGGCGTGGCCGGCTTGTTCGTTCGGCAGCGCCGCCGAATCGGCGACGATGCCGTGGTTGGCTGCAGCGTGTCGATTGCCCCCGCGTTTTCGCCCACCGCCTCAGCGTCGATAGATGAATTCCAGATCGGTCGATTCCCCGACCTTGAAATCGTACGTACCGACACGCGTGAACCCTGCCTTCTCATAGAAGGCAATCGCCTTCGCGTTGCCGGACCACACGCCAAGCCATACCGGGCCGGGCCGTTCCGTCGCCAGATAGTCCAGTGCGGAGTCGAACAGGGCGCGTCCGGCGCCGGTTCCTTGCGTACCCCGCCGAAGGTAGATCTGATGGATCTCGCCCGAACCTTCCGCGACGTCCGGGTGCGGGAGCTTGCACGGCCCCGCGTGCGCATAGCCGACCAGCGTGCCGTCGTCGCTTTCAGCGACCCACGTGCGGCATTCGGGATCGTTGAGCTGGCCCGTGATCGTTTCTACCGAGTAGGTTCGGGCCTCGTACGCAGCCAGGTCGTTCGGCGGGTAGTCGATGCCGAATCCGTCCTGCAGAAAGGTTTCGCGAAACGTGTCGCGCTTCAATTCGGCAAGCGGGATGGCATCGGACAGGGTTGCAACGCGGATCAACATGAGGGATGGCTCGGTTCGTCGGTCGGGCAGACAGTTTAGCCCGGGTGACGTCGGGGTCGCGAGCGTCCGGTCGGCCCGGCGATCCGCATCACCCGCCCGGTGCCCATGTCGATGACGAAGACGGTGGTTGTCCTTCGGCGGACATGCTAGGATTTTCCGCAAACAACTTCGGAGACTGCCATGCCGTTCATCTGCGAAAACGTTGAATGCCGCGCCGTGCTCGCACGCGGGCAGGTCAGACCCCATCAGGAGGACGCGGGGTGGTGCTTCTACTGCCCGGACTGCAAAGCCAGGAACGAGTTGATGTACGCCGACACGGCCGGCGGTGCGGTCGAACTGATTCAGCCGGAGCGCGCCAGTCCTCCGCACAAGGTGGTGGCGACGGCTCGACCGCTGGAGGATGGCAAGTACGCAGCGCAGTTGAGCGTTCAGCGGGCGCTTGCCGTGAAGGGTACGTATGGCGCCGAGGAACACTGGGATCAGCTCGGCGTGTTCGGCGACGCGCAGGAAGCCGTCGAGCATGCGAGGTCTTTCGCAACGGATTTATTGCAGCGAGCGGCGTAGTCGATATCGTTCGGTGAACGAAGAAGAGGTGTGCGCATTCATGTGCGACGCCTCTTCGTGTCGTGCGCTACGCGTCCGTCAGTTGTAGATATCGAACGAGAAATACTTCTTCGCGATCCGCTGGTACGTCCCGTCCTGGATCAGGCTCGCAAGCGCCTGGTTGATCTGCGTGCGCAGCGCGTCGTCATCCTTGCGCACGCCGATCGCGGAACCCACGCCGAGCGTCTTCGGGTCGTGCAGCGGCGGCCCCGCGAATTCGAAGTTCGCGCCCTTCGCGGTTTTCAGGAAACCGAGGTCGGCCTGCACCGACGATTGCAGCGATGCATCGAGCCGTCCCGACAGCAGGTCCTGGTAGACGAGATCCTGCGTCTGGTACGTGCGGACGATCACGCCCTTCGGCTCCCAGTACGTGCGCGCGTAAGTCTCCTGTGTCGAACCCTGCTCGACGCCGACGCTCTTGCCCCGCAGCGATTCGGGCGTCGGCTGCAGGTTCGAGCCGCGCCGCGCGACGAGCCGGGGCGGAACGTTGTTGATCTTGTCGGTGAATGCGATCTGCGCGAGGCGCTTCTCGGTCACGCTCATCGACGACAGCACGCCGTCGAACTTGCGCGCCTTCAGCGCCGGGATCATCCCGTCGAACGCGTTCTCGACCCACACGCAGCGCACCTTCATCCGTTCGCAGATCGCATTGCCGAGATCGATGTCGAAACCGACGAGCTTGCCGTCGGGCGCGAGCGATTCGAACGGCGCATAACTGGGGTCGACGCCGAGGCGCAGGACCGCTGGGTCCTTCGCGGCGGCGGCGCCTGCCGTCAGCGCGAGCGCAATGGCGAGAACGAGCTTTTTCATGATTGTCTCCAATACCGGTCGATGTTGTATGTGGTGAAGCGAACTGGCGGCCGACAGGCGTGACTGCCCGCGCCCGGCCACGCGCGGGCGGCTGGACGCTTTGCCGGAAGCGGCCGGCGAAGCGTCCGGATTCGAAAGGGGGGCTTTAGCGGGCGGCGCCGGTGATGCGCGCCATGCTGTGCCGGTAGCCGGCGGGCGAGAACACGGCGTTCAGCGCGGCCATCGCGGCGATCACGCCGAGATGCATCCACCAGGCGGTCGCGAAGCCGCCGCCCGCGTCGCGCAGCCAGCCGATCAGCCAGGGGCTCGCCGCGACGATCAGGAAGCCGATGCCCTGCACGAACGCGGCGAGCGCGCCCGCGAGCCGCGCATCGGGCAGGTGGTCGAGCGTGACGATCAGGCTCATCGAGAAGAAACCGCCGAGACCGAGGCCGACGCATGCGACCCAGAACCAAGGCGCGAACGCGGGCAGCGTCGCGAACCCGGCGAAGCCGGCCGCCTGCAGCGCGAGCGTGAGCCACAGCACGGCACGGCGGTCGGGCGAACCTTTGGCGAGCAGCGGCATCGCGAGCGCGCCGGTCGCCTGGAACAGCGCCATCCACGCGAGCAGGTTGCCGCTCGCTTGCGGGCTCATGCCGATGCTGCGGTAGAACGCGGGCAGCCATGCGACGAGGCTGGCGTAGCCGCTGTTGCTGAGCCCGAAGAACAGCGCGAGCTGCCACGCGCGCGGAATGCGGGCGAACGCGCTGAGCGGTGCTGTCGCGGCCGTCGCGTGCACGGCGTCGCGCGGTGCCTTCGCGCGCCACAGCGCGAGCGTGACGAGCGCGGGCACGGCCCACACGGCGAGCGCGAGATGCCAGCCGCCGTGCGCGGCGAGCCACGGGCTCGCGACCGCGCCGAAGGCGCCGCCGCCGACCAGCGCGGCTGAATAGAGGCCCATCGCGAGCGGCAGCCGGCCGGCGAACCAGCGCTTCGCGAGGCCGGGCACGAGCGCCTGGACCACGGCGACGCCGGCGCCCGCGACGATGGCGGTCGCGATCAGGCCGGCGCTGCCGCCCGTCCACAGGCGCGCGGTGCAGCCCGCCGCGATCAGCGCCAGCGCGACGGTCAGCGCACGCTGCTCGCCGACGCGTCGCGCGAGCCCGACACCGACTCCGGCGACGACACCCATCAGCACGAACGGCAGCGTGGTCAGCAGCGCGGCCGCGCGAAAGCCGAGGCCGGTGTCGGCGCGCACGACGTCGAGCACGGGGCCGAACGCGGTCAGGAACGGACGCAGGTTGAGGCCGGCCAGCACCAGCAGCGCGAGCGCGCCATAGGACACGGAAGCCGCATGCGGGCGGCGGACAGCTTGCGCGGTGCCGGGGTCGGACATCGGGATGCTCCAGGGAGGGGCCGGTGGCCCTGTGATGCGATGCCGAAAGGGTAAGCGCGTGTTACGCCAGGTGAAAATTAAATATTCGACTGGGGATCAGTGCGGAATGCGATGGCCACGCGTAGTGAGCTTGCCGTCGGTCGTCGAGGCTCGATTGGCTTTGGCGTTGGCGGTGTCGCCTGTCAGAACGCGGGATCGCCGCCCCGAGGCTGACAATCGACGCGCCGATAGTGACGGCGCGTCGCACAATCAAGGAGATTCGTCGTTTATCGAAGAGGGCGATTGTTACGCGAATCGCTAGATTTCGAATTTCTCGCGGGCCGCGACAAGCGCCCGAATGCGCGCGCGATCGTCCGCCGTCTCCGGCGTAAAGATCACGAGCGTCTGGTCGGGCCTGCCGCTCACGGCGAACGCCGCGTATTCGAGCGCGATTCGCCCGACGGCGGGATGGTGGATCTCCTTGGTCCCTTCCTCGTGCGAGCGAATATCGTGGTCGCGCCACAGCGCGTCGAACTCGGCGCTCGTCGCGCGCATCTCGTCCACGAATGCCTGCACGGCCTGCGTTGCGCCGCCGCGCGCGACGTCGGCGCGAAACGCGCCCACCGCGAACTGCGCGACGCGTGCCCAATTCGCCTGCACGCCGCGCACGTGCGGATCGACGAAGATGAGCCGCAGGATGTTGCGCCGTTCCGGCGATAGCGTCGCGTAGTCGGTCAGCGTCGCGGCCGCCGCGTTGTTCCACGCGACGACGTCCCACGTCGCCGAGCGCACGATCGCGGGGCTCGCGTCGAGCGAATCGAGCACGTTTTGCACGCGCGGCGACACGTGGTCGGTCGCGTGATAGCGCACCTCCGGCGGATGGCCGACACCGATCAGGAACAGGTGCTCGCGTTCGGCGTCGTTCAGCAGCAGTGCGCGGGCGAGCCGGTCGAGCACGTCGGCCGACGGTGCGCCGCCGCGCCCCTGTTCGAGCCACGTGTACCACGCGGCACTCACGTGCGCGCGCTGCGCGACTTCCTCGCGTCGCAGGCCCGGCGTGCGGCGCCGCGTGGCCGGCAACCCGAGCGCGGCCGGGTCGAGTTTCTCGCGGCGGTCCCGCAGGTACGCGCCGAGCAGGTTGTCGGGGGCGTCAGCCATATCCTGTTAGTTCGTTTACCGGTAAACCGTCACGACTTCACCGCGAGCGGCCGTCGACAGATAGTAAGCCTCCATGCCATCCGGAGGTACTGAACATGCGTGTCTTTGTTACTGGAGCGTCGGGATTCGTCGGCTCTGCCGTGGTTGCCGAACTCGTGGCCGCCGGGCACTCGGTGCTCGGTCTCGCGCGGTCCGACGCGGCGGCCGCGTCGGTTGCGGCGGCGGGTGCCGACGTCCATCGCGGGTCGCTGGAGGACCTCGACAGCCTCACGCGCGGCGCCGAAGCCGCCGATGCGGTGATCCACACGGGATTCAATCACGACTTCTCGCGCTTCGCGCAGAACTGCGAACTCGACCGTCGCGCGATCGAGACGATCGGCGCGGCACTCGCGGGCTCGGCGCGGCCGCTGGTCGTCACGTCGGGCCTCGCGCTCGTCGCGCCCGGCCGTGCGGCGACGGAAGACGATCCGCACGTGCCGGTGTCGTCGGTCTATCCGCGTGCGTCGGAAGCGGCCGCGGTCGCGCTGGAGGCGAGCGGCGTACACGCATCGGTCGTGCGTCTGCCGCCGTCCGTGCACGGCGACGGCGATCACGCCTTCGTGCCGCGCCTGATCGCGTTCGCGAGGGAGAAGGGGGTATCGGCCTTCGTCGGCGATGGCGGCAACCGCTGGCCTGCCGTGCACCGGCTCGATGCGGCGCGCGTGTACCGGCTCGCGGTCGAACGCGGCGCGGCCGGCGCGCGTTATCACGCGGTCGACGATACGGGCGTGCCGTTCCGCGACATCGCGGACGTGATCGGCCGTCGGCTCGACGTGCCGGTCGTCGCGAAAACGGCGGCCGAAGCCGGCGAGCACTTCGGCTGGTTCGCGATGTTCGCGGGAATGGATGCGCCGGCAACGAGCGAGCGCACGCGCGCATCGCTCGGCTGGGCACCGACGCAGCCGGGGCTGCTGGCCGATATCGACCGGCCGCGGTATTTCGAAGGCTGAGCGGGCGGCGGTCGTGCGGCCGCCTGCAACGGCCGCGCCCGCCGCCTTCGCGACACCCTTCAGACCGCGACGACGATCTTCCCGGCCTGCACGCCGGTTTCCCCGTATCGATGCGCGTGCACGATGTCGTCGAACGCGAGCGCGAGCGCGAACGCGAACGTGCGATCGATCACCGGCTTCAGCGTGCGCGGCCGCCCGCCGGGTCGCGCGTCATTCGACCGGATGCAGATCCTGGAGCAGCGTCGGCACGAGCTCCGACACGGTCGGATGGATGTGCATCGCGCGACTGATCGTCGTGTACGGCGCGCCCGCGGCCATCACGTCGAGCATCCCGTGCACGACTTCATCGCCCGTCACGCCGAGGATCGTCGCGCCGAGGATCGCATGGCTGTCCGCGTCGACGATCACCTTCATGAACCCGAGGCTTTCGCCTTTTTCCACCGCGCGGCCGACGCGGGTCATCGGGCGCGTGCCGACGAGCAGCCGGCGGCCCGTCTGCTTCGCTTCCGCGAGCGTCATGCCGATGCGGCCGAGTGGCGGATCGACATACATCGCGTACGCCGTGATGCGGTCGGACACCTTGCGCGGATCGTTATCGAGCATGTTGGCCGCGACGATCTCGTAGTCGTTGTACGCGGTATGCGTGAACGCGCCGCGCCCGTTGCAGTCGCCGAGCGCCCAGATGCCGGGCACGTTCGTGCGCAACTGCTCGTCGACTTCGATATAGCCGCGCGCATCGGTCGCGACACCCGCACGGTCGAGCCCGAGATCGTCGGTATTCGGCACGCGTCCGACCGCGAGCAGCAGGTGCGAGCCCGCGACCTCGCGGCCGCCGCCCGCGCAGTCGAGGCCGACCGCGATGCCGTCACCGTCGCGCCGTGCGCTCAGGCAGGTCGCATCGAGCTGCACGTCGATCCCTTCGCCTTCGAGGATCTCGCGCACGGCCTGCGACACGTCTTCGTCCTCGCGTCGGATCAGGCGGGGGCCTTTCTCGACGATCGTGACCCGCGACCCGAAGCGGCGATACATCTGGCCGAATTCGAGCCCGACGTAGCTGCCGCCGACGATCACGAGGTGCGCGGGCAGGAAGTCGACGTCCATCATCGTCGAGTTGGTCAGGTACGGCACCGTGTCGAGGCCCGGCATCGCGGGCACCTGCGCGCGCCCGCCGACGTTGATGAAGATGCGTTCCGCCTCGAGCAGCGCGTCGCCCACGCGCACCGCATCGGCGCGCTCGAAGCGGGCGTGACCCTGGAACACGGTGGTGTTCGCGAGCCCGCGCACCCACTGCTCGACACCGTGGTTCGAGCGGCCGGAGATCTGGTCCTTGCGCGCCTTCACGGCTTTCATGTCGACGGTGACGGGGCCGCCGACCGACACGCCGTATTCGCCGGCCCGCCGCGCGAGGTGCGCGGCGTACGCGCTCGCGATCAGCGTCTTGGTCGGGATGCAGCCGGTGTTCACGCAGGTGCCGCCGAAGCGGCTGCGCTCGATGATCGCGACCTTCATTCCGGCGGCGGACAGCCGCGCGGCGAGTGGCGGCCCGGCTTGCCCGGTGCCGATGACGATCGCGTCGAAGTGTTGCGTCATGACGTCCTCCTGTGCAGGTGCAGCGAGGGAAGGGGCGGGCGCAGGGTGTATGCCGTGCCGGCGGTCGCCCGACGGGCGACGAGCGCCTATGGTAGACCTGTTGACGGGGCGTCGCGAGCGGTCCCGATTCGCGTGATGCGTCCCTGCATCGATCGCCCGGGGCGGCGGGGTGTCAATTCTTCGACCGCCCGGCTTTCTTTCGCGTTGGCGCGGCCTTGCTCACGCCGACTGGAACAAACGGCCACTCGAAGTGTTCACGCCGACTGCAAATCGAGCCGGGCAATCAACCTGTCCTGCCTGTTTTTCAGGCAGGGTGTCGAGGGATGATAGCGATGACGACGATTGGCAAGGTGCGGCGGATGTTTGAAATTCAGTTTCCGGAAATGCATGAATCATCCAGACCGTTGCCATAATCGTGACGCTCGCATCAACGCATGACGATTCGCATGGGGAAATGCATTTCGCGACGACTTCGATTGACTTTTTCTCGGCACGATACAACAATTGCCCGGACATTCCGTTCCGCATAATTGCGACAATTAAATAATCGAGGATGGATTCAAACGAGGGTTCCACGGGGTGCCCTTCCTTTGTCTTGCCCGCCTTTCTCGAGTCGCCTTCCGACTCCCCTGATTTCCAGATTTCTGAAAAAGCAGCATTGATTCACGCGTATGTTTCGACGCAAAACCTCGACGGGTTTTTGCGTCGTTCCCGTGAGTGCGACTGAAACATCGCGAGGGACGGTTGCGCGCACGTCATTTGCCACTTCACAATGAAGGAGAGCTGCAATGTTTCTCACGAGAGTCGAGCATTCGTTAAGTGACTGCAAGTGCGCCCATCAGAATATCTACGAAACCGAGATCTACGACGGCACGTCATGGGTCGCGCATGGGCAGATGGTTGTTCTGGAAGACGCGGTGACCCACAACGGTGTGCATGCGCACAATATCGGGTACAACGGTTCCAACCATTCATTGGTATTGCAGGGCGGCACCGGTCGGCAACGCTATAACGCTCGCTTGAATCTGACGGAATGCGGCTCGGCCTTCGTGGGAACGCTGGCGGTTGCGGGTGACGCACCTCAGGCAATCCGGGGCGTTGCGCTCGCGAATGTCTTCGACACGAAACGGTATCTCAGACCCAAACCGAAAACCAAAGACGATCCGGCTGTCAAATGCGATCCGAATGCACCGTCTGTTGCCTGGGATCAATTCAGCATCAAGGCGCAGTGGATTGACAATGTTCTGACCGTTACCTATTTACTGGGCCACGTCGATGTCAGCAACCGGGTTCGCGTCACAGCCGTCGATCGCCAAAAAGGCGAGACCACGCTGGAGATGGTTCCTCAACTTGATCCACCAGGACCGCAAGACAGCTTCGTTATCACGCTTTACTCCGGAAACCGAACCTTTGGCGGCGAATACACGTCTGACGACGAAGAAGCGTATTGCTGGTTCGGCAGTTCCACGCCATCGATATCCGAGCAGCGGTCCAGGGTTTTCGCGGAAGTGCGCGAGGGTGCTGCGGCGCTGGCAACGACTGCGCACATCTCGACGCCTCTCGAAGGCGATGCCGCCACGCGCACGCTGCAGGATCTCGATAACATATCGTCACTGACTGTCGTCACCGACAAGGACGGCAACCGGATGACCATCGATCACGCGCAGACGACCTGCGGCGGATACTTCAACAAATGCCTGGTCAACGCGCTGGACAGCAAGTGGATTGAAGGGATATACGGGCATGCCTATTTGCTTCCGGGCGGCGTCCAGAAAGTATTCAACGACAAGAAGAGCTTTTTCCAGAAGAAGGCGGTCCTCGGCACCGGGCAAATGCTGTACGACAACCTGGGCACCAGTCCGACTTACGCCGACCTGATAAAGCGCATCAAGGGCGATGCGATGAAGCAGAGCTGGAAATCGCTGGGCGATACCAAGGGCGGCGACAAAGACGAGAGCCTCGCGTACCAGGAGGCGAGCAACGCGCTCTACATCGAGGGCTATCGCGACGGCGTTCCGGAAATGCAACCGTACTTGCAGGACAACCCCAAGAAGTGGGCAGCGGACTACTTCGCATGGCTCTCGGACGAGGCCAACCTGTTGACCTGGTCGATCCAGGTCGCCAGCAAGATGTTCGATAACGTCCGCCAGCGCATGTACGAGTGGTACGTGAAATTGCAGGTTCTGGATCCGGACAGCAATTACGGCCAGCGTTTCATGACCATCGCTTATGCGGCGCTGCTCGGTGTCAATTACTCGAAGTCACGTTGGTCCGACGATCTGAAACCATTCCTCACGAGCCTCATCGAGCAAGCGATCGCCGGCAAGGTCGATCCGACACTCATGGATCAGATCCAGCAACAAGCGGCGTTGGAAAATCAGGAACTGCTCAAGACGCTGATCACGACAACGGATTCGATTCACAATCTGGTGGACGGCATCGCCGCCGCGATTACCGAGTACCAATTGAAGAAGGGAAACCAGCCCCTATCACGGATCGCGCAGGATCCCGAGCTGCAGGGAATGATCGGTCAAAGGCTGGACGGCCAGCAATACAAGGCATGGGGCGAGCTCTCGAGGAAAGGCAAAGTCGGCGGCGTGTTGACAGTCGTGTTTTACGGCGCCTCGGCTGGATACCTTATTTACTCGCTTGCCGACAACCCCGGCAGGCCACTTACACCGAAGGAAATCATCGAGAAAATCAATCTCGGCTTGCTTGCGCTCGCGACATTGGTCAAGGGCGTGCAGAAGATGATGTCCATCGGCGTTGGAAGATTTCTCGAGAATTTTTCCAAGGCAGCGGAAGGCGGGGCGTTTCGCGCTTTCGCCGGAGACATTGCCACATGGTTCAAGGCGGGCGGGAAGATCGTTCCCGAGGGCAAACTCGGGAAAGCATTCGTGACCATTTTCGGAGAGAGCAGCGCCGAATTCATGGCACGGCGAATCGGGCCGGCGTTGGCCGTCGTCGGTATGATCCTGTCGTCCTTCATGCTTTACGACGCAATCAAATCGGGCGCGGTGAGGGAGATTGTCTTTGAAGCGTTGAATACGTTTTTTGCGCTGGCGGACGTCGTGTTCATCGGACTCGAGTTGTTCAGCGTCGGCTGGGCAGGGCCGGTGGGTCTCGCCATTGCAGTGGTCGGCGTCATTGTCATCCTCGTGCAGTTCATCTGGAACCTGATCGAACCGCCTACCCCGGCACCGGATCCGATCACCGAGTTCGTCAATGGCCCGATGGTCAACCAAGGGTTCGCGGTTTCCGCGTAACGGCAAGTGTCGAGCCCCCGCACGGCGGCTCGACCCCCACTCTCTTTCAATCGCACGTTGCCAGGAGATTGCCTTGCTGCTTACCGTTCAACGATCCGCGATTCGGCTGAGCGGGTCTTCCGACTCGGCTCCCGACTCCGTTATCGAGCAATTGGTCAACTTACTGCCTGACTACAGCGGTGGCCGCCGTCTGCATGCGCTCCTGGTCAATCGGCTGAAGGGAGCGTTGCCCGGCAATTATTCACAGATATTCGGAACGGGGCCGTCGTTTCGCAGCATTTTCTTTGCCGATTACCAACCGGATCCACTGCTGCCGCTCATGTCCGACATGGGTCTCGATGACGGCTGGTGGGCGAATTTCTCTGTCGCGGTACTGTGCCAGTCGATTCAGGATCTTGGCAGTCGGATTCGAGGGCAAATGAGAGCGGACAAAATCAATCATGACGTCGCCTCGTTCAACGCGACGGTGCGCGGCCGCTGCGCGCGGCCCTACGCACGCGTCCTCGCAGCCAGTTTTCCGCCGTTGATCAATCTGTTGAATCAGGTCGACCATGCAACGGCCAGGCAGCAGTTTCACGACGCGTTGCTCGGCAACGTCATCAATCGGCAGCTGTGGTACCAGGCGGGTATGTGGACAAGCCCGGATTGGGAGATGTTCAACCAATATGCGAAATACATCGCATTAGGCGCGGATGACGCCCAAGTGGATGCATTGATCGATGAACTGACTGCAGCGGGCCTGCCGATCCCGCCACAGGTCAATCGCAGCAACTGGCGAGGCTATGCCGAAGCACTGCGCGACAAACCCGATATCGACCTCGACGATGTCGGCGGCGATACGGCGAAACCCATTCAGGAAACCACTTATCTTCCCAGCTATGGTCGAGGCATGCCCGCACGGATGCCGAATGGCAACTGCTATGAGTTCACCGCCGGTGGTCAGCCGGGAAGTCCCTTTCGGGCTCCGCCAAGCAGTTGCTGCTTTACCGGCGACACGGAAGTCCTCTCGGGGGCTGGGGTTCCGGTGCCGCTGAATCAGGTAAAACCGGGCGATACCGTGATGACGCGCGACGGTGCGGCTGTCGTGGCTTTTGTCGCGCGACCTCAACTCGGCGAACGGAAACTCTATCGGATCAACGGCGGTGGCCCCGTGTTTACCGATACGCATCCTTTCCTGAATGCGTCCGCATCCGATTCCCGTGCAATGGCCCCCGCGATTCTTGCCGCCGATCCCGCACATCTGGCCTGGATGGTACCGACACTGAGCGAAGACGGCATAGGAAAACTGACCACGGGATGTGTGCTGACCGGCCGTCGTCCCGAGTCAAGCGAGTCGTTTCCGGTGGACGTGACCACGGTAGAGCCGGTGCCTCGGGGAACTGGCGACGACTACTTGTACGACCTGAATCTTCTTGTCACGACAGGCGCCAGACAAGAATTCTGGGCCGGCAAGGACGGCCGGTTCTATCTCGTGTCGCCGGAATTCCCCGTGCTGGCTCAGGCGGGCGCGGCTGCCGTCGCGGTGGTTGCCGCGCTAGAGGGGCTGATTGCTGCGGGCGGCCCGACGCTCTCCGGTTGGCCGGTGACAACGCGGGAACTCGTGCATCGATTTGGCGCGGCGATTTTCGATGCCGGGCTCGACGCAGCACTTCGCACGGTGCCCTCGTTTGGCTCGCCGACGCCCGTGCGGCCACTATTCGAGCGGATCGACAAGCTGTATCGGGATCTCGGTTCGGTCGACGTCGTCGGCGCCAGTGCGATCGCGGCATTCTTCGACGGATTCATGTCCACCATTGTCACGTGGCTGACGGCATCGGTGGCATTGGGCTGGAGAAAACCGGCCGAGCCCTCCGGCGAGATCGTCGTGGTCACGATATTTGATATGGCGCTGGCGCCCGGCACGCCTGTCCAGACCGCCAGCCAAATCCGGATGGAAGTTCGCGCGCAAGGACAGAGCGAATCCGCATCCGCGATGATGTGGAACCGCAGCGGCAGGGCGAACACCCGTTTTCATCACTATTTCGATCAGTTGATTCACCTCGACAGAGCCAAACTGGGCGCGACGGGCGGCCTGACTTTCGCGGTCGTGATGGATGGCGCCTCCGTTCCGGCGTTGTCAGGTGCGGCTCCCCTCGTCATCGGCGATCGAGCCCATTGCTTCCAGTCGGCACAGCTTTTCGACGCGGCCGGGGCGGCCGTCGGCACGATCCGATTCGATACTCGCTTGCTGACGCGGCGGACGGCCGAGGACGAATTGGCACACAGCGGTCTTTGGACAGAGGAGGCAGCCCTGGCATATTCCAACGCGCTCGGGACAGCTATGATCGCGCCGATACTCACGACGCTCGAAGGCTTGGCCGGCAGATGATGAGGTTCCTGGATTGCTGATGCTGTCCGTTCCAGAGCGGAACGTGGGCAGAGCGCGCAGGCGAGCGCGCCGGGCATGCAGTCGACCTTCCGCTGTTCGCGCCGTTCTCAGTCCTTGCGTTGCCACTGACCGAACGACACCGGCCGGTGCGCGTCGGCGCGCGTGACGGTGACGTGATCGGGCTGGTCGTCGAGCGGAAACGATTCGGTGACGATCCGGTTCGAAAACACCCAGCCATGCGTGTGCGGGTCGTAGCGGAACGTCACGTAGTCGGTCCAGTGCTGTCCGCACGCGACGAAGTTCTGCACGGTGAAATAGCGGCCTTTCACCGCGAAGCCGTTGTCGGCGGCATCGTCGGGATCGAACGGATCGCACTGGCCGCCTTCGTTCGCGCGCAGCACGACCTGGTCGTTGCGCGCGGCGAGCCGGAACGCGTGATCGGCCTGCTCCTCGAAGATCAGCAGCGGGCGCGGCGACGGCTGCTCGCGCGTATCGACCGCCCGGTGCACGACGACGAGGAAGCTGTGCCGTCCGTTGTCGAGATCCGGCCCGGCTTGCGCGAGCAGCGGCTGGTAGCCGGCCGGCAGCTGCGCGGCGATCGACTTCGGCAGGTCGGCCGCGCGGGCGTCGGGCGAAAGCACGGCGAGCAGCGAGGCGAGCACGATGGGCAGGTGGAAAACGCGCATGACGGGGTGTCCGGTCGAAAAGAGGAAGAGGGTGGCCGATCGCGCGGGGCGACGAATCCCGCCCGGGAAACGCGGTGCCCGGCACCGGATTGAGCGCGACGGGCGGCGCGGATCTCGATCATGGCGGGCGGCGCGAATGGTGCGAATGGCGGGAAAGAGGGCCAGCATAGCAGCGCCACGCGGCTTTCGGCCATGTGCAAAGCGTGCCAGAATCGGCGGCTCGACCGTCGGACACGACACGCAGGCGCCGGCGCTTCGGCGTCGCTCGACAAGGAGACTTCGATGAGCGCATCGGCTGCCGTACTCGCGATCCTGGCCGCGCTGTTTCTCGGCGCGATGATTCCGGGCCCGAGCTTCGTGCTGGTTGCCCGCAATGCGATCGGGCTGTCGCGCCGCGACGGGCTGGCCACCGCGCTCGGCATGGGCATCGGCGGCATCGTGTTCGGCGGCGTCGCGCTGGCCGGGCTCTATACGCTGCTGCAGGCCGTCGAATGGCTGTACGTGGGCCTCAAGGTGGCGGGCGGCGCGTACCTGATCTACATGGCGTCGAAGATCTGGCGCGGCGCCGACCGGCCGATCGCGATGGACGATCCGCGGGCGATGGGCGGCGGCAGCGCGCGCAAGTCGTTCTGGACGGGCCTCACGACCCAGCTCAGCAACCCGAAGACGGCGATCTGGTACGGCAGCATCTTCGCGGCGCTGCTCCCGCAGCATCCGCCGCTGTGGTGCTATCTGGCGCTGCCGCCGCTCGTGTTCGGCGTCGAGTTCGGCTGGTACACGATCGTCGCGCTGTGCTTCTCCACGCGCCGGCCGCGCGAGCTCTACCTGCGCGCGAAGAAGTGGGTCGACCGCGTCGCGGCCGGCGCGATCACGCTGCTCGGGCTGCGGCTGATCCTGAACGCGCCGAAAGCGGGAATCTGAGCGCTTCCATTCCTGATCTGCATCGCACGGCGGCCGGCCATTCCAGCGGCCGGCAGCCGGCGCGCACCGCGCGTCGGCATCAGGCTTCGCTGAACCGCTCCAGCAGCGCCGCGAACCGCGTGTCGTCGGGAAACCCCTTCACTTCATAACGCACCGGGCGATGCCCGGTGGCCGTCATCAGGTCGCCGCACGTGTTCAGCAGCTCGGCCATCGGCACGTAGGCCGACTGTCCGGTCGACTCGCGATGGAGCGCGACGATATCCGTCTCGGGCAGCAGCGTGTGTACGCCGTCGCTCCATACGCCGACGCTGAACAGGCTGCCGTCCTGGCGCTTGTACACCGAGTAGGTCGCCACGAAAACGTCGGTGCCGTCGCGTTCATGCACGTCGTCGAGGAGCATCCGCTGATCCTGGTAGTCGCCCGCCAGCTCGCCGACGCGCAGCGCGGCCAGCTTCGTTTCGAGCCCTTCCGGCACGAAACGCCGCCACGCGGTGCCGTCCCAGCGCAGCATCAGCGGCGGCAGCGGGCGCGGCTGCGCCTGCGCCTGTTCGGCGAGGTCGACCATGGCGGCGAGCCCGGCCGGATTGCGGTCGCCGGTGAGCAGCAGCACCGCGCGGTTCGGTGCCATCACGACCGGCGCGCCGGCGATCGGCTGCCGGTGGAGCAGGTCGGTCAGCAGCAGCCGCGCCGCGTCGTAGGAATCGTTGAATTGCGACAGGAACACCCCGTTCGGCAGCGCGGCCCACGGCGCCGACGATTCGGCCCGCAGGTTGTCGATCGCGATCTCGCATGCGTCGTCGAACGAGATGCCCCATTCGTCGAGCGTCGAGGTCGGCAGGCGCGCGATGTTGAACTCGCCGTCGTACGCGATGCCGATCTCGATGTTCTCGCACAGCGGCCGGAATGCCAGTTCCGTTACGCCGGGCTGCCCGGCCAGTTGCAGCGCGGTCACGCCGCGCTCGGTCGCGCTGCGGATCACGGGCCGCAGCTTCGCGCGTGCCGCGGCGAAATCCTCGGGGATCTCGTGCTGCATCATCGCGCTCGCCTGCCGTTTCAGCACGGTGTCGCGCTCGGACGGCTTCGCGGCCGCGTAGTCGCGGAACAGGTTGTGCAGGTTGATGATGGTCGACGGAGCATCCGACTGGACGAGACAGCCCTTCTCGTCCTCGTGGCGCCAGGTGCGCGTGTCGCCCGATGCGCGCAGCGTGGCGATCAGGCGTTCGGCGAAGGCCTGCGGGGTCGGCGGTTTGCCGAAACGGTCGCGCAGGCGCGTGACGAGGTTGGCAAGCATCGTGTGCGGTCGGGCCGGGCCCGTTTGTTGTCGTTGTGGGTCGGTGGCACCCGGTCTCGGGGGCGCAGCCCGCGGCCGGCACGCGTGGCCCGACGGGTGCTGCGATGGTAGCGCAACGCGGCGGGTATCGGCGGCCCGAATTCGCAACCGGCGGGCGACGCGGCGGCGGGCAAGGGCGGCAGAACCGTCGCCGCAGCAACCCCCGGCCGGCCGCCAAGCCTTGTGTGGCGGGCGTTCGCGAGTGCCGCACGCGCCACCGGGGGGCGGCGTTTCCCCGATTCTGGCGGTCGACCTCCCGGCGACGTGTAAACTGCTGCCTTTTTTGACGGTTTGCAGCATGGTGCAAGCACCTCCGCGCCCGGCGCTGAGCGGCCCGGCGCTCGTCCGGCTGCTCGCGCGCCTGGCCGATGCCGACGTCGCGGAATCCCGGCAGACGCTGTCCGACCGGCTGAGCCAGTGGCTCGGCTGGACCGACGCGATCACGCTGTCGTCCGCGCTGAATGCGAGCCCGCCCGGCGTCGCGGCCGGCGTGCGCGGCTACGACGCCGAGCGCGACTGCGCACGCGTGCGCCACGAGCTCGCGCAGGCGATCACGGCCACCAACCGGCCGCGTGCGCGGCGCCGGCCCGGCGATCCGCCGCCGCCGGCCGCCGACACGGCCGATTTCGCGGACTTCCGCCAGCGTTACCTGTCCCTGCAGCAGGACATGGAAACGGCGATCGGCCAGTTGCGTGGCCGCCTGCGGGTCGCGCTCGCCGCGTGCTCGTCCGGGATGGCGCGGCTCGCGACGCTCGACGCGATCATGGAGCGCGTGCTCGGCGCGCGCGAGCGCAGCCTGCTGTCGGCCGTGCCCGCGCTGCTCGGTACGCGCTTCGGGCGGCTGCGCGACGCGGAGCGGCAGGCGCTGGCCGATGCCGAAGCCGCGGCCGATCCCGCCGATGACGGCGCGGCGATCGTCAACAGCCCGGCCGTCGCGGCGATCGTGCCAGGCGCATGGCTCGATACGTTTCGCGACGAGATGCAAAGCATCCTGCTTGCCGAACTCGAAGTCCGGTTCCAAACGGTAGACGGGCTGCTCGCGGCCCTTCGCACCTGCTAATCAACACGCTATGTCCAGAATTCGCCTTGATCTCGTTGTCTTCGTCGCCGGTCTGCTCGCTGTGGGCTGGATCGGCGTCGGCTATGTCGCGTCGAACCCGCTGGCGTCGGCCGTCACGCTGCTGATCGCCGCGTGCTACGTCGCCGGCGCATGGGAACTGCTGCGCTACCGGCAGGCCACCGCCACGCTGTCGCACGCGGTCGCCGGCCTGACCGAGCCGCCCGCGAAGCTCGACACGTGGCTCGACACGCTGCACCCTGGCCTGCGCGGCGCCGTGCGCGCGCGGGTCGAAGGCGCGCGCGTCGCGCTGCCGGGCCCGTCGCTCACGCCTTATCTCGTCGGCCTGCTCGTGCTGCTCGGCATGCTCGGCACGCTGCTCGGGATGGTCGTCACGCTGAAGGGCACGGGCGCCGCGCTCGAAAGCGCGACCGATCTCGACGCGATCCGCGCGTCGCTGATCGCGCCGGTGAAGGGCCTCGGCTTCGCATTCGGCACGTCGATTGCCGGCGTCGCGACGTCCGCGATGCTCGGCCTGCTGTCCGCGCTCGTGCGCCGCGAGCGGATCGACGCGGCCCAGCAGCTCGACGCGAAGATCGCGACGACGTTGCGTGTGTACTCGTCCGCGCATCAGCGCGACGAATCGTTCCGGCTGCTGCAGCGCCAGGCCGACGTGATGCCGGCGCTGGTCGACCGCCTGCAGACGATGATGACGTCGCTCGAGGCGCGCAGCGTCGCGCTGCACGATCGCCAGATCGAGAGCCAGCAAGCGTTCTTCGATCGGACCGAGCGCGCGTATGCGGGCCTCGCGTCGAATGTCGGGGACGCGCTGAAGGAAAGCGCCGCCGAAAGCGCGCGCGTGGCCGGTGCCGCGCTGCAGCCGGTCGTCGCCGCGACGATGACGGGGCTCGCGCAGGAGATGGCCGCGCTGCGCGACACCGTGACGGGCGCCGTGCAGCGTCAGCTCGACGGGCTGACGGACGGTTTCGAGAAGACCACCGGCAACGTGACGGCCGTCTGGAGCCGCGCGCTCGACGAACAGCGCCGCGCGGGCGACGCCGTCGCGCAGCAGTTGCAGACGACGCTCGGCCAGTTCACCGAGACCTTCGCGCAGCGTTCGACGGACCTGCTCGACGGCGTCGCGACGCGCCTCGAATCGACCGAAGGCCGCCTGTCGGATGCCTGGCGCGATGCGCTGGCGCGCCAGGAGCAGGTCGGCGAGACGCTGGCCGGCCAGCATGCGCGTGCGCTGGGCGAGGCCGCCGCGACGTTCGAACGCCATTCGGGCGCGACGCTTGCCGCGATGCGCGAGTCGCACGCGGGGCTGCAGACCGAGCTGGCCGCGCGCGACGAACGGCGCCTCACCGCGTGGAACGAATCGCTCGCCGCGATGGCCGCGAAGCTGGGCGACGAATGGCAACGCGCGGGCGAGCACAGCGCAGGCCGTCAGCAGGAAATCTGCGACGCACTGGCGCAAACGACGCGCGACCTGACCGCGCAGGCTTCGGCTTTCGAACAGCGCTCGAACGATCTGCTCTCGACGATCCGCGAGTCGCACACGGGCCTGCAGACGCAACTGGCGGCGCGCGACGAAGAACGTCTCACTGCGTGGAACGAATCGCTGGCCGCGATGGCCGCGAAGCTCGGTGACGAATGGCAGCGTGCAGGCGTGCATAGCGCAGGTCTTCAGCAGGAAATCTGCGACGCACTGGCGCAAACGACGCGCGACCTGACCGCACAGGCTTCGGCTTTCGAACAGCGCTCGAACGATCTGCTCTCGACGATCCGCGAGTCGCACACGGGCCTGCAGACCCAACTGGCCGCGCGCGACGAAGAACGTCTCACTGCGTGGAACGAATCGCTGGCCGCGATGGCCGCGAAGCTCGGCGACGAATGGCAACGCGCAGGTGTGCACAGCGCAGGCCGTCAGCAGGAAATCTGCGATGCACTCGCGCAAACGACGCGCGACCTGACCGCGCAGGCTTCGGCTTTCGAACAGCGCTCGAACGATCTGCTCTCGACGATCCGCGAGTCGCACACGGGCCTGCAGACGCAACTGGCGGCGCGCGACGAGGAACGCCTCACCGCGTGGAACGAATCGCTGGCCGCGATGGCCGCGAAGCTCGGCGACGAATGGCAGCGTGCGGGTGTACACAGTGCGGGCCGTCAGCAGGAAATCTGCGACGCACTCGCGCAAACGACGCGCGACCTGACCACGCAGGCTGCAACGTTCGAACAACGCTCGAACGACCTGCTGTCGACGATCCGCGATTCGCACACGGGCCTGCAGACGCAACTGGCCGCCCGCGACGAACAACGCCTCGCCGCGTGGAACGACTCGCTCGCCGCGATGGCGGCCGCGCTGCGCGACGAATGGGCGCACACGAGCGCGCAGGCCGCGACGCGCCAGCAGGACATCTGCGACACGCTGGCCCGCACCGCGAACGACATCACCGCGCAGGCGCAGGTGCATGCGAGCGACACGATCAACGAGATCGCGCGCCTCGTGCAGGCTGCGTCGGAGGCGCCGAAGGCCGCGGCCGACGTCGTCGCCGAGCTGCGCCAGCGCCTGTCCGACAGCCTGGTACACGACACCGCGATGCTCGAGGAACGCAGCCGCCTGCTCGCGACGCTCGAAACGCTGCTCGGCGCGGTCAATCACGCGTCGACCGAACAGCGCACCGCGATCGACGCGCTCGTCAGCACGTCGGCCGACCTGCTCGACCGCGTCGGGGCGCGCTTCAACGACACCGTCGACGCCGAAACGCGCAAGCTCGACTCGGTGGCCGCGCAAGTGACGGCGGGCGCGGTCGAGGTCGCGAGCCTCGGCGATGCGTTCGGGATGGCCGTGCAGGTGTTCGGCGAGTCGAACGACAAGTTGCTGACCCATCTGCAACGCATCGAGGCCGCGCTCGAGAAGTCGCTCGCGCGCAGCGACGAGCAGCTCGAGTACTACGTCGCGCAGGCGCGCGAGGTGATCGACCTGAGCATGATGTCGCAGAAGCAGATCGTCGAAGACCTGCAGCAGCTCGCCGGCCGGCGGGCGTCCGTCGGAGCGTAACGCATGCACGACGAAATCGACGGCGGTGCGTCCTCCGCGCCGGTGTGGCCCGCGTTCGCCGACCTGATGTCGGTGTTGCTCGGCGCGTTCGTGCTGATCCTCGTCGGCGTGATCGGCATGCAGTTGCAGCTCACGTCGAAGCTCGAGGAAGCCGTGCGCGCGCGCCAGCAGGAAGCGCAGCAGCGCAAGTCGCTCGAGCAGGCGCTCGCCGGGCCGCTCGCGGCCGGCCGCGTGACGCTCGTGAACGGACGCATCGGCATCAGCGGCAACGTGCTGTTCGCGCTGAACTCCGACCAGTTGCAGCCCGCCGGCCGCGACCTGCTGAAGACGCTGGCCGCACCGCTCGCCGCCTACCTGAAGACACGCGACGAGATCCTGATGATCAGCGGCTTCGCCGACGACCAGCAGGTGCATGCCGGCAACCGCCAGTTCGCGGACAACTGGGAACTGTCGGCCAAGCGCGCGTTGACGGTCACGCGCGCGCTGATCGACGCCGGCGTGCCGGCGTCGTCGGTGTTCGCGGCCGCGTTCGGCTCGGAACAGCCGGTCAGCTCGAATGCGGACGATGAAGGCCGCGCGAAGAACCGTCGCGTGGAGATCGCGCCGGTGCCGCGCAAGTCGGCATCGAACGGAGGGAACGCGAAGTGACCGACGACGCGACGCACGTTCGCGCTACGCTCGACGCATGGCGCGAGCAGGGCGCCGACCGGCTCGACCCCGTGCGCTTTCTCCGGATCGACGCGCTCGAGCGGCGTGCGGCCGCGCTCGAAGGCAACGCGCGCGGGCTGCTCGACGCGCGGCTCGCCGCGCTGATCGAAGGCTTCGCGGCGGTCGTCGCGCGGGCCGACGAAGCGAAGGCCGCCGCGAGCGGCATCGCGCAAGCCGACGATGGTGCGGCCGGACGCGGCCCGTCGCTGGCGGCGCTCGTCGAACGGCTCGGCCGCGATGCGCAGGCCGACCGGCGCGGGCTCGATCCCGAGCTGGTCGACTACTTCCGCACGATGTGGTCGAAGGTCCGCACCGAACAGCAATACCGCCAGTCGCTCGACCAGGTGCCGCGCAACGCGGGGCCGCTCAATTCGAACAGTCTCGTGCACCGGTCGCTCGCGACGATGCGCGAGCTGTCGCCGGAATATCTGCAGCAGTTCCTGTCGTACGTCGATGCGCTCGCATGGCTCGAGGATCTCGCCGGCGGCGGCGCGCAGCCCGAGAAGGAAGCCCCGCGCGCGAAGACGGTGAAGAAGGGCGCGCGCGGCAAGAGCCGGTAGCGCGCGGGCACGCACCGCCGCCGCCGGGGGCCGGTCACATCGACGTCAGGCCCGACGCCGGCGCGCTTTGATAGCGGGCCGCGCTGATGAATTTCGAGAAGCGTTCGCACCAGATCACGACCGACGTGTATTGCGCGGGATTCACGTCGTCGGGAAGCGCCACGACGAAATTGCCGAATGTCTTCAGGTCGCCCACGCGCACGGCGCGCGCCTTGATCGCGAGGAACGACGCTCGCGTATCGACGAAGGCCGGCACGAGATAGAGCTTGTAGTCGGGGCCCGGTGCGATGTCGCCCTCGAACGCGATCGACGAATCGGTGACGGTCAGCTTGCCGTCCGCCCAGTGCAGCGCGTCGCTGCCCGGCAGGTTGCGTTCGAAGCGGCCGGTATGGCGCGCGTTTTCCGCGGCCACTTGCAGTTCGACGGCGCTTGCGCCTTCCGTCGCCGTGAGGATCGGCAGCACGTAGATGCCCGCGGCAAACGCCGCGAGCCCCGTCGCGAGATGCGACGCGATCAGTATCCAGATTCTGGTTTTCATGTCGGACCCTTTGAACGAAAACAGAGGGTGGCGCCGGGCCACATGCCGGTAGTCGCGCGAGCCGGCGGAATCTGACAGCCGTTCGGGTTTTCGTTCAACACGCCGTTACACGCCGTTCCTGCCGGCGTGCCGCGTGGCAGCTGCACCGTGACGCGACGCCGGATTTTTTCTTCGGCGAGTGTCATCTTTGCGCGCGCGGCTCGACTCACTCTCCGTCGACAACGTCGTCGATGCTCAGGAGAGATCAGATGAACAAGCTTGCCCTGTATGTTCTCGCGACGGTTGCCGCGACCGCTTCCGTTTCCGCGTGGGCCGCGCCGCAGTCCACCGTGACGCGTGCGGAGGTGAAGGCCGAACTGGCCGCCCTGCGTGCGGCCGGCTACCGCCAGAACGGCGAAGACCCGTACTATCCGGCGCGGCTGGCGGAGGCGCTGAAGAAGGTCGGTTCGACCGGCACGTCGGCGGCCGATACCAGCGGATACGGCATGGCGGCACCGGCCGCGAGCGAATCGGGTCCGATGGCGGCCGACAGACCGATCTATCGCGGACGATGATCCGTGCCGGACGTTGCGCCCGTCGATGGGCGCGGCGTCCGATTGATCCGGACTGCGATGGATTTCCGGTTACGCAACGTCAGCGTGTTGACGCGCCTTCGGTAATCTCCGCGCCGAGCGCGTGCAACGCCTCGACCAGCGCCGCCGCGAACGGCGGATGCGCGGCGATGCCTGCCGCGTCGAGCTGGCTGCCGAGGATCGGGAGCGTGATCGACGCGCGCTCGACGATGCGCGCCGACATCACCGACAGCGTTTCCCGCAGCGCCGCGTCCGCATGCGTCGCGCGCGGCGACGCGTTCAGCACCGCGACCGGCTTGTACACGAACGCTTCGCATCCCACGACCCAGTCGAGCGCGTTCTTCATCACGCCGGTCACGCCGTGCGCGTATTCCGGGCTCGCGATCAGCACGCCGTCGGCGGCGTTCAGGCGATCGATCAGGTCGCGCACCCCGGCCGGCGACGGATATTCTGCGTCGGGGTTGAACAGCGGAAATTCGCCGAGGCGATCGAAGCGCGTGATGTGTGTCCCGGGCGGCGCGACGCGTGCCGCCGCATCCAGCAGCGCCGCGTTATACGACTGCGCGCGCAGGCTGCCGCATAACGCGACGATGTCGATGCGGCGCTCGGAATCGGGTTGGAGTTCGGTAGCCATCGAGGAGCGTGTCGTTGGGTGGTTTGCGCGATGGGGGCGCGCGGGCCCGACGGATTATCGCATCGGTGCACGGGCGGAGTGGCGCGCTTTTGCGCCCCCGAGCAAGCGGTGCGGTTCGCGCCTTTCCCGCGGAAATCCCGGGTGGCGACATTCTGCGGCGACGACGTCGGCCATCCCGGCCGCGCGCGCGAATGCGCCGATTTCCCACCCGTTGCCGAGCAGCAGGCGACGCGTATGCAGCGCGCCGTGCACGTCGTCGGCAACGGCTTCGCCCAGATAGCGCAGCGCGCGGCCTTCGATGTCGACGAAGCCGTGTCGATAGTCATGGGCCAGCGCGGTCCACAGCTGCGCCGCGCCGATCGACTGACGTGCGCCGCTGATCAGGCACAGGCCGGCGTCGAGTCCCCATCGATACAGCGTCGTCGCGAGGCCCTTGCGTTGCGACGTGCCGCGCAGCCGCGTGTGCGGCGCGCGCAGGTAGCGGTCGGCGCGACGCGGGATTTCGGGCAGGCGGTTGAATACCGTATAGCCGGCGAGCTGGCGCGCGGCCGGATCCTCGACGTACAGGAAGTATTCGCCGTCGGCCTCGCGGTGGCGGACGATCAGGCCGGAGCGGCCGAGCGCGACGGCCGGCAGGCCGTGCAGGCGATGGCCCGGCTGGTGCAGGCGTGTGTAGAGCGAGTCGAGTTCATCGTCGATGTCGTGCTGGGAATGCTGTACGTCGATGCGCATGGCAAAAGGCGCCCGTCCCGGGCGGTCCGAGAAAGTGGTTCATCGCAAGAGGGGGGAGGAATGGGTGCGGCCCCCGGGCTCGGCGAAGCGAGCCGGGGCCGCGAATCAGCTGGGGATGTGCTGGAAACCGGCGGCGATCGCGGCGAGGCCCGCGATGCAGAGTGCGAACAGGATCAGGACTTTGTGAATCACGTCTCTCTCCTCATGAATGCGCGGCGCCGAAGGGCGGTGCCGCGGAGACGGTGACGGCGGGCACGGCCCGCGCGGCCGTCGTGCGCGACGACGGTCGGGTGTCCGGGCGACCGATCGGGCGCGGACGGCCAGCACCATACGCGAGGCGTCGGGAGCGGGCAATCGTATCGGTGGAGAAAAGCGACGAAACGCGGAGAATCGCATCGTTTCGCGACAATTGGCCGCATGGACGCATGCCGTAGCCTGAGCGGCGGGTGGGCCAGCCGGACAGTCGCTGCCGGGTAGTGCGCGCATGGCCGGTGCCGTCAATCGGCCACCGCGCTCGTAGAGCGAAGCGATGTAACCGCCGGGCAGCGGACGAAGCGCGACGCGTGCGAAGCCGAGTGCCTCGTAGTACGCACACAGCTTCGCGTTGCGCCGATCGCAATCGAGTCGCGGCAGTGAGCACTGCTGCGCGCGTACCTGGTCGCAAGGGCGCGCGCATTGTGCCGGAACCGGCGAAACGTCGATGTGCGAACGCCGACGCAAGCGTGGGCGGGGCCGCAGGGCCCGCCTTGCGCCGCCGTGTCAGGCCGGCGCGCGCTGCCCGAACGCCTGCCTCATCCGCGCGAACAACCCGTGCTGCGCGATCCATTCGGCATACGCGCGATAGTCGGGGTCACGCATCAGGTGCCGTTCCTCGGTCTTCGCCCGCGTGTAGTAAATCAGGTTGACCGCGACGAGCCCCGCGCAGTGCATCAGCCCGACCTGCCAGCCGAGCGGCTCGACGAACGGTACCGACACCATCCAGTACGACAGGTTCTTCGTGATGTACGCCGGATGCTTCGTGAAGCGGTACGGGCCCGACGTGATGATCCCGCGGTTGGTGAGGTTCGAGAAACGCAGCCCGAACGAGATCGTGCACAGCGCATAGGTCAGCAGCAGCAGGATGATCACCGTGCCCCAGATCACGCGCAGCGTCGGGGCCGACAGCAGCCAGTTGTCCCAGAACAACGTGCCTTCGTAGCGGATGTAGTTGTTCGAGAACAGCGACCAGAACGGCTGGTAGCACATCAACGCGGCTACCCAGCCGAGCGTCGTCGGCTCGACGGTGCGCACGTGGCTGTCGAGGATGCGGAACGTGCACAGGTAGCCGACGGTGCCGAACATCAGGTCCATCGTGAACGACAGGTCGTACATGAACATGAAGGTCGCGATCGTCGCCGGTGCGTGCATCGCGTTCGCGAGCGACGCGGTCAGGTGATCGGCGTCCTTCGACAGGTAGACGGTCATCAGCGGCAGGAAGAACGCCTTCACGCCCCAGCCGGCCAGCATCTCGCGCACCGGCTTCCAGCTCGCGGGCCGCTCGCGGCGGAACAGGAAGCGGCCCCACAGCAGGTACGCGTCGTCGGTCTCGCGCTGGTGGCGATCCATCCACGCGAAGTAGAACGGCGCGGCGACGATCACATACGGTGCGAGCGAGCGCAGCAGCGACCAGAATGGCCGGTAGAACGCGCCGTGGTATTCGGGCAGCAGCCAGTAGATCGCGCCGATGCCCGCATAGATCGACGCCAACGCGCCGAGCCGAGTCGCGACGCGCGCGATGCCGAGCGGGCGGACGGCCTGCCGCGACAGGCCCGCGCTCGGGCGCAGGTAGACGCGCGAGATGAAGATTTCGTGCAGCGCGATCGTGCCGATGATCGCGAGGCTGGCGATGACCGCGCGCGTGGCTGCATCGAAAGTCGGCTGGCCGCGCGTGATCCACAGCGCGAACAGTCCGGCGGCGATGCCGAGCAGGCCGGCGCGCAGGGGCGTGGCGGAACGGGGTGGGCGGTCCTGGACCGCGGCGATGCCGTCAAGCGTGGAGTTCATGATCGGATCCTCGTACGGGTGAAGGCCGGCGCCCCCGCTTGGCGGGTGACGCCGGCCATCGGCCGGGCTTTGTATGGATGCGCGCCCGGCCATTGGCCTGTGGTTCTGATAGGTAAAGCGTTACTTCTTGGTGCCGCCGCCCAGCAGACCGCCGAGGAGGTTCGTCACCGGCGACAGCAGGTTGCCGGCGCCGCCCGCGGCACCGCCGTTCGAGCTGCCGGTCAGGCCGGCCGCCACGGAGCCGCCGCCAGCCGGCGTCGTGGCCGTGCCGGCCGCGCCGCCCGGGCTCGCGGTGCCGATGGCGCCGGCGGCGCCTGCCGGCGTCGTCAGCGCACCCGTCACCGTGCCGACCGGGCCGCTCGACAGCAGGCCGCCGAGCGTGCCCGTCACGTTGCCGCCCGGCGTCGTGACCGTGCCCGTGAGGCTGGCGCCGAGCGGCGTCAGCGAATTGACGAGGTTGGTGACCGGCGCCAGCAGGCCGCCGACACCCGCGCCACCGGTGCCGCTGGTGCCACTCGTTCCGCCGGTGCCGCTCGTGCCGCTCGAACCGAGGCCGCCGAGCGCACCCGTCAGCGAGCCGAGCAGGCCCGTGACCGGTCCGAGCGGGCCGCCGCTGCTCGCGCCGCTCGTGCCGCCCGAACCGCTCGAGCTGCCGCCGCCCAGGCCGCCCGTCAGCGTGCCGAGCAGGCCCGTGATCGGGGCGAGCGGGTTGCTGCCGCCCGTGCCGCTGCTGGAACTGCCCGCGTTGTTGTCGTGGACCAGGCCGCCGGTGGACGTCACCGTGTTGCCGAGCTGTGCCACGACGCCGCCGAGGCCGGTGCCGACCGGGTTGCCGGTTGCGCCGCCGACCTTCGTGCCGGCGAGGGCGAGGCCGTTGCCGAGTGCGCTCAGCAGGCCGTTGAGCGGCGTGCCGAGCAGCGTGACGCCGCCGAGCGTCTGCGTGGCGCCCGGCGTCGTGACACCGCCGGTCAGCGTGTTCGTGATCGGGTTGATCACCTTGCCGACCTGCGTCTCGAGCTGCTGGACCGGCGAGCTGTTCAGCGCCGTGTTGAGGCCCGACGCGGTCGAGTTGACGGCGCCGCCCACGGTGTTGACGAGA
Source organism: Burkholderia sp. KL41 (assembly GCF_057005415.2). Taxonomy (NCBI): domain Bacteria; kingdom Pseudomonadati; phylum Pseudomonadota; class Betaproteobacteria; order Burkholderiales; family Burkholderiaceae; genus Burkholderia; species Burkholderia sp. KL41. The sequence goes on along the minus strand of NZ_CM174447.1, from coordinate 2,893,803 downwards.
TCGCCGACGAGCGTCGTGACCGGCGACAGCGGCGACAGCGGGCCGGAGCCGAGGCTCTTCACCGCGTTCCCGAGGTTGTTGACCGCGCCGCCGGCGCCGGTCAGCAGGCCGGTGGTCGACGTCAGCGTCGGTCCGAGCGGGTTCGCCGACACGCCGATCGAGCCGAGGCCGGCCGCGACGCCGTTGCCGAGCGCCTGCACGCCGTTGCCGAGGCTCGTGACCGCGTTGCCGACGCTGTTGGCCGTCGTCGGGTTCGTGCCGGGGATCTGCACGCCGCCGATCACGCCGCCGCCGTTTGCGACCGTCGTACCGACTGCCGTTACGAGGTTGCCGGATTTCTGGAGGACGTTGCCGAGCGGGGTGACGCCGGTGCCGGAGGTGCCGGAAGTGCCGGAGGTGCCGGAAGTGCCCGAGGTGCCGGAAGTGCCCGAGGTGCCGGAGGTACCCGACGTACCGGAAGTGCCCGACGTACCGGAAGTACCCGAGGTGCCGGAAGTACCCGACGTACCGGAAGTGCCCGAGGTGCCGGAGGTGCCCGACGTACCGGAGGTGCCCGAGGTGCCGGAAGTACCCGACGTACCGGAAGTGCCCGAGGTGCCGGAGGTGCCCGAGGTGCCGGAAGTACCCGACGTACCGGAAGTGCCCGAGGTGCCGGAAGTGCCCGACGTACCGGAAGTACCCGAGGTGCCGGAGGTACCCGACGTGCCGGAAGTGCCCGACGTACCGGAAGTACCCGAGGTGCCGGAGGTACCCGAGGTGCCGGAAGTGCCCGACGTACCGGAAGTACCCGAGGTGCCGGAAGTGCCCGACGTGCCGGAGGTACCCGAGGTGCCGGAAGTGCCCGACGTACCAGAGGTACCGGAAGTGCCCGACGTGCCGGAAGTACCCGACGTACCAGAGGTACCCGAGGTGCCGGAAGTACCCGACGTACCGGAGGTACCCGACGTACCGGAGGTGCCCGACGTACCTGACGTGCCGGAAGTGCCCGACGTACCAGAAGTCCCCGAACTACCCGAAGTCCCGCCCCCCGAAGTCCCCGACGTCCCACCGCCCGACGTACCCGAAGTCCCCGAGCTGCCGCCCGTCCCTGACGTGCTCGGCTTGATCGTCGGCGGGGTCGTCGGTCCATCGACCGAGCCGCAACCATATAGTGCGAGCAGCGACGAGACGGCCATCGTTACCGTCGTCTTCTTGAAGAGTGTGTGCATGTTGGCCTCGACATTGGAAGTGTGTCCAAGCCTCCTCTGCAAATTCCGCGCCACGATAGCATTCGCGAAACGGTGTCGCGCTTTATTGCGGGAATCGGGAATATCGGCGCGATTTAAACGGAGTAACGGCGCTTTCGCGCGACGGGCATGCTCGGTGCGCGGGCGCGGCGGTTGCGATGTTCCCGTAAGCCGCCGTAACGCGCGGCGCGATGTTACGTAGCGTTCGATATCGCGTTGCGCGGATGGCCTCGAACCGAGGGCCGCATCTTTGACGAAACGCGCCGGCCCGATGAACATGGCGCGAAATCCCCGGCTGCCGACGATGCCGACGCGGCCACGACTCCATACAGGACCCGGACATGAGCGAACAGGACAGGGAAAACGGCAAGGCGCGACGAATCGACGTGATGGGCGAGGCGTTCGTCGAGCGCGCGATGCGCGACCTCGACGGTTTTTCGCGCCCGCTGCAGAACTGGCTGAACGAGCACGCGTGGGGCAGCACGTGGCAGCGGGACGGGATCGACCTGAAGACGCGCAGCCTGTGCACGTGCGCGATGCTGGCGGCGCTCGGCCGCAGCACGGAACTGAAGGGTCACATTCGCGGCGCCCTCAACAACGGCGCGAGCCTCGTCGAGATCCGCGAGGTGTTGCTGCACAGCGCGCTGTACGCGGGCGCGCCGGCCGCGGTCGAGGCATTCCGCAGCGCGCGGGAGGTAATCTCGGATCTCGGGCTGTCGGTGCCCGACGACGAAGCCTGATTCGGCCACCGCTTCGGCTGCACGGCGGGCGCGGAATCAGGCCCGGTTTCGCTGGTTTCGCCGGTTTCCCGGCTCAGTGCGCGACGCGCGCTGCCTGCGGTGCCACCTCGGCCGGCGCGGCGGCGACTTCGAGCAGCCAGTCGGCGGTAGCCTCCGGAATCGTGACCGGCAGCATGTGCCCGCCCTCGACGACCTTCAGCCGCACGCGCGCCGATTTCTTCGCGAGCGCGTCGCCGTGCTCGCGCCAGTTCAGGATCGGATCGGCGCGGCCGTACAGCACGTCGACCGGCAGCGCGAGGTCCGCGTAGCGGCGTTCCATCGCGGGCAGGTCGACGGGGGCCGACAGCAGGTCGGTCGCCGTCGCGTAGAACACGTGCGGGCGCATCCCGAGCAGGCCGCCGCCCTTGACCGGGAAGTCGCGCGGCACGTCTTCCGGCGCGAACACCTGGCGCACGGCCTTGCGGCCGGTCAGGATCGTCAGCGGGATCGCGAAGGTCCACGACACGAAGCGGCGCACGAGCGGCGAGGGCAGCATCAGCGGCTTGAACGGCGCCGGCGGCTCGGTCTGCTGGTGCGACAGCGGCGCGATCAGCGCGAGCCGGCTCACGCGGTCCGCATGGTTGAGGCCGACGGCAAGCGCGATCGCACCGCCGAGCGAGTGGCCGACCAGCACGGGCTTGTCGAGCCGCAGCGCGTCGATGAACGCGGCGACCGTGCGGGCCTGCGCGAACACGTTCGCCTGCGAAGCCGCGCCGCGCAGCGAGCGGCCGGCGCCCGGGCGGTCGATGAGGATCACGCGATGCTGCTGCGCGAGCCGCGCGAGCGGCAGGTACGCGAAATTGCGCAGTTGCCCGGCGAGCCCGTGGACGAACACGATCGGCGGGCCGTTACCGTATTCGACGTAGTGGATGCGGTCGCCGCCGACATCGACGAAGCGGCCTTCGGGCGGAAACGCGCGCGTCACGCGACGGGCCACGTAACCGGTAAACAGCGCGAGCGCGGCGAGCACCGCGACGACGCCGAGCAGGACGTTCTGGATCAGATGGAGCGTAGGGGTCATGTCGGCCTCAACGGGGTTCGAGTGCGGGTTCGGCAACCGGCGCCGCGGCGGCCGTGCCGGCTTTCGCGCGGCGTTCGAAATGCATCGCCGAATCGGCGAGCGCGCTGAACTTCAGCGACGCGAGATCGCGCACGTAGTTCTGGTGGAATTTCCACGGCTTGCGATGGCCCTGCTTTGGCAGGATGCCGGCCGCGCGCTGGATGTAGCCCGAGCTCAGGTTGACGGCCGGCACGTCGCCGAGCTCGCCGGCGCCGAGCCGCGGCACGCACGTGTCGAAGTCGTTCGCGCGCATGTGGTTGAGCAGCCGGCACACGTAGCGCGCGATCAGCTCGGCCTTCAGCGTCCACGACGCGTTCGTGTAGCCGAACGACGATGCGAGGTTCGGCACGTCGCTGTACATCATTCCCTTGTACGACACGGTCTCCGGCAGGTCGACCGCGCGGCCGTCGACCGTGACGCGCGCGCCGCCGAGCATCTTCACCTTCAGCCCGGTCGCGGTGACGATCACGTCCGCGTCGAGCTGCTGGCCGCTCTTCAGCTTGAGGCCGGTCGGCGTGAAGCGCTCGATCTCGTCGGTGACGATCGACGCGCGGCCCGCGCGGATCGACTTGAACAGGTCGCCGTTCGGCACGAGGCACACGCGCTGGTCCCACGGCATGTAGCGCGGCGTCAGGTGCTTCGCGACGTCGAAGTCGGGGCCGAGCTGCTTGCTGGCCGCGCGGATGATGAACTTCTTCGTCTGGTCGGGCTTGCGGCGCGACACGTTGTACAGGTAAATCGTCAGCAGCACGTTCTTCACGCGCACGAGCCGGTGCGCGAGCCGGGACGGCAGCACGCGGCGCAACGCGTTCGCGATCTTGTCGCGCGCGGGCAGCGACACGATGTAGGTCGGCGAGCGTTGCAGCATCGTCACGTGCTGCGCGTCGGCCGCCATCGACGGCACGAGCGTGACGGCCGTCGCGCCGCTGCCGATCACGACGACGCGCCGGTTCGCATACGACAGGTCCTTCGGCCAGTGCTGCGGATGCACGAGCTTGCCTTCGAACGTGTCCATCCCGGCCCAGTCGGGCAGGTAGCCGGCGTCGTAGTCGTAGTAGCCGCTGCACATGAACAGGAAGCGGCAGGTGTAGACGAGCGTGTCGGTCGTGCCGCCCTGCGTGCGCTCGATGCGTACCGTCCAGCGCGCGCGGTTCGAATCCCAGTCGGCCGCGACGACTTTCTGGCCGTAGCGGATCGTCTTGTCGATGCCGTAGGTGCGCGCGGTGTCGCGGATGTAGTCGAGGATCGTCTGGCCGTCGGAGATCGCCTTGTCGCTGTGCCACGGGCGGAAGCTGTAGCCGAGCGTGAACATGTCGGAATCCGAACGGACGCCCGGATAGCGGAACAGGTCCCAGGTGCCGCCGATCGCATCGCGCGCCTCGACGATGGCCACGCTTGCGTACGGGCAGCGCTGCTTCAGGTGATACGCCGCGCCGATGCCGGACAGCCCGGCACCGACGATCAGCACGTCGAGGTCGCGGTTGTCGCCGGGGGCGGGCGGCGCGTCGCGCCGGTCGGTCGTCGTCGAGGTCATGCGGGGTCCTTGGTGGGCGTGGTCGGGAGCGCGGCCGGGACTTCCTTCGGGCGGAGGTTGCGGGCCCGGGCGCGGCGCACGTGGCGCAGCATCAGCCACTGGTAACCGGCACCGAGCAGGCGCGCGATCCTGTCGAGCCGGCGTGCGTCGGCGCCGACGAGCACGCGGCGCGCATTGCGCTCGACACCCGCGAGGATTTGCCGCGCGGCCTCGTCGGCCGTCGTCGCGTTGATCAGCCGGTTCGCCTGGCGGCGATGAGTCGCTTCGTCCTGGCCCGTGAGTGCATGGATGCTGGTATCGACGCGGCCCGCGTCGACGATGTTCGTCGCGACGCCGCCCGGATGCACGCAGGTCGCGCTCACCGGCGCGCCGTCGAGTTCGAGCTCCATCCGCAGTGCCTCGGTAAAGCCGCGCACCGCGAACTTGGTCGCGTTGTAAGCGCTTTGTGTCGGCATCGCGACGAGCCCGAACAGGCTCGACGTATTGACGACGTGTCCGTCGCCCGACGCGCGCAGGTGCGGCAGGAATGCCTGCGTGCCGTGCACGACGCCCCAGAAGTTGATGCCGACGATCCATTCGAGATCGGCGATGTCCGCGGTCTCGGCGCTGGCGGCCAGCGACACGCCCGCGTTGTTGAAGATCAGGTTGACCTTGCCATGCCCGGCGCGCACGAAATCGGCCCACGCGAACACCGCATCGCGGTCGGCGACGTCGAGCCGCCGCGTGCTCACGCGCACGCCATGCTGGGCGCAGGCGGCCGCCGTGCCGGCGAGCCCGGTTTCGTTGACGTCGGCGAGCGCGACCTCGCAGCCCCGCCGCGCAAGCTCGACCGCGAGGCTGCGGCCCATGCCCGAACCGGCGCCCGTGATCGCGGCGACCTTGCCGGAAAACCCGTTCATCCGTTGCTCCTCCCGTTCCGCTTGCCCTGTACCGGCGGCGCGTCTAATGTGGTGTTGATCGTCACCACTTTAGTTTTCGGGTGTCCTGATGTCAAATAGCGGAATGGAGAAAGCACTCGAAACGGAAAAACGGGGCCGCTCGTATGGCGGCGTGGCGCCCGAGGTGCGGGCCGCCGAGCGGCGCGACGCGCTGATCCGCGCGGCGACGCGCGTGTTCGGCACGGTCGGGTTCCGCAAGGCGACGGTACGGTCGATCTGCCAGGAAGCGAAGCTGAACGATCGCTATTTTTATGCGGCGTTCGACAGCACCGAGGATTTGCTGCGCTGCACCTACCTGCATCACGCGCAGCAGTTGCACGAGGCGGTCGCGCGGGCAGTGGCCAAGCGCGGCGGCGATCTGCGCGAGAGCATCGATGCCGGGCTCGCCGCGTTCTTCGCGTTCCTGCGCGACCCGTGCGCGGCGCGCGTGCTGCTGCTCGAGGTGATGGGCGTGAGCGCGGATACCGACATGACCTACCAGCGCATGCTGATCGACTTCGGCAAGCTGATCATGGCGATCGGCGCGCCGCGCGAAGCGGCGACGCCCGCGGAGCGCACCGAGCAGCGGCTGATCGGGCTCGCGCTCGTCGGCGCGATGACGAACGTCGGCGCGGCGTGGCTGCTCACGGAATATCGCGATCCGGAAGCGCAGATGGTCGCGAGTTGCAGGAAGGTGCTGCTGGGGACGTTGCGGGAGATAAGCTGACCGGATGGTGTCGCGTTGTTCCCGGCATGTCCGCCGGCAAACTGCAGGTTCAAAGTCAAAATAAAGAAGCGACTACACGGCGCACGGCGCGTTGGATTGTTTCTTTTTTGATTTGATTCGGTTTGCGTGTGACGATGAATGGGTTAAAGCAATCCGGATCAAATTAAAAAGGCGGCGCAATGCAAAAAGGCAGTTCGCATTGCGCCGTTCATGGCGCGAAACCCTCGCGCCCAGGCACCTCGATCAGGAACCCGTGTATCCGCCCCGGTTCGGCCTTCACCGTCCCGGCGATACTCGGTCGTCGTGCCGCCGCTGCCGAGCCGCCAGCACGTCGCCGACACGAATCGACGGTGTGGTTCCCGATGAAATTGCGGCAGCTTACATTTCAAACTCCTTGATTGATTTAATGAGTCGGAGAATTGAAGTGATTCGGCAAACGCAGGTCGGCGAATTGCCATGAAAAAGTTTAGAGGATAATCCGAAAATAAAATATCGAATTCTTTGGATTCAATAATCCCGTTTATTCACGGTTGCGGGGCGGTTTGAAAGCGAACTGGAAGCGAGGGGAAATCGCCGCCTGCCGGCATTGCGCGGGCCGGATCCGGTCGGGTGCGCCGGGCGGCCGTATGCGGTACGCAAGCGCTTGCGTGCCGTGCCGATGAGCCGGCTCACGCGCGCCGATTGAAAACGGAGGTCTGGCGCTCGCGTTCGTCCGTGATCCAGTCGCCGAACAGCTGGATCTTCTGCTGCTGCTCGGCGCCGCCCGGATACACGAAGTAATAGCCCATCCCGGTCGGCATCGACACGTCGAACGGCGTCACGAGCCGGTGCGCCGCCACGCTTTCGTCGACGAGCGTCCGGTCGCCGATCGCGATGCCGTAGCCGTCGATCGCCGCGTGGGTGGCGAGGTCGAGCGTTTCGAAGCTCAATCCGCGCGTCGAGTCGACGTGCGGTGCGCCCGCATGGTCGAGCCACCGTTTCCAGTCGCGGTGATCGCGGGTCGGATGCAGCAGCGTATGGTTGGCCAGGTCGTCGACGCTTGCGAGCGAATGCCGGTTCAGCAGGTCCGGCGAGCATACCGGCGTGAGCCGCTCTTCGAACAGCGGGATCGCGTACATGTCGGGGCCGGCGCCGGGGGCGTAGATCACCGCGGCGTCGAACGGCTCCATGCGGAAATCGACGTGATGGCCCCAGGTCGTCGTGATCTGCACCTGGAGTTCCGGGTGCTCGGACTGAAACCGCATGATCCGCGGCAACATCCACTGCATCATGCAGGTCGGCACCTTCAGCGCGAGCTCGGTGCGCCGGCGCGACAGGCGCATCGATACCTCTTCGATGCGCGCAAAGCTCTCGCGCACCGTCGGTAACAGCAGCTCGCCTTCCGCCGTCAGCGTCAGTCCCTTTGGCGTGCGCTTGAATAGCGGGAACTGGTAGAACGCCTCCAGCGCGAGGACCTGCCGGCTCACCGCACCCTGCGTCAGGCACAGCTGCTCGGCGGCGCGCGTGAAGCTGCCGTGGCGGGCGACGATGTCGAAGATCTGCAGCGCGTTGAGGGAAGGCAGTCGTTTCATCGGAAAGGCCGGCATGGAACGGGCGATCGGAAGGGGCGGATGCGTCGCGGCAGCGTTCAGTGCAGGATCTTCGCGAGGAAGTCCTTCGCGCGTTCCGATTTCGGATTCGAGAAGAAATCGTCCTTGCGGTCGTCCTCGACGATCGCGCCCTTGTCCATGAAGATCACGCGATGCGCGACCTTCTTCGCGAAGCCCATCTCGTGCGTGACGACCATCATCGTCATCCCTTCCTGCGCGAGTTCGACCATCACGTCGAGCACTTCGTTGATCATCTCGGGGTCGAGCGCGGACGTCGGCTCGTCGAACAGCATCGCGATCGGATCCATCGACAGCGCGCGCGCGATCGCGACACGCTGCTGCTGGCCGCCCGACAGCTGGCCCGGGAACTTGTGCGCATGCGCCTTCAGGCCGACCCGATCGAGCAGCTTCAGGCCCTTCTCGTTCGCTTCGTCCTTGCCGCGGCCGAGCACCTTGATCTGCGCGAGCGTCAGGTTCTCGGTGATCGACAGGTGCGGGAACAGCTCGAAATGCTGGAACACCATCCCGACCTTCGAGCGCAGCTTCGACAGGTTCGTCTTCTTGTCGCCGACCGACTGGCCGTTCACGAGGATCTCGCCCTGCTGGAACGGCTCGAGGCCGTTGACGGTCTTGATCAGCGTCGACTTGCCCGAGCCCGACGGGCCGCACACGACGACCACTTCGCCTTTCCTGACCTCGGTCGTGCAGTCGGTGAGGACCTGAAACGGGCCGTACCACTTCGAAACGTTGCTGATGGAAATCATGGGGGATACCTGCATCGTAATGAGGCGCGCGCGGCGCCGGTTCAGCGTGCCTTCGCGACGCGGTAGCGGCGTTCTAGCACGCGGGCGTACCACGTCAACGGGAAGCACATCGCGAAGTAGAGCAGCGCGACCATCGCGTAGATCGGAAACGGCTTGAACACCGCATTGGTGATGATGTTGCCGGTCTTCGTGAGTTCGGTCAGCCCGATGATCGACGTCAGCGCCGTGCTCTTCACCGCCTGCACGAGAAAGCCGACGGTCGGCGGCAGCGCGATTTTCCATGCCTGCGGCCACACCGCGTAACGGAGTTGTTGCGTCCACGTCATGCCGAGGCTGGCCGCCGCACTCCACTGGCCGCGCGGCACGGCGTCGACGCAGCCGCGCCAGATGTCGGCCAGGTACGCACTCGCGTTCAACGTCAATACGACCGATGCGGCGGTCCACGGCGTCACGTCGATGCCGATCAGCGGCAGTCCGAAGAAACCGAGGAACAGCTGCATCAGCAACGGCGTGCCCTGAAACAGCTCGACGTACAGGCTCACGAAGCGGCGCAGCGCCGGCATCGGCGAGATGCGCATCGCGAGCAGCGCAAACCCGGCGACGCTGCCGCCGACGAACGTGATCAGCGACAGCAGCATGGTCCAGCGCGCGGCCAGTAGCAGGTTCCACGCAATATCCTGGAAGGTGAATTCGATCATCGGGCACGCTCCGTCGGGAGGCCGGTTTCAGGGGAGCGCGTGCGCCATGTAAAGCGGGCAACGCACGAGCGGCGCGGTGCGGCGGCCGCACCGTGCGGTGCGCGGCCCGCGAACAGGCGGCGGCCGACGCGATTGAGCAGCATGCGCAGCGCGATCGACAGCAGTAGGTAGATCGCAGTCACGACGATGTAGATCTCGAACGCACGGAAATTGCGCGACTGGATGAAGTTCGCCGCATAGGTCAGGTCGGGCACCGAGATCTGCGACACGACGGCCGAACCGAGCATCACGATCAGCACCTGCCCGAGCAGCGCGGGGTACACGTTCGCGAGCGCCTGCGGCAGCACGACCTGACCGAACACCTGCCGGCCGTGCAGCCCGAGCGCACGTGCGGCCTGCGTTTGCCCGTGCGGAACCGATTCGATGCCGGCCCGCAGGATCTCGACCGCATACGCGCCCAGGTTGACCGTCATCGCCAGCACGGCCGCCTGCGCTTCGTCGATGTGCACGCCGATCCCGGGCAGCCCGAAGAAGATGAAGAACAGCTGGACCAGGAACGGCGTATTGCGGATCAGCTCGACGTAGGCCGCGACCAGCGCGCGTGCCCAGCGCGGGCCGGCGAGCGCGGCCCACGCGCCGGCGGTGCCGATCAGGCCGCCGAGCGCGGTGGAGGCCGCGGTGAGGCCGAGCGTCACGCCGATCCCGCGTGCGAGCATGCCGGCGTAGAGGCCGAAATCGCTGAAGTCGAACACGTAGGTCATAACGATACCTTCCGTCGTGAATGCGGGGCGGGCGCGACGCGCATCACAGGTCGGCCGGCAGTGCCGCGTGCAGCCACTTCTGCGACAGGGTGTTCAGCGTGCCGCTTTTCTTCGCGCCGGCGATCGCGTCATTGACCTTCTGCATCAGGCGCGGCTCGTTCTTGTTCAGGCCGACGTGATCGGGCGAGCTGAACAGCGAGAACTTCTGCTCCGGATCGATCGACGGATGGCGCGCGATGATCGTCGCGCCGACGTCGTTGCCGATCACGAGCAGTTGCGCCTGCCCCGACAGGAACGCCGCGATCGCGCCGTTTGGATCGTCGAAGCGCTTGATCGTCGCGTTCGGCGGCGCGACCTTGCTCACGCTCAGGTCCTCGAGCGTGCCGCGCGCGACCGCGACCGACTTGCCGGCGAGATCGGCGGTGCCTTTCACGGCGAGCGATTTCGGGCCGAATACCGCGAGATAGTACGGCGCATACGCGTTCGAGAAATCGATCACCTTCGCGCGCTCCGGCGTCTGGCCGACCGACAGCAGCATGTCGGTCTTGCGGTCGGCGAGATACGCCATTCGGTTGTCGCCGGTGACCTGCACGAGCTCGACCTTCGCGTTGAGCGCCTTGCCGATCAGCGCCGCCATGTCGATGTCGTAACCTTGCGGCTTCATGTCGGGGCCGATCGAGCCGAACGGCGGGTAGTCCTCGAACACGCCGATGCGCACGACGCCGGATTTCGCGATCGTGTCGAGTGCGTCGGCATGTGCGAGCGGCGCGATGGCGGCGAGACCCGCCGCGCAGGTGCAGACGAGGGCGGTGCGGGCGAGCAGGCGTCGCACGAGACGGTGGGCTTGGGTCGATGCGTTCATGATGGAGTCCTTGTTGCTGCGCTGGGGAAAGAACCGGAAATCAGGCGCCGCGTGCGGCGATCAGCTTGCATGCATGCGCGGGTAGCTCGGCGGCGACCGGCATGCCGACGTGCAGGTCGGGCGTTTCGCGCGGCGTCGTCGCTGCCGTCAGCGTGAAGCCGCGGCAATCGATCGTCGCCTCGATCGACGCGCCGACGTCGCGCACGAACGTGACCGTGCCGGCGAGCGTGTTCGGCGCGGACGGCGAGACCGAGGCCGCGCGCACGCACACGTCCTCGGGGCGAATCAGCAGGCGCACGGCGTCGTCCGCGCGCGGCGCGTCGGGCGCGCGCCGGATCGCGAGCCGTTGTCCGCCCGGCAGCACGATCGCGTCGTCGCCGTCGCGCGCGACCGGCAGGATGTTGCCGAGGCCGATGAAATCCGCGACGAATTCGTTGACCGGATCGCGATAGATATCGAGCGGCCGGCCGACCTGCTGGATGCGGCCTTTCTCCATTACGACGATCTCGTCGGCCATCGTCATCGCTTCGCGCTGGTCGTGCGTGACCATGATCGTCGTGATGCCGAGCCGTTGCTGGAGCAGCCGGATCTCGACCTGCATCGCCTCGCGCAGCTTCGCGTCGAGCGCCGACAGCGGCTCGTCGAGCAGCAGCAGGCGCGGAGACGAAGCGATCGCGCGTGCGATCGCGACGCGCTGGCGCTGCCCGCCCGACAGTTGCGTGACGAGCCGGTCGGCCAGGTGCGGAAGCTGGATGAGTTCCAGCAGCTCCGCGACACGCTGCGTTTGAGCCGTCCTGGCCGTCTTGCGCAGCCGCAGCGGATACGCGATGTTCTGCGCGACCGTCATGTGCGGGAACAGCGCGAGCGACTGGAACACCATGCCGAAGTCGCGCCGGTTGGCCGGCATGTGCGTGAGGTCGCGGCCGGCGAACGTGATCGTGCCCGACGTCGGCGTCTCGAGGCCGGCGATGATCCGCATCAGCGTGGTCTTGCCGCAGCCCGACGGGCCGAGAAAGCAGACGAGCTTGCCGTCCGGCACGGACAGGTCGACGTGATCCACGGCATACGCGTGGTGGAAGCGCTTCGTCACGCTCTGAAGGGTGAGCTGGGTCATGGGGAGTCCTTGGATGGGCGAGGGCGGAGTCGTGCGCGTATCAGAGCGCAACGCCCTTGTCGCCGACGAGTTTTTCGAGCATCCAGATCAGCGCGAAATCGATCGCGACGGTGAACACCGCGAAACAGAACACGGTCGGGTCGAGCGACGACACGGTGCGGCTGTAGAGCCAGACCGGCAGCGTCATCGTGTCGACGCTGTACAGGAAGAACGTCACCGTGAACTCGTTGAACGACACGATGAACGCGAACAGCATGCCGGCGAGGACGCCCGGCCGCATCAGCGGCAGGACGACATCGACGAACGCGCGGCGCGGGCTCGCGCCCATCAGGCACGCGGCTTCCTCGAATTCCGGGCCGATCGACGCGACCGATGCCGCGCAGTTCTTCACGGTAAACGGCAGCGTCAGGATCACGTGCGCGACGACGAGCCGCACGAGCCCGAGTTCGACCGGCAGTGCGTTGAACACGAGCAGCAGCGCGAGGCCGAGCATGACGAGCGGATAGACGATCGGCAGCGCGACGAGCTGCTCGACGAACGTCTTGCCGCGGAAGCGATAACGCGACAGCGCGTAGGCGGCGGGTACCGAAACCGCAGTCGCGACCAGCATCGTCGCGATCGCGACGACGAGGCTCGTCGTCAGCGCGGCACCCATCGATTGCGCACTGCCGGCATCGGCGGTGACGAAGGTCTGCCAGGCGGCGCGGTACCAGTGCAGGCTGAAATCGCGCGGCGGGAATTCGAGCGTGCCCGACGAGCCGAACGACATCGTGATCATCGTCACGATCGGCAGTGCGGCGAGGCACAGCACGAGCGTCGCGAGGGTGCCGGTCGCGCGGCTCAGACGGCCGGGCAGCGGCGCTCGCGGCAGAAGGGCATTCATCGGCTCACCTCGTCACGTTGCAGGGCGCGCACGAGGCGCTGGGAAACCGCCATCACGACGAGCGTCGCGCCCATCAGCACGACACCCGAGGCCGACGCGGCCGGCCAGTTCAGCAGCGGCGCGACCTGGTCATGCACGAGCACCGCGAGCATCGGTACGCGCCGGCCGCCGAGCAGCAGCGGCACCGCGAAGGCACTCGCGTTGTAGGCGAACACGAGCAGTGCGCCCGACACGAGCCCCGGCATCGCGAGCGGCAGCGTCACGTGCCGCAGCGTCTGCCAGCGCGTCGCGCCGAGCGTCGCGGCGGCTTCGTCGTACGCGCGGGACACGGCACGCAGCGCGCTCGACAGCGGCAGCACGGCGAGCGGGAATGCGGTCTGGATAAGCCCGAGCAGCACGCCGTGTTCGCGGTACAGCAGCTGCAGCGGCCGTTCGATGACGCCGGCCGCCAGCAGCGAGCGGTTGAGCAGGCCCGCCGGGCCGAGCATCACGAGCCAGCCGTAACCCTGCAGCAGCAGGTTGACGAGCAGCGGCAGCAGCACGCCGGCAAGCATGAGCCGCCGCGCGAGCCGCGATTCGGCGCGCGCCATCGCCAGCGCGACCGGGATCGCGAGCAGCACCGCGCATACCATGCTCTGGAACGCGAGGCGCAGCGTGAGCCACAGCGAGTGCATGAAGTACGGGTCGGCGAGGTCGGCGTAGTTCTGCAGCGTGAACGTGCGCCATTCGTCGCCCGGCGTACCGACGCTCATCCGCAGCACGGTGAGCGTTGCCGCCGCGAGCACCGCGAGGAATGCGAGGATCGGCGCAAGCAGCAGCCACGCCGGCACGCCGGGCCGCGCGGCAGCGGCGACCGAAGCGCCGCCGGCCGGGCCGGCGGCGACGGGTTCCGCGTGACGGGAGGAAGGCAGCGAGGCCATGTCTTCAGGCCGCGAAGAGGCTGGTATAGCGCTTGATCCACGCCGGCTGAACGACGGCGAGCGCCTTGTCGTCGTGGAGGATGGCCTTTTCCGCGATCTGCTGCGGCGACGGCACGAATGCGCGGCTTTCCGCCGGGATCACGGCCTTCGAATTCACCGGCCCGTTCAGCACGTCCGCCGCCATCCGGCCCTGCACGCCCGCGTCGAGCGTGTGGTTGATGAACGCATGGATCAGGTCGAGGTCGCCCGGGTGCGCTTTCGGAATCACCGTGAACATCAGTTGCGTCGCGAAGCCTTCCTTCATCCCGTAGGTCACGCCCATCTTGTAGTCGGGCTTGCGGATCTGGTCCGGGAAGAACGCGGGCGAATAGATGCCGCCGATGTCGAGCGAGCCGGTGCGGAACAGGTCGGCGACCTGGTTCGGGTTTTCGCCGAGCGTCATCACACGATCCTTGAGCGCCGCGAGCTTGCGGAAGCCCGGCTCGATGTTCTGCTGCGAACCGCCGGCCAGCTTCGCGGCGACGATCGCGAGATCGACCGCCTCGGCCCACTCCGGCGGCGGAAGAAACAGGCGCCCCGCATATTTCGGATCCCACAGCGCTTCGTAGCTCGCCGGTGCGGTCTTGACGGTCGACGTGTTGTAGATCAGCCCGTCCGACCACAGCAGGTAGCCGACACCGAACCCGTTTGCGCCCGTGCGGTACTGCGGCGCGACGTCCTTCAGGTTCGGCAGCCGGTTCAGGTCCGGCTTCGCGAGCAGGCCTGCATCGGCGAGGCCGGCCGCACCGACGCCGGCCAGCGTGATCACGTCGTAGGTCGGCCGCTCGCCGGCGGCCTTGACCTTCGCGACCATGCCCGACGTGCCGTCCGCGCGGTCGGCGATCACGCGTGCGCCGGTCTGCTTGCTGAACGTTTCCGCGATGTTGCGCAGCGCGGCCGCACCGGTATCGTCAGACCAGGTGAGGATACGCAGCGTCTTGCCCGCGAAGCTGCTCGTCTGTGCCTTCGCAGTACTGATGAACGGCATCGGAAGAGCGGATGCGGCGAGTGCCGTGCCGAGGGTTTTGATCACCTGCCTTCTGCCCGCCTTGAAGTGTTGCATGGCCGTCTCCTGATGAACGATGCCGGGTGGTTCGATGCCGGTCGCCGAACGGCGGCGCGGGGTGTGGATGAACTGTAGGGAGGTCAAATTTCCGCAACAAACGAAATATCCGCATGCGCGGCATGACATAAACGCATGGGCCGGACGGCCTCAGCGGGCCGGCATCATGACCTGCTTGATCTCCTGGAATGCGGCCAGCCCGAACGGGCCGAGCTCGCGTCCGACGCTGCTGCGCTTGTAGCCGCCCCATGAGGTTTGCGGATAGATCAGTTGCGGCGTGTTGATCCACACGACGCCTGCTTCGAGCGCGTCGGCGACCCGCTTGCCGCGTGCCGCGTCGCGCGTGACGACGGTCGCGACGAGCCCGTATTCGGTATCGTTGGCGGCCGCGATCGCGTCGTACTCGGTATCGAACGTGCGGACGCACAGCACCGGCCCGAAGATTTCGTCGCGCCATAGCGGGCTGTCGGCCGGCACGTCGGCGAACAGCGCGGGCCGGATGAAGTAACCGGGGCCGGCGGGCACGTCGCCGCCCGTCACGAGCCGCGCGCCGTCGGCGCGGCCTTGCGCGATGTGGCGCTTCACGCGTTCGTATTGCGCGCGGTTCGTCAGCGGGCCCATCTGCACGCCGGGCGCGAACGGCGGGCCGACGACGGTCGCGTCGATCCGCCGCGCGAGGCGTGCGATCAGGTCGTCGGCGAGCGGCGCGGCGACGAGCACGCGCGAGGTCGCCGAACACATCTGCCCCGCGTTGAACAGGCCGCCGCCCGCGATCAGCTCGACCGCGTGGTCGGGATCGGCGTCGTCGAACACGATGATCGACGACTTGCCGCCGAGTTCGAGGCCGACGCCCTTGATCGTGTCCGCGGCCGTTTTCATGACCTGTGCGCCGACCGCCGTGCTGCCGGTAAACGACACCTTCGCGACGAGCGGATGCGCGCACAGCCGGGCACCGACGTCGGGGCCGGTGCCCGTCACGACGTTCAGCACGCCGGGCGGCAGGCCCGCTGCGGCGGCGATCGCGACGAGTTCGAGTTCCGGCAGCGGCGTGATCTCGGACGGCTTCAGCACGACGGTACAGCCGGCCGCGAGCGCCGGCGCGAGCTTCCACGCGGTCGTCACCATCGGGAAATTCCACGGCACGATCAGCGCGGCGACGCCGGCCGGTTCGCGCCGGATCCATGCGCGGTGGTCGTCGCCGGGCAGCGCGACCTCGGTTTCGCCGTCGGTGTCGATGCGTTCCGCGAGGCTGGCGTAGTAGTCGAACGTGGCGATCACGTCGGCGACGTCGATCTCCGCTTCGGCGAACGGCTTGCCGTTATTGAAGGACTGCAGCGTCGCGAGCCGTGTGCGGTGCGTGTCGACGCCGCGCGCGATCGCGCGGAGCAGGGCCGCGCGCGCGGCACCCGTCGTGCGTTTCCAGCCGGGAAACGCGCGGGCCGCGGCCTGGACGGCACGTTCGACGTCCGCGCTGCCGCCGGCAGCCACATGCGCGAGGACCGCTTCAGTCGACGGATCGACGATCGGCAACGTGGCGCCGTCGGCGCCGGCCCCCCACGCGCCGGCGATGAAAAGCCCGGTACGCAGCGGCGGATCAAAGTGGAAATCGGGGGCCTGACTCATTGCTGCACCTGCTCGAACCATGTCGCTTCGTCGATCTCGATCACGGTCGGGATCGCGCGCGCGACGGCGTCGCGCAACGTGGCGGCCAGTGCGTCGGGTGTCGCGGCCGCGTGCGCCGCGCAGCCGAAGCCGCGCGCGAGCGCCAGGAAATCGGGCGTGTACGGATCGACGCCGATCGGCGTGATGTCGCGCGCGACCATGTATTTGCGGATCTCGCCGTAGCCGCGGTTGTTCCAGACGATCACGATCACCGGCACGCGGGCCTCGACCGCGCTCGCGAGCTCCGGCAACGTGAACTGCAGGCCGCCGTCGCCGATCAGGCAGACGACCGGGCGTGCGGGCGCGGCGAGTTTCGCGCCGATCGCGGCGGGCAGCCCGTAGCCGAGCGTGCCGTAGCCGGTAGACGAGTTGAACCAGCTGCGCGGTGCGTGCGCGTCGTGGGTGAAATTACCGACGTACACGGGGCTGGTCGAATCGCCGGCGACGATTACGCCAGGCAGCGCCGCGACGATCGTGTCGATCAGCCGCGCCTGCGCGCGCGCCGGGCCGTCGTGGCCCGCCGCGATCGCGACGCGCACGGCGGCCACGCGCGGCGCGCCCCAGCCGGCTTCGGGAGGCGTCGTCGGTTTTTCGTGCAGGCGGGTCGACAGCGCGCCGAGCGCCAGCCGCGAATCGCCGGCGATGGCGATCTCCGCGCGGGCATTGCGCATCAGCTGCTGCGCGTCGATGTCGATGCGAATCAGCCGGCCATCGATCGCGAAGCCGCCGTCGAACGTGACGTCGTAATCCGTTTCGCCGAGCTCGGTGCCGACGGCGAGCACCACGTCGGCGTCGCGGATCGTCGCGCGGGTGGCGGGCAGCGATTGCGTGGAGCCGATCAGCAACGGATGGCCGGCCGGCAGCAGACCCTTCGCGTTGATCGTCAGCGCGACCGGCGCGTGCAGGCGTTCGGCGAGCTCGCGCAATTCGGCCGCCGCATGCACGGCGCCGCCGCCCGCCAGGATCAGCGGCCGGCGCGCATGGGCGAGCAGGTCCGCGGCCGCCGCGAGCGCGCCGGCGTCCGGTGCGGGGCGGGCGGGCAGCGCGGGTGGCGCGGCGGGCAGCGCGGGCGCCGGCATCACGATCACGTCGAGCGGAATCTCGATGTGCACGGGCCGTGGCCGTGCGCTTTCGAAGACCGCGAACGCGCGCGCGAGCACCTGCGGCAGGTCGGCCGCGTCGAGCAGCGTGTGAGAGAACGCGGTGAGTCCCGCGAAGACTTCACGCTGCGACGGCAGCTCGTGCAGGCGGCCGTCGCCGCTGCCGAGCTCGCGCCGTGCGTTGACGCTCGAGATCACCAGCATCGGGATCGAATCCGCGTAGGCCTGGGCCATCGCGGTCGCGATATTGGTCATGCCCGGCCCGGTGATGATGAAGCAGACGCCCGGCCGGCCCGTGACGCGCGCGTAGCCGTCGGCCATGAAGCCGGCCCCCTGTTCGTGGCGCGGCGTCACATGGCGGATCGACGAGTCGGCGAGCCCGCGATACAGCTCGACGGTATGCACGCCGGGAATGCCGAACACGCATTCGACGCCATAACGTTCGAGCAGGTCGACGAGTGCTTCGCCGCAGGTGCGGGGACGGGCAAGGAACGGTGCCGGCGCGGCCGTGCGGGCCTCGGCGATGCGGGAGAGGGGGACTGGATGGTTCATGGATCGTGACGTGCCGATTGGGAGGGGGAGTGGCCCGTACCGCAAACGAGGGGGCATGCAGCGGATTGTCGGCGTCGATCCGGGGCGCCAACAATCGATTAGTTTTCATGCCGCGCATGAGCGCCTTGCATGGCGATGCGTGGTCGCGAGGATGTCGCGATACATCGGAGGAATGGAATGCGCGGGCCGGCAACGGCGCGGCGCGCAGCCGCAACGGAATTCGGCGTGCGCTAGCGTTCGCGTTTCGTCTTGCGTGCCGGCCGCGTGTCGTCGATCCTCTGCTTCATCGCATCAATGAACGCCCGCACCTTCGGCGAAGGCAGCCGCGTCGACGGATACACCGCATGGATCCCGGCCGGCGCCGAGCGCCACGCGGGCAGCAGCCGCACGAGGCGGCCGGCCGCGACGTCGTCGTCGGTCGAAAAGTCCGTCAGCAGCCCGAAGCCGCCGCCCGCGAGCACGATCGCCCGGCACGCGGTGGCAGTGTTCGACACGACGTGCGCGACACAGCGCACCGAAGCGGTGCCGCCGTTCGCGTCTTCGAGTTCGAGCGTATGCGGGCGCGGCAGCGTCGACAGCATCACGAACGGCAGCGCGGCGAGCGCATCGGTATCCTGCGGCCGCCCGTGGCGCGCGACGAACGCGGGGCTCGCGACCAGCCATTTCTCGTAGGTGCCGAGCTGCACCGCGCGATAGTTCGAATCGGCGAGGCGGCCGATGCGGATCGCGACGTCGAGGTTGTCCGCGACGAGATCGACGACGCGGTCGTTCGCGACGAGTTCGACGTCGAGGCCCGGATGCCGGTCGCGCAACGCGACGACGGCAGGCGCGACGACCAGCGCGCCGTAGTCGATCGGCACGCTCACGCGCAGCGTGCCGCGCAGCGGCCCCGCGTCGGACGACACCGCGTCGAGCGCGCTTTCGGCGGCGCGCACGATGTCGCGGCACGCGTCGTAGAAGGCCCGCCCGGCGTCGGTCACGCTCAGCCGCCGCGTGGTGCGCACCAGCAGGTTCGCGCCGACCTCGGACTCGAGGCGCTGCATGTGCGTGCTGACGACCGTCTTCGCTAGGCCGAGCCGCTCGGCCGCGGCCGTCAGCGAGCCGGCGTCGACCACCGCGACGAAGACCGCCAGCCGGTTCAGGTTCACGTCGCGCAGATCGGCCATCGTCGATTGTCCTATGGAAGCGGATAATGTTTCCACGATTATCCGTCTTCTGGCGACGAACGGCGAGCGCTACGCTGCAGGTGTTCGTCGCCGATCCCCGGCGGCGCGAGATTCCGGAGTGTTTTCCATGTCTGCCGTCCGCAAGCCTGCTTCGCCGATTCGCGTCTACTCGTTCCTGCTGTCCGGGCATGCGCATCGCGTCCGGTTGTTCCTGTCGCTGCTCGGCCTGCCTTCGCAGACCGTCGACGTCGATCTCGCGGCCGGCGCACAGCGCGAGCCGGCGTTCCTCGCGCTCAATCCGCTCGGGCAGGTGCCCGTGATCGACGACGGCGGCACGGTGATCGCCGATTCGAACGCGATCCTCGTGTACCTCGCGAAGCGCTACGGCGACGCGCACTGGCTGCCCGACGACCCGGCCGGCGCGGCCGTCGTGCAGCGCTGGCTCTCGTATGCGGCTGGGCCGATCGCAGCGGGGCCGGCTGCCGCGCGGCTCGTGACCGTGTTCGGCGCGAAGCTCGACCACGAAGCGGCCAAGCGTACGGCCGCGAAAGTGCTCGACGTGATCGATCGCGAGCTGGCCGGCAAGCCTTTCGCGGCCGGTGCGCAGCCGACGATTGCGGACGTTGCCGCGTACTCGTACATCGCGCACGCGCCGGAAGGCGGCGTGTCGCTCGAACCGTATCCGCACGTGCGTGCGTGGCTGGCACGCGTCGAGGCGCTGCCGGGCTTCGTTGCGATGCCGACGACACGCGCCGGCCTGCTTGCCGCGTAACGCCCACCGACGCCGCGCCTGCCCATGGAGAACGCGATGAACACCCCGACCGCCGTCGTACCGGGCTGGGAACTCGATACCGCGCCGTTTCACGCGGGAGAGCTTGCCGTGCAGCAGCGCGCGGGCGTGACGGAGGCCGCGGGCTCGGCCGGCCGGCGCGGGATCCGGCGTTTCATGCCGGACCAGCACCGGACGTTTTTCGCGCAACTGCCGTTTTTCGTGCTTGGCGGCGTCGATGCGAACGGCCAGCCGTGGGCGACGCTGCGGGCCGGCGCGCCGGGGTTCGTGACGTCGCCGGACCCGCGTACGCTGCGCATCGCGGCGCACGCGTTGCCGGGCGATCCGCTGGACGGCGCGTGGCAGCCGGGCGCGCCGCTCGGCGGGCTCGGGATCGAATTCGATACGCGGCGGCGCAATCGTGTCAACGGCGTCGTGCGCGCGGTCGACGGCGATGCGCTGACGATCGCGGTCGAGCAGAGCTTCGGCAACTGCGCGAAGTACATCCAGGGACGCAAGCCGACGTTCATCGCCCGGGAAGCCGGCGCGTCCGCCGGGCCTGACGTATCGGACGCGTTGAACGACGCCGATCGAGCGCTGCTTGCGCAGGCGGATACGTTTTTCGTCGCGAGCGCGAACATGTCGACCGACGCGGGCGCTGCGCGTGGCGCGGACGTGTCGCATCGCGGCGGGATGCCGGGCTTCGTGCGCGTCGACGATGCGCACACGCTGACGACGCCGGATTTCAGCGGCAACCGCTTCTTCAACACGCTCGGCAACCTGCAGCACGATCCGCGCGCGGGGCTGCTGTTCGTCGATTTCGACAACGGCGACCTGCTGGTTGTGGCCGCGCGCGCCGAGATCGTGTGGGACGGGCCGCTCGTCGCGTCGTTCGACGGCGCGCAGCGGGTCGTGCGGTTCCATGTGCGGGAAGTGCGGCGCATGCGCGCGGTGCTGCCGTTCCGGTGGTCGGCGGTCGAACGTGCGCCGCAGTTCGCGGCGATGGCGGCGGGCGCGGGTGCGGGTGCGGCGGGCGGGTTGGTGCAGACTTCAACCGCATCGGTCATCGCACCCGCATCAGAATCACTATCGGCATCGGCATCGGCATCGGCATCGGCATCGGCATCGGCATCGGCATCGGCATCGGCATCGGCATCGGCATCGGCATCGGCATCCGCACCCGCACCCGCACCCGCACCCGCATGGCGGCCGTTGCGCATCGCGAAGATCGTCGACGAAGCGCGCGCGATTCGCTCGTTCCATTTCGAACCGGCGGACGGCGCTGCATTGCCCGCCTACGAAGCCGGGCAGCACCTGACGCTGCGCGTCGCGCTGCCGGGAAGCGACGCGCCGACGATCCGCAGCTACACGCTCTCCGATGCGCCGGGCGGCACGCATTACCGGATCACCGTGAAGCGCGAAGGGCGCGTGTCGGCGTGGCTGCACGATCACGCGCAGGCGGGCATGACGCTCGACGCGCAGATGCCGCGCGGGCATTTCACGTTCGATCTCGCGAGCCCGCGCCCGGCCGTGCTCGTGTCGGCCGGCATCGGCATCACGCCGATGACCGCGATGCTGCGCCGCGCGCTGGCGGACGATCGGCCATCGCGCCGCGTGGTGTTCGTGCATGGCGCGCGCGACGCGGCCGACCGGCCGTTCGCGGCGGAGCTGGCACGCATCGCGGCCGCCGACGCACGGCTGTCGCTCCACTGGTTCGACAGCCATCCTCACGATGGCTCGGCAGCGCAGGCAGGCCGCATCGACCTCGCGCAACTGAAGCGGCTCCTGACGTTCGACGATTACGACTTCTACCTGTGCGGGCCGTCGGCGTTCATGCGCGACCTGTACGACGGGCTGCGCGCGCTGAACGTGCCGGACGAACGCATCCGCTTCGAGGCGTTCGGGCCGTCGAGCGTGGCACGCAGCGCGACCCGCACGACCGGGGCGCCGGTCGCGAGCGTGCCGGTGGTATTCCGGCGCACGGGCCGCGATGCCGCATGGACGCCCGCCGACGGCACGTTGCTGGAATTCGCGGAAGGGCAGCGCGTGGCCGTGCCGTCCGAATGCCGTTCCGGGTCGTGCGGCACGTGCGCGACGCGCGTGCTGTCCGGCGCGGTCGACTACGAGCAGGCGCCCGATGCGCCGGTCGAACCCGGCTGCGCGCTGCTGTGCGTCGCGCGGCCCGCGCAAGGGTCGGAGCCGCTCGTGCTCGACCGCTGACGCGCCCTGCGACATGCGGCCGCAGACGGCCTGCTGCGCGAAAAGCGCGCGCAACTGCTTCTTTTTTCGGATGCCGGTCGGATCGACGATAGCGTCAACCGATTCGATGAAAGGAGCACAACCATGAAACTGCTCGGCATGATCAAGCTGGTCCTGTGGAGTTTCTTCGGCGTACGCAACAGCAAGGCGCACGCGAGCGATCTCGCGAACGTCAACTACACGTTGCTGCCGTTCGTGGCGATCGTGCTCGCGCTGCTCGTCGGCGCGGTGATCTACGGCGTCGTGCACCTGGTCGTCGACCCGACCGCGACGATGCAGGGATTCTGACCGGCCGCCGAATCGCGAGCGGGCGAACGTTCCCGCTCCGGTTTCCGGCCGCATGACCGGCGTGTGACAGTGCCGGTCATCGAGGTGGCCGCGCACGACGCCAGTCATGCGCATATCGGCACCGTCGCCTTGCCGCACGAATCGCGCGGTTCCCGTTCCCGCCTTCCCCGCCCACCCGATTTGCCCGATTCGCCCGATTCCAGGGCAGCCCGCCCCGCCCGGGGTAAAATGCGCGCCGCGCCGCGATGTCGTGCGCGACGGGCACGCCGCCGTTCCAGCGAACGGCGCGCACCAGACCGTCGCGCCCGTACCGGGGCGTTCGAAGCGTCCCCCCGCATGACAAGACCGCGCGATGCAGCCGGCCGCCCGACACGCCCCGACGAACCGGTCGACGGCAGCGTCGGTTCCCGGTGCGTCACCTGAATCCGATGTCCCATCCTGCGTCTTCCCGACCGAGCGGCCCGCTTGCGTGCCGGATCGTCTGGTTCGCCCGGTTCGTCTGACGATTGTCGTGCCGGCGCATGCGTCCGGCGGAGGCAGATCCGGTCGCGGGCACGCTTCGCAGCTTCGTAACGGGTTTCGACAGGGTCGAGTGGCGAGTTTTCCATCCAGAGCAATGACGGTGAATAGAACAACAGCGTCGCCCGCACGGCGGCGGCGCGCGAAGGTCGGGCTTGGTGTCGGCTTCGGCATCACGCTTTTCGCGGCCCAGGCCGCTGCGGCGCAGGGCGACACGCCGGCGCCGGACGCCGGCGCGGCCGGCAGCGCGACGCTGCCGACGATCACGGTGAGCGGCGAGCGCGGCAACGCGCTGCGCGCACGCACGGCATCCGTCGCGGGGCTCGACGACGCACTGCTGCGCGATACGCCGGCGTCGGTGAGCGTCGTCACGCGCGCGCAGCTCGACGACCAGCAGGCGAAGCGGCTGAGCGACGTCGTGCGCAACGACGCGTCGGTCGTCAACGACTATGCGCCGGTCGGTTATTTCGAAGGCTTTGCGATCCGCGGCTTTCCGGTCGATCTCGCGAGCGCGATCCGGATCGACGGGCTGACGGTGTCCGGCGAGCAGAACGTGCCGCTCGAGAACAAGGAGCGCGTCGAGATCCTGAAGGGGCTCGCCGGCATCGACAGCGGCGTCGTCGCGCCCGGCGGGGTGATCAACTTCGTGACGAAGCGCTCGGCGAACGTCGCGAGCGTGACGGGGGGCGTCGACAGCCGCGGCTCGACGTCGGCGGCCGTCGATCTCGGCCGCCGCTTCGGCCCCGACAATCAGTTCGGTTTCCGGATCAATGCCGCGAAGGAGAACATGCACTCCTACATCGACGGCACGAACGGACGGCGCACGTTCGGCTCGATCGCCGCCGACTGGGACATCAGCCCGCGCGCGAGCCTGCAGTTCAACGCCGAATTCCAGCAGTGGATCCAGCGTTCCGCACCCGGCTACCAGCTGCTCGGCGGCACCGTCGTGCCGTCGGTCAAGACGACGTCGAAGGCGCTCGGCACGCAGCCGTGGGCGAAGCCGGTGACGACCGACGCGCTGAACCTGAACGCGCGCTTCGACTACCAGTTCAACGACGACTGGAAGGCGTATATCGCCGCCGGCCGCAGCCGCACGATGATCGACGACAACAGCGCGTTCGCGTACGGCTGCTCATACGCGGCGAGCTGCACGGCCGGCGCGACGTCGCCGTTCTTCTTCGGCGCGAACGGCGACTACGACGTGTACGACTTCCGCAGCCCCGGCGAATACCGGCGCAACGACGACCTGCGTGCCGTCACGACCGGCAAGTTCGCGACGGGGCCGCTGCGGCACGAGCTGACGCTCGGCGTGAGCGTGCAGCGCCGTGTCGTGCACATGGCGACCGCCGTGTACGACTATGTCGGCAGCGAGAACATCTACGGACCCGACGTCACGTTTGCACCGTCGCCGAATACGCCCGGGTCGTCGTATCCGCAGCTCGATTCGTGGCAGTACGGCGTGTTCGGGCTCGACCGCATCAGCATCGGCGAACACTGGCAGGTGCTCGCGGGCGGCAAGGAGGTGCTGCTGCGCCAGCGCAGCTGGAGCAGCGTCGACGGCGACGCGACGCACACCGACCGCTCGGTGTTCCTGCCGCAGGTCGCGCTCGTCTACAAGCCGGTGAACGTGCTGTCGCTGTACGCGTCGTACAGCAAGGCACTGTCGCTCGGCGACCAGGCGCCCGTGCGCGCGACCAACGCGTATGCGTTCCTGCCGCCGGTCGAATCGCACCAGATCGAAGTCGGCGCGAAATACGACTGGCTCGACCGGCTGAGCCTCACGGCCGCCGTGTTCTCGATCAGCAAGCCGTTCCAGTTCGCCGATCCGGACGCATCGGGCACGACCTACACGTTCGTGCAGCGCGGCACGCAGCGGCACCAGGGGATCGAGCTCGGCGCGGCCGGGCGCGTGACCGAGCGGCTGGGGTTGACCGCCAGCGTCGCGGCGATTCGCGCGCGCGCGTACGATTCGGGTTCGCCGGCCTACGAAGGCCACCAGGTCATCAACGTGCCCGCGCTGCGCGCGTCGCTGTATGCGGACTATGCGGTGCCGGGCGTGGCCGGGCTGAACGTGCTGGGCGGCGTCGAGTACAGCGCGGCCCGCAACGCGAACGAGGAGGGCACCGCGCAGGTGCCGGCGTGGTTCGTGTTCAATCTCGGCGCGCGTTATACGACGAAGATCGGCGGCCATCGCACGGTGTTGCGCGTGTCGGTGGACAACCTGTTCAACAAGTTCTACTGGCGCGATGCGGGCGAGCAGCAGGGCGATGCGTACCTGTTCCCGGGGGCGCCGCGCACCGCCCGCGTGTCGTTGACCTATGATTTCTGACCGTCCGGAACCGGCCGCGTGACCCGCAGCCCCGGCAGCTAACCTGGAGAGCACAGACGATGTCCCCACTCGAAATCGCCGGCGTGATCGTCAGCGCGCTCGCGATCTGGCTGACCGCGAAGCGGCGCATGCTGTGCTGGCCGGTCGGGCTCGTGTCGGTCGCGTTGTACGGCTGGATCTTTTTCGACGCGAAGCTGTATTCGGACATGCTGCTGCAAGGCGCGTTCGCGGTGCTGCAGGTGTACGGCTGGCAACGCTGGCTCGCGCAGCGCGCGAGCGAGGCCGACGGCAATGCGGCGCCGGCAGGCGATGTCGCGCCAGTCACGGGCGTGCGGCCGATGCAGATGCTGCCCGACCTGATCGCGGCCGTCGTCGGCAGCGCGCTGCTCGGCGGCATGATGGCGCGCTGGACCGATGCGGCACTGCCGTTCGTCGATGCCTCGCTGACCGCGTTCAGCCTCGTCGCGCAATACTGGACCGCGCGGCGCTACATCGCATCGTGGGGGCTGTGGATCGTCGTGAACGTCGTGTATGTCGGGATGTTCGTGTTCAAGGAACTGTATCTGACGGCCGGCCTCTACGCGTTGTTCATCGGGCTGGCCGTCGTCGGCTGGCGCGACTGGAGCCGCACGGCCGCGGCGCTGCGCGCGGCGGCCGGCGGTGCGCTGGCAACGGGCGGCGGCGCGCGCTGATTCACGCGCCGATTCAACTACGGAGCAACGTCGTTCATGTCATTCCCACTCGAGCCGGACGGAGCCCTGCCGCGTGACGTCGCGCCGCCGCAATTCGGTGTCGACGGCGAGCAGGCCGAACGCGACTGGCCGCTGATGACGCACGACGAGGTGGCGGCGGTGCTCGCGCGCATCGACGGCGCCGGCGAGCCCGAGCGGCTCACGTGGCACAGCCCGCGACAGTTCGCGGCGGCCGTGCTCGTGCGGATGGCGGACGGGCGCGGGCTGTTCGTCAAGCGTCATCACGCGAGCCTGCGCGATGTCGCGGGGCTCGAGGAAGAGCATCGCTTCATCGCGCACCTGCGCGAACGCGGCATGCCGGTGGTCGACGTGCTCGCGGATCGCAACGGTGCGACCGCATTCGCGTCCGGCGACTGGACCTACGAAGTGCATGTGCTCGCGCCCGGCGTCGACCCGTATCGCGGCGTGATGTCGTGGCAGCCGTTCACGCATGCGTCGCACGCTTACGCGGCCGGTCGCGCGCTGGCCGAGCTGCATCGCGCGTCGGCCGGCTACGATGCGCCGGCGCGGCCCGTGCGCACGCTGCTGTCGAGCTTCCGCGTGCTGTCCTCCGACGATCTGGCGGGCGCGCTCGAACGCTGGGTCGAGGCGCAGCCGCTGCTCGTGCGCGCACTCGGCGCGCGCGACTGGCGCGGCGACGTGGCCGACGCGATCGGCCCGTATCACGCGCGCCTCGTGCCGCTGTTGCCCGCGCTGCCGCCGCTGTGGACGCACGGCGACTGGCACGCGTCGAACCTGTTGTGGACCGAGGCGGGGCCCGGCGCGCAGGTGCGGACGGTGCTCGATTTCGGTTTGTCGGATCGCACCTGCGCGGTGATGGACCTCGCGCTCGCGATCGAGCGCAATACGGTCGACTGGATGGCACCGGCCGACGCGCGCCGCGTCGAGTACGCGCAGATCGACGCGCTGCTCGACGGGTATGAGTCACTCGAACCGCTGGGCGACGAAGCCTATGCGGCGCTGGTCGCGATGCTGCCGATCGTGCATACGGAGTTCGCGCTGTCGGAAGTGGCGTATTTCGGCTGCATCATCGATGCGCCGGCCATCGTCGATATCGCATACGACGGGTATCTGATCGGGCACGCGCGGTGGTTCGGTGAACGCGACGGGCGGCAGTTGCTCGACTGGCTCGTGCAGCGCCGGCGCGCGAAGCAAGGGACAGCCTGATTCGCGTGCCGGGGTTTCGGCGCACGCGCGCCGATTCCCCGATCCTCCGACCCTCCGCAGTCTTCCTCGCAGCCGTCGCGCTGCACGTTCACCCGATCCTCCTGATCGTCCACGCGGGATGCCATTCCCGCAGGGCACAGCACGCTCGCGCGCGGCCGCCCCCAAGATGACGGAAATGTCATCTTCGTCTCATGTTCGCACTGCGGCCGGGCCGTAGCATCGGTCGCGAACCGTTACCGCAGAACCGAACATGCTCAAGCTCAACCTCGCCGCGGCCGTCGTCTTCGCGATGGCCGCGACGGCCCATGCGCAGCCGTCGCTGTCGCCGGGGCCGGCTCCGGCTGCCTCCGGCAGCGCCACACCGCCACCCGACGCACGCCCTTCCACCTCGTTGACGCTTGCCGATGCGCTCGCGGCCGCGGCCCGGAACAATCCGGCGCTGCGCGGCGCGCGCGCGGACGTCGATGCGTCGGCCGGCGCGCTGATGCAGGCCGGTGCGCGTCCCAATCCGGAAGTGTCGTTCCTGCAGGAAGGCTTCCGTCGCGCCGAACGCACGTCGACCGCGCTGATCAACCAGACGATCGAACTCGGCGGCAAGCGCGGCGCGCGGCTCGACGTCGCGTCGTACGGCAGGGAAGCGGCCAATGCGTCTCTCGACGAACAGGGCGCCGTCGTGCGCGCCGACGTGATCGCCGCGTTCTACGGGCTGCTCGCCGCGCAGCGCCAGCTTCAGGTCACCGAGGAATCGGCCGCGATCGCCGCACGCTCCGCAGATCTCGCGAGCCGTCGTGCACAGGCCGGCAAGGTGTCGCCGGTCGAGGCGACCAAGGCGCACGTGGCGGCGGCCGGCGTGCAGATCGAAGTCGTGACGGCGCGCGGCCGTGTCGAGGTCGCACGCGAGAAGCTGAACGCGGTGATGGGCGAGGCGCGCGACGGCCGGCTGGCGGTGCTCGGCGATCTCGAAGCCGTGCCGCCGGTCGAATCGCTGCCCGCGCTCACCGCGCAACTCGACGACGCGCCGCTCGCGCGGATCGCGCGCGCCGAGATGCTGCGCTCGAACGCGGCCGTATCGCTCGAACGCGCGCGGCGCATTCCGGACGTGACGATCAGCGCGGGTGTGAAGCGCGTGACCACGGGCGGCGTGCCGGACAACCAGGCCGTGGTCGGCGTGTCGATCCCGATTCCGCTGTTCAACACGAACAAGGGCGCGCTGCTCGAGGCGACGCACAAGGCCGCGCGGGCGAACGCCGATCTCGATCGCGAACGCACGCGCCTGCGGCTGGAGCTCACGCAGGCCTACGCGAATTTCGAAGCCGCCGCGCAGGAAGCGCAGCGACTGAAGGACGACATCCTGCCGGCTGCGCGCGTCGCGCTCGACGCGATGTCGCGCGGCTACGAACTCGGGAAGTTCAGCTTCCTCGACGTGCTCGACGCACAGCGCACGCTGTTCCAGGGCCAGTCGCAATACGTGCGCGCGCTCGCCGACGCCCATACCGCGCGTGCCGACATCGGCCGGCTCGTCGGTACGCCGCTTGCACCGTTTGTATCTGTCACGCAATAGCGCAACAGACGCCTCCATTACCTGAAGGATCATCATGTCACGCAGCAGAATCCTGATCATCGCGGCGGTCGTGCTCGGCGCCGCCGGGATCGTCCTCGGCGCACTCGGCGTCACGCGCAACGGCGGCGGCAACGACACGTCCGCGTCGGCGGCGCCCGAAGCTGCTTCATCCACCGAAGCCGCCGGCGAGCGCGGCGGTGTCGTGCTCAGGCGCGGCAAGCTGTCCGTCGAAATCGTGATGACGGAGAAGCCCGGCGACGCGCGCCTCGTCGTGTATCCGTTCGTCGACGGCAAGCCGGCCGGCAAGGGCGTCACCGTGTCCGGCACGCTGGTCCGCTACGACCGCACGCACGAGCCGTTGCGTTTCGACGCGGCCGGCCAGAAGTTCGTGTCCGCGCAGTCGATCGCCAAGCCGCACGTGTTCGATGCGACGATCGACGTGAAGGCGGGCAATGACGCCGCCTCGTTCCCGTTCGCACGCGCCGACGGCGCGATCGCGTTGACCGACGCGCAGCTGGCGACCTCGAAGATCGCGCTCGCGAAGGCCGGCCCCGCGCAGATCGCGACACCGTTCCAGTTGCCGGGCGAGATCAAGTTCAACGAGGATCGCACCGCGCACGTGGTGCCGCGCGTGGCCGGCATCGTCGAGCAGGTGTCGGTGTCGCTCGGGCAGAACGTCGCGAAGGGGCAGGTGCTGGCCGTGATCGCGAGCACCGATCTTGCCGACCGGCGCAGCGAGCTGCTGACGGCCGAACGCCGGTTGTCGGGCGCACGCGCGACCTACGAGCGCGAACGCACGCTGTGGCAGGAGCGTATTTCGGCCGAGCAGGACTACCAGCAGGCGCAGGTGCAGTTGCGCGAAGCCGAGATCGCCGTGCAGAACGCGCGGCAGAAGCTCGCCGCGCTGAATGCGCCCGCCGGCGCGGGCGCGCTGAACCGCTACGAACTGCGTGCGCCGTTCGCGGGCACGATCGTCGAGAAGCATGCGACGCCCGGCGAAGCGATCGCCGCCGATGCCAGCATGTTCGTGATCTCCGACCTGTCGACGGTATGGGCCGAGATGGCCGTGCCGGCGCAGCGGCTCAACGACGTGCGGGTGGGCCGCGACGCGACGGTCGTCGCGACCGCGTTCGAATCGCGTTCGAGCGGCCCGATCGCGTACGTGGGTTCGCTGCTCGGCGAACAGACGCGCACCGCGCCCGCGCGCGTCGTGCTGCCGAACCCGGACGGCGTGTGGCGGCCCGGGATGTTCGTGAACGTGTCGGTCGACGCGGGCAAGCAGGGCGTGCCGCTCGCGGTCGCGAGCGACGCGCTGCAGGACGTCGACGGCGCACCGTCCGTTTTCGTGCGTTCGCCGAAGGGCTTCGTCGCGCAGGCCGTCGAGACGGGGCGGCGCGACGAACGTGCGACCGAAGTGCTGAAGGGGCTGAAGCCGGGCCAGGAATACGCGGCGTCGAACAGCTTCGTGCTGAAGGCCGAACTCGGCAAGGGGAGCGCGGAACATGAATGAGCATCACGTGTGCGCCGTTGTGCGAATCACGGCCCGGTTTGTGGCCAGATTCGCGGCCAGATTCGCGGCCAGATTTCCGGCCAGATTTCCGGCCCGCCGGGTGGCCGGCCGGGCGGCCCGTCCGTCGAGGGTGACCGTGCCCCGCTTCAAGGAACCCCGTCATGTTTGAACGCCTGATCCGCTTTGCGATTGCGCACCGCTGGCTCGTGATGCTGGCGATCGCGGCCGTGGCCGCACTGGGCGTGTTCAGCTACCAGAAGCTGCCGATCGACGCGGTGCCCGACATCACCAACGTGCAGGTCCAGATCAACACGGCCGCGCCCGGCTATTCGCCGCTCGAGGCCGAGCAGCGCATCACCTATCCGGTCGAGACCGTGATGGCCGGGCTGCCGGGCCTCGAGCAGACGCGCTCGATCTCGCGCTACGGGCTGTCGCAGGTCACCGTGATCTTCAAGGACGGCACCGACATCTACTTCGCGCGGCAACTCGTCAACGAGCGCATCCAGGAAGCGAAGGACAAGCTGCCGCCCGGCATCGCGCCCGCGATGGGGCCGACGTCGACGGGGCTCGGCGAGATCTACCTGTGGACCGTCGAGGCCGATGCCGCCGCGCGCAAGCCCGAAGGCACGCGTTATACGGCGGCCGACCTGCGCGAACTGCAGGACTGGGTCGTGCGGCCGCAGCTCCGGAACGTGCGCGGCGTGACCGAGGTCAACTCGATCGGCGGCTACGTGAAGGAGTACCGTGTCGCGCCGAACCCGGCGAAGCTGATGTCTTACGGGCTGACGCTCGCCGACGTCGTGCGCGCGCTCGAACGCAACAACGACAACGTCGGCGCCGGCTACATCGAGAAGCGCGGCGAGCAGTATCTCGTGCGTGTGCCGGGCCAGGCGCGCACGGTCGACGACATCGCGAACATCGTGCTGACCAACGTCGGTGGCGTGCCGGTGCGGATGAAGGACGTCGGCGTGGTCGACATCGGCCGCGAACTGCGCACCGGCGCCGCGACGTCGAACGGCGAGGAAGTCGTGCTCGGCACGGTCTTCATGCTGATGGGCGAGAACAGCCGCACGGTCGCGAAGGCCGTCGCCGCGAAGATGGCGGACGTGAACCGCACGCTGCCGTCCGGCGTGAAGGCGATTCCCGTGTACGACCGCACGGTGCTCGTCGAGAAGGCCGTCGCGACGGTGAAGAAGAACCTGCTCGAAGGCGCGATCCTCGTGATCGCCGTGCTGTTCCTGTTCCTCGGCAACATGCGCGCGGCGCTGATCACCGCGCTCGTGATCCCGCTGTCGATGCTGATGACCTTCACCGGGATGGTCAACGCGAAGGTGAGTGCGAACCTGATGAGCCTCGGCGCGCTCGACTTCGGGATCATCGTCGACGGCGCGGTGGTGATCGTCGAGAACTGCGTGCGGCGGCTCGCGCATGCGCAGGCCGCCGCCGGCCGGCCGCTCACGCGCGACGAGCGTTTCGCGGAGGTGTTCGGCGCGTCGCAGGAAGCGCGGCGCGCGCTGATCTTCGGGCAACTGATCATCATGGTCGTGTACCTGCCGATCTTTGCGCTGACCGGTGTCGAAGGCAAGATGTTCCATCCGATGGCCATTACCGTCGTGATGGCGCTCGCAGCCGCGATGGTGCTGACCGTCACGTTCATTCCGGCGGCCGTCGCGCTGTTCATCGGCGAGCGCGTCGAGGAGAAGGAGAACCGGCTGATGGGCTGGGCGCGGCGCGCATACGAGCCGGTCCTCGCGGCATTCATGACGCGACCGGTGCGCGTGATGCTCGGCGCGGGCGCGATCGTGCTCGTCACGCTCGGGCTGGCCACGCGGCTCGGCAGCGAGTTCATCCCGAGCCTGAACGAAGGCGACCTGGCGGTCGCCGCGCTGCGGATTCCCGGCACGAGCCTGTCGCAGTCGGTCGAGATGCAGAAGTCGATCGAGAAGACGCTGAAGGCGCGCTTCCCCGAGATCGAGCGCGTGTTCGCGCGCACCGGCACGGCCGAGATCGCGGCCGACCCGATGCCGCCGAACCTGTCGGACGGCTACATCATGCTGAAGCCCGCCGACCGGTGGCCCGACCCGAAGAAGCCGCGCGACCAGCTCGTGCGGGAGATCGAGGAAGCGCTCGCCGAGCTGCCGGGCAACGCGTACGAGTTCTCGCAGCCGATCCAGCTGCGCTTCAACGAACTGATCTCGGGCGTGCGCAGCGACGTCGCCGTGAAGATCTTCGGCGACGACATGGCCGTGCTGAACCAGACCGGCGAGCAGATCGCGGCGGCATTGCAGAAGGTGCCGGGCGCGTCCGAAGTGAAGGTCGAGCAGACCACGGGGCTGCCCGTGCTGACCGTCAATCTCGACCGCGACAAGCTCGCGCGCTACGGCGTGAGCGTGGCCGACCTGCAGGATACGGTGGCCGCGGCCGTCGGCGGGCAGAAGGCCGGCACGCTGTTCCAGGGCGACCGCCGTTTCGACATCGTCGTGCGGCTGCCCGACGAGCTGCGCTCGGACATCGAGGCGATCAAGCGGCTGCCGATCGCATTGCCCGCGCCGGCGGCCGGCGCCAGCGCGCCGCTCGCGGCGGCGCCGTACGTGCCGCTCGCGGAGCTCGCGACGATCGACGTCGCACCGGGCCCGAACCAGATCAGCCGCGAAGACGGCAAGCGGCGGGTGGTCGTCAGCGCGAACGTGCGCGGGCGCGACGTCGGCTCGTTCGTCGCCGACGCGCGCGAGCAGCTTCAGCAGGACGTGCGCGTGCCGGCCGGCTACTGGGTGTCGTGGGGCGGGCAGTTCGAGCAGCTGCAGAGTGCGAGCGAGCGCCTGAAGCTCGTCGTGCCGCTCGCGCTGTTCATGGTGTTCGTGCTGCTGTTCGTGATGTTCAACAACGTGAAGGACGGGCTGCTCGTGTTCACCGGCATTCCGTTCGCGTTGAGCGGCGGCGTCGTGTCGCTGTGGCTGCGCGGGATTCCGCTGTCGATCACGGCGGCGGTCGGCTTCATCGCGCTGTCGGGCGTGGCCGTGCTCAACGGGCTCGTGATGATCTCGTTCATCCGCAACCTGCGCGACGAAGGGACGCCGCTCGAGGCCGCCGTGCGCGAAGGCGCGCTTACGCGGCTGCGGCCGGTGCTGATGACGGCGCTTGTCGCGTCGCTCGGTTTCCTGCCGATGGCGTTCGCGACCGGCACGGGCGCCGAGGTACAGCGCCCGCTCGCGACGGTCGTGATCGGCGGTATCCTGTCGTCCACGGCGCTGACGCTGCTGGTGCTGCCCGTGCTGTACCGCGTCAGCCATGCGGTGTCGTGGCGTGCCGCGCTGGCGGGCGGCTTCGGCGGCGGCTTCGTGTCGGGCGTGCTGCGCCGGCTGGGTTTCTTCAAGGGTAATGCGTGATGCGAATTCTGATTGTCGAAGATGAACCGAAGACGGGCGCATATCTGCGCAAGGGCCTGACGGAAGCAGGTTATGTCGTCGACTGGGTCGAGGACGGCATCACGGGCCAGCACCAGGCCGAGACCGAGGAATACGACCTGCTCGTGCTCGACGTGATGCTGCCCGGGCAGGACGGCTGGACGCTGCTGCAGAACCTGCGGCGCAGCAAGTCGACGCCGGTGCTGTTCCTGACCGCGCGCGACGATGTCGGCGACCGCGTGAAGGGACTCGAGCTCGGCGCCGACGACTATCTCGCGAAGCCGTTCGACTTCGTCGAGCTGACCGCGCGCATCAAGTCGATCCTGCGGCGCGGCCAGCCGCGCGATTCGAACACGCTGCGCGTGGCCGACCTCGAACTCGACCTGACGCGCCGCAAGGCCACGCGGCAGGGCGACACGATCCTGCTGACCGCGAAGGAATTCGCGCTGCTGTGGCTGCTGATGCGCCGCGAAGGCGAAATCCTGCCGCGCGCGACGATCGCGTCGCAGGTGTGGGACATGAATTTCAACAGCGACACGAACGTCGTCGATTCGGCGATCCGGCGCCTGCGCTCGAAGATCGACGACGCGTACGACCCGAAGCTGATCCACACCGTGCGCGGGATGGGCTACGTGCTCGAAGCGCGCGGCGGCGCGGCCGCATGATCGCGCGACTGCTGCCGCGTACGCTGCGCGGACGCCTGACCGCGCTGATCATCCTGTCGACGTCGGTGATCCTCGCGTCGAGTGGTGTCGCGCTTTACGAGGCGCTCAGCAATCGCGTCGAAACGACGGCCGCCGAGCAGATGGCCGGGATTTCCGCCGCGCTGGGCGCGCACCTGGCCGAAGCGCGCTCGACGGCGGACGTCACGCGCAACGTCGATATCTGGATCGACCAGTTGCACGGCCATCCGAACATGGATCTCGCGATCTACGACGCGACGGGCACGCGCCTCGTCGGCACACCCGGATTCCGCCTGGTTGCACCGCTGCTGACGCTCGACGCGGGGCGCGTGCCGGTCGGCGTCGCGTCGCCCGGCGCGCGGCAGCAGTATCTCGTGACGACCGTGCCGCTCGCCGGCGCAGGCGCGCCGGTGGTACGCGTCGCGGTGCAGTACGACCGCAGCGCCGACGTGCTGCTGCTGCGCACGCACGCTTATACGATCGTCGTGATCGAGGTGTTCGGCGTGGTGCTCGCGGCCGCGATTGCGTACGGCATCGCGGCGCTGGGCTTGAGCCCGCTGCGGCGGTTCGCGGCGCGCGCCGAGCAGATGTCGACGAGCCGGCTCGCCCATCCGCTGCCGGAACTCGATACCGCGGGCGAGCTGAAGGAACTCGAGCACGCGTTCAACGGGATGCTCGGGCGGCTGAACGAATCGTTCACGCGGCTGAGCCAGTTCTCGTCGAATCTCGCGCACGACATGCGCACGCCGCTCACGAACCTGCAGGCGGCCGCACAGGTCGTGCTGTCGCAGCCGCGCAGCGCGGATGAATACCGGAACGTGATCGAGTCGAGCATCGACGAATACCAGCGGCTGTCGCGGATGATCGAGGACATGCTGTTTCTCGCGCGCTCGGAACAGGCCGGCACGTCGATCGACGTGCGGCGATTGAATGCGGCGGAGGAGGCCGGGCGCGTGGCCGGCTATTACGAGGCGCTCGCGGAGGATGCGGGCGTGCAGGTGAAGGTCGACGGTCACGCGTGGGTCGATGCGGACCTGACGCTGTACCAGCGCGCGCTGAGCAACCTGCTGTCCAATGCGCTGCGGTACGCGCCGCGCGGCAGCGTCGTGACGATCGACTGCGCGGAGCAGGGCGGTGCGACGACGATCGCCGTGTCGGACACGGGGCCCGGCATTGCCGCCGAGCATGTCGGGCGGATTTTCGAGCGCTTCTATCGCGTCGATCCGTCGCGGCACAATTCGGCGTCGGGTACCGGGCTCGGCCTCGCGATCGTCCGGTCGATCATGGACAATCACGGCGGCGAATGCGGCGTCGACAGCGATCCGGGCCGGCGCACGACGTTCTGGCTGCGCTTTCCGCACCAGCCGGCCGAACCGAAGCGGCTGGCGGCCGCCAGCGCCTGACACCGCGGGCGGGCACGCCCGCGCGTTCGCCATGAGGCGGCCGCGCGTGGCGCGCTGCCCGCGATCGTGCGGCCGGGCGTCATTGCCGCGCGGTCAGTTCGTCGTGGTTGTCGGTCTGCGGCTTCTTCTCGCCGCCATGCACCGAAATCCCGTGAAGCTCCTTGTTGCGCGCGATGAGCTCGCTGCTCGGCGGGTACTGCGTCTTGCTCGTCGGCACGACGCCGTCGTGCTGCGCCTGCTTCAGTTCATTGACGACCTGCGTGCGGGTCTTGCCCTGCGTTTGCGTCTGCGCGGACGCGGCCTGTGTGGCCATGCCGAGCGACAGCGTGGCGGTGACGAACAGTGCTGCGAGTTGTGCGGTTTTCATTGAGTGCTCTCCTTGATCAGGGCCGCCGGGTGGCGAACCATGGACCCAGTATGCGAAAGCAGCCGTGCGTGATCGTGATCGCGAGATGAAAAATGCGTCAGATTGCGTGATGCCGGGATGTGCCGTTCGGCTGCGGCCGACATGAAGCAATCGTCATGTTCGCGTCATGGGCGCGATGAGCGGGAAGCGGAACATGAAGCCTGCCGATGGTCGACCTGGCCGACGGCATTCGCGCCGTCCGCGACAGCAGCATGGAATGCGGGCGGCCCTTTCCGACTTTCACCCCGGACCGAAAATTGCATCGTCCCGCCGTTCGCTTCGCCTTGATCGCAGTCCTGATCGTCCCGTTGTTCGCGGGTTGCACATCGACGCGCTCCGGCCCAACACCCAACGTATCGGCCACATCGACCACGCCGGCCGCCGCGCGCAAGCCGCTGCCGGCCGACCTCATGCCCGGTGAGCAGATCGACTATGCGGGGCATCGCTGCGGCAATCCGAACCTGCACGTCAAGACGCACGTGTGCCTGTTCCCGCAGCGCAGCGGCACGCGTTGACCTCGATCGCACTGCACGCGATTGCGCGGTCTCGGATTGCCGGGGATGCGGCGGGAGTCGTCCGGGACAGCGCGCGGTCGGTCGAGGGTTCGTCGCCGAACACACAGGGTGTCGATTCGCGACGAACAAAAAGAAGCCCGGCACTCGACGAGTCCGGGCCTAACGCGTGACGTGCCGTGCGGCAGCGACCCGCTTGCGTGGTCTGGAACGGGCGCTGCCCGTCACGTTTCCGATCGTAGCGAAGCGACGCTTCGCGAACCTGATCGGAACATGAAATTTTCGTCACGCGGCGCGCGTATTGCCGCCGCGATCAGAACCGGTGGCGCAATCCGAGATTGACGATGCCCTGCGTGCGCGTTCCGTCATAACCATAGGAACCGATCGACGCCTGCGCCGTTTGCGTGCCGCCGTCGAGCGTGCGCTGTTCGCCGTTCGCGCGCTGCCACGCACCGACCGCGTAGAGATCGGTGCGCTTCGACAGCACGTAATCGGCGCCGGCGGACACCTGATGATAGGTCGCGCCCGTATCGCCGCGGGCGCGCGTGTAGCTGTAGCCGACGCCGACGAGCAGGCTGGGTGTCGCCTGGTAGTTGAAGAAGCCGCGCGCGGTGTCGTACTTCTGCGTGCTCCGAAATGCGGACATCGCATCGGCCTTGTACTGCGCGTTGCTGTAGTCGATGCCGACCGCGAACGGCGCGAAGCTGTAGCGCAACGCGCCGCGCGCGATGCCGATCGATTTCGCGGAGAGGTAGCCGCCGTTGACCAGCGACCCGTCGAACGTGCCGTCGGAGGTACCGTTCCAGCCGGTGCGGATGCCGTTGGCGAGCGATGAACGATTGGCGGCGTAGTAGTAGCCGCCGGCCACGTCGACCGGGCCGTTGCTGTACGACAGGCCGGCCGACCAGGTTTGCCCGGCGCCGCTCTTGCCGGCCACGCCGCCGAGCGCGTACATGCCGACGAACTGGAATCCGTTGATCACCGGAGACGTGTATTTCACCGCGTTGTCGGTGCGCGACGACGTGTCGTAGTTGTCGACGTCGCCGGGTGTCGCATAGACGCTGCCGAAGTAGAAGTCGCCGGTAACCGGCCACGCGACATCCGCGAGCGCGTCGTACTGGCGGCCGAGCGTCAGCGTGCCCCAGCGCGCGCTTTCTAGGCCGACGAAAGCCTGCCGGCCGAACATGCGATTGCCTTGCCCGAGCGCGCCGGTGTTCGGGTTGAAGCCGTTTTCCAGGGTGAAGACGGCTTTCAGCCCGCCGCCGAGATCTTCCGCGCCCTTCACGCCGAAGCGGTTGCCGAGCAGGTTGCCGTTGCCGAGGCCGACGAGATTCCTGCCGTTCGCGTCGGCATTCCACACGTAGGTCAACGACGTATCGAACAGGCCGTACAGCGTGACTTCCGACGCGTGTGCCGCGTGGGCGGCCGTGAGCATCGCACCCGACATCATCGCGAGCCGAACTGGAGTTTTCATGGTGTGTCCCTGAGGTTCAAGAGGATCGATCCGTGCATCGGTCGATTCCGGCGCCGCGCGTTGGTGCGGCAGGCGCGGAATGTCGCAATCGCGCTGCCGATTCTGGAAAGCGTTCGGATCGTGAAGGTGAGGGACAAATGAGAAAAATGTCATCGCCGCGTCATCGGCCTGGAAACTTGCGACCCGTTTTCATTGGGAGTGCGATACAGGAGAGGCCGGGGCAGTGACGAAACCGTCATGCTGCGATCACGATTGCGCACCGCCGCCGGATCAAAGTGAAGGCGCCTGTCACATCTTTCCCGCAAGGAGCGAGCCACATGAACATTCCGCGACCGATGGTCGTCGTCGCCGCCGCCGTCCTGTCGATTGCGGCCATCTCGCAGGCCGCGGCCGCGCAGCAGAAGACCCGTCAGGAAGTCCGTCAGGAACTGGTGCGTGCCCGCCACGACGGCGTGATCCCGAGCCCGAACCACGACTACCCGGCGAGCCCGGCCACCGTCGCGCGCAACCAGGAAATCCATCGTGCGACGGTACATCGCGGCGAGGCGGCGCCGCTGGTCGATGCGCACGACAACCGTCTTGCGGTTCGTTGATCGTTCATGCGCGGCCGGCCGGCACGGTGCCCGCCGGCCGCACCCCACACGAAAAGGAGAGTGCCATGCGCCATTTCGCGAAAGGAATCGTGCTTGCGGCGTGCCTGATGTCGACGGCTGCGATGGCGGCCGGCTGGCCGGAACGCGCGCTGTCGCATGCGTCGGCGCACGAGGTCGGCCGCCGCGCGAACGAGCGGATGCGCTGCGAGCTCGCGACCGTGCCGGCCGGCGAATGGAGCGCGACGTTCACGCGCGGGCAATGCGAAGTCGGAAACGGACGGCTGACGTTCGTGCCGGCCGATGCAGGCGGCGGGCAGGATGTCGCGGAGAAGCGGATCCTGCTCGGCGACATCCGCACCGCGTCGCATCAGTCACGCAAGCTGAAGGAGCAACTGCAACTGACGACCCGCGACGAGGTGATCGCACTGAACGTGCTGACCGACGACGGCAGCCGCAAGTCGCGCGAACACGCGATCGATCTGTGGGCCGCGCTGCGCGACGAAGGCGTGACGCCGGTCAACGGCACGCGCATCGTCGATACGTATCCGACGGGCGCGACGACGTGGTAAGCGGCGCGCGGCCGCGCCCGGCTTATCCGGCCTTCACCGATCCTTCGATCAGGAAGAACACGATGAAGCCGATGAAGAACGCGGCCGTCGCAAACGGCGTTTCGGGCACCTCATGCGCTTCGACCAGCAGTTCCTCGGTGACGAGGTACAGCAGCGCGACGGTGCCGAGCCCGAGCAGCGCCGCGTAGATATTGGCGGGAAGCCCTGCGAACGCCGCGTTGCCGGCAACGGCCGCGATGCTCAGCAGTGCCGCGAGCCCGACCGGCACGACGATCGACAGCATGCGGCCGATGCCGGCGGCCGCGAGCGCGGCGCTGACCGACAGCGCGAGGAACAGCACCTCGAGCGTCAGCGCGACGGTCAGGATGATGCCGCTTTCGGTGCTCGCGGAGAAGGCGATGCCGAGCACGAGGCCGTCGATGACGAGGTCGATCGCGGTGACGATGACGAGGCTCACGGGTAGCCGCGCGTCCTCGAAGCGCGTCTCGATCGCGCCGGACAACGCACGGATCGCGAGCATCAGCGCGATGCCGAGCACGAAGCCGACGACGACCGGAAACAGCGCATGCGCGCGATCTTGCGGCAGCAGTTCGAGCGCCGCGGCCGCGAACACGATGCCGCCGGTGAAATGCTGGATGACGCTCGACGTGGTCGGGCCGGGAGCGCGCCACGCGGCGGCGAGTGCGCCGAAACAGGCCGCCAGCACGGGCGGTAACGTCAGTAGCGCAAGCTTCGCGGTCGGTGTCATGAGGCCTCTCGAACGGTTGGCGTACCGCAGCGGGCTCGGCGTCCGGCTGCCCGGCCGCAGGGTATGGTTCATGCACGCCGGGCGTTGCCCCGGCATCAACCGGGGATTGAACACCCTGAAGCCGCTTCAAGGTCAACACATTCGATGCAGGGCACACCGGCAAGCCGGCGCGCCCGTGCCGGTCACACCTGCGCGAGCGCCTGGTCGAGATCGGCGAGCAGGTCGTCGATATGTTCGATGCCGATCGACAGCCGCACCGTTTCTTCCTTCACGCCGGCCTTCGCGAGTTCGGCCGGCGACAGTTGCCGGTGCGTCGTCGATGCCGGGTGCGTTGCGAGCGATTTCGTGTCGCCGATGTTGACGAGCCGCGTGAACAGCTTCAGCGCGTCCTGGAACTTCGCTCCACCGTCGCGGCCGCCCTTCACGCCGAACGTCAGGATGCCCGGCGCACGGCCCGACAGGTAGCGCGCGACGAGCGGATGGTCGGGGTGGTCGGGCAGGCCCGCATAGTTCACCCATTCGACCTGCTCGTGACGCGCGAGATGCTGCGCGATCTTCAGCGCGTTGTCGCTGATCCGCTCGACACGCAGCGCCAGCGTTTCGATGCCCTGCAGGATCTGGAAGGCATTGAACGGCGAGATGGCTGCGCCCATGTTGCGCAGCGGCACCACGCGCGCGCGGCCGATATAGGCGGCCGGCCCGAACGCTTCCGTGTAGACGACGCCGTGATAGCTGACGTCGGGCTCGTTCAGCCGCTTGAAGCGATCCGCATGCTCGGCCCACGGGAACTTGCCCGAATCGACGATCGCGCCGCCCAGGCTCGTGCCGTGCCCGCCGAGATACTTCGTCAGCGAATGCACGACGATGTCCGCGCCGTGCTCGAACGGGCGCAGCAGATACGGCGACGGCACCGTGTTGTCGACGATCAGCGGGATGCCGTGGCGATGCGCGACTTCCGCGAGCGCGGCGATGTCGGTGACGTTGCCGAGCGGGTTGCCGACCGATTCCGCGAAGATCGCCTTCGTGCGCGCGTCGATCAGCGGCTCGAACGACGCGGGGTCGCGCGGATCGGCGAAGCGCGTCGTGATCCCGTATTGCGGCAGCGTATGCGCGAACAGGTTGTAGGTGCCGCCGTACAGCGAACTCGCGGACACGATGTTGTCGCCGGCCTCGGCGATCGTCTGGATCGCGTACGTGACGGCCGATTGTCCCGATGCGAGCGCGAGCGCGCCGACGCCGCCCTCGAGCGCGGCGATACGCTGCTCGAGTACGTCCGTCGTCGGGTTCATGATCCGCGTGTAGATGTTGCCCTGCACCTTCAGGTCGAACAGGTCGGCGCCGTGCTGCGTGTCGTCGAATGCGTACGCAACGGTCTGGTAGATCGGTACGGCGACCGCGCGCGTGGTCGGGTCGGGACGATAACCGCCGTGCACGGCGATGGTTTCGAGGCGCCAGTTCGAAGAGGCCTGATCGGTCATGGGTGCTCCGTCTGTTGTTGTGGTGGTCGAGCGATTATAGGAGCACGTGCGCGGCGGCCCTTAGAACGAATGGTTTGTTGCTTATGGCGGCGCGGCGCATAGAATGCCCTTTCCGCAAACAAGGGGTGCGCGATGAATCAGGAGCACTGGAACCAGGTGGATGCGTATTTCTCCGCGACGCTCGTGCCGTCCGACGACGCGCTCGACGCCGCGCTGGCGGCGAGCGACGCGGCCGGGCTGCCCGCGATCAACGTCGCGCCGAACCAGGGCAAGCTGCTGCAACTGCTCGCGACGATCTGCGGCGCGCGGCGGATCCTCGAGGTCGGCACGCTCGGCGGTTACAGCACGATCTGGCTCGCGCGCGCATTGCCGCCGGGCGGCACGCTCGTGACGCTCGAGCTGAACCCCGAACATGCGAAGGTCGCGACGCGGAACATCGCGCGTGCCGGGTTCGCGGAAGTCGTGACGGTGGTGGTCGGCAGCGCGACGGACAGCCTCGCGCGGCTCGTCGACGCGGGCGAAGCGCCGTTCGATTTCATCTTCATCGATGCCGACAAGGACAACAACCCGGTCTATCTCGACGCGGCGCTGAAGCTGTCGCGGCCCGGCACGGTGATCGTCGTCGACAACGTCGTGCGTGGCGGGCGCGTGGCCGATCCCGACAATCAGGAGCCCGACGTGGCCGGTGTGCGCGACGGGTTCGCGCGTCTCGCGGCCGCGCCGCACGTCACCACGACGGCCGTGCAGACGGTCGGGCAGAAGGGCTGGGACGGGTTCTCGATCTCGATCGTCGGCGCGTGACGTGAGGGCGGCACGCGCGTGCGGTCGACTCGCGCACTAGTTCTGGTCGGGATTCCTGTCGTTGCACTGGTCGGGATCGTCGCGCAGCACGATGCGGCGGATGCGGCCGTTGTCGTAGAACGGCACGTCGGGGCAGAACTTCATGCCGGCACGGGTCGGCGTGCGCTTCCACGCGACTTTTTCGGTGCGGACGAGCGTCGGCGCGTGGCCGGGCGCGCCCGGCTTCCAGATGCCGATGTACACGCGCGCCATCCACGGTGACGCGTCCGCCTCGCAGTCTTTCAGCGCGCCCAGCGTCGAGCGCAGCCCCGTGCCGGTCTGCTCGATGCGCTGCGGAAACTCGATGTAGCCGTCGCCGTAGCCGGGCGTGACGTAGCAATAGCGGCGCGTGTTCCCGTCGAGCACCGGCAGCAGGTAGCTGCTGGCGGAGTCGGCCTCCTTCACGTCGTTGCCCTGCCAGCGGTAGGTCGTCACGCCGTGCTCGCAGCAGCTCGCGCGCCAGCTCGTCCAGATGATCCGGTGCACGGCATCGAACTCCGGCGACGTGATGCCCTGCAGCCCCTGCGGCGCGTCGACGAAGCGCCGCGTCTTCGGGTCGAAGATCCACGTCTGGTATGGCATGTTCGGGCTCGCGCCCATCGATTGCGCGAGCATCAGGTCGGGCCAGCCGTCGAAATTCACGTCGGCGAAATCGGGCGTGAACAGGCCGCAGGTGCCGCGTGAATCGGTCTGCAGCGTCTGCACGAGGCGGCCGCGATCGTACAGGCGGATCGCGGCGACGTGCGGCGGGTCGTTGCACGAACCGTCGTCGTCCGGCAGTTTGTCCGCGACGAGGCGGATGTCGTAAGGGAACGGCCTGCCGTCCTGTTTCGTTGCGAGCGAGACGGGCAGCGTGCGTTTGCCGTCCGGCGACGCCCACGTGCCGGCCACCGCATTGTCGAGCGATGCAACGCGCCACGTGCCCGTTACGCGATCGGCGTCGGCTTTCGCGCCGCTGTCGCGTTCCGACAGCGTGGCGCCGTGCGCATCGAGCGTCCCCTTCAGTGCGAGCCTGTAACGTTTGTCGGACGTGCAGGGCGCGTAGCAGTACGAGCCCGATACCGTGCCGGCCACGCGCGACAGCGAGACTTCGACATGCCGGTTGCCGATCGTGCCGACCCAGTCGCGCGACCAGAACGGGATCTCGACCGTATCGTCGGCGCTTGCCGCGCTTGCCGCACTCATTGGCGAAAAGGCGAACGCGGTGACGGCGAGCAGTGCGAACGCAATTGCGTCGCGCCAACCGCGCGTGCGCCGCGTCGCGGTCGCGTTGCGCGACGCGTCGATGAACGGGAGATGCATGGGTCGGCCCCTCGGTTTGTTATGGGTGTGACTGCCGGCGTGTTTCGGTGCGATGCACGCGTCAGCGGTTTCCTGGCGCATCGGCGCGTCGATACAGGCGTGGCCATTGATCGTCGAACAGGCCGTTGCACGTGCCGTGCGTGGCGATGTCGCTGAGCAGGAAGCGCCGGCCGTCGAAGATCCACGACGCGGTCGAGCCGCAATCGCCGGCGCTGCGCAGCCTGACCTTGCTCGACAGCGTCGCGCGGGTACGGTCGTAGCCGGCCTCCGTCAGTTCGTTCGCGAACGACGCCGAGTCGAGCCCCGCGTTCGCGTTCTCGCCGAAATTCATCGCCGTCGGCGTGAACGGTGCCGCCCTTCGCACGCGAT
The DNA here is from genome assembly GCF_057005415.2 of Burkholderia sp. KL41. Lineage (NCBI taxonomy): Bacteria > Pseudomonadati > Pseudomonadota > Betaproteobacteria > Burkholderiales > Burkholderiaceae > Burkholderia > Burkholderia sp. KL41. Next base: position 2,849,452 of record NZ_CM174447.1, on the reverse strand, counting down.
ACCACAGGTCGGTGCGGTTATACATGCTGCTGGTCTGGCACGGTATCGCGACGAGCGCCTCGTCGGCGGAGATCGCCACGGCGCGCGACGCCTTCCGGCGATCGCCGGCCGACATTTCGTCTTCGACGTCGGCTGCGCATTGCTTGATGTCGTCGCCGAACTTCGCGAGCACCGCGTCGACGAGCGGGCGCTTCCCGGCGGCCGGCAGGTCCGCGACGGCCGGCGCCGGCACGACGGCGGGCGGCAGTGCCGGCGCGGCCGGCACCGACGACGCGGGTCGGTTGCCGGGGCGCAGCAGCGCCGTCGTCGTGCCGACCCGGCCTTGCGTGTCGTCGATCAGCAGCAGCGCGGCGTTCAACCCCGTCAACGGCGTTCGAGCGGTTTGCGCCGACGCCGGATCGCCGAAGCTCAGCAGTTGCGCGTTGCGCGCCGCGGTGAGCCATGCGGCAACCGTTGCCGGATCGTCGGTGCGGATCCGGAACGGGTGTGCTTCGTCGTCGTCCGGTTTGCCGCCGAACGCATGCCACTGGGCCGCCATCGCATCGAACGGGCGGCCGTCCGCGCGTGTGGTGCGCAGGTCCAGCGGCGCCGACGCATAGAGAGCGAGCGAGGCTTGCGCGTCCGGGCCGGCATCGCGCGTCACGCGCAGGATGAGGCTGATGCGCGAGTCGCCGATGTCGTCGGCATGGCTTTCGGCAATGCAACGATTGACGTTGTCGCAGACGACCGACCAGTTCTTGAAGTCGCGCTCGACCGGCGGCCGCGTGAGCGGACGGGCCTGGGCAACGATCGGGGAAACGGCGAGGAGGGCGGCGATGGCGAGCGAAAGGCGGTGCGACATGACGGTTCGTATCGACTGTGGATGGGCGGGCGCAAGACGTCGGACTGCAAGCGCATCGTCAGCAAGCGGGGCGGTCGAAGGCAGCGGCGCATGCAGGGGCGCGCTTTGCGGAACGTTTTCGAGTATACCGCCGCAAAGCGCGCCGTCCGCTTTTCATCGTGCGTCGACCACGTCGCGCAGGAACGCATCGAGCATCGCCACGTCGCCCCACGGCCGCTTGTATTCGCGATCGTGTTCGGCATCGGTGAGCATCGTCTCGACGAGCGCGTGGATCGCCGGCCGGCGCGGCCCGTATTCGCTTTCGTTCGCGCTCATCTTCAGCGCGAGCAGCGCGTCGAGCTCCGCGCGCACCGACGGCTCGTGCACGGTGCCGTCGACGAGCGCCGCGAAACGCATCGGCGGCATCCCGAGCCCCGCGTCGATCCAGCGCACCGCGAGCAGCGGCCGCAGCACGTACAGGTATTTCTTGTAGCGCACCGTGTCGCCCTGCAGATAGCCGCGAAAGTTCTTCTTCGCCATCGCGAGGTAGTGATGGCGCCCGCGCACCGGCGAGAAGAACGCCGACGCCAGCGACCTGAGCCGCGGCGCCCAGCGCGCGTCTTCGCGATACACGACGGGCGAGTCGAGCCATTCGAGCAGCGTCGGGTTCGAGCGGCGCAGCAGTTGCAGCGCCTTGCGCAGTTCCCAGCCGCTGACGTCGAGCTCGTCGTCGAGCGGCCGCTCGATCACGTCGCGTTGCGCTTCGACGCTCAGGTACCAGTCGCGCCGGTGCGCATACACGAAGCGCACGTCGTAGTCGCTGTCCGGCGAGGCGAATCCCCAGCCGCGGCTGCCCGATTCGCACGCGAACAGCACGCTCACGTCATGGCGGCGCTCGACTTCCGCGAGCTCCGCCATCACGCGCGCCCGCACGGCCGGGTCGACCGGGTGCGCACTGCGCACGGCAGTCAGTTGTTCCGTTTTCATGATTGTCGTTTCTCTCTCGTTGCGCGCGGCCGCCGGCCATCGGCCGCGCACCGCGCTATCCTTTCACGCACACCACCTGGCGCAGCGTATGCACCACTTCGACGAGGCTGCGCTGGGCCGCCATCACCGCGTCGATGTCCTTGTAGGCCATCGGGATTTCGTCGACGACGCCCGAGTCCTTCCGGCATTCGACGCCCTGGGTCGCCTTCACCTGGTCGTCGACCGTGAAGCGGCGCTTCGCTTCGGTGCGGCTCATCGTCCGGCCCGCGCCGTGGCTGCACGAGCAGAAGCTTTCCGGGTTGCCGAGCCCGCGCACGATGAAGCTCTTTGCACCCATCGAGCCCGGAATGATCCCGAGCTGCCCCTTCTGCGCGGACACCGCACCCTTGCGCGTCACGAGCACGTCTTCGCCGAAATGGCGTTCGCGCTGCACGTAGTTGTGGTGGCAGTTCACTGCGTGTTCGTCGACCGAGAACGGCTTCGCGATCACGCCGCGCGCCGCGCCGATCACCGCATCCATCATCGCCTGCCGGTTGCGCCGCGCGTAGTCCTGCGCCCAGCCGACCGCTTCGACGTAGTCGTCGAAGTGGCGGCTGCCCTCGGTGAAATACGCGAGGTTGCGATCCGGCAGGTTCGCGATGTGCTGCCGCATGTCGGCCTGCGCGAGTTCGATGAACAGGCTGCCGATCGCATTGCCGACGCCGCGCGAGCCGCTGTGCAGCATGAACCACACGTGGTCCGCTTCGTCGACGCACACTTCGATGAAGTGGTTGCCGGTGCCGAGCGTGCCGAGATGCGCGTAATGGTTCGTCTTTTCCAGCTTCGGATACTTGTCGACGATCCGCTGGAAGCCCGGTTGCAGCGACTTCCACGATTCGGTCACGGCGGCCGGCGTGCGGTCGCCCCACGCGCCCGGATCGCGGCGGCCCGGCGCGCGGCCGTGCGGCACCGCGCGTTCGATCGCACTGCGCAGGCCCGCGAGCGAATCCGGCAGGTCGGACGCCGTCAGCGTCGTGCGCGCGGCCATCATCCCGCAGCCGATGTCGACGCCGACCGCGGCCGGAATGATCGCGCCCTTCGTCGGGATCACGCTGCCGATCGTCGAGCCCTTGCCGAGGTGGACGTCCGGCATCACCGCGACGTGGCTGAAGATGAACGGCATCTGAGCGGTGTTGCGCAGCTGCGCGCGCGCTTCGTCCTCGACGGCGACGCCTTGCGTCCACATCTTCACCGGCTTGCCGTTCGCCAGTTCCATCACCTGGTAATCCATTGCACTCATTTGCTTCACCTGATTCCTTCATTCATGCGGCGCGGCACACTTGTGCCGCGCCGTTGCGCCCGTCAGGCGCCCTTGATGCTGACGAGTCCGTTCAGCACCTGATCGAGACCGCCGAACACCGAGATGCGGTCGATCCGTTCCGCGACGCGCTCGAGCGTTTCCAGCTCCTTGAGCCGCAGCGCGGTCGGGTTTTCTTCCATCACCTTCGCGGTGTTCAGCAACGAACGCGTGGCCGCCGTTTCCTCGCGGCGGCGAATCACGTTCGCCTGGGCGGACTTTTCCGCCTCGACCACCTGCGCGAGGATCGTCTTCATGTCGCCCGGCAGCACGATATCCTTCACGCCGACGCTGCGCACGTCCACGCCCGAGTTGCCGAGGCGTGCACGCACCTGCGTGATCACGACGTCGTCGATCGACTGCTTGTCTTCCAGCAGTTCGTCGAGCGAGCGCGTGCCGACGGCCGAACGCAGGGCGAACTGCAGCTCGCGATACAGGTGCTCGACCGGCTTTTGCAGCTGGCCGAACGCATGCAGCACGTCCGCATAGCACCACGTCGCCGACAGGTTCAGCCGCAGCGCGACCTTGTCGCGCGTCAGGATTTCCTGTCCGCCGACTTCGAGCGCCTGCACGCGCAGGTCGACGAGTTCGACCGCGATGTCGCGGTTGAAGCGCCAGAACGCCAAGACGCCCGCGTCCAGCAGCCGCTCGATCTTGCCGTCGATCTTCAGCACGCCGACGTGGTACGCCGGCACCTGCGCCAGCAGTACGCCCGCCAGGCCCGCCACGCCGCGCGCCCGCAGTGCCGGCTGCGCGATGCGCTTCACGAGCGCGGCCGGCAGCACGCTGTCCTGCGCGAGATCGACGCGCTCGAGACGGTGCGCGGTCAGGCCGCGCCAGTACAGCCGGCGCGTGCCCGGCGCCAGGATCTCGACGAGCACGTCGTCTTCGTAGCGCAGGCCGGCTTCGTCGTCGGCGAGATCCATCGCGACGAAGTGCCGGGCGAGCACGTCCGGTGCGTCGTGACGCAGGTAATCGGCCAGTGCCGCGTCGGCGAGCGGCACGTCGAGACGCGCGGTCTGCACCGACAGGCGCTTGAACGGATCGAAGGCCTTGAACACGCCCGGTTCGAGCACCTTCACGAAATCGCCCTCGTTCATCAGCAGCGCGCGTTCGTTCTTTTTCACTACATGTCGCATCCACATATTCTTGTCCTTTTCTTCGATGACCGCCGGGTGACGCGCATCGTGCGGATCGCGGGGCGACGCAACCGGGCGGGCGGCGCGCAGGCCCGGCGCCGAAGTGCGCGGCGACGCATCCTGCTTCGCGTCGTCGTGCGCCTTTGCGCGGGCCGTGCGGCCGTCCGGCCGATCGCGCGGAACCGCAACCGGTCCGACGCGCGGCGGGCCTTGCGGCCCGCACCGGCGGGTACTGCTTTCATTACAAGGCTGTCCTTGCGGACAGCGTTCGAGCGGGATTCGAACCCGCTACACACCGGCTTGCGCCGGCTGCTCTACCCAAATGAGCTACCGAACGGAGGGCGCCCCGGGATTCGAACCCGGGCGAAGTTCCAGTACGCGCCCGTTTGCCTTCGTCTGCCCATGGCGGCATGCGCGACCGCGACGAACCAGGTTCGGCGGCGGCGCACCAGCAGGGCTTTGTGAACCCTGGCTCGCGGGCCAGCGGGACATCCGGCGCTTTCTATTTAGCGAGGAGCGTGCCAGCGGGCGGTGCAATGCACGAAATAAATCCCAACTCATTGAAATGGAAGGGGAAATTATTTTTATGACGGACGGCGCATGAAAATCCGGCCGTGGCTCGATCCGGAAAATTCGATACAATCGGATCGCCTCTTATCTTGTGGGATAAAAATGCGCAAGACCGTCGCGATCGGTTTTCTCGGTACCGTGCTCGACCAGGGCGGCGGCTCGCAGCGCCGCTGGCGCAACTGGCGGCCGACGATTTCGCTGTGCGAGCAGCGCGACATGCCGGTCGACCGGCTCGAACTGCTGCACGCGCCGAACTACGCGCGTCTCGCGAACCGCGTGAAGCAGGACCTCGAGCGCGTGTCGCCGCACACCGACGTGCGGCTCGTCCCGATGGAGATTCGCGATCCGTGGGATTTCGAGGAGGTCTACGCGACGCTGCACGATTTCGCGCGCGCCTACCCGTTCGATCTCGACCGCGAGGACTACCTGATCCACATCACCACCGGCACGCACGTCGCGCAGATCTGCTGGTTCCTGCTGGCGGAGGCGCGTTACCTGCCGGCGCGTCTTGCCCAGACGGCACCGCCGCAGAAGACCGACGAGGGGTTGAGCGGGCCCGGCACGATGTCGGTGATCGATCTCGACCTGTCGCGCTACAACCGGATCGCGCAGCGCTTCACGCGCGAGCGCGACGAAACGGTGTCGTTCCTGAAGGCCGGCATCGCGACGCGCAACGCGCGCTTCAATGCGCTGATCGAGCAACTGGAGCGCGTGGCCGTGCGTTCGCGCGCGCCGATGCTGCTGGTCGGGCCGACGGGCGCCGGTAAGTCGTTTCTCGCGAAGCGCGTGTACGAGCTGAAGCGCGGCCGGCATCGGCTCGCGGGGCCGTTCATCGAGATCAACTGCGCGACGCTGCGCGGCGACGCGGCGATGTCGACGCTGTTCGGCCACGTGAAGGGCGCGTTCACGGGCGCGCAGTCGGCGCGGGCCGGGCTGCTGCGCGCGGCGGACGGCGGCCTGCTGTTTCTCGACGAGATCGGCGAACTCGGGCTCGACGAACAGGCGATGCTGCTGAAGGCGATCGAGGAGAAGCGTTTCCTGCCGGTCGGCGCTGACGTCGAGGCGACCAGCGATTTCGAACTGATCGCGGGCACGCACCGCGACCTGCGGCAGATGGTGGCAGCCGGCACGTTCCGCGAGGATCTCTATGCGCGGATCAACCTGTGGACGTACGAACTGCCGGGGCTGGCCGAGCGCCGCGAGGACATCGAGCCGAACCTCGAATTCGAACTCGACCGGTTCGGCCGCGAGCAGGGCGAGCAGGTGCGTTTCAACGTCGAGGCGAAGCGGCGCTATCTCGCGTTCGCCGCGTCGCCGCGTGCGGCGTGGGCCGGCAACTTCCGCGAGCTGTCCGCGTCGGTCACGCGGATGGCGACGCTGGCCGATGCGGGACGGATTACCGAAGCGCTTGCCGAACAGGAAGTCGAACGGCTGACGCGCACGTGGTCGCAGCCCGGTGGCGCGGGATCGTCCGAGGCATGTGTCGACACGGTGTTCGGCGCGCGTGCGGCGGAACTCGACCTGTTCGACCGTGCGCAGCTCGAACGCGTGCTCGACGTGTGCCGCGTGTCGGCAAGCCTGTCGGAAGCGGGGCGCACGCTGTTCGCGGTGTCGCGGCAGAGCAAGAAGCAGCCGAACGATGCGGACAGGCTGCGCAAGTATCTCGCGCGGTTCGGGTTGGATTGGGAGGGGGTGAAGGGCGCGCTCGATGCGTCGAGGTGACGGGCACGCGCGATGCATTTCCTGTGTCGCGCATGGTGGATAGCGCGTGCGGTATTGTGCACGCAAACTCGGGAGGGTGGTGGTGATCGCGATTCCTTCGTCGGTCAAGGCGCTGTTTGCCGATTCGGGGTGGCGTGGCGATTCCGGTTGCCGAGTGTCGTCCGGCGATGGCGAGCATCCGGGGGATGCCATCCTGCGCGAATTCGGCGGGCTGATCGTGGGCGCTTCCGCCAGCGGGCAGACCTGCGCGCGAATGGGGCTCGCCTTTCATGCGCTGGCGCGCAAGGATCACCAGATCGACGCGTGGGAACAGGCGCTCGGGACGACGATGATCGGCTTCGCCGAAGACGATCTCGGGTACGCCGAGTTTTATGTCGATGCGCAGGGCCGGGTGTTCTCGACCAATTGCGTGGTCGACGGTGTGCATCTGTGCGGATTCACGTTCGGCGAAGCGGTCGAGCGGACGCTGCTCGGGCGCGTCTCGATTCCGCTGTTGCTCGACCACCGGGCAACGATTGCCCATTACGGCGAGGTTCTGACGATCGACGATCCGCGCGTGATGACGGTCCGTCAGCTCCTTGCCCGCACGTGAAGCGGCGACGCGCTTCAGCCGTGTTTCAACCGGCCGCCGCTGCCGCCGCCTCGTGAAACGGCGCCAGGAATGCCCATTCCGGCTGCGCGGCCGCGACATCCGCCAGCCCGCGCGCGAACGCGTGCGCCGGCAGCCACGGATACCCGAACGCCGCATGCAGCGCGTCGAGTTTCGTCGACTTCGGATCGTCGATCGTATCCATGCGCGCGACATGAATGTGCAGCGCCGCGATCCGCGTACCGCCTTCGCTGTCGGGTGTGAACTGCCAGCGGTACGTGCCGTGCCCGATCCGCAACGCGCCGTTGTCCTTCTGCCGCATCACGACGAGCCACGACATCCTGCTGACGCCATGCGGGTCGACTTCGGGTTCCGTGCACACGTAATAGGTCCGGCACCGCTCGAACCGCTCGCCGAATTCCTCGACCAGGGTGCGTGCGATCGCGGCCGCGCCCGTCACGCGCGGCGGAAAATCGATGTCGTCGTTCGCGAGCGAAAAGCCCAGCTCGGCATCGGCCGCGAAGCAGTCGGCGATCAGCGCGGGCCGGTTCAGGTCCTTTGCGCGCAGATAGCATTCGAGTAGCGCGCGAAGCGATGCGGGATGAAGCGGGAAGGGCATGGACGAGCCTCCTGTAGCGGGAAATGGGGTCACGCGCAGCGTCCGGACCTGGCCGGGGGCGCATGTGCCTTTGCCGTATAATTTCGTTTCAAAGCTAAATTCGCATGACCGTACGGAGCGTCGAAGTCATGGCCAAGCAGCAAGAGGAGTCCGTTCTGACCATCACCAACCCGGCCTGCCTGATCGACGGCACGGACACGGAATTTCGCCACCTGATCAACGGGCTGCTGCCGTTTGCGGCCCGCCTGCTGTCGGTACGCGACGGCTTCGGCTCGCTGATCGGCCTCACCGGCATCCAGTATTCGCTGCTCGTATCGGTTTCGCATCTTTCGCACGACGACGTCGTGACCGTCAACCGCCTCGCCGATCACCTGCACCTGAGCGGCGCATTCGTCACGATCGAGACGGGCAAGCTGAAGAAGCTCGGCCTGATCGACAAGCGCCCGGACCCCGACGACAAGCGCAAGATGCGTCTCACGGTCACGCCGGCCGGCTCGAAGCTGCTGAAGGCGCTCACCGATACGCAGCAGCGCATCAACAACGTGCTGTTCGAGGGCGTGACGAAGACGGAATTCAAGGCGCTCTGCTCGGTGATCGACCGCCTCGTCACCAACGGCGACCGCGCGACGCTCGATCTCGCGCACCTGATCGCGCGCCAGGAAAAAGGCTGACGCGCACGCGCTGCCGGCCCGCCTGACGCTTCTACCGCACTCAGTGCGCGGCCCACTCGATCGAATTCAGGTCGACCCCTTCGAGATGCATGTCCCACAGCGGGCTCAGCGCGCGCAGCTTGCCGACCGTGTCGCGCACCTGCGCAATCACGCTGTCCACTTCGGCTTCGGTCGTGAAGCGGCCGAGCGTGAAGCGGATCGAGCTGTGCGCGAGCTCGTCGCTGCGGCCCAGCGCGCGCAGCACGTACGACGGCTCCAGCGATGCCGACGTGCACGCGGAGCCTGACGATACCGCGACACCCTTGATTCCCATGATCAGCGATTCGCCTTCGACGAAATTGAAGCTGACGTTCAGGTTGTGCGGAATCCGGCGGGTGAGATCGCCGTTCACGTAAACCTCGTCGAGCGTCGACAGGCCGGCCAGCAACCGGTCGCGCAATGCGCCGACGCGGCGGCTTTCCTCCGCCATCTCTTCCTTCGCGAGTCGGAACGCCTCGCCCATCCCGACGATCTGGTGCGTGGGCAGCGTGCCCGAGCGCATCCCGCGCTCATGGCCGCCGCCGTGCATCTGCGCTTCGATCCGCACGCGCGGCTTGCGGCGCACGTACAGCGCGCCGATCCCCTTCGGGCCGTAGACCTTGTGCGCGGTCACCGTCAGCAGGTCGACGTTCAACGCATTCACGTCGACCGGGATCTTGCCGGCCGCCTGCACGGCGTCGCAGTGGAACACGATGCCGCGCGCGCGGCACAGCGCGCCGATCTCCGTCACCGGCTGGATCACGCCCGTTTCATTGTTCGCGAGCATCGCCGACACCAGGATCGTGTCGGCGCGCAGCGCCTGCCGCACCGTGTCGAGATCGAGCAGGCCGTCTTCCCGCACGTCGAGGTACGTGACGTCGAAGCCCTGGCGTTCGAGCTCGCGGCACGTATCGAGCACGGCCTTGTGCTCGGTCTTCACCGTGACGAGATGCCTGCCCTTGCCCTGGTAGAAGTGCGCGGCGCCCTTGATCGCGAGGTTGTTGCCCTCGGTCGCGCCGGAGGTCCACACGATTTCGCGCGGATCGGCGCCGAGCAGCGCGGCGACGTGCGCGCGCGCTTCCTCGACCGCCTGCTCGGCATCCCAGCCGTAGCTGTGGCTGCGTGAAGCCGGGTTGCCGAACTGCTCGTGCAGGAACGGCACCATTTTGTCGACCACGCGCGGATCGACGGGCGTCGTCGCGCTGTAGTCCATGTAGATCGGGCGGGATTGCATCGATGCGGCTCCGGAAAACGGTGTCTCCCGCGGTGCGCGAAAGCACCGCGGAACAGGGTAGCCGCAGTGTACGTGGACATTCGCGGGCGCCGCGCAACACCCATCCCGTCAGTATGGTTGTCTTTCAAACAAAGCTTTCAAGGTCAGGGTTTACGACAACTTGAACCCGCCTTTGTGTTTACATTTAATAAAAGCTAAATAACAAAGCTAAGTAACGGTGCTTTGTTGGGCCTGATTCCGCAGCGGAATCAGGCGATGCAACCCTAGGAGGACGAGATGAGCGAGAACCATGCCGGAACCGGTGCGGGTGCCGACGCGCACCGGCACTTTCGCACCGCGCTGTCGATGTTCGCGACGGGCGTCGCGGTGATTACCGCCCCGCGCAAGGAGGGGGCGCCGATCGGTATCACGGTCGCGTCGTTCAATTCGGTGTCGCTGGACCCGCCGCTGATCCTGTTTTCGGTCGACCGTCGCAGCCTGAGCCTCGGCGACCTGGCCGGCGCGGGCGGCTATGCGGTCAACGTGCTCGACGAGACGCAACAGCACCTGTCGAACTGCTTCGCGAAAGCGAACGGCGACAAGTGGGGCTGGCGTGCCGGCGCGGCCGATGACGACGGCGCGGTGCTGCTGCCCGACGCGCTCGCGACGTTCGAATGCGAGCCCTACGCGCAGTACGACGGCGGCGATCACGTGATCTTCGTCGGCCGCGTGACGCGGCACTGCGCGCGCTCGGAAGGGCGCCCGCTGATCTTCTTCGGCGGCCGCTATCGCACGCTCGACGGCATGCACGCGCCGTCTGCCTGAATGCAATCCACGTTTCATTCCACCCAGGAGGACATCATGATCAAGAACGGGACCCAGCACATCGCGTCGCTGCGCGACGGGCGGCAGGTCTACCTGAACGGCCAGCCGGTCGGCGACGTGACCGCGCATGCGGCATTCCGCAATTCGATCCGCAGCTACGCGAGCCTGTACGACTACCAGGCTCGCGACGAGAACGTCGAGAAGATGACGTTCGTGTCGCCCGACTCGGGCGACCGCGTCAGCCGGATCTGGCAGCTGCCGACCTCCTACGACGAACTCGTCGAACGCCGTGCCGCGCTGGAAGCGTGGTCGGAGCTGCATTACGGCTTCATGGGCCGCTCGCCGGATCACGTCGCGTCCTGTCTTGCCGGCATGGTGATGGGCGCCGACGTGTTCGAGCAATACGATCCGGCGCGGGCGGGCGCGCTGCGCGACTACTACCGCTACGCACGCGACAACGACCTGTTCCTGACCTACGTGATCGTGAATCCGCAAGCGAACCAGTCGAAGGCCGCGCACGAGCAGGAGGACAAGTACCTCGCGGTCGGCATCGTCGATCAGGATGCCGAAGGCATCACGGTGCGCGGCGCGAAGATGCTCGCGACGAGCGGAATCATGGCGAACGAGGTGTTCTGCAGCTGCATCCAGCCGCTGCGCGAAGGCGACGAGATGTATGCGCTGTCGTTCGCGGTGCCGATGAACGCGAAGGGCATGAAGATCCTGTCGCGCAAGTCATACGAGGAGAACGCGACATCGGTGTTCGACAACCCGCTGTCGAGCCGCTTCGACGAGAACGACGCGGTGCTGTATTTCGACGACGTGAAGGTGCCGTGGGAACGGATCTTCGTTGCCGGCAACACGGCGATGTGCGCGAAGCAGTTCCACGCGACGCCCGCGCACGTGTACCAGAACTACCAATGCCAGGTGCGCCTGATGACGAAGCTGCGCTTCCTCGTCGGGCTCGGCCTGAAGATCTCCGAGGTCAACGGCACGAATGCGTTCCCGCAGGTGCGCGAAACGCTGGGCCAGCTCGCGGCCGAAGCGTCGATGGTCGAGGCGTGGGTCTACGGGATGGAAGCGAAGGGCACCGTCGTCAACGGCTTCTACGTGCCCGACCGCAACATGCTGTACGGCTCGCAGGTCGTCACGCAGCAGCTCTATTCGAAGGTGCTCAACACGCTGCGCGAGCTCGCCGGCGGCGGAATGATCATGCTGCCGTCCAGCGTGCGCGATTTCGAGAACCCCGACCTGCTGCGCATCATCGAGAAGACGCAGAAGTCGCCGGTGTGCTCGTCCGAGGAGCGCGTGAAGTTCTTCAAGCTCGCGTGGGATGCGGTCGGCTCCGAATTCGCGTCGCGCCACAACCAGTACGAACTGTTCTACGCCGGCGCGTCGTTCGTCACGAAGGGGCATGCGTATCGCACGTATGACTGGCAGCGCGCGTCGCATCTCGTCGATTCGATGCTCGGCAGCTATTCGCTGAACCAGGAACTGTCGACGCCGCACGCCGCCTGACGCGCCGCATCGCGTTCGACTCACCCGCTATCGCCACAGGAGAGACAGATGGCCATCAACAAGCTTCACGACGAATTCCATACGCTGGACATGCAGCGCGACTGGCAACTGCCGGAAGGCTATGACCCGGCATCCGGCGCGCAGGAACTGATCCTGTCCGGCGCGCTCGACACCGAGCGGAAACGCGGCAGCCGTACGCGCTTGCTGCGCCTGCCGGCCGGGCTGCATACGAAGAAGCCGTTCGAGCACGACTACTGGGAGGAGGTGTTTCTCGTCGAAGGCGACCTGACCGTCGGCAACGACGAACACGGCAACGGCGGCACGCCGTTCAAGGGCTACACGTATGCGGTGCGCCCGCCCGGCGCATGGCACGGCCCGTTCAAGTCGAACGGCGGCTGCGTGCTGCTGGAGATCCACTACTACGACCCGGCCTGAGCCCGGCCATTCACGACACAACGCGGGCGGCGCCGCATCGCGCGTGCGCTGCCCGCTACGAGGAGCATTCGATGAAAACCATCACGTTCGCGATCGACGGTCGCGACGGCCGCACCGAGCGCGCGATCGCGATCGACACGCTCGTGATCGCGGGCTGGACCGGCCGCGACACGGCCGCCATGGAGAAGCACATCCGCGAGCTGGAGGAACTGGGCGTCAAGCGCCCGGCGACGACGCCCGTGTTCTACCGCGTCGCGGCCGACCGCCTCGATCCGTCGCCCGCAATCCAGGTGTCGGGCGGGCAGAGCAGCGGCGAAGCGGAATTCGTGCTGGTGCGCGACGGCGGCGAGACGTTCGTCGGCATCGCGTCCGATCACACCGACCGCGAGGTCGAGACGTACGGGATCACGGTGTCGAAGCAGATGTGCGGCAAGCCGTGCGCGAACACGCTGTGGAAGTTCGACGACGTGGCCGGGCACTGGGATCAGCTCGTGCTGCGCGCCTACGCGACGATCGACGGCGAGCGCGTGCTGTACCAGGAGGGCAAGGTGAGCGCGATGCGCGCACCGGACGACCTGCTCGCGCAGTTCGCGCGCCACGACGGCCGCTTCGTCGACGGCACCGCGATGCTGTGCGGCACGCTCGCGGCGATCGGCGGCATCCGGCCGGCCGAGCGGTTCGAGGTCGAGCTGGACGATCCGGTGCTGGGCCGCACGCTGCGGCACGTGTATGCGGTGGACACGCTGCCGGTGGCGGGCTGACGCGGCCGGGAATGCGCACTTACGCGCGGCAGATCGCGATGATCTCCGCGCTGGTCGCAGCGTCGAACGGCACGTGCCGCCAGTCGCCGTACCAGTCGGCCGACGGGAATCCGGCCGCGATCACGCGCTCCCGAAGTTCGGGTTGTGTGATGAAGCGCAGGCGGCTCGTGTTCGTCAGCACCGTGTCGTCGCGGCGGAAGCGGTAGTGCGTGTCGAACGTGACGATCGCGCCGTCCACGGAGCGCACCGCATGATGCAGGTCGACGATGCCCGACTCGCGCGATTCGACGCTGCGTGCCGAATGTGGCGGCGTCCATGCACGCCACGGCGCGATGCGCGGATTGCGGGTCTCGAACAGGAAGCGTCCGCCGTCGGCGAGCACGTGCCGCGCGCCGCGCAGCGTCATGTCGATTTCCGCGTCGGTCAGCAGGCACTGGAACGCATGCCCGGTCATCACGACCGCATCGAACGGCGGCGCGTCGGGCGGCAGGCCGTCGAGCCCGCACGCAAGCCAGTGGACCGCGTCGGCGCCCGGCTGGCGTCGGGCGTATTCGATCATCGCCGGCGCGGGATCGATCGCCACGACGTCGTGCCCGGCTGCCGCGAGCCGGCGCGCGAACGTGCCGGTGCCGCAGCCGAGGTCGAGGATGCGTCGGCGTGCGGTGCCGATCACGGACGCGTAGAACGCGAAATCCCGATCGCCCGCGTTGAACAGGTCGTAGACCGCGACGAGGCGCGGGTCGGTGTAGAGGGCTTCGCCGGCGGGCGTGGCGGCGGACGTCATGCGGCCGTGCGTGTCAGCGCTGCTGCACGGCCACGCGCAGCCCGAGCGCGATGAAGATCGAGCCGATGATCTTCCCCTGCCAGCGCGTGAGCCACGTGAGCCGCTTCACAATGCGGCCGAGCGGACGAATCGAGCAGGCGATCAGCGTCGTGTAGAGCGAGCTGAGCACGACGAAGATCAGCCCGAGCACCGCGAACTGCACGAACGTCGAGCCGCGTTCCGGATGCACGAATTGCGGCATGAACGCGAGGAAGAACAGCGCGGTCTTCGGATTCAGCACCTCGGCGGGAATCGCCTGCAGGTACGCCTTGAGCGGGGTGACGGGCGATACGCTCGGCAGCGACGGATCGGACTGCTTCTCCAGCAGCGCGCGCACGCCGAGATAGATCAGGTACGCGGCGCCGATCACCTTCACGACATTGAACGCGAGCGCCGACGTCATCAGCAGCGCCGACAGGCCGACGGCCGCGAACAGCGTATGCACGAAGTCGCCGCTGGCGACGCCGAGGCCGGTCAGGATGCCGGTCTTGCGGCCGCCCTGCACGGTGCGGCTCAGCACGAGCAGCACGGCGGGGCCGGGAATCAGGAACAGGCCCAGGACGACGGCCGTGAAGGTGGTCAGCGTGGTCAGGTCGAACATGACGGCTCCGGCAGGTGGGTGCGGCGGCGGGGGATCGGGGCATTGTATTCGCTTCGGCAGGCGGCTGCAGACGCCGCACGGGCACCCGCCCGGACACCCGCCCGGGCGGCAGGGCCGCGCCGGCGCCTTTCTGGTATAAGCACGAAAGGACGCGCGGGCAGGGCGTCCGGCTTCCTCCATCGTCCACCGTTTCATGCGCCAGCTTCCTCCGACCACCGATCCCGCAGCGGATGACGAAGTCTTCCACGTGCCGCGTCCGCTCGTCGTGTTCGGCGGTTCGGTCGTCGAGCCCGAATGGCGGCTCGAGCGGCACAGCCATCCGCAGGCGCAGTTGCTCTACACGCTGAGCGGCGTCATCTATTGCGAGATCGACGGCGGCGTGTGGAGCGCGCCGCCGCAATGCACGGTATGGATTCCGGGCGACGTCCCGCACGCGGCGCGCGGCTCGGCCGGCGCGACGTTCTACGCGGTGCTGGTCGAACCGGATGCCGCCCTCGACCTCCCCGCGCGCTGCTGCACGCTGTCGGTGTCGCCGCTGCTGCGCGAACTGCTGCTGAAGGCGGCGAGCTTTCCGAGCCTGTACGACGTCGACGGGCCGCAGGGGCGGCTGATGGCGACGCTGCTCGACGAACTCGTCGCAGCACCGGTCGAGGACCTGTACCTGCCGATGCCCGCCGATCGCCGGCTGCGCAAGCTGATCGACCATCTGCTCGCCGATCCGGCCGACAAGTCGCCGCTGGCCGAGCTCGCGCGGCGCGCGGGCATCAGCGAGCGCAGCCTGACGCGGCTCGCGGCGAAGGAGCTCGGGATGAGCCTCGGCGACTGGCGCCGGCGGCTGCACGTCGCGCTGTCGCTGCGGATGCTGACGACCGGCCGCCGCGTGCACCAGATCGCGATCGATCTCGGCTACGAGAGCGCGAGCAGCTTCGTGACGATGTTCCGCAAGGCGACCGGCAAGTCGCCGACGCAATTCCTGACCGACCGGCAACGCTGAACCGCGCGACTCGCGTCATCCGGGTGCGATTGGCCGGATCGAGCAAGCGGTTGGCCGGGACGATAAATGACGCCGCGGGCCTCGATCCATAAAATGAGAATCGTTCTCATCTGGAGGCCGACATGCACATCACCACGACCGAATTCCCGTTTGTCTGGTTGCGTTACACCGGTTCGACGCACACCGACCCCGCCAGCCTGATCGCCGAGCTCGACGCGTTGCTCGCGCGTCGCGAACCGTTCGTTCTTCTGACCGACGATGCGCCGTCCGGCGATGATCGCGGCGCCGACGATCACGAGTTGCGCAAGCAGCTCGCGAAGTGGAGCAAGGCCAACCGCGCGCAGTCGCGCGAATGGATTCCCGCGATGATCGCCATCGAGCCCGACGCCGCCCGGCGCGTGGCGCTCGACGCGTTCTCGGGCGCGTTCGAGAAGGTCTGGGGTTATCCGCTGAACGCGGCCGCCACCCGCGACGACGCACTCGCGCTGGCGCAACGGCTGCTCGACGACCCGGCGCGCGGCGCCTCGGCGGCGAACGGCTGAACCGTCTGCCGCGCCGGCGGCGCGGCGTTCCTCGATACGCAGGCACGGCGGGCGCGCAAGCGTGCGCCGCGGCATGCGGCAAACATGCAGGGGTGTCCGGTGGACAATCCGATCCGCGCGATGCGCATCTTCACGCGCATCGTCGAAATGAACAGCTTTACGCGCGCGGCGCAGGCGCTCGGCATTTCGCGCGCCACCGCGACGCGGACCGTGCAGGAGCTCGAAACGGCACTCGGCATGCCGTTGCTGGTGCGTACGACGCGCGCGCTGCGGGCGACGCCCGAAGGCGACGCGTATTACCGGCGCTGCGTGCGCATCACGGCCGATGTCGACGAGCTCGAGGCCAGCATTCGCGGCGCCGCGCTGCACCCGAGCGGGCCGCTGCGCGTCGAGCTGCCGGCGGCGGTCGCGGACGCGATCGTGCTGCCGGCGCTCGGCGAGTTCCATGCGCTGCATCCCGACCTGGCGCTGACGCTGGGCGTATCCGGGCGCCCGGCCGATCGCATCGGCGACGCGATCGACTGCAGCGTCCAGCTTGGCGAACTGCCCGATTCGTCGCTCGTTGCGCGCCGGCTCGGCACGCTCGAGCGCGTGACATGCGCGAGCCCCGCGTATCTCGACCGCCACGGCGCGCCGCGCACGCTCGACGATCTGGCCGTGCATCGTGCGGTCGGCACGTCGCCGGTTCCGGGGCAGCGTACGGCCGAACTCGAGTTCCTCGTCGATGGCGCGGTGCGCAAGGTGCGGCTCGACGGGATCGTCAGTGTGGAGGACGAGCGGGCGTACCTGGCGTGCGGCGAGCATGGCCTCGGGCTGATCCAGCCGCCGCGCGTCGCCGCGCAGCCGCTGATCGACGCGGGGCGGTTGCGGGAAGTGCTGCCGTGCTGGCGGCCGGGTGCGATCGCGGTGTCGGCCGTGTACGTGAAGCGCCCGCATGTGTCGCCCGGCGTGCGCGCGTTCGTCGACTGGATGGTCGAGCGGTTCTCGGAAGCGTCGCGAAACGGGGAGGGGCTGGTCGTTGCGGGGGGCGTTGTACGGCGGCCGGTGCCGGAAACGATCGAGGTCGACGATCGCGAGGGTAGTGAGGCCGCGATGGTGTGAAGGAGGCGCGACGGACGTAGAGCGATCAAGCGCTCGCGAGATGGAACGCGCCGGCCATGCGTTCCTGTTCCCTTGCAGGGAGCGCGAGCCGTGTCGCAAGCGTTCTCCACTGGCCGACGATGCTGCTGAAGTCGGCGATGATCTCGTCGGCGTCCTGTAGCTTGAGCCGAAAATATTCGCAACTCGAACCGCTCGCCCGCGTCTTGCGGCTGTGCAGGAGTCCGAGCTTTTGCGGTTCCGCCAAGCCGTCCCAATCTGCGTAGATACCGATCGTCGTCATTTCCCTCGATGCTCCCCATGCCGCTTTCGTGCCGGCTTCAGCAATGCGGCAAGGTCGGCCGCCGTCGTGCCGCGGACATCGCCGTGGTCGGTGGTGTCGGAGGCGGCGCTGCCTGTGTCGGTCGCTTTCGTGGTGGAAGACGCGGTTGCACGATTGCGCCGATTGGGCTCCGATGATGCGGCAGAAGACGGCGGCGGCACGGCTCGTCGGTCGGGCCGCGGGTTGACGAGCCGCGCGTCTTGAAGCTGGCGGCCGAATTCGTCCGTAGCAGCGAGATTTTCCAGATCGTTCTGGAGCCCCAGGACCTGCATGACGGACAGATACGCGCCCATGGTGACGCCCGACCCGCCGGCTTCGAGTGAACGGAGCGTCATCGGCGACATGCCGGCGCGTTCCGCGACCTGCTTGGCCGTCAGTTTCCGGCGCAGGCGCGCAAGTTTCAGCCGCTCGCCGAATTCGGCGAGCAGCTGGTTCGATACGGGCAGGAGCGGGGCGGTCTTCTTTGCCATGAGGCTAATATTTCAACGTTTTGCTAACGGAAATGCCAGAATATTAGCACAATCGGTGCGGTCATCGGCGTCTCGTGGGCTGGTCTACTATGCGGAATGCCGATATTTTGGCTATTTATCAAATAAATAGCCAAAATATTGGCGTTCCTGTTTCCGTGCCGTGTGCGCGGAGACACCGGGCGTGCCGTGCCGATTCCTACACCGTCCTCAACCGCCCCAGCTCCTCCGCCAGAAAATCCACGAACGCCCGAATCCGCGCGGACATCTGGTGACGCTGCGCATACACCGCATAAATGTCGGCGCCCGGCGTTTCGTGATCGGGCAGCACGACGACCAGGCGCCCGTCGGCGAGGTAGTCGCGCAGATCCCATTCCGCGCGCATCAGGATCCCGTGCCCGTCGAGTGCCCACTTCACGGCGATCTCGCCGTCGTTCGTCGTCAGGTTGCCGTTGATCCGCACGGCTTCCGTATTACGCGCCGTGCCGCGCCCGCTCGTCAGGCGCCAGACGCCGTAACCCTCGTCGCCCTGGCGGATGCCGATGCAGTTGTGCCGCGTCAGGTCGTGCGGCGCGCCCGGGGTGCCGTGCCGCGCGAGATAGGCGGGCGACGCGCACAGCAGCCGGCGGTTCGGCGCGAGCCGCCGCGCGACGACGCGCGAATCGGGCGGCTCGCCGAAGCGGATGCACACGTCGAACGCGTCGTCGGTGAGCGGCGGCGGCATCACCGACAACTGCAGTTGCACCGACACTTCCGGATACCGCGCGACGAAGCGCGAAATCGCCGGGCC
This sequence comes from Burkholderia sp. KL41, assembly GCF_057005415.2. Taxonomy (NCBI): domain Bacteria; kingdom Pseudomonadati; phylum Pseudomonadota; class Betaproteobacteria; order Burkholderiales; family Burkholderiaceae; genus Burkholderia; species Burkholderia sp. KL41. Next base: position 2,830,595 of record NZ_CM174447.1, on the reverse strand, counting down.
GACGTGGCTGCGCCCGAAACCGAGCGTCGCATTCACGCGCAGCAACCCCTTCGGGCGCTGCTTCGCGCTGCCGAGCAACTCGCCGAGTTCGTCCATCTGGTCGAGGATCCGGCGCGCGTAGTCGAGATACACGTCGCCTTCCGGCGTCAGCATCATCCGCCGTGTCGTGCGGTTCACCAGCGTGACGCCGGCGCGCCGCTCCATCTGCGTGAGCCGCTTGCTGACGGCCGCCGCGGTCAGCCCGAGTTCGCGCGCGGCCGCGCTGAGGCTGCCGGAGGCGGCGAGCGTCGAGAAGAAGCCGAGATCGGCCGGCTGGACGGTATCCGCCATGACGGGATTCATGAATTGAAGTTAAAGATGCTTTGAGTCTAGCACCGGTTCCTGCACTCCTGGTTCGGTAAAGTGCCTCCACGCTGACGATCAATCGAGGATGTGCGCATGAAGACTTACCGTATCGCAACGATTCCCGGCGACGGGATCGGCAAGGAAGTGGTGCCGGCCGGCAAGCAGTTGCTGGAGGCGCTGGCCCGCGGCAGCGACCGCTTCGCGTTCGAGTTCGAGGATTTCGACTGGGGCGCCGATTACTACCGCGAGCACGGCGCGATGATGCCGGCCGACGGCCTCGACGCGTTGCGCGGCAAGGACGCGATCCTGTTCGGCTCGGCGGGTGCCCCCGACGTGCCCGACCACGTGACGCTGTGGGGGCTGCGCCTGAAGATCTGCCAGGGCTTCGACCAGTACGCGAACGTGCGCCCGACGCGCATCCTGCCCGGTATCGACGCGCCGCTGAAGCGCTGCGGGCCCGGCGACCTGAACTGGGTGATCGTCCGCGAGAACTCCGAGGGCGAATATGCGGGCGTCGGCGGCCGCGTGCATCAGGGCCATCCGATCGAGGCCGCGACCGACGTGTCGATCCTCACGCGCGCCGGCGTCGAACGCATCATGCGCTTCGCGTTCCGGCTCGCGCAGTCGCGCCCGCGCAAGCTGCTGACCGTGATCACGAAGAGCAACGCGCAGCGGCACGCGATGGTGATGTGGGACGAGATCGCGAAGCAGGTCGCGCAGGAGTTTCCCGACGTGACGTGGGACAAGGAGCTTGTCGACGCGGCGACCGCGCGCATGGTCAACCGGCCGGCGTCGCTCGACACGATCGTCGCGACCAACCTGCACGCGGACATCCTCAGCGATCTCGCGGCCGCGCTCGCCGGCAGCCTCGGCATCGCACCGACCGGCAACATCGATCCCGAGCGTCGTTATCCGTCGATGTTCGAGCCGATCCATGGCTCCGCGTTCGACATCATGGGCAAGGGGCTCGCGAATCCGGTCGGCACGTTCTGGTCGGTCGTGATGCTGCTCGACCACCTCGGCGAAGCGGAAGCCGCCGCGCGCGTGATGCAGGCGATCGAGGCGGTGACGTCCGACCCGTCGCTGCACACGCGCGATCTCGGCGGCAGCGCGACGACTGCGCAGGTGACGGCGGCTGTCTGCGAGCGTGTCGCGAACGCGGCGATCGCCGCCTGATGACACGGGCGGCGATGGGCGGGCGGGCCGCGACGTAGCGGCGGCGCGCGTGCGCAACCGGTCTCCGGCTGCCTCCCGTTCATCGTCCCCCCGTTTTCCTGCCCGCGACTCGCGCATCCGACGCGAGCCGGGCACCCGGGCGCCCCGGCGCCCGTTTCGCGGCGGCGCCGGCGAGCATTCACGGACAGAGCACGGCTCGACCTCGAAGGAGGAGACACATGCAAGCGGATCTGGAAACCCGCGTCGCGCGGAAACTGATGTGGCGCATCATTCCGTTCGTGATGCTGCTTTATTTCGTCAGCTTTCTCGATCGCGTCAACGTCGGCTTTGCCGCGATGACGATGAACAAGGCGATCGGCCTGTCGCCGACCGCGTTCGGGTTCGGCGGCGGCCTGTTCTTCATCGGCTACTTCCTGTTCGAAGTGCCGTCCAACCTGATTCTGCATCGCGTCGGCGCGCGCATCTGGATCGCACGCGTGATGGTCACGTGGGGGATCGTGTCGGCCGTGTCCGCATTCGCGTCCGGGCCGACGAGCTTCTACGTGTTGCGCTTCCTGCTCGGCATGGCCGAGGCCGGGTTCTTCCCCGGCATCATTCTGTACCTGAGCCTGTGGTTTCCCGCGAAGCAGCGTGCGGTGGCCGCCGCGTGGTTCATGGCGGCCGCGCCGATCTCGACCGCGATCGGTTCGCCGCTGTCGGGCGCGATCATGCAGATGCCGCCGATGTTCGGGCTCGCCGACTGGCAGATGCTGTACATCGTCGAAGCGCTGCCGGCGGTCGTGCTCGGCTTCGTCGTGCTCAGGTGCCTGACCGATTCGCCGTCGAAGGCCGCATGGCTGCGGGCGGACGAGCGCGACTGGCTGGTCGCGAAGCTGAAAGCCGAAGCCGATGCGCGCCACACGCATGCCGGGCATACCGCCGGCGCGTGGCAGGCGCTGCGCGATCCGCGCGTGCTGGCGCTTGCGCTGATCTATTTCGGCACGTCGGCGGGGCTGTACACGCTCGGCCTGTGGGCGCCGTTGATGGTCAAGCAGTTCGGCTTCACCGCGCTGCAGACGGGCCTGCTCACCGGCATCCCGAGCATCGCCGCGGTCGTCGCGATGATCGCCTGGGCGCGGCATTCGGATCGCAGCGGCGAGCGCACCTGGCACGTCGTGATTCCGTGCGTGCTCGCGTGCATCGGCTTCGTGTTTGCGGGGCAGGCGGGCACCGCGCTGCTCACCGTGCTCGCGCTGGTCGTCGTCAACATCGGGATCAGTGCCGCGAAGGCGCCGCTGTGGGCGATGCCGAGCGCGTTCCTGTCGGGCGCCGGCGCGGCGGCCGGCATCGCGATGATCAACTCGATCGGCAACCTCGGCGGGTTCGTCGGGCCGTTCGCGATCGGCTGGCTGAAGCACGTGACGGGCGGTTATGCCGCAGGGCTCTACGTGGTGGCGGGCACGCTCGCGGTGTCGGCGGTCGTCACGCTGATGCTGAGCCGCAAGGGCGAGAAGGAGGCGGCCGTGCCGGGCGTGCGGCATCACTCGTAGGCGCGGCCGGTGCGCCGGGACGGCGCGTATCGCGAGCCCGCCCGGCTTCGTGCACCGAGAGGCACGATCGGCTGTGCGTGAGCGTCAGCGCATGGAATTTCACGACCGTGCCGGGCGTCGTCGGCGGCGTGCCGGACACAGCCGTCCGGTCGACGTCGCCGGCCCTGAAACAGAAGCGCTCGCCGACGAAGCTCGAATCCATCGTGAAGGTCCCGGTCGTGCCGTTCGCCGTGACGGTGATCGTCGTACCGCTCTACGACGCCGTCGCAGCGACGTGCCGCGCGATACGCGCCGCACAGGCGTCGGGCGTCGCGTCCGACGTATCGAGCACCATCTGGCTGAATGGCCGCGACGCATAACCTTCGCGATACATCTCGGCGATCCGGCTTCGCTCCCAGTCCGTCAGCGCGCGCGAGCCGCGATTCGACGACGCGATCGCTTCGGGTGGCGCGAGCGTCACGACGAACAACCGCGCATCGCGCGCCTCGCAGGCGGCGCGCAGCCGCCCGAATTCCGTGTCGCCGATCGGATAGGCGATGACCAGATGACGTTCGCGCGTGTTCGCAATCTGCGTGACGAGACGCTCGAGCGCGATCGCCCACTGCACGTCGAACGGTGCGTCTTCGGGCGCATCGTGATCGTCGCCGTCGATGAAGCGCGCATCCGGCAGCATGCGGGTGAGCGCGAGACCGATCGTCGTCTTGCCGCTGTTGATCGGGCCGTTCAGGTGGATGACGGTCAGGGTGGTCATGGGTCAACGAAGAAATCGAACGACTCGCAGCTTGCCATGACGGGCGCGGCGGTGCAGCGCCGAACGGCGCCGGTGATCGCGATGGATCGGCGCGCGTTTGGTCAGTAAGATGCGTGTCGCGCTGGGTGGGCCGCGTGCGGGAATTCGCACGGGTGTCGTTCAAGGCGGGCGTGCCGAAAGTGATGTGCGCCGTATTGTCCTTATTGTGAATCTAAGTAGATGACGAATATTCCGCAAGCGTTGACAGATGCGTTGTCGGCGGCCCTGTCGGCAATTACGCCCGACGGGGAGCTGCCGGCAGCTGTGCGAAGGGAACTGCTTCGGTTGATCGAGGCATTGTCGTCTGACGAACATGTCGACGCCGGATACTTGCGCCGCGCGCGGTTGGCGATGCTGTGTGCCGAAGATGCGATCGACTGGCTGAATCCGTACGCGAGCGTGCTGACGGCAGCGCGGGCCATGTTGGCGAACGGCGCTGACGCGCTGGCCGGAAAGTATGACCTGGTCTGTCTGGAAAGAGACAATGGCGTGTACCACACCCAGGTCATCGATCTGTTTGGGCATGGCGAAGCAGCGTTTGTCCCGGTTTATGCCGGCATGACCGTTTTCGCGGCGATCAATACGATCTTGTACGACACGAATTTCGATGTGGTCGGCGAAAACGAAAAAAGCGTGTTTCCGGACGATTGGGATGTCGGCTATTACGGGGCGCTGGCGCTTTCCGGCAGTGCCGTGTGGGAGGAGAAGGGAGGTGATGCAAATCGCCGATCGTATTGGCGATGGTATCTGGAGAGCGCAATCCCTTGGGCGTGGGATGTTCTCGCGTCGTTGCCGGTCAAACGGGTACAGCCGAACCCGGGGCAGAGCGTCTGACCGGTGACCAAGCCGGCCGCTCACGGGTGTGTCGGAAATCGACCGGCCCGCGAGCGGCGTCAGGTGACTTACTTGTCGTCGCCCTTGATCTGCGGCAGCGCCGATGCTTCGCCCGGCGTCAGCAGCCCGACTTGCGAATACACGCGCAGCTTGTCGCGCGTATCGGTGATGTCGAGGTTGCGCATCGTCAGCTGGCCGATCCGGTCGCGCGGCGAGAACGTCGATGCCACCTTCTCCATCGACAGGCGTTCCGGCTGGTACGTGAGGTTCGGCGACTTCGTGCTCAGGATCGAGTAGTCGTTGCCGCGGCGCAGTTCGATCTTCACTTCGCCGGTGATCGCGCGCGCGACCCAGCGCTGGGCCGTTTCACGCAGCATGATCGCCTGCGGGTCGAACCAGCGGCCCTGGTACAGCAGGCGGCCGAGACGGCGGCCGTTCTCGCGGTACTGCTCGATCGTGTCTTCGTTGTGGATGCCGGTGACGAGACGCTCGTATGCGATGTACAGCAGCGCGAGGCCCGGGGCTTCGTAGATGCCGCGGCTCTTCGCCTCGATGATCCGGTTTTCGATCTGGTCGCTCATGCCGAGGCCGTGACGGCCGCCGATGCGGTTCGCTTCCAGCAGCAGCTCGACCGGGTCGGTGAACTCGACGCCGTTCAGCGCGACCGGCTGGCCGGCTTCGAAGCGCACCGTCACTTCTTCCGCGGCGATCTTCACGTCGTCGCGCCAGAACGCGACGCCCATGATCGGGTTCACGATCTTGATGCCGCTCTCGAGGCTTTCGAGATCCTTCGCTTCGTGCGTCGCACCGAGCAGGTTCGAATCGGTCGAGTAGGCCTTCTCGGCCGACATCTTGTACGCGAAACCGGCCTGGTTCATGAACTCGGACATTTCGGCACGGCCGCCGAGCTCGTCGATGAACGTCTGGTCGAGCCACGGCTTGTAGATCTTCAGATCCGGGTTCACGAGCAGGCCGTAGCGGTAGAAGCGCTCGATGTCGTTGCCCTTGTACGTGCTGCCGTCGCCCCAGATGTTGACGCCGTCTTCCTTCATCGCGGCGACGAGCATCGTGCCCGTCACGGCGCGGCCGATCGGCGTGGTGTTGAAGTACGTGACGCCGGCCGTCGTGATGTGGAACGCGCCGCTTTGCAGCGCCGCGATGCCTTCTGCGACGAGCTGCGCGCGGCAGTCGATCAGGCGGGCGCCGGCTGCGCCGTATTCGATCGCGCGTTTCGGGATCGCGTCGTAATCGTCTTCGTCGGGCTGGCCGAGGTTCGCCGTGTATGCGTACGGGACGGCGCCCTTGAGTTTCATCCAGTGCAGCGCTGCGCTGGTGTCCAGGCCGCCGGAGAAGGCGATACCGACCTTCTGGCCGGTCGGGAGGCTTTCGAGAATCGTGCTCATAGGAATTACCGTGGATTGAAGCCGGTGGGATCGTATTTCGCGGAATATGCGAGTATCGGCTGTCCGGGAGGTTGGGGCAAGGGTTGATTTTCGTCCGGAACCGTCGCCGGGCCTGTCGCGGCGGGCCTGACGGGCGGTTAACCGGGTGGAGAACGCCGCCCGGGACGGCGCGAAATCACGGCAAATCAGGCGCCGATGAGCCCGGACGCCGGCCGTGTTTGCGGGGCCGGATCGACCGAATCACGGGGCTGCCGCGGTCAGGATGCCGGTGCGCTGCGCCGAAAGGAATATGAAAGGCACCGGCGTGAAGCCCGGATGCCCGCGAGCGTCAGATATTCCACGACTGGGCGGTATCGAGCAGCTTCTCGCGCAACTGGTCGACTTCGCCGGCCAGCTTGGCCGTGATCGACACGTAGCCGGACAGCTGCGGCGGCGGTGCGTCGTGCGCAGGCTCGGCCGGCCGGCGGCGCGGCGCGAGCCGGCTTGGCGTGCCGAACTTGAGCGCGCGGCTCGCGCCCACCAGCGTATCGCGGATGCGCCGGTTCACGGCCTTCATGTCGACGCGCATGTATTCGCGGGCCGCGAGGTCGTCGCGGGCCGGTACCGCGCTCGACAGGATCTCCAGATAGCCGATGCACAGGCGCAGGCTGCGCTGGATCGCCTCGAGCTGCGTCATCGACGTCTCGCATTCCTTCGACACCGACGGCATCAGCGAGCGCAACTGCACGAGCAGCGCGCTCAGCGCGGCCATTTCCTTCAGGTGCGCGTCGTCGCTCACCTGGCGGTCGCCCGCGAGCCGCGCATGCACGGCCGCGCACGCGCGCAGCGCGTCGGCGAGCTTGTAGCGCCACGAATAGGTGGCATAGAGCGGCAGCGCGAACGAGAACGCCAGCGCGATCGCGATGCCGATCAGCACGTTCACCGCGCGCCACAGGCCGTCGACGATCTCGTTGTCGCCGTGCCCGGCCACGATCACCATCGTGATCGCCGACAGCAGCGCGATATAGCCGGCCTTGCCGATCGCGTGATACGCGCAGACACCGCACGCGAGCGCCATCAGCAGGTAGATCGCGATCGGCGCGTGCGCGGCGGAATACAGCAGGATCAGCCCGAGCCCCGCGAGCGCGCCGATCGACGTGCCGAGCGCGCGCTCGGCCGCCTTCTTGCGGATGTTGCCGTGATGCTGCAGCCCGCCGACGACGATCAGCACGGTAATCGTCGACCATTCGCCGTGCGGCACGTTCAGGCCGGTGGACAGCGCGATCGACACGAGAATCGCGAGCGCGACGCGCGCCGCATGGATCAGCTTCGCGTGCCGGTAGCGGCGGTACGGGTCGAGCAGCGGGCGGAGCGCGTTGCGCAGGAGCGGCGGCAGCCGGGCAGGGAACGGGGTGGTCATGGCGGAGCTGGAGTGGCCGGAACGCGCATCGCGGCCTGCGCGGGCCGGCGCCGCGCCGCGTGCGCAGCAGACGTAACGCTAGCCGAACGCGGCAGGGCTGTCCACGGGCGCGGTCGTCCGGCGGGGCCGGCCGCCGCGCGGCTTCGCGGCGCGTCAGCGTGCTGTCATGCGTCCGCGGTGCCCGGCAGCGCTTCCAGCACGCGGTTGCGTCCGCCGGACTTCGCGCGGTACAGCGCCTCGTCGGCACGCTGCAGCAGCGTCGCGGCATTCAGGCGGCCGTCGGCGGCGGTCGCCGCGCCGATGCTCGCCGTGACACGTCCGTACGGGCTTTTCACGTGCTCGATGCCGAGCTCCGCGATCGCGCGCCGGATACCTTCGGCGACGGTCACCGCGCCTTGCGCATCGGTGTCGGGCAGCGTGACGACGAATTCCTCGCCGCCGTAGCGCGCGACGTGATCGCTGTCGCGACGCAGGCAGCGCGACGCGGTTTGCGCGACGCGCCGCAGCACGTCGTCGCCGGCCGGATGGCCGTAGTAGTCGTTGAACGCCTTGAAGTGATCGACGTCGACGAACAGCACCGACAGCGGGCGGCCGCTGCGTGACGCACGCTGCGCCTCCTTCGTGAGCACCGTGTCGAACGTGCCGCGGTTGTCGAGGCCCGTCAGCGCATCGGTGTGCGCGAGCCGGTACAGCTTCGATTCGGCGACCTGCCGGCGCTTCAGTTCGCGTGACAGCGCCAGCGACCCCCACGCGATGAACCCGGTGAACAGGCACATCAGCACGACGGTCCAGATCGCGCGGTGGTGCCACGACGCGTAGATGTCGACCTCGGCGGGCGCGACGTCGACGATCAGCGGCAGGCCGGCAAGATGCTTGTAAACATAGACGCGCCGCACGCCATCGATGCTGCCGACGCCCGACAGCACGCCTTCCTGCCTGCGCAGCGCCTCGATGAACAGCGGCGACCCGCGCAGGTCGATGCCGACCACGCGCGCGTCGTAGGGCAGGCGGCTCACGAGCGTGCCGTTGAGCTCGGCGATGGCCGCGCTCCCGTGCTTGCCGACCGCGAGGCCGTCGAGCAGCGCGCGGAAGTAGTCGATGCTGAGCGTGCCGACGACGATGCCGCCGAACGAGCCGTCGGGCAGCGTGATCCGGCGGCTGAGCGCGATCGTCAGCGCGCCGCCGCGCAGCCGGGATGCGTACGGCCGGCTGATATAGAGGCCCTGCGCGACATCGTTGCGGTGCACGGCGAAATAGTCGCGATCCGCAAAGTTGCCTTGCCGCGCGGGCGATGCGCTCGAATCGATCACGATATTGCCGTGCGCATCCATCACGAACAGCGACCCGAGATATTCGCCGGTGGCGGCGCGGTCGAACAGCAGCCGATGGCGCTGGCGGGGCGGTAATGTGGTCAGTTCCGGATCGGCGACGCCGTCGAGGACGTTCTGCAGCGACAAATCGTAGAGCTCGATATTGCGCGCGATATCGCGTTCGATCAGCAGCATCAGGTTGCGTGCATTTTCGACCGCATGGTCATATGCATCGCGCCGCGCCTCGATTAAAAGCGCCGTGGAAAGCCCCCAGCTGAACATCAGCAGCAAAATCCCCGCAACGAGCACGCCGCGGGGCGACAGAATGCGTGCCACGATCGACGCCGTATGGCGGCGCAGCGTGGCGGGCAGCGTGAATGACTTCATCCTCGAGGGCGGCGGGCGGCGGATATCGCGTCGTTGGCGATTCCGCTCGCTGTTGATTTCGAATCGGGCCGCATTATCTCGCGAATTCGCGGCATTCGTGTGCGCATGCAAAAGATGCATGCCCGGGCGGCGATTCGAAACGGTTACGCATCATTACCGCTTTAGGTGCGGGTGATTTGATTTGAATCAATTGCCGATATCGGTCATTTTGTCTGAATAATCCCGTGATTACCCGGCGATTATGTGTGCCGCCGCGGTAGCTGGCGGATTGCGACAAGGCAGCGGAGAAACACCGTGGCAGCGGAAAACCGGATGACCACCCGATGCGCATGGTTTTTTGCACCGGCGCGCGGCGACGGCCCGGCCGGCCCGGTCGCGACGCGGCCAACCCCTTGATTCTGCGAAATCTCCCGAGCGGCCGCGGGCGGCGGCACCTGAGCTGCCCCCGTGACGAATCAGGTAGAATCCGCGCTTCGCCGCAGGCGCCCGCCGCGCAACGCGTATCGGGGCCGCATCGAATGCATCGCAGGACGCGCCCCGCGCTCCGATTCCGCATGCGCCGGCTACGGATGCCGGCCCGCTCAACGTTCGTCTCGTTTATGTCCGCACTTCCGAAATCCGACCAACCCGGTTCGTCCGCGAACCCACCCAAGCTTCATCGCGCGCTGAAGGCGCGCCACCTGACGATGATCGCCATCGGCGGCTCGATCGGCACGGGCCTGTTCGTCGCGTCCGGCGCGTCGATCTCGCAGGCCGGCCCCGGCGGCGCGATGGTCGCGTACATGCTGATCGGCCTGATGGTCTACTTCCTGATGACGAGCCTCGGCGAAATGGCCGCGTTCATGCCGGTGTCGGGCTCGTTCGCGACCTACGGCGCGAAATACGTGGACGAGGGCTTCGGTTTCGCGCTCGGCTGGAACTACTGGTACAACTGGGCCGTGACGATCGCGGTGGAGCTCGTCGCCGCGCAGCTCGTGATGCATTACTGGTTTCCGGACGTGCCCGGCGTGTGGTGGAGCGCGGCGTTCCTCGGCGTGATGTTCCTGCTCAACGCGCTGACCGTGCGCGGCTTCGGGGAGGCCGAATACTGGTTCGCGCTGATCAAGGTCGTCACGGTGGTCGCGTTCATCGGCGTCGGCCTGCTGATGATCTTCGGCATTCTGAAGGGCGCGCCGAGCAATGGCTGGGGCAACCTGACGATCGGCGACGCGCCGTTCGCGGGCGGCCTGCCGGCGTTGATGGGCGTCGCGATGATCGCCGGCTTCTCGTTCCAGGGCACCGAGCTGATCGGCGTCGCGGCCGGCGAATCGGAAAACCCGCGCACGACGATCCCGCGCGCGGTGCGCCAGGTGTTCTGGCGGATCCTGCTGTTCTACGTGTTCGCGATCTTCGTGATCGGCGTGCTGATTCCCTATACCGACCCGAACCTGCTGAAGACGGACGTGACCGACATCGGCGTGAGCCCGTTCACGCTCGTGTTCCGCCACGCGGGCCTCGCATTCGCGGCCGGCGTGATGAACGCGGTGATCCTGACGGCCGTGCTGTCGGCCGGCAACTCGGGCATGTACGCGTCCACGCGGATGCTCTACAACCTCGCGACCGAGGGCCGTGCGCCGAGGATCTTCGCGAAGCTGTCACGCGGCGGCGTGCCGCGCAACGCGCTGTATGCGACGACGGCCGTCGGCGCGCTGTGCTTCTTCACGTCGCTGTACGGCGACAAGACCGTGTACCTGTGGCTGCTGAACACGTCGGGGATGACGGGCTTCATCGCATGGCTCGGCATCGCGGTCAGCCACTACCGGTTCCGCAAGGGCTACGTGAAGCAGGGCTACGCGCTCGACCAGCTGCCGTACCAGTCGAAGTGGTTCCCGTTCGGCCCGCTGTTCGCGTTCGTGCTGTGCCTCGTGATCGCGCTCGGGCAGGACTATCAGGCGTTCCTCGCGAACCGGATCGACTGGGCCGGCGTGGCCGCGACCTATGTCGGCATTCCGCTGTTCCTCGTCGTGTGGCTCGGCTTCCGGTTCCTGAAGAAAAGCCGTTTCGTGCGCTACGAGGACATGGAAATCGCGCCGTGGCTCGCCGCGAGCCGCGGCGCGCAGCGGCAGCCGGTGGCGAACCGCGAAACCGCGGGCTGACGCGGGCGCGGCACACGGCCGCGCGGCATGCGATGAAACGGGAAGCCGCGCGCTTCCCGTTTTTTTTGCCCGGCTTTTGCCTGCACGGGGTCAAAGCCGGTTATATTGCCCGACCCTACCGGGCCACGGCCCGGCCGGCGCGGAGCGCGCAGCGCGGATCGGCATCCGGCGCGCGCGCGGTGCGGCGGCCGGCGAGATGCCCGGCGTTTTCATCGTTCCATCCGGGCCGATACGGCCCGCGGAGCGCGCAACCCAGAGGAATCCATGAGCGCATCACCCGCCGAGCGGAAGGCCGGACCCGTTTCCATCGTGCGAATCGAAGCCGCGATCAACGCGTGGCGCGAAGTGTACCCGCCGGCGCCTGACGGCGAGGACGGCTACGCGCTCGACGCCGGCAGCAATTGCCTCGCGGAACTGTACGGCACGATGATCTGCTACCAGCTGCCGGACGTGCCGCTCGACTCGCTGAGCGACGCGCAGCGCGACGCGCTCTACGCGACCGAGGTGTGACGGACGGCGCGTGACGCCGCCGTGCCGCGGCGTCGATCAGGCAACGGGAAGCTCGCGGGCTTCCCGTTTTGCTTTGGGCGGCGCCGGGCCGGGGCCGTGCGTGGCGGATTGCGCCGCCTGCGGTATCGTGACGACATCGTCCGGCCAGGGTTGACCGCCGGATCGCTGTCCGGGAGACATCGAACATGGAGTTGAGACACCTCCGCTACTTCGTCGCGGTTGCCGAAGAGCGGAATTTCACGCGGGCGGCCGAACGGCTGCATATCGCGCAGCCGCCGCTGAGCCGGCAGATCCAGCAGCTCGAGGAAGCGCTCGGCGTGCCGCTGTTCGAGCGCAACGCACGGCCGCTGAAGCTGACCGACGCGGGGCGCTTCTTCTATTCGCACGCGGTGCAGCTGCTCGCACAGACGACCGAGCTCGAATCGATGACGAAGCGGGTCGGCAAGATCGAACGCAGCATGTCGGTCGGCTTCGTCGGCTCGACGCTGTACGGGATGCTGCCGAAGATCATCCGGCGCTTTCGCAGCGAGTATCCGGCCGTCGAGCTGAGCCTGCACGAGATGTCGACGATGGACCAGATCAAGGCGCTGAAGGAAGGGCGCATCGACGTCGGGTTCGGGCGCATCCGCCACGAGGACCCGAGCGTGCGGCGCGTCGTGCTGCGCGAGGAGCGGATGATCGTCGCGCTGCCGGTCGGCCATGTGCTCGACAGCGCGAAGCCCGTGCTGTCGCTGCACGATCTCGTGAACGACACGCTGATCATCTTTCCGAAGGCGCCGCGCCCGAGTTATGCGGACCAGGTGCTCGCGGCCTTTCACGATCGCGCGCTGCAGCCGCGCAAGATCTACGAGACGCGCGAACTGCAGATCGCGCTCGGTCTCGTCGCGATGGGCGAGGGCGTGTCGGTGGTGCCGCACAGCGTGTACGGGCTGAAGCGCGACGACATCAGCTACAAGCCGCTCGACGATCCGAACCTCGTGTCGCCGATCATCATGAGCATGCGGATGCTCGACGAATCGGAGGACATCCGCGCGATGCAGGCGCTGATCTACCGGCTGTACGACGAGGCGCAGATGGAGTATCTGCCGCCGCAGCCCGAATGAACGCGCGGGCGGTGGGGGCTTGCTTGACGCCGTGCGCGGGCGCGGGCCAACATCGCCGGATCCGGCAAGGCCGCCGAGGCGCGGCCGCTTTCATGCAGACGACAGGCACATGACCGACATTCCGATCGAGGAGACAACCGTCGAGACGCCGCAAGGGCGCCTCTTTGCGAAACGCTGGCGCGGCGGCCCGGCGCAACGGGCAGCGGGTGCGCCCGAGCCGGTCACCTCCGAGCCGGCCGCACCTGAGCCGGCCGCGCCTATGCCGGCCGCACCGATCGTGCTGCTGCACGATTCGCTCGGCTGCGTCGACCTGTGGCGCGACTTCCCCGCGCAGCTCGCGAGCGCCACCCGGCGCGACGTGATCGCCTACGACCGCCTCGGTTTCGGCCGTTCGGATCGGCACCCGGGGAAACTCGGCACGACGTTCGTGCGCGACGAGGCCGATCATGCGTTCGCCGCGTTGCTCGACCAACTCGATGTCGACGCGTTCGTCGCGTTGGGGCACAGCGTCGGCGGCGGGATGGCGGTCGGGTGTGCCGCCGCTTATCCGGCGCGTTGCCGTGCGCTCGTGACGATCGCCGCGCAGGCATTCGTCGAGGATCGCACGCTGGCCGGCATTCGCGACGCGGGGCAGCAGTTCGACGAGCCGGGCCAGCTCGACCGGCTCGCGCGTTATCACGGCGACAAGGCCGAATGGGTGCTGCGCGCGTGGGTCGACACGTGGCTGTCGCCGGCGTTTCGCCACTGGAGTCTCGACGACGAACTGCCGCGCGTGCAATGCGCGACGCTCGCGATTCACGGCGAAGACGACGAATACGGGTCCGACGTGCATCCGAAGCGGATCGCCGCGCGCGTCGCGGGGCCGTCGTCGTATCTGTTGCTCGGCCGATGCGGGCACATGCCGCACCGCGAGCGGACCGACGACGTGCTGGCCGCCATCGCGACGTTCCTGCGCGACGCGCTCGCCTGAGCGCGGCTGCCGTCGGCGGGCGCGCGCCCGCCGGCCGTCAGAAGGCGAGCTGGATCGCGAGATCGATCGCCAGCAGCGCAATCGAGAGACCGATCCCGAGGATCACGTTCGGCAGCCGGTGCTCGAAGTCGCGATTGTCGCGGCGCATCGCGGCGCCGAGCAGGAAGATCGCCTCGACGAAGATCTGCAGCCCGACGAACAGCAGCATCAGCAGATACTCGTAACCCATCTGCTTGAACGCGCCGAACTGCATCCCGTGATCGCGGATCCATTGGCCGACGCGCAGCAGCTCGTAGACGAACAGCAAGGCGGGAAACAGGTAGCTGATGAAATAGGTCGGCGCGGTGGCGTGCCGTAGTTCGAGGTGGAAGTGCTGATGCGTGGTTGCCATCACGAATCCCTCCTTGCAACGCATGATTGCGGTCGCGACGGCCGCGCGACGATGTGCCGATACAGGGATTACCCGAAGCGTCGTGCGCAGCCGTACGTCCCCAGCATACTGCCGCGCGGGAAATTTGGCATGCGATGCATGCGTTCGTCGTAAAAATGCGTATGCGCCGCGCGACGCGGCTATCGCACCGTATTCACCGGAGGCGCTGCGCTGGCCGGTTCTGCGTCGCTCGATGCTTTACCGGTGCCGTTCAGCGTTTCGCTTCCGCGCCTTCGACAAACAGCTTCGCGACCGCCTGGAACTCCCGTTTCAGCGACAGGCCCGGCACGGTCAGCCAGCGCAGCATCGCCGCGAGATACAGGTGATGGAACCACGTCGCGAGCTGGTCGGCCCGCAGCGTGCCGTTCAGTTCTCCGGATTGCTGCCCGGCCGCGATCAGTTGCTGCCACACGAACGCGATATCGCTGCCGTTCTCGTTGCCGCTTTCCGGTTCGGCCGCGCCAATGCTCAGGAAGCGATGGCGCAGATACGCGAGCAGGTACGCGGGATGCTGCTCGCACCACGCGGCCGATGCATCGAGCACGCAGCCGATGCGCGACACGAACGTCTTGCGCCGCGCGACATCGCGCTGCAGATGGGCGAGATCGCGCGCGAGTTCACCTTCGAGCCAGTGCGCGAGCACGGCTTCCTTCGTCGCAAAGTGGTTGTACAGCGTGCGCTTCGCGACATCGGCCTGCGCGGCGATCTGCTCCATCGTGACGGCATCGTAACCGTGCGCGTCGAACAGGCGTGCGCCGGTGGCGGCGAGGTGCGCGAGCATCTGGATGCGCTTGCGCGCGCGGCGGCCCGGATCGTCGGTCGGAGTCGGCATGGCGAGGGATCGGATAAAAGTGTACGAATTGCATTAGTATACGACGTGCACTTTTATGAATCCACCTGCCTCCGTCAGGCGCAAGGAGTCACGCATGAAACTCGTCATCGCCACCTACGGCACCGAAGGCGACACGCGCCCGCTCGCGGCGCTCGGTCGTGCGCTGATCGATGCCGGCCATGACGTCCGGCTGCTGGCCGACGCGGCAACGCTCGGCTCGGCCGCCATGCTCGGCGTGCCGTCGGCGGCGTTGTCCGGCGATATCCGCCGCGCGATTGCGCCTGAGGGCGCATTGGCCGATGCAGTGCGCGGGCGCGGCGGCTTCAACGACACGTCGAAGGCGCTCGCGGCGATCGCCAACGCGAACACGGCCGCGTGGATGCGGCAGGTCGCGGATGCGTCGGCCGGGTGCGATGCGATCCTCGTGTCGGGGCTCGTATCGTTCGTCGGCTTGTCGGTTGCCGAGTATCGCGGCGTGCCGGCGATCGGCGCCGGCATGATCCCGATTACGCCCACCGTGGCATTCGCATCGCCGTTCCTGCCGCCGCAGAAGGTGCCGCGCTGGCTGAACCGCGCGAGCCACCGGTTCGTGAACGCGCTGTTGTGGCAGGCGTTCAGGCAGTCGACGAACGCGGCGCGCGCGAGCGTGTGCGCGTTGCCGCCGCGCAGGCGGGTGTGGACCGATCACCCGATGCTGTACGGCGTGTCGCCTGCACTGCTGTCGGGCCCGGCCGACTGGCCGTCGCAGGCGCTGGCTTGCGGCCAGTGGCGAATCGATGCACGTGAATGGGAACCGCCGCCTGATCTCGCGGCGTTTCTCGACGCGGGCGATCCCCCCGTGTACATCGGTTTCGGCAGCATGGCCGGTTTCGATCGCGCCGGAATGGCCGATGCGCTCGTGCGCGCGCTCGGCGGCCGGCGTGCGCTGTTCCATCCTGGCTGGAGCGGCATCGACGCGTCGATGCTGCCCGCGCACGTTCATGTGATCGGCGATACGCCGCATGACCGGCTGTTCCCGCGTGTGTCGATGGCGATCCATCATGGCGGGTCGGGCACCACGCATTCGGCTGCGCGGGCCGGCATTCCGTCCGTCGTCGTGCCGTTCGCGGGCGATCAGTTCTTCTGGGCGGACCGGCTGCAGCGGCTCGGCGTCGCGGATGCGCCGGTCGCGGGGCGGCGCGTGGACGCCGCCGCGCTTGTGCAGGCTATTGCGTTCGCGGAGCGCGGCGATACGAAGGCGCGCGCAACGGAACTCGGCGCGCGCATCGCGCAGGACGAAGGCCTGACGCTGGCCGTCAGTGCGATCGAGCGCTGGGGACGGCCGGGCGCGCGGTGAGCCCGCGCGTCGACGTCAGAAATGCCCGGTGAAGCGATAGCGGCTGCCCGGGTGCCACAGGTTGGCGACCGACGCGACCATCCCTTGCGACCACGTGCGCCGATGCAGCAGCAGGCACGGCTCGCGGTCGTCCATCGTCAGGTGGCGGCGTGTTTCGGCGTCGGGCATCGCGGCCTCGATCCGGTATTCGACGCGCTGCAGCGGCGCGACGCGCGTCAGGTACTGGTTCGGCGTCGTCGTCGTGAAGTCCTGCAACGCGTATTCGGGCGCGCAGGCCGGATTGACCCAGCGTTCCTCGAGCTGCACGGGCGTGTCGTTCTCGAAGTGCAGCACGCGCGAATGGAAGATCGCGCTGCCCGTGTCGATTTGCAGTTCGTCGGCGAGCTTCGCGTCGGCAACGGCCGCGCCGACCAGCAGCACCTGTGCGCGATAGCCGTGGCCGCGCGCGGCGACTTCGTCCGAGATGCTGCGGATCGCGACGAGCGTCGATTCGTACTTCGGCGACGCGACGTACGTGCCGGAGCCGCGCGTGCGCGTGAGCACCTGCTCGGCGGTCAGTTCGCGGAGTGCGCGGTTCACGGTCATCCGCGCGACGTTGAATTCGCGCGCGAGTTCGTTTTCCGACGGCACCTGGTCGCCTTCCGCCCATTCGCCGGCATGAATGCGCGCGAGGATGAAGTCCTTGATTTCCTGATAGATCGGTGTGGTCATGGGATCACGGTTCCAGAGTCGGCGGCGGCCCGCCGCCGAATGCCGATCCGGCGCGCGCCCGGCGCCGAGTGTACCGGTTTCGCGGGCGTGCGGGCCCGGATTTCCCGAATGATCCCTGTTCGGCCGGCGCGCGTCCATGCGGGATTGCACAGAGCGGCCGGCCCGCGGCAGTCCGCGCGCGGTCAGAACCGATGCCGGATGCCGGCCGTCGCGACCACCTGCGTGTTGGTCGACGAAGCCGCGAGCCCCGTCACGTTCGCGAAGCCGAGCGTCGCGCCCGACGGCACGCCGAACTGGTGCTGGTAGACCGTCTCCGCATACACGTCGGTGCGTTTGCTCAGCGCGTAGTCGGCCATCAGCGTCACCTGGTGCCATTTCGGCCGGTGGCTGCCGGTGGCGTCGTCGTAGCGGCCGTCGGTGAACGTATAGGCGCCCGCGAACGAGACGGCCGGCGTCAGCGTGTAGCGCGCGTTGACCTCGAAGTTGTCGAAGCGCAGCGCGTTCAGCGCGCCGGGCAGCGACGACGCGGCCGTTTCGTCGAACATCGAGTGCGTCCACAGCGCGCCGACCGTCAGCCGGTCGAAGGCGTAGCTGCCGCCCGCGCCCATCACGCGCTGGCGCACGGCCGGGAAGTTCGGGCCGTCGTTCGTCGACAGCGCGCCGCCGGCCGTCAGCCCGCCGCGGTTGAGCTGCAGGTACGCGGCGCCGAGGCTGACCGGCCCGTTCGCATACGACACGCCCGCGCTGTACGCGCGGTTGTTCGCGAAGCCGCCGGCCGCGTTGCTGAACCCGTACAGGCCGCCGAACTGCCAGCCGGCGAGCGTCGGGCTCGTGTATTTCACCGCGTTGTCGATGTAGAACGAATCGTCGATGTTGTCGTTGTCGAACGGATGCGACGCGAGATTGTTGCCGTCGCCGTTGTTCGCCATCGCGAGCGGGCCGAGGTAGTCGACCACGGCATCGTATTGGCGGCCGAGCGTCAGCGCGCCGTACCGGTCGCTCTGCAGGCCGACGTACGCGCGGCGGCCGAACATCGTGTTCCGGTAGGACTGCGTGCCGTTGTTCAGGTTGAAGCCGTTCTCGAGGCGGAACAGCGCATGCAGGCCGCCGCCGAGATCCTCGTTGCCGCTCAGGCCGAAGACCGTATTCGACAGCAGGCCGCTGCCTTGCTGCCACGCGCTTTTGCCCGACTGGTTGTTCGTATAGGCGATGCCCGCATCCAGCATCCCGTAGAGCGTGACGCTGCTTTGCGCGTGCGCGGCGGCGCCGAAGAACACGAGGGAAAGGGTACCGACGACTGCTTTTTTCATTGTGAGTGCTTCCTGGAAAGGCCCGTCGCGACGGGAACGACGATTCGTCGCGCGTTCGCGCCGGAACACGCGTTCGAATCGATGAATCGTTGAATCGTTGAATCGTTGAAAAGGGGAGGCGGCGCGTGACGCGTGTCACGCGCCGCCGCGGCGAACGCCGCTAGTGCTGCAACAGGCGGATCGTGCCGAACTCGGCGGCCGGCAGCAGGCGGAGGATCGACAGGATGGCCGGCGATGCCTGCGACCGTGCGACCTCGAGCTCGATGCAGGCGCGCCCGGTGCGCTTGTCGATCGCGGCCGTGTAGAAATTGAGCGCGGCGCCGACCGCCTGGTGCAGCAGGCGCCGCACGACGGCGAGGTTGTCGGATTCGACGCGGATCGACAGCAGCACGCGTTCGTCGGCGGGGTACCGGCGCCGCGAACGAACGGGCGGCAGATCGCGTGAAGCGGCGGTTTCGGTTCTGGTCGGTTTCATGCTGGCACCCCGGTCGCATCGTGCTCCGCACCGCGGAGATCTCGTCTTGGACATGCCGCCCATTCTAGGAATCGCGGTGACGATACGGTGTATAGACTCGCGCGGGCCCTGAAAAGAACGCATAAAAATGCCCGGTCGGCCGGCTTTCGTCTTTACAGCTTTTTTATTCCTTGTAAAGAAATTGAACACCGCTTTGATACGCGGATTTCTACACTGTCGCATCCCATTCGCCAGACGAGCATGGGGGCGTCACACGGGCCTGTGCCGGCAAGGCAAGGCCCGCCACGCCGACGATCGCGCGGTGTCGCCGCGCATACGAAAAAAGGGGAAAGCCATGTTGTGGATCACCGGCGCGCTGTCGCTCGCGCTCTTTATCTATCTGTTTCATGCCTTGATCAAACCCGAGCGGTATTGATCGGCGCGATTCAACAGGAATTCGAAAAATATCGGTGAATGTCATGAGCGATCTGCTTTTCATTCTGTTCACGCTCGCGTTCTTTGCCTTGACGGCCGGTTTCATCACCGGCCTTGACCGGATCTGAGCGAGCGTCGACATGTTCAACAATCTCATTCAATTCGCGATCGTTCTCGCGATCATGCTGGCGCTGGTGCCCGTCGTCGGGAAATGGCTCGCGCACGCCTTTACGAGCCCGCGCCACGCGTGGGTCGAACGCCGTACCTATGCGCTGCTCGGCGTGAATCCCGACGAAGCGATGTCGTGGCAGCGCTACGGCATGGTGCTGCTGCTCAGCAATGCCGGGATGATGCTGCTCGGTTATCTGCTGCTGCGCATCCAGGACACGCTGCCGTTCGATGCGCTGCAGCGCGCCGCGCAAAGCCCCGACCTCGCGTTCAACACCGCCGCGTCGTTCATCACGAACACGAACTGGCAGGCGTATGCGGGCGAGAGCAGCCTGTCGAACTTCTCGCAGATGGCCGTCATCACGTTCCTGATGGTGGCCAGCGCGGCGACCGGCGTCGCGGCCGCGGGCGGCTTCATCCGCGGCCTGAGCCGCAAGAGCGCGGCGGACATCGGCAACTACTGGGTCGACTTCACGCGCGTGACCTATCGCGTGCTGCTGCCGCTCAGCTTCGCGATGGCGCTCGTGTACGTGTGGCAGGGCATGCCGCAGACGCTCGCGTCCGATGCGTGGGCGACCACGCTCGAAGGCGCGCGCCAGCAGATCGTGACGGGGCCCGTTGCCAGCCTCGAATCGATCAAGCACATCGGCACGAACGGCGGCGGCTTCTTCAGCATGAACGCCGCGCATCCGTTCGAGAACCCGACGCCGCTCACCAACACGCTGCACATGCTGTCGATGCTGCTGATTCCGTCCGCGCTGACATACACGCTCGGCACGATGATCGGCCGGCGCCGCCAGGGCTGGGTGATCCTCGGTGCGTTCGTCGTGATGTTCGTCGGCTTCCTGGCCGTGATCTATTCGGCCGAGCAGCACGGCAATCCGCTCGTGGCCGGGCTCGGCGTCGACCAGCAGATGAGCGCCGCGCAGCCGGGCGGCAACATGGAAGGCAAGGAGATGCGCTTCGGCATCGCGCAGACGAGCCTGTTCGCCACCGTCACGACCGCCGCGACCACCGGCTCGGTCGACGCGATGCACGACTCGCTGACGCCGCTCGGCGGCCTCGTGCCGATCGCGCAGATGATGCTGAACAACGTGTTCGGCGGCGACGGCGTCGGGCTGATCAACCTGTTCACGTTCGCGATCCTCACGGTGTTCCTGGTCGGGATGATGATCGGCCGCACGCCGGAGTTCCTCGGCAAGAAGATCGAGGCGCGCGAGATGAAGCTCGTGATGCTCGCGGTGCTCGCGCATCCGTTCAGCATCCTCGGCTTCACCGCGCTGGCCGCGATGCTGCACTCGACGATGGACAGCCTTGCGAACCTCGGCCCGCACGGCTTCAGCGAGGTGCTGTACGCGTACACGTCGGGCACCGCCAACAACGGTTCCGCGTTCGCGGGCCTGAACGCGAACACGCCGTTCTTCAACACGACGATCGGCTTCGCGATGCTGATCGGCCGCTACCTGACGCTGCTGCCGATGCTCGCGGTCGCGGGCAGCCTCGCCGCGAAGAAGAGCGTGCCGGAAAGCGCGGGCACGCTGTCGACGTCGACGGGCCTGTTCGCCGGCCTGCTGGTCTTCGTGATCCTGGTCGTCGGCGGCCTCACGTTCCTGCCCGCGCTCGCGCTCGGCCCGGTCGTCGAGCACCTGCTGATGTCGGGCGGCCAACTGTTCTGAGGAAAACATCATGATGCAAGGCAATCGCCAGGCAGCGGCCGCGGCCGCGCCGGCACCCGGTTCTTCGTTCGGCGCGGCGACGCGCGGCCTCGTGCGGCCCGTGATCGCATCGTCGGTGCTGTTCATGCTCGTCACGGGCATCGCGTATCCGCTGCTCACCACGGGCGTCGCGAACGTGCTGTTCCCGTCGCAGGCGCGCGGCAGTCTCGTGGAGCGCAACGGCACGACGATCGGTTCGACGGTGATCGGGCAGTACTTCACGCGCGCCGGCTACTTCCACGGGCGGCCGAGCGCGACGACCGGCGCCGATCCGGCCGATCCGTCGAAGACGGTCGACCAGCCGTACAACGCGGCCGGCAGCGGCGCCAGCAACCAGGGGGCAACCAGCAGGAAGCTGCTCGCGGATATCGCGCAGCGGGTACGCGCATACCGGCAGGAGAACGCGCTCGCCGCCGGCACGCCGGTACCGGCGGACGCCGTGACCGCGTCGGCATCGGGGCTCGATCCCGAGATCTCGGTGGCGAACGCGCGGCTGCAGGCGGCACGCGTCGCGCAGGCACGCGGCGTCGACGCCGGGCAGGTCGCGGCACTGGTCGAACGCATCGCATCGCCGCGCCAGCTCGGCGTGCTCGGCGAACCGCGCGTGCGCGTGCTCGACCTGAACCTCGCGCTGGATCGCGCATTCGGCCAGGCGGCCGGCGCGAAGTAATGGCAGGAACCACGGAGTCACTCATGTCCCATATCGAAACCCCGATCAATCCGGCGGCGATCCCGGTCGGCGCCGTGCCGCCGATGCGCCGGACGGCCGTGCTGCGCGAGGCCTTCCGCAAGCTCGCGCCGCGCGTGCAGTTGAAGAATCCCGTGATGTTCGTCGTCTATCTCGGCAGCATCGTCACGACCGTGCTGTGGCTGCAGGCGCTGACCGGCACCGGCGATGCGCCGGCCGGCTTCATCTTCGCGGTCGCGTGCTGGCTGTGGTTCACCGTGCTGTTCGCGAACGCGGCCGAGGCGCTGGCCGAAGGGCGCGGCAAGGCGCAGGCCGACGCGCTGCGCGCGGCGCGCAAGCGCGTGTACGCGAAGGTGCTCGACGAGCCGAAGCGGTACGGCAGCACCAGCCATCGCGTGCCGAGCGACGAACTCGCGGCCGGCAGCATCGTGCTCGTCGAGGCCGGCGACACGATTCCCGCCGACGGCGAAGTGATCGACGGCGTCGCGTCGGTCGACGAATCGGCAATCACCGGCGAATCCGCGCCCGTGATCCGCGAGTCGGGCGGCGATTTCTCGTCGGTGACGGGCGGCACCCGCGTGCTGTCCGACTGGATCGTCGTGAAGATCACCGCGCAGCCGGGCGAGGCCTTTCTCGACCGGATGATCGCGATGGTCGAGGGCGCGAAGCGCGGCAAGACGCCGAACGAAGTCGCGCTGACGATCCTGCTCGTCGCGCTGACGATCATCTTCCTGCTCGTGTGCGCGACGCTGCTGCCGTTCTCGCAGTTCAGCGTGCTGCTGAACGCGTCGGGTTCGGCGGTGAGCCTGACCGTGCTGATCGCGCTGCTCGTCTGCCTGATCCCGACGACGATCGGCGCGCTGCTGTCGGCGATCGGCATCGCGGGGATGAGCCGCATGATGCGCGCGAACGTGCTCGCGACGTCGGGCCGCGCGATCGAGGCGGCTGGTGACGTCGACGTGCTGCTGCTCGACAAGACCGGCACGATCACGCTCGGCAACCGCGAGGCCGTGCAGTTCCGGCCGGCGCCGGGCGTGGACGAGCGTGCGCTGGCCGAGGCCGCGCAGCTGTCGTCGCTTGCCGACGAGACGCCCGAGGGGCGTTCGATCGTCGCGCTCGCGAAACAGCGGTTCTCGCTGGAAGGCAAGACGATCGACGGCGGTTTTGCCGTGCCGTTCAGCGCGCGCACGCGGATGAGCGGCCTCGATATCGGCGGGCGGCAGGTGCGCAAGGGCGCGGCGTCGGCGATCCGCGCGCACGTCGATGCGCTCGGCGGCGCGTTTCCGCAGGCGGTCGAGACGGCCGTCAACGAAATCGCGCGGCGCGGCGGCACGCCGCTCGTCGTCGCCGACGGCGCCCGCGTGCTCGGCGCGATCGAGCTGAAGGACATCGTCAAGCACGGGATCGCCGCGCGCTTCGCCGAACTGCGCAAGGTCGGCGTGAAGACCGTGATGATCACCGGCGACAACCGCCTCACCGCGGCGGCGATCGCGGCGGAAGCCGGCGTCGACGACTACCTGGCCGAAGCGACGCCCGAGGACAAGCTGCGGCTGATCCGCGAGCACCAGGCGAAGGGCCATCTCGTCGCGATGACGGGCGACGGCACCAACGACGCGCCGGCACTCGCGCAGGCCGACGTGGCCGTCGCGATGCACAGCGGCACGCAGGCGGCGAAGGAGGCGGCCAACATGGTCGACCTCGACAGCAACCCGACGAAGCTGATGCAGGTGGTCGAGGTCGGCAAGCAGATGATCATGACGCGCGGCGCGCTGACCACGTTCAGCGTCGCCAACGATCTCGCGAAGTATTTCGCGATCATCCCGGCCGCGTTCGTCGCGACCTATCCGGCGCTCGGCGCGCTGAACGTGATGGGCCTGCACAGCCCGACGTCGGCGATCCTGTCGGCGGTGATCTTCAATGCGCTGATCATCGTCGCGCTGATCCCGCTCGCGCTGAAGGGCGTGAAGTATCGCGCGGAACCGGCCGGGAAGCTGCTGGGGCGCAACCTGCTGATCTACGGCGTGGGCGGAATCGTCGCGCCGTTCATCGGCATCAAGCTGATCGACATGCTGTTGACGCCGTTTATCTGACCGAACGCGCCGTCGCGGCCCCGTTCACGCCTTCGCGGCGTGCGCGGGGCCGTTCGGCGTTTCAATTGCCGGAAGCGATCATGGATGTGAATGTGAACGTGAAGGATGCGAATCGACGGGCAACGGGGCGGCGGGACACTGCTGCCCGCCGCAGCGGGGCCGGCGCGCGCCGCGACCGCTGGCGGGCCGTGCTGCGCGCGTGTGCGGCGCTGGCCGACCGCATCGCGGGCGCGGGGCCCGATACGCGGCCGGCGCTGGCCGTGCGCGAGGCGCACCCGCGCACGCACGTGTGGGTGTCGCAGTACGCGGTGCCGCTGCTGCTCGCCACGCTCGTGTGCGCGCTCGCGACGCTGGCGGCGAGCGCGCTGCTGCGCGTGTTCGACCTGTCGAACGTCGTGATGCTGTTCCTGATGACCGTCGTGCTGATCGCGCTGCGGCTCGGCCGGCTGGCCGGTGCGTGGGCCGCGTTCGTCTGCGTCGGCTGCTTCGACTTCTTCTTCGTCGAGCCGAGGCTGTCGTTCGCGGTGTCCGATACGCAGTACGTGTTCACGTTCGCACTGATGCTCGCCGTCGCGCTCGCGATCGGCCAGCTCGCGGCACGCCTGCGCGCGGAGGCGCGGGCCGCGCGCGCGAACGAGAAGCGCTCGGCCGCGCTCGCGCGTGTCGCGCACGACCTGTCGGCGGCGATCGGAACCGAACAGATCGCGTCGATCTGCACCGGCACGATCGCGCCGCTGCTCGGCGTGCGCGTCGCGCTCGTGCTGCCCGACGCGGACGACCGTCTGATGCCGGCGCCGCACGCCGCGTTCGTCGAAGCGCCGATCGCGCGCTGGGCCTACGAGCATGCGCGCGGCGCCGGTTGCGGGCTGCCGCCGTTCGAGCGCGCGGCTGCGCAGTACCTGCCGCTGAAGGCGCCGATGCGCGTGCGCGGCGTGCTCGTGCTGTTCGGCGACGCGCAGCCGGTACCCACGGACCCCGACGATCGCCGCCTGATCGACGCGCTGTGTTCGTCGATCGCGATGGCGCTCGAGCGCGTGCACTACGTCGGCGTCGCGCAGCACACGCTCGTCCGGATCGAAGGCGAGCGGCTGCGCAACGCGCTGCTCGCCGCCGTGTCGCACGACCTGAAGACGCCGCTGACCGCGATCCGCGGGCTCGCCGAGACGCTGGAGCGGCCCGAGCGGCTGGCCGACGGGCAGCCGGCCGCGCTCGCACACGGCATCCGCAACCAGGCCGAGGCGCTGCACGGGCTCGTCGTGAACCTGCTCGACCTCGCGCGCATGCAGAGCGAGGGCGTGCGGCTGAATCGCGAGTGGCACATGCTCGACGAGATCGTCGGCAGCGCGCTCGCGCATTCGGCCGGCGTGCTGGCCGGCCGCGACGTGAGCGCCGACCTGCCGGCCGACCTGCCGCTGATCGACGTCGACGCGCTGCTGATCGAGCGCGTGCTGATGAACCTGCTCGACAACGCGGCGAAGTACGCGGGCGCGGAGGCGGCCGTGGCGGTGCGCGCACGCGTGTTCGGCGAAACGCTGTACGTGTTCGTCGAGGACGACGGGCCCGGCTTCGTCGCGCGCAACACCGAGCCGCTGTTCGAGCCGTTCGAGCGCGAGCGCAAGGAATCGTCGATCAGCGGCGTGGGGCTCGGGCTCGCGCTGTGCCGCAGCATCGTCAACGCGCACGGCGGCTCGATCCGCGCGGTGCCGCTCGATCCGCACGGCGCGCGGTTCGAGATTCGCCTGCCACTGGGTGCGCCACCCGACATCGAACACGAGAGCCGGACATGATCAGATCGCGCGTACTTGTCGTCGAGGATGAATCGGACATCCGCCGTTTCGTGCGGATGGCACTGGAACAGGAGGGGCTCGACACCTGCGAGGCGTCGACGGCCCGCGAGGCGCGGATGTACGCGTCGAGCAGCAAGCCCGATCTCGTGATCGTCGATCTCGGGCTGCCGGACGACGACGGCAAGACGTTCATCCGCGAACTGCGCGAATGGTCGACGGTGCCGGTGATCGTGCTGTCGGCGCGGCAGCAGGAGGTGGAGAAGGTCGCGGCGCTCGACGCGGGCGCGGACGATTACCTGCCGAAGCCGTTCGGCGTGCCCGAACTGCTCGCGCGGGCGCGCGCGCAGTTGCGGCGCGCGGCGTTCGTGTCGGCCGACGGGCAATCGTCGTCGATCGTGCGCTTCGGCGACGTGACCGTCGATCTCGGCAAGCACGAAGTCGCCCGCGGCGGCGAGCCGGTTCATCTGACGCGCCTCGAATTCCGGCTGCTCGCCGCGCTGATTCGCGCGCGCGGCGGCGTGGTCGCCGCGCGGCAATTGCTGGCCGAGGTGTGGGGGATCCACGACGCGGAGCGCGCGCACTACGTGCGCGTGTACATGACGAACCTGCGACAGAAGCTCGAACCGGTGCCGGCGCGCCCGCGGCACCTGTTGACGGAACTGCAGTTCGGCTACCGGCTGGTCGGTCTGGAAACGGTCGGCATGACGGACGGGCAGCGTGATGCGGCGTCGACAGGTCTAGACAGGTGAAAACCCGCTCCCGGCCACCAACCTGCACGCGGAGAAAGCTGTCGTTTAGCTCGATGTAATTCGTAATTAATTGAAATTGAAGGAAATTTGCGACCCACGGCCATAATCCGCCGACAATTAGAGATAAACACGGATTGCTGGTGGTGCGCCTGCGCGGGCAAAGTTGTATGTACAACTTGGGCGGTCGCCGGAGGAGGCGATGCCCGGGTTGGAAGGGTTCACGGCGGGGCGCCGTGCCGGCCGCGCCGGTGCGGGCTGTCCGACGGGACCCTTGCCCAGTTCGTCCACGACAGGAACGCCATGAAGAAACTCGCGCTCAGTATTGCCCTTGCCTGCATCGCGGTCGGTGCCCACGCCAAGGATTGGTCGACGATCCGGTTCGGCGTCGACGCCAGCTATCCGCCGTTCGAATCGAAGGACACAAGCGGCAAGGTCGTCGGCTTCGACGTCGATCTCGGCAACGAGATCTGCGCCCGCCTGAAGGCGAAGTGCGTGTGGATCGAGAACGACTTCGACGGGATGATTCCCGCGCTGAAGGCGAAGAAGTTCGACGGCGTGCTGTCGTCGATGTCGATGACGCCGGCGCGTGCCGAGCAGATCGCGTTCTCCGACAAGCTGTTCAACACGCCGACGCGCCTCGTCGCGAAGAAGGGCGCGAACCTGCAGCCGACGGCCGAATCGCTGAAGGGCAAGTCGGTCGGCGTCGAGCAGGGCACCATCCAGGAAACCTACGCGAAGACGTACTGGGCGCCGAAGGGCGTGCAGGTCGTGCCTTACCAGAACCAGGACGGCGTGTACCAGGACCTGATGTCGGGCCGCCTCGACGCGGCGCTGCAGGACGCGGTGCAGGCCGACATCGGCTTCCTGAAGACGCCGCGCGGCGCGAGCTTCGACTTCGCCGGCAAGGACATCGACGATCCGAAGACGCTCGGCAACGGCGCCGGCATCGGGCTGCGCAAGGACGACGCCGACCTGAAGGTGAAGATCGACCACGCGATCGCCGACATCATCAAGGACGGCACGTACAAGAAGCTCGAGAAGAAGTACTTCGCATTCGACGTCTACGGCGGCTGACCTTTCGTGCGGCGCGCATCGCCTGCGGCGCGCGCCGCATCCGTTGCCGGGTGCAATCCGCTTCGCGGGATGCACCCGGCTTGATGAGCTGGTCGCATCAGGTAGTGCGCAGATATCGTTTGATGCGCGGTTAATGGCTATTGACAATCCAGCCACTTCGTTCTGGATCCCTTCTATGATCTTCCAAGGATTTGGCCCGCTTCTGTGGGCCGGCACGGTCGAGACCGTGAAGCTCGCGGTGCTGTCGCTGGCCGCGTCGCTCGTTCTGGGCCTCATCGGTGCGAGCGCGAAGCTGTCGACGAACCGCGTGCTCAAGTCGATCGGCACCTTCTACACGACGCTGATCCGCGCGGTGCCGGATCTCGTGCTGATGCTGCTGCTGTTCTACGGGATCCAGATCCTGCTGAACAACTTCACCGACATGCTCGGCTGGGACCAGATCGACATCGACCCGTTCGTGGCGGGCGTCATCACGCTCGGCTTCATCTACGGCGCGTACTTCACCGAGACGTTCCGCGGTGCGTTCCTGTCGGTGCCGCGCGGCCAGCTCGAAGCGGGCTTCGCATACGGGATGAGCGGCTGGCGCGTGTTCCGCCGCATCCTGTTCCCGCAGATGATGCGCTTCGCGCTGCCCGGCATCGGCAACAACTGGCAGGTGCTCGTGAAGGCCACCGCGCTCGTGTCGATCATCGGCCTCGCCGACGTCGTCAAGGCGTCGCAGGACGCGGGCAAGAGCACGCTCGATTTCTTCTTCTTCACGCTTGCGGCAGGCGCGATCTACCTCGCGATCACGACGGTGTCCAACGTCGTGCTGCATCACCTCGAGAAGCGTTATTCCGTCGGCGTCCGGAGGCTCGCACTGTGATCGAACTCGTCAGCCAGTACTGGCAAAGCTATCTCTACACCGACGGCTACCGCTTCAGCGGCCTCGCGATCACGCTGTGGTTGCTGGTCGTGTCGATCGCGCTGGGCTTCGCGCTCGCCGTGCCGCTCGCGATCGCGCGTGCGTCGTCGAACCGCTGGATCTCGGGCCCGGTGTGGCTCTATACGTACGTGTTCCGCGGCACGCCGCTCTACGTGCAGCTGCTGATGTGCTACACGGGCATCTACAGCCTGCAGGTCGTGCACGACCACGTGCTGCTCGACACGTTTTTCCGCAACGCGATGAACTGCACGCTGCTCGCGTTCGTGCTGAACGAATGCGCGTATGCGACGGAGATCTTCGCGGGCGCGATCAAGGCGACGTCGGCCGGCGAGATCGAGGCCGGCATGGCCTACGGGATGTCGCGCTTCAAGCTCTATACGCGGATCATCCTGCCGTCCGCGCTGCGCCGTTCGCTGCCGAGCTACAGCAACGAAGTGATCCTGATGCTGCACGCGACGACGCTCGCGTTCACCGCGACCGTGCCCGACATCCTGAAGGTCACGCGCGACGTCAATTCGGCGACGTACATGTCGTTCCAGGCCTATGGCATCGCGGCCGTGCTGTACGCCGTCGTCGTGTTCACGCTCATCTGGGCGTTCCGCAAGCTCGAGACGCGCTGGCTCGCGTACCTCTCGCCGCGCGGCCATTAACGGCCATTAACGCATTCGCAAGATTCGCAAGGAAGGACCCAGCATGTACAAGCTTACCGTTGACAACCTGCACAAGAAGTTCGGCGACAACGAGGTGTTGAAGGGCGTGTCGATGAAGGCGAAGGCCGGCGACGTGATCAGCATCATCGGCTCGAGCGGCTCCGGCAAGAGCACGTTCCTGCGCTGCATCAACTTCCTCGAGCAGCCGTGCTCGGGGCAGATCACGATCGGCAGCGAGCCGATCCAGACCACGCGCGACCGCAACGGCTCGCTGCGCGTGGCCGACCAGAAGCAACTGCAGCGGATGCGCACCAAGCTGTCGATGGTGTTCCAGCACTTCAACCTGTGGGCGCACATGACGGTGCTCGAGAACGTGATCGAAGCGCCGATGGCCGTGCTCGGGATCGGCAAGGACGAAGCGATCGCCCGCGCACGCAAGTACCTGGAGAAGGTCGGGCTCGCGCCGCGCGTCGAGGGCATGTATCCGTCGCACCTGTCGGGCGGCCAGCAGCAGCGCGTGGCCATTGCGCGCGCGCTCGCGATGGAGCCGGAGGTGATGCTGTTCGACGAGCCGACGTCGGCGCTCGATCCGGAGCTGGTGGGCGAAGTGCTGAAGGTGATGCAGAAGCTCGCCGAGGAAGGCCGCACGATGGTCGTCGTCACGCACGAGATGGGCTTCGCGCGCAACGTGTCGAATCACGTGATCTTCCTGCATCAGGGAAAGATCGAGGAGGAAGGGAATCCGCAGGAGATTCTCGTGAATCCGAAGAGCGAACGGCTCGGGCAGTTTTTGTCGGGGCGGTTGAAGTAAGCAGGCAGGCGGTGGTGCAGGGTGGAACGCTAAATGCTTGTCACGCGGAATCCTTTCGATGAAGGAGCACCGCGATGAGCGAGCAGACCACCACCGCTTTTTCCCACGTGAAGCCGCAGGACACCGCGTATCGCGGCGAAGGCCTGCGCGACTTCTTCCTGTATCGCGATCTTGGCATCGCGGCCGCGACGAACGGCAAGGTCGTCGCGCAGCTTGTCAGGGCGAATCATGCACCGGAGGCGGGCACCGGCTGGCACCGTCACGAGGCCGAGTTCCATATCGTGATCATGCTGAAGGGCTGGGCGCGCTTCATGTACGGCGAACGGGAGACGCTGGTGGCGGCCGGCGACTGCGTGCATCAGGCGCCGGGGATCGTCCACTACCTGTTCGACTACTCGCCCGACATGGAATACCTGGAGATCGTCGGGCCCGCCGATTTCAAGTCGATCGACGTCGACGGGCCGTGCGCCGTGCCGCCGCCGACGCCGTGGGGGGAGGCGGGCGCGTAGCTGCCCGGTTGCCCTCGGCGCGTGCCACGTGCACGCCTGCATCAGACCGCCTTCGGGCGGTTTTTTGTTGCGCGCTCCCCGTAAGCCTCCATGCGTACCGATGACGCCTGCGGCACGTTTCCCCTTCCCCGGCAACATTCTTTCGAATTCCGAACGGTTGGGAAGCTGAAGATCCGGAAAGAAAAGAAAGACATTCGTCAGCTTCGAGGCGCTGGCCGCGCCGCGATGTCAAAGATCGTCAATTGCGCGGGGAGGCGGTGCACGGCCTGCCGACGACCGGCGTTAAGGAGGTACCAGCCGGATCGCCGGTTGACCTACCCGGGAGAGTTTCATGAAGCGCATCGCGAAGATCCTGACGGCTACCGCAGTGGCATGTGCGGTTCTTGTTCCGGCGCTTGCCGAAGCGCATTCGCATCGTGTGTGCCACGTCGATCATCACCACCATCGCGTGTGCCGCTGGGTGCGGTAAGCGCGAGTTTTCCGGGGCGACCCGGAACGCATTCTTCAGTCAGGCAAATCAGGAGAGGACCATGAAAAAAACGATGTTGATCGCCGCGCTGGTCGCCGGCATGGGGTTGTCGATCGGTGCGTTCGCGCAAGTGCCGGCCAGCGCGCCGGCCGGCACGACCGGTCTGTGCAAGGACGGCTCGTTCTACTCGGGCGCGTCGAAGAAGGGCGCATGCGCGGGCCACAAGGGTGTGAAGACCTGGTACGGCGCATCGTCGGCGGCAGCCGCGAGCGCACCGGCCGCAGCGCCGGCAACGGCGGCCTCCGCTGCCGCTGCATCCGGCACCGCGCCGGCGAAGAGCGCGGCCGCGACGACCGCGGCGGCAGCGCCGGGCGGCGGCCCGGGCAAGGTGTGGGTCAACGACAGCACGAAGGTCTATCACTGCTCGACCGACAAGTATTACGGCAAGACGAAGCACGGCAGCTACATGTCGGAAGCCGATGCGAAGGCGAAGGGCTACCACGCGTCGCACGGCAAGGTCTGTTCGTAACGCAGGCCGACGCGCGAGCCCGCTTCGTCGCGCGTCGTCCGCACGCTGCGGCCACTCACGCCCCGCCAACCTCGGCGGGGCGATTCGTTTTCAGCGCCGTCCGGTTTCAGCGGGCTTGATCCGACGCCGCGGCGGTCGTATCGGTCGCGCCGTCGTGCGCCGCTGCGCGCGCGTCGAGCAGCGCGCGCAGCGTCACGTAGTGCGTGCCGTCCGCGTCGCCTTCCGCGCCCGCGGTGCGATCGTACGGCTCGTTGTCATGGATCGTCGCGCGCACGATCGGATAGATCTGCGTTTCCCAGCGGCTGCCGTTGAACACGCCGTAGTGGCCCGCCCCGGTCTGCACGTGGTGCGTCTTCAGGTACGACGGCAATCCCGAACACAGCTCCTGCGCGGCGACCGTCTGGCCGACCGCGCAGATATCGTCCTTCTCGCCTTCGATCGTCAACAGCGCGGTGCGATGAATCGCCGCCGGCTCGACGAGCCGGTCGCCGACCGTCAGCTCGCCGCGCGCGAGCGCGTATTGCTGGAACACCTTCTCGACCGTTTCCAGATAGAACTCCGCGGTGAGGTCGGCGGTGGCGAAGTATTCGTCGTAGAAGTGCCGCAGCGTGTCGGCTTTCGCCGGGTCGCCTTTCGCGCGCTCGTAATACAGGTCGGCAAACGACGCCGCGTGGCGATCGGGATTCATCGACATGAACGCGCCGACCTGCACGAAACCCGGATACACGCATCGCTGCGCGCCGACGAAGCCCGCCGGCACGACGCTGATCAGGTTCCGCGCGAACCATTCGATCGGCTGGCTCGTCGCGAGCGCGTTGACCTTGGTCGGATTCACGCGGCAGTCGATCGGCCCCGCCATCAGCGTCAGGCTCGCGGGCTGCGCCGGATCGCCGCCGGCGGCCATCAGCGCGACCGCCGCGAGTGCGGCGACGGTCGGCTGGCAGATCGCGAGCACGTGCGCGTCCGGGCCGATCTGGCGGATGAAGTCGATCACGTGCATGACGTATTCGTCGAAGCCGAAGCGCCCGGCCGTCAGCGGGATGTCGCGCGGGTTGTGCCAGTCGGTGATGTACACGTCGTGATCGGCCAGCATCGTGCGCACCGTGCCGCGCAGCAGCGTCGCGAAATGCCCGGACATCGGCGCGACGATCAGCACACGCGGCTGGGGCGCGACCGGCAGCGCCTTGCGGAAATGCAGCAGCGTGCCGAACGGGGTGGCCGCGGCGGCTTCCTCGACGATCGGCACCGTTTTGCCGTCGACGACGATCGACGCGATGCCGAACGGCGGACGCCGGTGCGAGAACGCGCAGCATTCGAGCAGTTCGCACAGCGCGTCGAGCATGCGGCCGGTCGGCGTCGCGGTGGAGGGCGGCCACAGCGACATCGTCGCGCGGGCGGCCGCGGCCCATGCGCGCGCCGGGCGCACGCATTCGGCAGACCATTGATAGAACGGATAGGCAAGCAGATTCATGGCCGTTGCTCGTTGTGCCGCATTGCATCGAACGAGGCAAGCCATGTGCCAGCCCGTGGCTGGCACGCGCGTTGCACGCGGTTCGGAAGCGCGGCGCCGCAGGCGGCACGCGAGAACCGGCAGCCGCGTGCGATGCGTTGCCGCGCCGGTTCGGTGTGCGCAGCGTGCCGCGACAGCGCGCGGGGCTGCGCCGGTTCGGCGAATCCGCGGCACCGGCATGGTGCGGGTGAGCCGCGTGGCGTCCGTTTTCGGTGCAGGGGCACGAACGGTTTTGGACAGGGGAGCGACATGGAAGTCACCGGACAGACGACGCTGACCATCAGCAGCCGCAATTACTCGTCGTGGTCGATGCGCGGCTGGCTGCTCGCGAAGCTGAGCGGGCTCGTGTTCGAGACGGTCAGCGTGCCGATCGATGCCGCGTCGCGCGCGGAGTTGCTGCTGCTGTCGCCGTCGATTCTCGTGCCGTGCCTGAAGCACGACGGCAACACGGTGTGGGACACGCTCGCGATCGCCGAATACCTGAACGAGATCCGGCCGCAGGCGCGGCTGCTGCCCGAGGACCGGCAGGCGCGCGCACATTGCCGGTCGATCTGCGGCGAGATGCATTCCGGTTTCAGCGCGTTGCGGTCCGCGTTGCCGATGAACCTGCGCGCGCATTTCCCCGGCTTCCGGATCTGGTCGCGCGCACAGCACGACATCGAGCGGATCGTGACGATCTGGCGCGAGTGCCTGGCCGCGTACGGCGGCCCCTGGTTGTTCGGCGCGGAGATCGGGATCGCCGACGCGATGTATGCGCCCGTCGTCACCCGCTTCCTGACCTACGACGTGAAGCTGGAGCCCGATATCGCCGAGTACTGCATGCAGGTGCTCGCGCATCCGTTCGTGGCGGAGTGGATCGATGCGGCGAAGGCGGAGCACGAAGACATCGACGAACTCGACATGGAGTTCTGACGCGCGGGATCGCACGTCGCTTTCAATTGCACTACACGCACCGGCATCGAAACGAACGTTTCGATCCGGCGGCGTAACGCGCAAACGTTTTACCTTGATTTCGGTTCGACACGAGGACGAATGCCCTAAAGGATGTTGAGCGCGATGACGTAAACGAGTCACGGGGACGACTCGCGATCGCATGCTTCCGACGTGCGACGCGCAGTCCGCAACAATCAGCGCAGCAGGGGAATCGACTTGAATCGTCAGCAATCGTGGACGCGTACGGCGGCGCCCGGGGAAATCATTTATTCCGAGGGTTTTGCGGGCGAGCCCGTCATCTTTCTGATCACCGACGGCAAGGTCGAACTGTCCACGCGATGCGACGACAAGCGCGTCGTCGTCGCGACGCTCGGTCGGGGCGAGTTCTTCGGTGAATCGGCGTTGCTCGCGGCCGAGCCGCGTGCCCATACCGCGAAGGCGCTTTCATTCTGCCAGCTGACGGTCGTGCCGGCCGGCATGCTCGACGAGGAAATCGAGCGTGTGTCGGCACTGCTGCGTCATATCGTGCGCACGATGATCCGCCGCGTGAAGCGCAAGGACGACCAGCTCGCGACCTATACGCATGCCGACTTCATGCCGGGCGTGCTGTCGTATGCGCACGTGCTGGCGCTGATGGCGGGCGCCGATGCACGCGAAACCGGCGACGCGTGGACGCGCCGGCCGATGCAGGCGCATGCGGCCGAAACGTCGGTGCCGCTCGCCGAAGTGATCCGCAAATGCCGCGCGATCGCCGGCCACTCGCGGCCGCACGTGCTCGCGATGCTGCGACGCATGGAGAAGCTCAATCTCGTCACGATCGAAGCGGCGCAGGCGGACCACGCCGGCGGGGCGGCCGATTATGCGGCGTCGTCGGATGCGCGCCAGGTCGTCACGTTCGATGCCGCGCGCGTGATCGATCGCGCGCAGCAGGTGGCCGATCACGATCTCGACCTGTCGATCAACAGCGAACTCGAGCTCATCGAGCTCGCCGATCTCGAATCGCTGATCGGCGTCGAGAAGACGATGCTGCTCAACAAGCTGTCGAACGGCGAGATTGCCGACGAAGTGTTCGCGTTCCGCAAATCGAAGGTGCTCAGTTATGTCGAGCAGAAGGGCGTCGCGTACTTCTCGCGGCGCAATGCGCGTCGCGGCGGCGACGTGCGCGCGCTGGAGGATCTCGTGTGGATCGACCCGCGCACGCTGTTCGACGTCATCAGCGCGTTCGACACCTACGATCTCGCGAAGCTGATCGCGAATCTCGACGATCGCGCAGTGGCCGACAAGCTGTTCTCCGTGATGACCGAGGCGCGGCGCAACGAGGTGTCGTGGGTGATGCGTCGCGAGCTCAAGCTCGATCCGGTCGAGATCGAGGACATCGAGCGGCGCGTGCTGGATGCCGTTCGCGCGGCGAAGGCGCCGGCGGCGGGCACCACGCCCGTCGCATCGGCATCGGATGCATGACCAAGGGGGCGCGCATGGATCTGTTGACCCTGGCCGGTGTGGTGCTTGGCGGCGCGGCGATCGTGTTCGGCTTCGCGCTCGAAGGCGGGCATTTCCCGATGCTGTTCCAGTTCGAGGCGCTCGTCATCGTGCTCGGCGGCACGCTCGGCGCGGTGATGATCCAGAACACCTGGGCACGCTTCTTCGACGCGGTGAAACAGTTGCGGCTCGCGTTCGTGCGGGCGCGCGAGGTCGATCGCAAGAACCTGTCCGACCTGCTCGAATGGGGCGACCGCGCGAAGCTCGACGGGCTGCTCGCGTTCGAATCGATGGACGTGAGCGGCATCCATCCGTTCGCGCGTCGCGGGCTCGAACTGCTGGCGAACGGCGTGTCGACCGCCGTGCTCGAGGACGCGTTGCAGCGCGAACTCGATGCCTACGAACGCAGCCGCCTCGCGGCCGCGCGCGTGTGGCAGCAGGCGGGCGGATATGCGCCGACGTTCGGCATTCTCGGGTCGGTGCTCGGGCTCGTGCAGGTCACGAGCCACATGCTCGAACCGGCGCAACTCGGGCCGGGCATCGCGGTCGCGTTCATCGCGACGCTGTACGGGCTGGCGTTCGCGAACCTCGTGTTCCTGCCGCTTTACGGCAAGCTGCGCGCGCAGATCGACAGCGAGCTGCGGTTTCGCAAGCTGTATCTCGACGGTTTCCTGGCGATATCGCGCAAGGAATCGCCGCATACGATCGAAACGCGCCTGACCGGCGACGTGCGCGGGCGCGCGGTGGAATCGCTTGCGTGACGAGCGTGTGTCGGACGACCAACCGGGATTTCCAACAGCATGACTGCTCGAACTGACGGTGCCTCCGCCTCCGCCGCCGATCGCGACGACGAACTCGAAGGCGCGCAGTCCGGCCGCTGGCTGATTTCGTATGCGGATCTCATCACGACGCTGATGGTGCTGTTTCTCGCGCTGTACGTGCTCCAGCTCGCGAAGTACAACGCGCTCGACGCGCGGTACCAGACGCTTGCGCGGCAGGCGGGCGGTGCCGCGAGCGCTGCCGATGCGGCTACGCCCGACTCTGCGCCGCCGTGGCTCGCGTTGCTCGATTCGTTGAAGTCGAACGGCCGGATTTCGCTGGTGAAGGCGCCGCACGGTGTCGAGATCGGCATCGACGCGAAGATCCTGTTCAACGTCGGCGATGCGCGCTTGCTGCCTGATTCGTCGCCGGTGCTGAACCAGATTGCGCAGGCGCTGAGCGAGCACGCGACCGGCGACATCCTCGTCGAAGGGCATACCGACAGCCTGCCGATCGCGAACGCGAAATACGAATCGAACTGGGAGCTGTCGTCGGCGCGTGCGGGGAGCGTCGTGCGCTACCTGACCGAGCGCGGCGTGGCGCCGCATCGCCTGGCGGC
Source organism: Burkholderia sp. KL41 (assembly GCF_057005415.2). NCBI lineage: Bacteria > Pseudomonadati > Pseudomonadota > Betaproteobacteria > Burkholderiales > Burkholderiaceae > Burkholderia > Burkholderia sp. KL41. The sequence goes on along the minus strand of NZ_CM174447.1, from coordinate 2,793,732 downwards.
GATCGGGCGGGCCGATACGCAGCCGCTCGTCGCGGGCGACGATGCGGCTTCGCGGGCGCGGAATCGGCGGGTGACGATCTTCGTTGCATACTGATTTGCGCTGATCGCGAGTCGACAGGCGGCCGGCTATGTCCGCCTGACAACAACATAACGAATCTCGCATGATGAACATCTGAAATCCGCGATGCGGTTCCGCGCGTGCATGCCGATAACCCAAACTGGCTCAGACCGAGCGGTTACCGAGGGTTCCCCATGCATTTCTGGCGCAAGCTTTCCATTCAGAACAAGCTGATTCTCAGCATGACGAGTTGCCTGCTCGTGTTCGTCGCGATCTCGAGCGGACTCAGCATCCGTCTGATCGGCAACGCGGTGCGCGATCGCGTCGTCCGCGAGGAGCTGCCGACGGCCGTGAACGGCATCCGCGCCGACGTGCAGCGGCAGATGGCCGGGCCGATCGCCGCGTCGCGGATTCTCGCGCGCGACGCGTTCCTGCTGCAATGGGAAGCCGACGGCGAACCCGACGCCGGCACGCGCAACTGGATCCAGCTCGCGAAGAACGTGAAGGACGAGCAGAAGGCCGCGTCGGTGCAGTGGGTGTCCGTGAAGAGCGGCAACTACTACAACGAATCCGGCCTGCAGCGGAAGGTGACCGACAAGGATCAGTGGCTGACCGGCTTCCTGTCGTCCGGCAAGGCGTTCGACGTGAACATGGATCGCGAGGTGACGGTCGGCGGCTACATGATGTTCATCAACAGCCGCGTCGAGCTCGACGGCGTGCCGATCGGCGCGGCCAGCATGAGCCTGTCCGTCGATGCGCTCGCGAAGGGGATCGCCGCCTACCGGATCGGCGAGACCGGGTTCGCGTATCTCGTGCGTCCCGACGGCGCGATCATGATGCATCGCGATTCGTCGCTGATCGACGGCAAGCATTTCATGAAGGACCAGCAGGGGTTGCCCGGCGATGCGTCGTCGACGCTGCTGGCCGGCAAGCCGTATGCGTACCTGAGCTACGACGGCGACGGCGGCGCGCGCTTCATCGCGACGTCGTTCATTCCGGAACTGAACGCGTATGTCGTCGTCGAGGTGCCGCAGGCCGAACTGCTCGGGCCGGTGACGCGCGCGATCCGCAGCGCGGCGCTGGTCGCGGCGGTGGTGGGCCTCGCGGTCGCGCTGCTCGTGATCTGGCTGGTGGGCCGCGCGATTGCCGCGCCGATCCGCCGCGCGGCGACGCTGCTGTCGGAGATCGCCAGCGGCCAGGGCGACCTCACGCGCAGGATGACGGTCGAGAGCCAGGACGAAATCGGGCAGTTGTCGGATGCGTTCAACCGGTTCGTGTCGTCGCTGTCGACGCTGGTGCACAGCATTCGCGCGGCGTCCGCGTCGATTGCCACGGGTTCGGCGCAGATTGCGTCGGGGAATGCTGATCTGAGCGAACGTACCGAAGGGCAGTCGAGCAACCTGGAGCGGACGGCTTCGTCGATGGAAGAGATCACGGCCGTGGTGCGCAACAACACCGAGACAGCCACGACGGCCGCGAAGATGATCAACGGCGCGTCGGATACGGCGGCGCGCGGCGGCCAGGTGGTGGGTGAGGTCGTGACGACGATGGAGCAGATCAGCCACGCGTCGCAGCGGATCTCCGAGATCATCGTGATGATCGACAGTATCTCGTTTCAGACGAATATTCTGGCGCTGAATGCTGCGGTGGAGGCGGCGCGGGCGGGGGAGCAGGGGCGTGGGTTTGCTGTCGTCGCTTCGGAAGTGCGGAATCTGGCGCAGCGCAGTGCGCAGGCGGCGAAGGAGATCAAGGCGCTGATCGAGCACAGCGCGGGCACGGTGAATACCGGATCGCGGCTGGTCAGCGAGGCGGGGAAGGTGATGAGCGATGTCGTGTCGCAGGTGCAGGGCGTGAGCGCGATGATGAGCGAGATCGCCGAAGCCAGCCTGGAGCAGAGCGCCGGGATCGATCAGATCGGCGATGCGGTGCAGTCATTGGATCAGATGACGCAGCAGAATGCGGCTTTGGTCGAGGAAAGCGCAGCGGCAGCGGCGAGCTTGAAACAGCAGGCGGCGGAATTGACGAGGCTCGTTTCGGCTTTCAAGGTGGATGAATAAAGGCTGATTCGCGTTTTAGAATGGAGCGTTTCTGAGGGACGGCTGCCGTGGGTTCACGGCAGCCGTTTTGCATGTCGATGCGGGATTCGGTGACGTCCATAAAAATGAAGCGTTTTTCCAGGTGGAAGATCGGGGTGGGGGCGGTGGTGCTCGTTGCGGTGATCGCCGGGGTGGGGGCGAAGGTGATTGCGTCGCCGACCGATTCCTACCTGGCGTATCGGAAGCAGGCTGTCGACGCGATCGAGGCGGCGAAACCGGACGACAAGGCGGAACTGGACAGGAAGTACACGTCGGAGGTGAATGCGCGGCTGGCCAGGCTTGTCGGGAAGGTCAGGGCGAGAGGCTTCTCCGCGACGGCGGGGAGCACCGTCGACGGCCTCTCCATCGACGACGGGACGACGCCCGGGCCGGATGGGCTGCTCCTGAAGTCGGGTGACGGCAAGGTGAACCTCGTCGTGACGACGGTTCCGCTTTTGACGGCCTGGGCCAGGACGGCGGATGCGGGGATCAGGTCGACGGATGATGTCGCGTCGATTTTCGATAACGCGACGTTTTACACCGACGTGTTCGGTCATGACGCCGCGGCATTCCGGTTCGCCGAATTGCCGGTGAAGCGGAAGCCGGCCGATGCGGTGGTGAAGGCGTTGTTGCTCGGGGAAAGCCAGGACGGAATGCCGGACGGGCCGAATACGTTGGCCGTGTCGATCAGGCAAGGCGCGCGGATTTATATCCTGTGGCGGGACGCGACATTGCCGAAGATCGTCGCCTGCAGCGCGGAGCACGTGTCCGAGGAACAGCGGCCAGCCTGCTTCGCGCAGCAATTGCCCAAACAGCGGCGCTATTCGCGGTTTCTTTCCGAAGCACAGGCGATGGTCGATGCCGTCGTTCAATAGGACGGAATGCGATTGCCTCGGAATCGCGAGGCGATCGAATTCGCCCGCTTTTTGACACGTTCGACAGCACCGGAAGCATCGCCGACAATCGGCGACTGAAGATCAGGCAGCCATCGATGTCGAATACAGCTTCGTCGCCGGGTACTTCAATTTCCCTTTTCTGTGCCCAGCTTCGTCAGCCATGACCATCGCCTTCGAGTCCCCCGATCAACCCGACGTGATCGCCCTCATCGCCGATCTCGATGCGTACCAGGACACCCTGTACCCGCCCGAGAGCCGGCACGCTCTGGATCTCGCGTCGCTGAATCAATCCAATGTGCTGTTTGCCGTCGCGCGGGATAGCGACGGCAAAGCAATTGGTTGCGGCGCGGTTGTCCTCAACCCTGAATTCGGCGAACTGAAGCGGATGTATGTCAGCCCGCAAGGTCGCGGGCAGGGTGTTGCGAGGAAACTCATGGCGCTGCTCGAGTCACGGGCGATCGATCTCGGGTGCACGTTGCTCACGCTCGAAACCGGCCCCTGTCAACACGAGGCGCTGGCTTTATATGCATCCGCGGGGTATCAGCGCCGCGGGCCGTTCGGCGGTTACGCGAATGACCCGTTGAGCGTGTTCATGCAAAAACCCATCGCGGCTTGAGCGTTCGGTTCGTACGGTCAGGTCATGGCGACCTGTAGGGTCGCATCGTTTTGTCCGAAAAAACGGGGCGCCAGGAGAAACAGTTACAAGTTAGCAGTTGACGCGCGCCAGCCCGGCGGTTAGTGTACGCATCGAAGTCCAAGAAGTCCGATTGCTGTTCATCAATTGCTCGCTTTCCACAGCGGTATTCGTTGTCCTCTCCCTCCTTGACGCTTCACGCGCTCTTCAACGGCGCAAATCTCTCTATTTTTTTCTCAAGGAATCTTCATGGATACCGGTATCGTCAAGTGGTTCAACGACAGCAAGGGTTTTGGTTTCATCACGCCGGATAACGGCGGTGACGACCTGTTCGCCCACTTCTCCGAAATTCGTGCCGACGGCTTCAAGACGCTGGCTGAAAACCAGAAAGTGAGCTTCGAAACGAAGCAGGGCCCGAAGGGTCTGCAAGCGGCCAACATCACGCCGCTGTAAAGTTTGAAGGGCCCGGCTTCTCACGACGGACGCCGGGTCGCAGCGACACCCCCACGGAGCTTCGTCTCCTGAAGTTGGCGCGATTGCTCTTAGCTGCATCTGTTCATTCAGCAGCTCGCCAAGCGCCACACGCCTCGTTGCACTTCATTCCCCCCTCCGGCAGCAACGCCGCACTTTCGCTTTCCGAAAGCTTCAGATTCAGCTGGCAATGGCTTTGAATCGGCGCGTCCGTGCATATTGCGCACGGCATGCGCGCACTCGAACATGATTAAAATTAAAAATGCAAAACAAACGAATTCAACAATACAACGGCTATGCCGTCCAACCCTCGGCGCATCGTTTGCCCGACGGTAGTTTTTCATCCAACCTGGTGCTCGAACGTACCGACAGCACACCCGCGGAAGGCCGCTACCAGTTCTATTCGCTCGATTACTTCGCGAGCGAAGCACAGGCACTGCGGCACTCGGCCCGCTGGGCACGTCGCTGGATCGACACACGCGGTTAAAGGTAACGCCGCGGTACCCGAGACCCAACGCAGATGAGTCACCCGGGCGCGCACGACAAGGCGCGTCCAACCCTCGCGCGATCGATTCGTCAGGCTTCGATTCGATCGGCGCGCCACGCTCTCCCGGTTCCGAAGCTGGCCTGTCGCCGAGCATGGTCGGCAGGCACTTGAACGCGCCCGTACAACGCGAGGCCACGCGTACAGGTGCTCGTCGCCTCGCGTCATTCGTGCGAAGATTGATTGCACATCACACTCGCCCGAGAACGACGTGGCCCCATTCAACCCCGAGAGCAAACCGGACACCGCCCACCCGCCCTGGATGCCCGTCGCGATGGCGGAACTCGGCATCCGCCGCCATCCGCCCGGCAGCATCAATCCGCGCATCGTCGAATACAACAATCAGACGAACCTGGTCGGCTACGACGACAAGATTTCCTGGTGCTCGTCGTTCGTCAACTGGTGCATGACGCACGCCGGCATTCGCGGGACGGGCTCCGCGCTCGCGCGTTCGTGGCTCGAATGGGGCCGGCCGCTGGAGCGCCCGGTGTACGGCTGCATCGCGATCCTGACGCGCGACGATCCCGCGAGCTGGAAAGGGCATGTCGGCTTCTACCTGCGTCACGACGACGAGCACGTACATCTGTTCGGCGGCAATCAACTGGAAGAGGTGCGCGAACTCGCGTACCCGTTGAACGAAGTGATCGGCTACCGCTGGCCCCACGCCGTCTGACCAACCGCCGCGACGCAAACAAAACTTCGAACATCGCTTTTCAAGCGGCGGCTGATCTGTCGCACATGCCGCATCGATTCACACGGAGCCTGCCGATGCGCCTGCCGCACGGTCGCCGATCTCCGCCCTGACAAGGAGCCTGTCGTGCAAACCGGAAATCTCCGTCTCTATGCGGATACGCAATACGCGAGCCCTTACGCGATGTCGGTGTTCGTCGCCCTCGAGGAAAAAGGGCTGACCTACGAACTGGTGACCGTCGATCTCGGCAACCGCGCGCATTTCGCACCCGACTACGCGGCGACGTCGCTGACGCAACGCGTACCGACGCTCGTGCACGACGATTTCGCGCTGTCGGAATCGTCGGCGATCACCGAGTATCTCGACGAGATTTTCCCGGGCACACGGCTCTATCCAGCCGATCCGCGCCAGCGCGCGCAGGCGCGACAGGTGCAGGCGTGGCTGCGCAGCGACCTGATGGCGATCCGCACGGAGCGGTCGACCGAAGTGCTGTTCTACGGGCCGTCGAGCGAGCCGCTGTCGAGCCTGGCGCAGGCTGCCGCGCAGAAGCTGTTCGCGGCCGCCGGCAAGCTGCTCGCACCGGGTGCGGCAAACCTGTTCGGCGAGTGGAGTATCGCGGATGTCGACCTGGCGGTGATGCTGAACCGCCTGGTGCTGAATGACGATCCGGTGCCGCAGCGCCTCGCCGACTATGCGCGTGCGCAGTGGGAGCGGCCGTCGGTGCAGCGCTGGGTGAAGCTGAAGCGGCCGCCGCTGTAATACGCGGGTGCAAGGCGCGCGGCGACGGCTTGAGAAAACGTGTGCCGGCTGCCGGCGCGCCGCGTTTCAGATCGTCCCGCATGCAACCAAAGTCGGCGTGCTAGAGTAAGCCGGCATTCCTCCTCACCTGAATCCTCCCGAACCGCCATGAGCTATCTTCCCCAACTCGCCGCAGTCGGCGGCGTGATGTTGCTGGCGTGCGTCAGCCCCGGCCCCGACCTGATCGCTGTTTCGTCCCATGCGCTCGGCAATCGCCGTGCGGGTCTGCTGGCCGCGTTGGGCATTGCGTCGTCGCATGCCGTGTGGGCGGCGATGGCGATTTTCGGGCTCGGGCTGATCGTCGCGAAGCTCGCGTGGCTGTACGAGGCGATTCGCATCGCCGGTGCGGCGTACCTGATTTACCTGGGCATCAGGACGCTGTCGGGCCTGCGCCAGTCGGCACGGCAGGCTGAAGCGGCAAGCCAGCCGATCGTTCGCGGCGGCGTGCATGCATACCGGAAAGGGCTGCTGGTCGGCCTGACCAACCCGAAGGCCGCCGCGTTCTTCGGCAGCCTGTTCGTCACGCTGCTGCCCGCGCATGCGCCGGCATGGGTGCATGGCGCGACGCTGGCCGTGGTCGTCGCCGTATCGCTGACATGGTTCTGCACGGTGGCCGTGCTGTTCTCGACGAACCGCGTGCAGACGGGTTACGCGAAACTGCGCAAGCCGATCGATGCGGTGATGGGGACGATCCTGTTGGGGCTCGGCGCGAAGCTGGCGCTGGATCGGTAACGCTGCGATGAACGTGCTCGGCCCGATCCTCATCGGGCTCCTGCTGGCTGCCGGAGTGTTCGCTGCGATCCGGTTCTGGCACAAGCTCATCACGCGTATCGTCACCGTCATCGCGGGGCTGGGCATTGCGTGGCTGGCGGTTTACCTGATCGCGTTGTCGTCGGTCAAATGTCTGGGGTCGTGCGGTTGACGAGCGGGACGCCGGCAAGTGTTGAGGCCGGCGTCGTATCGTGATCACGTTCAGTTCTTCGCCACCGCCTCCACCGTCGGCCCACCCGCCGCGTCGTTCCTGCTCCACCCGCCCCCGAGCGACCGATAAAGCGCGACCGCCGCCAGCGCATGCTCGCGCCTGACCTGGTTGAGCGAATCCGAATCCCGCAGATACACCTCCTGCGCCGACAGCACATCCAGAAAATCCGTCGCGCCACCCTTGTAGAGCTGATTCGCCAGCCCGAGCGCCTTGTCCGACGCAGCGAGCGCGCTATCGAGCCGCCGCGTCGCCTCGTCGGCGCTGACGAGATTCGCACGTGCATCCTCGACTTCCCGCAACGCCTGCAGCATCGTCTGCCGTAACCCGAGTTCCGACTCGCGCATCCGGCTTTCGCTCTGCGAGATATCGGCCGTAATCCGCCCTGCATTGAAGATCGGGCTCGTCGCGCTCAACGCCGCGCTGAACAGGTTGTCGGTCAACGTCGGCAACCCGAGATAGGAAGCCGCGAGAATCCCGTCCGTCAGGTTCAACGAAAACTTCGGATACCGCTCGGCCTTCGCCACGCCGACTTGCGCCGCCCGCCGCTCGACCTGCGCATACGCAGTCAGCACATCGGGCCGCCGCAGCAACGCCTGCGAAGGCAACGTACCGGGCGCGCCAGCCGGCGGCGCGGGAATGTCGCCGGCCTGCGCGAGCACGAGCCGATCGACCGATTCCGGCGTGCGCCCCGAATACACGGCAATGAGATTGAGCTGATGCGAAATCTGCGCCTGCGTCGGCGGAATCCGCGCTTCGAGCGCGTCGAGCTGGTTCTGCGCACGCGTGACGTCGAGTTCCGTCGACAGCCCGAACGCCTGTCGCTTGCGCGTGAGTTCGAGCGCATGCTGCCGGATCTTCGCGTTGTCCTGAAGGATCTTCAGTTCCTGCTGTGCCCAGCGCAGATCGACATACGCGGACGCCGCATCCGCTGCGAGCGCGAGCCGCATCGCATCTTCCGCATGCTTCTGGCCGACGAGTTCCGCCTGCGCGGCGAGCAGGTCGAGCCGCTCGCCGCCGAACACGTCGGGCGACCAGCTCAGCGCGAGCCCCGCGCCGGCCTGCCGCACATAACCGAGCGGCGGTGGCGTGTTCTGCCGCGCGTCGGCCGCATGCGCGGTCGCGTCGAGTTCGGGCAGCAGCACCGCGCGCTTCTGCACGGTCAGCGCCTGCGCCTGCTTCACGCGTTCGGCGGCGGCCTGCAGATCGAGGTTGCCGTCGAGCACGGCCGTGATCAGGCGGTCGAGCACGGGGTCGTGGAATTGCGCCCACCAGGCGGCGGCGTCGATGTCCGCGCGCGGCACGTCGGTATCCCATGCGGCGGGGGCGAGCGTCTGGACGGATTCGGACAGCGCCGGATGCTGCGCGGGCTGCACCGCGCACCCGGCGGCAAATGCGCTGACAGCCAGCGCGACGAGTAGCTTTTTCATGATGATGACCCTGGCCTCAGTGCGCGTCCGGCGGCGGCGCGTTCAACGTAATGGGTTTGGAAAACACGACGGCAAACAGCGCGACGACGAAACACAGCGACAGCACGTAATACGCATCCGCATAAGTGAGCGTCAGCGCCTCTCGATAGATCAGCCGATGCAGGTTCGCGAGCCCGGCCTGCGCGGTATTCAGCGTATTGCCGGCCACCGAGCCCCAGTAAGCCGCCTGTCGATCGAGCAGCGACGCGATCTGCGGTTCGCCGGCGCTCACATGCTCGTTCAGCCGCAGGTAGTGAAAATTCAGCCGGTCGTTGAGCATCGTCGCGCTCACCGCGATGCCGATCGCCCCGCCGAGATTGCGCATCAGGTTGAACAGGCCGCTCGCCGATTTCAGCCGCGACTGCGGCAGCGAGCCGAGCGCCATCGTCACGATCGGCGGCACACTGAACTGCTGGCCGATGCCACGCAGTGCCTGCGGCAGCAGCAATTCGCGCCAGCCCCAGTCGTGCGTGATCGGCGTGTACAGGTAGCAGCCGAGGCCGAAACAGATCAGCCCGAACACGAGCAGCGCACGCAGGCTGAAGAAACGCGCGGCGAACGCATACGCGCAGAGCGCGACCAACTGGAACGCACCGACCGACAGCAGCGCGATGCCGATCTGCAGCGAGCTGAACGCGCGCACCTGCGCGAGAAACAGCGGCGTCAGGAACACGGTCACGAAGATCCCGATGCCGGTTACGAACGACAGCAGGCTGCCGATCCCGAAGTTGCGCACGGCGAGCGCGCGCAGGTCGACGATCGGATCTTTCGCGGTCAGCGCATGCACGAGGAACAGGAAGCCGCAGATGCCGGAGATCCACGCGCAGATCACGATCGCATCGTCGCCGAACCAGTTCTTGCGCGGGCCTTCCTCCAGCACGTATTCGAGGCAGCCGAGGAAACCCGACATCAGCACGATGCCGAGGTAGTCGCCGCGCTTGATGAGGCTCAGGTCGGGTTCGTCGATATGCACGTAGCGCGGCACGAGTGCGGCCACCGCGATGCCCGGTACGAGGTTCAGGTAGAACAGCCAGTGCCACGACCATTGATCGGTGATCCAGCCGCCGATCACAGGGCCGATCGCCGGAGCGAGCGACGCGAGCGCGCCGATGGTCGTCGACGCGATCAGCCGCTGCCTGCCCGGGAACAGCACGAATGCGGTGGTGAACACGGTCGGGATCATCGCGGCGCCGAGCGCGCCCTGCAGCCCGCGAAACAGGATCATCGAGTTGATGTCCCACGCGAGCCCGCACAGCATGCTCGTGATCGTGAAGCCGACGGCCGACGCGACGAACAGCCAGCGCGTCGACATCACCTTCGACAGCCAGCCCGACATCGGGATCACGATGATCTCGGCGATCAGGTAGGCCGTCTGCACCCACGACAATTCGTCCTGGCTGGCGGACAGGCCGCCGCCGATGTCGCGCAGCGACGACGCGACGATCTGGATGTCGAGCGTCGCCATGAAGAAGCCGACGCACATCAGCGCGAAGGCGAAGACGCGCTGCTTCGTCGGTTGCGACGCCGGGTCGCCGGAAAACGCGGTGGTCATCGTCGTCTCCCGTTCAGCTCGCGCGGCCGGTATGCACGGTCACGACCGCGGACAGGCCGGGGCGCAGCACGTGCTCGAGGCCCGGCTGCGGATCGAGATGCACGCGCACGGGCACGCGCTGGACGATCTTCGTGAAGTTGCCGGTCGCGTTCTCGGGCGGCAGCACGCTGAAGGTCGCGCCGGTCGCGGGCGCGAGGCTGTCGACGCGGCCGTGCAGGCGCGTGCTCGACGCATCGAGCGACACGTCGACGCGATCGCCCGCGTGCATCTTGCGCAGCTGGTCTTCCTTGAAGTTCGCGTCGATCCACAGTCCGGAAGCCGGCACGATCGTCAGCAGCGGCACGCCGACGTTCGCGAGCATCCCGACGCGGCCCGTGCGATTGCCGACGTAACCGTCGACCGGCGAGCGGATCGTCGTGTATTCGACGTTGAGCGCGGCGACGCGCTGCGCGGCGAGCGCGGTGTTCACGCGCGCCCGCGCGTCGGCGAGCTGCGCGCCGAGCACGTCGAGCTGCCGCTTCGACGCGAGCAGCGCGGCGTCGCTGCGTTCGACGGCGGCGCCGGCCTTCGAATAATCGGCGTCCGCGCGTTCGACGATCTGGTTCGACACCGCGTCGGATTTCACGAGCTCGCGGTAGCGCACACGATCCGATGCGGCGCGTGTCAGCTCGGCCGACGAAGCGTTCTTGTCCGCTGCGTGCTGTCCGATCACCGCATATTGCAGTTGCTGCTTCGCCTCGAGTTCGGTCACGGCGGAGCGCGCGCTGTCGACTTCGGCGCTGGCCTGCGCGAGCTTCGCGTCGTAGTCGCGCGCATCGAGCTGCACGAGCACGTCGCCGGCCTTCACGCGCTGGTTGTCGGTCACGAGGATCTTGTCGACGAAGCCGTTGACCTTCGGTGCGAGCACCGTTACGTCGCCGCCGACATAGGCATCGTCGGTGCTTTCCTGGAAGCGCAGCACGAACAGCCAGTCGAGCGCGGCGGCGGCCACGACGACGACGACGACACCCACCGCGATGCGCATCCACGGCACGCGGCGCTGTTGCTTCGCGGGTTGGTCGGTTGTGGCTGCTTCGCGTGACGCGGCAGCGGCTTGGGTCGTTTCCATCGATTCACCTATGTATATGCACGTATCAAAACGAAAGACGGCGTGCCGTCCGTCGGGGAAGTCGTCAATCAGCGTTCCGGCAGGTTGTGCGTGATCCGGAACAATTCGTCTCTGAGGCGGGCCGCCTGCGCCGATCCGAAACACCGCTCGAATGCTTCCTGCGCGGCGAGCCAGTGCACGTGCGCGTCGGCGACCTTGGTTTCGCCGTGCGCGGTGAGCGCGAACGTCTGGCCGCGGCACGGCGGCTCGATCCGGCCCGCCACCAGCGCCGCGCCGACGAGCGGCTTGAGCGCGCGCAGCAGCGCGGTGCGTTCGATCACCAGCACGCTCGACAAGGTCGCCATCGTCAGGCCGGGCCGGTCGCGCAGCAGCGCGAGAATGCTGTATTGCGATGGCGTGACACCCGCGCGCGACAGATAGCGCTCGTAGAACTGCGAGATTCGCCGGGCGGCTTGCCGGACCGCAAAGCAATCGTCGTCGGTGAGCGTGGTCTTGTGCATGTGCACATGTTAGGGCGCGGGATCGCGTGAAGCGATGGGCGGGGCGGGATCAGATTGGTGTCGTGGCTGTACCAATCGGCTGCAACGAGGCGCGTTCGTGCGCCCGGTCAGGCCGCCGCCGGAACGATCCAGCCTTCGCGGTCGCAGTAGGCGGCCGTGTAGTCGATGAACGCCTTGACCTTCGCGGGCAGCAGCGCGCGGTTCGCGTACGCGAGCTTGATCTCGACGAAGGCATCGACGAGATCGGCGTCCGGCAGCAGCTGCACGAGCGCGCCCGACGCGAGTTCGGCCCCGACGAGCGTTTTCGGCACGACGCCGATGCCGAAGTCGTGCATCACCATTTCGCGGTTGAAGACGGGGCTGTTCGACGAGATGTCGAAGCGGAACGGCACGGTCAGCGTGTCGCCGTCGATGCGGAACGACAAGGCGGGCCGCCGCAGCGACGGCGACATCGGCACGAACGGATGGTCGGCAAGATCGGCCGGCGCTTGGGGATGCGAATGCGCGCGCAGGTACGCGGGTGTCGCGACGATCACGACCGGAATGCGTTCGACCAGCCGCACGACGGTCGTTTCGCTCGTCAGCATGTACGGCACGACGATGCCGATGTCGTAGCCTTCGCCGACGAGATCGACCGGGCGCTCGGTCAGCGTCACGTCGAGGCGCACCTTCGGGTGCGCGGCCTTGAAGCCGGCGATCAGCGGTACCAGCCGGTTCAGCGCGGCCGTCGTGTGCGCGACGAGCCGCAACAGGCCTTCGGGCTCGCGCGTCGACGCCTGCGCTTCCGCTTCGAGCGAGTCGAGCTCGTCCAGCACGGCCGCGCAGCGCTCGTAGATGCGCTCGGCGGTTTCGGTCAGCGACACCTGGCGCGTGGTCCGGTGCAGCAGCCGGCTGCCGAAGCGCGCTTCGAGATCCGCGACCGCGCGCGACACCACGGGCCGGGCGAGGCCGAGCATGTCGGCAGCGCGCGTGAAGCTGCGCAGCTCCACCACCGACCGGAAGATCCTCAGCTTGTCGATGTAGTCCATGTCCGTCTCCTTGACGCGAGGGCCGGCCACCGGCCTGGTTACGGCGGAGTGTACATTGACTTTATGCATATGCACATATAAATTGCGAGACATGAACGACACCTCGATTGCCCAGGCGTGCAACTGTCTCGCGCTGCGTCAGGCGGCGCGTTTCGTCACGCAACTGTACGAACGCCATCTGGCCCCGGTTGGCGTCACGCCCGCCCAGTTCTCGATCATGTCGAACCTGACGCGCAGGCCCGGCCTGCTGATGAGCGAACTCGCCGATAGCCTCGTGATGGATCGCACGACGCTGCTGCGCGCGCTGAAGCCGCTGCAGCGCGACGGCTTCGTCGCGACGGCCGCGTCCGAGCACGATGCGCGTGCGCATGCGTTGAGCCTCACGAAGCCGGGCGAGCGCACGTTCGCGCGGGCGCTGGTTGCGTGGCAGGCCGCGCAGGACGAATTCGAGACGCAGTTCGGACGCGACCGCGCGAAGGCGCTGCGCGACGAGCTGTTCAGCGTGACTGCGGAACGCTAGACGAACCGGCGGCAAACTGGAGCGGAATTCGAGCCATTGTCCACTTCGGTAATGCTGTAAGGCTGAAATTGGTTTTTTAAACTGTCCGGATCGACGTGTATCTGGACAGTTTTTATTTCCAGTTGTAGAGTCCCCTGACGGATTTCACGGGCCGGCGCCGCCGGCACGCGTCAGAGGAGCAACCGATGCTGCAGTTGAGTGACCGCGACAGCGCCATGCTGCGCGGGGATTACGGCGATGGCGTCGCGCGCGCGATGCGGATCGTTGCACGCACGGCGCAGGTGATGTCCGCGCCGCACCTGATCGACATCACGTCCGCGCATATCGACGGCTGCCTTTACCACGGCCGGACGAGCCTCGACTTCGTCGAATATTTCGTCGACACCGGTGCGAAGGTCGCGGTGCCGACCACGCTGAACGTCGGGTCGCTCGACCTGATCCATCCCGAGCTGTACCACGGCGACCGCACGATCCAGCGCGACGCGCAGCGCCTGATGGACGCGCATCTGCAGCTCGGCTGCGAATCGAGCTTCACGTGCGCGCCGTATCAACTGAAGAACCGTCCCGTGAAAGGCGAGCAGATCGCGTGGGCCGAATCGAACGCGATCGTGTTCGCGAACTCGGTGCTCGGCGCGCGCACGAGCCGGTATGGCGATTTTCTCGACCTGGCTGCGGCGATCACCGGGCGCGCGCCGTATGCGGGGCTGCACGTCGAAGCGAACCGCGCCGCGCGGATCGTGTTCAACGCGCCGGACTTCAACCGCCTGCCGTCGCGCGACATTTATTTCGCCGCGCTCGGTCTGCTGATCGGCAGGATTGCGGGTGCGGTCGTGCCGGCGATCGTCGGGTTGCCGGCGGATACCACCGAAGACGAACTCAAGGCGCTGGGCGCGGCGGCCGCATCGAGCGGCGCCGTCGCGCTGTTCCATGCGGTGGGCATCACACCCGAGGCGCCGACGCTCGATGCGGCGTTGCACGGGCAGGCGGCGCAACGCACGGTCGATGTCGCGATGGCCGACCTCGACGAGATTCGCCGCACGCTGAACCACGGCGCGGCCGGCGACGCACTCGTCGCGGTGGCGCTCGGCACGCCGCATTTCTCGCTGGCCGAATTCCGCACGCTCGGCACCTTGCTCGACGCGTTCGACGGCAAGCCGGCCTGCGATTTCTACGTGAACACGAGCCGCTTCATCTTGTGGGAACTGGAGGAAGCCGGCCTCGCGGAAAAATTCGCCGCACGCGGCATTCAGATCGTCGTCGACACCTGCACGTACATCACGCCGGTGATGAAGCAACTGTCAGGGCTGGTGATGACCAATTCGGGGAAATGGGCGTCGTATGCGCCCGCGAACATCGGCGTGACGGTCGCGTACGGCAGCATGCGCGAATGCGTGCGGTCGGCGTTCGAAGGAAAGGTGCGATTCGATGACTGAAGCGACGGGCAAGGGCTTGACGGGCGACACGCTCGTGCCGGGCAGCGCATGCGCGCGCGCGTTCGTGCTCGACAAGCCGCTCAGTTTCTGGGGCGGCTACGATTCGGGCGCGGGAAAGATCGTCGATCGCGGGCATCCGCAGGCCGGTGCGAGCCTCGCCGGCAAGGTGATGGTGATGCCGCACGCGAAGGGCTCGAGTTCGAGCAGCAGCGTGCTCGCGGAAGCCGTGCGCAACGGCACGGGGCCGGTCGGGATCGTGCTGAAGGAGCGCGACCTGATCATCTCGATCGGCGCGATCGTGGCGGCCGAGCTGTATGCGATCGCGGTGCCGGTGGTGTGCGTGAGCGACGACGTGTACGACGCGATCGTCGCCGCGACGGGCGAGGTGCGGATCGAGGCGGGCGAGGGTGACGGCGGGGCGCGGATCGTCGTCGGCTGCTGACGCGTCGCGCGCGTATCGCGTCAGAGAAAACGGATGTTCGGCGTATCGTCGTTCGCGAGCGACAGCGCCTGCCTCGCGGCGTTCATCTCGCGCTTGCCGCCGGGCTGCCTGAGCCGCCGGATCTCGGGCCACACGACCACGCCGAACACGGTGCGCAGGATCGTGCTCAGCAGGAAGAACCCGATCGCGCCCCCTGCGAACCACGCGAACGTGTCGAGCATCCCGTCGAGGCTGCGCGACACCGCGGACATGATGCCGAGAACGAAGACGACGACGACCAGCAGGAATAGCGTCGCGAACACATCGATGCGGGCCCCGGCGACTTTCGCGGGTCGAACCAGATACACCGAGGCGTCGGTCGCGTTGCGGATGCCGTAGATGGCCGGGCGATCCGGGCCTTCGGCGTATGCCACCTCCAGCCGATCGCCCGCGACGATGAACAGGCTGCGCGAGGCGCCGGTCACGAGCGTGAGCGGCGCGTCGAACGTGTCGAGCTGCAGCGCGATCTCCTCGATGCCTTGCGTCGTCCAGCCGAGATTGTTGCTCCAGACCTGCGTAGTGATCGTCTTCTGGCTGACGGACGTCACGCGGCCGGATGCGATTTGCATGGTGCGACCGGTCATCCGTTGCTCCGTTCCGTCGTGAACCCGGCGGGTTCGTACCGCCACTTTTCCTGCGCCTCGCGACGCTGAGGCCGGAATACCAGATCGGACAGCCCCGCGATCGCGAGCAGGATGCCCAGCAGGCTGATGATGCCCGCGAGCAAGGCCAGGACGCCGACGAACGCCCAGCCCGATCTGAACACGGCGGCACCGATCAGCAGGCTCAGCACGAAGACGATCGACGCCCATGTGAGCAGCCTCAGGTTGCCGTCCCTTTGTCCGAGCGCATCGTAAGGCGCGATCGCCAAGTCGCTGCTTCTGAGCCACGCGATCCGGTGACGGCCGCGATCGTTGAAGATGCACGCGCGCACGGCCATCCCGGGCTTCAATCGATCGATCTGCTTGAATGCCTCCGCGTCGAAATCGTCGGCGGCGATGAAGTAGCAGGCGTTCCGCATCGTCAGGCGATACAGCGGCGCCTTCCTGATGTCGGCCTTGATCCGGACGAGGTTCGTATCGATACGGTCGATCGTCGACTCGATCAGCGTGGTGTGATTGGGCATGGGGCGGGAGAGTGCGCCGGTCGGCGCCGCTTGGGCGTGGGATTGATCATACCGATGAAATCACGGGCCGGCACCTCGTGCCGGTCGCGGCCCTGCATCAATCGCGTGCCGTGCCCGCAGCCGCCTCCCGATAGGCGCTCGGCGTCTGCCCGGCCCAGCGCCGGAACGCGCGCGTGAAATTCGCCGGGTCGGTGAATTGCAGCCGCTCGGCGATCGTCTTCAGGTCAAGATCCGACGCGGCGAGCAACTGCTTCGCGTCGCGAAACCGCGCTTCGTCGAGCAACTGCCGATAGCTCGACCCGGCTTCCTCGAGCCGGCGCCGCAGCGTGCGTGTCGACACGAGCAGCGCATCGGCGAGCGTCCCCGGCCCCGGGTAATCGCCGGCCCCGCGTGCCAGCTCCGCACGCACGCGTTCGACCAGATCGCCTTCCTCCTGGCGCACCTGCGCATACTCACGCTCCACCTGCACGAGCGCCTGCCGATGCGCGACTTCGTCGGCGAGCGGCAGCGGCCAGTCGAGCACGTCGTGCGCGATCCACAGCGCGTTGGCCGCGCAGCCGAATTCGACCGGCGGCAACTGGTCGCGATAGCGTGCGAAATAGGGCGGCTCCGGCCACGTGAATTGCAGCGCGATCGACGGCGACGCGCGCCCGGCCCATTGCGAGATGTTCTGCGCGAGCCCGGTCAGCACGAATTCGAACATCACGTGATGCTGCAGCACGGGGCTCGCCTGCACGCCGTGCAGTTCGAGCGTCGCGCCGCGTTCGTCTTCTTCATGGGTCAGGCGATATTGGCGGTTGCGCATCCGGAAGTAGCGCTGCGTGACGGATAGCGCCTCGCGGATGTCCCGCGCGGTCAGGGTCGCGTAGCCGAGAAAGCCGTGCACGGTCGGCTTCAGCAGCAGCCCGAACGCGAGCCCGATGCCCGGATCGCCGCCGATCTCGATCGCATTGAGCACGAGCCGCCCCCATTGCGACGGCGCGACGCGCGCGTCCGGTTCGGCCAGCACCGCATCGCGCAGGCCCGTGCCGGCGCGCACGGCGGCCAGGTCGACACCGCGCGCGGCCAGCGCCTGCAGCAGCAGGCGCGTGTAGGCGACCGGAATCGTCGGCCGGCGCAGCCCGAGGCGGTCCTTGGCGAGAGGGGAAGTCATGTCGTCTTGGCCGGAAATGACAAGCATTATGGCTGTTTGCCCCCTCACGTTCAAGGCGGCGCGCGCCTACGATGTCACGCATCGCTTACTGGCACGATCATCATGACGACACCCTTTCCCCACCTGCTCGCGCCGCTCGATCTCGGTTTCACGACGCTGAAGAACCGCGTCTTGATGGGCTCGATGCACACGGGCCTCGAGGACAGCCGCAAGACGCTGCCGCGGCTCGCCGAATATTTCGCCGAACGCGCGCGCGGCGGCGTGGGCCTGATCGTGACGGGCGGCTTCGCGCCGAACGTGGCCGGCTGGACCAAGCCGTTCGGCGGCACGCTGATGACGTCGGCCGCCGCGCGGCGCCATCGCGAGATCACCGGCGCCGTGCATGCGGAGGACGGCAAGATCGCGCTGCAGATCCTCCATACGGGCCGCTACGGTTATCACCCGTTCGCGGTCGCGCCGTCGAAGATCAAGTCGCCGATTTCGCCGTTCACGCCGCACGAGCTGAGCGCGCGCGGGGTCGAGCGGCAGATCCGCGCGTTTGTCCGTTGCGCGAAGCTCGCGCGTGAAGCCGGTTACGACGGCGTCGAGATCATGGGCTCCGAAGGCTACCTGATCAACCAGTTCATCTCGATGCATACGAACAAGCGCACCGACCAGTGGGGCGGGTCGTACGAGAACCGCATCCGGCTGCCGATCGAGATCATCGAACGCACACGCGAAGCGGTCGGCCGCGATTTCATCCTGATCTACCGGCTGTCGATGCTCGACCTGATTCCGGACGGCAGCGACTGGAGCGAAACCGTGCAGCTCGCGAAGGCCGTCGAGCGCGCGGGCGCGACCATCATCAACACGGGGATCGGCTGGCACGAGGCGCGCGTGCCGACGATCGCGACGTCGGTGCCGCGCGGTGCGTTCGCGTGGGTGACGAAGAAGATGAAGGGCGAGGTCGGCATTCCGCTCGTGACCACCAACCGGATCAATCGCCCCGAAGTGGCCGAGCAGATCCTCGCGGACGGCTGCGCGGACATGGTGTCGATGGCACGCCCGCTGCTCGCGGATGCCGAGTTCGTGGTCAAGGCCGCGCAGGGCCGTGCCGACGAGATCAACACCTGTATCGGCTGCAACCAGGCGTGTCTCGATCACGCGTTCAAGAACAGGATCGCGTCGTGCCTGCTGAATCCGCGTGCATGCCACGAGACGGAGCTGAAATACACGCCCGCGCCGCAGCCGAAGCGCATCGCGGTGGTGGGCGCGGGGCCGGCCGGGCTCGCGTGCTCGACCGTGCTCGCGCAGCGCGGCCATCGGGTCGACCTGTTCGACGGCGCGGCCGAGATCGGCGGCCAGTTCAACATGGCCAAGCGGATTCCGGGCAAGGAGGAGTTTCACGAAGCGCTGAGCTACTTCGGCCGCCAGGTCGAGCTGACCGGCGTGAACCTGCACCTGAACCGCCGCGTCGACGCAAGCGACCTGATCGCGGGCGGCTACGACGAAATCGTGCTCGCAACGGGCGTCGCGCCCCGCGACCCGAAGATTCCGGGGCAGGACGGGCCGAACGTGCTCAGCTACATCGACGTGCTCGCGGGCAGGCAGCCGGTCGGCCGGCGTGTCGCGGTGGTCGGCGCGGGCGGGATCGGCTTCGATGTCGCCGAGTATCTGGTGCAGGACGGCGAATCGCCGGCGCTCGATCTGGACGAGTGGAAGGCCGAGTGGGGCGTGACCGACCCGGCCGCGACGCGTGGCGGCGTGACGCGTGCGCAGGTCACGCCGCCCGCGCGTGAAGTGACGCTGCTGCAGCGCAAGGCCGCGCCGCTCGGCAAGGGGCTCGGCAAGACGACCGGCTGGATTCACCGCGCGACGCTGAAGATGAAGCTGGTGAAGATGATCGGCGGCGTGAACTACGAATTGATCGATGCGCGCGGGCTGCACGTGTCGTACGGCGAGCAGCGCACCGATCACGAGCTGATCGAAGCCGACACGATCGTGCTCTGCACGGGACAGGAGCCGCAGCGTGCGTTGCTCGCGCCGTTGCAGGCGGCCGGGCGTTCCGTGCACCTGATCGGCGGCGCGGAACTGGCCGCCGAACTCGACGCGAAGCGCGCGATCGATCAGGGTGCGCGCCTCGCGGCGCGGCTGTAACGGGACGGCCGCGCGTCGCCGCCGTCACTCCATCTCGGCGTGTTGCGTCTCGCGCTCTTCCGCTTCGAGCATCGCCTTGACGATCAGGTAAACGGCGGGCAAATCTTCGTCGTCGCGCTTCCAGTCGACGGCTTCCTCGACGTCCGCGGCGACCATCCGGCTGTCGCGCAGCCGGATGAAGGCGTCGACGACCGTCGGATCGTTGCGGTTCAGGAAGCCGGAGTTCGAGAACGCCAGCTCCTCGACATTCAGCAGCGCCTGCCAGCTCATCGTGCGGACGGCGGCCGGATGGCTGCGGCGCCGCAAGCCGAGCGCCCGCTGCGCGGGGCCGCCGACGACACGCTGAAGATCGACGACCGCCTGCCGCGCGGCGCGCTCGAAGTGGACGGGATTGAAGCCGGGTTGCTCGGGATCGAATGCGGATGACTGGAACATGGTCGCCTCACTAAAGACCGTCTCGGGGGACGGAATTCGGGTCAAATGACGCAGAAACACTGTAAATATATACAGTGATCGGCGCACTTTCAAGCCCCCGATGACAGCAGATGGCAGCCGTCCGGCAACCGGGCCGTGTCAGACCGCCGCCGCGATGGTCTCCCGCAGCCACCGATGCGCCGGATCGCGATGCACGCGCTCGTGCCACAGCATCGACATTTCATAGCCGGGCACCTCGACCGGTGCGTCCACCACACGCAGCGCAGGCACGTCGCGCACCAGTCGCTCGGGCAGCATCGCGACGAGATCGGTGCTCGCGACCGCCGACATCACGAACAGGAAGTGCGGCACGGACAGCACGACGCGCCGCACGGCACCGACCTTCGCGAGCGCTTCGTCCGTCACGCCGAAGAAGCCGCCGCCATCGGGCGACACGATCACGTGTTCGAGCGTGCCGAACCGCGCGAGCGTGGGGCGCCGCTTCAGCTTCGGATGCCCGGCGCGGCCGATGAGCACATAACGCTCGACGAACAGCGGCAGGCGCCGCATGCCGGCCGGCGACCCTTCTGTCGTATGAAAGGCGAGGTCGATGCCGTTTCGTTCGGCATCCTGCTCGATGCGCGGCGGCGCGAGTTCGACGACGGCGAGCCGCGTACCGGGCGCGGCCGAGCGCAGCGTGTGCAGCGCGGGCAGCACGATCGTCGATTCGCCGTAGTCGGTCGCGGCCACGCGCCACGTGTTCGTCGCGGTCGCCGGATCGAACGGGGTGGCAGGAACCACCGCGCGTTCGACGGCTTCGAGCGCATCGCGCAACGGCTCGCGCAGCGTTTCCGCGCGCGCGGTCGGCCGCATCCCGCGCGGCCCCGGCAACAGCAGCGGGTCGCCGAACAGGTCGCGCAGTTTTTGCAGCTGCACGCTCACCGACGGCTGCGACATGTTCAGCTTCTCGGCCGCGCGCGTGACGTTGTGCTCGGCAAGCAGCACGTCCAGCGTGACGAGCAGGTTCAGGTCGAGTCGTCTGAGATTATTCATGGCTATACCTGGAATATCAGGAATTCATTTCAAATATACCTTTGGCGGCGGCATCCTGTAGTCATTCAATCAAAGGAGTGACGAACATGAATGTGCTGATCGTTTATGCCCATCCCGAACCACGTTCGCTGAACGGCGCGCTGCGCGACTTTGCCGTCGAGCATCTCGAAGCAGCCGGCCACGCGGTGCAGGTGACGGATCTGTATGCGATGAACTGGAAGGCGGCGTTCGACGCGAACGACGTGACCGGTCGTGCGCCCGATGCGCGGTTCGATCCGTCGCTCGACTCGAAGCACGCATTCGCGACCGGCACGCAAAGTGAAGATATCGCGCGCGAGCAGGAGAAGCTGAAGTGGGCCGACGCGGTGATCCTGCAGTTTCCGTTGTGGTGGTTTTCGATGCCGGCAATCATGAAGGGCTGGGTCGAGCGTGTGTATGCGTACGGTTTTGCGTATGGCGTCGGCGAGCATTCGGAGACGCGCTGGGGCAACCGCTACGGCGAAGGGGCGCTGGCCGGCAAGCGGGCGATGCTGATCGTCACGGCAGGCGGGTGGGAATCGCACTACAGTGCGCGCGGCATCAACGGGCCGATCGACGACGTGCTGTTTCCGATCCAGCACGGGATCCTGTATTACCCGGGGTTCGACGTGCTGCCGCCGTTCGTGATCTACCGGACGGGCAAGATGAACGACGCGCGCTTCGACGAAACGCGTGCGGCGCTCGGCAAGCGTCTCGATGCGTTGTGGACCGCGCAGCCGATTCCGTTCCGGCGACAGAACGCGGGCGATTACGAGATTCCGGCGTTGACGCTGAAGGAGGAGATCGTGCCGGGGGCGGTGGGGTTTGGGGCGCATCTTGCGCACGGGCACTGATTGCGCGCGATCATGACCGGTCGATACGTCGTTCGACGCGCAGGCGGCCCGGCGGCTCGAAGTAGGTGCCGAAACGCACGAGCCCGGCGTTCTTCAGGTGGCACGTCATCTCGAAGCTGACCAGGATCCCGGGATCGTGATTGTCGACGATCCCGACGTCGATCGAGCGAATGCGCGGCTCGTATTTCAGCAGCGTCGCTTCCATCTGCTGCTTGAGCAAGTGCGCGGATGCGGGCAGTGCCTTGTAGATGTTCGTGAGATCGGGTAGCCCGTAGTCGGGCAGGTGCTTGAGCGCACCGGCCCGCGTATTGAGAATGCGACGTACGTTCTGCTGCACGCTCAGGCATTCGAGCGTCCGGTCGTCGTAGGCGCCGATCGGTTCGCCGCCGATCTGGCCGAGCAGCATGTCGTAGAGCGAGGGGCCGGCGGTCATCGGTCGCTCCATCGTGTAGTGCCGGTATCGCCGGCCGCCGGCGCGTCGATGAAGTCGATCGTCAACGATCCTTCGGCGGTGGCCGACAACAGGATTTGCCGTGGCGCAGTGCCGGATTCCATCCGTCCGAGCAGTTCGCGGGACACGACCGGCAGCACGCGCTGGTTCAGGAACGCGTCGACGCTGCGTGCGCCGGATTCGCGCGACACGCAATGCTGTGCGATCGATTCGATCAGATCGTCCGCACATGTCAGTGTCACCGCGTGATTCCGATGGAGGCGCTCGGCGATCCTGTCCAGCTTGATCCGCACGATCGGCGCGAGTGCCGCCGCGCCGAGCGGCCGATAGACGAGTGTCTGAAAGCGTGCGAGCAGTGCAGGCTGGAAATGAGCGACCAGCTGAGGATGAACGGCTTCGCGCAGCGCTTCGCGCGTGATTGCTGGATCCTCGGCCGTTGCATCGTCGATTTGCGCGCTGCCGAGATTGGACGTCATCACGATCACGCAATTGCGGAAATCGATCTCGCGTCCCTCGCCGTCGCGCATCGTGCCGCGGTCGAACACCTGATAGAAAATGTCGAGCACGTCGCGATGCGCTTTCTCCACTTCGTCCAGCAGCACGACGCTGTACGGACGCTGACGCACGGCTTCGGTCAGGACACCGCCGCGTCCGTAACCGACGTAGCCGGGCGGCGAGCCCTTGAGCTGCGATACCGTATGCGCGTCCTGGTACTCGGACAAATTGATCGTCGTCAGTGCGGCTTCGCCGCCGAACAACAGGTCGGCGAGTGCCAGCGCGGTTTCGGTTTTGCCGACGCCGGACGGCCCGGTGAGCAGGAACACGCCGAGCGGTGCGTGCTCGTTCTTCAGGCCGGCCTTGGCGGTGCGCAGGCTCTCCGCCAGCGCGCCGATCGCATCGTCCTGCGCAACCACGCGCGCAGCGAGCGTCGCTTCGAGCGTGAGCAGGCTTCGCAGTTCGTCGTCGACGAGATTGCCGACCGGCACACCGGTCCATTCAGCGACAACGCGCGCGATGGATTGCGCGTCAACGTCGGCGGCGATCATCGGCGACTTGCCCTGAACGGTCGACAGCGCATCGATGGCATTGGAAATGGCCGCTGGATCAGGCGCGGGGTCGGTCGCGCCGCGAAGGGTGCGCAAGACGTCGACGAGTTCGCGTTCTCGCGTGTACTGGCCGAGCAGCGTGTCTGTGGTGTCGCGCACGGCGTCGTGTTCCGCGTCGATCGTGGTGCGCCGCTCGGCGATGTCACCGATCCCGGCACGGGAATCCGCATCGAGCGCGGCGCGTTCCAGTTCGAGTGCCGTCAGTGTCGCGCGTGCCTGCTGCAGCTCCACTGGCGGCACGTCGAGCGCCATGCGCACGCGCGCGGCCGCCGTGTCGATCAGATCGACGGCCTTGTCCGGTAGTTGCCGGGCCGGAATGTAGCGGCGTGACAGCCGCACGGCCGCGACGATCGCCTCGTCGCGAATGTGGACGTCGTGATGCTTCGCATAGCGGCTTGCGAGCCCGCGCAGCATCAGGCAGGCCGTGTGGTCGTCCGGCTCGTCGACCTTGATGACCTGGAAGCGCCGTTCGAGCGCGGCATCGCGTTCGAAATATTCCTTGTACTCGGCCCACGTGGTTGCCGCGACCGTGCGCAACTCGCCGCGTGCCAGCGCCGGCTTGAGCAGGTTGGCGGCGTCGGCGCCACCCGCCGCGTTGCCCGCGCCGATCAGCGTATGTGCTTCGTCGATGAACAGCAGGATGGGTGTCGTCGATGTCCGCACCTCGTCGATCACGTTCTTCAGCCGTTGCTCGAATTCGCCCTTCACGCCTGCGCCGGCCTGCAGCAAGCCGAGGTCGAGCGTCAGGATGCGCGTGTCGCGGATCGTTTCCGGAACGCTGCCTTCGATCACGCGCAACGCGAGCCCTTCGACCAGCGCGGTCTTGCCGACGCCAGGCTCGCCAACGAGGATCGGGTTGTTCTTGCGGCGGCGCGACAGCACGTCGATCATCTGCCGGATCTCCCGGTCTCGGCCGAAGACGGGGTCGATCTCGCCACGGCGGGCCTTTTCGGTCAGGTCGAGCGCAAAGCGCGCGAGGGCGTTGTCGTCGGTGGCGCGAGATGGTGCGTGCCGATCGTGACGATCGATGGAGGTTTCCGACTCTGCATGGCTGGCATGATCGACGGTTGGCGACGTTTTCGGCTGCAACGTCATTTCATCGGACGCGTTCTCGGATGAACGTCGCCCGATCCGGGGCAGCACGCGCCGGATCTGCGCACTTGAAACCGACAACAGCGGCCACGCACGTTGCGTGCGCAAGACGTGTGGCGCGTCGACGATCGCCTGCAGCAGGTGGCCCGAGCGAATGGTGCCGTCGGATTCGTCCGACATCGCATGCGTCCACGCATCCTCGATCACCGTGGCGAGTTGCCGTGACAGCGCCGGCATGCCGCGCAACGTGCGTGGCATGCGGTCGATCACGTCGATCAACGCATCCCACACCGCATCGATATCGAGATCGTAGTGGCGCAGAATCGCCGGAATGTCGCCGTCTTCCGCTTCGATCAGTTTGAGCACCCAGTGCTCGACCGAGATTTCGTCCGCGAGCCGGGTCTGGCACAGGCTCGCGGCGGCTTCGAGCGCGCGCGTGCAATGGGGATTGAGTCGGCGAATGAGATGGGAGGCGTCCCGGATAGGCGGCGTCATGTCGATAGCGGATCAGGAAGGGAGGAAGGCGTGCATCGGGCGGTGCCAATGCGAACCGAAGGGTGCGACTGAGAATGGGCGATCGGCAGAGCGGAACCCGGCGCGCGGGCGTGCCGGATTCCGCCAGTCGGTCAACGCATCAGGAACGTTCGTTCCACGTGTCCTTGTGGATAATGTTGCCGTCCTTGTACGACCACGTGATCGTCTCGTAGCGCAGTTCGACGTCTTCGAGATGATTGTGTTTCTCGTAGTCGGGGTTCTTGATGTCGAGCATCTTCGGCTTCACGGCGACGATCTTCACGTTGTCGAGCTTCGTGTTGAAGTACTCCTTCTCCTTGCCCGCGTCGTCGATCTTGTACCACTTGATCTCGACCGACTTCAGCGTCTGGCCGCTCGTCACGGCCTTGTACAGATAGGGCGTCGACGCGTCCGTCTCTTTCGTCAGCGTGATCGGCTTGTGCACGCGCGTGCCGGTGAGCTTGCCCGTGTTGCCGTCGGTCGGAATGTGCACGCCGTGATCGAACGCGACCAGTTCGACGCTGCCTTCGCGATCCTGGACGGTCACCGAACCCTTGATGTCCGCACCGCCGTCGTCCTTGAGCCACATGTAGGCCGGAATTGCCATTTGTTCACTCCTTATTCTTCGTACTGCGAATCGCCGGAACCGGAGCCCGGCGCTGACAAACCCGGGGCGGATGCCCCGGGAACCAAAACGCGTGTTACATCGCGGTGCGGATCGAAGCGGACGGTGCCGGGATATCGGGCACCAGCGTGATTTCGACCCGACGATTCTTCGCCCGCCCTTCGGGTGTCGCGTTGTCCGCCACCGGTCGCGTATCGCCATAGCCCTGAATCGCGAATTGCGTCGTCGGCAAGCCCGATGCATCGACGAGCCAGTCGCGCACGGCGGTCGCGCGGTCGATCGACAGCTTCAGGTTGCGGTCGGGGCGGCCCTGATCGTCCGCATAACCGGCGACAAGCACGCGCTTGCCGGGATGCGCCTTGATCAGTTCAAGCGCATCGACCATCGCGCGCGTGGTACCCGGCTTCAGCTGCGCTTTGCCGCTGTCGAACAGCGACATGGTGTCCAGCGTGACGACGGCGGGCGGTGGCGCGGGCGGTTCGTAGGAGGCAATCGCGTCGTTGAGCATCGGCAGCAGTCGAGCGCCGCGATACATGCCGAACGACAGTCGGAGTGGAACGCCGATGCGGGCATACCGGTCGAGTTCGTCGCGGTCCGACGAAAGGGATTTGAGTGCGGCGCACTTCGCGGCGTCTTGCGCAGCGGGGAGGCGGTTGTAGCGCTCGACGTGTTCGCCGATTCGGGTCATCAGCGTTTCGTTGTTTTTCGCGGCGCCGCTGACGGCGGCGATGGCCGCGCAGGCAGCGATCGCAACGACATGCGCGACTGCGGTGATGCGTGGTGATCGCCACGACCGGCGCGGCATCGCATCGATCAGCGGCTGCGGCAGCGGCCATGGAGAAGGCGATGCAGGTAGCGCGGCTGGTGCGATGCCGGTGCGAGATCGGACTTCACGTTCCCATGGCTTGCCGGGGCCCGTCGCGGGGCCATGGTCGATCCAGCCGGCGCCGAACAACGGCCAGGGCGTCGCAGGCTGGCGTCGGTCCGTCAGCGTGTCGAACACGATTCGGCGAGTCCATCCGATTATTGCTCCGATGCCGGCGGCGCGTGCCGCGACTGAGTGGCTTCCGTCGGCATGGAGGGCATCGGATTCGGCTGCGTCGATCGCGGAGTCGAAACGGTGCATGTCCGCGATCGGCGAGCCTGCCGATACGCCATACCACTGGGGCGCAGGCCCCGCTGAAACGGCTGAATCGGAGAGCCGCTGATAGATCGCGACGTAGCCCGGCAGCGACGCGCCAAGCAGGCGCGACGTGTCTGCAACCGCCTGCCGGATGACGCGCAGCGTTTGCGACACCACATCGTCGTTCGCATGAAGTCCCGGCGCGACCGACAACACGACGCAATCGGGCGCATGACCGTCCCGCCACTGGCGGACGGCGACGGCGAGACGGGGAAGATCCTGGGGGCGATCGGCCCGCAACCAGATGGCGCCGTCGCCGACGTGGACGAAACGCGACCGGGTTGCGTCGCGATCGAACAGGGCGGGCAGGCCGTCCCCGGTGACGAGGGCGAGCGGCATCCTGGTGCGCAGCGCGACGGGCAGGTCGGCGGTCGCCGCGCCGAGTTGCCCAAGCACGTGCACGTTCCGTTCGCGAGTATGCGTCAACCTGCGCGAACGCAACCAGACGATCAGCGCAGAAAGCGCGACGACGATCGCAACCCATCCCCACATGACGCCGCGGTCGACGGGCAAAACCCATCCGATGACGGCAAGGGCCAATGCGGCCGATATCATCACGACCGTGCGCAGCGGGTAGCCGAGGCCCGACA
Organism: Burkholderia sp. KL41; assembly: GCF_057005415.2. NCBI lineage: Bacteria > Pseudomonadati > Pseudomonadota > Betaproteobacteria > Burkholderiales > Burkholderiaceae > Burkholderia > Burkholderia sp. KL41. The sequence goes on along the minus strand of NZ_CM174447.1, from coordinate 2,766,181 downwards.
GGGCCGCGCGGGCGGCATCGGAGTCGGCGCGTGTTGCCGCCGGCGGGAGAACAGTATCGGAAGTCACGGCCGCTTCGCTTTCTGGACGAGTTGTGCCAGTTCCGCGTCGAGGATGCGATCCCACGCGAACCACACGCATATCGCGATCACGCATGCCGTCCCCGCAATCGCCCACGGCGACAGGCGTCTGAGCCGATCGATCAGCCGCGCGTTCGAGCGGTCGGTGACGAACCCCGGCTGCGCGACCGGTCGCAACTGATCGATCTGAGTGACCAACGCAGCGATCACGGCCTGACGTTTCGCTTCGCCGTCGTGGGCTTCCGCCGAGAGGCCCGAACGGGCAGCGTAACGGCCGCGGAACCCGAGGCCGAGCACGGCCGCATAGCATTCGAGCAGGTCGACGTTCGGGGCGGGTTCGCGCATCCGGTGATCGAGGCGCTCGTAGATGCGGGTTCCCGCGTCGTGAGTGCCGAAGCGCTCGACCTGCAGCGGTCGGGACTCCCAGTTCCCCTTGTCCGACGCGGGAAGGTAACGCAATGCCGCTTCATCGATCAGCCCGCATTGGGCGAGGACGGCGTCGTCCCGGATATCGGCGGCGATCCCTTGCGCATCGAGTGCCGTCGCGAACTGCGCGATGAGCCTGATGCACTGCTGACGCAGGTTCTCCTGGCTGTCGATCTGCCCACCGTTCGACAGGTGGGTAACGAGCAGCGCGGTATCGCGCAGCAGCGCCCGCATCGAAGGCCGGGGCGAGCGGCCGGACGATGGCTCCCGCGCCAGCAGCGCGGATTCGTGACGAGTGGAGACGATGGCATTCATCAGCGCAGCACCGCATAGAGTTCGATCGACGCGTCCGGAATCGACGCGGGCAGGTAGATCTGGCACGCGCGTGCGGCGAGCATCCGCGCATGAGCGGCGTCATGCGCATCGAGCGCGAAATAGTGGTTGTCCAGCCGGACCGGAATGGCGCCCGGCACTCGCGACACCGCCTTGAGCGGAATGCCGGCCACCGCGGAATTGACGATGTGCTCGACGTCGTCCGGCGCGCCGATCTTGCACAGGCGCGGAAACTGTTCGACGAGCTCGAATGCCGGCAGCGCGGCGTTGACGGACAGGTACCAGTCCGCTGAGCCTTCGATGATGCGCTCGTCACGGAACTGGCCGGCCCAGGTTGTCGGTGTCGTGTGCGAAAGCCCGATCGACACGACGCGCGACGGGATGATCGCGTCCAGCAGATCGCGGATCAGCGATTCGAGCGTCGCGAAGACCTCATGTGCACCGGCATGGTCGTAGGGCGGAATGTCGGTCAGCGACACGCGCGTCGAAAACGTGGTCAGTGATCCTGCCAACTGGGCGAGTACCTGGTACAGGCGATCCGTGGGCTGCGCCGGATGCGACGCGAGGAAGCGCAATTGCGGCCACGCTTGATGAATGCAGTGCAGGAGCCAGAAGAGCTGGACGTCGGCGACGCCGTATTCGGCCACCTGCTCGATCCGCTCGCTGCGACGCGCGCTGAGGAGCGCGCTTTTGGCGGCGAGGATATCCGCAAGCCGCCGGATGCGCTCGATATGCAGTGCATGACCCGACAGCGACAGACAGGGTGGCACATAGCCGCGATCGATCTGGAACTGACCGCTCGTCGTGCGCGTCAGGCGGGCAATCGCGCATGCCGTATCGTCCGCGTGCGATTCATAGCCGTACAGCAACCGGACCGCGTGGCGCTCGGCGGCGATTTCGGTTTCCGCCGTGCCGTTCAGGTCCGTCACCTTCACGAATTCGCGGTACGCGCGACGCGGGCGGGCCAGCGCCGTTTCGTCGAAACGGCAGTTGCTGCCGTTCGCATCGGGCAGCGCGAGTGCGGCAAGCACCTCGACGGTCTGGGTATCGGCAGGAATTTCGCCGACGAGGTCGCGAGCGGGCGGCAGTGCGTCTGCGATGGTCGTGTCGAGCGGCGTGCCATCCGGGAAGCGCAGTTGCAGCCGCGTGAGCTTCAGGCGGCCGGAGGCCAGTGCTTCTTCGTCGACGTCGATGTTCAGCGTTCCCCATGGCGATACGGCGATGGCCGACGCCAGTTGTTGCAGCGCGAACCCGTTCCAGCGGTCCTGCTGCTGGAAATGCTGCTGCGTAAGAATCAGCCCTTCATGCCAGAGCGGCTTTTCGATCCGCATGGTGTGGTCTATATCGATTAGGAATTATGAGGCGCCGATTCTATACAGCATTTCCTGATTTCGTATACCCCGTGATTTTGCGATTCTTTAAAGAATGTGTCGTTTATATTGAGACAAGAGGGTGATTAATTTTGAGATTTTTTGGGTGGGTGAATGGTTTGCGCGTGCGGGTTATGGGTGAGCTGTTTTATTGAGATGAATGTGATCGGCGTGGTTGGTATTTTTTCATAAACATCAATCGCTTGCGTGGCATGTTTTATTATTTGAGACTGGTTGCCTGTTTGGGCTGGTCTCGGCCCGGTGGGGTGGGGGCTGGATTTCGTATTTGGACTAGTCTTATTCCGGAAATTCCGCGCGCGGTTAGTGATCGTTTTTTTGATTTTGGTGGTTTACTTCATGTGAAATGGCGTGATATTTTTTGCCGCCTGAATCGGATGTCGTGCCGCGAATATCCGATTCGGTCGTCCGTCAATACGTGTTGCGGGGTTCAGCAAAGGTGACGTGCACGACAGTGCACCGGCGGTTGCGGGTGCGCATCGCGGAGTCTTCAAGCTTCCTTAGATAAGGAGAACGAATTGGATAGCTTTCAGCGAGAGATCCCGAAGAGCCGGGTGTCGATCACCCTTGATCTGCATACGGGCGGGGCGCAAAAGAAGGTCGAGCTGCCGCTGAAGCTGCTGGTGGCGGGCGACTTCAGCGCCGGCCGCGAGCAGGCGCCGCTGGCCGAGCGGAAGAAAGTGAACATCGACAAGAACAACTTCGATGCCGTACTGGCCGACTACGCACCGGATCTCAAGATCGCTGCGGACAACACGCTGGCCGGCGATGGTTCGGAGTTGCCCGTCAACCTGTCGTTCCGGTCGATCAAGGATTTCGAGCCCGAGCAGGTGGCGCGCCAGATTCCGGAGCTTCAGGCGCTGCTCGCGATGCGCAATCTGTTGCGCGACCTCAAGTCGAACTTGCTCGACAACGGCACGTTCCGTCGCGAGTTCGAGAAGGTGCTGAAGGACGACCGCCTGTCCGCGAAGCTTCGTGGCGAACTCGCGCAGATCGCGACCGCCGCGACGCAGCCGGAAGGGCATGCGTGAGCGACGCTGGGCAAAGCGCGCGTTCAGCGCATTCCGCAACATCGTAGCGATTCGATCGCAGACAGGACCCGAGATGAAACCCACTGAAACGCAGCACGCCAGCGCGACCGAGACCGTCGTGCTGGACGCCCCGCACGGGGATATCGACAGCGTCTATGCATCGCTGTGCAGCAAGATCAACCTGAAGCCCGTCAACGAAGCGCGCCCGCTCGAGGCGTTCCGCGACAACGACATGCTGTCCGAGGCGTCGGCCGACGAGCGCATCGCGCGCGGGATGGGCGCGTTTCTCGAACTCGTCGCGAAGGCGAGCCAGCCGGTCGACCGGCTGGACAAGTCTCTGCTCGACTTCCATATCGGCCAGATCGACCGGCAGATCGGCCGCCAGCTCGACGCGGTGATGCATGGGCCGGAATTCCAGGCGCTCGAAGCACGCTGGCGCGGCCTGAAGATGCTCGTGAGCCGTACCGATTTCCGCAAGAACGCGCGAATCGAGGTGCTGGACGTGTCGAAGGATGCGCTGCAGCGCGACTTCGAGGACACGCCTGAACTGATCCAGAGCGGCCTGTATCGCCTGACGTACATCGAGGAATACGACACGCCGGGTGGCCAGCCGATCAGCGCGATGATCAGCGACTTCGAGTTTGCAAATTCGCCGATGGATGTTGCGCTGCTGCGGAACATCTCGAAGGTCGCCGCCGCCGCGCACATGCCGTTCATCGGCTCGGTCGGGCCGGCGTTCTTCGGCAAGCAGTCGATGGAGGAAGTGGCGGCGATCCAGGACATCGGCAATTACTTCGATCGCGCCGAATACATCAAGTGGAAGAGCTTCCGCGATACCGACGACGCGCGCTACGTCGGCCTGACGATGCCGCGCGTGCTCGGCCGGCTGCCGTACGGCAAGGATACGGCGCCGGTGCGGGCGTTCAACTACGAGGAAGCGGTCAAGGGCCCCGATCACAACAAATACCTGTGGGTGAACGCATCGTTTGCGTTCGCGGCGAACATGGTGCGCAGCTTCGTGAGCAACGGCTGGTGCGTGCAGATTCGCGGGCCACAGGCGGGTGGCAAGGTCGAGGATCTGCCGGTTCACCTGTACGACCTCGGCACCGGTTATCAGCCGAAGATTCCGACGGAAGTGCTGATCCCGGAGACGCGCGAATTCGAGTTCGCGAATCTCGGCTTCATCCCGTTGTCGTTCTACAAGAATCACGACTTTGCGTGCTTCTTCTCCGCGAGCTCGACGCAGAAGCCTGCGCTGTACGAGACCAAGGAAGCCACGGCGAACAGCCGCATCAACGCGCGGCTGCCGTACATCTTCCTGCTGTCGCGCATCGCGCACTACCTGAAGCTGATCCAGCGCGAAAACATCGGCACGACCAAGGATCGCCGTCTGCTCGAACTCGAACTGAACGGCTGGATCAAGGGGCTCGTGACCGAGATGAAGGATCCGGGCGACGAGCTGCAGGCATCGCACCCGCTGCGCGACGCGAAGGTGACGGTCGAGGATATCGACGACAACCCGGGTTTCTTCCGGATCAAGCTGTTCATCGTGCCGCACTTCCAGGTCGAAGGGATGGACATCGGGCTGTCGCTCGTGTCGCAGATGCCGAAGGCCAAGAACTGATCAGGCGTTAGTCGTGTGAGGCGCCCGGGGTGGCGAGAGTCGCCCCGGCGTGCCGCATGTTCGCGCAACCGAGAGATCCCATGTCGATGATTCTGCCTTCGCAGGCTTATGAATTGAAACTGGCGCCGCAACCGGCGCCGTTCTCGATCCTGACGTTCACCGGGCTGGACCGGATCAGCCAGCTTTACCGGTACGAGATCGAATTCACGAGCCCGGTCGCGGGCATTCCGATGGATCGAGTGCTGGGCCGGCCGGCGAAGTTCATCGTCGATCCGGTCGATCCGGACATGGGATATCTGCAGAAGATGTTCGGGGAGAACGCCGGGAAATTCAGCACGAAGCCACCGGCATACACGGTGCACGGGATCATCACCCGGTTCGATGAGCTCGGGGCGTCGGCTGACGAGACGCGCTATCGGGTCGTGCTGGAGCCGACGTTGGCCGATCTCGATCGCGGGGTGACCAGCCGGCTGTTTCAGAAGCAATCGGTCGAAGAGATCGTGACCGATACGTTGCGGCATTACGGGTATCGCGCGGGCGTCGATTTTCAGTTCCAGTTGCGAGGCGAGTACAAGCGTCGCGAGTACATGACGCAGTATCGAGAGACCACGTTCGCGTTCATCCGGCGGATTTGCGCCGAGGCTGGGATTTGGTTCCGGTGGGAACAGAAGAAGGATCGTGCGGTGGTTGTGTTCGGCGACGATCTGGATGCCTATTCGCGCAAGCAGCGCACGGTTCCCTATCGTCGCGATTCGGGGCTGGAGAGCGTCGGGGCCGATGCGATCAAGACGCTTGGGCGTGAAATGCAGCGTGTGCCGGAAACGGTGCGATTGCATGACTACAACCATCGGCAGGCCGGGGTGTCGCTACTGGTCGAGGAAAACGTCGCGCGTGACGACAAGACGACGAACGCAGTCGATTATCGCTGGGGCGAGCACTACGAGACGCCGGAGGAAGGCAAGCGCGTGGCTCGGTTGCGGCACGAGGCTTATCTGGCCGGACAGATCATCTTCAAGGGGACGGGCAATCCGTTCTGGCTCGAAGCCGGCGAGGTGATGCGGGTCGAGCCGAATCCGGTCGATGCGAAGCACGGGATTTTCGTGACGTCGGTCGAGTCGCACGGCGGGCGCAGTGAGGCGTATTGGGTGGCGTTCGAGGGGATTCCGTCGGATCGGGTATGGCGCACGCCTATGGCGTCGGTTTCGCGGCCGGTGGTCGACGGGATCTTGCCTGCACGGATTACGTCGCCGGGCAATTACAAGTATGCGTATCTGACCGAGCAGGGCTGGTACGTGATCAAGCTGCCGTTCGATCTCGATGAATGGAGCCCGGGTGGGACGAGCCGCCCGGTGCGGTTTGCGAAGCCGTATAGCGGCGACAACTATGGACATCACTTTCCGCTGATCGATGGCGCGGAAGTGGCCATTGTCCATACGGACGGCGATCCGAATCGGCCGGTGATCATCGGGGCGATGCACGACAGCGTGCATCCGGATCTGGTCAACAACCTGAACCATACGCGGAACCTGATTCGTACCGCCGCTCAGAATGAGTTGCGGATGGAGGATAAGGAAAGCAACGAACACGTCCATCTGATCACGCCGTTCCGCGCGAGCCAACTGAATCTCGGCTTCATGGTGGATATCGATCGCAAAGCGCGCGGAAAGGGTGCCGAACTTGCCACCGATGGACACGCGTCGATCAGGGCGGCAGACGGGGTGCTCGTATCGGCCGAGGCACAGCCAGGCGCGGCCGGCGAGCAGCTTGCCATGCAGAGTGCGGACGCGACGTTCGCGCAGGCCAAAGAGATTCTGCGTTCGCTCAATGACGCCGCGAACGCGGCCAAGGCACTACAGGCTGAGGCTAACCAGCAACGTGTGCTGATCGAGCAAAAGCTTAGCCGCCTCCAGAAGCCAGTCATTGTTGCGAGTGCTCCAGAAGGTGTTGGCATCGCCAGTGGGCAGCACGTTCAGATCGCTGCGCGCAAACAGATGTTTGTTACGGCCGGTGAAGGGCTCGACATCGGCGTGATGAAACGCATCACGGTGGCGGCCGGCGAAGCGATGTCGTTCCTCGCAGCAAAGTTCGGAATCCGGCTCTTCGCGGCAAAGGGCAAGGTACAGATTCAGGCACAAGGCGACGGCATGGAGCTGATGGCGATGCAGGACATGCTGATGAGCTCGTCGGACGGAGAAGTCACGATAACGGGTCGAAAGGGCGTCACGATTGGTGACGGCGCGGGCGCTTATATCAAGCTGGCAGGCGGAAAGATCATTCTCGGGAGTCCTGCGGGCGAGATCGAATTGAAAGGCAACCTGACCGTGAACGACGCCGCCGGCGGTAGTTTCAAATTTCCGACCTGGTCCACGGTGCCGCTCAACGATGTGAAGAACACATTGAATTTCGGATTTTCGGAGTAAGCCCGACCATGGCGACCAAAGCCGCACCGAAGAAATCACCGACGCCGCAGCAGCCTGCCAAAGCCGGTTTGCAGCAATTGTCGTTCGCGTTTCCGTTTTTGCGCAAAGGGCAGGGGGAGTCCGAGGCATCCACTCGATTCACCAACGAGCATGACATTTATCGGTTGCTGGCCGAGCGTGAGTCGTCCGGTACCTATCTCGCGAGCAGTAACGGCATGTGGCATGGCGGCATTCATATCACGGAGGCTGGTGCTGGGCAGTCGCTGGACCTCGACGGAGGATTGCGGTGCATCGCCGATGGCGTGTTGATCGCGTTTCGCGCCAATAAGGCCTATCCAGTCAGCGAGGTTGCAACGGCAGATGGTGGATCGCCGTACGAGGCACCGTATAGCACGGCCTTTGCGCTGGTGCGGCACACGATGGAGTTCCCACGGGACACGAAGCTGACGTTTTACAGCCTATACATGCACCTGATGTCATGGGAAGACTACGCAAACTTCCCAAAGCGGGAAAAGCCGTCGTATTGGCCGCGGCAATGGCTGGTGACGCAATATGCGCAGGACAAGCAAGCGTCTGGCCGAAGCGGGCAGGCTCCCGATCCGGCACAGCAGGGGCTACGTGTTCGCAAGACTCCGGGCGGTAGCCCCATCGCGATTCTGCCGCAAGGAGCCAACGTCGGCATCGGGAAGATTGAGACGAAGAACGGAAAGCCGTGGGGGCAGTTGACGGATCTTCGTGGGACATCACCGTATCCACAGAAAGCAGGTGAATATGTCGAGCCGTCGAGTGCGATCGGCAAGTGGGTCTTTCTCGGGCAGGAAAACGGTGGCCCGGTTGCCGAAGAGACTGTTGAGGACTCTATATTTGATCGGGTCGTCGTAACGACGGGCCAAGGCGCGGCAGGCGACATGCCAGGCATTCCAGTCAAGGCAGGAGACCTGATTGGGCACTTGGGGCGCTACGACTCTCTGAACGAGTGTAGTTCGGGAACCCGAATGGCACACATCGAAGTCTTCTGCGATGACAGCATCCAGGCGTTCCTCGAAAAAGGGCGTGCATGGGTCAATCAACACGGTCCGAACAAGGAGGACTGGATGGCACTTGGTCTGCCATCCGAGCCGACGATCCTGCGGATCGCGCCGGGCACGGTGCTGTATCAACGTACTCAAGACAAGAAAAAATTTATCCCTGGTGTTGACCCACAGTTGAGAAAAACGGACGCCGTTCAGGTGTATTCGCTTGCCGAACTGGCGCGTGACCCGGAGCGACGAGTAGCCGAGCCGCGCCCGAATCCCAATCCGGGCTATCCGGTGAACTGGTGGCACGTTGACGGTGTGAATGCGCAAGGTCAACCGATTGACGGTTGGGTGTGTGACTTCAACCACGCGGGCGGCCAGGTGACCCGAGAATTCGCACAGAAGTGGATTGATTTCGAGTGCCTCGCGGATGCCCATGATCCGGCGCATACGATCTTTGCGACAACGCAGGCGTGGGTTGATTATGCGAGCGGCGCCAATGTTGACGATCTTGCTTCGCGTTCGAAGCTCAGTCCGTTGATGCTTAAGGTGTATGACGCGCTGTTTACGGCAGGAGATGGCAAGCGAGCAGTTGATGAATTATGCATGCTGTCTCAGACCGAGCGCGGCGGATATCCATGGTTGATGCAGGCGGCGTCTCGGCTGATCGTGAAACACGAGAGCGAGTGGGCGATTCCGTCGAAATGGAAGCAGTTGATCGCCGCGTTGGAAAAGCAGACGGGGCCGAAACTGCAGCATGTAGAAGAGCAAAAGCGGATCGAAGCGCTCGCGTGGTGGGACGACATAACGGTCGGAACACCAGGTTTCCCCGGGTCAAATGTCTATCATATCGATCCCATTAGCTTAATCGGGAATTTTTGGTTCGAACCTGAAATTATCACACTTGAAATGCTTGCGGCGGTTGATCCGAATGGTAGTGAGTCTTATCATCGACAGATCCTCCCGTCACTCAACAAATATGCGAAAGGTTATCAAGTAACTACTCCGAGGAGAGTTGCTCATTTCCTCTCGCAGATAGCCGTTGAGAGTGGATTTAAGAATATTGAAGAAGGGCTTTCGTATTCATCAGAGCGAATGAAAGTGATTTTTGGGTGCAACCTTCCGCCAAAAGGGAAAAAGCAGTATGCCGAAGTATCGGGTGATATCGTTTGTAATTATGGGCGTAAGCGCGACAAGTTGTGGACAGAAACAAGCAAATACGAACGCAACCCCAAGAACCTTGCAAGCTATGTCTATGCAGACCGGAATAAAAATGGAAACGAGGAATCCGGTGATGGCTACAAATATCGTGGCAGAGGTCTGATACAAACTACGTTTAAAAGCAACTACATGGTGCTCACGGATGAGCATAATCGACGTTTCCCGGATGATCAGCGTGATTTTGTTGAAAATCCAGATCTTGTACTTAGTAATCTGGAGTATGGGATTGAGTCGGCTTTTGTTTTTTGGGCTGTCACTAGAAATATAAATAGAGTTGCGGACTCTGGGAGTGTTCGTGCGGTTTCGGCAAAGGTAAATGGCGGTGATATTGGTTATTCGGAGCGCTTGATTGCATACAACAATGTGGCTCAAATTCTTGGGCTTCCTAAGGAGGTAGCATGAAAATGCTTGCTTGCAAATTGTTGGTGGCGAGTGCGATGTTGTTTGTTTTTGCGCGCGGCGGATATGGGGCTGAGTATGTCGCTAATTGCCCAGTGGAAAGTGTGGAGAACAACGTATTCGATGCATCTCCGTTGGTAAAGAATTCTCGAATTTCTATTGAGAGTGGCGCGGCCGAATATCCATTGATTTTGGATTTTTACAGGCCAACAAAAGGTGGATGTAAAAAAGAGGAATTTGCACAATATTCGGTTGAAGGAGGGGCGCCGACGGTTGAATCTGTGTTTTTTATAAATTTTAATAAGCGACCTAATGTGGTGTTGATTGTTTCATGGAATATAAACAATCGAGGGGAGGGAACTTACGGGCGACTTTATCATGTTTATGCTTATCATTTTGATGAAAGTGGAGAGTTGGTAGAGAATAAGCGTATTTCTGAGGATGGGGCGATGACGGGAATCGAGGGTTATGTCGAAGGTAGGGAGTCTAGGTTTCAATACAGAACGGCTTTGGATGTCAAGAAATATTTGCGCAGAAAACACCGATAATTACTTGTCCCAGGTTCGGATTCGCGATGTAGAGAAGTTGATGATGTTGTCTAGTTTGGCACACGAACAGAGGCAGCGCATCGACAAACAGTATCCGCATCGTAATTCGACATGGTCATGAATTGGTCTTACGTTGGCGGCTCGGGGCTAAGTGCGATTGGGGGGTATATCATTTTCGTAAATGATGATTTGGTATGAGGTTTGAGGCATGAATATGAAATATCTGCTCTGGATTTCAGTTAATTATATGATGTTGATGCCTGTGTTTGCGTTTGCAAACGATCAATCATTCTCTGGGGTTTGGTCATCCAGGGAAGATGTTGCGGGGAGAAGTAAGCCATACTCTACGTTTGTCATCAGGATCGGTGAGGATAACGCTGGAAATATTTCAGGCTCGTATTGTTTTGTTACTCGCAATGGTGGCAGGATAGATTGTAGTCCAGATGGAGAGAATAACTTAAATGGTCGTTCTGGATTGGTGGAAAATAAGGCCCGTGTTAGTTTTTATTCATTTTTTGGTGCGGTAGGTGGGGTGGCGGAGATTGTAGTGAGTGGTGATCGACTGCTATGGAATGTTGTTAAGCAGCCGCAGGGCGGAGATTACTACGGTCCCCTTCGAGCTGAAATGCACAGGGAAACTTCGTTGGGATATCGCTCTGTTGAGAGAAAGGTTGTGGCAAGAAAGGCATTTTTGTACGATTCTCCATCAAAATCGCAAGTAAGTCGTGCCTATGTGGTCAAGGGTGATTCAGTAAGGGTGGTCAAGATATCTGATAATTTAAAATTTTGGAAAATTGAATTTCTGACGAAAAACGGGCGTCGTCTTAATAAATGGATTGAGTGCTCGGAAATTGATTTTTGTGCTAAGTGATTGTATGTAGCCACAAGGGAAAACGCAAAATGAAAAATCTCGCATACGAAGGTGACGCAACGAGCCACGGCGGAAAGATCCTGACCGGTTCGGATCGCATCAAGGTAAAGGGTCGCCGGGCCGCCCGTGTGGGTGACAAAGTCTCGTGTCCGATCCACGGCGACAACGAAATCGTCGAAGGCAGCGGCAGGATGAAGGATGGCACCACGCCGCTATCGCGCGATGGCGATCGCACGCGGTGTGGGGCGGCCCTCATTGCCTCGTCGACCGGAGCTCAGGTTAAGTAAGCAATGCCCGTCGATTTCAATCGCGTACCGCCGCGTGTGGATGTGCCGCCTCCGCCCCGAGCCTCGATGATCGTCTGGACGCCCTTGCTGGTGCTCGTCATGGGGGCCGGGGCAGGACTGACGATCACATTTTGGCCAACGGACCGCACGACGAATACGCTGTGGTTCTGGCTCTGTGTCGTTGGTTATCCCTTCCTGGTCTGGGCTTTCCTGCTATTCGCGTGGCTCGCGTATGGCTACACCGGTCGCAATCAGGCGATCGCGATGAACCGCGTTAGTGATGAAGCCGAGCAGGCATGTCACGCGATGTCGAGCGGACCGCTTGCGATACTGGGCCATGCATGGTGCTTCGCCGCGAACGATTCGGAAAACTCGCTTGAAGGAATACTGACGGGAACTGAATTGGCGAAGCTTCGGCCGAGCGGCGCAGTCGCGGATAGTGAAGTCAATGCACGTTGGCTCGACATCCCGGAGATGCATTTTCATCCGGGTAACGAACTCACTGAACATGCTCGGCATCATGCCGTGTGTACGTGGCTGCTCGAACGCTTGATAGACCGTCTCCTGCCGCAGCTTAATACGCTTCCACCGAGAACGACGCTTCAGATCGAGCTTCATCATCGATCGAGGCTGAAATCCGAGGTTTTCGAGACCCGGCTACGGGAAGTGCTCACTGAACGAGTGCCTGCGTTGAAGGTGGACGTCACACCGGGTGAGCACACGATTTCGCTCTTCCGAACGGACGCTTGGCTGGACAACCGAGCTGTGAATACGGTCCACCTGCTGGTCGCCGTTGAGCTTCGCGATGCAATCAGTTCTGTCCTGTCCGATGGCGTTGCAGAGGCGGGTGTCGCGCTGCTCGTCGGACACCCGCGCCTTGAGTCACCGACCATGCCAGTCGGGTTGCGGTTGCATCGCCCCGCCAGAGGCTCGCTCGATACCGCCGCCCGAACGCTTGAGCTTGCCGCGCGCTGGGGACAAACCTCGCGCGACCGTCTGCGCACAGTGTGGACGCATGGCCTGACCGGCGAGAGAGTCGGTGCAGTTCGGCAAGCCGCATCGTTTCCCGACGAAACGCGATGGCTCTCGCTCGAGACGTCGGTGGGCGACTGTTCCGGCGCAGGGTCGTGGTTGGCTGCCGCCCTTGCTGCAGAAAGTGCCTGGACAACGGGCGACCCGCAACTAGTGCTGTGTGGCGAAGGTGAAGAACTGATCGCCCTCATGTGCAGAAAGCAGACATGAACGATAACAAGAACGACAACAACACTCGGCCGGCAGGCCTCTTCATAGGTATCGCGGCGCTGATCGTCTTTCTGGCGCTGAGTAGCGCGGTATGGATAGAGGGGCCCCGTCACGGATGGTCGCGCGATACCCGGATCATCATCGAGCTTTCGCTGGTGGTGGGTTTGCTGATAGTGATCCTGTCGATCAAGTACTTCGAGTTTGTGCTGCTTTCGATTGCCTCGCTGAGAGCATCCCGTTGGTTTGCTCGTTACGATGCCGGAAAACGCGCAGCGTCCGTCAACCACAACGATCAGAGCGGTCCACCGGGGCCGGTCGACAGAGCTACGGCGCTGCGGAATCTCCTGCGTGACCGTCACGGCTGGCGTTGGCGCTATCGTGAACGATGGGTGCTAGTCGCCGGTGACCTGCCGCTGGTGAAGCGCTTGGCACCGGGACTTGCCGACACGGGGTACGTAATCAACGGCGATACGATCCTGCTGTACGCCAGGCAAACCCGCGACACGCTCGAGACGGAATGGCTCGATCAGATCCGCCGTCTGCGCCACTACCGCCCGATTGACGCGATCGTGACGGTGACACGCAACCGCAGTTCCGCGGACGCGCCGTTCGACGTCGATGGCGTTTGCCGGCAACTGGCGCGTCACGCGCGTGCCCTGCGCTGGGCGGCGCCCGCATATCTGCTCGACGCCACCGATTTCGGCGGCATGACATCAAGCCCGGATGAAGCAATCGGCTTTACCTGGTCGAAGGCGCACCTGAACGCAGACGGTATCGATTCGTCGCTGCAAGATCTCACCTACGATCTGGCGAGCACGGGAGTTGTACGCCTCACCAAAGACGCACGCGATCGCTATCCCGTCGAGTTGTCTCAGCATATTGGCAATCTGCACTCTGCGTTGACGGGGCTCGTGCTGGAAGCTAACCAATCCCGTATCTGGAAACATGGGGTTCACGGCCTGCTGTTCGCCCCGTTGTTCAAGGAGCGCGAACTCGAACTGCCGTTATCAAGCGATACGAGCGACGACGACTCGCCACTCGATCCTCGACATCGAACGATCTGGCAAACCGTCGCCGATCACTGCCGCAAGGTTCATGGTCGCCGAGTCGGCTTTTCGCTGTCGTCCACGGCAGCGTGGATGGCGACAGCCGTGATCGGCTGCTGGATTGCCGGCACGATGCTGTCCGGATTCGTCAACCGCGCAGCGATCGGGAGTGCGGCAGATACGGTCGTGAATCTCAAGGAAGCCAAGGATCCGACACGGTCCCTGCAGACGCTTACCCATCTTGAACGACAGATCGACACACTTGAAATTTACCAGCGCACCCGCGCACCGCTGAGTGCCCGCTTCGGCCTGAATCGTGACCACGCATTGCTCGATGCCCTCTGGCCGCACTATGCCGATGCGGCAAACCGCATTTTCGTCGGTCCGATTCGCCGGCAGCTCGAGGCGCGATTGCATCAACTGGCGTCGCTATCCGACGCAGAAATCGCCAGCGGCGGCGATGCGCAAGTACAGGCCGCGTACGACACGCTCAAGACCTATCTGATGCTCGCGAAGCCGGAGCGCGCGGTGGCTGCATTCCTGACACCCCAGCTCGTTGCGACGTCCATGCCGGCGCGCCCTGTCAATTCATCGTTGTCGCCGGGCAGATGGGAGGACTTGCGGCAGCAAGCCATTACATTCTTCACGAACCATCTGGGACCCGGTGCGAAATCGACGGCGGCTGCGTTGGCAATCGTCCCGGACAGCACCTTGATCGCAGCGACTCGCCAGACGGTGATCGGTGTGCGCGGCATTCAGAATTCGCGGGACGCGGTCTACCAGCAGATCCTCGACGAAGCGACGCCGAAGTATCCGCCGATATCGCTCGCCACGCTGCTGGGTGACGCGGCATCCCAATCCGGTGCCGGTGGCGCAACAAGCCGCGGTTTGTTCAACACGACCATGACCATACCGGGCGTATTCACGCGCGCAGCATGGGACGAACGGATCGCCAAGGCCGTCGACGAAGCCGGCGAGCAACACGACGTGGCAAGCGACTGGGTGCTTTCCGACACCAGGGCCGAAGGCCAGCCTTCGTCGACACTAAAGGACGAACTGCGCCAACGCTATTTCGACGACTATGCACGCGCCTGGGCACTGTTCCTCAACAGCGTGCGCTGGCAACCGGCCCCGACGCTTTCCGCCACGGCCGATCAATTGACCTTGCTGGGCGATCCGCAACGTTCGCCGCTCGTCGCGCTGATGAACGCGATCGTCTATCAGGCGGGAACGGGAGCCAACACACAGTCGCTGTCCGACACGCTGATCAGCAAGGCGCAGCAGCTCGTCGGCGCCGACGAAAAGGATCCGTCGAAGCAGGTCAAACCGCAACTCGCGCCGCTGGCGGCTGCGTTCGGCCCGATCCTGCGTCTGACCGGCAGCGATCTCGTCTCCGGCGTGCCGGCCAACGGCAAAACCGCCGCCGCGCAAATGGCCGCGACAGGCGACCTGAGCCTCGCCCGCTATCTGGAGCGCATCACGGCCATGCGCCTGAAGACGTCGCAGATCGTCTCCAGCGCCGATCCGGATGCGGTTGCGCGACTGGCCGCCCAGTCGGTGTTGCAGGGCAAGACATCCGACATCGCCGACAGCCGCGACTATGCGAGCCGGGTCGCCGCGAGCCTCGGCGAGCAATGGTCCGGCTTCGGCGCACTGTTCCGGGCGCCGTTCGATCAGGCATGGCAGGTCATCGTGCAGCCGGCCGCGTCGAGCCTGAACGAGATCTGGCGCGCGGCGATCGTGGCCGACTGGAACAAGTCGTTCGGCGGTCGTTATCCGTTCGCGGATTCGGACAACGACGCGTCGCTGCCCGAAATGGCGCGCTTCATGCGGCCCGATGGCGGCGTGATCACACAATTCGTGACGACGCAGCTCGCCGGCGTCATCGAGCGGCAGGGCGACCGCTGGGTGCCCGCACAGGGCACCGATTCCGGCGCGCTGACGATCGATCCGGGCTTCCTGAGCGGATTGAACAAACTCACGCGCATTTCGACGGTGCTGTTCCCGTCCGGCGATGCACGCGTGCGCTACGAGTTGCAGGCGGTGCCGACGCCGGGCGTCACCGACATGCGATTCGTGTTGTCCGGCCGCGAATTGCACTACTTCAACCAGAAGCAGGAATGGACGTCGTTCGAATGGCCCGGCCAGTCGCTCGAAAACCTGTCGCATATCGAATGGCAGACGGAGCAGGGTGGCTTGCGGACGGCGCTCGATTCGCAGGGGCGCTTCGGACTGGTGCGCCTGTTCGAGCGAGCGAAGGTCACGCAACAGGACAACGCACGTTACCTGCTGACCTGGACGCCGGATACGAGCCAGGGCATCCCGCTGAAGGTGCAACTGCGCAGCGAGGCGGGCGCCGGCCCGCTCGACGTTCTCCAGTTGCGCAACTTCGTGCTGCCTGCACGGATTTTCGTGACCGGGGCGGCAAGCGCCGGGCCGAAGGTGTCGATGGCCAGTCCGCCGCCGTTGCCGGCTGCCGCGATTGCCGCAGCCAGGCACGCTGCCGTTCCGTTGCCACCGGGGCTGCCGGGTGCGATGACGTGGCCGGATGAAGCGATGCCGGTGGAGTCCAGGAAGGCGCCCCGTGAGACGACCGCGATAGCGGAAGCGCGTCCGAGCGCGCCCGTCGAGAAACCACCAAAGGGCGATCCGCGAATGGCGGTGTCTTCGCTGGCGACGAATTCCACATCTTCCGATGCCTCCACCAAACCGTTCGGACACGCCCTCCGTTTGCTCGGCGACGCATTTACGTTCTGAGACCTGCCATGACGCTTGCCAATTTCGTAAAGACACTCGTCGGCGGACCTCGCGTTGATTCGCTGCAGGAATCTCGACAGACCACCTGGGCGGCATGGCTGGCCCCGATACCGGGCGAACACGCGTGCGGACGCGATCCCGGCTACGAGGATGCGTTCTTCGAATTGAAGGACGAGGCAAACAAGCTGTCGGGAATCGACGATGGCCTGATCGTCCGCACCTGCGAGCAATTGCTTAAGGAAACCGGGAAGGATCTGCGTCTGGTCGGCTACTACACGTTTGCGAGGTTGCGGCAGGACGGTCCGGCCGGCTTTGCCGACGGACTCGAACTGGCTGCTTCGCTAGTCGACCGGTTCGGCGAGGCTGTGCTGCCCGCGCGGGCCGAGGCGAAGCGGGCGGCGCTGGAAATGCTGGCGACGTCGCGCATGATCGAGACGCTGGACAGCCGCGGCGACTTTGCGCCGGCCGATCTCGAACGTGCGCTTGCTGCGCTCGACGTGCTCGTCGAACAAACGGGAAACTGGCCGGAAGCCGCGCGGCCGAATCTGCAGCCGCTGGTTACCCGTTTCGAGCGCAAGGAGGAACCAACTCGCGGTGCGAATCCGGGCGTGGTCCCGCCACAAAAGATCGCTTCGGTTTCCGTGTCGAGCGGGGCGATCGCGTCGACGCGCGACCTGCTCGATCAGGCACGTTCGATGTCGACGTGGCTGCGGGATCAGGAAAACGGCTATTTGCCGTCGGTGCGCCTCGTGCGCAGCGTTCGCTGGGACACCTTGCATGACGTACCGCCGTCGGATGCCGCATCGCATACGCGTCTGGCGCCGCCGCGCGCCGAGTTGCGCCAGCAGATGAAGCGCCTTGTGCTGCAGAAGCACTGGCACGAGTTGCTGGAGCGTGTCGAGGGCGCATTCATGGAAGGCGTGAATCACCTGTGGTTCGATCTGCAGTACTTCCAGCATGTCGCGCTCGATCACGTCGGCACGCCGTACAGCGCGTGGCGCGAACTGCTGCGCGCCGACTTTGCGCTGTTTCTCGAACGACTTCCGGGCATCGAACGACTGGCATTCAGCGACGGCACGCCGTTCGCCGACGACACGACGCTCGAATGGATCGCCCGGCACGCGGTCGTGCGCGACCTGGAGGCGGGCGAGACGGTGGCGCCGCTGCCGGTCTCCGCGGATAGCGACGGCGACGCCGCTGGCGACTGGCCTGAAATCGAGACCCAGGCACGCGAACTTGCTGCGCGCGAAGGTATCGAGACGGCCTTCGCTTGGCTTGAAGCGCTGCCCGGCATGAAAACCGATCGGCATCGCTACCTTCAGCGGCTCGTGATGGCACGGCTGGCGGATCATGGCGGCCGTCCCGATGCGGCGCTCGCGCTGCTTGCCGAGCTCGATGCATCGTCGCGGTCACTGCCGCTGATGCGCTGGGAGCCGGCACTGACGTTCGAAGTCAAGCAACAACTCGTCAAGGCATTGAAAACGATGAGCAGCCGCAAAGACGCCGACAAGCCGGCGCTCATGCGTCGTGTTGCTGAACTGCAGGCCGAACTCACCGTGCTCGATCCCGCTCGCGCCTTGACTCTTTCGTAACGGATTCTCATGGACAACAACGATTCCATCCTGCGCTACTACGAAGCGGAAATGCGCTATCTGCGCGAATCCGGCAAGGAGTTCGCGAAGGCGCATCCCGATCGCGCGCGTCTGCTCAATCTCGATCGCGTAGGTGATCGAGATCCTTACGTTGAGCGGCTCTTCGAGGGTTTCGCGTTCTTGACCGGCCGGCTCCGACAAAAACTCGACGACGAATTGCCCGAACTGACCGAAGGGCTCGTCAGCCTGTTGTGGCCGCACTATCTACGGATGATTCCGTCGCTGTCGATCGTGGAGTTGATGCCGTTCGCGGAGAAACTGCAGAAGACCGAAGTGGTGCCGGCCGGCGCACCCGTCAGGTCGGCACCGATCAATATCCCGTCGCCCGGCGGTGTCGAGGGTTCGGCGCTGCGAACGATCCAGTGTCTGTATCGGACCACACAACCCGTCGCGCTTCAGCCGGTTACGATTACCCACGCCGGTCCGGCCGTGCGCCATGACGGCCGGTCGGTGATCAGGATCGGCTTCGCATTGGAGGGATCCGCACTCCGCAACGAAACGAACCTGTCGCGCCTGCGTGTGCATCTGAACGCGGATCTTCCGACCGCATTCGCGATGCATCTCGCGCTCACAAGGCAGGTCGACACGATCTACTGGCGCGTCCCGGAAATTCGCGACGGTGAACCAGTGCCGCTCGCGGATGTCACGATCGAGCCCGCGGGCTTCTCGACGGAAGAGCGGCTGTGGCCCAAGGCCGATGCTGCGTTCTCCGGATATCAGCTCCTGCTCGAGTACTTCACGTTCCGCGAGAAGTTCCTGTTCGTCGACTTGTGCGGGCTTGATGTCGCGAAGCTTCCAGAAGGTGCGACCCGCTTCGAACTCGAAATCGTGCTGAAGCACGCGTATCCGTCGGACCAGCGTTTCAGCGCGGATAACGTGCGGCTGTTCTGCACGCCGGTCATCAACCTGTTCGAACTCGATGCCGAGCCGATCGAGATCGATCATCACGAAACCGAATATCGCGTCGTGCCGGCCGGCCATCAGGGCGAGCATGTCGAAACGTATTCGGTCGATGCGATCGCGACATTCGACCACGATACGGCCGAACGATACGAGTACGTGCCGTTCGCCACGTTCCGTCACCGCGGCGGCATGCTGCGGCACGAGGCCCCCGAGCGCTATTTCCATACGCGCGTGCGTCCCGGCGTGTCGGGGCTGTACGAAACCTGGGTGATTCTCGGCGGCCATGCATGGGAAACGATGGATACGCTTCCGGAGGAGAGCCTGTCCTTGCGGGTGACCGGCACGAACGGGATGTTGCCGCGCAAGGGTTTGCGCGAGGCAAGTCTCAACGAGATCGCGGTCAGCACGCAAAGTGTTGCCGGCGTGCGTAATCTCGTGTCGCCGACGTTGCCGCTGTATCCGCCGACGGAGGATCGCTTTCAGTGGCGCGTGTTGTCGCATCTGGCGCCGAACTTCCTGTCGATGATGAACGCGGAAGTGTTGCGCGGCGCCCTGGCGCTTTACGACTGGACCAGCGACGAGCTGAACCGTCGACGGCTCGCGGGCATTCTGCATGTGTCGCAGGAATTGATCGAAGAGGTGTCGGGCGGTGCGGTCGAGCGGGGCGTGCTGATCGAGATCACGCTCGACTCGCACGCGTTTTCCGGCGAAGGCGACGTGATGCTGTTCGGGGAATTGCTGCATCGGTTCTTCGAGGCATATGCGGAGATCAACCTCTTTACGAAGCTGGCGATCGTCAGCCTGCCGTCCCAGCTTCGGACCGAGTGGCCGCGCGGCAAGGTGCAGAGGGCGGCATTATGAGGCGGTCATTCAATCGGGTTGGCATCGAAGCGACCGATGCACAAGCGCTTCCGGCAATCGTCGGGAGCCTGCTGGCGCGTGCGCCGAAGATGAGCTTCATGCAGTTCTGTCGGCTGCTGGAAGCTGGTGATCCCGACGCGCCCGAATTCGGCACGCGCGATACGCCGGAACACGAGCCGGTGCGATTCCGGCCGCGTCCTCGTTTGGGCTTTCCGGCCGGCGAGATGGCGGTGGTCGAGATCGACGACGAGGATGGCGATGCGCCACCGACCATCCGCACGACGTTCATGGGGCTGTACGGGGTCGATGCGGCGATGCCGTCGCATACGATCGACGAGATCGCGCTTCGCGAAGAGGGGCATGAAGCGGTCGAGGCGTTTCTCGACCCGTTCAATCATCGCATCGCGACGCTGCTGTACCGCACATGGAAGAAATACCGCTATCCCGAGCGTTTTCAGGCCGGCGGTGTCGACGATTATTCCCGGAGCCTGTTGTGTCTGGCAGGGTTCGGATGGGGCGACAAGCCCGCGCGCGCCGGTTTGCCGGCATCGCGAATGCTGGCGCTGCTCGGTCTCCTGATTCAGCGCACGCGAACATCCGAAGGGCTGGCCGGCGTCATTGCGCTTGCCGCGCCGCGCGTCGGCGTTCGCGTCGACGAGTTCTGGGCTGTGAAGACGAGCGCCGGCCAGCCGAGACCGCTGACGTCGACACGCGCGGCGATTGCAGCTTCACGGGACGACCGGCGTGTCGGTCTCGGCGGGGGTTACGTGCTCGGCAGGCGCATCGCGTATCGCAGCCGTGCGGTGCGTGTGACGCTGCGTCCTGACGATGTGCAGCAGGCGCATGATCTGTTGCCAGGCGCGTCGTTGCATCGCGAGTTGATGGCATTCATTCGGTTGTATGTCGGCGTGAAAGCCGATGTGCATTTGCGAATGGAAGTGTCGTCCCGCTTCGTTCCGAGTCCGGTTGTCGGGGCAGGGCGTGCAGATCCTGCGCCGCGTCTCGGCTGGACTACGGTGTTGCCCTCCGGGGACGCGCGCTTGATCGATATCCCGCTCGGTGTCTACGAGGCATTTCCGACACGTCAATCGAACTCGCATCCCGTGCCACGCACGATCTGATTCCGGAGTCTTCATGTTCAATCGAATGAGCGCGGCAACCGTTGCCGCAGCAGTGCTTTTGTCGGGCTGCGGTGCCTGGCAGTCCGTCTCGGATGCATCGTCGAATGCCTATCGTGCAGTGTTTTTCAAGCAGGTGAAGGTGCTGAATGTCGATTTCACGGCACGGGCTGCACTGAATCCGGATGAGGCGGGGCGAGCGACATCGGTGGCCGTTCGCGTGTATCAGTTGAAGGATCGCAAGATATTCGATGAAGCAACGTACGCGGACCTGTTGAAGAGCGATCGGACTGTTCTCGCGCCGGATCTGCAGGCAGATATGTCGACGGTTGTGAATCCTGGCGCGTCGTCGAGTTTGTCGCAGCCCATGCAACGCGAGACGAAGTACGTGGCGATCGTTGCGTTGTACCGCGCCCCCGGAGCGTCAGGAGATTGGAAGCGGGTGATTGAGAAAAAGAAGCTCGATCCGGATAAGCCGCTCCGAATGGATCTGTCGCTGAACGGGCTACAGGTGGCAGGAGAAGTCACGAAGTCAGCGTCTTCTAGATGAGCTGCGGAGACGGCGATAGAGAGCTGATATCGCGTGCAAACGCAGGGCGTTTCAGTCCCCGCGCGGGCCCATGTGCCGGGTAACCGGCAGCATGGGCCGCTTGGGGAATTACCGATCGTCTTCCCGCACCGAAGACGGATGCCGGCACAGTGCCCGCACCTCGAGCTCCATATACGGAAACAGCGGCAATTGGCTGAGCAGATCATGCAGTTGCTGCACGCTCTCGACATCAAAAATGCTGACGTTCGCATACTGCCCCGCGATCCGCCACAGATGACGCCAGATACCTTCGTTCATCAGCCGCTGGCACATCGCCTTTTCTTCCGCCTTCAGCGTGGCCGCCTTGACCGGATCCATGTCCGTCGGCAGACGGACGGTCATTTCCACATGAAACAGCATCCTGCACTCCTTGCGTTGTCGATTCGTCGAACGGGAAGGCCGCTCACGCCTGCGCGCGGGCTCGCTCGACTTCGCTTGCCGGCACGTCCTGCTTTTCCTTGAGCAGCGAGAAATCGAAGTCGATCAGCGCGAACTGCCCGTCGACGCCGTACGGCTTGCCTTCCGCGCCTTCGGCCTGCTTCACTGCCGGGATCAGCCCGTCGCGCGTTGCGAATGCGAAGTCGTCCCACAGGTGCGGATCGCCTTCGATGTTGATCTGCGTCGTCAGCTTACGATAACCGTCCGCCGAAACGAAGAAGTGAATGTGCGCCGGACGATGGCCGTGGCGGCCGAGCTGGTCGAGCAGTTGCTCGGTCTTGCCGCCCGGCGGCACGCTGTAGCCGACCGGCACCACGCTGCGGAAGCTGTAGCGGCCTTCCGCGTCGGTGCGGATCGAACGGCGCAGGTTGAACGCGGGCTGCGACTGGTCGAAGTACGAGTAGTTGCCGAGATGGTTCGCATGCCACACCTCGACGAGCGCGTTCGCGATCGGCGCGCCGTCGTGGCCGAGCACCTTGCCGCGCATCACGAGCGTCTGGCCCGGATCGGTGCCGTCGTCGAGGCGCGCATGGCCGACCGATTCCGGCGCGCCGGCAACGTACAGCGGCCCCTCGATCGTGCGCGGCGTGCCGCCCTCGATGCCGGCCTTCGCTTCGGCTTCGTCCATCCGCACGTCGAGGAAGCGCTCGAGGCCGAGGCCCGCGGCGATCAGGCCGAGCTCCTTGCCCGCTTCGTTCAGGTAGTTGAGCGCGGTCCAGAATTCGCTCGGCTGCACGTCGAAATCCTCGATCGTGTAGCAGATGTCCTTCATGATCCGGTTGACGATCGCGCGCACGCGCGGGTTGCCGGGCTTCTCCGCGGCGTCGTCGAACGTCTTCAGCAGGGCGTCGATGGCTTGCTTGTCCATGTGTGTCTCCGGTTTCGGTTGTCGTGTGGGGATCAGCGGGCGTCGCGCTTCATGCGTTCGATGCGGGCCCAGTCGAAGGTGATGCCGAGGCCGGGTGTCGCCGGCAGGTGCAGCTTGAAATCCTCGTAGCGCAGCGGCTCGACGAGGATTTCCTCGGTGAGCAGCAGTGGGCCGAACAGCTCGGTGCCCCATTTCAGCGAGTCGAACGTGCTGAACAGTTGCGCGGACGCCATCGTGCCGGCCGCGCCCTCGAGCATCGTGCCGCCGTACAGTTCGATGCCGGCCGCCGCCGCGATCGACGCGACGCTCGCCGCGCCCTGCAGGCCGCCCGATTGCGCGATCTTCACCGCGAACACGTCGGCCGCGCGATCCTGCGCGAGCGCGAACGCATCGACGGGGCCGTGCAGCGCCTCGTCGGCCATGATCGGCACCTGCGCGAGCTGCGTGAGGCGTTTCAGCCCCGCGCGGTTGGTCGCGGCGATCGGCTGCTCGACGAGGCTCACGCCCGCTTCCGCGAGCCGTGCGCCGGCCCAGATCGCGTCGGTTTCGCTCCATGCCTGGTTCACGTCGACCCGCACGTCGCCGCGCTCGCCGAGCGCGCGCTTGATCGCGACGACGTGCGCGACGTCGTCGGCGACCGCGTTCGAGCCGATCTTCAGCTTGAACGCACGATGGCGGCGCGCGTCGAGCATCGCTTCGGCTTCCGCGATGTCGCGCTGCGTGTCGCCGCTCGCGAGCGTCCAGGCGACGTCCACCGCGTCGGCCCGGCGGCCGCCGAACAGTTCCGACAGCGGCACGCCGAGGCGGCGCGCCTGCGCGTCGAACAGCGCGGTCTCGATCGCGCACTTCGCGAAGCGGTTGCCCTGGAACACCTTGCGGGCGCGCGCCATCGCGGCGCCCGGGCGGGTCGCGTCCATGCCCTGCAGCAGCGGCGCGAAGTAGGTGTCGATGTTGACCTTGATGCTTTCGGGGCTTTCCTCGCCGTAGGCGAGACCGCCGATGGTCGTCGCCTCGCCGACGCCTTCGATACCGTCCGTGCATCGAACACGAACCAGCACGAGGGTCTGGCAATTCATCGTGGCGACCGACAATTTGTGGGGCCTGATCGTCGGCACGTCGACCAGCAAAGTCTCGATGCGGTCGATGGTGGCGGCAGTTGCTATCATGCGATTCCTCCTGTTGGTGCACATGGTAGGAATTCCCGCCCCGCGTCGTCCAACACTCTTTCCGACTACTTCCATACCTTTGAGGCATGAAATGGAATTGCGCCAGCTCCGCTACTTCATCGCCGTCGCCGAGGAAATGAACATCACGCGGGCGGCCGAGCGGTTGCACATGACGCAGCCGCCGCTGAGCCGCCAGCTCCAGGCGATCGAGGACGAGATCGGGCTGCCGCTGTTCGAGCGCGGCGCGCGGCCGCTGAAACTGACGGATGCGGGGCGCGTGTTCTACGCGCAGGCGAAGCGCCTCGTCGACCAGGCCGACGAGCTCGGCCCGCTGACGCGGCGGCTCGCGCAGCTGTCGGAGCGGATCGTGATCGGTTTCGTGCCGTCGACGCTGTACGGCGCGCTGCCGGACGTGATCCGCGCGTTTCGTGAGGCGCAGCCGGACGTCGAGCTGTCGCTGATCGAAATGTTCACGCTCGAACAGCTCGGCGCGCTGAAGGGCGGGCGGATCGACGTCGGGTTCGGCCGCCTGCGGTTCGACGACGACCAGCTGGTGCGCGAGGCGCTGATCGAGGAAAAGCTGATCGCCGCGCTGCCGGTCGGGCATCCGCTCGCCGATCCCGATCGGCCGCTCGCGCTCGCGGATATCGCTAACGAGACGCTGATCGTCTATCCGAGCACGCCGCGGCCGAGCTTCGCCGATCAGCAGCTGTCGGCGCTGCGCGACGGCGCGCTGGTGCCGGCGGCCGTGCACGAGGTGCGCGAGCTGCAGACGGCGCTCGGGCTCGTGGCCGCGCAGGTCGGCGTGTCGCTGGTGCCGGAGAGCGTGGAGGGCGTGCGCGTGAAGGGCGTGGTTTACCGGCGGTTGCCGGAGCCGGCCGCGACGTCGCCGATCATCATGAGCCGCCGGCTGCACGGCGAAAGCGCCGCCACGGCCGCGTTCTGCGCGATTGCGCGGGAGATGATCGGGGCGTCGGCCTGAAGGGCATCGCCGCTTTCAGGCATCGCAACTAACGGTCTGTTTCGGCGGGCGGCGGTGGATGCGGAGGGGGTGTCGTAATGTCACGCGCGTCGATGCAAGTGCCGCGCCGGCTTTGCGGGTCGCAGGCCATAAGCCATAAGCCATAAGCCACAAGCCACCGGCCACGGGCCACGGGCCGCGCCAGCGTGCACGCCGCTATCGCTTCACGTCGAGCGTTTCCGACGGCGATTCGCCAAACTTTTCCCGATACGCGATCGCGAACCGGCCAAGGTGTGTAAACCCGCAATCGAGCGCGACATCGGCGATCCGCCGGTCGGACGCCGCGCCGCGCAGCAGCTCGCGCGCATGGTCGAGCCGCGTCGCGCGCAGGTATTGCATCGGGCTCATTCCCCGGAACTGCAGGAACGCGTCGCGCAGCGTCCGTTCCGGCACGTTGGCGGCCTGGACGATATCGGCGAGTTGCAGCGGCTGCGCGTAGTGCGCGTTCACGAACTCCTGGGCGCGCCGCACGAAGCCCGGCGCCGGGTCGCGGTGCGAGGCGTGCAGCACGGAAGGCGGGTGGCCTTCGATCAGCAGGTCGATCAGCAGGTGCTCGAGCTGTGACGCGACGCGCGGGTTCGCGTTCGCGCGCTCCAGCAGCTCGGGCGAGCGTGCGACGAGCATCAGTTGCTGGCGCCACGCGGTGAGCGCGGCGTCGCTGACATGCAGCACTGGGTCGAGCGTCGCGCGCGGGTCGCCCGTTAGCGAGCCGACCGTCGCCGCGTCGATGCGCAGCACGAACTGCTCGCAATCGGCCGACAGCACCGCGTCGAAGCGCTCGCCGGGCGCGCACAGCACGCCGGTCTGGCCGTCGACGCCGAGCTGCCGCCCCATCGCGCGCACCTCGGCCTGGCCGGACAGGCAGAACATCAGCAGGTAGTAGCCGTCGACCGCGTCGACCTGCACGCGCATCGCGTCGCCGAATGCGATCGTGCCGATCCCGAGCCCGCCGAGCCTGACGAAATCCATGTGCGACGCGCCATGCGTGCGGCCGGTCGGCAGCAGCGCATGCGGCTGCATCACGCGCGAGATCCGCTCGCGCGTCTCGTCGAGATCGCGGGATTCGAACAGCCGGTGCGCGCGCAGCGCGAGCGGCTCGAACGACGTTGGGGACATGGGCCTCAGCCTTTGTATGAGCGACGCGCGCTTCGATCCGATGAATGGGTCGCGATCGTGCGCAGGGTCGTGTGTGCCGTCATGCTAGCTCAGAAATCCGCCGAAAGTGGATATTGCGCCGCCGCAATCGCACTTTCCGGATAGACGGGGAATATTAGCCTTTCAAAAATGGACTCCATCTTGTTAACGAACGGAACCACAAGGAGTCCGACATGGAGCAGACAGAATCGCCCGTCGTGTTCGCCTCGCGCGACGACGCGTCCGACGTGAGCTTTCCGCACGACGACGGCTCGCGCGTGCCGTACAAGGTGTTCAGCTCGCAGGCCGTCTACGAACGCGAGCAGGAACGCATCTTTCGCGGCCCGACGTGGAACTTCGTCGCGCTGGAAGCGGAAATCCCGAACGCCGGCGATTTCAAGAGCACGTTCGTCGGCGATACGCCGGTGGTCGTCACGCGCACGGAGGACGGCGCGCTTTCCGCGTGGGTGAACCGCTGCGCGCACCGTGGCGCGCAGGTGTGCCGCAAGTCGCGCGGCAACGCGAGCTCGCACACGTGCGTGTATCACCAATGGAGCTTCGACAACGCGGGCAACCTGCTCGGCGTGCCGTTCCGGCGCGGCCAGAAGGGGATGTCCGGGATGCCGGCCGACTTCGACCCGAAGCAGCACGGGCTGCGCAAGCTGCGTGTCGACAGCTATCGCGGGCTCGTGTTCGCCACCTTCAGCGACGACGTGATGCCGCTGCCCGACTACCTCGGCGAGCAGATGCGCCCGTGGATCGACCGGATCTTCCACAAGCCGATCGAGTATCTCGGCTGTACGCGCCAGTATTCGAAGTCGAACTGGAAGCTGTACATGGAGAACGTGAAGGACCCGTATCACGCGAGCATGCTGCACCTGTTCCATACGACCTTCAACATCTTCCGCGTCGGGATGAAGGCGCGCTCGATTCCGGATGCGAACCACGGGCTGCACAGCATCATCACGGTGACGAAGACGGGCGACGATACGTCGGCCGCGTACAAGCAGCAGAACATTCGCTCGTTCGACGAAGGTTTCCATCTGGAAGACGAATCGATTCTCGATCTCGTGTCGGAATACGACGAGGACTGCACGAACCATATCCAGCCGATCTTCCCGCAGCTCGTGATCCAGCAGATCCACAACACGCTGGTCGCACGCCAGATCCTGCCGAAGGGCCCCGACAACTTCGAGCTGATCTTCCACTTCTTCGGCTACGCGGACGATACGCCCGAGCTGCGCGCGCTGCGTATCAAGCAGGCGAACCTCGTCGGGCCGGCCGGCTATATCTCGATGGAGGACACGGAGGCGACCGAGCTCGTGCAGCGCGGCACGGTGCGCGACGGCGACGCGACGTCGGTGATCGAGATGTCGCGCGGCAATCCGGACCAGCAGGACACGGTGATCACCGAAAGCCTGATCCGCAAGTTCTGGGTCGGCTACCAGAAGCTGATGGGCTATTGAAGCGGGAGCACGGAACGATGGAAAACCTGACGGAAGACATGAAGACGTGGTTCGAGATTTACATGCTCCAGAACCGCTATATCGGGCACCTCGACAACAACCGGCTCGAGCAATGGCCGACGATGTTCACCGAGGACTGCACTTACGAAATCGTGCCGAAGGAGAACGCCGACCTCGGGCTGCCGGTCGGGATCGTCCACTGCACGAACCAGCGGATGCTGCGCGACCGCGTGGTGTCGCTGCGGCACGCGAACATCTACGAAGAGCATACGTACCGGCACATGACGTCGGGCCTGACGATCGTCGCGGAACGTGACGGCGAGATCGACACCGAGAGCAACTACGTCGTCGTGCAGACACGCAGCAACGGCGAGTCGAACGTGTACCAGGCCGGCAAGTACTATGACACGGTCGTGCGCACGCCGGACGGGCTGCGCTACAAGACCAAGCGGGTGATCTACGACACGTCGCGCGTGCAGACGCTGCTCGCGACCCCGATCTGATACGGAAGCAAGGAACAGTCATGACTGAAGCAACGCTCGCCGAGTGGCATCCGCTCGGCGCTTTCGACGAATTCTCCGAAGACGAACCGGCGGCGCGCGTCGCCGGCCAGAAGCCGATCGCCGTGTTCCGGATCGGCGACGAACTGTTCGCGATGCACGATCTCTGCACGCACGGTCATGCGCGGCTGTCCGAGGGGTATGTGGAGGACGGCTGCGTCGAATGCCCGCTGCACCAGGGGCTGATCGACATTCGCACGGGCGCGCCGAAATGCGCGCCGATCACGGAGCCGGTGCGCACCTATCCGATCCGGATCGTCGACGGGCAGGTGGAAGTCAATGTCGGCTGATCCGTTCGTGATCGTCGGCGCCGGCCACGCGGCGCGGCGCACGGCCGAAGCGGTGCGCGAGCGCGACGCCGCGGCGCGCATCGTGATGATCGGCGCGGAACGCGAGCTGCCGTACGACCGGCCCGCGCTGTCGAAGGATGCGCTGCTGAGCGAGGGCGGCGAGCAGCGTGCGTTCGTGCGCGATGCCGCGTGGTACGACGCGCAGCGCATCGAGCTGCGGCTCGGCACGCGTGTCGAGGCGATCGAGCGCGATGCGTTGCGCGTGCGGCTCGGCGACGGCACGACGCTGCCTTATGCGCGGCTCGTGCTGGCCACGGGCTCGCGGGTGCGCACGTTTGGCGGTGAGATCGACGAAGGCGTCACGCCGCATTACGTCCGCACGGTCGACGATGCGCGTGCGTTGCGCGCGCAGCTCGCGCCGGGGCGCCGCGTGGCGGTGCTCGGGGGCGGTTTCATCGGCCTCGAGGTCGCGGCGGCGGCGCGCCAGCTCGGTTGCGACGTGACGGTGATCGATCCGGCGCCGCGCCTGCTGCAGCGTGCGTTGCCGGAAGTCGTCGGCGCGTATGCGCATCGGCTGCACGACGCGCGCGGCGTGGTCTTCCGGATGGCGACGCTGCCGCGCGCGATCCGTCGCGCGCCGGGCGGCGGCGCGATCGTCGAGACCGATCGTGGCGACGTGCCGGCCGATCTCGTCGTGGTCGGTATCGGGGTGGTGCCGAATGTCGAGCTCGCGCAGGCAGCGGGGCTCGATGTCGACAACGGGATACGCGTCGACGCGGGCTGCCGTACGGTCGATCCCGCGATCTTCGCGGCGGGCGAGGTGACGATGCACTTCAATCCGTTGCTTGGGCGTCACGTGCGGATCGAATCGTGGCAGGTGGCCGAAAACCAGCCGGCCGTCGCGGCGGCGAACCTGCTCGGTGCCGACGAAACCTATGCCGAGCTGCCGTGGTTGTGGTCCGATCAGTACGACTGCAACCTGCAGATGCTCGGGTTGTTCGGCAGCGAACGCACGATCGTCGTGCGCGGCGATCCGGCGAACGGGCCGTTCACGGTGTTCGGGCTGGGGGACGACGGCAGGATCGTCGCGGTGGCCGCGGCGAACCAGGGGCGCGACATCGGCGCATCGCGCCGGCTGATCGCGGCCGGGGCGGTGCCCGATCCGGTGAAGCTCGCCGATCCGACGGTGAATTTGAAGACGTTCCTGTAACGGCGGCAGGCGCGGCGAGTATGGCGGGCGCGGTGGACGGATGACGTCGGCGACGACGTCGCCGGCCGCGCGCTTGCCGGACGATCGCACGACGTGGCGGGTGACGTCATGCCCGGTGGCGGTCGCGCGGGGCCGTCGCGTTTCATGCCGCGCGTTTGTCGGCCGGTGCGAAATCGGGGATATTAGCGGCATCGCCGATTCGCCTGCCGCCATGACGCCAGACAAAGCCCTCGAACTGAAACGCAGCAAGCGCCGCGCGCTGTGGCTGCTGCTGGCCGCCGTCGCGGTGTTCGTCGCGACGATCCTGCTGCCGCGTGGCCCGTGGGTCGACGGCTTCAAGGCCGTGGCCGAAGCCGCGATGGTCGGCGCGCTCGCCGACTGGTTCGCGGTCGTCGCCCTGTTCCGCCGTGTGCCGATCCCGTTCGTGTCGCGTCATACCGAGATCATTCCGAAGAACAAGGACAAGATCGCCGACAACCTCGCGGTGTTCGTGCGCGAGAAGTTCCTCGGCCCCGACGCGCTCGCCGCGCAGATCCGCCAGCACGATCCCGCGCAGAAACTCGGCGCTTGGCTCGGCGAGCCGGCAAACACTGACGCGCTCGGCGGCTATGTGACGAAGCTGATGAGTTTCGCGCTCGACATGACCGACGACGCGCGGATCCAGTCGTTCGTCCACGATGCGTTTCGCGCGGTGATCGACCGGGTCGACCTGTCGCAATCGGCCGGCGCGATCCTCGATACGCTGACGAAGGACGGCCGCCACCAGGTGCTGCTCGACGACGCGATCGAACAGGTGGTCGACGTGCTCGACAAGGAAGAAAACCGCGAGGTGATCGCGGGCTTCATCGTCGAATGGCTGAAGACGCAGTACCCGAAGGTCGAGAAGATCATGCCGACGCAGTGGTTCGGCGAGAACGGCGCGCGGATGCTCGCGAGCGCGGTGAGCCGCGTGCTGGAAGGCGTGGCGGCGGACCCCGAGCACGAGTTGCGGCAGCGCTTCGACCGGACGGTCGTGCGGCTGACCGAGCGGTTGAAGCACGATCCCGCGTTCATCGCGAAGGGCGAGGAGATCAAGCGTTACGTTCGCGACGGCGCCGCGTTCAACGAGTATGTCCGCGACTTGTGGGATCAGTTGCGCGCGTGGCTGAAGGCCGATCTCGCGCGCCCCGATTCGGCGCTGCACCGGCAGGCCGCGACGCTCGGCGGCTGGCTCGGTGCGCGGCTGGCGGAGAGTCCGGCATTGCGCGCGTCGCTGAACGAGCATGTCGAGAAGGCGGTGCACGAGATGGCGCCGGATTTCGCGGATTTCCTGATGCGTCATATCCGCGACACGGTGCGCAACTGGGATGCGCGCGAGATGTCGCGGCAGATCGAGCTGAACATCGGCAAGGACCTGCAATACATCCGCATCAACGGCACGCTGGTCGGCGGGCTGATCGGGCTCGGGTTGTATCTGGTGTCGCTGGTGCCGCGCTGGGCGGCCGGCTGGCTGCACTGACGCGGCCACGGGTATCGCGGGAGGGCGCGGAGGGTGCGACGGGCCGCGCCCGCGCGTCATGCGTGCGCTTTTGCGCCGTGCAGTTGCAGGCCGAGCGCCTTGATGACCTTCAGGATGGTGCCGAAGCTGGGGTTGCCGTCGTGCGACAGCGCCTTGTACAGCCCTTCGCGCGACAGGCCCGCGTCGCGCGCGACCTGCGACATGCCGCGTGCGCGTGCGATCACGCCGAGCGCGTGCGCGATGAAGGCCGGATCGTCGCCGGCTTCCTGCAGGCACGCTTCGAAGTAGTCGGCCATGTCGTCTTCGGTCTTCAGATGGTCGGCCGAATCCCACGGCCGGGTGCTGATCTTGTCCATCGATTACTCCATGTCGAGGTGCGCGAGCATCGCGTGCGCGGCGCGTATGTCGGCCTGTTGCGTCGATTTATCGCCGCCGCAGAGCAGGATGACCCAGATCGTTCCGCGCCGGACGTAGTAGACGCGATAGCCAGGGCCGTGGTCGATCCGCATTTCGACGACCGGCGAGCCCGCGGATTTCCAGTCGCCCGGATTGCCCATCGACAGGCGGTCGATGCGTGCCTGGATGCGGCGCTTCGCGACGCGATCCCGCAGGCCGGCAAACCATGCGTCGAAGACGTCGGTGGTCCGGATGCTGAACGTAGGCGCACTGTAGGGCATTGATTGCGGTATGTCAACCATGGTTCACAGGTGGGTCGGGTTGGGTCGGGCTATTCGGTAGCCGCTACATTAGGGCTGCCCGCTTCGTTTGCGTGCCAAATGGCCATTCGGCCGAAGTCGGAGTTCTGCGAATCCGTCTACAATCAATCACGTCTTTGCCGCCCGTGCGCGCTTGCCGCGCGCGGGCGGATCCGTTTGTCCTCCGCTATCCGGAGGCGCCGCCGCGCATCGCTCGTTGCGCGGCGGGCAGTGCCGTGGTTTGTGTCCAGTAGGTAAAGCGTCCGCGTGCCGTAGGCCGGCGCGCGTTCTGAACGCTGCGTGTCCGTAGGCCGGGCAGGCGGCATCAACCGAGAGTCCCCCATGAAAGCATCGGATCTGTTCGTGAAGGCGCTGGAAGCCGAAGGCGTCGAGTACGTGTTCGGCATTCCCGGCGAAGAAAACCTCGATCTGCTCGAATCGCTGCGGCGATCGAAGATCAAGCTCGTGCTGACCCGGCACGAGCAGGCGGCCGGGTTCATGGCCGCCACCTACGGCCGCCTGACGGGCCGTACCGGCGTGTGTATCGCCACGCTCGGGCCCGGCGCGACGAACTTCGTGACGGCCGCCGCGTATGCGCAGCTCGGCGGGATGCCGATGCTGATGATCACCGGGCAGAAGCCGATCAAGTCCAGCAAGCAGGGCCACTTCCAGATCGTCGACGTGGTCGACATGATGCAGCCGCTCACGAAGTTCACGCGGCAGATCGTGTCGATCGGCAACATCCCGTCGGCCGTGCGCGAGGCGTTCCGCCGCGCGGAGGAGGAGCGTCCGGGCGCCGCGCACCTCGAGCTGCCGGAAGACATCGCGCACGAGGAGGGCGACGGCAAGCCGATCCCGCGCAGCTACAGCCGGCGGCCGGTGGCGGAGGAAAAGGCGATCGCGCATGCGGTCGACGCGATCCAGGCCGCGCGCCATCCGCTGCTGATGATCGGTGCGGGCGGCAACCGCAAGACCACCTGCAAGATGCTGCTCGAATTCGTCGACAAGACGGGCATCCCGTTCTTCACGACGCAGATGGGCAAGGGCGTGATCGACGAGACGCACCCGCTGTGGCTCGGCAACGCGACGCTGTCCGACGGCGATTTCGTCCACCGCGCGATCGAGCATGCGGACTGCATCATCAACGTCGGCCACGACGTGATCGAGAAGCCGCCGTTCTTCATGCGTACCGACGACAAGACCGTGATCCACGTGAACTTCCTCGGCGCACAGGTCGATCCCGTCTACTTCCCGCAGATCGAGGTGGTCGGCGACATCGCGAACGCGGTGTGGCAGATGAAGGAGGCGCTCGCACCGCAGCCGCACTGGGATTTCTCGCGCTTCACGATGATCAAGGCGCATTTCGACGCCCATCTGGAGAAGGGCCAGCACGATCCGCGCTTCCCGATGTACCCGGTGCGGATTGTCAACGATCTTTACAACGCGCTGCCGGTCGACGGCATCGTCTGTCTCGACAACGGGATGTACAAGATCTGGTTCGCGCGTTACTGGCGCGCGCACGAGCCGAATTCCCTGCTGCTCGACAACGCGCTCGCGTCGATGGGCGCCGGCCTGCCGTCGGCGATCGCGACGAAGATCGTGCACCCGCAGCGCAAGGTGATCGCCGTGTGCGGCGACGGCGGCTTCATGATGAATTCGCAGGAGCTCGAAACGGCGGTGCGGCTGAAGCTCGACCTCGTCGTGATGATCCTGCGCGACGACGCTTTCGGGATGATCCGCTGGAAGCAGGAGAACATGAATTTCCCCGATTTCGCGATGACGCTGCAGAACCCCGATTTCGTGTCGTATGCGCAAAGCTACGGCGCGCACGGGCACCGCGTCGAATCGGCGGACGATCTCGAGCCGTTGCTGCGCGAGTGTTTCTCTACGCCGGGCGTGCACGTGATCGACGTGCCGATCGACTATTCGGACAACGAGCGCGTGCTGAACCGCGAGATCAAGCGCCTGTCGGCGCAACTCTGAATGTCCCGTCCACAGGAAGGAGTCGTTCCATGTTGAAGGAAACCTATCCGTACTACCTCGCCAACGAAGCCGTCTACGCGAACACCGATCTGGATGTGACGGACAAGTTCAGCGGCAAGGTCGCGACGCGCGTCGCGCTGGCCGACGCGAAGGCCATCGACGCGGCGATCGGCGCGGCGGTCGACGCCGCGAAGCCGATGCGCGAGCTGCCGGCCTACAAGCGGCAGGCCGTGCTCGACCATTGCGTCGCGCGTTTTCGCGAGCGCTTCGACGAGCTGGCCGAGGCGCTGTGCATCGAGGCCGGCAAGCCGATCAACGATTCGAAGGGCGAAGTGACGCGGCTGATCGACACGTTCCGCGTGGCGTCCGAGGAGTCGGTGCGCATCGACGGCGAGATCATCAACCTCGAGATCTCCGCGCGCGCGCAGGGCTATACGGGCTACACGAAGCGCGTGCCGGTCGGCCCGTGCTCGTTCATCTCGCCGTTCAACTTTCCGCTGAACCTCGCCGCGCACAAGGTTGCGCCCGCGCTCGCGGCCGGCTGTCCGTTCGTGCTGAAGCCCGCGAGCCGCACGCCGATCGGCGCGCTGATCATCGGCGAGGTACTCGCCGAAACCGACTTGCCGAAGGGCGCATTCTCGGTGCTGCCCGCGCATCGCGACGGCGCCGACCTGTTCACGACCGACGAGCGTTTCAAGCTGTTGTCGTTCACGGGGTCGCCGGCCGTCGGCTGGGCGCTGAAGGAAAAGGCCGGCAAGAAGAAGGTCGTGCTGGAGCTCGGCGGCAACGCGGCCGCGATCGTCGATGCGGATCAACGCGACCGGCTCGACTACGTGGTCGAGCGCCTCGCGTTTGGCGCGTACTACCAGTCGGGCCAGAGCTGCATCGGCGTGCAGCGGATCCTCGTCCATGCCGATCTGTACGACGCGCTGCGCGAGAAGCTGATCGCAAAGACGCGTTCGCTGAAGATGGGCGATCCGAAGGACCCGTCGACGTTCGTCGGGCCGATGATTTCCGAATCGGAATCCCGCCGGCTGTCGGGATGGATGGACGCGGCCGTCGCGGCGGGCGCGAAGATCGTCGCGGGCGGCAAGGTCGACGGCGCGATGTTCGAAGCGACGCTGCTGGAAAACGTCGGGCACGAGCAGGACCTGTACCGGAAGGAGGCGTTCGGCCCCGTCGCGATCCTCGAGAAGTTCGACCGGTTCGACGATGCGCTCGCCCGCGTGAACGACAGCGACTTCGGGCTGCAGGCCGGCGTGTTTACCGATTCGCTCACGCATGCGCAGCGCGCGTGGGACGAGCTGGAGGTCGGCGGCGTCGTGATCAACGACGTGCCGTCGTTCCGCGTCGACAACATGCCGTACGGCGGCGTGAAGGATTCGGGCCTCGGCCGCGAAGGGGTCCGCTACGCGATCGAGGACATGACCGAGCCGCGGCTGATGGTCGTGCGGCGCCGGTAACGCGGGGCGGGATGCGTAGTGCCGCGACGGCACGCGGGTGGGCGACTAGGCCGGCCCGCGTGCCGTTTTTCATGGCGTCGCGCGCAGCGGGCCGGCGCCGGGCCCGCATCGCGCCGGTATCGTGCCCGCGTCGCGTGGCGGGCTGCCGGAACACGCTCGACTGCGGGACTCGCCTCGTGATGTAATCGCGCGAAACTGCCGACCGGGGTACGACGCCGGAAAGCGCGAATTCATTCTTCACGAGGTCGATTCATGTCTCCCGTCTCGGCATTCAAGCTGGTTTTGTTGTCATTTCTCGCGATCGTCGCGCTCGAATGCCTCGCCAAGCGGCTGCGGCTGCCGCCCGCGGCCGCGCTGCTGATCGGCGGCATCGGCATCGCGTTCATCCCCGGCCTGCCGCCGATCAATCTCGATCCCGAACTGGTGCTGCTGGTGTTCCTGCCGCCGCTGCTGATGGACGGCGCGTACTTCTCGGTGTGGGAGGAGTTCAAGCGCAACGTCGGCGGCATCCTGCTGCTGGCGATCGGCGCGGTCGTGTTCACGACGTTCGCGGTCGGCTTTGCCGTGCACTGGGTGGCGCCGTCGCTGCCGTGGGCCGCGTGCTTCGCGCTCGGCGCGATCGTGTCGCCGCCCGACGCCGTTGCGGCGAAGGCCGTGCTCGAACGCGTCGCGCTGCCGCGCCGGCTGATGGTGCTGCTCGAAGGCGAGAGCCTGCTGAACGATGCGGCCGGCCTCGTGCTGTTCCGCTTCGCGGTCGCGGCCGCGCTCACCGGCGCGTTCAGCCTCGAGCACGCGGTCGTGCGCTTCGCGGAGCTCGGGCTCGGCGGCGTGGCGATCGGCTTTGTGGTCGGCAAGCTCGTCGTGTGGTTCCTGAAGCAGCTCGACGACGACTATCTCGTGATCACCGTCGCGGTGATCACCGGCTGGATCGCCTATATCGCGGGCGAAATGGTCGAGGTATCCGGCGTGATCGCCACCGTCACGGCCGGCATGATCGTCGGCTGGCATCAGCACGAGGTGTTCTCGGCGGCCGTGCGCACGCGCGGCACCGCGTTCTGGCAGGTCATCGTGTTCCTGCTCGAAGCGATGGTGTTCGTGTTGATCGGGCTGTCGCTGCGCGGCGCGATCCACCGGCTCGGCGGCTTCGAGCAGGTGCTCGCCACGATGGTGCCGCCGATGTTCGCGGTGCTGGCGGCGGTGATCGTGTCGCGCTTCGTGTGGATCTACGCGGTCGAGGCGCTGAAGTGGCCGGTGCGCGGGATCGCGCGGCGCGGCGAGGCGCCGGACTGGAAGGCCGCGACGATCATGAGCTGGGCCGGGATGCGCGGCGTCGTCACGCTGGCGATCGCGCTGTCGCTGCCCGAGGCGATGCCCGGTCGCGACGTGATCCTGGTCGCGTCGTTCGCGGTGATCCTCGTCACCGTGCTGCTGCAAGGCACGACGATCGGGCCGCTGATCCGGCTGCTGCGCCTGCCGCAGCGCGAAGAACGCGCGGCGCACCACCTGACCGAGCCGCAGACGTGGGCGTACGTCGAGGCCGCGCAACTCGCGGCGATCCAGCCGCTCGTGCGCGACGAGCACGGGGTCGTGATCCATCCGCGCCTGCTCGAGCAGTACACGTATCGCGCGGAATTGACCGAGCGGGCGAAGGACGAGCCGGCGTACCCGGCGGAAGTGCGCACCGCGCACTACGACGTCGTGCTGGCCGCGATCAGGGCCGGGCGCGCCGAATTGTTGCGCCTGCACCGTTCGGGCCGCATCCACGACGAAATGCTGCACGCGCTCGAACGCGACCTCGACCTGCAGGAAGTGTCCGCGCAGCACGCGCGCGGATAAGGCTGCACGGCACCGTCATGCCGTCATCCAGCGGCCGGTGCCGGCGACCGGAAGCGCGCATGGGCCGATCGTTGCCCGGCGCGCTTTTTTCTTCCTCGCGCCCGCCGATTCGGCACATTTCCATCCGGCCCCAAATGTGGTGGACAACCAGCCTTGCAGCGCATGCAAACCTTATGGCGCCGGTCTCGCAAACGTTATCGTCTTTCGAATCCGGAAATGATCTGATTTAACTGATTCCGTCTCTTTCTGCATATTTGGCAAAACTAAACCGGAAGGAGATAGATGCTGTGTTCTAATTTCATTTAGAATCAGCCGGTTATGTTTATTGAGAGAAAGGATGCGGAGGTAATGCGGCCGCCAACGGGGAGAAATCGGCGTCCGGAGCCCTGCAAGGCCAATGCCGACAGGCCAAATCGGCGGAATCGGGCGGTTTTTTCAACCGCCGAATTAAGATAGCGTCCAAGTCTGATAAACAACTCCTATGAAAGAATCGATTGGAGAATCGGCGTTTGAAACTGTATTTATGAAAGAATCGAGCGTTGATAATGCCTCGGATTGTCTTGAATCGGGGTTATCGGTCCTTCTCGTCGACGATCAACCGTTCGTCGGCGAGGTGATCCGCCGCGCGCTGCGCAGCGAACACGACATCGACCTGCACGTGTGCACCGACGCGCACCGGGCGATGGCGGTCGCGCGCGACGTGAAGCCGACGGTCATCCTGCAGGATCTCGTGATGCCGGAGATCGACGGCCTCGATCTCGTCCGTGCGTGGCGCGCGGACGCCGGCACGGCTCGCGTGCCGATCATCGTCCTGTCCGCGAAGGAGGAGCCGATCGTCAAGCGCGAGGCGTTCATCGCCGGCGCGAACGACTATCTGGTGAAGCTCCCCGACGCGATGGAACTGGCCGCGCGGATCCGCTATCACTCGAATTCGTACCTGATGTCCCGGCAGCGCGACGAGGCGCTCGATTTCCTGTC
Organism: Burkholderia sp. KL41; assembly: GCF_057005415.2. Classification (NCBI taxonomy): domain Bacteria; kingdom Pseudomonadati; phylum Pseudomonadota; class Betaproteobacteria; order Burkholderiales; family Burkholderiaceae; genus Burkholderia; species Burkholderia sp. KL41. The sequence continues at coordinate 2,727,765 of NZ_CM174447.1, read as the reverse complement.
GCACGACATGCGTTCGCCGCAGACGTCGATCCTCGCGCTGCTCGACGTCTACCGCGCCGAGCACGGCGAGATGCCGGCGATCATGGAACGTATTGCCGGCCATGCGCGGCGCGCGCTCGCGCTTGCCGACGGCTTCATCCACCTGACCCGCGCGCGGTCTGAGCGCCGCGCGCACGAGGTCGTGAACCTCAACGAGATCGTGCTCGACGCGGTCGACCAGCTGTGGGAGAAGGCGGCCGGGCTCGGCAGCCGGGTCACCGCGCACGTGCCCGATACCGAGTGCGTGACGATGGGCGACCGCATGATGCTGACGCGCGCGGTCGCGAACCTGATCGACAACGGGCTGAAGTACGGCCCGGCCGGCACGGACGTGCGCTGCACGCTGAGCGGCGAGGACGGTGCATGGCTGATCGGCGTCGAGGATACCGGCGCGGGAATCGCGCCGGAGCAGCGCACGGCCGCGACCGAGTCGTTCGTGCAGCTCGAATCCGCGCATGGCGCGGCGCGCGGCGGCTTCGGCCTCGGGCTCGCGTTCGTCCGCGCGACGGCGGCGCGGCATCGCGGCCAGATCCTGATGCGCAATACGGCGCGCGGCTTCATGGTCGCGCTTCGGCTGCCGGCGCAAGCGGAGCGGTGATGTCGCGGCGCGGCCTGCCGGCGCCGCGCTGCCCGCAAGCCCTGATGCGCTCGTGGCGCGCCGTCCGGCGCGCAGGCGGGCGCGGATTTTTTCAACGCTGATATTAGAAAGCCCATAACGAACATGGCCACCGTGACGCCCCGCGCGACCAATGAAAGCCTGCATCCGACGATCGGCGCTGCCCGGCTGACGCTCGGCAATCGCATCCTGCTCAGCTTCGGCGTGCTGTTCGTGCTGATGCTGGTGACAGCCGGCGTGTCCTACGAGCGATTGCGTGCGATCAACAGCGAAGCCGTCAGCATCGAGCGCGATTCGCTGCCCGGCGTCTACCTCGCGTCGTCGCTGCGCGGCGCAGTGAATGAATCGTTCATGCTGCTGCAGCAGGCGACGTTCGTCGAGACCGATCCCGAAAGCGTCCAGCGCGATCTCGCGAAGATCGCCGAGGCGGCGAAGGACATCGATTCGTTGTCGGTCGAGTACCAGAACTCGATATTTCGCGACGACGACCGGCAGCGCTTCGCGACCTTCCGGGGCACCTACGACCACTACCTGCCGCTGCTGAACGAAGCGGTGCAGCGGCACCGTCAATCGCACGACGATGCGGTCGCCGGGTATGTGAAGGTGCAGCCCGCATGGGCCGAGGTCGTGCGCAATGCGAATATCCTCGTGCAGGAAAACCGCAAGTTCGCCGATCAGTCGGCGAAGCTGATCCGTGAATCCGTGCAGGACACCGAGGTGGTGCTCGCGACCGCACTGGCGATCATGCTGCTGTCCGCGCTCGGGTTCGGCAACATGCTGTACCGTTCGGTCACCGTCCCGATGGCGCGGCTCGTCGAGGTGCACGACGTGATGCGTACCGGCAACCTGACGCGCCGCCTCGACCTGCGCCGCCGTGACGAATTCGGCACGCTCGAGACGGGCTTCAACCGGATGGCCGACGAACTGACCGAGCTCGTCGCGCGTGCGCAGCAGTCGTCGCTGCAGGTGACGACGTCGGTCGCCGAGATCGCGGCGACGTCGCGCGAGCAGCAGGCGACCGCGAACGAAACCGCGGCGACGACGACCGAGATCGGCGCGACCTCGCGCGAAATCTTCGCGACGTCGCGCGACCTGGTGCGCACGATGAACGAAGTGGCCGGCGTGGCGGAGCAGTCGGCCACACTCGCGGGCGTGAGCCAGAGCGGGCTCACGCGGATGGGCGAGACGATGCGCAGCGTGATGGACGCGGCCGGCTCGGTGAACGCGAAGCTCGCGATCCTCAACGAGAAGGCGCTGAACATCAACCAGGTGGTCGCGACCATCACCAAGGTGGCCGACCAGACCAACCTGCTGTCGCTGAACGCCGCGATCGAGGCCGAGAAGGCCGGCGAATACGGCCGCGGCTTCGCGGTCGTCGCGACCGAGATCCGCCGCCTCGCCGATCAGACGGCGGTCGCGACCTACGATATCGAGCAGACGGTGAAGGAAATCCAGTCGGCGGTATCGGCGGGCGTGATGGGGATGGACAAGTTCTCCGAGGAAGTGCGCCGGGGGATGCTCGACGTGCAGCAGGTCGGCGGGCAGCTGTCGCAGATCATCGCCGAGGTGCAGACGCTCTCGCCGCGCTTCCAGATGGTCAACGAAGGGATGCAGACGCAGGCGAACGGCGCGGAGCAGATCACGCAGGCGCTGTCGCAGCTGTCGGAGGCCGCGCAGCAGACGGCCGAGTCGCTGCGCCAGTCGTCGCAGGCGATCGACGACCTGACGCTCGTCGCGAACCAGTTGCGCACCAGCGTGTCGCGCTTCAAGGTCGACGCGTGACGCGCGCCGACACGCAGAACGGCGCGCATGCGCTGTTCCTGATGTTCGAGCTCGACGGCGAACGCTATGCGCTCGACGCGGCCGGCATCGACGAGGTGCTGCCGCTCGCGGTCACGAAGGCCGTGCCCGGCGCACCCGAATGGATTGCCGGGCTGCTGATGCGCGGTGGCCAGCCGGTGCCGGTGATCGACGTGCCGATGCTGGCGCTCGGGCGCCGCGCGCATGCGCTGCGCTCGACGCGGCTCGTGATGGTCCGCTACCGGGCGCACGAGGCGGGCGGCGAGCGCACGATCGGGCTGATCGTCGAGCGTGCGACGCAGACGATGCGGATCGATCGCGCGGCGTTTCGCGCGAGCGGCATCTCGACCGCGCGCACGCGCTGGCTCGGGCCCGTCGCGAATACGCCCGACGGCGTCGTGCAGCAGGTATCGGTTGCCGACCTGATCGACGACGTTGCACGCCTGTATCTGTTCGACGATGGCCTGCCGGGCCACAGGGGGGAGTCCGCATGAAAGAGTCCGAATCGCGATTTCGCGGCTGGCTGCTGCGCGAGACCGGCATCGACCCCGATTCGCTCGGCAACGATTTCCTGACCCGCGCGCTCACGGAGCGCGTGCACGCGCTGCAGGCGGACGGCGAGCGCCTGTCGTCGGCGGCGCGGCCGCCCGTGACGCAGGACGCGCTCGACGCCTACTGGCAGCAGCTCAACGCATCGGCCGACGAACGGCGTGCGCTGATCGAGCTGTTCGTCGTGCCCGAGACCTGGTTCTTCCGCGACCGCGAGGCCTTCGCGACGCTCGCGCGGCTCGCGGCCGACCGGCTCGCGGCGCTGCCCGGCCGCGTGATCCGTGTGCTGAGCGCACCGTGCTCGACGGGCGAGGAACCGTTTTCGGCGGCGATGGCGCTGCTCGACGCGGGGCTCGACCCGGCCAGTTTCACGATCGACGCGATCGACCTCAGCACGCGCGCGATCGAGCAGGCGCGGCTCGGCTGTTACGGGCGCAACGCGTTCCGCGGCACCGCGACGGAGTTTCGCGCGCGGCACTTCACGCCGACCCGCGAGGGCTGGCTGCTCGACGAGCGCGTGCGCGCCTGTGTGCAGTTCAGTCAGGCGAACCTCGTCGAACCGGCGGTGGACACGGGCCTTCGCTACGATTTCGTGTTCTGCCGCAACGTGCTGATCTACTTCGATCGCGATGCGCAGGATCGCGTGATCCGCTCGCTCGGCGAGCGTCTTGCCGACGACGGCGTGCTGTTCGTCGGGCCGGCCGAGACGGGGGTCGCGATGCGGCACGGGATGCGCTCGGCGCGCGTGCCGCTGGCATTCGCGTTTCATCGCGAGCCCGCCGGCGCGGCGCCCGATGCCTACGCGGCCCGGCCGGCGGCGCCGCTGTCCGTGGCGGCGGCGCCGTACCGGCGCGCGGAGCGCTTCACGGTCGCGCCGCCCGCGGCGACACGCCCGGTGCTGGCGGTCGCGCCGCGGGCCTGGCTCGGCGACGCACGCGAGCCGTTCGCGGCAGCGCCGCCGGCCATGCACGCGGCCGCGTTCGACGCACGGGCCGAGCTGCCGGCAGTGGCGGCCGAACCGGTTGCGCCCGTTGCAACGGGCGCACCGGTGGCCGAAGGCCCCGCGCCGACGCTGGAAGACGCACAGGCGCTGGCGAATGCCGGCGCGTTCGACGAGGCCGAGCGCGTGCTCGCGCAGTTCTCGGCGCGCGTCGGGCCGCATGCCGATGCGTTCTACCTGAACGGGTTGATCGCGGATGCGCGCGGGCGAGCATCGGAAGCCGGCGACTTCTACAGGAAGGCACTGTACCTGCGGCCCACGCATCACGAAGCGCTGACCCATCTCGCGACGCTGCTCGACGTCGGCGGCGATCGCGCGGGCGCGCAATGGCTGCTCGAGCGTGCACGGCGCTCGGCCGGCTGACAAGACTACGGGTTGGGGACCGACACCGCGATGACCAGAGGAATTCATGAACCGCGCCGCCGCTGCCATTGACGAGACGACGATCGACGTCGACGATTGCTGGAACCGGATCGGCACGCGCGGCGACCGCACGTGCGAGCGGCTGAACGAGTGCCTGCGCTGCCTGAACTGCCCGGTGTACGCGTATCACGCGGCGAAGCTGCTCGAGCGCCCGCTCGACGCGGCCGAGATGGCCGACGCCACGCGCCGGATGAGCGCGCCCGGCGCGCCGCACGTGCGCGACGCCGACGCCGATACGCGCCATGCGGCGCTGGCGTTCCGCGTGGCCGACGAATGGCTCGCGCTGCCGATCGGCGTGCTGCGCGAGATCGCCGGCACGCGCCCGATCCATTCGCTGCCGCATCGCCGCAATTCGGCCGTGCGCGGCGTGGTCAACATCCGCGGCACGTTGCGCATCGCGATCTCGATCGGCGCGCTGCTCGGACTCGATGTCGGCAAGGGCGGCAAGGGCGGCAAGGGCAGTGACGACGGCCGCTTCACGCGGCTGCTGGTCGCCGCGCACCAGGGCGAGCCGGTCGTGTTTCCGGTCGACGAAGTCGAGGGCGTGCTGCGTTTCGGCGCATCCGACTGGGTGCCCGTGCCGGCCACGGTCGGGCGCGCGAGCGCCGGCCTGTCGCGCGGCGTGCTGTCGTGGCGCGGCAAGTCGGTGGGCCTGCTCGACGACGACCGCCTGTTCGACGCAGTCACACGGAGCATGCGATGAGCGGCGATGACGACCTGAGCCACCTGTCGCTGCTCGAGCTGTATCGCGAGGAGACGCGCACGCAGACCCAGGCGCTGTCCGAGCGGCTGCTCGCGCTCGAATCGGGCGAGCCCGATTCCGTCGCGCTCGAGGCATGCATGCGCGCCGCGCATTCGCTGAAGGGGGCCGCGCGCATCGTCGGCGTGCCGCTCGGCGTCGACATCGCGGGGCGGATGGAGGAGTGCTTCGTCGCCGCGCAGGCCGGCACGATCGCGCTGACGGCCACGCACGTCGACGTGCTGCTGGCGGGCGTCGATTTGCTGGTGCGCGTCGGCGATCCGCAGGCGCAGCCGGTGACGCAGACGGAGATCGACGTGTTCGCGGCGGCGCTCACGGGCGCCGACGGCGCGCAGACGATGCAGGTGTCGGGCGCCGTCCCGCCGCAGGCGCCGCCGACGGTCGTGCCGTATCGCGAACACGACGGTGCCGCGAACGAGCCCGTCGGGGCGAGTGCCGCGGTGCCGCCGCTTGCGGTCTCGGGCGCGGTGCCCGATCCGGCCCAGGCCGGCCGCGTGGCCGGCGCCGGCGCGATGCGCCGCGTGCGCGCGGATACGCTGAACCGGCTGCTGAGCCTGTCCGGCGAATCGCTGGTCGAATCGCGCTGGCTCAAGCCGTTCGCCGAATCGATGCTGCGCGTGAAGCGCGCCCAGCGCGACGCAGCCCGCTCGCTCGATTTGATGTATGAACAGTTCGCCGACGATCTCGACGCGGGCATGCTCGCGTCGATGAACGAAGTCCGGCACATGCTGAACGACCTGCAGCGCTCGCTCGCCGAGCGCATGGACGAATTCGACCGCTTCGAGCGGCGCAGCACGCATATCGCCGAGCAGCTGTACGACGAGGCGCTGCAATGCCGGATGCGGCCGTTCGGCGACGCGACGCGTGCGTACCCGCGCATCGTCCGCGATCTCGCGCGTTCGCTCGGCAAGCAGGTGCGTTTCTCGATCGTCGGCGAGGGCACGCAGGTCGACCGAGACATCCTCGACCTGCTCGACGCGCCGCTCGGCCACCTGCTGCGCAACGCGATCGACCACGGCGTCGATTCGCCGGAGGCGCGGCGCGCGCGCGGCAAGCCGGCCGAGGCGAGCGTGACGCTGGAGGCGCGCCACAGTGCCGGCTCGCTGCTGGTCAGCGTGATCGACGACGGCCCGGGCGTCGACATGGACGCGCTGCGCGCGGCCGTCGTGCGCCAGCGCCTGACCGACGACGAGACGGCCGCGCGGCTGTCCGATCCCGAACTGCTCGAGTTCCTGCTGCTGCCGGGTTTCTCGATGCGCGATGCGGTGACCGACGTGTCGGGCCGCGGCGTCGGTCTCGACGCGGTGCAGGAGATGGTGCGCGGCGTGCGCGGCGCGGTGCGGATCTTCAACGAGCCGGGCGCGGGCATGCGTTTCGTGCTGCAGCTGCCGCTCACGCTGTCGGTGATCCGCAGCCTGCTCGTCGAGGTCGGTGGCGAGCCGTATGCGTTCCCGCTCGCGCACGTGCGCCGCACGCTCGAACTCTCGCACGACGATATCGACGTGCTCGAAGGGCAGCCGCATTTCCCGTTCGACGGCCGGCGCGCGGGCCTCGTCGCCGCGCATCAGCTGCTCGACGCGGGTGAGCCCGACGTCGCGCGCACGAGCACGGCGGTCGTGGTCGTCGGCGGGGAACCCGAGCTGTACGGCGTCGCGGTCGACCGCTTCCTCGGCGAGCGGATGCTCGTCGTGCAGCCGCTCGACAGCCGCCTGCACAAGATCCAGAACATCGCGGCCGGCGCGCTGCTCGAGAACGGCGACCCGGTGCTGATCGTCGACGTCGAGGACCTGATCCGCTCGGTCGACAAGCTCGTGCGCGGCGGGCAGCTCGCGCGGCTCACGCGCGACCCGCAACTGGCGCTGGCCGACCGGCGCCGCCGCGTGCTCGTCGTCGACGATTCGCTGACGGTGCGCGAGCTCGAACGCAAGCTGCTGGAAAAGCGCGGCTACGACGTGACGGTCGCGGTCGACGGGATGGAGGGCTGGAACGCGGTGCGCAGCGATGCGTTCGATCTCGTCGTCACGGACGTCGACATGCCGCGCATGGACGGCATCGAACTCGTCACGCTGATCAAGGGCGATCCGATGCTCAAGCGCGTGCCGGTGATGATCGTGTCGTACAAGGATCGCGACGAGGATCGCCGTCGCGGGCTCGATGCGGGCGCCGACTACTACCTCGCGAAGAGCAGCTTCCACGACGAGGCGCTGCTCGACGCCGTGCACGACCTGATCGGGGACGCGCGAGGATGAACATCGGCATCGTCAACGACTTGCCGCTGGCCGTGGAGGCGCTGCGCCGCGTGATCGCGCTGCGCACCGACCATCGCGTGCTGTGGGTCGCGACCGACGGCGACGAGGCGGTGGATTTCTGCGTCGCGCATCCGCCCGATCTCGTGCTGATGGATCTAGTGATGCCGAAGGTCGACGGTGTCGCGGCGACGCGCCGGATCATGGCGCGCGCGCCCTGCGCGATCCTGATCGTGACGGCGAGCGTCAGCGCGAACACGTCGTCGGTCTACGAGGCGATGGGCGCGGGTGCGCTCGACGCGGTCGACACGCCGACGCTCGCGCTCGGGCTGTCGGCCGACGGGTCGCCGCAGGCGCTGCTCGCGAAGATCGACCAGATCGGCCGGCTGCTCGAAAGCCGTTCCGCGGCGCTCGTGCCGCCGGGGCCCGCGCCCGAGCGCGGCCAGCCGACGCTCGTCGCGATCGGCGCGTCGGCGGGCGGGCCGACCGCGCTGACGGCGCTGCTGCGCGCGCTGCCGGCCGACTTTCCGGCGGCGATCGTGATCGTCCAGCATGTCGACCAGGCGTTCGCGCTCGGGATGGCCGAGTGGCTCGACGGCTATACGCGGCTGCCGGTGCGCGTCGCGCGGCAGGGCAGCGTGCCGCAGGCCGGCGAGGTGCTGCTCGCGGCGACCAACGATCACCTTTACCTGTCGCCGCGCGGCGTGCTCGGCTATACGCGGCATCCGGTCGAGACACCGTACCGGCCGTCGATCGACGTGTTCTTCAACAGCGTCGCCGACGGCTGGCAGGGCGAAGCGTTCGGCGTGCTGCTGACGGGCATGGGGCGCGACGGCGCGCTCGGCCTGAAGGCGATGCGCGCGAAGGGCTGCCACACGATCGCGCAGGACGAAGCGACGAGCGCCGTGTACGGAATGCCGAAGGCGGCCGCCGCGATCGGGGCGGCGTCGGCGATCCTGCCGCTCGAACGGATTGCGCCCCAGCTGATCTCACGCATCACGCGTCCGCTGCGCGACTGACGGCGTTCAACGGGCCGGCGACGCCGTCCCGTCCCGTTCCGCTGCGCCGGCGGCCGCATTGCGGGCGGCGCGGGGCGTCGCGTACTCGCGTACAATGGCGGCCTGCGGAGATGGCATGCCTCCCTGCGGTCGTACGCGGCGCGTTGCGCACGGTGCGGCCCTCAACCGCCGGTAAGCCCGGCTGATGATGCCTGCGTGTTCCTGGGTCGTCAGGAGGTCGCAGGCCGTCCATGCGGTATTCTGCCGCCCAGGTTTTGATGTTCCGTCGAATCTGGAAATCATGTTCTTCACGACTTCTGCCGATCTTCTCGCGACCGTGCGCTACGTATGCCGCTGGCTCGCGCTCTCGGCCCTGCTTGGCGCACTGGCCGGCACGGCTTCCGCCTTGTTCCTGATCGCGCTCGACTGGGCGACCGGCACGCGCGTCGCGCATCCGTGGCTGCTGTGGGGGCTGCCGGCGGCCGGTTTCGCGACCGGCTGGATCTACCATCGCTTCGGCCAGTCCGTCGCGCGCGGCAACAACCTGCTGATCGACGAGATCCACGACCCGAAGGCGCTCGTGCCGAAACGGATGGCACCGCTCGTGCTCGTCGCGACCGTCGTCACGCACCTGTTCGGCGGCTCGGCCGGCCGCGAGGGCACGGCCGTGCAGATGGGCGGCGCGCTCGCCGATCGCGTCACGCACGTGTTCCGTCTCGATCGCGAACATCGCCGCGTGCTGCTGATGGGCGGCATCGCGGCCGGTTTCGCATCGGTGTTCGGCACGCCGCTCGCGGGCGCCGTGTTCGGGCTCGAGGTGCTGGCGATCGGGCGCGTGCGGTACGACGCGCTGCTGACCTGTGTCGCGTCGGCGATCGTCGCGGACGTCGTGTGTCGCGCGTGGGGCGTGCATCACACGGCCTATGCGATTCCGTTAGTGCCGGCCGTGTCGGCGACGGGGCTGGCCGTGACGGTCGTCGCGGGCGTGGCGTTCGGCGTGGTCGGGCGGCTGTTCGCGTTCGCGACGCATGCGCTGACCGCGTGGTTCCGCCGCGTCATCCGTTATGCGCAGCTGCAGCCGGTGCTCGGCGGCCTGCTGGTCGCCGCGGCTGCGACCGCGTTGAACGTGCCGCAGTATCTCGGCCTCGGCATCCCGACGATCGAGGCCGCGTTTCACGGCCCGTTGCCGCTCTACGACTTCGCGGGCAAGTTCGCGTTCACCGTCGTCACGCTCGCGTCGGGGTTCAAGGGCGGGGAAGTGACGCCGCTGTTCTATATCGGCGCGACGCTCGGCAACGCGCTCGGCCAGGTGCTGGCGCTGCCGGTGCCCGTGCTCGCGGGGCTCGGCTTCGTCGCGGTGTTCGCGGGCGCGGCCAACACGCCGATCGCGTCGACGATCATGGCGATCGAACTGTTCGGGGCGGATATCGGCGTGTATGCGATCGTCGCGTGTGTCGTTGCGTACCTGTTCTCGGGGCACGCGGGGATTTATCGCGCGCAGCGCGTGGCGGTGGGCAAGGGCGCGCAGGCCGAAGCCGAATGACACGGGCGAGGAAAGGTGATGCGGTGCTTGCGGGAGGGGGAAGGTGTCGTTGCTGGTACATCTGATCGGACCGGGCGGCGCCGGCAAGACCACGGTCGGCGCGATCGTCGCGGAGCGCCTGAACTGGCGGTTCGTCGATGTGGATCGATGCTTCCTGGCGGAGCACGGGAACATTGCCGATTTCATCCGGGAGCGCGGTTATGCCGAGTATGCGTCGCACAACGTCCGGCTGTACGAGCAACTCAAGCGTGACCTGTCGGCGCCTGCGATCTGCGCGGTGTCGTCCGGGTTCATGCTGTATCCGGACGATGTCGCGCCGGCCTATCCGGCACTTCGCCGTGACATCGAGGAGGACGGCTTGACCGCGCTCCTGTTGCCTTCGTTCGATCTCGAGCGCTGCGCGAAAACGATCGTGGCCCGGCAAATGTCCCGGCCTTATCTGAACGCGAACGAAGCCGACGAGATGCGCAAGATCCGCGACCGGTTTCCCGCCTTCATGCGCCTGAACTGCAGGCGGTTCTCGAGCGACGGCACGCCCGAACACGTGGCGGGCGACATCGAACGCTTCATCGTGGCGTCGATGCCGTCGAGTGAACATGATCCGTGTCCGGTCGCGGGCGACGGCCCGACGCATCCATGCGGCACCCGCGGTGCCGGAAACCGGGAGCACGACATTCAATGACGCTGGAAGACTTTCTGATCGAAGCGCGGCGCCTCGCCAGGCCATGCCGTCAATACCGCTTCGCGAGTGGCGGTGAACCCGTCACCGGCTACTGGCATGGCGTTGAAGCAGGCGCGCCGTGCGTTTCCGTCGAGCGGGACGGCATCTGGCTGAACGTGTATCTCGACGAAGGCGGGACATCGGGCCGCGTGGAACCCGCCGCGCAACCCGTGCGGTCGGAACGCCCGCTGTGCCGGTCCGACGCTACGTCGCTCCCGCCGGTCGAAGCGGTGTTCCGCTTCGGCTCAGCCGCGATCGACGCCTATCTCGACGTGCACGGCTGGCAACGCGACTGGGGATTCAACGGCAACTTCAAGGGCATCGCGGCACACGACTACGAGCGTGAGTGGATGGCGCAATGCCCGCTCTACACGGGCGGGGTGGTCGCTGTCGTGGGCGGGTGGAACATGCACTGGCCCGACGACGACGAACCGGTCGATCTCGATCTCGTCCTCTGGACGTTCGAGGAAGCGGAGCCGTGGGTCGAGGTGTTTTCCGACGGCGGCCGGTACTCGGTGATCCAGCGGATCACCTAGCGCGCCGGCATCCGTTACGGCTTCGGCAGGCGCGCGACATGGCGCGCCAGCAGTTCCTCGATATCGATGCCCTTTTCGGCCAGCAACGCCGTGACGACACCGTTCAGTTCGCCGAGCGTTTCCTTGACCGATTCCCGGATCGTGTCCACGACCACCTGCGTGCTGCGTTCGATCTCGATGTTGACCGTGTCGTTGACGCCTTTCGCATCGAAGGTCGTCGCGCGTCGCGTTTCGGGAATCAGCCAGACATCGAACCAGCCTTCGTCGCGGTTGACGTCGGACACCGTCAGGCTGCAGCCGTTGATCGCGATATAGCCCTTTGCGAACACGTACCGCTTGAATGCGTCCGGCACGCCGATGCGCACCATCCGGTTATGCTCGGACGATGCGATGTGCCGGATGGTCCCGGTGAAGTCGACATGGCCGGACAGCGGATGCCCGCCGATCTCCGCGCCGTCCTTCGCGGCCCGCTCCACGTTGATCCGCGCGCCTGTCGTGAGGTCGGCCAGCGTGGTGATTTTCAGGCTCGGCAGCATCACGTCGAAGTCGATCAGTTCCGGCGAATGGATGGTCGTCACCGTCAGGCAGACGCCGTCGACCGAGACGCTGGCGCCGATCTCGATGTCGTCGGTAAACCGTTCCGGGAATTCGATGCTGAAGGTTCTCAGTTCCCCGTGGTCGGCGATGGTCTTGATGGTGGCAACGCCCTGGACAATTCCTGTAAACATGGTCGATCCCTTGTCGCAAACTTGCTGGCCCACATGATAAGGGATACCGGGAGAGGCGGCCTTGCGGCGCGCGGCTTCCGGCGGGGCGGGCGGAATTCGCGGCCGAAAAAAAGGCCGTGCACCTGGCACGGCCTCGATCCGGATCCATTTGTCGACGCGCGCCGGCGGTGATGGCCGCACCACCGGCGCGCGTCGCGCCCTTCTTGCGTCACGCCTCGGCGGGCTCGCCGAGCGGCCCGGCATGATTGTCCGCCGTGCGTCGCGGCGAATCGGCGAGCCCCTTCGCGAGTTCCAGCGCCTGCCGCTCGAACAGCCGGCGATAGATGCCGCCGTCGATCCGGATCAGCGCGTCGTGGCTGCCTTCCTCGATCACCTTGCCGCGGTCGAGCACCAGCAGCCGGTCGAGCGCGCGCACGGTCGACAGCCGGTGTGCGACCACCAGCGTCGTGCGACCGACCATCAGGCGCTCCATCGCCTGCTGGATCAGCAGCTCGCTTTCGCTGTCGAGGCTCGACGTGGCTTCGTCGAGGATCAGGATCGGCGCATCGGCGAGGAACGCGCGCGCGATCGCGACCCGCTGGCGTTCGCCGCCCGACAGCTTGATCCCGCGTTCGCCGACCAGCGTGTCATAACCGTCCGGCAGCGCGGCGATGAAGTCGTGCGCGCTGGCGAGCCGCGCGGCGCGCTCGATGTCGGCCCGGCTCGCGTCGGGGCGTGCATACGCGATGTTCTCGGCGAGCGTGCGGTGGAACAGCACGGGCTCCTGCTGGACGATCGCGATCTGGCTGCGCAGCGAATCCTGCCGGACCTGCGCGATGTCCTGGCCGTCGATCGTGATGCGGCCGCCCGACACGTCGTACAGGCGCTGGATCAGCTTGATGAACGTCGTCTTGCCCGACCCCGAGTGGCCGACGAGGCCCACCCGCTCGCCCGGCGCGATGCGCATCGAGAAATCGTCGTACAGCGGCACCGGATGATTGCCGTAGCGGAACGTCACGTGCTCGAAGCGGATCTCGCCTTGCCCGATCCGGATGGCCGGCGCGCCGGGACGATCGTCGATGCCGAGCGGCTGGCGTTCGAGCGCGACGAGTTCTTCCATGTCGTTCACCGAGCGCTGCAGGTTGCGGATGTGCATGCCGACGTCGCGCAGGTAGCCCTGCAGCATGAAGAACATCGTCAGCGCGAACGCGATGTCGCCGACGCTCGCCTCGTCGTTTGCCCACAGCCGCAGCGCGACGCCGATCATCGCCGCCTGCATCGCGACGAGCATCGCGCCCTGCAACCCGCCGTTGAGCGTGCCGCGCACCCACGTGCGGCGCGTGCGTTGCCGCCATTTGCCGATCACGCGGGCGAGCCGCGCTTCCTCGCGCGTTTCCGCGCCGAACGCCTTCACGACCGCGTTGCAGCTCACGGCATCGGCGAGCGCGCCGCCCATGCGCGTATCCCACAGGTTGCCGAGCCGGGCGGCCGGCGCGACGATGCCGAGCGACACCGCAACCGTCACCGTGATGTACAGCAGCGAACCCGCGCCGACGACGAGCCCCATCACGGGCCAGTGCGTGCCGAGCAGCACGGTTGCGCCGACGAGCATCGTGACCGACGGCAACAGCGCGATCAGCACGGTGTCGTTCAGCAGGTCGAGCGCCCAGATGCCGCGCGTGATCTTGCGCACGGTCGAGCCCGCGAAGCTGTTCGCGTGCCAGTCGGTCGAGAAGCGCTGCACGCGATGGAACGACGCGGCCGCGATCTCGCTCATCATCTTCAGCGTGAGCGTGATGATGTTCAGGTAGACGCCTTGTCGCAGCACCGTCGCGCCGAGGCCGAGCGCGGCGAGCGTGCCGAATGCGACGAGGGCCGCATGCCACGCGGCGGCGCGGTCGGTCAGCCCGGTCGACAGCGCGTCGACGAGGCGGCCGGCGAACAGCGGCGTGAGCACGTCGGCGAGCGCGGCGAGCAGCGCGAGGCTCGCGACCGTGGCGGTGCGGGCCGGCTGCTTGCGCCAGTAACGGAAGGTGAAGCCGAAGACGGCCTGGAATGCCTGGCCGCCCAGATGGGGGGTTTTTCTGGTCATTTATCGTTGCCCGGCGCATCGCGCGACGGGGCTTTCCGGTTGGGCGAACATCGAAAACGCAACAGCCGGGCCGCGCGGAAACCGTGCGGCGAAACGAAACGGGCTGTCGGGAAACGGCGCGGCTGACGGGTTAGCGGAAAACTCGGGAGCCGGCGCGGACGGCGGGCTGGATCAGCTGCGCCGTGGGACCACGTTCGGGAAGGTTGCTGGCATTCGGAACATCTGCACCTCCCCTGAAGTGAACGGTTGAAAGGACGCCGAAAAGACGTGGAAAGATTCTATCAGCAGTGCCGGGCGCCCCGCAACGTCTGACGAATGCGGCGTTGCAGCGTCGATACGGTTAGTATTCAGGGCTTTGGCCCTTCTTTTGCGGGCCTTCCACAGTGCGGCAGCGCAGGGGCCGACACACGCATCGATTACACTTCGACGTTTGCGGCGCACCGCGCCGCGGCCCTCGCAGATTCACCACGATACATTCCTGAGGAAACGATGAGCGACGTTCAGCAAGGCATCCTGACCCCGATCGATACGGCGGCCCGATACCTCACTTTCACGATGTCGAACGACGGCAATGTGGCGGCGGCGCTGGCCGCGCTGCGCGAGATCGTCGACGGACGCGACACGGTCGTCGGGTTCGGGCATGCGCTGGCGGCGCACCTCGGGCACCCGGTGCCGGGCCTGACCGGATTCCCGGCGTTCGCGGTGAAGGACCGCACGCTGCCGGCGACGCCGGCCGACGTGTGGGTCTGGCTGCGCGGCGACGATCGCGGCGAGATCGTGCTGCGCGCGCGGGCGATCGAACGCGCGCTGGCGCCGGCGTTCGCGTTGCAGGATGCGGTCGACGGTTTCCGCTATTCGAACGATCGCGACCTGTCCGGCTACGAGGACGGCACCGAGAACCCCGAAGGTGACGAAGCCGTGGCCGCGGCAATCGTGACCGGGCAGGGCGCGGGGCTCGACGGTGCGAGCTTCGTCGCGGTCCAGCAATGGCTGCACGACTTCGAGCAGATGGAGCGCATTCCGTCGGGCGACATGGACAACATCATCGGGCGCCGCCGCTCGGACAACGAAGAACTCGACGACGCACCCGAGTTCGCGCACGTGAAGCGCACCGCGCAGGAAAGCTTCGAGCCCGAAGCGTTCATGCTGCGCCGTTCGTCGCCGTGGTCGGACGCGCGCCGCGCGGGCCTCTACTTCGTGGCGTTCGGCTGCTCGTTCCGCGCGTTCGACGTGCAGATGCGCCGGATGAGCGGCGCGGAAGACGGGATCGTCGACGGCCTGTTCCGCTTCACGCGGCCGCTGACGGGCGCGTATTTCTGGTGCCCGCCGATGAAGGACGGCAAGCTCGACCTGTCCGCGCTCGGACTGTAAGCGCCTGGCGGAATCGACGAACGGGGGGCCGCGCATCGTGCGCGGCCCCCCGTTTCCTTTTGCGCGGCGGTTTGCGCGGCGCTCGTGTGTCGTGTGCGTTGCGTGTCAGTTCAACGTCGTGTCGATCCGCGTGCCGCGCTTGATGAACTGCGTGACCGGCGTCTTCTCGCAGATTTCGGCGAGGCGCTGGCGTTGCGCATCGTCGAGCGGGCCGTCGAGCGTCACGACACGGCGCACGTACTGCGTGCCGTCGCGATCGGCATGCAGCTCGGTGCGCACGTCGATACGCACGGCCGGCCACGCCTTGCGCTGCATGTACATGCGCAGCGTCGCGGCCGTGCATTGCGCGAGGCCGGCCAGCACGAATTCATAGGGCGCCGGCCCGCGATCCTGGCCGCCCTCGCGTGGGGCTTCGTCGCCGGTCAGCGCGTGGGTGCCGGCCTGAAGCTGGACGACGTAATCGGGCGCATCGGCGTCGAGGACGGCGGCGGCGTGGATGAGCGACATGGCAAGTCTCCGGTCAGCGGGAAAAGGAAAAAGGGAATAAGGGAGCCGGGAAGCGGAAAGTGGGCGCCGCGCGGCGGCGCGCAGCCGTCAGCATACCGCCCCGATGGCGATGGCGATGGCGATGGCGATGGCGATGGCTACGGCTACGGCTACGGCTACGGCTACGGCTACGGCTACGGCTACGGCTACGGCTACGGCGCGCGCGCGCGATGCGGCTACGCGTCCGCGCCGCCGGCGCTGCTGCGCACGAGCGCGGCGATGCGCTCGCGTACCCACTGGTGCGCGCGATCGGCGTCGCGCGATTCGTGCCAGTACGCGAGGAGCGGGAACGGCTTGAGCCGCAACGGCAGCGGTCGCACGACGATCGGCAGCATCGCGGCCATCCGCAACGCATAGGTGTGCGGCAGCGTGACCAGCAGGTTGCCGGTCGCGGCGATCTGGCACGCGGCGAAATAGTGCTGACAGGTGAGCCGGATATCGCGAAAGCGGCCGTCGTTGCCGAGCAGCACGTCGAGCGATTGCGGCTCGCCGAGCGACGACACCGCGACATGCCGCGCCGCGAAATAGTCGCCGCGCCGCAACGGCTCGCGCGCAAGCGGATGATCGCGGCGCAGTGCGACGACGAGCGAATCGTCGAGCAGGTGTTCGGTGGCGATGCGCGGGCCGGTCGGCACGCGGCGATCGATGGCGAGATCGAGATTGCCCGATGCGAGTTCGCGTTCGATCCCGGCTACCGCGATGCGCCGGCTCACGAGCCGCAGGCCCGGCGCTTCGTCGGCGAACGCCGCGACGATCCGCGGCAGCGCGATCGATTCGAGCACGTCGCGAATGCCCACCGCGATGCTCAGGTCGAGCGTCGCGGGATCGAATGCCGACGGCGCGCGCGCGGTGCCTTGCAGGCCCTTCAGATGCAGTTGCACGTCCGTGATGATCGAGCGCGTGCGTTCGGTTGCGACAACACGGTTGCCCTGGCGCACGAACAGCGGATCGTCGAAATGCGCGCGCAGCCGGTTGAGCGCGTGCGTGACGGCCGGCTGCGTGAGATGCAGCGCGCGGGCGGCCGCGCCGATGCCGCCATGCACGTAGACGGCGTCGAGCACGCGAAACAGGTTCAGGTCGAGACGATGGT
Organism: Burkholderia sp. KL41; assembly: GCF_057005415.2. Taxonomy (NCBI): domain Bacteria; kingdom Pseudomonadati; phylum Pseudomonadota; class Betaproteobacteria; order Burkholderiales; family Burkholderiaceae; genus Burkholderia; species Burkholderia sp. KL41. Next base: position 2,710,728 of record NZ_CM174447.1, on the reverse strand, counting down.
CGGCGGGCACGGGGCGCGGGTGGCGTGATGAATGGTGGAGCGATTCTAAAGGATGAGCAGGCAACGGATACGCGGGCTTTCCTGCGTGGCGATCGACGGCATTGAATACATGGGGATATCGGTTGCGCCGATATTCGGCTGTGCATTTATCCGGATAACCGCCGCAATTCGTCGTCATGAAAATGCGCGGATTTCGATGTACACGATCGCAACAATTGGCGATATCGGCCCGTGCAATTCCGCACCGGCCCGCCAGCAACCCCTGGCAGCCTGTAGTAATCCGCCATCATGCTGTCCACGTCGGCCATTTCGCGCCAAAGCCGCGACCCGTTCGGCTAAGATGCCGTCGCTTCATATTTCGGGATAGCCGTCCTGTCGCACGCATTCAAACCAAATATAAGCCTGACAGTTCGACGGTATTAGAAGAAGTCGAAACAAGTCGGGGGCTTGGCCAGTGAATGCAGCAGATCAGAGGTGGGTCGTTATCTATTTGAGTACGGGGTTTTCGTTGGCCCAGGCCGCGCGTATTGGCGAGGCTTTCAACCTGGCGAATCGTCTGCACGCATACAGTGCTGACTACCAGTTGAAGTACGTATCCGAAAGCGGGGGGCTGTTGCAGTCGTCGTCCGGCGTGAGCATCGCGGCCGATCCACTCGGCGACGAGCACGGTCGCCGCGCGCTCGCGTTCTTTCATCTTCACGGCGACCGTGCGGCCGTCAATTGGGACGACGCATTGCAGCGTCGCCTCACCGACATTCGCCGCCATGCGCGCTGGATCGTCGACGCGATGGACCTGCCGACGCTCGCGGCCATGCAGCGACCGTCGGCGGCGATCGAAGGGCGGCCGGGCCGGGCCGGCCGCCGGGTCGCCACGACGGTCGAGTTGCAGGCCGGCGAAGCCGACGTGTTCGCCGCGGTGCTCGACATGTTCCGCGTCGATCTCGGCGACGGCGCCGCGCAGGAGATCGCCAGCAACATGCTGCGGCCGGTCGAGCAACGCTATGCGCAGTCGATGTGGGCCTTTCGCGAGCTGAGCGCGAGCCCGTCGATCCGGATGTCGGCGCAGCGGCTGCGCGCGCAGAGCGTGAGCCGCATCTCGATCGCGAACGCCGCGCAGGCCGCCGCGATGAGCGAGCGCAATTTCCTGCGGCGCTTCAAGAAGGAGATCGGCGTGACGCCGACCGAATTCGTCCAGCACGTGCGGCTCGAGCGCGCCTGCCACATGCTGGTCCACACGACGCTGCCGGCCGACAAGGTCGCGCGCCGCACCGGGTTCGGCAGCGGCGAGCGGCTCGCGAAGCTGTTCCGCCAGCGCATGCTGATGTCGCCGACCGAATTTCGCGTTTCCGAGCGAGAACGGATCCTCACCCGCGGCGCGCCGACGCCCGATGCGCACGGGGAGGCCTGCGACGGCGCCGGGGGGCAATGCACCACGTGTGCCACCGCGCGGGAAAAAACCGGACGGATACCCGTAGAATCGTCCTGTCGCGATTTCGATCCCCGGTTTCCATGTCCTTCCTCCCCACCACCGCCACCGCCCCTTTCTGCCCGTCGGAAGTAAAGGGCAGCATCACGATCGATGCCGGTGCGCCGCGCTGGCAGAAGCTCAAGCGCTTCTTCGGCCCCGGCCTGCTGGTCGCGATCGGCTACATGGACCCCGGCAACTGGGCGACCGACATCCAGGCCGGCTCGCAGTTCGGTTATTCGCTGCTGTGGGTCGTCGCGTTCTCGAGCCTCGCGGCGATCTTCCTGCAGATGCTCGCGGCGCGGCTCGGCCTCGTGGCGGGCAGGGATCTCGCGCAGGCCAGCTACGACCGCTACGGGCGGTTTGGCCGCATCGTGCAGTGGGTGACCGCCGAGGTGTCGATCATCGCGTGCGACATCGCGGAAGTCCTCGGCTGCGCGCTCGCGTTCAAGCTGCTGCTCGGCGTGCCGCTCGCGTGGGGGATCGTGCTGACCGCGCTCGACACGGTGATCGTGCTCGGCCTGCAGGGCAAGGGGTTCCGGCAGATCGAGGCGATCGTGCTCGCGCTGATCGCGACGATGGCGTTCTGCTTCGTCGCGCAGGTCGCGATCACGCCGCCCGACTGGCACGCGGTGGCCGGCGGGCTGGTGCCGGGCGATCCGGGCCACGACCGCAAGGACGCGATCGTGCTCGCGCTCGGCATCGTCGGCGCGACGATCATGCCGCACAACCTGTACCTGCATTCGTCGGTCGTGCAGACGCGGCGCGTGGTCGGCGGCGCGCGCGGGGTGATCCGCGACACGCTCGCGCTGGTGCGCATCGATACCTGCGTGTCGCTGTTCGTCGCGATGCTCGTCAACGCGGCGATCCTGATCGTCGCGGGCGCGGCGTTCCATGCGACGGGCCAGCACAACGTGACCGACATCGAGCAAGCCTACAACCTGATTACGCCGATCGCGGGCGGCGCGGCCGCGCTGCTGTTCGGCATCGCGCTGCTCGCGTCGGGGCAGAGCTCGACGCTCACCGGCACGATCGCCGGCCAGGTGATCATGGACGGCTTCCTGCATACGAAGATTCCGTGCTACCAGCGCCGGCTGATCACGCGCGGGCTCGCGCTCGTGCCCGCGCTGATCGGCGTGCTGTGGCTCGGCGACGGCTCGGTCGGGAAACTGCTCGTGTGGAGCCAGGTGCTGCTGAGCCTGCAGCTGCCGTTCGCGATGTGGCCGCTGATCCGCTCGGTCAGCGATCGCAACACGATGGGCGAGCACACGATCGGGCGCGGGATGCAGGCCGCCGCGTGGGCGCTGTTCGTCGTCATCACCGGTACGAACCTGCTGCTGATTACTGGTGTCGCGGGCTGATACAGCCTGTCACAGGCTGACACAGTCGCGCGGCGTGCATGCGGTAAACTGCGGCCTTTCGATCGTCGTCCGAAGTCCGTTATGTGGAGTGAAATCAGCAACATCGGCGATGCCGCGCTGACCTTGCCGATCGCGCTGACCTGCGCGGCCTGGCTCGCGCTGACCGACTGGCGCCTCGCCGCCCGCTGGGGCGTGCTGCTCGCCGCCGGCATGAGCGTCGTCGGCGCCACGAAGATCCTGTATGCCGGGTGCGGCATCGAGCTTCCGCAATTCGATTTCCGCGTGATCAGCGGCCATACGATGCTGTCGACGTCGGTGTGGACCGTCGCGCTGTCGATGCTGTGGCAGGCGTTCCGGCCGGGCAAGGTGCCCGGCATCGCGGCCGGGCTGGCCATCGGCGCGGTCACGGCCGTCGCGCGCGTGTTCGATCATTCGCATACCGTTCCTGAAGTGATCGTCGGCTGGATGCTCGGCGCGCTGGTCGCGCTGGTGTTCCTGCGCGGCTACGACGGTGTGCGGCAGCGCGCATTCTCGCGGCGCGTCGCGGCCGTCTGCCTGCTGCTCGTGTCCGGCATCGCGTACGGGCACCGCGCGCCGTTCCAGCAGATGATCGACACGCATTCGCCGCAACTCTGCGCGTTCGTGCGCGCGCCGTCGGGCGACGGCTTCTGACGGTCGCCGGCCGCGGCGCCCCCGCGCCGCTTTCCTGCCGCATTCCCCCGGCGGTTGCACGATTCCACGCCGCCCGTCTTCCCGATTGCTTCCTCGCCTGCGCGGAACGCGACCCTCGCCATGACACGATTCGACGAACCGGCCGGTCAGCGTGACCGGCCGCGCGGCTTGCGCGTGCGTGCCGATACGCGAAGGTCATGAGCCGGGCCTATGACCGGGCATAACGAAGATTCATTTCATCGATCGGCGGCATTCGCGTACGCTGGCTGTCGTTCAACCGGGGCAGGCTGCCCGGCGTGTCCGGCGCGCGTCACGCTCATCTCGATATACTCGCGGAAACCGTGCGGCGCCTCGTGATGGCGACGCACGGTCAACCGGCCCGCGCTGGCGGAAACCGGCACGGAACATCCGTCGCGGCAGCGTTCCGCGACGACGATTCACGATAGGAGCAGGTCACATGACAGTCGTTTCTTCGCGCCTTGCCGGCAAGTGCGCATACATCACGGGCGCCGCGGGCGGCCTCGGCCGCGCGATCGCGCGCCGGATGGTCGAGCAGGGCGCACGCGTGTTCGTGACCGACATCGCCGACGCGGCGGTGCTCGACGCGTTCGCGCAGGAACTCAACGCAGGCCATGCGACGCCGGTCGCGTTCGCCGCGACGCAGGACGTGCGCGACGAAGCGCGCTGGCAGGCGCTGCTCGCGCAGGCGGTCGACGCGATGGGCGGGCTGTCGGTGCTCGTCAACAACGCGGGCGTCGGCTCGATCGGTTCGCCCGCGCAAATCGAGCTGAACGAATGGCGGCGCGTGATGGCGATCAACGTCGAGAGCATCGTGCTCGGCTGCAAGCATGCGCTGTCGTATCTGGCGGAAAGCCATCCCGCATCGATCATCAACATCTCGTCGGTCGCCGCGTTCAAGGTCGAGCCGGATTTCACCGCGTACAACGCGTCGAAGGCGGCCGTCGCGTCGCTCACGAAGTCGGTCGCGATCGACTGCGCACGCCGCGAGCTCGACGTGCGCTGCAACTCGATTCACCCGGCGTTCATCCGCACGGGCATCGTCGAGCCGCTGTTCCAGACACTCGGCGAACGCGACGCGACGCGCAAGCTCGCGCGCGGCATTCCACTGCGCCGGCTCGGCGAGCCGGACGACGTCGCGCACGCGGCCGTTTACCTCGCGTCCGACGAGAGCCGCTTCGTGACGGCCGCCGAACTCGTGATCGACGGCGGCATGTGCGCGGTCTGACGCGCATCCCGAACACCAACGACCGGAGGAGAACATCGTGTCCACACCCGTGAACCGCCAACTGCTGCTGAAGACGCGCCCGGAAGGGCGGGTCGGCCGCGAACATTTCTCGCTCGTCGAAGCGCCCGTGCCGGCGCTTGCGGACGGCGAGGTGCTCGTGCGCGTGCTGTACCTGTCGATGGACCCGACCAACCGCGTGTGGATGAGCGACGTGCCGCAATACCTGCCGCCGGTGGCGATCGGCGAGGTGATGCGCGCGCTCGGCATCGGGCGCGTGGTGGCGTCGCGCAACGCGGGTTTCGCGGAAGGCGATCTCGTGCAGGGGCTCGTCGGCTGGCAGGACTACGCGGTCGTGCCGGCCGACCAGGCCGCGCAGCTCGTGAAGCTGCCCGCGCAGTCGGGCCTGCCGCTGCCGACGCTGCTCGGCGCGTGCGGGATGAGCGGACTGACCGCGTATTACGGGCTGACCGACATCGCGCCGGTGCAGCCGGGCGAGACGCTCGTGGTGTCGGCGGCAGCCGGTTCGGTCGGCTCGATCGCCGGCCAGATCGGCAAGATCCACGGCGCGCGCGTGGTCGGTATCGCGGGCGGCGCGGACAAGTGCCGCTACCTGACCGAGACGCTCGGCTTCGATGCGGCCGTCGACTACAAGGCCGACGATTTCCGTCAGCAGCTGAAGGCCGCGACGCCGGACGGCGTGCACGTGAATTTCGAGAACGTCGGCGGCGAGGTGATGCGCGCGGTACTGTCGCGGATGGTGATCGGCGGGCGCGTCGCGCTGTGCGGCGTGATCTCGAACTACAACAGCGGCCGGGCGGCGGACGACGTCGGCGTGCTGATCTCGAAGCGGCTGACGATGCGCGGCTTCCTGATCCTCGACTATCGCAAGAGCCGCGAGGCCGTGCAGACGCTCTCGGGCTGGCTGCGCGACGGCCGGCTCAAGGCCGAGGAGACGGTTGCCGACGGTCTCGAAAACGCGCCCGACGTGCTGAATCGCCTGTTCGACGGCGATCATCGCGGCAAGCTCGTACTGCGCGTCGATCCGGACGCGTGACCGGCCCGCGGCACGGCGTGCGATGTCGTTCGCACGCTGCCGCGAGGGGGTGTCGACTGCGAGGCGTTCGATCAACCGGGCCTAAGTTTCGGACTTGTCTCATATATTGTGGGGGCATGTCTCCCTAAAGTGATTGCCAGCAGATGGCGGCGTGACCGATGCGTCACGTCGCCTTTTTTTCTGGTTACACGGAAGAGGAGCGTGAACATGCGAAACGACGCGAAGCGGGCGGCATCGGCGGCGACGCGCAATCGAACGGTGCGGCGCGCCAGTCCTGTGCCGAGGATCGCGATCGGGCTTGGTGCTGCATTTGCGATGTCGCATGCAATGGCGGCCGGGCATGCCGCGCCGGGCGGTATCGTGCGGTTTGCCGGCGCGCTCGTCGATCTCTACGACGTGACGCTCGACGCGCGGTCGGGCGTGGTGGCCCCGGGACGCGAGGCGGAGAGCGGCGGGGCGGTGGCCACGCTGCGGTTCGATGCACATGGCCGGCGCTTGCCGGGGGCTCATGTGGCGCTGGTCGGGCCCGACGGCGCGCCGTTCGTACCGGATGCCGCGTCGGGTGTGCGCGCAACGTGGCGCGATGCGCACGACGATCGAAGCATGCCGCTGGTATCGGGCCACTCGTATCGTGTGGGTCCGCATGGCGGCGTGATGACGCTCGCGGCGGATGACGCGACGGGCGCCGTGGCGCCCGTCGTGATCCGCATTCGTCATCCGTGACGGCGAATGTCCGCTGGGGCGTGGCACGTGGCCACGCGTTGCGTCATTCGCCTTGTTCGGCGCGTGCGTAGATGTCCCAGCTCGCCATGAACAGCGCGGCGACGAGCGGCCCGATCACGAAGCCGGTGATGCCGAACAGCGCCATCCCGCCGAGCGTCGAGATCAGCACGACCCAGTCGGGCATCTTCGTGTCCTTGCCGACGAGGATCGGGCGCAGCAGGTTGTCGACGAGGCCGATCACGCCCACGCAGAACGCGACGAGGATCGCGCATTTCCACACCGCGCCGATCATCAGGAAGTAGAGCGCGGCCGGCACCCATACGAGGCTCGCGCCGATCGCGGGCAGCAGCGACAGGAACGCCATCAGCGCGCCCCACAGCACGACGCCTTCGATCCCGAGGATCCAGAAGATCAGGCCGCCGAGCGCGCCCTGCACGAGCGCGACCGCGATGTTGCCCTTCACCGTCGCGCGCACGACCGTCGTGAACTTGGCCAGCAGCAGGTTCTTGTGCTCGTCGTCGAGCGGCAGCGCGCGGCGCACGCGGCGGCCGATCTCGCCGCCGTCGCGCAGCAGGAAGAACACCATGTACAGCATCACGCCGAAGCTCACGACGAACTGGAAGGTGTTCTGGCCGATGCTGAGCGCCTGGGTTGCCGCGAGCTGGCTGATCTGCGCGGCGCCATCGGTCAGCTTCTTCTGGATGCCCGGGAGGTTGCTCAGGCCGTATTTCTGCAGCAGGTGCTGGATCGAGGTAGGCAGCGCGTGGATGATGTCCTGGAAGTACTGCGAATAGTTCGGCTGCGCGGTCTTGATTTCCTGGTACACGTACGCGATTTCCTGCACGAGCGTCGCGGCGACGAACACGAGCGGCAGGATCACGATCAGCACGATCAGCGACAGCGTCACGAGCGCGGCCAGGTTGCGCCGCTTGCCGAAGCGTGCGGCGAGCCACCGCTGCACGGGCTGGAAGAGGATCGCAAGTATGGTGCCCCAGAACACGGCGCCGGAAAACGGCGTGAGAATCCAGCAGAGTCCGACGGTGACCGCGGCCAGCAGGAAATAGAAGAATTTTTGGTGGTCGTGTCCGCTATCCATGGATGACATTCGCGCAGATTGATGCGTGGTTTGATTGAATCTCGTTGCCCCGTGCGCGATCGGTTCGCGATCGTCACGGGTTCACGGCGCAACGCGCTGCGGGCGGCCATCCGCCGGGCGGCCCGAACCGGAGTATGCCCGCAAAGGTGCCGCCATCATAGCGGCTACGCGCGGCACATGCGAAAACGCCGCGGCCGGGGCCGCGGCGCTGCCGGGAAGCAAACGCGGCGCAACGCCGCGTGCCGCATCGTCAGATGTTGAGCTTCGTGACCTTCGTGCCGTTCACCGACAGGTCGCCCATCAGGCCGGCGTTGGTCAGGATCAGCACCTCGACCGGTGCGGTGGCCGTGTTGGAGTCGACCGCGCCGTTCGCGCCGACCTTCACGACCGCGACCGACGCGTCGGCGCCGGCCGACCAGCCTTCGGACTTGCGGAACGAGTCGAGCGCATCCTGCGTCATGAACAGGAACACGACCGCCTTCGACTGCGCGCCGGCCTGCAGGCCGACCGACAGCGACGACGTGTTGTAGTAGCCGACCGTGCTGCCGCCGACGCGCAGCGCGCCGTTGCCGGACTGGCCGCCGACGATGAAGCCGGCCTGCAGCACGCTCGGGAACACGAGCACGCCGCGCGATTTCGCGACGAGTTCACGCGAGCCCGGCACCGTCGAATAGAGACGCGAGAGCGTCGCGTTGACGCTGGCGTCGATCGACTGGCGCTTCGACGCGCTGGCCGCGGCGCCTTCCGGCTTGTCCGGGGTGGTCGTGCAGCCGGCGAGCGCGAGGCTGCCGAGCAGGACGGCGGCGGCGGCTTTCATGGCAAAGGTCTTCTGCATGGCGTTTCTCCTTCTTTGTCTGATTGATGACGGACGGGGCGGGCGGCGGGACGGCCGGCTCCGTTCAACGGCGGGCAAGGAGCAGGCCCGCAACGAACGCGAGGCCGGCAACGACGCCGGCGGTTTGCCACGGGTTGTCTTGCACGACCTGCGACACGCGTTCGGCGGAATCGCGCAGCCGGGCGGCTGCGCTGCCCGACGCATGGTCGAGCGCGCCGCGTGCTTCATCGAGCCTGGATTGCACGCGCTTGCGCAGCGCGGCGATATCGCCGTCGCCGTCGTTTTTCAGCAGATCTTCGAGTTCATCTACCAGCCCGCGCAGATCGTCGGTGACGTCGGCATGCAGGTCGCGGGCGGCCGAGCGCGTCGTGCGTCCCACGCGCCGGCCCGTGCGACGAATGTCGGACAGGCCGCGGTCCAGCTTGTGTTCGATCGAGTCAGTGAGCGCCATGGTGTTTATCCTCCTTCGATTCAAGGCCAATTTGAAGATAAGACGAATCCCAGCAACTAATGTGATTCGCTTGGCCCGGTTGAGTTTCGAGACAAATTTTCAATTCGTTGGCGGAATTGCCGGGAAGCCCCGCCACGCGGGGCCGCGCGAAGATTGAAAAAAATTCTCAAATGGGCGAAACGCGTGCAACAAGAAGCGATACGAAGTGAATGCCCGGTAAATATGGCGTCGCCCGGGGTACCAGGTAAATAGTGCCATTGCAGGCGATGGGCTGATGCAAATGCACTAATCGACGCTGTACGGGCGAGCAGGGTTTGTGCCTGCGACCGGCATTCGCGAGCCGTTGTCCAGTGCGAGGTCGACGACGAGGGGATCGTGGTCCGACGATCGATACGCGTCGGGTGCGTAATAGGACGACCGATGTGCGGCCGTTTTGTAATCGGGCACGGGTTGCAGTGCAAACGGTTCATCGGCGTTGATGTGCCAGACGTGCACGGCTTTGACGCGTGCGGTCAGGGCCGGCGTCGCGAGCGCGTGATCGAGGCTGCCGGCCTCGCCGCGAAATACGTAGCTGTACGCAGTATCGCCGGCGAAGCGCGCCACCAGGTTCGCGTAGCCGCGCGACTCGAGCGCGCGAACCGGATCTTCCTTCGCGTAGCTGTTCAGGTCACCGACCAGCAGTACGCCATCGGCCGCGGCGCCTGTCGGCGATCCGGCGAGCCAGTCGGCGATGCGCACGGCGGCCCGCGTGCGCGCCGCGTTCCAGCAGCCCTGGCCGTCCGACTGGTCGAGATCGGCGCCGGTCGCGTCCGGGCAGTTCTTCGATTTCAGGTGATTGACCGCGACCGTCAACGCACGCGTGCCGCCGATGCGCCGGAATGTCTGCGCGAGCGGCGGGCGATGCCGGCCGCCGAGCGAGACGGTCGCGGCGCGGCCGACCGGCTCGACCGTGCGGCTGTCGTACAGCAGCGCGACCGCGATTGCATCGCGGCCGAGGCGCGCGGTGCCGGGATCGACCGCGCGCCAGCCTTCGCCAAGCTGCGCGGCGAGACGCCGCACGGCGCTCGTGTCGCCATGGCCGTTGTTCGCGATTTCCATCAGCCCGATCACGTCGGCACGCAGCGCGCGCAATGCCGCAACGATCTTCGCCTCCTGCCGCGCGAACACGGCGGGCGTTTTCGCTCCTCGGCCGGCCGGGGCATCGAATCCGCCGCCGTGCCCGTCACCATTGAAATAGTTGAATACGTTGAACGACACGATGCGCGCGTCGGCATCGGGATGACGGGCCGGCGCATCGGTACGCGGGTTCGAGGCGGCATCGAAGACCGGCGCCGCGCCGGCAACCGGTTGCAGCCGCCATGCGCCGTAGCGCAGTTCGAGCACACCCTCGACGCCGCGCACCGTGTAGCCCGCGCGCAGCGTGTTGGCGGCGCTGAGCGCGGGTGGCGGATAGCGCACGGTTGCGGGATCGCGGCGGTTCGAGCCGTCGTCGAGCACGATGCGGTTGCGTGCGTTGGCTGCCGCGAGCGTGGCGGCCTCGGCCGGCGGTGCGATGTGGGTCGGGATGCGCAGCCGGCCGTGGCTGAGGACGACGCTGCCGTAGCGGCCGAGCGCGTGGGTATCGCTGACCGTCAGCGTTTGCGGCAGGCGCACACGCATGCCCTCATGCGCGGCCAGCACGGATAACGTGGCGACCGGCAGCGTAAGCGTCGCCGGGGTGACGGTCTGCCCGCTTGCGCAGACGGTCATGCCGCCCGACAGTGTGAACTGCGTCCGGCCGTAGCGCTCGTCGACGCGGCCCGTGAGATGCACGAGATCGCCGGCCTTAGCACGCGCGTTCGGTGCGTACACGAACACGCCTTCCGGGACGCCCGGCCGGTGCCGTCGCTGCGCGTCGGCCTGCTGGACGAAGAAGCCGCCCAGGCCGTCGGCGCCGGTGAATGCCGCGGTGACGACCGCTTCGATCGAGGTCGTTTGCCCGGCCAGCGGCGACGGGCCGCCGGCGCCGCGGAGGTCGGCAATCGGCGTGGTTGCGCCGCCGCAGCCGGCGCTGACCGGCGGCGCGGCCGCGGCGGGCCCGGCGAGGAGGACGAAGAGGGCGGAGAGGGCGGAGAGGGCGGAGAGGGCGATGAACGCTGCAACGGCAGGCGGCGAAAGCAGGCGTGACATGGGGCGGTCCACAGGAAGAAAATCCGACGATTCGGGAAAGCATCTTGACGGCAAAATGTCAGGAAGCGGCCAAATTGGCCGTCCGGCCAGTGTGCCGATCGGCCGACGATGCAAGGCGCATGACGGCTGTTACGCTTTTGCATCGACGGCGCATCCCGATCGCGCAGCACACGCTGCCGCGCCCCGTTCCCACAGGAGAAATCCATGTCTTACATGCTGTTGATTGTCGAGCCGACCGACCAGCGCGCCGAGCGCACGCTCGACGAAGGCCAGGCGCTGTACGCGCGGATGGTCGATTTCGCCGAGACGCTGAAGGCGCGCGGCGTGCTGCGCGGTGTCGAGTCGCTGGAGCGTTCCGAGCGCGGCACGCGCGTGCAGGTGCGCGACGGCGAGACGCGCCTGCTCGACGGCCCGTTCGCGGAGGTGAAGGAGATGGTCGGCGGCTTCTTCCTCGTCGACGTCGACACCCGCGAGGAAGCGATCGAGATCGCGCGCCAGTGCCCGGCCGCGCAATGGTGCACGGTCGAGGTGCGCGCGGTCGGCCCGTGCTTCCTGTGAATGCCGCGACTCGGTATTTACCCTGATTGGTCGCGGAACGTGTCGATCCGCGCGTCTTCCGGCCGTCGTCCGGATAAGGCGCCGCCGAACGGGCGCCGCCTGCCACCGATGACAAGGAGTAAACGATGCGATTCATGATCATGATCCGGGCGAACGCCGTCAGCGAATCCGACGCGTTGCCGGACAACCGGCTGGTCGAAGCCATGACCGTCTACCACGAGGAACTGGCCAAGGCCGGCGTGCTGCTCGACGCGAACGGGCTGCGGCCGAGCGCGCGCGGCTGGCGCGTGCGCTACACGGGCGGCAAGGGCACGGTGATCGACGGCCCGTTTGCCGAAACGAAGGAACTGATCGCCGGCTATACGCTGATCCAGGTGCGTTCGCGCGACGAGGCGCTCGAATGGACGCGCCGGTTCCCCGCGCCGTTCGGCGCCGAAATGGACTGCGAGATCGAGGTGCGGCCGCTGTTCGAGCTCGACGACCTCACCCCGAGCGACGCGGTCGAGCGGTTCCGCGATCTCCACGTCGGTCGCACCCAGGCCTGAATCCACCCGAATCCAATCTCACCGGAGCATCCGTCATGCACAAGATGGTTTTCATCAACCTGCCCGTGGCCGACCTGCCGCGCGCGAAGACGTTCTACCAGGCACTCGGTTTCGAGGTCGTGCCGGCCTACACCAACGAACAGGCCGCCTGCATCAAGATCAGCGACACGATTTTCGCGATGCTGCTCGTGCGGCCGTTTTTCCAGACCTTCACCGGCAAGACCATCGTCGATCCGGCGACGCAGGTGCAGGCGCTGACGTGCCTGTCGTGCGACAGCCGCGCCGAGGTCGACGCGATCGTCGCGAAGGCGCTCGCGGCCGGCGGGTCCGCGCCGCAGGCGCCGCGCGAGTATCCGAACATGTACGGCCACGGGTTCGACGATCCGGACGGCCATGCATGGGAGCTGATGGCCATGCCGCTGGATGCGTCCGCCCAGGGGCAGGCGTCGTGACGCTCGAGGCGACTCACCGTGCGATCGAAGCGGTCTGGCGGATCGAGGCGCCCAAGATCATCGCGCGCGCCGCGCGCGTGGTACGCGACGTCGGCGTGGCCGAGGAGCTGGCGCAGGACACGCTCGTCGCGGCGCTCGAGCACTGGCCCGTCGACGGCGTGCCCGACAACCCGGCCGCGTGGCTGATGACGGCCGTGAAGCGCCGCGCGCTCGACCGGGTCCGGCAGGAGTCGCTCCACGCGGCGAAGCGCGACCAGCTCGGCCACGAGATGGACGCGCTCGAAGCGCATGTCGTGCCCGACATCGTGGATGCGCTCGCCGACGCGAGCGACGACGACATCGGCGACGATCTGCTGCGGCTGATCTTCACGTCGTGCCACCCGGTGCTGTCGACCGATGCGCGCGTCGCGCTGACGCTGCGGCTGCTCGGCGGGCTGACGACGGGCGAGATCGCGCGCGCGTTCCTGACGCCCGAGCCGACGATCGCGCAGCGGATCGTGCGCGCCAAGCGCACGCTCGCGGCCGCGCACGTGCCGTTCGAGGTGCCGGCCGCCGATGCGCGGCCCGCGCGGCTCGCGTCGGTGCTCGAGGTGATCTATCTCGTGTTCAACGAAGGCCACGCGGCGACCGCGGGCGACGACTGGACGCGCCCGGCGCTGTGCGACGAGGCGCTGCGGCTCGGCCGCGTGCTGGCCGGGCTGGCGCCGGACGAGAGCGAAGTGCTCGGGCTCGTCGCGCTGATGGAACTGCAGGCGTCGCGCATGCACGCGCGCACCGACGCGCAGGGCCGGCCCGTCCTGCTGCTCGACCAGGATCGCAGCCGCTGGGATCCGCTCTTGATCCGGCGCGGCCTCGCGGCGCTGGAGCAGGCGACGAAGCTCGGCGGCGTGCGCGGGCCGTATGCGTTGCAGGCTGCACTCGCCGCCTGCCATGTGCGTGCGCGGCAGGCGGCGGACACGGACTGGGCGCAGATCGTCGCGCTGTACGACGCGCTCGCCGAGGTCGCGCCGTCGCCGGTCGTCGAACTGAATCGCGCGGTGGCCGTCGGGATGGCGTTCGGGCCCGCTGCGGCGCTCGAACTCGTCGACGTGCTGCGCGACGATCCGGCGCTTGCGCGTTATCACTGGCTGCCGAGCGTGCGCGGCGATCTGCTGGCGAAGCTCGGCCGCGCCGACGAGGCCAAGGCCGAATTCCGCCGCGCGGCGGAACTGACGCGCAACGAGCGCGAACGCGAATTGCTGCTCAGGCGTGCGACCGACGCGTGAGGCGCGCGGCACGTACGCGGCATGCATGCGGCACGCACGCAGCACGCAGTACGCACACGCAGCACTCACACGCAGCACTCACACGCAGTACGCACACGCAGTACGCACACGCACACGCACACGCACACGCGCAGGCCGCACCCCGCACCCCGCACCCCGCACCCCGCACCCCGCACCCCGCACCCCGCACCCCGCACCCCGCACCCCGCACCCCGCACCCCGCACCCCGCACCCCGCACACGCGCACCCGTCACACGCGTACCCCGCGCACCACCCCGCAACGCATCGCACCCCACCCCGCAACGCGCCGACTATCGTCCGGATTGAAAAAGCCTATTGGGGGATGCGAACGCGAGCGCCTAGATTGAAGAACGCGATACGCGCGCCGCGGCGCACGCATCGTTCCCCACATACCTGATCGGCCCGGCTTCGCACGCGGCCGCGCCGACTCGAACGGAGGCGCAAATGGCTCAGCTCAAGGGCAGCAAAACCGAAGAGAACCTGAAGGCCGCATTCGCGGGCGAATCGCAGGCGAACCGGCGTTATCTGTATTTCGCTTCGAAGGCTGACGTCGAAGGCCAGAACGACGTCGCCGCGCTGTTCCGCTCGACCGCCGAAGGCGAAACCGGCCATGCGCACGGCCATCTCGAATACCTGGAAGCCGTCGGCGATCCGGCAACGGGCTTGCCGTTCGGTTCATCGCGACAGAATCTCGAATCGGCGATCGCCGGCGAAACGCACGAATACACGGACATGTATCCGGGCATGGCGAAGACGGCGCGCGACGAGGGCTTCGACGAAATCGCGAACTGGTTCGAGACGCTCGCGAAGGCCGAACGCAGCCACGCGAACCGCTATACGAAGGCGCTGGACAGTCTCGTCGACTGACGGGCCGCCGCGGGCCGCACGGCAGGCCGTGCGACCGGCAAGCGGCCGGCTGTTCGTTCATCGCTGCCCGCATCGCGCGGGCGGCGCTGGCGCGCATGCGCGCCACGCTGGAGCGCCCCATGCCCCACAAGGAAGGCAGTCTCGAAGCCCCGACCCGGCATCCGCTCGACTGGCAGTCCGATGCGTTCTACGACCAGGCCGCGATCGACGCGGAAATGACGCGCGTGTTCGACATCTGTGCCGGATGCCGGCGTTGTGTGTCGCTGTGCGGCGCGTTTCCGACGCTGTTCGACCTGGTCGACGACACGCCGATGGGCGATATCGAGGAAGTGCCGAAGGCGGCGTTCGGCAAGGTCGTCGACCAGTGCTACCTGTGCGACCTCTGCTACATGACGAAATGCCCGTACGTGCCGCCGCACGCATGGAACGTCGACTTCCCGCACCTGATGCTGCGCGGCAAGGCCGCGCGCTACAAGCGCGGCGAAGCGACATTGCGCGACAAGGTGCTGTCGAACACCGACGCCCTCGGTCACTTTGCCGGCATTCCGATCGTCACGCAGGCGGTGAACGCGGTGAACCGTACGCCGCCCGCGCGTCATGCGCTCGAAGCGACGCTCGGCGTCGATCGCCATGCGTGGCTGCCGGAATTCGCGCCGCGCAAGTTCCGGCGCGCGGCGAAACCGTCGGACGGCCTGCCCGTGCGCGACGGCGAACGCACGCCCGGCAAGGTCGCGATCTACGCGACCTGCTACGTGAATTTCAACGAGCCGGGCATCGGCCACGACCTGCTCGCGATCCTCGCGCACAACGACATCCCTTACGAGCTCGTCACGCGCGAAGCCTGCTGCGGAATGCCGCTGCTCGAGCAGGGCAATCTCGCCGGCGTGGCCGCGAAGAAGGACGTGAACCTGCCCGTGCTCGAACGCTATGCGCGCGAAGGTTATGCACTGATCGGCGCGATTCCGAGCTGCGTGCTGATGTACAAGAGCGAGCTGCCGCTGATGTTCCCCGGCGACGACGCGGTGCGTGCCGTGGCCGACGCATTCTGGGATCCGTTCGAATACGTGATCGCGCGGCATCGCGACGGGTTGCTGAAGACCGATTTCAAGACGGGCCTCGGCACC
Source organism: Burkholderia sp. KL41 (assembly GCF_057005415.2). NCBI lineage: Bacteria > Pseudomonadati > Pseudomonadota > Betaproteobacteria > Burkholderiales > Burkholderiaceae > Burkholderia > Burkholderia sp. KL41. The sequence continues at coordinate 2,694,824 of NZ_CM174447.1, read as the reverse complement.
GTGTCGTATCACGTGCCGTGCCATGCGCGCGTGCAGAACATCGGTCGCAAGACGGCCGACGCGCTGTCGCTCGTGCCCGATACGCGCGTGAACGTCGTCGAGCGCTGCTCGGGCCACGCGGGCACGTTCGGCGTGAAAAAGGAGTTTCATGCGGACGCGATGCGGATCGGCGGGCCCGTGTTCAAGGCGATGGCCGAGCCGCAGCCGGATTTCGTGTCGTCGGACTGCGCGCTGGCCGGCCATCACATCGTGCAGGGCATCGACGACAACGGGCTGCCGTCCGCGCCGCTCGCGCATCCGCTCACGCTGCTGCGCCGCGCATACGGCATCTGAGCCGCCGCCGGCCGACCCACGAGGACATCCCATGACGTTGACCCGCGACTCCCTGCTGACGCTCGAAGCGTACGCGAAGATCCGCAAGGCCGAGCACGCGCGGCTCGTCGCGTACAAGCGCCGCCGCGCGGTGGCCCTCGGCAACCACCTGCGCTTCCTGTTCGAGGACGAGACGACGATCCGCTATCAGATCCAGGAGATGCTGCACATCGAGAAGATCTTCGACCAGGCCGGCATCGAAGGGGAGCTGGAAGCGTATCTGCCGCTCGTGCCCGACGGCACGAACCTGAAGGCGACGATGCAGATCGAGTATGAGCACGAGGTCGAACGGCGCGCGGCGCTCGCGCGGCTGATCGGTGTCGAGGATCGCGTGTACCTGCAGGTCGACGGGTACGCGCGCATTTATGCGATCGCCGACGAGGATCTCGAGCGCGACAACGCCGAGAAGACGTCGGCCGTGCACTTCGTGCGCTTCGAACTCGACGCGCCGATGCGCGCGGCGCTCAAGGGCGGGGCGGCGCTGTCGATCGGCTGCGATCACCCGGCCTACACGATGCCGGCGCAGCGCGTGGACGCGGACGTGACCGCATCGCTGGCCGGCGATCTGCGCTGACGCATCCGCCGCACGTCCGCCGCACGTCCGGTGCGTCCCGCGCACCGGTTTCCATTTTTCCGTTCCGACCCGAAACGGTACCGCCGCACATGATGCGGAACCATCGCTCGCCTGCCGCCGCGAAGATGTAACAGGCGTCACGAACTTGCATGCAGCGAAAGACGTGCATCGCACGTCACCGTGCTTTCATCACTCGCAGAGAAACAATAAAAAGATTGTGCACGGAGATAATTAAAATCGGCGGAATTTGAATGATTTACCGATTCGTGAATATCTTGTTACGCTTTTTTCCCTGATTTACCGATGTTGGGCAGCAATGCGCGGGATTGTTGCCGGCAGGGGGCGGAGCGACCCGAAAATGCCCATTCGCAGGCATTCTTCATACGCTGTAGAGCCCCGCCAGGCGGGCCTTTGCAGCGTCGGGCATAAAGATCCCGCAAAAAAATTCAAGCGTAAATACATTACGCACCCTTGGCAGGTTGTTTCAGTGCGTAACATTAAGTCATTGTCATATTGAGATAAACCCTAGGGATGGTATGCTTCGTGCACAAAAATTCCCACATTGGAGTGAGACCGTGATTTGTGCGCCATTGCCGGGAATGGCGGCACCGTGAAAGTGCGGTGTCGCACCGGCATGCACAACACCGGATAAGCATAATGTGCAACCTGGCCGCCCTGCGACGCGATGTGTCGCGATGGCGCCGCCAATCGCAGCCCCGGCCTGGCTGCGTGGAGAAATCTACTATGTTCTTCGATGAGCTTAACGATGAAGAGTGGTTTCGTCTTTCAACGCTGATCGCCGATGAACCCATCCGGCTGAACCGTCGTGGGCGTCCGCGTGCCGAACCGCGCGTCGTCGCCAACGCGGTGCTCTGGATCCTGACGACCGGTGAAGCCTGGTCGAAGCTGCCCGGTCGTTATCCGTCCGGGCCGACGTGCCGTCGCCGTTACGAGGAATGGCTGGCGTCCGGCACGCTGCTGCAGATGATCGACGTGCTGACCCAGTTCAGCGGGCGCACGTTCGCGTATATCCCGCCGCCGCCGGTGCCGGTCGTGCCCGCACGCCGTGCCGAGCCCGTGCCCGACAACGATCGCTTGCGCGGCGTGTTCTGGCAAAACCCCGAGTCGTGGCAATTGCCGGTCGCGCACGCAAACGTTTGGGATGGCGAAGGCGCGTCGCAGTCGTCGATGCAGGACGACGCCGAGGCGCGGCCGTCCGACGCGTCGTTCGTGGTGCCGGGCGCGCGGTCGGTGGAGTTGCGCCATGCGCGTGCGTCGTCGGCGAGCTTCGCCGCGGCCGAACCGCAAGTCGACGAGTATCGCGGCTATACGATCCGCGGCATCGCGCAGCCCGTGCAGAACCTGATGTATCGCGCGTGGGCCGAGATCTCGCAGGACGAGCGGCGCGTCGAGCGTTCGGGCCTGATCGGCCCGCGCTTCACCGATGCCGAGGAAGCCGAGCAGTTCGCGCTCGACTGGGCACGTCAGTGGATCGATCGCCATGGCGCGAGCGACGAACCGGCACGCGCGCCGCAAGGCGAGGTGCTGGCCGGCCTGTCCGCGCTCGCGCGTGCGGAGTCGGACATCAAGCGCTTCATCGCCGAGCGTCACACGAGCGCGCTGTCCGAAAGCCGCAACGATCCGGTGCAGCAGGAGCGTCGCGAATACGTGTACCGCGTAGGCTGATCGCCGCACCGGTGAAACGGGCGGGCCGTCGTGTGCCACGACGCCCGCGCGGAAGCTCCGTCTTTCCATGCCTGCCTGCATCGCCCGGGGCGCCGCCGTCGAAGCGGCGCCCCGGGCGCATGTGTGTTACTGGCGGCCGTAGGTATCGTCGAAGCGGACGATGTCGTCCTCGCCGAGATACGCGCCCGACTGCACTTCGATCAGCTCGAGCGGCATCTTGCCCGGGTTCTCGAGGCGATGCGACACGCCGAGCGGGATGTACGTCGATTCGTTTTCGGACAGCAGGAACGTTTCGTCGCCGCGCGTGATGCGCGCGGTGCCGCGCACGACGATCCAGTGTTCGGCGCGGTGGTGGTGCATCTGCAGCGACAGCCGCGCACCCGGTTTCACGACGATGCGTTTCACCTGGAAGCGTTCGCCCATGTCGACCGAGTCGTAGTGGCCCCACGGGCGATGCACCTTGCGGTGATCGGACGCTTCCGCGCCGCGTTGCGCCTTGATGCGCCCGACGATTTTCTTCACGTCCTGCACACGCGACTTGTCCGCGACGAGCACGGCGTCGGGGGTTTCGACGACGACGAGGTTCTGCGTGCCGACGCAGGCGACGAGCCGGCTTTCCGAATGCGCGAACGTCGATTCCGCGCCTTCGAGCAGCACGTGGCCGCGGCCGACGTTGCCGGCTTCGTCCTTCTCCGAGATCTGCCAGATCGCATCCCACGAGCCGACGTCCGACCAGCCCGCGTCGAGCGGCACGACGACGCTCTCGCACAGTTGCGGCAGGCTCGCGAGCGGCTCCATCACCGCGTAGTCGATCGAGTTCGACGGCGACGCGGCGAATGCATCGCGATCGACGCGGAAGAAATCGCCATCGGCCTTGCCCTGGGCGACGGCCTGTTCGCAGGCCGCGTAGATCGCGGGTTCGAGCTGGCGGATCGCCTTCAGCCACACCGATGCGCGCACGATGAAGATCCCGCTGTTCCACCAGTATTCGCCCGATGCGACGTACTGCTGAGCGAGTTCGAGATGCGGTTTCTCGACGAAACGATCGAGGCGGCGCACGTCGAGGCTGCCCGTCGCGGCGTCGCCGAGCGGCGCGCCGACGCGGATGTAGCCGTAGCCGGTTTCCGCGTGCTTGGGCACGATGCCCATCGTCGCGATCCGGCCTTGCTTCGCGCAGTGCACGCCGGCCGCGACCGCGGCGTGAAAGCGCGGCAGGTCGGCCACCGCATGGTCGGCCGGCATCACGGTCATGATCGCGTCGTTGCCGTCGGCGACGAGCCGCAGCGCGGCGAGCGTCAGCGCGGGTGCGGTGTCGCGGGCGATCGGCTCGAGCATGATCGACGCGGACTTGCCGGTCAGGCGCAGCTGTTCGGCGGTCGTGAAGCGGTGATCCTCGCCGCATACGATCAGCACGTCGTCGGTCAGCGGATGATCGCCCGCCAGGCCGTCGAGGCGCAGCGCGGTCGACTGCAGCAACGAATGTTCGCCGAGCAAGCCGATCAGCTGTTTCGGAAAGCGCTCGCGCGACATCGGCCACAGGCGTGTGCCGGAGCCGCCGGCGAGAATCACCGGTTGCACGGCGACGCGCGTGCCGGCGGCGGGTGCGGCGGAAGGGGAATGGCGCGTTTCGGCAGCCACGGCCGGAGCATTCATGTTGACACTCTCCACGGTTGAAGTCAGTGCCTGCCGTTGTAGCATGAAGTAAATCGACAATAAAACCGGGCCCATTGCCTGATATTCGCCGGGCATTCACCGGGAAGAATTTTCCACGCCAGCATCCGGTGCAAATAAAAAAATAAAAAATAAATCGGTAAATCGGCTGGTGTTGACCGCCCGCAAAGGGTGAGCGGAAACCGGAAAGCTTCCGAAAAATTCCCGATTCGCGATCATTTCGGGAAAACATGCCGATTTAATTCAAAAACTACGCAGCAAGAATTTCCGATTATTTTTCGAAATACTTGTGCGCTTGAGGCGGAATTTTCTTACCGCTTCAATAGCGTCATGCAACGTTTGAATCGAATGTGCGGCACGGGTCGCACAAGGAGCTGTTCGGCAAACGCCTGTTCAAAGAGGAAGCAGACATGTTGAGCGTGCTGGCGAGAGTCATCGATATCGCGATGGTCGTAGCGGGGGCGCTGATCGCCGCCGCACTGCACGACGGCAGCATCTGGCTCAACGACCTGCAGCGCACGACGGTGCTGTTCGACTGCCTGCTCGTCGTCGTGTTCTTTCCGGCCATCGGCATTTACCAGTCGTGGCGCGGCAAGCGTCTCGTCGGGCTGGTGGGCCGGGTTGCGTTCGCATGGCTCGTGGTCGAGCTCGCGGGCATCCTGATGAGCTTCAGCTTCCATCAGTCGGGCGACCTGTCGCGGCTGTGGCTGGGTTACTGGGCGCTCGTGACGATGGCGCTGCTCGCCGGCTCGAAAACCTGCGTGCACGTCGTGCTGCGGCAGCTGCGCCGCGGCGGCTACAACCTGAAGGCGGTCGCGATCGTCGGCGGTACGCCGGCGGCGCGGCGGCTGATCGCGCAGATGCGGGCGCGGCCGGAAGCCGGTTTCAACCCGGTGTGCGTATACGACGAAAGCGAAGCGCCGGGCGAGGTCGCGCTCGACGACGTGCGCATCGAGCGGCAGTTCGAATCGCTGGTGTGGCTGGTGCGCAGCCGCGCGATCAGCGAGCTGTGGCTCACGCTGCCGATCACGGAGGAACGCCGGATTCACCAGATCGTGACCGTGTTCCGCCACGACTTCGTCAACATCCGCTTCATCCCGGACGTGCGCACGCTGTCGTTCTTCAACCAGGAAGTGGTCGAGGTGCTCGGCGTGCCGGCGATCAACCTCGCGGCGTCGCCGATCACCGATGTGCGGATCCTGCCGAAGTTCGTGTTCGACCGGCTGTTCGCGCTGGCCGCGCTCACCGCGCTCGCGCCGGTGATGGTGCTGATTGCCGGCCTGATCAAGCTGACGTCGCGCGGGCCGGTGTTCTTCCGCCAGAAGCGCAAGGGCATCGACGGGCACGAGTTCGAGATCTACAAGTTCCGCTCGATGAAGGTGCACCAGGAAGTGGCCGGGCAGGTCACGCAGGCGACCAAGAACGACTCGCGCGTGACGCCGGTCGGCCGGTTCCTGCGCCGCACGAGCCTCGACGAGCTGCCGCAGTTCATCAACGTATTGAAGGGCGAGATGTCGGTCGTCGGCCCGCGCCCGCATGCGCTCGCGCACGACGACATCTACAAGGATCTCGTCAAGGGCTACATGTTCCGCTACCGGATCAAGCCGGGCATCACCGGCTGGGCGCAGATCAACGGCTTTCGCGGCGAGACCGACCAGATCGAGAAGATGATGGGGCGCGTGAAGCTCGATCTGTACTACATGCAGAACTGGTCGTTCTGGCTCGACATCAAGATCGTCGTGCTGACGCTCTGGAAAGGCTTCACCGGCAGCAACGCGTACTGAGTACCGAGGCCGCGCCACGCAGGCATCGCGGTTTTACGAATTTCGAATCATTGGTCAAGAGGTCCGACACATCATGAATCTGACTATCATCGGCAGCGGTTACGTAGGTCTTGTCACCGGCGCCTGTCTCGCCGACATCGGGCACGACGTGTTCTGTCTCGACGTCGACCAGGCAAAGATCGACATCCTGAACAACGGCGGCGTGCCGATCCACGAGCCGGGCCTCAAGGAAGTGATCGCGCGCAACCGCTCGGCGGGCCGCCTGCGCTTCTCGACCGATATCGAGGCCGCGGTCGCGCACGGCGACGTGCAGTTCATCGCGGTCGGCACGCCGCCCGACGAGGACGGCTCGGCCGACCTGCAATACGTGCTCGCGGCGGCGCGCAACATCGGCCGTTACATGACGGGCTTCAAGGTGATCGTCGACAAGTCGACGGTGCCGGTCGGCACGGCCGAGCGCGTGCGCGCGGCGGTGGCGGAAGAACTCGCGAAGCGCGGCAGCGACCAGATGTTCTCGGTCGTGTCGAATCCGGAATTCCTGAAGGAAGGCGCGGCGGTCGACGATTTCACGCGGCCGGACCGCATCGTGATCGGCTGCGACGACGACGTGCCGGGCGAGCGCGCCCGCGAGCTGATGAAGAAGCTCTATGCGCCGTTCAACCGCAACCACGAACGCACGCTGTACATGGACGTGCGCTCGGCCGAGTTCACGAAATACGCGGCGAACGCGATGCTCGCGACCCGCATCTCGTTCATGAACGAGCTGGCGAACCTCGCCGACCGTTTCGGCGCGGACATCGAGGCCGTGCGCCGCGGGATCGGCTCCGATCCGCGCATCGGCTATCACTTCCTGTATGCCGGCTGCGGCTACGGCGGCTCGTGCTTCCCGAAGGACGTCGAGGCGCTGATCCGCACGGCCGACGAGCACGGGCAGGCACTGCAGATCCTGAAGGCCGTGTCGTCGGTCAACGCCACGCAAAAGCGCGTGCTCGCCGAGAAGATCGTCGCCCGCTTCGGCGAGGACCTGACCGGCCGCACGTTCGCGATCTGGGGCCTCGCGTTCAAGCCGAACACCGACGACATGCGCGAAGCGCCGAGCCGCGAGCTGATCGCCGAGCTGCTGTCGCGCGGGGCGCGCATCGCCGCGTACGACCCGGTCGCGCAGGAGGAAGCGCGCCGCGTGATCGCGCTCGATCTCGCCGATCACCCGAGCTGGCTCGAGCGCCTGAGCTTCGTCGACGACGAGGCGCAGGCCGCGCGCGATGCCGACGCGCTCGTGATCGTCACCGAATGGAAGATCTTCAAGAGCCCCGACTTCGTCGCGCTCGGCCGCCTGTGGAAAGCGCCGGTGATCTTCGACGGCCGCAACCTGTACGAGCCGGAGACGATGAGCGAGCAGGGCATCGAATACCACCCGATCGGCCGGCCGGGTTCGCGCCAGGCCGTCGCCGCCCGTGTACCGGGCACCGCGCCCGCGAGCGCGTAACCCGTTTCCCGTCACTCGTTACGAGACGCCATGTTCCGGAACATCCTGATCGTCTGTCACGCGAACGTCTGCCGCAGCCCGGCAGCGGAAATGCTGTTCAAGTCGCACGCCGCGTCGCGCGGCGGCCCGCGCCCGACGTTCCATTCGGCCGGCGTGCATGCGAACGACGGCGACGGCATCGATCCGGTGATGCGGCAGCTGCTCGCCGAGCGGGGCGTCGATGCGACGACCCATCGCTCGCGGCGGCTGTCGCGCCGGATCGTGCGCGACGCCGACCTGATTCTCGTCAGCGAGCGCGGACAGATCGCGGCCGTCGAAAAGGTCGATCCGTTCGCGCGCGGCAAGGTCCACCTGCTCGGCAAGTGGGAAGGGGCCGAGATTGCCGACCCGCACGGCGGCCCCGAGGCCGATTACCGCGAGAGCTACTCACTGATCGAACGTCTGGTTCAAGGATGGCTACAGAAACTATGCTGAAACGCCCGATGCGCCCGGTGGCGCTTGCCGTCGCGCTGACGACCTTCCTGTCAGCCTGTGCAACCGCGCCCGGCAACTACCTCGACTCGTCGAACCTGAAGGACGAAGGCCGGCAGCAAGCGGCCGAGACCTATCCGGTTCATTACATCGACGCCAAAGTGGTGATGGACCAGCTGCAGAAAGCGCAGGTCGATCATCCGCTGCCGCCCGGACGCTATACCGATCCGTCGCAATACGTGTACCGCATCGGGCCGCAGGACATCCTCGGCGTCACCGTCTGGGACCACCCGGAGCTGACGACGCCGCAGGGCCAGTCGTTCTCGAGCGGCGGCAACACGACGCAGACGATCGCGGGCGCGCTGCAGCAACCCTATTCGTCGTCGCTGCCGGGCCAGGCCGATCCTTATGGCCAGACGGTGTCTGCCGACGGCACGATCTTCTTCCCGTTCGTCGGCCGCATCCACGTGGCGGGCAAGACGATCGCGCAGACCCGTGACGAGCTGGCCACGCGACTCGCGCGTTATGTGAAGAATCCGCAGCTCGACGTGCGCGTGCTGTCGTTCCGCAGCCAGAAGGTGCAGGTGACCGGCGAGGTGAAGACGCCGGGCCCGCTCGCGATGAGCGACGTGCCGCTGACGCTGGTCGACGCGATCTCGCGTTCGGGCGGCTCGACCACCGACGCCGATCTGCAGCGCGTGCGCCTGACGCGCGACGGCAAGCTCTACACGCTCGACGCGAACGGCGTGCTCGACCGCGGCGAAGTGCGGCAGAACGTGATGCTGCAGCAGGGCGACATCATCAACGTGCCGGATCGCAGCGACAGCCGCGTGTTCATCATGGGCGAGGTCAAGACGCCGGTCACGGTGCCGATGCTCAAGGGCAAGCTGACCATCGCCGATGCGTTGACGGCCGGCGGCGGCATCCTCGACACCGATGCGAACCCGCGCAAGATCTACGTGATGCGCGGCATGCGCGACAACCCGACGAAGCCTGAAGTGTTCCGCCTCGACATGACGCAGCCCGATGCGCTGATGCTGTCGAGCCGCTTCCCGCTTCAGCCGCTCGATGTGGTCTACGTCAGCACGGCCAGCTCGGTGCAGTTCAACCGTGTGCTGCAGCAGGTGTTGCCGACGATCCAGACGATCTTCTACATGCGGCAAATCACGCGCTGATAGCCCGCCGGGGCGGCACCTCCGCCCCGGCACCACTCAAGCGGGAACGAATGGTGAACACGCAAGCGAAACACTCCTACGCGGATCTGTCCGTGAAAACCGAGGAAGAGGACGTCGTCCTCGGCCAGTTGCTCCAGGTGATCATGGACGACATCTGGCTGCTGCTCGGCATCGCGGTGACGGTCGTCGCGCTCGCCGGCCTCTACTGCTACGTCGCGAAGCCGGTGTACCAGGCCGACGTGCACGTGCGGGTCGAGAGCAACGACAACACGTCGCAGGCGCTCACGCAGACGCAGACCGGCGCGACGATCAACAGCGGTCCGCAGCAGGCGCAGACCGACGCGGAAATCGAGATCATCAAGAGCCGCGGCGTCGTCGCGCCGGTGGTCGACCAGTTCAAGCTGAATTTCTCGGTCGTGCCGAAGACGCTGCCGCTGATCGGCAGCCTCGCCGCGCGTGTCGCGACGCCGGGCACGCCGTCGCGGCCGTGGCTCGGCCTGAAATCGTATGCATGGGGCGGTGAAGTCGCCGACGTCGATTCGATCAGCGTCGTGCCCGCGCTCGAAGGCAAGAAGCTGACGCTGACGGCCGGCCCGAACGGCACCTATTCGCTCGTCGACCAGAACGGCACGCGGCTGCTGTCGGGCCAGGTCGGCGAATCGACGCAGGGCGGCGGCGTGACGCTGCTCGTGTCGAAGCTCGTCGCGCGCCCCGGCACGCAGTTCACGGTGGTCCGCTACAACGATCTCGACGCGATCAGCGGCTTCCAGGCCGGCATCCAGGTGACCGAGCAGGGCAAGCAGACGGGCGTCGTGCAGATCTCGCTCGAAGGCAAGGACCCGGACCAGACCGCCGCGATCGCGAACGCGCTCGCGCAGTCGTACCTGAACCAGCACGTGGTCGCGAAGCAGGCCGAGGCGACCAAGATGCTCGACTTCCTGAAGGGCGAGGAACCGCGCCTGAAGGCCGACCTCGAACGGGCGGAAGCCGCGCTGACGCAGTACCAGCGCACGTCGGGCTCGATCAACGCGAGCGACGAGGCGAAGGTCTACCTCGAAGGCAGCGTGCAGTACGAGCAGCAGATCGCCGCGCAGCGCCTGCAGCTCGCGTCGCTCGCGCAGCGCTTCACCGATTCGCACCCGATGGTGATCGCCGCGAAGCAGCAGCTCGCCGAGCTGCAGGGCGAGAAGGACAAGTTCAGCAACCGCTTCCGCAGCCTGCCGGCCACCGAAGTGAAGGCCGTCCAGCTGCAGCGCGACGCGAAGGTCGCCGAGGACATCTACGTGCTGCTGCTGAACCGCGTGCAGGAGCTGTCGGTGCAGAAGGCCGGCACGGGCGGCAACATCCACCTCGTCGACTCCGCGCTGCGTCCGGGCGACCCGGTCAAGCCGAAGAAGGTGCTGATCCTGTCGGCCGCGGTGTTCCTCGGGCTGATCCTCGGCACCGGCGTCGTGTTCCTGCGCCGCAACCTGTTCCAGGGCATCGAGGACCCCGACCGCATCGAGCGCACGTTCAACCTGCCGCTGTACGGGCTGGTGCCGCAAAGCGCCGAACAGGTGAAGCTCGACGCGGCGGCCGAGAAGAGCGGCAGCCGCACACGGCCGATCCTCGCGAGCCTGCGGCCGAAGGATCTGAGCGTCGAGAGCCTGCGCAGCCTGCGCACCGCGATGCAGTTCGCGATGATGGACGCGAAGAACCGCGTGATCGTGCTGACGGGCCCGACGCCCGGCATCGGCAAGAGCTTCCTGACGGTCAACCTCGCGGTGCTGCTCGCGCATTCGGGCAAGCGCGTGCTGCTGATCGACGCCGACATGCGTCGCGGCCTGCTCGACCGCTACTTCGGCCTCACTTCGCAGCCGGGCCTGTCCGAGCTGCTGAGCGACCAGTCGGCGCTCGAGGACGCCGTGCGCGAGACGCCGGTGCAGGGCCTGTCGTTCATCTCGGCCGGCACGCGCCCGCCGAACCCGTCGGAGCTGCTGATGTCGACGCGCCTGCCGCAATACCTCGAAGGGCTCGGCAAGCGCTACGACGTCGTGCTGATCGATTCGCCGCCGGTGCTGGCGGTGACCGACGCGACCATCATCGGCCGCATGGCCGGCTCGACGTTCCTCGTGCTGCGCTCGGGCATGCATACCGAAGGCGAGATCGCCGACGCGATCAAGCGCCTGCGTACCGCGGGCGTCGATCTGGAAGGCGGGATCTTCAACGGCGTGCCGCCGAAGGCGCGCGGCTACGGCCGCGGTTATGCGGCCGTGCATGAATACCTGAGCGCCTGATCCGAATCGCACGTAACCGGGCGGGCCGCGCGTGCCGCCTGCCCGGTCGACAGGAGAACCAACGATGAAAATTTCCGTGCTCGTTCCGACCTATCGGCGCCCCGCCGACCTCGCGCGCTGCCTGCTGGCGCTGCAGCGGCAGCAGCGGCTGCCCGACGAGGTGATCGTCGTCGCGCGCCCGGAGGACGATGCCACGCACGAACGGCTCGCCGATCCGGCGGTCGGCGGCGCGCTGCCGCTGCGCATCGTGCCGGTCGATGTGCCGGGCCAGGTCGCCGCGCTGAACAAGGGGCTCGACTCGGCGAACGGCGACATTGTCGCGATCACCGACGACGACGCGGCGCCGCATCCCGACTGGCTCGCCCGCGTCGAGTCGGCGTTCGAGGCCGACCCGCGCGTGGGCGCGGTCGGCGGGCGCGACTGGGTGCACGAGAAGGGCCGCGTGCTCGACGAATCGCGCGCGCTCGTCGGCCAGCTCACGCTGTCCGGCAAGATCGTCGGCAACCATCACCTGGGCGTCGGCGGCATGCGCGAAGTCGACATGCTGAAAGGCGCGAACATGAGCTACCGCCGTGCCGCGATCGAGCGGCTGCGCTTCGACACGCGGCTGCGCGGCGCCGGTGCGCAGGTGCACAACGACATGGGTTTCAGCATGCACGTGCAGCGCGACGGCTGGAAGCTCGTCTACGACCCGGCGATCGCGGTCGATCATTTTCCGGCGGAACGCTTCGACGACGACCGGCGCGATGCCGCGTCGCTGAATGCGATCAGCAACGGCGCGTACAACCTGCACCTGATCCTGCGCGAGCACCTGCCGCCCGTGCGGCGCGAAATCGCGTGGTGGTGGTGGACGCTGGTCGGTACGCGCGTCTACCCGGGCCTCGCGCACGTGCTGCTGTCGCTGCATACGGCGAAGCGCGAGCGGATCCGCGAGCAGTGGCGCGCGGTGCGCCGCGGCGCGCGCGATGCCCGCCGCGCGAACCTTGCCCCCCACCGTGCGGCGATGCCGCCGGTGACGTCTTGAACGAGCCGCGCGCGCAACGCCGCGCGGCCGAACCCGGAGAAGGGCTCGAATGACTGCAACCAAGGTTCATGTCCATCTGTTCCACGGCGCCGATCCGCGTACCTACCGGAAAGGCGAGAACATCGGCTGCTTGTACGGTTATCACCACGCCGAATCCGACGAATTCCGGCTGACCTATTCGCAGGACGGCGGCGAGAGTCGCATCGCCAGCCTCGCGCGCCGCGCGCTGAAGGCGGCGCTCGGCTTCGACGTCGTGCATGCATGGCGCAACCGTGCCGCGCTGCTGAACACCGACGTGATCTGGACGCACACGGAGCAGGAGCACCTCGCGGCGTCGCTGATCCTGAAGCTGGCCGGCGAGCAGGGCAAACGTCCGCTGCTGCTCGCGCAGAGCGTGTGGCTGTTCGACAAGTGGGGCAGCTTCGGCGGCCCGCGCCGCTGGCTGTACCGCAAGCTGATCGCGCGCGCCGACGCGCTGACCACGCTGGCCCGCGACAACGCCGACCTGTGCCGCCGTTATCTCGGCCGCGAAGCCGAGTTCGTCTACTACGGGCTGAACACGCAGGATTTCCCGATCGTCGAGCCGCAGCAATGGCAACCGAACCGGCCGCTGCGGATCGCGGCGATCGGCAACGACCGCGACCGCGACTGGCGCACGTTCCTCGCCGCGTTCGGCGGCGATGCGCGCTACGACGTGCGGCTGGCCACCCGGCGCCGCGTGCCGCGCGAGTGGCATGCGCCGAACGTGAAGATCGGCTCGGCGTCGGGGCTCGCAAAGCAGCATGAACTGTATGCATGGGCCGACGTGATCGTCGTGCCGCTGCGGCCGAATTTCCACGCGTCGGGCATCACCGTGATGCTCGAGGCGGCCGCGGTCGGCAAGCCGATGATCGTATCCGACGTCGGCGGCCTCAGCGACTACTTCCCGCACGATACGGCCGCCTACGTGCCGGCCTTCGACGCGCAGGCGATGCGCCAGGCCGCCGATCGCTTCGCGGCCGATCCGGTCGCGGCGCTGGGCTGCGCGCGGGCCGCCGCCGCGTGCCTGCGCGAGCGCGACCTGACCACGCAGGCGTTCGCCGAGCAGCACGTGCGGATCACGCGCGACATGCTGCGCCGGCGCCGGACGCCGGCGGCGGCGGGCCTCGCGATGCCGCTCGCGGATTCGCGCCCGTCGTCGCGGTGAGAGCGGATCGATGAGTACGATTGCCGCCGAACGCGCACCGTCGCGCCACCGCAGCTGGCTGCCCGAGCGGAAGCACTGGGTCGGACAGGCCGGGCTGTGGTCCTTCACCGCCGCGCTGATTGCCATTCATCAGGGCAAGGTGCTGACGCTCGCGTTTCCGGTGCTGGCCATCGCGGTCGGCATCTGGCTGTATTTCAAGAGTCCGGCGCGCTACGTCGGCTTCATGTGGTGGGTGTGGTTCCTGAGCCCGGAAGTGCGGCGTCTCGCCGACTGGTCGAAGGGCGCGTTCACGCCGACGAGCCTGATCCAGGTCGCGCCGCTCGCGGTGACGATGATCGCCGGCCTGGGCTTGATCCGGCATTACCGCGTGCTCGCGCAGCGGCGCGGCATCCCGATCCTGCTGATGCTGTTCGGGCTCGCGTACGCGTACCTCGTCGGGATCGTGTCGAGCGGCGTGATGGCCGCGACTTACGACCTCGCGAACTGGGTGTACCCGGTGCTGATCGGTTTTCACATCATGGTCAACGCCCGCGACTATCCCGAATACCGCGACGTGCTGCTGTCCACGTTCATGTGGGGCATGCTCGTGATGGGCCTGTACGGCGTCGTGCAGTACTTCGTGATGCCGCAGTGGGACGTGCTGTGGATGATCGGCTCCGACATGGGTTCGCAGGGCGAGCCGGTGCCCTACGGCGTGCGCGTGTTCAGCACGATGAATTCGTCCGGGCCGTTCGCGTTCGCGATCATGGGCGCGCTGGTGTTCGTGTTCGCCGCGCCGCAGAAGATCCGCTGGTTCGCGGGCGCGGCCGGCTTCGTGTCGTTCGCGCTGTGTCTCGTGCGCTCGACCTGGGGCGGCTGGGTGATCGCGCTCGCGATCCAGCTCGTGCAGTCGAGCAACCGCGTGCGGATGCGGATCCTGATCAGCGGCGTCGTGCTGGTCGGCCTGTGCGTGCCGCTCCTGACCGTCGGGCCGGTGGCCGACCGTCTCGGCGCGCGTCTGCAGTCGATCACGAACCTGAAGGACGACCGCAGCTACGACGACCGCAACAAGTTCTACGCCACCTTCGCGCAGACGGCGTTCACCGACGTCGCCGGCGAGGGGATGGGCGCGACGGGTGCATCCACGAAGCTGTCGAGCGACAGCGGCGAGCTCGGCAAGTACGGCAGCTTCGACAGCGGCGTGATGAACGTGCCGTTCGTGCTCGGCTGGCCCGGCACGCTGCTGTATCTCTCGGGCGTCGTGATGCTGTTCGGCCGCACGCTGCGGGCGGCATTCAAGCTGCGCAACGACAAGTTCGTCGGCGCGTGCCTGAGCCTGTGCCTGTCGACCTTCGCGATGCTCGTGTTCACGAATTCGCTGATCGGCACGGGCGGCCTGCTGATGTTCACAGCCATTTTTTCGATACTAGCCGCGGCGCACTGGCAAAAGGCACAACGCCTGCTGGCCGCCGCGCATTCACGGGGAGGCGACCATTGAGAATCGCGATCGTCACGCACGTCGTGCGACATAACGACGGCCAGGGCCGCGTCAATTACGAAATCGCGCGCGCGGCGCTGGCCGAGAACTACGAGGTCACGCTGGTCGCGTCGCACGTCGCGCCCGAGCTGCTGGCCGACCCGCGCGTGCGCTGGGTGCCGGTGAAGGTCGGCGGCTTCTGGCCGTCGAATCTCGTCAAGCAGCAGGTGTTCGCGCTGAAGAGCGCGGCCTGGCTGCGCGCGCACCGCAGCGAATACGACGTGCTGCACGTGAACGGCTTCATCTCGTGGATCAAGGCCGACGTGAATACCGCGCACTTCGTGCACGGCGGCTGGTTCAAGAGTCCGTACTATCCGTTCGGGCCGACGAAGGGGCTGTGGTCGGCCTATCAGTACGTCTATACGCGCGTGAACACCACGCTCGAGCGCTGGGCCTACAAGCGGTCGCGCGCGATCACCGCCGTGTCGCAGAAGGTGGCCGACGAGATCGCCGGGCTCGGCATCGACAGCCGCAAGATCAGCGTGATCTACAACGGCGTCGACGGCAGCGCATTCGCCGGTGCGCAGGCCGACCGCGCGGCGTTCAAGCTGCCGGACGACGCGTTCCTGCTGCTGTTCGTCGGCGACCTGCGCACGCCGCGCAAGAACCTCGGCACGGTGCTGAAGGCGCTGACGAAGCTGCCCGCGAACGTGCACCTGGCGGTGGCCGGTTATCTGCCCGGCAGCCCGTATCCGGAAGAGGCGCGCGCGCTCGGCATCGATGCGCGCGTGCATTTCCTCGGCCTCGTGAAAAACATGCCGACGCTGATGCGCTCGGTCGACGCCTACGTGTTCCCGTCGCGCTACGAAGCGATGAGCCTGTCGCTGCTGGAAGCGATGGCGGCCGGGTTGCCGGTCGTCACCGCGCGCACGGCGGGCGGCGCCGAAATCATCACGCGCGAATGCGGGATCGTACTGGAGGACCCGGACGATCCGGCCGCGCTCGCGCAGGCGATCGGCTCGCTCGCGGCGTCGCGCGACACGTGCCGCGCGATGGGCGACGCGGCCCGCGAATTGATGACCCGTTTCGGCTGGGCGCACATGGGCGCCCAGTATGTCGCGCTCTACCGGCGCATCGGCCAACCCACGCAGCCGTCCGCCTTCGAGCGGGTCGAGCATGCAGTGACGCAGGAGCAATCGTAATGTCCCACTCTTCCCGGCCGATCAAATCGTTGCAGATCGGCATGCACTGGTTCCCCGAACGCGCGGGCGGCCTCGACCGGATGTACTACTCGCTCGTCGGGGCGCTGCCGGGCGCGGGCGTCGAGGTGCGCGGGCTCGTCGCCGGCTCGCAGAAGGTCGCCGACGACACGGGCGGCGCGATCCAGGGCTTCGGCCCCGCATCGGAGCCGCTCGCACGCCGCATGCTCGCCGCGCGGCGCGCGCTGCGCGAGGAGATCCGCAGCGAGCGGCCGGACGTGATCTCGTCGCACTTCGCGCTGTACACGTTCCCGGGCCTCGACGTTACGCGCGGGATTCCGCAGGTGTCGCACTTCCAGGGGCCGTGGGCCGACGAAAGCCAGGTCGAGGGCGCCGCGTCGCTCGGCCAGCGCGCGAAGCGTTATCTCGAGCAGGCCGTCTATACGCGATCGTCGCGGCTGATCGTGCTGTCGCAGGCGTTCGGCCAGATCCTGACGAACCGCTACGGGATCGATCCGTCGCGTGTGCGCGTGATTCCCGGTTGCGTCGATACCGCGCAGTTCGATACGCCGCTCACGCCCGCCGAGGCGCGGCACAAGCTGCAACTGCCGCAGGACCGGCCGATCGTGCTGGCCGTGCGCCGGCTCGTGCGGCGCATGGGGCTGGAGGACCTGATCGACGCGATCGGCCTCCTCAAGCACCGTCACCCGGACGTGCTGCTGCTGATCGCCGGCAAGGGCAAGATCGGCGAGGAACTGCAGCAGCGCATCGATGCGGCAGGCCTGCAGGACAACGTGAAGCTGCTCGGCTTCGTGCCGGACAACCATCTCGCCGCGCTGTACCGCGCGGCGACGGTCAGCGTCGTGCCGACGGTCGCGCTCGAAGGCTTCGGGCTGATCACCGTCGAATCGCTCGCGTCCGGCACGCCGGTGCTGGTCACGCCGGTCGGCGGGTTGCCGGAGGCGGTGGCCGGGCTGTCCGATGATCTCGTGCTGCCGTCCACCGGCGCGGACGCGATCGCGGAAGGGCTCGGTGCCGCGCTGTCGGGCGCGATCACGCTGCCCGACGAGGCCGCGTGCAAGCGCTATGCGCGCGATCATTTCGACAACGCGGTGATCGCGCGGCGCGTGGCCGGCGTGTACGAAGAGGCGATCCAGGCGGCAGGTTGAGCGCCCGTGGCGCGCAATCTGCGCGCCGAACGGGAAGCCGAACGGGAAGCCGAACGGGAAGCCGAACGGGAAGCCGAACGGGAAGCCGAACGGGAAGCCGAACGGGAAGCCGAACGGGAAGCCGAACGGGAAGCCGAACGGGAAGCCGAACGGGGAAGCCGAACGGGGAAGCCGAACCGGCGCGCATGCGCGGCCGGTTCGCGTGCCGGCCGCCTGCGCGGGGCCGGCTGGTTCTCCCCGTCCGATGCGCGACGCCGGCACGCGTCACGCGCGCCTGAGCGTCGCGGCCCAGACGCCGAGCGCCGCCACACTCACGACCGCGCCGAGCACGCAGACGCCCGCCCATCCGGCGCGCGCATACATCATCGTCGATGCAATCGCGCCGAGCCCGCTGCCGGCCGAATAGAACAGCATGTAGCAGCCGACGAGGCGCGCGTGCGCATCGGGCCGCGTGCCGAGGATCATGCTCTGGTTGACGACGTGGACGGCCTGCCCGCCGACGTCGAGCAGCACGATGCCGACCACCAGCCATGCAATCGACGAATCGCCGAACGCGAGCGGCAGCCACGAGCACGCGAGCAGCGCGAGCGCGGCGCCGGTCGTCGCTTCGCCGCGCCCGCGATCCGCGAGCCGGCCCGCGCGGGCGGCGGCCGCCGCGCCCAGTGCGCCGACGAGGCCGAAGGCGCCGATCTGCGTATGCGACATCGCGTGCGGCGGTGCGCTCAGCGGCAGCACCAGTGCGCTCCAGAAGATGCTGAATGCCGCGAACATCAGCAGCGCGATCGCGCCGCGCACGCGCAGCACGCGTTCGTCGCGCAGCAGCGACACCATCGATCGCAGCAGCGCCGCGTAGCCGATGCGCTCGCGCGGCCCGTTCTCGTCCGGCAACAGTCGCGACAGCACGGCGAGCATGGCGATCGCTAGCGCGCCGGATACCAGATAGACGGCCCGCCAGCCCGCGATGTCGGTGACGACGCCGGCCAGCGAGCGTGCGGCCAGCAACCCGACCACGACACCGCCTTGCGCGGCACCCACCACGCGCCCGCGTTCGCCGGCGCCCGCGAGCGCGGCCGAGCATGCGATCAGCCCTTGCGTCATCGCGGTGCCGAGCAGCCCGACCGCGACCATCCCTGCCAGCAGCGCGATGCGCGTCGACGATGCGGCGACGCCGATGCAGGCCGCCGTCAGCAGCAGAAGCTGCACGGCGATCAGGCGCTTGCGGTTCAGCAGGTCGCCGAGGGGCACGACGAACAGCAGCGCGAGCGCACAGCCGAGCTGCGTCGCGGTGATGACGCCGCCGACCGCCGCCTGCGACACGCCGAAATCCCGCGCGATCGAATCGAGCAGCGGCTGCGCGTAGTAGACATTCGCGACGCTGGCCGCACAGCAGACGGCCAGCGACGCGACGCGCGCCGTGGACAGGGTGCCGACTGCGGCCGGACGCGCGGCGGGCGCGGATGCGTTCGATGCAACGGTGCCGGAACGACAGGAAGACGCCATGGATTTCCTCGCGCAAAGTAGTTGCAAATTGAAACTGGTGTGAGTGTAGGAAAAGTAGTTTTAAAATGCAACCTGTTGTGCGGCGGGCGAAACGTCTGTGCACGGATGGCCGGCGTTGCCGCGAAGGCGGCCGGCACGATTGCGGAGAGGCACATGGCCAGGCAGAAAAGTCTTGCGGATTCGCCGTGCCCGGTGGCACGGGCGACCGATATCGTCGGCGATCGCTGGGCATTGCTGATCGTGCGCGATGCGTTCGACGGGGTGCGCCGGTTCGGCGATTTCCGCGCGAGCCTCGGCGTCGCGAGCAATATCCTGTCCGACCGGCTCAGGATGCTCGTGGATGCGGGCGTGTTCGACGTCGTGCCGGCGTCGGACGGCAGCGCGTATCAGGAGTATGTGCTGACCAGGAAGGGTGAAGGGCTGTTCCCGGTGATCGTGATGCTGCGGCAGTGGGGCGAGGCGAACCTGTTCGCGCGAGGCGAGCCGCATTCGGTGCTGGTCGACCGCCACACTGGGCGCGCGATCCGCAAGCTCGCGCTGCGCCACGACGACGGCCGGCCGGTGAAGGCGGGCGAGACGGTCGTGAAGAAGGTCGGCGAAGAAGCGGGCGCACGGCGGCGATGAGCGTCGTGCGCGACGGCTGCACGGTCGGATAGACTGTCGCGATCGTCGCCGACCGGAACTGCATCGCCATGTCCCATCCGCTGGATTCCGCCGCTTATCGGCTGTTGCTCGACCTGCAGCGGCGCATTCACGACTTCTGCGAGCGCGAGGGCGCCGAGGACGGGCGCGACCATGCCGATCCCGCGGAGCCGCTGTGGCAGACCGATTTCAACCATGTCACGGTCGCGCCGATGCGGGCGGGGCTGCACGTCCGGTACTTCGGCGGCGCCTGGGAGGAACCGTTCGACTGGACGCTGCAGTGTCTGGCGTTGCGGGACGTTGCGGATCTCGTGACCGACCTCGCGTTCAGCGGCATCGACGAAGGGGCGAACGGTACGCGCGAATGGGATTTCGGGCCGCTGCTCGATTCGGATGCGCGCTTCCCGATGCTGCGCTCGCTGTATGTGCGGCCGACCGAGCCGGCCGATCACAACCAGTCGATGATCGTGCGTCGCGACCTGATCATGCAGGAGGGCGGCGAGATTGCCCGCTTTGCCGCGAAGGCGCCGTTTCTCGCCGAGCTGACGGTGCCGAACGCGCCCGATGCGCGCTTCTTCGATGTGCCGCTTGCGCATCTCGAGTGGCTGCGCATCGGCGGCGGGGACGACACGCAGCAGTTCATCGATCGTCTGGCGGATTGCGACAACCTGCCGTCGCTCGGCTGGCTCGATTTCTCCGAGTCGACCGCATTGCATTCGACGTGGAAGCGCGAGCGCGACGCCGACAGCGTGACGTCGTTCGACGCCTACGAGCGCCTGCTGAAGAGCCGTGCCGGCCAGCGGCTCCGCAGGCTGACGCTGAGAAACACCTGTCTCGACCGGGAGGCGCTCGAAGCGCTGCAGGCGCTGCATCCGCGGCTGTCGTTCATGGTGATCCAGGCCGGCAGCGGCGGTTACGTGAGTCACTTCAAGGACAACGTGTTTCCGTGGCGTCACCTGATCCAGCGGGACCCCGGCGACGCATGACCGCAGCCGTTCAATCGGCCGCCGGCACGGCCTGACGCACGGACGATGCGCCGCGATGCGCATCGGGTCGCACCAGCATCGCGAGCAGCGCGGCGGCGACCAGCAGCGCGACCGACACGGCCGTTTCGATCCGCAACCCGTCCACGACCTGCGCCGCGCCGCCGCCGCCGGCGAGTGCGCCGAACGCGGCCACGCCCATCGCGCCGCCGGCTTGCCGCGCGGTATTCAGCACGGCCGACGCGATGCCGGCCCGTTCGGGCGCGACCGACGCGAGCACGGCGGTCGTCATCGCCGGCACCGCGAAACCCATGCCCGACGGAATCAGCAGGAACGGCACGAGCAGGACGGCCAGCGGCGTCGACGCGTCGATGAAGTGCAGCGATCCGTAGCCGAGCGCGGCGACGAGTGCGCCCGCCAGCATCGGCGCGCGCGGGCCGTGACGCGCCACGACGCGGCCGCTCGCGAGGTTCGACAGCAGGAAGCCGCCCGTCAGCGGCAGGAACGCGAGGCCGGCCTGCAACGCCGACTCGCCGCGTGCGCGCTGCAGGTACAGCGCGAGCACGAACACGGTGCCGTAGTACGTGAGGTTCACGCAGATCCCGAACAGCACGGCCGCGCTGAACGTGCGATGGCGGAACAGTGACAGCGGCAGCATTGGCGTGGCCGTCCGCGTTTCCACCGCGACGAATGCGAGCGCGGCGAGCGTCGCCAGCGCGAAACCGCCGGCGACGACCGGATGCGTGAAGCCGAGCGGACGCCATTCGATCACGGCGCCGGTCAACGCGGTCAGCATCGCGATCGCGATGAGCTGGCCGCGCAGGTCGAGTGCGCGGACGGAGCGGGATGGCGCGGCCGGCGTTGCCGCCGCACGGCGCGCGGGTATCCACGCAAAGGCGGCCGCCAGCCCGGCCGCACACAGCGGCAGGTTCACGAGGAAGATGCCGCGCCAGCCCCACGCCGCGATCAGCAGGCCACCGACGACCGGGCCGGCCGCGATCGAAATCGACCCGGCCGCCGTCCACCAGCCGATGGCCCGCGCGCGCAGGCGCGGGTCGTGCCGGCACGCGTCGTTGAGCAGGGCAAGCGAATTGGGCAGCATCGCCGCGGCGCCGACGCCTTGCAGTGCGCGCGCCGCGATCAGCATCGCGGGCGCGGTCGCGGCGCCGCATGCGAGCGACGCAAGCGCGAACAACACGAGGCCGGCGATGTACAGGCGGCGCGCGCCGAAGCGGTCGCCGAGCGCGCCGCCCGACAGCATCAGTACCGCGAACGCGAGCGTGTACGCATCGACGACCCATTGCAGGCCGGCGACGGGCAAGCGCAGGTCGCCGGCGAGATGCGCGAGCGCGATGTTGACGATCGTCACGTCGAGCTGCGTGACGACGAAACCGGTGCTGACGGTCGCGACGACGCGGGCGAGCGCGGGCGGGAAGGCGGAGGAGGGGATGGTCGTGTCCATGCGCCAATCGTAGGGCGCGGCCGGCCGGTGATGTTTCAGCGGGACGTGAAGCGTCGAAGCGCCGGGGGCGAAGCAGCAGGGCGGCGAGGGGGACGAAGCGGGGATGAAGCAGGGGACGAAGCAGGGGACGAAGCAGGGGACGAAGCAGGGGACGAAGCAGGGGACGAAGCAGGGACGAAGCAGGGACGAAGCAGGGACGAAGAAGGAGCGAAGAAGGAGCGAAGAATGTTGCGCGTGGGCCGACGTGAGCGCTGCGTGCCCAACCGTGCCGCTACGACCCGTGTTGACGCGCGCTCAGCGCGGAACCCTGGCTGCGTTCAATGCCGCTCGCCGCGCCAGCGACCCGGCGCAACGCCGAAGCGCTTCGTGAACGCATGCGTCAACGTGCTTTGATCCGCGAAGCCGACCATCCCGGCGATATCGACGAGCGGATACCGGCCATCCGCGAGCAGGATCACGGCCGCGTCGAGCCTGAGTCGCTGCAGGTAGCGATGCGGCGTTTCGCCGAACGCATCGACGAACAGCTGATGAAAGCGGCGCATCCCGTAGCCGCAGTGCGCGGCGAGATCGGCGATGCGCAGCGGCTCGGCGAGCCGCGCGCGCAACCAGCGGTCGATGCGTGCGAAATCGAGGCCCGATGCGGGCGCGGCGATGTCGCGTTCGTCGAGCAGCGCGCCGCACAGCCGGGCGGCGGCCTGCCACTGGAAACGGTGCGCGGCCGCGTGCGGCGCGTCGGCGGCAGGCGCTTCGAATTGCGCGGCCGCCGCCGCGATCTGCGCGACCAGTGACGTCAGGGCCGGATCGATTGCCACGGCGCGCGCGCTGTCGAACAGCCGCTGCGGTACCGCGAGTGACGCGAGGGGAAGATTGAGCACGAGCTGGCGATTCTCGCCGAGGCCCGCGTAATCATGGCGCGCGCCGGCCGGAACCAGCCAGGCGCGGTGCCGGTCGAGACGCTGGCTGACGCCGTTCACCGCCATCACCATCGCGCCGTCGATGCCGAGCACGATCTGGTGAAAGTCGTGCACGTCCGACGCTTCGAGCGCGTCGTAGCGTTGCAGCGCGACGGTGGGGGACGGAAGGTGTGCCATGGGGCGGGGCGTCAGCCGGGGGCTCGTGTGCCGTGTCAGATGGCGAGCAGTTCGACTTCGAACACGAGCGTCGCATTCGGCGGAATCACGCCGCCTGCGCCGCGCGGGCCGTAACCGAGTTGCGGCGGGATCGTCAGGCGACGCACGCCGCCGACCTTCATGCCCTGCACGCCTTCGTCCCAGCCCTTGATGACCATGCCGCCGCCGAGCACGAACGCGAACGGGTCGTTGCGATCCTTGCTCGAATCGAATTTCTGACCGTCGGTCAGCCAGCCCGTGTAGTGGACGCTGACGGTCTGGCCGGCTTGCGCTACGTCGCCGGTGCCTTCGGTCAGGTCTTCGTATTTGAGGCCCGATTCGGTCGTGATGACAGACATGACTTCTCCTGAAAAAGGATGGGTAAAACCGCTATTGTAGGCGAGCGCGCAGCGGGCCGCCGCTCATGGCTTTCGGCCGGTCGCACGCGTATCGCGGGCGGCGTCGGGCCGTCGCGGCCGCGATCGCGCGGAACGCAAATGGAACGCGCGTTTGAATTTCCGGCCAGCCCCGCGACCGAGGTTGCACCGTGCGAGTGCGACGCGTGTATGAATCGGTGCTACCGGGGTGCTCGGCCGCATGCCGCGCTGGGTTGCCGGATTCCGTGAAATGCCCGCCACGCGGGGCTTCCGGGCCACCGCTGCGATGCACGGCCAACTGCCGCGAATGGCTCGTGTGCGGTCGCGTGCGTTCGAATCCCGCCGTGTCCGGGCGCCGCTCGAACGCCATTTTTTCCGCCTTTTCGACCGTGCCCTGTTTGGAAGCGCGCATCTACCGCGCGGCTTGCGCGCGTCGCCGCGGGCGGCCTATCTTTACAGCTGTCGATGTCAAGATTTTGGCGGTGCGCGATGCGCCGCCCGGGCCCGCGCCGGCCGCGTCGGACGACGCGCCGGGCCGCTCCGGAACCAGGAGAACGATGAACATGAAGTCAGCCGCTTCCGCCACCGCAGCCGGGATCATGCCGGTGCGCCGCGACCTGCGCTTCGACCTGCCGGTCGAACGCGCGAAGGACTGGCATGGCCTCGGGTCGCACGTGACCCATTTCTTCAACGCGCTGTCGCTGCTGTTCCCGGCCGGCGAGCGCTTCTTCATGGATTCGGTGCGCAACTATCGCGACCGGATCGACGATCCCGTGCTGAAGCAGCAGGTGCTCGGCTTCATCGGCCAGGAGGCGATGCACACGCGCGAGCACATCGAGTACAACGAGCTGATGCAGGCGAACCGCCTGCCCGCGCGCAAGCTCGACAAGCGCGTGTGGGCGGTGCTCGGCTACATGAAGCGCAAGCTGCCGCATTCGGTGCAGCTCGCGCACACGGTCGCGGCGGAGCACTACACGGCGATGCTCGCCGACTGGCTGCTGCGCGACCCGACGCGCCTGGAGGGCTCGGTCGAAGGCTACCGCCAGATGTGGATCTGGCACGCGCTCGAGGAAACCGAGCACAAGGCCGTGTCGTTCGACGTGTGGAACACCGCGATGGCGCCGGGGCTGCGTCGTTACCTGATCCGCATCGGCGTGTATCTGCTGACGACGCTGACGTTCTGGCCGACCGTGTTCCTGATGCACGCGACGCTGCTGTGGCGTGATCGCGGCGCCGGCCATCACGTGCGCGGCATGCTGCGGATGATCGCGTTCCTGTACGGGCCGCGCCGCGGGCTGTTCCCGCGCATCGCCGGCGAATGGCTGAGCTTCTTCCGGCCGGGCTTCCATCCGTGGGATCACGACAATCATCACCATCTCGCGCGCGTCGACGCGCTTGCCGCCACCTACGGCGAACACGGCGGCACGCCGGCCGGCCGTGGCCGTGCGAACGCGCCGGCGCCGCTCGCATCGGGACGTTGACCCCGCCGCTGCGCCGGCGTGCGCGGGATCGGGCCGAGCATGTTGCGTTCCTGCATCAGCCGGCTTCCTCTGACGATTGACCGAAATCAATTCGAACCGGCCGGGCGGGCGTCCCGGCGGCCGGTCGACCGGCCGCGCACGCATGCGCGGCCGGGCCGATCCTGTCGGTGCCGCATCGCCCGCGAACTCCGTGCGCCAGCACCGGCGCGGCTTTGCGCGTCGCGTGGCCACCCGTGGACCGCCCGCGCCGCGCACGCCACCGGGATAACACCCATCTAGCCGCGCGCCGGCCACATCGATATACCGTTGATGACACTGTCCACCTCACGCGCGATTCATGCACGGGGGGATTTTATTCGGACGGAAATGCGGCCAATATGTCGGTTCGATCGAGGTTCGTCGCACGCGGCGGCGAGCCGGGCGCGCGATACCAATGCCAAGCGGGGAACAACGATGGTTGCTAGGTCACCTGAGGCAAACGGGCACACGGTGCCCGAGATGACGCATGTGTCCGTCACCGCGCCCGAGGATGGACGCAAGCTGTTCGTGATCATGCGTTCGCCCGACGAGCCGTTGCTTGCACAACTGCGCGGGCTGGGCTGGGAAATCTCCGTCGCGAAGACCGCCGGCGCCGCGCAGAACATGACGTCCGGCGTGAGCGTCGCCGCCGGGCTGGTCGATTTCTCCGGGTTCACGTCGCGCGAGTATCCCGCGCTGAAGGCATGCCTGAGCCAGCCGTCGATCGGCTGGATTTCCATCGCCCAGGCCGGTGTCACGATCGGCCCGGCCGTGCGCGAGCTGATCCGCAGCTACTGCTTCGACTACGTGACCCTTCCGTTGCCGTACGAGTGGATTTCGCACGTGCTCGGCCACGCGCGCGGGATGGCCGCGCTCGATCGCGTCGATGGCGCGGCCTACGCGGCGTCGATTGGCGAACACGGAATGATCGGCAACTGCGAGGCGATGCAGCAGCTGTTCAGCACGATCCGCAAGGTCGCGAAGACGGACGCGAGCGTGTTCATTTCGGGCGAGTCGGGCACCGGCAAGGAGCTGACGGCGCTCGCGATTCACGAGCGTTCCGGCCGCGGCAAGGGGCCGTTCATCGCGATCAATTGCGGCGCGATTCCGCATCACCTGCTGCAGTCGGAACTGTTCGGCTACGAGCGCGGCGCGTTCACCGGCGCGAACCAGCGTCGCGCGGGCCGGATCGAATCGGCGAACGGCGGCACGCTGTTTCTCGACGAAATCGGCGACATGCCGGTCGAAAGCCAGGCGAGCCTGCTGCGCTTCCTGCAGGAAGGGAAGATCGAGCGGCTCGGCGGGCAGGAATCGATTCCGGTCGACGTACGGATCATCTCGGCCACCCACGTGGATCTCGACGGCGCGGTCGAGGCCGGGCGCTTTCGCGCCGACCTGTATCACCGCCTGTGCGTGCTGCGCATCCACGAGCCGCCGCTGCGCGCGCGCGGCAAGGACATCGACATCCTCGCGCACTACGTGCTGCAGAAGTACAAGGCCGATAGCGGCCGCAAGATCAGCGGCTTCACGTCGGCCGCGCTCGACGCGATGCGGCGC
Organism: Burkholderia sp. KL41; assembly: GCF_057005415.2. NCBI lineage: Bacteria > Pseudomonadati > Pseudomonadota > Betaproteobacteria > Burkholderiales > Burkholderiaceae > Burkholderia > Burkholderia sp. KL41. Next base: position 2,668,166 of record NZ_CM174447.1, on the reverse strand, counting down.
TACGAGTGGCCCGGCAACGTGCGCGAGCTGATCAACCGCGTGCGGCGCGCGATCGTGATGGCCGAGAGCCGGTTGCTGACGCCGCACGATCTCGGGCTCGATACGCCGGGCGAAACCGAACCCGTGACACTCGAACAGGCGCGGGCGTTCGCCGAGCGCACCGCGATCGAGAATGCGCTGCTGCGCAACGATCACCGGATCAACAAGGCCGCCGCCGAACTCGGCATTTCGCGCGTGACGCTCTACCGGATGATGATCGAGCACGGGCTGAACGATCACGACAACAACGGCGGGAACGGCGACAACGGCGGGCACGACGGTGCGCCGTCCGGCGACGCGGGGCATCAGCGGGTCGGCTGAGCGGCGCACGCGCGACGCGTGAGCCGGTTCAGCGATAGGTCCAGAGCCGGTGCAGCACGAACGTGACGGGCGGTACGCACAGCACGACCGCGACGACGCTCCACGCGCGTGCCAGCCCGAGCGTCACGGCGCCGTGCGCAAGCAGCATCGTCACGACGAGGCCGACCATCGCGACGGCGAGAAAGCGCATGAAGTTGCCCCACGTCACGGGCGACGAAAAACTCCACAGCGTGTTGGCGAGATACGAGAACGCGGTCGAGCAGGCGAACGCGACCGCATTCGCGGTCACGGGCGTCGCGTCGGACAGCGCGAACATCGCGGCCGCGATCAACGCATGCAGCGCGGTCGAACCGAGGCCCGACACACCGAAGCGAATCAGTCTGGCGCGTTCGGCGATATAGAGGGTACGGATCATCGGCGGGGCGATCGTTCGGGCGGTGTGGCGGCGTGCGGGGCGTCGTCGTGCGGCACGGCATCCGCCGGCCGGAGGCGCCGATGCGAACACGACGCCCGCCGGTTTCGCAGTATAGCCGTGCGCCCGGCCGGCCCGGCACCGGCGGATGGTTAGCGCGGGCAACCCGCGGCCCGCGTGCTGCCGACGGCATGTAAAGCGCGTGAAACATTTCGCGTCGGCGGCCATGCGAATTTGCGTGGTGAATCGACGTGAACGACCGGCCGTCCATCGGTAAAAATGCCGTGCTTCATTGTTCAGCCTTATCCGGCAAGGCAGGGCCGCCACGCGGCCGGCGCGTGCCGCGCGCCGCGTGTTTCAGTTTCGTAACTTCCCGCATTCGGCACCCGTTCCGGCCGCCACGCTGCCCGGCCGGCCCCTTGTCCGGACGGGCTCGCGCGAAGCTGGCCCGCTCCTTGCGAATGTGGGCGTGCGAAGGTCGACGATGCACGGTCCGTCCGGTTCGGCAGCGAACCCTGTCAGTACCGGCCAGGACACGGTCCGCGGGGATGCGGCGGCGGAGCGCGGCGCAACAGCCGCGTTCCGGCGAGCACGGAGCGTCGTCGCCTGATCGTCGGGGCACCGGCCTGGTCCGGTTGCCGGAACAACCATCAGACTGATACGGGGTAGAAAAATGATCGATCGCCACACGCCGCGGCCGGCAGGCCGCGATCGCAGTGATGCGGAGCATTGCCGGTCGCATGTCGTTCTCTCGGCCGGCCGGCATGCATCGACAGGCCATCTCTCCGCGCCCGGTGCGAGGCGGATCCGGCTGATTGCCGGTCATCCACGCCGGGTCGGTACTTTCCTGCACGCGAACCCGATTCGCAAGGGCATGTGCGCTCGGGCGCCGGTACCTCGACGCCCGGTCTTCGCCTATTGACCGAAGCCGCACGATATCCGTTCGCGCCGGGCATCGTCGCCGCGGACGATTGATCTGCAATCCGAATGAAGCACGAGGGTCTTGCCGCGCGTGCGACGGATGATGCATTCGATGCGACGGCAAACGGCGTCATGCCGTTGCCGTCCGGTGGTGAGGGGAGGGGCGGTCGGACGCGCGCGACGGGAGTGGCGCCCGTACGCGCGCGACGCCGTTTCAGCCGCCGTAGATGTCGAAGTCGAAGTACTTCGACGCGAGCCGCTTGTAGGTGCCGTCCTTGACCATGTCGAGGATTGCGCCGTCGATCTTCGCCTTCAGGTCGGTGTCTTCCTTGCGCAGCCCGATGCCGGCGCCGATGCCGAGCACCTTCTCGTCGACGAGCTCCGGGCCGACGAACGTGTAGTTCGCGCCGCGCGACGATTTCAGGAACCCGATCGCGGCCTGTACTTCATCCTGCAGCGCCGCGTCGAGGCGGCCCGAGGTCAGGTCCGCGTACACGCCGTCCTGGTTCTGGTACGACACGACGTTCGCGCCTTGCTTGCCCCAGTACGCCTTTGCGTACGTTTCCTGCGTCGTGCCCTGCTCGACGCCGATCGATTTGCCCTTCAGCGATTCGGCCGTCGGCAGCAGCGGCGAGCCCTTCTTCACGACGAGCCGCGTCGGCTGGTTGTAGATCTTCGTGGTGAAGCCGATCTGCTGCGCACGCTGCGGCGTGATCGACATCGACGACAGCACCGCGTCGAACTTCTTCGCCTTCAGCGCCGGAATCATCCCGTCGAAATCGTTCTCGAGCCACACGCACTTCGCCTTCAGGCGCGCGCAGATCTCGTTGCCGAGGTCGATGTCGAAGCCGACGAGCTTGCCGTCGGGCGCCTTCGACTCGAACGGCGCGTAGCTGGCGTCGGTGCCGAAGCGGATGGTGGTCCAGTCCTTCGCGACGGCGGGGCCTGCGGATACCGCGAGCAGGGCGATCGAAACAGCGGCAATCAGTCTCTTCATGGTGCGTTCCTTGGCGGGGTGCTTCCGGTTCTGTGCGACACGGTTTCACGGACCCGAGCCGCATCTGCGCGCGGTGTCCGCACGGCCATTAACGCAGAAAATGAAATAAGAGTCCAGAATGGACAAAAAATATCGTTTTGCCGGATGCGTGAATCGGTCGCCGGGTGCCGACCCTTGCAAAAATACGAAAATGGACTAATCTTGTTAGTAAATTCGTTTCGAGACTAACGATCATGTCACAGCCCGCCTACGAATCGCACTCCTCCCCGCCGCAGGCCTCGGTCGCGCAGATGTCGGCGGCCGGCCTGCGTGCGTTTTTCAACATCGCGCGCGACTGGGAGCTGACGATCGACGAACAGATCGTGCTGCTCGGGTCGCCCGGCCGTTCGACGTTCTTCAAGTGGAAGGCCACGCCGGAATCGGCACGGCTGCCGCGCGATACGCTCGAGCGGCTATCGCTGCTGCTCGGCATCTACAAGGCGTTGCAGATCCTGCTGCCGCAGCCGGCCGCGGCCGATGCGTGGGTCAAGCGGCCCAACGACGCGGCGCCGTTCGGCGGCAAGCGCGCACTCGACCGGATGCTCGCCGGCAACGTCGGCGATCTGGTCGCCGTCCGCCAATATCTCGACGCGATGCGAGGTGGCTGGGCGTGACGATGCCGATCCAAGCACAACAATGGCCCACGACCGCGGTCGACTGGGCGCCTGCCTATCGCGTGATCCCCACCCGTTTCCCGGCAATCAACCTGTTCGACCGCGTTGCGTCGGCGGACGATTTCGACGCGCTGTACGCGCTCGAATCGCTGACCAACGACCGCATTCGCAACGAAGTCGGCACGCTCGACCTCGTCCCGCCCGCCGAACGTCGTTACGGGCTGGGCTGGGGGCCGATCATGGCCGCGTTCACGCACCTGAATCCGCAGGGCAGCCGTTTTTCCGACGGCAGCTACGGCGTGTTCTACTGCGCGCGCTCGCGCGATACGGCGATCGCCGAAACGCGTTATCACAGCGCGCTGTTCCTGGCGGCGACGAAGGAGCCGCCGATGCGCCAGCAGATGCGGCTCTATACGGTGATCGCGCAAGGCGACGTGGCTGACGTGCGCATGTGGCCGAAACGCGATCCGGCGTTGCTGCACCCGCTCGATTACAGCGCCGGGCAGGCACTCGGCCGCGCGGTGCGCAATGCCGGCGGCGCGGGGATCGTCTATCCGTCGGTGCGCGACCCGCGCGGCGAGTGCCTGGCGGCGTTCCGCACCGCGCTGCTGCGCGATTGCCATCACGCGGCCTACCTCGAATACAACTGGAACGGCTCGGCCGTCGATGCGGTGTTCGAACTGAACCAGGTCGGCTAACGTGCGCTCGCGGGCATCAGGGCATCAGGGCATCAGGGCATCAGGGCATCAGGGCAGCGGCCAGTCGCCCGCGTGGCGTTCGCGCGCCTCGGCCTGCGTCATCGACCAGGTGCGCCCGGTGCGCGGCTCGACGAGCGTGAGCCGCCCGGCCGGTGCGAACGCACCCGTGTCGATGAACCACTGCGCGCCGATCCGCTGCGGTGCGCGCACCGGCGTGTGCCCGGTGCAGGTCAGCGACAGCCCGGCCTGCCGCGCCGGATCGGCGAGCCCCTGGACGAGATCGCGGCCCCAGATCAGCCGTTCGCGCACGTCGTGCGAATAGTTGCCCGTGTCGAGATCGGCGTCCGAGCCGAAGAATTCCGCATGCAGCACGTTGAAGCGCCCGGGACCGTCGCCGATCACGCGCACCAGCGGCAGCGCGTCGACGCGCGCCGCGTGCGCGTGGAGCCGTTCCGCCGGCAGGTCGGCGCCCCAGTCGCCGCCGATTCCGCGCCACGCGTCGGGCGACAGCTTGCCGCGCGCCACGAGGCTCAGCACTTCCTCGTGATTGCCGCGCACGACGTGGCACCATGGGCGGTCGAGCAGGTCGAGCGTGGTTTCGGATGCAGGGCCGCGGTCGACGAGGTCGCCGACCGAGAACAGGCGGTCGCGAGCCGGATCGAAGCGGGTGTCGTGCAACAGCGCGCGCAGCACATCCACGCAGCCGTGCAGGTCGCCGACGACGAAGTCACGGCCGGCCGTATTCGCGGGATGGTGGCAGAGGGGGGCGGTGGCAGTCATCCCATTATCTTAGGCGCTCGCGCCCATCGCCACGTCACGACGGAATGACGATAATCGGGGCGCTACCCGCCGGTGCGGCGCGGCGGGGTGTCCCGCGCGTCGGCCGAACCCTTTCCATCTGCTTTCGGAATCACACAATGACGTTTTATCCGCAGGTATTACGCAACCGGCCGCGCATGGTCGCGGCGTTCGTCGCGGGCGTGCTGTGCGCGGTGCTGCTGCCGTTTCCGCTGCGTCCGACCGTGCGTGCGCTGATCGGCTGGGATTGCGCGATCTGGCTGTATCTCGCGCTGATGTGGGTGCGCATGGTCACCGCGCACCATTACAAGGTGCGTGAAATCGCGATCCGCGAGGATGAAAACGCGACGACCGTGCTGACGGTCGTCTGCCTCGCGACGGTCGCGAGCGTGGCCGCGATCGCGATCGAACTGGCGACGGCCAAGGGTGTCGGGTTTCGCGCGGGGCTCGGCCATTACGCGGTGACGGGCGCGACGCTGTTCGGCGCATGGTTCCTGATCCCGACGATCTTCACGCTGCACTACGCGCGCCTCTATTACGGCTCGCCATCCAACGACCGCGCGCTGCGCTTCCCCGACAGCAATCCGGAACCCGATTACTGGGATTTCCTGTATTTCGCGTTCACGCTCGCGGTCGCGTCGCAGACGGCCGACGTGTCGCTGGCGAACCGCTCCGCGCGGCGCTCGGTGCTCGCGCAGTCGATCCTGTCGTTCTACTTCAACATGGCCGTGCTCGGGCTGTCGATCAACGTGGCAGCCGGCCTGCTGAGCTGACGCGGGCCACGGTCGTGCGCTGCGTCATTTGAGAAGCTCGTACGGGCCGCCGCGCTCCAGCGCGCGCCGGTATGCCGGCCGTGCGTGGATCGCGGCGAGAAAGCGCTCGATCGCGGGATGCCGGCCGTCGCCGCCGCGCGCGGTCGCGGCCTCGAGCGGAAAGCTCATCTGGATGTCGGCCGCGCTGAAGCTGTCGCCGACGAACCAGCCGGTGCGCTGCAGCGCACCGTCGACATGGCCGAGATGCAGCGAGATCTGCGGATCGACGAAGCCCGACTGCAGCGTGTCGGCGATCTTGCGCGCGATCGACCGCGCGAAGAACGGCATCGGCGCATGCGCGATCCGCAGCGCGACGAGCTTGAGCAGCAGCGGCGGCATCGCCGATCCTTCCGCGTAGTGCAGCCAGTACGTGTAGTCGTGCCGCTCGGGCGTGCCGGGCGGCGGCGCCAGGCGCCCGTTGCCGTAGCGTTCGACCAGGTATTCGATGATCGCGCCCGATTCGGCGTACGTGCGGCCCTCGTCGGTGACGACCGGCGACTTGCCGAGCGGATGGATTGCGCGCAACTCGGGCGGTGCGAGCATCGTCTTCGGGTCGCGCGCGTAGCGCACGATCTCGTAGGGCACATCCAGTTCTTCGAGCAGCCAGAGCACGCGCTGCGAGCGCGAGTTGTTCAGGTGATGGACGGTGAGCATGTCGACGCCGGAAGTGGGGGCGGGAACGACATCATACCCAGCGCGGGTGGCGCACAAGCGAAACGCGTCGCGCGACGTGGCGCGACGCGTCTGGCCGACCGCGTCTGGCCGACCGCGTCTAGCCGACCGCGTCTGGCCGACCGCCCCGATCCATCACGCGCGCCGGACGGCGATCCACGCGCCCCAGAACAGGCTCGCGAAAAAGCGCAGCGGTGCATCGAAGCCCGCATCGCGCATCAGGGCGAACACGGCTTCCTCGGACGCGGGCGGATCGGCGCCCTTCAGGATCTTCGCGAGTTGCGCGCGCACCGCGTCGGGCGTCGCGCCTTTCATGCGCCAGCGCTGCTGCCATGCGTCGAGCAGGCGAGGGTGGTCCGCGTAGCGGCGATGATTGCCGGCGAGCACGAGCGGCGCGCCGGGTTTCAGGCGTCGCGCGATCGCCTGCAGCAGCGCCGCCTTCGCTTCGTCGCCCGGGACGTGATGCAGCACGCCGATCAGCGTCGCGCCGTCGAACGCGGGCGTGTCGGGCAACGCATCGACACCGTCCTCGACGAACGCCGTTCGCGCGCCGCAGCCCGCGGCCTCGACGTTCGAGCGCGCGAGCGCGAGCATCGGCCCGGACGGGTCGACGGCCGTGAACCGCCAGCCCGGCTCGAGCGCGGCCGCCACGCAGATTTCCTGCCCCGTGCCGCCCGCGCCCGCGACGAGGATCCGCGCATCGGGTGCAGCGATTGCCGACGCGAGCATGCACGCGGTGAGTTCATGGCAGGCATCGTAGCCGGCGAGTGCGATGCGGGATTGCTCGGCGTATTCGTGTGCGCGTGCCGGATCGAATTTGGCGGCACTGGCGGGAAGCGACATGGCGGGTTCCTCGGGTCGGGCGCGGACGGTGTGTCCACGAGCATCGCGCAGAGCGTAAGCGTGCACGGCCGGTGCAACAAGGCGAGCAGGCATTCCGGTATGCGGGCTACCTGCCTCGCCGGCGCTTGCCGGACCGCGGGTTTTCCAGGGGTCGATTCGCATTTAATAATGTCCGGGGACGTTGCATTGCGATGGCGAATCCGGCGCATACTCGTTTCTCCCCCCGCCTGGCCGTCGCATGCCGGGCCCCGATGTGCCGCGCCGCTGGCGCGGCCATGCCGCTCGGTACGCACGAGGAGCGCATGATGTCCGATTGTCCGCACGACCCGTATGCGCAGCACTACATTCACTGCCTGCCGTTCGGCGCACAGCCCTGTGGCGCGCTCTGCGCGACGCCGCGCACGCATTTTCGCGTGTGGGCACCGGGCAGCACGCAGGTCCAGCTCGAACTCGACACCGGTTTCGGCCCGTTGCTCGTTCCGATGACGGCTGCCGGCACGAACTGGTTCGAAGTCTTTGCCGATTGCGGCGCGGGGGCGCTTTACCGCTATCGCCTCGACGATACGGTATCGATTCCCGATCCCGCATCGCGCTCGCAACCCGAGGGGCTCAACGGCCCGAGCGAGGTCGTCGATCCGCGCGCGTTCACGTGGCGCAACACGTTCTGGCGCGGGCGCGCATGGGAAGACATCTCGCTCTATGCGATTCGCCCGCACGCGGTGGGCGGCTTCGGCGGCGTGCGCCGGCGCCTGCCGCAACTCGCGCGCCTCGGCGTGACCGCGCTGGAGCTGCTCGCGTCGCCGCACGACAGCCTGCCGTTCGCGCCGCTCGCGGCCGAAGGCGGCCCCGACGCGCTGAAAGCGCTGATCGACGATGCGCACGGCTACGGTCTCGCGGTGCTGCTGGAACTCGACTACGCGCGCTTCGGCAGCGGCACCGATGCGCTGCGCCACTATGCGGCGCCGTTCTTCCATACGCGCGACGATCCGCTGCAGGCGTCGCCGCTCGCGCTCGATCATCCGGAAGTCTGCGATTTCTTCTGCGACAACGCGCTGTACTGGATCGACGAATACCGTTGCGACGGGCTGCGCCTGCGCGAAGCCGACCGGATCGGCGTGTCGTGGCTGCGCGAGATCGCGGACCGCGTGCGCGCGGCGGTGCCGGCCGACCGGCTCATCCATCTCGTACTCGGCAGCGAGCGACATCCCGCGCATCTTGCCGATACCCATTTCGATGCGCAGTGGAACGGGTGCGGCGAACGCGCGCTGCACCGGCTGACGGGCCGCGACACGTCGGCTCATGAAGGCATTTCCGCGCACCAGTCGATCCACACGCTCGCCCGCGCGCTGACCGCGGCCGGGGCCGCATTCCAGCCGGCCGGGTCGGGCGATGGCATGGCTGCCGACAGCGGGCTGTCGTTGACGTCGCTGGTGCTGTCCGATGGCGCGTGGCGCGACAGCGGGCAGGGCGACCACGGGCAGGAGGCCGGTCTGGCCGCGCTTGCGCTGTCGCTGCTCACGCCGCAGATCCCGTTGATCTTCGACGAAACCGCGCGCGACGCCGATCGCGCGCATTTCGTGCAGTCGGCGCTGGCGGTGCGCGCGAAGCTGATCGCGCCGAGGTTGTCCGATTGCCGGCCGCAGGATGCGCGTGCGCTGAAGTCGGACGGCGACGGCGATGCCGACGCGCTGCTTGCGTCATGGCGGCTTGCCGACGACGAGACGCTGACGATCGCGTTGAATCTGTCGCCCGAGGCGGTGCCGTTCGATGCGCCGAGAGGGCGGGTCGTGTTCGAGACGCCGGCGCGTGCGCGCGACCGGGTCGATGATGGGGAGTTGCCGCCGTACTCGCTCGTCGCGTGGCTGACGGGTGACGTCAACCGGTATGCACTCACGCACGATGCGCGTCGCATCGACGACGGCGCGTGGCGCGGAATGCGCCCGAACCTGAACGCATGACGACGTGAGGCGGTAATGTCCGAACGGCCGGGCGCATCTGCGCCCGGTTGCGTCGCCGGAAATCCCCGGACTACCAGAACCCGCGAATGCCCGCGATGCCGTGTGCGCCGTGGCGGCGTGCCTCGTCGAGGTGGGACCGTTTCATGCCGCCGAGCGCGAAGACGGGCATCGCGGCCTCGGCGGCCAGCGTGCCGAACTGCGTCCAGCCGAGCGTCGGCGCACCGGGATGGCTGAGCGTCGGCAACACCGGCGACAGCGTGACGAAATCCGCGCCGGCGCGTGCGGCCAGCAGCAGGTCGTCGCGCGTGTGGCAGGCCGCGGACACCCATCTTCCGGCCGGCAACGGCCGCTGCGCGGCGGCGCGCAACGCGGGGCCGTCGAGATGCCAGCCGGCGCCGTCGAGCCGCATCACGCCGGCTGCATCGATCGGGCCGTTCAGCATCAGGTGTGCGCCGGCCGCGTCGCAGCGCGCGAGCGCCGCGGCGGCGAGCTGCGCAAACGCGGCTGCGTCGAGCGATTTCACGCGCAGTTGCACGAGCGTCGCGCCGCGCGCGAGCACGGCCGACAGCCGGTCGAGGAACGCCGCGCAATCGGCGGCCGACGCGGACGCCGGCTCGGGCGTGATCACGCAGCAGCGCGGCAGCGTCGCGTTCATCGCGTGCGCCGGCGGCAGCCACGCGCGGCCGTCATTCGTCGGCCTCTTTCGCGATCTTCGGGTAGACGCGCACGAGCACGATGCGCGGCCCGTTCATCTTCTTCACGACGACGTCGAAGCGGTCGAACGACACGCGCTGCCCTTCGGTCGGCAGGTCGCTGAGTGCCTGGATCACGAGGCCGCCGACCGATTCCGCGCGGCCTTCGTCGATGTCGATGCCGAGCGCCTGTTCGAGCGACACGACGGGCAGGCTGCCCTTGCCCATCAGCGTGCCGTCGTCGAGGCGGCTCCAGTCGGCGTCGCCCTGGCGGAACTCGTCGTGGATCTGGCCGACCAGCGCGCCGAGCAGGTTGTCGAGCGTCAGGAAGCCGATCGGCTTCTCCCCCTTGTTGCCGACCAGCGCGAAGTGCGGTGCGCCCTTGCGGAAACGGCGGAACAGGTCGAGGGCCGGCGTGTCGGGCTTCACGTACTGCACGGGGCGCACGTAGTCGGACAGGTCTTCGAGCGCGGCGCCCGCGTGACGCGCGAGCAGCAGGTCCTTCAGGTGGATCAGCCCGCTCACCTGTTCACGCGACGCATCCTCGAACAGCGGATAGCGGCTGAAGCGGTGCCGCGCGACGATCTCCATGTTGTCGGGCAGCGGCAGGTCGCGGCGCAGGCCGATCATTTCATGGGCCGGCCGCATCAGGTCCGATACGGTCATCGACGAAAAATCGAGCGAATGCGCGAGCGTGTTCCACTCGTCGTTGCTGTACGTGCCGCGCGCCGGCTGCGCGGTGTTGCCGGCCGTGCTGCGGCGGCTGCGCAGGATCAGCTTCAATTCGTCGGTCGAGTAGTGCGCGTCGCCGCCATGGTCGGCCGACAGCCCGGCGAGCCGCAGCACCGCGTTGGCGCTGTTGTTGAGCACCCAGATTGCCGGGTACATCGCCCAGTAGAACGCATAGAGCGGCAGCGCGACCCACAGGCCGACCTTCTCCGACTGGCGGATCGCCATCGACTTCGGCGCCAGTTCGCCGACGACGATGTGCAGGAACGAGATCAGCGAGAACGCGAACACCAGCGAGATCAGGTGCACGACGCGCTCCGACTGCACGCCGATCAGGTCGAGCAGCGGGGTGAGCAGTTGCGCGAACGCCGGTTCGCCGACCCAGCCGAGGCCGAGCGACGCGAGCGTGATGCCGAGCTGGCACGCGGAAAGATACGCGTCGAGCCGACCGTGCACGATGCCGAGGATGCGGCCGCGCAGGCCGTGCTTGCGGGCCAGTGTCTTGACGCGCGTGGCGCGCAGTTTGACCAGGCCGAATTCGGCCGCGACGAAGAACCCGTTCAGGGCCACCAGGAACAACGCGCCGATGAGCGCGAAGATCTGTAACAAAGAATCACTCCGGTTATGACAGGCCCGTCAGTATAGAGCCAGAAAGGAATTCGTAATGTATCGGGCGGCCGATGGCTTACACCGGCGCCTCGCCGGGGACGGAGAACGTGACGGTGGCGGTTGCGCCATCGGCGAACGCGTCGTGCGAGAACGTGCCGCCGTGTGCGAGCGCGACGCGCTGGCAGAGCGCAAGCGCCCACGCGACGCGTTTCGCGTCGCGCTCGCGCAGCAGCTCGCGTCGTGCAAACGATTCGAACGCGTGCGGCTGCGCGGGATCGGCGAGCGTGTCGGCGTTGACGGTGCATGTGGCGCGCGCGGTGAACTGCACGCTGTCGCGCGCGCACGCGAACGTCACGTGGCCGCCGGCGGCGCTGGCTTCGACCGCGACCGTCAGCATCGTCCAGAGCGCTTGCGCGATGCGTTCGCGGTCGGCGGTCAGCGTCGGTTCGCCGTCCGGCAGCGTCGCGTCGAGCGTGACCTGTCGTGCGTCGGCGAGCGCGAAACGGACGAGCGCGAGCGTGTCGTCGAGCAGCGCGCGCAGCGCGAACGGCTGCGGCGCGAGTGCGAGCGTGCGCGTTTCCGCGCGCGGCGCATCGAGCACGTCGTCGATCAGCGCGACCTGCTGGTCGATCCCGGTGCGGATGCCCGCGAGCGCGCGCTGCAGGTTCGGATCGGCGTTGGCGAGCTGGCGCTCGAGCACGTATGCCCAGCTATGCATGGCATTCAGCGGGCTGCGCAGGTCGTGCGACGCGGTGGAGAGTGCCTGGTCGCGCAGGAACAGCGCCGCCTGGGTGGCGTAGTGCGCTGCGCGTTCGCGCAGCAGGTCGGCGGCGGGATCGACGGAAGTGGACGTCACGGAGCGGGCCTGTCGGAAGCGGTTGGCGTGGTTATCACGCGAACCGCCATTATAGGGACGGTGCGTGTCACGCCGGCAGTGCGTCCTCGTCCTTTTTCCGGGCGTCGCCGTTCGGCAGCAACTGGCATGCGAGCAGGCCGGCCAGCATCAGCGCGCAGCCGACGAGCGCGCGCAGCGTCAGCGTTTCGCCGAGCGCGGCCCAGCCGGCGATCGCCGCGAACACGCCTTCCATGCTGAAGATCACGGCTGCGTGCGCGGGCGCGGCGTCGCGTTGCGCGACGACCTGCAGCGTATAACCGACGCCCACCGACAACAGGCCGCCGTACAGCAGCGTCGGCAGTGCGCCGCGCAGCATGGCGCCGCTGACCGGCTCGACGGCGAGACCGACCGCGAGACACGCCACGCCGCACACGAGGAATTGCAGGAACGCGAGCACGAGCGGATCGTGGCGCTGGGCGAAATGGCCGACGGCCATCACGTGCGCGGCGATGATCACGGCGCCGGCGAGCTGGAACCAGTCGCCGTACAGCACTGAGAAGTGCTCGTCGATACTGAGGAAATACAGGCCGATCGCCGCGAGCAGCGCGCCGAACCACGTGCCCGCGCCGATCCGGTGACGGGCGAACACACCCATCAGCGGCACGATCACGACGTACAGCGAGCTGATGAACCCCGCGTTGGCGATGCGCGTGTACTGCAGGCCGATCTGCTGCAGCGATATCGATACCGCCAGCAGCCCGCCGAGCGCGAGGCCCGGCAGCAGCAGCGCCGGCGCACGGCGGATCGCCGCGAGCTGCGCGCGCGACGCCGTGTTCAGCGTCAGCAGCGGCACCAGCACCAGCGCGCCGAGCAGGAAGCGCAGCCCCGTGAACAGGAACGGCCCGATCACGTCGAGGCTCAGGCGTTGCGCGACGAAAGCCGAACCCCAGATCGCGGCGGCGGCGAGCATCAGCAGGTTGGCACGGAGGTGCTTGCGGGCTTCGGGCTTCATTGGAATTCTTCTGGAGATTGCGGGCGGCGAAACCCGTCAGTTTACGCCGAGATTGCAAGGCTGTCGGCAAACCTGCGCAGCGCGGCGGCGGCCCGTGGGTCGCGCACGCGCGAGTACAGCACGACCTGTGACAGCGGCAGCGGCGGCAGCCCGAATTTCGCGCCGACGTCGACCAGCGTGCGCGGCGCGACACGCCGTGCGAGCGGGCAGACGGCAAGCCCCGCGGCGGCGGCGGCCGTGACCGCCGCAACACCCCCTCCCGTAAAGCGTTCTCGCCACGGCCGCCCCGCATGATCGAGGGCGCGCAGCGCGGCCGCACGCACGCCGCACGGGCCGGCCAGCACCGCGAGCGGCAGCGGTTCGCCCGCACGCGGTGCCCAGTCAGGCGCGGCGAGCCAGGCCAGCGGCTCGGAAAACAGCAAGGTGCCGTCTTCGCGCGGCGGGTCCTCGCCCGGCTCGTGCCGCACGATCACCGCATCGAACCGGCGTTCGTCGTATTGCGCGAGCAGGTTCGTCGACGTCCCGAGATGCATTTCGAGCGACAGCCCCGGGTCCTGCCGATGCAGGCTCGTGAGCACGGCCGGCAGGTCGGGCACGGCGACATGCTCGCTGACGCCGAGCGCGAGCCGGTGCGTGCCGGCCGAGATCGCGCCGAGCGCGTGGTCGTGCGCGTCGAGCAGCGCGCGGGCGGCCGGCAGGAAATTCTCGCCGTCGGCGGCCAGCTTGACCACGCGCGGCGTGCGCGCGAGCAGCGGCTTGCCGAGGTGCGCTTCCAGCCGTTTCAGCTTCAGGCTCACGGCCGACTGCGTGGTGCCGAGCGCGTCGGCGGCGCGCGTGAAGCTGGCGAGATCGGCGACCAGCACGAACGCGCGTACGGCATCGAGGTCGAGGACTTTCATTTTATATGTAAATGGATGAAATATTCATCAATGACTGTTCATTATAGTTCGGCGCGCCTAACCTGACGCTGTGTTTTCGTTCAACGTCAACGTCAACTTCACCGACAGGAGCAGGACCATGCCATTCACCCGTATCGCAGTCCGCGAAGGCAAACCGGCCGCGTACCGCGCGGCGCTCGTCGACGGCGTGCATCGCGCGCTGATGCACACGTTCAACGTGCCCGAGGACGACATCTTCATGGTCGTCACCGAGCATGCGGCCGAGAACTTCGTGTTCGGCCGCCACTACCTCGACATCGAACGCAGCGACGATCTCGTGATGATCCAGATCACCGCAAACAACACGCGCACGCTCGAGCAGAAGCGCGCGCTGTACCGGGCGATCGCGGACAACCTCGCGCAGCAGCCCGGCGTGCGGCAGCAGGACGTATTCATCAGTCTCGTCGAGGTGCTGAAGGAGAACTGGTCGTTCGGCAACGGCCTCGCGCAGTACGCCGTTTGACCTGCGACAGGGCGACAGGGCCAGATCGTTGCCCGCGCGTTTTTGCGGCGTGTACTATGGAAGCAGCTTCACGGACGACGCCGGCGCGATCGGAAGACCGCCGGCGCTTCTTCATGTGCAGGAGCCTCCATGTCGCGTGTGCTGGAAATCGTGTTGTCGCTGTCGCTGGAAGGGTGGCCGGCCAAGGTCGCGGGTCGCGCCCGCGGCGCGCAGCGTGATTTCGGTGCCGAACTCGTGCGCGCGTGGCGGATCTGCCCGCAGGTCCGGATGCGCCGCGGCCATGAGCGCGTGACGATCGAGCCGTGCCAGATCGAGGAGGCCGAGCCGAGCCCCGGCGCAAGCTGGTGGACGTGGGTCGAGTCGAATGCGCATGGAAGGCGGGTCGTTGCGTCGCGCACGAAGGTGTTTGCGCCTGGGGTCACGATGCGCGAACTGTTCGACGCGGAGCATGCGGGCATCGTCGTCGCGATGCCGTTGCCCGTACCCGAGGCGGCAGGCGCAGCGACGGGCGAAGTCGACGGCGTCGCGCCGGATACGACCGGGCGCCCGGAGGCCGGCATGCAGCCGGAATCGTCGGCGTTGCGCCTCGTCAGCGAGCGGCGGCGCGGGCGGTGGGCCGACGACAGCGGCGTCGTGGTCGAGATGACGCTCGACGACGTCACGTTGCATCGCGGCGGCGAGCCGCCGCGCCGCTACGTCGAACTGCGTCTTGCCGCGCCGGACTGGGAAACCCTGGCCGCGCGCACGGCCGCGCTGCATGCGTTGTTTGCCGCGGCGCGCGAACTGAGCGGCGCGTGGCCCGCATTCGTCCAGCTGACGAGCGTGATCGATCGCGCATGCGCGGCCGAGCCGGCCGCCAGTGGGCCCGTCAAGGCGCAGCCCGTCGACCTGACCGGCGTGCGCACGCAGCGCGCCGCGCTGTTCGCGTTGTCCGGCGACATCACCGCGCAATGGCTGGGCAACGAGGGCGGCGTGCTCGAGTACGACGATCCCGAATTCGTGCACCAGATGCGGGTCGCGCTGCGCCGCCTGCGCACGTTGATGCGCTTCTTCCCGCGCTTTGCCGACCGCCAGTGGCGGGACACGCTCGGCGTAGACATGCACTGGCTTGCCGCGCTGCTCGGCACGGTGCGCGACTGGGACGTGTTCGCGACCGAAAGCCTGCCCGCGCTGATCGCAGCCGACGGCGGCGACGGCGAATGGAACGGCACGCTCGACGCCGCGCGCGCGCAGTGTGTCGCGGCACGGGGCGAGCTGCGGCAGGCGCTGCATTCGGCCCGCTACGCGCGGCTGACGCTCGGCTGGCTCGAATGGCTGGGCTCGCTTGCGCTGCCGCACGCCGAAGACGGCGATGCACCCTCGCTGCGGCGCCACGCGACGAAGCGCGTGCGGCGGCTGTTCGGCGATCTGTACGCGTCGCCATCGCTCACGTCGCTCGACACGGCTGCGCGTCACCAGGTGCGGATCGATGCGAAGCGGCTGCGCTATGCGCTCGAATTCTTCGCGTCGTTGGCATCGCGCCGCACGCGCACGGAGACGGTCAAGACGCTCGCGCGCGTGCAGAGCGTGCTCGGCGAAGCCAACGACACGATAGTCGCGCTGCATCATCTCGAGAAACTGGCGGCGCCGCCGTACCAGCTCGGTTTCGTGCGCGGCTACGGCGCGGCGCTCGAGCAGCGCGCGGCGCGCGACGCCGAGACGCTGCTTGCCAGCCTGCGGCCGCCGAAGCTCGACGGCAAGCCGGGTTGAGCGGCACGCGCCGACTATAATGGCCGCCTGATTCCGGCCCGATTCCGGTTCCGGTCGAATTCCCGCACGTATCCCGATGACCGACGCACCGCATTCTTCCCCGTCCGCCGAACCGCTCGAACTGGGCGGCGAGCTGTGGCTGCGCGCCGGCGAGCAGACGCTCGGCGGTGCCACGCGCATCGCGCTGCTCGCGGCGATCGGCGACACCGGGTCGATCACGCGCGCGGCGAAGGCCGTCGGCCTCAGCTACAAGGCCGCGTGGGATGCCGTCGACACGATGAACAATCTCGCGGGCGAACCGCTCGTCGCGCGTTCGACGGGCGGCAAGGGCGGCGGCGGCACGACGCTGACGCCGCGCGCGACGTCGCTGATCGCCGCGTTCCGCACGATCGAGCGCGAGCATCGCCGGTTCATCGAGGCCGCGAGCGCGGCCGTGGCCGGGTTCGACGTCGACTGGGCGCTGATCGGCCGGATCGGGATGAAGACCAGCGCGCGCAACCAGTTGTTCGGCAAGGTCGCGGCGATCGTGCGCGGCACCGTCAATGACGAGGTCACGCTCACGCTGCCCGGCGGACAGCCGGTCGTTGCCGTGCTGACGCACGAGAGCGCCGATGCGCTCGGCCTGCAGGTTGGCGCGGATGCCTGCGCGCTCGTGAAGGCGTCCTGGGTCGTGCTCGCGGCCGACGATGGCGAGCACGCATTGAAGGTGTCCGCGCGGAACCAGCTGCGCGGCCGCGTGGAAACCGTCGCAGCGGGCGCGGTGAACAGCGAGGTGACACTGGCGCTCGACGGCGGCGGGACGCTGACGGCCGTCGTGACCAACGACAGCGTCGATGCGCTGCAGCTCGGTGCCGGCCGGCGCGCGATCGCGCTGTTCAAGGCGTCGAGCGTGATTCTTGCGGTGACGGGCTGAGCGGCGGCGTACCGGCGCGCTTCGGCCGTTGTGTGACGGACGGAGCGAAGCCGGCGTCGCCGCTGTATCGGTACGGCGCCGGCTTCGTTTCCGCTTTCCGCTTGTGCCGCTGCTGGCGGCTTCTCTCAGGCTCCAACGTGCTTGCCACGACGACCACGACCACGGCCTCGCGCGCTCAGGCGACGCGCGTCGGCCACTCGGCGTGCGGCGTCGTCGCCTGCACGCGTCCTTCGCTCAACTGCACGACCTGGTCGCCGAACGCGGCGACGTCGTCGGGATCGTGCGAGATCAGCACCATCGGGATATCGAGCCGCGCCTGCAGCTCGGCGAGCTCGTGACGCATGCGCTGGCGCATTGCGCCGTCCAGTGCGGCGAACGGTTCGTCGAGCAGCAGGATTCGCGGCTGCGCGACCAGTGCGCGCGCGAGTGCGACGCGCTGTTTCTGCCCGCCGGACAACTGCGACGGATACTGCCCTGCGAGCGCCTCGAGATCGAACGCTTGCAGCCAGTACGCGACTTCCGGCGGCACTGCTTTCGCGCGCGGGTTGCGCAGCCCCGGCGTGAGCCCGAATGCGATGTTCTGGCGCACGTTCAGATGCGGAAACAGCGCGTAGTCCTGGAACAGGTACGCGACGCGACGTTCGCGGGTCGGCACGTCGATGCGGCGCGCGGCATCGAACAGCGGTTCGCCGTTCAGCACGATCGTGCCTTCGTCGGGCGACAACAGGCCGGCGATCGCCTGCAGCGTCATGCTCTTGCCCGCGCCGGACGGCCCGAACAGCACGACGCGCTGCATCGTCGCGGTGAACGACATGTCGAGCGTGAAGCGGCGCTCGGCATTCGCGTAGGTCTTGCGGATGTCGACGACGAGGCTCATGCGGGCCTCCGTCGAAGCCGGCCGGCCACGCAAGACGATGGGCGAGGCAGGCGCGTCATGTCAGCTGGCTCCGCCGGGCACGCGACGGCACGAGCCAGCAGGTCGCGAGCAGTACGAGCACGCAGGTGATCGACGTCACCAGCACGAGGAAGTTGGCCGTGCTGTCGTCGCCGGCCTGCACGGCCGCGTAGATCGCGACCGACAGCGTCTGCGTGCGGCCGGGCAGGTTGCCCGCGATCATCAGCGTCGCGCCGAACTCGCCGAGCGCGCGCGCGAACGCGAGCAGCGCGCCCGCGAGAATGCCGCGCGTGGCGAGCGGCAGCGTCACGCGGAAGAACACCGCCGCTTCGCCGAGCCCGAGCGTGCGCGCGGCGCGTTCGAGATGCGGATCGACGCCTTCGAATGCCGCCCGCGCCGATTTCAGGATCAACGGAAACGCGACGACCATCGACGCGATCACCGCGCCTTGCCACGTGAAGACGAGTTCGATGCCGAGCCTGTCGAGCCACGCGCCGAACACGCCGCGCCGGCCGAGCAGCACGAGCAGGTAATACCCGAGCACCGTCGGCGGCAGCACGAGCGGCAGCGTCAGCACGGAATCGACGACGTCGCGCAGCGGCGAGCGCCAGCGCGCGAGCATGAACGCGGCCGCGACGCCGAGCACGATGTCGAGCGCGGTCGCCCAGCCGGCAACCTTCAGCGACAGCAGCAGCGGGACCCAGGCGTCTTGCATCGCGTTACGCTCACTTGCCCGCGGGCTTGAAGCCGAACGTCGACAGCACGGCCTGGCCTTGCGGCGACGCGACGAAGTCGATGAACGACTGCGCCTGCGTGGCGTGGCGGCTGTCCTTGACCACGGCGATCGGGTAGGTGATGGCGGTCTTGGTCGGCACCGTCAGGGCGACCTTCACGCGGCCCGGCATGATCGCCGCGTCGGTGCCGAACACGAAGCCTGCGTCGACTTCGCCGCGTGCGACGTAATCGAGGCTCTGGCGCACGTTGGCGGCCAGTACGCCCTTCGCGCTGACGGCGTCCCACACACCGGCCGCGCGCAGCGCGCCTTCGGTGTAGCGGCCGACCGGCACCGACGCCGGGTCGCCGTATGCGATGCGCTTCACGCCGGATGCGGTCAGGTCGTTCAGCGACGTCGGCGCGGCCGCGTGGCTGTCCGCCGGCACGATCAGCACGAGCGAGTTCGCCGCGAAATCGCGACGCGTACCGGGCACGATCACCTTTTCGTCGGCCGCACGATCCATCGCCTTCTGGTCGGCCGACGCGAACACGTCGGCCGGCGCGCCCTTGGCGATCTGCTGCATCAGCACGTCCGACGCGCCGAAGTTGAACAGCACCTTGGTATCCGGATGCTGCTTCTCGTACGCATCGCCGACGGCCTTGAACGCGTTCGTCAGGCTGGCGGCGGCCGACACGACGAGTTCACCGGCGGCGGAAGCGGGCGCGCTGAACGCGACTCCGGCGGCAAGCGTGGCGATCGGCAGCAGGCGAAGCAGGGTGCGGCGAAGCGGACGGACGGTTGAGCGCATGGCGAGTTCGTTTGAATGGGTGGAAACCGTAATCGTAATATAGGGCGGGTTATAACGCTCGACATACCGCACATGCGACGGCGCGCATGTAATGGTCAGACCTGAAAAGGAGGGCCGGCCGGGTGGCCGGTCACGTACGGAGCGTCTGCGACGACGACTGGGTGCGCTGCAGCGACGACGGCTGCGATGCGGGGCGGTAGTTCGGGTTGGCCTTCCAGCGCGCGCGGACGAACGGGCGCTCGTGGCCCGACAGCTGCAGCGCCACCTTGGTGACCCAGCGATGCGACGGCACCGTGATGCCGTGCAGCGCCACGGTGACGAGCGCGAGGCTCGCGACGACCGCGGGCACCGACCAGCGGTGCGGCACCGCGCGCCACGAACCCGCGATGAACGCGAGCGCGGCGATCGCGCCGACGATACAGCCGGTGATCGATTCGGACGGCGAATGCGCGTCGAGCGCGACGCGCGACACGCCGACCGCGACGCCGGCCGCGAGCCCGAGCGCGATGCCGGCGAGCCGCACCGGCGTGCGCGTGCGGATCAGCGCCAGGAAAATCGCGACCGGATAAACCGACGTCGACAGCATCGCATGGCCGCTGAACCCGGTGAAATCCCACTTGCGGATGCCGATGCCCCAGCCGAGGAACGCGATCTTCGTCAGCGCGACCACGCCGATCGCGGCCGCGAGCACGCCGAGCCACGCGGCCGCGCGCTGCCACGAGTAGCCGAGCGCGAGCCAGACGGCGATCGTGATCGCGAGCGGCAAGGTCAGGCCGGCGCCGCCGAACGCGGTGATCATGATCCACAGGTGAGACGACAGGTCGAACATCGGGAAGGGGACGAACGAAGGCGGGGAAGATGCTTAAATCAACGCGCGAGCCGGAAAGAACGACTACAACGGATACAAGCGGCGAAGCCCCAGTATAGCGCCGCGTGCGCCCGAGCCCCGTTTTTTGCGCGGCCGGGAAATATCCGCGTGCAGGAAAAATCCCGGAAACAATGTTATGGTGCATTGCACAAAGTCGAACGCTGCATCCGCTGTGGTGCCCCTATTTTTCCTGACTGCGAGCCCGATCGATGACCAAAAGTCTGACCAAGGTGTGGCTGGGCGGCATGAAACGCATGCTGTCTCCGGCCGCCAAACGCGCGGCGCGCGATGCGCAGCGCATCACACGCGACGCACTCGAGGCAGCGGCGTCTCCTGCCGTATCCGATCCGTCCCCGCCGCGCGAATCGCGCGTGCGCCCGCGCGCGGCCGCATGGGCGGCAGGTGAATGGACGCGCGGCGAACATCCGATGGCACCCGCGCTCGGGCGCCTCGTCCAGCATCTCGCTTACGGCCTCTACGTGCCGCCCGGCCGCCGGCGCGGCGCGATGCCGCTCGTCGTGATGCTGCACGGCTGCCAGCAGTCCGTCGACGAATTCGCGCAAGGCACGCGGATGAACCTGCTGGCCGACAAGCATGGTTTCGCGGTGCTGTATCCGGAGCAGTCGCTGCGCGCGCACGCACATGGCTGCTGGCACTGGTATGAAGATACCGACCGAGCGGGCCGCGGCGAGGCGAACGCGGTGGCGTCGCTCGTCGACGCGCTCGTCGACGAACACGGTTTCGACGCATCGCGTGTTTATGTCGCGGGACTGTCGGCCGGCGCGGGTCTCGCGTCGCTTCTTGCACTGCACCATCCCGACCGCTTCGCGGCGGTGGCGCTGCACTCGGGCCCCGCGCTCGGCGAGGCGAATTCCGGCATTACCGCGATGGACGTGATGCGGCGCGGCGTGCGTCAGAACCCGGCTGCGGCCGTCGATGCGCTGGTCGATGCCGCCGCGTATCCGGGTATGCCCGCGCTGATCGTCCAGGGCGACGGCGACCACGTGGTCGCCCCGAAGAATGCCGACCAGCTGACGGTTCAGTTCATGCGCTTGAACGGGCTTGCCGACAGCCGCGGCGCACTGCGCGGCGGCGAGCGGGTCGAGACGCGCGACGCGGGCGTGCAGATCACCGATGTCTGTCGCGACGGCGAGCCTGTCGTGCGGCTCTGTCATGTGAAGGGGCTCGATCATGCGTGGGCCGGCGGCGATGAAGCCGTGCCGTTTCATGCGGCGGTCGGCCCCGATGCGAGCGCGATGATCTGGGCCTTTTTCGAGGCACAGCGGCGCACTGTGGCGACCGAACGACGCATCGTCTGATCGACGCTGGCCAAGAACTAGGGTTTTCCCTATAATACGGGAAAACCCTAGTCAAAGAACCCTTGGATTGCGAGATCGACCATGTACCTGCTGAGCCACCTCTTCCTGATGCTGACCAAGAACGCTGAAACGGCCCGTAAAGAGCGCGCCGAGGCGTACCTGTCTGAAGCCACCGATATCTACGATCTCGAATTCCGCATGCGCAAGATCGATCGCGAATCGGCGATGAACCGCCCGTATTCGTTCGGCGCGCGCTAAGCAGCGCAGGGCGGGCCGGCCGGTCCGCCATTCCGGCGAGTCACGCAGCAGAAAAGGGCGCGTGCGGCTACATGCCGCACGCGCCCTTTTTGCATGCGTGGCGTTGCGTCGCGTCAGATGACCGTCAGGCGCACCGGTACGTTGTTGCGCGTTGCGTTCGAATACGGGCACACGTGGTGCGCCTTTTCGACCAGCGCTTGCGCGTCGGCCTTGTCGAGCCCCGGCAGCGACACGCGCAGCTCGATGTCGAGCCCGAAGCCGCCTGCGTCGTTCGGCCCGATGCCCACTTCCGCCGTGACCTGCGTGTCCGCCGGCAGCGCCTTCTTGTCCTGGCCGGCGACGAATTTCATCGCGCTCAGGAAACAGGCCGAGTACCCTGCGGCAAACAGCTGCTCCGGATTCGTGCCTTCCGCGCCCGTGCCGCCGAGTTCGCGCGGCGCGGCCAGCTTCACTTCCAGCTTGTTGTCGGCGGATACCGCGCGGCCGTCGCGGCCGCCCGTGCTCGTGGCACTGGTCTTGTACAGAATGTTCATCGTGCAGCTCCTGTCGGGAAAAGGGGGGAAAGCGGCCCGGTCGAACGGGGTGTCGTCGGCCACGAGTAAAATATAGAACACAAATGATTAGTGTGCAAATGAAATTTTGAAGAAAAGGCCCGGCAGTGCCGGGCCGGTTCGCCGATGGCTTTCCCGTCAGCGTTCGTTGGCGGCCGACAGCGCGTCGCGCAACTGGTGGAGATCGGCGCGCAGCCTGACCAGGAACTCGGGGGACTGCTGCATCGCGCAGAACAGATCGGCGGGTACCGAGCGCGCGCGCTCCTTCAGTGCGCGGCCTTCCTGTGTCACGCGCACGTTCACGACGCGTTCATCGGCCGCGCTGCGCACGCGCTCGACGTAGCCGAGCGCCTCCAGCCGTTTCAGCAGTGGCGTGACCGTGGCCGGGTCGAGGTCCAGCCGCGCGGCGATGTCCTTCACGGCGATGTCGTCGCGCTCCCACAGCACGAGCATCGCGAGATATTGGGGATAGGTCAGCGACAGCTTGTCGAGCAGCGGCTTGTACGCCTTCGTCATCGCGTGCGAAGTCGAGTAGAGGGCGAAGCAGAGTTGCTCGTCGAGCGTCTGGGGCAGCGGGGGCGGACGGTCCATCATTCGGGCGGCGCGTCGAACGCGCGAACAATTTGTACGCAAATCATTTTGCGCGCAAAAGATCGGGATGAACAGGGGGCGGCCGGCGCGGGGCGGTGGCCGACGGAGGCGGGGGGAGGCGCCGGGCGGCAACCCGGCGCGAGCGCGGCGGGCCGGCGACACACGCCGGCCGGGGAGACTTCAGCGGCCGGACGTGGTGGTCGTCGCGCCCGGCTCCTGCACGCCGAAGCAGCCGCGATAGGTCGCGTAGAACGAGCAGTACAGCATCGTGACGATGACGATCGTCACCGGCATCATGATCGTCAGCGCATAGGCGCCGGCGCCGAGCGCCTGCAGCAGCAGCGACAGCGCGAGAGACGTGCCGAGCGCGACGCCGAACCACAGCGCGCCATACACGACGAACGCGCCGCGATTGCGCCAGCAGCTGACGACGCTGAAGAACAGCGCCTTGGCGGGCGGCACGTCGTGCCACGCGACCAGCACCGGCGCGAACCAGAACAGCATCGCGACCGGCAGGTAGAGCAGCGTCGCGAACATCAGCGCGCCGAACGTGCCTTGCGCGGCGAGCGTTTCCGGCGTCGCGCTCGCTTCGTCGGCCGCGCCCATCATCACGTGGAACAGCGCGCCGCCGTCCACGAACGACGAGGCAGCGAACACGAGCACCATCGACGCGACGTAGATCACGCCGAGCACGAGCAGCCGCTGGGTCGCGACGGTGCCGTACGAGCGGAAGCCGTCGATGAGGATCGTCGGCATCACGTGCTTCCCTGCCACCGTATCGCGGCATGCGGCCATGAAGCCGACCGCGATGCCGGGAATGAACACCAGCGGCAGCGCGGAGCCGATCACGGGCACCTGCGACACCAGCGTGATCGCCAGCAGGTACGTGAAGAACAGCGTGATGAACGCGAGCGGGTTCCGGCGGAACAGCCAGATGCCTTGGCGGAACCAGACATAGCCCGTTTTCGCGGGCACTTCGATCAGTTGCATGCGGTTTGGATCTCGGGAAGCGCGGGCGTATGCGCGATACGCTCGCGCAGGATGCGTTCGAAATGGCCGGGGTCGTGCGGCTTGAGCATCTCGGCCGCGCGCGGCAGGTAGAAGTCGTACAGGCGCGACACCCAGAAGCGGTACGCACCCGCGCGCAGCATGTCGCTCCAGTGGCGGCGCTCCTCGGCCGTGAACGGCCGCACGGTCTGGTACGCGCGCAGCAGCGCATCGGCGCGCGCGACGTCGAGCACGCCGGTCGCGAGGTCGACGCACCAGTCGTTGACCGTGACCGCGACGTCGAACAGCCACTTGTCGCAGCCCGCGAAATAGAAGTCGAAGAAGCCGCCGAGCCGCACGTCATGGCCGGTGCCGGGCGCCGCGTGCGCGAACAGCACGTTGTCGCGGAACAGGTCGCAATGGCACGGTCCGGCGGGCAGCGCCGCGTAATCGTCCGACGCGAAGAAGCTGGCCTGATGTGCGAGTTCGCTTTCCAGCAGCGCGCGCTGCGCGTCGGTGATGAACGGCGAGATCGCCGGCACGTTCTCCTGCCACCACGGCAGGCTGCGCAGGTTCGGCTGGTTGCGCGGATAGTCGCGGCCGGCCAGGTGCATGCGCGCGAGCATCTGCCCGACCTCGATACAGTGTTCGACCCCCGGCGCGAGTTCGGCCGAGCCGTCGAGCTTCGTGACGATCGCGGCCGGCTTGCCGTGCAGCTCGCCGAACAGCGCGCCGTCGTCACGCGGGATCGGATCCGGCACCGGTACGCCGTGGCCGGCCAGATGGCGCATCAGGTCGAGGTAGAACGGCAGTTGCTGCGCCGTCAGGTTTTCGAAGATCGTGAGGACGTACTCGCCGCGCGTCGTCGTCAGGAAGAAATTGCTGTTTTCGATACCGGACGGAATGCCGCGGAACGCAAGCACGTCGCCCAGTTCGTAGTGGCGCATCCATTGCGCGAGATCGGAGTCGGAAACAGCTGTGAAAACGGCCATGCGGGATGCGTCAGGTCAGGGTGTCGGCACGCGGGCGGCGTGCGTCGCGACAGCAGGTGAAGGAAGGCGGCGCGCGGCGTTCGTGCGGCGCGCCACGGAATCAGTAGCGCAGGTTCAGCGACGGCAGGCGCGTGATCGGGATGCCCGCGTCGTGCGGCTTCGGCGACGTGTCGGGCGTCGAGCTCATCTGGTAGCGCGTGCCGAAATTCGACTTCACGTCGATCTCGACCGGCTTGCCGCGATCGCGGTACTCGGTGACTTCGGTGCCGTTCTTGCTCTTTTCGTGGAAGCTCGGCGTGCGGCGGATGTCGGCGAAGTCGACTTTCGACGTGACTTCGGCGCCCGGCCGGTTGATCTTGCGGAGATCGGGCAGGCCGGCGGCCTCGTTGGCCTCGGCCCGTGCCTGCGCGTCGGCGTCAGGCGTGCCGCCGGCGGCGTAAGCGGCGCTGGCGGCGGCAAACGCGGCGGCAGCGACGACGAGAATGAGCGGCTTCATGATGAGTCTCCAGTGAACCCACCGATTTTAGCAAATACTGCGCACCATCCGGCCCTCGCGTGCGTGGGGGCAGCCACAAGGGCGACCGGGTTCCGTGGTAATGTCGTCGGATCAGACGAGGTGATGAAAATGAAGAACGATTTGAGCCGCCGGCACCGTGTGCTGACGCCCGAGAGCCCGTCGGTCGAGGCTTTCGACGATCCGATCGCCGCCGTCGCGCGGCTGTCCGCCATTTACGACACGAACACGGGTTTCCTGCGTGACGCATTCGCGCGCTATCGCCGCCACGAGCCGATCACCGAGCACGTGCGCGCGTGCTACCCGTTCGTGCGGATCCGCACCGATGTCAACACGCACGTCGATTCGCGCCGCTCGTACGGTTTCGTCGCGGGCCCCGGCGTGTTCGAGACGACGGTCACGCGCCCCGACCTCTTCGCGAACTACTATCGCGAGCAACTGCGCCTGCTGGCGAAGAACCACCATGTGAAGATCGAGATCGGCGTGTCGTCGCAGCCGATTCCGATCCATTTCGCTTTTCCCGAAGGCATCCATCTCGAGGGCGAGCTCGACCGCGACCGCCTGCTCGCGATGCGCGACATCTTCGATACGCCCGACCTGTCGTATCTCGACGATCGCATCGTCAACGGCACGTTCGAGCCGGCGCCGGGCGAGCCGCATCCGCTCGCGCTGTTCACGGCCGCGCGCGTCGACTTCTCGCTGCACCGGTTGCGCCACTACACGGCGACGTCGCCCACGCATTTCCAGAACTACGTGCTCTACACGAACTACCAGTTCTACATCGACGAGTTCGTGAAGCTGGGCCGCACGGTGATGACGGAGAGCGACGATCCCGAGGTGCGCGCGTATCGCAGCCAGTACAGCTCGTTCGTCGAGCCGGGCGATGTCGTGACCTACAACGCGAACCTCGGCAGCGAGCCGGCCGAGGGCGCCGCGCCGCCGCGCCTGCCGCAGATGCCCGCGTATCACCTGAAGCGCGCGGACGGCAGCGGGATCACGATGGTCAACATCGGCGTCGGCCCGTCGAACGCGAAGACGATCACCGATCACATCGCGGTGCTGCGTCCGCACGCATGGGTGATGCTCGGTCACTGCGCGGGGCTGCGCAATACGCAGCGTCTCGGCGACTACGTGCTCGCACACGGCTACGTGCGCGAGGATCACGTGCTGGATGCCGACCTGCCGCTGTGGGTGCCGATTCCGGCGCTCGCCGAAGTGCAGCTCGCGCTCGAGCGCGGGGTGGCCGACGTCACGCGGCTCGATGGCGTCGAACTGAAGCGCGTGATGCGCACGGGTACCGTCGCGAGCGTCGACAACCGCAACTGGGAGCTTCGCGATCATCGCGAACCCGTGCAGCGCCTGTCGCAGAGCCGCGCGATCGCGCTCGACATGGAAAGCGCGACGATCGCCGCGAACGGCTTCCGCTTCCGCGTGCCGTACGGCACGCTGCTCTGCGTGTCGGACAAGCCGCTGCACGGCGAGCTCAAGTTGCCGGGCATGGCCGACACGTTCTATCGCGGGCAGGTCGACCAGCATCTGCAGATCGGCGTGAAGGCGATGGAGATCCTGCGCACGAACGGGCTCGACAAGCTGCATAGCCGGAAGCTGCGGAGCTTTGCGGAAGTGGCGTTCCAGTGATGTGAACGGCGGCCCCGGGTGCGGTGTGCGTCGCGACGTCAGGCGCAATCGCGAACCGGGGCATGACGGGCTTCAAGGCGGCTGGCGTGCACTTGTACCTCTCCGTCTCGCCGTGCGTAGCCACTCGCGACGGCCGCGTCGCGGCCTTAGTACTGGAACGCGATCATTTTCTGCAATTTGGAAGTTGTCCTATTGGTTGCCCTAGTCGTCGAGAATATGCTCTCCTGCGTGGCGTTGTTCGACGCCCGTACGAAGGAACGGCGAACAGTCGATCCGATCGATTCCTGTCAAATTGAAAGAGGGCATACCTGATGAAAATCAATTTCTTGCTGGCGTCCCTGATGTTCACCACATCTCTGTCGGCAATGGCCAGAACCGCGGTGATCGGCCCGTCCAATCCTTGTGCACCCGTCGCAGTAATCGGCCCGTCCAACCCCTGCAAACCCGTCGCGGTGATTGGCCCCGGCCCTGTCAAAAAGTGTCCGTGCTATTGACCGAATAAGTGATTAAACGGGTGCGCTCGCCCTTGGGCGCATCTCGCCCGTGTATTGCTTTCTCGTGCCGTCCGGCACGCTGCCGTGCGTGTCGGACAAGCAACTGCGCGCCGGCGTCAGCGTACGGCTTTGGCGGCCGGTTCGAGCGATCCACTCCGAGCCGTTTCCAACATCGAATCTCGCACCGCATCGACGACCCGACCCGCATCCGCCTGTCGCTTGATCGCCAGCCGCCATTCCCCGAGCGCCCGCAGTTCGGCGCCGCCGAAATATTCCATGATGTCCGGCAGGCGGCGCACGACGCCGCGGCTGCCCCAGCAGCCGTCGTCGATTTCCGTTGGAAAGACCCACACGCGCGTCGCGACGGCATCGACCGGCAGGCCCTCCGCGCGCGCGACGGCAGCGGTCACGTCCGCGATCAGACCGGCACGCGCGGCATCCGTGTACTGACCTTCCGGCACGGTCGGCACGATCCGGTAGATCGGCGCAGGCGCGACAGCACCGGCGCGATACACGGCTGCCGGCCGATGGACGAAGATCCAGGTCACGTCCCGCGTGCGCGGATTGTCGGGATCGAGTCCCTCGTGACGGATCAGCGTTCCGGTCAGTTCTTCCATCAGTTGGGCTTCGGCCTGCGGTGCGAGCGCACCTTCGGGAATGTAGACGTCGATCATCGGCATGATGGTGTCCTGGTTCGGTGAGGATGGCGTCGCTCCGATGCCGGGCGACGTGAATCCAGTGTACGAACCGCATGCCGGCACGCGGAGTGGCGAAACTGCCATTCGACGATGCCATTTCCGACACCGCACCCGACGACGGTTGCGCGCGCTTATCGCGTGAAGCGACGGCGATACTCGCCGGGGGAGATGCCGGTCTCGCGCTTGAACAGTTGCCGGAAGCCGCTGATGTCCGCATAGCCGACGCGCTCGCAGACGGTGTCGATCGCGAGCGTCGTTTCCGCGAGCAGCCGTTTCGCGACTTCGATCCTGAGCGTCTGCAGGTACCTGAGCGGCGGCGCGCCCACGGCGTCCCTGAAACGGCGATGGAGCGTGCGTTCGCTCATCGCGACGTGATCGCTCAGCCGGGCGAGGCTGAACGGCTCGCGCAGATGCTTTTCCATCCAGCGTTGGGCGCGTGCGATGGCCGCATCGTCGTGCCCGTCATGCCCCATCCGGCCGAGATCGATGAATGAATCCTGCGACACGCGGTTCACGTCGATCAGCATGACCTTGGCGACGGCCGCGGCAAGGCGCGCGTTCGCCAGTTTGTCGACGACCCGCAACGCGAGATTCTGATACGACGTGACGGCGCCGCCGCACAATATGCCGTCCTGTTCGGTCAGGACGTCCGACGCGCGCAATGCCACGTCCGGATAGCGTACGCGGAAGCTCGATGCTTTCGACCAGTGCGTCGTGGCGACGCGGCCGTCGAGCAGCCCGGCTTCCGCGAGCAGGAACGCGCCCGTGCAGTACGTCGCGATCAGTGTGCCGCGCGCATGTTGCCGGCGCAGCGCGTCGAACAGCGGTGCGAGTGACGCGGGCCGGGCGAGCAGCCGCTCGAGATCGGCGACGAACGGAGCGGTGAGCCAGATCGCATCGGCGGTGCCGTGACCGTCGATCGTGCCGTCGACCGCGGCGGCCTGGCCGGAAGCCGTGCGCACCGGCTTGCCGTCGATCGATTCGATGCGCCAGCGAAACGGGGCCTGCGGCCGGCCGATACGTAATGACGGGGCGAGATGATTGGCTGCCGTGAAGATGTCGGTCGGCGCGGCGATGCCAGATGCAAGGGCATGGTCGACAGCCCAGATCCGGATGAGTGGCATGGGTGGCGGGAATGGCCATGGACAGGGTCGATCCTACCATCGGTGCCCGCGGTCGTGGAGGCGGTTGCAGGCACGCGATGCGCCGGCCCGCGGCGTGCGCGGCAGTCGGGCTTGCCGCTTGCATCGCCGGTGGGGGCAGGGATGGCACGGAGCGCGCCGCTGAAAGCGACAAGGCCGCCCGGCGCTGAAGCGCACGGGCGGCCTTGCCGGTCAGGCGAGTGCGCTGTCGCTCAGCACTCGCCCTTCTTCGCGTGCCCCGGCGGGCAGTGATAGCCGCGGCGATCCGGGCCGTGTTCGCGGCCGCGATAACGCTGGTGATCTTCCCATTCGCGGCGTTCCCAGTAGCGGTGGCCGTCCCAGTAGCGGTCGCCGTGCCAGCCGACGATGACCGCGGGCGCCGGGGTGACCACGACGGGCGCGGGCGCGACGACGACCGGTGCGGGCGTGCCGATGTTGACGTCGACGTTGACGGCGTGAGCGAGGCCGGACAGCGAAAGGCCGAGGCCGGCGAAGGCAAGGGCGATCAGCGAGCGTTGCATGTTCTTTTCCGTGATGTCGTTGTAAAAGGCCGGCGCGACGCGATGGAAGCGAGGGGGGATCGTTCCACCGGGGGAAACGCCGCACCGACACATGTAGTGTGCTGGTGCGCGACGGAAAACGCGAGGCGGGTTTGTTACGGCGGATTGGCAGCCCGCAGGGGCAGGGTACAGGCGCCGGGTCGCGTCATTTGACAATGGCGGCCCGCGTTTGCGGATGATTGCGCGCGTCGCACGGCACCGGCCTCGCGAATTTGACATTCGACGGCGAACGGCGCGCCAAGTGCGATTAATGGCGCGTTACAAAGTGATACGCGGCAGGTGGCGGGATCGCCACGCCTGCCGCGCGGAAAGCGGGATGCCGGCCCTCGGGCCGGCGGTCTTCATCGACCGGTTACAGGTAGAACATCCGGTCTTCTTCGGGGCGCGGCGGATGGCCATCGTCGTCCGAACCTTCTTCCTCGCCGCTGTCCTCGTAGAACGCGAGCACGGCGTCGAGCACCTGGTCGGGATCGTCGATCACCTGCATCAGGTTCATGTCTTCCGGGTTGATGAGGCCCATCGGGATCAGCTGGTCGCGGAACCACTGCAGCAGCCCCTTCCAGAACTCGCTGCCGA
Source organism: Burkholderia sp. KL41 (assembly GCF_057005415.2). Lineage (NCBI taxonomy): Bacteria > Pseudomonadati > Pseudomonadota > Betaproteobacteria > Burkholderiales > Burkholderiaceae > Burkholderia > Burkholderia sp. KL41. The sequence goes on along the minus strand of NZ_CM174447.1, from coordinate 2,637,496 downwards.
CGAGAATGATCGGCACGAGGCGCGACTTCTTCGTCTGGATCAGCGTGAGCACTTCCGACAGCTCGTCGAGCGTGCCGAAGCCGCCCGGCATCACGATCACCGCATCCGAATTCTTCACGAACGTGACCTTGCGCGTGAAGAAGTGGCGGAAGCGCAGCGAGATGTCCTGGTAGTGGTTGCCGGCCTGTTCGTGCGGCAGCTCGATGTTCAGGCCGACCGACGGCGCCTTGCCGGCGTGCGCGCCCTTGTTCGCGGCTTCCATGATGCCGGGGCCGCCGCCGGAGATCACGGCGAAGCCTGCATCGGACAGCTTGCGCGCGATCTGCGCGGCCAGCTTGTAGTGCGGCGTGTCGGGTTTGAGGCGGGCAGAACCGTAGATGCTGACGGCCGGGCGGATCTCCGACAGGTACTCGGTCGCCTCGATAAACTCTGCCATAATCGTGAACATCTGCCACGATGCGCGGGCCTTCTTGGCCGTCGCGCGCTCTTGATCTGCGAGTGAACGCAGACTCGGAATCACTTTTCTCTTGTTCATAATGCCTGAAGAACGAAATCTGGAAGGTAAGACCCTGCTATTGGTTGACGGTTCGAGCTATCTGTATCGGGCTTACCATGCGATGCCTGATTTGCGTGGCCCTGGCGGGGAGCCGACCGGAGCGCTCTACGGAATCATCAACATGCTGCGCCGTATGCGCAAGGAAGTCAGTGCAGAGTATAGCGCTTGCGTGTTCGATGCAAAGGGCAAGACGTTCCGTGACGACCTTTATGCCGACTATAAGGCAAACCGTCCGTCGATGCCGCCCGATCTTGCGTTGCAGGTCGAGCCGATCCACGGCGCCGTGCGTGCGCTCGGCTGGCCGCTGCTGATGGTCGAAGGCGTCGAGGCCGACGACGTGATCGGCACGCTCGCGCGCGAAGCCGAGCGGCACGGGATGAACGTGATCGTGTCGACGGGCGACAAGGACCTCGCACAGCTCGTGACCGACCGCGTCACGCTCGTCAACACGATGACCAACGAGACGCTCGATCGCGACGGCGTGATCGCGAAGTTCGGCGTGCCGCCCGAGCGCATCATCGATTACCTCGCGCTGATCGGCGACACCGTCGACAACGTGCCGGGCGTCGAGAAGTGCGGGCCGAAGACGGCCGTGAAATGGCTGGCCCAATACGACAGCCTCGACGGTGTGATCGAGCATGCGGGCGACATCAAGGGCGTGGTCGGCGACAACCTGCGTCGCGCGCTCGACTTCCTGCCGCTCGGCCGCAAGCTCGTGACCGTCGAGACGGCCTGCGATCTCGCGCCGCACCTCGAATCGATCGAAGCGTCGTTGAAGACGGACGGCGAAGCCCGCGACATGATGCGCGACATCTTCGCACGCTACGGCTTCAAGACCTGGCTGCGCGAAGTCGACAGCGCACCGGCCGAAGGTGGCGGCGCCGATGCGCCGGAAGGCGAGCCGGCACCGGTGGTGGCAGCCGACATCGTCCGCGAATACGACACGATTCAGACCTGGGAGCAGTTCGACGCGTGGTTCGCCAAGATCGACGCGGCCGCGCTGACCGCGTTCGACACCGAGACGACCTCGCTCGACCCGATGCTCGCGCGGCTCGTCGGCCTGTCGTTTTCGATCGAGCCGGGCAAGGCGGCATACCTGCCGGTCGCGCACCGCGGCCCCGACATGCCCGAGCAACTGCCGATCGACGAGGTGCTCGCGCGCCTGAAGCCGTGGCTCGAATCGGCCGATCGTAAGAAGGTCGGCCAGCACCTGAAATACGACGCGCAGGTGCTCGCGAACTACGACATCGAACTGAACGGCATCGAGCACGACACGCTGCTCGAATCGTACGTCGTCGAATCGCACCGCACGCACGACATGGACAGCCTCGCGCTGCGTCATCTGGGCGTCAAGACGATCAAGTACGAAGACGTGGCCGGCAAGGGCGCGAAGCAGATCGGTTTCGACGAAGTGGCGCTTGCGGAGGCCGCCGCATACGCGGCCGAAGATGCGGACATCACGCTGCAGCTGCATCACGCGCTGTATCCGCAGGTTGCACGCGAACCGGGCCTCGAGCGCGTGTATCGCGAGATCGAAATGCCTGTGTCGCTCGTGCTGCGCAAGATGGAACGCACGGGCGTGCTGATCGACGATGCGCGCCTGCAGGCGCAGAGCACCGAAATCGCAACGCGCCTGATCGAACTCGAAGGGCAGGCGTACGAACTGGCCGGCGGCGAATTCAATCTCGGCTCGCCGAAACAGATCGGGCAGATCTTCTTCGAAAAGCTGCAGCTGCCGGTCGTGAAAAAGACGCCGAGCGGCGCGCCGTCGACCGACGAGGAAGTGCTGCAGAAACTGGCCGAGGACTACCCGCTGCCGAAGCTGCTGCTCGAGCATCGCGGGCTGTCGAAGCTGAAGTCGACCTATACCGACAAGCTGCCGCGCATGGTGAACCCGTCCACGGGCCGCGTGCACACGAACTACGCGCAGGCCGTCGCGGTCACGGGCCGTCTCGCGTCGAACGACCCCAATCTTCAGAACATTCCGGTGCGCACGGCCGAGGGCCGGCGGATCCGCGAGGCGTTCATCGCCTCGCCGGGCCACCGGATCGTGTCGGCCGATTATTCGCAGATCGAACTGCGGATCATGGCGCATATCTCGGGCGATGCTTCGCTGCTGCGCGCATTCTCGCAGGGCGAGGACATTCACCGCGCAACGGCCGCCGAGGTGTTCGGCGTGACGCCGCTGGAGGTCAATTCCGACCAGCGCCGGATCGCGAAGGTGATCAACTTCGGGCTCATCTACGGGATGAGCGCGTTCGGGCTCGCGTCGAACCTCGGCATTACGCGCGATGCGGCGAAGCTCTATATCGACCGGTATTTCGCCCGTTATCCGGGCGTCGCGCAGTACATGGAAGACACGCGCTCGGTGGCGAAGGAGAAGGGTTACGTCGAAACCGTTTTCGGTCGCCGCCTGTGGCTGCCCGAGATCAACGGCGGCAACGGGCCGCGCCGCCAGGCAGCCGAGCGGGCGGCGATCAATGCGCCGATGCAGGGCACGGCGGCCGACCTGATCAAGCTGTCGATGATCGCGGTGGACGACTGGCTCACGCGCGACAAGCTCGCGTCGCGGATGATCATGCAGGTACACGATGAACTGGTGCTCGAGGTACCCGACGGCGAGCTGTCGCTGGTGCGCGAGAAACTCCCGGAGATGATGTGCGGCGTGGCGAAGCTCAAGGTGCCGCTCGTCGCCGAAGTGGGTGCCGGCGCGAACTGGGAAGAGGCACACTGACGCACCGCCACGCGGTTCCCGATTCCTGCGGCATATTGTTGCAGGGATGCTGAATATCGAGATGGTTTGCTTGTGGTCAACGCGCAAGCTCCCGGACAATGCATGTCATGGACCCGGGGCTTGCGCGCCCCGCGTTCCCGGGGCGGTTGCATCGAAGTGCTTCGAACTGCACATCGATGATGTCCGAACCGGTTAATCCAACGGGTGGCGCGAATGCATCGCGTTCGCACTGTCCGGCGGCAGCAGTTTCGAATCGCAAAGGGGGAACAGATGCATCGGATCATCATCGTAGGCGGAGGCGCGGGCGGCCTTGAACTGGCGACGCGGCTCGGCGACCGTTACGGCGCGCGCGGCAGTCGTCCCGCGCGTGCGCTTGTCACGCTCGTCGACCGCAATCCGACCCACATCTGGAAACCGCTGCTGCATGAGGTCGCGGCCGGCAGCATGGATCCGTTCACGCAGGAGCTCGAATATGCGGCGCAGGCGCGCTGGCATGGCTTCGAATTCCAGCAGGGCGAGCTGACCGGGCTCGACCGCACGGCGAAACGCTTGACGCTGTCACCCATCAACGACAGCGACGGCGAGGAACTGTTGCCGGCGCGCGAGCTGGAATACGACACGCTCGTGATCGCGATCGGCAGCACGACCCACTTCTTCGGCGTGCAGGGTGCATCGGAAAACGCGATCGCGCTCGATACGGTCGGCGAGGCCGAGCGTTTCCGCAAGCGGCTGATCGCCGCGTGCATGCGCGCGGAACATCAGGCGCCGGCGCCGACCGCGCCGGGCGAGGCGGCCGAGCCGCGCATCCAGGTCGTGATCGTCGGTGGCGGCGCGACGGGCGTCGAGTTGTCCGCCGAGTTGCGCAACACCGCGCAGGTGTTGTCGGCCTACGGGCTGCACAAGCTCGACCCGCGGCACGACGTCGGCATCGTGCTGATCGAATCGGGGCCGCGAATTCTCCCGGCGTTGCCGGAGCGCGTGTCGTCGGCGACGGCCGAACTGCTCGAAAAGATCGGCGTGCGGCTGATGCTTGCCGAGCGCGTGACCGAGGTGGCGCCCGGGGCCGTCCATACGGCGAGCGGCAAGACGGTGCGCGCCGACCTGACGGTCTGGGCCGCGGGCATCAAGGCGCCGTCCGTGCTCGCCAATCTCGATGGCCTCCAGGTCAACAAGCTCGGCCAGCTTGACGTGCGCCGCACGCTGCAGACCTTTACCGACGACAACGTGTTCGCGCTCGGCGATTGTGCGGCATGCGCATGGCCCGGCAACGAACGCAACGTGCCGCCGCGCGCGCAGGCCGCGCACCAGCAGGCGAGCTTCCTGCTGAAGGCGATCGGCTGTCGGCTCGACGGGCGCCCGTTGCCCGAATTCACCTATCGCGACCTCGGTTCGCTCGTGTCGCTCGGCCATTTCAGCGCGGTCGGCAACCTGATGGGCGGGCTGATCGGCGGCAACATGCTGATCGAAGGGCTGTTCGCGCGCTTCATGTACATGTCGCTGTACCGGATGCACATCGCCGCGCTGCACGGCTATCCGCGCATGATGCTCGACACGGTTGCGCACTGGCTGCGGCGCACGACGCTGCCGCGCGTCAAGTTGCACTGAGCGCGCGTTCGCGCGGGAAAGCGGGCGGGGAGCGCACGTCGTGCGCAGTCCCTGCCCGTCGTTTTTTTTCGGGCTGCCGTCCCGGCGTGTGACGGGCAACATCGGCCGCGTGTTTTTCGTTTCAATTCGCCAGCATCCGATCGCTCGACGGCGATCGACATGCGGCTTGTTGCATCGCGATTCGATGGGGCGCCTGCGGTTTTTGCGCGGCGATCGGCGTGTCGAAGCAACGCGCCGTAATCGAGTCTTACATATCCGACAGTTGACGTGACAACGGATTATTGGGCATCTTGTCCGGGTTTCCGTTTGCGGCGGGGTGCCAACCGCCGCGACATCCGCGCCGCATGCCGGCGCGATGCCACGTCATGCCGTATCCGCGATCGTGACGGCGGCGCCCAATCGAGGAGTGCATTCATGTTGAAACCCGAAGTCGACAGCCTGGTTCCCCACGTTCCGTTCTCGCGCCGCAAGTTCATGCAGGCCGCGCTGGGCGGTGCCTTCGCAGCGGCGGTGCTGCCCGTGTCGGCGCAGACGGTCACGACCGACAGCGAAGGGCTGGACGTCGACACCGTCGAGATCCGCTCTGGAGACGCGAGCGTGCCCGCGTATCGCGCGCAGCCGAAGGACAAGACGAACCTGCCGGTCGTCATCGTGATTCACGAGATCTTCGGCGTGCACGCGCACATCGCCGACGTCTGCCGCCGCTTCGCGAAGCTCGGTTATCTCGCCATCGCGCCCGACCTGTTCGTACGGCAGGGCAATGCGGCGAAGTATCCGACGATCAAGGATCTGTCCGAGCACATCATCAGCAAGGTACCGGACCGGCAGGTGACCGAGGATCTCGATGCGACCGTCGCGTGGGCCGGCAAGAACGGCGGCGACCTGTCGCGTCTCGGCGTGGTCGGGTTCTGCTGGGGCGGCCGGCAGAGCTGGCTGTATGCCGAGCACAACCCGCACGTGCGTGCGGCCGTTGCATGGTACGGGTTCGTCGAAGGCAAGACCGACGAGATGACGCCGTTCAACCCGGTCGATCATGCATCGTTGCTGAAGGTGCCCGTGCTCGGGCTCTATGGCGAGAAGGACGCGAACATCACGCAGGCATCGCTCGCGGACATGCGCAAGGCGATTCAGGCGAGCGATTCGAAGCTCGCGCGCGAATCGGAGATCGTCGTGTATCCGGATGCCGGCCACGCGTTCTTTGCCGATTACCGGCCGAGCTATGTGAAGGCCGATGCGGAGGAAAGCTGGAAGCGCGCGATCGCGTGGTTCCACAAGTACGGCGTGATGTAAACGGCAAGCGGCGGCACATGCCGCCGCTGCGTTGCGACCGCGCTTACGGTGTCGGGCCGGTTGCGATCGGTCGCGACGGATCGGCGCTCCATTCGCTCCACGAGCCCGGATACAGCGACGCGCCATGCAGGCCCGCCACCTCCAGTGCAAGCGCATTGTGGCAGGCGGTGACGCCGGAGCCGCATTGCAGGATCACGCGGTTCGGTTCGGTGCCGGCCAGCACCGCGGAAAACGCTTCGCGCAGTTCATGGCCGGTCTTGAAGCGGCCGTCCGCGGCGAGGTTGTCCTTGAAGAAGCGGTTGCGCGCACCGGGAATGTGGCCGCCCACACGATCGATCGTTTCGTTTTCGCCGCGGTAGCGGTCGGGTGCGCGTGCATCGATCACGACACGCGTGGGTGTGCTCACGTTGGCGAGCACGGCTGCCGCGTCGACCGTCGATTCGAGCGGCGCTGCCGCGCGGAAATCGCCGGCGGCCGGGTGCGGCACGTCGGTCGCCAGAGGCTGGCCGGCTGCTTCCCAGGCCTGCAGGCCGCCGTCGAGCACGGCGACCGAATCGTGGCCGAGCCAGCGCAGCAGCCACCACAGGCGCGCCGCATAGGCGCCGCCCTGCGCGTCATACGCGACGACTTGCTGGCCCTGCTTGAGGCCTCGGCTCGCGAGCAGCGTGGCGAGTGCGTCGCGGGTCGGCAGCGGATGGCGGCCGTTGGTGCCCGTCTTGCGGCCCGACAGGTCGCGGTCGAGATGAAGATACTGTGCGCCGGGGATATGGCCGGCCGCATATGCGGCTTCGCCGGCGGCGGGATCGACGAGATCGAAGCGGCAATCGAACAGTGCGACGCTGCCGGGCGCCGCCGCCAGGCGCTCGGCGAGATTGGCGGCGGAAATGAGCGTGGTGTAGTGGGTGTGTGGCATGACGGCTCCCTGGAGTGCGAATGGCCTGACATTCCAAGTCTAAACAAAAAAAGACGGGCCGAAGCCCGTCTTTTCGTCTGCCGGATGTCGTGCGGCGTCAAAGCGCCGCACCGGCTGTCAGATGTCGCCGAGGTGGCGGCGCAGGAACTCGTGGAAGTGCTGCATGCCGTCTTCCATCGGGCTCTGGTATGGGCCGACCTGCGACTCGCCGCGTGCCATCAGCGCACGGCGGCCTGCGTCCATCCGCATCGCGATCTCGTCGTCCTCGACGGCCGTTTCCATATAGGCGGCGCGTTCCGCCTCGACGAATTCGCGTTCGAACAGCGCGATTTCCTCGGGGTAATAGAACTCGACGATGTTGGTCGTCTTTTGCGGGCCGCGCGGGATCAGCCACGACACGACGAGCACGTGCGGATACCACTCGATCATCAGGCCCGGGTAGTAGACCATCCAGATCGCGCCGAACTCCGGCGGCACGCCGTTGCGGAACTTGAGCACCTGCTCGTGCCATTTCTGGTAAGTCGCGCTGCCCGGTTTAGCGAGGGCGTTGTGCACGCCGACCGTCTGCACGCTGTACCAGTCGCCGAACTCCCACTTGAGGTCGTCGCACGACACGAAGCTGCCGAGGCCCGGATGGAACGGGACGACATGGTAATCCTCGAGGTAGACCTCGATGAACGTCTTCCAGTTGTAATCGCACTCGTGCACTTCGACGTGATCGAAGTGGTATTCGGAGAAGTCGAAGTGATGCTTCGTGCCGAGATGGGCGAGATCGCGCGCGACATTCCGGCCTTCGGCTTCGAACAGCAGCCCCTGCCAGTTCTGCAGCGGGCTCTTGCCGAGGTTCAGGCACGGCTTGTCGGGGAAGTGCGGCGCGCCGAGCAACTGGCCTTCCAGGTCGTACGTCCAGCGGTGCAGCGGGCACACGATGTTCTGCGTGTGGCCACGCCCGTTGAGCATGATCGCCTGCCGGTGGCGGCAGACGTTCGACAGCAGTTCGATCTGGTTCGCGGGGTTGCGGACCAGCACGCGACCTTCCTTCTCGGACGGCAGCGCAAAATAATCCCCCGCCTCGGGCACCATCAACTCGTGCCCGACGTAACGAGGTCCTTTCTTGAAGAGGGTTTCGATCTCGCGCTCGAGTAGCGCCTCATCGAAGTATGCAGTGACTGGAAGCTGGCTGTGGGCCGACTTCAACTGAAGCGCATCGCTCAGATTGGACATTCCCACTCCCGGTGTTAGCGTGAAAGCAGTGAACAACCCAACCATCGAAAAATCGATTTAGGGAAACGGGGAATTATACCCGGTTCGCCTCGCAAGGCTAGGATTAAGTGCCTGATTTGTGTCAATTTTTTGTCGGGCGACCGCCGAAAGGCGCACACTGTGCATCGTAGATGGGGCCGGAATTGTGCGCGGGCGCCCACGACGGCAGGTCGGAAAATTCTCTTTTGCCGTAGAATGTCCGACTTGTTTTGAAATTTGACACCCTCGTCCATGGCGAAAACCGCATCCCCAGGCGCCACGCCGCCCGGCAATGGCACCGAACCGTTGCCGGACAATTATGAGATGGCGCTCGCGGAGCTCGAGACGCTGGTTGCCCGGATGGAAGGCGGCGCGTTGAGCCTCGAGGATTCGCTGTCGGCGTATCGCCGCGGCGCGACCCTCGTTGCGTTTTGCCAACAGCAGCTTGAGAAAGTGGAACAGCAGGTTCGCGTGCTCGACGGCGCGACGCTGAAGCCGCTTTCGTCCGGAACGGCCGCCACGGACGGCGAAGACGACGATCTATGACATTCGAACAATGGATGCGGTCCGTGCTTGACCGTGTCGAGGACGCACTCGGCCACTATTTGCCCGCTGAAGCCGCGGTGCCGGTGAAACTCCACGAGGCGATGCGCTATGCGGTCCTCGGCGGCGGCAAACGCGTTCGCCCGCTGCTGTGCCATGCAGCAGGCGAACTGACCGGCGCGACGGAAGCGGCGCGCAATGCGGCGGCGGCGGCACTGGAGATGATCCATGTCTACTCGCTCGTGCACGACGACATGCCGTGCATGGACGACGATGCACTGCGTCGCGGCAAGCCGACCGTGCACGTGCAGTACGACGAGCCGACGGCACTGCTGGTCGGCGACGCGCTGCAGTCGCAGGCGTTCGTTGCGCTGACCGACGCCGCTGCGCTGTCGCCGGTGCAGCAGGCCGCGCTCGTGCGCGAGCTGGCGCTGGCGAGCGGCTCGATCGGCATGGCCGGCGGGCAGGCGATCGACCTGGCGAGCGTCGGCCTCAAGCTGACGCGCGAGCAGCTCGAGACGATGCACCGGATGAAGACGGGCGCACTGCTGCGCGCGGCCGTGCGGATGGGCGCGCTGGCCGGCGAGACGCCGTCGGCGGAAACGATGGCGGCGCTCGATGTGTATGCAGGGGCCGTGGGTCTGGCCTTCCAGGTCGTCGACGACATTCTCGACGTCACGACCGATTCGGCGACGCTCGGCAAGACGGCCGGCAAGGATGCGGCGAACGACAAGCCGACCTACGTATCGATCCTCGGCCTCGAGGCGTCGCGCGAGCTCGCAGCACAGCTGCGCGCCGAAGCGCACGACGCGCTGAAACCGTTCGGCGCACGCGCTCAGCGTCTCGCCGAACTTGCCGACCTGGTAGTGAACCGGGTCAGCTGACGCGAAAGCCCGCCGCCGCGCACATGCTACGGTGCGTGCAACAGAATGCGGGCGCGTTTGATTTCCTACAATGGAACGACGATGTACGACTTGCTGAAAACCATCGACGACCCGGCGGACTTGCGCCGCCTCGATCGTCGCCAACTTCAACCGCTCGCGGATGAACTGCGCGCGTTCGTGCTCGACAGTGTGTCGAAGACGGGCGGCCATTTGTCGTCCAACCTCGGGACGGTCGAGCTGACGATCGCGTTGCACTACGTGTTCAACACGCCGAACGATCGCATCGTCTGGGACGTGGGGCACCAGACCTACCCGCACAAGATCCTGACGGGGCGTCGCGACCAGATGCATTCGCTGCGTCAGCAGGACGGCATCTCGGGTTTCCCGCGCCGTTCGGAGTCGGAATACGACACGTTCGGCACCGCGCACTCGAGCACGTCGATCTCGGCCGCGCTCGGCATGGCGATCGGCAGCCAGCTGAACGGCGACGACCGCTTCTCGATCGCCGTGATCGGCGACGGCGCGATGACGGCCGGCATGGCGTTCGAGGCGATGAACAACGCGGGCGTGTCGGAAGACGCGAAGGTGCTCGTGATCCTCAACGACAACGACATGTCGATCTCGCCGCCGGTCGGTGCGCTGAATCGCCATCTCGCACGCCTGATGTCGGGCCGCTTCTACGCGGCTGCGCGCGCGGGCGTCGAGCGCGTGCTGAGCGTTGCGCCGCCGGTGCTCGAACTCGCACGCAAGCTCGAGGAGCACGCGAAGGGCATGGTCGTGCCGGCCACGCTGTTCGAAGAGTTCGGCTTCAACTACATCGGCCCGATCGACGGTCACGATCTCGATTCGCTGATCCCGACGCTGCAGAACATCCGCGAACTGCGCGGCCCGCAGTTCCTGCACGTGGTGACGAAGAAAGGCCAGGGCTACAAGCTCGCCGAAGCCGATCCCGTGCTCTACCACGGCCCGGGCAAGTTCAATCCGGCCGAAGGCATCAAGCCGTCCGCCACGCCCGCGAAGAAGACGTACACGCAGGTGTTCGGCGAGTGGCTGTGCGATGAAGCCGAGCGCGACACGCGCGTCGTCGGCATCACGCCCGCGATGCGCGAAGGCTCGGGCATGGTCGAGTTCGAGAAGCGCTTCAAGGATCGCTACTACGACGTCGGCATCGCCGAGCAGCACGCGGTGACGTTCGCCGGCGGCCTCGCGACCGAAGGGCTCAAGCCGGTCGTCGCGATCTACTCGACGTTCCTGCAACGTGCGTACGATCAGCTGATCCACGACGTCGCGCTGCAGAACCTGCCGGTCGTGTTCGCGATCGACCGCGCGGGCCTCGTCGGCGCGGACGGCGCGACGCATGCGGGCGCGTACGATCTCGCGTTCATGCGCTGCATCCCGAACATGACGATCATGGCCGCATCCGACGAGAACGAATGCCGCCAGATGCTGCACACGGCGCTGCAACAGCCGAACCCGACCGCAGTGCGTTATCCGCGCGGCGCGGGTACGGGCGTGGCGACGGTGAAGGAGTTCACCGAGATCCCGCTCGGCAAGGGTGAAGTGCGTCGCCACACGTCGCAGCCGGAAGGCAAGCGCGTCGCGATCCTCGCGTTCGGCACGATGGTCGCACCGTCGCTTGCCGCCGCAGAGGAACTCGATGCAACCGTCGCGAACATGCGCTTCGTGAAGCCGGTCGACGCGGCGCTCGTGCGTGAACTCGCCGAGACGCACGACTACCTCGTCACGGTCGAGGAAGGTTGCGTGATGGGCGGCGCGGGCTCGGCCTGCGTGGAAGCCCTGATGGAGAGTGGGGTTATCCGACCCGTACTACAATTGGGCCTCCCTGACCTGTTCATCGATCACGGCGACCCCGCGAAGCTGCTGTCGCAATGCGGCCTCGACGGCGCGGGTATCGCGAAATCGATTCGCGAACGCTTTCTGAATCCGGCGGCCGATGTCGCCGGTCAGGCGAAGCGCGTCGCATAAGCTGGCACCGCCCGCGGGCGGTGCCGGTGCGACTGGCGCGACCGGTCTTCATTGATGCGGAAAACATGGGCCTGCGGGCCCATGTTGCTTTTCCGGCTGCCGCATGACGCGGCGTGCGCGTCATCGAACGCGCGGCTTACAAGGATTGAACAAGATGAACCAGATGAATCCCGCCTTCGTGATGCCCGACGTGCAGAGCACGGTGGATACCCGCCAGATTCCGATTCAGCGCGTGGGCGTGAAGGCGGTCCGGCATCCGTTGACGGTGTGTACCGAAGGCGGCGACGTGCAGCCGACCGTCGGCGTCTGGAATCTCGACGTCCGCCTGCCGGCCGACCAGAAGGGTACGCACATGTCGCGCTTCGTCGCGCTGCTCGAAGAGAACCGCGCGCCGCTGACGGTCGAGCGTTTTCGCGCGATGCTCGCGTCGATGCTCGAGAAGCTGGAAGCCGAGGCGGGCCGCATCGAGGTCACGTTCCCGTACTTCGTGAACAAGACGGCGCCGGTGTCGGGTGTGCAGAGCCTGCTTGATTATGAAGTGACGCTCGCGGGCGAAAGCCGCAACGGCGACACGCGCCTGTTCCTCAAGGTGCTCGTGCCGGTGACGAGCCTGTGCCCGTGCTCGAAGAAGATCTCGCAATACGGCGCGCACAACCAGCGCTCGCACGTGACGATCGACGCGGAGCTCGCGGCCGACCTGCCGGTCGAGGCGCTGATCCGCATCGCGGAGGAAGAGGCGTCGTGCGAGCTGTGGGGCCTGTTGAAGCGTCCGGACGAGAAGTTCGTCACCGAGCGCGCATACGAGAACCCGAAGTTCGTCGAGGATCTCGTGCGCGACGTCGCGCAGCGTCTCGACGCGGACGAGCGCGTGGTCGCGTATGTGCTCGAAGCCGAGAACTTCGAGTCGATCCACAATCACAGCGCGTATGCGCTGATCGAGCGCGACAAGCGGCAGGCTGCATAACGCTGCGTCGTTTTGCCGCGCCGATGAAAAAGGCCGCTCGTATGAGCGGCCTTTTCGCTTGTCGGTGTGGCGTTGTGTCGCGGGGCGTCGCTCAGCGTGCGAGCGACGCGAGATCCCAGCGCGGCTTCACCGTGAAGGCATAGTCGGCATTCGCCTGCTCGGGCCAGCGGCCGAGCCGCAATGCGCCCGCGAGCGCGATCATCGCGCCGTTGTCGGTGCAGAGCGCGAGGTCGGGGTAATGCACGTCGAACCCGCGCTTGGTCGCGGCGGCCGACAGCGCGGCGCGCAACTGGCGGTTCGCGCCGACACCGCCCGCGACCACGAGGCGCTTGAGCTTCGTCTTCTTCAGCGCGGCGAGCGACTTCGCGACGAGCACGTCGACTGCCGCATCGACGAAGCCGCGCGCGAGGTCGGCCTTCGCGCGTTCGAGCGCAACGCCCTCCAGCTTCGCCGCTTCGAACTTCTTCATCTGCGTGAGCACGGCCGTCTTCAGGCCGCTGAAGCTGAAGTCGAGATCGCCCGAATGCAGCATCGGGCGAGGCAGCACGACCGCACCCGGCGTGCCGGTTTCGGCGAGCTTCGAGACTTCCGGGCCGCCCGGGTAGCCGAGGCCGATCAGCTTGGCCGTCTTGTCGAATGCTTCGCCGGCCGCGTCGTCGAGCGTTTCGCCGAGCGTCTCGTACACGCCGACGTCGGTTACGCGCATCAGTTGCGTGTGCCCGCCGGACACCAGCAGTGCGACGAACGGGAACGGCGGCGGCTCGTCGACGAGCAGCGGCGACAGCAGGTGGCCTTCGAGGTGATGGATGCCGACGGTCGGCTTGTTCCATGCAAGCGCGAGCGCATTCGCGATGCTCGCGCCGACCAGCAGCGCGCCGGCGAGGCCGGGGCCCTGGGTGAACGCGATCGCGTCGATGTCGTCGCGGCGCGTGCCGCTTTGCGCCATCACTTCCTCGAGTAGCGGCAGCGCGCGGCGGATGTGGTCGCGCGACGCGAGCTCGGGCACGACGCCGCCGTACTCGCGGTGCATCGCGATCTGCGAATGGAGCGCGTGCGCGAGCAGGCCGCGCTGCGTGTCGTAGAGCGCGAGGCCGGTTTCGTCACAGGAGCTTTCGATGCCGAGAACGAGCATGGGTGCGGGCAGGGCGCGCCGTATCGAGCGCGCCGCAGGAAGGTCAACGTAACCGGAAATTATAGCAGGCGGGGGCAGGTCGTCGCCGCAGGCAGCCCGGGCCGGAGGCCGGGCGGGTACAATCCGCGCCATGGAAACCTATGACATCGCCGTGATCGGCGCGGGCGCCGCCGGGATGATGAGCGCCGCGGTTGCCGGGCAGCTCGGCCGCCGCGTCGTGCTGATCGACCACGCGCCGCGGCTCGCCGAGAAGATCCGCATCTCGGGCGGCGGCCGCTGCAACTTCACGAATCTTTACGCAGGCCCCGACAATTATCTGTCGGCGAATCCGCATTTCGCGCGCTCGGCGCTGGCGCGCTATACGCCGCGCGACTTCCTCGGGCTGCTCAAGCGCCATCATGTGACCTGGCACGAAAAGCACAAGGGCCAGCTCTTTTGCGACCACGGCAGCGACGCGATCATCGACGTGCTGAAGCACGAGTGCGACGCGGGCGGCATCGCGTGGCGCAGGCCCGTCGTCGTCGACTCGGTGCGCCACGCGCCGGCCGACGGCTTCGCGCTCGACACGCAGCAGGCGGGGACGATCGGCGCGCGCGCACTGATCATCGCGACCGGCGGCCTGTCGATTCCGAAAATCGGCGCGACCGACTTCGGTTACCGGCTCGCCAAGCAGTTCGGCCACAAGCTGATCGACACGCGGCCCGCGCTCGTGCCGCTGACGTTCGCGCAGCAGGACTGGGAGCCGTTCGCGGCGTTGTCCGGTGTATCGCTCGAAGTGCGTGTTTCGACCGGCGACAAGAAGCGCGGCGGAGAATTCGTCGAGGACCTGTTGCTGACCCATCGCGGCCTGTCCGGGCCAGGGATCCTGCAGATTTCGAGTTACTGGCAGCCGGGCGACCCGATTCGCGTCGACCTGTTGCCGCAACGCGATACGGTGGCCGACCTGCTCGACGCGAAGCGCACGTCGAAGCGCCAGATCGGCTCGCTGCTCGCGGACTGGGTGCCGTCGCGCCTCGCGCATGCGTGGCTCGACACGCATCGCGTCGCGGCTGATGCGCGGCTTGCGGACCTGCCCGACAAGACGCTGCGCCAGATCGGCGACGCGCTGTCCGGCTGGACGCTGACGCCGAACGGCACCGAGGGCTACAAGAAAGCCGAAGTGACGAAGGGCGGGGTCGATACGCGCGACCTGTCGTCGGCGACGATGATGAGCGCGCGTGTGCCGGGGCTGTTCTTCGTCGGCGAGGCGGTGGACGTGACGGGCTGGCTCGGCGGCTACAACTTCCAGTGGGCGTGGGCGTCCGGCACGGCGGCCGGGCAGGCTGCCGCGGAGTATTCGCGTGGCGCCTGACATGCCGGGCCGACGCCGTTTTGGCGGGACCGGGCCCCGTGCCTTTGGGCAATCGCTCTGCTATACTCGGTAGTCTTTCCCTGCAAACCTTTATTCGTGTCGGATCATGACGATCATTCGCGTTAAAGAGAACGAGCCGTTCGAAGTTGCAATGCGTCGCTTCAAGCGCACGATCGAGAAGAACGGGTTGTTGACCGAACTTCGCGCGCGCGAGTTTTACGAGAAGCCGACCGCGGAGCGCAAGCGCAAGAAGGCGGCAGCGGTGAAGCGTCATTACAAGCGTATCCGCAGCCAGACGCTGCCGAAGAAGCTGTACTGAACGATTGGGCGCCGCGCGGTTCGCTGAGCGGCGCACCGGCGACTCCGGGCGATCGCGGAAGATCGAGCATGATCGTGCGACCGATCAGGCGAGCCGCCGATGCCGGATTCGAGCAACCCGCTTGAGACACAGTCCCAAGCGGGTTTTTGTGTTGACGCCCGTATGGCGGGCGTCGGATTCACGTTTCCTTCCCGGGTGAAAGATGAGTTTGAAAGAGCAGATCAGCGAAGACATGAAGGCCGCGATGCGCGCGAAGGAAAGCGAGCGCCTGGCAACGATTCGCCTGCTGATGGCCGCGATCAAGCAGCGCGAAGTCGACGATCAGATCACCCTCGACGACGCGGGCATCACGGCCGTGATCGACAAGATGATCAAGCAGCGCAAGGATTCGATCAGCCAGTTCCAGGCCGCCGGCCGTGACGACCTCGTCGCGAAGGAGCAGGCGGAACTGGTCGTGCTGAGCGGCTACATGCCCGAGCAGCTGTCGGAGGCCGAGGTGGCCGCCGAAGTCCAGGCCGCGGTTGCGCAGACGGGCGCGGCGGGCCCGCAGGACATGGGCAAGGTGATGGGCGTCCTGAAGGGCAAGCTCGCCGGCCGTGCCGACATGACGGCCATTTCCGCACTGGTCAAGGCCGCGCTTTCGAAGTAACACCTGTCTCCCCGGCGCGCGCGGTGCGTGCGCCGGGGTGTCGTATTGTCTTTTTTCGCTCGATCCCACGGTGATTCCGCATTCGTTCCTGCAGGATTTGCTGAACCGCGTCGATATCGTCGACGTGGTGGGCCGGTACGTGCAGCTCAAGAAGGGCGGCGCCAACTTCATGGGGCTGTGCCCGTTCCATAACGAGAAAAGCCCGTCATTTACGGTCAGTCCGACCAAGCAGTTCTATCACTGCTTCGGCTGCGGCGCGCACGGCACGGCGATCGGCTTCCTGATGGAACACGCGGGGCTCACGTTCCCGGAAGCCGTGCAGGAGCTCGCGCAGTCGGTCGGCCTGACCGTGCCGCACGAGCCGTCGATGCGTGGCGGCGGTGGGGGTGGAGGCGGTGGCGGCGACTATCCGGCGCCGGTGTCGAAATCGGTTGCGACCGCGCTGTCCGATGCAATGACCGCCGCGTGCGACTACTACCGCAAGCAGTTGCGTGGCGCGACCGTCGCGATCCAGTACCTGAAAAACCGGGGCCTGACCGGCGAGATCGCCGCGCGCTTCGGGCTCGGCTATGCGCCGGACGGCTGGCAGAACCTCGAGGCAGCATTCCCCGACTATCGCGACGAGTCGCTCGTCGAGTCGGGGCTCGTGATCGTCAGCGAGAAGACCGATGCGCAGGGCGTCGCGCGCCGCTACGACCGGTTCCGCGAGCGGATCATGTTCCCGATCCGCAATGTGAAGGGGCAGGTGATCGGCTTCGGCGGCCGCGTGCTCGGCAGCGGCGAGCCAAAGTACCTGAACTCGCCTGAAACCCCGTTGTTCAACAAGGGGAGCGAGCTGTACGGCCTGTTCGAGGCGCGGCTCGCGATTCGCGAGCGCAAGTACGTGTTGGTCGTCGAAGGCTACATGGACGTCGTCGCGCTTGCGCAGCTCGGGTTCCCGAATGCGGTCGCGACACTCGGCACCGCGTGTACGCCGATTCACGTGCAGAAGCTGCTGCGCCAGACCGATACGGTCATTTTCAGTTTCGACGGCGATTCGGCCGGGCGGCGGGCGGCTCGCCGCGCGCTCGAGGCATGCCTGCCGCATGCCGGCGACAACCGTACGATCCGGTTCCTATTTTTGCCGGCCGAGCACGATCCGGACAGCTACGTGCGCGAATTCGGCGCGGATGCGTTCTCCGAACAGGTCGAGCGCGCGATGCCGCTGTCGCAATTTCTGCTGAACGAAGCAATTGCCGGCAAGGCGCTCGATCAGCCGGAAGGCCGCGCGAAGGCGTTGTTCGATGCGAAGCCGATGTTGCAGGCGCTGCCCGCGAACGCGTTGCGCGCGCAGATCATGCACATGTTCGCCGACCGCCTCGATATCCCGTTCGAAGAGGTCGCGGGGCTGTCCGACGTCGATACGCGGATCGCGGCACCGCCGCGCCAGGCGCCTGCACGCAGCGAGCGGCGCCGCGTGACGGACAGCGAAAAGCGTGCGTTGCGCACGCTGGTGATGCATCCGCGCATCGCGTCGCAGCTCGACGATGAACAGCTTGCGACCCTGCGTGCGTTGCCGCGCATCGGCGAATTGTTCGCGGAGGTCGTCGACCATGCCCGCGCGCTGGGCGACGGCGCGGAGTTCCGGCTGCTTTCCGATGTCCTGCGGACGTCCTCGAATGGAGCGACTTACGAGGAAATCTTCCGCGAAATTCTGGACTATGATGAAAACGTCCGCGATTTGCTGTTACAGAATCCGGAAGACGAGACGGTGCCCGAGCGGCAGCGTGAGCAGGAACGGATCGCGGGGGAGGAGTTGCAGGCCGCGGTGCTCAAGATGCGTTACGACGCCTGCTGCGACCGGCTTGACAGGCTGGCGCGGCAATCCACCTTCACACCCGAGGAATTGGCCGAATTGACGGAATTGAACCAGCAGCGAACCGACATGAAGCGTCGGCTCGGGCTCTAGGCGGCCGGGGAGCTTAGAGAGGGTTCCCCAGCGTGCTATAATATAAGGTTTCCAGCGGTTTGTTTTCTAAGCAGAGGCGAGAATCGCGATGGCAAAGACGACAGGCGGAAAGAAAGCAACAGGCAAGGGCTCGACGGAGCCGACCAAGAAGGTCACAGCGGCCAAGTCTGCTTCTTCCACCAGGACAACGTCTTCAGCCACGTCAGCCCCGGCAGGAAAAAAAACCGCGGCCGGCACTGCTCAGGCTGCGCCGGCGCCGGCAGCCAGAACACGGGCTGCCGCCAGACCCGACTCCGGGCCGGCCAAGCCGGCGGCGAAGCGGGCAAGTGCGAAAAGCGCAAGGGACACGACTGCCGCCGCGGACGAAACGGCAGTACGTACTACTCATGCACCCACGGTTCAACCGGCTGTCGTCCAGCAGCCGCGAGTCGATATAGCCGGTACGGCGAACTCCATGACCAAAAAGCTGAACGAAGTATCCGTCGAAGACGACGCAAATCAGAGCGACGAGCAGCCCGCAGCAGCAGCGGCTGCACCGGGCAAATCCAAGGTGCGCGACCGTCGCGCCAAGGAAAAGGCGCTGCTGAAGGAAGCGTTCGCGACGAGCACGCCGGGTACGGCCGAGGAGCTCGAAGAGCGCCGCGTGAAACTGCGCGCGCTGATCAAGCTCGGCAAGGAGCGCGGCTTCCTCACGTACGCCGAAATCAACGACCACCTGCCGGACAACTTCACCGAGACCGAAGCCCTCGAAGGCATCATCGGCACGTTCAACGACATGGGCGTGGCGGTCTACGAGCAGGCGCCGGACGCGGAAACGCTGCTCCTGAACGACAACGCGCCCGCCGCGTCGTCGGACGATGAAGTCGAAGAGGAAGCGGAAGTCGCGCTGTCCACCGTCGATTCGGAATTCGGCCGCACGACCGATCCGGTCCGGATGTACATGCGCGAAATGGGCACGGTCGAGCTGCTCACGCGTGAAGGCGAAATCGAGATCGCGAAGCGGATCGAGGACGGCCTGCGCCACATGGTGATGGCCATCTCCGCGTGCCCGACGACGATCGCCGACATCCTCGCGATGGCCGAACGCGTCGCGAACGAAGAGATCCGCGTCGACGAGCTCGTCGACGGCCTGCTCGATCCGAATGCTTCGGACTCCGCCGATACCGACGGCTTCTCCGCGAAGGAAGCGGAAGCCATCGAGAACGAGGACGAGGAAGCCGAAGAGGAAGAGGAAGAAGAGGAAGAGGAGGAAGATGACGGTGCCGCACAGGCATCGGCCAACGCCGCCCAGCTCGAAGCCCTCAAGCGTGCGTCGCTCGAGAAGTTCTCGCAGATCAGCGAGTGGTTCGACAAGATGCGCCGCGCGTTCGAAAAGGAAGGCTACAAGTCGAAGGCCTACCTGAAGGCGCAGGAAACGATCCAGACCGAACTGATGACGATCCGCTTCACCGCGCGTACCGTCGAACGCCTGTGCGACACGCTGCGTGCGCAGGTGGACGAAGTGCGTCAGGTCGAACGCCAGATCCTGCACATCGTCGTCGACAAGTGCGGCATGCCGCGTTCGGAATTCATCGCGCGCTTCCCGGGCAGCGAAACCGACCTCGACTGGGCCGAGAAGATCATGGCCGAAGGCCATTCGTACAGCGCGGTGCTGTCGCGTAACGTTCCGGCGATCCGCGAACAGCAGCAGCGCCTGCTCGACCTGCAGGCGCGTGTCGTGCTGCCGCTGAAGGACCTGAAGGAAACCAACCGCCAGATGGCGGCCGGCGAACTGAAGGCGCGCCAGGCGAAGCGTGAAATGACCGAGGCCAACCTGCGTCTCGTGATCTCGATCGCGAAGAAGTACACGAACCGCGGCCTGCAGTTCCTCGACCTGATCCAGGAAGGCAACATCGGCCTGATGAAGGCGGTGGACAAGTTCGAATACCGTCGCGGCTACAAGTTCTCGACCTATGCGACGTGGTGGATCCGCCAGGCCATCACGCGCTCGATCGCGGACCAGGCGCGCACGATCCGTATTCCGGTTCACATGATCGAGACGATCAACAAGATGAACCGCATCTCGCGGCAGATCCTGCAGGAAACCGGTCTCGAGCCGGATCCGGCAACGCTCGCCGAGAAGATGGAGATGCCGGAAGACAAGATCCGCAAGATCATGAAGATCGCGAAGGAGCCGATCTCGATGGAAACGCCGATCGGTGACGACGACGATTCCCATCTCGGCGACTTCATCGAGGACACCAACACGGTCGCGCCGGCGGATGCCGCGCTGCATGCGAGCATGCGCGACGTCGTGAAGGACGTGCTCGATTCGCTGACGCCGCGCGAGGCGAAGGTGCTGCGGATGCGCTTCGGTATCGAGATGAGCACCGATCACACGCTCGAGGAAGTCGGCAAGCAGTTCGACGTCACGCGTGAACGGATCCGTCAGATCGAGGCCAAGGCACTGCGCAAGCTGCGTCACCCGAGCCGTTCCGACAAGCTGAAGTCGTTCCTCGAAGGGAACTGATTTCCAGCGTCTCTCCTGCGAACGCCGCCGGTATCCACGTGATGCCGGTGGCGTTTGTCTCCTTTGTTGTTACAATGCCGGCCCGGCTTCTTTGCCGGGGCAGCGTGTGACACGCCTTGCTTCTCATCTGGGCCCCTAGCTCATGCTTGGTTAGAGCAGCGAACTCATAATTCGTTGGTGCCGGGTTCGACTCCCGGGGGGCCCACCAAAATGGACAAAAAAGCCGACCCACTGGGTCGGCTTTTTCGTTGCTGAAGTACCGCGTCTAGTTCACGCGAGCACCTCCCTGACCTCCTGAAGCGCGTCTACTCCGCCGCGGATGCTCCCCAGACCTTCCTTTGGTGCGAGCGTTGAGTTCTCACTGATTAATGGCTTTTCCGTCGGCGAGCGCCTCGCAAGCTGGCGAGACACTGACAGTTCATATGAACCGACCAGCGCCATCGGAGTGCAGCACTGGTTCACCAACGACTTCAGGGTATCGAGCGGAATCTCCATCTTGGAACTGCCGCGTGTTTGGTGATAGCCGCGAGCAGCTTCGTCAATAACGAGGAACTGGCACCGCGCGGCCGCACCATGCATCCCGAATGTGGGTAAATGCCATAAGTCGCTTTCGATAAATTGGAGGCATCACCAATCTGAGTGAGAATTTGGTGACACAAGAGTATCTACAAGAAATTGTTCTAACCAAAGGCAGGCGCGGCCGAAGAGGGCCGGAATCGTTCCGGTGTTGGTCTCCATTTCGATAGAGGCTTGCTTGTGCCGTGCATCGGCCGAGCAAAGAGCCGCTCGAAGTTCGTATTGCCCGTCCAACTGGCGGGTTTCTGTGGGTAGCTGTTTGCACGGACGGGGGGATCCACCACTGTGCGGGGATGCCTGAGATTAGGGGATAGCGACTGAGATTTAGGCAACCGGATGGCGAAGCTAGCGTCCCGGAGGGCGCACACAGGCGCGGGCAAAGCGACTCCATACACGGCGGATCAGGGGGCTGAGTGGAGGGTTGTCCTATGCAATTGCCATAGAGAGGGCGGGGGCCCAACCTCGCCATCCGTGCCCGGACCCGCGGAAATGCTCAGGGCTGAGCCTTAGGTGCAAGGATTTTTATGGCTACCGTTTCTTTACCATCTGCCGACAAGGTGTGGTTACACCGGTAAAGCAAAATGGAATCAAGAGGCCTTCACCTCAAGTTGATGCTGCAACGTTTTGTAACCTAGATGGAGCTATGCTTTGCAAGCTCGGGGCGGAATTCTATCGCTGCGCACAGGATTGGCAACCGTCGTACGCGTGATGAGTCAATAGCCAAATATCCCTAGTAATAATTGTCTGCTTCGGGGAAACACGGGCAAGGTCAAGGACTTGGTTTAGCGATGAAGCAAGATAAGGCGACTGGACCCACACAGCTCCGCGCGGTCATCAGATGTGCCCAGCACCGACTTTATTGCTTTAAGCATTCTGGTGACATTTATTGTCCTTGTAATACGTCTTGCCACTGGTATTCTAAGTTCCCCGCAGCCGTTCGCATCCGAGGTCTGACTGTTATTGGACGCGCTGGTGGGTTCGCCAAGTGGAAGCTTCTGTGCCGCTTGGACGGGGATTAGAAAGTACGGTTGGCACGGATGTTTCCGGAGGAAGCGAGCGTTCGTGGCAACACGTCTAGACGAATAGTTAGTTGTAGCTGGAGACCATTGATGGATACCGGGGTTGTCGGGCCGACGGATGAATCGGCAAAGCCTTATTGCGTCCAGATTCAGACGACCGTCGCTGGACGGGTCAATCTGGCGGACTTCCAGAACGCGGTGCCCGTGGTTCGGGAGCTTTCCATAGTTAACGAAACGGAAGACGCATTCCGGGACCTGAAGCTCACCGCGATTTCTGACCCACCATTCCTCAAGCCCAAGACTTGGCACCTAGACCATCTGGCGGCGGGGCAGACCCTCCGTATCACGGACCTTGATTTGTCTCTCGACGGTCCGCTGCTTGGCCGCCTGACTGAGTCGGAAAAGTCGGTGGTCACACTCACACTCACTGCGCCAAACCGAGAGTCAGCCCAGGTTGCAATTTCCGAGCAGACAGTCGAGCTTCTTCCAAGGAATCAGTGGGGCGGCCTGTCGTCGTTGCCGGACATGATTGCGGCCTTCGTTCAGCCGAACGAGCAGGCAGTCGAACGTGTGCTCAAGCAGGCCGCGGAGGTGCTACGCAAAGCGGGGAAGCCCGGCAGCATCAATGGCTACCAGGAAGGTGCAAAGCGCGCATGGGAACTCGCTTCTGCTATCTGGAATGCAATTGGAGCGATGGGACTCGACTATGCCGTACCTCCCGCGAGCTTCGAGCTGGAGGGACAGAAAGTGCGCGGGCCCAGCCAGATTGCGGAATCTGGACTCGCTACCTGTCTCGACCTGGCTTTGTTCGTCTGCGCGGCACTGGAGCAGGCGGGACTGAATCCAGTTCTCGTCTTCCAGCAGGGGCACGCTTTTCCCGGCGTCTGGCTGAAGCCCGAAGAGTTCTCGACCACCGTCATTGACGACATCACAGCTCTGCGGAAGCGGGTGAAGCTCAAAGAGATGGTCCTGTTCGAGTCGACCCTCCTTGCACAGAGGCCTCTGCCGACTTTCAGTTTCACTACGGCCAAAGGTGAGGAGCACATCTCCGAAGATGAAGAGCCGAAGTTCGAGCTGGCAATTGATATTCGGCGCGCACGCCTGCAGCGCATCAAACCGCTTGCTAGCGAACACGCTGTAGTTCGTGGCACGGCTGGCACCGGGGTGACCGAGGACCTGACTCCGCGGTGGGAGGATGCCCCAGAGTTTTTGGAGGAACTCGAAGACGCGCATTCAGACGACGGGCAGGAGCGGCCGGAGGACCGTCTTACACGCTGGCAGCGAAGGCTCCTCGACCTGTCACTCAGGAACAATCTGCTGAGCTTCAAGTCGGGAAAGAAGTCCCTGAAGCTCGACGCGCCTGAGCCAGGACTGCTTGAGGATGTTCTGGCGGAGGGGCATGCGCTAAAGCTGCTGACCCGTCCGGACCTCATGGACGGTTCGGACCCACGCAGCCAGGCTATCCATGAGGCGCGCGAGCGCGAACACATTCGCCGCCAGCACGCCCTCGACGCGTTGACGCGCAAGGAAGTGTTTATCGGGTTGCCGCAGGACGAGATGGATTCTCGCCTGACTGAATTGTTCCGGAATTCCCGGACCACCTTGCAGGAGGGTGGTTCGAATACACTGTACCTCGCGCTCGGCTTCCTATCGTGGACGCGCGACGACAAAGACGACAAGAAATATCGTGCACCTCTCATCCTCGTACCTGTCACACTCGAGCGTCGCAGTGCGCGCTCTGGTTTCAGTCTGAAGCTTTACGACGAAGAGGCCCGATTCAATCCGACGCTCATTGAAATGCTGCGTCAGGACTTCGAGCTCGAACTCGGTGTGAACGACGTCGAGCTGCCCAAGGATGACTCAGGCCTCGATGTTGCCGGAATCTGGAAAACCGTGTCCCATGCTATCAAGGACATCAAGGGCTGGGAGGTCGTGGAAGAAGTCGTTCTGGCTTCGTTCTCGTTTGCCAAATACTTGATGTGGCGGGACCTCACCGAACGTACCGAGCAGCTCAAACAGAACGCGGTAGTTCGTCACCTCATCGATACTCCGCGCGATTCGTACCAAAGTACGGTGGAGTTCCCTGATGTCACGCGGCTGGACATCGAGCTGCCTGTGAAGGAGACGTTCTGCCCTCTACCAGCAGACTCGTCGCAGCTTGCCGCCGTGGTCGCGGGCAGCAAGGGCAAGGATTTTGTTCTGATTGGACCACCGGGCACCGGAAAGAGCCAGACGATTGCAAATCTCGTTGCGCAATGCCTCGCCGAGCGGAAGCGCGTTCTGTTCGTTTCCGAGAAGATGGCCGCGCTGGATGTCGTCTACCGGCGCCTCGCCGACGTCGGCCTTGCAAATTTCTGTCTCGAGCTTCACTCCAGCAAGGCGCGAAAGACTGACGTTCTTGAACAGTTGAAAACGTCATGGGATTCATCCGCCGTCCTCGCGCCTGAGCAATGGCATGCAGAAGCGGTTCGGCTTGAAGGACTGAGGTCCCAGCTGAATGGATATGTTGAACGACTCCATCTTCGGCACTCGAATGGCCTGAGCGTCTATGAGGCAATCGGTCGAGTCGTCGGCGGTCATGACCTGCCAGCGTTCCGGCTGACGTGGTCGTCTACCCACGCGCATGGCATGGAAGCGATGCGGGGCCTTCGCGAAACCGCCGAACTGCTCGATGTCAATGCCAAGGCTTTCGGTGAAGAGAAGTTGACGTCAACCCCGCTGGCGCATGTGGCTCAGACCGATTGGTCGCCTCTCTGGGCGGCCGCGCTGGACGACGCTGCCCGCGCGGTACCAGACGTTGCGGTGCGCTTCGAAAAAGCAGCGGCTGACCTGCGCCAGGCTATAGGGCTGCCGGATCTGCCGTTGGACCCCCGGGTACGCGATGGTATGCGGATGCTCGCCGCGGTCCTGTCGTCCGCGTCTGGTTACGACTGGCGTTTTGCGCTACGTCCGGATGCAAAGGCTATTGCGGATGGATTGCGCCAGGCAACACCAATGTTGCAGCGGTACCGGGAATTGCTCGGCACGCTGTCGACGCCTTGCTCGAATCAGACACTCGAGGACCTGCGAGTAGGCATTAGCCATTTGCAACGCGGTTCGGAATTGGATGCAGCTCTTTCCGTGCCTTGGAGCGAAACACTGCGCGCTCGCCTCGCCAAAGGTATCGAACTGCTGCGCACCCGACTTGACGTTCTCGGCCAGCTTTCGATTCCATACAAGGAGGGCATCCAGACAAGGACAATTGCCGAGTTGCAGTCTGACCTACGTGAGCTCAAGGACTCGGGCTGGCCGATGAGCATGATGCGCAAACGGACTTTGACGAAGAAGCTCAGGGAGCTGGCAGGCGGAAACGGTGGCGAACCGAACATCGACGGTGATATCGAGTGTCTTGCGCGAATTGACGCCCTCAATAACGAAATCAAGGAATATGGTGACCTGTTCTCGCTCACTTCGAGCGTATGGATGGGGCTCAAAACAGACCTTGATGTAGTTTGTGCACTCCTGTCATTCCAGACGGCCCTCGAGCGTGCTCGTGAGCGCTCGAACTGGGATGACGTGGGCCTTGACCCGGTCAGCCGAGGGCAATGCGGCGATGCTGCTCAAGATGACCTGCAGCGGATGCGTGAGTTGCGGAAAATCGACCACGTTATTGCGAGCCTCGCTCATCTGGAAATCGAGACAGGCAATGTCTGGGTCGGTTACAAAACTGATGTTGTAGTTGCGAAAGCATATGTGCTTTTTCAAGGAGCGCTCTCTGCTGCACGAGCAGAAACCCACTGGGTGGATGACGGATATACGGTAATCGAGTCTGGACGCGCTGGCTCAACCGCGGCTACCGATATACGAAACATGCGCGAGTTGGTTTCGTTGCATGCCAGAATTCAGGAGTTCGCAGACCTGTCAGGCAAGACGTCCGGTCTGTGGAGCGGTCTACAAACCAAGATTGATGGCATTGAGCCGGCCCTCAAGTTTTTCGAGTCTCTGTCGGCCGCACTGGCAAATCTCGCGAATACACCGGAACTGCTTGCAGCGGTCAAAGCCCCGGTCGCCCTTCTGCTTGGCGACAGCAATATTCTGCTTGAGCCGTCAGGCATCGTTGCTCGTACGAGATCCACCTATGCCGAAACGCTGCAGTCGTTTAATGAAGCTGTCGCTCAATTTGCTACTGCCAGCGGGCTGGCATCTTCGGAACACGCGACTCTTCATTCGCTTCTCCCCGGGCAAGTAGCGGAACGCGCTAGGCTGGTGGTGCAGAATGCTAACCGGCTGAAACTCTGGTGCGCTTGGCGGAAAGTCCGTCAGCATGCGCTTTCGCTGGGATTGGCCCCATTGGTTTCAGGTATCGAAGACGGCAATATTCAGCGTGGTCAGGTGAAGGCAGTTTTTGAGACCAACTACTGCCGCTGGTGGTTGAATGCTGTCGTGGATGGCGATGATGTTCTGCGTAACTTTGTGTCCGCCGAGCACGAGAAACGCATCCAGGATTTCCGCGAGCTTGATGAGCAGTTCGTCGCTCTGACTCGGGCCTGGGTCAGAGCGCAACTTTCGTCCGGTCTTCCTTCGCCGGCGAGGGTCGCACTGGGCTCCGAGTGGGGGCTCCTGCGTTATGAGATGCAGAAGAAGACGCGACATCTTCCGTTGCGCGAACTTATGTCGAAGGCTTCCGGTGCAATTCTCAGATTGACTCCTTGTCTGCTCATGAGCCCGCTGTCGATTGCCCAGTATCTACCGGCTGAGACCTCAGACTTTGATGTCGTGGTCTTCGACGAAGCTTCTCAGATTCCGGTCTGGGATGCGATTGGTGCGATGGCGCGGGCGCGGCAAGTCATCATGGTCGGTGACCCGAAGCAGCTCCCGCCGACCAGCTTCTTCGACCGTGCGGAATCTGACGTCGACGATACGGATGTCGAGGCGGAACTCGAGAGCATTCTGGAAGAATGTATCGGAGCGAACCTGCCGACGATGAAACTGTCGTGGCACTACCGCAGCCGGCACGAGAGCCTTATTGCCTTCTCGAACTACCGGTACTACAGCGGCGACCTGGTTACATTCCCGAGTCCTGTCACCAACGACAGGGCTGTCAGTTTCAATCTCGTGACTGATGGCAAGTACGAGCGCGGTGGAGCCCGTACCAACAAACCAGAGGCGAAGGCGCTTGTGGCCGACTTGGTCGGCAGACTGAAGTCCCCGGGATTCGTCGACAGTCGGATGACGGTCGGTGTCGTCACGTTCAATGCCGAGCAGCAGCGCCTGATTGAAGACCTCCTTGACGAGGAGCGTCGCAAGGACCCGTCAATTGAGCCGCACTTTGCCGAGTCAGCGCTTGAGCCGGTGTTTGTCAAGAATTTGGAAAGCGTTCAAGGTGACGAGCGGGACATTATGTACTTCTCGATTACCTACGGCCCTGGCATTGATGGCACGATGCCAATGAACTTCGGTCCGATGAACCAGCAAGGTGGGGAGCGGCGCCTCAATGTTGCTATCACGCGTGCCCGCCAGGAACTGCGTGTGTTTGGCAGCTTCAAGCCAGAGAAAATGGACCTGTCCCGAACGCAGGCGCTGGGTGTTCGAGACCTGAAGCACTTCCTCGAGTTTGCCGAGCGGGGAGCTCGCGCTTTGGGTGAAGCCGTTGCCGGCAGCATTGGCGACTTCGATAGCCCGTTTGAGAAGGCAGTGTGTGTGGCACTGGCGGAGAGGGGCTGGACGGTTCATCCTCAGGTGGGCGTGTCGGCGTTTCGTATTGACCTTGGCGTGGTGGACCCCGATGCTCCTGGCCGCTATCTGGCAGGCGTTGAATGTGATGGCGCGACCTACCATCGCTCAGCGACGGCTCGTGACCGCGATAAGCTGCGCGAGCAGGTTCTGAGAGGACTTGGTTGGGAAATCGTCCGAATCTGGTCGACCGACTGGTGGGTTGACATGCCGGGCACCCTCGAGAAGGTGGATAGTCAACTGCGAGCTTTGCTTGCGGTCAGACGAGAAGCAGAGGCAGCGGAGATGCAGAGCGCTGCAGCAATCGCGGAAGAGGTCCTGGCCGCGGCAAAATCAGGTTCAGGCAGCGGATTCAGCAACGCAAATGCGGTAGAAGATGTTGTGCCGAAGGTGGTGTCGAAAGCCGCAGTCTCCGAAGATGAAGCGCCGGTCATGTACGCTCGCGCCGCGTCAACGCCGATATCCATTGAGCGCGAGGAGGCGATATTCGTTGAAGTTGACTTGACGATTTCCGACCACGAGCGTGACCCGGAGCTGTTCTTCGCTCACACTTACGACGAGCGTCTGCTCGCGATGATTACAGCAGTCGTCAACGTCGAGGGACCCGTGCGCGACGAGGTTCTGGCAAGACGTATTGCTCGCGCGCATGGATGGTCCCGAACCGGCTCTCGCATTCTGAGTCGCGTGGTCGACCTCGCGTCGAAGCACTTCGATGCAGAGACTGAAGATGTTGGCCTGTTTATCTGGCCTAAGACTGTCGGTGATAAGGCATCTTTAGCGTTCAGAAGTCCGCTGCCCGGAGCTACACGACCGGTAGATGAGGTTTCAATCGCAGAGCTGAGAACGCTTGCGACGAAACTGCAAGCCGAGGGGCATGACGAGGAGTCAGGGCTCAACGCCATGAGTCGAGAGTTGGGCCTCCTTCGACTGCGCGGCGCGAGCAGGGAGCGTTTGGAGCAAGCATGGCGATGTGAATAACGTTGAGTTCAGACGGGCCGCCGATAGCACCGCACGCTCTGTTGACGAATCTCGCTAGACGAGCTCAAGGCGCTTGCTATAGAAATGCAGTAGGTAGGCCATGATACGAGTCGGGTGTTATCGCGATGGCACGCGATTGGTCTGAGCAAGGTCTCTGCAGTGAGTAAGGCTCGCCTGGAGAGAGTCTGGTCGAACGTCGTGGGTGGGACTTCACTGGAGGCCCACTAACGCGCTCGTCTGTACAAGCGGGGGCTTGATGGGTAGCTCCAGCTGACGAAACGAATTGAGACAATACGGGGCTAAAAATGGGCTGGGGTTTCAGGAAGAGCATAAAGATTGCGCCTGGCGTTCGTCTGAACGTGAGCAAGAGCGGTGTCAGTACGTCGATTGGTGGCAAAGGATTTACCTACAATTCGCGCGGCCGTGTGACCGCTAGTATTCCTGGCACGGGTATTCGCTTTACCCAGAACACCTACGCAACACGTACATCGAATCCGGTACGCTCCGTGGTTGCCGGAAGTGGTCGCATCGATTCCGCGAGCACGGAACGTCTCTCGAAGCGGGAGCAGGCAGCTCGAGACTTCGTGGCCCAGGTGCAGGAGCGCACGGCGAATGCGCTGTTGCTGTACTTCATGTCGCACGGTGTCTACGTTCGACGAGAGGATTTGACGGATGCCGTAACGCTTGAGGAGCATCAAGGATTCGTCGAGACGCTCGCCCTTGAGTTTGAAGCTACGACCAAGGCAATTAAGTTGGCTGTCGACATCGGCTCGATATCGCTCGCCGAGAAAGAGAAGGCGATGCTTGCGGTCTATGAAGTCGAGCGCAAGTGTTCAGAAAACCTCGGCGATAGAGGGCAACTGGCGAACGAAGCCGCCACCCTTGCAAGCGTGGTGCGCTCGTGGCCGGTGGCCCCCACGTTAATGGCCCCGTTGGTTGTGGGGCTCATAGCAGCGTTTCTCCTGTTCATGGGTGGCATTGTCGCCGGCCTAATTCTGCTCCTGGTCGCGCTTGCATTTGGAGGCTTCAGCTTCGTATCGTTCAGCAAGAAAAAAACTGCTGCTGCAAACACGATTGCGGATGCCAACGAGCGGTTCGACGCGTTGTTGGCTGTCGAGGTGTCCGGGCGCCCGGCACTTGGTGAGGTCCGGGACAACACGCATGTCAAGGCAATCGGCTTCGGCGTTCTGCTTGTAGCCGTTTCTGCAGTTGCGTGGTCGTATCGAACACCGAATGCTTATCAGCCTGCGACAGCGACGCAAGGTGCCGAGAAAGCTGTCGCATCGACGTCGAGCGTGGCCGCCGACACGGCACAGGGGGACGGAAAGCAACTCGACTTCGGTTGGATGGTCGGAAAGCTACCGGTCGACGTGGTTACCGATAAGCGGTTTCGCGCGACCTTCAACCACGCTTCCAAGGCAGACTGGAAGCGATTCGTTGACCGGCTCGCGGTCGCGAATTCCAGGGGCATCGAGTTGCGAGACGGCTTTCTAGTAGGGCAAGGATGTAAGGCAGGTGCTTGTGGTTCGGATGCCGCCGCGTTTGCAATTGATGCGTCTACGGGTAAGGGCGATTTTGCGTTTCGGGAAACTGTCGACCCCGCATCCGGTAAGGCCATCATCAAAAGGGTGACATGGAAGGACCTGCCGCTGGATTCAACTCCGCTCGCCGAATGGGTGCACTCGACGGAGACCGAAGCGGCTTCAGACACAGCTGCACTCGCTCCGGCGCAATCGACCCTGCGGACAAGCTTCGATTGCAGCAAGGCGCATTCGGATGCTGAACACCTCATTTGCACTGATGCCCAGCTGGCTGCGGCTGACGTCGAGCTGGCTGCCATATATACCAAAGCAAAGGCGGCTGTCACGGACCAGGTAGCTTTCAAGGCGCGAACGCTGGAGCAGTGGAACTACCGCGAGAAAGCCTGTCACGACCGCGAATGTCTGGCAAGGTGGTATGCGGACCAAAGAACCGTGCTTCAGCATATCGCTGAGACAGGCAATGCGGCAGCCGAATAGTTTCCGTTCTGGGACGCAGCAGTGGGGAGCACCGCCTATGTGGCCTAAAGAGTAGGCAGGCCGTAATCACGGTGCGGGTGGCCATCGTTATCAAGAATCAGACAGAGGGTCAGCGTGGCGATTGTGCGTATCCAAAAATTGCAAGGTTATCGGATATTTCGGGACTTCACTTGGGATGGTTTGCCAGACTTCGGGCGATACAACCTGATATACGGTTGGAATGGTGCTGGAAAGACGTCCCTATCGTCGGTGTTCAGGTTCTTGCAAAGACAACAGCCCCTTGAGACAGGGGCTGTTGAGTTGGTAATTGACGGCAATGTGGTCACAGGGACGGACTTTGCTAGCGGGAAAGCGCCCTCCGTTCGCGTGTTCAATCGCGACTTCGTTGACCGCAACGTTTTTGAGACGCCAGGCGTAACGCTGCCTCCAGTGTTCTATCTTGGTGAGGATAGTGCTGAGAAACAGAGGGCGATAGTCGCTTTACAAGAGGAGAAGGACGCGCTCGCCGAGGAGCTGGCGAAACTCACTGCGTACAAGGACTCGGAGACGTCCTCGCAGAATACGTTCTGTACCAGTCAGGCACGGAGCATTCGAAATCTCCTGTTGGGTGATGTGCGCTATAACAATTATGAGGCGCCGCGGTTCAAGGAGCTGATGCGCACCTTATCTTCCACCAAGGTGCCGCAAGCCACCTTGACTGACGACATGCGAGCCGAGGCGGAGAACGCAATCGTCGGAAAAGCTCTAGCCAAACTGAAAGTGCCTGAGTTTGGTCAGATAGACCTGGCCGACTTGGCTGGCAGAGTGGCGACTGAGCTTACGACGACCGTCGTGGCAAGCACAATTCAGGCGCTTGTCGACAAGCCTGAAGTTGCCGCGTGGGTTGAACGCGGTTTGCACCTTCATTCGGATGGACAGACACATTGCCACTTTTGTGAGCAGGAGCTCCGTCCCGGACGTCTCGCAACGTTGTCGGCACACTTCAACGACCATTTCAACGCTCAGCAAAACCGGCTGAAGTCGCTATCGTCCGAAGTTGAATCGCTGCGAAAAACTGCTCGGCAACGCCAAATTCCTGAGCACTCTGCACTATATCCGCACCTTGTCGAACAATTCGACCTCGCAGTGAAAAAGTTGGAGCAGCATTCTCTGAATGTTGAGATGTATCTCGATGGCCTTGCGCGCGCAATTGAGGAAAAGAAAGGACAGCCATTTTCTGAGCTGAAGCTGTCGGACTATCTGCTGGCAAGTGGTGGCGAAGGGGCAACTGGTTTCTGGGCATTCGTAGCGTTACTAGTTGATGGTATCAACACGGTTGGTGTCAGCTCAGGGGTGTTGGCGATGCAGACCATTTCCGAACTCGTCGAAACTCACAATGAGTATTCGGAAAATTTCGAGAGGACAGCAGCAGAGGCGCGTACGAAGCTCGAACTCGATGAGGGATTGAAAGCGTTCCCCCAATGGTCGGTCCACCAGACTCGCGTCGTTGAGCTGACTGGCAACATCAAGTTGTTGCAAGATAAGCTTACTCCCTTGGGAGGGCAGATTGCGGAACTTCAGCGGGAGATTCGCCAGCATCATCAGCCGGCAGAAGAGCTGACAAGAGAACTAGCGGCTTACCTCGGCCGTGATGAACTGAGTTTTGAGCCGCGAGATAATGGCTACACCATCATGCGGGGTAAGACAGCCGCGATGCATTTGAGTGAAGGCGAGCGCATGGCCATCGCGTTTATGTACTTCCTCAAGACGCTTGAAGATTCCGATTTCAAACTCAAAGATGGCATCGTTGTGATTGACGACCCGGTGTCGAGCCTTGATGCGAATTCGCTATTCAGTGCGTTCGGTTATATGAAAGAGCGAACCAAGGACGCGAAGCAGCTCTTCGTATTGACGCACAACTTCGGGTTCTTCAGGCAAGTGAAGAATTGGTTCAACTTTGCCGGGAAGTTGAAGAAGGGCGTATACAAACCGGAGACTTCGACAATCTGTCACTTTTATATGCTCTCAGTGAAAACGGAGGACGGACGGCGCAATGCGTATCTGCGGACGTTGGACCCATTGCTTCACGAGTACGAGTCTGAGTATCACTACCTGTTCAAGCTAGTAAAGGATGGTGCCGCGATGGCTCAACCGAATAGCTTGGCAGACGTGTATGGCCTGCCGAACGTCGCGCGGCGCCTACTTGAGTCGTTTTTGTCGTTCAGGGTTCCCGGCCATGCGGGGGACCTCAAGCGACAATTGGAAGAGCTCGAAGGCGAGCCCGAGATGATTTCGCGAATTATCCGGTTCTTGCACACTCACTCGCACATGGAACAGATTTCCGAACCCGAACATGACCTATCAGTTCTTTCCGAAGCCCCAGCAGTTCTCGCAGACTTGCTCGTGCTTATCAAACGCAATGACGAGAAGCACTACGAGGCGATGATGGCGTTGGCATAGTTGCAAGCACTGTGCGCTTTGCTTGGTGTCGTTGACAGCTCTCTACAATTGTCAAGAAGGTATGACCAGATGAAGGTGCGGCTTCCTGAGGTATATGCGGTTCATGAGAAAATTGAAAAAAACTGGATTCGTCAGCTAGCGTGCGCCGAGCAGGAAGTCGATGCGGAGGTAGTTCGGTTCGTCACAGACGGAGCCGAGGGATTCGAAGTTGCCTCCATCTCCTTGCCAATACCTGTTCGAATCCTCCAAAGCACACCTCGTCAGTTGCCAGCTTGTGATGAAGCTGCGGTGCTCAGATACCCGACTGCTACAGTCGTGGATGGGGTTCTGGACGCGTCAACAGGAACCTGGTTACAGCATCCCTCGCTGGCTGTCGCTAACCGAGC
The DNA here is from genome assembly GCF_057005415.2 of Burkholderia sp. KL41. Lineage (NCBI taxonomy): Bacteria > Pseudomonadati > Pseudomonadota > Betaproteobacteria > Burkholderiales > Burkholderiaceae > Burkholderia > Burkholderia sp. KL41. The sequence goes on along the minus strand of NZ_CM174447.1, from coordinate 2,603,743 downwards.
ATCGACCGATTCGAACGCGAAAGCCGCCATTGCTTCGTGGCGCGGCGCATTCGCATATATCCAAGAGGACCAGTCGACCGGTGTCATTGGCTTGCGTCCTCCCCAGGCTGGTGCTTTGCATGCGGTACACGCACACTGGTCGGTGAGTGATGAAGTCGCATCTGTGGTCCTGCCGACTGGCACCGGGAAAACAGAGACCATGCTCGGCGTCTTGACCTCAGCCGGTTGCGAGCGGGTCATTGTCGTAGTCCCAACAGACGCATTGCGCGTACAAATTGCGAACAAGTTCCTGACGCTAGGTCTGCTAAAAGCGCCAGGCAGCACCATCCTTTCCAAGGGCACCCACTATCCGGTCGTCGGCGTACTCGAGCATAACATTGGTGCTCTTGACGTCCTAACTACATTCTTCGAGAGATGCAATGTGGTTGTCACTACCAGCCACATTGCAGGACAATTCTCACCTGAATTCCAGGCGCGCATCGCCGAGTTGTGCACTCATCTTTTTATTGATGAGGCACACCATTCGGAAGCTCCGACGTGGAAAAAATTCAAGGCTCAATTCAGCAAACGCCGAGTGCTTCAATTTACTGCTACCCCGTTCCGGGATGACGACCGGTTTATCGACGGGAAGATAATTTATCGCTATCCACTCCGCCAAGCCCAGCGAGACGGATACTTCCGACCTATCACTTTCCGGTCTGTTTTCGAGTTTAACGAAAGCAAGGCCGACAGAGCTATTGCCAAAGCGACTATTCGCGAACTCGACAACGATACAACTGGCCTTCATGTTGCGATGGCTCGCGCGTTGGATATTCCTCGTGCGAAACAGGTATTCGAAATCTATGAGGAAATTGGTCGCTACAACCCGATTCTGCTTCATAGCAAGCTCAAAACCGCGGAGCGGCGAGACGCTCTGGAAAAATTGATGTCTGGGCAATCGAGACTTGTGGTCTGCGTTGACATGCTCGGTGAAGGTTTTGATATGCCGGAACTGAAGATTGCAGCATTTCATGACACTCGGAAAAGTTTGCCCGTCACGCTTCAGCTTGCTGGGCGGTTCACCCGTGCTCGCCCGGACTTGGGAAACGCAACCTTCATCGCAAACGTAGCGAATCCTGGCGTTCGCGAGGAGCTCGAAAAGCTCTACAGTCAGGACCCTGACTGGAACGAACTGCTTCCAGAGTTGACCGACACGGCGATAGACAATCAAGTCGAGTCTAGAAGCTTTCTCGAGGGCTTCGAACCCTTTTCCGGTGAAATCCCAATTCAGGAAATCAAACCGGCTACAAGCATGGTCATATATCGCACCCGCTGTAGCGTCTGGAAGCCAAAGGATTTTCGCAAGGGACTGCAGGGCCTAACGCCGTCAGACAAGGTCCGCCATACAATCAACCAAAACGAAAACATGCTCGTGGTTGTTGTTGGGAGCAGTAAGCCTGTCTCCTGGACCGAGATTGAAGCGGTCCGAGATTGGGAGTGGGAATTGCTCGTCGCAATCTGGGACAAGGAGAGGGAGTTACTATATATCCACGGGTCCTCCAAGAGCGGGGAATATAGAACGATGGCCAAGGTTTTATGTGGCGAGGACGTGCAGCTTATCCAGGACCCGGACCTATATCGCTGTTTCCACGGCGTCAAACGTTTACTGCTCACGAACCTTGGCATGAATGAGCAGTTCGGTCGCCAGATTCGATATATTGCCCGTATGGGTGCCGACGTCGCCGCTCGACTGTCGGAGTCATCCAGAAAGACTGCGCGTCGTGCCGTTATATCGGGAGTAGGGTTCGAGAAGGGAGCAACGGCAACCATTGGAGCAACGAAGCGTGGTCGTGTCTGGTCATTTCAACGATTGCGTCTCGAGTCCTTCGCTCGATGGTGCAAGCACATTGGTGCGAAGGTCATTGACGAAACCATAGACCCTGAAGACGTGCTCAAAGGAACGCTTATCCCGAGGCTTGTGAAGGAGCGTCCAGACGTAATGCCAATCACCGTCGAGTGGCCGGATTGCATTTACCAGGAACAGGAGAGCGTGTATTCGATACAGCTAGGAGCTGCTGCGGCAACTGAATTCTGGAGGCTCGGTATCGAACTGGTGAATCCCGCGGAGACGGGGGAAATCGTGTTTAGGGTATTCAGCGATTCGTCAGAGGCGGTGCTGCGGCTTGAAGTGACACCAGTCGATGACGAGACCGTCTCGACCTATCGCTTTGTATCAGTAGGTCCCGCTGGGACGTTGACAAAACGCCAGAACTCATGGGCGCTTTCCGATTTCTTCGACGAGAACCCACCCCTTATCACCTTTGCAGATGGTTCATACCTAGAGGGCAACCTGCTCGTAGCGTTGCCAGACATCTATGCACCGTATGACCGCGAGCAGATTGCCGTATGGGACTGGTCTGGCGTTGACATAAAGAAGGAAGCACAGGGTGCGACGCGAGAGCCGGATTCCATCCAGTTCAAGGTCATCGAAGACCTCAAGAAGGTTGGAGAATACGACATCATCTACGACGATGACGGCTCTGGAGAGGCGGCTGACGTCGTTACCATCAAACTTACTGAAGACGACACGCGCACAACAATCGAAGTCGACTTCTATCATTGCAAGTATTCGCAGGATAGCTCAGCCGGGGGGCGGGTCGGCGACTTGTACGAGGTTTGTGGACAGGCGCAGAAAAGCATAAGCTGGCTCCAGAACCAGCTTCGTCACACCGAGCTTTTTGTCCACCTGCTCCGACGCGACCCCAAGGTTCGTAAAGGCAAAGAACTGTCGAGGTATCAGACTGGCGACCGAGATACTCTCGCAGTTATCAGGAATCGCAGTCGAACGGCGGTTTTGAAGTTGCGCGTGTTCATCGTCCAGCCAGGATTGTCGCGTTCCAAGGCCACTCCCGAACAACTTTCTCTTCTGAGCGTCACCGAGAACTTCTTGCTCGAGACTTACGGTGTTCCGTTCGGTGTCGTTGGAAGCGCCTAGACGGCTATTGTTTGGTGGGCCGTCGGCCGGAGGCGGCCCGGACTATCGCTGCACTTTACGAGATTTGCCCGCGTTTGCTTACCGACGCCTGCGAGGAAAACGAAGTCGAACTAAAGAAAGTGACATTTTTGCCGATAGTCAACGAATGATGACCTACTAATTGAGCGATTTTGATGGCTGAGGCAAATTGGTTTAAGAAATTTATTTTTCGTGCATTTCGTGTGAGCCCTGTCTCTTTCGCCGCGGGTGCCCTGCTGGCTGCGGGACTGGTCATAGAGCTACCGACCTGGAGTGGCTTTATGTCTGGAGGGCCTTACGTCGTGGCACGGAAGTCCGAGCTTGACACGGCAAGACAGTGGCAGACATTGGCCGCAGCTCGGCAGACCCAACTCGAAAAATCGGAAGCGGAGAACGTCCGCCTCACGGCTGCCGTCAACAATAGAGCTGCTCAGATGGCTTGGTGTAAGACGCACGACGAGCTCATTGCTTCTCTATGGGGTGATTGGAAAAGTTTGCATAATGAAAGGCGGGAGCAGATGTCACGGAGTAGTCCAATCGAACAATCCTCGCACTTGCTGGAAGACATCGAGCGTGACCCACTCGTCAACAGCGTGGAGCGGGCACAGGATGCTGTTATGTCCAGGATTGCTGACCTCATGGCGGCGGAGAGGCTAGCTTGCAACTTCGGTGGAAACTCATAGGCTGGACATCAATGATTGCGGTGCGGTATTGAGACGCAAACCTGTAATCAAAGGAAAAATTCGATACAACTTTCTTATTTCCAGCGACGAGACCACGGACATTACTGATGAGTGAATTGGCAAGAAACGACCAAGGAGACGAGTGGACGGCGCATGAACTGCGTGATGACTATCTCCGTACTGGGCGCCCGAAATTTGCTTGGTGGGTGTGTGCATTTTGCGACATTGAGGTGACGCCGGCAGCCGTCTACGGGACTTCCTTCAAGAAGCGGCCATACTTTTCACTATTTGATAAAAATTCTAGCAGCCATGCCGCCGACTGCCCCTATAGCACGGCCGGGTTCGCGCAATATGGAATTACGGTTGCGCAGCCTCAGGCCCATCAGTTCAAGGTGGACCTTCCGGAAAAGCTCGTCTCGCCTAGACAGCCAAGGCAGGTTGCAGCGCCGGGACGGAACAAGCCCGCCGGCCTTGCCACCCCGGTTGTCATCCGGCAAAGGGTCAACGGCCTCGCGGCGACCTCAACGATTCCCAATCAATACACCACGAGCCTGCTGAAGACGCTCGTCGCCGCGCGCAAGCGCGCTATCAAAGAAATATACAAGCTTCCCAAAATTGCCAAGCTGGCGGCTGCAAAGCAGACGCCCGCAGTTTTCGCTGAGCTGAAAAAAATCCCACTTGAGGTCTACGGGAGCCCGTCGAACTATGACAGTGCGTTTCATAAAACGAGCCATGTGCCGTGGGCCGGAAGCTTTATCTACTACGGAACCGCTAACGTCGCAGTCTCTCCTAATGGCTTCGTTCTGACGTCTCTCAACCTGGTTCCCAATGCAGTTCCTGCCGGACCACCGGTGCCCGTGCACATCCTGGTGATATGCGATAGAGCAAATCCGGTCAATCGTATGGAACAAAGCACGATAGATGAGCTGAATGCAGCCAGCGGCACTATCGCCGGTACGAAACCGTATTCGATATCGTGGTGCTCCTACGGAGAATTAGCGTTGAATGCCGCAGGAGCCGCCTATGAGCTAACCGTCACGCAGCCCAACCACTTCGCGGTCTACTAGGAAATCACCTCGTAGCCAAGCTCCCTCGCTCGCTGCTTGTATGGCTCGACCAAGGCAGAGGGGATGTACGCAGCTAGCACGTCTTCTTTCGTTTCGGGAAAATCGACTAGATAGCTCGCGTACGTCTCTTTCTCGGCGTCACCGATATAAACCGGCGCGTTGACGTGCCGCTTTGACGCTAGTACGGCGAGGAGTTGCTCTTCGAACAGCATCAACTCAGCGTTCACTGATTGACTCGAGGAGTAAGGCTCATATTCGAGCAGAACCCAGCGGTCTTCGATGTATCGAAAGCGCCACCGTGCCATGTCGACCTTATCAACATACCCGCCATCCTCCGAAATCCATACCGTAAGCGACAAGGTCGCACAGTCGTCATCGCGATGAGGAGTGATTGGCTCCATCGCGGCAAGAGCCTCCGTGAGTGAGTGTGGAAACCCTTCTACTTCCATGCGCCCAATATGGGACGATGTTGCGATTAAATCCATCCTTCAGCTCCTCGGCTCCCCTGAGCGTTTGTCTCGACGTATAGTGCTAAACGCAATGATGGTGCGCAACGAGATGTGGAGACGGGAACGTTTCTAATCCGGAGTGCTGATAGGTGGCTGTGTCGGTTAAGATGTATGTGACGTCCGTGCTGAAAACGCAATTCGGCCAACGCTACCTGTCTCTGGCCAGGAAATCGAACCCGTCCCAAGCGTGGGCACAATCCATCGGCTGCGGGTCTTGTTCGACGAGTGCTCGGGATGCGCAGCTGTGTCGTTTCGAGTGATAGGGGCGAACTGGCCGGCCAGGTCTTCGGAGATGAGCCAGCGTTCGTAGCGCGCCTCGGCTGTTTGCCCCGCAACATAGCGCCCGTCGGACCGCACGACGCAAATTTTCGGCTGCGCACCCGGCACGACAGTAGGCACCGAGTCGCGTGGAAATCCTTCCGGCACATCATTGAGTTCCATTTTGCCGGCTTGCTATAAATGACGAGCGGTCTTCTACGCGATACCTGCCGCGCCACTTTGTTGGCGTTCAGGGGCGGCCCAAACTCCAGGTAATGCTGCAGCGGACACCTCAAGGTCGATATAGAGCGGGTAGTGCCGGAGCAGGCATGCCGCGACTGATTGAACGTGGCTACGGCTGGCTAAGTCGTCGGCAGACGTGAGCATCTGCAAGAACTTGCGCGTTTCGATGACGGATTTCGTGCGCTCATATGCGGTTGTCATCTTTTGCCTCAACCAGTAGCTGCTTGGTGACGTCGGCGTACGATGCCACGCCGTTCACCTTGCACCAGCACTTCCAGACATATTCCGCATTGCTCGACCAACCGGGTTGTCCAATGAGCTGATAGACGCGCCCGGACTGCGTCTGGCCTCGCAAGGTGAGGCGGTCGAACGTGACGACCTCGGAACTGACGCGGCCCGTCAAGTCTCGCTCGTCGGCGCCGACGAAGTGCCGAGTCGCTTCGGCTGTCTCGAGAATTCTCCACCGAGATAACACGACCTCGGGCTCGGCGGTCACAGAAGTGAGTGTCCAGATTGGCATGGCAATCTCCGTGTTCCCGGCGGGCTGTCAGCGTGGATTGGGGCTTCCCCTCCGGCACCGCTTCCTCAAGCGGTTCTTCCATGCTAATCGCAACTTTGTTGCGTCAAAACGGAAAACGTAGACTGTTTTATCGGTGATTTTCGGGGACGTCTTATGCTTTACTTCCTACCGAAGGGCCAGCTTATGGTTTACCGCGGTGAGGGGGGCGGAAGATAGAGTTGCTATCCGTGGACAGCTTATGCTTTTTTCCGCGGGCAGGTTACGACTAACGGCACAATGCCGAGAACCCGCGATGGCTTCATGCGTCGCGGGTTTTTCTTTGTATGGACGCGTGCCGCGATCGGGAAAGTACCAAGAGGGTGCCGCGCCGCTGTCAATCGAAGTATGCTGTAGCGCGGCCGTTCCACACGCGACACCGGGTACGGCCGAACGAAAACCAGGCAGCCCCGCGATCCATCCGGCGGCGAGAACAAACAGACTTCGGCCGGGAGCGGGACGGCAATCATGACCATGCTGCGTTCGTGGGGTGCGATTCTTTCGTTGCTGGCGCTCGTCGCATGCGCGAGCCTGCCGCCGCAGGCCGATCGCGCACCGACGCACGCGTACACCGATACGGACAACACACGGCTGGGCGTAGCGTTCCGGCAGCAAGCCAGCGCCCATCCCGGGCAGGACGCGTTTCACCTGCTGACCGATCCGGTCGACGCGCTGGATGCGCGCGTGTTGCTTGCCGATCGCGCGGACCGGTCGCTCGACCTTCAGTACTACATCTGGCACGACGACCTGACCGGACACGAACTGGCCGACGCGATCATTCGCGCGGCGGATCGCGGCGTCCGCGTCCGTGCGCTGCTCGACGATCTCGGCACGAACGCGGACGACCGCAAGCTGCTCGAGATCAGTTCGCACCCGAACATCGAGATCCGGCTGTTCAATCCGGTCGCCACGCGGCGGTTCAAGAAGATCGGCACGGTGTTCGAGTTCTCGCGCGTCAACCGGCGCATGCACAACAAGGCGATGATCGCGGACAACCAGGCGGCGATCGTCGGCGGCCGCAATATCGGCGACGAGTATTTCGGCGCATCGTCGATGCTGGAGTTCGGCGATCTCGATGTCGTCGTCCACGGCCCGGTCGTGAAGGACATCTCGACCGAATTCGACACGTTCTGGAATTCCCCGTACGCGTATCCGATCAGCGCGCTGGTCGGGCACGAGGCGGCACCCGGCGGGCTGGACCGCGAGCGCGAACGGTTGCGCGACTACCTGAGGGCCATGGAGGACAATCCGTACGTGCTCGAGGCCAGGCAGCGACTCGACCGGATCGTTCACGGGCAGGGCACGGAACTGTCGTGGGGGCGCGCAACGGTGCTGTACGACGATCCGTCGAAGATCGCGCGCGCGCCGAAGGACAGCGACGGGCATTTGATGCCGCAACTGCGGGCGCTCGCGTTGCAGCCCGAACATGACCTGCTGATCGTGTCGCCGTATTTCGTGCCGGGCAAGGATGTCGTCGAGCGGCTGCGCGCGCTCACGGCGCGCGGCGTGCGCGTCACGGTGCTGACCAACTCGCTCGCGTCGACCGACGTGGCGGCCGTGCATGCGGGCTACCGGCATTACCGGAGCGATCTCGTGGCTGCCGGCGTGCGGCTTTACGAACGGCGGCCGTCGGGCGACAAGAGCATCTCGAAGCAGGTCCTCGTCGGGTCGTCGCGTGCGTCGCTGCATGCGAAGACCTACGTGTTCGACCACAAGAGCATTTTCATCGGATCGATGAATCTCGATCCGCGTTCGCTGAACCTCAATACGGAGATCGGCGTTTACTGCGAGAGCCCGGCGATTGCGTCGCAGGTGGCGAACGATCTGGAAGCGCGGCTCGATCGAATCGCGTGGCGCGTCGAGCCGAGGACCGATGCGGCGGGCAAGGGGCAGCTCAAGTGGATTCAGACCGATTCGGACGGGAAGGTCACCGAGCTCGATCACGAACCGGAAGTGTCGGCCGGGCGGCGGATGGAAGTCTGGTTTCTCGGGCTGTTTCCGCTGGAGTCGCAACTGTGAGCGAGGATGCCGCGCGTGACGTTCAGTCACGCGTGCGGCCCTGCGCGTCGATGACGGCCGCGAGCTGCATCGTCGCGGTTTCGATCGTCGCATCGCTCAGCCCGGAGTATCCCAGCACGAAGCCGTTGTACGGCCGGCCGTCGCCGACCCGGTAGCTGCTCAGCGGCTGAAGCAGCAGGCCACGCGCGGCTGCGGCGCGGGCGACGTCGGTATCGCGCAGCGGGAGCGCGAGATCCGCCGACAGATGCATGCCGCCCGGGCTTTCCCGAACGCTCAGCGCGGTGCCGAGGTGACGGGCGAGTGCCGTTTCCAGGTTGTTCCGCCGCTCGGCATACAGCGTCCTCATCCTGCGCAGGTGCCGCGCAAAGAGGCCGGTGTCGATGAACTCGGCCATCGCGAGTTGATCGGCCGAGTGGCCGCGATGAACGAGTTCGCGCAGCGTCCGGGTGAAGCGTTCGACCAGAACCGGCGGAACCACCATGAAGCCGAGCCGAAGGGCAGGAAACATCGTCTTGCTGAAGGTGCCGAGATAGCAGACCGGTGCGTCGGCATGCAGGCCCTGGATCGCGGGCAGCGGCTCGCCGTCGTGGCGGAACTCACTGTCGTAGTCGTCCTCGATGATCCACGCGCCGCACGCACGTGCGTGCTCGACGAGCGCCGCTCGTCGCCGGGGGCTCATCAGCGCGCCGAGCGGGTATTGATGCGACGGCGTCGTATAGATCAGCCGGGGCGGCCGGGTGCGCCACTGTTCGTCGGTGGGCGCCATTCCTTCGCGGTCGACCTCGATCGGCACGATATCGAGGCCGGTCGAGCGGAATGCGGTACGGGCGCCGTTGTAGCAGGGGTTCTCGAGCCAGCCGGGTTCGCCGGGATTCGCCAGCATGCGCGCGCACAGCTCGAGGCTGCCTTGCGTGCCGTCGGTGATGAATACCTGGCCTGTTTCGCAGCGCACGCCTCGTGAGACGCGAATATAGGCCGCCACGGCACGCCGCAGTTCGGGCAGCCCTTCGACCGGACCGTATGCGAGCTGCGCGGGCTTGATGACTTTCCATGCACGCTCGATGCAACGGCGCCATTGGGCAACGGGGAATTCATCGAGCGACGGAAGACCGGGGACGAACGGCAGCATGCGTTCGGGTTCGGGATCGGCGTTTTCCAGCCCGTGCACGCGCTCGGACAGGCGAACCGTGGCCGGCCCGCTCTCGAGCCCGGTGCTCGGACGGCCGCATCCGTCCCAGCGCGTGATCGTACCGTTGCGCGTGGCCGCCACGAAGCCTTCCTCGGCTAGGCGCTCGTACGCATAGACCGCCGAATTGCGCGCGATGCCCAATTCCGCCGCGAGCACGCGGGTCGACACGAGCCGTGTGCCGGACGGGATGTGCCCGTCCAGCAGCATGTTGCGCAGGCTCCGGTAGAGGGCTTCCTGCTGGCTGTGGCGTGTCGTGCCCTCCTGTCTGGAAAGCGACGAGAGGAGCAGCGCGAGATCCATGGGCTGGTTCCAGAATTTTTCGGTGAGCTGGTTCTTTTGAAGATTCGGCGCGCATCGTATCGTTCACGTTCTCGCGGTGCCGGCCGGTGCGCGGGGCCTTCCGGCGATCGTCCCCGATTGCGGCATGCGCGTATTTTGATCGATTTGAAGCGCGGCTGTCGATGGGGTGATCGATCGGTCGTTCAGGCGTGGAAGTCGCACGCGTTCAATTCGATTAACTTCGCAGTACAAATGTATTCCGGGCGGATCATTGAGCCCTGCCGGAACGCGGGTCGCTCGATGTGCGCAAGGGCGCGCGAACAGGAAAACGAAACATGAAAGACCAGACCGTCATCGCTTCCACACCCCGCACCACCATTCGCCGCCTGCCGGAATTGGCGAATCGCGATCGCACGATGCTTCATCGCATCGTGGACGAAGCCTACGTCTGCCACATCGCGTTCGGTGCAGGCGACGACACGCATTGCATCCCGACCGCGCACTGGAGACGGGGCGATGACCTCTATATTCACGGGTCCAACGGTAGCCGGATGATCAAGGCGCTGTCGGCGGGCGCGCCGGCCTCCATCGCGATTACGTTGCTGGACGGGCTCGTGCTGGCCAGGTCGGCCTTCAACCATTCGATGAATTATCGATCCGCGGTGATCTACGGGCGGTTCGACGTCGTGGCGGGCCGTGACGACAAGCTGGCGGCGCTGGATGCGTTGATGGACAAGATCGCACCCGGTCGCAAGCATGACGCGCGGCCCGGCAACGAGAAGGAAATCAATGCGACCAGCGTGCTGCGGATTGCGCTTGCGGAAGCGGCGGTGAAAGTCAGCGATTCGCTGCCTTCCGACAAGGATGAAGATCTTACGCTTGCTGTCTGGACGGGAGTCCTGCCGCTGAAGACGACGCGCGGCGCACCGGTTCATGCCGACGGCAACATGCCGGTGCCGGACTACGTCCGGAACTGGGCCGAGTGAGTTGTGCGGCAAGGCCGCGCGGCTTCGCGGAAGTCGGCGTGGTACGGCGGGGTACGGCGTATGGGGCGTGCTCGCGTCGCATGGCGGCACGACGCGCGTTTCGCCGGCAGGCAGCGTGAATACCGCGCTGCCGTGACGGGGTGCGTTTCACTCGGTGCGATGCTCATGCTCGGGTAATGAACATGAAAGGTGCGTGCGCAACGATTTCAAGGTCGACGAATGCGTCGTCGCACCGGCTGCTGCCCGCGAGAACGCGCGGAACGCAAAAAAACCCGCGACGGCCTGGCAGCCCTCGCGGGTTATTTGAACGACCACATCCGGTTCCAGACGTGCGCTCAGGAGCGTACGCGGAACCGGGGCAGTCATCGGTCCATCAGCGCGCGAAATCCGGCGTGCTCTGGATGAACGCGTTCAGCTTCGAGATGTTCACGCTGCCGAAGCCCGTCGTCGCGTCCCAGCCGGCCTTCGCCTTGTAGCCGTAGGTGCCGCTGCCGTTGTTGCCGGACGTGACATCGTGCAGCAGCGCCGCGTTGCTCGGGAAGTACTTGTAGAGGCTCGACGCGGGGAACCCGAGCGCATTGTTGTTCGCGGACTGCAGCCGCGCCCAGATGCCCGTGAAGATCGGCGCGGCGAGGCTCGTGCCGCCTTCGTTGTTCAGGTAGCCCGAGCCCCACAGCGTGTCGGACGTCTGGCCGTTCACGACGAGAATCGCGCCGGTGCGCAGGTCGGCATCGAAGCCGACGTCGGGCAGCGCGCGCTTGGTCGATCCCGTGAGGCTCGACGATTGCCACGACGGCGCGGCTTCGTACTTGCTGTACCCGCCGCCCGTCGACCACACGGTGCCCGGCTGCCAGCTCGGATCGTTCCAGACGATCTCGCTGTTGTAAGCGTTGGTCGACGTATTGGTGAACAGCGTCGTGCCGCCTACTGCGATCACGTAAGGCGACGTTGCCGGCTCGCTCACCGTGTAGGTCGAGCGCGACGGCGTGCCGCCCGCGCATTCGTATGCACCGTGGTCGCCGGCGGATACCGAGAAGGTTTGCCCTTGCGCGATCGCCTGCTTGAAGATGGTGTCGTCGGTTGCCTGCGAGCCGGTGCTGTTCGCGGACGATTCGCACACGCCGAGCGACACGTTGATTACCTTCGCGACGTTGTCGGTCACGGCCTTGTTGTACGCGGCGGTGATCGCCGTGAGCGTCATCGACGGTGCGACGTAGAACACGACCTGCTTCACGCTGCCGCCGGCCGCGCCGACGATCGACTGGCTGTCGAGGTTCCATTCGACGGTGCCGTCGGTGTCGGTGTACGAGCTGCCGGACGGGCCCGTCTTCACGATGCTGCTGCTGATCGTGCCGAGGCTGTTGTTTGCGGCGAACGTGTTGAGGTCGCTCACCGTCTGCGACAGGTCGCCTTCGGAGATGATGCCGACGGTGGTCTGCGAGGCCGTCGGCGTACCGTTGCCGCCGTAGATCGACGAGAACTCGGTCGGGTTGTGCGGCACCGCCGATGCGCCGGCCGGAATCGTCAGGTTGCTGGTGTTGCCTTGCGGCTTGCTGCCCGCGCCCGTGTGCATCAGTTCGACGTTCTGCAGGCCCAGCACCGCGCCCACGACGCCGCCGATCGCGTTCGGCACCTGCGCGGCGTCGGTATTCGCATAAACGCTGCGGCCGTTGCGCGTGAAGCGCTTGAGCGTCGTGCGGAACGCGGACTTGATGGTCGCCGCGGTGCCGGACGCCGATACCAGCAGGCGGTTCGGTGCGACCACGATGTTCACGAAGCCTTCCTTGCGCAGGTGCGCGACGACCGAGGCGACCTGCTGGTCGGTCGGCGCATATTGCGCGGCGAACTGCGCCGGCGTGAGGAACTGCCGGTAGTGCGGCGAGCCGGGCGTATGCAGGTCGTGCAGGTATTGGTCGAGCTGTGCTTCGTTGCGCAGGTTCAGCCCGAGCACGATGTCCACCGATTCGCCGGGTGCCATCTCGATGGCTGCCGTGGCAGCGGCGGCCGTGCTTGCGGCAGGCGCGCCGGCCGTACCGGCTTCGCTCTGCTGCACGAGCGGCAGGAAGCCCTTGGTGCGCGTTTCCGTCCAGCCGGCCGCGGGCGCGGCGTGGACGGTCGCGATGCCGAACGATGCGGCTGCCGCGGCGGCGAAGGCGAGCTTGATGAAGCGATTGTGCTTTTGATTCTTGTCTGCAACCTGATTCATTTGAATTACCCCTCCGGTTGAACATCGAACGGCACGAACAACAACGGTCGACAGCGGTGCGGATCGTGCACCGCCGATTTCTGTCGCATGCGTGCGGATGGCGCGGACGCGACAGGGCCTTTCGCCCGATCCGGAAAGGTGTTTTTTCTCGGGGGGCGAAATTCGGAAAATGCGGTAGCGAGAGGGCTGCGTCGCGATACGGCGCAGTCGCGCGGACTGGGCGCGGGCGGGATTGCTAGAGCAACAGTTTCGTTGTCCTGCTCATTTGATTCGATCCTTCGGCCCGCTGCCGGATGGCAGTTGTCCAATGAAATGCATCGGGATGTCGCATGGCCGGCGCGCGAACGATACGGCCGGCGGCTGGCACTTCGGTGCGGCGGAAACGAAAAAAACGTGGAGCGGAAGCGATTGCGCAGTGAGCAATTTGTCAGATTGCTTGCATCGGACGGTATCAAGAACGAAAGCGGGGTGTCAAACTTTTTTTGGTTATATGAAACAAATTTAAAGCGAATAAATGCAATGTTTTTGAAAATATTGGCAGTAATTTGTAATATTCGACGCCAACGAAGAAAGTAATGCTGAATGCGGTTCGCCGATCGTTTCCGGTTCGATGCGTAATTGGCGCGACTGCGTCGACCGTGTTCGAGGCGCGACTCGAATCGCCGAGGCGAGATATCGAAGCCGATCTCGGCAGTGAATGGGGCGCGCCTTTCTTCGGCCGGTACGGAATCGGGCAGCCCGATCCGGGCCGGATCGCTTTCTACCGGCTGCTCGACGAGTTTTTCTGATTCATCGGGTGGTCACGGGCGGCGCGCGAAACGGTTTTTCTGTTCCGCGCATCGCTGTTGTCGATGCGGTTGCAGCCGCGACAAACCCGGCCGCACGGCACCGCTCGACTCACCGTCAACCCGCGCCCGCCTGCCACCCGAGCCCGAGGCTCTTCTGCACCGACACGTAGTCCTTGATCAGTTCGGCCTGCCCGGCGATCACGTTCTGTTGCGCGGAAAGCGCTTCGCGTTGCGTATCGAGCAGGTCGATCATCGATGCGACGCCCGCGCGATAGCGTTCATCCATCAGCGATCGCGAATGCACGGCGGAGGTTTGAACCCTGGTGAGCGCAACGACGTGCTCGCGCTGGTGTCCGTAGCGCTGCAATGCCGTGTTGGCATCCTGCAACGCACCGAGCACCGCCTTCTGATAGTTCGCTTCCGCTTCGTCGCGCGATGCTTCGGCCGCGCGCACCGCGCCACGCGTGCGCCCGAAGTCGAGAATGTTCCATTGCAGATACGGCGCGCCGACCCACGTGAAGTTCTGCTTGCGGAGCAGGTGGCCCGGGTCCGTCGCGCTGAAGCCGAGATCGCCGAGCAGCGTCACCTTCGGGAAGTAATCGGCGACATGCTCGCCGATCTGCGCATTGCTCGATGCGAGCCGGCGCTCGGCCGCGCGAATGTCGGGGCGCTGCTTCAGCAGCGTGGCCGGATCGCCGATCGCGACGCTGCCGGGCAGCGTCGGCAGCGGCGCGGCCGGTGTCGTCAGCGTCGCGTCGAGCGCACCCGGCGCGCGCCCCGTCAGGATCGCGAGCCGGTCGAGCGATTCCGTCACCTGCGCGTCGAGCGGGATCAGCGAGGCTCGCGTGTTCTCGACCTGTGTCGTCAGGCGTTCGATGTCGGTATCGGCCGCGACGCCGCGCGCGCGGCGCTGCTGCGTGAGTTCGAGCATCTTCTGCTGCAACTCGGCGGTGCGTCGCGACAGCGCAAGCCGCTGCTGCTGATCGCGGAGGTCGACATACGCGTTCGCGACTTCTGCCGCGATCGACACCTGCGTGTCGGCGAGATCGGCGTCGACTGCTTCCGCTTGCGCGGACGCGGCTTCGACCGCCCGGCGCGTACCGCCGAACAGGTCGATTTCCCAGGTTGCGTCGAAGCCTGCCGAATAGAGCTGCAGCGGACCCGAGCCGCCCAGCGACGGCGATGCACTGCCCGACTGGTTCGAGTCGTTCGACGGCAGCAGCGAACCGAGTGCGCCGACGTCCGGCTCGCGCATGCGGATGGCGGCGACGGTGGCGGACGATTTCGGCAACTGCGCCGCGCGCTGTTGCGAGAGCTGCGCGCGCGATGCGCGCAAGCGTGCCTGCGCAGCGTGCAGATCGGGGTTGTACGCGAGCGCCGCAGTGATCAGGTCGTCGAGCTGGCGATCGTCGAGCGCGTGCCACCACGCGCTTGGCGCGGGCGCGGCGGTGTCGACACCGGAGGCCGGCGCGCGCACGAAGATCGGCGCATCCGGTGCGGCGGGCGCGCCGCGGTAGTCGGGGCCGACCGTGCAGCCGGCGAGCAGGCACGCGGCCGCACACAGCGTGAGCACGGGGCGGCGGGGCAGGGAGAAGGGTTTCATCGCGTAAGACGGTTCAGTGGCCCGACGACATCGGCTGCGGCCCGCGCGGCGTTCTCAGCAGCAGCGCGAGCGGCACGCAGGCGAGCAGTGCAAGGCCCAGCAGATAGAAGGTTTCGGAATAGGTCATCACGACGGCCTGGACCTGGATCTGCTGCGCCAGCTGTCCGAGCGCGCGCATGTTCGAATACGCGAGATCGCCGGTGTGTGCGAACCAGTTGGCCGCGTAGGCCGACAGCCGGTCCTGCCCGATCAGCGAGTTCGCCGTCACCGATTCGCGCAGCGCGGCCGTATGGAAGGTCGTGCGCCGGTCGATCACGGTGCCGATGATCGCGAGCCCGATCGAGCCGCCGAGGTTGCGTGCCATGTTGTAGAGCCCGGCTGCATCGCCGGAGTCTTCGCGTGCGACGGCCGCCATCGATGCCTGGTTGAGCGGCATCATCGCGAGCATCTGCGCGACGCCGCGAATCAGTTGCGACCAGACGAAGTCGTGGCCGACGCTCTGCGCGGTCAGGCTGATGTCGAGCATGCAGCTCAGGCAGAACAGCAGCAGCCCGGAGATCACGAGGATGCGGAAATCGACCTTGCCGAGCAGGCGCGGCAGGATCGGCATCACGAGAAAGGCCGGCAGCCCCGACAGCAGCATGATTGCGCCCGCCTGTTCCGCGTTGTAGCCGGCGACGATCGCGAGGAACTGCGGCAGCAGGTAGGACACGCCGTACAGGCCGGCACCGACCGCGGACACGATCACGATCACGCTCGCGTAGCGCGGGTTGCGCATCAGCGACAGCCGCATGATCGGCCGCTTCGCGAAGCGTTGCGACAGCGCGATCAGGATCATCCCGGCGAGCGACACCAGGCTCAATGTGACGATCATCTGCGATTCGAACCAGCGTTCGCGCTGGCCTTCCTCGAGCACGACGGTGAGCGAGCTCAGCCCGATCGCGAGGCCGGCGATCCCGAGCCAGTCCGCGTTGAAGAACGTGCTCCATTGCGGACGGTCGGACGGCAGCCCGAACCACAGCAGCCCCATCAACAGCAGGCACACCGGCAGGTTCAGGAAAAAGCACCAGCTCCAGTTCACGTTTTCCGCGAGCCAGCCGCCGAGCACCGGGCCGAACAGCGGCCCGAGCAGCACGATCAGGCCGAACAGCGTCATGCCGACCGGCAACTGAGACAGCGGCAGCCGCGTGCGGATGATGGTCTGCGCGGTCGGGATCAGCGCGCCGCCGGTGAAGCCCTGGCCGATCCGGCCGGCGATCATCATCGGCAGCGAATGCGACCAGCCGCACATCATCGAGAACGCGATGAACAGCGCGGAATTCGTCAGCAGGAAATTGCGCAGCCCGAACACGCGCGTGAGCCACGCGGCGAGCGGGATCATCACGATCTCCGACATCAGGTAGCCGGTCGAGATCCACGTGCCTTCGGTGCCGGTCGCGCCGATTTCACCCTGGATCTGCGGCAGCGCGGAATTCGTGATCGAGATGTCGAGCGTCGCCATCAGCGCGCCGAGCGCGCCGGCCGCGACCGCGATCCAGTCGGTCACGCTCGCACGGCCTTCATGCGGCGGCGCGGGCATCGTGGCGGACGGTTCAGCCATGATGCGACTCGTCGCGGGCCGAGCGCGTATCGACGTCGACCGTCACCGACAGCCCCGGCAGCAGCATGCGCTGCGCGCGGGCGTTCGCGGCGAGGCGGATGCGCACCGGCACGCGCTGGACGATCTTCGTGAAGTTGCCGGTCGCATTCTCGGGCGGCAGGAGGGCGAACTGCGCGCCGGTGCCGGGTGCGAAGCTGTCGACGACGCCGGACAGCGCACCGTCCGGCAATGCGTCGACGTGCAGTTCGACCGGCTGGCCGATACGCATGTTGCCGATCTGCGTTTCCTTGAAGTTCGCGACGAGGTAGATCGAATCGACGGGCACCACGGTCAGCAGGCGCGTGCCGGGCTGCACGTATTGACCGACGCGCACCGTGCGATCGCCGACGCGGCCGGCGAGGGTGCTGCGCACGATCGTGTTGTCGAGGTCGAGCTGGGCCTGTGCGGCACTGGCCTGCGCGGCTTCGAGCTGCGCGCGCGCCTGCTGGAGCTGGGCGGTGAACGACGCGATCTGCGTGCGTGCGGCCGCGATCGACGCATTGTTCGCGGCGAGCGTCGCGACCGCCTGATCGCGCGTGCTCTTCAGGTCTGCCACACGTTCGTGCGTCTCCGCACCGGTCGCCGCGAGTGGCGCATAACGCGCGTATTCGTCGCCGGCGTGCTGCGCATTGATCCGCGACACCTTCGCCTGCGCGTCGGCCTGTTCGAGATTCGCACGCTGCTGGCTGATGTCGGCCTCGGCGCGTGCGATATCCGCGCGGCGCGCATCGACGGTCGCAAGCGATTGCGCGAGCGCAACCTGGTACTGGCGGACGTCGAGTCGCACGAGCGGATCGCCGGCCTTCACGGCCTGGTTGTCGCGGACATACACATCGGTCACGTAGCCGGCGACCTTCGGCGCGGCAGTCATGCTGTCCGCCTGCAGGTACGCGTCGTTGGTACTTTCGATAAAACGGCCGACCGTCCACCAGCGGCCGAGCCAGACGGCGCCGCCGATCGCCGCGAGCACGGCGACGACGAGCAGGATGCGCCGTTTCGATCCGTTTCCGGATTTGCTTCCGTTTCGCGGTGTTGTTCCGTTTTCCTGATGATCTGCTTGCAGTGGCGGGTCTTGCGGCGTCGACATTCCGGTGTCCAATTTATTCCAAGTGGAAGAATTATTCCAGTTGATAAAATTGTGTCAAGTAGAATATCGATCGATCGAATGACGGGGAAGGCATGAACGAAGCGAAGAAGCTGCGCCGGACGTCGGCGGGCGGCTACGCCCGCGGCGACGAAACGCGCCAGCGGATCATCGAGGCGGCGATCGAACTGTTCGGCGAGCGCGGGTTCGCGGGTGCATCGACACGCGAGATCGCCGCGATGGCCGGCGTGAACGCGCCGGCGCTCCAGTACTACTTCGAGAACAAGGAGGGCGTGTACCGCGCGTGCGTCGAGGCGATCGCGGAGAACGGCAGGGAAGTGTTCGCACCGTCGGTCGGCCATGCGAGGGCGATGCTCGATGCGGACGCGGACGTCGACGTGCTGATCGACGCGTTCATCGGGCTGCTGCGCGCGCTGTCGGACCGGATGTTCACCGCGCCGAAGACGATGAACCAGCGGATGTTCTTCGCACGCGAGCAAGGCGGCCAGGAGCCGGCGAGCGCGAGCGAGATCCTGATGAAGCGCATGCGCAAGCCGCTCAACGACGTGAGCGCCGAACTGATCGGCCGTATCTCGGGCCGGCCGGCCAACGATCCCGTCACCCGATTGCGCGCGCTGAGCCTGTTCGGGCAGATCACGGTGTTCCACATCGCGCAGCGTTCGGCGCTGCAGTTGCTCGAATGGGAGGCGTTCGAGGGCGAGCGCGCGGCATTGCTGGTCGACACGATCGCCGACCAGACACGCCTGCTGCTCGAGCAATGGCATGCGCAGCGCGACGTATCGGCTGCCGATCCGGAAGCCGGCGCGAAGCGCGGGCAGGGCGCGGCGGCGAAACGTGCGGCCAAGGCGAAGGCGGGGGCATCGGCGTCCGTCGCGAAAAGCACGCGGCGCGTGAACAAGCCCGCCGCGCGTTGAGCGCGGGGCGGCATCGCCCCCGGGCCGGTCAACCCGGCTTGCGCTCCGGTTCGGCGGGCGACGGCGGCCGGGCCGCCGGTTCTGCAGCATGGCCGTTGCCGCTGTTGTCACCGTCGCCGCCATTGTCGCCATTGCCGCCGTTTTCGCCTTCGACGACAGGCCACGATCCGTCCGCATAGGCGACGACGCTGCGCTGCGGATCGGCGATCCGGATGCCGCGTTCGCGGAACGTCTCCGCGATCCGCCGGTTGAATTCACGCTGCACGCTCCAGCGCGTCGCGTCCGTGCATTGCATCTGTCCGGCCAGCGCGAGTGCCGCGCCGTCGACCTGGTCGATCCCCCAGTAGCTGAAGTCCGACAGGATGCCGTCGCGGTATTTCGGATCGTCGCGCAACGCCGCGCCGATCTCCTTCAGCGTCGCGATCGCGCGATCGATATCCTCGCCGTAGGCAATACTGATCTTGACGGCGGCGTTGCCGAGCCCGCGATTCGTGTTGTTGACGGTCGTCACGGAGCTGAACGGGATCGTGTACAGCGACCCGTCGCCCGCGCGCAGTCGCACGGTGCGGATCGACAGGTACTCGACCGTACCCGACACGCCGGCGAGCGTGACCCAGTCGCCGACCTGCATCGCGTTTTCCATCAGCAGGAAGATCCCGGTGATGAAATCCTGCACGAGCTTCTGCGAGCCGAAGCCGAGCGCGACACCGAAGATGCTCGCGCCGGCAAGCAGCGGGCCGACGTTCACGCCGAGCTGGCTGAGGCCCGTCAGCACGACGACGAGCGCGATCATCACGAACAGCAGCGAGCGCAACATCGGCAGCAGCGTGCGCAGTCGCGCCGCGCGCACGAGATTGCCTTCGCGTGTCCATCGTTGAAGGCGGCGCTCGATCGCGATGTTCGCGGCTTCCCACACGAGGAGCGCGACGATGGCCGCGATCGCGATCGTCACCAGCGCCGACGCGAGGCGGTGGCCGATGGTGCCGGTTTCGAACGCGCGGAAGATCGGCACGCCCCAGATCTGCAGCAGCAACACGACGGTCACGATGCCGATCGCGCCCGACACGATCTGGCGCAGCAGCGGGTAGTAGCGGTACGCGTGCAGGTGGACGAGCGTGCGGTCTTCGTCGCGGCCCTGGAACAGTCGCGCGAGCGCGCCGAACACGACGATCGAGACCATCCGCATGCCGATCATCACGGCGATCGAGCGGCCGCCGAGCGTGATCAGCACGCGGTAGCCGTTGTGGACGTCGAGCGCCCACACGAACCACAGCGCCATCACGATGAATACCGACACGGGGGCCCACGCGTCCGCGAGCGCATTCGCGACCATCTCGAAGGACGCACGGTCGTCGCCGGCCGCGCGGATCCGCGCGGCGACCGGCTGGCGGCACCGCAGGATCAGCGCCGACACCATCAGGTGCCCGACGAGCGCGACGGCTTTCAGCAGGGCGACATGACCGGCCTCGCTGAGCCCGAAGCTCGCGGCGATCTCGACAGCGGCCGTGCAGGCGCCGACCACGATCACGATTCGCGCGATCGAGCGTTGCGCGAAATCGGCCCACGCATCGCTGATGTGCAGCAACCGCAATTGCCGCGCATCGGGCTGGAAGAGCAGCCGGCTGACGATCGTGACGAGCCGGCAGATCACGTAGATGTCGATCAGCGCTTCGAGCGCGGATTCGATCGGGATGCCCGTCTCTCCGATCGCGGACATCGTCAGGCTCGCGACACCGACGAACACGAGCAGCGGCACGGCCCGCAACGCGAGGCTGACGAGCGCGCGCGGCATCCGGTGCAGCAGCGTGGTGTGGCGGCGCGCGTGGCCTCGGCCTGGTGACGATGCGGGGGCGGTGTCAGGGGCATCGGCGGGATCGGCGGTGTCGGGTTTGGCGAGGGTGTCCGGCGGTGCGTCGTCGTCATCGGGCGTGGCGGAGTCCGGCGCGGTGCGGCGCGACGTGTCGGCACGCCGTGCGGCCACTGCGGCCAGCGCACGTCGCAACAGCCGCTTTGCCAACCATTCGACGAAGAGCGCGGGCACGAGCACGGCGACGATGATCCAGAACGCGTGCGCGAGATCCGCGCGCTCGTCGGCTCGCACCAGCCTGTCGTGCCACCAGCTTCCGACCGAGCCGACATCGAGCAGCGAGTGCAGCGACTCCTTCAGCGCGCCGCCGATTTCGGTGGCCCAGCGCGATCCCTGCCGGACGAGCATCGACGCGAGCCCGTTCGACGTGAGCGCGCCCGGGGCCGCGGCAGCTGGTGCGCCGCTGGCCGCCGCCGCATCGCTTGCCACGACCGCGGGTGCGCTCAGCGCGCCGACGGCCGCGATCGCACGCAGCGTCGTTTCGACCTGCGCGCGATCGCGGGGATTTTCGAGCACGTCGAGTGCCTGCCGAGCCTGTTGCGGCGTCAGCGCGGGCGCGGTGCCGGAAGCGGCCGACGCGGCGGCCGGAGCGGGAGCGGCCGCGTGAGCGGCCGTGACGACGGCGGCAAGCAGCCAGCCGAGGAGGATATGTCGCATGGAGTGGGCATGCGGGCGCGCATCGGCGCGCGGCCCGCCGGGCTGAACGATGGACGGGAAGTTAACATGATCGCGCCCGGAACCGAATAGTTCCGTCGACGATCATTCGAATCGGGCATGCACGACGCGGCGCGGCCGTTTGCGGCGCGTTTCCGCGGTCATGTGGCTGAGGCAGGGAAGGTGAGGCAGGGAAGGTGAGGCGACTCGATTGCCGGCGTGTAATGCCCGCTTGCGGGCAACGGCGAGCGCCGCGCGCATCGCGCCGAATTCATCCGGAATCCTGCCAAATCACGCTTCCCCGTTGTGAAAAACCGGCAGGACGTGTTCCGCGATTTCTTCGATGACGTCGCGCACGGGCCGGTCCGAGCCCGGATTCAGCGTGACGTGATGCGTGCCTGCCGCGCGCATGTCCCGCAGGATGTCGATCAATGCGTGGCGTCCGGTTGCATAACCGAGCGGCAATGCGGTGGCCGGCGCATCGGGATCCGTGACGAGGTCGACGCGCATCGACACGCCGAACGCGCGAAAGGCCGGCGACGCGAGCCTTTCAACCGCCGCCCGCCACATCGAATAGCGTGCGCGCTGCGTGTCCGGATCGCGGTGGTACGTCATCCAGCCGATCGAGTGACGCGCGATCCAGTCGACGCTTTGCCCGCCCGAGCCGACCGCCAGCATCGGCACCGCGTCGGCGCCGCGAGGCAGCAGCGTGAAGTCGGGCGCATCGGGCGGCGCTTCGTCGGGCAGCACGCGCGATGGCACGCCGAGCGCGGCCGCGACGACGTCCCAGTGCGCGCGGTACCGGTCGCGGCGCGTTTCCGCGTCGACGCCGAACGCCGCATATTCGGGCGGCCGGTCGCCGGAGCCGAGCCCGAGGATGAAGCGTCCGCCCGACAGCGTCGCGACCGACAGCGCGCCTTTCGCGATATGCAGCGGATGGCGCAGCGGCAGCACGATCGCGCCGCTGGCGAGTGCAATCCGGCGCGTGCGTGACGCCAGTGCGCCGAGCAGGACCCACGGGTCGAGGTGGCCGACCGGGTCGGGATAGTCGGCGCTGTTCAGCGGCACGTCGCGAATCCACAGCGCGCGAAAGCCGAGCGTGTCGGCCAGCGCCGCGAGTTCGAGTTGCTCGTCGAAGTCGGCGACGACATGGCCGGTGCGAAGCAGCGGCAACGTGAGGCCGATCGACAACTGCCCGGCCGAAAAGACGCGATGCGCGACGTCGGGGCGGGCAGGGGCGGGCGTGGTCATGTCGGGTCCTTGGAGGCGGGGCAAAGCGGGCGCGCGACGTTGCGTGTCCGAATGCTAGCGTGTTTGCGCGCCGGCTGCGCGGCACGGCATCCGCAGCGCCCGATCGGGCGTGACCGCTGACGTCGAGGTAACGAGAGCCATGCGGGCAGCGGGCCGGGCATAATCGGTGCCTTCGATCATTGAGAACGGCGAATCCGGATGAATACGCTTCAACACGCGGTGATCGGTCTGGCGGCGAGCGCGGTGCTTTTCACGGTTGCGTCCGACGCACGCGCGGACGATGCGCAGCGCACCGCTATCTGCAAGACCGCCGAGGAAACGGGCTATACGGCCGACATCCGCAATTGCCTGCGGCTGAAATACGACGAGGCCGACCGACGGTTGAATGCCGTCTACAAGACGAAGATGGCGAGCCTGGATGCACAGGGCAAGGCGCGGTTGCGCGACGACGAGCGCCGCTGGCTCAAGGCGCGGGATGCCGCCTGCGCCGAATCGCGGCAGCCCGATGCCGGCGGTACGCTCGGGCTCGTGGAGGTTGACAGTTGCTTCGTCGGCGAAACCGAACGCCGCGTCAAGGTCATCGAGGCCTTTCGTTGAGGTGTCGCGCAGGCCCCGGCGCTATGCCACCCGCAGCGTCGTGCCGCGCAGCGTGAGGCTGAGGCGCGACGCCACGCGTCGTGACGCGCGGTTGTCGCTGTCGGTGCTGTAGAACAGCGTGCGGGTTCGAAGCGACGGCAGCCGCGACCACGCGGCGGTCACGGCGGCCGCGAGGCCGCGCCCCCGGAATGCAGGGGCCGTCGCGAGACCGAGCTCGGCACCGACTTCGGACAGCCGCGCGGCGAATGCGACCGAGGCGACTTCTCCGTCGACGACGGCCGCGCACCACGGCGCCCACAGATCGGCGGCGCCTTGAAACCCCATCGAGAACAGGCCTTCGGGCATCCCGCGCGTCGACAGTGCGTGCAGCAGATGCCGGCCCGCGTCGCTGTCGCCGTCGATCAGTTCGACGTGTGCGCCGGTGTCGAAACCGAGTGCGTGCGGCAGCGCGTAGACGAGGCCGATGTTCCAGTGCGGAACGGGAGCGAGCAGCGACAGATAGCGTTCGAGATGCGCGGGCTGCGTGAAGTCCGCCGACGGCGTTTCGCTGTCGGCCAGGCGCGCCAGTTGTTCTGCGACAGGAAAGGGCACGTCGGCGCGTACGCCCGCCAGGTTGCGTTCCGCGCATCTGCCGAGCCAGAAGCGGGGCCCGGGCGAGCAGTCCGGATCGTTCTCGCGTTCGATCCGGCGATCCGGATGCAGCCGGAACAGCGTCCGGTAGTCGATATCCAGCCAGTCGTGTGAGTCAGGCATAGGTCGGGCAGGGGGGCTCCCGTCAGGTGGCGGCGAGTTGCGTGAAGCAGGCCGGGGCGGGCCTGCGCGTTCGTTCGTGCGCAAGCGGCACTGTGGGGCGATTGTAAGCCGGTCGGCAATCGCGCGCGGATGCAACGACACGACATCGGCGCGGGCCGTGCCGGCGCGGCATGACGGCATGACGGCATGACGGCATGACGGCATGACGGCATCGCGGCATGCCTGGCCGACGGTCGCGGATCCGGCACGCGTTTCAGTTTCGAAACGTTCGCGCTGCTTGCCGGTGCGCAATTCGCCGCGATGGCCCCGCTGTGGCCCGCGCGGCCTTGCGGCGTGAAGCATGGTGCGCTCCTTGCATATCTGTACGGGCCGTGAGCGCGGTCGCGGACGCAGTCGGTCCGGCGATCGCTTCAGTGGGTCGGACGTATCGGAGACGGGGACAAGAGAATGAAAACAGACCGAATCGCAACATGGCGTGTTGCAAACATGAATCGCCGACCTGCCTGGGTATTCGCTTCGCCGTTGATCGAGGCGACGTGAGCGCGCGGCTTTCCGTTCCATCCGAGCAATCGGGTTTGTTCTGAACGACGACGTGCAGGTGTGACGCACGAGGCCGACTGGTGCCGGTCGGCCGTCGGGGACGAACTTCGATTATCTGTGGATGGCCCGGCCCGGAACCCGGATCGTCATGCTGGCGCGCGCAACGCGAGTCGTCGCGCGGCGCAGGTGTTCGTGCGCCGTGTCTCGCGTCGGCGCGACGGGCCCGAACCGGATCGCACCGGAAAGCCGGCAGCGCATCGATGTGTCCGGCACCGCGGAATACGTGCAGTCCAGGGGAAGCGTTCGCCGGCCGCGGCATGGCGGGCGCCGCGAAATTGTGCTGTCAGTTGATCCACTACCCCGATGGATCAATTGTTGAAGCGCCCATCGCCGAGTGGCGGATGGGCGTCTTTTTTTGTGCGCCGGTTTGCGACGCGGGCCATCGGCCCGATCGCGCGGCGTTCTGTATCATGTGCTGGCGTGCCTGGCTGCCCGTGCGGGCGCACGGCTTGCCGGCGCACCCGATCACGCATTGCCAACATGAACGACACAGCCCTGCACGACCCCTCGACCGCCGGCATCGATCCGGCCGCCCTCGATGCGCTGCAGACGTTCGTCGAACGTCATCCGCGCCTGCTGGTACTGACCGGCGCGGGCATCAGCACCGACTCCGGCATTCCCGGCTATCGCGACCGCAACGGCCAGTGGATGCGCTCGCCGCCGATTCAGCTCCATGAATTCCTCGGCTCCGATGCCGCGCGGCGGCGTTACTGGGCGCGCAGCATGATCGGCTGGCCCGTCGTCGGCCGCGCGCAGCCGAACGGGTCGCACGTTGCGCTGGCGCGGCTCGGCAGCGCGGGGCGGATCGAGCGTCTCGTCACGCAGAACGTCGACGGCCTGCACCAGCGCGCGGGCAGCGGCGACGTGATCGAGCTGCACGGCGGCATCGACGGCGTCACGTGTCTCGACTGCGGCGCGCATCATGCGCGCGCGACGATCCAGGTCATGCTCGAGGCCGATAATCCCGAGCTGCTGGGCGCGCAGGCCGAGCCTGCCGCGGACGGCGACGCGCATCTCGAATGGGCGGCGCTCGACACGTTCCGCATCCCGGAGTGCCCCGCGTGCGGCGGGCTGCTGAAGCCGGCGGTCGTGTTCTTCGGCGAAAACGTGCCGCGCGAGCGCGTGGCGCTCGCGTCGCAGGCGCTCGATGCGGCCGATGCGCTGCTCGTCGTCGGCTCGTCGCTGATGGTGTATTCCGGCTACCGCTTCTGCGTGTGGGCGCAGGCGCAGCACAAGCCGGTCGCTGCGCTCAATCTCGGCCATACGCGCGCCGATCCGATCCTGACGCTGAAGGTCGAGGCGCGCTGCGCACCCGCGCTCGACGCACTCACCGCGCGGCTGGGCCTCGGGGGCCACGCACCGGAGCACGCATCGTGATCGATCCGACCGCTTCGCCCGATCCGTCCGCGCGGCTGTCGGCGCCGGCAGCCGAACGCAATCGCGGGCCGATCCTCGACGTCTTGCGCCGCGTGTTGCCGGCGAGCGGCCGCGTGCTCGAAATCGCGAGCGGCACGGGCCAGCACGTCGTCCACTTCGCACAGGCGCTGCCGGGCCTGCACTGGCAACCGAGCGATCCCGATGCGCAGGCGCGCCGCTCGATCGCCGCGTGGGTTGCCCATGCGGGCCTCGCGAACGTTGCCGGGCCGCTGGCGTTCGACGTGCGCGACGCGTCGTGGCCGGTCGACGCGCTCGACGCGATCGTCTGCATCAACATGATCCACATCTCGCCCTGGGCCTGCACCGACGCGCTGTTCGCGGGCGCGTCGCGCCTGCTGCGGCCGGGCGGCGTGCTGTTCCTGTACGGGCCGTATCGCCGCGAGGGCCGGCACACGGCGCCGTCGAACGAGGCATTCGACCTGCAATTGCGCAGCCGCGACCCGTCGTGGGGCGTGCGCGATCTCGAAACCGTCGTCGCGCTCGGCCTCGATCGCGGGCTCGACTGCATCGAGGTGGTCGAGATGCCGGCGAACAACCTGAGCGTCGTGTTCCGGCGGCTGCCGCACGCGGAGCAGTGACACGCAAGCGCGCATCGCCGCCGGGTTTCCACTATCCTTTCGCCTGTGCGCGCGACCCGGTTCGGGTCGCGCCCCGTTTTTTCCGGAGAATTGACTAATGGGCAAACAAGCAATCGGTGTGATCGGGCTCGCGGTGATGGGCCGCAATCTCGCACTCAATATCGAGAGCCGCGGTTACGCGGTGTCTGTGTACAACCGCAGCCGCGAGAAAACCGACGAACTGATCGCCGAATTCCCCGGCCGCAACCTGGTGCCGACCTATACGCTCGAGGAATTCGTCGCGTCGCTCGAAACGCCGCGCCGGATCCTGATGATGGTGAAGGCCGGCGAAGCGACCGATGCGACGATCGCATCGCTCAAGCCGCTGCTCGAGAAGGGCGATGTGCTGATCGACGGCGGCAACACGCATTTCACCGACACGATCCGCCGCAACCAGGAACTCGCGCAATCGGGCCTGCACTTCATCGGTACCGGCGTGTCGGGCGGCGAAGAGGGCGCGCTGCGCGGCCCGTCGATCATGCCTGGCGGCCAGCGTGACGCGTACGACCTCGTCGAGCCGATCCTCAAGCAGATCGCCGCGAAGGCGCCGTCGGACGGCGAGCCGTGCGTCGCCTACATGGGCCCGGACGGTGCGGGCCACTACGTGAAGATGGTCCACAACGGCATCGAATACGGCGACATGCAGCTGATCGCCGAAAGCTACTCGGTGCTGAAGGACGTCGCGGGCCTGACCAACGACGAACTCGGCGCGGTGTACACCGAATGGAACCAGGGCGAACTCGACAGCTACCTGATCGAGATCACGTCGAAGATCTTCGGCAAGAAGGACGAAGAGACCGGCAAGCACCTCGTCGACGTGATCCTCGATCGCGCCGCGCAGAAGGGCACCGGCAAGTGGACGAGCCAGAACGCGCTGGATCTCGGCGTGCCGCTGCCGCTCATCACCGAGTCGGTGTTCGCGCGCGTGCTGTCGTCGCTGAAGACGGAGCGTGTCGCGGCCAGCAAGATCCTGTCGGGCCCGGCCGCCGCGCCGTTCGACGGCGATCGCGCCGCGTTCGTCGAAGCGGTGCGCCGCGCGCTGTACCTGAGCAAGGTGATCTCGTACGCGCAGGGCTTCGCGCAACTGCGCACGGCATCCGAAGAATACGGCTGGAACCTCGATCTCGGGACGATCGCGAAGATCTTCCGCGCCGGTTGCATCATCCGCGCGCGCTTCCTGCAGAAGATCACGGACGCGTACGCGAAGGATCCGGCGCTCGCGAACCTGCTGCTCGATCCGTACTTCAAGGACATCGCCGCGAATTACCAGGCGTCGCTGCGCGACGTCGTGGTGGCCGCGGTGAAGGCAGGCGTGCCGGTACCGGCGTTCGCGTCGGCCGTCGCGTACTTCGACAGCTATCGCTCTGAGCGGCTGCCGGCGAACCTCGTGCAGGCGCAGCGCGACTTCTTCGGCGCGCACACGTTCGAGCGCACCGACAAGCCGGGCAGCTTCCACGCGAACTGGTCCTGACCGGCCGGCGGGGGCGGCATTGTTGCGAAAATCTATTCTTTGAATAGGGTTTTTCTATCCCGGATGCCGACATTGTTGGCTCCGGGGAAACAGTGTTTTCGTTCTTTCATGGTTTTCCCTAGGTGTTCCCGGGACTAAACTTTGTTCCATCGCTGCAGACATGGTGTGTGCGGCGGAGCAAAAAAATCCCGGAGGTAATCATGAAATCGCTGATCGCAACGTTCGCCGCAGCTGCCGTTCTCGCCGTTCCCGCCGTCTCGTTCGCCCAACAGAATGCGCCCGTCACCCGTGCACAGGTGAAGGCCGATCTGGTCGCCGTCCAACAGGCCGGCTACAAGCTGGGCAGCGACCGTACGAACTACCCGGAAAGCATTCAGGCCGCTGAAGCCCGCCTGAACCCGCAACAGAACGTTGCCGCTGCCGACACGACCGGCTATGGCGCACAACCGGCTGCCGCGCAGGAATCCGGCGCACCGGCCAAGGCCAAGACCGGCTGGCAAGTCAAGCGCATCGCTGACGACGCGCCGATCTACAAGGGCCGTTAATGGGGGTTCGGTCGGTGCGGCCGCGTTGGCGGCCTGATCCATCCCCTGAAGTACGAACAGCCCGTCGTTCCGGATAGCGGAACGACGGGCTGTTTTCATTGGTGGCGCGTATCGCGCCGACCGTCGGTTCAGTGCAGCGGGCGCCTGCCGCGCCCGATATCCCGGAACAGCGCTTCCGCCGGTTCCAGCACCTGCAGCCACGTTTCGTCGTAGCCGCTCAGCGTGTCGAGCGCGTCGCGCAGCCGCTCGATCGCGAGGACCGGCAGCTCGACGCTGTGGCGCGTGGCGCCGGTCATGTGCGCGACGCTCGCCAGCTGGACGAGCGCATCGGCCGCCTCGGCGACGTCGGTCGCGAACAGCAGGTGCCGGTTGAGCAATTCGACCAGGCCGCTGGAGCCGGAGAAATCGTCGGCGTTGAGCTGCACGGAAAGAAACGTCGCGTTGTTCATTGTCATGCTCCTCGTTGTCGTTGGATCGCGCAGTGCATCACCGAGTATAGGTGGCGATCGAAGGGGAGAATGTGACGGGATCGATACGGCAGGCGCGGGTGGCGAGGCGTGCGGAAGATCCGCGGCAGGCCCGCCCGGCGGGGCTCGCAGGCGGCCGGCTCGCTGCTGCGGCACCGCAAGATTGTTGCCGGATCAGGCATCGGTCGCGGCCTTGACCGCCACAAATGGTATCTTTGCCGATCGGAACGGCGCGAAAAAGGGGCCGGTGAGCCCATCGCGCCGATGTTCCGCTGTGGAAACTGACGGCCGCGAGAGCGGTCGGATACTGATTGGTCCGGCCCTTCGGCCGGACATCGTGCGTCGCGCGCCGGGGGGCGGTGGGCGGCGCAACGACGCAAATCCGGGAGGACCCTTGAGAGAAACTATTCCCATCCACGATGCGCCGACGCGCTGGCTGCCGCAGGCGGCACTCGTTGCCGCGGCCATCGCGCTGACGGGTTGCACGATGACGCCGTGGACCGACAGCTGGCAGCCGGCGCGCCAGTCGGCACCCGCGTCGGCCGCGACGCCGGGCGTGATCGCCGGCTATTACCGCGTGAATCCGGGCGATACGCTCGCGGGCGTCGCGAACGCGTACGGGCAGCGCGTGCAGGACGTGGCCAGCTGGAACCACATGGCGCCGACCGATGCCGTGTATCCCGGGCAGGTGCTGCGCGTCGCGCCGCCGCCTGCGGCGACGTCGCTCGGGCAGCCGCCCTCGGCGGCCGCGCAGCCGGGCTCGCTCGCCTGGCCGGCCACCGGTGTCGTGGCGACGCCGTTCGCGGCCGGCAGGACGCGCGGCATCGTGATCGCGGCGTCCGGCCCCGACCATTCGGTGCGGGCCGCGGCGGCCGGACGCGTGGTTTATGCGGGGTCCGGCGTCAAGGCCTACGGCCCGCTCGTGATCCTGAAGCATGAGAACGGGCTCATCACGGCCTACGGACACAACGGCAAACTGCTGGTCAACGAAGGCGACGCGGTGCGCCAGGGCCAGCCGGTCGCCGAAATGGGCACCGACGCGAGCGGCCGTTCGACGTTCGAGTTCGAAGTGCGCCAGAACGGCAAGGTCGTCGATCCGATCAACTTCCTGCCGCGCAACGGCGGCTGACGGCCCGCCTCACCCCGTGTGCGCCGGGCGGCGCACACGTTCCGGCGTTTCCCGCCTTCATCCTTTCCCGAGCGTCACCGCGCCCGACTGTCTCGCGTGATTGCCGAGCCAGCGAATGCCCAGTGCGAGCGCCGCCGCGCCGATCGCGATCAGCGAACACTGGATCGCGACCGGCAGGTAGCCATGCGGCCGCGGATCGACGAACGGGTAGGGATACCAGTTCTCCAGCGCGCCGCGCACGAGCGTATAGCCGAGATAGACGACCGGAAAGGCGAGCCACGCGAACGCGCTGCGCCGCGGGATCGGCAGGCGCGGCTCCACGTACAGCCAGTCGCACAGCACGACGAGCGGCACGATCCGGTGCAGTACCCAGTTGTTGAACGCCGGCGTGACGTGGCGCAGCGCATCGAGCCGTGCGAGCAGGAGCTCGTAGACGATCGCGGTGATCAGGACGTACAGCACCGCGGCGCCGCGCATCGATTCGTAGCGAGCCGAGCCGGGGCGGGCGATGCGCCAGAGCCCGGCGGCGAGCATCGCGGCCGCGTAGAGGCTGCTCAGTTGCGTGAAGTAGCTGAGAAAGTTGCCGAGCTCGAATGCAGGCATGCCCCAGTAGCCGGCGATGCTGTGCAACGTCGTCGACACCGCGAGCAACGCGGCGGTCAGCCGATAGGCCGCAACGAAGAACGCCTTGCTCATGATGCGCGCGCAACGTCGACACCAAAGCTTCATCGTGCCACAGCCGTTTACGGGCGCGATGCGGATTTTCCATATGACGGCCCGCGCGGCGCGTGCGCTGACGATTCGTCCGATATTTGACCTTGCCGCACAAAACCGGACGCACGTGCGGCTACAATCGTGGCAGCTTTGCCGGGCTGCCGAGCCGATTGCGGCATGCGCCCATCCCCGCATACAACACGAGACGAAGCATGAGAAACATCCTCGCGAAACAGACGCGCTACAGCTCGCCCGCGATCTTCTTCCACTGGGCCGTGTTCGCGCTGGTGGCGCTGGCCTACCTGGCCATCGAGATCCGCGGGCCGAAAGGCAGCGACAGCCGGGTGTTCTGGATGAACGTGCACCTTACCGCAGGCTCGCTCGTGCTCGTGCTGTCGGTGCTGCGCGTGCTGTGGCGAGTCGTCAGCCGCGTGCCCGAGGCCATTCCGCAAACGGCGCTGCTGCGCTGGCTCTCGAAGCTCGCGCATCTCGCGCTCTACGTATTCATCATCGCGCAGCCGCTGCTCGGCATCATGATGATCAACCTGGGCGGAAAGCCGGTGTCGCTCGACTGGCTCGGCGTGTCGTTCACGCTGTTCGGCCCCGACAAGGCGCTGCGGCCGACGATCAAGGAAGCGCACGAGTTGATCGGCAACGCGTTCTATTTCGTGATCGGATTGCACGCGCTGGCCGCGCTCTACCATCATTTCATCCGGCGCGACGACGTACTGCGGCGCATGGCGCCCTGAGCGGCACGTTCGTTCCGGAAGCATGCAGCAGGCGGGGGCGCATGGTTGTGTTGACAACCATGCGCCCCCGGTCCGTTTACCGCCATCTGCGCTGGTCAGCGCGTTAAACATTCTGTAACATCTCGGCTGTTTTTACATTCCGCTTACTCTGCGCCGCGCATGCTGCACCGACATCGTCACCTGACCGCCTGGCTTGGCGTGCTCGCGATCTGGTTCGCGATCGCGGCGCCGCTGGTGTCGCAGTGGCGCGTCGCGCAGACGGCCACGCCCGACGCAATTGTCTGCAGTGCAGAGCATGGCGCGCATCGGTCACCCGATGCAGGCCGCATGCACGATCACGCGTTGCATCTCGATGCGTGCGGCTACTGCGGTTTCTTCGCGCACAGTCCCGCGATCGGCGGGCCTGCCGTCGCGGCACTCGCTTCCGTTCCCGTCGTTTCCGTCTCCGCCGTCGCGCCGCCTGCCGTCGCGGCGCGCACCGACCGCTATCCGCGCGCGTACCCGCGCGCACCGCCCGAGCGCGCCTGACGCGCTGTTTTCCGTTCTTTTCACCGCCGATATCCGTGCGACCCGTCGAGGCCGTGCGGAGGGCGTCACTCGGGCTTTCGATCATGACCATTTTCCAGTTGCGTGCGCCGCGGGCGTCGCGCAATGCCTGTGCGCGGCGCATGCCGCGCGTGCTGAAACTCACCGTTCCCGCGCTCGCGGCCGGCGCACTGGCCGCGAGCGCAGCGGCAGCCGAAACGGCGCGCGCGGCCGGCGCGCCGGCCGACGATACGGCCGCGCCGCTGCCGGCCATCGAAGTCGTCGCATCGCCGCTGACGACGCCGCTCGTCGTCGTCACGGATCCGAAGACCCCGCGCCAGCCGCTGCCCGCCAGCGACGGCGCGGATTACCTGAAGACGATCCCCGGCTTCACGTCGATCCGCAGCGGCGGCACCAACGGCGACCTCGTGCTGCGCGGGATGTTCGGCTCGCGGCTGAACATCCTGGCGAACGGGATGTCGACGCTCGGCGCATGCCCGGGCCGGATGGATGCGCCGACGTCGTATATCGCACCGGAAAGCTATGACAAGGTCACCGTCCTGAAGGGGCCGCAGACCGTGCTGTACGGCCCCGGCGCATCGGCCGGCACCGTGCTGTTCGAGCGCGTGACGCCGCGATTCGACAAGCCCGGCATGCGCTTCGAGGGCAGCCTGGTCGGCGGGTCGTTCGGCCGCAACGACCAGAACATCGACGTGACGGCCGGCACGCCGGATGTCTATGGCCGCGTGACCGCGAACCACGCGCATTCGCAGGACTACAAGGACGGCAACGGCAACACCGTGCCGTCGCAGTGGGACAAATGGAACGCCGATGCGGCGCTCGGCTGGACGCCGGACGACCACACGCGCGTCGAGCTGACCGCCGGCACCGGCGACGGCTATGCGCGCTACGCGGGGCGCGGAATGGACGGCGCGCATTTCCGCCGCGAGACGTTCGGCCTGTCGTTCGACAAGAAGCACATCGGCGACGTGCTCGACCGGATCGAGGCGCGCGTGTACTACAACGAAGCCGATCACGTGATGGACAACTACACGTTGCGGCAACCCGACCCGACCAGCAGCATGCCGATGCGGATGGCGTCGGAAGTGCGGCGTCGCACGGTCGGCGCGCGCGCAGCCGCGACGTTCCGTTTCGCCGGCGACTTCAAGCTCGTGACGGGCGTGGATGCGCAATCGAACCGGCTCGACTCGCGCTCGGCGATGGGGCGGCAGAACTACGGCGACCAGCCGTGGGATGCGCAGGCGACGATGTGGAACGCGGGCGTGTTCGGCGAACTGACGTGGTACGCGAGCGAAGTGTCGCGCGTGATCGGCGGCGTGCGCGCCGACTATGCGAGCGCACGCGACAAGCGCGCGACGACGAGCGGCATGATGAAGAGCAAGCCGAATCCGACCTTCGACGACGATCGCACGCGCGTGCTGCCGAGCGGCTTCATCCGCTACGAACGCGATCTCGCCTCGCTGCCCGTCACGTGGTACGCGGGGATCGGCCATACGGAGCGTTATCCCGATTACTGGGAGCTGTTCTCCGCGAAGCGCGGGCCGGCCGGTTCGGTCAACGCGTTTTCGGCGGTGCAGCCGGAGAAGACCACGCAGCTCGACATCGGCGCGCAATACAAGAGCGACCGGCTCGATGCATGGGTGTCGGCCTACGCGGGCTACGTGCAGGACTTCATCCTGTTCAACTATTCGGCCGGCATGATGGGCCCGACCACGCAGGCGACCAACGTCAATGCGCAGATCATGGGCGGCGAGGCGGGCGTGTCGTGGCGGCCGGTTGCGCCGCTGCGCGTCGAGACGTCGCTCGCGTATGCGTGGGGGCGCAACGTGGCAAGCGGCGATCCGCTGCCGCAGATGCCGCCGCTCGAGGCACGCATCGGGCTCGAATACACGCGTGGTGCGTGGTCGGCAGGGGGCCTGTGGCGCATCGTTGCGCCGCAGCATCGTTATGCACTGAACGAGGGCAACGTGGTCGGCAAGGACTTCGGCCCGAGCGCCGGATTCGGCGTGCTCTCGCTGCATACGCAGTACAACGTGAGCAAGACCGTGCAGGTATCGGTGGGCGTCGACAACGTGCTGAACAAGGCCTATACCGAGCACCTGAACCTCGCCGGCAACGCGGGCTTCGGCTATCCGGCGAACTCGCCGGTGATGGAGCCGGGCCGGACCGCCTGGGTGCGCGTGAGCGCGAAGCTGTAACGCATCACGCGTGTGCGTTGCAGCATGCGCACGCATGAACGCGGCCCCGCCTGAACGGGCGGGGCGCGTCAACCGATTAGAGAACCGTGTCTAGTCAGGGCGCAAACGTTCACGAGTCGTGATTCACTCCCGCATTCGACGCACACGGTGCGCGCGACGTTCGCGATGCAGGGTGTGTGTCGATCCGGCTTCATTCGCACCGGCAGCACAATAATCAGGAGAACATGCATGGCCAGGACGATGCGTTCCAGGGTGGTGGCAGGGGCAGTGGCATGCGCGATGAGCATCGCGCCGTTCGCGGGGACGACCGCGGTGATGACGCTCGCGACGACGCACGCGGCAATGGCGGCGACCGCGCCCGCCGATGGCTACGCGGCGACGCGTTACCCGATCATCCTCGTGCACGGGCTCTCGGGTACCGACAAGTACGCCGGCGTGCTCGAGTATTGGTACGGCATCCAGGAGGACCTGCAACAGAACGGTGCGACCGTCTACGTCGCGAACCTGTCGGGTTTCCAGAGCGACGACGGCCCGAACGGGCGCGGCGAACAGTTGCTCGCTTACGTGAAGACGGTGCTCGCGGCGACGGGGGCGACCAAGGTCAATCTCGTCGGCCACAGCCAGGGCGGCCTCTCGTCGCGCTATGTTGCTGCCGTCGCGCCCGATCTCGTTGCGTCGGTGACGACGATCGGCACGCCGCATCGCGGCTCCGAATTCGCCGACTTCGTGCAGAACGTGCTGGCGTACGATCCGACCGGGCTTTCGTCATCGGTGATCGCCGCGTTCGTCAATGTGTTCGGAATCCTGACGAGCAGCAGCCACAACACCAACCAGGACGCGCTCGCCGCACTGCAGACGCTGACCACCGCACGGGCCGCCACGTACAACCAGAACTATCCGAGCGCGGGCCTGGGTGCGCCGGGCAGTTGCCAAACCGGGGCGCCGACCGAAACCGTCGGCGGCAACACGCACCTGCTGTATTCGTGGGCCGGCACGGCGATCCAGCCGACGCTCTCCGTGTTCGGCGTCACGGGTGCGACGGACACGAGCACGCTTCCGCTCGTCGATCCGGCGAACGTGCTCGACCTGTCGACGCTCGCGCTGTTCGGCACCGGCACGGTGATGATCAACCGCGGCTCCGGGCAGAACGACGGGCTCGTGTCGAAGTGCAGTGCGCTGTACGGCAAGGTGCTGAGCACGAGCTACAAGTGGAACCACCTCGACGAGATCAACCAGCTGCTCGGCGTGCGCGGCGCGTATGCGGAAGATCCGGTCGCGGTGATCCGCACGCATGCGAACCGGCTGAAGCTGGCGGGCGTGTAATCGATGACGGCACGAGGAGGACGCGCGCCGCTGGCGCGCCGCGCCGTGGTCTATGGTGTCGTGGGGCTGGCGGCGATTGCCGGCGTGGCGATGTGGAGCGGCGCGGGCCGGCATGGCGGGACGGGCGCATCCGGCGAGCCGCCGGATGCGTCGGCGGCACGCGGACCGGCTGCCGCACTGCCGCAGGCCGCCGTGCCGGCAAGCACGGACCTGCCGCCGTCGCTCGCCGGCTCCAGCGCGCCCCGCTTGCCGCTCGATGCGGGCGGCCATCTCGCGAAGGCGCGCGCGGTGCGGGATTTCTTCGACTACTGCCTGACCGCGCAGAGCGACCTGAGTGCGGCCGGGCTCGATGCGTTCGTCGTGCGCGAGATTGCCGCACAGCTCGACGGGACCGTTGCGCAGGCCGAGGCGCTCGACGTGTGGCACCGGTATCGCGCGTATCTCGACGCACTCGCGAAACTGCGCGATGCCGGCACCGTCGACAAGTCGGACCTGGGTGCATTGCAGCTCGCGCTCGACCAGCGCGCGTCGATCGCGTACCGCACGCTCGGCGACTGGAGCCAGCCGTTCTTCGGAGCGGAGCAATGGCGGCAGCGCTACGACCTCGCGCGGCTGAAGATCGCGCAGGACCCCGCGCTGACGGATGCGCAGAAGGCCGAACGGCTCGCGGCGCTCGAACAGCAGATGCCGGCCGACGAACGCGCCGCGCAGCAGCGCGTCGACCGGCAGCGCGCGGCGATCGACCAGATCGCGCAATTGCAGAAGAGCGGGGCAACGCCCGATGCGATGCGCGCACAACTGACGCAGACGCTCGGCCCCGAAGCGGCCGCGCGCGTCGCGCAGATGCAGCAGGACGACGCATCGTGGCAGAGCCGCTACGCGGACTATGCGGCGCAGCGTGCGCAGATCGAGTCGGCCGGCCTGTCGCCGCAGGATCGCGACGCGCAGATCGCCGCGCTGCGGCAGCGCGTGTTCACGAAGCCCGGCGAAGCCGTGCGCGCGGCGTCGCTCGACCGCGGGGCGGGCAGCGCGCAGTAACACGGGCGGCGCTGGCGGCGCGGCGCATGACGGTCGTTATGCCGCGCGCGTGAGATCGCGAGGCAGGTGTTGTTCGATGGTATTCGCGAGCGTGTCGAATGCCGGCCGGATGCCTTCGTGCGCGACGCACGCATAACCGAGCAACAGGCCGCGCCGCGCGGTATCGAGGTTGCTGTAGTAGCTGGTGAGCGGGCGCACGATCACGCCCGCATCGAACGCGCTCTGCGTGACCGCGCGGTCGTCGCAGGCGTCGGGCAGGCCGAGCACGAGATGCAGGCCGGCCTCGTCGCCCATCACGGGCAGCGCGTCGCCGAAGCGCGCGCGGATCGCGTCGATCATCAGCTGCCGACGCTCGCCGTACAGCGTGCGCATCCGTCTGACGTGCGAAGTCAGGTGGCCGTCCATGATGAATTCGGCGAGCACGGCCTGCTGCATCAACTGGCCCTCGCGGTACAGTTCCGACAAGCCGGTGCGGAACGTGTCGACCAGATGCTCGGGCACGACCATGTAGCCCATCCGCAGCCCCGGGAACAGCATCTTGCCGAGGCTGCCGACGTAGATCACGCGGCCGCCGTCGTCGAGCCCCTGCAGCGACGCGAGCGGGCGGCTGCCGTAGCGGAACTCGCTGTCGTAGTCGTCCTCGATGATCCAGCAGCGGTGCTGCCGCGCGTATTCGAGCAGCATCCGGCGCCGTGCGAGGCTCATCACCATCCCGAGCGGGTACTGGTGCGACGGCGTGACGAGCACGAGCCGGGGCGGATGCTGCATGTCGCTGGCGCGCGGGTCGAGCCCTTCCTGGTCGACCGGCACCGGCGTCAGCGTGAGGCCCGCCGCCTGCAATACGCTTCGCACACCCCAGTAGCACGGTTCCTCGACCCACGCGCGATCGCCGATGTCGGACAGCAGCCGCACCGCGAGATCGATCGACTGGTGGATGCCCGTCGTGATGATCACCTGGTCCGGCGAGCACTTGACCGAGCGCGCGACGCGCAGGTAATCGGCGAGCGCGCGCCGCAGCGGCCGGTAGCCGCCGCCCGGCGCATAGGTCAGCAGCTCGGGGTTCGCTTCCTTCCACAGCCGCGCCTGCAGGCGGCTCCACGTCCGGCTCGGGAACTCCGACACGTCCGGCACGCCCGGCATGAACGCGCCCCATTGGCGTCGCGATACCCCCGCATGCTCGATCAGTTGCCGGCCGCGCATCGACAGGCCGCCCTGCGCGTCCGGCTGCGGCGCCGCATCGGCGCTCGACGGCGGCGGCGCGGCGCCCGGCACGTGGATCGCGGCGGCATCCGGCCGCGTGTCGGCCACATAGGTGCCGCTGCCGGTGGTCGTCAGCACGTAGCCTTCGGCGGTCAGCTGGTCGTACACGTGCAGCACGGTATTGCGCGCGATCGACAGGTCGGCCGCGAGCGTGCGTGAACTCGGCAGCTTGGTTCCTGGCCCCAATTCTCCGGTCAGGATGGCCTGCTGCATCAGCTGCAGCAACTGCCGGTACATCGGCTCGGGCGAGCTACGGTCGAGACGGGCGGAGAGCCAGTCGGCGAGGATCACGGTATCCAAAGTGGTCCTACTAGTAATATTGAAATGGTTCCCTATTGTAGAACCGTGGGCGCCGTATAGTGGCTCGCATCTCAAAATCAATTGTCGCGAAGCAAGGGGACAGCCACGATGAAGTCCGATGATGTGATCGTCAGCTTTCGCGGCGTGCGGAAGACCTACGACGGCGAAACGCTGGTGGTCAAATCGCTCGACCTCGATATCCACCGCGGGGAATTCCTGACGCTGCTCGGGCCGTCGGGCTCCGGCAAGACGACCTGCCTGATGATGCTGGCCGGCTTCGAATTCCCGACCGGCGGCGAGATCCGTCTCGACGGCGAACTGCTGAACAACGTGCCGCCGCACAAGCGCAACATCGGCATGGTGTTCCAGAACTACGCGCTGTTTCCGCACCTGACGGTCGAGCAGAACGTCGCGTATCCGCTGACCGTGCGCAAGCTGCCGGCCGCCGAGCGTGCGGAACGCGTCGCGCATGCGCTGAAGATGGTGCAGATGGAGCGCTTCGCGAAACGTTACCCGGCGCAACTGTCGGGTGGCCAGCAGCAGCGCATCGCGCTGGCGCGCGCGCTCGTGTTCGAGCCGAAGCTGGTGCTGATGGACGAGCCGCTCGGCGCGCTCGACAAGCAGCTGCGCGAGCACATGCAGTACGAACTGAAGGCGCTGCACGAAAAGCTCGGCGTGACCTTCGTGTACGTGACGCACGACCAGGGCGAGGCGCTGACGATGTCCGATCGCGTCGCCGTGTTCGACAAGGGCATCGTGCAGCAGCTCGACACCGTCGACCGCCTGTACGAGTCGCCGTGCAACGAATTCGTCGCGAACTTCATCGGCGACAGCAACCGGCTGCGCGGCACCATCGCGCGCGTCGACGGCGAATTCTGCGAATTCCGGCTCGACGACGGCACGCAGCTCGTCGGCCGCCGCATCGGCGATGCGGCCGAGGGCGCGCCGGCCGTCGCGTGCATCCGCCCCGAACGCATGAGCCTCGCCCCGCACGGCGCGAACGGGCACGCGAACGGCGCGGCCGCCAACCGGTTGAGCGGCGAGGCGCGCAGCCTCATCTATTTCGGCGATCACGTGCGCATGCGCTGCGCGCTGCCGGGCCAGGACGAGTGCTTCGTGAAGGTGCCGCTCGGCACCGGCGCGCTCGACGCGTTCTCGCCCGGCGCGCCGGTCGCGCTCGCGTTCGCACCCGAACACCTGCGCGTGTTCGCTTGAGCAGGGTTTTCCCGATTTTCCGCTGTACGTCGTCAACAACAACTGCCCACTTCCACCACGAGAGGAGAGGAACCACCATGAACCGAGCAAGCATTACCGCGCGTCGTACCGCGCTGGCACTCGCGCTCGCCGTCGTCGGCGTATCGGCATCGGCTGCCGAACTCACGGTCGTCAACTTCGGCGGCGCGAACGGCGACGCGCAGAAGGCCGCGTTCAACCAGCCGTTCGAGAAGGCGACCGGCAACAAGGTCACCGCCGTCGAATACAACGGCGAGCAGGCGAAAGTGAAGGCGATGGTCGAGGCGAAGCACGTCAACTGGGACGTGGTCGAAGTCGAGTCGGGCGACCTGAATCGCGGCTGCGACGAAGGGCTGTACGAGAAGCTCGACTGGTCGAAGATCGCGAAGAAATCCGACCTGATTCCGGAATCGCCGCAGGTGTGCGGTGTCGGCTTCTTCGTGTGGTCGACGGCGCTGTCGTACAACGCGGACAAGCTGAAGTCGGCCCCGACCGGCTGGGCCGATTTCTGGAACGTGAAGAAATTCCCCGGCAAGCGCGGCATGCGCAAGGGCGCGCGCTACAACCTCGAATTCGCGCTGATGGCCGACGGCGTCGCGCCGAAGGACGTCTACAAGGTGCTCGGCACGAAGGCCGGCCAGGATCGCGCGTTCAAGAAGCTCGACGAGCTGAAGCCGTATATCCAGTGGTGGGAAGCGGGCGCGCAGCCGCCGCAGTTCCTCGTCGCCGGCGACGTCGTGATGTCGACCGCGTACAACGGCCGCATCGACGCCGCGCAGAAGGAAGGCAAGAACCTGAAGGTCGTGTGGAACGGCAGCATCTACGACCTCGACTACTGGGCGATTCCGAAGGGCTCGCCGAACAAGGCGCTGGCCGAGCAGTACATCGCGTACACGCTGACGCCGAAGCCGCAGCAAGGCTATGCGCAGCACATCGCGTACGGCCCTGCGAACATCGCGGCGATCAAGTCGCTCGACGCGAAGACGCTCGCGAACCTGCCGAACTCGCCGGCCAACGGCAAGAACGCCGTGCTGGAAGACATCGGCTTCTGGACCGACCACAGCGACGAGCTCGAGCAGCGTTTCGCCGCATGGGCGACGAAGTAACCGGTCAGGCATCCTGAAAGGTGCCCTGATGCAACCTGCCGCGCGGCGCGTCGATCGCGTCGCGCGGCCTTCCGCCGGATCGTCCCCGGCCGGAGAGAAACGTTGAATACGATGACGATCGCGTCTTCCTCGCCGTCGACCGCCGCGCTCAAGCGCGAGCTGAAGGCCGCCGAAGCCCGCAAGCGCACGATGGCGCTGTTGCTGGTCGCCCCGCTCGCGATTTTCCTGCTGCTGATTTTCGTCGTGCCGATCGGCACGCTGCTCACGCGCGCGGTGCAGAACCCGGAGATCGCGACCGCGTTGCCGGGCACGGTCGCCGCGCTGTCGGGCTGG
This sequence comes from Burkholderia sp. KL41, assembly GCF_057005415.2. Classification (NCBI taxonomy): domain Bacteria; kingdom Pseudomonadati; phylum Pseudomonadota; class Betaproteobacteria; order Burkholderiales; family Burkholderiaceae; genus Burkholderia; species Burkholderia sp. KL41. The sequence continues at coordinate 2,562,519 of NZ_CM174447.1, read as the reverse complement.
GACCGCAAGGCACCGCCGGCCGATGCCGCGTATGTCGCGCTCGCGGCCGACATGACGAAGGTGGCCGACAGCGAGGCGATGGGTGCGCTCGCGCGGCGCCTGAACACCGAGATTCCCGGCTATCGCTCGCTCGTCGCGAAGACGGCGCGTGCGATGCCGCTGAAGGGCGACAACGACGCGGCACTGACGCCCGCGCAGACGCGTGTGAAACTGATCGACCTCGATGCGCGCTGGGGCGACGTCGCGTACTGGCAGTCGATCGCGAAGAACGGCAGCACCGTGTCGCCGTTCTACCTGCTCGCCGCGCTCGACCACAAGCAGGACGGCTTCGGCCACATCGTGCAGGCCGATCCGGACCAGTCGATCTATCTGGCGATCTTCGGCCGCACGTTCGTGATCGGCGTTGCCGTCACGCTGTTCGCGCTGCTGCTCGGCTATCCGCTCGCGTACTGGATCTCGACGCTGTCGGAGCGCCGCGCGAACCTCGTGATGATCCTCGTGCTGATTCCGTTCTGGACGTCGGTGCTGGTGCGCGTCGCCGCGTGGATCGTGCTGCTGCAGAGCGAAGGGCTCGTCAACAAGGCGCTGATCGGCAGCGGGCTGATCTCGCATCCGCTGACGCTGCTGTTCAACCGCGTCGGCGTGTACATCTCGATGACCCACATCCTGCTGCCGTTCATGATCCTGCCGCTCTACAGCGTGATGAAGTCGATTCCGCCGACCTACCAGCGCGCAGCCGTGTCGCTCGGCAGCCATCCGTTCGCCGCGTTCTGGCGCGTGTACGTGCCGCAGACCTACCCGGGCGTCGGCGCGGGCGCGCTGCTGGTGTTCATCCTCGCGATCGGCTACTACATCACGCCCGCGCTGCTCGGCGGGCCGAACGACCAGATGGTGAGCTACTACGTCGCGTACTTCACGAACGTGACGATCAACTGGGGCATGGCGTGCGCGCTCGGCGGGCTGCTGCTCGCGGCGACGCTGGTGCTGTACGCGGTGTACGGGCGCTTCACGCGCACGAACGTGAGCCTCGGCTGAGCGCCGCGCACAACGAAACGGAAAGGGGAATCCGACCATGAAACTCGCCAGGCCGCTGTTCGCGCCGCACATGTCGTTCGTCGAGCGCGCGTGGTACGTCGCGCTGCGCGTGCTCGTCGTGCTGACGCTGCTGTACCTGATCCTGCCGGTGCTCGCGATCGTGCCGCTGTCGTTTTCGTCGAGCACGTTCCTCGTCTATCCGATTCCGGGCTTCTCGATGCGCTGGTACGAGAACCTGATCGCGTCGGACGAGTGGCGGATGGCCGCGAAGAACAGCTTCATCGTCGCGCCGTCGGCGACCGTCGTCGCGACGGTGCTCGGCACGCTCGCCGCGATCGGTCTCACGAAGGCCGACTTCCGCGGCAAGGGGCTGCTGATGGCCGTGCTGCTGTCGCCGATGATCGTGCCGGTCGTCGTGGTCGGCGTCGGCATGTATTTGTTTTTCGCGCCGCTCGGGCTCGCGAACACCTACACGGGGCTGATCGCCGCGCACGCGGCGCTTGGCGTGCCGTTCGTCGTGACGACGGTCGCGGCGACGCTGCAGGGCTTCAACCAGAACCTCGTGCGCGCGAGCCTGTCGCTCGGCGCGAATCCGGTGTCGACCTTCTTCCGCGTGACGCTGCCGGTGATCGCACCGGGTGTGATGTCGGGTGCGCTGTTCGCGTTCGCGACGTCGTTCGACGAAGTCGTCGTCACGCTGTTCCTCGCCGGCGCGGACCAGACCACGCTGCCGCGCCAGATGTTCACGGGCATCCGCGAGAACATCAGCCCGACGATCGCCGCGCTCGCCACGATCCTGATCATCTTCTCGACGAGCCTGCTGCTTGCGCTCGAATGGCTGCGCGGACGCAATGCGCGGCGCGCGGTGAGCTGAGCGGGCGGGCTTGCCCCCGGCACCCGAGTCGCCACGTGTCATGCGTGGCCACGCATTGCTTTCATTTCGCTGACTGACGAAGCGGCCGCCTGCACGTTCGATGCGGCTCTGCAACAATACGGGGCGCGGCGGCGCGCGTTCCGTGCGGTGCGACCGGAACGCCGCCGCGAGTCCAATCCGCGACGCGGCGCCACGCGTCGCTCGTCAGCCGAGCGTTATCTTGTCCGAATTCGCTACCCCCGCCGGCGCGCATGAGCCGGCCGTCAACTGGCGCGCGATGTCCGCCGTGCTGCTGGCCGTCGCGCTCGCGACGCTCGACACCGCGATCGCGAACACCGCGCTGCCCGCGATCGCCGCCGACCTGCATGCGTCGCCGGCCGCGTCCGTATGGATCATCAACGCATACCAGCTCGCGATGGTCGCGACGCTGCTGCCGTTCGCGTCGCTCGGCGACATCGTCGGCCACAAGCGCGTGTATATCGCCGGGCTCGCGGTGTTCACGCTCGCGTCGCTCGGCTGCTCGCTCGCGTCGACGCTGCCGATGCTGACGGCCGCGCGGATCGTGCAGGGCTTCGGCGCGAGCGCGATCATGAGCGTCAACGTCGCGCTGATCCGCGGCCTGTTCCCCGCGCACCGGCTCGGGCGCGGCGTCGGCTTCAACGCGCTCGTCGTCGGCGTGTCGTTCGCGGTGGGGCCGACCATCGCGTCGCTGATCCTGTCGGTCGCCGCGTGGCCGTGGCTGTTCGCGGTGAACGTGCCGCTCGGCGTGTTCGCGCTGGCCGTGGCGATTCCGTCGCTGCCGCAGACGGCGCGCGGCAAGCACGTATTCGATCCGGTCGCCGCATTGTTCAACGTGATCACGTTCGCGTCGCTGATCTTCGCGCTCGGCGAATTCGCGCAGCGCGGGCCGCTTTCGATCGTGTTCGCGTCGGCCGCGGTCGCGCTCGCATTCGGCTGGCTGCTGATTCGCCGCCAGACCGGGCACCCGGCGCCGATGCTGCCGGTCGACCTGTTTCGCCGGCCGGTGTTCACGCTGTCCGCGCTGACCGCCGTGTGCGCGTTCGCCGCGCAGGGGCTCGCGTTCGTGTCGCTGCCGTTCTATTTCGAAACCGTCCTGCATCGCAACGCGGTCGAGACGGGGTTCCTGATGACGCCGTGGTCGGCGATCGTCGCGCTTGCCGCGCCGATCGCGGGGCGGTTGTCGGATCGTTATCCGCCGGGCCTGCTCGGCGCGATCGGTCTTGCGTTGCTGAGCGCGGGCATGGTGTCGCTCGCCGCGTTGCCGGCGGCGCCGGGCGTGATCGACATCGGCTGGAGGATGATGCTGTGCGGCGCGGGCTTCGGTTTCTTCCAGTCGCCGAACCTGAAGGCGCTGATGTCGAGCGCGCCGCCCGAGCGCAGCGGCGGCGCGAGCGGGATCATCGCGACCGCGCGGCTGATCGGGCAGGCGACGGGCGCGGCGCTCGTCGCGCTGTCGTTCGGGATCGCGGGGCGCCACGGGCCGACGCTTGCTTTGATGCTCGGTGCGGGGTTCGCCGGGGCGGCGAGTGTCGCGAGCGGGTTGCGGCTCTTTGCGCCGTCGCATCGGGCCGGCGTGGCGGCGGCGTCCGAGCGCGTGAGCGAGCGCGCGGCGGAATAGGCAAGGGCAAGTCACGAGCCGGCGCGCGGCAACCAGCCACCGCGCACCGGCCTTCAAGCGTCGCTCAGAACCCGCCCGACTTGATCAGCTGGTTGAGGTTCGCGATGTTCAGGCTGCCGAAGCCGGTCGGGTAATCCCAGCCGGTGCCTGCGTTATAACCATACCCCTGATAGCCGTTGTTCCCCGACACGACGTCGTAGCGCACGAGCGACGGACGCGACGGAATGTCCGCATAGAAATTGCCGGCCGGGAAGCCGAGGCCCGTGCCGTTCGCCGCGAGCAGGCGTGCCCAGAGGCCCGTGAAGATCGGCGCGGCGAGGCTCGTGCCGCCGATCTGCTGCAACTGGCCGTAGTTGTAGATGTACGCGCCGGTGCTTTGCGCGGCGTCGAACGACACGTCCGGCAACTGGCGGTTGCTGCCCGACTGCCACGACGGTGCGGGCAGGATCGTGCTGACGCCGCCGCCCGTTGCCCACAGCTTGCCGTTGTCGTCGAGCCCTTCGTTCCACACCGTCTCGTTCGAGAACGCACCCGACGACGTCGTGTAGAGCGTCGTGCCGCCGATCGCGAGCACGTGCGGCGACGAAGCCGGCCACGACACCGTGTAGTTCGAGCCGTCCGGATAGCCGCGGTTGTTGCACTCGTACACGCCTTCGTCGCCCGACGACACCGAGAAGGTCTGGCCTTGCGCCGCTGCCGTCGTGAAGATCTGTTCCTCGGCGTCGAGCGTGCCGTCCGCGTTTGCGTCGGTTTCGCACCAGCCGAGCGACACGTTGATCACCTTCGCGGTGTTGTCCGACACCGCGCGGTTGAACGCCTGCGTGAGCCCCGTGTTGCCGCTGGCGTTGAGGTCCGCCATGTAGAACACGAGCTTGCCGACCTGGCCGCCGGCCGAGCCGACGATCGACTGGCTGTCGAGATCCCATTCGCCCTGGCCGTCCTGGTCGTCGGTGTAGCTGCCGCCCGAGCCGTTGGTCTTGACGGTCTGCGTCGAGACCGTGCCGTATCCGTTGCTCGACGTGAACTGCTTCAGGTCCTGCAGCGTCTGCGACACACCGCCGATCGTGATGATGCCGACGGTGACACCGGCTGCGGTCGGTACGCCGGTCGCGTTGTAGAGGCCCGGGAATTCCTTCGGATAATGGCCGGTCGCCGTGCCGGCCGCGAGCGCCTGCGGCTTCGACACGTTGCCGATGCGCAGCAGCGGCCGCGCGTGTGCGACGCTCTGCAGCCCGAGCACCGAGCCGACGACGTCGCCGAGCGCGCGCGGCACCTGCGCGGTCGACGTGTTGGCGAAGCCCGAGCGGCCCGCGTATTCGAAGTGCACGAGCGACGTGTTGAATGCGGTCTTCACGGTGCCGGCCGTGCCGCGTGCGGACACCAGCAACCGGTTCGGTGCGACCTCGACGTTCACGAAGCCGCTCTTGTGCAGATAGTCGACGACCGACTTCACCTGCGCATCGGTTGGCGCGTAGTTGGCGAGGAACTGCTCGTGCGTGAGGTACTGGCGGTAATGCGCGCTGCCGGGCCGGTTCACGTCGCGCGCCAGTTGCTTGAGCTGCGCGGCATTGCGCAGCTTCAGGCTGACGACGACGTCGGTCGTTTCGCCGGCCGCGAGTTCGAGCGACGGCGCCGCACTGCGCGCCATCAACTGCGGGCCGGTCAGAAAGGCCTTCGTATGGGTATCGACCCAGTCCGTCGCCGCATGCGCCGCAGCGGCAGCGAACACGAGGGGGGCCACGCACGCAAGGCGGCGGGGCGACGGCAGGGGCAGGGCAAACCAGGCGTTCCTTTTCATCGGGAGTCCTTTTTAGGAGAGACGACGTTGCTGGAGCCCTCGACCCTTGTGGGGTCGCGAGCGGTGACGAGCGTAGGGCGTCGCTACCGTTCAGGTAGCTGCCAGTTTCCATAGCTGTCAGTTCTGACATCGGGGTGTGGGCGTGCACGCGCAGCGTCGTATGCGCAGGCGATCGTGGGCGTGGCGAACGGAACCGGTTCGCGGCACGACGGCGCGGCAAAGCGCGACGTTCGCACGCACGAGTCGCTCGTCGCCGCGCCGGAACGTGCGCGATCGCGGAGTGGATCGACGCGTGAACGCGTGGCACGCGATCGGTCGTTTTCGCATGTCGCGTCGCACTATGTGGTCAAACGAAGCGATGCGGCAGGAACGGATTCGCGCGTGCACAAGAACGGGGCCGGTCGAACGCAAACGTTTCCCGAACTGTGGAACAGCGCGTCGGGCAGTCTTGCAGGCGGCTTTCGGATCGCGTGTCGCCCATGCGGATTAGAGGAAACGCTCGAATCCGGGCGCGGGTGCGCGCCGGTGGGTGGGCGGCAGACCCGCACCGGATTGCACGACGCGGCCCGTGAAATTCCGCCTTGACGCGCATCGATCGGCGGCTATCCTTCAATCCATAACCAGCGAGTTATGAATTTTGAACGACATGCAGAACACACACGACATGCTTTTCAGAACCCTTGCCGATCCCACCCGCCGCGCGCTGTTCGAGCGGCTGTGCGCGGACGGCGAGCTGACGGTTGCCGCGCTGACGGCCCATGCGGGCGTCTCGCAGCCGGCCGTGTCGAAGCATCTCGGTGTCCTGAAGCAGGCCGGGCTCGTGAACGACCGTCACGAAGGCCGGCAGACGCACTACAGCGCACAGCCGCAAGCGCTGGCCCCGCTGATCGACTGGACGAGCCAGATGGCAGGTTTCTGGCGGAACCGGTTCGACGCCCTCGAAGATCTTCTGAAAAGGATCGACCAGTAATGAACCAGACAACCACCGAAACGCGTTCCGTCGTCGTCGACCGCGAGCTGCCGCATCCGCCGGAGAAGATCTGGCGCGCGCTCACGCAACCGCACCTGATCGAGGCGTGGCTGATGAAAAGCGATTTCGAACCCGTCGCGGGCCGCGCCTTCAGCTTCCGCGCCGACTGGGGCTCGGTCGACTGCAAGGTCCTGACGATCGAGCCGCCGCGCGTGCTGTCCTATACGTGGGCCGCGTACGGCCTCGAAAGCGTCGTCACGTGGACGCTTACGCCGACGCCGGCCGGCACGCACCTGCGGATGGAGCAGGTCGGCTTCCGCACGGACCAGGAGCAGGCATACCGCGGTGCGCAGCACGGCTGGGTGCGGTTCCTCGATGCGCTCGAACAGGCGCTGGCGCGTCCCGACGAAGGCACGGAGGCTCGCGCATGAGCACGACCGACCTCACGCCGTCGGAGCGCATCGACGCGCTGATCGCCGGCATCGCCGACTGGCGCGGCAAGACCTTCGCCGACCTGCGCCAGACGATCCTCGCCGCGCAAGCGGGCATCGTCGAGGAATGGAAGTGGATGGGCAGCCCCGTATGGTCGTGCGACGGGATGATCGCGGTGGCGAACGCGCACAAGGGCAAGGTGAAGCTGACCTTCATGCACGGCGCGCAGTTGCCCGATCCCGACAAGCTGTTCAACGACGGCCTCGACGGCAATGCGCGACGCGCGATCGACTTCTTCGAAGGCGACCGGCTCGACAAGCGGGCGTTGAAGAATCTCGTGCGCGCGGCGATCGAATACAACCGCACCCACTTGAAGAAGAACGCACGAGGAGCGGGCGCAAAGGCGCGCGGCGACAAGGCGGCGTGACGAGCCTGACAATCGGCAACATTGCGTAACGCGCGCAGGCAAAAAAAAGCCCGACACGAGGTCGGGCATCCAAATCGGCCGCAACCGCCGCGAGGCGGCTGCGGCACCTGCAAAAGGCAGGGCGCTTACGCTGCGAGCAGCGAGCGCAGCACGAACGGCAGGATACCGCCGTGCTTGTAGTAGTCGACTTCGATCGGCGTATCGATGCGCAGCAGGACCTGCACGCGCTGCGTTTCGCCGTTCTTGCGGTTGATCACGAGCGTGACGTCCTGCTGCGGCTTGAAGTCGTCGCCGAGGCCTTCGATGTCGAACGTCTCGTCGCCGGTGATGCCGAGCGACTGGACGCTGTCCGAGCCCTTGAACTGCAGCGGCAGCACGCCCATGCCGACCAGGTTCGAGCGGTGGATACGCTCGAAGCTGCGCGCGATCACGGCCTTCACGCCGAGCAGCTGCGTGCCCTTCGCGGCCCAGTCGCGCGACGAGCCCGTGCCGTATTCTTCGCCCGCGAACACGACGGTCGGCGTATCGGCGCCGACGTACTGCATCGCCGCGTCGTAGATCGACTGCTGTTCGCCGCTCGGCTGGTGGATCGTCAGGCCGCCTTCGACGCGCGTGCCGTCCGCCTTCGCCGGGATCATCAGGTTCTTGATCCGGACGTTCGCGAACGTACCGCGCATCATCACGTCGTGGTTGCCGCGGCGCGAGCCGTAGCTGTTGAAGTCGGCCTTCTGCACGCCGTTTTCCTTCAGCCACTTGCCCGCGGGCGAGTCTTCCTTGATCGAGCCTGCCGGGCTGATGTGGTCGGTCGTGACCGAGTCACCGAAGATGCCCAGTGCGCGTGCGCCCTTGACCGTCGGGATCGATGCAGCCGGCTCCATCGAGAAGTCGCTGCCGAAGAACGGCGGCTCGGCGATGTAGGTCGACTTCGGCCAGTCGTAGACCTGGCCCGATTCGCCCTCGATCTTGCTCCAGAGGTCGCCCTTCTTGGTCAGCTTCGAGTAGTTGTCCTCGAACTTCTTCGGATCGAGCGCGAACTTGAGCAGCGCGTGGATTTCGTCGCTCGTCGGCCAGATGTCGCCGAGGTAGATGTCACGGCCGCCCTTGCCCTTGCCGACCGGCTCGGTCATCAGGTCGCGCGTGATGTTGCCGGCGATCGCGTAAGCGACGACGAGCGGCGGCGACGCGAGGAAGTTCGCGCGGATGTTCGGGTGGATACGCGCTTCGAAGTTACGGTTGCCCGACAGCACGGCTGCCGCGACGATGTCGTTCTTCGTGATCGCTTCGTTCAGCTCCGGCGTCAGGTCGCCCGCGTTGCCGATACAGGTCGTGCAGCCATACGCCGCGACTTCGAAACCGAGCTTCGACAGGTAGGGCAGCAGGCCCGTCTTCGTCAGGTACTCGGTGACGATGCGCGATCCCGGCGCGAGCGAGGTCTTGATCTTCGGATCGACCGTGAGGCCGGCCTCGACCGCCTTCTTCGCGAGCAGGCCGGCGGCCAGCAGCACGCTCGGGTTCGACGTGTTCGTGCACGACGTGATCGCGGCGATCAGGATGTCGCCGTTCTTCACGTCGACGCCGTTGCTCGTCGTGTACTGCGTGCCGAGGTCGTCCGCCTTCTTTGCGAAGCCGTTTTCCGCGACCGGCTTCGAGAACAGGTCGGTGAACGTCGACTTGACGTTGCCGATCTCGATGCGGTCCTGCGGGCGCTTCGGGCCGGCCAGCGACGGGGCGACCGTCGTCAGGTCCAGCGTCACGACCTTCGTGTAGTCGATGTCGCCGGCCTTCGGGATGCCGAACAGCTTCTGCGCCTTGAAGTAGTTTTCGAACGCGGCGATTTCCGCCTTCGTGCGGCCCGTGCCTTCGAAGTAGTCGATCGTCTTTTCGTCGACCGGGAAGAAGCCCATCGTCGCGCCGTATTCCGGCGCCATGTTGCCGATCGTCGCGCGATCCGGCAGCGACAGCGACTTCGTGCCTTCGCCGAAGAACTCGACGAACTTGCCGACGACCTTCTCCTTGCGCAGCATTTCGGTGATCGTCAGCACCAGGTCGGTGGCCGTCACGCCTTCGCGCAGCTTGCCCTTCAGCTCGACGCCGACGACGTCCGGCGTCAGGAAGTACACCGGCTGGCCGAGCATGCCGGCTTCCGCCTCGATGCCGCCCACGCCCCAGCCGACCACGCCGATGCCGTTGATCATCGTCGTGTGGCTGTCCGTGCCGACGAGGGTATCCGGGTAGTACACGGTGTCGCCGCCGTCCGCCTTCTTGTGGACGCCGCGTGCGAGGTATTCGAGGTTCACCTGGTGGACGATGCCGACGCCCGGCGGCACGACCTTGAACGTGTCGAATGCCTGCATGCCCCACTTCATGAACTGGTAGCGCTCGTTGTTGCGCTGGAATTCCAGTTTCATGTTCAGGTCGAGCGCGTCCTTCTGGCGGAAGTAGTCGATCTGGACCGAGTGGTCGACGACGAGATCGACCGGAACCAGCGGCTCGATCTTCTTCGGGTTCTTGCCCGTACGCTCCGCGACGCCGCGCATGGCCGCGATGTCCGCGAGCAGCGGCACGCCCGTGAAGTCCTGCAGCACGACGCGCGACACCACGAACGGAATCTCGTCGACGCGCTTCGCGGTCGGCTTCCAGTTCGCGAGCTGCTCGATGTGCTCTTCGGTGATCTTCTTGCCGTCGTAGTTGCGCAGCACGGACTCGAGCACGATACGGATCGACACCGGGAGGCGTTCGATCTTCGTCTTCAGTTCCTTGCCGAGCTGCGGCAGCGAGTAGAACTTGCCTTTGCCGGAACCGCTGTCGAATTCCTTGAGGGTCTTGTGGAGATTGTGGGCCATGGTGATTTTCCTGGGTTTAAGGCTAGGAAACAAACAGTCCTGTATCTGACGGCTATATCACATACAAGTCGACGTACTCATCGACCGGCATCGCTTCGAGCTTTGCCTGGTCCAGCGACACGTCGAGAATCGCTTGTTGCTGCTTTGCCGGGAAGCGGCGGGCAAGGTTGGTCCTGAACTTCTCGACCAGGAGCGGGATGCCTTCCGCACGCCGCCGCCGATGGCCGAGCGGGTATTCGACCGCCACCTCGGCAAGCTTCGACCCGTCCGTGAACTCGATCGTCAGTGCATTCGCGATCGAGCGCTTGTCCGGGTCGTGGTAATCCTTCGTGAACTGCGGATCCTCGACGCACGCGGTTTTCGCGCGCAGCGCGTCGATGCGGGGATCGGTGGCGGCCGAGTCTTCGTAATCGGCCGCGGTCAGCCGGCCGAACAGCAGCGGCACGGCGACCATGTACTGGATGCAGTGGTCGCGGTCGGCCGGATTGGCGAGCGGGCCCTGCTTGTCGATGATGCGGATCGCGGCCGCATGCGTGCGGATCGTGATCCGGCTGATGTCGTCGGTCGTGCGGCCCGCGGCGGCGAGCTGCGCATGCAGCTGCAGCGCGGCCTCGGCGGCCGTTTGCGCGTGGAACTCGGCAGGGAACGCGATCTTGAACAGCACGTTTTCCATCACGTACGTGCCGTACGGGCGCTGGAAGCGGAACGGCTTGCCGTCGAACAGCACGTCGTAGAAGCCCCAGGTCTTTGCGGTGAGTGCCGACGGGTAGCCCATTTCACCCGTTTTCGCGATCAGCGCGAGGCGCACCGCGCGGGAGGTCGCGTCGCCAGCCGCCCATGATTTGCGCGAGCCCGTGTTCGGCGCGTGGCGGTAGGTGCGCAGCGCCTGGCCGTCGACGAACGCGTTGGACACCGCGTTGATCAGCTCGTCGCGCGTGAGCCCGAGCAGCCGGCCGACGACGGCCGTCGATGCGACCTTCACGAGCAGCACGTGGTCGAGCCCGACCGCATTGAACGAATTCTCGAGTGCGAGGCAGCCCTGGATCTCGTGGGCCTGGATCATCGCGACCAGCACGTCGCGCATCGTGAGCGGCTTCCTGCCGGCCGCGACGGCCGTGCGGGAGAGCCAGTCGGCCGTTGCCAGGATGCCGCCGAGATTGTCGGACGGATGGCCCCATTCGGCGGCGAGCCAGGTGTCGTTGAAGTCCAGCCAGCGGATCATCGCGCCGATGCCGAACGCGGCCTGGACGGGATCGAGCTGGAAGGACGTGCCGGGCACCTTCGCGCCGTTCGGCACGATCGTGCCGGGCACGACGGGGCCGAGCAGCTTGGTGCAGGCAGGGTAGGACAGCGCCTCGAGTCCGCATCCGAGCGTGTCGATCAGGCAATGACGCGCCGTCTCCAGCGCGAGCGCGCTGTCGATGCCGGCATTCAGCACGTAGTCGACGATATCGACGAGTACCGTATCCGGAGCAGGGCGGACGTTGGAGATCGGGGCGGACATCGAGGGGCCGATGGGAACGCGCTTAGTTCGTTGCCGGCTTCAGCTCGTTCGACTGCGTCGGTGCCGGCGTGCCTTGTGCCATTTCCGGCGTCACGCATTCGTCCGCGAGGCGCTCGCCGCCGTTTGCGTCGGAGAACAGCATCGCCTTGGTCGGGATCACGATCAGCTTGAAGCCTGCTGCCGGATCGTAGAACGTGTCCGCGCCCGTCGTCGTGGCCTGACGCGGCAGCTTGTAGTTCTTCTTCGCCCAGTGAACCGTGACCACCTGGTCGCGCTTCATGTCACCGGCGAGGTCGAACGACAGACCTTCCTTGCAGGACCACTTGACCGCGCCGTCCGGTACCGGATCGACCTTGGCTGCGGCGCGTGCCTGTGCCTTCTTGCTGCGCGGGATGATGCGCTTGGCCGGCGCCGGGCGCTTGGCCGTTGCCTTCTTCGCGGTCGTCGTGGTCGTACCCTGGGCAAACGCGCTCGGAGCCGACACCAGCATCGTGGCGGACAAGGCGCCGATGGCGGTAGCGATCAGGAGTTTCTTCATGGAGTCAGAACCTTTCGATAATCAGTTGACAAGGGCCGGCAATCGAATTGCCGGCCGGTTTGAAACTGCACGCGCCCCGAAAGCGCGCAGCGGCCGCTATTTTCACCTATTTGGCCGCGTACATATCAGGTTTTCGGGCTCCGTTACGTTTTTTGTCGTTTCGCAAACCTCTATCCGGTTCGCGGGTCGTCGAATGCATGAAACTCGTGTATCGGCCGGCGCCGCGCGCTTACGGCGCGCTGCCCGCGGCGGCCGGGCCGAACAGCGGCGCAGCCTCGGCCGGTACGGGCTGGCCGGTGGCCCGCGCGCGACGCAGCACCGACCAGTAATACCGGTAGCTCGCGCGATCGTGCAGCGTATCACCGTGGCGTGTCGGCCCCCAGTCGGCGGCCTGCGCGGCCAGCAGGATCTCGGCGGCCAGCGCGACCTCGTCGGTACGCGGCGCGAATGCGTCGACGATCGGGCGGATCTGCGCGGGGTGGATGCTCCACATCCGCGTGAAGGCGAATTCGTCGCGCGCGCGGCGTGCATCGGCGGCGACGATGCTCATGTCGCGCACCTCGGTCGTCACGTTGTGCGACGGCGTCTTGCCGTGCGCGTGGCAGGCCGCGGCGATTTCCAGCTTCGCGCGGCGCACGAGCGGGTGCTCGAACTGGCCGGGCGAGCGCATCGCGGCATCGGGAATCGCGCCATGGTGCGCGGAGACGAAATCCATCAGCCCGAAGCTCAGCGTGCCGACCGTCGGCAGCGCGGCGAGGGCGGCCGCCTGCGCGAGCGCGCCGTGCGTCTCGACCAGCACGTCGACCGGGATCGGCTGCGCGATGCCGAGCTCGCGGCGCGTGCCTTCGATGAACGCGGTCATTTCGGCTGCGTCGGCGGCACTCGCGATCTTCGGGAGCGTGATGTAGGCGGGGGCGCGCGACGCGCGCAGCACGATGCGCACGTCGTCGCGCCAGTGCGGATGGGAAAAGTCGTGGATGCGGACGCCGACGCGGCCGAAGCGGTTTTCGTCGCTGCCGAGCATGTCGGCGACGAGTGCCGCGTGCGCGGCTTCCTGGCCGACGGCCGCGCCGTCTTCGCAGTCGAGCGTGATGTCGAACACGGGGCCCGTTTCGGCCTGCAGCGCGAGCGACTTGCGCATCAGCTTTTCGCTGCCCGCGTAGTGATCGCAACAGGGCAGGACCGCGGGCGGGGACGCCCCGTCGTACAGCACTTGTGCAGGAGTGAGCGCAGCCATCTCGTCTACGTCAGGGAAGCGGGTCAACGTGGAGAAAATCGGATTCGGGCGCGTTCTGGGCCGGTGCGCGGCGGGCGCGGGGCGGCAAAACGGGCGCGGATCGGATCGTTCGGCAGGGCCGGCGGCTGGCGCCGGCCCGGGCCGGAACCGGGCGGCCCGAGAGCCGCCCGGCAAAGGCACGTGATGCTTAGTTCTTCAGCAGGTGGGCAACGCCATCGCGCTCTTCGAGCAGCTCGGCCAGCGTGCCGTCCATCTTCTCGCGCGAGAACGCGTCGATTTCCAGGCCTTCGATGCGCTTGTACTCGCCGTTTTCGCACACGACCGGCACGCCGTAGATGATGTCTTCGGGGATGCCGTACGAGCCGTCCGACGGGATGCCCATCGTGACCCACTTGCCGTTCGTGCCGAGGACCCAGTCACGCACGTGGTCGATCGCCGCGTTGGCTGCCGACGCTGCCGACGACAGGCCGCGCGCTTCGATGATCGCCGCGCCGCGCTTGCCGACGGTCGGGATGAACGTGTCGCGGTTCCACACGTCGTCGTTGATCAGCTTCAGCAGCGATTCGCCTTCGGCGGTCGCGAAGCGGAAGTCGGGGTACATCGTCGGCGAGTGGTTGCCCCACACGGCGAGCTTCTCGATCGATGCGACCGGCTTGCCCGACTTCGCTGCGAGCTGCGACAGCGCGCGGTTGTGGTCGAGGCGCAGCATCGCCGTGAAGTTCTTCTTCGGCAGATCCGGCGCCGACTTCATCGCGATGTACGCGTTCGTGTTCGCCGGGTTGCCGACGACCAGCACCTTCACGTCACGGCTGGCGACTTCGTTCAGCGCAGCGCCCTGAACCGTGAAGATTTCGGCGTTCGCCGACAGCAGGTCCTTGCGCTCCATGCCCTTCGAGCGCGGACGTGCGCCGACCAGCAGTGCGACGTCGGCATCCTTGAATGCGACCTTCGGATCGTCGGTGATCACGACGCCCGCCAGCAGCGGGAACGCGCAATCGTCGAGTTCCATCACGACGCCTTTGACGGCGGCTTGGGCTTGCGGGAGGTCGAGCAGTTGCAGGATGACCGGCTGGTCCTTGCCGAGCAGGTCGCCGTTCGCGATGCGGAACAGCAGGGAGTAAGCGATTTGACCTGCGGCGCCGGTGACGGCAACGCGCTTTGCGGGCTTAGCCATTGAAAATCTCCAGGACGGGTGAAGCGTTGGACGCTAGCGAAAACGCCATTCTATGCGCGTTGTGCGTAGCGTTGCATTGAAGCAGGGCGGAGGACTCGCGATGGCAGACGCGGTGAACCTGGAGACGGCCGTGGCACGTAGCCGGGGACGCGCTTTTGCACCCGCGAACCCTTGCTCGACCGGGAGTGTAGGAGCCGTCACGCGCAAAGTCAAACGGTATCATATGTCTTATATAAGACAGATGTTTTGCGGAAATTGAGTGGACGAAAAAGTGCGGTTTGTGATGAAATGCGCGCCATGACATCGAACCAGGCGAATACCGCGAATCAGACCGGCGCAGGCGGCCCAGGGCAGCCGGGCGCGAGCGATCCCGCACCTTCGCCTGCGGCGCCGCCGTCGCCGACGTTCAGCCCGTTATACCAGCAGATTAAGTCATTGATCACGCAAAGTCTCGAATCCGGTGAATGGAAGCCGGGCGAGATCATCCCGAGCGAGGTGGAGCTCGCTGCCCGCTACAAGGTCAGCCAGGGCACCGTCCGCAAGGCGATCGACGAACTGGCCGCGGAAAACCTCGTGGTCCGGCGGCAGGGCAAGGGTACTTTTGTTGCGACGCACAATGAAGATCGCGCGCAGTTCCGCTTCCTGCGCCTGCTGGCCGACGACGGTGCCGAGCATCCGCACGTGAGCCGCCTGCTCGAATGCCGGCGCCTGCGCGCGCCGGCCGAGATCGCGCGGCAGCTCGACCTGAAGCCGGCCGATCCGGTCGTGCAGGTGCGCCGCCTGCTGGAGTTCGAGAACGAAGTGACGGTGCTCGACGAGATCTGGCTGCCGGGCGCGATGTTCCGCGGGCTCACGTTCGAGCGGCTGAGCGAGTACAAGGGGCCGCTCTACGCGATGTTCGAGACGGAGTTCGGCACGCGGATGATCCGCGCGACGGAGAAGATCCGCGCGGTGGCGGCGGAGCCGGCGGTGGCCGACCTGCTGCACGTGCCGGCGGGTTTTCCGTTGCTGTCTGTCGAGCGCGTGTCCTATACATATGGTGACCGGCCGGTGGAGGTGCGTCGCGGCTGGTATGTCACAACCGGGTACTACTATCAGAATGACTTGAGTTGACGGAGTTTCGGCTCAAGCCGAGTGCGTTCGCGTTTCCCACGCTCGCGAAGCACGTTTCGGGCCGCCTTTTGTTCTAGTTCGCGCAACTATCCAGAGCAGACTTTCGCTGCAGCGCGATATAAAAAGGCGCTAAAATCGCGGATTAGTGTGACAACATAGTAGGGGTCTAGCATGACTGATGCAGTAAGAAAGCCGAGGCCGGAATACCGGAACATCGGATTCGCCGATATCACGATGAAATATCGCATGCCGCTGGCAGCGATATTGTCGATTCTCCATCGAGTCAGCGGCGCGCTGCTGTTCTTGTTCCTGCCGTTCCTGCTGTTCCTCTTCGACCAGAGCCTCACGTCCGAGCTCAGCTTCGAAGTCTTCAAGGCTTTCCTCTCCAACATCATCGTCAAGCTGATCGTCCTCGCACTGTCGTGGGCCTTCTTCCACCATTTCTGCGCCGGCATTCGCCACCTGCTGATGGACGTCAACCACGACGCCGTCACGAAGGAAGGCGGCAAGCGGACGGCAGTCGTCGTCTTTGTCGTCTCGATCGCCCTGACGATCGCCATGGCACTCAAACTGTTCGGAGCATTCTAAGAAAATGGCAGCCAATAACCGAATCGGCTCGAAGCGCCTCGTCGTCGGCGCACATTACGGCCTGCGCGACTGGCTTGCGCAGCGCATCACCGCCACGATCATGGCGGTCTACACGGTCATTCTGCTCGTCCTGTTCTTCGGCGCGCACGATTTCTCGTACGAAGGCTGGGCATCGATCTTCGCCGCGCAATGGATGAAGCTCGCGACCTTCGTGATGCTGCTTTCCCTCTTCTACCACGCATGGGTCGGCGTGCGCGACATCTGGATGGACTACGTGAAGCCCGTCGGTGTGCGCCTGCTGCTGCAATCGCTGACCATCGTCTGGCTGCTCGCATGTGCGGGCTACGCCGCGCAGATTCTCTGGAGAGTGTAAAGAATGGCTGCAATCAAAACTAATCTCCCGCGCCGCAAGTTTGACGTCGTGATCGTCGGCGCGGGCGGCTCCGGCTTGCGCGCAGCGCTGCAACTGTCGCGCGCGGGCCTGTCGGTCGGCGTGCTGTCGAAGGTGTTCCCGACGCGTTCGCACACGGTGGCCGCGCAGGGCGGTATCGGTGCGTCGCTCGGCAACATGAGCGAAGACAACTGGCACTTCCACTTCTACGACACGATCAAGGGCTCCGACTGGCTCGGCGACCAGGACGCGATCGAGTTCATGTGCCGTGAAGCGCCGAACGTCGTGTACGAACTCGAACACTTCGGCATGCCGTTCGACCGCAACGCGGACGGCACGATCTACCAGCGCCCGTTCGGCGGCCACACCGCGAACTACGGCGAGAAGCCGGTCCAGCGCGCTTGCGCGGCCGCCGACCGTACCGGTCACGCGCTGCTGCACACGCTGTACCAGCAGAACGTCGAAGCGAAGACGCAGTTCTTCGTCGAATGGATGGCGCTCGACCTGATCCGCGACGCGGAAGGCGACGTGCTCGGCGTGACGGCCCTCGAGATGGAGACGGGCGACGTCTACATCATGGAAGGCAAGACGACGCTGTTCGCGACGGGCGGCGCAGGCCGGATCTTCGCGGCATCGACCAACGCGTTCATCAACACCGGCGACGGCCTCGGCATGGCCGCGCGTTCGGGCATCGCGCTGCAGGACATGGAGTTCTGGCAGTTCCACCCGACCGGCGTGGCCGGCGCGGGCGTGCTGATCACCGAAGGCGTGCGTGGCGAAGGCGGTATCCTGCGCAACGCGAACGGCGAGCGCTTCATGGAACGCTACGCACCGACGCTGAAGGATCTGGCGCCGCGTGACTTCGTGTCGCGTTCGATGGACCAGGAAATCAAGGAAGGCCGCGGCGTGGGTCCGAACAAGGATCACGTGCTGCTCGACCTGTCGCACATCGGCGCCGAGACGATCATGAAGCGTCTGCCGTCGATCCGCGAAATCGCGCTGAAGTTCGCGAACGTCGACGCGATCAAGGAACCGATCCCGGTCGTCCCGACGATCCACTACCAGATGGGCGGCATCCCGACCAACATCCACGGCCAGGTCGTCGGCACGTCGCGCGGTCACAAGGATCCGGTCAACGGCTTCTACGCAGTGGGCGAATGCTCGTGCGTGTCCGTGCACGGCGCGAACCGCCTCGGCACGAACTCGCTGCTGGACCTCGTGGTGTTCGGCCGTGCGGCCGGCAACCACATCGTCGAGCACGTGAAGAACCAGAAGGAACACAAGCCGCTGCCGGCCGATGCAGGCGAATTCTCGCTGGCGCGCCTGGCGAAGCTTGACAAGTCGACCTCGGGCGAATACACGCAGGACGTCGCGAACGACATCCGTTCGACGATGCAGAAGCACGCAGGCGTGTTCCGCACGTCGGAGCTGCTGAAGGAAGGCGTCGACCAGATGGCCGGCCTGAAGGCGCGCGTGGAAAACATCCACCTGAAGGACAAGTCGAAGGTGTTCAACACCGCGCGCGTCGAAGCGCTCGAGCTGGAGAACCTGATCGAAGTGGCCCGCGCCACGATGGTGTCGGCGGAAGCGCGCAAGGAAAGCCGTGGCGCGCACGCACACAGCGACTACGAACACCGCGACGACGAGAACTGGCTGCGCCATACGCTGTGGTACAGCGAAGGCGATCGCCTCGACTACAAGCCGGTTCAAATGAAGCCGCTGACGGTCGACTCCGTGCCGCCGAAGCCGCGCACGTTCTAAGCCGAGTCAAAGGAATCCGAAATGGCAAAACGCATTTTTGAAGTCTATCGCTACGATCCGGACAAGGACGCAGCGCCGCGCATGCAGACGTACGAGCTCGAGATCCAGCATGAGCGCATGCTGCTCGACGCACTGGTGAAGCTGAAGGCACTGGACGAGACGCTGTCGTTCCGCCGTTCGTGCCGTGAAGGCGTGTGCGGTTCGGACGCGATGAACATCAACGGCAAGAACGGTCTCGCGTGCCTGACGAACCTGAACGACCTGCCGCAGAAGATCGTGCTGCGCCCGCTGCCGGGCCTGCCCGTCGTGCGCGACCTGATCGTCGACATGACGCACTTCTTCAACCAGTACCACTCGATCAAGCCGTACCTGATCAACGACGCGCCGCCGCCGGAGAAGGAACGCCTCCAGTCGCCGGAAGAGCGCGACGAGCTCGACGGCGTGTACGAGTGCATTCTGTGCGCGAGCTGCTCGACGTCGTGCCCGAGCTTCTGGTGGAACCCGGACAAGTTCGTCGGCCCGGCCGGCCTGCTGCAGGCTTACCGCTTCATCGCGGACAGCCGCGACACCGCTACCGGCGAGCGTCTCGACAACCTGGAAGACCCGTACCGTCTGTTCCGTTGCCACACGATCATGAACTGCGTCGACGTTTGCCCGAAGGGCCTGAACCCGACGAAGGCGATCGGCAAGATCAAGGAACTGATGGTTCGCCGCGCGGTTTAAGGCCGGGCTGCAATGAGCGACGATTCGCATCAATCCGACCCGCACCGTCGCGCGCGCCTTCGCTGGCGCGCGCGGCGGGGTCTGCTGGAAAACGACATCGTATTCGAGCGTTTCTTCGGCAGATACGAGCATGACCTCACCGATGCAGACGTAGGCGCGTTGTCGCGCCTGCTCGATCTGAGCGACAACGACCTGATGGACTTGCTCCTCGCGCGCAAGGAACCAGAAGGCGACCTAGACAGCCCGGATATTCACCGGCTGTTGGAGATGCTGCGCAACGTGTAACGCCAAGGTGTGACACGTTGTGCCCGTTATCGAATCCCGTTTCTTTATTTCGATTGAGGATGTGCCATGACTCCGTCTGATGTTAAAGCCACGCTATCGTTCAGCGACAACTCGCCGAGCGTCGAACTGCCGATCTACAAGGGCACGATGGGCCCGGACGTGATCGACATCCGCAAGCTGTACGGCCAGACCGGCAAGTTCACGTACGACCCGGGTTTCATGTCGACGGCAGCTTGTAATTCGGCGATCACGTACATCGACGGCGACAAGGGCGAGCTGCTGTACCGCGGCTACCCGATCGACAACCTCGCGCAAAACGCGGACTTCCTCGAAAGCTGCTACCTGCTGCTGAAGGGTGAACTGCCGAACGCAGCGCAGAAGAAGGAATTCGTCGACACCGTCACGAAGCACACGATGGTGCACGAGCAGATGCA
Source organism: Burkholderia sp. KL41 (assembly GCF_057005415.2). Taxonomy (NCBI): domain Bacteria; kingdom Pseudomonadati; phylum Pseudomonadota; class Betaproteobacteria; order Burkholderiales; family Burkholderiaceae; genus Burkholderia; species Burkholderia sp. KL41. Next base: position 2,542,753 of record NZ_CM174447.1, on the reverse strand, counting down.
CTTCTTCTTCCGTGGCTTCCGCCGCGACGCGCACCCGATGGCGATCCTGGTCGCTGCAGTCGGCGCGCTGTCGGCGTTCTACCACGACTCGCTCGACATCAACGATCCGCGTCACCGTGAAGTGTCGGCGATCCGCATGATCGCGAAGCTGCCGACGCTCGTCGCGATGGCTTACAAGTACAGCATCGGCCAGCCGTTCGTGTATCCGAAGAACTCGCTGTCGTACAGCGCGAACTTCATGCACATGATGTTCTCGAACCCGTGCGAAGAGTACAAGGTCAACGACGTGCTCGTCCGTGCACTCGACCGCATCCTGATCCTGCACGCCGACCACGAGCAGAACGCATCGACGTCGACCGTCCGCCTGGCCGGCTCGTCGGGCGCGAACCCGTTCGCATGTATCGCGGCCGGTATCGCGTGTCTGTGGGGCCCGGCGCACGGTGGTGCGAACGAAGCCGCGCTGAACATGCTCGAGCAGATCGGTTCGCCGGACAACATCCCCGAATTCATCAAGCAGGTGAAGGACAAGAATTCGGGCGTGAAGCTGATGGGCTTCGGTCACCGCGTGTACAAGAACTACGACCCGCGTGCGAAGCTGATGCGCGAAACGTGCTACGAAGTGCTGAACGAACTGGGCCTGCACGACGACCCGCTGTTCAAGCTCGCGATGCAGCTCGAGAAGATCGCGCTGGAAGACGAATACTTCGTGTCGCGCAAGCTGTACCCGAACGTCGACTTCTACTCGGGCATCGTTCAGCGCGCGCTGGGCATCCCGACGTCGATGTTCACGTGTATCTTCGCGATGGCACGTACGGTCGGCTGGATCGCACAGTGGAACGAAATGATCGGCGATCCGGAGCAGAAGATCGGCCGTCCGCGTCAGCTGTTCATCGGCGACACGCCGCGCGAAGCGAAGCCGCTCAACGCACGTTAAGCCGTGTGTGGCGCGAACGGCCGGCAGGTCGCTCGCGTCGGGCAATCGCAACGCCACGACACCCCGACGGGTCATCCCGTCGGGGTGTTTTCATTTGCGCGCCGGATCGGCGCGATGCTCCAGCGACGGCGGGCGTGTGTCGAGTGCGGGCGCGTCGTCATCGGGCGCGTGGCCGTGCCGCACGAAGAACTGCCGGTAGGCGCCGGGCGTCATCCCGCGTGCGGCAAGGAACTGGCGGTTGAAGTTCGCGGCGTTCGGAATGCCGCAGCGCGCGGCCACGGTCGCGATCGGCCAGTCGGTGCCGACGAGATGGCGGCACGCGTGCGCGAGCCGCAGCCGCTGCACGTAGCGCCCGACGCTTTCGCCGAGATGCCGGACGAACAGGCGCTGCAGCGTGCGTTCGGACATATGCGCAGCGGCGGCGAGCGCGTCGATGCGCAGCGGTTCGTGGAAGTGCCGGTCGATCGCGTCGAGCACGCGGTCGAGGCGCTCGGCTTCGGGGGCGGCCGTATCGGCGTGCGGTGTCGTGCGTTCGGTCCGGTCGTACGCGTGCGCGGTGGCGAGCGGCTCGCCGCCGGCTTCCGCGAGATCGGCGAGCGTGTCGAGCGCGGCCGCGAGCCTGGTGCGCGGCGACGGATCGAGCAAGTGCGGCAACCGTGCCCGCATCGCGCGGGCTGTGTCCGTGTCGAAGCGCAGGCCCGGTGCGGCACGCCGCAGCAGCGAACGCAGCGGCGCGTATTCGGGGCAACAGTCGGCCAGCCGCCGCGCCCAGTCGCCGTCGAACCAGATGACGACCGCGACCTCGGGCGCATCGCGATCGATGCGTGCGTTCGACGACCAGGTATGCGGCAGGTTGGGCGGCACGAGCACCAGGTCGTCGTCCGCATAGTGCGCGACGTGATCGCCGATGAAGCGCCGGCCGCGGCTGTTGAGCGTCAGCGTCAGTTCGTACTCGGGATGGCGATGCCATTCGAACGGAATGCGCGCGAGTTGGCGGTGATAGACACGGATCGAACAGCCGGGGGCGAACGTCACGTGTTCGTACTGCGGTTTCATCGCGGCCTCCGGGAGAGGGCGGGCATCGCGCCATGGCATGATCGAGGGCGATCGTCACGACGGAGCAGTGCCATGTTTTCACATGTTTGCGTGGGCGTCAGCGACACAGCGCGCGCCTACGATTTCTACGCGCCGCTGTTCGCGGAACTCGGGCTGCGCCTGAAATTCCGCGAGCCGGACGGCTGGTCGGGCTGGATGCCGGCCGACGCCGACCGGCCGCTGTTCTTCTTCGGCCAGCCGCTCGACGGCCGCGCGCCCGAACCGGGCAACGGCCACACGATCGCGTTCGTTGCGCCGACGCGCGCGCACGTCGATCGCTGCCACGCGCTCGCGCTGCGCCACGGCGGCACCTGCGAAGGGCCGCCGGGCCTGCGGCCGGACTATCACCGCGATTACTACGGCGCCTATTTCCGCGATCCGGACGGCAACAAGCTGTGCGTGGTCTGCCATCGTCCCGAGTGATCCAGGGTTGTCAGGATTGTATCGATAGTTGGCCGGATAACGGTGATCTCGGCTGCGCGCCGGCCGTACGCTGACGGCACATCACGACACCTGTCAGCGAGGAGACCACGATGCAACTGACGATTGACGATTTGCCAGCCGCGATTCGCGACGCGAAAAAGCGGCTGCGCGCCGACCTGCCCGGTTATGCGGCCACATTCCGCGAGCTGGAGGGCGACATCGCGCGGCAGGTCGACGCGATCCACCGCGCGCATGCGCATGGCCACGACGTGATTCCGGTGGTGCCGTTCGCGGACATCGCGGGCGGGACCGTCGATCTGCGCGTGGTCGCAGCGATCCGCACGCATGGCGCGGTCGTGATCCGTCGCGTATTCGATGCGCGGCAGGCGCGCGACTGGAACGACGAGATCGGCGCTTACCTTGGCGCGAACCGCTTCGCCGAGCGGCTCGATGCGCGCGCCGAGGACCGCTATTTCGGCAACCTTGCGTCGGGCAAGCCGCAGATCTACGGCGTTTATTGGTCGAAGCCGCAGGTGGCTGCGCGCCAGTCGCCGGCGCTGACGCAGGCGCGCGTGTTCCTGAACCGCCTGTGGCGGCACGCCGACGGCGGGCGTACGCACTTCGACCCCGACCAGGTGCCGGCCTATGCGGACCGGATTCGCCGCCGCCCGCCCGGCTCGACGTCGCTCGGGCTGTCGCCGCATGTCGACGGCGGTTCCGTCGAACGCTGGCTCGGCGCGAACTTCCGCCAGGTCTACCGTCACGTGCTGGCCGGCCGCTGGCGTGATTACGACCCGTTCGATGCGGCGTTCCGTCCGGACGTCGAGGAGATTCCGTCGCCGGCCGTGTGCTCGATGTTCCGCACGTTCCAGGGCTGGACCGCGCTCACGCCGCAGGGGCCGGGCGACGGCACGCTGCAGTTGATCCCGGTTGCGAACGCGATGGCCTATGTCGTGCTGCGCGCGCTGCAGGACGATGTCGCCGACGACGACCTGTGCGGCGCGCGTCCGGGTCGCGCGCTGTCGATCCGGCCTGAATGGCACGCACTGTTGCTCGATGCGCTGGTGCCGATCCCGCACATGGAGCCGGGCGACGCGGTGTTCTGGCATGGCGACGTCGTGCACGCGGTCGAGGATGCGCACCGCGGCAGCGGCGACAGCAACGTGATGTACATCGCGGCCGCGCCCGGTTGCGCGAAGAACGACGCGTACCTGCTGCGCCAGCGGGCCGCGTTCCTGCGCGGCGAGAGCCCGCCCGATTTCCCGGCCGACCATTTCGAGGTCGAATTCGACGGACGGGGCGGGGAGGGCGATCTCTCGGCGCTCGGCCGTTCGCAGATGGGGTTCGGGCCGGGCGCTTAGCCCGCGTCGCACGGGAAAGCGGCCGTTCGCCACGCGGTGAACGGCCGTCTGCCGAATCCGCTGCGGGCTGCGCGCAATTCGACGCAATCGGCTGTCGGCGCAGCCGAAATCGACGCGAATTGCGCAATTTGGCTTCCGATAATGGTCCGGACACAACGCAGCCGCCCCGTGTGCCGCACGGGTGTGGCGCTGACCATGGAGGAGTCGATGCAATTCACGCAAGCGATCGTTCGCCGCCCCGCGCCGTCCTGTGGCGCGGGCCTGACCACTGCCGCGCTCGGCGCGCCCGACTACGACAAGACGCTCACGCAGTTCCACGCATACTGCGACGCGCTGCGTACGCTGGGCGTCGAGCTGACCGAACTGCCGCCGCTGGACGCGTTTCCCGATTCGCACTTCGTCGAGGACGTCGCGGTCGTGACGCCGGAATTCGCGGTGATCACGCGCCCCGGTGCGCCCGCCCGGCGCGGCGAGACGGCGCATATCGAAGCGGTGCTCGCCGCGCATCGCGACCTGCTGCCGATGCAGGACGGCCGTCTCGACGGCGGCGACGTGATGCTGGTCGGCAAGCGCTTCTACATCGGCCTGACGGGCCGTACCGACGCCGAAGGCATCGCCGCGTTCGAATCGCTCGTGTCGCGCTACGGCTATTCGGTCGTCGCGGTTCCGGTGGGTGCCGGCCTGCATCTGAAGTCGGTCGTCAACGCGCTCGGCGACGACACGCTGCTCGTGACCGAAGCGCTGGCCGCGCATCCGGCATTCGCCGACTATCGCCGGATCGCGATCTCGGCCGCCGACGAATACGCGGGCAACACGCTGCGCGTGAACGGCACGCTGATCACGCCGGCCGGCTACCCGCGCGTGCACGACGCGATCGCGTCGCTCGGGCTGCCGCTGCACGTGATCGATACGAGCGAGTTCCGCAAGATGGACGGCGGCCTGACCTGCCTGTCGCTGCGGTTCTAGCCGATTGGCGCGCGGCCGCTTCGGCCGGATAATGTGGCCCCCGCGCGGAACAGGAGACGTTCCGCGCACCAGCCACGACCCGACCGGAGCGAACGCGGATGACCGACAAGAAGATGCAGCTCGACAAGATCGATCTCCGGATCCTCGACATCCTGCGTACCGACGGGCGCATTTCCTACCGGAAGCTGTCGGAGCTCGTGAACCTCACGCCGCGGCCGTGCCAGGCGCGCGTGGAGCGGCTCGAGGCGCTCGGCGTGATCGAGGGCTACCGTGCGGTGATCAAGGCGCCGCGCGCGACCAAGCCGATCGTCGTGATCGCGCAGATCGTGCTGGCCGACCACGGGCGTTCGCAGGCGCCGTTCGAAGACGAGATGCGTGCGAATCCGGCCGTGCTCGATTGCTGGCTCGTGAGCGGCACGTTCGATTTTCTCGTGCGGCTCGCGTGCGAGGATCTCGACGAGTACCGGCGGATCGCGAACGTGTGGCTGGAAAGCCCGCGATTCCGGATCGAGAAGATCGTGACGACGGCCGAACTGCAGGCGATCAAGCGCACCGTCGTGTGATGCGGCCGGCCGGGAAGGGCCGGTTTCGACGCGAATGACCGGGCCTGACGATTTGTATTCCGAATCAAATTGTCCGGCCCGAATCCAATCAGGGTGAACACTATGGATGCTATGCAAGCGGCAGTGGAGACGGCCGCGCCGTCGGGAACGACGCTGAAGCGCCGTCTGCAGGGCCGCCACATCGCGATGATCGCGATCGGCGGCTCGATCGGCACGGGGCTGTTCGTCGCGTCGGGTGCGTCGGTCGCGCAGGCGGGGCCGGGCGGTGCGATCGCCGCGTATATCGCGATCGGGCTGATGGTGTACTTCGTCGTCACGGGCCTCGGCGAGATGGCCGCGCTGATGCCGGTGTCGGGGTCGTTTGCGATCTACGGCGAGAAGTACGTCGACGAAGGCTTCGGCGTCGCGCTCGGCTGGACCTACTGGTACAGCTGGGCCGTGACGATCGCGATCGAGCTGGTCGCCGCGCAGATCGTGATGCGCTACTGGTTTCCGACCATACCCGGCATCTGGTGGGGCGCGGGCTTCCTCGTGCTGATCTTCCTGCTGAATACGCTGTCGGTGCGCGGTTTCGGCGAATCGGAATACTGGTTCTCGCTGATCAAGGTCGTGACCGTGGTCGCGTTCATCGCGGCCGGGCTGCTGATCGCCGCCGGCCTGATCGGGAACGGGCATCCGGTCGGCTTGCGCAACTTCACGACCGGCGACGCGCCGTTTGTCGGCGGCGTGCACGCGATGATGAGCGTCGCGCTGATCGCGGGATTCTCGTTTCTCGGTACCGAGCTGGTCGGGATCACCGCCGGCGAATCGGAGAATCCGCGCAAGACGATCCCGCGCGCGGTGAAGCAGATTTTCTGGCGGATCATGCTGTTCTACGTGTTCGCGATCTTCGTGATCGGCCTGCTGGTGCCGTACACGGACCCGAACCTGCTGAAGAGCGACGTGACGGACATCGGCGTGAGCCCGTTCACGCTGGTGTTCAGCCATGCGGGTTTCCGGCTCGCCGCCGGCGCCATGAACCTCGTGATCCTGACGGCCGTGCTGTCGGCCGGCAACTCCGGCACCTACGCGGCGACGCGGATGCTGTACAACCTCGCGGCGGAAGGGCGTGCGCCGGCGATGTTCGCGACGCTGTCGCCGGGCGGCGTGCCGCGCAACGCGCTGTACGCGACGATGGCCGTCGGCGGGCTGTGCTTCCTCACGTCGTTGACCAACAACCAGAGCATCTATCTGTGGCTGCTGAACACGGTCGGCATCACGGGCTTCATCGCGTGGCTCGGCATCGCGGTCTGCCATTACCGGTTCCGCAAGGGGTTCCTGAAGCAGGGCTACCGGCTCGATCAGCTGCCGTACCGCGCGAAATGGTTTCCGTTCGGGCCGCTGTTCGCGATCGCGATCTGCATCGTGATCTCGCTCGGGCAGGATTACCAGGCGTTCTTCGCGGCCCGCATCGACTGGATGGAAGTGCTGTCGATCTACGTGTGGATTCCGCTGTTCGTCGCGATCTGGTGGGCATATCGCCGGGCGCGCAAGAGCCGGCTCGTGCGCTACGAGGAGATGGACATCGGGCCGTGGCTGACGCGCTCGGTCGAGGCCGTCGATGCGGCGGCCACGCAGCACGGGCACCCGCACTGACTTGTCGGTATTGAAGGCGCGGTGTCGATAGCGCGGCAACGGAAGCCGGTCGTATCGGACGGCCGGCTCCGCAACGACGGCCCGCGCGCGGCGGCGCGCGCAAACCGCGCTCAGTGCGCGTGCTGCAACCGTGCCTTCATGAAGTCCACCCACGCGCGCACTTTCTGCGGCACGTGCCGCGTCGCGACGTACAGCGCGTAGACGTTCTGCTGCGGAAACCGGTACGCGGGCAGCGCATCGACCAGCGTGCCGCTTTCGAGATCGTCGCGCACGAGCCATTCGGGCAGCAGCGCGACGCCGCTGCCCTGGCGCGCGAGTTCACTCAACACCGATGCGTTGTCGACGACGACGCGAGGCTTCGCGGCCGGTCGAAACGCATGTTCGTTGCCCGCGCGATCGGTGAGCGTCCATTCGGCGATTCGCTCGAGCCGGCTGTGGCCGAGCTGCGGCAGGCGGGCGAGGTCGTCGGGCGACGCCGGTTTCGGGTGTCCGGCCTTCGCCGGCAGGTCAGGCGCCATCACGGCGAGTACGTCGTAGGTGGCGAGGCAGACGCCGCGATAGGGCAGGTCGCGAAAGTGCTCGTGGCGTCCGAGCCGGATCGCGACGTCGAAGCGGTCGCGCACGAGATCGGCCTGCGACGTATGCGTTTCGAGCCGCACGCGTAACGCGGGATGCTGCGCGGTGAACGCATGCAGCATCGGTGCGAGGACGCGCGCCGCATACTCGACGGTCGACGTCACGCGCAGCATGCCCTGCATCCCGCCGTGCTCGCCGCGCACCTCGTCGATCGCGCCTTCGGCTTCGTCGAGCACGCGCAGGCAGCGCTGGTAGAAGCGCTCGCCGGCGTCGGTCAGCTCGACACGCCGGGTCGTGCGTGTGAGCAGCGTGACGCCGAGCTCGGCTTCGAGCTGCTTCACGTTGAAACTGAGGGCCGCCCGCGCCTGGTTCAGTGCGGTGGCGGCGGCCGTGAACGAACCGGCTTCGACCACGGCACGGAAAACGGCGAAACGATCGAGGCTCACCATGGTTGGGGCGTGGGTCCTGTCTGGGTGTTGGATCGCTCGAAGGGTACCCGAATGTGCGGCCGCACGGCGTTACGGCGCTACGGCGTCGGGGCGGCGTGATCCGATTGTCAAAAAATTGCGACGGGACTCGTCGCATCCGGCCGCTTACCGATACGCGTGCCGGCTTCTACACTGCGGCGTTTCGTGATGTTCCCGCCGCCATGTCAGACCGTTCCAGAATCGCCGCCGTCTACCTGCTCGGCTTCGCGATCGACCTCGCGAACATGTTCATGCTGAACGCCGCGTATCCGGCGCTGCAGCGCGAGCTGCATGCGTCGGTCGCGCAGCTTGCGTGGGTCGGCAACATGTACGTGCTCGGCCTGACCGTCGTGATTCCGTTCGGCACGTGGCTCGCGCGCCGTTGCGGCGAGCGGTGCGTGTTCGCGGCATCGCTGCTGCTGTTCGGGCTCGGCAGTGCCGGCGTCGGCGCGTCGCCGTCGATCGAGACGCTGCTCGCGTGGCGGCTGGTCCAGGGGCTCGGCGGCGGGCTGCTGATTCCGGTCGGGCAGACGATGGCCTATCGCGCGTATCCGCCGCAGGCGCGGGCGCGGCTCACGTCCGTCGTGATGATGGTCGCGCTGCTCGTGCCGGCGTTGTCGCCGGCGATCGGCGGGGCGATCGTCGATCGCGGTTCGTGGCGCGCGATCTTCTTCGCGATGTTGCCGATCGCGGCCGCGACCTGCGCGCTCGCGTTCGTATGGCTGCCGCGCGACGGCGCGCGCGACCGGCCGCCGCGGCTCGACTGGCCGGGGCTCGGCCTGAGTGCGGTCACGCTCGTCGCGCTGCTGCTCGGGCTGACCGCCGCGGGGCAGCCCGGCGGCGCGGCATTCCCGCTCGCGATGCTGGCCGTCGCGAGCGCGGCGGGTGCGGGCTATGCGGCGCATGCGCGTCGCGCCCGGTCGCCGGTCGTCGACCTGCGCCTGCTCGCCCAGCCGCTGCTGCGAACCGGCGTGGTGGTCTATCTGTGCGTGCCGGGCATCTTCACGGGCGTCAACCTCGTCGCGTCGCTCTATCTGCAGAACGCGCTCGGATTGAGCGCCGCGCATGCCGGCGCGCTGATGCTGCCGTGGGCGATCGCGGCGTGCTTCGCGATCGCGACCACGCGCCGCTGCTTCGCGCGCCACGGCGCGAAACCCTTGTTCGCGGGCGGCATCGCGATCGATTGCGTCGGTATCGCACTGCTCGCGACGCCCTGGGCCGGCGTCGAAGCCATGCGGATCGCGGCATTCGCGGCGATGGGGTTCGGCGCGAGCCTGTGCACGAGCACGTCGCAAAGCGCGGCGTTCGTCGATGTGCCTGCCGACCGGATGGGCGACGCGAGCGCGCTGTGGAACATCAACCGCCAGTTGAGCTTCTGCGTCGGCGTGGCCGTGCTCGGCAGCGCACTCAATGCATTGCTGGCGTTCGACGCGAACGGGCCGTCGCTCGCGCCGTACCGCTGGTGCTTCGGGCTGGCGGTCGTGCTGACGTTGCTGCCGCTGGGCCTGATTGCGCGGCTTCCCGCACACCGTGCGCCGGTCGCGCAACCCGTTTCATCCCACTCGTGAGAACCTGAGAGCCTTATGAATTTGCCGAACCCGTATTTCAAGGAAGTCGTCGACACCGTTGCCGACATCGCGTGCTGGTTGTCCGGCCGTGCCGGCCCCGAGCGGCTCGCGACGCTGATGGCGCGCTTTTCGCCGGGATTTTCGATGATCACGATGTCGGGCACGGTGCTCGATTACGCGGGCATCGATGCGCTGTTTTCACACGGGCACGGCGCGCGCCCCGGGCTGGTGATCGACATTGACGAGTTGCGCGGGCTTGCCGTGTGGTCCGATGGCGCGACGATCGGCTATCGCGAGACGCAGACCGACGCGCAAGGGCAGCGCACGGTGCGGCGCTCGACGGTCGTGTTCCGGCGCGAGGCGGACGGGCTGATCGTGTGGCGCCATTTGCACGAGACGCCGGTCGTCGCGTGAGCGGGGCATCGGCGCCCTGCCTGAAGCGGCGCGGATGCGGTGCCGGCGTTACTTGTCCAGCTCCGGATAGTGCCGGAAGATGCCCATGTCGTTGAACGGGATGCGCCGTTCCGACGCGAGATAACGCGCCACCGGCGGATGCTCTGCGACGCGGTCGTGCAGCGCGACCAGCGCCGCGATTTTCCGCTCCGCGCGCTTCATCGCTTTCGGAAACGCGTAACGCAGCCCCTCGATCAACTGGAACATCGACAGGTCCGCGTAGCTGAGTGCGTGGCCGGCGATGTAGCCGCTCTTGTGCGGGTTCTGGCCGAGTAGGCGCTCGAAATAACCGAGGAATTTCGGCAGCCGGTTCTCGAGGAAATCGGCTGCGCGCTCGGCGGCTTCCGCCTGCTGGTCCTCGTAGTAGAGGCCGCTTGCGATCGGATGGTGCGTGTCGTGGATCTCGGTGACGAAATCGGCCACGGTCAACTGAAGCTGGTGCACCCACAGCCGGCCGGCTTCGTCGTCCGGCGCGAGCCCGAGCCGCGCGCCGAGAAACAGCAGGATGTTCGCGGTCTGCCCGACCACCAGGTCGCCGGCTTTCAGGAACGGTGGCGCAAACGGCACGCATTCCGCCTTCGCGCTGTCCATCATGCGCATCATCGCCGGCACTCCCATGCCGCGCCCCGATTCGCGCGCGACGTCGACGTAGTCGGCTGCCGCCGCTTCGAGCGCGAGCCGCACATATTCGCCTCGGCCCTGGATCTCGGGCCAGTAATACAGTTCGTATCGCATGCTGTTTTCCCGTTCGTTGAAGCGGCCGCCACCGGCATCGTGACGATCGGGCGGCCGCGCATCGCGCGCCGCCCGCTGCGAATAGACAGTCTAGGCGATCGCGGGAAAAGTGCCGCGCATCGCGATCGCGCGCTACGCGCCGCGTTCGCCGCCTTCGGGGCCGTAGAAGAACACCCAGGTCGAGAAGTCGCCGGAGAAGCCGGTGAAGCGGTGGTCGGCGTGTGCCGGGACGAACAGCACGTCACCGGCCGCGACCGCGCATTCGCGTCCGTCGACGACGAAGTGCGACGTGCCGGTGGCGATCACGTAGACCTCGTCGCGCGTGTGCGGCTTCTGCTTGTCCTCGATGCGCGGCCGGTACAGCTCGACGTCGAGCGTGCCGTGGCGAAACAGCGTCGTGAACAGCGTGCCTGCTTCGTCGAGACGGGCGAGCGATTCGTTCAGGCCGAGCTTCATCGTCGTGTACTCCGGGTCCGGGTCGTGGGGATTGCCCATGTGCGTTGCGCCATCGTAGCGCGTCATGCGGGGAAGTCGCGCGGAGCGCGGGGCGCATGATCGCCATCCGTGGAACGAATCGCGCAGGCGCTCACCCTATGTGAAACGCAGGCATCCATCCGCGAAACGACGACGAGATTGCGCGTATTGGCTCGCGAGCTTCACCGCAATTTAACAAACGCCGACTACGATCCGGGCTCGTCAATCGACGGAAGCGCGGCGATTCGGTCCGCGCTGCGGTACTGCCGTCCGTCGCCACTTGCGCGACTCGCCCGATTGCGATTTCCCGTGACCGTGAATGCGACGCCGAGGTATCGCGTCGACGTCATTCGCATCATTTCGTATTTCTCATGAAACTGAATCCGCTGGCTTCTTCACGCAGAAAATTCCTGGCCGCCGCGCCGGCCGTCGCGGCGGTGCCGCTGCTGAGCGCATGCGGCGGCGACGACGTCACGTCGATGCCCGTTACCGACGCCGCGCTGGCCGCGCAGATGTCCGCGAAGCTGAATGCGCAGCTCGGCGATGCCGCGACGGTCGGCGCGATCCAGCCGGCGCTGACCGACGTCGGGTTTGCCTGGGACCTGCCGACGATGCCGGCGGCCCAGGCCGGCGCGATCGTCGCGTACAGCTTCGGCAATCGCCCCAACGCGGCGAGCGGCAATACGTCGAGCACGGGCGTCAACCAGTCCGCGCTGCCCGATCCGGGGCCCGTCAACGAAGCGCTCGCGGACGCCGTCTACCGCATTCGGCAACTGAAGCCGGTCAAGGTCTACGCGCAGTGGGAGATCGCCCGTTTTCTCGTGTCGAAATACGGGATGGGCGCCGACGTGCTGTCGTCGATCGAGCCCGTGATCGCGAGCGACGGCACGATCGTGTACCTCAGCACGGCCGGGGTGGCCGCCGAGGCCGTGTCGCGCGCGGGCGGCGCGGCAGCGATGGGCAGCGTCGCGGTGGTCGGCCATCGGGATCACGCGAAGCGCTGCATCCAGACCTCGCAGCAGGCGGGCATGAAGGCGGCCGCGGTTGCCGAGGTGCCGTTGCCGACGCGCTACGACCCGCAGTCGGGCCAGCCGTGGACGCGCAACCGCAGCCTGTACCTCGTGCACGACATGTATGCGCAGATGCTCGCCCGCGCGGTCGGCGCGACGATGCAGGCGTTCCCGAAGGGCTGACGCACTTTCTTTTTCCCTCCCGATTCCGATGACCATGCAGACCCGCCGCCATTTCCTCGCTTCCGCTGCCGCGCTTGCCGCGACCGGTGCCGCCAGCACGCCGGGCTTCGCCGGCGACGCTCCCGTTTCAGATGCCGAACTGCAACGCCAGATGCTCGGCAAGCTGACGAACGAACTGAACGACCGCGCAGCCGCCGCCGACGAGGCCGGTTACCTGTTCGAGACGTTTTTCTCGTGGACGCCGCCGACCGTCCAGGCCACGGCCATCAACACGATTGCCGCATTCGGCTTCGGCAGTCGCGCCGCGCCGTCGTCCGGCGCCGCGCCCGTGCCCGGCCCCGTGAACGAGGCGATTGCCGACGCCGTGTTCCTGCTGCGCCAGAAGGTTGCCGCGCGGATCTTTGCGCAGCAGGAAGTCGCGAGCGTGCTCGCGTCGAAATACGGGCTGACGGCCGGCGTGACGTCGATCGCGACACCGGCGCCGGCCGCCGGCAGCCCGATACCGACGCCCGACGGCGTCGTAACCGCGATCGTCAGGCAGGCCGGCTCGGCGTCGGCACTCGGCAACGTCGGTGTCGTCACGCATTCGGATCAGGCGTCGATTGCCGTGCGCGTGTCGAATGCCGCGGGGATGCAGGCCGCGGTGCCGGCGGGCCTGACGCTGCCGTCGCTCTACGACGCGTCCGCGCAGATGCCGGCCTTGCGCCGCCGCGATCTTTACCTGCTGAGCAACGTTGGCGTGCAACTCGGGATGCTGCGGCTCGACCTGATCACCCGCGAATACCCGAACGGCTGACGCTGCGGGGCACTCGCGGCATCCGCTGCCGAACGGCTTCACGTTCCGGGCGTCCGGTGTGCGGCGCAATCGCGAGCTACCGGCCGTTCAAGACGCCTTCGCTGCACGGCACGTCGCAGCGAAGGGTGTTGTTCCGCAACGGCCGCTTCCACTCGCCGGAGGACGCGCAGCGCTTCTGCGTGCAGCGCGATACCGACCCCGCGAAGGCAGCCGGCCGGCGCGTGTCGCCGTGACACGCACCCCACGCGACGGCTGCAACCGCCGCCGCGCCGTGCGCGTCCGCATTTGCCGGGTAATGCCGATACAGGTATTGGCACTACCAGCCAAACCACTGTTTTTAATGGGTTTTTTCGCGTGCGGCCCGCGCCGTGACGCGTTCTGCGTGGCATAATCGACCGCATCCGCAAGGCTTGTAGTCACAACGACCCCGCATACCCATGGCACAGACTCTCTACGACAAACTGTGGAACACCCACGTGGTCCACACCGAGGAAGACGGCACGACTTTGCTCTACATCGACCGTCAGCTGCTGCATGAAGTCACGAGCCCGCAGGCATTCGAAGGGCTGAAGATCGCGCAGCGTCCGGTGTGGCGCATCAGCGCGAACCTGGCCGTATCGGACCACAACGTGCCGACCACCGATCGCAGCCACGGCATTGCCGATCCCGTCTCGAAGCTGCAGGTCGACACGCTCGACGCGAACTGCGATGCGTTCGGCATCACGCAGTTCAAGATGAACGACGTGCGCCAGGGCATCGTCCACATCATCGGGCCGGAGCAGGGCGCGACGCTGCCGGGCATGACGATCGTGTGCGGCGATTCGCATACGTCGACGCACGGTGCGTTCGGCGCGCTCGCACACGGCATCGGCACGTCGGAAGTCGAGCACGTGCTCGCCACGCAAACCCTGCTGCAGAAGAAGAGCAAGAACATGCTCGTGAAGGTCGAGGGTGCGCTGCCGCGCGGCTGTACCGCGAAGGACATCGTGCTCGCGATCATCGGCAAGATCGGCACGGCCGGCGGCACGGGCTACGCGATCGAATTCGGCGGCTCGACGATCCGCGCGCTGACGATGGAAGGCCGCATGACCGTCTGCAACATGGCGATCGAAGCCGGCGCGCGCGCGGGCATGGTCGCGGTGGACGACACGACCATCGATTACCTGAAGGGCCGTCCGTTCGTGCCGACCGGCGCAGAATGGGATCAGGCCGTCGAATACTGGCGTCAGTTCAAGTCGGACGAAGGCGCGCAGTTCGATCGCGTGGTCGAGCTGAACGCGGCCGAGATCGTGCCGCAGGTCACGTGGGGCACGTCGCCGGAAATGGTCACGTCGATCGACGGTCGCGTGCCCGATCCCGAACGCGAGAAGGATCCGGTCAAGCGCGACGCGATGGAGCGCGCGCTGGCCTACATGGCGCTCGAGCCGAACACGCCGATCGAGTCGATCAAGGTCGACAAGATCTTCATCGGTTCGTGCACGAACGCGCGCATCGAGGACATCCGTGCAGCCGCGTACGTCGTGAAGAAGCTGAACCGTCGCGTCGCGTCGAACGTGCGGCTCGCGATGGTCGTGCCGGGCTCGGGCCTCGTGAAGGCGCAGGCCGAGCGCGAAGGGCTCGACAAGGTGTTCACGGATGCCGGTTTCGAATGGCGCGAGCCGGGCTGCTCGATGTGCCTCGCGATGAACGCCGACCGGCTGGATCCGGGCGAGCGCTGCGCGTCGACGTCGAACCGCAACTTCGAAGGCCGGCAGGGCGCGGGCGGTCGCACGCACCTCGTGAGCCCCGCGATGGCGGCGGCCGCGGCGATCGAAGGTCACTTCGTCGACATTCGCAAGCTGGGGTAACGCATGACGGCATCGAAGGTCATCACGCGGCTGGTTGCCGCGCTGGCGCTCGCGGGGCTGGGTTTCGGTCTCGCGGGCTGCAATACCGTCCAGGGCTTCGGGCAGGACGTCAACGCCGCCGGCAATGCGCTGAAGCGCGCCGCGGAGTGACGATTCCCGCCGAGAATTTGTCGATGTGCGCCGGCTGAACGCCGGCCCTCCAACCGGATAGACGGATCATGGAAAAATTCACAGTACATACCGGCGTCGTGGCGCCGCTCGATCGCGAGAACGTCGACACCGACGCGATCATCCCGAAGCAGTTCCTGAAGTCGATCAAGCGCACGGGCTTCGGTCCGAACGCGTTCGACGAATGGCGTTACCTCGATCACGGCGAGCCGGGCCAGGACAACTCGAAGCGTCCGCTGAATCCCGACTTCGTGCTGAACCAGCCGCGCTACCAGGGTGCATCCGTGCTGCTCGCGCGCAAGAACTTCGGCTGCGGCAGCTCGCGCGAGCACGCGCCGTGGGCACTGCAGCAGTACGGTTTCCGCGCGATCATCGCGCCGAGCTTCGCGGACATCTTCTTCAACAACTGCTACAAGAACGGGCTGCTGCCGATCGTGCTGACCGAGCAGCAGGTCGATCACCTGTTCAACGAGACGGCTGCGTTCAACGGTTTTCAACTGACGATCGACCTCGACGCGCAGGTCGTGCGTGCGGGCGACGGCCGCGAATATCCGTTCGAGATCGCCGCGTTCCGCAAGTACTGCCTGCTGAACGGCTTCGACGACATCGGCCTCACGCTGCGCCACGCGGACAAGATTCGCCAGTTCGAGGCCGAGCGCCTCGTGAAGCAGCCGTGGCTCAATACCAAGCTGGTCGGCTGACGTGCCTTTCGGGCGGGCGTGCCGGCGGCGCGCTCGCCGGCCTGCCTCATAAAACCTATCCAGTCAGGAATTTCGCATGAAGATTGCAGTGCTGCCCGGCGACGGCATCGGTCCGGAAATCGTCAATGAAGCGGTGAAGGTGCTGAACGCACTCGACGAGAAGTTCGAACTCGAACAGGCGCCGGTCGGCGGCGCGGGCTACGAGGCAAGCGGTCATCCGCTGCCGGACGCGACGCTGGCGCTCGCGAAGGAAGCCGACGCGATCCTGTTCGGCGCCGTGGGCGACTGGAAGTACGACTCGCTCGAACGCGCGCTGCGCCCCGAGCAGGCGATCCTCGGGCTGCGCAAGCATCTCGAGCTGTTCGCGAACTTCCGCCCGGCGATCTGCTACCCGCAGCTCGTCGATGCGTCGCCACTGAAACCCGAGCTGGTCGCGGGCCTCGACATCCTGATCGTGCGCGAACTGAACGGCGACATCTACTTCGGCCAGCCGCGCGGCGTGCGTGCCGCACCGGACGGCCTGTTCGCGGGCGAACGCGAAGGCTTCGACACGATGCGCTATTCGGAACCGGAAGTGCGCCGCATCGCGCACGTCGCGTTCCAGGCGGCCCGCAAGCGCGCGAAGAAGCTGCTGTCGGTCGACAAGGCGAACGTGCTCGAAACGTCGCAGTTCTGGCGCGACATCATGATCGACGTGTCGAAGGAGTACGCGGACGTCGAGCTGTCGCACATGTACGTCGACAACGCGGCGATGCAGCTCGCGAAGGCGCCGAAGCAGTTCGACGTGATCGTCACCGGCAACATGTTCGGCGACATCCTGTCGGATGAAGCGTCGATGCTGACGGGCTCGATCGGCATGCTGCCGTCGGCGTCGCTCGACAAGAACAACAAGGGCCTGTACGAACCGTCGCACGGTTCGGCGCCGGACATCGCGGGCAAGGGCATCGCGAACCCGCTCGCGACGATCCTGTCGGCCGCGATGATGCTGCGTTACTCGCTGAATCGTGCGGAGCAGGCCGATCGCATCGAGCGCGCGGTGAAAACGGTGCTCGAACAGGGCTACCGCACGGGCGATATCGCGACGCCGGGCGGCAAGCAGGTCGGCACGACGGCGATGGGCGACGCGGTGGTCGCGGCGCTGTAACGCAAGCAAGTAGAAAGGGCGCGAACGGGCCGCGAAATCGGCCGGTTCGCGCGCGGTTGGCCGTTGTGCGGGCAACCGGCTTTGTGTAGACTCGAACGATGGCGCAAATTTCCCTGATCTCCCCGGTCTTGAAACTCCACGGCAACATTGCCCGTGCGGGTGCGCGCGCCATCGTCATCACGAAAACCATTACCACGAAAACGATCATTAAACGCTGATCGTCCGTCGTGCCCGCCTCTTTCCCCGCGCGGTCACACCGGGGACGGAAATGGCGGGGAAGCTCCATCAAAGGGTTAGTCATGAACGTAGGTCTCGTAGGTTGGCGCGGCATGGTCGGCAGCGTCCTGATGCAGCGCATGCAGGAAGAGGGCGATTTCGACCTGATCGAACCGGTGTTTTTCAGCACCAGCAACACGGGCGGCAAAGCGCCGTCGTTCGCGAAAAACGAGACTACGCTCAAGGACGCCACCAACGTCGACGAGCTGAAGAAGTGCGACGTGATCATCACGTGCCAGGGCGGCGACTACACGAACGACGTGTTCCCGAAGCTGCGCGCGGCAGGCTGGAACGGCTACTGGATCGATGCGGCATCGTCGCTGCGGATGAAGGACGACGCGGTCATCATCCTCGATCCGGTCAACCTCGACGTGATCAAGGATGCGCTCGTCAAGGGCACGAAGAACTTCATCGGCGGCAACTGCACGGTCAGCCTGATGCTGATGGCGCTCGGCGGCCTGTTCCGCGAGAACCTCGTCGACTGGATGACGGCGATGACCTACCAGGCCGCATCGGGCGCGGGCGCGCAGAACATGCGCGAACTGCTGTCGCAGATGGGCACGCTGAACGGCGCGGTGAAGGAGCAGCTCGCCGATCCGGCATCCGCGATCCTCGACATCGACCGCCGTGTGCTGGCCGCAATGAACAGCGACGCGATGCCGACCAGCAACTTCGGCGTGCCGCTCGCCGGCTCGCTGATCCCGTGGATCGACAAGGATCTCGGTAACGGGATGTCGAAGGAAGAGTGGAAGGGCGGCGCGGAAACCAACAAGATCCTCGGCAAGCCGGCGATGGGCGAGCCGGGTTCGATCCCGGTCGACGGCCTGTGCGTGCGGATCGGCGCAATGCGCTGCCACTCGCAGGCACTGACGATCAAGCTGAACAAGGACGTGCCGCTCGACGAGATCAACGGCATCCTCGCGTCGGCGAACGACTGGGTGAAGGTCGTGCCGAACGAGCGTGAAGCGTCGATGCGCGACCTGTCGCCGGCGAACGTCACGGGCACGCTGACGGTGCCGGTCGGCCGCCTGCGCAAGCTCGCGATGGGCGGCGAATACCTGTCGGCGTTCACGGTCGGCGACCAGCTGCTGTGGGGTGCGGCCGAGCCGCTGCGCCGCATGCTGCGCATCCTGCTCGACAAGTAAGCTCGTGTGTCCGGCCCGCGATGCGCGGGCCGCGTTGCACAAGATGGCGCGCCGCGCCGGCCTTGACGATATCAAGGCCGGCGCGGCGCGTTTTTCATGTGCGCGTCAGCGCATGTTCAGCAGCGTCTGGTCGACGGTCTGCTGGGTCTTGATCGTCTGCGCATTGGCCTGGTAATCGCGCTGCGCCTTGATCAGGTTCACGAGCTCGCTCGTCAGGTCGACGTTCGAGTTTTCCAGCGCACTTCCCTGCAGCGTGCCGTGGTTCGTGCTGCCCGGCGCGGAGATCTGCGGCACGCCCGACGCGGCGGTTTCCACATACTGATTGCCGCCAATGTTCTCGAGCCCGTTCGGGTTGTTGAAGTTCGCGAGCGCGATCAGGCCGAGCACCGCGCTCTGGCCGTTCGAGTAGTTGCCGGTCAGCTTGCCGTCGGTGCCGATCGAGAACGTCGTCAGCGTGCCGCTCGCGAAGCCGTCTTGTGCGAGGTTGGTCACGCCGCTCTTTCCGCCGAACTGCGTCGTGCCGCCCAGGTCGAGCGTCAGGTTCTGCGGATTGGCGCCGCCCGACGCGTTGGGGATCGAAAACGCGAACTGACCGAGGCTCGGCGTCGGCTGGCCGGTGGCGGCCGACGTCGTCGAGGTGATCCGGCCCGATGTGTCGAACGTGACGGTGCCGAGATTCGTCGGCGTCTGGCCCTGCACGCCCGCGTAGGCCTGCCAGGTGCCGGCCGCGTTCTTCGTGAAGTACATCGACACCTGCTGCGAGCCGCCGAGCGTGTCGTACACCTGGATTGACGAATTGTAGTTGTACGTCGTGTTGTCGCCCGGGTTGAACGGCGTCTTGGCCGGCACCTTGTCCTGCGAATTCAGGTTGAACTGGCCGGTGATCTTCGTCGTCGCCTGCGGGGCGATGTTGTTGGTCGGCGCCTGCAGCGGCACGGTCGCCGCGGTATTGATCGCGCCGCCCGGGCCTGCCGCATAGCCCATCAGGTTGCGGTTTTGCGAATCGACGATGGCGCCGCTCTTGTCGCGGTGGAATACGCCGTCACGCGAGTACGTCGTCACGCCGTTGTTCGACATCTGGAAGAAGCCGTTGCCGTTGATCGCGATGTCGAGCGACGACTTCGTCGTGTTGATCGTCCCCTGGCCGAATTGTTGCTGCACCGACGCGAGCCGCGTGCCGATGCCGATCTGCGTGTTGGTCGACGTCGCGACCGAATTCGCGTACATGTCGGCGAAGTTCGCGCGCCCCTGCTTGAAGCCGACCGTGTTTGCGTTCGCGATGTTGTTGCCGATCACGTCGAGATGGTTCGCCGCGCCGGCCAACCCGCTCAAACCCTGCTGATAGCCCATGTTCGATCCCCGTAACGAGCTGGTAAGTAGATGCAGTCGTGCGACTGCGCGATGCCTCCCTGGCACCTCACGATGTCAGCCCGGCCGGGCGCGTGCCTGCCTTTCCGGCAGGTGCGTGCGCGATGGTCGAACTGCGCCGATTCTTGTTTGAAGACGATCGTAACGACGGCAATTATTCGATCTGTGTAATTTTGTGTAATGTAATTGAATTGCTGTCGAAATGATTGATTTCGTATGAGAAATGAAACGGGGGTGAGGCTTGGAAGCCTTGTACGGCGGGGGGGTTGGGGATGGAAATGTCCAATTCGACGATAAGAGAGGGGAATTGGCCTCTTATCGATCAATTGAAATTTATTTGAATGGATTGGGTGATCGGCGGGATTTTTTTATTGGAGATTGTTAATCCATTAACGGCAGGTGGCGCGATTTATTGAGCAAACGTGCCCGATTTTGCGGTCGTGGCGCGGCATCGAGCCCTGGAGTGGGCAGGCCGCCGGGTGAGCGGCAAGGGGCGCGCCATTCGTTCGGGACGGGATGCGGCCGGGCGTTTTTCAGTCGAGGGAGGTGCGCTTCCGATCGATCGGGAACGCTGGTCGCACCGTGTGAACCCGGGCATTCCAGCGGCCCGGCCGGCGGGTGCGCGGACGCGCGAACGCGGCCGGTTGCACCCATCGGCGACGAATTCGGCCCGAACCCGATCACGTGAAGTAAACTACGCGGTTACGACGCACAGACCCGCCGAAAGCGTCGCGTTCAACGCGACGCTTTTGCATTTCTGCGGCAACTTTATTGACGCTTTCAACCGCGAATCCGAGCCGCGCCCGCGCGCGGCGATAGAGCCAACGATGTCCCGAATTTCCTTGTTTCCGCGTCAGTCCCGTCTGTCGCGCGCCGTGCGTGGCGCGCTGGCGATCCTGGCGCTCGGCGCAACCGCATCGGCCTGGGCGGCCGGCACCGGCGAACTGCCGGCGTCCGCCGCCGGCGGTGCAGTGCCGCTTACCGTGACGGTCCAGCCCGGCCAGTCGCTGAACGACATCGCGAAAGCGGCCACGCAGTCGCGCGATCCCGGTGTGCTCGCGCGCGCCGGCCGCGCGCTGTTCGACGCCAATCCGCAGGCGTTCATGAAGCACGACGCGAGCCGCCTGAAAGTCGGTGCGACGCTGACCGTGCCGGCGCTCGATGCGACAGGCGCGGCACTCGTGCCGGCCGGTGCATCCGGTGCATCCGCTGCATCCGGCACATCGGGTACGGCGGCAGCGTCCGCGCCCGCCGCGGCATCCGGCGGCACGGCGGTCGCGCAGCATGGTGCGTCGGCGCCGCATCCGGGGTCGACCCCGGCGGCGACCGTGCCATCCGCGCCGGTGGCGCCGGCCGTGCATGCGGCTCCGGTGAGCGGCGCGAGTGTCGCGACGGCCGCCGGTGCGGCGGCATCGCTCGGCGCTTCTGCGGCACACGGCGCATCGGCCGTCGAAAGCATGCAGCCGGCGGCGCCCGTTGCCGGTGCAAGCGGTCCGCATGTGTGGAGCGGCGCGATCCAGTCGGTGCCGTCGTCCGCGAGCGGTGCCGCGCTTCCGCCTGTTGCGGGCAGCCAGGTTTCTGGCATGAACGAACCGGCCGGCGCGGCGCCTGCCACGGGCGCGTCGCAGCCGCGGCCGTCGAGCCTGCAGCAACTGCTGGCGCTGAAGAACCGCGTGCTGATGGAGCTGCAGAAGCACGGCATCGGCAAGCCGGCCACGACGAACGAGGTCACGCCGGCACCCGTGCCGGCACCTGTTGCGCCGCGTCCGGCCGCGAACGAAACGGGCGCGTCCGCTGCCGTGCCGACGGCAGGTGAAACCGCGTCCGGCGTTGCTGCCAGCGCAGCGCAGCCGGCATCGGTATCGGCGCCCGCGCAACCGGCCGCGCCGGTGGCTGCACCTGCGCACAGTACCGGGCAGATGGACTGGCGTCCGGCCGCGGTGGCCGGTGCGGCCGTGATCGTCCTCGCCGCGGGTTTTGCGTGGCGCAAGCGCCGGAAGGGCCGGCGCGCGGAAGAAACGGGTGATGCGGGTACGAGCGCGACGGCTGCTGCGGTCGTCGCGGGCGGGTCCGCGGCTGCGGCGGCAGAAGCCGAAGCCGCGCCGTCCGTCGAGCCGGAACTGCCGATCCGGCCCGAGATGCCGGTTGCACGCGACGCGGCTTCCGACTTGAGCCTTGCCGCGGCCACTGCCGCAGCGGCGGAGACGGTCGAGACGCCTGACACGGATGTGTCGCCGGCGCCGGAAGTGGTGCAGCCGCATGACGAGCAGCCCGAATTGCCGGCCGTGCACGCCGCAGTGCCGACCGCGAGCGAGGCGGCTCCGGCTCCGCACGATGCCGAGCCGGTAGAGAAGATCGCTGCCGAGAAGCCTGCGGAGCAGCCTGCCGAGACGCCGATCGCACCCGCGGCCGCCGAAACGCAGCACGCGGCGCTGATGCAGAACGCGATCAGCGCGCTCAACAGTCTCGACATGCCGCTGCCGCCGCGCACGCAGGACGAGCCGTCGCTGGCGACGGATGAGTCTCTGGCGCGAGCAGGGCAGTCCGACACCGATAAAGTCGCAACTAACGGTCAAGCCGACCCGCGCCTTCCGATTGGCGCGATCGATCCGGCCCCCGCACATCCGGCCGATCAGGACGACGAGTTCGATTGGGATCCGGACGCGGCGACGCCTGCCGGCCAGGCGGGCAGCCCGTTCGCGACGTCGTCGCTGCCGCCGCTCGGCGGCGCGCAGTTCGGCGCGTTGAAGCTCGACTTCGATCTGGATCTTCCGTCGACGCCGGGCGCCGCGTTGCCGGCGCTGACGCCGGGCGAACTTGCCCGCATCGCGCGCAACAAGCTCGACCTCGCGACCGAATACGTCGAGCTGGGCGACCTGTCCGGCGCACGGACGCTGCTGCAGGAAGTGGTCGACGCGAACGACACCGCGACGCGCGACGATGCGCGGGCGCTGCTCGCGAAACTGGCGGACGAGGCGTGATGCGGATCGCGCTCGGCATTCAGTACGACGGCGCGGCGTTCTGCGGCTGGCAGGCGCAGCCGCACGGCAAGACGGTGCAGGACCGGCTCGAGCACGCGCTGGCCGAGTTCGCGCGCGTGCCGCTGCATACGACGGTGGCCGGGCGGACCGACACGGGCGTGCACGGGCTCGGGCAGGTCGTGCATTTCGATACCGACCTCGATCGCGAGGTGTTCTCGTGGGTGCGCGGGACCAACGCGTTCCTGCCGCCGACCGTGGCGGTGCAATGGGCGAAGCCGATGCCGGAGACGTTTCACGCGCGTTTCTCGGCGTTCGAGCGCACCTATTACTACGCGCTGTACGTGCATCCCGTGCGCTCGCCGATGCTGGCGGGGCGCGCGGGCTGGATCCACACGCCGCTCGACGACGACGCGATGCGCGCCGCCGCCGCGCACCTGATCGGCGAGCACGACTTCTCGTCGTTCCGGTCGTCGGAATGCCAGTCGAAGACGCCGGTCAAACACCTGTACCAGATCGACGTGCGGCGCGTGGGCCATTTCATTCATTTCCGGTTCCGCGCCAACGCGTTCCTGCACCACATGGTGCGCAACCTGATGGGCTGCCTCGTCGCGGTCGGCCGCGGCCGCTATCCGGCCGACTGGCTTGCCGACGTGCTGGCCGGGCGCGACCGCAATCTCGCCGCGCCCACGTTCATGGCCGACGGGCTGTACCTCGCCCACGTCGGCTACCCGGCGGAATTCGCCGTCCCGCCCGCGCAGCTCGGCAGCGTGCCGTGGAGCAGCGTCTGGGCCGACCTGGACCCTCAACCATGACGGATCACGCCGTGTCTCCTTCGACTCCCGCCGCGGCCGGCCTCCCGCCGCGCACGCGCATCAAGCTGTGCGGGCTGTCGCGCCCCGAGGACGTGCTGCACGCGGCGGCGCTCGGCGCCGACGCGATCGGTCTCGTGTTCTACCCGAAGAGCCCGCGCGCGGTGACGATCGCGCAGGCGGCCGAGCTGGCGCGCCTCGCGCCGCCGTTCGTGTCGGTGGTCGGGCTGTTCGTGAATGCGACCGAAGCCGAGATCGAGGCCGTCGTGCGCGACGTGCCGCTCACGCTGCTGCAGTTCCATGGCGACGAGTCGCCCGCGCAGTGCGATGCCCTCGGCCGCGCGGCACGCCTGCCGTGGTTGCGCGCGGTGCGCGTCGGCCCCTCGACGCAGCCGGCCGATTTGGTAGAATCGGCACTTCATTATTCGAAAGCGCGCGGCCTCCTGTTCGACACCCTGGTGCCGGATTACGGCGGTAGCGGCAAGGTCTTCGATTGGTCTCTTATTCCCGCAGAGCTCGCGCATCGGGCCGTTTTGAGTGGTGGCTTGAGCGCGCAAAACGTCGGTGATGCGATTCGCCAGTTGCGCCCGTTTGCTGTCGATGTCTCGAGTGGCATCGAAGTGGAGGGCGCGAAGGGCGTGAAGGATCACGCCCGGATGGCGGCGTTCGTACGCGCGGTGCGCGAAGCGGACGCCGGGTGATGCAAGCCGGCGCGGCCCCGAAAGCGGGGCGCCCCGACCGATCGAGAGAGACACCATGTACAACCTTCCTGATGACCGCGGCCACTTCGGCCCGTATGGCGGCGTGTTCGTCGCCGAGACGCTGATTCACGCGCTGGACGAACTGCGCGCGGCGTATGAAAAATTCCAGAACGATCCCGATTTCGTCGCCGAATTCGAGCGCGAGCTGAAGCATTTCGTCGGCCGCCCGTCGCCGATCTATCACGCGCAGCGCTGGAGCGAGACGCTCGGCGGCGCGCAGATCTACCTGAAGCGCGAAGACCTGAACCACACGGGCGCGCACAAGATCAACAACGTGATCGGCCAGGCGCTGCTCGCGAAGCGCATGGGCAAGAAGCGCGTGATCGCCGAGACGGGCGCCGGCCAGCACGGCGTCGCGACCGCGACGATCTGCGCCCGCTTCGGGATGGAGTGCGTCGTCTACATGGGCTCGGAAGACGTGCGCCGCCAGGCCGCGAACGTCTACCGGATGAAGCTGCTTGGCGCGACGGTCGTGCCGGTCGAATCGGGTTCGCGCACGCTGAAGGACGCGCTGAACGAAGCGATGCGCGACTGGGTCACGAACATCGAAAGCACGTTCTACATCATCGGCACGGTCGCGGGCCCGCACCCGTACCCGATGATGGTGCGCGACTTCCAGCGCGTGATCGGCGACGAGTGCAAGGTGCAGATGCCCGAGCTCGCGGGCCGGCAGCCGGACGCGGTGATCGCCTGCGTCGGCGGCGGCTCGAACGCGATGGGCATCTTCTATCCGTACATCGACGACACATCGGTGCAGCTGATCGGCGTCGAAGCGGCCGGCGACGGCCTCGACACGGGTCATCACGCGGCGTCGCTGATCGCCGGCAGCCCGGGCGTGCTGCACGGCAACCGTACCTACCTGCTGCAGGACGACAACGGCCAGATCATCGAGACGCATTCGGTGTCGGCGGGCCTCGACTATCCGGGCGTCGGCCCCGAGCACGCATGGCTGAAGGACAGCGGCCGCGCACAGTACGTCGGCATTACCGACGAGGAAGCGCTGAAGGCGTTCCACGACTGCTGCCGGATCGAGGGGATCATTCCCGCGCTCGAGTCGAGCCACGCGATCGCGTATGGCGTGAAGCTCGCGCCGACGTTGCCGAAGGACAAGATCCTGCTCGTCAACCTGTCGGGCCGCGGCGACAAGGACATGCACACGGTCGCCGAGCGATCGGGCATCGAGCTCTGACCCCGACCGATGCGTGACCTGATCGAAGAACCGGGCGGCGGTGCCGCGAGCGAGGCGGGGGCGGTTCAGCCCGCCGCCGCCGTGCCGCGCGCGCTGCCGTCCGGGATCGAACTGCACAACCGCGATTTCCTGACCGATGCCGCGCACCTGCCGGACGCGTCGATCGACCTGATCGTCGCCGATCCGCCGTACGGGCTCGGCAAGGACTACGGCAACGACTCGGACAAGCGTTCGGGCGACGACTTTCTCGCGTGGACGCGCGAGTGGCTCGAGCTCGCGATTCCGAAGCTGAAGCCGAGCGGGTCGATGTACATCTTCTGCACGTGGCAGTACGCGCCGGAAATCTTCAGTTTCCTGAAGACGCAGCTCACGATGGTCAACGAGATCATCTGGGACCGGCGCGTGCCGAGCATGGGCGGCACGACGCGCCGTTTCACGTCGGTGCACGACAACATCGGCTTTTTCGCGGTTTCCAGGGCGTATTACTTCGATCTCGATCCGGTCCGCATCCCGTACGACGCCGACACGAAGAAGGCCCGCTCGCGCAAGCTGTTCGAAGGCAGCAAGTGGCTGGAGATGGGCTACAACCCGAAGGACGTCTGGTCGGTCTCGCGCCTGCACCGGCAGCACGCGGAGCGCGTCGACCATCCGACCCAGAAGCCGCTGGAAATCATCGAGCGGATGGTGCTCGCAAGCTGCCCGCCGGGCGGCCGCGTGCTCGATCCGTTCATGGGCAGCGGCACGACCGCGGTGGCCTGCGCACGGCAGGGGCGCGACTTCGTCGGCTACGAGATCAACGAAAGCTATTGTGCGATCGCGCACGAGCGCGTGAGCGCGCTCGCTGCGCCGGCGTGCGCGTGAATCGCGCCGCCGCCTCGCCGAAGCATTGAGGAAAATTGCCATGTCCCGTATTCAGCAAACCTTCGCCGCGCTCGCCGAACAAGGCCGTAAGGGCCTGATCCCGTTCATCACGGCCGGCGATCCCGATCCCGCGAAAACCGTCGAATTCATGCACGCGCTCGCCGAAGGCGGCGCGGACGTGATCGAACTCGGCGTGCCGTTCTCGGACCCGATGGCCGACGGCCCCGTGATCCAGCGCTCGTCGGAACGCGCGCTCGCGCGCGGCGTCACGCTGAAAAGCGTGCTCGCCGACGTGAAGCGCTTTCGCGAAACCGACCCCAAAACGCCCGTCGTGCTGATGGGTTATGCGAACCCGATCGAGCGGATGGGCGTCGACGCGTTCGCGGCCGAAGCGCAGGCGGCCGGTGTCGACGGCGTGCTCGTCGTCGACTATCCGCCGGAAGAGGCGGGTGTGTTCGCCGAGAAAATGCGCGCCGCGCAGATCGATCCGATCTTCCTGCTCGCGCCCACGTCGACCGACGAACGTATCGCCGACGTCGGCAAGATCGCGAGCGGCTACGTGTATTACGTGTCGCTCAAGGGCGTGACCGGCGCAGGAAATCTGGATGTTTCGAGCATTGCGGGTAAAATCCCGGCCATCAAGTCGCGCGTGCCGGTTCCGGTCGGCGTCGGCTTCGGTATCCGCGACGCCGAAACGGCGCGCGCGGTGGCCGAGGTGTCGGACGCGGTCGTGATCGGCAGCCGCCTCGTGCAGCTGCTCGAAAGCGCTGCGCCGGAGGGTGCCGCCGCCGCGCTGAAGACTTTCATTGCCGAGCTGCGCGCCGCCCTGGACGGCGCGGGCAAGACGGCGCGATAAATACAACACAGGAAGCGGGAACGGGCCGGTCGGCCCGGCCCGCCACGGAACAGGAAACCATACGATGAGCTGGCTCGACAAACTGTTGCCGCCGAAGATCAAGCAGACCGACCCGAAAAGCCGCAAGGGCATTCCGGAAGGCCTGTGGGTCAAGTGCCCGTCCTGCGAGGCCGTGCTGTACCGCAACGACGTGGACGCGAACCTGCACGTCTGCCCGAAATGCGATCACCACATGCGCATCGGCGCGCGTGAGCGCCTCGACGGGCTGCTCGATCCGGAAGGCCGTTATGAAATCGGTCAGGAAGTCGTGCCGGTCGACACGCTCAAGTTCAAGGACAGCCGCAAGTACCCCGATCGTCTGAAGGAAGCGATGGACGACACGGGCGAGACCGACGCGATGGTCGTGATGGGCGGTGCGATCCACACGCTGCCGGTGGTCGCGGCCTGCTTCGAGTTCTCGTTCATGGGCGGCTCGATGGGCTCGGTGGTCGGCGAGCGCTTCGCACGCGGCGCGCAGAACGCGCTCGAACAGCAGGTGCCGTTCATCTGCTTCACCGCGTCGGGCGGTGCACGGATGCAGGAAAGCCTGCTGTCGCTGATGCAGATGGCGAAAACCACCGCGATGCTGACCAAGCTGGCCGAAGCGAAGCTGCCGTTCATTTCGGTGCTGACCGACCCGACGATGGGCGGCGTGTCGGCGAGCTTTGCATTCCTCGGCGACGTCGTGATCGCCGAACCGAAGGCGCTGATCGGCTTCGCCGGCCCGCGCGTGATCGAGCAGACGGTCCGCGAGAAGCTCCCGGAAGGCTTCCAGCGCGCCGAATTCCTGATCAAGACGGGCGCGATCGACATGATCGTCGACCGTCGCAAGATGCGCGACGAGATCGCGCAACTGCTCGCGCTGCTGCAGCGACAGCCGGCCGACGCGCTGGCTTGACCGGCGCAAGGTTGTGAACTCTGCGCGTCGCCTGGCTTCCGCGTCAGGCGACGCGCTTCGTTTTTTGGCGTAGTGGCGGTACCGATCCAGATTTGAACCGATGAGCACTTTTCCCACTCTCGACGCGTGGCTTTCGCATCTCGAACGCGCGCACCCGGTCGGCATCGACATGGGCCTGACCCGCATCGGGCAGGTCAAGGCGGCGCTGCAGCTCGAATTCGCGTGCCCCGTCATTACCGTCGGCGGCACGAACGGCAAGGGCTCGACCTGCGCGTTCCTCGAGACGATCCTCGTGCGCGCGGGCTACAAGGTCGGCTGCCACACGTCGCCGCACCTGCTCGAATTCAACGAGCGCGCGCGCGTGAACGGGCAGAACGTCACCGATGACGAACTGCTGCCGCACTTCGAGGCCGTCGAAGCCGCGCGCACGTCGTTGCCCGAGCCCGTGTCGCTCACGTACTTCGAATTCACGACGCTCGCGATCCTGCACCTGTTCGCGTCGCGCGGACTGGACGCGGTGATCCTCGAAGTCGGCCTCGGCGGCCGGCTCGACGCGGTCAACATCATCGATACCGATTGCGCGATCGTCACGAGCATCGACATCGACCACACCGAATACCTCGGCGACACGCGCGAGAAGATCGCGTTCGAGAAGGCCGGGATCTTCCGTGCCGGCAAGCCGGCGATCTGCGGCGATCCGGCCGCGCCGCAAACGCTGATCGACCACGCGGAAGCGATCGGCGCCGACCTGTGGCTCGTCGGCCGCGATTTCCGCTACGAGGCGCAGGCGGGCGCGGAGCGCCAGCAGTGGAGCTACCTCGGTCGCGAGAAGCGCTATCCGGCGCTGGCGTATCCGGCGCTGCGCGGCGCGAATCAGCTGATCAATGCATCGGCCGCGCTTGCCGCGCTCGAGGCGCTGCGCCCGGTGCTGCCGGTGTCGGCGCAGGACATCCGGCTCGGCCTCGCGAACGTCGAGCTGCCGGGGCGCTTCCAGGTGCTGCCCGGCAAGCCCGCGATCGTGCTCGACGTCGCGCACAACCCGCATGCATCGGCCGTGCTCGAGCAGAACCTCGGCAACATGGGTTTCTTCCCGTACACGTACGCGGTGTTCGGCGCGATGCACGACAAGGACATCGACGGCGTGCTGCAGCACCTGAAGGGCGAGATCGACCACTGGTGCGTGACCGACCTGCCGCTGCCGCGTGCGGCCACCGCCGAGCAGCTCGAAGCCGCGCTGCGCAAGGCCGGCGTGGAGGAGGGGCCCGATTCGAGCGTCACGCGTTACACGTCGCCCGCCGAAGCGTTTCGCGATGCACTAAAAAGAGCATCCGAGAATGATAGAATCGTGGTTTTCGGCAGTTTCCATACGGTTGCCGGCGTGCTGGCCTACCGTAAATCGCAGCAACACTGACTGACGGGCAGTTTCGGACTCAGCCATTCATGGGAATTTTCTCGTTCGGCAAGAAAGACGACGACGCGCCCCCGCGGCGCGGCGGTCGCACCGGGGCCTCCCGGAACGTGCGCACGGAGCGCACTGAACGCGTCGAGCGACGCTCGCGCCGCACCGAGCGTCCGGAATCGGACGCACTGCTCCTCGATCCGACCCTTCCAGAAAAGCAACGTGCGCGCCGTCGCCTCGTCGGCGCGATC
This sequence comes from Burkholderia sp. KL41, assembly GCF_057005415.2. Taxonomy (NCBI): domain Bacteria; kingdom Pseudomonadati; phylum Pseudomonadota; class Betaproteobacteria; order Burkholderiales; family Burkholderiaceae; genus Burkholderia; species Burkholderia sp. KL41. Next base: position 2,512,821 of record NZ_CM174447.1, on the reverse strand, counting down.
GCGCTCGTCGTCGCCGCGGTGATCGTGCTGCCGATGGTGCTCGATTCGCACCCGAAGCCTGTGACGGACGACATCGCGATCGACATCCCGAACCGGCCCGCGCACCAGGCGGTCGCGCCGCGCGACGACGATGTGTCCGACGTGCAGGCCGGCGTCGCGCATGACGAACCGCCGGCATCCGACACGGCCGTTGCGGCCGCACCGGCGCCCGCGCCGAAGGATGCCGCCAAGCCGGCCGCGAAACCCGATACCACGACCACGGCGAGCGTGACGCCGCCGAAACCGGCTGCGCCCGCGGCGAAGCCGGCTGCGCCGAAGCCCGCACCCGCACCCGCACCCGCGGCCGTCGCGAAGGCCGACGCCGCGAGCCCGGACAGCGGCGACGCGTCGTCGCCGTCGTCGCCGGCCGGTGCGCGCTTCGCGGTGCAGCTCGGGTCGTTCAAGGACGACGCGACGGCCCGTTCGTGGGCCACCAAGTTGAAATCGGCGGGCGTGCCCGCATATGTCGAGCATCGCAAGCAGTCGGATGGCAGCACGGCTACACTGTTGCGTGCAGGCCCGTTCGCGGATCGCGCGGCGGCTTCCGCCGCGATCGCGAAGGTGCGCGAAGCCGGTCTGACGCAGTAACGCACGATGCTGACGGCTTTCGACTACGCTGTATTGGCGGTGATCGTGTTGTCGGCGCTGCGTGGTGCGTGGCGCGGCTTCGTGTCCGAGATTTTCGGGCTGATCGGCTGGATCGCGGCGATCGTGATCGCGGGCCGCTACGTCGGATTGGTCGTACCGTATATTCCGGCGAACTGGCCGGGCGGTGCGCTGACGCAGTGGGTGATCGCCTTCGCGTTGGTCGTGATCGGTGTGGTGCTGGTCGCCGGCGTCGCGAACGCGCTGCTGTCGCGGATCGCGCAGGCCAGTGGCCTGGGCGGCGTCGACCGCTCGCTGGGCATGATGTTCGGGCTCGTCCGCGGCTGTGTGCTGGTGGTGCTGCTGGTCGCGGCGGCCGGGCTGACCGAACTGCCCAAACAGGATTTCTGGCGCAATGCGCTATTGCGTCCTTTCGCCGAACAGGGCGTGCACGAGCTGAAGCAGCTCCTGCCCGACGGCATGGCCCAGTACGTACGCGTGTGACGACGCGGCTGGGCAGGACGGAACCGATTTTGTCATTCTGAAGGACATGCCATGTGCGGCATCGTAGGCGTTATTTCCCAATCCCCGGTCAACCAGCTGATCTATGACAGCCTGCTGCTGCTGCAGCATCGCGGTCAGGACGCGGCGGGCATTGCGACGGCGGACGGCAGCAATTTCCACATGTACAAGGCGAACGGCATGGTGCGCGACGTGTTCCGCACGCGCAACATGCGCAGCCTGCCCGGCACCTACGGCATCGGCCAGGTGCGCTACCCGACGGCCGGTTCGGCGTCGAGCGAAGCCGAGGCGCAGCCGTTCTACGTGAACGCGCCGTTCGGGATCATCCTCGCGCACAACGGCAACCTGACGAACTGGCAGCAACTGAAGGACGAGATGTTCCGGATCGACCGCCGGCACATCAACACCAATTCCGACAGCGAAGTGCTGCTCAACGTGTTCGCGCACGAGCTGCAACTGTCGACCACGGGCCTCGAGCTCGATCCGGCTTCGGTGTTCAAGGCCGTCTCGGGCGTGCATCGCCGCCTGCAGGGTTCGTATGCGATCGTGTCGCTGATCGCCGGCTACGGCCTGCTCGCGTTCCGCGACCCGTTCGGCATCCGCCCGCTCTGCATCGGCAAGCTCGAGACCGAGCACGGCACCGAATGGATGGTCGCGTCGGAGTCGGTCGCGGTCGAAGGCATCGGTTTTGAATTCGTGCGCGACCTGGAGCCGGGCGAAGCGATCTTCATCGACAAGGCCGGCAACTTCCACAGCCAGCAGTGCGCGGAGAACCCGACGCTGAACCCGTGCATGTTCGAATACGTGTACCTCGCGCGTCCGGATTCGTGCCTCGACGGCGTGCCGGTCTACAACGTGCGGCTGCGCATGGGCGACTATCTCGCCGAGAAGATCAAGCGCGAACTGCCGAACGTGCCGATCGACGTCGTGATGCCGATTCCCGATTCGTCGCGCCCGGCCGCGATGCAGGTCGCCGCGAAGCTCGGCGTCGAGTACCGCGAAGGCTTCTTCAAGAACCGCTACGTCGGCCGCACCTTCATCATGCCGGGGCAGGCCGTGCGCAAGAAGTCGGTGCGCCAGAAGCTCAATGCGATGAGCATCGAGTTCAAGGACAAGAACGTGCTGATCGTCGATGATTCGATCGTGCGCGGCACGACCTCGCATGAAATCGTGCAGATGGCGCGCGACGCGGGCGCGAAGTCGGTGATCTTCGCGTCGGCCGCGCCGCCCGTGAAGTTCCCGAACGTGTACGGCATCGACATGCCGACGCGCGGCGAGCTCGTCGCACACGGCCGCACCGACGAAGACGTCGCGAAGATCATCGGCGCCGACCACCTGATCTACCAGGACGTCGACGACCTGCGCCGCGCGGTGCGCGACATCAACCCGAAGCTCGAACGCTTCGAGGCGTCGTGCTTCGACGGCAACTACATCACCGGCGACGTGACGCCCGAGTATCTCGATGCGATCGAGCGCGCGCGCCTCACGCCGGCGTCGCAGGCCGATCGCGATACGGCCGGCGACACCGAGCGTTCGCAGATGAACCTGCAACTGTCGGTCGAGTGACACCGGCGCACGCTTTTATCGAGGCGTGATAGGATGTGGCCTTGCGTCGATTTGATATCAGCTTGCGGACGCGGGGCGACTTCCCAAAACAGCTAAAGCGAAGGCCGGTGGCAACCGGCCCGAGTCGATCGCTGTCGTACCGCACCGAAGCCCGCTGATGCCGACGCATAGCGGGCTTTTTGTTTTTTGGCCTGGTTTTGATCTGGCCTGCGCGACGCGCGTGGCCATCGGATACGGAAAACGGAACATGGACGACTCCCTCAACTTCGACACGCTTGCCGTGCGCGCGGGCACGCTGCGCAGCGACTTCAACGAGCACTCGGAAGCGCTGTTCCTCACGTCGAGCTTCTGCTTCCAGAGCGCGGCCGACGCGGCCGAGCGCTTCGCGAATTCGGAAGACTACTTCACCTATTCGCGCTTCACGAACCCGACCGTCACGATGTTCCAGGATCGTCTCGCGGCGCTCGAAGGCGGCGAGGCGTGCATCGCGACGGCCTCCGGGATGGCCGCGATCATGTCGGTCGTGATGGCCGCGCTGCAGGCCGGCGACCACCTCGTCAGCTCGCGCAGCCTGTTCGGCTCGACGCTCGGAATGTTCTCGCAGATCTTCAACAAGTTCGGGATCACGACGACCTTCGTCGACCCGACCGACCTGAACGCGTGGAAGGACGCCGTGCGTCCGGAAACGAAGATGTTCTTCCTCGAGACGCCGTCGAACCCGCTGACCGAACTCGCCGACATCGAGGCGATCGGCAAGATCGCGAAGGCATCGAATGCGTTGTTCGTCGTCGACAACTGTTTCTGCAGCCCGGTGCTGCAGCAGCCGCTGAAGCTCGGCGCGGATGTCGTGATGCACTCGGCGACGAAATTCCTCGACGGCCAGGGCCGCGTGCTCGGCGGCGCGCTGGTCGGCTCGAAGGAATTCATCATGGGCAAGGTGTTCCCGTTCGTGCGCAGCGCGGGCCCGACGCTGTCGGCGTTCAACGCGTGGGTGCTGCTGAAGGGGATGGAGACGCTGTCGCTGCGCGTCGAGAAGCAATCGGCGAACGCGCTGGAGATCGCGCGCTGGCTCGATTCGCATCCGGCCGTCGCGCGCGTGTTTCATCCGGGCCTCGAATCGCACCCGCAGCACGAGCTCGCGAAGCGTCAGCAGAAGGCGGGCGGGGCGATCCTGTCGTTCGAGCTGAAGGGCGACACGCCCGAACAGCAGCGTGCGAATGCCTGGCGCGTGATCGACAACACGAAGCTGATCTCGATCACCGGCAACCTCGGCGACACGCGTACGACCATTACACATCCGGCGACCACCACGCATGGCCGCATCACGCCGGAGGCGCGCGCGGCAGCGGGGATCAGCGAAGGGCTGATCCGCCTGTCGGTGGGCCTCGAGGATGCGGGCGACCTGCGCAAGGATCTCGCGCGCGGGCTGGAAGGCTGAGCGGGGCGCCAGGCGCCCTCATAGCGATGCGACCGGGCGCGCCGGCGACGATGAACTGTCGCCTTCAGCGGCGTAGTCCCGGCGCACACCGTCGCGCGTGCGCGACCCGTTCAGCGGGCGGGCGGGCGGCGGTGTGTCGTCCCGCATCGCACTCACCATCCATCGCAGCGTTTCGTCGAGCGGCGTGACCGGTAGCTCACCTACTGCGCGCCGCAGCTTGTCGCGTGATCCGCTCAGGCTCTTCACCTCGTTGGGCCGCACGAAGCGCGGATCGATCGTTACGTCGATCACGTATCCGGCGATGCGCGACAGCATCGCCAGCACTTCCTTCAGCGAATACGCGCGCTCCGAACAGACATTGAGTATCTCGCCGGCAGGCGCGGTTTCGATCAGCCGTACGTAAGCGGCCGTCACATCGCGCACATCGGAGAAATCGCGGCGTACGTCCAGATTGCCGAGCGAGATGCGCGGTTCGTTGCGTGCGTAGTGCGCGACGAGCTTCGGAAGCAGATACGAGTCGCTCTGACCGACGCCCGTGTAGTTGAACGGCCGTGCGATCACGATCGGCAGCCGGTCGGCCCACAGCTTTGCAGCATATTCCATCGCGAGCTTGCTGATCGCGTAGTCGTTCGCGGGGTCGGGCGGGACGCTTTCGTCGAGCACGCCCGCTGTCGAGTTGCCGTAGATATTCGCGCTGCTGGCGAGCAGCACGGCCGACGGGCGGCGGTCGAGTCCCGCGAGCGCGGCCAGCAGGTTGCGCGTGCCGACAACGTTGACCGCGTAGGTTTGCGCCGGATCGTCCTGGGTGACATGCGCGCGCGCGGCGAGATGCACGACTGCATCGGGGCGCGCGTCGGCCGCGGCCGCGCGTACCGCATCCGCGTCGAGCAGGTCGACGGGCAACAGCGTGCAGTTCACGAACATCGGATCGTCCGACGGTGGCGAGCCCGGTGCGACCGTGCCCCAGATGTCGTAGCCGGCCGCCTCGAGGTGTTGCACCATATAGCGGCCGGTGAAGCCCGTCAGGCCCGTGACGAATGCACGGCGCCGGGTGTGCTCGGTATCAGAACGTGTCATGGTGTTGATTCCGCGTCAGATCTGCCTCGACCATCATCTGGCAAAGCTGTTCGAGCGTCGTCTTCGGCGCCCAGCCGAGCTTGCTTTTGGCCTTGTCCGCGCAGCCGATCAGCAGGTCGACTTCAGCGGGACGATAGAACTTCGGATTCACTTCGACGAGCACGTTGCCCGTCGCCACATCGAGGCCGCGCTCCTGTTCGCCCTTGCCGGTCCATTCGATCTGGTAGCCGGCCGCCGCGAACGCCATCCGTACGAAATCGCGCACGGTCTCGGTGCGGTTGGTCGCGAGCACGTAGGTGTCGGGTTCGTCGGCCTGCAGCATGCGCCACATGCCTTCGACATATTCAAGTGCAAAACCCCAGTCGCGCTTCGCGTCGAGGTTGCCGAGCTCGAGGCGGGTCGCCTTGCCGAGCTTGATCTTCGCGATCGTGTCAGTGATCTTGCGCGTGACGAACTCGCGGCCGCGCAGCGGCGATTCGTGATTGAACAGGATGCCGCTGCTGCCGAACAGGCCGTACGACTCGCGGTAGTTCACCGTCATCCAGTGCGCGAACAACTTCGCGACACCGTACGGGCTGCGCGGATAGAACGAGGTCGCTTCCGTCTGCGGAATCGACTGTACCTTGCCAAACATCTCGGACGTCGATGCCTGGTAGAAGCGGGTCTTCGGGCTCACGAGACGAATCGCCTCGAGCAGGTGCAGTGGGCCGATGCCAGTGACGTCGGCGGTCGTGGACGGCTGCTCGAACGAAACCCCGACGAAGCTTTGGGCGGCCAAATTGTACAGTTCGTCGGCCTGAGTGCGTTCCACCAGGCGCATGCTCGAGCCGGCGTCCGTCAGGTCGTGCTCGACGAGCGTAAGGTTCGGGTGCGCGTTGACACCGAGCTCGGCGATGCGCCACAGGTTGACCGAGCTGGTGCGGCGGTAGGTCCCCGTCACCTCGTAGCCCTTGTCGAGCAGTAGCTTGGTCAGGTAGGCGCCGTCCTGTCCCGTAATTCCCGTGATGATGGCTTTTCTGCGAGTTTGGGTCATGGCGTTGTCCTTGTCGAAATCGTTGAACGGAGAGAATCAGGCGGTCGTGCCGGCGGCGGCCGGCAGCGCGCGGCGTGCCGGGCCGCGCGTCAGGCGCCGTTCGAAGCCGTACCAGCTCAGGGTCGCGTACGCGAGCGTGATCGCGAGCGCCAGCGCGGCCGTGACGAAGCGGTTCAGGTGCAGCGGCCACAGCGCGTACAGCACGCTGAGGTGGATCAGGTACACGGTGTAGCTGACGGTGCCCACGTAGACGAGCATCGGGTTCGTCAGCACGCGCTGCACGAGGCCGCGGCCGCGCAGCGCGATCACGACGATCGACGTGCACAGCAGCAGCGAGATGCTGTAGAGCGCGGCGTTCGACAGCGGCGTGTTCGCGGCGCGGAAACGCGGGAACGACAGGTGCAGCCAGCCGAGGATCGCGAGCGACACGAGCGCGCCGACGATCGCGAGCGGATAGAACGGTTCGAGCGCGCGCCGGTCGCGGCGCAGCACGATCGCGAGCAGCGCGCCGGCGGCGAGCAGGTCCATCCGGAACGGCGTCAGGTAGTAGATCGGCCAGAACGAGTCGAACCACGGCGTCGCGATCGCGCGCAGCACGGGGGCCGCGACGATCAGCGCGGCGGCGACCCACAGCAGCGCGCGCTCCGAGCACCACAGCACGACGAACGGCCAGAAGATGTAGAACTGCTCCTCGACCGCGAGCGACCACAGTACGTTCAGGCTGTCGTGGCCGATGCTGCCGAGCGACAGCCCGATGTTGGTCGAGAAGAACGCGAACCACGGCCAGTGCGGCAGCCAGCCCGCACCGAACAGGATCGTCGACACCACCAGCAGCAACACGTACGGCGGCAGGATGCGGCGCACGCGGCGTGCGTAGAAGTGGCTGAAGTACGACTGCCCGCGCGCCTTGCGATCGAGCAGGATGCCGGTGATCAGCAGGCCGCTCAGCACGAAAAACAGGTCGACACCCATCCACAGCGGCGCCTTCAGCGCGTGCTGCAGGAACACGGCGCCCACCGCGATCGCGCGCAGCCCGTCGAGCTGCACGATGCGGCCGTGTTGCGGCGGCGTGGGGGCCGCGGGTCGCGAGAGGCCCGTCATCGCGCCGCTCCTTCGAGACGCGCGGCCTGAGCCGGGGCGGGTCGCACATCCGATGCGTAAACGTGAACGTAATGCATGCCATTAAATGAAATATCGAATCGAAATCGATTCTAGGGAAAAGAAATCGGCAAAAAAACGCGCGTCATTTATCCGACGACAAACATTCAAATGCCGGTTATTTCGGTCGAGGGATGAACGGTCGCCGCCCGGGAGGCCCCGCCAGGCGGTGAAAAGCGGCATTTTCTACAGACCGGAAAGCGAAACACGGTCGTAATTGCCGTTTTCGGGTGTCTTTGCGCGTCTGTTCCGGTTCGATATTTCAGGCGGAAACATCCCCAAATATTTCCAAATTTCTTGTGATTATTTTTACTTGTAACCTGCATCGCGACGTTTGAAACCCATTTAGCGACAGGGTGCGCCGGCAGCGGTGCCGGTCGCTCTTGCATCAAGTCTGGAGAAGCGCATTGCGACGTCTGATTCTGGTAGGCATGACGGTATGCGCGACGCTGCTGACGAGCGCCGTACCGGCCGAAACGGTGTTGCCCGCGACGACGTCGTGGATCGGCAATACGTTCGGCTATGGCGACGGCAGCTGGACGCAGATCGACATCCGCGCGATCGCGGTGACGCCTGAAGGCAAGGTGTATACGAATGCGCCATGGGACGAGAGCGGCGCCGAAGCGAGCGTCTACCAGGACGGGAAGATGCTCGGCTTCGCCGGCGGCACGCACGGCTGGGGCAACCTCGGCGGCAGCGCGATCGCCGTGAACAGCAAATATGCGTACGTCGCGATCGGTGTCGGCAACGAGCGCGGCCACCTGCAGTCGCCCGGCATCTGGCCGGACAAGGGCAAGCAGTGGTTCGGCATCTCGCGCCGCACGATCGGCGACATGAAGCAGCCGGCGCCGTTCCGCGCGGCGCCGCAGGTGGCTCCTGGCGGGCGTGCCGATGCCGGCCGCGCGCGGATGGCCGCGAGCTTCATGATGATGAACGAGGTGGCGGCGCCCGCGCGCTCGGAAACGGGCGAGCAGAAGGCGGAAGTCGGCGGCCTCGCGGCCGACGACAAGACGCTGTTCGCGACGAATCCGACGCGCGACGCGGTGGACGTGTACGACGCGGAGACGATGCAGCAGAAGGGCACGTGGAACGCGCACGAGCCGGGCCGCATCGCGCTCGCGGGCGACGGCACGTTGTGGCTGCTCACGGACACGATCAAGGGGCCCGCGCACCTCGCGCACGTGCGCGCCGACGGCCGCAAGCTCGACGACGCCCCCGCGCTGCCGGAAGGCACCGACGCGGTGGACGTGGCAGTCGACGCGAAAGGGCGCGTGCTCGTCGCGGACAACGGGCCGCGCCAGCAGATCCTGATCTTCTCGAAAGGCGGCAAGGGTTATGCGCAGTCGGGCACGCTCGGCGAGCGCGGCGGCATCTTCGCGGGCCCGGTGCCGGGCCGGCCCGGGCCGCAGCGTTTCAACGGGCTGACGGGGGTCGGTGTCGACCGGACGGGCAACATCTACGTGTCGATGAACGGCATCGGGCCGCGTCACGACACGATCGGTGCGGGGCTCGGCGCCGTGCTCGAAAGCTACTCGCCGGACGGCAAGCTGCGCTGGCAGGTGCAGGGGCTGCTGTTCGTCGACGGCGCATGGCTCGACCCGGCGCGGCCGAACAGCGTGTACACGGGCAACAAGCGCTTCGAGCTCGACCTGTCGAAGCCGCCGGGCCAGGACTGGAAATACGTCGGCTTCCTGTCGAACCGCTTCAAGTATCCCGACGACCCCGTGTTCCATACGGACCAGTGGCCCGGCATGCCGATCGCGCGGCGCCTTGACGGCCGCACGTTCCTGTACCTGACGGACATGTACGCCGATCACCTGAAGATCTACCGCTTCGACGCGAAGCGCGACGGCGAAGTCGCGATTCCGTCCGGTTTGATCGCGGGCCGCGCGCGGCCGGTCGACAACGTGCCGAACAAGCCGCCGGGCGGCGACTGGCTGTGGCGCGACGCGAACGGCAACGGCCGGCTCGATGCCGACGAGTTCGAGATCAATACCACCGGCAAGGCGAAGGCGGGCGGCTGGGGCTGGTGGGTCGACACGAAGGGCGACATCTGGCGCACGAGCGACGTGCGCGGCATCCACCGCTTCCAGTACGGCGGCGTCGACAAGGCCGGCAACCCGATCTACTCGTACGACAAGGTCACGACCTATCCGATGCCGCAGCCGTTCACGCAGCTGCGCCGCTCGATCTACGACGCGCAGACGGACACGCTGTACGTGACCGGTTACACGGCCGACGCGCCGCCGCAGCCGGGCATCAACAAGGAAGTGGGCCGTGTGCTGGTCCGCTTCGACAAGTGGTCGACGGGCTCGCCGGTCGTGCGCTACCAGGTCGCGCTGCCGTGGCAGCTCGACGCGAAGCCGATCTTCGACCTGATCGGGATCACGGCCGAGGGCCGCTACCTGTTCGGGGTGGAGCCGGTCGGCAAGATCCACGTGTACGACAAGGAAACCGGCAAGGAAGTGGGCGTGATGAGCCCGGGCGCCGAAGTCGGCAAGGCATCCGGCTGGGTCGACGTGCCGTTCGGCATCAGTGCGTTCCGGCGCGAGAACGGCGAGTACCTCGTGTTCGTCGAGGAAGACGCGCGCGGCAAGGTGCTGATGTATCGCTGGAAACCGTGACGGACGACGTCACACAAGGCAGAAGCATGGACAAAGGCATACTCAAGAACGTTTCGATCAACTTCATCGGGCTGATCCTGCCGACCTTCGTGTCGCTGGTGACGGTGCCCGCGTATATCCACGCGCTCGGCGTCGAACGTTATGGCGTCGTCAGCCTCGTGTGGACGCTGATCGGCTATTTCGGGATCCTCGATCTCGGGATGAGCATGGCCGCGCAGAACCACATCTCGAAGGCGCTCGCGAGCGGCAACGACGACGAAAGCGCGCGCGTGTTCTGGAGCGCGTTCTGGCTGAACCTCGGCACCGGCATCGTGGGCGGGCTGCTGATCTATTTCGGCGCGTTCGTCTACACCGCTTACTTCACGAAGGTGTCGGCGGCGATGCAGCACGAGGTGTATCTCGCGCTGCCGTGGCTCGCGCTCGCGATTCCGCTGGCGAACGTGTCGTGGGTGTTCGCCGGCGCGATCAACGGCGCCGAACGTTTCGGCGTGTTCAACACGAACCAGACGATCGGCACGTTCCTGTTCCAGCTGCTGCCGCTCGGCGCCGCGTGGTGGATCGCGCCGAACCTGCAGACGGTGCTCGCCGCGGCGGTCGTCGCGCGCCTGATCGCGGCGGTGATGCTCGGCCATGCCAGCATCAAGGTGCTCGGGATCCGGCGCATCGATCCGCCGCAATGGGGCACCGCGAAAGGGCTGTTCAATTTCGGCGGCTGGATGCTGATCGCGAGCACGACGAGCATGATCGCCGACACGCTCGACCGCGTGATGCTCGGCGCCGGCATGGGCGCGAAGTTCGTCACTTACTACACGGTGCCGCAGAACCTCGTCACGCGCCTGAACATGCTGCCGAACGCGCTCGTGCGCACGCTGTTCCCGCGCCTGTCGGCGGTCGGCCGCGATCACGCGGACACGCTCGCGCGCCAGTCGCTCGAATTCCTCAACGGCGTGTTCACGCCGGTCGGCATCGTCGCGATCTTCGCGCTCGCGCCGTTCCTCACGCTGTGGGTCGGCGCGGATCTCGCCGCGCATTCGGCGCCGGTCGGCCGCGTGCTGGTGATCAGCGTGTGGCTCGTCGGCCAGGCGAGCGTCACGCGCATCCTGATCCAGTCGCAGGTCAATCCGTCCCGCGCGGCCTTTGCCGGGCTCGTCCAGATGCCGTTCTTCGTCGGCGGCCTGTGGTTCGGTATCCATCACTTCGGGCTGATCGGCGCGGCGGTGGTCGTCGCGGCGCGCGCGTTCGTCGACTACGGCGTGCTGCTGTACCTGTCGGCGATCCGGATGCGCGCGATCGTGCTCGACATGCTCGCGCACCTCGCGTTCCTGCTGGCGAGCCTGTTTCTGGCGCAGGCATGGCCGGGGCTCGTCGAGTCGATCGGCATGTGCGCGGTCGTGCTGCTGCTGAACGTCGCGTGGTCGCTCACGATGACGCCGGGGCTGCGCGCGCTCGTGCGTGACCTGTTTGTCCGTCTCAATGCGAGGAGAACAGCATGAATCGCGATCTGGCGGAACACGCCTTGTTGAATCTCGCCACGGCCGATGCCGCCGCGGCCGATGCCGCCGCGGCCGAAGCCGGCGATGTCGCCGCACTGCGCCGGCCCGTGCCGGCCGAGCGCGCCAGCGCGCGGCAACCGTCGCGCGCACTGCGCGTGGCAATCGTCCACGACTGGCTCGTGACCTACGCGGGCGCCGAGCGCGTGCTCGAACAGATCGTTGCGTGTTTTCCCGACGCCGACCTGTTCAGCCTCGTCGACTTCCTCGACGACCGAGCGTTCGTGCGCGGCAAGCCGGTGACGACGTCGTTCATCCAGAAGCTGCCGTTCGCGCGCACCAAGTACCGCAGCTACCTGCCGCTGATGCCGCTCGCGATCGAGCAGCTCGACGTGTCGGAGTACGACCTGGTGATATCGAGCAGCCACGCGGTCGCGAAGGGCGTGCTGACGGGGCCGGACCAGATGCACATCAGCTACGTGCATTCGCCGATCCGCTATGCGTGGGACCTGCAGCACCAGTACCTGGAACAGTCGAACCTCACGCGCGGGCCGAAATCGCTGCTCGCGCGGATGATCCTGCACTACATCCGCAACTGGGATACGCGCACCGCGAACGCGGTGGACGGTTTCGTCGCGAACTCCGCGTTCATCGCGCGGCGCATCAGGAAGGTCTACCACCGCGACGCGGCGGTGATCTTCCCGCCGGTCGACGTCGACGCGTTTTCGCTGAACGCGGAGAAGGACGATTTCTACCTGACCGCGTCGCGAATGGTGCCTTACAAGAAGATCGACCTGATCGTCGAGGCATTCTCGAAGACGCCCGAGCGCAAGCTCGTCGTGATCGGCGACGGCCCCGAGATGCAGAAGATCCGCGCGAAAGCCGGCCCGAACGTCGAGATCATGGGCTACCAGCCGTTCGCGGTACTGCACGACCGGATGCGGCGCGCGAAGGCGTTCGTGTTCGCGGCCGAGGAGGATTTCGGGATCTCGGTCGTCGAGGCGCAGGCGTGCGGCACGCCCGTGATCGCCTACGGCAAGGGCGGCGCGCTCGAAACCGTGCTCGACCCGCAGTCGAACCGGAATCCGACCGGGCTCTTCTTCGACGAACAGACGCCGCACGCGATCGTCGCGGCCGTCGACGATTTCGAGCGCGCGCCGCAGCGCTTCACGCCGGACGCATGCCGTGCGAACGCGGAGCGTTTTTCCGCCGATACGTTCCGGCGGCGCTTTCTCGACTACGTGGAAGCCGCGCTGCCCGGCTCGACCGCGCAGCGCGGTACGGCCGTCGCGCCGCTGCCGGCCGCGCGCGGCCCGGCGACACTCGTGCTCGACCAGAGCGGCGTGCTTGGCGGCGCCGAGCTGTCGCTGCTCGAGATCATGAAGCACATGCGCGCGAACGCCGACGTGCTGCTGTTCGACGACGGCCCGTTCCGTGCGGCGCTCGACGAGATCGGCGCGCGCGTCGACGTGGTCGACCAGGGCGCGCTCGCGGGCGTGCGCAAGCAGGGCGGCGTGTCGGTCGGCGCGGTGAAGCAGCTCGTGCGGCTCGTGCGCGATGTGGCGCGGCGGGCGCGCCGCGCCGAGGTGATCTACGCGAACACGCAGCGCGCGATGGTGGTCGCCGCGCTGGCCGGGCGGCTCGCGCGCAAGCCGGTGGTGTGGCACCTGCGCGACATCGTCAGCACCGACCATTTCGGCAGCAAGCAGTTGCTGGCGATCAAGTACTGCGCGCGGCTCGGCGTCACGCGCGTGATCGCGAACTCCGACGCGTCCGCGCAGGCGTTCCGCGCGCTGACGGGCTTCACGCCGCAGCACGTCGACGTCGTGTTCAACGGCATTTCGGCCGAGCCGTTCGATGCGCTGGAAGGTGTCAGCCAGGCCGCGCTGCGCGCGCGGCTGGGGTTGCCCGAGCACGCATGGCTCGTCGGCTCGTTCAGCCGCCTCGCGCACTGGAAGGGGCAGCACGTGCTGCTGGAGGCCGCCGCACGGCATCCCGACATGCACGTGGTGCTGGTTGGCGCACCGCTGTTCGGCGAGGACGAATACGCGGCGCAACTGCACGAATTCGTCGCCCGGCACGGGATGGGCGAGCGCGTGCATTTCCTCGGGTTCCAGCGCGACGTGGCCGCGTGCATGACGGCGGTCGACGTCGTCGCGCATACGTCGATCACGCCCGAGCCGTTCGGGCGCGTGATCGTCGAGGGGATGCTCGCGCGCCGGCCGGTTGTCGCGGCCCGCGCGGGCGGCGTCGTCGAGATCATCGAGGACGGCGACAACGGGCTGCTCTGCACGCCGGGCGATGCGGCCGCGCTGGCCGGGGCGCTGGATACGCTGAAGCGCGACGGGGCGCTGCGCGAGCGGCTCGTCGCGAGCGGGCGGGCGACGGCGGTGCGCCGGTTCGGCACCGAAACCTACGTGGAGCGGGTCGAGAAGATTCTCGCGGACACGGCGAAGGCCGCGAACGCGAAAAAACAGTAGCCGGCGCGAGTCGCCCCGGGAACCAGCCCTCATGCGGCAATGCGCTGCGTGGGGGCTTTGCTTTTCCGCGCGGGAGCCTGGTCGGGCGAGTGGCGGGCAGGGCGATGTGTAGCGTGGCGGGCGCGTGCTTGCACGATCGCCGTTGGGCGAGCGGCGGGCGATGCGAGACGGCGGCGGGGTAAGGCGACGTGAGAGGGCGGCGCGAGAAGGCAGCGTGAGAAGTAAGCGCGAGAAGTAAGCGCGAGTAGGCGGCGTGAGAAGGCGACCCGAGAAGGCGACCCGAGAAGACGACCCGAGAAGACGACCCGAGAAGACGACCCGAGAAGACGACCCGAGAAGACGACCCGAGAAGACGACCCGAGAAGACGACCCGAGAAGACGGTGCCCAAGGCATCCCGCGCAGCGAAAGCAGGCCGAGGACGGCCCAGGCGGGTCGTGGCGCGGCCCGACGCCGGAGGCCTGCCCATCCGGTCAACCCGGCGTGCCGACGCGCTCAGGCCACGATAAAGCCCCCGCACGGCGGGGCGCCACGCGGGGGCTCGGAAACCCGGGCCGGCCGGGTCAGGCGGCCCGTTCGGGCGCCGTCGCGACGACGCGGGCGGGGCGGGACGGCTTGAAGCTGGCCGACCACGTCATCGCGGGCCGTTCGAACATCCGGTAGAACAGGTACGCGACCGGGATCGCGGCGGCCATGAACGCGAACGACGGCCAGATCGACAACTGCAGTTCGGAATGGAACAGCACCGAGCCGAGGCAGACGAACAGCGGCAGGTGAATCAGGTACAGCGAATAGCTGAAATCGCCGAACCAGCTCAGCACGCGCAGCGGCGGCGTGGTGCGCGGCGGGCGGGCGAGCGCGCGGTACAGGAAGCACGCGAAGCCGGCCGACCAGAGCTGGAACGCGCCGTACTGGCCGAAATGGAACGCGCCGCAGCCGGCGGCCAGCAGCACGGCGGCCGCGCCGTACCACGCGCGCGACGGCGCGGCGGCCGCGTCGCGCGGCGACTGCGCGCGCACGTCGGCGATCCACGCGCCGATCGTCCAGGACAGCCAGTACGACGTGAAGAACTGCAGGTCGTGCCGTTCGAGCAGCCACGCCGACGCGACGTTGACGAGCGCGACCGCGGCCACGACCGCCGGCATGCCGATGCGCCGGCGTACCGCGAACAGCAGCGGGTAGATCGCGTAGAACTGCACTTCGAGCGACAGCGTCCACAGCGCGCCGTTCGACCCGTACGTGTAGCCGGCGACGCCCTGCAGCGAGAACAGGTTCACGAGGAACGCGACGAGGCCGACGTCGCGGATCTTGTGGCTGACGGGCTCGATCTGCAGGCTGACCGAGTCGAGCGCGAGCGTGAACAGCAGCGCGGCGAGCAGCACCGGGTAGATGCGCGCGAACCGGCGCATCCAGAAGTTCGGCGCGTCGAGCCGGTACGCGGGATCGGCCGCGAGCTTGAGCGCCGCGTTGCGGTGGATGCAGTAGCCGCTGATCACGAAGAAGATCGGCACGCCGGCGGAGCCCCACGCGAACGGAAAGGTCAGGTAGCCGGCGATCGCGCCCGGGTTGAGCGCATGGCCGTAAGCGTGATGGAAGCTCTGCATGCCGACCCAGACGACCTGCCGGCAGTGGAAATAGGCGACGAGCAGCGCCGCGAAGCCGCGCATCGCGTCGATCACGTGTTCCTTGTGGTCGGCGACGGGCGGCGCGGTCAGAGACGATCCGCTGAAAGCTTGCATGCGATTCGATTCCTTGCGACGGATGGACGGGAAGTTTCATCCAATCGTAATGCGCAAGAATTCGATCAATGAATAAAAAAATCTCACCGGGAAATATCGGTATTCCACATCATGGGTTTATCGCGTTCGGAAAGCGGTTCCGCGAGGCGGGTCAATTATTTACCGATTTTTTTCTGATAGTTTGAAGCTCCAGTTGATTGATGCAAGGAGCGGCAAGATGGACATGCATTGGATCGCGAGCGCTGCAGTACTGCTGGTCATGGCCGTGCTGTCGGCGTACCGCGAGGCGCTGAAGAACGAACCGATTCGCCCGGGGCTCGAACGGGGCGGCGTGCCCTATATCGAGGAATTCGAATCGTAAGAATTTGTATCTGGAAAATCGGTAATTTGTTTCTGCCTCGGCACTCGGTTCGGCAATATCGACCGGGTTGAAAGGATTATATTTTTTCCGGAATCATTGGGCAATCAGTCCATATCGATAATGAGCGGAGTCGAATTGGCAGTACCGTCGATTCTCGATATGCCGTTCGGAACACAATCGCGCCGGGTCGCTGGTCGACGCGGCGCAGTCAACGCAATCAGGATGCGAACATGTTGAAAGTCACCAAGGCCGTGTTCCCCGTTGCCGGTCTCGGCACGCGGTTCCTCCCGGCAACGAAGGCGAGCCCGAAGGAAATGCTGCCCGTCGTCGACAAGCCACTGATCCAGTACGCGGTCGAGGAAGCGATCAACGCCGGTATCACCGAGATGATCTTCGTCACCGGGCGCAGCAAGCGCGCGATCGAGGATCACTTCGACAAGTCGTACGAGATCGAGGCCGAGCTCGAGGCGCGCGGCAAGGAAAAGCTGCTCGAGCTCGTGCGCGGCATCAAGCCGAGCCACGTCAACTGCTTCTACGTGCGCCAGCCGGAAGCGCTCGGCCTCGGCCACGCGGTGCTGTGCGCGGAGAAGCTGGTGCACGGCGAGCCGTTCGCGGTGATTCTCGCCGACGACCTGCTGCACGGCGAACAGCCGGTGCTGAAGCAGCTCGTCGACGTGTTCGACCACTATCACAGCTCGGTGATCGGGGTCGAGACGATCGCGCGCGACGACAGCCGTTCGTACGGCGTCGTCGAAGGCCGCGAATGGGAGGAGGACATCATCAAGCTGTCGGGCATCATCGAGAAGCCCGCGCCCGAGGATGCGCCGTCGAATCTCGGCGTGGTCGGCCGCTACGTGTTCATGCCGACGATTTTCGATCACCTGCGCAAGCTCAAGCCGGGCGCCGGCGGCGAGCTGCAACTGACCGACGCGGTCCAGTCGCTGCTCGCGAACGAGCAGGTGCTCGCGTATCGCTACTACGGCACGCGCTTCGACTGCGGCAGCAAGATCGGCTATCTCAAGGCCACCGTCGAGCTCGCGCTCCAGCATCCGGAAGTGAGCCGCGAATTCGAGGCCTACCTGCGTACCTGCTTGCCCGCGCTGGCTGCTGTCGCCTAAGCAGCCTCGCGCTCCGTTGTTTCAGGTGGTGGTTGTTCCGTTGGCCCCGGCCGCTCGCGCGCCGGGGCTTTTTTGCGTATACGGGCGAGCGGATGCGTGATTCCGGTGCGCACCGTCGACGTGAGTGCGGTGGCGGGTTTGCCGCGCGAGCGTTGCCGCGTGCGGAGCCGGGCGCTCGGGCAAGCATGGGCGTCACGCCTGAAACCGGTGCCGCGGCGGGCGACCGTGCGGCCTCTGTCGCGATTCGATTGCGCGCTGCACGTCGATGTTCGGTGCCGCAGCGGTTCTGCCGGTGCCGGTCGATGACGGGGCGCCACGCCACGCTGGCCAGGTGTCGGCTTCCGGGTGTGGCCCGAATCGCGGTTTTCCCGTTCGATCGTATCCGTATCGGTGCGGCGTTCAACGTGCCGACGTGCCCGGCTGTGCGACGAACCGCCGGGCCAGCATCGCGGCGACCGGCTTTTTGAAGTCGAGCAGCCGCTTTTCGAGGTAGCGCCAGGACAGGTGCGCGAGCAGCACGGCGAGCGCGAACTGCAGCATCTCGGGCAGCGTTTCGCGGACGATTTCCGGTATTGCCCCGTGCGCGAAGTGTGCGGGCAGCACGCCGAAGCGCGTCGGAATCAGGTTGTGGAACAGGTAGAAGCCGTAGCTGATCGTGCCGAGATAGACGAGCGGCGCCCAGTCGAGCAGCGCCACGACCGGATGCTCGGGTTCGCTGACGATCCACAGCAGCAGCGCGCCGAGCGACGCGGACAGGCCGAGATCCGCGAGCCCCGCGATCGCGTCGGGGAGTGCCGTGCATGCGGGCAGCACGAGGAAGAACACGACGCCGGCCGCGCCGAGCCAGCCGGGCGGCACGCGGCGCACGGCGGCCGCGCCGCGTCCGGCAAGCGCCATCGCGCCGACGCCGCCGAGCGCGATCAGCGCGAAATTCCACGGGGAAAATGCGTAGATCAGCACCGGCGACGCGTCGCACAGGTAGAGCGCGAGATGCGCGAGCGCGCACAGCACGACGGCCGCGATGCCGAGCGCGACGTGTCGCGCGGCCGGCACCGCGAGCAGCGCGAGCGGTGCGATCAGATAGAACTGCTGTTCAACCGCGAGGCTCCAGAAGTGCGACGTGGAGCCCGGCCAGCCGTCCTTCACGACGCCGATCCAGTAATTCGACAGGAACACCGCGTGCCACGCGAGCCCGAGATTGACGCCGCGCTGGTAGAACAGCGCGTGCGCGATCGCGAGCGCGGCGAGCAGCAGGTAATAGACGGGAAAGATCCGCAGCGCGCGCTTCGCGAGGAACAGTGCGAGCGCATGGCGGCGCGTCATGGTGCCGCATTCGACCGCCTGGCGATTGCGATGCAGCTCGCCGACGATCAGGAATCCGCTGATGAGGAAAAACGTCCACACGCCAAGCTTGCCGACGTCGACGGCAAGGACGTGGCCCTTGTGGGACAGGAAAACGAGGATGACGGCGAGGGCTCGCAGGCCGTCGAGTCCTTTGACGTATCGGGCTTCGCGCATGGAGGCATCCGGGCATTGAGCGAGCCCAGTATAGGTGCGCAAATATCGAACGTAATTCGCGTTCGGATGCATACGTGAAGGCGTTTTTTGATGCTGGAGCGTCGATGAAACCGCCCGCATGCAAAAAAACCTGCGGGAAACCCCGCGAAAACGCACAAAAGTACTGCACGAAGCGTCACGGCGCTTGTAGAATCCGGCGTTGAAGCGCGCGCGTTGCACGCTTCGTGTATCCAACGACCACACCTGGTAGGAGAAACATGGCGACTTCCGCAAAAAAGGTGGCCAAGAAGGCTGCCGCACCCGCCACCAAGAAAGTGGCTGCCAAAAAGGCTGCGCCCGCGAAGAAAGTAGTGGCAAAGAAGGTTGTCGCGAAGGCGGCACCGGCCGCTCCGACGCCGCTGAAGGACAAGTTCACGAAGGCATCGCTCGCAACGCACATCGCTGAGCGCGCAGCTGTCGAAGTGAAGGCGGTCAAGGCAGTGCTCGTCGCACTCGAGAACGTCGTGCTCGGCTCGGTCCACAAGAAGGGCGCGGGCGAGTTCACGCTGCCGGGTCTGCTGAAGATCACGGCACAAGTCGTGCCGGCGAAGAAGAAGCGCTTCGGCAAGGATCCGTTCACGGGCGAAGAGCGTTGGTTCCCGGCGAAGCCGGCCAGCGTGCGCGTGAAGGCACGTGCGCTGAAGAAGCTGAAGGACGCGGCAGCGTAATGCCGCGCGGCGGCTGCCGAATGCATTCGGCAGCCGTTGCGAAGTCCGACGATCCCCGTACGCGAAAGCGTGCGGGGATTTTTATTGCGCTGCGCAAAGCGCGCGGCCGCGAAGAAGTGCAGAAGTGCAGAAGCGAAATGGCGGAAAGTCCGTTTCGACGCGTGATGCACGCTCGACGCCGTGTCGTGCATGCGCCATGACGAACGGCGATCCACTCACACGGGCTCGCGCTCGCCGCGCCGATTGCGGCTGTTGCGTACGCGTCGCGAGACACGCGCATCGTGACTGAAACCATTCCCGACGAAATCGCGGCGCAGGTCGCCGCCGCATGCGACACGATCGAGCGGCATCTCGGCGCGACGCTGAACGCGATCCACCTGTTCGGCTCGGCGCTCGACGGCGGACTGAAACCGCGCAGCGACATCGACCTGCTGGCGACGGTGTCGGCCCGGCCCGACGAGCCGACGCGGCGTGCGCTGATGCTCGGCCTGCTCGCCGTGTCGACGCCGCCCGGCCGCGCAGGTGGCATGCGCGCACTGGAAGTGACCGTCGTCGCGCACGACGAAATCGTGCCGTGGCGTCATCCGGCGCGGCGCGAACTGCAGTTCGGCGAGTGGCTGCGTCACGATCTCGAAGCCGGCATCGTCGAGCCGGCGCTCGTCGATCACGATCTGGCGATCCTGTTGACGAAGGTGCGGCAGCACAGTGTCGCGCTGGTTGGTCCGCCGGCTGCTGCGTTGCTCGAGCCGGTGCCCGCGGGGGATTTTGTCGCCGCGTTGCTGGCGACCGTCGCGCAGTGGCATGCCGAACCGGGCTGGCGCGGCGATGAGTGCAACGTGGTGCTCGCGCTCGCGCGCATCTGGTACAGCGCCGCGACCGGCAGGATCGCGCCCAAGGACGTCGCCGCGACATGGGCGCTGGAGCGTCTGCCGGAAACGTACCGTCCGGTTGTAGCGGCGGCGCGCGCCGCCTATCTAGGCGGCGAGGAAGGCACGGCGATCCTGTCGGGCGAACCCCTCGCCGCATTCATCGGCTACGCGCGGCGAACGGTCGAATCGATGCTGTCGACGTCGCCGCAGATGCCGCGAACGTAGCCGGCTTGCGTGCGGGACCGACGAGGATCACGGGCGTTTGCGACGCTGTCGCACGCGTTTGCCGTCGAGCCGGACGCCTGTCCGGCGACCCGGCGCATCATTCGCACGCGCTTATGCGATGTGCATCGTCAGCCGGCCGTACCGGCAAAAGCGGCCTTCAGCACGGCGTCGTCGAGCTTGACCATCTGCATCATCGCGGCGGCCACGCGCGTGGCCTTGACGGTGTCGCGGTCGGACATCATCGGGATCAGCGCTTCCGGAACGATCTGCCACGAGACGCCGTAGCGGTCTCGCAGCCAGCCGCAGGCGTCGGCCGTGCCGCCGTTGTCGAGCAGGGCGTTCCAGTAGCGGTCGAGTTCCGCCTGGTCGGCGCAGCTGACCAGCAGCGAGATCGCGTGGTTGAACGTGTCGGTGCGCGGGTGGCTCATCGCGAAGAACGGCTGCCCGAACAGCTCGAACTCGACCATCCGCGTGCCGTCGGTGCCGGGCACCGCCGTGACGCGCACGATGCGCGAATCCGGAAAGATGCCTGCATAGAAGGTGGCGGCTTCTTCGGCTTCCGCCGCGTACCAGAGGAACGGCGTGATCTTCTGAATCGTCATGGCGAATCTCCTGTCTGTATGGATTGGCCGGGGCGCAAATCGCGTGCCGACCTCTGTACGACGGATGAAGGCCTTCGAAATCGACACGCCGGGGCGAACGGCCGTCGCTCCGGGGTCGTGGCACGACAGTGCGGATGGTAGTCGTCCGGCGCACCCATGGCGAGCGAGCCCGGCATCAGGAAACCGCGTTTCCGGCGCGTTGCGGCCGTCAGGCGCCGCTGCCGGCCGGGTGACGAGCGGGTGGGGTACCCGTGCATCGGCCGTCGGCCCGTGCAGGCCGTGCGGGCCGTGCAGACCAACCGGCAACGGACGAAAAAAAAGCCAGCCGCGGCCGAAACCGGGGACTGGCTTTCCAGTTCGGCGGCAAGGCGTCGGAGACGCCATGCACGCCGGGTACGTCGTTTTTAGAACTTGTGGCGCAGGCCGAGTGCGACCAGCTCTTGCGAGCTCTTGCCGGCGATACCGTACGAGCCGATCGACGCTTGCGCATCGGTGCCGTCCGCGTTCTTGCCGCTTGCGTGCTGATACGCACCAACCAGGTAGATGTCCGTGCGCTTCGACAGCGAGTAATCGGCGCCCAGCGAAACCTGATGGTACTTGCCGTTGTTGTCGCCGTTGCCCTTCGTGTAGATGTAGCCGAGGCCGAGCAGCAGCGGTGCCGATGCCTGATACGTGACGAACGCGCGACCCGTGTTGTACTTCTGGTTCGTGCCGAACGCCGAGTTGCCGTCTGCCTTGTATTGCGCGTTGCTGTAACCGGCGCCGACCGTCACCGGGCCGAATGCGTACTGGCCAGCCACTTGCGCGATGCCGATCGACGTCGACGACGTGAACGCGTTGTTGATGAAGGTCGTGCCCGAATCGCCGTCGAAGATCGCGTCCGACGAGCCGGCCCAGCCGCTACGCGTGCCGGTGGCGCTGAGTGCCGATGCGTTGTTCGCGTGGAAGTAGCCGGCAGCCAGGCCGAGCGGGCCGTTGTTGTACGCTGCTGCTGCTGCCCACGTCTGACCCTTGCCGGTCGAACCTGCAACACCGCCGAATGCGTACATCGCTTCGACCTGCAGGCCTGCCCAGACCGGCGACGTGTACTTCACTGCGTTGCTGACGCGCAGGCTGTTGTCGTTGTTGTCGACGTCGCCCGGCGTGGCGAACACGCTGCCGAAATAGTTGTCTGCCGTGACTGCCTGGACCAGGTCGACGAGCGGGTCATACTGGCGGCCGAGCGTGACCGTACCGTACTGGTCGCTCTGCAGGCCGACGAATGCCTGGCGGCCGAACATGCGGCCACCCTGGCCCAGTGCGCCCGATGCCGAGTTGAAGCCGTTTTCCAACTGGAAGATCGCCTTCAGGCCGCCACCGAGGTCCTCGGAACCCTTCAGGCCGAAACGGCTGCCTTGCAGGTTGCCGCTACCCATCGACCACGAATTGTTGCCTTGACCTGCGTTACCGTGAACATAGGTGATCGACGTGTCGATCACGCCGTACAGCGTCACGCTCGACTGTGCCTGAGCAGCGCCGGCGGCGCCCAGCAGGGCGAGCGAGAGGGTCGAGAGAGCAAGTTTCTTCATCGTTGAGTTTCTCCACGCAAGTGATTCATCGTTATTTGTTGCGGATTGGAGAATAGCTCAGTGCCGTAGACGCAAGAAAGCCTAAAAAATAAAGTGTCTCGAAAAGGTAACAGCGCGAAAAAGTCCATATATATCAAGCACATCAACGACTGTTCCCATTTTTGAAATAGTTGACATTTGCTGCGGCGCGATTGTTTCAAAAGTTGACGCGCATTGCGGCAGGCAGCCTGTTTCGGCCCGTTGGCGGACAGAAATGGATGCCTGCAAACGTTTGCGGTTGCGGCAACGAAGCCGGGGCATGCAAAGAACGTATCAACGTCACGCGAATGCGCGGCGGACTGCCTGGTTGCAGGAGGGCAGACGGGTGTGCGGGGTCGCGCCGCGACGTTGCTAACAGCGTGAATTAGTCGTCGCGCATGCGATCGACGGGCCGGTCGGCTTGAGCGGACACGGCCGGTGCGGTACCGGCGAGACGATGCGCGTTGCCGCGGGCCGCCGCGAACTCCGCGCCGAGCAGCAGCACGATCGCCGAGAAGTACAGCCACATCAGCAGGACCGCGAACGATCCGGCCGCGCCGAATGCACTGGCGGTGCCCGCGTGCGCGAGGTACAGCGCGAACAGTTTCTTGCCGCCCGAGAACAGGATCGCGGACACGATGCCGCCGATCGCGGCGTCGCGCCACGCGACGCGCGCATCGGGCAGGAACTTCATCAGCGATGCGAACGCGGCCGCGAGCACGGCGATGCCGACGAAGAACTGCACGAGGTTCGTGACGACCACGTACGGCGAATTGCCCAGCAGCCAGGTGCCGACGAACGTGATCGCGGTGTCGAGCACGAGCGACACGATCAGCAGGAACGCGACGCCGAGCACGAGCCCGAACGAGATCAGCCGCACGCGCACGAGCCCGAGCATGCTCGACCAGCGGTTCTCGGTGGCCGGCCAGATCACGCTGAGCGCGGCGCTGAGCGACGCGAAGGTGGCCGACGCGCCGATGGCCAGCGCGGCGAACGAGATCAGGGTGGCGAGGCCGCCGCGCTCGCCCGCGCGGTGCGCGTTCTGCACGATCGTCTGGATGCTGGCCGCCGCGTCGTCGCCGATCAGCTGGTGCGCCTGTTCGAACACCTGGCCGCGCGCGGCGTCGTCGCCGTAGAACCAGCCGGCCACGGCAATCACCATCACGAGCATCGGCGCGAGCGAGAACGCGGAGAAGAATGCAATGCCCGCGGCCATCGCGGAGCAACGGTCGGCCGAGAAGCGCTTGAACGCCGTGAGGGCCCAGTTGGCCTGTTGTTGCGCGAGACGGGTGGCTTCGGAGGTGATCTGTCGTTTCATGACGGTTCGGTGGCGCGCGGAACGCGGATCATCGTTGGTAATCAGACAATTCAGTATTGATCCGAAGATTCGAACATAGTTGCGCGAACTGTCTATAATTCCTTTCAGTTTCCTCACCCCCACAATAACGCCGAGACCAGCCATGCTCCAAATGTCCCGGCGCCAGTTCCTGAAGGTGACGGCTACGTCGCTTGCCGGATCGAGTCTAGCCCTGATGGGCTTCTCTCCGTCCGAAGCGCTCGCCGAAGTCCGACAGTACAAGCTGGCGCGCACCGTCGAAACGCGCAACACCTGTCCTTACTGTTCAGTGGGTTGCGGCATCCTGATGTACAGCCTCGGAGACGGCGCGAAGAACGCGCAGCCGAGCATCATCCACATCGAAGGCGATCCCGACCATCCCGTCAATCGCGGCACGCTGTGCCCGAAGGGCGCGAGCCTGATCGACTTCATCCACAGCCCGAACCGCCTGACGCACCCCGAGTATCGCGCGCCCGGCTCGGACAAGTGGGAACCGATCTCGTGGAACGACGCGCTCGACCGGATCGCGAAGCTGATGAAGGCCGACCGCGACGCGAACTTCGTCGAGACGGCGGAGGACGGTGCGAAGGTCAACCGCTGGCTGACGACCGGCATGCTGGCCGCGTCGGCGGGCAGCAACGAGGTCGGCTACCTGACGCACAAGACGGTCCGCAGTCTCGGGATGCTCGCATTCGACAATCAGGCGCGTGTCTGACATGGCCCGACGGTGGCAGGTCTTGCCCCGACGTTTGGCCGTGGAGCGATGACGAACCATTGGGTCGACATCAAGAACGCGGACGTGATTCTCGTGATGGGCGGCAATGCAGCCGAGGCCCATCCGTGCGGTTTCAAGTGGGTAACGGAGGCGAAGGCGCACCGCAAGGCGCGGCTGATCGTCGTCGACCCGCGCTTTACGCGTACGGCCTCGGTGGCCGACTACTACGCGCCGATCCGCACCGGCACCGACATCGTCTTCCTGGGCGGTGTGATCAACTATCTGCTGACGAACGACAAGATCCAGCATGAGTACGTGAAGAACTACACGGACTTCTCGTTCATCGTGCGCGAGGATTTCGCGTTCAACGACGGCATCTATTCCGGCTACGACGCGGAGAAACACGCGTACCCGGACAAGTCGAGCTGGGACTACGAGCGCGGCGACGACGGCTTCGTGAAGGTCGACCCGACGCTGCAGCACCCGCGTTGCGTGTACAACCTGCTGAAGCAGCACTACGCGCGCTATACGCAGGACATGGTCCAGCAGGTCTGCGGCACGCCGAAGGAGAAGTTCCTGAAGGTGTGCGAGATGCTCGCGACCACCGCCGTTCCCGGCCGCGCCGGCACGGTGCTGTACGCGCTCGGCTGGACGCACCACTCGATCGGCGCGCAGATCATCCGCACCGGCGCGATGGTGCAGCTGCTGCTCGGCAACATCGGCATCGCCGGCGGCGGGATGAACGCGCTGCGCGGCCACTCGAACATCCAGGGGTTGACCGACCTCGGGCTGATGTCGAACCTGCTGCCGGGCTACATGACGCTGCCGATGCAGGCCGAGCAGGATTTCGACGGCTACATCAAGAAGCGCGTGCAGCAGCCGCTGCGGCCGAACCAGCTGAGCTACTGGAAGAACTACAAGGCCTTCCACGTCAGCTTCATGAAGTCCTGGTGGGGCGACGCGGCGACCGCCGAGAACAACTGGGCCTACGATTACCTGCCGAAGCTGGACAAGCAGTACGACCTGCTGCAGGCGATCGAGCTGATGAATGCCGGCAAGATGAACGGCTACATCTGCCAGGGCTTCAACCCGCTCGCGGCGGCGCCGTCGAAGGTGAAGACGGCGGCAGGGCTCGCGAAGCTCAAGTGGCTCGTGATCATGGATCCGCTCGCGACCGAGACGTCCGAGTTCTGGAAGCATCACGGCGACTACAACGACGTCGACGCGTCGAAGATCCAGACCGAGGTGTTCCGTCTGCCCACCACGTGTTTTGCGGAGGAAAACGGTTCGCTCGTGAGTTCGAGCCGCGTGCTGCAATGGCACTGGAAGGGCGCGGAGCCGCCGGGCGAAGCGCGTAGCGACCTCGAGATCATGTCGGGGCTGTTCCTGCGCATGCGCAAGATGTACCAGACGGACGGCGGCAAGTATCCGGACCCGATCGTCAACCTGACCTGGCCGTACGCGAACCCGGAAAGCCCGACGCCCGAAGAACTCGCGATGGAATTCAACGGGAAGGCGCTCGCCGACCAGCCCGATCCGAAGGATCCGGCCAAGACGCTCGTGAAGAAAGGCGAGCAGCTGGCCGCGTTCGCGCAGCTGAAGGACGACGGCACGACCGCGAGCGGCTGCTGGATCTTCTGCGGAGCCTGGACGCAGGCCGGCAACCAGATGGGGCGGCGCGACAACTCCGATCCGACCGGCATCGGCCAGACGCTGAACTGGGCGTGGGCCTGGCCGGCGAACCGGCGGATCCTGTACAACCGCGCATCGTGCGACGTGAGCGGCAAGCCGTTCGACCCGACCCGCAAGCTGATCGGCTGGAACGGCAGCGCGTGGAAGGGCGCCGACATCCCCGATTTCAAGGCGGACGAACCACCCGAAAACGGGATGGGGCCGTTCATCATGAATCCGGAAGGTGTCGCGCGCTTCTTCGCGCGTGCGGGGATGAACGAAGGCCCGTTCCCCGAGCACTACGAGCCGTTCGAAACGCCGATCGGCACGAACCCGCTGCACCCGAACAACCCGCTGGCGCTGAACAACCCGGCCGCCCGCGTGTTCCCGGACGACCGGGCGTCGTTCGGCCAGGCACCGGAGTTCCCGCACGCGGCGACCACGTACCGGCTGACCGAGCATTTCCACTACTGGACCAAGCATGCACGGCTGAACGCGATCATCCAGCCCGAGCAATTCGTCGAGATCGGCGAAGACCTCGCGAAGGAAGTCGGCGTCGCGCATGGCGAGCGCGTGAAGGTGTCGTCCAAGCGCGGCTACATCATCGCGGTCGCCCTCGTCACGAAGCGGATCAAGCCGCTGATGGTCGACGGCAAGAAGGTCCAGACGGTCGGTGTCCCGTTGCACTGGGGCTTCAAGGGTCTGACGAAGCCCGGCTATCTCGCGAATACCCTGACTCCGTCCGTGGGTGACGGCAACTCCTATACACCGGAATTCAAGTCGTTCCTGGTGAAGGTCGAAAAGGCGTAAGGGGAAAGAGATGGCATTGCAATCGCTGGATATCAAGCGCGTCTCGGCCACCACGACGCCACCGCCCACGGTGCGCGAACCGGTGACCGGGAGCGTCGCGAAGCTGATCGACGTATCGAAGTGCATCGGCTGCAAGGCATGTCAGACGGCATGCATGGAGTGGAACGACCTGCGCGACGAGGTCGGCACCAACGTCGGCGTGTACGACAACCCGGCCGACCTCTCCGAGCACTCGTGGACGGTGATGCGGTTCGCCGAATACGAGAACCCGGCGGGCGACCTCGAGTGGCTGATCCGCAAGGACGGCTGCATGCACTGCGAGGATCCGGGCTGCCTGAAGGCGTGCCCGTCGCCGGGCGCGATCGTGCAGTACAACAACGGAATCGTCGATTTCCACGAGGAGAACTGCATCGGTTGCGGCTATTGCGTGACCGGCTGCCCGTTCAACGTTCCGCGGATCTCGAAGAAGGATCATCGCGCGTACAAGTGCACGCTCTGTTCCGACCGCGTCGCGGTCGGCCAGGAACCGGCCTGCGTGAAGACCTGCCCGACGGGCGCGATCGTGTTCGGCACCAAGGAGGACATGAAGCAGCACGCGGCCGAGCGGATCGAGGACCTGAAGGAGCGCGGCTTCGAGCATGCGGGGCTGTACGACCCGCAGGGCGTCGGCGGCACGCACGTGATGTACGTGCTGCACCATGCCGATAAACCGTCGCTGTACCACGGGCTGCCCGACAACCCGTCGATCAGCCCGATGGTGAAGCTGTGGAAGGGCATTGCGAAACCGCTCGCGGTGGCCGGCATCGCGCTGACCGCGCTTGCCGGGTTCTTCCACTACGTCCGGGTCGGTCCGAACGAGGTGAGCGACGAGGAAGAATCGGCCGCGCGCGACGAAGCGCGACGCATCAAGGAGGACGCGAAATGAACCACGACGACCCCAACCTGATCGTCCGCTACACGCCGAACGAGCGCACGAACCACTGGATCACCGCGATCACGTTCGTGCTGCTCGCGTTGTCCGGCCTCGCGCTGTTTCATCCGTCGATGTTCTGGCTGACCGCGCTGTTCGGCGGCGGCCAGTGGACGCGGATCCTGCATCCGTTCGTCGGCCTCGTGATGTTCGTGTCGTTCGCGATCCTGGTCGTGCGTTTCTGGCACCACAATGCGCTCGACGCGGACGATCGCCAATGGCTGAAGCAGATCGGCGACGTGCTGACCAACCAGGAAGACAAGCTGCCGCCCGTCGGGCGCTATAACGCCGGGCAGAAGCTGCTATTCTTCACGCTGGTGGCGTGCCTGTTGCTGCTCCTGCTGTCGGGAGTCGTGATCTGGCGGCGTTACTTCTCGTTCTACTTCCCGATCGGGGTGATCCGCGCGGCCGCTGTCGTGCATGCCGTGGCGGCCTTCGTGCTGATCGCGAGCATCATCGTGCACATTTACGCGGCGTTGTGGGTGAAGGGCTCGATCGGCGCGATGGTGCGCGGCACCGTCACGCTGGGCTGGGCTCGCAAGCATCACCCGAAGTGGTTCCGTGAAAGCGTGAAATAACGCACCGGGGCGGGGCGGCTCGCCGGCCACGGCGGGGCGTTCCGTTCCTTCGCTGGAACTGCCGAAAGCGCCGATGCGTCGGCGCTTGTTTATTTGGAAGACATTTTTGTGACACAACGCATCCTCGAACCGACCGAGATATCGACACTCGATCATTCGGCCATCCCGCGCTTTCGCCTGCCGGAGCGCGCCACCGCGTTCTCGGCGCGCGCCGCGCGGCTGCGCAAGCTGGCCGACCTGAACCCGATCAGCGGCTACCTGCGGCTGATGGCCACCGTCGCCGATGCGCAGCACGCGACGCTGCAGACGCTGGAACTGCCGCTGCCGTCGAAGGAAGCGATCGCGCTTGCACAGCAGCATTCGATGCCGCTCATACCGGCGCTCGACGGCGAGCGCAACCCGCAATGGCGTGCCGTGCTGTACGAACTGCTCGACCGCGTCGAAGGTGCCGGGCTCGTCAACCCGCAGCTCGCGAAGCTGCTCGACCGGCTGCGCCTGATGGCGCCCGCCGAACTCGACGCGCAGGCCGACGCGATCCTCGCACTGCGCTTCGCCGAAGTCGATCCGGCCACCGCGCCGTTCCTGATGGCCGCGCTGCAGGTCGTCTGGACGGATCTCGCAAGCTGCGTTGCGCCGGCCGACGTCCCGTACCTCGACCAGCCGGGGCTGTGCCCCGTGTGCGGCACGCACCCGGTCGCGAGCGTCGTGCGGGTCGGCGGGCAGTACCAGGGCTACCGTTTCCTGCAGTGCGGGCTGTGCACGACCGAGTGGCACATGGTGCGCACGAAGTGCTCGCACTGCGATTCGACGAAAGGCATCGCGTATCACGGGATCGAGGGCGGCAGCGAAGCCGTCAAGGCCGAATCGTGCGACGAGTGCAAGACCTATCGCAAGATCGGTTATCAGGACAAGGACTACGAGTTCGAGCCGCTGGCGGACGATCTCGCGAGCCTCACGCTCGACCTGCTGATGAACGAGGCCGGTTACCAGCGCAGTTCGCCGAACCCGCTGCTGTGGCCGGACGTCGCGCAGGAAGCGGATTGACGACATCGGCCGGGGCGGCGCGCGAGCGCCGGCGCCGGCCGACTGCGAAGCATGAGACTGGAGCCACCACGACGTGACCGAACCCGGTTTGAATGAACTGAATGCCGTGCTGGCGCGTGTGCCGTCGGTCGAGCGCGTGCTGTCGTCGGCGCCGCTGCAACCGCTGCTCGCCGACTACGGCCGCACGCGCGTGCTGAACGCCGTGCGCGCGGAGCTCGAACGCTGGCGTACCGCCGCGCAGCACGATCCGGCGGGGGCCGAACCGCTCGACGAACCGCGCATCGCCGCGGCCGTCGCGCGCGCGCTGGCCGCGCAGAGCACGGGCGCGGTGCGCACCGTGTTCAACCTGACCGGCACCGTGCTGCACACGAACCTCGGGCGCGCGCTGTTGCCCGACGACGCGGTGCGCGCGGTGGTCGACGCGCTCACGCGCCCCGTCAACCTCGAATTCGACCTCGCCACGGGCCGCCGCGGCGATCGCGACGACCTGATCGACGATCTGCTGTGCGAACTGACGGGCGCGGAAGCCGCGACCGTCGTCAACAACAACGCGGCGGCCGTGCTGCTGGCGCTGTCGGCGCTGGCGACGAAGCGGGAAGTCGTCGTGTCGCGCGGCGAGCTGGTCGAGATCGGCGGCGCATTCCGCATCCCCGACATCATGAGCCGCGCAGGCGCCAGGCTGCGCGAAGTCGGCACGACCAACCGCACCCATCTGCGCGACTACGCGGAGGCAATCGGCCCGCGCACCGCGCTGCTGATGAAGGTGCACTGCAGCAACTACGCGATCAGCGGCTTCACGAAGGAGACGTCGCTCGCCGAACTCGCGCCGCTCGCGCGCGAGCACGGGCTGCCGGTCGCCGTCGATCTCGGCAGCGGCACGCTCGCCGACCTGACGCAATGGGGCCTGCCGCACGAGACGACCGTGCAGGAAACCGTCGCCGCCGGCGCAAACGTTGTCACGTTCAGCGGCGACAAGCTGCTTGGCGGGCCGCAGGCCGGCCTGATCGTCGGCGATCGCGCGCTGATCGCGAAGATCAAGAAACATCCGCTCAAGCGCGCACTGCGCGTCGGCAAGCTGACGCTCGCGGCGCTCGAACCCGTGCTGCGCCTCTACCAGTCCCCCGAGTTCCTGCGCGACCGGCTCACGACACTGCGCCTGCTGACGCGCCCGCACGGCGAGATCGCCGAGGCCGCCGAACGCGTGCGTCCGGCGCTGCAGGCCGCGCTCGGCGGCGGTTTCGACGTAGCGGTCGAGCCGATGTTCAGCCAGATCGGCAGCGGTGCGCTGCCGGTCGACCAGTTGCCGAGCGCCGGGCTCGTCGTGCGCACGGCGGACGGCAAGCGCGGCGGCCGCGCGCTCGCGCAGCTCGAGAAGCAGCTTCGCGAATGGCCGCGCCCGGTGATCGGCCGCGTGGCCGACAACGCGCTGCGGCTCGACCTGCGCTGCCTCGAAGCGGCCGACGAGGCGGCGTTCATCGCGCAATGCGTGCCGCTCGCGGGGCCCGCTGCATGATCGTCGGTACCGCCGGACACATCGACCACGGCAAGACGACGCTGGTGCGCGCGCTGACGGGCGTCGATACCGACCGCCTGAAGGAAGAGAAGGCGCGCGGCATCTCGATCGAACTCGGTTATGCGTATACGCCGCTCGACAACGGCGACGTGCTCGGCCTGATCGACGTGCCGGGCCACGAGAAGCTGATTCACACGATGGCGGCCGGCGCATGCGGTATCGACTTCGCGCTGCTCGTGATTGCCGCCGACGACGGTGTGATGCCGCAGACGCGCGAGCATCTCGCGATCCTGCAACTGCTCGGCGTCACGCATGGCGCCGTCGCGCTGACGAAGTGCGATCGCGTCGACGCCGCGCGCGTGGCCGAGGTGCGCGACGAGATCGCCGCGTGGCTGAACGATTCGACGCTGGCCGGCGTGCCGATCTTCGAAACGCGGGCGACGGCCGTGGACGATCCGGGTGTCGCCGCGTTGAAGCGTCACCTGGCCGACGCGGCGATCGCGTGGCGCGCACGCCGCGACGACGGGCTGTTCCGGCTCGCGGTCGATCGTGTGTTTACGCTCTCGGGGCAGGGCACCGTCGTGACGGGCACCGCGTTCGCGGGCCGCGTCGCGACCGGCGATACGCTCGCGATCGTGCGCACGGGCGGCGCGGCGCGCGTGCGCAGCATCCATGCGCAGAACCGGCCGGTCGAGGCCGGCCGCGCGGGCGAGCGTTGCGCACTGAACCTGGCCGGGGTCGACAAGGCCGATGTCGAGCGCGGCGATACCGTGGCCGATGCGCGGCTCGTCGCGACGTCGCCGCGTCTCGACGTCGAACTGACGCTGCTCGCGGATGCGGGGCTGACGCTCACGCACTGGGCACCGCTGCACGTGCATCTCGGCACGCTGCATCGCGTCGCGCATGTCGCGCTGCTCGACGGCGATACGCTTGCGGCCGGCCAGCGGATGCGCGTGCAACTGGTATTCGACGAACCGGTGTTTGCGTTGCCGGGCGACCGCTTCATCGTCCGCAATCCGCAGGCGACGCGCACGGTCGGCGGCGGCCGCGTGCTCGACCCGTTCGGGCCGGCGCGCAAGCGTCGTACGCCCCAGCGCCGCGCGTGGCTCGACGCGCTGGCCGAATGGCTCGACGCAGGGCGTCTCGATGCGCTGCTCGCGCAGGCGCCGCTCGGCGTCCCGCGCGCGATGCTCACGCATCTGACGGGTTTTGCGCCGAACGCGCTGGTTTTGCCGGATGACGCGCTGGCGATCGGGCAGCGCGACGCCGCGTCGAATGACGGAGCGGTGATTGCGCATGCGCACTGGCGTGCGCTGCAGACGCGGGCGATCGATACGCTGCGCGCGTATCACGAGCGCATGCCCGACGAGCAGGGGCTCGACGCCGCGCGGCTGCGGCGGATGGCGGCGCCGCTCGCCGGCGATGCGCTGTGGCGCGCGCTCGTCGATGCGCTGGTGACCGGCGGCGAAGTGGCGCGAAGCGGGCCGTGGCTGCACCTGCCGTCGCATTCGGTGAGCCTCGAGCCGCGCGAGGAAGCGCTGGCGCAGCAACTGCTGCCGCTGATTCATGCGGGGCGCTTCGATCCGCCGTGGGTGCGCGACCTGGCCCGCGACACGGGGGCGGCCGAGGACGCGGTGCGTACCGTGCTGCGCAAGCTCGCACGGCGCGGCGACGTGCACCAGGTCGTGCGCGACCTGTTCTATCACGCGGACGTCGTGCGCGAACTCGCGGAACTGGTTGCGCATCTCGCGCCGTCGCGCGACGGCGGGCTCGATGCCGCGACGTTCCGCGACGCGACGGGGCTCGGCCGCAAGCGTGCGATCCAGATTCTCGAGTTCTTCGACCGGGTTGGGTATACTCGCTTCCACCGCGATCTTCACTTCCTGCGGCCTGACAGCGGTTGGGCGGGTATTCAGGCGTAGGCGCTCGTTGTTCTTTGTTTTTTTCCCACGACGGAAGGCATTCGTATCCGGTGGTACGGCTGGACTTCAAATCCAGTTGGGGGTGTCAGACACTCCCGGGTAGGTTCGACTCCTGCTGCCTTCCGCCACTCAACGCATCCCCGACTCTCCGGAATCTACCGATCACCCCCCGACATATCGCTCGACAGCCGGGCCGCGACTGCGCGCGCGGCCAGATCGAGCAGGAAACCGAGCATGCCGATCACGAGGATCACGGCCGTCAGCTCCGAATACGCGAGCCGGTCGCGCGTGTCGAGAATCAGGTAGCCGAGCCCCGCGCTCACGCCGAGCATTTCCGCCGGGACCAGCACGATCCATAAGATGCCGATCGCGAGGCGCACGCCGGTGAGCACATGCGCGGCGATACCCGGCACGTAGATGTGCCAGAGCATTTCCGCGCGCGTGGCGGCAAGGCTTTCGCCAAGCTGGACCCAGCGCCGGTCGAGATGCGCGACACCCGATGCGGTGCTCATCACCAGCGGCCACACCGCGGCGAAAGCGAGCAGGAAATACACCGCGCGATCGCCGACGCCGAGCGACATCACCGCAAGCGGCATCCACGAAAGCGGCGAGATCATGCGAAGAAACTGCAGCGTCGGCGACAGCGTCCGTTCGAGCCAGCGCAGACGGCCGATCGCGAATCCCAACGGCACGCCGACCACGAGCGCCCACGCCAGCCCGACGGCGATGCGCCTGAGGCTGGTCGCCACATGCACGAGCAGCTGGTCCTCGGCGACGAGCGACGGCAGCGCTTCGAACGCACGCTGCGGCGCGAACTGCGCGGCCATCGCGTTGTGGCCCGCGAGCAGCGTGACGGCGAGCCACCACAGCGCCAGGGCGGCCGCCAGCCCCGCACCGCCCAGCACGATGCTGCGCCAATGCGTGGACGCGGGCACCGGACGCCGCGCCGCCGCCGACGTTTCCCGAACGAGCACGCTAGACAACGATCGTCTCCTTGCGTGCATAACCGCCTTCCTGGCCGAACGCCGACAAGCCACCCAGCGCTTCGATGCTCTTCTTCACGAACCGGTCGTCGACCAGGTCGCTGGCGACCCGTTTCGGATCGAGCGACGCGAGGAACTGGCTCGCGCCTTCCACCTGGGTCGTTTTCAACCGGCGCACGAGTTCTTCCGTATAGCTCGGATATGGATACGGCTGGAAGTCGATGCGCTTCACGCCCCAGTTCGCGTGCTGGATCGCGCGATCGCCGAGATAGCGCCCCTGATCGGCGGCTTGCGGCGCGAGCACGCGTGCGAGCAGTTGCGAAGGATGCGGCGTGTAGCGGTTCGGGCCTTCCTTCGACAGCAGCCTGGCCGCCTCTTGCGGATGGGCGCGCGTCCACAGCTGGGCGTTGACGATCGCATCGACGACCTTCTGCGACCACGCCGCGCGTTGCGTCAGGTCCTGCTCGTGCATGAAGATCACGCAGCACGCGTGGTTGCGCCACACGTCGCCCGTGAAGCGGAGAATCTTGCCGATGTTCAGCTGCTCGGCGGCCGCGTTGAACGGCTCGGCGACGATATATCCCGCGATCTTTTTCGACGCCAGTGCGGGCGGCATGTCGGACGGCGCCATCACGACCAGGTTGACTTCCTTCGGCCCCGGCTGCCCCGACTGTTTGAGTCCGGGCGCGAGACCCTGCGCGCGCAGCAGGTCCTGCAGCACGACGTTGTGCACCGAATACCAGAACGGCACCGCAACCGTCTTGCCACCGAGGTCTGCCACGGTGTTCACGTCGGGCGCAACCGTCAGCGCAGAGCCGTTCACGTGATTCCATGCGACGACCTTCGCGGGCGCCTTGCTGCCATAGCGCGCCCACACGGTCATCGGCGACAGCAGATGCACGACGTTGACCTGTCCCGACAGAAACGCCTCGACCAGCTGCGCCCAGCTTCGCAGCAGCGTCGGCTTCTCCGCCTGGATGCCGGCCGCGTCGAAGTAGCCGTTGTTGTGTGCGACGAGCAGCGGCGCCGCATCGGTGATCGGCAGGTAGCCGATGCGCACGGGCGCATTCGGATCGGCTGCCGCGCGTGCGCCGGATGCTTTCAGCAGCGGCGCCGCGCCCGCGACGGTAAAGAGCGACGCGAGCTTCAGCCATTCGCGTCGTGACATCGGTACGTTGCACATGAGGATTCCCCGCTGGTATCGGCCGGATTCAGGCGGCTGCTGAAATCGAGTTCTGCAGCGCCTGGAGAATGGAGATGCGCAGCTCGCCGAGCGAGCGCACTTGCGTGTGCCGCGGCTGCGGCAGTTCGACGGTCCAGCGTCCGACCAGCGTGCCGCGCCTGCCGAGCAGCACGATCCGATCGGCGACGAGCAGCGCTTCGTCGATATCGTGCGTGACCAGAAGCGCGGACGCGCCGGTGTTGCTCACCGCGGCAATCAGGAGCTGCTGCATGTCGGCGCGGGTCACTTCGTCGAGCGCGCCGAACGGTTCGTCGAGCAGCAGCGCGCGCGGCGCCCGCGCCAGGCAGCGCGCCAGCGCCGCGCGCTGTGCCATGCCGCCCGACAACTGCGAAGGCAGCGCGTGCCGTGCATGGTCGAGCCCGACGGCGGCCAATGCGCTCGTCACGCGTTCCTTGCGGTCTGCACGTGTCAGGTGCGGTTGACGCGCGAAGGTCAGCCCGAATCCCACGTTCCGCTCGACCGTGAGCCACGGCAGCAGGCAGGGGTCCTGAAACGCGAGGGCGACCTCCGGGCGCGGGCCGTCGACGGGCTCGCCATCGACGCGAATCGTGCCGGATGCGGTTCGCGTCAGGCCGGCGATGGCCCGCAGCAGCGACGACTTCCCGCAACCGCTCGGCCCGAGCAGCGCAACGAGTTCGCCGGGCGCAACCGACAGGTCGACGCCGTTCAGCACGCTGCGCGATCCGTACCGCAACGTGACGCCGTTCGCGACGATGTGCGCGCCTTGCGTCATGCTGCCGCCGCCCGTCGATGCCGCGCGAGCTGCGATTTCAACTGCACGAGGCTCGGCGTCACGATCGGGATGAACGACGCTTCGCGCACGCGCCGCGCGCTGCCGCTCTGGCCGCGCAGATAGCCGCGCCCTCCGGTGGCTTGCACTTCGAGCGAGACCGCCTGCGAGACGGTCTCGACGAGCGCGATGCGCAGTTCGAACATCGTCGCGGGCGCGTGGAGGAAGGTGCCGTCGATCACGCCGCGCTTCAACTGCGCGGCCTGATCGGCGAGCGTCGTTTCGAGTTCACGAATTTCCGCGCCGATCGACGCGCGCGACGGCTCGCTGGCATCCAGCGTGGCCAGCAACGCGCGCCGCGCCAGCCCGATCGACATCCCGCATTGCAAGCCGAGAAACGCCGGGCGCACGCGCGCGAGCCAGGCCGGTGCGTCGGCCGCGAGGCGGTACGATTCGTCGAGGACGGTATCGCTCACGCGCAGCGCGGCCGTATTGCTCGCGCGCAGGCCGATCAGGTCGAGATCGTCGCTGCGCTCGACGCCCCGCGCGTCATGCGGAATCGCGAAGACGGACGGCGGCGTACCGTCGTCGTGATCGAACGCGGCGGCGGCGATGAAGCCTTCGCGCCGCAGGTTCGTGATCCACGGCAGGCTGCCGTTCAGCACGAACGCGTCGCCGCTGCGGGCCGCGTGCATCTGCAACGGCTCGATGTCGGACAGATACTTCATCGCGTTCGAAAGACCGGTGGCGCCCGCCACTTCGCCGTCGAGCAGCGGCGTCAGCCAGCGCGCACGCAGCGCGTCGTTGTCGCTCTGCAGTACGTATTCGATGAAGGTGCGATGTCCCCACAGCACGAATGCGGCCGTCAACGAGCGTTGCGCGACGGCGGCCACCGTGTCGATCGCGTCCGCGATCGTGCCGCCCGTGCCGCCCATGACCTCCGGCACACCGACGGCGACGGTGCGCGAGCGCACCAGCTGCGGCAGGATGTCCGCCGCACGCGACGGGTCGACGTCGAGCGCGTCGGCATTGGCCTCGAGCCATGCGTCGAACGCATCGGAGCTCGCCGGCGCGGTCATGCTGCGCGCGCCGTCGGCTCCCAGCGATACGCTTCGAGCTGCGGATTCAGTTCGTTGCGCGCCAGGTTGTTCGCGAAGTTGCAAAGCGTCGCGAGGCTCACGCCGAGTACCACTTCAAGCGCGCCGGCATCGCTGTAGCCGGCCGCCTTGAACGCGGCGAGCGCTTCGTCGGACACGGCGCCGCGCGTCGCGATCACGTCGCGCGTGAACGTGGCGACCGCCTCGAGGCGCGCGTCGGACAGCGGGCGCTGGGCGCGGACCTCGTCGACGAGCGCGGCGGGCAATTGCGCCTTCTTCAGCGCGACCGCCGTATGGCCGGCCACGCAGAAACCGCAGCCATGAACGGCGGCGGCGGTGATCTGCACGATTTCGCGCTCGGCCAGCGTGAGGCCGCTGCGTGAATTGATTTCACCGACGGTCAGGTACGTTTCGAGCGCAACCGGTGCATTGGCGAGTGCGGCTACAAGATTCGGCAGGAAGCCGTTGGCGGCTTGCGACTTCTGGAGAAACGGGCGGCTGGCTTCGGGCGCGCTTTCGACGGTTTGGAGGGGCAGGCGGCTCATGGCATCCTCGATCGGAAAGCCGTCATTGTTGGCGGCGCCGGTCGAGCCGGCAATGCGCGGCCGTCTCTGTTTCATGCGCGTTTGTCTCGCGTCAATGCACGGGTGTCGCGCCGGTGCGCTCCGGGGCGCGGCGGCAGGTGCCGGGCGGCAGGCCGGTGACGCGCTTGAATGCCTGCGCAAAGGCGGATTCCGACTGATAGCCGACATGCTCGGCCGTGCTGAGCGTGGATGCTCCCTGCCGCAGCATCTCGGCCGCGACCTTCATGCGCAGCAGCGCAAGGAACTGCGCAGGCGGCTGTCCGCATGCCTGCGCGAACTGCTTGCAGAAGCGCGCGCGGGACATGTGGCAAAACGCGGCCATCGTGTGCGTGGTCCAGTCGTCGCCGGGTTTCTCGATGATCGCGCCGACGAGCGGCGTAAATTCGGCGCGCCGCATGACCGACCACAGGCCCGGCGCAAAATCGTCGCTGCTCGCGACGGCACGCAGTGCATAGAAGAACAGCGCATCCGTCAGACGATTGACGAGCGGCGACGGTGCATCCTGGGCACGCGCCGCTTCGGTGCGGATCAGGTCGAACAGCGTGCGTGCGCCCGCCAGCTTCGCGTCGTCGTGGCGCGCCAGGAGGTGGTCGGGCAACAGGCCGGCGATCGCGTCGCCGAGATCGGAACGAAACTCGAAGAAACCGCATGCCAGCGCGACGTCGCCCGGTGACGACGCAGGCTCGGCAAGCGGCGTCATCGTGCCGATCCGTACCGTGTATTCGTCGTCGGACGGCGCAACCGCGTCGGGCGTCAGGCAATGCGTCATGTCGTGCATCAGGAACACCGCGTCGCCGGCGACGAGGCGCGTGCTGTGCGCGGCACGGCCGTTCCGGGCGGGCAGGTGCAACCAGCATGCGCCTTCGAGCACGAGGTGGAAGCTCGCGCGCTGATGGCCGGCCGTCGATGCGCGATAGACGCCGCAATACCGGCCCACGTGAAACAGCGTGCTGCGCAGTTCGAGTCCGGAGAGCAGCCAGTCGGCGGCCTGTTCGGCGGAGTTCGGCATGGTGGGCGGAGGCGGGGAAGCCATTGGGAAGTCGACGGCGGGTTCCGAGCTTAGCGCCGCGACGTTGTGCGGTAAAACAAGCGATCGTGGAATGCATATGGGCGTGCGGCATATGCGTTCTTCGGTGGCCGGCGCCGGCTCGGCCGAGCCGGATTGCCGATCCATTCCGGCCACTCGCGGAGGTGTGCATGCCGACGTCGGCGATACCGGGCACGTTCCCGGAACACCGGGACTGCAATCCGGAGCGGCATCGTTCACAACAGCCCGCCCGGGCGGCCGCGATCGATAAAACTTGATCGGTAGAAGCACTAAAGCTTCAATGATTTTTTTCCGGGCTATAGTGGAATCACTGAAGGTAGACGCGGCGTGCTTGGCCGATACCGTTCAGGTAATGACTGTAGACGGGTGCTGCATGAAAAATAAAATCGACAAGACCGCCGGGCCGATCTGGGGCGTGGCTGCAGGATTGCTTCTCGCGGCCGCAGGATTGAGTCTCGGCATATTCCCGACGTCCCTGCACGGTTCGGGTAGCGCAAACGACTTCATGGCGTCCGGTGCCGCGATGCTGGGCATCTTCGTCGTCGTCTATTCCACGCGCGAATTGCGCAGGAAGCGCATGCACTGAGCGGTCGTGCGTCGCGGGTTCACGACCAGCGACTCGATCCGGCCGCCGGCCGACGCATGCTCTCGTCTGTCGCGCGCTACGCCTTGCGGATTTCGTGTTGATGGACGAGTTCGACGATTCGCTTCGTCGGAATGCTTGCGCGCAATCCGTCGACGCCGTCGATCGGAAACCACTTGCATTTCTCGATCTCGTTGTTCGCTTGCGGCGTCTGGTCCAGACCGACTTCCGCGAAGAACACATGATGGATCTTTGCGAGCCCGGTGAACTGCATCGAATAGACGAGAGTCTGGCCGGTTATGCCGGTTTCTTCGGACAACTCGCGATGCGCGGCTTCGAGCGGCGATTCCCCGCGCTTGATCGTGCCGCCGGGAAGGGCCCAGCGCGACGCCGCGCGGGCGACGAGCAGGACTCGTTCACCGCGGTAGCAGACGACGGTCGCGCGTTCCTTGACGGGGACGGCGGGCGTCTCGGGGGCGTTGTCGGGGGCGGGGGCTCGGGGCATGTCGTGATTCTAACCAGCACAAATCGATCGGCCAAGGCGGCGTGACCGGGTTTGACCTTTGATCGCCGCCCACACGGGGTCGATAACCCCGGGGCGCGTCGAAAGCGCAGTTCGGCGTGCGCGTCTCGTGGCGTGTGACGTGTGGCGTGTGCCGCGCCGGACGCCCTTGCGATGGCGCGCTGGTGCCGGTTCACGACGTGGCGGCTGTCGTGCGTACGCTGCTGCAATTGTCCGATGCCGCGTTCGTGCGGGAACCGGTGATGCCGGCGATAGCGGACGGGCGGTTCCAGGCGCGACGCGGCGCAGCGTGGAATCGGGGCAACGGGTGGCGCGAGCGGAGTCGGCCGGTTGGCGATACGCCGATCGCGTTGCCCGCACCGGGCGCCGCGGGTGCCGGCCGGTACGACACACGGTGCGGCCCGTCAGGCGCACCGCGCGTCGTGCGGATCATCCGCTTACTTCTTTTCCGGCAGGAACCAGTTCATCACGAGCGCGCAGATGCCGCCCGTCGCCACGCCCGATTCCAGCACGTTCTTCAGCGCGTGCGGCAGGCTGTTGAGGATGTCCGGCACTTGCGACACGCCGAGGCCGAGCGCGAGCGACACCGCGATGATCAGCAGCGCGCGGCGATCGAGGTGGACGCCCGCGAGGATGTTGATGCCCGATGCGGCCACCGCGCCGAACATCACCATCGCCGCGCCGCCGAGCACGGGTTCCGGCACGGCCTGCAGCACGCCGGCGACGACCGGGAACAGGCCGAGCACCACGAGCATCCCCGCGATCCAGATGCCGACGTGGCGGCTGGCGACGCCGGTGATCTGGATCACGCCGTTGTTCTGCGCGAACACCGAGCTCGGAAACGTATTGAACACACCGGCCAGCAGCGAGTTCGCGCCGTTGACGAGCACGCCGCCCTTGATCCGCTGCATCCACACCGGGCCTTCGACCGGCTCGTTCGAGATCTTGCTGGTGGCCGTGACGTCGCCGATCGCTTCGAGCGACGTGACGAGGTAGATGATCAGCATCGGCACGAACAGCGACCACGAGAAGCCGATGCCGAAGTGCAGCGGCGTCGGGACCTGGAACAGCGCGGCCTGGTGCATGCCGGTGAAGTCGAGGCGGCCGAGGAACGCGGCCGCGAGATAACCGATGACGAGTGCGATGACGAGCGCGGTGCTGCGCACCCACACGATCGGCACGCGGTTCAGCAGGATGATCGTGCCGAGCACGAGGCCCGACAGCGTCAGGTTCTCCGCGCTCGCGAAGGTGCCGTTGGCCATCGCGCCGAAGCCCCCGCCCATGCTGATGAGGCCGACCTTGATCAGCGTGAGGCCGATCAGCAGCACGACGATGCCGGTGACGAGCGGCGTGATCAGGCGCTTCACGAACGGCAGGATGCGCGACACGCCCATTTCGACGAACGACCCCGCAATCACGACGCCGAAGATCGCGGCCATCACGGTTTCGACCGGCGTGCCTTGCTTGACCATCAGGCTGCCGCCGGCGATCAGCGGGCCGACGAAGTTGAAGCTCG
This sequence comes from Burkholderia sp. KL41, assembly GCF_057005415.2. Lineage (NCBI taxonomy): Bacteria > Pseudomonadati > Pseudomonadota > Betaproteobacteria > Burkholderiales > Burkholderiaceae > Burkholderia > Burkholderia sp. KL41. The sequence continues at coordinate 2,471,220 of NZ_CM174447.1, read as the reverse complement.
TGCCCTGGACGATCAGCAGGCCGGCGCCCAGCGGGCCGAAGCGCTTGCACTGGACGAAGGTGGCGATGCCGGAAATCACCAGCGACATCGACACGATGAGGGTCGTATCGCGGCTGGACACGCCGAGCGCCTGGCAGATCAGCAGGCCGGGCGTGACGATCGGCACGATGATCGCCAGCAGGTGCTGCAGCGCTGCGACGAAGGCGACCATCGGCGCCGGCCGGTCGTTCGGGCCGTAGACGAGGTCGCGGGCCGCATCTGCGGCGTCGGCGCCATGGGCGGCGGGTTGGGCGGAGGAGGCGGGTTGCATGGCGAGCGGGCCGGACAAGGTGGAAAGTGCGGCATTTTAGCCGAACGGCCTGCCGCCGCCGCCGGGGGCGCCGCAATAGCGGGAATCCGGCGGATCGGGAAAACGGTGGCGGATCGGCACCCGGGCCGGCCGTGACCGCGACGCCCGCCGGTCAGCGGGGCTGCCGCGATGCGCGCGCGGCCGGGTTGGCGGTCGCGGCGGTCGTCGCATGGAACCCGGGCAGCCCGGGAATCCGCTGCTCCATGAACTGCAGGAACGTGCGGGTCCTGAGCGGCAGATACCGGCGCGACGCATACACGAGGTGCAGCGCATGCGGCGGCACCATGTCCCACTTCGGCAGCAACCGGACGAGTTGCCCGCTGTCGATCAGGTCCTGAACCAGCCACGCCGGCCCGCTGCCCACCGAGTTCCCGGCGAGAAAGCATTCCCGCAGCGCCATCGAGCTGTTTACGCGATACCGGCCGCGCACCGGAACGGCGACCTGCTCGTCGCCGCGGGCGAATGCCAGTTCGTTGCCGATGTCCGCGCGTGCGTAGCCGACGTACTCGTGCCGCGCCAGGTCTTCCGGCCGGCGGAGCCTCGGTGCCTGCGCGACGTACTTCGGCGTGGCGACCAGCAGGCGGGGCGACGATGCGATGGGGCGCGCCACGGCATCCGGCGGCAGCAGGTGGCCGAGGCGGATGGCGACATCGACGCCTTCTTCGACCAAGTCGATCACACGGTCGGTCAATTGCAGCTCGACCTCGATCTCCGGCCATGCGGCGAGGAATTCGAGCACGAGCGCATTCAGCCTTAGCTCGCCCAGCCCCAGCGGCGCATTGACGACCAGCTTGCCGACCGGCCGCACCGTTTGCCCGCGCACCTCGGCCACCGCGCTCGCGTATTCGTCGATCACGCGCTTGCAGCGGTCGTAGAACCGGCGGCCTTCGTCGGTGGGCGCGAGGCTTGTGGTCGAGCGTTCGAGCAGGCGGACGCCCAGTTCCTTTTCGAACGCGGCGACGATCTTGCTGATCGTCGGCTGGCCGGTGTCTTCCTCGCGCGCGACCGCCGAGAAATTGCCGAGCTCGATGGCGCGGACGAACACGCGCATGGATCGCAGCGATTCCATCTTATTCCTTTTGGGAATGAACCTTATTCAAGTCTCCCACGTTCCTGCGCAATGGAGAATGACCTAACGTTCGCGAACCTTCAATCCCTGACGAGGAGTCGACATGAACGAGGCAACGCAATCTTCGGCACTGGACGGTGCGCACGTCGTGGTATTCGGCGGAAGCTCCGGAATCGGCCTCGAGGCCGCGGCCGCCGCGAAGGCGAAAGGCGCGAGCGTCACGTTGGTCGGCCGGACCCGCGCGAAGCTCGAGGCCGCCGCGCAAGCGATCGGCGGCGCGCGCATCGCGGTGGCCGACATCGCGGACCGGCAGGCGGTGCAGGCCGTATTCGACTCGCTCACGCGCGTCGATCACCTGGTCGTCACGGCCGGCCGGTTCATTGCGGGCAAGCTGAACGAGACCGATCCCGATCACCTGCTCGCCGCGCTGCAGGAACGTATCGCCGGGCCGGTCTACGCGATCCGGGCCGCGTTGCCGCTGATGCCGGCGACCGGCTCGATCGTGCTGACCGGCGGACAACTGTCGGATCGTCCGGCCGCGCACGGCACGTCCGTCATAGCCGCCGCCGTGCGTGGCGTCGAGGCGCTGGCGCAGTCGCTCGCGCTGGAACTGAAGCCGGTTCGCGTGAACGTCGTCGCGCCCGGCTTCGTCGAGACGCCGCTGTACGACGCGTTCGGCGCGGAAGCGCGCGACACGATTCTCGCGGGTGCGGCGTCGGCTTTGCCCGGCGGCCGGGTCGGGCGCGCCGATGAAGTGGGGGAGGCGATCGCGTTCCTGCTGGGCAACGGCTTCATGAATGGCGAGATCCTGCACATCGACGGCGGCGGCCGGCTGGTCTGAACTGCGTGTCAGCCTGCGGCGCGCGGGCCGGTGCGGCGCGCCGGCGGGCGTGATGTGTGCGATGTGTGCGATGTGTGCGGTGTGCGGGAATCCGGATACGCGCGCTGGCAGACGGCGATGACCGCATCGCGCAGGCGGCGATGCACGGGGTCGCCGTGCATGCGCGGATGCCACAGCGCGGAAACGAGGATCCCGGGCAGGCGCACCGGGATCTCGAAGCTGCGCAGCCCGAGGGCGTCCGTGAGCCCCGGCGAGAACGCGTTGCCGAGGCTCGAGCGCGGCACGAGCGCGATCAGGTCGGTGCTGGCCGCGACACGCATCGCATCGGGGTAGCCCGGTACGACGACGTGCACGGTGTCGCCCTGGCCGGCCCTGTCGGCCGGGTCGTCGGCCGGCCCGCCGAAATCGCCGAGCTGCGACGCGATCACGTGACGGCAGGCCGCATAACGCGCGGGCGTGATCCTGCCCGATGCGAACAGCGGATGCCCGGCGCGTGCCACCGCGACGTGCCAGTCGTGAAACAGCATGCGTGTGTGCAGTTCGGGGGCATCGTCGCCGCGTTTGCCGATTTCCAGATCGACGGCGCCGTCGCGCAGCGCTTGCGGATCGCGGTCGGGTTTCGGGACGAAGCGGATGCGCACCTGCGGCGCGATTTCGCCGAGTGCGGCGACCACCGGGCCGGACAGCATTTCCATGAACGATGCGGCCGCGCGGATGGTGAACGTGGACGCGTGCGTCGCCAGATCCACGTCGGCCGTCGCCGGCCGCAGCACCGCGCGCGCATCGGTTGCGATCGCGTGCACGCGGTCGCGCAACGCGGCTGCGTGCGGCGTCGGCACGAGCTTGCGCCCGGCGCGCACGAGCAGCTGATCGCCGGTGGACATCCGCAGCCGCGTGAGCGTGCGGCTCATCGCGGACGTGCTCAGGCCGAGCCGGCGCGCGGCGCCGGTCACGCTGCCTTCCGACAGCAGCACGTCGAGCGCGGTGACGAGGTTCAGGTCGATGTCTTCCATGGCGACAGGATACGCCACGGCACGACATGACATGGCGTTCGGTGCAACTATGCTTTGAGTCGGGTGCGTCTGGTGCCTGTCGTGATGCACACCTATAGTGGCTGCATGACGCAACCCGGCAAAGGCGGACACCATGCAATCGACTGTATCGAGTAAAAACGCACCGACGATCCTGCTCGTCGCGGCCTCGCGCGGCCTCGGGCTCGCGATGGCGGAGCAATTCCTGAGCAAGGGCTGGAGCGTCACGGGCACCGTGCGGGAAGGCGCGGGGCGCACGCGGCTGCACGATCTTGCCGACCGGTTCGACGGCCGGCTCGACATCGAGACGCTCGACATCTGCGAGCCGGCGCAACTGGCGGCGCTGCGCGAGCGGCTGTCGGGCCGGCGCTTCGACATGCTGTTCGTGAATGCGGGAACGACGAACGAGCCGACCGAAACGATCGGCGAAGTGACGACCGACGAGTTCGTGCGCGTGATGGTCACGAATGCGCTGGCGCCGATGCGCGTGATCGAGACGCTGCAGGATCGCGTGACCGCGGACGGCCTGATCGGTGCGATGTCGTCGGGGCAGGGCAGCGTCGCGAACAACGTCAGCGGGATGCGCGAGGTCTATCGCGGCAGCAAGGCCGCGCTGAACCAGTTCATGCGCAGCTTCGCGGCGCGCCAGGCCGATACGCGGCGTGCGATGGTGCTGATGGCACCCGGCTGGGTCCGCACGGAGCTGGGCGGGCCGGATGCGCGCCTGACGATCGAGGAAAGCGTGCCGAGCCTCGTCGACGTGCTGGTCGCCAAGCGGGCGCGCCCGGGGCTCGAGTATCTCGACTATCTGGGGCGGACGGTGCCGTGGTAATCGTCGCGGCGATGCAGCGCGCGGGTGGCGGCCCGTTGCGATCCGCCGTGCCGTGAACGGGGCACGGGATTCGCCGGGCCTTTTGCGGCCCGATGCCGGCTCTGCGAAGACCGTGCGGATTCAATACAATGCGACGACAAGCCAGTGACACGGCGTTGCGCCGTCGCGTTCGAATCCCCCGGTTCGCCGCGCATCGTGTGCGTCCCCGTCGTGACGGCCCCCAGTCGAACACGGAGCGCAACATGAACGAACCCTACCTGCAGGTCATCGCGCATTTCTTCGCCAAACCCGGCAACGGCGACCGCGTGCTCGAACTGCTCGCGGAACTCGCGCCGGCGACGCGCACCGAGCCGCAGAACCTCGACTACGCGTATTTCCGGTCGGCGGAGGACCCCGACCACATCGTGATCCTCGAACGCTACCGCTACGCGGACGGCCTCGACGTGCATCGGGACACGCCGCATTTCCAGCGGATCGGTGTCGGCGCGATCTTTCCGTTGCTCGATCGCCGCGACGTGTTGCGCTTCATGGTGCAGCCGGACACCGGCACGGCGACGTCGCCGGGAGGTGCCTGATGAACCCGTTTCAATTCCGCACCGTGCCGACGCAGGTCGTCGAATTCGGCGCCGCGCGCCGGCTCGGCGCGTTGTTGCGTGAACGCTTTCCGGCGCTCGTGCGGCTGTGCGTCGTCACCGATGCGTTCCTGCATCGCAGCGGCGTGCTCGCGCCGGCGCTGGAGAGCCTCGCCGCGCACGGCTGGCAGGTCACCGTGATCGACGACGTGATCGCCGATCCGCCCGAGCACGTGGTGCTGGACGCGACCGAGCGGGCCGTCGCGGCCGATGCCGAGATCGTGCTCGGCCTGGGCGGCGGATCGTCGATGGACGTCGCGAAGCTGATCGCGGTGCTCGCGACGGGGCAGCAGGCGCTGGCCGACATGTACGGCGTCGACAAGGTCACGAGCGCGCGGCTGCCGCTCGTGCAGATGCCGACGACGGCCGGCACGGGCTCCGAAGTGACGGCCGTGTCGATCGTCACGGTCGGCGAGGCACGCAAGATGGGCGTCGTGTCGCCGCACCTGTTCGCCGATGTCGCGATCCTCGACGCCGAACTGACGCTCGGCCTGCCGCGCGCGGCGACGGCCGCGACGGGCATCGACGCGATGGTGCATGCGATCGAGGCCTACACGTCCGCGCGGCTGAAGAACCCGGTGTCCGACATGCTGGCCGTGCACGCGCTGACGCTGCTGTCACGCAACCTGCTCGCGGCGTGCGACGACGGCCACGACCGCCACGCGCGCGAGGCGATGCTGGTCGGCGCGATGTTCGCGGGGCAGGCGTTCGCGAATGCGCCGGTTGCGGCCGTGCACGCGCTGGCCTATCCGGTCGGCGGGATCTTCCATGTGCCGCACGGGCTGTCGAATGCGCTCGTGCTGCCGCACGTGCTGCGTTTCAACGCACCGGCCGCCGCACCGCTGTATGCGGAACTCGCGGCGATCGTCGCGCCGTCGGCGACGGGCAGCGACGAAGCGCGTACGCACGCGCTGATCGGCGAGATCGACCGGCTGATCGCCGCGACGGGCATTCCGCGCACGCTGCGCGAGGTCGGTATCGGCGAGGCCGACCTGCCGAGGATGGCATCGGACGCGATGCTGCAGACGCGCCTGCTCGTGAACAATCCGCGCGAGGTGACGGAGGCCGACGCGCTCGAGATTTACCGGCAGGCGTGGTGACGGGGCGGGCGTGCGCGTCGCGCCGCCCGCAATGCATTCACGTCACGATGCCCGCTCCGTCCGGCAGTCCCGAAGCACAGCTGCCGCACTGCCCGCCGGGTTATGCGCTCGACGCGTCGGCGCCGGCCGCCACCACGTACGCCGACGCCTGTTTCGTGCCGTCCGGCTGCGTTTGCAGATAGACGCCCTGGATCTCCGGCTCGAAACCCGGCAGCGCGTTGATCCCGGCTTCGAGCGCGCGGAAGTAGTCGAGCGCCGGGCCGCCCCAGACTTCGCCGGGCACCACGCAGAAGATGCCGGGCGGATAGGGCAACGCGCCTTCCGTCGCGATCCGGCCTTCGATGCGATCGAGCGTGACGAGTTCGACGTTGTTGCGGATCAGCTCGGCGTTCGCGGCCTGCGGCAGCATCGCCTGCTTCGGAAATCGCGCGCGCCGGAACATCAGCTTCTGCAGATGCTTCATGTCGTGGCTGCGGTAGAAGTCGTGCATCCGCTGGCACAGCTGCCGCAGGCGCATGTTGCCGTACAGCTCCGGATACGCTTCGCACAGCGACGGAATCGCTTCGCGCAGCGGCGTGTCCTGGTCGAGATGCCGTTCGAACTGCGCGAGGTGCGCGACCAGGTGCTGCAGCTTGCCGAAGCTTTCCGACGGCGTGAGCAGGAATAGGATCGTGTACAGGTCGGCCTTCTCGGGCACGACGCCGTGCTCGCGCAGATAGCGCGCGAGGATCGGCGCCGGCGCGCCGAACGGCGCGTACTCGTGCGTGTCGCGATCGATGCCGGGTGTCGTCAGCAGCAGCTTGCACGGGTCGACGAAATACTGGTCGTCCGCATAACCCTCGAAGCCGTGCCAGGTGTCGGCCGGGTGGAAGCGGAAGAAGCGCAGGTCGTCGACGATCTGCTCGGTCGGGTAGTCGGCCCACGGGCGGCCGTCGACGTTCTGCGGCACGAACGGACGGATCTGGCGGCAGGTCTTGAGCAGCAGCTTGCGCGCGTCGACGCCGTGCGCGACGCAGTCGCGCCACAGGCGCTTGCCGGCCGGGCCCGCGTGCATCTGCGCGTTGACGTCGAGCGCCGCGAACATCGGATAGAACGGGCTCGTCGACGCATGGATCATGTACGCGTTGTTGAAGCGCCGGTGATCGCAGAAGCGTTTCTGGCCTTCGATGTGGCTGTCCTTCTTGTGGATCTGCGACGTCTGCGAGAAGCCGGCCTGCTGCTTGTGCACCGACTGCGTGACGAAGATGCCGGGATCGTCGGGGCCGAGCGCGAGCATCAGCGGCGAGCAGTCCTGCATCATCGGGATGAACTGCTCGTAGCCGACCCACGCCGAATCGAACAGGATGTAGTCGCACAGATGCCCGATCCGGTCGACGATCTCGCGCGCGTTGTAGATCGTGCCGTCGTAGGTGCCGAGCTGGATCACCGCGAGCCGGAACGGGCGCGGCCGGTCGGCGCGCTCCGGCGCGACGTCGCGGATCGCGTCGCGAATGCGCGCCTCGTCGAGCGCCGCGCTGTCGACGCCGCCGATGAGGCCCCACGCGTTGCGCGCGGTTTCGAGGTAGACCGGGCGCGCGCCCGACAGCACGAGCGCGCCGAGATGCACCGACTTGTGGTTGTTGCGGTCGAACAGCACGAGATCGTCGGGGGCGAGCAGTGCGCTCGTGACGACCTTGTTCGACGTCGACGTGCCGTTCAGCACGAAATACGTCTTGTCCGCGTTGTAGATCCGCGCGGCATTGCGCTGCGCTTCCAGCGCGGGGCCTTCGTGGATCAGCAGGTCGCCGAGCCGGACATCCGCGTTGCAGAGGTCGGCGCGAAAGATCGTCTCGCCGAAGAAGTCGAAGAACATCCGGCCGAGCGGATGATTCGAGAAGAACTGGCCGCCCTGGTGGCCGGGGCAGTCGAACTCCACATAGCCGCGCTGCACGTATTCGCGCATCACCTTGAAGAACGGCGGCAGCAGGCTCTCGCTGTAGATGTCGGCGGCGGCGGAGATCTGCCGGCCGTAGTAGTGGCGGCCGCCATGACGGAGCTGGATCACGCCGCTCGCGCTCGGCAGGACCGACGGCGGCACTTCCTGGCCGGGCTCGACCGCGACGAAGAACGGAATCGCGAACCCGGTTCGTTCGACGGTTTTCAGCACCTGTTGCGCCGAATCGATTCCGACCACGATTGCCGCGATATTCGTGAAATCGGTCTGATAGACATCGACCTGTTCATGCGTGGTGAGGAAGGCGCCGATCAGCGCCGGCTCGACTGCGATTTTCAACAGGCTCACGCGAATTCTCCCGTAAATGTGCTGAAACGGGAGCCGCATTCGCATGGGCGCGTAATCCGCATAATCCGGCACGCGCCGCAGCCGATTGAAATGCTCCCGCGAATGCTGAATGCCGAATGACGCACGGCGCGCCGTGCGGAGAAGCCTTGCGCGGCGCGGCACAGCCGACGCCGGTCAACGCACGGCGCAGCCGATCGTAGCAACAAAACCGTGCGAATTCAATCGACCGGAATCGCCGATCCGGTTGCCGGATGAAAACAATCGAATCACCGGGAATGCGCGTGTTGCAATGCACATCAAAATGAACCGGGCGTGAAATGCGATTTGAAAATGGCCGACAGTTTCACCGAATCGTCTGCTTTTCATCAAAAGGCATCTATGGCATAGTCGGCTCCGAATTGGATGGCGAATCAAACCGGATTGGCGAGCGTCTCACGCCGCGGCCCGTGGCCTGCTGTCCGCGTGCTCGTGAGACGGATCACACTAACGAAGCATCGGAACAACGAGGGCAACAACATGAATACGTCCGTCGGTGGCATTCGTCGTCTCGGCATGCGCGCGCTTCTGGTCGACGACGAGATCACGCAGGAAACGGCGACCGGGCGCGCGGTCCGCACGCTGAGCGCGGAGCTCGCGCAGCGCGACATCGACGTGCTCACGGCAACCTCGGCCGACGATGCGATCATGCTGATCCGTTCCGATCCGTCGATCCAGTGCGTGCTGCTCGACTGGGATCTCGGCGTGGACGGCCACGGGCCGTCCGAGGCCGTGGTCGACGCGGTCCGCCATCGCAACGGCAAGGTGCCGATCTTCCTGCTGGCCGACCGCAGCGTCGCATCGACGGTGCCGTCCGCGGTGATGGGCCAGGTCGACGATTTCGTGTGGCTGCTCGAAGATACCGCCGACTTCATCGGCGGGCGCATCCATGCGGCGATCGAACGCTATCGCGCCACCGTGCTGCCGCCGATGTTCGGCGCGCTCGCGAAATTCTCGCGCGTCTATGAATACTCATGGCATACACCCGGCCACACGGGCGGCACGGGTTTCCTGAAATCGCCGGTGGGCCGCGCGTTCTTCGAGTACTTCGGCGAAGCGCTGTTCCGTTCCGACCTGTCGATCTCGGTCGGCGAGCTCGGTTCGCTGCTCGACCACTCGGGGCCGATCGGCGAGAGCGAGCGCTACGCGGCACGCGTGTTCGGCGCGCATCGCACGTATCACGTGACGAACGGCTCGTCGACGTCGAACCGCATCATCCTGATGGCGAGCGTGAGCCGCGACCAGATCGCGCTGTGCGACCGCAACTGCCACAAGTCGGCCGAACACGCGATGACGATGTCGGGCGCGATCCCGACCTACCTCGTGCCGACGCGCAACCGCTACGGGATCATCGGGCCGATCGCGTCCGAGCGCCTGACGCAGACGGCGATCCGCGAGGCGATCGCGTCGAACCCGCTCACGGCAGGGCTCGCCGATCGTCAGCCGAAGCATGCGATCGTCACCAACTCGACGTATGACGGCCTGTGCTACAACGTCGCGCGCGTCGAGGAACTGCTCGGCGCGAGCGTCGATCGATTGCATTTCGACGAGGCCTGGTATGGCTACGCGCGTTTCAATCCGCTCTACCGCGATCGCCACGCGATGCACGGCGACCCGCGCGACCACCATGCGGACCGCCCGACGGTGTTCGCGACGCAGTCGACGCACAAGCTGCTGACCGCGCTGTCGCAGGCGTCGTACATCCACGTGCGCGACGGCCGCAACCCGATCCCGCATGGCCAGTTCAACGAAACATTCATGATGCACGCGTCGACGTCGCCGAACTACGCGATCATCGCGTCGAACGACGTCGCGGCCGCGATGATGGACGGCCCCGGCGGCGCGGCGCTCACGCACGAGTCGATCGAGGAGGCCGTCGCGTTCCGGCAGATGATCGCGCGGATGAACAGCGAGTTCGGCGCGAAAGGCGACTGGTTCTTCGAATGCTGGCAGCCCGACACCGTGCTCGAGACGCGCACGGGCCGCACGCTCCCGTTCCACGATGCGCCGCCCGAGCTGCTCGCGAGCGATCCGTCGTGCTGGGTGCTGCGCCCCGGCGCGCAATGGCACGGCTTCGGCAACATCGAGGACGGCTACTGCATGCTCGATCCGATCAAGGTGTCGATCGTCACGCCGGGTGTCGCGCCGGCCGGCGGCCTGATGCCGGTCGGCATTCCGGCGAGCGTTCTGACCGCGTATCTCGATGCGCGCGGGATCGTCGTCGAGAAGACGACCGACTTCACGATCCTGTTCCTGTTCTCGATCGGCATCACGAAAGGCAAGTGGGGCTCGCTCGTCAGCGCGCTGTGCGACTTCAAGCGCGACTACGACGCGAACCTGCCGCTCGACATGGCGATTCCGTCGCTCGCGAAGGCGCATGGTTCGCGCTATGCGGGCATGGGGCTGAAGGACCTGGCCGACACGATGTTCGCGGCGATGGAGCAGCTCGGCACGACGCGGCTGATGTCGGAAGCCTTCTCGATCCTGCCGAAGCCGGAGATGAGCCCGGTGCGCGCGTACGAGCATCTGGTGCAGGGCCGTGTCGAGCAGGTCACGCTCGAGGAGCTGGCCGGACGCACGGTCGCCACCGGCGTCGTGCCGTATCCGCCGGGCATTCCGCTGCTGATGCCCGGCGAGAACGCGGGGCCGGCCGGCGGCCCGGTGCTCGGTTACCTGAAGGCGCTCGAGGCGTATGACCGGCGCTTCCCGGGTTTCGCGCACGACACCCACGGCGTGGAAGTCGAGGACGGCACGTACCGCGTGTACTGCCTGACGGCCTGAGCATCCGGCCGGGCGAGCGGGTCAACACGCGAACACGCGAGCAGGCGACCGGCCGCGCGGCGGCCTCACATCGAAGGATCGACATCATGGAAAACGCAGCGCGCATGTCCGACGCGGCCACGGCGGCCGCGCCGAAGAACCGGATGAACGTCTGGCAGCTGACCATCCTCACGGCGGTCAACATGATGGGCTCCGGCATCATCCTGCTGCCGTCGAAGCTCGCGCAGGTCGGCACGATCTCGCTGCTGTCGTGGATCGTCACGGCCGGCGGCTCGCTCGCGCTGGCCTATGCGTTCGCGCGCTGCGGAATGCTGAGCCGCAAGCCGGGCGGGATGGGCGGCTACGCGGAATACGCATTCGGCAAGGCCGGCAACTACATGGCGAACTACACGTACGGGCTGTCGCTGGTGATCGCCAACGTCGCGATCGGCGTGACGGCAGTCGGCTACGGCACCGTGCTGTTCGACGCGACGCTGTCGCCGCTGCAGACGTGCCTGTGGACGATCTTCCTGCTCGTGCTGACGACGGTCGCGAACTTCGGCGGCTCGCGCATCACCGGCCGGATCGGCGCGGTGACTGTGTGGGGCGTGATCATTCCGGTCGTCGCCGTGTCGCTGATCGGCTGGTTCTGGTTCAGCGGCGCGACCTGGGGCGCCGCGTGGAATCCGAACAACCTGCCGTTCGGGCCGGCCGTCAGCAGCTCGATCGCGGTGACGCTGTGGGCGTTCCTCGGGCTCGAATCCGCGTGTGCGAACTCGGACGCGGTCGAGAATCCGGAGCGCAACGTGCCGGTCGCCGTACTCGGCGGCACGATCGCGTCGGCGATCTTCTACATCGTGTCGACCAACGTGATCGCGGGGATCGTGCCCAACGCGATCCTCGCGAAGTCGAACGCGCCGTTCGGCATCGCGTTCGCGACGATGTTCACGCCGACGGTCGGCACGATCGTCACCGCGCTGATGGTGATCGCGTGCATCGGCTCGCTGCTCGGCTGGCAGTTCACGGTCGCGCAGGTGTTCAAGAGTTCGGCGGACGTCGGTTATTTCCTGCCGGTGTTCGCGAAGGCGACCCGCACCGGCACGCCGATCGTCGGGATGGTGATCCTGCTCGTCGCGCAGGTCGCGCTCGCGCTGATGACGATCAGCCCGGAACTGAGCAGCCAGTTCCAGAAGATCGTCGATCTGGCCGTCGTCACGAACCTCGTGCCTTACGTGATGTCGATGGCCGCGCTGATCACGATCCAGAAGGTCGCGAAGGTGCCGCCGGCGAAGGCGCTGCTGACGAACGTGATCGCGATGGTGGCTACCGCGTACAGCTTCTATGCGCTGTTCAGCTCGGGCGAGCAGGCGCTGATGCTCGGCGGCCTGTGCGTGTTCCTGGGCTGGACGCTGTTCGGTTTCGTCAGCGCGCGCTTCTACCAGATGGAAGTCGACGCGCACGTGAAGGAGCCGGGGAAGTCGCTGCAGGCTTGACGGCGGCCGCCGTCGTCAGCGGGCGGCGCGGGCCAGCAGCGGCGGGATGTCCTGCTTCAGCAGATCGACGACGGCCCGCACGCGCGGCGGCAGCGGCCGCTGCGCGTGGACGAGCACGTTGAGCGCGAAGTCGGGAATCGTGTAGCGCGGCAGGAGCTCGACGAGCGTGCCGGCCGCGAGCGCGTCGGCGCAGGCCGGGTGCTGGACCACGCCGATGCCGCCGCCCGCCGCGATCGTGTCGAACATCGGCCGCCAGTGGCTCGTCGTCATGATCGTGCGGATGCGCGCGTATTCGAGCGGGCCGCCGTCTTGCTGCACGGGCAGCCGTTCGCTCGCGAAGACGCCTTTCACGCGGATGAACGGATGGTTCGCCAGATCGGCCGCCGTGTCGATCGGGCCGCACCGGTCGAGATACGACGGCGCGGCGACGAGCCGGCGGCCTACCGCGCCGACCGCGTGCGCGACGAACCCGCCGTCGCCGAGCTGTCCGACGCGGATCGAGATGTCGACGCCTTCCGTGACCGGATCGACGATGTCGTCGTTCAGGACCAGATCGATGTGCAGGCCCGGATACGCGGTGCGGACATGCATCAGCACGCCCGGCAGTACGACCTCGCCGAAGCATTGCGGCGCCGCGAGCCGGATCGTGCCGTCGAGCGCGGTTTCCGTCTTCGAGACCGAAGCGACCGCGTCGTCGGCCGCTTCGAGCAGCGCCTTGCTGCGGTCGTAGAAGATCCGGCCTTCTTCCGTGCACACGAGGGTGCGCGCACTGCGCATCAGGAGCCGTGTGCCGAGATGCTTCTCGAGCCGTTCGATGCGCTCGCTGACGGCCGGCTGGCCCATGTCGAGATCGCGCGCCGCGCCGGACATCGTGCCGCGCTCGACGACCCTGACGTAGATGCGCATCGTCGCCAGCAAATCCATGAAGTCGCGCCCCTTGTCCGGTTCCGGTTGATGCCGATCGACGGATGGTACCAAAGCACGGCTGAATGCAGGTGTGGAGCGACCCGATACTGACCATCGGTTGCGCAAGCCGCGTGTGTTCGCCGGTGCGATGGGCGACAATCGGCTTCCGTGCGATCGACTGGAGACGACGACATGACGCAACAGGATGAAGCGGTGCGCACGCGCTGCGTCGCATGGCAGATCGTGCAGACCTGGCAGGCGGCCGAATGGTGCAGGCTCGTCGAGTCGCGAACGGGAGTCGGCCTGTCGGGGTCGGTGTCGGGCGCGATCGACGGCGCGCCGTTTCGTGTCGATTACGCGATCTCGTGCAGCGCCGACTGGCTCACGCGCGCGGCACGCATCACGCAGTGGGGCGGCACGCAGCCGCCACGGCAGCGGGATATCGCGTGCGACGCAGGGCGCTGGACGATCGACGGCGTCGACGTACCGGCGCTCGCGGGCGCGACCGATATCGATCTCGGTTTCAGCCCGTCGACGAACACGTTGCCGATCCGGCGGCTCGGGCTGGCCGTCGGCGAGGCGGCCGTGATCCATACCGCGTGGCTGCGCTTCCCCGAATTCGAGTTCGTGCGCGGCGAGCAGCGTTATACCCGCACGGCGGAACACGTGTACCGCTACGAAAGCGGCACGTATGCGGCCGATTTCGCGGTCGACGAAGCGGGCCTCGTCACCGACTACGACGAATGGCGACGCATCGGCGCGGCTCCCGCGCGCTGACGCACGCGGGCCGCATCGTGCGCCGGCGGCGGCAGTGCATCAGCGTGCGCTGGCCACCGACAGCTTGCCGGGAATCAGCTTCAGCGCGCTGAACGCGTCGGCGATGTTCTGCTGATACGCGAGCGTCGCGTCGCTGATCGGCTGCACGCCATAACCGGCGCGCTTGAGCGCGACTTCGAGCGTCGTCGCGTCGAGGCCGACGAGCGGCGACAGTTGCGCGGCGACTTCCGCCACATGGTCGCGTGCCCAGCGGTCGACCGCGTCGACTTCGTCGAGCAGCGCGCGCAGCACCTGCGGATGAGCGGCCGCGTATTTTCGTGCGGCGAGGTAGTACTGCGTATTGCGCACGAGCCCTTCGCCGTTCGCGATCACGCGCGCGCCGATCTGCCGCTCGGCGGCGGCCAGGTACGGATCCCAGATCACCCACGCATCGACGTTGCGCTGCACGAACGCGGCGCGCGCGTCGGCGGGCGTCAGGTAGATCGGCTGGATGTCGGCATACGTCAGGCCCGCGTGTTCGAGTGCCTTCACGAGCAGGTAGTGGACGTTCGAGCCTTTGTTGAACGCCACCTTCTTGCCGCGCAGATGCGCGACGTTGCGGATCGGCGAATCGGGCAGCACGACGATCGCCTCGCCCTGCGGCGCGGGCGGCTCGTTGCCGATGTAGACGAAATCGACGCCGCCCGCCTGCGCGAAGATCGGTGGCGTCTCGCCGACCGTGCCGACGTCGATCGCGCCGGCGTTCAGGCCCTCGAGCAACTGCGGGCCGGCCGGAAATTCGAGCCATTGCACCGTGACGCCCTGGCTCGCGAGCCGCTTTTCCAGCGTGCCGCGTGCCTTGAGCACGACGAAGTTGCCGTATTTCTGGAAGCCGACGCGCAGCCGCGTGCCGCTGTCTTGCGCGTGCGCGGGCAGGCCGGCGAGCGGGCCGAGTGCGAGCCCGGCCAGCCCGGCGGCCGCGCCTTGCAGCCACTGGCGGCGATGCGGGTTCGCCGGTGTCGGTTCAACGTCTGCGTGCGGTGTGTCGTTCATCGAGGCGTCCTGCGGGCGAAGGAGCGGGCCGCGCGCGAAAGGCGACGCGGTCGGCGCAGGGCGGGGCTGGATGCGGGCGCTGCACGCCACGGGCCGGCCCGCGCCGGACTCGTGACGATACGTCCGCCTGCACCGGCGGCCAACCAACGAATGCGCATATGCAAATCAGCGGTGGACGCGTTGCGGGCGTTCGCTCCGGCGATCGGTGCAAAAACCCGCCGGGACGAGCCGGAACGCGCAGCGACGAGCCAAAGCGCGGCCAAAACGCGGCCAAAACGCGGCCAAAACCCGGCCAAAACCCGGCCAAAACCCGGCCAAAACCCGGCCAAAACCCGGCCGGAACGGCGCGGCATGGCAGGCCGCCCCGGAAAAATCGCCGCCTCACACGCGTGGCCGCCCGGCGTTCGACGAGCCGCTGCCTGAACCGCTGCCGCGACGCTCAATCGGAGCCGGTCGGGCTTTCCTCGATCGAATCGACGCGATCCGGATAGAACGCGAGATGCCCGCGGATCGCGTCGACGGCCGGATAGGGCGCCTCGTAGGTCCAGACGGCATTGACCGCGCGTTCGCCGCCGACCGGGATCGAGTAGTACGCGCAGTCGCCCTTGTACGGGCAGTAGGTCGCGTGATCGGTGCGCAGCAGCAGCGTCAGGTCGGCGTCCTCGCGCGGGATGTAGAGCACGGCCGGGTAGGCGGCTTCGCGCAGCGCCAGCGCACGGCGCGTGTCGGCGACGATCCGGCCGGCCGCCTTGACCACGACCCGCCGCGGGTGCGATTCGATCGTGATCGGGTGATCGGGGCCCGGCGTCTTCACCGGGCGAGCAGGCGTATCGGGGCTGACAGGCATGGTGTGTCCTCCTGGAATCGGCGGCGCGACGGGATGCGCGCCGGCGTTGGCCAGCCGATACGATGCGCCCATTTCGACGAACCTGCACGGGGCCGGAAGAGACCGCGCGGGCCACGTGCCCGACGCTCGCACGGACATCCCCGTGCCGCGGCGGCGGGATGCCGATCCAGCGATAAGCAACGCGAAATTAATTGGTAAGCGATCGGCGGGCGACGCGCGAAGATCGGCCGTCGTCATCTGCATGACAGCCACCGATTCCGCCACCATGAAGACCTCTTTCGTTTCGCCCGCCGCGCCTCGCGTGCGGAAACCGCCGCGCGCCGCGACGGCCCTGCGCTGCATCGCGGCGTCGCTGCTGCTCGCCGGCGCGGCCACGCAGGCGCTTGCCGCGCCCGCCGGCAAGACGCTCGTGTACTGCACCGAAGGCAGCCCGGCCGGCTTCGATCCGGGCCAGCACACGACGAGCACCGATTTCGACGCGAGCACGTTCACGATCTACAACGGGCTCGTGCAGTTCAAGCGCGGCACGCTCGATCTCGAACCGTCGCTCGCGACGAGCTGGGACGTGTCGCCCGACCAGCGCACGATCACGTTCCATTTGCGGCGCGGCGTGAAGTTCCAGACGACCGCGTGGTTCAAGCCGACGCGGCCGTTCCAGGCCGACGATGTCGTGTTCACGTTCCGCCGGATGCTCGATCGGGACGATCCGTTCCGCAAGGCCTATCCGGTCAGCTTCCCGTATTTCAGCGATCTCGGTTTCGACCGCAACATCGAACGCATCGACAAGGTCGACGACTACACGGTGCGCTTCGTGCTGAAGACGCCCGACGTCGTGTTCGTGCGCAATCTCGCGATGGCGTTCGCGTCGATCCTGTCGGCCGAGTACGCGTCGCAGCTCGCGGCGCGTCACCGCGAGGCCGACATCAACCAGTTCCCGGTCGGCACGGGGCCGTTCCTGCTGCGCACGTACCAGAAGGACGCGCTGATCCGCTACGACGCGAATCCGGACTACTGGAAGCCGGACGACGTGAAGCTCGCCCGTCTCGTGTTCGCGATCACGCCCGATCCGGCCGCGCGCCTGCAGAAGCTGGTGTCCGGCGAATGCCAGGTGTCGGTGTTCCCGCGGCCGGCCGACCTCGACACGGTGCGGCGCGACCCGAAGCTGTCGTTGTTCTCGGGAATGGGTTTCAACGTCGGCTTCGTCGCGTACAACACGCAGCATGCGCCGCTCGATCGCGTCGACGTGCGGCGCGCGCTCGACATCGCGATCGACAAGTCGGCGATCGTGAAGACCGTGTTCAACGGCGACGCGAAGATCGCGACGAACCCGATGCCGCCCGCGCAATGGTCGTACAACCCGCGCCTGAGGGATGCGCCGCGCGATCCGGCGGCCGCGAAGGCGCTGCTCGCGCAGGCCGGTTTCCCGAACGGCTTCGACCTCACGCTGTGGGCGATGCCCGTGCAGCGCCCGTACAACCCGAATGCGCAACTGATGGCGCAGTTGATCCAGCAGGACTGGGCGAAGATCGGCGTGCGCGCGAAGATCGTCAGCTACGAATGGGGCGAATACAACCGCCGCGCGAAGCTCGAAGGGCAGCACGACGCGATCCTGTACGGCTGGTCGGGCGACAACGGCGATCCCGACAACTGGCTCGGCACGCTGCTCGGTTGCGACGCGGTGCACGGCAGCAATCTCGCGAAATGGTGCAACCAGGATTTCGAACGGCTGGTGGACGCCGCGCGTTCCAATGCGGACGTCGCGAAACGCACGGCGCTGTACGAACAGGCGCAGGTCGTGTTCAAGGACCAGGTGCCGTTCACGCCGATCGCGACGTCGATCGTGTCGCTGCCCGTGTCCAAGCGCGTGCACGGGCTGACGTTCTCGCCGCTCGGCGGGCACCGCTTCGACGGGGTCTGGCTGGATTGACGGACGGGCCGCGCACACGCGCGGCCCGCGCATTCATCGGCATGACGTGACGGAAGTGACGGAAAAGCCGGTGCGCCGGCTGCCGCCGGTTCAGTTGAGCGCGATCGCCGCCGCGGCCTCGACCGGCGAGCCTTCGAGCGCGACCGACGGCCGGCCGTCGGGGCCGACCGGCACGTCGCCGGTGAGCGTCGTGCGATAGAGCTGGCGGTCGAAGTCGAGATCGAAGATGTCGACCGGCGCGAGGTGGGCGGTCGCGCGGTTGTCCCAGAACGCAATGCTGCGCGGCTCCCACTTGAAGCGGATCGTGAATTCGGGCCGCGTCACGTGTTCCCACAGCAGTTCGAGCAGGGCCTGGCTCTCGCGCGGCGTCAGTCCGACGATCGATTTCAGGAAGCTCGGGCTCACGTACAGCGCGCGTTCGCCGGTCTCCGGGTGCACGCGCACGAGCGGATGTTCGGTCACGAGCGGGCGGCGTTCGACCGCGTCGTCGAACGCATCGGTTGCGCGCGCGCCGGCCGGCGGCGTGAAGCGATGAAGGCCGCGCAGGCCGTCGACGAAGCCGCGCAGCGGCGCGGACAGCGTTTCGTACGCGCGCACGAGGTTGGTCCAGTGCGTGTCGCCGCCGTAAGGCGGGATCGTCACGCCGCGCAGGATCGACGCCCACGGCGGGTTCACGGCGGCCGTCACGTCGGTGTGCCAGCCGGTCCACGGGCGGCGCACCGGTTCGCCTTCGAAGCGGGTTGCCTTGCGGTGCTTCGCGATCGAGTACACGGCGGGATGCCCGTCGACGTGCCCGAACACCGGGTGGCCGACAGTCGGCTCGCCGAACTGCGCGGAGAACGCGACGTGCTGCTCGTGCGTGAGGAACTGCTCGCGGAAGAAGATGACGCGCCATTTCAGCAGCGCGGCGCGAATCGCCGAGATCTGCGGCGTGGTCAACGGTTGCGTGAGGTCGACGCCGCGTATTTCCGCCCCGATATGGGCGGACAGCGGGATCACGTCGATTGGCTCGGCGGCGGGTTCGAGTAAGGCGCTCATGCGACGCTCCTGGCGGAAGTGAACGGGGTGCGGGGCCGACATCGTTGCGCGTGCGTGCGTCGGTCCGGTGGCGGGATGGGCATGGTCGGGTGTCCGGTGGCGGAGGAGGCAGGTGCGGCGGCGCGCACGGAACGGCGCCGCCGCGTGACGCGGGCGTTATTGCAGCGTCGCGCCCGGCCCCTTCAGCACGACGCTCCGGCGGCCGTCGATGCCGACCGGCACGTCGCCGTGCACGGTCGCGCGGCGCACGACACGGCGCGCATCGCCGTAGTCGTTGATCGCGTAGTGCTGCGTCGCGCGGTTGTCCCAGATCGCGACGTCGCCTTCCTGCCAGTTCCAGCGCACGGTGTTCTCGAGACGCGTCACATGTTCGTGGAATACCTGCAGCAGGTGCGCGGAATCCTGTGCCGACAGCCCCTTGAGCCGCTGCACGAAATGCCCGAGCACGAGCGTGCGTTCGCCGGTTTCCGGATGGACGCGCACGACCGGGTGCTCGGTTTCGTAGACGGTCGACGTGAACACTTCGCGGTAGCGCTTCAGTTGCGCAGCGTCGGCGTGCACGTGCGTCGACGCGTAGTCGTATGCATTGGTATGCAGCGCCCACAGCGTGTCGGCGAGCGCGCGCAGCGGGTCGGGCAGGTTCGCGTAGGCGGCGGCCGTGTTGGCCCACACGGTATCGCCGCCGAACGGCGGAATCACGACCGCGCGCAGGATCGAGACCTTCGGGTACGCATCGACGAACGTCACGTCGGTGTGCCACGAATTGGCGCGCGCGCCGTGTGCGGAATCGAGTTCGAGCAGGTGCGCGCTGCCGTCGACGGACGGCACGGTCGGGTGGGCGACGGTCTCGCCGAAGCGGCGTGCGAACGCTTCCTGCGCGGTGTCGTCGAGGTGGTGCTGGCCACGGAAGAACAGCACCTTGTGGCGCAGCAGCGCGGCCTGGATCGCGTCGAACGTCGCGTCGTCGAGCGTGCCCGACAGCCGCACGCCGGCGATCTCGGCGCCGATCCGGCCGGCGACCTGGCGAAGCTGGAGCGGGGGGGCGGCCGTGCGCGGCGCGGCGTGCGAAGCATGCGAAGACGGGTGAGCGGCGTGCTGGACTTCGGACATCGGGAGTCTCCTGGAGTCGGGTCGGTCGAGTCTCCATTCAAGCAGGGACCGTGCGCAACCGGAACCGATGAATCGTCACAACCTTAGCGTGCGCGCGGCGACGATCGATATGCGTCGTCGTGCTGAGCAAATCGAAGCGCCATGCGTGCTACCACGCAAGCCGCCATTCGCCGATCCGGTGCGGGCGCGGCGGGTCGATACGCTTGCCGCGCGGGTGATCGTCGCCCGGCGGTTCGCCGTCGTCGAAACCGGCGAGCACGGTGTCGCGCAGCCGTGCGAATTCCGGTGAATCGCGCCGGCGCGGGCGCGGCAGCGCGACGTCGACGATGCGCTCGATGCGGCCGGGGCGCGGCGCCATCGTCACGACACGGTCGCCGAGATACACGGCTTCGTCGACGTCGTGCGTGACGAGGATCATCGTGATGCGCTCCTGTTCCCAGATGCGCAGCAGCTCGTTCTGCATCCGCGCGCGCGTCTGCGCGTCGAGCGCGCCGAACGGCTCGTCGAGCAGCAGCACGCGCGGGCGGTTCACGAGGCCGCGTGCGATCGCGACGCGCTGCGCCATCCCGCCCGACAACTGGTTCGGATACGCATGCTCGAAGCCGTTCAGCCCGACGAGCGCGACGTGATCGGCGACCGCGCGGCGCTTCGCGGCCGCGTCGAGCGGCGCGTTGCGCAGCGCGGCCTCGATGTTCTGCGCGACGGTCAGCCACGGGAACAGCCGGTGATCCTGGAACACGATCCCGCGCTGCAGCGACGTGTCGCGGACGCGCTCGGCACCGGCACGGATCTCGCCCGCGTAGTCGGTGTCGAGCCCGGCGATCAGGCGCAGCAGCGTCGACTTGCCGCAGCCGCTCGCGCCGACGACCGTGACGAACTCGCCGGCGCGCACGTGCAGCGACACGTCGTCGAGCACGGCGAGCGCGGCGCCGCGTTGCGCGTAGTGCTTGCTCACGTGGAGGATGTCGAGCGAATCGGAGGCGAGGGTCGTCATGGCGGGTCTGAGGAAGGGGGAAAGGAAGGGCGATCAGCGCGGCAGGTCGCCGCGCCGGGCCAGCACCTTGCGCTCGATCGCGCGTGCGACCGCGTTCAGGGCCCAGCCGGTCACGCCGACGACGATGATCCCGAACAGCACGAGATCCATCCGGAACTGCTCGCTGCCGTCGATCAGCGTGTTGCCGATCCCGCTGCCGGCGACCAGCAGGTATTCGGCGCCGAGCGTCGCGAGCCACGAATAGATCAGGCCGAGATACAGCCCGGTGAAGATCGACGGCAGCGCCGCCGGCAGGATCACGTGGCGCACGAGCTGGAGCCGCGAGTAGCGCAGCGCGCGGGCGACGTCGACATACGCGCGCGGCACCGCATGAATGCCGTCGCAGGTGTGCGCGGCAACGGGCAGCAGCGCGGCGAGCGACAGGAACACGACCTTGGCGACGTCGCCGAGGCCGAACCATACGGAAATCAGCGGAATCCACGCGAACAGCGAGATCTGCTTGAACGTGTCGAAGCTCGGGCCGACCATCCGCGCGGCGAGGCGCGACAACCCGAGCGCGGTGCCGAGCAGCAGCCCGCCGGCCGCGCCGATCGCGAAACCGCAGGCTTCGCGCGCGAGCGACGCGGACAGCGCGCGGCCGAGCGCGCCGCTCGTGGCTTGCGCCCATGCGGTGCGCAACACGTCGGCCGGGCCGACGAGCAGGCCGCTGTTCACGAGGTGCGCGGATGCGATGGCCCACCACAGCGCGAGCGCGACGAGCGGCAGGACGAAGCCGCGCCAGTCGGGCGCACGCAGGCGGCGGGCGGCCGTGACGGCCGGCGGTGCGGCGTCCGGCGAAGCGGAATGCGTCACGGGAGAATCTCCTTCGGTTGCGCGGGCATGGTGTGTGGCTCAGCCCTGGAAGGCGGACGGCACGCCGCGGCGCAGGCGCGCCTCGAGCGCGTCGAGCAGCCGGTTGATCAGCAGGCCGACCGCCCCGACGACGATCACGGCGGCCATCACGAGATCGAGCTGGAACAGTTGCCGCCCGTACACGATCAGGTAGCCGAGCCCTTCGGACGACGCGACGAGCTCCACGACGACGAGCGCGAGCCACGACTTCGTGAACGCGAGCCGCACGCCGGTCGCGAGCGTCGGGATCGCGGCGGGCAGCACGACGTGCACGATGCGCTGGCGGCGCGTGTAGCCGAATACGCGGGCGACTTCGTCGAGCGCGGGCGGTGTCTGGCGAAACCCTTGCAGCGTGCTCAGCGTGACGGGAACGAGCGCCGCATGCGCGATCAGCAGGTACTTGAGCGGTTCGCCGACGCCGACGAGCAGCAGCAGGAACGGCAACCAGCCGAGCACCGGAATCTGCACGAGCGCGTTGAAGCTCGGCAGCACGTAGGCTTCCAGCGTGCGCGACAGGCCCAGCGCGACGCCGGTCGCGAAGCCGAGCAGCGTGCCGGCGGCGAACCCGACCAGCACGCGCTGCAGGCTGATCAGCGTGTGACGCACGAGATCGCCGCTCGTCGCGAGATCCGCGAGCGCGTCGAACACGCGTTCCGGCGGCGGCAGGATCTGCGGCGCGATCCAGCCGCGCGCGCTGCCGACGCTCCACAGCGCGAACAGCAGCGCGGGCAGCAGCCATGGCGCGAGCCGCCACGACCATCGTTTCACGTGCGCCGCCGGGTGCGGCTGCGCGGCGAGCGCGGCGGGCGTGCGAGTGTCGGATGACGGGACGGAAAACGCGGTGTCGCTCATCGGGAAAGTCCGGGTCAGGAAAGGGGCTTGCCGGCCGCGTCGTATCGTTGCCAGTAGTTTTCGAGCTTCAGCGTGCGCAGCGCGTTGTCGAGATACTTCGGCTCGAACCAGCCGTCGACGTTGACCGGCTGGCGAATCAGTTTCAACGCGAGCGCATCCTGCGCGACGGACTTGTAGCGCGCGACGAAGAACGGATCGATCAGCGGCGACAACCGGTCCTTCAGGCGCTGGTTCGCATAGTCGGCCTGCCACGACGAAACCGGCACGCCGCTCTTCGCCCACAGCTTGAACAGCGCATCGCGGTTCGCCTCGTCGGACGACCATTGCGCGCTCTTGACGATCGCGGTGACGACACGCTGCACGATGTCCGGATGCGCGCGCTCGAAATCGTCGAGCACGAGCAGGTGGGTCTGACGCGTGAACTGCGGGCCGTCGTTCTGTGATTCGTAGATGATCTTCGCGAGCCCCGCGTCGCGCAGCTTGTACAGCTGGTAGTCGCCCACCGACGCGTCGATGCCTTTCGACGCGAGCGCGGCGAGCGAGCTCGCGGAATCGAGGTTGATCACGCGCAGGTCGCGTTCGCCGAGGCCGTTTTTCGCGAGTGCGTTGTCGGCGACGAGCTGCAGGTTGGTGCCGCGGAAGATCGACACGCGGCGGTCCTTCAGGTCCTTGATCGAGCGGATCGTGGAGTCGGGCGGCACCGCGATCTTGACGCCCGAGCGCACGCTCGCGGCGAGCAGCAGGCGCGTCTTGATCCCGTTCGTACGCGCGAGCACGGCGGGCAGGTCGCCCTGGTACGCGAAGTCGAGCGCCTTGTTGGCGATCGCCTCGTTGACGGCAGGCCCCGCGCCCTTGAAGAACAGCCATTCCACCTTGATGCCGTCTGCCGCGAACTCCTTTTCGACCTGTTGCTGCAACTGCGCGGTGGCGGCGCTCGAGCCGCCGAACGTCGGCGGATCGCCGGCGCCTTGCTGGGCGACGCCGATGCGGATGGTGGCGGGCTTGTCGGCGTGCGCGGCGGCGGCCGGCAACGCAATGAGGGACGCAATGAGCAGCGATCGCAGCAGGCGCAGTGGAAGCATGAATCGACGGGTCCGGAACGTTGAGGAACAAGGCAGGGCCGCAGCCCGTCGGGGCATTCTCGATGACGTGCCGGGGCCGGACAAGAAACGATTTGAACTATGCTTATCGCCGCCTTGCGGGTTGCCGCGCCGCGCGTTCCGTTCTTTGCGGCGGAGAACCGTATTCACATGCATTGGAGATTCATTCAGGATTCCCATCATGTCGATTGCGGCCGGATGTCGAATCGGGCAATCGTCGATTTGAAAATCGCAATGGCGACGTGGGTGGATTCGCGTAAGGATCGCTGGACGAATCCGGGCGGAAAGACGGAGGCCGGTAATCGGGGAAATGCGATGCGGGCCGGTCAATTTTGCCGGGAAGTCAGGCCGGATAAGGAGAAACGAGCCACTGTCGATCGATCCGGCATGCCGATAAATCGAATGGAAACGGTTCGGCGGCCGGTCGGAAAATCATGCGCCGCAACAGTGGCAATGCCTGTTCAGATAGGTTAACCATGCGAAATGCCGCGAGAAAAATGAAGGCAAATGAGTGATATGGCTTTCATCGTTGCAGCATGAAATCCATAAATGCACTCCGACGCTAAATCATTTGAATTCGCCTGAAAAATTGTCTATACCCTAGACGAATCAGCGCGGTTGCATCGTGCGGGAAGACCGCACCAGGGATGCGGGCACGCAACGGTCGAAGTCATCGTTGCACGCCGCGTGTTGTCGTGATCGAGAGTATTCCGGGGGATGCGAACGACCCAGTGCCAGGGGCGCCCGCACGCATCGCAATGGGCGAATGTCCTGCGCAACCGCCGGAGCAAGGGTGCGTCTTTGCGTTCAACGGTCGGTCACCGACCCGTTACTCGGAGGTTGCCATGCTGCAATACGTCAAGTCCCTGCTGCGTGACGAACGCGGCGTCAGCTCGCTCGAATACGCAGTGCTGGCCGGCATCGTCGTGGTCGCGCTGGCGGCGGTCGGCGTGATCCTCAGCAGCACCAGCGGCGGCTTGCCGAGCATATTCACGACGCTGATCAACAAGGTGACGAGCCTGATCTGATCCGCTGAACCCGCGCGCCACCGACGAACACCGGGATCCGCAGCGGTAGAACGTGTCCGCGGCCGGTGCGTGTCGACGGACGGCTCTCCCATGCTCACGCTCGTGCAGTCGGTGGCCACGGTCTTGCTGGCCTCGCTCGCCGCGCAGGATCTGCGCGACCGGCGGCTGTCCAATCGCGTGGTGCTCGCGTTCGCGGCGCTGTATTTCGTCGCGGCGGCGCTCGCGTGCGACGGCTTCGCACCGCTGGCCGGGCATGTCGCGATCGGCACGGCGATGCTGCTGCTGTTCGGCGCGATGCGTCACGCGGGCTGGATCGGCGGAGGCGACGTCAAGCTCGCTGCGGCGGTATGCCTGTGGGCCGGCCCGGCGCTGGTGTTTCCGGTGCTGGCGAGTGTCGGCGCGGGCGGTGCGCTGTGCGGCGTCGCGTTGCTGGTATCGCGGTCGCGGCGTGCCACGCCGGTGCACGCGATCGACGCGCGCGGCGTGCCGTACGGCGTGGCGCTCGCGCTCGGCGGCACGCTGGCCGTCTGGGCGTCGTTTCCACACACGGTTTCGCTTACCTAGCCCGGGGGACGCACGCCGCCATGCCCAAACCGCTGAGAATGGCCGTGCTCGTCGTTGCCGCCGGCATCGGTGCGTTCATCCTGCGCGAACTGTACGTCGCCGCGTCGACGCCGTCGGTGCCCGCCGAAACGGATCAGGCGCGCGTGCGGGTCGCCGCCGCCGACCTGCCGGAAGGGCTGCTGCTGCGCGACAACGATCTCGCGTGGAAACGCATGCCGCGCGCGCAGGTGCCGGCCGGCGCGTTCGTCGAGTCGCAGCCGGGCGCGGACCTGAAGGGCGCGCTGCTGCGCAATCACGTGGGCGCGGGCGCGCCGATTCGCGTCGAGAACGTGATTCCGGCCGGCGCGCCGGATTTTCTCGCGGCCGCGCTGCAACCCGGCATGCGCGCGATCTCGGTGCCGGTCGACGACGTGTCGGGCAACGCGGGGCTGATCCAGCCGGGCGACTTCGTCGACGTGTTGCTGACGCAGCAGATCGGCGGCTCGGCGACGTCGCCGGGCACGTTCGAAGCGGAGACGGTGGTGCGGCGCGCGCGCGTGCTCGCGGTCGGTTCCGACTTCCAGCGCGCGAAGGCGCCCGCGAGCGCGCCGGACGCGACGGCGCGTGCGCGCACGGTCACGCTCGAGGTCGCGCCGCGCACCGCGCAGGTCGTGCTGGTGGCGACCCGCCTCGGCTCGCTGTCGCTCGCGCTGCGCAGCTTCGCGACGAGCGACCGGCGGCAGCCGGCGGGGGGCGACGAGCAGGAGGCCGATACCCAGCCGGTGTGGGCCGGCGACGTGTCGCGCGCGGCGCGCGAGACCGCACGCGAGCCGTCCGCCGGGCCGGATGCGGGCGCGCGGCCGGCGTGGCGGAACAACGCGGTCGTGATCTATCGCGGTTCGTCGGTCGACGACGGATCGCACGGCGGCGGAACCGGCACGCCGGGCCTGCCGCCGCTGCCGTCCGGGCTGCCGTCGTGGCCGGCGATGCCCGCGGTTCCGGGCGGTGCCAATGTCGCGGCGCAGGCGGGTGCGCAGCAGCCGGGGGCGACGGTGCAGTGACGGATTGACGATTCGGGCCGTCCGTCCGGCGGCCGGCATTTGACGGGAACACGCATGGTGCGCATGGTTCGTTGGATCGCTTTCCTGGGCCTGGCCTGCGGCATCGCGTCCGGGGGCGCCGCCGCGCAGGTCGCGCGCGCGCCGGACGCGGGCGCGGCGCTGTCGATCGCGACCGGCAAGGGGGAACTGCTGTCGCTGCCCGAGCCCGCGACCGCGATGTTCGTCGCCGATCCCGCCATCGCGGACATCCAGGTGCCGTCGCCGCGTACCGTATTCGTGTTCGGCAAGAAGGCGGGCACGACCACGCTGATCGCGCTCGGCGCGAACCATCGTCCGATCCTGCGCAAGACGGTGATCGTGCAGGTCGACACGGCGTCGCTGCAGGGCGTGCTCGACAGCCGCTTTCCGCAACTGAAGCTGTCGGTGTCCGGTGCGCCGGGCTCGCTGATGGTGTCGGGCAAGGTGCCGAGCGCGGCCGACGCCGACGCCGTGATGCAGTCGCTCACGCCGTACCTGCACGACAAGGAAAAGATCGTCAACCGGCTCACGCTGTCGCGCCCGATCCAGGTGAACCTGCGCGTGCGGGTGACGGAGGTGAGCCGCAACATCACGCAGCAGCTCGGCATCAACTGGAGCTCGCTGGGCGGGGCCGGCAACTTCGTCGGCGGGCTGTTCAACGGGCGCACGCTGTTCGATCCGACGACCAGCCTGTTCAACCTGTCGCCGACGGGCGCGTTCTCGGTGCTCGGCGGGTTCCGCGCGGGGCGCTGGTCGATCGACGTGGTGCTCGACGCACTCGACCAGGAGGGCCTGATCACGATGCTCGCCGAGCCGAACCTCACCGCGATGTCCGGCGAGACCGCGAGCTTCCTCGCGGGCGGCGAGATTCCGATCCCGGTCGCGCAGGCCGGCTCGTCGACCGGCGCGATCACGGTCGAGTTCAAGCCGTTCGGCGTGTCGCTCGATTTCACGCCGACCGTGCTCGCCGACAACCGGATCAGCCTGAAGGTGCGGCCGGAAGTGAGCGAGGTCGATGCGAACAACAGCGTGACGACCGGCGGCGTCAAGGTGCCGGGGCTCACGGTGCGGCGCGTCGAGACGACGGTCGAGCTGTCGAGCGGGCAGAGCTTCGCGATCGGCGGGCTGCTGCAGAGCCAGACGGCCGATACCGTGTCGCAGATCCCGGGGCTCGGCCGGCTGCCGATCATCGGCCGGCTGTTTTCGTCGAAGAACTTCCAGGACAACAAGACCGAGGTGGTCGTCATCGTCACGCCGTACATCGTGCAGCCGGCCGGGCCCGGCCAGCTCGAGCAGGCGATCGACACGGTCGCGCGGCCGAGCAGCGACCTGGAGTTCGCGGTGCAGCGCAACCTGGGGCTCGACCTGCTGTCGGGCGATACGCCGCGCCTCGTCGGCGCCGCGGGCTTCGTGTACTGAACCGGAGGCGCGCCCATGCGAACCCGATCGATCGTTGCCGCACTGCTGCCGCTGGGGCTCGCGGGCTGCCTGTCGGCGCCGCCGCCGGTCAACCTGCCCGATGCGCGGACGATCGGCTTCGACGGCGCGCGCGCGGTGCCGCCCGATTGCGCGACGCTGATGCAGCCGTCGCATCTCGTCGACGCGGGTTACGCGCGGCCCGGTGTGCCGTTCGGCTGCGCCACCTACTCGAACCTCGCGGCGATGCTCGCGCGGCCGGAGGATCTCGTCGCGCCCGTGCCTTACGGCGGCGCGGACGCGCAGGCCGCGGCCGACGCGGTGCGCCGCTACGTCGAGGATCGCGTGAAGCAGCCGACGCCCGGCAAGACGCTGACGACCGGCTCGCCCGGCCATTGAACCGACCCGGATGCCATCACGATGCCGCCCATGAACCTCCTCGATCGCCAGCACACCCGGCGCGCCGCGTCCGCGGGAGCGGCCGATCTCGTCGCGGTCGTCGCCGATCCGGGCAGCGAGGACGTGATACGCCGCGTCGCGCAGGAGCTGTCGATCACGCGCACCCATCTGCAGGCGGGCACCTGCGACGATGCGATCCGGCTGCTGCAGCAGTACGAGCGTTCGCCGCGCCAGCTGGTCATCGACGTGTCGGATTCGGTGCTGCCGGTGTCGGACCTGGTGCGGCTCGCCGACGTGTGCGACCCGTCGGTGCGCGTCATCGCGATCGGCACGCAGAACGACGTCGGGCTGTTTCGCAACCTGCTCGGCATCGGCGTGCAGGACTACATCGTCAAGCCGCTGACCGTCGAGTTGATGCGGCGCGCGCTGACGGCCACGGAATCGGTCGTCCAGGCGCGTACCGGCAAGGTCGTCAGCTTCGTCGGCGCCCGCGGCGGCGTCGGCGCGACCACGATCACGGTGAGCCTCGCGCGCTTCCTGGCGGGCGAGAAGCGCCGCCGCGTGGCCTATGTCGACCTGAACCTGCATGGCGGCGGCGCGAACTCGATGTTCGGGCTGTCCAGCAACAACGGGCTGATCGAACTGCTGAACATGGGCCAGCGCCCCGATGACGCGTTGTTCGAGCGCATGTTCGTCACGAAGGGCGACCGGCTGCACGTGCTGTCCGCCGAGCTGGCGTATGGCGCCGACGCCCCGGTGGGCGACGAGGCCGTCGCGCGCCTGGTCGACATGCTGAAGGACCGCTTCCACTACGTGCTGTTCGACGTCGGGAGCGGCGCCGGCAAGCTGCTCGAGGACGCGCTCGTCGCGTCCGATCTCGTCCATGTCGTGGTCGACCGCTCGGTGCATGCCGCATACGAGGCTGCGCGGCTCGTGCGTTTCGTGCGGGAACTGCCCGGCGAGCGGCTGCTGTCGATGGTGCTGAACAACCCGCTCGCGCCCGTCGCGGGCCGGGTCGAGCCGGTCGATTTCGAGGAGGCGTTCGGCGGCGCGCCGCTGCACGAACTGCCGCACGAGCCGCAGACGCTCGCCGTCGCCGAGAATCTCGGCGAGCCGATCGACGGCGCGAAGCGGCACGGCTTCGTGGATCAGATCCGGCAGCTCGCGAACGGCATCACCGGCGAGCCGATGGCCGTCGCCGAGCCGTGGTATGCGCGGCTCGTCAAGTGGAGGAAGGGATCGTGACGTTCGGTACCCGCAACCGGCCGCCGGCGAACCCCGTGCCGGCCGCGACGCCCGCCGTGGCGCACGAGCCGGCACCGGCGCCGGCGCCGGCGCCGGCGGAAGCACCTGCGCCCGCGTCGGCATCGGCCCGGGCCCCCGTGGCGGCCGATACCCACGAGGCGCTGATCCGGTCGAGCAAGTTCGACGCGATCCGCCACGCGGTGTTCACGTCGATGAACATGTCGGCGGCGCTGATGAAGACGCGCGACGAGGTGCGCGCGGGCATCGAGCAGGTGGCCGCGCACACGGTCGAGCGCGAGCGCCTGAAGATCACGGCCGGCGAGCAGGTGCTGATCGTCGATGCGATCCTGAACGACATGTTCGGCGTCGGGCCGATCGAGCCGCTGCTGGCCGACGACACGGTCACCGACATCCTCGTCAACGGGCCCGACCAGGTGTACGTCGAGCGCGCGGGCCGGCTCGAGCTCACGTCGCTGAAGTTCCGCGACGACGCGCACGTGGCGAGCGTCGCGCAGCGGATCGCGGCGGCGGTGGGGCGGCGCGTCGACGAGAGCAGCCCGATGGTCGATGCGCGGCTCGCCGACGGCAGCCGCGTGAACGTCGTGCTACCGCCGATCGCGATGCGCGGCCCGTCGATCTCGATCCGCAAGTTCGCGAAGCGCGACATCACGCTCGCGCGGATGGCGCAGCAGGGCAACATCTCGCATCCGATGCTGCAGGTGCTGAAGGTCGCGTGCGCGTGCCGGCTGAACATCGTGATCTCGGGCGGCACCGGCTCGGGCAAGACGACGCTGCTCAACGCGCTGTCGCAGCATATCGAGCAGCACGAACGGATCGTGACGATCGAGGATGCCGCCGAGCTGCAGTTGCTGCAGCCGCACGTCGTGAGCCTCGAGACCCGCCCGGAAAATACCGAGGGGCTCGGCGGGATCTCGCAGCGCGATCTCGTGCGCAACGCGCTGCGGATGCGGCCCGACCGCATCATCCTCGGCGAGATTCGCGGCCCCGAGGCGTTCGACGTGCTCCAGGCGATGAACACGGGGCACGACGGCTCGATGACGACGATTCACGCGAATTCGCCGCGCGACGCGATCAGTCGGCTCGAGAGCATGGTGATGATGGCGAACGCGAACCTGCAGCTGCTGTCGATCCGCCGCCAGATCGCGAGCGCCGTGCACCTGTTCGTGCAGATCGAGCGGATGCGCGACGGGGTGCGGCGCGTGACGCGGATCACCGAGATCGTCGGGATGGAAGGCGAGGTGGTCATCACGCAGGACCTGTTCGTGTTCCGCCAGGAAGGCGACACGACGCGCGATTCGGTGAAGGGCGTGTTCGAGGCATCGCCGTTGCGGCCGGGATTCGCGGCGCGTGCCGCGTATTACGGCGTCGAGGATGCGCTCGCCGAGGTCTTCCGGCAATGAGGGCCGCCGACCTGTTCGCGGTGGGCGGGTTCGTGACGATCCTCGCGATCGGGCTCGTGCTGTCGTCGCTGTTCGATCGCGCGAGCCATCACCCGGCGCAGCGCATCCGCGCACGGATGCGCAAGCTGTCGCCGTCGCTCGCCGGGCACGCCGGGCATGCGTCCGCCGTGCCCGGCGTCGCGCTGTTCAACCTCGAGCGCCGGCAAGGCCGCTTGCGCGCATGGCTGCAACGCCGCGTGACGCGGGTGCGCGCGGTAGGCGGCAAGGGCGGGGTGAGGATCGTCGTCGCGAGCACGATCGCCGGTGCGATCGCGGCGATCGTCGCGGTGAAGCTGATCGGGCCGCCGGACTTCCTGCGTCCGCTGATCTATGTCGGGTTGCCGCTGGTCGCGATGCGCGCCAGCTACCGCGCGCTGGTCGACCGCTTCCGGGTGCGCTTTCTCGAAGCGTTCCCGGACGCGATCGACGTGATCGTGCGGGCCGTGCGCGCGGGGATTCCGGTCACGCAGGCGATCAGCATGGTCGGCGACGGCGCGGCCGAGCCGGTGCGCGCGACGTTCCGTTCGATGGGCGACAGCCTGCGCGTCGGCGCGGATCTCAAGGACGTGCTGACGCAGGCCGCCGACCGGCTGATGATCGCGGACTTCTCGTTCTTCACCGTCTACCTGCTGCTGCAGCGCGAGACCGGCGGCAGCCTCGGCGAAACGCTCGACGAGCTGTCGAGCATTATCCGCACGCGCCGCGACATCCGCCTGAAGACCCGCGCGCTGACCGCCGAGGGGCGCATCACGACGAACATCATTTCGGCGGTGCCGTTCGTGATGATCGGCGCGCTGTTCCTCGTGAACCGCGACTACGTGATGCTGCTGTTCTCGACGCACGCGGGGCACACGATGCTGACGATCGCGGCCGGGTTGCTGACGGTCGGCCTGCTGGTGATCCGCAAGATCTCGAAACTGGATACCGCGCGATGACGATGTCGATACTGGCCGCCCGCGGCTTCGAATTGCTGCTGTTGCTCGCCTGTGTCGCGGCGGCGCTCGGCAGACCCGGCGGCGGCACCCGCCAGCGGATCGCCGCGCGTGTGCGGCAGGCTGCCGGGCAGCACTCGCCGGCACCCGTGACGGGGTGGCTGCAGCCGGGCGGCGTTCGCCAGGACCTGACGCGCCGGCTCGCGCAGCTGGGCGAACGGTTGCCGGTGCTCGACCCGATGCAGCGCGTGAAGCTCGGCCTGCAGCTGACGCGCGCGGGCTTTCGCGAGCGTCGCGCGGTGTCGTCGATGATCGGGATCAAGCTGAGCTGCGGCGTGCTGTTCGCATGCGGCGCGATCGTGTTCAGCCCGCTGATTCCGCGCTTCGGCGAATACTTCGTGATCCGGGCGCTGGCGATGGTCGCCGCGTTCGTGGTCGGCGTGATCGTGCCGGAATACGTGCTCGGCGCGATGATCCGGCGGCGGCGGCGGCTCATCGCTGCGTGCTTTCCGGACGCGCTCGACCTGCTGGTGATCTGCACGATGGCCGGCAACAGCCTCGCGTCGGGCATCCGGCGCGTCGCACACGAACTGTCGCGCATCTGCCCGCCGCTCGCCGACGAGCTGACGGTGTGCGCGGACGAGCTCACGCTGAGCGGCGACGTGTCCGCGACGCTCGCGCATTTCGCGACGCGCGTCGATTTCACGTCGGCGCGGTCGCTCGCGACGACGCTCACGCAGTCGCAGCGCTTCGGCACGCCTATCACGCAGGCGCTGCGCACCCTGTCGCGCACCGAGCGCACCGAGCAGATCGTCGCGCTCGAGGAACGGGCCGCGAAGCTGGCGCCGAAGATCACGTTGCCGATGATGCTGTTCATCCTGCCGACGGTGTGCCTGATCGCGGCGGGCCCGGCGGCGATTCGCCTGCTCGAGGTATTCAGATGACACGATCCGTCATACGCGCGTTCGCGTTCGCGGCCGTGCTGCCGGTGCTGGCCGGCGGCTGCGCGCCGGGCATCCAGACGCGGCCGGTGCTGTCGCACAAGAGCGACGACCCGCAGGCCGAGCTGCGCATCGCGGACAGCGCGCTTGCCGGCGGCAACGTCGATCTCGCATCGACGCTGTACGAGAAGGTGCTCGCGAAGCATCCCGAATCGCTCGCGGCGCGCCTGGGGCTCGGCGACGTCAACTATCGCGCGGGCGACCTGGAGCGCGCGCGGATTCTCTACGACGAGGCGCAGCGGCAGGCGCCCGCGGAGCTCGGCCCGCGGCTCGGGCTCGCGCGCGTCGCGTTGCGGCAGCGGCGTCTCGACGAAGCCGCGCAGCGCTATCGCGACCTGCTGGCCGCGCAGCCGAACCATCCGCTCGCGGCGGAAGGGCTCGGCACCGTGCTCGACCTGCAGGGGCGTCATGCGGATGCGCAGGTCGTCTATCGCGACGCGCTGCGCGCGCACCCGGACGCGCAGGGGCTGCGCGTCGACCTCGGGCTGTCGCTCGTGCTGAGCAACCGGCCGCGCGAGGGCGTGAACGTGCTGCTCGACGTCGCCGGGCTGCCGTCCGCGCCGTGGCAGGCGCGCCAGAACCTCGCGTTCGCGTACGGCGTGCTCGGCAATACCGATTCGGCGAAGAAGCTGCTGTCCGCGGATTTGCCCGCGTCGGCGGTGGCCGACAACCTGCGCTTCTACCAGGCGGTGCGCGCGCGGCTCGCGTCGCGCGGGGGCGGCGGCAGTGCAGGTGGTGCCGGTGCCGGTGCCGCGCCGCCGATGTCCGGCGCGGCGCTGGAGCCGGGCGCCGCGCCGCCGGGTGCGGGGGCCGCAAAATGACACGCGGGGCGACCGGCGCCCGCCGCGCGCGCGGCGTCGTGTCTCTCGAATTCGTGCTGATGCTGCCGTTCCTGCTGATGGTGCTGATCGGCATCATCGACACGAGCCTGATCCTGTGCGACAAGGCTGTCATCACGAACGCGAGCCGCGAGGCGGCGCGGGCCGGTGTCGTGCTGCGCGTGCCGATGCTGACCACGACGCAGATCGCGGGCATCGCGCAGAACGCGATGCAGAACAGCCTGATCACCGGCGGCACCGCGACCACCCCGGCGGTGACCGTGACGCAGGCGAACGGCACGACGTCGGGCACCGCGCTGACGGTGACCGTGACCTACACGTATACGGGGCTCGTGCTGGGTTCGGCGTTCAGCGCGCTCACCGGCCCGGTGACGGTTTCGGCGACTTCGGTGATGCTCTATGAATGACGTGCGCGCAACGCAACCCGCCGGCCCCGCGCGGCAGCGCGGTTCGGTCGCGCTGTTCTTCCTGATGTTCCTGATTCCGCTGCTGTCGTTCGGCGCACTGGCGATCGACATCGCGTGGGTGGTCACGGTGAACAACCAGTTGCAGAACGCGGCCGATGCGGCCGCGCTCGCGGGGGCCGATGCGATGATGTCGCCGAGCGGCGGCGCGGTGAACTGGTCGCAGGCCGCGCCGGCGGCGAACGGCGTGATCGCGCGGAACTCGGCGGCCGGTGCGGCGCTGTCGACCGGCACGGTGACCACCGGATACTGGAACGTGACGCGCAATCCCGCGTCGATGCAGCCGACGACCATCACGCCCGGCACCTACGACGTGCCGGCGGTGCAGGTCACCGTGTCGCGCGCGCCCGGCGTGAACGGCGGCTCGATTCCGCTGCTGCTCGGCGGGCTGCTGGGGATTCCCGGCGCCTCCGGCAGCGCGACCGCGGTGGCGGTGCTGGCGGCGCCGGGCGGGGTGGCGGCCGGCGCGTTGTTTCCGGTTGCGATCGACCAGTGCGTGTACAACCTGTACTGGAACGCCGCGACCAACCAGCCGCTGATCAATCCGCTGACCGGCCAGCCGTACGAGTTCTCGATCACGAACGGCCAGGTCTACGGCCTGCTCTGCATGGGCGGGCAGTGGACCTCGTTCCAGTCGACCGCGACCGACACGACGACGATGGGCAACCTGATGGCGACCGGCAACCCGACGGCGCTCAACATCGGCGACAGCATCAATCTCGCGACCGGCGTGAAGGCGACGCTCTATACGTCGGTGCCGGTCGGCACGACGGTGGTGCTGCCGGTCGTCACGCAGACCGCGACCAGCACCACCGTGCCGATCGTCGCGTTCGCGCCGTTCCATGTCGATGTGTCGCTCGGCGGCACGTACAAGTACATCCAGGGCCACTTCGTCGCCGGCGTGAAGATGTCGGGCTCAGGGACCGGCGTCGGGCCGTACTACGGCGTCTACGTGCCGCCGCGGCTCGCGTTGTGAGCACGCGGGCCGGCGCGGCGCAGCAGGACGAGGAGCGCGAACAGCGTCACGGCCGGGCCGATCTGCGGCCATTGCAGCCACGGGTTCAGGTATTCGACGATCGGCAGCAGCCACATGAGCGCGATCGCGGCCTGCTCGCCGCGCAGCCAGCCGTCCTGCCAGCCGGTCGCCAGCATGCACGCGATCGCGATGCCGAGCCACGCGAGCTCGTAGTGCCACACGTAAGGGTTCGCCGCGAGCGTCGCGACCGCCAGCACGGCGGCACGCATGCGGAGGTCGCGCGAACGGGTCCACACGATGCAGGCGGCTGCGATCGCCAGCGCCGCGATGCACGCCTGCGCGGCATACGCGAGCCCGGGCGTCAGGCCCGCGAGCCGGAAGGCGGCGAACGGCGCCGGCGACGCGAGCCAGAACACGACACCTTGCTCGAGGAGGAGCGACCGCGCGAGCGCGGTGCCGGCGACGAACCGATGGAGCGACTCGACGCCGCAGACGAGGACGCTCAATGCGGCGAACGCGGTGGTGGCGAGCGCGGCCCACGCGATCGTGCGCCATGCGCGCGTGGCGACCAGCACGAACGGGAACAGCAGCGCCAGTTGCGGCTTGGCCGACAGCAGGCCGATGCAGAGGCCGGCCCACATCGGCCGGCGGTCCGCCCAGCAGACGGCCAGCGCCGCGCACGACGCGGTCAGGAACGCGTTTTGCCCGAACATCCCGGTGACGAACACGCACGGGGCGGCGACCAGCGCGAACCCGCCGACGCGCGCAGCGCCAGGAATCGCGCCGAGGCCCGATACGCGCGATGCGGCGAAACCGAACACGGCGACACCGAACGCGACGAACAGCGGATAGCCGATTGCATAAGGCAGCAGCGCGAGCGGCGTCACGAGCAGCAGGTTGGTGGGCGGGTACAGCCACGCGACGAGGTCTTCGCGGCGGAACTGCGGGAACAGGTCGGCGGCCAGCCGTGTGAAGGTCGGCACATCGTACGCTTGCCATGGCGAGCCATGCAGCATCACGTACGACGCCGTCCAGAACACCGCGTAGTCGGGGCCCGGGCGCGACGGGGCGGTGGCCGGCGCATGACGGACGACGGATACCCAGATCGCGGCGAACAGCGCGTAGCACGCGAGCGCGACCACGCTGTACGCAACGACGCGCCGCGGTGTCAGCCATGCGCGGACGGGATGGCCCGCCGATCGCGTCGTGTCCCGGGGGAGATCCATGCGGCGTGTACGCGGTTACTTGACGGAGACTTTGCGCGCACCGTGGCCGGCGGCAGTCGAGGGGAGCGGCGTCCGGCGGCGGGCCGCGTGCGTGCGCTTGAGCGGGAACTGCAGCAGCTTCGACGCAGGATGCGCGGCGGCGTCCCGCTGCGCGCGGTAACGGCGCCGGACGAGATAGACGGGGCGCTGCTTCGACTCGTGATAGATGCGGCCGAGGTATTCGCCGATGACGCCGATACCGATCAGCTGGATGCCGCCGACGAACAGCATCACGGAGATGAGGGACGCGTAGCCGTGCACGGGGTTACCGAACAGCAGCGTGCGCATGACGATGAAGGCGCCGTAGATGAACGAGAGGGCGGCGAACGCGAGGCCGATGTAGGTCCATACGCGCAGCGGCACGGTGCTGAAGCTCGTGATGCCTTCGAGCGCGAAGTTCCAGCGCCGCCATCCGGAGAATTTCGAGCGGCCGCCGCTGCGTGGTGCACGCGTGTATTCGATGATCTCGGTGCGATAGCCGACCCATGCGAACAGGCCTTTCATGAAACGCCGCCGCTCGGGCAGCGCGCGCAGCGCGTCGACGACCTGGCGGTCCATCAGCCGGAAATCGCCGACGTTCTCGGGCATCCCGACTTCGGAGAGGCGGTTGTGGACGCGGTAGTAGAGCGCGGCGGCCACGCGCTGCATCAGTGGGTCGCACATGCGGTCGGTGCGCTTCGCGGCGACGACCTCGGCGCCGGCGAGCCAGCGTTCGACCATCGCGGGGATCAGAGCGGGCGGGTCCTGCAGGTCGGCATCGATCAGGATCACGGCGGTGCCGGCGGCTTCGTCGATGCCGGCGGTGAGCGCGGCCTCCTTGCCGAAGCGCCGTGTGAGATCGACGATGCGCACGCGCGGGTCGCCGGCCGCGACGTCGATCAGCCTGTCCAGCGTGTCGTCGCGGCTGCCGTCGTTGATGCAGACGATCTCGAAACGGATCGTATCGACCGATTCGAGGATGGGCAGCGTTGCCGCAAAGAATGCGTCGATTGTTTCCGCCTCGTCGTGGAACGGTACGACGAGCGATACCAGCGGCCTTCTGGCGTGCGCGGACATACGTCCCCCGAGAGATCCGGCTCGTGCTGCGCCGTATGGATCAGGTCGTCGTCCGCTGCAGGCCGGACGACAGGCGTTCTGATCATTGTAGGCAGGAATCGGGGATTCGTAACACGAATTGATGGGGGCGCGGTGGGGGGCTCGGGAACCGCTACCGCCGCGGATGCAACGGTCAGCATGTCGATTCGATAACGACGATGACGGGCATGCAAGTCCGGGATCTGACAGGCGCGCCGCTCGACATGCCGCGGCCGCGCTGAACGCTGAACGCCGCCACGCGCGTCACCGTTCAGGCGGACACGTTGCGGATCGCGATCGAGGCGACGTCGACGCGCCGCGGCAGGATCGCGTCGGCCGCCGCGCGGTCGGCGACACGCTGCAGCACGTCGATGTCGGCACCGCTGAGGCTGCGCTGTGCGAGCGCGGCCCGGCGCGCGATGTCGGTGGCTGCGTCGGGCGGCAGGCGCGTGAGCGACGCATAGACGGTCGCGTAGTCGGCGGGATGCGCGAGCGCCCACTGGCCCGCGCGGGCGAGCCGCGCCAGCACGTCCGCGAGCGCCGCGCGCTTCGCGCGATCGTCGAGCGTTTCGACCGGCGACGTGAGGAACGCCAACCCGGAATTGATGCCGCTGCCGTCACGGACGACGCGCGCGCCGCGTCGTACCGCATGCCCGTAGTACGGGTCGAACGTCGCCCAGATGCCGATCCGCTTCGCCTCGAACGCGGCGAACGCGTCGACGGGCAGCACGAAGCGCACGTCGACGTCACGCGGCGCGAGGCCGTGTTCGCGCAGCGCGCCGTACAGCTGGTACTGCGAAATGCTGCCGCGCGCGGACGACACCACGACGGTCTGTCCTTTCAGGTCGGCGACGGTGCGGACCGGCGAATCGGGCTGGACGACGATGCCGAGCGATGTCGCCGAGCCGACGCGCGTCGCGACGATCCGCAACGACGGATCGCCGAGCGCGGCCGTCAGCACGGGCAGGTCGCCGGCCGGCGCGAGATCGATCGCCCCCGCGCGCTGCGCCTCGAACAGCGGCGCGGCACCCTGGAAGTTGGCCCAGCGGAACCGGTAAGGCGTGCCGTCGAGCACGCGCGCGGCTTCGGCGAGCGCGCGCAGGCCGCCGGCCTGGTCGCCGAGCACGAGCGTGACGCCCGACGGGTCGGCACCCGCCGCATGGGCGGGCAGTGCGACGCCGCCGGCGAGCGGCGCGGCGGCGAGGGCGACAAGACGCTGCAGCACGCGGCGGCGCGGCGGGGCGGAGGTTGGGTTCATCGGCGGAGTGTCCTCGGTTACCCGCGCGCAGGCGGCGCGGTTGCCGGGCAGGTTACGGAATCGGTTTCCAGCCGACAAACATCGAATCGTGCAATGCATATTCGCGCCGCGGCGGCCGGCCTGGCCGCCGTTGCCGCTATCGCCGCCATCGCCGCCATCGCCGTCGCCGCCATCGCCGCCACTGCCGCCACTGCCGCCACTGCCGCCACTGCCGCCACCGCCGCCACCGCCGCCACCGCCGCCACCGCCACCGCCATCGCCGCACGCGGGCGTTTCATCCAGCGTCTTGCGCGGCCGACGGAACCGTCCGCAGGAACGCGCGCACCGCCGGCGCCTTTTCGAAGCGCCGGTGCGCGAGCGCGAGTTCCGACGTG
This sequence comes from Burkholderia sp. KL41, assembly GCF_057005415.2. Classification (NCBI taxonomy): domain Bacteria; kingdom Pseudomonadati; phylum Pseudomonadota; class Betaproteobacteria; order Burkholderiales; family Burkholderiaceae; genus Burkholderia; species Burkholderia sp. KL41. The sequence continues at coordinate 2,431,969 of NZ_CM174447.1, read as the reverse complement.
ATCGGCTTGCCGGCGATCGGCCGGTACACGACACCCGGCAGCGACACGCAGCCGGCGAGCGCATCGGGAATCACCGCGACCCAGCCGTTCACGGACACGCATGCGAGCACCGCGAGCAAGCCGCCCGGGCGGGCGGCGACCAGCGGCGCGAAGCGGCCGCGGCGCGCGACTTCGAGCGTGCCGCGCTCCTGTTCGGGCACCGCGAAGCGCGCGTCGGCGAGGTCGGCCGCGCGAACGGCGGCCATCGACGCGTAGCGCGACCCGGCCGGCACGGCCGCGACGAACACGTCGCGCTGCAGCGTGACGATCCGCAGGCCGCCGGGCAGCGGCAGCGGCGGGCGGACGTACGCGAGGTCGAGGCGGCCGGTGTCGAGCTGGTTCGCGACGTCGTCCATCGGCACTTCGCGCAGGTTCAGCTCGATGCGCGGGTGCGCGTCGCGAAACGCGCCGACCGTGCGCTGCAGCGTGCCTGAATAGACGGCCGACGACACGTAGCCGATCTCGATCCGGCCGAGCTCGCCGCGCTCGGCCAGCGCCGCGAGTTCGCGGCCGCGCTGCAGGTGTTCGACCGCGGCGCGCGCTTCGGCGAGATAGGCCTCGCCGGCCGCGCTCAGCGTGACCGCGCGGCGCGACCGGTGAAAGAGGCGCACGCCGAGCACGCGTTCGGCCTCCTGGATCTGCCGCGTGAGCGCGGGCGGCGCCATGTCGAGCGCCTCGGCCGCGCGGGCGAAGTGCAGGTGCTGCGCGACGCTCAGGAACGCGCGCACGTGACGGAATTCGAGCCGATCCATGATTGCAGTTTTCGTCAATAAAAAAGCGTCTGAGTGTCAATGACGGGCAATACCGGGCAAGCCTAGCATACGGTTCGTTCAACCTGTTCCGGAGTGTCCGATGTCCCAGTCTTCACCGGCGTCGCGCGCGGGCGCGGCGGCCGCCCCGCGCACGGGCGGCCGCATGCCCGCCGCCGCGACGCTCGCCGTCGCGTCCGCGACCTGCTCGCTGATCGTGCTCGACACGAACGTCGTCGCCGTGTCGCTGCCGAGCATCGCGCGCAGTTTCCACGCGAGCTTTGCCGATATCGAATGGGTCGTGAGCGCGTACATGACCGCGTTCGCCGCCTGCCTGCTGCCGGCCGGCGGGCTCGCCGACCGCTTCGGGCGCAAGCGGATGCTCGGCGCGGGGCTCGCGCTGTTCTTTCTCGCTTCGCTCGGCTGCGGCGTCGCGCCGTCGGCCGGCTGGCTGATCGCCGCGCGCGCGGTGAAGGGCGGCGGCGCCGCGCTGTTGCTGACGGCCGCGCTCGCCGTGATCGCGAACCGCTTTCCGGAGGGGCGCGAACGGGCGCGCGCGTGGGCGATCTGGGGCATGTGCATGGGGATCGCGACGGCCGTCGCGCCGCTCGTCGGCGGCGCGATCACGCAATGGATCGGGTGGCGCTGGGTGTTCCTGCTGAACCTGCCCGTCTGCATGCTGCTCGCGGCCGGCGCGCGCGTCGCGATCGACGAGTCGCGCGATCCGCACGCGAAGCGCGTGGATGCGGCCGGCAGCCTGTTGTTCGGCGCGGCGCTCGCGTGCGCGATCGCGGCCCTGATCGGCGCACCGTCGCACGGCTGGCTGTCGGCCGCGACGCTCGGCCGGCTCGCGCTCGCCGCCGCGCTGTTCGCGGCGTTCGTCGGCGCGGAGCGCTGGCAGGCGCGGCCGATGATCGATCTCGCGCTGTTCCGCCAGCCGCGCTTCGTCGGCGCCGTGCTCGCGATGTTCGGTTATGCGGCGTGCGCGCAGGTGATGATGACGTTCCTGCCGCTGTACCTGCAGAACGCGTTCGGGATGTCGGCGATCGACGCGGGGCTCGGGATGCTGCCGTTCGCGTTCGCGATGATCGCCGGGCCGTCGCTCGGCGCGGCGCTGGCCGCGCGCGTGTCGTCCGGCGGCGTGCTGGCGGGCGGGCTCGCGCTGATCGGCGCGGGCAACCTCGCGACCGCGGCGCTGACGGCCGCTGGCGACTACCGGCTCGTCGCGATCGGCATGTTCGTGACGGGCTGCGGCGCGGGCATCATGAACGGCGACACGCAGAAGGCGATCATGGCGTGCGTGCCGTCGAACCGCACCGGCATGGCGTCGGGCATCAGCACGACGACGCGCTTCTCGGCGATCGTGACGGCCGTCGGCGTGCTCGGCGCGGTGCTGGCCGCGAGCACGCAGGCGCGGCTCGACCGGCTGCTGTCCGCCGCGCCCGGCCTGCGCGCGTTCGCCGATGCGCCGTTCATGTCGAGCCTGCTGGCCGGCGACCTGGCGCGGGCGCTCGAGCGTGTGCCGCCGTCGGCTGCTGGCGCGCTCGCGAAGGCGGCGCCCGTCGCGTTCGCGAGCGGGTTTGCCGACGCGCTGACGGTGAGCGGCGTGCTCGCGCTCGTCGTGGCCGTCGTTGCATGCAAGCTGCTTGCGCAACCGATGCGCGATGGTGCGTGACGGTGCGTGAAGGTGTGTGACGTATGGAGCGGCGCGTTGTCGCGCCTGTCGGTCGCGCCGGTCAATGCGACTTCGTCGCGTGACGGTGGATGCGTGCCGCATGGGCGACGCGCGGCGGGTGCGATGCACGGCAATGCGTCGCCTGCCTGCGGCGCGTGCGTCGAACCGGGTCGGGCGCAGCGGCCGTAGCGGGTGCATCGGCCGTAGCGGGTGTATCGGCTGTATCGGCTGTATCGGATGTATCGGGTGTATCGGGTGTATCGGACATATCGGACATATCGGACATATCGGACATATCGGACATATCGGACATATCGGACATATCGGACATATCGGACATATCGGACATATCGGCCGCGGCCGGCACGCTGTTCCCTACGTCCGCAACTGCGCCGGCGGGAACCGCGGCAACCGCCGGCAGCATCGCCTCGGCGTCGAGCCACGCCCGTGTCGCTTCCGCGATCAGCCCGCGCAGCCAGCGCACGCCGTCCACGCACGCGCCCGATTCGTTCCACGTCATCCGGTACACGATGTCCGGCGGCTCCGCCGGCAGCGCGACGGCGGCGAGCGGCAGCAGCTTCGCGTAATGCCGCGCGAGCCGGTACGTGGTGGTCAGGAGCATGTCGGTGCGCACGAGCGCATGCGCGGCAAGTTCGAAGTGGGGCAGCGTGACGACGATCCGCCGCTGCAGGCCCACGCGTTCGAGCTGCCGGTCGATCGCGCCGGACGCCTCGAGCCACGACGGTGTCGGGCACAGCTGCGGCGCGTCGGCAAAATCGGCGGCCGTCATCGCGCCGTGCCGCGCGAGCGGATGCGTCGCGCGCATCAGGCATACGACGCGATCGTCGAACAGGTCGTCCTGCCGGAACCGTGACGAGCGCGCCGGGCGATTGTCGATCACGACGTCGAGTTCGCCGTCGGCCAGCGCGCGCTCGTCGTCGAAGCCGTCGCCGAGCGGATGGAACACGAGTTGCGCGTTCGGCGCGCGTTCGCGGAACAGCGCGACGAGCTTCGGCACGAACAGCACGTTCAGGTAGTCGGGGCAGCCGATCCGGTAGGTGCGCACCGACGTGCGCGCGTCGAACGTCGGCTGCTGGATGCGGATGAAGTCGATCACGCGCAGCGCGTTGCGCAGCGGTTCGATCAGCCGCGCGCCGAACTCGGTCGGCACCATCCCGTAGCGGCTGCGCACCAGCAACGGATCGCCGAGCAGCGTGCGCAGGCGCTTGAGCGCGGCGCTCGTCGCCGGCTGCGACATGTTCAGCCGCACGGCCGCGCGCGACACGGTGCGCTCGGTGAGCAGCACGAGCAGGATGCGCATCAGCCGCGCATCGAGCACGTCGAGCGCGCCCGCGGCGTCGGATGCGCGGCGGGGCAGTGCGTCCGGTTCTAGCGTGTCCCGCATGCCGATACGCCTCCCGGCGGCACGATGCCCGAGCGCGACGCTGCAGCCGGCCGGCGGCGCATCATTTCGCGAAGGTGCCCGGCCAGCCGACGATCCGCTTCGGGCGCGGCGGTGCGTACGTGCGGACCTTCGACGTCTTCAGCTTCAGGCGCACCAGCGACTCGGCGAGCGCGACCGCGGCCGATACGCCGTCGACGACCGGCACGCCCGTGCATTCCTCGATCTGCCGGTCGAGGCCGGCCATTCCGCCGCAACCGAGGCAGATCACTTCCGCGTGATCGTCCTTCACCGCGCGCTGCGCCTGGCCGACGATCGACTCGATCGCGCGCGCCGGGTTCTCCTCGAGTTCGAGCACCGCGAGGCCGCTTGCACGCACCGACGCGCAGCGCGCGTCGAGCCCTGCGAGCTTCAGGCGATCCTCGATCAGCGGCACCGTGCGGTCGAGCGTCGTGACGACCGAGTAGCGATGGCCGAGCAGCATCGCGACGCTCGCGGCCGCTTCGGTGATGTCGACGACGGGCACCGTCAGCAGTTCCTGCAGGCCTTCGCGGCCGTGTTCGCCGTAGCCGGCCTGGATCACCGCGTCATACGGCTCGTCATAGCTCAGCACGCGATCCATCACGGCGATCGCCGCGAGGTAGCTCTCGAAGTTGCCTTCGACCGACTCCGCGCCGAAGCGCGGCGTCAGCCCGACGATCTCCGTGCCCGGCGACGCGGCGGCCTGCGCCTGCGCGGCGATCGCGTCGGTGATCGACTCGGTCGTGTTGACGTTGACTACCAGGATCCTCATTGCTGACTCCGTATGCGTGTGTTCAGTGTTGCGCGCAGGCGACCGCGATGGGTTCGCCCGAGCGCTCCTCGTATTGCCGTTTGCGATCGGCCAGCAGCCAGTACACGCTGCCCGCGATGGCCGCGCCGAGCAGCCACGAGAACGGCGTCATTGCGCTGAAGGCCGGCACGACGGCGAGCGTGATCGAGATCAGCGCGGACGGCAGGAGCGCCGCAAGGGCCTTGCGGTTCACGCCGCGCGTGTAGAAGTAGGCGCCGGTCGGCGCTTCGGTATAGAGGTCGGGCACGTTCACGCGCTGCTTGCGCACGAGCCAGTAGTCGACCGTGATGATCCCGTACAGCGGGCCGAGCAGCGCGCCGAGGCCGGACAGGAAATAGACGATCACGATCGGGCTGTTGTACAGGTTCCACGGCAGGATCAGCACGGCGACCGTCGCGCTGATCAGGCCCGCGCGGCGGAACGACAGACGGTGCGGCGCGAGGCTCGTCAGCACGAAGGCCGGCGCGACGAAGTTCGCCATGATGTTCACGGCGACCGTGACGATCAGGAACGCGAGGCAGCCGAGCACGAGGAACAGCTTGTTCGGCACCGTCGCGATGATTTCCGTCGGGCTGTGGATGATGTGGCCGTTCAGCTTGAACTGCGCGCCCGCGAGCACGAAGCTGATCGTCGCGAACACGAGGATGTTGACCGGCAGGCCCCAGAAGTTGCCGAGCCGCACCGTCTTCGCGCTCGGCGACGAGCGCGCGAAATCGCAGAAGTTGAGCACCAGCGTGCCGTAGATCGCGAGCCACAGCGAGCCGCCCGCGAAGATCTCCGTCCACATCTTCAGGCCGGTCAGCGGCTTGCCGATCGACATCGCGAGATGGCCGCCCGTGCGGCTGAACATCCACGCGGCGAGCGACAGCGTCGTGACGAGGATCACCGGGCCGGCGAGCCCCTCGTACTTGCGGACCATTTCCATCCCGTACGTGAGGATGCCGATCTGCACGAGCCAGATCGCGACGAACGTGACCCAGCCGAGCGTCGACAGCCCGAAGATCGCGTCCTGGTCGAACGCGGCGAGGCCCGGCCAGATCGCGGTGAGCAGCACGCGCAGCACGACGGACGCGAGATAGGTCTGGATGCCGAACCATGCGATCGCGATCACCGCGCGGATCATCGCGGGCAGCAGCGCGCCGTAGATGCCGAAGCTCATCCGGCTGATCACCGGAAACGGCACGCCGGTCTTCTGGCCCATGTAGCCGGTGAGGTTCATGAAGCAGTAGACGAGCACCGCGCCGATCGCGAGCGACGCGAGCATCTGCCAGCCCGACAGGCCGAGCGCGAACAGCCCGATTGCGAACGAGTAGTTCGCGATGTTGTGCACGTCGTTGGTCCACAGCGCAAAGATGCTGTAGCGGCCCCACGTCCGCCCCTCGGCCTTGGTGGGCGCGAGGTCGGGGTTGTGCAGCCGCGGGCTCAGCGCGGGGTCGCGCGCGGCCGAATCGGTTCGATGCGATGCGTCGACCGCGCCGGGCACGATGCCCGGGCGGTGGGTGGCTTCCAGTTGCACGCCGTTGTCTCCTTCCATGTGCGGGGCGCGAAACCGGCAGCGCGTATACGCTGCGACGGCCCGGCCGCCGTGGACGTTATGTCTCGGATTTGTTCGCGAGTATGGGTGGCCGGCACGGTGATGGGAAATTAAATATTCGGCTGGGCGCCATTTGAAAAATGAATGCGAGGGATCGATGGCGAGGCACGGGGATTGCGCGCCGAAGGGTTCCATCCACCGACATCAGCGGAGGTGTCATGCAGCGATATTCCCTTCGTCACGTATCGCGAGCCGTCTTCGCCGGCATCCTGATCGCCGGCCTGGCGGCGGGTGCGGGTTGCCAGAAAAAGAGCGACACCGGTACCGGTGCGAGTTCGGACACCAGCGCCACGGGCGGCATGTCGCCGGCGCCGTCCACCGCGCCGCCGTCCGCCGCGCCGTCGGGCACGCCGGGCAGCGGTGCGGCCGACAGCGGGACCACGGGCGGCGCGGCAAGCATGCCGGGCGCGGCTTCCGCGCCGGCGGGCGCAAGCGGCGGCTGACCGGCATCAGGCGGGCGGCGCACGTGCACGCGGCGTGCGCCGGTTCGTCGCCCGTGCGCTGTCGTGCGGCATGCCCATGCGGCACGGGCGCCGCAGGCCGCGCGTGCGTGCCGTCCCTGCGCGTGAAAGATTTGCAAGGACCGTTGTAGCGATTCCCGGACCGGCGCCGGCATCACGCCGGCGCACGCCGTCCGGAACAGGAGGTGCGATGCAGAACGCGGAATCGAATCCAACCCCGCAACAGCAGCAGGAACAGATCGCGAAGAGTCCGGTGAAGACCCCGGCAGCCGGCGACATGCCCGACGCGGCGACCCAGGCCGCCGAGGTCGCCGAGGCGGTGAAGCGGCCGCTGACGCCGGAGGCGGTCGCGGCGAAAACGCCGACCGGTCTGCCGCCCATCGACGTCGGCGCGCATGCGGTCGACAGCGGCGATCCCGTGCGTCGCGCGGCCGGCCGGATCGTCACGCTCGACAACGCGAACATGGCGATGACCGACAACACGGTCGACGTCGACGGCAAGGGCATGGAGGCGCGCACCGGCGCGTCGGAGCTGCAGGACAACGTGATCTACTCGAACGCGTCGCTCGACGATGCGGTCGATACGCCCGACGAGGGGCTCGGCGGGATCGAGAGCCGGCCGGGCGGCAACATGCCGCAGATCGCGACGCGGCCGGGCTGGCGCGTGCGGCATGTCGGCGATGTCGACGTCGAGCACGGCGACGGTACGCGCGCCGAGCACGTGATCTGCCTCGAGCGGATCGACTGATACCGCCGCTGATACCGCCGGATACCGGTACCCGGCGTGGGGCGGCCGGTGCACGCGCACCGGCCGCCACGATCGCCGCCGCCGTGTTCGGCCGTTACTGCGGCCCGAGTTCCTGCGCGGACGTATCGGCGTCGTTGCCTTGCGCAACCAGCACGTGGATATCGTTCGGCGTCACGTCGCCGACTCCGCCTGACGGAATCGTCAGCAGCAGCCAGTCGGCGTTGTTGTTGATGGTGACCGGCGCGGTCTTGAGGATCGGCGTCTTGCTGCCGGCCGTCGTGACGATCACCTGGTAGCTGCCGCCGTTCAGGTAGATCGAATCCTGCGTCGTGGCCGGCACCGCGTTCTGGTAGGCCGCGCCCGCGAGCGTCGGGCTTTGCGTCGTGATGTCGGTGCCGGGCGGGACGACGTACATGTCGATGTTCTGCGCGTTCGGCGACGCATTGAAGCTGCGCACGCGCGCCTTGTCCGACAGCAGGCCCTTGTCGTACGGATCGTCGATCACGGAGATCAGCGACGTCGTGCTCGGCAGCGCGATCGTCGTGTAGTGATGGCCGTTCGCCGCGCTGAACGATTGCGACGCGATGGTCGAGGTCGTGCCCGAGATGTCGTAGCTCGCGGTCTGCGTGCCCGAGTCGACGTCGTGATAGCGCGTCACGCCCTTGTACGCGACACCCGACTGGTCGACCTTGGCGTTCAGGTAGTAGTCGAGGTTCGGGCCGGCCGGCACCGCGTTGATGAAGCGCGCCTGCGGCTTCGAGATGCCGAGCTCGGTGCCGACGTCGTTGCCGTCGCCGCCACATGCCGCGAGCACGGAAACGATGGAGCACAGGGCCGCTATCGTTCGTATTGATTTCATGTTGTCCTCTCGTTCAGGGGAACCTGTTTGCGATGCGGGATCGCCCCGCGAAGGTCGCGTGGCGAGCAACGCCGGTTGCGGGAAGGATGTTGTCCGCCGGATCGGCGGGCGCGTGGATGGCGCAAGCGATGTGCCTGTCTGACGACGGGGCGCCGGGCGGCCGGGTGCGGGGCGGGGCCGGTCAGGTGTGAGAGAGAGGGCACGCGCGGGTTGTAAAAAGGGCGGTGTCGCAGGGGCCGGGCGCGGGGACGCGTCGGCGCCGACCCGGCCGCCAGAGCTCGCCCCGGCCGTCGCGCCGCCCAGTGCGCCCGCAACGGCGTGCGGGCAGGGCGAAACTACCTGTCGGCCGAAGCCGGCCGCCGGCGAGGGCTGTAAATCTTGCCTGCACCCGTCATCGTTTAACCATTCGAAACAATGTGTTCACCGAAAGGGGCATGATCTCCGGCGATCGAGCAGGCATACTGTCGCCTATGTTGCTCAATGCACGTCGAAGTACGTGCGCTTGCCCCCCATGTCCACTCCAGTTTCCTTTCGAACCCTGCGATGGTTGACCGTCGCGGCTACTGCATGCTTGCTCGCCGCGTGTTCGACCGCTTCCGACGTGACCGCGACGTCGAACCCGAACGTATTTACCGTGACGACGCGCACGGTCGGCGTATCGACGACGTGGGCCGACGCCCATACGAAGGCCGTCGACGAAGCCACCAACTACTGCACGCAGCGCGGCATGCGCGCCAGCCTGAAGCAGGAGGCGCTGACCAGCGGCAGCCGTGTCGGCGCGCGCTCCGAACTCGCGTTCGAGTGCCATCCGACCTTCGAGACGGCGTCGAATCCGCGCGGTTGAACGACCGGCGGCGTCGCACGCCGCCGCCTGCGTTTTCCTTTCTTCTCCCCGATGCAAAGCGACCCGCGAGGCCATACAGGCACATCGCGGGTCGGCGCACGTCCGGCGTCGGCTGCGGCGGTTACGCCGGCTGCGCCTCGTACAGCTTGACGCACGCGGAGAAATCGAGCGTGCCGAGCCCCTGCTGGCTCATCGACTGATAGAGCTGCTGCGCGAGTGCGCCCATCCACACCGGCTGGTGCGCGCTCCGTGCCGCTTCGGTCGCGAGCCCGAGATCCTTCAGCATCAGGTTCGCCGCGAATCCGCCCGCGTAGCCGCGCGCGGCCGGCGCGGTGTCGCTCACGCCCGGATACGGGTTGTACGTGTCCGAGCTCCAGCAGCGGCCGGTCGACGTATTGATGATGCCGGCCAGCACGGACGGATCGATGCCGAGCGCGGCGCCGAGCGCCATCGCTTCCGAGACGCCCATCATCGAGATCCCGAGCAGCAGGTTGTTGCAGATCTTCGCGATCTGCCCGGTGCCCGTGCCGCCGCAATGCACGACGTTCTTGCCCATGTCGAGCAGCACGGGGCGGATGCGCTCGAACAGCGCGGCGTCCGCGCCGACCATGAAGGTCAGCGTGCCGGCCTGCGCGCCGCCGGTGCCGCCCGACACGGGGGCGTCGGCGAGCGGGAAGCCGCGCTGCGCGGCGGCGTCGGCCACGGCGCGCACGGTGCCGGGATCGATCGTGCTGCAGTCGATCAGCGTTGCGCCGGCGTGCGCGCCGGCCAGTACGCCGTCGTCGCCGAGATAGACCGCGCGCACGTGTTGCGCGGCCGGCAGCATCGTGATCACGACCGCGCCGCGCGCGGCCGCTTCGCGCGGCGAGCCGGCGGCGGTTGCGCCGGCGCGCACCGCGACGTCGACTGCGTGCGCGTCGAGGTCGAACACCGTCAGCGCGTGGCCGGCTTTCAGCAGGTTGGCGGCCATGGGGCCGCCCATGTTGCCGAGTCCGATGAATGCAATTTCCATGTGCAGGCCCTCACTCAACGCAGCGCGATCGTCGTGTTCACGCCGCCGGCCGTCGCGTCGTCGTCGAACCAGCGCGCGGTGACCGTCTTCGTCTGCGTGTAGAACTGCACGACCTGCTTGCCGTACGGGCCGAGGTCGCCGAGCTTCGAGCCGCGCGAACCCGTGAAGCTGAAGTAGGGCACCGGCACCGGAATCGGGATGTTGATGCCGACCTGGCCGATGTCGATCTCGCTCTGGAACTTGCGTGCCGCCGCGCCGCTCTGCGTGAACAGCCCCACGCCGTTGCCCATCGGGTTGCGGTTGACGAGCGCGATTGCGTCGTCGAGCGTGTCGGCTTCGAGCACGACCACCACCGGCCCGAAGATTTCTTCCGTATAGATCGACATGTCGGTCGTCACACCCGAGAAGATCGTCGGGCCGACGAAGTTGCCCTGCTCGTAGCCGGCCACCTTCACGTCGCGGCCGTCGAGTTCGAGCTTCGCGCCGGCCTTCACGCCTTCGTCGATCAGCGCGGTGATGCGCGCATGCGCGGCCTTCGACACGACCGGCCCGACATCGGTACCCGGTTCGTGGCCCGCGTTGACCTTCAGCGCCTTCGCCTTCTCGACGAGCTCGGGCAGCCAGTCGCGCGCCGCGCCGACCAGCACGACGACCGACGTCGCCATGCAGCGCTGGCCGGCCGCGCCGAAGCCCGCGCCGACGAGTGCGTTGATCGTCTGCTCGCGGTGCGCGTCGGGCAATACGACCGCGTGGTTCTTCGCGCCCATCATCGACTGCACGCGCTTGCCGTGCTGGCTGCCGAGGTTGTACACGTGCGTGCCGACGCGCGTCGAGCCGACGAACGAGATCGCCTTGATGTCCGGGTGCGTGCAGAGGCGGTCGACCACCGTCTTGCCGCCGTGCACGACGTTCAGCACGCCTTGCGGCACGCCGGCCTCGATCGCGAGCTCGACGAGCTGCATCGTCGACAGCGGGTCCTGCTCCGACGGCTTCAGCACGAACGTGTTGCCGCAGACGATCGCCATCGGGAACATCCACAGCGGGATCATCCCGGGGAAGTTGAACGGCGTGATGCCCGCGCACACGCCGATCGGCTGGCGCAGCGTGTAGGTATCGACGCCGCCCGCCACGTTCTCCGCGAATTCGCCTTGCTGCAGCGTGCCGATCGAGCACGCGTGCTCGACCACTTCGAGGCCGCGGAAGATGTCGCCCTGCGCATCGGGCAGCGTCTTGCCCTGCTCGGCCGTCAGCGTGTGCGCGATCCGTTCGAGATTGCGGCGCACGAGATCCTGGAACTTCAGCATGATGCGCAGGCGCGCGCCGATCGGCGTCGTCTTCCACGTCTGGAACGCGCGCTGCGCGGACGCGATCGCGGCGTCGACCTCGTCGAGCGTCGCATACGGCACGCGGCCGATCACTTCCTGCGTCGCGGGGTTGACGATGTCGCCCCATTCGGCGCTTTGCGATTCGACGAATGCGCCGTCGATCAGCAGCTTGGCGGTGGGCAGGGCGAGGGTGGTCTGGGGAACTGCGGCGTTCATGGAACTCTCCGGGAAACGGGGTGATGACAAACAAGGCGGCCCGTATCCGCCGCCGCGCATGCGCGCACGGCTGACGGCAGGACGAACTGAAATCGATCGGATGCCGGCGGCGTGCTCACGCGCGCGCCGGCCGCATCAACGCGGTACACACGAGCGCGAACACGCCGAAGCCGACGAGGTAAGCGATCACGTAATGCGGCTGGCCGCCGCCGGCCTTGAGCAGCGACGTCGCGATCATCGGCGCGAAGCCGCCGCCGATCACGCCGGCCAGCTGCACCGACAGCGAGATGCCGCTGTAGCGGATCTCCGCCGGGAACTGCTGCGCGAACAGCAGCGATTCCGGCGCATAGAGAATCGGGAACACGACGCCGAGGCCGAGCACGATCGCCCACCATGCGGTCGACGTTTGCTGCGTGCCGAGCATCAGGAAGAACGGCGCGGCGAACGCGCACATCAGCACGAGGCCGATCGCGAACATCCGGCGCTGGCCGATGCGGTCGCTGAGATGGCCGCACAGCGGCATCGTGACGAGCGACAGCGCGGCGCCGGCCGTGATCGCGTGCAGCATCTCGGCCTTCGGCAGATGCAGCTGCTGCGTCGCGTAGGCGAGCGCGAACGTGACGACCATGTAGAACCAGGTGTTCTCGGCGGCGCGTGCGCCGACGATCGTCAGCACCTCGCGCGGATGGCGGCGCAGCGCGGCCGTCACCGGCGACTTCTCGGCCTTGCCCTGGCGCTGCATCTTCTCGAAGTCGGGCGACTCGGGCACCTTCGCGCGGATGAACCAGCCGAGGCCGACGAGCGCGATGCTCGCGAGGAACGGCACGCGCCAGCCCCACGACAGCATGTCGGCTTCCGGCAGCGCGGCCACCGCGGCCATCGCGACCGACGACAGGATCAGGCCGAGCCCGACGCCCGTCTGCGGCAGGCTGCCGAACAGCCCCTTGCGGCCCTTCGGCGCGTGTTCGACGGCCATCAGCACCGCGCCGCCCCATTCGCCGCCCACCGCCATCCCCTGCAGGAACCGCATCCCGATCAGCAGCGCGGCGGCCCAGTAGCCGATGCTGTCGTACGACGGGATCAGCCCGATGATCATGCTCGGCACGCCCATCAGCAGCAGCGTGATCATCAGCATCGACTTGCGGCCGATGCGGTCGCCGAAGTGGCCGAACACGATGCCGCCCATCGGCCGCCCGATGAAGCCGACCGCGAACGTGCCGAACGCGGCGAGCGTGCCGACGACGGGGTCCAGCGACGGGAAGAAGATGCGGTTGAACACGAGCGCGGCGGCCGTGCCGTAGAGGAAGAAGTCGTACCACTCGATCGTGGTGCCGGCCATGCTGGCCCAGCCGGCCAGCAGGTGGTGCTTCGCGGTGCGCTCGGGCGCAGGTGCCGCGACTGTCGCATGCTCATCGAGGGTGGATCGCGTCTGCATGGTGTCTCCGTGGTGGTGCCGCGGCTCGTGGTCCGCAGGTCACGGTCGAGTATAGTTATGCGCAGATTCATCATGTACCGATAAAGAAACCGGTTGGATGTGCATTTATGCATATCGACGGCCGGCCCGGAGACTCCAGCCCCTTTTTCCCTTGCCGATGCGACATGCCACCGAGCCGGTTTCCGGCAACCTGAACTGGGACGACCTGCGTTTTTTCCTTGAAGTCGCGCGCACGCAGCGGGCGAGCGGCGCCGCCAAGCGGCTGGGGGTCGACTACACGACCGTCGCGCGGCGCATCCGTGCGCTCGAGGCGGCGATGGGCACGCTGCTGTTCGACAAGTCGCGCTCCGGCGGCTTCACGCTGACGGCCGAAGGCCAGCGGCTCGTCGCGTATGCGGATGCGATGGAGACGACCGTGCAGTCCGCGTGCGACCAGGTCGCGAATACGGGCGAGGCGCTGTCGGGCCATGTGCGGATCGGGTCGACCGAAGGGTTCGGGTGCTTTTTCCTCGCGCCGCAGCTCGCGCAGTTTCGCGCCGAGCATCCGCACGTGACGGTCGACCTGCTGCCGGTGCCGCATTTCGTCAACCTGCCCAAGCGCGAGGCGGACCTTGCGATCACGCTCGAGCGGCCCGAGCGCGGGCCTTACGTGGTCACGAAGCTGTGCGATTACCAGTTGCGGCTCTACGCGACGCGCGACTATCTCGCGAACCATCCACCGATCACCTGTACCGACGATCTCGCGGAGCACGCGTTCATCAGCTATGTCGACGATCTCGCGTTCAGCAACGAGCTGCTGTACCTCGACCGGGCGGTGCCGGGCGCGACGGCCGGGCTGCGCACGACGAGCGTGATCGCGCAGTATTTCGCGGCGCTGCAGGGCGGCGGGCTCGCGATCCTGCCGTGCTTCATGGCGGCCACGCAGCCGGCGCTGGTGCCCGTGCTGCCGGACGACGTGGTCGTTACGCGGTGCTTCTGGCTGACGTGCCGCGAGGATCTGCGCAAGCTGCGGCGCGTGACCGCGCTGTGGGATTACCTGCGCGCGGCGGCGGACGCGAATCGCGCGCTGCTGTCGGGCGAATCGGGGACGCTGAGATTCGTCGGCGAGCCGGCCTGACGGAATGGCGGGCGCGGTGGTGACAAACGAGTTGAGCGGAATTGGAAAAATGGCCGACGAAGATCCGGCCGGTTATCGGGGGAAATGCAGATGGCGTTGACGCAGGCGGGCAAGGTGTTCGTGGTCTGTGTGGCGGTATTCGGCGTGGCCGCATACTGGCTCGCGTCGCGCATGGTGCGCCGACAGACCGGCGGCAAGCGCGGGGCGGGCGGCGCGGTCGCCTTCTGGTGGCTCGTGTGCTTTTGCCTGGTGTCGCTGTTTTTCCCGTTCGCGTACTGGATCGGCGACGAACTCTACGCACTGGCCGTGTCGCCGAAATACGAGGCGACCGTCGTGTCCTACCAGTCCGAGTGGGACACCTGCGAGCGGCGCGACAGCAGCGGGCGCACCGAACGATATCGGTGCATCAAGTACACGTCGATCCTGGAAGCCGTGATGCCGGATGGCGAGCGGGTCGTGCTGCCGGGCAACATCCGATCCGGCGGCGTGCCGGAGATCGGCGAGAAGATCGATGTCGTGTTGCCGGCCGGGGCCACCCAGTTGCATGAACGCAGTGTGCGCAGTGTCGGCCTGCTGGCCGGCGGCGCGCTGATGGTCGCGATCATCGGGTATTTCGTCTACCTGATCGCGGCGTACGGTGCGGGGAAGAACATCGACGGTGCGGCCCGATTCGGCGTGGCCGCGGTGATGAACGCGCTCGTGCCGCTCGGCGCGCTGCTGATGGAAATCGGGTTCCTGAGCGTGCCGTACCGCTACTGGGTGCGGGGGAATCCTGAACAGTGGCCGGTGTGGGTGCTGGCGCTTGGCGTGCTGTTCGCGCTGGCGCTGCTGCCGTTGCTGCTCATCTACGCGCGAACCGCGTGGCGGGCGGTCGTGAAGTGACGAATGCGGCGGGGCGGTTGTGTCATCATGCCCGCACCGGCAACCGCCAGGAGACGGTCGTGGAAATTCATTCGCAGTGGACGTTCGATTGCCGGCCCGAGCATGTCTGGCCGCATTTCCTCCATGCCCGGATGGACGACACGCGGCCGTTGCTGTTCCGCCTCGGCGTGCCGAAGCCGGTCAGCTGCCGCGTGCTCGAAGGCGTGCCGGCCGTCGGCAACACGCGGCAGTGCACGACCGATCGCGGCACCATCGACCAGCGCATCCTCGTGCTCGACGAGCATCGCCGGCTGCGTTACCGGATGGTGGCGTCGACGGTGTGGTGTCGCGACTGGGTCGGCCTGCTTGAGGACGAATTCACGCTGACACCGGTGGAAGGCGGCAGGACGCGCGTCGAACGGCGCACCGTGTTCAGCGCGCGTGGCCTCTTCAGGCCGGTGCGGCAGATCGGGTTGTGGCTCGCGTTGCAGCAGGCGCACCGGTATGCGGCCCGCAACTGGCGGCGTCTCGCGATGGCGGCGCAGGGGCGGGCGGGTGCGATGGAGGCGGTGCGCTAGGGCCAGCGCAAGCCCGTTGTTATTGGCGTGAACAGTCCCTAGGCCTTGGGCGCGGGCGCGTAATAGATTTGCCCGACATCCGTGTCGCGCACCTCGCCGTTGCGTTCGGCCTCGGTGCGCGTAGCCAGGAAATCGACCGTGCACAGATCCGGGCGGCCCAGCGCCTTCAGGATGCCCGACGTGCGCCACGCCGGCAGCCAGTCGGCCCACGACAACCGTACGCCCAGGAGCAGCGCGAGCATGACGCCGATCGCGGCCGGCCCGCCCAGCAGCATGGCCAGGTCGGCACCCAGGTCGGAAAAGCCATCGTCGCCGGTCCAGAGCAGCAGGATCATGATCGGGATGACAAAGCAGTTCATGCCGATGAACATCCATTTCCACGCCAGCCAGATGTCGTGCGTCAGGCCGGCCAGCCCCGTGTCGCTGCACGTGTGATCCATGACCGTGCGGCGCCGGTCCGGCGACGACAGCGCGAACAGGCGGCCACGGCGATCGACCACGGCAACCACGTCGTCGCCGACGTCGAAGCACTGCCCGCCGAGGAAACCGCGGTACGACCCGCCGCCGATTTCGATTTCCACCGGTAGCTTCGCGAACAGGATCCTGCCGTTCTTCCCCACGGTCACGAACGCGTTTGCCGACGCGAAGGTCCTGGTTTCGCGCAGGTTCGCGTACGACCACGTCGCCGGATGCTCGACCTTGTCGGCCGCCGCGTTCAACTCGGCCAGGACGAGATCCTCGTCGGCTTGCTGAAACACCAGGGCATTGGCCGCGGCCTCGTTGCCGGTGAGTGCCGCGAGGATCGGCACCAGGGTGTGCGTGAACCAGTAGCCGAGCGACTTCTTGCGGGCTTCGGGGTCGACGGGCGGCACCTGACGGCTGCCGGCACTGCCCTGGTCGGGGCGCTCGAGAAAGCGCATCGCGGTCAGTTTGCCTTCGACAAGACGCAGGGGTGACGACATAAGGGCAGGCGGCTGCAATGGGACAGGGTTTGCGGAGTCTACCAGTCGTCTGTCGGCGCGTTTGTCCTGCTTGACGCGCCGTGCCACCGGCCCCGCATCGCGGCCGCCAGTGCCACGCTCGCGCGCCTTGACCCGGAGGCCTTCAACCCGGGCAGCCCAGCCGGTCCGCGAGTTCGTTCAGGTCCTTGACGTCGAAGTCCCACTGATCAACGGCTCGCAGGTCGGTCGTCTGGCCGGGCCCGTGTTCGGTCGGCCGCAGCACGAACGCGGTCGACAGCCCCTGCCGGCGTGCGGCCGCGAGATCGCCGTTGTGCGCGGCGACCAGGCACAGCTCGGCCGGCTCGATGCCGAGAATCTCGACGGTATCGCTGTACACCTGCGGCGACGGCTTGTACGCGCGCACGACTTCCGCGCCGAGGATCGCATCCCACGGCAGCCCCGCGCGTTTCGCGATGTCGACCATCAGCCGGATGTTGCCGTTCGACAGCGGCGCGATGATGAAGCGTCGCTTCAGCCGCTGCAGCGCCGCGACGGCATCGGGCCACGGGTCGAGGCTGTGCCACGCGAGGTTGAGCGCGTCGATGTCGGCGTCGGGCACGTCGACGATTCCGTAGCGGTCGAGCGTGCGCACGAGGTTCTCGCGGTGCAGGACGTCGAGCCGCACGTAGCGGCGGCGCCCGCTGCGGATTTCTTCCATCGACGGCGAATATTCGGCCCGCCACGCATCGGCGAATTCGAGCGGGTCGAGTGCGGGTGCATGGCGATCGAGGAACGCGGCGGCGCCGCGTGCGACGCCGCTTCTCCAGTCGACGATCGTTCCGAAGACATCGAAAACGAGCGCCTTGATTTCGGCAGGGTTCGTCATGGTGATCCTGTGAAGGTCAATCGATGAGGGTGCACATCGCCGTGCCGCGCGCGATGCGCGGCGCCGGAGCCATCGACATTGAATCACGGATACGAAAACGCGGCCTGCCTGCCGCGATGCAGTCCGGCCGCGCCGGAACGGAGAAGCAGGGCAGCGGCGCGCGCCGACGGCCGGACACGCCGGCCGCCGCGCGTGCCGTGCCGGTCAGCTCTTGTCGTACGAGAACTGGATGCCCGCGGTGCCGCCGGTTTCGATGAACAGGTTGACGAACGCCGGCACGGTGGCGCTGCGCGCCCAGTCGCGCTGCAGTTCGCAGAACAGCTGCGCGACGCTGATCATCTGGCCGCCGGCCTGCTCGATGCGGCGCAGCGCGGCTTCGTGCGCGGCGACCGACGTGCCGCCGACCGCATCGACGACCACGTACACCTCGTAACCGGCCTTCAGCGCGTCGAGCGCCGGGAAGGTCAGGCACGCTTCGGTCCACAGCGCGGTCATGATCAGTTTCTTGCGGCCGGTCGCTTCGACGGCCTTGCGGAATTCGACGTCTTCCCACGAGTTGATGCTGGTGCGGTCGTAGGTCGGATAACCTTCGAGCGCCGCGCGCAGCTGCGGGATCGGCGGCTTGTTCAGGCCCGTCTTCACGTTCACGGTCGAGTGGACGATCGGCAGGTTGTACGCGACGGCCGCCTTCGACGCGCCGACGATGTTGTTGATCAGCAGCTGGCGATCCATCGACGCGATGGAGTTCACCTGGACCGGCTGGTAATCGATGACGATGAACGCCGCGTTCTGCGGGGTGAGCAGGTGGTCGTTCGCGGGGTCGCGAACCGGTTCGCTTGCCATGGTTGCCTCCAGTGACGATGCGGGAAGTGAGGGGGGTAAATCCAAGTCTAGTGAACCGTCGGGTCGGGCGAAAGAGCCGGTCGAGAGAATTCCCGGCTGCCGCGACACGCTCGATCCACGCTGAAACAGGATGCTAGGCGTGCAACAACCGGCGTTCCAGTCCCTTAAAATGCCGTCAGTGTTCTATGGGTGGAACAATCATGGATGACCTGAACGACCTCTACTATTTCGTGAAGGTGGTCGAACACGGCGGGTTCACGCAGGCCGGGCGCGCGCTGGACGTGCCGAAATCGACACTGAGCCGGCGCATCGCCGCGCTGGAAGCGAAGTACGACGTGCGGCTGCTGCAGCGGACGACGCGTCATTTCACCGTCACGGAAACCGGACGCGAATTCCATGAGCGCTGCCTCGCGGTGCTGGTCGAGGCCGACGCCGCGCGCGAGGTGATCGAGCGCCGGCATGCGGAGCCGCGCGGCATCGTCCGCGTCAGTTGCCCGACCGCGCTGCTCGAATATCGCGTGAGCGAACTGGTCGCGCGCTTCATGGCGATTCATCCGCAGGTGCAGGTGCATCTCGAGGCGACGAACCGCCGCGTCGACCTGCTGAGCGAAGGGTTCGACCTCGCGCTGCGGGTGCGCTTCCCGCCGCTGGAGGACAGCGATCTCGTGATGCGCGTGCTCGCCGACAGCCCGCAGCGGCTGGTGGCCGCGCCGCACTGGCTGGACGGGCGCGCGCCGCTGTCGGACCCGGCCGGGCTGGCCGGCGCGCCGAGTCTCGACTGGGGGCCGGCGCGGCATCACGTGTGGCAGCTGGTCGGGCCGAACGGCGAGCACGCGCAGCTGCGCCATCATCCGCGCTTCGTCACGGACGACATGCACGCATTGCGCGATGCGGCGATTCACGGCGTCGGCATCGTGCAGCTGCCGTGCATGGTCGTCGAGGACGACCTGCGCGACGGCACGCTGGTCGACGTGCTGCCCGGCTGGGCGCCGAAGGGCGGCGTGGTGCACGCGGTGTTTCCGTCGCGGCGCGGGCTGCTGCCGCGCGTGCGGCTGCTGATCGATTTCCTGGCCGAACACATCCGGAAGGATTGACGCTCGCACCGGCGCCGCGCTGCAAGCTGGGCCGGCGCGTGTGCGGGCTCGATGCCCGATGCCCGATGCCCGATGCCAGATGCCAGATGCCAGATGCCAGATGCCAGATGCCCGACGCCCGACGCCCGACGCCCGACGCCCGACGCCCGACGCCCGACGCATCGGCGCCGAGCGCGGCGCCTGGAGCATGGCGGTCACGGCCGCGACCAACGCATCAAAGGCGATCACGCGCACGGATCCCGGCGCGGACGATCGAACGCGAACGGAGCCGGGGCGCCGCCGCAAGCTGACGAATGGCTTTCGAACGCGGCCCGCATGGCGCACGGCCTTGCCCGGAGCGGTCGCGCCGCGCGCAGGTCTTCCGGCGGACCGACTGCCGGCCGCCCATGCCGCATCGACCGCGTGTAACCCCTGATGCGCATGGACGCCCGGGTTGCCACGGATTGGTGTTAAATGTATTTCGGCGCGCGTTGGCACCGCGTGCAATACGGGGCGCACCGGGCATCGGCGTATACCCGGAGCGAAAAACGGCACGAAGGATCGAAAACGAATCGGGCGCATCAGACCCGATCGGACAGACGGCAGGATTCATCTTGAATACCGAACCGCAAAGTTCTCGTTACAGTCTCGGGCTCGCGGCGGAAGTGCTCGCGTCCGAGCAAAGCGTGCTGAGGCTGATCACGCGCAACACACCGCTGCCGGAGCTGCTCGTCGAAGTCTGCCGGCGCGCCGAGGCTTTGCTCGGCGACGGTGCGTCGTGCACGATCCTGCTGCTCGATATCGACGGCGTGCACGTGCACGTCGGCGCCGCGCCGTCGCTGCCCGGACAGTACAGCGCGGCGATCGAAGGCGCGTCGATCGGGCCGGTGGCCGGCTCGTGCGGCACGGCGATGTACCTGCGCCGGATGGTCGTCGTCGAGGATATCGAAACCGATCCCCTGTGGGCCGACTATCGTGCGGTTGCGCTGCCGCTGGGCCTGCGCGCGTGCTGGTCGGTGCCGTTCCTCGACGACGCGGGCGCCGTGCTGGGCGCGTTCGCCGTCTATCACCGCATGCCGCGCCGGCCGAGCGATGAGGAAACCGAACTGCTGCGCGACATCGGCAACAGCGTCGGCCTCGCGGTGCACCAGGACCGGATCGCGCGACAGCTCGCGCGCAGCGAGGAACATCACCGGCTCGTGGTGAACAGCCTGAACGAAGGGATCCTCGTCGTGTCGCGCGATGGCGTCGTGGTCGCGAGCAACCCGAGTGCGAACCGGATGATGCGCGTGAAGGGCGACCTCGTCGGCCGCAGGCTGTCGACGGTGATCCTGCGCAAGCTGCGCGAGGACGGCACGCCGATCGCGCCCGACGACTGGCCGAGCCGGCGCGCGCTCGAAACGGCCACGCCGATGCTCGACTACACGGTCGGTTTCGGCCTGGCGGACGGCGACACCATCTGGGTGCGCGGCAACGCGGTGCCGATCGTGAAGCCGGGCGAAACGCAGGCCGACTCGGTGCTCGTTTCATTCAACGACATCGGCCCCGTGCGCGAAGCGCAGCAGCAGCTGCGCTACCTGGCGACGCGCGATGCGCTGACGGGCCTCTACAACCGCCGCTGGCTCGGCGACCGCATGCGCGAGCTGTTCGGCGGCCACGATGCGGCGGGCGGGCCCGCGCGCGTCGCGATCCTGTTCATCGATCTCGTCGGCTTCAAGAAGGTCAACGACACGGCCGGCCACGACGCGGGCGACGCGCTGCTGCGCAGCGTCGCGGCGCGGCTCGCGGCATGCGGAGGCGGGCAGCATGCGCTCACGCGCGTCGGCGGCGACGAGTTCGTGATCCTCGTCGACGACTGCGACGATCCCGACCGGCTCGCGGTGCTCGCGCGCGAGGTGATCGACGCGATCGCGAAGCCGTTCGCGATCGCGAACAACGAATACTGGCTCGGCGTATCGATCGGGATCAGCGTCGCGCCGCGCGACGGCGACGATGCCGTCACGTTGATGCGCAACGCCGATTCCGCGATGTACGACGCGAAGCAGCGCGGCCGCAACCACTTCACGTTTTTTACCGCGCAGCTCAACCTGCGGCTGCAGCGCCGCTTCGCGATCGAGCAGTCGCTGCGGCGCGCGCTCGCGTCGGACATGCTGCGGCTCGCGTATCAGCCCGTCGTCGACGCGCGCAGCGGCCGCACCGTCGGCGCCGAGGCGCTGCTGCGCTGGACGAGCCCCGAGCTCGGGCCGATGTCGCCGGCGGAGTTCATTCCGGTCGCGGAAGATACGGGGCAGATCGTCGCGATCGGCCAGTGGGTGCTCGAAACCGCGTGCCGGCAGGCGGCGGAATGGCGCCGCACGATCGCGCCCGACCTGGTGCTGGCCGTCAACCTGTCGCCGCGGCAGTTCCACGAAGGCCTCGTCGAGTCGGTCGGTCGCTGCCTCGCGCAGACGCGGCTCGATCCGTCCGCGCTCGAGCTCGAGATTACAGAAGGACTGCTGATGAACGACACGGACACCGTGCTGCCGATGCTCGAGGCGCTCACGGACATGAACGTGCGCATCTCGGTCGACGATTTCGGCACCGGCTATTCGTCGCTCGCGTACCTGAAGCGCTTTCCGCTGCACAACCTGAAGGTCGACCGCTCGTTCGTGTCGGGCGTGCCCGATCATCACGATTCGGTGGCGATCACGCAGGCCGTCGTCGCGATGGCGCATTCGCTCGGGATGAAGGTCACGGCCGAAGGGGTCGAGACGCAGGCGCAGTCGTGGTTCCTGCAGCAGATCGGCTGCGACATGCAGCAGGGCTACCTGTTCAGCCGCCCGCTGGACCCGAGCGACTACGCGCGCCGGTTCGGCGCCGCGTGAGCGAGGCGCCGGGCCGGCGTTCGGCGTTCAGCGTTCAGCGTTCAGTCGGCGCGCGGCGCACCGAAGCCGCCGGGGACGGGCGGGGTCGGCGTCGCGTCGATCTCGACGCGGTTCTTGCCCTCGTGCTTCGCGCGATAGAGCGCGCGGTCGGCCGCTTCGATCAGCACGGTCGTCGGCAGGCCGGGCGTCGGCACGATGGTCGCGCCGCCGATGCTGATCGTCACGGTGTTGCCCGTCGACGAATGCGCATGCCGTAGCCGCAGCGCCTCGATCGCGAGGCGGATCTTCTCGCCGAGCAGCCGCGCGGCACCCGGCGACGTGGCCGGCATCACGACCGCGAATTCCTCGCCGCCGAAACGCGCGGCGAGATCCCCCGACTGGCCGAGACAGCGCTCGATGGTCGACGCGATCTGCTTGAGCACGCTGTCGCCCGACACGTGGCCGTACGTGTCGTTGTACAGCTTGAAATTGTCGACGTCGATCATCAGCAGCGACAGCTCGCTGCGCTCGCGCGTGCCGCGCCGCCATTCGGCGGCGAGGTATTCGTCGAGATAGCGCCGGTTCGACAGCCCGGTGAGGCCGTCCGAATGCGTGAGGCGCCGCAGCTCGAGATTGGCTTCGAGCAACTGCTGCTGCGATTGCCGCAGCGCGCGATAGGCCTCGTCGCGCTGCAGCAGGTTCATGTACGAGCGCGAGTGGTAGCGCACGCGCGCGACGAGCTCGATGCGGTCGGGCAGCTTCACGAGGTAGTCGTTCGCGCCGGCCGCGAAGGCGGCGCTCTTGATCACGGGCTCTTCCTGCGTCGACAGCACGATGATCGGCACGTCGCGCGTCGCCGGATTCGTCCGGTACGCCTTCACGAGGCTCAGCCCGTCGATGCCGGGCATCACGAGGTCCTGCAGGATCACGGTCGGCCGCGTCTCGATCGCGGTGGCCATCGCGTCGTCCGAACGCGGGCAATAGTGGAAATCGATGCCTTCCTCGTCGACGAGCGCGCGCCGCACGGCTTCCGCGACGATCGTCTGGTCGTCGACCAGCAGCACCATCGCCGGCACGTCGGCGGGCGGCACGTAGGGGCCGCCTGGCGGGTGAGTCGGGTCAATGCTCATGGTCGATGCGGGTTGTTGCGAGGGCAGGCATGGGTGTTGCACGTGTTCATCGGGCTCAGATCCGCGCGAGCGCCGCCAGCTCGCCCGCGATGCGTCCGAGCGGCAGGATCGCGCGCGCCGCGCCGAGCGTCGCGGCCGCCTTCGGCATGCCGTAGACGGCGCTCGTCGCCTCGTCCTGCGCGATCGTATGGTAGCCCTTCATCCGCAGCGCCTTTAGGCCGATCGCGCCGTCGCGGCCCATCCCCGTGAGCAGCACGCCGATCACGCGGCCGGGCCAGTGCTCGGTCAGGCTGTTGAAGAACACGTCGACCGACGGGCGATACGGCGTGGCGGCCGGCTCGCGCGTGTATTCGAGCGTGCCGGCGCGCGTGATGCGCAGGTGGTCGTCGGTCGCGGCGAGCAGCGCGACGCCCGGCTGCGGGCGGTCGCCTTCGCGCGCGACGCGCACGGCGAGCGACGTCTGGCCGTCGAGCCATTGCGCCATGCCTTCGGCGAACGCGCGGTCGACGTGCTGCACGATCACGATCGGTGCGTTGAAATCGGCCGGCAGGCCGCCGAGGACCGACGCGAGCGCGCCGGGGCCGCCGGCCGATGCGCCGATCGCGATCAGCGGTCCGCCGCCGGTGCGCGGGGGCGTGCCGGCGAGGCGCGAGCCGCCGGGCGCGTCGAGCAGGCGGCCGATCTGGTCGATCTTCGCGAGCAGCAGCCGGGTCGTGTCGCCGGCCGAGCCGTCGCCGAGCCGCGGCGTATCGACCGCGTCGAGCGCGCCGGCGCCCATCGCCTCGAACACGCGCCACGCATTCGCGCCGATGCAGCTCGTCACGATCAGGATCGCGCACGGTCGTTCGGATCGCATGATCCGCCGCGTCGCTTCGATCCCGTCGAATTTCGGCATGATCAGGTCCATCAGCACGACGTCGGGCGGCTGCGTGGCGCATAGTTCGACGGCTTGCGCGCCGTCGGTCGCGACCCACAGCACGCGGTGCTCGGGCCGTCGCGCGATCGCGCGGCGCATCGCCTCGACGGCAAGCGGGAGGTCGTTGACGATGCCGATGTTCACAAGCGGAATTCTCCGGTCGGTTCGTGATGCTGGGGGTGGGCCGGGTTCATGGAAGGAGGGGGCCTGTTCGGCGCCGCCGGACGGCATCGGCGGCCGGACGGCACGGCATTCTTTTCGGTTGGCGACGCCCCGAATGCTGTCATGCGGCGCGGGCGGCGGCAATCGAAAAATTTGCGCATTGCGCCGATTCAGTGCGTTTCCTCTATGGCTGTGCGGCGGGCGGCGGAATCGGGCCATCCCGCGCGTGCGTGCACGGTCGTGCGGTTTCGGCACGGCAGGCCGCGGAAGCCGGCATGTTACCGTGGCGGCTTCGAAGAAAAAGACGGGGAGAATCCAGGATGGCCGTGCCCGACACCGTACTCGTCAGCCGCGACCCGTGGGCGCCGATCGTGACCGAGCATGACGGCCGGCTGCTGTACCGGATCTACATCGAGAGCGGACATGCGTCGTTCCACCGCGATTTCCCGGTCGATCCCGACGCGGTGCGCGTGCTGCGCGACGACGCCGAGCGCTACTACTTCCTGTTCGCGGCGCTTCATCATCCATACCAGCTGAGCGCGACGAACCTGTCCGACGCGGAGCGCGAACGCTACTTCCGCACGATCCTGTTTGCCGGCCGCGACGAAGTCGAAGCCTTCATGACGGCACTCGACCGCGCCAGCAACGGCGCGGTCGCGAACCTGCTGAGGATCTTCACGCAGGCCGACTACCGGCAACTGCGCGCGGGCCGGTGGTTCGACATGGGCGCCGGGACGCCGGCCGCGTAGCGCCCGCGCAGGCCCGTGGTCCG
This sequence comes from Burkholderia sp. KL41, assembly GCF_057005415.2. Taxonomy (NCBI): domain Bacteria; kingdom Pseudomonadati; phylum Pseudomonadota; class Betaproteobacteria; order Burkholderiales; family Burkholderiaceae; genus Burkholderia; species Burkholderia sp. KL41. The sequence goes on along the minus strand of NZ_CM174447.1, from coordinate 2,406,656 downwards.
CTTCGGCGGGCGCCGGAGGAAACCGGCCGCGCCGTCAATGGCTGCGCGCGTACCCCTGGATCAGCGCGCGCATCATGCCTTCGACCGTCGCGTCGAGCAGGTCGTCTTCCTGCTCGGCTTCCTCGACGAGCGCGGCATACGCGGTCGCGAGCGTCACGCGATCGACCTCATGGCGTTGCTCCATCAGCGTCACCATCCCGTCCTTCGCCAGATGAGCGGAGAACGCGCGGCTGCCGATGGTCTGGAATACGTCAATCATGGCGGCTCTCCCTTCCGTTGCCGATGCTTTCCAGTTTAGTCGGCGCACCGGGGCTCCGCCACGCGCGGCGGCCCGTCGCACGCCGCCCTCCGGGGCGGCCACGCGCGTGCCGCGACCGGTGCGTCCGCGCCGGCCGGCCCGCCACCGATTCCTCGGATGAAACATCGCCGACACATGGCCCGGGCACGGTGTCCGCACACTTCAACGTTTACCCGAAGCAGCAAATTGTCGACTTTTTATCGATAAAGTCTCGTGCTAGATTGCGCCGTCAGAGCCCGGTCCAAACCGGGCAGGCGGCGCGTTGCCGAGGCGCCGCGCGTCCGATACAAGGAGGAGCAATGCTGGTGCTGATTGGGGTGCCGATCGTCGTGATCGGTTTTGCGCTGCGCTTCAATGCGCTGCTGGTGGTCACGATCGCGGGGCTCGCGACGGGGCTGGCGGGCGGGCTGAATCTCGTCGACATCGTCAGCGCGTTCGGCAAGGCGTTCACCGAAAACCGCTACATGGGGCTCATCTGGCTGACGCTGCCGGTGATCGCGCTGCTCGAGCGCAACGGGCTCAAGGAGCAGGCGAAGCGGATGATCTCGCGTGTGCAGGCGGCCACCACGGGCCGCGTGCTGATGCTGTACTTCGTGCTGCGCCAGGCGACGGCCGCGCTCGGCCTCACGTCGCTCGGCGGCCATGCGCAGATGGTGCGTCCGCTGATCGCGCCGATGGCCGAGGCCGCCGCGGTCAACCGGCACGGCGAGCTGCCCGAAGCGGTGCGGCAGCAGATCCGCGCGCATGCGTCGGGCGTCGACAACGTCGCCGTGTTCTTCGGCGAGGACATCTTCATCGCGATCCAGTCGATCCTGCTGATCAAGGGCTTTCTCGAACAGAACGGGATTTCCATCGAACCACTGCACCTGTCGGTGTGGGCGATCCCGACCGCGATCGCCGCGCTGCTGATCCACTGCACGCGCCTCGCGCTGCTCGACCGCCGGCTCACGCGCGGCTTCGGCCTGGTGAAGCAGGAGGGCGCGCGATGATCGGCCTCGAATCGCTGTACACGCTCGCGGGGCTGATGTTCGCCGCGTTCGCGTGCTTCAACCTGACGGACCGCACGAACCCGCGCCGCGTCGTCAATTTCGCGTTCTGGGCGATCTACGCAGTCACGTTCCTGTTCGGCGCGCTGCTGCCGCACTTCGTGACGGGCTGCCTCGCGATCGCGCTCGCGGTGCTCGCCGGCTCGGGCAAGCTCGGGCGCGGCAAGTCCGACGAAGCCGGGGAAGCCGCGGCCGTGCGCCGCGAGACGCTCGCGCAGCGTTTCGGCAACCGGCTGTTCCTGCCCGCGCTGCTGATTCCGGTCGTCACGCTGATCGGGACGTTCGCGCTGAAGGGGGTGCCGTTCGTCGACCAGAAAAGCGTGACGCTGATCTCGCTCGTGCTCGGCACGCTCGTCGCGTTCGTCGTCGCGCTCGCGATGCTGCGCGATTCGCCGGTGCATGCGGTGAGGGAGGCACGCCATACGATGGATGCGGTCGGCTGGGCCGCGATCCTGCCGCAGATGCTCGCGGCGCTCGGCGCGCTGTTCGCGGTCGCGGGTGTCGGCGGGGTGGTGTCGGGGCTCGTGAAGGAGTGGGTGCCGATCGATTCGCCGTTCGCGGTGGTCGCGGCCTATACGGTCGGCATGGCGCTGTTCACGATGATCATGGGCAACGGCTTCGCCGCGTTCCCCGTGATGACGGCCGGCATCGGCCTGCCGCTGATCGTCCACCAGTTCCACGGCAACCCGGCGATCGTCGGCGCGATCGGGATGCTGAGCGGCTTCTGCGGTACGCTGATGACGCCGATGGCCGCGAACTTCAACATCGTGCCGGCGGCGCTGCTCGAACTGAAGGACAAGAACGGCGTGATCAAGGCGCAGTGGCCGACCGCCGTGCTGCTGCTCGCCGTGAACACGCTGCTGATGTATGCGTTCGCATTCCGCTTCTGACTCGATGGACGAGATCCTCATGACCGACCGACTCACCCCCGAACTCGCGTCGAAGTTCGCGTCGCTCGCGCTCGCGCACCTGACCCGCGAATATCCGAACAAGCTCACGCATTCGCTCGCCGGCCCGCGAGACGTGCAGGGGCCGCGCGCGCTGCACCCGATCTTCTACGGCAGCTACGACTGGCACTCGTGCGTGCACGGCTACTGGCTCGTGCTGCGCGTGCTCGAGCGCTACCCGGCCTTGCCGGAGGCCGAACGCATCGTCGCGATCGTCGATGCGCACTTCACCGATGCGAACGTCGCCGGCGAGCGGGCGTACCTCGCGCTGCCGCACAACAGCGGCTTCGAGCGGCCTTACGGCTGGGCGTGGCTGCTCGCGCTCGCCGCGCAGCTCGAGCGGCTCGCGCTGAGGGGCGCGCTGCCGCAGGCCGCGCGCTGGGCGAAGACGTTGGCACCGCTCACCGACCTGTTCGTGTCGCGCTTCGAGACCTTCCTGCCGAAAGCGACCTATCCGCTGCGCGTCGGCACGCACTTCAACACCGCGTTCGCGCTGGCGCTCACGCTCGACTTCGCGCGCGACACGCAGCGCGACGGGCTCGCGGCGCTGATCGTCGATACCGCGAAGCGCTGGCACCTGAACGACGTCGCGTGCCAGGCGTGGGAGCCGTCGGGCGACGAATTCCTGTCGCCCGCGCTGATGGAGGCCGAACTGATGCGGCGCGTGCTGCCGGCCGCCGAATTCGACGGCTGGTTCGCGCGCTTCCTGCCCGATCTCGCGCGCGGCGAGCCGGCGACGCTGTTCGAGCCGGCGACGGTCAGCGATCGCAGCGACGGCAAGATCGCCCACCTCGACGGGCTGAACCTGAGCCGCGCGTGGTGCCAGCGCGCGCTCGCCGGCGCGCTGCCGGAAGGCGACGCGCGGCGCGCGAAGCTGCTCGATGCGGCCGACCGGCACCTCGCGAGCGCGCTCGCGCACGTGGCCGGCGACTACATGGGCGAGCACTGGCTCGCGACGTTCGCGTTGCTCGCGCTGGAGGCGTAGCGCGCGAAACCCCACGGGCGGCAAGGTCATCGGTGCGCGGCTATACTCGCCGCTCGGGCCGCCTCGTGCCATCCATGTTGCGCGAGGCGGCCATCCTTCCGTTCGCCGCCTCGCCATGGACAAGCTCATTTCCTACGTCGCCGCGATCCACGGGCTCGCGGGCCCGGTGTCGATCGTGTCGCATGTCACGTCGCACGACCGCTGGACCGACGACGACGTCGAGGTCACGCGCGACGAAACCGAATACCGCTTCGACAACGGCGCGATCGTGCGCCGCTCGGTCGAGCAGGACCGCGCGCCGTCCGACCTGCTGTGCGCCGAGTGCTGGATCGACTACGACGTGCTTCGCCATCCCGATGCGCAGCCGATCGGCCCGACGCGGATCACGTTCGACAACGCGTGCCGCGAAACTTTCTGGCTGCGTTATCACCTCGTTTGAATGCTTGAATGCGTGAATGCGTGAATGCGTGAATGCGTGAATGCGTGAATGCGTGAATGCGTGAATGCGTGAATGCGTGAATGCGTGAATGCGTGAATGCGTGAATGCGTGAATGCGTGAATGCGTGACGGCGTGACCGAGTGACCGCACGACCGCACGACCGCACGACCGCACGACCGCACGACCGCACGACCGCATGACCGCATGACCGCACGACCGCACGACCGCACGACCGCACGACCGCACGACCGCACGACCGCATGACCGCACGACCGCATGACCGCATGACCGCATGACCGCATGACCGCATGACCGCGCGCGGCCGCTTCATCCCGCCGGTGCGCCATCGGCCGCCTGTAGCAGCGGGGCGAGCCTCGTTGCCGCGTCGCGCATTTTCGGCACGTTCTCCAGCAAATCGTTGAGCGTCGCGCGCGCGGTCGGCGCATGCACGGCGAGCGCCGCAAGCACGCGGCCGCTCGCTGCATCCTTCACCGGCACTGCGACGGCCACCATCCCGCGCACGAATTCCTCGTTGTCGATGCCGACGCCGCGCGCGGCGAGCCGGTCGAGCTCGGCCGCGAGCAGTTGCGCATCGGTCAGCGTCCGGTAAGTCATCTTCTTCAGCGTGAGCCGCGCGAGCATCGCGTTGCGCTCCAGCGCATTCATCTGCGACAGGAACAGCTTGCCGCTCGCCGTGCAGTGCAGCGGCACGCGCATGCCGGGCCGCATCTCGAGCCGCAGCGGCTCGGTCGTCTCGACACGTTCGACGTACAGCACCGTGTCGCCGTCGAGCGCGGTGAGGTTGCAGGTTTCGCCGAGCACGTCGACGAGCGCGCGCAGCACCGAGCGGCAACCGCGCGTGAAGGTGTTGTTCGACAGCGCCGCGAGCGCGAACTGCGCGGCGCGCGGGCCGAGCGCGATGCCGCGGTCGTGGCCGCGCGAGTCGGGCATGTGGATCACGTAGCCGCGCGCCTCCAGCGACTCGATCAGCCGCAGCAGCGTCGCCTTCGGGATATGCAGCCGCGCGGCGAGCTGCGACAGCGTGTACGGCTGGCCGGCCGACGCGAGCGCTTCGAGCACGGCGAGGGCGCGCAGCACGCGCGCGTCGTCGGCGGGCGCGCCGTCGGGCAGCGCGGGGGCAGGTTCGCGCATGTGTCTCCTCCGTCGGGATCGGCGTGCGTCCCGGGATGGTGTGTGTGCGATGGAAATGAAACGAATTGAACGGTTTTTGTACCACATTCGCCGCGTGGACAATAAATCGCCTTGTACGTGTTCCGTGTGCTCAATAAATTTGGACGAAACATACCGGATTTTTTCAAAACCCCGGAACGGAGACACGGAATGACACGCAGCTTCGACTATGTCGTGGTCGGCGCGGGATCGGCCGGTTGCGTCCTCGCCAACCGGCTGTCCGACGGCGGCCGCCATACGGTGTGCCTGCTGGAAGCCGGCCCCGCCGACAGCTATATGTGGATCCACGTGCCGATCGGCTACGGCAAGACGATGTTCCACCCCGTGTACAACTGGGGCTTCCACACCGATCCCGATCCGAACATGCACAACCGCCGCCTGTACTGGCCGCGCGGCCGCACGCTCGGCGGCTGCAGCTCGATCAACGGGCTGATCTACGTGCGCGGGCAGCAGCAGGACTACGATCACTGGGCCGCGCTCGGCAATCGCGGCTGGAGCTGGCGCGAGTGCCTGCCGTATTTCCGCAAGCTCGAACACAACACGCTCGGCGAAGGGCCGACGCGCGGCACCGGCGGCCCGCTGTGGGCTTCCGCGATCCGGCAGCGGCACGAACTCGTCGATGCGTTCGTCGCCGCGTCGAACCGGCTCGGCGTGCGCACCGTCGACGATTTCAACACGGGCGACCAGGAAGGCGTGGGCTACTACCAGCTCACCACGCGCAACGGGCTGCGCTGCTCGACGGCGGTGGCCTACCTGAAGCCCGCGCGCGGGCGGCCGAACCTGCATGTCGAAACCGATGCGCAGGCGCTGAAGGTGCTGTTCGACGGCACGCAGGCGTCCGGCGTGCGGTACGTCCGGCACGGCAAGGTTCACGACGTGCGTGCGCTGCGCGAGGTGATCCTCGCGGCCGGCGCGCTGCAGTCGCCGCAACTGCTGCAGGTGTCGGGCGTCGGGCCGGCCGCGCTGCTGGGGCGGCACGGGATTCCGGTCGTCGCCGATCGGGCGGGCGTCGGCGAGAACCTGCAGGATCATCTGCAGATTCGTCTGATCTATGAAGTGACGAAGCCGATCACGACCAACGACGAACTGCATTCGTGGGTCGGCCGCGCGAAGATGGGGCTGCAGTGGGCGCTGTTCCGCGGCGGCCCGCTCGCGATCGGCATCAACCAGGGCGGGATGTTCTGCCGTGCGCTGCCGGACGAATCGGCGACGCCCGACATCCAGTTCCATTTCTCGACGCTGTCGGCGGATTCGGCGGGCGGCAGCGTGCATCCGTTTCCCGGCTGCACGTATTCGATCTGCCAGCTGCGGCCCGAATCGCGCGGCACCGTGCGAATCCGCACTGACGATGCGCGCGACGCGCCTTCGATCCAGCCGAACTATCTCGATACCGGGCGCGACCGCCGCACGACGGTGGCCGGCGTGCGCTTCGCGCGACGCGTCGCGGCCACCGAGCCGATGGCGCCGCTGATGAAGCGCGAGGTGCGGCCGGGCGCGGACGCGCAGACGGACGACGAACTGCTCGAGTTCTGCCGGGAATACGGGCAGACGATCTTTCATCCGTCCGGTACGGCGAAAATGGGCGTCGCGAGCGATCCGCTCGCGGTCGTCGACGAGCGGCTGCGCGTGTACGGCACGCGCGGGCTGCGCGTGGTCGACTGCTCGATCATGCCGACCCTCGTATCGGGCAATACCAACGTGCCGATCGTGATGGTCGCCGAGAAGGCGTCCGACATGATCCTCGAGGACGCGCGCGCCGCCGATCGCGGCCGCAGCGTCGCGCCGGCCGCCGAGGCCGTCGCGTAGCGCCTCGCCACGCATTTCCCCGCGTGGCCCGTGCGCCTGCGCCCGGACGGCCGCCGCGCGTTCATCGATGCCCCCGCCGGTACGGCGTCGGGGCAGGTTGCGGCGCATCCTTACTTGGAGAAGCTCGCATGGCAATCGATTCCCGGGTCGTCCGACGCGTGGCCGCGGCCAGCGTGATCGGCGCGACCGTCGAGTGGTACGACTTTTTCCTGTACGGCGTGGTCGCCGGCATCGTGTTCGACAAGCAGTTCTTTCCGGCCGGCGACGCGTTCGTGTCGACGATGCTCGCGTATGCGACGTTCGCGGTCGGCTTCGTCACGCGGCCGCTCGGCGGCTTGTTGTTCGGCCATCTCGGCGACCGTGTCGGGCGCAAGTCCGCGTTGATCCTGACGATGCTGATCATGGGCGTGTCGACGGCCGGCGTCGCGTTCCTGCCGACCTACGCGCAGATCGGCATGTGGGCGCCGGTGCTGCTGCTGACGCTGCGCGTGCTGCAGGGCATCGGCCTCGGCGGCGAGTGGGGCGGCGCGGTGCTGATGGCATACGAATATGCGCCGCCGCACCGGCGCGGGCTGTACGCGAGCCTGCCGCAGATCGGGCTCGCCATCGGGCTGTGTCTCGCGGCCGGCGTGGTCGCGGCGCTGTCGCGCGTGTTGCCGGACGCCGCGTTCCTCGCGTGGGGCTGGCGCGTGGCGTTCGCGGCGTCGCTGCTGCTCGTCGCGGTCGGCTTCTACATCCGCACGCGGGTGGCCGATACGCCCGAATTCGTCGCGCTCAAGCGCCAGCGGCGCGATACGAAGCTGCCGGTGGTCGAACTGCTCGGCAACTACCGGCAGGCGATCCTGCTCGGGATGGGCGCGCGCTATATCGACGGCGTGTTCTTCAACGTGTTCGCGGTGTTCTCGATCGGCTACATGACGCGCAACCTGTCGATCTCGCGCGGCGATGCGCTGCTCGGCGTGATGAGCGCGGCGGTCGTGATGTGCGGGTTCATCCCCGTGTTCGGCAGCCTGTCCGACCGGCTCGGCCGAGCGCGCGTGTACCGGTGGGGCGCGACGCTGTGCGGGCTGTCGGTGCTGCCCGCGTTCTGGCTGCTGCAGACGCAATCGTCGAACCTGCTCGCCGTATGGCTCGCGCTGGTGATCCCGTTCGGGATCTTCTATGCAATGGCATACGGGCCGGAGGCCGCGCTGTTCGCGGAGCTGTTCGACGCGAACGTGCGGTACACGGGCATTTCGTTCGTGTACCAGGTGTCGGGCATCTTCGCGAGCGGCCTGACGCCGATCGTCGCGACCGCGTTGCTGCGCGTGAACGGCGGTGCGCCATGGCTCGTCGGGGTGTACGTGATGTTGTCTGCACTCCTGTCGATCGTGTCCGCGCGGGCGATCGAGAAGCGTGGCGGCGTGGCCGAGGTCGCGGTGCGCGCGATGTGACGGCGGGCGGGGCGGATGGAGCGGGCGGGGTGCGGGGCTGTTTCGACGGGGCGGTCGTCGGTCGTCGATCAGCGGTCGGCGCCGCGCCCGCGCGCGTGTCCGCGCCCGCGTCGCTGATCGTTGCCGCCAACCGCTCGTCCGCTGCTGCCCGCCGTTCGGGCTCCCGATTGTCCGGGGGAGAGCCCGCGCCGCGACTGCCGCCGCCCGCCCGCCATTCACCGCCATTCCCCGCCGTTCGACACCCTCGTACGCTGGTCCAAGCGAATCCGGCCCACTGGCCCTACCTGCCAAAAAACGGCCTGCCTACACTTTCCTCGACAGATCGCCGCATTGAAGCATCTGCACACGATCGACCCGAAGAGAACGATCAGGAGACAGGCATGACCAACAGGCAGTCGGCAGCATTCGCCCGCCCGGCGAGCGTACGCCCCGCATCAGTCAGTCGAATCGCCTCGCGCGCCCGTTGCGGCGCGGCAGGCAAGCCCGCATCGGAGGTCTGACCATGTCGACCCCTTCCATCGAACGCACCGCGAGCGGCTTCGCCGGCGGCCGGTCGAACGATACGCGTTACGACCCGACCTACGATCCGCTCGTGTCGCCGGGGCCAGGTTGCGGCAAGCAGTACGCGCCGACCTACTGGGTCGCGACGGCCGGCAACCCGCCGCCCGACGACGGCCCCGTCACGCGCGATCTCGACGTCGACGTCGCGATCATCGGCGCGGGCTACACGGGCCTCGCGACCGCGCTGTGCCTCGCGCGGGACCATGGCATCAAGGCCGTCGTGCTCGAAGCCAACCGCACCAGCTGGGGCTGCAGCAGCCGCAACGGCGGGCAGGGGCAGAACGCGTCGGGCCGGCTGTCGCGCTCGCAGTGGATCGAGCGCTGGGGCAAGGACGTCGCGCTGAAGATGCACGACGAGATCCTCGAAGGCTTCGAACACTTCAAGTCGCTCGTGTCGGAAATCGACTGCGATCCGCAGCCGGGCGGCCATTTCCTGATCGCGCACCGTCCGCGCATCATGGCGAAGCTCGCGGCCGAGGCGAAGGTGTGGAAGGACGTGTTCGGCTACCCGTCCGAACTGCTGAGCGCGGAAACCTTCCGCCGTGAATTCATCAACGACCACGAGGCGGCCGGCGCGCTGCACGAGCCGGAAGGCATCGGCATCCATGCGCTGAAGCTCGCGTTCGGCTACCTGCGCCTCGCGCGCGCAGCCGGCGCGAAGGTGCATACGAGCAGCCCCGTGCTCGGCTTCGAGACGATCGACGGCGTGCACCACCTGCGCACACCCGGCGGCGTCGTGCGGGCCCGCGCGGTCGGCATCGCGACCGGTGCGTACACGGCGCAGACGCTGCATCCGTCGCTGCGCAGCAAGGTGATGCCGATCCTGTCGAATTCGATGGTCACGCGCCCGCTCACCGACGCGGAAATCGACGCGTGCAATTTCCGCACGACGCAGGTGCTGACCGATACGCGTACGCTGCGCTTCTACTACCGTTTCCTGCCCGATCGCCGTCTGCAGATCGGCAGCCGCAGCGCGATCACCGGCGACGATGCACCGAACCCGCGCCATGTCGAATTGCTGAAGGAAGGGATGGCGCGCAAGTTTCCCGCGCTGCGCGGCGTGCAGATCGATTATTCGTGGTGGGGCTGGGTCGACGTGAGCCACGACATGATGCCGCGCGTGTGCCAGCCCGATCCGCGCCAGTCGGTGTACTACGCGCTCGGTTACGGCGGCAACGGCGTGTCGTATTCGCAGCAGGCCGGCCGCCGGCTCGCCGAGCAGATCGCGGGGAAGGGCGCACGCCAGACGCTGCCGATCTTCACGTCGCCGCTGCCCGGCCACCCGTTCGCGCCGTTCCGGCGCATCGGGCAGCGGATGCTCTACCTGTCGTACTTCAGGAACGACGAAAAGCCCTGAAAAGCCCTGAAGGCAGTGCACATCGCCCGGTGTGATGCAACGCGCGCCGGGCTGTCCAACACAAGAAAAGCAACGGAAATCCGTGCGGCCGGGGCTGCAGGCGCCCCTGTACGCGCCGTCGCCGGCGGCGCCCGCGTTCACCCGACGGTGGCGCGGGCGGCGTCCGGACAACTGGATATGGAGAAGACATGCAACCCTCGATGAACCAGAGTGACCTGAAGTGTGGGCTCAAGCAGCGCCACATGACGATGATCGCGCTTGGCGGCGTGATCGGTGCCGGGCTGTTCGTCGGCAGCGGCGTGGTGATTCAGCAGACCGGGCCGGCCGCGATCCTGTCGTTCCTGATCACGGGCGGGCTGGTCGTGCTCGTGATGCGGATGCTCGGCGAGATGGCCTGCGCGATGCCGGCCGTCGGCTCGTTCTACGAATACGCGCGGCTCGCGTTCGGCAACTGGCGCGGGCCCGGCAAGATGGCGGGTTTCCTCACCGGCTGGATGTACTGGTATTTCTGGGTGATCGTCGTCGCGCTCGAAGCGGTCGCCGGCGCCAAGCTGATCCAGTTCTGGCTGCCCGACACACCGGCGTGGATCATCAGCCTCGCGCTGCTGGTCGTGCTGACGCTCACGAACCTGATCTCGGTCGGCAGCTACGGCGAGTTCGAATTCTGGTTCTCGTCGATCAAGGTCGGCGCGATCATCGTGTTCCTGTTCCTCGGTGGCCTCTACGTGCTCGGCCTGTGGCCCGCGTCGATGCACACGACTTCCGTGCTGCCGACGCTGCTCGGCCACGGCGGCTTCATGCCGCTCGGCATCGGGCCGGTGATGAGCGGGGCGGTCGCGGCCACCGGCTTCTACTTCGGCGCCGAGATCGTCACGATCGCGGCGGCCGAGGCCAAGGAGCCCGCGAAAGCCGTCGCGAAGGCCACCAATTCGGTGATCACCCGCGTGCTGGTGTTCTACGTCGGCTCGGTCGCGCTCGTCGTCGCGCTGGTGCCGTGGAATTCGCATCAGATGGCCACGCCGTACGTCAGCGCGCTCGAAGTGATGGGCCTGCCGGCCGCCGCCAACGTGATGAACGCGATCGTGCTGACGGCCGTGCTGTCCGCGCTCAACTCGGGCCTCTATGCGGCGTCGCGGATGCTGTTTGCACTGACCCGCCACGGCGATGCGCCGGCCGCACTCGCGAAGGTCAACAAGCGCGGCGTGCCGGTGCGCGCGATCCTGCTCGGCACGGTGTTCGGCTACGTGTCGGTCGTGATGTCGTACGTGTCGCCCGATACCGTGTTCGCGTTCCTCGTCAACTCGTACGGCACCGTCGCGCTGTTCGTGTACGTGCTGATCGCGTTCTCGCAACTGCGCCTGCGCAAGCGTCTCGACCCGGTGGCCGCGAGCAAGCTGCGCGTCAGGATGTGGGCGTATCCGTACCTCACCTGGGTCGCGATCGTCGGCATGGTCGGCATCCTCGTCGCGATGGCGTTCATCCCGGATCAGCGCAAGCCGCTGTGGCTCGGCGTCGCAAGCCTCGCCGTGCTGGTCGTCGCTTACGGGCTCACGCGCCGCAGCCGCCGCGAGCATCTCGACGACAGCGAACTGCTCGCGTATCCGCCGCGGTAATGCCCGGTAACGCTTGACGTCGAAGGCCCGGCACGCAAGCCGGGTCTTTGCGCATGGGGCGCCGGCGGCGGCCCGATGGATCGTGGGGCCAACTATCGGGCCGCGCGATAGAACCGATCGGCGGATGCGACTTTATGTCGGCGGCCGGCGCGACTAGCATGGACGAATCGATTCACGGGCGTGCCCCGCGGGGGGCGCCCTCATCCGCGAACGAGGACAGACGATGGAACATCGGGCACGCGAGCGCGACGAACAGGCCGAAATCAAGACGACGACGTGCTACATGTGCGCGTGCCGCTGCGGCATCCGCGTGCACCTGCGCGACGGCGAGGTGCGTTATATCGACGGCAATCCGAAGCATCCGCTGAACCAGGGCGTCATCTGCGCGAAAGGTTCGTCGGGGATCATGAAGCAGTATTCGCCCGCGCGGCTCACGCAGCCGCTGATGCGCAAGCCGGGCGCCGAGCGCGGCGACGCGCAGTTCGAGCCGGTGTCGTGGGACGTCGCGTTCGACGTGCTCGAAAAGCGCCTCTCACACCTGCGCGCGACCGACCCGAAGCGGTTCGCGCTGTTCACCGGCCGCGACCAGATGCAGGCGCTCACCGGCCTGTTCGCGAAACAGTTCGGTACGCCGAACTATGCGGCGCATGGCGGGTTCTGTTCGGCAAACATGGCGGCCGGGATGATCTACACGATCGGCGGCTCGTTCTGGGAATTCGGCGGGCCCGATCTCGACCACGCGAAGCTGTTCTTCATGATCGGCACCGCGGAAGACCACCATTCGAATCCGCTGAAGATCGCGCTCGGCAAGTTCAAGCGCGCGGGCGGCCGCTTCATCGCGATCAATCCGGTGCGCACCGGCTACGCGGCGATCGCCGACGAATGGATTCCGATTCGCCCCGGCACCGACGGCGCGCTGTTCATGGCGCTGATGCACGAGCTGATCGCGCGCGACGCCTTCGACCTCGAATTCGTGTCGCGCTTCACGAACGCGGCCGAGCTGGTCGACCAGCGCGACGGCGCCGACACGTTCGGGTTGTTCGTGCGGGACGCCGGTGCGCCGGAAGTCAACGCGCTGTATCCGCAGAACCGGATGTGGTGGGACACGAAGACGAACCGCGCGGTGCTGCATCATACGGAAGGCGCCGAACCGGCGCTCGACGGCCGCTACACGCTCGACGACGGTACGCCCGTCGCGCCGTCGTTCACGCTGCTGCGCGAGCAGGTGGCCGGCTGCACGCCCGAGTGGGCGGCCGACATCACCGGCATCGCGGCCGACACGATCCGCCGCCTCGCCCGCGAGATGGAGACGGTCGCGCGCGAGCATGCGATCGAGCTGCCGGTGCGCTGGACCGATTCGTGGGGCAAGGAACACGCGACGGTGAAGGGCGTGCCGATCGCGTTCCATGCGATGCGCGGGCTCGCCGCCCATTCGAACGGCTTCCAGACGATCCGCGCGCTCGCGGTGCTGATGTCGCTGCTCGGCACGATCGACCGGCCGGGCGGCTTCCGGCACAAGGCGCCGTATCCGCGCGCGGTGCCGCCGTCGGCGAAACCGCCGAACGATCCCGGCCAGATCAGGCCGAACACGCCGCTTGCGACCGGCCCGCTCGGCTGGCCCGCCGGCCCCGAGGACCTGTTCGTGCATCCGGACGGCACGCCCGCGCGGCTGGACAAGGCGTTCTCCTGGGAATACCCGCTCGCGGTGCACGGGCTCATGCATTCGGTGATCACCAATGCGTGGCGCGGCGATCCCTATCCGATCGATACGTTGCTGATCTTCATGGCCAACATGGCGTGGAATTCGTCGATGAACACGACGGAAGTGCGCAAGATGCTGGTCGACAAGCGCGACGACGGCGAATACCGGATCCCGTTCCTGGTCGTGTGCGATGCGTTCGCGTCGGAGATGACGGCGTTCGCCGACCTGATCCTGCCCGACACCACCTACCTCGAACGGCATGACGTGATGTCGGTGCTCGACCGGCCGATCTCCGAATTCGACGGCCCGGTCGACTCGGTGCGCGTGCCCGTCGTGCCGCCGACCGGCGAGTGCAAGCCGTTCCAGGAGGTGCTGATCGAGCTCGCGAGCCGGCTGAAGTTTCCGGCCTTCACGACGGCGGACGGGCAGCGCAAGTACCGCGACTATCCGGATTTCGTCATCAACTTCCAGACCGCCCCGGATTCGGGCACCGGCTTCCTGATCGGCTGGCGCGGCAAGGACGGCGACAAGGCCGTCGTCGGCGAGCCGAACCCCGACCAGTGGAAGCGTTACGCGGAGAACAACTGCGTGTACCACCACCGGTTGCCGGAGCCGCTGCAGTACATGCGCAACTGCAACGGGCCTTACATGCAGTGGGCGGTCGAAAACGGGATGCGCAAGTTCGGCGTGCCGATCGTGATCCAGCTCTACTCGGACGTGATGCAGAAATTCCGGCTCGCCGCGCAGGGCTGCACGTCGGGCCGCCAGCCGCCCGACCATCTGCGCGAACGCATCGCGCGTTATTTCGATCCGCTGCCGTTCTGGCACCGGTCGCTCGAAAGCGGGTTGACCGACGCGGGCCGCTATCCGCTCGCGGCGATCACGCAGCGGCCGATGGCGATGTACCACTCGTGGGATTCGCAGAACGCGTGGCTGCGGCAGATCCACGGCGAGAACCATCTGTTCGTGAACCCCGTGACGGCCGCCGCGCAGCAGATCGACGACGGCGCGTGGATCTACGTCGAATCGCCGTGGGGCAAGGTGCGTTGCCGCGCACGCTACAGCGAGGCCGTGGAGCCCGGCACCGTGTGGACGTGGAACGCGATCGGCAAGGCGGCCGGCGCGTGGAATCTCGGGCCGCAGGCGGGGGAGTCGCAGCGCGGTTTCCTGCTGAACCACGTGATCACCGACGAGCTGCCGGATGCGGCGCGTGACGGCGCGCGGATGTCGAACTCCGATCCGATCACCGGGCAGGCCGGCTGGTACGACGTGCAGGTGCGGATCTATCCGGCCGAAGCGGATGCGGCGACCACGCTGCCGCAGTTCGCGCCGATGCCGGCGCTGCCCGGCACGCCACGCGTGCTGCAGCGCGTGCAGGCGTATTTCGCGGGCACCGGCGCATTCGCCGCGCGGCTGCGGCGCGCGACTTCCGCCGGCCCGAAACCTGACGACCGTTGATCGAAGGAGCACGACCATGACCCAGATGGCCCTCGTCATCGACCTGAACGTGTGCGTCGGCTGCCATGCCTGCGTGACGAGCTGCAAGGAATGGAACACGTCGGGCGAAGCCGGCAGTCTCGCCGATCTGCGCCCGTACGACGACGATCCGTCCGGCACGTTCTTCAACCGCGTGCAGATGTACGAAGCGGGCGTGTTCCCGATGACCGACACGATCCATTTCCCGAAGTCGTGCCTGCATTGCGAGGATCCGCCGTGCGTGCCCGTCTGTCCGACCGGCGCGAGCTACAAGCGCAAGTCGGACGGGATCGTGCTGGTCGACTACGACAAGTGCATCGGCTGCAAGTACTGCGCGTGGGCGTGCCCGTACGGCGCGCGCGAACTCGACGAAGGCCGCAAGGAGATGACGAAGTGCACGCTGTGCGCGGACCGCATCGACAACGACGCACTGCCCGAACGCGACCGGAAACCCGCGTGCGTGCTCGCGTGCCCGACGTCGGCGCGGCTGTTCGGCGACGTGCACGATCCGGAGTCGGACGTGTCGCGCGCGATCCGCGAGCGCGGCGGTTATGCGTTGATGCCCGAATGGGGCACGCGGCCGTCGAACCATTACCTGCCGCGCGTGAAGACCGAAGCGTCGTGCGCATGCGGCAGCGGCGGCGGATGCGGCAGCGGGTCGACCGGCCGCGACGAGAGCGACTCGTTCGAAGCCCGCGCGGCGCGTGGCGACGTCGATCTCGTGTCGCTCGCGACGCAGCGCTGAGCCCCGCGCTTTTCATCCAGAACCAGACGGAGTTTCCATGCGCCCAGCCTTTTCGGTCGTTTTCCTCACCACGCTGTGCGGCGCCGCACAGGGTTTGCTGTTGACGCTCGTGAGCGTCGAGGCGCTCGCGCGCCTGGCCGGCGTCGACGTGGCCGCCGCGTTCTACGTGACGGGCGCCGCGCTGTCGGTCGCGCTCGGCGTGCTCGGCCTGTTCGCGTCGTTCTTCCATCTCGGCCACCCCGAACGCGCGTGGCGCGCGATCGCGATGTGGCGCACGTCGTGGCTGTCGCGCGAATGCATCGCGCTGCCGGTGTTTCTCGCGTGCGCGTTCGCGTATGGCGTGGCCCACCTGTTCGGCTGGCCCGGCACGTTGCTGATCGGCGCGGCCGGCGCGCTCGCGAGCGTCGCGCTGTTCGTGTGTACCGCGATGATCTACGCGTGCCTGCGTTTCCTGCAGGAATGGGCGAGCCCGTTGACGCTCGTGAACTTCGTGCTGCTCGGCTGCGCGTCGGGCTGCACGCTGGCGACGGCTTGCGCCGCGTGGCTCGCGCCGGCGCTGGTCGGCCGGCTCGCGGCGGCCGCGTGCGTGCTGACGCTCGCGGGCTGCGTCGCACGGCTGGCGTCGCTCGCGCGCAATGCGCGGCTGCGGCCGAAGTCGACCGTGCAGAGCGCGACCGGCATTCGCCACGAGAAGGTCGAACAGAAGTCGCGCGGTTTCACGGCCAGCGCGTTCAATACGCGGGAGTTCTTTCACGGGCAGGGCAACGGCACGCTGCGTGCGGTGAAGGCCGGCTTCCTGACCGGCGCATTCGCGGTGCCGTTCGTGCTGACCGGCGCGGGTGCGCTCGCGCCGACGTCGGTCGCGGCGGCCGTCGTGCTCGGCGCGGCATTCGTGATCCAGTATGCGGGGCTGGTCGCGGAACGCTGGTTCTTCTTCGCGGATGCGCGGCATCCGCAGAACATCTACTACCAGCGCGCGTCATGACGTTGCGCGCGTGCCGCCGCGCGGCGCTAGAAGGTCGCCGCGAGCGCGCCGGCCGCTTCCTGCAGGCGCGGCACGCAGTCGAGCAGCCGCGACAGCGGTGCGCGCGACACGGGCGCATGCACGGCGACCGCGGCGATGCACGTGCCGTCGTCGCCGACGACCGGTGCCGCGATGCACGCGATGCCCGCGACGAATTCCTCGTTGTCGATCGCGACGCCCTTGTGCGCGGTGCGGTCGAGTTCGGCTTCGAGCAGTTCGGGATCGGAGATCGTATTCGGCGTGTAGCGCGGCAGCGCCAGCGCGCGCACCAGCGCGGCGCGCTCGTCGCGCGGCAGCAGCGCGAGCAGCAGCTTGCCGCTGGCGCTGCAATGCGCGGGCACGCGCGAGCCGGGCTTCAGGTCGAGCCGCAGCGGCCAGTCGGCTTCGACGCGGTCGAGATAGACGACTTCCGTGTCGTGCAGCGCGGTGAGGTTGCAGGTTTCGCCGAGATCGGCGACGAGCCGTTCGAGGATCGCGTGGCGCAGCCGGCGCGCGCCCGCATGCAGCATCACGCCGGTGCCGAGCCGGGCGAGGCGCGGGCCGATCGCATACGCGTTCTTGCGGCCCGGCTCGCGGATCACGAGGCCGCCGGCTTCGAGCGACGCGAGCATCCGGTGCAGCGACGCCTTCGGGATATCGACCTCGCGCACGAGATCGGCGAGCGACACGGCATCGCCGGCCTGGACGAGATGTTCGAGCAGCGCGAAGGCGCGCAGCGTGGGCGTATCCGCGGGCAGCATGGCAGGCGTTCCGGAAACTGGACTGCGGCCATTGTACCGAACGGCCCGACAGGCCGGCCGCGCGGGGCGGCGGGTGCGGCAAGCCGGCACGGATTGCCGGCGATGGGACGAATCGTTCCGTAAACAAGGATCGACGCCCGCGCATCAGGTAGCGACACGAAAACACCGACAAACACCGACAAAGACAGGCAACGACAGGAGCGCAACGCAATGGAAGGGGTGACGAACAAGCCGGACTGCATGGTGTCGGTCCGCGAACGGTTCGGGTTCGATTCGGACCTGATGGTGCCCGCGTTCAGCGCGCGCGACGACCACGTGCCCGATATCGACGACGCGTACCGTTTCAACCCGGACGTCACGCTCGCGATCCTCGCCGGCTTCGCGTGCAACCGCCGCGTGCTCGTGCAGGGGATGCACGGCACCGGCAAGTCGACGCATATCGAACAGGTCGCGGCGAGGCTGAACTGGCCGTGCGTGCGCGTGAACCTCGACGGCCACATCAGCCGCCTCGACCTCGTCGGCAAGGATGCGATCGTCGTGCGCGACGACGTGCAGGTGACCGAGTTCCAGGAAGGCATCGTGCCGTGGGCGCTGCAGCGGCCCGTCGCGCTGATCTTCGACGAATACGATGCGGGGCGGCCCGACGTGATGTTCGTGATCCAGCGGATTCTCGAACGCGACGGCAAGTTCACGCTGCTCGACCAGAACCGCGTGATCCATCCGCATCCGTCGTTCCGGCTGTTCGCCACCGCCAACACGGTCGGGCTCGGCAACCTGAACGGGCTGTATCACGGTACGCAGATGCTCAACCATGCGCAGATGGATCGCTGGAACGTGGTCGCCACGCTCGACTATCTGCCGCGCGACGAGGAGATCGGCATCGTGCGTGCGCGCGTGCCCGAACTCGCCGACGAAGCCGGCCGCCCGCTGCTCGAATCGATGGTGAGCCTCGCGGAGCTGACGCGCAACGGCTTCGCGACCGGCGATTTGTCCACGCTGATGTCGCCGCGCACGGTGATCAACTGGGCCGAGAACTGCCGGATTTTCCGCGATCCGGCGCTCGCGTTCCGGCTCACGTTCCTGAACAAATGCGACGACGCCGAACGGCCCGTCGTCGCCGAGTATTACCAGCGCTGCTTCGGCGAGGAACTGGCGGTTGCGTCGCGCGCCGGCGGCGGCGGCGCGCCGGGAGCCGGGCGGTGAGCGCCGATCGCGACGCCGCGCGCCGCGCGTCGGCACGCGAAGCGCTGGGCGCGTCGACCGTGCGTGCGCTGACACGCGATGCGGCGCTGCATTACCGTGCGGGCCGCGTGTGCCGCGACCTGCGGCCGCTGCCGATCCACGCGCCGCACCTGCGCGCGCAGGCCGCCGACGACGATCTCGCGTCGTGGCGCGGCGCGGCCGACGGCGCCGCGTTGCGCATCCTGCATTCGGATGCCGGCCTGCATCGCGTGTTGTCCGGCGACGATCCGGTCGAACGCGTGCTGTTCGAAATGCTCGAGCAACTGCGCTGCGAGTCGCTCGCGCCACCCGCGATGCGCGGCGTCGTGCAGAACCTGCGCCATCGTTTCGAAACCTGGTCGCGCGCGTTTCACCGGTCGGGGCAGGCCGATACGCATGTGGGGATCCTCGTGTACACGGTCGTGCAGATCGCATGGTCGCGGCTGACCGGCTGGCCGGTGCTCGAAGAAACGGAAGACCTGATCGAAGCATCGCGCGCGGCGATCGTGCCGGAGATCGGCGTGCCGCTCGCGGGGCTCAAGCGCTGCCGGCACGATCAGCGCGCATTCGCGGAACATGCGCTGACGCTCGCGCGCCGGATTGCGGCGATGATCCGCGACGCGCGCGCGGCCGTCGTCGAAACGGCATCGGAAGACGCACGTGAGCAGGACGATGCGCTGACGAATTTCTCGTTATGGGTCGATTTCGACGACACGGGCATCGACCTGCCGGCGCTCGTGGAAACGGGCGACAGCGTCGTGCTGCATGGCGGCGATGCGGTCTATCGCGCGTACACGACGCGTTACGACCGCGAACTCCGGCCGGCCGCGCAGATCCGCGCGGCACTGCTGCGCGAGTATCGCGACCGGCTCGACGGCCAGGTCGCCGCGCAGCGGATCAACGTCACGCGGCTCGCACGGGTGCTGCGCGCGGCGCTCGTCGTGCCGCAAGCCGACGGCTGGTCGTTCGGCGAGGAGCACGGCCGCCTCGACGGCCGCCGGCTCGCGCAGCTCGTCAGCTCGCCGGCCGAACGGCGGTTGTTCCGGCTCGAACGCGTGCGGCCGCATGCGGACTGCGCGCTCGCGCTCCTGATCGACTGCTCGGGATCGATGAAGACGTGGATCGACGGCGTCGCGCTGATGGTCGACACGCTGGCCCGCGCCGGCGATGCCGCCGGCCTCGCCACCGAAGTGCTCGGCTTCACGACGCTCGCCTGGAACGGCGGCCGCGCGCGGCAGGACTGGCTCGCGCGCGGCAAGCCGCGCCATCCGGGCCGGCTCAACGAAACCGGCCACCTGGTGTTCAAGGACGCGGATACGCGCTGGCGGCATGCGCGCACGGGCATCGCCGCGCTGTTCAAGGCAGACCTGTTCCGCGAGGGCGTCGACGGCGAAGCGGTCGAATGGGCATGTGCGCGGCTCGTGGCGCGGCCGGAGGCGCGCAAGATCCTCGTCGTGATCTCGGATGGCAGCCCGATGGACGGCGCGACGGCGCTCGCGAACGATCCGTTCTACCTCGACAATCACCTGAAGCAGGTGGTCGCGCGCCAGGAGGCGGCCGGCCGCGTCGACGTCCTCGGGCTCGGCGTCGGGCTCGATCTCGGCCCGTACTACCGGCACCGGCTCGCGATCGATCTTGCGTCGGTGCCGGACATGAAGCGGCTCGTCGAAATCGCGCGCTGGATCGGCGCGCGGCGGTGAAGCGAGTACTGTGCGTGCGCATCGCGGCGCGAATGCCGCGCGTCGGAGGGTTCGGTGCGGCAAGCGCCGCGCGGCGCTACACGCCGCGCAGCAGCGGCGGCAGCGACGTCGCGATCAGCCCGATGCCGATCGCCATCAGCACGCCGAACGCGAGCCGGCGCAGCGCGACCGGCGACAGCGGCGGCGGATAGTGGCGCGCGGCGACCGTCGTCAGCATCACGACCGGCGTCGCGATCGCGGCCAGCAGCCAGATGTCGCGATCGATCTGGCCTTCGCAAGCGCTGTACAGCACACGCGTGGCCGAGGTCGTCGTGAACAGCACGATCAGCGCGCAGCGGATCTGCACGAGCGTCAACGGCTGCCGGTAGAACTGGAAGATCAGCGGTGGCCCCGACACGCCGAACATGCCGCTCAGCAGCCCGCCGAACAGGCCGCTGACGAAGAAGCTGCGGTTGTCCGAGCGCGCCGTGAGCGGCGTCGGGCGCAGCGCCGCGCTCAGGCCGCCGTACAGCACGACCGCGCCGAGGATCAGTTGCAGCAGGTCGGCCGCCGAGCGGCTCAGGCATTCGAGCAGCAGCACGCCCGCGACCACCGACGGCAGGATGCCGAGCGTCGCCGCGCCGACCGCGCGCCAGTCGATGTGATGCAGCCGGCCCGGCAGCGCGGCCGCGCCGTTCGCGAGCGACACGACGCTCATCAGCGTGGCGACGGTGGCGAGCGGCGCCAGCCCGAAGCCGCTCGTCGCGCCCATCACGATCATCCCGAGCCCGAAGCCGGTGACGGTCTGGAAATAGCTGCCGGCGCCGATCACCGCGATCAGGATCGCCAGTTTGTCGGCCGTCATGCGTGCGCGGCCTCGCCGGTCGCGGCGCGTCGCGCGGCCGCCTGCGCCTGCACGGTGGTCGCCGCGATCACGTGATACACGTCGTCGGCGCCGCAGCCGCGCGACAGGTCGTTCGCGGGCCGGCGCAGCCCCTGCAGCAGCGGCCCGACGGCCTTCGCGCGGCCGATCCGTTCGGCGAGTTTGTAGCCGATGTTGCCGGCCTCGAGGCTCGGGAACACGAGCACGTTCGCATGGCCGCCCACCTGAGAGTGCGCGATCTTGCGCTCGGCGATCTCCGCGACGATCGCCGCGTCGAGCTGCACGTCGCCGTCGATCGCGAGGGTGGGGCGCCGTTCGCGCACCTGCGCGGTCGCGGCCGTCACCTTGTCGACGGCCGCATGATGCGCGCTGCCGCTCGTCGAGAACGACAGCATCGCGACGCGCGGCGCCTCGCCGAGCAGCGCTTGTGCGCTGTCGGCGGCGGCCATCGCGATTTCGGCGAGCTGGCCGGCATCCGGATCGACGACGAGCGCGCAGTCGGAGAAGATCAGCCCGCCCTTGATCGTGTGGAACGGTTCGCACAGCATCATCAGGAAGAAGCTCGACACGATCCGGAACGCCGGGTCCACGCCGATCAGCTGGATCGCCGCGCGCACGACGTCGGCCGTCGCATGCACGGCGCCCGCGACCGAGCCGTCCGCATCGCCGAGCCGCACCATCAGGTTGGCGTACGTCAACGGATCGCGCACCGCGTCGCGCGCTGCGTCGGCGGTCATGCCTTTTTTGGCGCGCAGCGCATGCAGCGCGTCGGCATACGCATCGTGTTGCGGGGCGTCGGCCGGATCGACGAGCGTCATGCCGTCGAGATCGATCGCGTCGCACGCGGCTGCCGCGTGGATGGCCGCACGGTTGCCGACGAGCACGATGCGCGCGATGCCGTCGCGCGTCGCGCGCGCGGCGGCGTGCAGCACGCGCGGATCGTCCGCTTCGCACAGCGCGATGCGCATCGGCGCGCGGCGCGCGGATTCGAGGATGCGGTCGAGGGCTTTCATCGTTCGCTCGCTGAGGAATGGAAAACGGGAAGGAAAAACGGCCGGATGCGGCGGCCCGCACGGGGCACGGCGTCCGGCCGGGTTCAGGCCGCGCGGCGATGCGCGTGGCCTGAAGCGGTTGCGTCAGCGACGCGGGCTCACACGTAGTCCTTGTATTTGTCGAGCATGCGAACCGGCTTCGACAGCGCATCGCGGCGGAACGGATCGCCGAGTTCACGCGTGCACATGATCTCGATGATCGTGGTCTTGCCTTCGTTCATCTGCATGTCGATCGCGCGCTTGAGCGCGGGGCCGACGTCCTCGAGGCGGTCGACCGTGATCCCTTCGGCGCCCATCGCGCGCGCGATCGCCGCGAAGCTCTGGTTGTCGAGTTCGCCCGCGACGAAGCGGCGGTTGTAGAAGTCGACCTGGTTCTTCTTCTCCGCGCCCCACTGGCGGTTGTGGAACACGACGGCCGTGACCGGGATGTTGTGGCGCACGCAGGTCATCGTTTCCATCAGGCTCATGCCCCACGCGCCGTCGCCCGCATACGACACGGCCGGACGATGCGGTGCGGCGACCTTCGCGCCGATGATCGTCGGGAACGCATAACCGCAGTTGCCCCAGCTCATCGCCGCGAAGAAGCTGCGCGGCTTGTTGAAGCGCAGGTAGCTGTTCGCGACCGAGTTGATGTTGCCGATGTCGGTCGACACCATCACGTCCTCGGGCATCGCCTTCTCGAGCTCGCGGAGCACCTGGCGCGGATGCAGGTACTGGCCGCCGCTGAACGGCTTCTCGTGCTTCTGCTCCTCGATCATGTCGAGGCTGTATGCGTCGCGCTCGTGCGTCCAGTCGTCGAGTTCCTTTTCCCACGCGGCCTTTTCGGTCGCGATCTGGTCGGCGCGATCGCCGCGCGAGCCGTCGCACGCGAGCGTGCGGCCCTCGAGGCGTTGCGTGAGCGCGATGGCTGCCGCCTTCGCATCGCCGCAGATGCCGACCGAGATCTTCTTCACAAGGCCGAGCATCTTGTGGTCCGCGTCGATCTGGATGATCTTCGCGTCCTTCGGCCAGTAGTCCATCCCGTGCTGCGGCAGCGTGCCGAACGGCCCGAGGCGCGAGCCGAGCGCGATCACGACGTCCGCGCGCGACAGCAGTTTCATCGCGGCCTTCGAGCCCTGGTAACCGAGCGGGCCGCACCACAGCGGATGGTTCGCCGGGAACGAGTCGTTGTGCAGGTAGCTGTTGACGACCGGTGCGCCGAGCCGTTCGGCGAGCGCCTTGCATTCCTCGATCGCATCGGCCATCACGACGCCGCCGCCCGAGATGATCACCGGGAACTTCGCCTGCGCGATCAGCGCGGCCGCATCGTCGAGGCTCTGTTCGCCGCCGGCGCCGCGATCGAGCCGGCGCGGTTGCGGAATCTCGACCTTGACCTTGCCGTAGAAGTAGTCGCGCGGGATGTTCAGTTGCGTCGGGCCCATCTCGGCCTGCGCGCGGTCGAAGCAGCGCGCGGTGAATTCGGCCATCCGCGCCGGGTGCGTGACGTGGCCCTGGTACTTCGTGAATTCCTGGAACATCGGCAGCTGGTTCGCTTCCTGGAAACCGCCGAGGCCGATGCCCATCGTGCCGGCTTCCGGCGTGACGATCACGACCGGGCTGTGTGCCCAGTACGCGGCGGCGATCGCCGTCACGCAATTGCTGATGCCGGGGCCGTTCTGGCCGATCACGACGCCGTGGCGGCCCGACACGCGTGCATAACCGTCGGCCATGTGGCCCGCGCCCTGTTCGTGCACGACCGGGATCAGGCGGATGCCGGCGGGCGCGAAGATGTCCATCGCGTCCATGAACGCGGAGCCCATGATGCCGAACATGTCGGTCACGCCGTTGGCCGCGAGGGTTTCGACGAAGGCTTCGGACGGCGTCATGTCCTGCGGACCGCTGGCCGATGCACGCAGGGAAGTGGATTGTTCGCTCATGGGTTGTCTCCGATTGTTCAATTAACGGAACGTCTTGTTCCAGATGCTATTTGCCGGGAAAAGCCGGTCAAGTCATTCCATCTGCTGCGGGGAAATGTGGAATGAAATGAAATGATTCGTTTCAAAATGCGCGCGGGTACGGTGGCCCCGAGTGGTGCGCTCAGGCCGGCTGCTTCGGCCGTTCCTTGCGGAACGCACGCTTGACGGCGATCAGCCCGTCGCGGAATTCGAACAGGTCGCAGCCTTCGGCCTCGATGCGCCAGCCTTCGGCGTGCGTGCCGGTGAACACCCACTCGGACACGCCGCGCTCGCCGGTCACGTAGTGGCGGCCGCGGCCCCAGTGCGCGTCGGGGAAGGTCTTGAACACGGCTTCGAACGCGGCGCGCACGGCATCGCGGCCGACGAAGCGCGTGCCGTGGATGTCGGGGCCGCCGGCTGCGTCGAATACGCAGTCCTCGGTCATGAAGCCCATCAGCGCATGCGCGTCATGCCGGTTGAATGCGTCGGAAAACGCCGCGAGCGTGGCGGCCGTGACGGGGGCGGTGAGCGTATCGGACATAACGTGTCTCCTGTCGAATGGTGGGCGGTGCGCAAGGCGCTGGCGCGCATGCGGCACGCGGTATCGACACGTTAGTGAGCGCTCGTTTCTGGCGGTAGCGCCAGTTCGGGGGATTCGGTTGGGCCAGCGGCAGATGCCGGGCACGTTCGCGCGTTCACGGGCCTCCCGACGTGGCGGGACGCACGGCTTGAACCGGTGTCGTGCCGTCTCGCACGACGCGACGGCGAACGAGGTCGGCGAGCGCGGCGTGCACGGAAAATGGCGGACGAGGGCTTCGGCCGCCATCGGGGCGGGACCCGCGACGCGGGCAAGCGGGAGGAGGCGGGGGGGCACATCGTCGCGCGCGATGTGCCGCCCCCGCCGGTCATGCGGGCATCACGATGCCGTCATGCCGATACCGAACACGTGCATCTTGCCGGCGCTGACCTGCCGCGGCAGCACGATACTCGTCACCACCTTGCCGGGCGGCACCGGAATCTTCTGCGCGAAGATGTAGGTCTTGACGTTGTCCTGCTGGCCGTTGCCGGCATTGCGATAGGCCATCGTGACGGCCACCGTCGAGCGTGGGCTCGCGCTGCCGCCGTTCAGGGTCCAGTCGTCGAAGGCCAGCGTGACGGCCTGACTCGACCCGTCCGCGAAGTTCAGTTGCGCGATCCCGCTGCTCGGGCCGTTGTTGGACGAACCGAGCACCACGACGCCGGTGCCGGCCGATCCCGGCGGCAGCATCACGGTCTGTCCGACGGTCACGGTGTTGTCGAGCGAGAGCGGCCCGCCCGCCACCGTCACGGTGGCGCCGGCCACCGCGAACGGCTTGCCGGGCTGCACGCCCGCCGCGCCGAGCGCATTGACCGAGTAGCTGAACAGGCTGCCGTCGAAGTCCGCGCCCTGACCGTCGGTATTGGTCGCACCGTCCATGCTGAAGCCGCGGTTGTTGTAGCTGTCGGCCGTGTTGAGCGCCACCGGTACGCCGAACGACGGCGGCTGTGCCTGGGCGCCCCATCGGGACGGTGCGCTGCCCATCGCGAAGTGCAGCGTCGCACCATTGGCGATGTCGTCATAGGCGACCCATGCGGCAGGGTGGGCACGACCGTTGATCGACAGCGACTGCACGTAGCTCGAGGCCGGCGCGCCTGCGGCACGGATCCGCCAGGTGTGGCCGTTGCCGAGTCGCACGTCGATCTGCGGGAACTGCGGGCTGCCGATCGCCAGGCCCGCGACGCCGGGGATCTGCGGGTACAGGCCCAGCGCGCCCCACACGTACCAGCCCGACACGGCGCCGAGGTCGTCGTTGCCCGGCAAGCCGTCGGGGCCGGTGCCGAACGCGCTGGCCATGATCTGCTGCACCACGCGCTGCGTGCCCGACGGTTGCGCGGCCCAGTTGTAAAGCCACGGCACCTCGAAGGTCGGCTCGTTGCCCATGTAGAAATTCGGCAGGCTCAGGCCGGCATTGAGCACCGTGAAGAACTGGTCGAGCCGCGACGTCACGGCCGTGTTGCCGCCGAGCTGCGCGAACAGGCCCGCCGCGTCGTACGGCACCATCCACGTGTACTGTTCGGCATTGCCCTCCACGTAGTTGTCGCCGCTGCCCGGCGTTTCGGGTATCCACGCGCCGTTCGATTGCCGCGCCGCGATCAGCGGCGGCGTCAGCGCGGTATTGAGCAGGTTCTGCCAGTAGGCCGAGCGGCTCAGCAGCATGCGCTGCGTGGCGGTATCGCCGAGTGCGCCGGCGAAGCGCGAGATCGCGAAGTCGCTGCTCGTGTATTCGAGCGTCGACGAAGCCTGCCCCCACTCGCCGCCGGTGATGTAGCCGCCCTGCAGGTAGCTCGCGCGGCCGCCGTTGGTGGTCACGTTGTTGCAGGCAGTGCCGGGGATGTTCGCCATCTTCACCATGTGCTGCAGCGCGGAGCGCGTATCGAAGCGCCGCGCGCCGAATGCGTAGGCGCTCGAAACGATCAGCGAACCGGCATCGCCCGGCATCACGCCGTCCTCGACGTTGTCGTTGACCCAGTGCGGAATCGCGCCGCACTGATCGGCGTCGTTGACCAGCGACTGGATCATGTCGCTGGTTTCGGACGGCGCGAGGATCGACTTGAGCTGGATCAGCGAACGGTAGATGTCCCAGCCCGAGAACGACGAATACTGCGCGTTCTGGCCTTTGGCGAGCTGGTGCACGGTATTGTCGAAGCCGATGTACTGGCCGTTCGCGTCGCTGAAGATGCTGGGCGCCCACAGCGCGTGATAGAGCGCCGTGTAGAACTTCTTCTTCGCGTCGAGCGTCCCGCCCGCCACGCGGATCGCGTTGAGGCGGTCGTTCCAGATTCTGTCTGCCTGCGTGCGCACGCCCTCGAAGTCCCAGCCGCGATTTTCCGCGTCGAGGTTGGCCTTTGCATTGGCGACGCTGACGTACGAAATGCCGATCTTCATCCTGACCGCCTGGCCGGGACGGAAGCCGAGCTGCGCCACGCCGTGCGAGATCGACGCCGACGTGAACGCCTGGTCGAACGCGGCATAGAAGTAGACGGGTACCGGCACCGAGTTGCCGCAGAAGCCGCCGCCGATCGTGCTGCCCGAGAGGGCGCTGCCGGAAACCTGCGTAATCGCGCCGGTGGTCGAGGTCTTCGTATTGGTGCGCGTCGCGTCGAGTACCAGCAGCGCGGGTTTTCCGGCCGGGTAGGTGAACCTGCCGAAGCCGGTGCGCAGGGTGGCGGTCAGTTCCACCTTGATCTGTGAATCGAGCAAGACCGAGTAGTAGCCGGGCCGGGCCGTTTCATTCGCATGACTGAAGGTCGGAACGAGCTGCGTCGCGTCGGTGGTCGGCATGACCGGGAATTCACCGTTGTTGCCGCTGCAGCCGGCACCCGGCATGTGCGTGACGCTGAAACCCTGGATCGAATGGAGGTCGTAGTAATAGCCGGCCGGCGAGTTCGGTTCCTTGCTGTCGTTCGGCGCCGGCGTGGTGTTGGTGTCGGGCGCCCATTGCACCATGCCCGACGGCAGCCCGGCGGCCGGCACGACGCTGCCGGCCTGTCCCGCCGGCACCGGGTTCGGCGAATTGCTCGCGAGCGTGCCGATCAGCGGGTCGACATACTGCGTCAACGACAGGCTGCGGTTGT
Organism: Burkholderia sp. KL41; assembly: GCF_057005415.2. NCBI lineage: Bacteria > Pseudomonadati > Pseudomonadota > Betaproteobacteria > Burkholderiales > Burkholderiaceae > Burkholderia > Burkholderia sp. KL41. Next base: position 2,378,870 of record NZ_CM174447.1, on the reverse strand, counting down.
CGTCGAGGTTGGTCGTGTCGGCCGCACCGGCCGACGATTCCGCCGGATGTGCGGCCAGTATCGACGCCGCCGTTCCATCGCTGCCGTCACCGCCTCCGCACCCGCTCAATGCGCACGCCGCGGCCAGCAACGCCGCGAGCGTCGTGAATCGACTCATGATCGTCCCCTCCAGTCGGAGATGCCTTTTTGCCTTGACGATCCCGACGATCGAATCACGGGATCGCTGTGGGTTGTTGCAGTCGTGATGCGTCGTAACACTAGGATTCGTATGAATTCGCTGTCAATCCGAATAACGGATTTGTAATGTTTTTATTAGATTTACTAAACGAGTGGAAACGACGGGCAGGCAGTGGAACGGTATCGGCGGGTGCAACGGATTCGGCGAGCGCGTGGCGAATGCAGGGTTCTACGACAAGGCGAGAAACAACGTGCCGATCGGGGGCGGCGCACGTTGCGTGCGCACGTGAACGCGACCTCTACCCGAAGGCAGCCTGCAGCCCGGCAGCGCAACCCGATCGATCGTTACGATCGGCACCTGCGCGCGTCGCACGGGAGCGACGCGCGCGACACCGGCGACATGCTTGCCGCGCAACGAAAGCCGGGATCGTTTCCGGATGCGTGATTGTGCACGAGGGGCGAGGGCGATCACGCAATCGGTGGCGCGACGCCTCTCCGCATCCGGTCAGGTGCCCGGCTTTTGCGCCCGCACGCACTGCGCCAGCGCCCGCACGCCCGGCTCGATCCGCTCGAGCGGAATCGCGGAGAACCCCATCCGGAAGCAGCGTCGCGCGTCGCCCGTATCGTCCATGAAGAACACGCCGCCCGGCTCGATGAGGATGCCGGCCGCCTGCGCGTCGGTCGCGAGGCGCGTGGCATCGAGCCACGGCGGCCCCTCGACCCAGCACGACGCACCGCCCGTCACACGCACATGACGCGCTTCCGGCAGATGCGCATCGAGCGCGGCCATCAGCGCCTGCGAGCGCTCGCTGTATGCATGCGCGAGCCGGCGCAGCAGCGCGTCGTGATGACCGAGCGCGAGAAAGGTTGCGAACGCACGCTGGATATACGCGACCGGATGGCGCACCATCAGCCGCCGCAGCGCGCGCAACTCGCGGATCAGCTCGCGCGGCCCGACCACGTAGCCGAGCCGCAGCCCCGGCGCGAACGTCTTCGACAGGCTGCCGACGTAGATCACGCGGTCGGCCGTGTCGAGGCTCTTCAATGCCGGATGCGGCGTGCCGGAGAACGTGTTCTCGCTCTCGTAGTCGTCCTCGATGATCACGAAATCGTGCTGCCGCGCGCAGTCGAGCAGCGCGCGGCGGCGCTCGACCGGCATCGTCGCGGTGGTCGGGCACTGGTGGCTCGGCGTCACGTACACGTAGTCGCAGCGCGCCAGCGTATCGGCGAGCGCATCGGGCGCGATCCCGTGGCCGTCGACGGGCAGCGGCAGCAGCCGCGCGTTGCGGTTCTCGAAGATGTTGCGCGCGTCGGGATAGCCGGGATTCTCGAAGCCGACCGTCGTGTGCTTGCCGCACAGCAGGTCCGCGATCAGGTACAGCGCCTGCTGGCAGCCGTTCGTGACGACGATCTCGTCCGGCATCGCGAACACGCCGCGCCGCGGCAGCACGCGCGTGCGGATCTGCTGGATCAGCGATTCGTCGTCGCGCTCGATCAGGTCGGGCGCCCAGTTGCGGATCTCCATCACCGACAGCGCCTTCAGGCAGCATTCGCGCCAGTCGTTGGTCGGAAACAGCGACTGGTCGAATTGCCCGTAGATGAACGGAAATTCGTAGTGCTGCCAGTTCGCTGGCTTCACGATGTTGCGCTGCCTCGACGGCGGATGCGCGATGCGCTTCTCCCATGCGGGGCGGCCCGGCGTGTCGTCGTTGCCGTGCGGTTTCTCGCCGGATTTGGCCGCCGCGAAGCCGGGTACGCCCTCGAGCATCTTCGGGTTCACGAAGTGCCCGCTGCGTTCGCGCGAGATCAGGTAGCCCTCCTCGACGAGCATCTGGTACGCGAGCACGACGGTGTTGCGCGCGACGCCGAGCTGGTCGGCGAGCTCGCGGCTCGACGGCAGCGCGGCATCGGGGGCGAGCTGGCCGTCGAGGATCGCGGCCACGAGCATCCGCCGGATCTGGTCCTGCAGGCTCGACGCCGACGACCGCCGGAACTGCTGGGCCCATAGGGCGGTCGGGGTACGACTCGGCATGCTTCCTCCTGTGATCGGTACGGGGAACGCGAGGCGGTGCGCGTTGGGGTGCGCGTGGCCCGCGAGAGGCGCGGTTTCGCGAGAATACGCGCGTCGCGCCGCGGATGTGGACTCAATGAAAGGTGTCGTCTGGCACTACTGCGCGCCGACGTGGCAAGACGATACTCAACTCGTCGCCCCTGGACGATCCGGATAACTCCCCGGTACGTGGGCGCGGGGGGGCGTGCGCGCATCGCGTTCGCCCGCATCGTGATGCGAAGGGAGGCGGCCATGCACGTCGTCGTGTTCAGGGATCGCTGCGAGCGCGTGATCCGCATCGTGTTCGACGACACGCGCGCGACGGCGGTCGCGTATCGCGACGACGAGGCGATCGGCGAACTCGGCATCGACGACGGCGGCGGTGCCGCGCGATCGCCGTCGCTTGCGCGGTTGTACGTGGAACCCGCCTATCGGCGCAGCGGCATCGCGCACACGCTGCTGGCGTGTGCATCGCGCGAATTCGGACGGCCGATCCGCATCGACACCGGCGCGCGTGAGTGGCCCGACTCGCCGGCATGGGCGACGTTGTGCCGCTGCCTCGAATACGAAGGGCTGGTCGTGGTGCGCTAGTGCGCGCCGCGGCACCCGCTAGCGTGGCCACGATCACGCATCACGACAACGGAGACGACATGAGCACGGTCCTGAAGCCGATTCCCGCTTCCGACGTGCGGCACGAAGCGTTGCGCATCGACGGGCAGCGCGTGTGGCGCGACGCGGTGATCGAAGTGCGCAACCCGTACGACGGTGCGCTGGTCGGCACCGTGCCGAAGGCGACGCTCGACGACGTGCGGCGCGCGTTCGCGGCCGCGCGTGCATACCGGCCGGCGCTCACGCGCCACGATCGCGCGGCGATCCTGCGCCGCGCGGCCGACATCGTGCGTGCGCGCACGGCGGAGATCGCGGCGCTGATCACCGCCGAGGCCGGGCTGTGCATCAAGGATTCGACATACGAGGCGGGCCGCGTGGCCGACGTGCTGACGTTCGGCGCCGGCGAAGTGCTGAAGGACGACGGGCAGATCTTCTCGTGCGACCTGACCCCGCACGGCAAGAAGCGCCGCGTGTACACGCAGCGCGATCCGCTGCTCGGCGTGATTTCAGCGATCACGCCATTCAACCACCCGATGAACCAGGTTGCGCACAAGATCGTGCCGTCGATCGCGACCAACAACCGGATCGTCGTGAAGCCGTCCGAGAAGGTGCCGCTGTCGTGCTACCTGTTCGCGGACATCCTGTACGAAGCGGGCCTGCCGCCGCAGATGCTGCAGGTGCTCACGGGCGACCCGAAGGAGATCGCCGACGAGCTGATCACGAACCCGGCGATCGACCTCATCACGTTCACGGGCGGCGTATCGATCGGCAAGTCGATCGCGGCGCGGATGGGCTACCGGCGCGCGGTGCTCGAACTCGGCGGCAACGATCCGATCATCGTGATGGAAGACGCCGATCTCGACGAAGCGAGCACGCTCGCGGTATCGGGTTCGTACAGGAACTCGGGGCAGCGCTGCACGGCGATCAAGCGGATGCTCGTGCACGAGTCGGTGGCCGATCGCTTTACGGAGCTGGTCGTCGAAAAAACGCGTGCGTGGTCGTACGGCAATCCGGCCGATTCGTCGGTGGACATGGGTACGGTGATCGACGAAGCGGCCGCGAAGGTCTGCGAGCAGCAGGTGAACGACGCGATCGCGCGCGGGGCGCGGCTGCTGGTCGGCAACGTGCGCGACGGCGCGCTGTATTCGCCGACGGTGATCGATCGCGTGACGCCCGACATGCCGCTCGTGAAATACGAGACGTTCGGGCCCGTGTCGCCGATCATGCGTTTCCGCGACATCGACGAAGCGATCAGGATGTCGAACAGCACCGACTATGCGCTGTCGTCGTCGGTGTGCACGAACCGCTTCGATCACATCACGCGCTTCATCACCGAGCTGGAAGTCGGCAGCGTGAACGTGCGCGAAGTGCCGGGCTACCGGCTCGAGCTGACGCCGTTCGGCGGCGTGAAGGACTCGGGGCTGGGGTACAAGGAAGGCGTGCAGGAAGCGATGAAGAGCTTCACGAACGTGAAGACGTATTCGCTGCCGTGGTGAGCGCGGCGAGGAGGGGCGTACCACGCCCTCCCGCCGCCGACCGCGTTACTGATAGAAGTTGAGCGTGACCATCGCCGAACGGCCCGGCGCCCAGGTCGCGTAGATCGGGTACGCGCTCGCGTAATACTTCTTGTCGAACAGGTTCTGCACGTTCAGCTGGACGTCCATCGTCTTGTTCACGCGCCAGGTGGCGGCCGCGTCGAAGCGCGCGTAGCCGGGCGTCCATTTCTTCGTCGTCGCGGATACCGACGCATAGGTCTGGCTCATCACCGTCGCACCGGCGCCGAACGTGAGCTTCGGCATCACGTCGTAGCTCGTCCACAGCGTGAAGTTGTGCTTCGGCACCATCACCATCGGCAGGCCCGATGCGCCCGGGCTGCCGGGGCCCGCGTCGGTCGTGATCGCGTTCAGGTACGAGTAGCCGCCGAACACGTGCCACTTCGGCGTCATGTTGCCCGCGAAGCCGAATTCGAAACCGCGCACGCGCTGCTTGCCCGCGTTGACCGTGTGACCGAGGCCGTCGCTCACGCGCGCATTGGTCTTCTCGGTCTGGAACAGCGCCGACGTCAGCGACAGTTGATCCCGCAGCACGTCCCACTTCGCGCCGATCTCGATGTTGCGCGAGCGCTCCGGCGCGAGGTCCTGGTTCGTCGCGGTGATCTGGTCGGTGCCGCCGCCGAGGCCGCCGTTCGATCCCGGCGGGTTCGACGACGTGCCGTACGACGCATACAGGCTCACGTTGCTCACCGGCTTGAACACGAGGCCGAACTGGTAGCTGAACAGGTTCGACGTGTTCGACAGGTCGGCGACGCCGGCCTGCTTGCCGGTCGTGTCGTAGCGGTCGAAGCGCAGCCCCGTGTTGAACTGCCAGCGCTCGGACAGCTTCACGGTATCGAAGATGTACGCCGACACGGTGTCGGTGCGCGTGTTCGTCGTCGCGCCGGGGAAGCCCTTGTCGCCGTTCAGCACGATGCTGCCGGTCCACGGCATGTTCGGGTTCCAGCCGCCCGCGAGCGGCGTGCAGTTGCCGGCCACCGAGCACGGGCCGCCCGAGCGGATGTTGTGACCGGCCGAATCCGACACGAGGTAGCCCTCGTAGCGCGCCTGTTCATGGCTGAACTCGACGCCGGCCGTCATCGTGTGCTTCATGCCGAACAGGCTCGCGCTGCCGGTCACCTCGGTCTGGTTCGAGAAGCCGTTGAGCGCGTACTTGCCGCTCTTTGCCTGCAGGCTCAGCATGTTCGGGTTCGACGCGAGGATCTGCGGGTTCGTCGCGACGTAATCGAGCGTCGAGCGGCCGAACATCGTCGTGTTCTTCAGCTTCCAGTCGTCGTTGAGCTTGTGCTCGACGCGCACTTCGGCGGTGTCGGTCTGCCCGTAGCGGTAGTCGCGCGTGTTCAATCCGAAGAACTGCCCGCGATCGGTCGGCACCGGCGTGCCGCCCGACGCGCGGAACGGCACGCTGAAGTCCGGCATGTCGTACGAGTTCATGTGGTAATAGCTGACCGTGACCGTGGTCGGCGTGTTCAGCCCGAACACGATCGACGGCGCGACACCCCAGCGCTTGTTGTACACGTCGTTGCGGCCGGCCTGGTTCGCGTCGTGACCCATCACGTTCAGGCGCACGGCCGTCGTGTCGTTGATCTTGCGGTTCGCGTCGACCGTCGCGCGCTTGTAGCCGTCGGTGCCGAAGCCGATGCTGCTGTTGATGAAATCGTCGTTCTTCGGCGTCTTCGTGACGATGTCGATGCTGCCGCCCACCGAGCCGCGGCCCGCATAGACCGAATCGGGGCCCTTGATCACGCTGATCTGCTCGACCGCGAACGTTTCGCGGTTCTGCAGCCCCGAGTCGCGCATCCCGTCCACGAAGATCGAGTTGCGCGATTCGAAGCCGCGGATCACCGGGCGGTCGGCCGACGGGTTCGCGGCCGCATCGCCGCCGAGGAACGTGATGCCCGGTACCGAGCGCAGCGCGTCCGCGAACGACGTGACGTTCTTTTCCTTGATCAGTTGCTCGGGGATCACGGTGACCGAGCGCGGCGTATCGAGCAGCGGCGCGGTGAACTTGTACGACGGCGATTGCTTCACCTGCATGTCCGACGGCGCGGACGACTGGATCGTGATCGTCGGCAGCGTCACCTGCACGTCGGCGGACGGGGCCGGCTGGTCGGCGGCGGGCGTGGGAGAGGGTACCGTTTCGGCGGAGGCGAGCAGCGGGGTCAGGAACACGGAGCAGGTCAGCGTCGACACGAGGGCGCGAGGCCTCGTCTTGAACTGGGCGGGCATATCGAGAGGCAGCAGAAGGTTCGGTGAGCGGGCGCGTCTTCTCGATGCAGGCCGGGCAGTGCGGAACATCGGAAAACGTCAATGTAAATGCGTATGATTCGCGTTTGCGGTCGCAATTGTACGGATTGGTACTAATTCTGTAAACGATTGAATGGTTTTTGTACTAATTCGGTCAGGTCTTCGTGGGGGCGCGATCGCCTTTGCGTCATATGCAACACCGCTTTCCATGGCCGGGCCGGCGCGTGGCGCGGCGACTCGCTACACTGCCGTACCGGTTGGATGGGCCCCGGCAAGCAGGCCCCGAGCATGGAGACAACATAAGATGGACACCCAACGCGCAGCAGTCGTCACGTACCGCGGCAAGGCGATCGAGAACACGCATGTCGCCGATGTGGCGGTGGTCGACGCACGCGGCAGGCTGCTGGCCCGGTTCGGCGATCCGTTCCGGATGACGCTCGCGCGGTCGGCGGCGAAGCCGGCCCAGGCGCTGTCGGTGATCGAGACGGGTGCGCCCGAGCGCTTCGGCTTCGACGATGCGGACATCGCGCTGATGTGCGCGTCGCACAGCAGCGAGGACCGGCATATCGAACGCACGCGCGCGATGCTCGCAAAAGTCGCCGCGCAGGAATCGGACTTGCGTTGCGGCGGCCATCCGCCGTTGTCCGACGCGGTGTACCGTGCGTGGATCAAGCGCGACTACACGCCGACCGGCGTATGCAGCAACTGTTCGGGCAAGCATGTCGGGATGCTGGCCGGCGCGCAGGCGATCGGCGCCGCGATCGCCGATTACCATCTGCCCGAGCATCCGATGCAGGTGCGCGTGAAACAGGTGATGGCCGATGCGTGCGGGCTGCGCGACGACGAAGTGGGCTGGGCGATCGACGGGTGCAACCTGCCGACGCCGGCGTTTCCGCTGGACCGGCTGGCGCGCCTGTACGCATCGCTGGCCGACGGGGTGGATACGGTGGAGGCGGGCGGTGACGCAATCAGCGATCGCGTGCGCGCGCTGGCGCGGATTCATCGTGCGATGACCGCGTATCCGGAACTGGTGGCCGGCGACGGGCGCTATTGCACGGTGCTGATGAAAGCGTTCGACGGGCAGGTGGTCGGCAAGCTCGGCGCCGATGCGTGCTACGGGATCGGCGTGCGTGCGTCGGCGCGCACGCGGCAGCTGGGCGCCGATGGCGCGCTCGGCATCTCGGTGAAGATCGAGGACGGCAATCTCGACGTGCTCTACATGGTCGTCAGCGAACTCCTCGAGCGGCTGCAGATCGGCACGGCCGGGCAGCGCGCGCAACTGGCCGCTTTCCATCGGCCGCCGATGCGCAACACTCAGGGCGTCGAGATCGGGCACGCCACGTTCCCGTTCGAATTGCAGCCGGCCTGACCGGCGCGGATGCGCCGCTGCCGCCGGCCCGCGCCCCGGGCCGTGCGCGGCGGCGGACCCATGCCTGCCGGCCGGCGCGGGCATGAACGCGGGCGCAGGCGCTACGTGCGCGCGCCGCGAATCTTCCCCAGCTCCAGCGCCGACAGCTCGCCGATGTGCGCGAGGTGTTCCGCGAGAAAGTCCTTCAGGACGCGCAGCTTCGCCGAGCTGCGCCGGTTCGCCAGATACGCGATGTAGATGTATTCGCCCGTCAGCCGGTTCAGCAGCCGGTAGCGCGGCAGCACGGCTTCGAGCCGCCCGCTCGCGAGCAGGTCGCGCACCAGCCAGATCTCGAACTCCGCGATGCCGAGCCCCGCGCAGGTCGCTTCGAGCAGCAGCTCCGAATGGTCGGTGACGAGGTTGCCGGCCGGCAGCAGGCTGTGATGCGCGTCGCCGTTCACGAGCTCCCAGCGCGGATCGCCTTCGGGGTGCACGTAGCGCAGGCAGTTGTGTTGCTTGAGGTCGTCCGGCGTGGACGGGCGCCCGCAGCGGTCGAGATAGCCGGGCGTCGCGCACAGGATGCTGTCGTTGCGCGACAGGCGGTGGACGACGAGGTTGTCCAGGTAGTTCTCGCCTTCGTGAATGTCGAGGTCGAAGCCGCCGGCCACGAGGTCGTTGTGGTTGTCGGTGAGCCGCACGTCGAGCTGGATCGTCGGGTAGCGCGCGAGAAACGGCGCGACCAGCGGGGCGAGATGGCGGCGGCCGAACGCAACCGGCGCGGTGAGCTTCAGCGGGCCGCTCGGCTGCGCATTCAGCTCGGCGACGACACGCAGCGTGTCGTCGAGATCGGCGATCAACGTGACGGCGCGTTCCAGGTAGATGTGGCCGGCCTCGGTCAGCGTGACGCTGTGCGTCGAGCGGTGCAGCAGCGCGACGCCGAGTGCCTCCTCGATCGCCGTGACCTTGCGCGCGACCGTCGACGTCGACACGTGCATCTCCTTCGCGACCGCCGAAAAACTCCCTGTTTCGACCACTCTCACGAACGCGCGCATCGCGCCCATGTGATCGATGCCGGTTTCTCTCGCGCCTTTTTTCATTCGATTCTCGCTGTTGCGTCCCACGCAAAACCGCTTTCGATAATACATAAGCGAGCTTGTTTTTGCAAAGGCATAGAATGCGAACCCGTCGCGTCGGGAAGCGGCGAACGGCGAGCGGTACGAGACATCCAGGAGGGCACGATGACAGAAAACGGCTTCCGCGTCGAAGCGGATCTTTTAGGCAAACGAAGTATTCCGGACGACGCATATTACGGCGTCCATACGCTGCGCGCGAAAGAGAACTTCGACATTTCGGGCCGCACCATCGCGTCGCTGCCGTACCTCGTGATGGCGCTCGCCGCCGTGAAGGAGGCCGCGGCCGACGCGAACTGCGAGCTCGGGCTGCTGCCGCGACCGTACCGCGATGCGATCGCCGCCGCGTGCGTCGAGATTCGCGAAGGGCGCCTGCACGACCAGTTCGTCGTCGACGTGATCCAGGGCGGGGCCGGCACGTCGACCAACATGAACGCGAACGAGGTGATCTGCAACCGCGCGCTCGAACTCATGGGGCACGCGCGCGGGCAGTACGAATACCTGCATCCGAACGAACACGTCAATCTCGCGCAGAGCACCAACGACGTCTATCCGACCGCGATCCGCGTCGCGACCTGCTTCGCGCTCGAGCACCTGCTCGAAGCGATGGCGCGCCTGCGCGATGCGTTCGCGGAGCGGGCCGACGCGTTCGCCGGCCTGCTGAAGCTCGGCCGCACGCAATTGCAGGACGCGGTGCCGATGACGCTCGGCCAGGAATTCTCGACCTACGCGGTGATGCTGACGGAAGACATTGCACGCCTGCAGGAAGCCGGCTGGCTGATTCGCGAGATCAACCTCGGCGCGACCGCGATCGGCACGGGCATCACCGCGCATCCGCAGTACGCGGAGAAGGCGCTGGCGGCGCTGCGGCGCATTACCGGGCTCGACCTGAGCACCGCGCCGAACCTGATCGAGGCGACCCAGGATTGCGGCGCGTTCGTGCAGGTCTCGGGCGTGCTCAAGCGGATCGCCGTGAAGCTGTCGAAGATCTGCAACGACCTGCGGCTGCTGTCGAGCGGCCCGCGTGCGGGGTTCGGCGAGATCAACCTGCCGCCGGTGCAGGCCGGCTCGTCGATCATGCCCGGCAAGGTGAATCCGGTGATCCCGGAAGTCGTCAACCAGGTCGCGTTCGAGGTGTTCGGCAACGACCTGACCGTGACCTTCGCCGCCGAGGCCGGGCAGCTTCAGCTCAACGCATTCGAGCCGGTGATCGCCAGCGCGCTGTTCCGCAGCTTCAGCCACCTGACGGCCGCCTGCACGACGCTGGCGCAGCGCTGCGTGAGCGGGATCACCGCGAACCCCGAGCGGCTGCGCGAAACGATGGAGCGCTCGGTCGCGCTCGCGACCGCGCTGAATCCGTACATCGGCTACAAGCGCGCGACCGCCGTGGCGGCCGAAGCGCACGCAACCGGCAAGTCGATTCGCGAGGTCGTACTCGAACGCCAGTGGATGACCGATGCGCAGGTCGACGAAGCGCTTCAGCCCGAAGCGCTGATCCGGCCGCGCGTGCTTTGACGCCGGCTGAAGGCCGCCGGCGCGCGCGTTGAGCGCCAGGCGGGCCGTCATTTCATCAGCGCCCCCGCGCGGGGCGCGACACATCAAGAAACTACGGAGACTCACGATGAACCACAGCAGCGAGCGCCCGGCCGGTCCGGCCGGCGGCGCGGATTCCCGTCATGCCGACCCCGACGCGATGTTCGCGTCGCACGAAGCAGGTTACGCGAAGCAGTTGAAGCCGCGGCACGTGCAGATGATCGCGATGGGCGGTGCGATCGGCACCGGCCTCTTTCTCGGTGCGGGTGGACGCCTTCAGAGCGCGGGGCCCGCGCTCGCGCTCGTGTATCTCGTCTGCGGCGTGTTCGCCTTCCTGATCATGCGCGCGCTCGGCGAGCTGGTGATGCACCGGCCGACCAGCGGCAGCTTCGTGTCGTACGCGCGGGAGTTCATGGGCGAGCGCGCATCGTTCGTCGCGGGCTGGATGTACTACCTGAACTGGGCGACGACCGGCATCGTCGACATCACGGCGGTCGCGATCTACATGAAGTACTGGGCCGTGTTCACGGACGTGCCGCAGTGGGTCTTCGCGCTCGGTGCGCTCGGGATCGTGTCGGTGATGAACATGATCGGCGTGAAGGTGTTCGGCGAGATGGAGTTCTGGTTCTCGCTCGTCAAGGTGGGGACGCTCGCGGTGTTCCTCGCGGTCGGCGCGGTGTTTCTCGCGAGCGGCCATCCGGTCGCCGGGCAGATGCCGGGGCTTCACCTGGTCGCGGATCACGGCGGGATCTTTCCGCACGGGCTCCTGCCGGCCGTGCTGATCGTGCAGGGCGTGGTGTTCGCGTATGCGAGCATCGAGCTCGTCGGCGTCGCGGCGGGCGAGACGGCCGATGCGCGCAAGGTCCTGCCGAAAGCCATCAACAGCGTGATGTGGCGTATTGCGCTGTTCTATGTCGGCTCCGTCGTGCTGTTGACGATGCTGCTGCCGTGGACGGCATACAGCTCGCACGAAAGCCCGTTCGTGACGTTCTTCAGCAAGCTCGGCGTGCCGTACGTCGGCACCGTGATGAACGTCGTGGTGCTGACCGCCGCGCTGTCGAGCCTGAACTCCGGCCTCTATTCGACCGGGCGCGTGCTGCGCTCGCTGGCGATGGGCGGATCGGCGCCGCGCTTCGTGTCGCGGATGAACGCACGCGGCGTGCCGTACGGCGGGATCCTGATCACGGTCGCGATCAACGCGATCGGCGTGCCGTTGAACTACATCGTGCCGGCGCAGGCGTTCGAGATCGTGCTGAACATGGCGTCGCTCGGGATCATCACGACCTGGGGCTTCATCGTCATGTGCCAGATCCTGTTCCGCCGCGCGGTCGATCGCGGCGAGCTGAAGGCGGTGTCGTTCCGGATGCCCGGCGCGCCGTTCACGTCGTGGCTCACGCTGGCCTTCCTCGTCGGCGTGCTGGTGCTGATGGCGTTCGACTATCCGGGCGGCACGTGGACCATCGCGATGATTCCGGTCGTCGTGCTCGCACTCGTGGTGGGCTGGAAGCTGGCGAAGCGCGGTGCCGCGCGAGAGCAGGCGGCGAATGCGCGTGCGTCCGTGGCCACGGGTGCCGTCGCCGATCCGGCGCGGGGCGCCTGACGGGACACGCCGGGTGCGCCGGTGCGGTCGCGCCCGGCGCGCCGGTGTGGTCAGTTCAAGCCGGCGCGTTCGCCGACCCATCGGCCGAAATCGCCGGCCATCTCCGCAGTCAGTTCGTGGCCGGCTTCGTACAGCCGCGTATCGTGCGCGACGCCGAGCGACGTGAGTTTCGCGTCGGCGGTGTCGGCCCACGCGACGGGCAGCTTGTCGTCGAAGCGGCCGTGCACGATCAGCGCATGGAGCGGGCGAAGCGCATCGCGCGGCGCGATCAGCGGATCGATTTCGGGCAGGATGCGCCCGCACAGCACCGCGAAGGCGGCGACATCCTCCGGCGACGTGAGGCCGACGCCCGCGCTCATGATGCCGCCCTGGCTGAAGCCGGCGATCACGGTCGGCAATGCGGAATCCGCGCCGTCGCGGGCGCGGAAGGCACGCAGCAGCGTGATCAGCTGAATGCGGCTTTCGTCCGCGCGGGCCGCGTCGATTTCGGGGCCGCTCGGGCCGAAGCGCACCGGAAACCATGCGTGCTGGCCGGGCCCGAACGTGAGCGGGGCGCGCAGGAACGCGATCTCGATCCGCGAATCGATGATGCCGGCCAGGTTCAGCAGGTTGGTTTCGTTGCCGCCGACGCCATGCAGCAGCAACAGGCGGGCAACGGGGCGGCCGGCGGCCGGGCGCAGCCGGTATTGGAGGCCCGACTCGGGATCGGTGGTCAGCGGCAGGACGTCGGTCATTGCGTGAATCCGGAAAGGGAACGATGCGACAGTCTAGAGCGTACGGGCGGGCGGGTGAACCGTCGGCGAGCGATTGATTGTTTCCTGACGGGAATGAATTCGGCGTTGGATCATGTCGGGGACAAATCACCGTCATCGCGGCGCCTGGTGTGGCCTGAATACCGAAGCATCCACCGGCAACAGGCCGATCGGCCGACTCGTTATCCTCACGTACAGTTGCTAAAATAGATACATTTTGTAGATACGTAAGGGGCGCGAAGATGGACATTGCCAAGATCTTCAAGCATGGCGGATCGCAGGCCGTCCGGTTGCCGAAGGATTTCCGTTTCGACACGGCCGAGGTCAGGATTCGCCGCCACGGATCGTCGGTCGTTCTCGAGCCAGTGCCGCAGGACTGGGCATGGCTGACGCCGCTGATCGGGCCGGTCGACGCCGACTTCGAGGCTGCCGCGACCACGCAGCCCTCCGCGCAGGAGCGGCCGGATCTGGACGTATTCGAATGAAGTTCCTGCTGGATACCAACGCGGTGATCGCCATTCTCAAGGGCGAGCCGGCCATCCTGTCCCGACTGCGGTCGCATCAGCCGGGCGATTTCGGGATACCGGCGATCGTCGCGCATGAACTCTATTACGGCGCCTACAAAAGCCAGCGAGTGGCCGCGAACGTGGCGCGTGTCGAGGCGCTTCAGTTTGAGGTCGTATCGTTCGATGTCGAGGATGCGCAGCATGCCGGCGAAATTCGCGCACATCTGATCGCGGCTGGTACGCCGATGGGCCCTTATGACGCATTGATCGCAGGGCAGGCTCGCGCGCGGCAACTGGTGCTGATCACGCATGACATCCGGGAATTCGAGCGCGTCCCGCGGCTGCAGGTCGAGGATTGGCTCGCAGGCGCGAGCTGACCCTGACCGCCTTGCGGTCATGCCGCGACCGGAGCGGACTCCGCTGAACTGAAACCGTCTCGCCACGCGCTCGCGTGCGCGAACCCTGCCGCCACCACGCCCGAACCCGCTAGGGAAAACCATAGTGCCCGGAATGCCGCGCACGCAAGATCGAGTAAGCACGCAGTCAGCTTCGCTATTCAGAATCGCCGAACTCATTCAAAAAGCAAACCAGGAGACAGGCGATGCATGATGGGTTGGTGAAAAAAATCGAAGCGCATCCGAAGTATGCGCAGCTCAAGCGACGGCGCAATACGCTCGGCATCTTCCTGACCGTGCTGATGCTGATCGTCTACTACGGCTACATCGCATTGATCGCATTCGACAAGTCGTTTCTCGCGAAGCCCGTGAGCACCGGCGTGACGAGTGTCGGCGTGCCGATCGGCATGGCGGTGATCGTGTTCACCGTCGTCATCACCGGCATCTACGTGCGCCGCGCGAACAACGAATACGACCAACTGACGCAGGACATCCTGCAGGACGTCGCCCAATGAAGAAGACACTTTCGACGATGCTGGTTGCGCTGCTGGCCGCGAGCGCGTGCGGCGTGGCCGTCGCGGGCGGCGGCGATGTCGGGCAGACCGCCAAGCAGGCGACCAACACCACGGCCATCGTCCTGTTCGCGCTGTTCGTGGCAGGGACGCTTTGGATCACCAAGTGGGCGGCTTCCCGCACGCGTTCCGCCGCGGATTTCTATACGGCCGGCGGCGGCATCACCGGGTTCCAGAACGGGCTGGCGATTTCGGGCGACTACATGTCGGCCGCCTCCTTCCTCGGCATTTCCGCAGCAGTGATGACGTCGGGTTACGACGGCCTGATCTATTCGATCGGCTTTCTGGTCGGCTGGCCGGTCATCACGTTCCTGATGGCCGAGCGGCTGCGCAACCTCGGCAAGTTCACCTTCGCCGACGTCGCGGGCTACCGCTTCGAGCAGGGGCCGATCCGCAGTTTCGCCGCGGTCGGCACGCTGGTGGTGGTGGCGTTCTACCTGATCGCGCAGATGGTGGGCGCGGGGCAGCTCATCAAGCTGCTGTTCGGTCTCGACTACTGGGTGGCTGTCGTGATCGTCGGCGCGCTGATGATGGTCTACGTGCTGTTCGGCGGCATGACCGCGACCACCTGGGTGCAGATCATCAAGGCGTGCCTGCTGCTCGCGGGCGTGACGTTCATGGCGATCATGGTGCTCGCGCAGTACGGCTTCAGCCCGGAGGCGTTGTTCGCCCATGCCGTGGAGGTCAAGACCGCGATTGCCGCGAATGCCGGCAAATCGACGGACGACGCGACCCGTATCGGGCTGTCGGTCATGTCGCCGGGCGGGTTCATCAAGGATCCGGTCTCGGCCATCTCGTTCGGCATGGCGCTGATGTTCGGCACCGCCGGCCTGCCGCACATCCTGATGCGCTTCTTCACGGTGCCGGATGCGAAGGAAGCGCGCAAGTCGGTGTTCTGGGCCACCACCTGGATCGGCTATTTCTACGTGCTGATCTTCATCATCGGCTTCGGCGCGATCACGCTGGTGCTGACCAATCCGGAACTGTCCGACGTGGCCAAGGGCGTGATCAAGGGCGGCGCGGGCACGGCCAACATGGCCGCGGTGCTGGTGGCCAAGACGGTGGGCGGCGACGTGTTCTACGGCTTCATCTCGGCCGTGGCCTTCGCGACGATCCTGGCGGTGGTCGCCGGGCTCACGCTGTCCGGCGCCTCCGCGGTGTCGCACGATCTTTATGCGACCGTCTTCAAGAACGGCAAGGCCGACAGCGCCGACGAGCTGAAGGTGTCGCGCATCACGACGCTGGTGCTCGGCGTGATCGCCGTGCTGTTGGGCATCGCGTTCGAGAAGCAGAACGTCGCGTTCATGGTGTCGCTGGCCTTTGCCGTGGCGGCGTCAGCCAACTTCCCGGTGCTGTTCCTGTCGATGATGTGGAAGGGATGCACCACGCGCGGCGCGGTCATCGGCGGGTTCCTGGGGCTGGTCTCGTCGGTGGGGCTGACCATCGTGTCGCCGTCGGTGTGGGAGGCAACGCTTGGTTATCCGAAGGGTTCGGCGTGGTTCCCGTACACGTCGCCCGCGCTGTTCTCGATGACCATCGGCTTCGTGGGCGTGTGGCTGTTCTCGGTGCTTGACTCGAGCGCGCGCGCACGGTCGGAGAAGGGCGCGTTCGCCGCGCAGCAGGTGCGCTCGGAAACGGGCCTGGGGGCGACCCGCGCCAGCAGCCACTGACCGGCCGCCGGTCACGCCCGCCTCGCGGCCGACGATGCAGTTCATCGCATCGTCGGCCCCGGCGCGGGCGGTATCGTTTTCATCCGTCCGTCCAATGATTCACCGGCAATAAAAAATCGCGCATTCAACCGGATTCGCCGATAATTCGCAAACGTTTTGCGAAATCCATTTAGCGGTCAATTCGCGGATCGAATAAATAAAAACAAAATATCCGAATCCCGGATTTCCGGTCACGCACAGGCACCGCCAGAAGCCTTGAGGCAGAGGGTTAACGGCAGATCCCGGCAATACTTTAGGGTTCTTTCGCCACAATTATTCATTGCATTTTTATCAATGAACGATTGATTTCCGGTCATCGGAGCGTCATACACCATCCCCGATAATTCGGCGCTCACATTCTTTCAATAGACCAAACGGCGATCGAAGCCGGATCGCTGCGGGGAGCTGTACTCATGACCATCCGTCATCGCATTACGCTGCTAGTCGTCCTGACGTTCTTCGCGCTGTCCGCGATCGGCATCTATGCCGTGTACCAGACGCGCAAGAGCGCGTCCGAGGTGCGTCAGGTCACCCAGGGAATCGTGCCGAGCGCGCTCGCGTCGGCCGATCTCGTCGCCGATGTGAAGAACATCCAGATCGCGACGATGACGCTCGTCTACGCGCCCGACGCGAATACCGCCGCCCAGGCGCGCGACGAGCTGAAGGCGAAGCAGGCCGCGCTGCGCGCCGCACTCGACGTGCAGGCGAAGTCGGCGGTCGGCCAGGCGCAGGTCGGGCTCGTGTCGCAGGCGAAGGACAGCGCCGCGAACTATTTCGCGGCGATCGACGACACCGTGAAGATGAAGGCCGACGGCAAGCCGGAGATGGCGCAGGCGTACCTGTTCGCGAACGTCGCGCAGTATCGCGACGAACTCGAAAGCATCGTCGACACGCTGCGCGTCGAGAAGAACCGCCAGAAGGACGTCGCGATCAGCGCGCTGAACGGGATGCTCTCGACGACGGCGACCGCGATCGCGGGCGTCGCCGGCACGGTGATCGTGCTGCTGACCGCGCTCGGCTTGCTGCTGTATCGCCAGATCACGCGCCCGCTGATCGGGATGCAGACGGCGATGAGCGAGATCGCGGCGAGCCAGGATTTCACGCGCCGCGTGCCGGTGGGCCGGATGGACGAAATCGGCCACTCGATCGTCGCGTTCAACGGGATGATCGAGAAGATCCAGGAGAACGCCGCGCAGCTCAAGCAGAAGACGGCGGACATCCAGGCGATGCTGCAGAACATGCAGCAGGGGATCCTGACCGTCGTCGAAGGCGGCGTCGTGCATGCCGAGTATTCGGCGTACCTCGAGACCATCTTCGAGACGAGCGACATCGCCGGCCGCGACCTGATGGCGCTCGTGTTCGACGATTCGGCGATCGGTGCCGACGCGCGTTCGCAGGTCGACGCGGCCGTGCATGCGTGCCTCGGCGAAGACAGCATGAACTTCGAGTTCAACGAGCACCTGCTGGTGAATGAAGTCGCGAAGCGGATGCCGGACGGCCGCGAGAAGTGGCTCGACCTGAGCTGGTCGGCGATCACCGACGAGACCGACACGGTGGTGCGCCTGATGCTGTGCGTGCGCGACGTGACCGAGATCCGCGAGCTGACCGCGCAGGCCGGCGAGCAGCAGCGCCGCCTCGAGATGATCGGCGAGATCCTGTCGATCAGCCAGGACAAGTTCCACGACTTCGTGCACAGCGCGAAGGGTTTCCTCAGCGAGAACGAGCGGATGATCCGCCAGCACGAGCGCGCCGATCACTCGATCGTCGCGGCGCTGTTCCGCAACATGCACACGATCAAGGGCAATGCACGCACGTACAGCCTCCAGCACCTGACGAACATCGTCCACGAAGCGGAGCAGGCGTACGACTCGCTGCGCCGCGCGGACGGCGGCCCCGAGTGGAACCGCGACGCGCTGATGGACGATCTCGCGCGCGTGCGCGAGGCCGTCGAGCACTACGCGACGATCAACGCGGTCACGTTGGGCCGCAGCGGTGACGCGGTGCAGGGCGGCGCCGACTTCCTGATGGTCGAGCGCGCGCATATCAGCGAGAGCCTGCGCGTGCTCGACGGCGCCGATCCGGCGAACGCGGCCGACTGGCACGCGGCACGCGATGCCGTACGCCGCATGCTGAGCCAGCTCGGCACGCAGGGGATCGGCGATGCGCTCGGCGGCGTGATCGAGTCGCTGCCGTCGCTCGCCGCCGAACTCGGCAAGCCGGCGCCCGTCGTGCATATCGACAGCCACGGCCAGCGCGTGCGCAGCGAAATCGTCGCGACGCTGAAGAACGTGTTCATGCACCTGCTGCGCAACGCGATCGACCACGGGATCGAATCGTCCGACGAACGGCGCGCGGCCGGCAAGGCGGCATCCGGCACGATCGACATCGCGGTCGGCGTGGGCGGCGGCGAGCTGTGGTTCGTGCTGAGCGACGACGGCCGCGGCCTCGCGCTCGACCGGATTCGCGGCATCGCGCGCGAGCGTGGCTGGATCGATGCCGACCACGACGCGGCGCTGTCCGACGACGCGGTGGCCGAGCTGATCTTCCGCCCGGGCTTCTCGACCGCGAGTGCCGTGACCGAAGTGTCGGGGCGCGGCGTCGGCATGGACGCGGTGCGCAACTTCCTGAAGCGCGACGGTGGCGATATCGCGCTGCGCTTCACCGACGATCGTGTCGGCGCGCCGTATCGTGCATTCGAAACGATCGTGTCGTTGCCGGCCCGCTTCGCGGCGGACGGTGCCGCTCACGAGCGCGCGCGCAGCGCGGACGTCGGCGCAGTGGAGTGACGAAGTGATCGTGCAGGCGTGGATGATCCAGATGGCCGCCGCGCTGGCGGGCGGCGCAGTCGTCGCAATCGTGGCGGCGATCGTATTTCGCGTGATGCGCAAGCGGCTCGTTGCGGCGCTGGAGCGCGATGCGCATGCGTTGCGCGGTGCGCTCGACGCGGCCGGCGAGCGTGCCGAACAGGCGGCGGCCGCGCACGCGGAGGCGGCCGACGCATGGGCGCACCGCGAGGCGCAGCTCGAGGATGCGCTGGCACGCGAGACTTCCGCGGCCGGCACGCAGCGTGACGCGCTGCAGGCCATGTCGGCCGATCGCGCCGCGCTGGCGCAGCACGCGCAGAAGATCGCCGACGAAGCCGCGCGCCTGCGCGGGCTCGCCGGCACCTTCGAGCGCTGGCACGAGCAGATGATCTCGCTGACCACGCAGAACCAGGACATGCGCACGAAGAACCAGGAACTGTCGGCGATCGTCGCGCACGTGTCGATCGTGTCGCTGAACGCGTCGATCGAGGCGGCGCGCGCCGGCACGGCCGGGCGCGGCTTCTCGATCGTCGCGAGCGAGGTGCGCGGGCTGGCCGCGCGCTCGCAGCAGCTGTCGAACAGCTATCGCGACAGCCTGAACCGCAACGATCTCGTGACGGCCGCGACGTTCCAGGACATCCAGGCCGGCGGCAAGATGATCACGGCCGCGCTGGCGACCGTCGAGGCGCTGGCCGGGCAACTGCACGCGCGGATCGACGGAGGCGCGGCGTGATCAGCGCGCAGGCGAAAGCCGGTTTCGAGCGGATATTCTTCGATGCGGCGCGCACGCGGCTCGCATCCGGCGGTGCGTGCGACATCCGGCCGTCCGCCGGCGCGGCGCATGACGGGCACGATCACGCGCACGCGAAGTCGCGCGCGAAGCAGAAGGTGCCCGAGCACGTCGCGGCGCTGACGATCTCGGCGCTGCATTTCCGCCTGCTGCTCGCGCTGCGCTTCAGCGACGACGATGCGACGCGCCGCCATTTCGCCGGCGCGACCGCGGGCACCGGCAGCCAGCGGCCGCTGCCCGAAGCGTTCATGGAGGTCGCGAACCTGTGCTGCGGTGCGATCAACCAGGCGCTGACCGCCCCGTTTCCCGACCTGGGGATGTCGACGCCTTATCTGCTGAGCGGATCGAGCATCGATTACCTGGGCGCGCTTTCGCCCGATCACGTGGCCGCTTACGACCTGACGCTCGACGGCGACGTGCGGGTCGGCGCGACGCTGTGCGTATGCGCGAACGCGCCGGTCGATTTCCATGTGCCGGAAACGGCCGTGATGGAAACCGGCGGCGAGCTCGAACTGTTCTGACCGACCCTGACCGACCATTAGGAAACCTTGAGATGACCGTAGACCAACCCGTCAGCAAGGTGCTCGTGCTGGACGACAGTCGCGCGCACGCCGACGCGATCAAGCGTTTCTGCGACGAGCACAACCTGGTCGGCCTGACCGTGCGGCGCAACCGGCTGCTGAAGGTGCTGCGCTCGAACATCGACCTCGGCGCGATCCTGCTGGCCGAGGATTACGGCGGCTCGCCGGCCGAGAGCGCGATCATCGCGACGCAGATCGATGCGCTGCGCCCCGAGCTGCCGATCATCCTGCGCCGCGACTCGCATGCGTCGCGCGACGGGTTGCCGGAGGCGCTCGCGCGCGTCGCGTGTGCGGCCTACGTCGCGGACGACATGACGCCGCTCAAGCGCGCGATCGACGAATACCTGTTCGGCCGCGATTACCCGAACGCGCTCGTGCGCGGCATCTCGGAGATCACCGAGGCGCGCATCGACGGCCTGTTCCCGGGCATGACGATCGAGCACGAAACGCCGTGCATCGTGCGCGACCAGATCATCTTCGGCGAAGTGTTCAGCCTGATCGCGCTCGAAAGCGCGTGGTGCCGCGGCTACATGCTGCTGCAGACGAGCGAGCAGCCGCTGCTCGACATGCTCGGCGGCACGCGCGACGCCGGCCGCGCGCCGGATTTCCGCGACGTGAACAGCGTGCTCGGCGAGCTCACCAATCTCGTGTGGGGCGCGTTCAAGAACCGCTATCTCGGCGACGCCGAGGCGCTGGCGCGCCATCCGGTGCAGGTGCCGCTCGTTGTCAATCACAAGCAGAAGTTCATCTCGTTCGGCGGCGACTGCCCGCAGCTCTGCTTCAAGTACCGGATGACCGACCCGGCATCGGGGCGCGCCGTCTGCATCGACCAGCGCTTCGTGTTCAGCCTGAGCTGGTCGCCGGAGGATTTCCGCGAATCGGTGCAGGACGTGGGGCCGATGGTCGAATCGGGTGAACTCGAACTGTTTTGAATGTTGAAGTCGCAACAAGGAAAGGGGAATACAGCATGGCAAAGATTCTGGTGGTCGACGATTCGGGCACGGTGCGCGACGAGGTCGCGGGTTTCCTGCGCAATCACGGGCTCGACGTCGCGACGGCCGTCGACGGCAAGGACGGGCTCGCGAAGCTCAAGGCGACGCCCGGCGTGCGCCTCGTGATCAGCGACGTGAACATGCCGAACATGGACGGCCTGACGATGGTCGAGAAGATCCGCGGCGAACTGGCGAATTCGACGGTCAACGTCGTGATGCTGACGACCGAAAGCAGCCCGGCGATGAAGGAGCGCGGCAAGGCCGCCGGCGTGAAGGGTTGGATCGTGAAGCCGTTCAAGGGCGACGCGGTGCTCGACGCGTTGAAGAAGCTCGCGGGCTGACGCGCGTCGGCGACGTCAGCTTGCAGGACGGTGCGGCGGTCGAGGTCCGCTCCGCACCGGAGACGCCCGCGATGACTGCGCGGATGAATACGTTCGGCGCGATCCGGGGCGGTGTGCTGGCCATTGGCGTCATGGGTGCCGTCTTTTTCCTCGGTGGCGTCGGGCATCTGCGGTCGGGCGTGCGCGCGTGGCGCAGCGGGCGGCTCCCGGTCGCGCGCTGAAGCGGTCCCCCGTTCGTTACCGGGCGTCCGGCGCGGCGCTCGCGAATTCGTCGACGACGGCTTCGATCACCGCCTGCACGCGTGCGGTCTTGTAGAGATCGGCATGCGCGACGAGCCACACGTCGAAATGATTGCATCGTCGGGGCATGAGGCGCACCAGTTCCGGCTCGGCTTCGGCGCGGAAGCACGGCAGCTCCGCGATGCCGAGCCCCGCAAGCGCGGCCTCGACCAGCATCATCGTCGACGATGTCTGGAACATCACGCGGCCGCGCGACGTCGGTTCGCCGCACAGGGCATCCCACATCGTCGGCACCACCGGCTGCTGGTACATCACCAGATCGTGTCCTTCGAACGCACCGCCTGCGACCGGTTCGCCACGCTCGGCCAGGTAGCGGCGCGATGCGTAGATGCCCGTTTCGAGATGCCCGAGCCGCCTGACGATCAGGTCCGGCGATTCCGGCCGCAACGTGCGAATCGCGAGATCCGCTTCGCGGCGCGTGAGATTGGCGATTTCGGCCGATGTCACGCACACGACGTCGATGCCGGCGTGCCTGCGCCGCAAGCTGGCGATGGCGGGAATCACGAAACGCTTGCCGAGCGAGTCGGTCGTGGCGATGCGCACCGACCCGGCAAGCTGCTCGTCGAGCCCCATCACGCGTCGCTCGATGGTGAGCGACGCCCGTTCCATCGTTTCGGCGGGTTCGAGCAGCGCTTCGCCCGCGGTCGTCAGCACATAGAGGGTCGGGGTTCGGAGAAACAGGCGGGCCGAGAGTTCGTCTTCGAGCGCGGCGATCCGACGCCCCACCGTCGCCTGATCGACGTTCAGTTGCGCCGCGGCGCCGCGAAGCGTGCCGGTGCGCGCAAGGGCCAGGAAGAAGCGGGTGTTGTCCCAGTTCATACGGGTCGGCAGTGTCGTCGGGCAGGGCGGCGGCGAGGAGTGGAGATGCATATCTGCATCAGGCAAATGCGAAATTATCACTTTTCTGCATCGCGTGCCGTTTCTAGACTCCCGGGATCTGCCTGGAGGTTTCATGCCCGATTGCCATCCCGTTTCCCTTCCCGTATCCATCACGACAGCATGCCGCCCGACGGCCCGCGAACGCCGCTTCACGCTTGCGCTCGTCGCGATCGGCATGTTCATGGCGGTACTCGATACGACGATCGTCAACGTTGCGCTGCCCGCGATGCGCGCGAATCTCGGTGCGACGGTCGCGGCGCTCGCGTGGATCGTCGACGCGTATACGCTCAGTTTCGCCACGCTGATTCTCGCGGGCGGCGCGCTGTCCGACCGGTTCGGTGCCAAACACGTCTATCTCGCGGGGCTGGCGCTGTTCGTCGCGGCATCGGCCGGATGCGGCTTCGCGCCGTCCGTGGCCGTCCTCGTGGCCGCGCGATTCGTGCAGGGCATGGGCGCCGCGCTCTTTTTACCCGCGTCGCTGGCGGTCGTGCGCAGCACCTTCGACGTGCCTGCCGAGCGGGCGCGGGCGATTGCGGTATGGGCGGGCATCGCGTCGGTCGCGGTGGCCGTGGGCCCGGTGCTGGGTGGCGTCCTCGTGGACGATTTCGGCTGGCGCAGCGCATTCCTGATCAATGTGCCGACCGGCGCGGTCGCTCTTGCCGGGGCGGCCGTGCTCGTTCGGGCGTCGGTCGCGCGGCATGCGCGCCACTTCGATTGGGCCGGCCAGTGTGTCGGTGCGATCGCGCTCGGTGCGCTGTGTTTTGCCGTGATCGAACTGCCGACGCGCGGCCCGGGTGCGGCGGAAGTCCGGGGCGCGCTGCTGGTCGCCGGTCTTGCCGCCGGCGCGCTGGTCATCATCGAACGGCGTGCTCGCGATCCGATGGTTCCGCTGGCGTGGTTTCGCAATCGCACCTTCGTCGCGATGAACCTGATGGGCAGCCTCGTTTATGTCGGGTACTTCGGCCTGCTGTTCGTCCTGAGCCTGTACCTGCACGGGCGCTTCGGCATGAGCGCGCGGCAGACGGGGCTGACGCTGTTGCCGTTCGCGCTGAGCCTGTCGCTCGGCAATCTGCTGTCTGGAAAATTGCATGGCCGTGTCCATCCGGTCCGGCTGATGGCGAACGGTCTCGGGATGGCGGCGCTGGCCATGCCGGCACTCGCGGCCGCGTTGACGCTGCGTGCGCCGTGGCCGGTGGCCTGGGCGGCGATGGCCGCGTTCGGCACCGGGACCGCGCTGTCCGTGGCGCCGATGATCGCGACCGTACTCGAACAGGTGCCCGCGGACGCGGCGGGCGTGGCGTCGGGGTTCCTCAATGCGGCGAGACAGGCAGGCAGCCTGTTCGGTGTGGCCATCGCCAGCGCCGCGACGATACTGTTGCCGAATCCGACCGCCGCCCTATGGGCGATCGCGGCGGTCGGTTGTATCGCCTATGCGACGGCCGCTCTTGCCGCGCGGACGGCAGGCACGGCGAGGGCCGTGCAACGGCGCGGTTGACGCGCGAGTCGCCGGGTTGTTGCACGGCGGCATGCCGGCTACTGCGCATGCACGCGCGTCCGCGCGACTGGACGTCGCACGGAATGTGGAGGACCATTTCAGCGGTATGCCGCGAACGGGCGTGCGAGCTTGCCGCCCGTTCGTGCCGTGCCGAACCCTGCCGAACCCCGTCGAGCGAATCATCATGGAACCCGATCAAGAGACTGCCGAGCCGATCCTGTTGCGCGACGCGCACGACGGCGTCGTCACGCTGCGACTGAATCGCCCGCAGCAATTCAACGCGTTATCCGAGGCGATGCTCGCGAGCCTGCACGATGCGTTCGATACGCTGGCGGCCGATCCGCACGTGCGCTGCGTCGTGCTGGCCGCCGAAGGCCGGGCGTTCTGCGCGGGCCACGACCTGCGGCAGATGCGCGGCACGCCCGAGCTCGATTACTACCGCACGCTGTTCGCGCAGTGCAGCCGCGTGATGCTCGCGATGCGCGCGTTGCCGGTGCCGGTGATCGCACGCGTGCACGGCATCGCGACGGCAGCCGGTTGCCAGCTCGTCGCCGCGTGCGATCTGGCCATCGCGGCCGATACCGCGCGCTTCGCGGTGTCGGGCATCAACGTCGGGCTGTTCTGTTCGACGCCGGCCGTTGCGTTGAGCCGCAACGTCACGGCGAAGCGCGCGTTCGACATGCTCGTGACCGGGCGTTTCGTCGATGCGGCGACGGCCGCCGCGTGGGGGCTCGTCAACGAGGCCGTGCCCGAAGACGCGCTCGACGCGGCCGTCGCACGCAAGGTTGCCGAGATCGTCGCGAAGAGCCCGGCCGCGGTACGCTACGGCAAGCAGATGTTCTATCGCCAGCGCGAGCTGCCGCTCGACGAAGCCTATGCGTATGCGGGCGACGTGATGGCGCGCAACATGATGGAAGAGGATGCGGGCGAAGGGATCGACGCGTTCCTCGAGAAGCGCAAGCCGACGTGGCGTTCGTAGTGCGACGGCGAAGGCCGGCGAACGGCGCGGAAGGGCCGTAACCCGGGCCTGTCCCGTACACCGGAAAACAAACGGGCTGCCCGAGGCAGCCCGCAACCGAAGCGGCACTTGCGGCGTAGCGCGCGGCCGCGCGCCGCCGCGGCGACCCGTTTCAGCGCCCGTAGCTTCCGGTCCGCAGCGCCGGCTGTTCGCTCGACGCACCGGGCGGCACGATCACGACCGGCACGCGGCGCGCGAGCGCGCACATCAGCTCGTAGCCGATCGTGCCGCTGGCTTCCGCCACGTCGTCCACCTTCACCTGGTCGCCCCACAGCTCGACGCTCGACCCGATGCCCGCGTCCGGGCACGGCGTCAGGTCGACGGTCAGCATGTCCATCGACACGCGGCCGACGACGCGCGTCATCACGCCGTCCACCGCGATCGGCGTGCCGGTCGGCGCGTGGCGCGGATAGCCGTCCGCATAACCGCACGCGACGACGCCGATCCGCATCGGCCGGTCGGCCGTGAAGCGGCGGCCGTAGCCGACGGTTTCTTCCGGCGCGAGCGTCTGCACGCCGATGATCTTGCTCGTCAGCGTCATCGCGGGCATCAGCGGCGTGTCGGCGATATCCCGCGACGCACCCGTCGGCGATGCACCGTACAGGATCGTGCCGGGCCGCACCCAGTCGCGGTGCGCATGCGGATGCCACAGCACGGCCGCCGAGTTCGACGTCGAGCGTTCGCCGGGAATCCCCGCCGTGGCCGCATCGAACTGTTCGAGCTGCCAGTCGGCCTGGCCTTCGTCGGCGTTCGCGAAATGCATCATCAGCGTGATCTTGCCGATCGACGGCGCGCCGGCCGCGCGCTCCCACGCCGCGCGGAAAACGTCGGGCCGGTAGCCGAGGCGGTTCATCCCGGAGTTCATCTTGAGCTGAATGTCGATCGGCTGCCGCGGCTTTGCCGCGATCAGCAGGTCGAGCTGTTCGTCGCAGTGCACGGACACCGTCAGCCGGTGACGGTCGGCCAGCTCGACGTCGGCCGGCTCGAAGATCCCTTCGAGCAGCAGCACGGGCTTGTCCCAGCCGAGTTCGCGCACGCGCACGGCTTCGTCGAGGTCGAGCAGCGCGATGCCGTCGGCGGCGGCGAGGCCCGGATAGATCCGCTCGATGCCGTGGCCGTATGCGTCGGCCTTGACGACGGCCCACACGCGCGATTGCGCGGCGGTGCGGCGGATGAAGTCGAGGTTGTGGCGGATGGCGTCAGGGCGGATATGGGCGACGATGGGGCGGGGCATGGCGATGTCTCGGATCGGATGTCGTTGGGCGCGCGCGGCGGCGTGGGTTCGGCAGTCCGGCGCGAAAACACGCCGGGCCAGTGTTGAGCGCTATCTTATTGGTGTTCGACCAGTTTTAATTAACGTATTTGTCGACGATTTGGTGGAAATTTTTGTGTTCGTCCCGGCTGGGCGCGGCTGTCGACACGCCGCGCAGCCGAGTCTCCCGTCTAGAAAACCGGTGCGCGAACGGCATGACGCAATGCTAAGCTCTCGGCGATCTTGTCATTGATCAATGTAACGATAAAGGAGGAGACTTTTGATGACGACGTCCCAGCTGTGCCTGTTCATCGTCGCGCTGTTGCCGTTCACGATGACGTTTCTCGCGAAGGCCCGCAAGGGTTACGACAACCGCGCGCCGCGCGACTACCTGGCGAAGCTCGAAGGCTGGCGCGCGCGGGCGCAGGCCGCGCACCAGAACGCATGGGAGGCGCTCGCGCTGTTCACGGCCGCGCTGGTGGTGGCATGGCACAACGGCGCGAACGTGCATCGCGTCGACCAGCTCGCGATGGCGTTCGTCGCGATCCGGATCGTCTATATGCTGATGTACCTGCTGAACTGGGCGTCGCTGCGTTCGCTCGTGTGGTTCGGCGGGATGGCGTGCGTGGTCGCGTTGTTCTTCGCTGCGCCGTAGGCGCCGGCTGGCAAGGCGAGGCCGGCTTCGTGTGCCGGCCCGTCAGGCGCCGCCCGCGCCGCGCGCGTGACTGTCGTTGGATGCGGGCGCAACGATCTTCGCGAGCGTGGCGGGTGGCGCGGCTTCGGCTTCGCGACGCAGGAACGCGATCAACGGATCGAGCAGCCGGTGCCGCGCGGACGGGTTGCGACGCAGCACGAAGCGCCATGACGCATCGCGTGCGAGGCCCGGCACCAGCGGCACCAGGCGCCCGCTGCGCAGTTCGGGCTCGATCAGCGGCACGCGGCCGAGCGCGATGCCCGCGCCGCCGACCGCCGCGCCGATCACCTGGCTGAAACTGCTGTAACGGACGATCTTCGTCTCGAAGTCGTCCGGCAAGCCGAATTCCGATGCCCAGTTGTGCCAGTCGATCTCGGGGCTGTCCTCGTGCATCTCCTGCAGCAGCCGAGAGCGGCACACGTGCCCCGATGCGTACGGAAACAGCTCGGGGCTGCACACCGGGAACACCGTCTCCCGGATCAGCACGTCGTCGTCGTCCCGCAGCCGGTGCGCGGGCACGTGCACGATCGCCAGATCGACGCCGCTGCGCGCGAAATCCGGTTCGTCGTCGAGCACGACGGCGTGCAGCGGCGTGTCGGGATGAAGCGACGAGAATTCCGCGAGGCGCCGTGCGAGCCACATTGCCGAAAACGGCGCGTTGGCGGAGACGGTGAGCCGTTGCGCGGTGCCGCGAATCTCGGCGCAGGCATCGGTGAGGCGCGACAGCGCATCGCTGACGGCCGGCAGCAGGCGCTCGCCGGCCGGCGTGAGACCGATGCCGCCGAGCCCCGTGCTGCGTTCGAGCAGCCGCGCGCCGAGCGATTCCTCGAGCGCGCGAATCTGGTGGCTGACCGCGCTCGTCGACACGTTCAGCTCGACCGCCGCGCGCGCGAACCCGCCGAGGCGGACGGCCGCCTCGAAAGCCCGCAACGCGCTGAGGGGAGGGAGGTGCGACATGCCGGGTATTGTAGTTGACTCAACACCCGTTGAAAAATCATCTTTTGCCGCGCGCAGGCGGCGCGGGTAGCCTCGATCCGGTCAAGAAAAAATGCAACCAGACACTACCGGAGGGCTTCATGTATTTCGACCGACGACTATGGGCAATGATGGCGGGACTGCGCTGGCGGGTCGCCGCGGCCGTCGCGCTCGGACTGCTCGCGATGGGTGTCGGGATCCTGCGCTTCGTGTTCCTCGGCCGCGTGCTGGCGCTGGTCTTTTCCGGCGCGCCGGCGCGCAGCATCGGCGAAGCCGTCGTTGCAACGGCGGCCTGCGTGCTGCTGCGCGCGTGGCTCGACCATCGCCGCACGGTGCTCGCGCAGCACACGGCCGGGCGCGTGCAGGCCACGCTGCGCGCGCGGCTGTTCGACCGGATCGCGGCGCTCGGCCCCGCATGGTTCAGCGGCGAACGCACGGGCGGCGTGATGCTGGCCGTCGTCGACGGCGTCGAGCAGCTGCAGACCTTTTTCGGCACCTACCTGCCGCAGCTCGTGATCGCCGCCTGCGCGCCGGTGATGATCTTCGCGGTGCTCGCGTGGTGGGACGTGCCGACGGCCGCCATCCTGCTGGTCGCGGCGCTCGTCACGCTCGCGCTGCCGCAACTCGTGCATCGTGCCGACAAGCGCGCGGCGCTCGCGCGCTCGGCCGCGTTCAAGGCGTTCGGCGAGGAGTTTCTCGACGCGGTGCAAGGCCTGCCGACGCTGAAGGCGTTCGGGCAAGGCACGGCGTTCGGCGCGAAGCTGGCCGCGAAGGCGCGCGCGCTGTCCGACAGCACGTTCTGGGTGCTCGCGCTCGGCCTGCTGACGCGGCTTTTCACCGATCTCGGCACCGGCCTCGGCGCGGCCGCCGCGATCGCGGTCGGCGCGTGGCGCGTGCGGCACGGCGACATGAGCCTCGAGGCGCTGCTGATCGTGCTGATGGCCGGCAGCGAGATCTTCCGGCCGCTGCGCGACCTGCGTTCGGTGTTGCATCAGGGGATGATCGGCCAGTCGGCGGCGAATGCGATCCACGCGCTGCTCGACGCGCGGAGCCACACGCCTTCCACCGATGCGCCGCGCGTGCAGGGCCTGCGGCCGGAGATCGCGTTCGACGCCGTCAGCTTCGCGTATCCGGGGCGTCGCGCCGACGCGCATGCGGCGCTGAGCTTCTCGGTTCGCGAAGGCGAGACGGTCGCCATCGTCGGGCCGAGCGGCGCGGGCAAATCGACCATCGTGCGCCTGCTGCTGCGCCAGCACGATGCGCAGGGCGGCGCGGTCCGCATCGGCGGCCGCGACGTGCGGACGCTCGATGCCGGCCAGGTGCGCGAGATGATCGCGGTCGTCGCGCAGGATGCGACGCTGTTCGACGGCAGCGTCGCCGACAACCTGCGGCTCGGCCGCCCCGACGCGAGCGACGCGGACATGATTGCCGCCGCGCGTGCGGCCAACGCGCACGATTTCATCTCGGCGCTGCCGGACGGTTATGCGACGCGCATCGGCGAACGCGGGCTCATGCTGTCGGGCGGCCAGCGCCAGCGCCTCGCGATTGCCCGCGCGCTGCTGCGCGACGCACCGATCCTGCTGCTCGACGAGGCGCTGTCGTCGGTCGACGCGGAGAACGAAGCGTTGATCCAGCAGGCACTCGACCGGCTCACGCGCGGGCGGACCACGCTCGTGCTCGCGCACCGGCTGTCCAGCGTGATCGGCGCCGACCGCATCCTGGTGCTCGACCAGGGGCAGGTGGTCGACGAGGGCACGCACGCGGCGCTGATCGCGCGTGACGGCCCGTATCGCCGGCTGATGGGGCCGCAACTGGAAGCGGTCGCCGAATCGGCCGGCGTGGCGACGACGGCCGGCGCGACCGCGCGCGCGTCGTCCGGCCCGCAAGTGCGGCCGCTGAACGACGATGCGGCGGAGATCGGCTGGCCGGAAACGCTGCGGACGCTGCTGCGGTTCGTGCGGCCGTGGACGGGCAAGGTCGTGCTGACGGTGCTGTTCGGGATCGGCCGCGTGCTCGCGTTCATCGGCGTCGGCGTGATCGGCGCGCTGGTGGTCGGTGCGGTACCGGGCGGCCATGTGAGCCCGGCGCTCGTCACGGCGCTGCTCGTGATCGCGCCGGTGGCGGCCGTGCTGCACTGGCTCGAATCGTGGCTCGCGCACGACATGGCGTACCGGCTGCTCGCGGAAATGCGCATCGCGCTGTTCGCGACGCTCGAACGCCTCGCACCGGCCGGGCTGCTGCGCCGCCGTTCCGGCGATCTCGTGTCGCTCGCGACGCAGGACGTCGAGACCGTCGAGTATTTCTATGCGCATACGCTGGCGCCCGCGTTCGTCGCGGTGCTCGTGCCGGCCGCCGTGCTGGTGCTGCTCGCGTCGGTCGCGTGGCCGCTCGCGCTCGCGCTGCTGCCGTTCCTGTTGTGGGCCGGGCTTGCACCGGTGCTGGCGCGGCGTGAGGTCGACCGGCTCGGCACCGGCGCGCGCGAAGCGCTCGGCCAGCTCGGCGCGCACCTGACCGAGACGATCCAGGGGCTCGCGGAGCTGACCGCGTTCCAGGCCGTCGCGCGTCGGCGCGAAGCGTTCGTGGCCGAAGTCGATGCGTACCGGAAGCAACGCGCCAGGCTGCTCGACGACCTGTCGACGCAGAGCGCCGCCCTGGAAGTCGCGAGCGGGCTCGGCGGGCTGGTCGTCGCGGCGCTCGGCGCGCTGCTGTGCGCGCGCGGCTGGGTTCCGCGCGAGTCGTTGCCGCTGCTGGTGCTGGTCGCGGTGGCCGCCTTCATGCCGGTTGCCGAAATCGGCCAGGTCGCGCGCCAGCTCGCCGACACGATCGCGTCGACGCGCCGCCTGCGCGCGCTGGAGAAGGAGCCCGTGCCGGTGACGGACGGCACGCATGCGCTGCCCGCCGATCCGGCGGTGCGCTTCGAGGCGACGTCCTTCACGTACCCGGGCCGCAGCGTGCCCGCGCTCGACCGCGTGAGCTTCGAGATGGCGCCCGGCAGCACGGTCGCGCTGGTCGGCGCGTCGGGCGCGGGCAAGTCGACGGTCGCGAGCCTGCTGCTGCGCTTCTGGGATCCGCAGCAGGGCCGCGTGACGCTCGGTGGCGTCGACCTGCGCGACCTGCGGCTCGACGACCTGCGGCAGCACATCGCGCTGGTTGCGCAGGATACCTACCTGTTCAACGACACGCTGGAGGCGAACATCCGGCTCGCGGCGAACGATGCGTCCGACGCGGACGTGCAGCGCGCGATCGAGCATGCGGCGCTCGGCGAATTTGTCGCGCGGCTGCCGGACGGGCTCGCGACGCGCGTCGGCGAGCGCGGCGTGCAGTTGTCGGGCGGCCAGCGCCAGCGCGTCGCGATCGCGCGTGCGTTCCTGAAGGATGCGCCCGTGCTGATCCTCGACGAAGCGACGTCCCACCTCGACACGATCAGCGAGCAGCAGATCCGCGCGGCGCTGGAAGACCTGATGACGCAGCGCACGTCGATCATCATCGCGCACCGGCTGTCGACCGTGCGTAATGCCGACCTGATCCTCGTGATGGAGCAGGGCCGCGTGATCGAGGCCGGACGGCATGCGGACCTGCTGGCGCGGCAGGGTGCGTATGCGCGGCTCGTGTCGCATCAGGCAAGCGGGGTGGCGGTGTAAGCGACGTCGCATCGGCGCGCGGGCCTCGCTTCCGGCGGTTCCGCGCGCATGCCGCAACATTCGTCGAGTCACGCCGGCGGTTGCCTGCGTCGCGCGGGACGCCACCCCGGCACGGCCCCGTACCCGATCGCCGACGCTTCACGCTGACAAACCCAATGCGCGGGCCGCGACGATTGTCCGGGCGCCCGCGCCATCCTCCTCCCGTGCGTGACGCCCTGGGCAGCAAGCCGGCCCGGTCACCGCCAACTGCGCTCAGGCGCCGTCGCCGTTTGGCCCGGGTGCTTCGCCCCGCGCCACCCTCCCATTCCTCCGATTTATCCGCGCCGCGCGCCCCGGGTTTGTTTCGATGCATTTATCCGTTGCGCGTTTTTTTGTTGTCGTAGTATCGCGGTTGACAACACTTGTTGCACTAAGGTCTAATTCGACATCGCATGTTGCGGTGCGGCTTGATGTCGTCGTTACCGCCGGCCGGCTGGCCGGTCACATCGCTCAATCATGCGGAGAGAAACCATGAGTCGCCGTTCCTTCCTGAAAGCCGTCGCGGTCGTTGCCGCGCTCGGCGCAAGCCTCGCACACGCGGATACCAAGACGCTCGTCGTCGGCACCGACACGTCGTTCATGCCGTTCGAGTTCAAGCAGGGCGACAAGTATGTCGGCTTCGATCTCGACCTGTGGGCGGAGATCGCGAAGGACCAGGGCTGGAAATACACGATCCAGCCGATGGATTTCGCGGGCCTGATCCCGGCGCTGCAGACGCAGAACATCGACGTCGCGCTGTCGGGTATGACGATCAAGGAGGAGCGCAAGAAGGCGATCGACTTCTCCGCGCCGTACTACGACAGCGGTCTCGCGGCGATGGTGCAGACCGGCAACACGACGATCAAGTCGATCGACGACCTGAACG
The DNA here is from genome assembly GCF_057005415.2 of Burkholderia sp. KL41. NCBI lineage: Bacteria > Pseudomonadati > Pseudomonadota > Betaproteobacteria > Burkholderiales > Burkholderiaceae > Burkholderia > Burkholderia sp. KL41. The sequence goes on along the minus strand of NZ_CM174447.1, from coordinate 2,346,023 downwards.
GCAAGGTGATCGCCGCGAAGACGGGCACCGCGACGATCGACTGGATCAAGGCGCACCTGAAGCCGAAGGAGATCCGCCAGTTCCCGAACATCGACCAGGCCTACCTCGCGCTCGAAGCCGGCCGGGTCGACGCGGCGATGCACGACACGCCGAACGTGCTGTTCTTCGTGAACAACGAAGGCAAGGGCAAGGTGAAGGTCGCGGGCCAGCCGGTCAGCGGCGACAAGTACGGGATGGGTTTCCCGAAGGGCAGCCCGCTCGTGCCGAAGGTCAACGCGTCGCTCGTGAAGATCAAGGCCGACGGCCGCTACGCGCAGATCTACAAGAAGTGGTTCGGCGCCGAGCCGCCGAAGATGTAAGCGCGACGGCGCACCATGGCGCGGCCGGGCGGCCGCGCCGGTCTTGAATCGAACGGGGAGCGACAAGTGAATTTCGATTGGTCGGCGATCTGGGCGGCGTTGCCGGACCTGATGGACGGGGTCCGGTTGACGGTGTTCATCGCATTTTTCGGGCTGGTGGGCGGTTTCATCGTCGGGATGATCGCGGGCATGTTCCGCGCATACGGACCGAAGGCGATGAACGTGCTCGCCCAGGTTTATATAGAGTTGATTCGCGGCACGCCGATCGTCGTGCAGGTGATGTTCCTGTACTTCGCGCTGCCGCTGCTCGCGCATATCCGCATCGACGGCCTGACGGCCGCGATCATCGCGATCACGGTGAATTCCGGCGCGTATCTCGCGGAAGTGGTGCGCGGCGCGCTGCTGTCGATCCCGAAGGGGCTGACGGAGGCGGGGCTCGCGATGGGGTTGTCGATGCCGCGCGTGCTGCTGAAGGTGGTCGGGCCGCTGGCGTTCCGGCGGCTGATTCCGCCGCTCGGCAACCAGTGCATCGTGAGCCTGAAGGACACGTCGCTGTTCATCGTGATCGGCGTCGGCGAACTGACTCGCAAGGGGCAGGAAATCATCGCGGGCAATTTCCAGGCGGTCGAGATCTGGAGCGCCGTGGCCGTCATCTACCTGCTGCTGACCGGCGCGATGACGCTGACGCTGCGGCTCGTCGAAAAGAGGATGAGAATTCTATGAGCATGATCGAATTCCAGAACGTGTCGAAGAGTTTTGGCCACGTGCCGGTGCTGAAGCACATCGACCTGAAGATCGACGCGGGCGAGGTGGTCGTCGTGATCGGCCCGTCCGGGTCGGGCAAGTCGACGATGCTGCGCTGTATCAACGCGCTCGAGAAAATCACCGGCGGCGAACTGCTCGTCGACGGCCAGAGCGTGCGCGGCAACGCGACGACGATCCGCAACATCCGGCTCGAAGCCGGCATGGTGTTCCAGCAGTTCAACCTGTTTCCGCAAATGACCGCGCTCGAGAACGTGATGTTCGGGCCGATCCAGGTGCGCGGCGCGTCACGTGCCGACGCACGCGACCAGGCGATGGCGCTGCTCGACAAGGTCGGCCTCGAATCGCGCGCGAATCATTACCCGTCGGAGCTGTCGGGCGGCCAGCAGCAGCGCGTCGCGATCGCGCGTGCGCTCGCGATCCGGCCGCGGCTGATGCTGTTCGACGAGCCGACGTCGGCGCTCGATCCGGAATTGCGCCACGAAGTGCTGAAAGTGATGCAGGATCTCGCCAACGAAGGGATGACGATGATCGTCGTCACGCACGAGATCGGCTTCGCGAAACGGGTCGGCACGCGCCTGCTGTTCATGGATCAGGGCGGCATTGCCGAGGACGGCCATCCGGTCGACCTGATCGACCGGCCGCCGACCCCGCGCCTGAAGGAATTCCTGAAACACGTGTCCTGAACGAAACCGAAATGGCCGACCTGCCGCTTTCCCTTACCCCCGTCATCGCCGGTGCACCGTTCGACATCGGCGTGCGCCTCGGCGAGCTCGCCAGTCCTGTGTTCGACGCGTACATGCAGCAGAGCAGCGCGTGGCAGGCCGTGCGCCGCTGGCGCGGCCATCCGTTCGTCGATGCGTTGCGGCAGGCGGCGCTGGCCGCGTACCCCGATCTCGTCGCGGAACTGGACGGGATCGCGGCGGGTGTCGGCTGGCCGGCCGGGGACATCTTCCTGTGGAACTGCCGCGGCGAGCTGATCCACAACGCGCCGGACGGCTGCACGACGCTGGCCGCGCGCGACGCGGCCGGCACGCGCTGGATCGCGCACAACGAGGACGGCGATCCGTTCCTGCGCGAACGCTGCCTGCTCGTCGACGTGCAGCCCGTGGGCAAGCCGGGCTTCGTCAGTTTCTATTACCCGGGCTCGCTGCCGGGGCACACCTTCGCCGCGAACCGGGCCGGCATCGTGCAGGCGATCAACAACCTGCGGATCAAGACGCCCGCGCCGGGCGTGCCGCGCATGATCCTGGCGCGCGCCGTGCTCGATGCGGTGTCGCTCGACAAGGCCGCCGACGTGCTGCGCGGGAATGCGCGCGCGAGCGGCTTTCACCATACGCTCGGCGCGACCGGTGACACGCGGCTGCTGAGCATCGAGGCGAGTGCCGCGCGCTGCTCGGTCGTCGACGTGGCGACGCTGGCCGGGCACGCGAACCATCTCGTGCATCCGGGCTCTGAAGCAGAGGCGCAGATCGTCACGCAATCGTCGGCCGACCGCCAGCGCCGCGTCGACGCGCTCGTTCCTGGTATCCACGCGATCGATGAAGCCGCGCTGCTGCGCGTGCTCGGCGACCGTGCACCGGAAGGGTTGCCGATCTACCGCGACGATCCTGCGGACCCCGACGACGAAAATACGCTGGCCACGGCGGTGTTCGCGATCGGCGCGGCGTCGATCGACGTCACCATTCACCAACAAGGCACGCAGCGTTTCGCGACGCGCATCGTGCCGTCCGGACGCGCGCACGACGCATCCTGATCCATGAGGCAACGCATGACGACCGTTTTCCATCGCGCTCCGCGCGCCACCTTGCCCGTCGCCGTCGCAGGCGACGGCATCGAGATCATCGACTCGACCGGCAAACGCTATATCGACGCGTGCGGCGGCGCGGCCGTTTCGTGTCTCGGCCACAGCAACCAGCGCGTGATCGACGCGATCAAGCGGCAAGCGCAGCAACTGGCCTACGCGCACACGTCGTTCTTCACGACCGACGTGGCCGAGGAACTCGCCGACCGGCTCGTCGAAGCCGCGCCGGCCGGCCTCGAACACGTGTATTTCGTGTCGGGCGGCTCCGAGGCGGTCGAGGCCGCGCTGAAGCTCGCGCGCCAGTATTTCGTCGAGAAGGGCGAGCCGCAGCGCCGCCATTTCATCGCGCGACGCCAGAGCTATCACGGCAACACGCTCGGCGCGCTCGCGATCGGCGGAAATGCGTGGCGGCGCGAGCCGTTCCTGCCGCTGCTGATCGAGGCGCACCACGTGAGCCCGTGCTTTGCCTATCGCGACCGGCAGGCGGGCGAAACCGACGAAGCGTATGCGCAGCGCCTCGCGGACGAGCTCGAGCAGAAGATCGTCGAGCTCGGCGCGGACAACGTCGCGGCGTTCGTCGCGGAGACGGTGGTGGGCGCGACGGCCGGCGCGGTGCCGCCGGTGCGCACGTACCTGAAGAAGATTCGCGCGGTGTGCGACAAGTACGGCGTGCTGCTGATCCTCGACGAGATCATGTCGGGGATGGGCCGCACGGGCTACCTGTACGCGTGCGACGAAGACGGCGTCGCGCCCGATCTGCTGACGATCGCGAAAGGGCTCGGCGCGGGCTACCAGCCGATCGGCGCGACGCTGGTGAGCGACCGCATCTACCGGACGATCGTCGACGGCTCGGGTTTCTTCCAGCACGGCCACACGTACCTCGGCCATGCGACCGCGTGCGCGGCCGCGCTCGAAGTGCAGCGCGTGATTGCCGAAGAGAAGCTGCTCGACAACGTGAAGGCGCGCGGCGAGCAGTTGCGTGCGTCGCTGCGCGAGTATTACGGCGCGCATCCGCATGTGGGTGACGTGCGCGGCCGCGGGCTGTTCGTCGGCGTCGAGCTCGTGCGCGATCGCGACACGAAGGCGACGTTCGATCCCGCGCGGAAGCTGCACGCGGCGGTCAAGCGCGAAGCGATGCAGCGCGGGTTGATGGTGTATCCGATGGGCGGGACGATCGACGGCGTTCACGGCGATCACATCCTCGTTGCGCCGCCTTTCATTTGCACCGCGCAGCAGATCGACACGATCGTCGAGCGGCTGTCGGGCGCGATCGACGCGGCGCTCGCGTCTGCCGGCGCGTGAGCGCATCCGCACATCATCGGGACATGACCATGACAGACAGACTGCCGCCGTTCGATCCCGCGTCGGCCACCGACGCCCAGAAGGCCGTGCTGGCCGACATCCTCAGCGGCCCGCGCGGCAACCTGAACGGGCCGTTTCTCGGCTGGATCGCGAGCCCCGAACTGGCCCAGCACGCACAGAAGCTCGGCGCGTTCTGCCGCTATCGCACGGGCCTGCCGCTGCGCCTGTCGGAACTCGCGATTCTCGTGACGGCCGCGCGCTGGCGCTCGCAGGCCGAGTGGCACATCCACCATCCGATCGCGCTCGAAGCGGGGGTGCCGGCCGCGACGGCCGACGCCATTCGGCTCGGCGTCGCGCCCGCATTCGAATCGGACGACGATGCGCTGATCCACGCGTTCGCGAGCGAGTTGTACGACACGCGGCGCGTGAGCGACGCGACGTTCGCGCGGGCGCAAGCACGCTTCGGCCACGAAACCGTCGTGAATCTCGTTGCATTGCTCGGCTACTACGCGCTCGTCGCGATGACGCTGAACACGTTCGGCATGCGTGCGGACGGGCAGACCGAATTGCCGTTTCCGGAGTAAGGGCGGCGTTCCGGCCGTGCCGGAGCGGGGCGGCGATACGTCTGACGAACATCGTGACGACCTGCTCCCGGCACAATGCAACCAAATGTATTCATGCGGGATCGGCGGGCGATCGCCGCGTATGATGGCTTGTTCACGTCGACATGATCGGTGAACAAGCATGACGAGTACCCGCAAGACCTTGATGATCGCCGGTGGGCTCCTGGTAGCCGCGGCCGGCACTGCCTACGTGATGCTCCTGCGCGCGGACCACCGTGCGATCGAAGACGCCGGCATCGGCGATTCGGCAGCGCCGGCGGCCGTGGCACCCGCGAACAACGATCACGCGGTGCAGGGCGCCATCGCGCCGCCGGCCCCGGCAGCCCGGGCCGATACGGCATCGAAGCAGGCAGCCGTTTCCCCGCAGCCGCCCGCCCCGGCACCAGCACCAGCACCCGCGCGTGTCAGTGCCGCACCCGCATCCGCATCCGTCCCCGCCGTTCCTGTCGTCAGCGAGAAAGCGCCGCCGAAGGTCAATGTCGTGACCATCGACGCGCAGGATTCGACCCCGCCGGCCGCAGCGCCGGCTGCGAAACCTGCCCAGCCGGGTGCCCCCGCGCAGGTCACGCAACGCGCGCCGCGCAAGCGCGACGGTCTCGAACGCCACGCGTTCGCGGCGCCTTCCGCCACGAAATCCGAAACGCCGGAGACGGCCGCGCTCGTGAGGGAATCGGCGAAGCTCGACCCGTCGTTGCCGCCGCCGCCGGTGTCGTCGACATCATCGATGTCGTCGAGCGCCGGTTCGTACCGGCAGGGCGGTTCGTCGTCGGGCGCGAATCCGGTTGCCGCTGCGATGACCGAGCAACTGGTCAGGCAGTCGAGCAACTTCAAGCCGACGACACCCGCGTCGGCGAACGGCGATCCGGCCGCGACCAAGTAAGCGCGATCGGCTTCGAAATAAAAAAGGACCCCGCACGCCGACCAAAGCATGCGGGGCCAAGAGAGACAAACTGTTGTGCCGATGTGCGACGCGCGTTACGCGGCGACCGCTTCCTCGGCCTGCGGTTGCGCGGCGGCAACCGGTGCGACGTCCTGCCGGATCAGGTGGTCGAACGCGCCGAGCGATGCCTTCGCGCCTTCACCCACCGCGATCACGATCTGCTTGAACGGGACCGTCGTCACGTCGCCGGCCGCGAACACGCCCGGCACCGACGTCGCGCCGCGCGCATCGACGACGATCTCGCCGTGCTTCGACAGTTCGACCGTACCCTTCAGCCATTCGGTGTTCGGCACGAGGCCGATCTGCACGAACACGCCTTCCAGATCGATGCGCTGCGTGTCGCCCGAGCGCAGATCCTTGTAGACGAGGCCGTTCAGCTTGCTGCCGTCGCCGGTGAGCTCGATCGTTTGCGCCTGCGTGACGATCGTGACGTTCGGCAGGCTGCGCAGCTTGCGCTGCAGCACTTCGTCCGCGCGCAGTTGCGCACCGTATTCGATCAGCGTGACGGCCTTCACGATGCCGGCGAGGTCGATCGCGGCCTCGACGCCCGAGTTGCCGCCGCCGACCACCGCGACGCGCTTGCCCTTGAACAGCGGGCCGTCGCAATGCGGGCAGTACGCGACACCACGGTTGCGGTATTCACGCTCGCCGGGCACGTTGATTTCGCGCCAGCGTGCGCCGGTCGCGAGGACGATCGTCTTTGCCTTCAGCACCGCGCCGTTCGCGAGGCGGATCTGGTGCACGTCGCCCGGAATCAGCGCGTCGGCACGCTGCACGTCCATGATGTCGACGTCGTACTGCTTCACGTGCTGCTCGAGCGCGGTCGCGAACTTCGGCCCTTCGGTTTCCTGCACCGACACGAAGTTTTCGATTGCCATCGTGTCGAGCACCTGGCCGCCGAAACGCTCGGCGACGACGCCCGTCGCAATGCCCTTGCGTGCCGAGTAGATGGCGGCTGCCGCGCCCGCCGGGCCGCCGCCGACGATCAGCGTATCGAACACCGGCTTGTTCTCGAGCGACTTCGCGGCACGTGCGCTGGCGCCCGTATCGAGTTTCGCGAGGATTTCCTTCACGCTGCTGCGGCCCTGGCCGAACGAGGCGCCGTTCAGGAACATCGTCGGTACGGCCATGATCTGGCGCGACTCGACTTCATCCTGGAACAGCGCGCCGTCGATCGCGACGTGGCGGATGCGCGGGTTGATCAGCGACATCACGTTCAGCGCCTGCACGACTTCCGGGCAGTTCTGGCACGACAGCGAGAAATACGTTTCGAACGCGTAGTCGCCGTCGAGCGCGCGGATCTGTTCGACCACGTCGTCGTCGAGCTTGATCGGGTGGCCGCCCGTCTGCAGCAGCGCGAGCACGAGCGACGTGAATTCGTGGCCCATCGGGATGCCGGCGAAGCGGATGCCGGCCGGCTTGCCGGGCTCGCCGATCGAGAACGACGGCTTGCGCTCGGTGTCGTCGCGGCGTTCGGTCACGGTCACGCGATCCGTCAGCGACGCAATCTCGTTCAGCAGCGCCAGCAGTTCCTGCGATTTCGCGCCGTCGTCGAGCGAAGCGACGAGTTCGATCGGGCGCGTGATTTTTTCGAGGTACGCTTTCAGTTGGTTCTTGAGATTGGCGTCGAGCATGGCGTTTCGGATTCCGTATTGATGATTCTGGTCGGGCACGTCGTGCCGGAGGAGGGCGCGGGCCGCATGCGGCGGCGGCCCGTCTTCGTGTGTCTCGCGCGCCTCGTGCGAGGCGCGCGGAGCGATCGTCAGATCTTGCCGATCAGGTCGAGCGACGGGGTCAGCGTTTCCGCGCCCGGCGTCCACTTGGCCGGGCACACTTCACCCGGGTGCGCCGCGATGTATTGCGCAGCCTGCACCTTGCGAAGCAGTTCGCCTGCGTCGCGGCCGATGCCGTTGTCGTGGATTTCGCACAGCTTGATCTCGCCTTCCGGGTTGATCACGAACGTGCCGCGCAGTGCCATCCCTTCTTCCTCGATCAGCACGTCGAAGTTGCGCGACAGCGTGAGCGTCGGGTCGCCGATCATCGGGTACTTGATCTTGCCGATCGTGTCCGACGTGTCGTGCCATGCCTTGTGCGTGAAGTGCGTGTCGGTCGACACGCCGTAGATTTCGACACCCAGCTTCTGGAATTCCGCGTAACGGTCGGCGAGGTCGCCCAGCTCGGTCGGGCAGACGAACGTGAAGTCGGCCGGGTAGAACACGACGACGGACCACTTGCCCTTGAAGTTCTCTTCCGAGACGGGCACGAAGTCGCCGTTGTGGTAAGCGGTTGCCTTGAACGGCTTGATTTGGGTGTTGATGATCGGCATCTGGAGAGTTCCTTTGCTTCAGTGGTGAGTGGAGTGTTGCCAGTATCCGGGTTCACCCTGAGCTTGTGAAATTGCTTGTTTCAATCCGGGGCATCGGGAATTTCTATCTGCTTCCGGCCCTTGATTGGGCGGGGGCGCCGGGCGATGGGCATCCATTCGAAGCAAGCGTGAGGGGGAAGATGTGCAGTCGCGTGGATCGATACCTTCACGATCCCGATGCAAAGCAGGGTGACGAGCGATTCGGCTGCGGCGTGCTCGGCGAACGGGCCGATTTTCCGTCGACGAACACGCGATGCTTGTTGCAGAAGCGCGTGAGGGCAAATGCGTCGCGCTGACGCATCTGCATGATTACCGCGCGTATTGGCTCAGATCCGATACGGCATTCGAATGCCGGGTTCGGTGGCGGGGAAGTCCTTCGTGTTGCGCGACACAAGCAGCAGGCCGTTGACTTGCGCCGATGCCCAGACGATCGCGTCGGGCAGGCGGATGTGGCGCTCCTGGCGAATGGTCACGGCGCGATTCGCAATCGTGCTGTCGAGCACGATGACATCGAATGACGAGAGCCACGCGCGAGTCGTGGCTTCGTCATGTGCGGACGTGCCGACAAGAACCTCCATCCACGAGATGATGCTGATCGCACGATAGGAGTAGCGGGCCAGTTCGACGCGGGCCGATTCCACGCCGCCCAGGTAGTCGATCAGGATGTTGGTGTCGAACAGGGCTTTTACCATTCCGAGCGCATTTCCTCCTGATACGCCAGGCCGTCGACCGTGCGATCTTTCCAGAGACCGAATGCGTCGTCGGCGAGCGGGCGTTTGTGCAGGGCAATGTAGGCATCAATCGCGTCGCGAATGATCGCGGCGCGGGGACGACGTTCAGTCTCGACGATGGCGGCCAACTCGTCGAGCTGGCCATCTGACAGATCCACCAGAATCCGGCTCATGACAGCCTCCGATATATGATATGGATATCATATATACCTGATCCGGCGCTTGCAAGACTCGGGCGGGTGCGGTGGGTGCTGCGTTCGCGTCAACCGTTGCCCGGTAACGCGAGCAGGCACGTCGCTCACATCCCCGCCATCTTCCTCAGCCACTCCGCCAGCCGCCGCGCCCCGTCCGGCATGTCCGCGTCCTCGCGCGTGCACAGGTAGTAATCGCGCCCGTCGTCGAGCGCGTGATCGAACAGTTTCACGAGCTCGCCATTCGCCAGTTCGCGTTCGACCAGCGGCGCGCGCAGCAATGCCGCGCCGAGATCCGCGCGCGCGGCGCTCAGCGTCAACTGGCCGTCCTCGAACATCGGCCCCACCGCGTGCGACACATGCCGCACCCCGGCGCCCTGCAGCCAGTTGACCCACGTGCTGCGATCCTCGTCGTGCACGAGCGGGGCGCGCGCGAGATCGGCCGGCGTGCGGAACGGCCCGTGGCGCTTCAGGAACGACGGGCTGCACATCGGCACCATCGCGCCCGGCAGCAGGCGTTCGCAGCGATAGCCGGGCCAGTCGCCGGTGCCGAAGCGGATCGACAGGTCCGACGCATCGCTGCGGTAGTTGCGGTGATGCGCGTACAACACGGTGACGTCGACGTCCGTGTTGTCGGCCAGGAACGCATGCAGCCGCGGAATGAACCAGCCGATGCCGAGCAACGGAATCAGGCTGACGGTGATCTGCCGCAGCGACGAGCGGTCGCGCACGAAGCGCGTCGCGCTGCGCAGCACCGAGAACGCGGCGCTGATCGAGCGGTAATAATCGCGGCCTTCGTCGGTGAGCGCGAGCAGCCGGCCCTCGCGCACCGTCAGCGGCGTCTGGATGAACGCCTCGAGCAGCTGCAGCTGATGGCTGACCGCCGACGGCGTGATGTCGAGCTCGCCCGCGGCGGCGGTCACCGACCCGAGGCGCGCGAAGGCTTCGAACGCACGCACCGCGCGCAGCGGTGGATCGTGCGGCAATTGTTCGATATTTTTCATGTGTCGAATTTTATCGAAAAATCAGGGTGAGCGACAACACAAAAATATCCTGTATTTACAGTGATATAGGTTAATGTGTCGCCAACGGTATAAGCATCCAACAATTGGGTATTTGGGGTTTGGGTGCTCAATATTTAATATTTTTCATGTTTTGATTCGATCCACCGATCCCCGCACATGAAAATCGCTTTCCTCCACGCCAGCCTCGCATTCTCGGCGGCCGCCCTGGTCGCTTCCGTTCCCGCCTTCGCGCAATCCGCGCCGCAGACGGTCCTGATCGGTCTCGCCGCGCCGCTCACCGGCCCGTCCGCACGGATCGGCAAGGACCTGCAGAACGGCGCGCAACTCGCGATCGACGATGCGAACGCGAAGCATCCGACCATCGGCGGCAAGCCGGTCGTCTACAGGCTCGTCGCGGCCGACGATCAATCGGATCCGCGCACGGCCGTCGCGGTCGCGCAGCAGCTCGTCGACCAGCACGTGATCGGCGTCGTCGGCCACTGGAACACGGGCTGCAGCGTGCCGGCATCGCGCGTCTACCGCGACGCGGGCATCCCGCAGATCGCGCCGGCGTCCACCGGCCATCAATACACGCAGCAGGGTTATGCGACGGCGTTCCGCATCATGGGTCACGACGATGCGGGCGGCAACTTCACGGGCGCGTATGCGGTGAAGACGCTGAAGGCGAAGCGTATCGCGGTGATCGACGATCGCACGTCGTTCGGCGCGGGGCTCGCCGACCAGTTCATCAAGGGCGTGCAGGCGAACGGCGGGGCGATCGTCGATCGCCAGTACGTGAACGACAAGACGACCGATTTCAGCGGCGTGCTGACCGCCATCAAGGGCAAGCGCGCGGATCTCGTGTTCTTCGGCGGCCTCGATGCACAAGCCGCGCCGATCGCGCGCCGGATGCGCCAGCTCGGCGTGAACGCGCCGCTGCTCGGCGCGGGCGGCTTCGTGAGCCAGACCTTCCTGTCGCTCGCGGGCAAGGACGGCGACGGCGTGACGGCGCTCGAACCGGGCCTGCCGCTCGACCGGATGCCGGGCGGCAAGGCATTCGACACGCAATACCAGGCGCGCTTCCGTGCGCCGATCGAACTGCATGCGCCGTTCGCATACGACGCGGCGGCCACGCTGATCGCAGCCGCGCAGAAGGCCGGCACGACGCAGCCGGCGAAGCTGGTCGCGGCGGTGCGTGCGATCGACCGGCCCGGCGTGACGGGGCGGATCGCGTTCGACGGCGAAGGCAACCTGAAGGACCCGGCCTTCACGATCTACCAGGTGCGCGGCGGCAAGTGGACCGTCGTCGACGTGCTCGGCGGCTCGCGCACCGCGACCAAGTAAACAAGACGGCGCAACACAGCGCGACACATCGATAAAACGACCCGGACGATCCCCATGACCGAAGCGACCCAGACATCCGCCGCCGCCCCCGAGGACACGCGCCTCGGGATCCTCGCGCGGCGCCGCATCGAAGCGGAAATCATCAAGCCGATCTACGAGATCATGAAGCGCGAGTTCGGCGCCGAGCGCGCGCAGGCCGTGATCGCGGAAGCCGTGCGCGGCGCGGCCGTCGACGCCGGCCGCACGTTCGCCGCGCAGGAGCCGGGCGGCACGAGCGTGAAGTCGTTCATCGCGCTGCAGGTGCTGTGGGAGAAGGACGATGCGCTCGACGTCGAGGTGCGGCGCGCGGACGACGCGCACTACGACTACGACGTGCATCGCTGCAGCTACGCGGAGATGTATCACGCGATGGGGCTCGGCGAGATCGGGCATCTGCTGAGCTGCGCGCGCGACAGCCATTTCATCCAGGGTTATGCGCCGGACATCGCGCTCACGCGCACGAGCACGATCATGCAGGGCGGCAAGCGCTGCGATTTCCGTTACGCACTGCAATCGGCGCCGGAGAACGGCGATGCGTGACGATCACCGCAACGTGGATATCGCGAGCGCGCCGCGCGTCGACGGCGACCGCCTGTGGGCGTCGCTCGAGCGGATGGCGCAGATCGGCGCGACGCCGAAGGGCGGCGTCTGCCGTCTTGCGCTGACCGACCTCGATCGCGAGTCGCGCGACCTGTTCGTGCAATGGGCGCAGGACGCCGGCTGCACGGTGCGCGTGGACCGGATGGGCAACGTGTTCGCACGCCGCCCGGGGCGCAATCCCGACGCCGCGCCGGTCATGACGGGCTCGCACGCCGATTCGCAGCCGACGGGCGGCCGCTACGACGGCATCTACGGCGTGCTCGGCGGGCTCGAGGTCGTGCGCGCGCTGAACGACGCGGGCCTCGAGACCGAGCGCCCGATCGACGTCGTGATCTGGACCAACGAGGAAGGCTCGCGCTTTGCACCGGCGATGGTGTCGGCCGGCGTGTTCTCGGGGGTCTATACGCTCGAATACGGGCTGTCGCGCACCGACGGCGCGGGCAGGACGATCGGCGAGGAACTGGCGCGGATCGGCTACGCGGGCACCGAACCCGTCGGCGGTTATCCGGTGCACGCGGCGTATGAACTGCATATCGAGCAGGGCCCGATTCTCGAACGGGCCAGCAAGACGATCGGTGTCGTGACGGGCGGGCAGGGGCAGCGCTGGTACGAAGTGACGCTCACCGGCGTCGACGCGCACGCGGGCACGACGCCGATGGAGGTCCGCCGTGATGCGCTGGTCGGCGCCGCGCGGATGATCGCGTTCATCGAGGTGCTCGGCCGTCGTTACGCGCCGGACGCACGCGCGACGGTCGGGATGATCGAGGCGCGGCCGAACTCGCGCAACACGGTGCCGGGCGGCTGCTTCTTCACGGTCGAGTTTCGTCATCCGGACGATGCGGTGCTCGACGAACTGGACGCGGCGCTGCGTGCCGAACTTGCGCGTGTGGCCGATGAAACGGGCCTCGGTGCGCAGATCGAGCAGATTTTCACGTATGCGCCGATCCCGTTCGCGCCGCGCTGCATCGACGCGGTGCGTGACGCGGCACGGGCGCTCGGGCTGTCGCACATGGACATCGTGTCCGGCGCGGGTCATGACGCGTGTTATGTCGCGCGCGTCGCGCCGACCGGGATGATCTTCGTGCCGTGCGTCGACGGGTTGAGCCACAACGAGGCCGAAGCGATTACGCCCGAGTGGGCGGCGGCGGGGGCGGATGTGCTGTTGCGTGCGGTGTTGCGGAGCGCGCAAGAGGCCTGAGCCCGAGCGCGACGGCAGCGGCCCGGCGGCAGGGTGTGCGCCGGGCCGCGCCGGTTTCGGCTGGGCGCCGCGCACGCGAAATTCGCGTCAGGCCGCCGGCGAATGCCGATCGATGTATCGGCGCATCACGTAAAACGCAGTATCGGTGCGCCCCGGCATCGTCACCATCTCACCATCGGCCGCAAACCCGAGCTTTTCATAGAACCGGTACGCCACTTCGCGTGCAGTACACCACACGAGCGCGGCCCCGTGCGCTTGCGCATGCCGCACGCATACCTGCACCAGCACGCGCCCGAAGCCCATGCCGCGCACGGCAGGATGAACGGCCATTCCGCGAAGCCGCCACGCGGGCCGTGCCGGATCGTCGTCGCGCGGCTCCTCGCAGAGCGACGCGACCGCCACGATGTTCGACCGGTCGTCGCGCACGCCGACATGCAGCGTCGTCGGTGCATGGTCGCCGGCCAGTTCGCAGGCGTTCAGGTCGCCGTTCAGCAGGATCGCTGCCCGGAGCGGGTGCGTCTGCGCGGCGTCGATCGATGCGATGGTGAACAGCGGGTCGCCTGAAGTCATCAACGTTCCTCGTGCAATCGGGCCGCGCGTTATCGAGCGGCCTTGCGCCGCGCCATATACGCGAGATACGCAACGATCTGTTCGAGTTCCCGGTCGCTCAACTGGTCGGGCGGAAACGCGGGCATGACGCGGCCCGGCCAGTCGCGCACCGATGCCGGGTTGCGGATGTAGCGGCGCAGCGCGGCCGGCTGGAAGTAGTCGACCGGGTTCATCGGCGTGTTCAGGTCGGGGCCGGCATGGCTGCTGCCCGCGCCGTCGAGCCGGTGGCACGCGAGGCATTGCGTGACGAACAGGTGCTGCCCCGCACGGGCCGGATCGTCGGCAGGCAACGCGGCATCCACGGCAAGCGACGGCCAGCGCGCGAGCGGCGACGATTCGATCGCGACGCGCACGATCTGGTACGGCCACTGCTCGCCGCGCACCGACGCGGCGTCCGGCCCGAGCCACACCAGATAAAACGGCCCCGCGCTGACCTGCTTGCCGGGCAGCTTCGGCCACGGATGGGCCCGGTCCTCGATCGCGAGCCACGGAACGGCGCGGGCCGGCGCACGGCGGCGCACGAGATCCAGCGGCAGTTGCGCGGCGAAACCGTCGGCGGCGCGCGTTTCGAGCACGCCGTCGGCGGGCATCGGCGTGTCGCCGAGCAGCGCGGCGAACGGCACCGCACGGAACGTCATCGGCCGGCCATACGCGATGTCGCGCGGCACACGGATGTCCGTCGCGTCGGGGCGTGCGAGCAGCGTCTGCCGGGTGAGGGTACGGGCCGTGCCGTCGGTGTCGAGTTCGAGCGTGGACTGGGCCGACGCGCGTTGTCCGAGCAGGCAAACCGTCAGCAGCACGAGCGAAAACCACTGGCGCTTCAGCATTCGTTCTCCGGGAAGGGGCGTTCCGGCGGCGGCAGGAGGCGGGGCGCCGCGGCCGATGGAAGGAATCGGGCGACAGTCTATCCGGTACGCGCGGCGCTGGCGACTGCGGCGCGGGGCGGGTGACCGGTTCCGCGCGACGGTGTATCGTGCTTCGTCACGCACCGGGTGCGGCCAGCCGCAACCGACGTCGGGCCGCGGGCGCGATCGAACGCATCGCCATCGACCGCATCGTGACGCCGGCCGTGCTCGGCCGCGCGCGCGACGGCACACTCGACTATCAGACGGCCAAATGGGTGTGGCATTGCGTGGCGCGGTTTGGACTGGAGCGCGAAAACGCGGACTGACCGCACTCATCCGGCATGCGCCGCGCGCCACTTGCGCGTCGTCGCTTCAATGACTCGAACAAGGCACTGCGCGTTTCGGCATCGGCGTGTCATGCGCCGGCTCGAAATCGGCTTCGCGCGTGCCCGACGGCGTCAGCGACACGAAATGCATCGCGCTGCCGCGCGCCGGGAAACCGGCGATGCCCGTCATGCCCCACGGAATCGGCGAACGCTGCACGCCGCCGACCGCGATGTCCGCCGGCCCGAGTGCCAGCGTCAGCAGCCGCCCGTCGCGGATCGGCACGTACGCATGCGTGCCGGACACCCCGATGCCCGATTCGCGCACCGACGCCGGCAGGCAGTCGAGCGTCGCCGTGCGGCGGCCGTCCGGCGCGATCAGCATCGCGACGCCGCGATCGTCCGCCGTCGTCGTGACGACGATGAAGCGGTCGATCTCCGGCACATACGCCGACGCGTAAACGTAGTACTGGATCGCGTCGTTCAGCGTCTCCGGCTTGTCGAGCTTCGCGGTGACAGGGTCGAACATCGCGTATTCGAGCGTCGCGTTCGTGCTGCCTTCGATGAACTTCTGCCACACGAGCAGCGCGACATGCGGCGAGCCCGCGACCACGGGCCACCACTCGCGGCGGTGCGGCGCGACCGCGACGTGGTTCAGCACGCGCCCGGCCGCGTCGTAGGTCTTCACGTAGACGCCGTTGCCGGTGCCGAGGTTGTCGACGCCGCCGCCGTCGATCCAGTCGGCGGAATAGAACACGACGAAGCGGTCGGCAGCCGTGGCGACGTGCCCCGAGTGGCCGCCCGATTCGACGTCGTTCGGGTAGGGCTTGATCGGCTTCAGGTCGCGGCGGTACACGCCGTAGCGCTGGCTGACTTCCTGCGGCGCGTTCCAGCCGTCCTCGAACGTGACGAAGATGTCGCCGCGCGCGTTCTGCGCGATCGACACGGGTTCCTGCGCCTCGGGGCGGCTGATGAACGTATGGACGTGCAGCAGGTGCGACGCGCCGGGCAGCCATTCGCCGACGTACACGTCATGCGGCCAGTTGCCGTTGCGCATCGCGCCGCGCGGCACGACGCCCGAGCTGCTGAAGAACACCCAGCGCTTGCCGTTGCCGGCGTCGGCCACGCCGATGCCGTGCATGAAGCTGCGTGGATCGGCGGCCGGGTGGGGGGCCGGGGCGGCCGGCACGGCGACCGTATGCACGGCCGGCGTGGCGGCGACGGCCGGCGGCGCCGTGACGATGCAGTTTGCGCCGCACAGCGCGGCCGCGACGCACCGCGCGACCGCCTGCGCCGGGCGCGCTCGCCACCTCATTCGACGGTCACCGATTTCGCGAGGTTGCGCGGCTTGTCGACGTCGGCGCCGCGCGCGCAGCCGACGTGATACGCGAGCAGTTGCAGCGGGATCACGTTGACGATCGGCGACAGCAGGTCGCTCGATTCGCGCACGCGGATCAGGTGCGTGTCGCGGTCGGCGTCGATCTCGAGTGCGCTGCCCGCCAGCACGTAGAGCCGCCCGCCGCGCGCGCGCACCTCGGCCATGTTGGACTTCAGCTTCTGGAACAGGCGGTCGTCCGGCGCGATCGTGACGACCGGCATCGCGCTCGTGACGAGCGCGAGCGGGCCGTGCTTCAGTTCGCCGGCCGCATAACCTTCGGCGTGGATGTACGACACCTCCTTGAGCTTCAGTGCGCCTTCCAGCGCGATCGGAAAATGAATGCCGCGCCCGAGGAACAGCGCGTTTTCGGTACGCGCGAACTTCGCGGCCCAGCCCATGATCTGCGTTTCGAGCGCGAGCGCGAGCGCGTGGCCGATGCGCTCGGGCAGCGCACGCAACTGCTTCAGGTGCAGCGCGACCTGCGCCGCGTCGAGCCGGCCGCGCAGCTGCGCGAGCGTCAGCGTCAGCACGAACAGCGCGACGAGTTGCGTCGTGAACGCCTTGGTCGACGCGACGCCGAGCTCGATGCCGGCCCGTGTCAGGAACCGCAGCGGCGCGTTGCGCGCGATCGTGCTGGTCGCCACGTTGCAGATCGCCATCGACAGTTCCTGGCCCATGTCGCGCGCCCGTTCGATCGCGCCGATCGTGTCGGCGGTTTCGCCCGATTGCGAAATGCCGACGACGAGCGTGCGCGGATCGGCCACCGTGTCGCGGTAGCGGAATTCGCTGGCGATCTCGACCTGGGCGGGCACGCCCGCGATCGACTCGAGCCAGTATTTCGCGGTCAGGCCCGCGTAGTAGCTGGTGCCGCAGCCGAGCAGCAGCACGCTCCTGACTCTCGACAGTCGCGCGCGCGCGCCGTCGGTCGCGTCGAACAGCGCCGGCGAGATCGTGTCGATGCCGTCGAGCGTGTTGTCGATCGCCTTCGGCTGCTCGAAGATCTCCTTCTGCATGAAGTGCTGATACGGGCCGAGCGCGGCGTCGCCTTCGCGCGCCTTCACCTGGCACAGCGGGCGCTGGGCGTCGTGCCCGCCCGAGTCGACCACGGCGATGCGCTCCGGCGTGATCAGCGCGACGTCGCCGTCCTCCAGGTAAACGAAGCGGTCGGTCAGGTCGCCGAGGGCCGCGCAATCCGACGCGAGGTAGTTCTGTTCGGCACCGATGCCGATCACGAGCGGCGAGCCCGCGCGCGCGGCGACGAGGCGCTGCGGCTCGCGCGCGCTCAGCACGGCGATCGCATACGCGCCGTGCAGCCGCTTCACCGCGCGCACGACCGCGTCGAACAGGTCGTCGCGATAGAGGCTGTGGATCAGGTGCGCGATCACCTCGGTGTCGGTCTGGCCGCGAAACGTATAGCCGCGCTCGCGCAACTCCGCGCGCAGCGCGTCGTGGTTCTCGATGATGCCGTTGTGCACGACCGCGATCGTGTCGCCGGACATGATCGGATGCGCGTTCATTTCCGACGGTGCGCCGTGTGTCGCCCAGCGCGTATGCGCGATGCAGGTCTGCGCCTCGAGGCCCAGCGTCAGCACGCGGGCCTGCAGGTCGGTCACGCGCCGCAGCGTGCGCTCGCTGCGCAGGCGGCCGTCGTCCTGCACGGCGATGCCGCACGAATCGTAGCCGCGATACTCGAGCCGGCTCAGCGCATTGACCAGTTGCGGCACCTGATTGTTCAGGCCGCTTGCTCCGACGATTCCGCACATGATTCACCTCGTCCGCAAAAACTGCAAAAGGTTGCCGGCCTGCCGGCACAGCGCGGCAGTGCGGCTTCAGGAGTGGCGCCGCGCGGCACCGATGCGGTCCCGTGCGCGGCGCGGCTCCGCTGACCTACTCGCGGGGCGGCGGCCCCGCGTGGGCGACCCATTCGATGCCTGAGATCGAGCCGTTCGCGTCGTGCGACGCGACGAGAATGCGCGTCGTGCGGCGCGCGCCGCGCCGACGGGCGCTGGCCAGCACGGTCGGCGGCACCGAGCGCACCTTCGCGCTGGCCGAACGCCGCAGCATCTTCGACACGCGCAGCCGGAACGCCAGCGGATGCACGACGCGCCCGGCGATCAGCCACATGACGATGGTGCCCGCGATGATCGCGATGCTGGTCGCGTAGAACACCATCTGTTCGATCGGCATCTCGGCCGGGTTGAACGGCAGCAGGTAGCGATACGTATAGATGCAGATCGACGCCCATACGGCGCCCACCAGCGCGGGCCGCACGAGACGGAACCAGACGACCTGCGCGAGCCCGGCGACGCGGCCGCGTTCGGCGATCATTTCGCGCGGCGTGCGCAGGGAGAGGTCAATAATCGGCGCGTTCTTCATGTTGAATGCCTCGGTCGGGGCTGACCCACACGGCCCGCTTGCCGCGGCCCCGCAGCACGACGGCCGGCAGGGCGACGACGGTAGTGATCATGCTGATCAGCCAGAAAGCAACGGGGTACCAGATGGTGTCCAGGAAGTACATCAGGAGTTTTTCGTCATACTGACGATCGATCATGCTGCCGATGATCAGTTGCAGGATGCAGGTCGCAACCAGCAACATCCCGTGCCAGTGCGGCACGACCGATACGTGCCAGCTCAGCGGCAGCGGATAGACGACGTCCACCAGCGCGAGCAGCAGGATGAACGACATCGAATAGGCCCACGCGATGCCGATCAGGTACTCGACGAACAGCGGCCACATCATCATCTGGGTCGGCCGCGCGAGCGTGCCCGCATATTTCAGCAGCACCTGGATGCCGCCTTTCGACCAGCGCAGCCGCTGCCGGTAGAGCCCCATCAGCGTCTCGGGCATCAGGATCCAGCTGAGCGCGTGCGGCTCGTATACGACGCGCCAGTCGCGGCATTGCAGCTTCCAGCTGATGTCGATGTCCTCGGTCAGCATGTCCGCGCTCCAGTAGCCGACGTCGGCGAGCGCGGTCTTGCGGAACATCGTGACGACGCCCGACACCGTGAAGATGCGGCCGTACACCTGCTGCGTGCGCTTGATCAGCCCGACGATCGACGAGAATTCGCCGACCTGCATGCGGCCGAGCAGCGACGTGCGCGTGCGGATGCGCGGGTTGCCGGTCACGGCGCCGACGCCCGGGTCGGTCAGGAAGTGCTCGAGCATCCAGCCGATCGCATCGTGCGCGAGCAGCGAATCGCCGTCGATGCACAGCAGGTATTCCGCGTTCGATACCGCGGCCGCGGTCGTGAGCCCGACCGCCTTGCCTTCGTTGCGCGCGTGATGGATCACGAGCAGCCGCGGGATCTCGACGGCCAGCTCGTTGAGGATCTCGCCGGTGCGATCCCGGCTGCCGTCGTTGACCGCGATGATGTCGTAGTTCGGGTACTGCATCCCGTCCAGGTGTCGGATCACGCTGCGCGCGTTCGCCGCCTCGTTGAAGCACGGCACGACGATCGAGATCTTCGGGATCCCGCTCGCCGCGATCGTGCGCGTCGACAGCACGCGCCCCTCCTCGAGCAGGAAGTAATGGACGACGCCGCCGATCATCCACAGGTACGACATGAAGAACGGGTAGTAGAAGACGAAATCCTGCAGGCGCTGGATGATGCTGTGGCTGGTCATGGCGTCTTCGTCCCCTGTGTTTTCTGCATCTGCATCAGCGCGTTGATCGAGGTCGGATCGAGGCGCGACTTCAGCGACATCACGTCGCGCATCGTGTCGAGATCCGGCTGGTTGTTCAGGAAGTTGTCCGGGTAGTAGCCGAAGTTCACCGCGCCCTTGCTGCGCAGGCGCCGCATCTGCGCGAGCAGCGCGGTGCTGCCGATGTCCTTGCGCGCGTGCCAGTCGTACGACTGCAGTTCGAACACGGTGCGCCTGGTGCCGAGCTGTTTCGCGCGGACGGCGTCGACGAGCTGGTCCATCCAGCGCTCGGGGTCCTGCGCCTGTTCCATGTACGGCATCGCCATCAGCGCGACGAAGTCGTAGGTGGCGAGGAAGTCGTCGTAGTTCTGCGCGAACCACGCTTCCGATTCCGGCTTCAGCACCGGCAGCGCGAAGATGTTGCGCGCCGTCAGCACGTCGCCGGCGTTCTGGTTCGCGAGCACGATCTGTTCCAGCTGGCGCGTCAGGTCGATCAGGTAGCGGCTCTTCTGCCGCGTCCAGCGCTTCATCAGGTCGGGTGTCGCGCGGATCTTGCCGATGTCGGCCGGCAGGCCCCATTGCGCATACGTGCTCAGCGCGTGCCGGCCGGCGTCTTCGTAATCGTCGAGCACGGCGTCGTCGCTGAACAGGATGCCGCTGAACGACGCGTACTTGCCGAGATCCTCGTAGATCTGCTCGATGAACAGCCGCGCTTCGGGGTCGAACGGGCTCAGGCGGTACACGCGCGAGCCGTTCTCGCGCGCCGGCGCGCCGCCGTATGCGCTGACGGCTTCGAGGCCGCGATGCTGGTCCGCCCGCGGTCGGAACGCGAGCACCGGCATCCACGCATACACCTGCACGTTCGAGCGCGTGTTGAGCTGCCAGGCGGCGCGCGAGAACAGGTCGCCGCGCATCGGCAGGTGCCGGTTCGGGAAATACAGCGATTCCGCGACACCCGTGCCCTTCGGGTCGGCGAACGCCTGCAGGTACACCGATTTCGGCTGCATCCGGTAGATGCGCTCGATCAGCTTGCCGAGATTCGCTTCCTGGCGAGCCGGATCGGGATCGTAGACCTGGTCGAGATCGACCTGCACGACGCGCTCGGGAATGTCGACGTCGCCGCGGTTGGAGGCCGGCTCGCGCATCGACCGCTCGAACCCGCCGATGTCGACGTCGTACATCATCAGGATCCGCCGCAACCGGTCGAGCGGCACGTCCGGCGTATTCGGGCCGGCATCGAGGCTGAACTGGATGTCCATGCCGAGCGACGTCGAGATCTTGCGCACGGGCTGGTTTTCCGCGCCGTATGGCCAGACCATCGAGCGTGCGACGATGCCGGTGCGTTCGCGGATCTGCCGCACGCATGTCTGCAGGTCGTCGTGCACGCGCGCTTCGAATTCGGCGTCGGTTTCATAGCGTTTCTGGTCCTGCAGGTAGAGGTGCGACGTGGTCGCCGGCAATTCGTTGCCTTGCGGATTCGCGACCGCGCCGTGATGAAGGTTGTGCGTGTGGCAGCCGAGCTCGACGAATTCCGACTGGCCGACCTTCTTCACCTGGTCCCACGTCATGAAGTAGTCGCGCGGCATCTGGATCTTGTCGCTGATCCTGATCGGCGTATCCAGCGGCGCGTCGATCCAGGCGGTGACGATGCCCATCACGGCCGGATACTTGAAGCGCTCGAGCAGCGGCAGGACTTTCGTGTAGTGGCTGCTGTAGCCGTCGTCGAACGTGAGCAACACCGCGCGCGGCGGCAGCGGCTTGCCGCCGTGTCGTGACGCTTCGATCTGCTTGACCGTGATGGTGTGGTAGTTGTTGGTCTGCAGCCACGAGAAGATCGCGGTCAGCGTGCCGGTGTCGACCGCGAACGGATCGACCATCGTCGACGACGAGAACGTCGCGAGCAGGTTGTCGCGCACGTCATGCAGGCAGATCACGCGAAATGTCTTGCCGTCGGCCGGGTCGGAAGGCGGCAGCAGGTCGATCATCCTGGCATGAGTCACGCTCGGGAACAGCGAACAGGCGGCGAAACTGCCGAGGCATCCGCACATGAAGGTCCGTCTGGATTGCATTGTCCGATCTCCTTGCTAGAACGGCAGGTTGACCGACAGGAAGCCGGTTTCGGAGCGCTCGCGCTGGCCGTCGTATGCGTGGCTGCTGACCTCGACGCCGTAGGTCAGCGTGATGTCGTGCTTGAACGTCCACGCGTGCTCGAGGCGCGCGGTCCACAGCGGGCTCGTGCCGAAGCCGCGCTCGTTGTAAACACCGCCTGACGCCGACAGGCGCTGCTGCAGCGACATGTCGCCCTTCTTCCACAGCGTCAGCTGGTGCATGACGGTCGCCGCGGCCGCATAGTCGCGGCCCGGGTTGAAGTAGGGGGCGTCCTGCCGCGTGTTGCTGTCGGTGCCGAGGTCCAGCGACACGTTGACGAGCTGGGTGGCGGACGTGTACACGCGCTGCGTGGCGGTCGCGGAAATCTCCTGGTGCAGGTTCGAATCGCTGTAGCGGCTCACGCCGTAGCTCAGCTTGACTTCGCGGCGGTCGCTCTGGCGATACACGATCGAGACGTTCGCGGAGCGGCCCCAGATGTGCGCCGCATACGCCTTCCACGGCAGCGAGTTGTCGTTGGTGTCGAGCCCGGCGCCAACCGTCCAGTAGTCGTTCAGCGCGTACGCGATCGACCCGCGGCCGCCGGTTCGGCCGTCCGCGCCGAACGAGCGCGTGACTTCGCCCAGCACGGTGAGCGGGCCGTGCCGGTAGTCGCCGCCGACGCCCGTGCGCGTGCGGCTGATGTTGCCGCCGTCGGTTTGGGCATGGCCGAAGAACGTATGCGAGAAGACACGCCAGTTGTCGCCGAACGGTTGGGAATACACATAGCTGTCCGACGTGAAGCTGTTGTCGGCCAGTGCGCTGTTGCCGTGCTCGAAGCTCAGGTCGGTCGTGAACACGGGGCTGCGGTACGCCTTGTAGTCGCGCTTGAACCCGCGCACGGCGCCGCTGTCCGGGAACGTGTTGCCCAGGGTCTGGTCGACGTTCCTCGCGCTCGCGTAATCGTCTGCCGTCAGCGATGCGCGGCCGAGCCCCGCGAGCATCTCGACGCTGTCCGGGTGGTCGGTCAGCGACGCGCGATACATCGCGATCGCCTGGCGCGGGTGCGACTGGCCCGAGACCGCGTCGGCATGCGCGGCGCGGACTTCCGCGTTGAACGGCACTTCCTTCTCGAGCTTTTCCAGCGAGGCGATTCCTTCGTCCACCCGGCCCGTATAGATCAGGTATTGCGCGCGCAGCCGGTAGTAGCGCAGGTAGTCGTCGTTTTCCGGCCCCCAGGTGCGCACGTCCTTGGCCGGCGGCAGCGATTTGCCCATGTCCTCGAGCGCCAGGTTCGCATCGGCCGCGCGTCCCTGGTCGACGTACGACCAGAACAGCCCCTCGCGCAATTCGATCGGGCGCGTGCGTGCGCCGTACTGGAAGCCGCGCGTCGCGATGTCGGCCTGCGGCGCGGTCGCCTGCTTCAGCGCGCGCTGGTATACCACGTTGGCCTTGCCCGGTTCGCTCAGGTACAGGTACGCGTCGCCGACGGCCGCCAGTGCGTCGATCGAGATCTCCGCGTCCGGCGGAATCGTCTCGAACGTCGCGACGGCCTGCTTCATCTCGCCGCGTGCCGCCAGCGCTACCGTCCGGTCGCCGGCGAGCGCCGTCCTGACCGGCGAATACTCGGGCGTGGACGGCATCCGCTTGTCGAGGTCGTCCGCGGCGGCGAGCGCGCTGTCGATCCCGTCGAAGCGGTCGGCGCTCGTCATCGAGCGCGACTTGTCGCGTCCGCCGCGCACCTGCTGGCGGATCGACAGTTCCTCGAGCCGCGCGAGATCGACCGCGGAGAACACGTCGGGGCGCGCTTTCGCTTCCTCCAGCGCCTTGACCGCGCCGCCGCTCGACGCGAGGCCGAACACGTCATTGCGGACCGTGGCCGGATCGGCGGTGCGGAGGTCGGGTATCTGCGCGTTCGGCGCCTGGGCTTCGGGTACCTGGGAGGCTGGCGGCTGTGCGCCGGGGGCCTGTGCGTTCGGCGCCGGCATGCCCGGTGTCGACGCGCTCGACGTCGGCGCCCCGGGCGTTTGCGAACTGGGCTGCGGATCGGGCTGTGAAGCGGGCTGTGAAGCGGCGGGCGTTGACGCGTCGGGCATCTGCGCACTCGATGCCTGCGCGATCAGCGTCCGCGCATTCGGCGGTTGCACATCCGGCGCGGGCGAACCCTGTGCTGGCACGTCGGGCGGCCTCCGATCCGGTGCGTCGGCGGACCCGGCGATTTCACTGATGCGGCCCGACTCCGTATCGCCTTCGGCGGAGAAGCAGGGGCCGGACGCGACGAGCAGCAATACCAGCGGCGCATGCAGGAGGATCCGCCGGTTGGACGGAGCGACGGCCGTGCAGGATTGTTGATGATTGTTGGCCACGAGGTGTCCTCCTTTCGAAACGATCACATCGGTGACACGCGTGACGACGCATGTCGTCGCGTGTCGCGCGGCCGGGCTGCGAGTGCCCGGCAATGCGGCGCCGGCTCACAGCCGGTTACGGATCGCCTGGCCGAGCAAGGCACGCGATTCGCTGTTCGTCGGGTCGATCGCGAGCGCCCGGCTCGCGTTTTGCTCGACACAGTTCCATTCGTCGATCACCGCGCACGAGCGCGCCTTCGCCAGCGCACGCGCGCTTTCCAGCTCCGCGTGCGTGACACTCGCCGTCTGCATGCGCGTGGGGGCGGTGCGGTACGCCCGGGGTTTGGGCGCGAAGTCCATCCGCTTGTCCGTGCCTGCCAGCGTGTCCGCATGCGGCGGCCGATGCGTGACGCCGTGCCGCGTGGCGGCGCGACCGGAGGCGGTTGCCTGCTGCGTACCGGCCGCGAGTGTCACGGGTGGCGCATGGGGCGGCCGCCGGTGCGTCGCGACGGCGCGGGAAGCGGGGCGCGGCGCGGTTTCCGGTGCGACCGCGAGCGTGGCGGGCGGCACGGTCGATACCGCGGGTGCAGCCGACGCTGCCCGCCATCGCGGCGCGGGCGGTGTGGCCTGCGCGCGTGTCGACCCCGGCACGGGCGCGACGGATGTGCCGGACGACGCGCTCGCGCGGGAGGCCAGGGTCACGATCGCGTTGCGATACTTCCCGACCGCGGTTCCGATTGCGCCGGAGATGTCGTGCGCCACGCTCGGGTGGCCGACGGTCGTGTCTCGCTCGGCATACGCGAAGAGGCCGAAGATCGTGGCAAACGCGACGAAGCTGAGTGCTGCGTTCTTTCCCGGGCCCCAGGAGGGTTTCGGCTGGGGGGCGGGCGAGCGGTCCGGTCGTTCGGCAGGAAGCATGCAATGCTCCTCGATTCGATGCGCGGCGGTGAATGGCGTGATCGGGGCGGGGTCAGGCGGGACTTACCATCGCAACTGCGTGGTGAGTGCCCCCGTTTCCACGATCGCGAACTGGGTGGCTCCCCGGTACGTCCCCTCGATCCGGTAACTGGCGTCGGGCACGCTGAACAGGCAGCGCGACCCGGACGCGTTGAATTCGACGAGCACGCGCCCGTGGCGCCGCAGACGCACCTGCACATTCGCAAGCGGCTGCCCGGTGCCGGCCGAAGCAAACGACACGCCCAGGTTGTACGGCCGGCCGTCGGGAGGCAGCGGCGCCGTGCCGTCGATCTGCGCGTCGCCGCAGATATACGAGATCACGTAGCGCCCGTCGCCCGGACCCGACGCAGGCGTCTGGGCCGTTGCATTCATGCAGAGCGCGGAGAGGGCGGCACTCAGGAAAGGGCGAGCGTGCTGTTGAAACGAGGAAGGCATTGCAACCTCCGTTCCGGAATCAATGACGAGTATTTATTCCGAGTCAAATTTGCCAGCGTTCTTTTTGCGACACGCTATTGATACACGATGGATTACGAACCAACAATCGCGTGTGGCCCGAATGGGACGGCGGTGAAATATCCTATTTACATAGGATAAGGACGGATTTGTTTGACTCTCTTAATACTGAAGAAAGTCGATATTGCCGAATATGAATATTGCTATTCGGTAGCGATGATCCTGCTCGTATTGAATCACGTCTGTTGTATCGACCTTCGTGCCGAAAGATAACGACTGATAAAAGAAATGTTTGCGGCTGTGTTTGCGGCGAATCGAGGTCGATTCGGGTACAGGTCGAGCGAAATAAAAGGGTGGCGTGACGTTGCTGGTATTTTAGATTGTTACGGCTGAATCGAAACTTTTAATTTGTTCTGTAACAGGTTATTTCTGTCCTGATAATAAGACGGAATATATCCGGGCATCGTGCCGGATGTAAAAAAATCAAGTCGTGAATTGCAAACGTTTGCGATTCCACTGATAACGATTACCGGTCTGTCGCGTTATTTTTCGGGCGACGGCGGGATCGCGGTTTGCTATCGGAAAAGCGGGTCGCGTTCGCCGGGAAGCGACGCGGATACATGCGCGCACCGCGTGGTTGAAATTCGCGGTTGCGTTCGCGTCGTCGCCGGACACGACGCGAACGCGAACGCAATCACCATCGCGAAGATCAGCGGCCGGCGCCCGCGCTGCGCCGCGCGATGCGCGTCGCCGGCGCGGATGCCGGTTCGTCCGCGGCGACGGCACCTTCGACCGTTGCGCGCGGCCGGTTCATGATGTACGTCCACAGTTGCTCGGCCGCGAGCCCGCGCTTGCGGGCCGACCGATACAGACGGATTTCGAGTTCGGTGATCCAGTCGCCGGAACCCGCGCATACGAGCGTACCTTCCGCGAGTTCCTTCGCAACGCAGCTTTCCGGCAGCCAGCCGATCCCGTGCCCGGCCACGACCATGCCCTTCAACGCCTCGGACATGTGCGTCTCGAAGCACCGGTGCACCACGTACGGCTCGGTTGCGTTCAGCAGCAGCATCTCGACGATGTTGCCGAGGAACGCGCCCGACGAATACGCGAGCAGCGGCAGCGGTGCGTCGGGTGTGCCCGGCAGCTGGAACACGGGCTTGCCGCGCGCATCGGGCGTCGATACGGGCAGGATCCGTTCGACGCCGAGGCTGACGAACGGGAAGTGGTTCGGGTCGAGCACGATCGGCAACTGCGGATGGTGATAGCCGAGCAGCAGGTCGCATTCACCTTCGACGAGCTGCTGCACGCCTTCCGGCACGTTCACCGCGTTCACGCGTGCGGTCACGTGGCCGACTTCGCCGTTGAGCTGCTTGAGCCATTCGGGGAACAGCGTGAAGACGAGCGTATGCGCGACCGCGAAACGCACGACCTGATCGCTGGCCGCGAACTGGTCGTAGCCGTTCACGAGATTGCGCGCCGCATACATGCTGCGCAGGATGTCCGCGGCGAGCCCGCGGAACATCTGGCCGGCCGGCGTCAGCGTGATCGGGTTGATGCTCCGGTCGACCAGCTTCGCGTCCATCCAGGTTTCGAGCGCGGCAATTCGTCTGCTGAATGCCGACTGCGTGAGGTGCCGGTGACGTGCGGCCCGGGAAAAACTCTTGGTATCCGCAAGGCTCAGGAAATCTTCCAGCCACTTTGCTTCCATTTCGATCTTCGCTTTTTATAGTCGGGTGCCTGAAGGGCGGCACCCCGTGCTGCACCAATTTTCTAGCGTACCGCGCCTCGCGTGGGTCGGCCCGATGTTTTTTTTCGATCGGTGTCAGTCGAAATATGCATGGGCGTTGTCGGCGGGATTACGGCTGCATAGCGTTGAGGTGCCGGATCCGGCTAACCGGACAGTTCACAGCATCGAACTGCCGGCGCACCGCAGACGGTACTTCCCCGCAGGGCCGGTTGCGCCGTGTGCGTGCCGGCCCGCCTCCATTGTGGCGGCCCGGTGCCCGGTCGCGCCGTTTTTTTTGTGCAGTGCAGATTGCACATTCATGACACGCGGGGGAACTATGTTCGGAAGACGCGGCGCAGCATCGGCCGTGCGCGCCTGCGACGCACCGTCGTCGCACGTCGCGCCGGGCGCTGCACCACCGTGGTGCGCAATATCGCCCGGGCGTGCCTGGCGCGGCGCAAAAAGGGGGGATTATCGAGGGAGCCCGCAAGGCACGTTCCTTGCAACGCAGTCGTAACGCCGGTCCGGCATGCGCAATGCCGGGGAAAACGATCGATGGAGAAAAGATCGATGAAGCCATTCGATGAAATGCTGCAATCCGGCGACATGGTAAGGGCGCCTTACGCGCGCCTGAAGCAGTGGCTCGACACGCAGAATCCCGCGAGCCTCGCCCAGAAAGCCCACGACGCGGAAGGCGTGTTCCGCAAGACGGGCATCACATTCGCCGTCTACGGCGACGCGGAGGCCGCCGAGCGGCTGATTCCGTTCGACATCGTCCCGCGCATCATCTCGGGCACGGAATGGAGCCGGCTGTCGCTCGGCATCGAGCAGCGCGTGATGGCGCTCAACGCCTTCCTCGACGACATCTACCATCGTCAGGAAATCGTGCGCGCCGGCATCGTGCCGAAGCACCTGATCGCGCACAACGAAGCGTTCATCCCGGAGATGATCGACTTCCGGCCGCCCGGCAACGTTTACACGCACATCATCGGCGTCGACATCGTGCGCACCGGCGAAAACGAGTTCTACGTGCTGGAAGACAACGCGCGCACGCCGTCCGGCGTGTCGTACATGCTGGAAAACCGCGAGACGATGATGCAGCTCTTTCCGGAGCTGTTCCAGCAGGTCAAGGTGCGCCCGGTCGAAACCTATCCGCAGATGCTGCGCCAGTCGCTCGCGGCCGTATGCCCGCCGGGCGGCAACGCCGACAACCCGACCGTCGCCGTGCTCACGCCGGGCATCCACAACTCGGCGTACTACGAACATTCGTTCCTCGCCGACCAGATGGGCGTGCATCTCGTCGAAGGCAGCGACCTGCAGGTGATCGACGGCCGCGTCGCGATGCGCACGACCGAAGGTTTCCAGCCGATCGACGTGCTGTACCGCCGCGTCGACGACGCGTTCCTCGATCCGCTCACGTTCCGCCCCGATTCGGTGCTCGGCGTCGCGGGGATCATGGACGTCTACCGCGCGGGCAACATCACGATCGCGAACGCGCCCGGCACGGGCATCGCCGACGACAAGGCGATCTACTCGTACATGCCGGAGATCGTCGAGTTCTACACGGGCCGCAAGGCGCTGCTGGAGAACGTGCCGACCTGGCGCTGCGGCGAGGCCGACAGCCTGAAGTACGTGCTCGACCATCTCGACGAACTGGTCGTGAAGGAAGTGCACGGCTCGGGCGGCTACGGGATGCTGGTCGGGCCGTGCGCGTCGAAGGCCGAGCTCGAGGCGTTCGCCGCGAAGCTGCGCGCGCGCCCCGCGAACTACATCGCGCAACCGACGCTCGCGCTGTCCACGACGCCGATCCTGACCGACGCCGGCCTGGCGCCGCGCCACGTCGACCTGCGGCCGTTCGTGCTGGTGTCGGACCGGATCCGCATCACCCCGGGCGGGCTCACGCGGGTCGCGCTGAAGGAGGGATCGCTCGTCGTCAACTCGAGCCAGGGCGGCGGCACCAAGGACACCTGGGTGCTGGCCGACTGAGCCGGATGCTACCGCGCGCGCCGGAGCCGGCGCGCGAACCGAACGAAGACGGAGTGGACACGAGATGCTTCTGGGACGTACTGCAAGCGGTCTCTACTGGATGTACCGCTATATCGAGCGCGCGGAGAATATCGCGCGCATCGTCGATGCCGGGCTGCGGATGGCGCTCACGCGCACGTCCGACGCGCCGGCCGAATGGTCGTCGGTGCTCGTCAGCTCGGGCACGGATGAAGGTTACCGGCAGAAATACGACGCGTATGCGGCCGATACCGTGACCGACTACCTGCTGCGCGACCGCGACAACCCGTCGAGCGTGCTGTCGTGCATCGAGGCCGCGCGCTCGAATGCGCGGATGGTGCGCACGGCGCTCACGCGCGAGGCGTGGGAGAGCGTGAACGGCGCATGGCTCGCGCTGCGCCGCGCGCTCGCGCAGCCGGTGCCGGAAAGCGAGCTGCCGGCCGTGCTCGACGAAGTGAAGCGCGAAACCGCGCTGATCCTCGGCAGCTTCTACAGCACGATGCTGCGCAACGAGATCTTCGATTTCGCGCAGATCGGCGCATTCATCGAGCGTGCGGACAACACCGCGCGGATCATCGACGTGAAGTACCACCTGCTGCTGCCGTCGGTGTCGCACGTCGGCACGATCCTCGACAACTACCAGTGGGAGACGATCCTGCGCTGCGTCGCCGCGCACCGTTCGTACCGCTGGGTGTACGACGTGCAGTACAAGCCGATGAACATCGCCGACTACCTGATCCTGAACGGCCGCATGCCGCGTTCGCTGCGCTATTGCTACGGGCGCGTCGTGTCGAGCCTGAACCTGCTCGCAAAGGATTACGGCGTGACACACCCGTGTCACGACACGGCCACGAAGATCCTGCAGATGCTGTCCGATACGTCGGTCGAGCGGATCTTCAAGAGCGGCCTGCACGAATTCCTGACCGACTTCATCGGCCGCAACAACAGCCTCGGGATCGAAATCGCCCAGGCTTACAACTTCGACTGAGACTTGCCATGCGACTCGCCATTCGACACATCTCGCGTTATCAGTTCGACGATCAAGCCACCCATGCGCTGCAACGGCTGCGGCTGCGCCCGCAATCAGGCCCCGGGCAGACGGTGCGCGCATGGCAGGTCACGATCGACGGCGTCGAGCCGTCGCTGTCCTATGCCGACGGGCTCGGCAACCGCATCGACCTCGTGCGGCACGAGCGCGGCGCGAAGGCCGAGATCGTCGTCATCGCGGCCGGCGTCGTCGAGACGCAGGACCGCGCCGGCATTCTCGGCAATCCCGAAGGCTATGCGCCGCCGTGGATCTTCGAACGCGAGACCGCGCTCACGAAGGCCGGCGACACCGTGCGCGAGCTCACGGAAGCGCTGCCCATCGACCCGCGCGGCCTCGACGCATTGCACTGGCTGATGACGGAAGTGCATGACCGCATCGCGTATGCGCCGAACCTGGCCGCCGACGCGCCCGTCGACGCGGAAACCGCGCTGCAAAGCGGCGAGGGCACGAGCCGCGACCATGCGCATGCGTTCATCGCGGCCGCGCGCGTGCTGAAGATTCCCGCGCGCTATATCTCCGGCTACGTGCTCGCGGACAGCGCGATGCAGCGCATCGCCGACGCGAAGCAGAACGTGGGTGACGACGAGGAGGAAGAAGCGCTCGCGCTGCAGAGCGGCGAGGGCATGCAGCAGGTGCTCGGCGCGTCGCACGCCGCGCAATCGCAGGGGCTGCCGCAGCCGGCGCTCGGTGCGCAGCCGCAAGCGGCCGGGTTGATGCAGCAGCCGGCCGGCCATGCGTGGGCCGAGGCCTATGTCGAAGGGCTCGGCTGGGTCGGCTTCGATCCGTTCATGAATCGCTGCCCGGACGAGCGCTACGTGCGCATCGCGGTCGGCCTCGACTTTCGCGACGCGCAGCCGGTGACGGGGCTCGGCGCGACGGCCGTCGGCGTGGAGATCAGCGTCGTGCAGACACCCGAGCTCGTCTGACCCGACGCGCGCTTTCGCCGAATCCGCCAGGCCGGGCCGCCGCGTCGCGTTCAACGCGACGCGGCGCGCGGCCGGCCCAACCCGAACCGAGCTCCCATGTCCATCCACGTCGCGCTGCATCACACCACCCGCTATCGCTACGACCGGCTCGTCAACCTCGGCCCGCAGGTCGTGCGGCTGCGGCCCGCGCCGCACTGCCGGACGCCGATCCTCGCGTATTCGATGACGGTCGAGCCCGCGCAGCACTTCATCAACTGGCAGCAGGACCCGTTCTCGAACTATCTCGCGCGGCTCGTGTTTCCGGAGCGCACCGAGCACTTCGAGATCACGATCGATCTCGTCGCCGAGATGTCGGTGTACAACCCGTTCGACTTCTTTCTGGAGGCGAGCGCGGAGCAATACCCGTTCAGCTATGACGATGCGCTGAAGACCGAGCTCGCGCCGTATCTCGTGTGCGACCCGCAGACGAGCGCGGCGCCGCTGTTCCGCGCGTACGTCGACGGCGTCGATCGCACGCCGGCCGGCACCGTGAACTTCCTCGTTGCGCTGAACCAGCAACTGCAGCGCGACATCGGCTATCTCGTGCGGATGGAGCCGGGCGTGCAGACGCCCGAGCAGACGCTCAAGCTGGCGTCCGGCTCGTGCCGCGACAGCGCGTGGCTGCTCGTGCAGCTGTGCCGCCATCTCGGCATCGCCGCGCGTTTCGTGTCGGGCTACCTGATCCAGCTCACGCCCGACGTGAAGTCGCTCGACGGCCCGAGCGGCACGTCGGTCGACTTCACCGACCTCCACGCATGGTGCGAGGTGTACCTGCCGGGCGCCGGCTGGATCGGCTTCGACCCGACCTCGGGCCTGCTCGCGGGCGAGGGCCACATTCCGCTGGCCTGCACGCCGCAGCCGACGAGCGCCGCGCCGGTCGAGGGGCTGATCGACGAGTGCGAGGTGTCGTTCGAGCACGAGATGACCGTGACGCGCGTGTACGAATCGCCGCGCGTGACGAAGCCGTATACGGATTCGCAATGGGACGCCGTGCTGGCGCTCGGCTCGCAGGTCGACGGCGCACTCGAGGCCGGCGACGTGCGGCTCACCCAGGGCGGCGAGCCGACCTTCGTGTCGATCGACGATCGCGACGGTGCCGAGTGGAACACCGACGCGCTCGGCCCGACCAAGCGTGGTTACGCGACCGAACTCGTGCAGCGGCTGCGCGCCGAGTACGGCGACGGCGGCTTCCTGCATTTCGGGCAGGGCAAGTGGTATCCGGGCGAGCAGCTGCCGCGCTGGGCGCTGTCGATCTTCTGGCGTGCCGACGGCCAGCCCGTGTGGCACGACCCGTCGCTGTTCGCCGACGAGCGCGAGCCGTCCGCGTATACGACCGACGACGCGAAGCGCTTCATCGATGCGCTGGCCGCGCGGCTGAACCTGACCGGCGAATTCATCCGGCCCGGCTACGAGGACGTGTGGTACTACCTGTGGCGCGAGCGCCGGCTGCCGGTCAACGTCGACCCGTTCGACTCGCGCCTCGACGACGAGCTCGAACGCGCGCGGCTGCGCAAGGTGTTCGAGCAGCAGCTCGACAGCGTGGTCGGCTACGTGCTGCCGGTCAAGCGCGTGGACACGGCGCCGGGCCTCGACGGGCCGCGCTGGCAGACGGGGCCGTGGTTCTTCCGCGACGAGCGGATGTACCTCGTGCCCGGCGATTCGCCGATGGGCTATCGGCTGCCGCTCGATTCGCTGCCGTGGGCCAGCCGCGCCGACTATCCGTATCTCGTCGAGCGCGATCCGTTCGCGCCGCGCGACGCGCTGCCGGAAGCCGCCGCGATCCGCGCGCGCTACGCGGGGCCGGCCGATGCGCCGCGCTACCTGTCCGGCGTGCATCGCGAGGCGTCCGCGCAGACCGTGATGCAGTGGCGCAACGACGGCGCGGCCGGGAACGGTCGGCCTGCCGCGCGCGACCCGGGTCGCGTTCCCGAGCGCTTCGAATCGGCCGCGTGGATTACGCGCACCGCGCTGTGCGTCGAAGTGCGCAACGGCATCCTGTACCTGTTCATGCCGCCGCTTGCCGCGCTCGAGGATTATCTCGACCTGCTCGGCGCGATCGAGCTGACCGCGCACGCGCTGGGCGTGAAGCTCGTGCTCGAAGGCTATCCGCCGCCGCGCGACGCGCGGCTGAAGCTGCTGCAGGTGACGCCCGACCCCGGCGTGATCGAGGTGAACATCCATCCGGCCGCCAACTTCGACGAGCTCGTCGACCACACCGAATTCCTGTACGACGCCGCGTGGCAGTCGCGGCTGTGCAGCGAGAAGTTCATGGTCGACGGCCGCCACGTCGGCACCGGCGGCGGCAACCACTTCGTGCTCGGCGGCGCGACGCCGGCCGACAGCCCGTTCCTGCGCCGCCCGGACCTGCTCGCGAGCCTGATCGCGTACTGGCACAACCATCCGTCGCTGTCCTACCTGTTCTCCGGGCTGTTCATCGGGCCGACCAGCCAGGCGCCGCGCGTCGACGAGGCGCGCAACGACCAGCTCTACGAGCTCGACATCGCGTTCGCCGAGATCCAGCGCAACAAGCTGCTGTTCGGGCAGGACATGCCGCCTTGGCTGGTCGACCGCGTGCTGCGCAACCTGCTGATCGACGTGACGGGCAACACGCACCGCAGCGAATTCTGTATCGACAAGCTGTATTCGCCCGACTCGTCGACCGGCCGGCTCGGCCTGCTCGAACTGCGTGCGTTCGAGATGCCGCCGCATGCACGGATGAGCATCGTGCAGCAATTGCTGCTGCGCGCGCTGGTCGCGCGTTTCTGGGCCGCGCCGTACACGACGCCGCTCACGCGCTGGGGCACCGCGCTGCACGACCGCTTCATGCTGCCCGAGTTTCTTCAGATGGATTTCGACGACGTGCTGGCCGAGCTGCGCGACGCCGGTTTCGCGTTCGATCCCGCGTGGTTCGCGCCGCACTTCGAATTCCGCTTCCCGCTGTTCGGCCAGATCGCGGTGA
This sequence comes from Burkholderia sp. KL41, assembly GCF_057005415.2. Taxonomy (NCBI): domain Bacteria; kingdom Pseudomonadati; phylum Pseudomonadota; class Betaproteobacteria; order Burkholderiales; family Burkholderiaceae; genus Burkholderia; species Burkholderia sp. KL41. Next base: position 2,311,421 of record NZ_CM174447.1, on the reverse strand, counting down.
ACGGCATGCAGCTGTCGCTGCGCGGCGCGCTGGAACCGTGGCACGTGATGGGCGAGGAGGGGGCGCCCGGCGGCACGGTGCGCTACGTCGATTCGTCGGTCGAACGGCTCGAAGTGCGCGTGACGGGGCTGAACGACAACCGCCACGTCGTGACCGTCAACGGCCGCGCGTTGCCGCTGCAGCCGACCGGCACCGTCGGCGAATACGTCGCGGGGGTGCGCTACAAGGCGTGGTCGCCGCCGTCCGCGCTGCATCCGACCATCGGCGTGCACGCGCCGCTCACGTTCGACATCGTCGATACGTGGCTGCAGCGCTCGCTCGGCGGCTGCCGCTACCACGTCGCGCATCCGGGCGGACGCAACTACGCGACGTTCCCGGTCAATGCCTACGAAGCGGAGAGCCGCCGGCTCGCACGCTTCGTCGAGATGGGGCATACGCCGGGGCGGATGGAGGTCGCGCCCGCCGCGCCGAGCCGCGAATTCCCGTTCACGCTCGATTTGCGGCGGCCGTGACCGGACGATGACGAGGCGGACGACGATGCGCGGTGGGCGGTCTCCCGGCGAATGGGGTGATGGCGGTTCCGCCGGAATGCTAGGATGCGGGCAGATTGCGGCCGCACGCCGCGTATCGCCGCCGGTTCGGCGGCGCGCGTGCGCGGCCGCGCCCTGACGACGGAACGACACCGTGCCGCCCATAAACACCGACCATCTCGCCGCCCTCGACGCGATGCCCACGCTTTTCGATACCGGCGCGCAGCCGGATGCCGCGGAACTGGCCGCCGCGCTCGCGGCGCCGGCGGCCGCCGGCCGCTACGACGAACTGCGTGGCAGCGCGGCCGGCCTGAACGCGCCTGCGCTCGCGCCCGCATGGCGCAGTTTCTTCACATCGATCGGCAGCGACGGCGTGGCCGACCTCGATCGCCGCGCCGACGCGCTGCACCGGCGCATGCGCGAGAACGGCCTGTTCTACCAGCTGCACGAGCAGCGCGCCGGCGACGGCGCGGCCGGCCCGTGGTCGCTCGACCTGCTGCCGCTGATCGTCACGCCCGAGGACTGGGTCGCGATCGAGCGCGGCGTGCTGCAGCGCGTGCGGCTGCTCAACGCGACGCTGGCCGACCTGTACGGCCCGCAGACGATCCTCGAGCGCGGGCTGCTGCCGCCCGCGCTCGTCACCGGGCACCCCGGCTACCTGCGCGCGATGCGCGGCGCGAGCGTGCCGGGCGACACCTGGCTGCACGTGGTCGCGTTCGATCTCGCGCGTGGCCCGGACGGGCAGTGGCGGATCGTCGCGCAGCACACGCAGGGCGCGGCCGGCCTCGGCTACCTGCTCGAAAACCGGCTGATCGTGTCGCGGCTCTTTCCGCGCGGGTTTCGCGGGCTGCGCGTGCAGCGGCTCGCGTCCGCGTACCGCGCGCTGCTGCAGAGCATGCAGGCGCTCAGCCCGGCCCGCAAGAACTCGCGGATCGTGCTGCTGACGCCGGGGCCGCACAGCGCGACGTATTTCGAGCACGCGTATCTCGCGCGCTACCTCGGCCTCACGCTCGTCGAGGGCGGCGACCTGACCGCGCGCGACAACCGCGTATTCCTGAAGACGCTGAGCGGCCTCGAACCCGTGCACGGCATCCTGCGGCGTGTCGACGACGCATGGCTCGATCCGCTCGAACTGCGGCCCGATTCGATGCTCGGCGTGCCGGGGCTGCTGCAGGCCGTGCGCGCGGGCAACGTGCTGCTCGCGAACGCGCCGGGCTCGGGCTTCCTCGAATCGCCGGCGATGCTAGGCTTCATGCCGCGTCTCGCGGAAGGGCTGCTCGGCGAAACGCTGACGCTGCCTGCCGTGCATTCGTGGTGGTGCGGCGAGGCGGCCGCGTGCGACGACGCGTTGCCGCAACTCGCGCGCGCCATCGTGAAGGCATCCTATCCACCCGAGGTGCAGCCCGGCGGCCCGCTCGAGCCGGTGATCGGCGCGCGGCTCACGCAGGCGCAGCTGGCCGAGTGGCGCGCGCGGATCCTCGCGCGGCCCGAACACTACACGGTGCAGGCCGACCTGCCGCTGTCGCAGGCGCCGACCTGGCCGCGTCAGGACGCGCCCGACGGCCACGGCGGCGCGCGCATCGTGCCGAAGCCGGTGCTGCTGCGCGTCTTCGCGCTCGCCGACGGTGCGCAGCGCTGGCGGCTCCTGCCGGGCGGGCTGTCACGGGTCGGCACGCGCGACACGCTGTTCAATGCGCCGATGCCGCGCGGCGGCAGCACCGTCGATACATGGGTGATGACCGAAGGCATCGTCGATTCGACGACGCTGCTGCAGACGCATCTCGGCCCCGACGACCTCGTCGAACGGCCGCGCGCGATCGCGAGCCGCGCGGCCGAGAACCTGTTCTGGCTGGGCCGTTACACCGAGCGCGCGACCAACCTGATGCGGCTCGCGCGCGCGGCGCTCGAACGGCTGCGCGGCGAGGACGACGTCGACAGCCCCGCGCACCTGGAGCTGCTCGACACGCTGTGCCGCGACACGGGCCTGATCGCGGCCGATGCACCGAACGCCGTCGATGCGCCGCGTGCGTTCCAGCATGCGCTCGCGACGTCGCTCACGCGCGGCGCGGATCGCACGTCGGGCATTGCGTCGTGCCTGTTCGGGATGCGTGGCGCGGCTGCCGCGATCCGCGAACGCCTGTCGAGCGACCAGTGGCGCCTGATCGACGACGCGACCCAGCTGTTCGCGGACAGCGCGGGCCAGCCGGAAGCCGAGGAGCAGATCGGCAACGACGCGCTGCAGTTGCTGGAGCGCCTCGGCCTGCTGCTCGGCGCGATCACGGGCGCGCAGACCGACAACATGACGCGCGACGACGGCTGGCGGCTGCTGTCGATCGGCCGGCAGATCGACCGGCTGGACTTCCTGTGCAGCGTGCTGAAGTGCGCGTTCGACGAAGGCGCGGTGCACCGGCAGGACGGCTTCGAACTCGTGCTGGAGCTGTTCGACAGCACGATCACGTTCCGTTCGCGTTTCCAGCGCGGCTTCGATGTCGCGCCGCTGCTGTCGCTCGTCGTGCTCGATACCGACAATCCGCGCTCGCTCGGCTGGGTCGTGCAGGCGCTGCGGGGCCGGCTGACGAAGGTCGAGCGCAGCGAAGGTTATGCGTTGTCCGAACTGGCCGAGACGGTTCCGGACGTGCCCGCGTGGTCGCTGCACGAGCTGTGTGAAACCACCGACGGTGGCCGGCACGGCAAGCTGCTCGAAGCGCTCGACACGACGGCGAAGGCGGTCTGGGAACTGTCGAACCGGATCGGCGAGCGCTATTTCAGCCACGTACGCGAGGCGGGCAGGACGTTATGGTGACGACGAAAGGCGCGGGGAAAGCCCCACCCGGTTCCGGCGATGCACGGAACGCATCGGCATCGGCATCGGCCGCGAAAGCGACGACCGCCGACGTCGCGCCGGGCCGGTTGCTGCGCGTCACGCACGACACCGAATACCGTTACGCGGCGCGCGTCGAATCGGCGCAGCACCAGGCACGGCTGCAACCGCTCGCGACGCCGCGCCAGCAAGTGCTGTCGTTCGCGCTCGACATCGATCCCGCGCCGGAATCGGTCTGTACCGAGATCGACGCATTCGGCAACGCGCGCGCATCGTTCGCGTTGAACCTGCCACATGACGCGCTGCTCGTGCGCAGCCGCAGCACGGTACGCGTGACGCCGCCCGTGTGGTCGCGCGGTGCGCGCGGCGCGCCGCCGCCCGCCATCGCGCATCCCGACGCGAAACAGGCGACTGCGTGGGAAGCCGTGCGCGACCGCCTGCGGTTTCGCGCAGGGCAGCCTTACGACGCCGCGAGCGAATTCGTGTTCACGTCGCCGCATGTCGCGTGCGACGCCGAACTCGCCGCGTATGCGGCCGCGAGCTTCACGCCGCAACGGCCGCTCGTGCAGGCTGCCTGGGACCTGATGCGGCGCGTGCATGCCGATTTCGCCTATACGCCGAACAGCACCGACATCACGACATCGGCGCTCGATGCGCTGCGCTTGCGCAAGGGCGTGTGCCAGGATTTCGCGCACGTGATGATCGGCGCGCTGCGCTCGCTCGGGCTGGCCGCGCGTTACGTGAGCGGCTACCTGCTGACGCAGCCGCCGCCTGGGCAGCCGCGGCTGATCGGCGCCGACGCGTCGCATGCGTGGGTCGAGGTGTACGACCCGGCATGGCCCGAGGACAACGGCTGGCTGCAACTCGATCCGACCAACGATCGCGCGCCGGGCGACGACTACGTGATGCTGTCGATCGGCCGCGACTACGCGGACGTGACGCCGCTGCGCGGTGTGATCCGCGGCGGCGGTGCGGATCAGGAGCTGAAGGTCGGTGTGACGGTGGAGCCGCTCGACACGCCGTAATGTCGCCCGATGCCGCGTGCCCGCGCGCATGGCGGTTTAAGTCTTCGTTAATACTGCACGCCTAGCATGGCCATGCCGGCGAACGGATCTGGCTTGATTCGGGCGCCGGCGGCACGCGCGGGTGCGTCGGCGTCACGGCGCCGCACCGTCGCGCATCGCCAATCCCTTGCAACGGCGGCGGATCATGATCAAGACCTTCGACTACACGCTCGGCAGCGAGACGATTGCGCTTTGTGCGAGCTTCGGCGCGGGGCCGGCGTGGCGCCGCGTGCTCGTGAGCCGTGCGGATTCGATGGAGACGCTGGTGGTGCTCGACGCGCGGGGCCTGTCGGGCTTGCTGAAGGTGGCGACCGAAGCGCCGGAAGGGCTGCTCGACGACGCGATCCGCAAGGTCGGCGACGAGCAGCTCGTCGAGCGGGCGATCAGCGGCAGGGCGATCGTCGAAACCGCGCTTTGATCGCACGATGCGGCGCGGCGCAGCGTGTGCCGGCAGGCATGGCCGCACACGCCGCATCGCATCCCGTCGTGTCGGTTACGCCGCGAACCGGTCCGTGGCCGCGATCAGCGCCTCCAGGATCCCCGGTTCGTTGTACGCATGCCCGGCACCGGGCACGATCTCGAACGTCGCATCCGGCCAGGCCTTCGACAGCTCCCATGCGGTGCGAGCAGGCGTCGCGACGTCATAGCGGCCCTGCACGATCACGCCCGGAATGCCGGCGAGGCGATGCGCGTCACGCAGCAGCTGGCCTTCCTCGACGAAGCCCTGGTTCACGAAGTAATGATTCTCGATGCGCGCGAACGCGAGTGCGTAGTGGCCGTCCGCGAAGTGCGCGGCGAGTGCGGGGTCGGGCAGCAGCGTGATCGTGCGGCCTTCCCAGATGCTCCATGCGCGCGCGGCTTCGAGCTTCGCGGCTTCGTCGTTGCCGGTCAGCCGGCGATGGTAGGCGGCCACCAGGTCGCCGCGCTCCGCTTCCGGAATCGGCGCAAGGAAGGCTTCCCACAGATCGGGGAACAGCCACGACGCGCCTTCCTGGTAGTACCACAGCACTTCCGCGCGGCGCATCGTGAAGATGCCGCGCACGACCAGCGCGCTCACGCGCTCCGGGTGCGTTTCCGCATACGCGATCGACAGTGCGCTGCCCCACGAGCCGCCGAACACGAGCCACTTTTCCGCGCCGACCATCTCGCGCAGGCGTTCGATGTCGGCAACCAGATGCCACGTCGTGTTGTTCTCGAGGCTCGCATGCGGCGTCGAACGCCCGCAGCCGCGCTGGTCGAACAGCAGGATGTCGTAGCGCTCCGGATCGAACAGGCGGCGATGGTCGGCGCTGCAGCCGGCGCCGGGGCCGCCGTGCAGGAACACGGCGGGCTTGCCGGCGGGGTTGCCGCAGCGCTCCCAGTAGATGCGGTGGCCGTCGCCGGTGTCGAGATGGCCGTGGGCGTAGGGTTCGATCGGTGGGTACATGGGAGGGGACCGTAAGGAAGGGTGGCAGGAATTATGCGCGAAATATTCTGCGGGTGATGCGGCATACCGGTCGTTTCGTCGTTTTGATGCGGTGCCGCGGCGACAGGCGGGGCGATGCGCTGGCGCCGGATTGCATGCTGGCCGGCGCCGTGCGTGGATCCGAGCGTTTGCGCTAATCTGCGGGTTCTGTCAAAAAAATACATAACAGGGCCGAAATGATTCGCGAAATGGAGGCGGTGCTCGACTACTGGCATAGCGTCGAATTTTTCAATAGCTACGATCTCGACGATCAACTTGAACAGGCACGCAGGCGTCGCCAGGATACGATCTGCATACATGCCGACGAGACCGCGCGCGAGTGCTGGGACGCCGCGATCGGACAACCAGGTGAACTGTACCTCGTGCCGTTCGACGTATCGCTCGCGACACGTCTGATCGAAGCGCATGTGGCCGAGCGCGCGACGGCGCGGACTGTCATCGAACGGATCCGCGACGAAGAGATGGCGCCCGAGGGGCTGACATGCTTCGCCAAATTATCGATCGGAGCAGGCGGGCGATCGAGCGGCGACGCGTTGAGCGTTTCCGCGTTGCCGTGGGCCCTCGGACGGCTGCGTGAGGGCGAATTGACGGATCTCACCGCGGTCGCATTCGACGCGGACGCCGCAATGCTCAAGCGGGAGTTCGACATGCTGCTCGGTGGCGGTATGACCGAGATCGACTGCGACATGCTGATCGAGATGGCGCGGCGTCTGCAAACATGGGCCGGCTTGGAGCCGGGCGACGGGCTGGTCGCATGGATGGCGATCAAGGCTGGCAACCACGGCAGGCCGGTGCGAGAGCGGCTTGCGGTGCCTCGCACGGACTGCGCGGTACCGCAAGCCGTGCCCGACGAGCCGGATGCGGCAGAGGGCGATGCGCAAGAGGACGACCCGGGCGACGTCCTGCCTATCCTGAACAGTTTTTACGTGCGGGATCTGGCAGACGCGCGGCGAACGCTCGATTCCGAATCGCCGCCGCGTGCGTTGCTTGCTTATTTGGCTGCTCGAGATTCATCGAAGACGGACCTCGATGCGTATCCGGCCGGCCAGCGGGAAATCGCCGATTCACTGCGTCCAATGCATGGTATCGCCGGGCGCTGGCCGTCGGCGCCCGCACACGTGCAGTCGCTGATGCAGCAGTATTCGCTGAACAAGATGAAGATGCTGCGCGTCGGCGACATCCTTGCCGTCAACGGTCCGCCTGGAACCGGCAAGACAACGCTGTTGCGCGATCTGATCGCGCATCTGGTCGTCGAGCGCGCGTCCGCGCTGGCCGCATTGCCGGATTGGCGGGCCGGCCTGTCGGGGGAAAGCGTCACAGTCGATTTCGGCGGGAAAGGCTATCAGGTTCCCGCGCTTTTGCCCGCGTTGACGGGCTTTGAAATCGTCGTTGCATCCACCAACAACGGGGCGGTCGAGAATCTGTCGCTCGAATTGCCGCAGAGCCGTCACGTCGATGCGGGCTTGCGAAGCCGGCTGTCCTACTTCGGCCCGGTTGCGACGAAATACGCGGGCAGTCACACGTCGAAGCCGTGGAAGCTCAAGGAGCCGGTGTGGGGGCTGGTTGCGGCTGCGCTCGGCAAGCGCGCCAATCGCTGGTTGTTCAGCAACATCTTCAACAACTATGCGGCAACGCCCGACGACAAGCCTGGCGACTTGTTCCTTTCCAACAGCGACGTCGATTTTTCGAGTTGGGATGCGGTCGGTGCGACGACTTACTGGCGCTACTTGCATCACTGGCGCAAGGGGGGCGTCGAACGCGTTCCGTTCCAGACTGCCCAGCGCAATTTCGACGCTGCGCTGAAACAATTCGAGTTCGCACAGCATGAGCTCGATCAGCTTGATGCGTATCTGAACGCGATTGAAGTGGCGTGGCCGCAAGTCGTTGAATGCTGCCCGGCCATCGCGCCGTTCAGCCGGTGCGGGCTGGAGCGGCAGCGCCGGATGCTCGACACGCACATCGATCGGTTCCACGAGGATGCGCGGCAGTTCGAGCGTCGGCTTGGCCCGTCGTGGCTGCGCTGGGCGTCAAAATGGCTCCGGCGCGACGCGTATCGCGGCTGGATCGCGGCGACTCAAGCCGCGACCGTATTGCGCAGGGTTAGCGACGATTTCAGGGAAGCCGAGCAGATACAAGCGAAATACGATGTTCCGCTCTGGAGCGGTGAAGACCTCGCGTTCGGCGCGGAAATCGAGCGGGCCCGTAGTCAGAAACGTGCGTTCTGGCAAACGGAAGCCCTCAATGCACTGAGAAACGAACTATTTGCTTCGGCGATGGCATTGCACGAGGCGTTTTTCCTGACCGTTCACGCGGAACAGCCACGCTTCAATGAACTCGTTTACGCATTGTCGAACCTGCTGTCGCGTCCGCCGATAAGCGGTGCGAGCACACTATGGCAGTGGTTTTTCATGCTGACGCCAGTCGTGTCAAGCACGTTCGCGTCGATTCGCAAGCAATTTGCCGGTGTCGGGCCTGAAGGGCTGGGCTGGCTGGTGATCGACGAGGCCGGGCAAGCGGTGCCACAGGCTGCCGTAGGGGCGTTGATGCGCGCGCAACGGGTCGTGGTCGTTGGCGATCCGCAGCAAATTCCGCCGGTCGTCACGCAGTCGACGCAATTACTCGCGAACCTCGGCGACCACTGGCTCGGCACGCGCCGCGCGCGCTACGCGGTTGACCATCATTCCGTCCAGACACTGGCGGACCGTGTGTGTGCATTCGGCGTGAGAAATCCGACGATACCCGAACAGTTCATCGGTGTGCCGTTGATTATCCATCGGCGCTGCCACGATCCTATGTTCAACATCGCGAATGCGATCGCATATGGCGGGCGCATGTTGCATGAGCAGAAGACGTGGTCGACCGATGCGTATCTGCCTGCGCCGCATCCCGTACTGGGCGCCAGCGCCTGGTGGGACGTGCGTGGCGCGGCGGAGGCGGGATCGAAGTACGTCGCGGAACAGGGCGAGCGGGTATTCGACGCGCTGACGCGACTTTACCGGCAAGCGATGGATGAAGCGGGTGCGAGTACGATGCCCGACGTGTTCATCATCACCCCGTTCAGGCAGGTCAAGCACGGGCTCGTCGATCTATTGAGCGACCGCGAACGTTGGGAGCGTGCGCTGGCAGGCACCAGAAAACCCGTGCCGACCGACCTGGCGGAATGGATCAGGAAGTGTGTGGGAACGGTACACACGTTTCAGGGGAAGGAAAGCGAAGTGGTCTTTTTCGTGCTCGGTTGCGATTCGCGGCACGAAGGTGCGATGAACTGGGCATCGGCGGAGGCGAACTTGTTGAACGTCGCCGTTACGCGCGCGAAGAAATACCTTTATGTCGTCGGTGATCGTGTGCTTTGGGGAGAGAAGCGGCATTTCGAGGTTGCGCAGCCATTGCTGGAGCAGAACGTTCAACCGCCCGGTTTTCGGGCGGTGGGCGGCCGGGTGATGGAACGGCGTTCAGGCAGCGTGGTGCCCCCGGATTTTTGAAGCAATTTCATTCCGATATTTTTCATACAAAATCCCGGCGGCATATCGGCGTGCCGAAGCGGGGGCGGCGCCGGTCTGCTGCCCATCCACCGTGCCGACGGAAACCAGCCGATGAACCATCGCGTCACGCAGTTGACCGGATTGCGCGCCGTCGCGGTGGCGATGGTCGTGGTCGGACACGCCGAGCACGTGCTGCCCGGCGGCTACACGGGCTGGTACGCGCCGTTGCGGCTGATCGCCGACGGCCGGCTCGGCGTGCTGATCTTCTTCGTCCTCAGCGGCTTCCTGATCACCAATGTGTTGCGCGCCGAATTCGCGCGCACGGGCGGCATCGCGCTGACGTCGTTCTACGTGCGTCGCGCGCTGCGGATCTGGCCGGCCTGCTACGTCTATCTCGCTGCGGTCGCGATCGTGGCCTTCGCCGGCTGGTTCGACGTCGACCGCCGGCAGTGGCTGTATGCGGCGCTGCACCTGTGGAACTACTCGGCGTGGTTCGGGCTGACCGGCGACAACACGCTGCATCCGGACGGTGCGTGGTATCTCGGCCATTTCTGGTCGCTCGCGCTCGAGGAACAGTTCTACTGGTTCTGGCCGCTGCTGTTCGTGTACGGCATGCGCCGAGGCGGAACGCGCTGGCTGGCCGCGCTGATCCTGGTCGTGCCGCTGGTGCGCGCCGTCACGTACTTCGTGGCGCCCGCGCTGCGCGGGCAACTCGGGATGATGCTTCACACGGGCGTCGATCCGATCCTGATCGGTTGTTATGCGTCGCTCAACCGCGAACGGCTCGAAGCGTGGATTCGCTCGTGGCGCGGCGGGACGCGCATCGTGACGGCGATCATCGTGGTCGTGCTGATCGGCGGCCCGCTCGCCGAGCATCGGTTCGGTGGCTTCTGGAATGCGACGTACGGCGTGACGCTCGAGGCCGCGCTGATCGCGATCGTGATCGTCGTGCTGAATTTCCGCAGCGAATTCTGGTGTGCGCGATGGTTGCGTGCGCAGCCTGTCGTGTTCGTCGGCACGATCTCGTTCAGCCTCTATCTGTGGCAGCAGCCGTTCGCGAATCCGGATCTGCCGGTTGCGCATGCGTTTCCGCTTGGGATCGTGTGGGCGCTGATGGCGGCGACGGCCAGTTATTTCCTCGTCGAGAAACCGTTCCTGCGGTTGAAGGACCGGTATACGGCGCGTGAGATGCGGCGGGGGCGGGAGGAAGCGCTGCTCAGGCCGGCGTCACCGGAGTGCATCGAGACGAATGCGGTCGTCAAATAAGGCAGTGCCCGGCCGCTCGATCGAACCAACGTCGCCGCGTGGATCGGCCATGATCCAGATGCCAATTTCTGGCATCGCCGGATGCCGCCGCCTGCAAGGCGACGCCGGCGATCGAACTCGGCGTATCGAAAGCGGAGCTGACGGAAGCACTGGGCGTAGCCGTGGCGATGAACGCCGGTGCGGCGCTGGCGTTTTCCTGGCGCGTGATGGATGCATACAACGACCTGTCGAACGCGCGCTGACGCGCCACGTTATTTCATTACGGAAGGTGGATACCAGAAGGTCCGGAACATGTCGATGCCGTACGACTTGCCGTCGTAGCGGACGGTCGTGCGGATCTGGCGCTTGTCCTTGTTCCGCGGCGGATCGACACGTGCGGTGATCGACAGGTCGGCGAAGCCGTGGCTCGAGGTCCTTTCGACGGCGATCGTCATGTGCGCCGATTCCGTGAGCGTGTCGCCGATTTCGGGGCCGCAGGGACTGCCTTTGACGATGGTCCAGCCGTTCAGGTTCGTTCCGAACACGGGACGAATACGATTGCCTTCTCGAACCCACAGCGTCAGCTCGTTTTCCGCATAAGCCTCGGCGCAGTGCGGTACATTTGCGCTGCTCGTGAACACGACGCCGAATGCGCGGACATCGGGCGACAGCCGGTATGGTGCGGTGTCGATGCGATAGCTGTTTGGGTCGACCGCGGTGATCGCATCCTCTTCGACCACCGACCGCTCGGCCGCAACAACCTTGCCGCCTTCAATGAGCGCGACGACCTGCAACTTCCTGCTTTCGTCCGGGTTCCTGCTCTTCGGCAGCGAATCGAACGCGACGGCCGCGATTGTCGTTCCGGGCGCATTCGGCATGACCTTGCAGGCCGCCGCGACGACGAGCCGGTCCGCGTCACGTGTGGCGATGCGGGCGCTCGCGATGCCGGCCCAGCGGGCGACGGCAGTCACGGTGTCGTCGTCGCAAGGCTGGCTGTCGGCGGCGTGAACGATGGGGGAGGCGGCGAGCGCCAGCAACGGGGCGAAATGGAGGATTCTCACGGTCACGATGGAAAGAGGTTCTTCATTGATGTCGTGGATGTCGCTTACTGACGGCGGATTCAACCCGTCGATGCAACGAATTGATGAACTCGCTCAGCCGGTGTATCGAAGTCTAGCGTCCCGCGGACGGCTCGTTGAACCGCCTGGCTACCGCGTTGAGCTTCGCCTGCGAACAGGCCAAATAACCGTTGGCCTTGAGTGCGTGCTGCAGCTCGGCCAAGCGTGCCTGATATTCGGAACGATCGATATGCCACTGTTGTATCTCGCAGAGACCGAAATTGGGATCAATCGTCGCCCAGATTTCAAACACAAGACAGAACTTCCCGTCATCGCGGATGGCCATTTTGCCGACGATCCCGACCTCCCTGGAACGGGAGACTAAAACCATGCGGTTAGTCTTCGGTTCGCAGTGGACAAGATCCCACTGGCGTTCAATGGTGTCGATCGAGATCATGCCAACACCCTGCTCCACGGTAGGCAGAGTATTGCCTTCAAATATGCGCCTGGCTTCCATGGTTTCCTTTATTTGGGAATAGGGTGGCGGTCCTTCCTGTCATGCAGCAGGGCGTCCGTCAGACATCGATGGATTTCGGGGCCAATCGACGGAAAAATCAACGGCTGCGTGCTCTCGATCTTCATGGACTTCGCTTCCCATGAGCTTCCTTGCCGCGCGAGGTCGTCGGTGCTGAGGTCGAGCGTCGTTCGGGCCTGCACGAACTTGTGCTCCAATTCTGCGAAGACGACGTCCGGCAACTGATGTGCCGCAACGCGCTGCAATGCGCACAGGGCAATCGCGGTGTTGACATACATGCGTTCCTCGCTGCGCAGCATGACCGTATCTCGGACTTTGAACCAGCGGACGCCCTGCGTGTGGCCCACGTGCTCGACGTAGTCCGGCTTCTTGCTCATCGCGCGGCGGACACTGCGGCGCGGCGACTGCGCGTTCAGACGTGCGCAAATCCGAGCGTGGATATCGCCAATCTGGAGGCCGCTCGCTGCTTGTCCTCCGGATCATCAACATAGGTCAGTATGGCTGGCAGGTGATTCTGGATTGTCATTTTTCTGCGTTCCGCCGAAAGCTTCGCAAGTGTAGCGCAGACCCTTTCACGTGGACGGCGACGTGCGGACCGTTGCGCGATGACGTATTCAGGATCGCGTATCCGCTGCCGTTATTACCGAAGGGGGTTTTTGCACACTCGAATCGCGCCGTGGGCGGCGGCAGCCATCACTCAACAGGACCAACAAGATGAAACAAAACGATTACATCCGGGGGCAAGTCGGGAAATTCGTGACGTGGATGAGTAGGCGTCTGGACGACGACACCTTTAAGCACGCTTATACATCGCGCCGTACCAGGACGCACTGGGCCTGTGAAAACCTGTTTGATGCGTACGAGCGCTATCACTGGACGTATGGCGACCTGTCCGGGTATGGCATTCGTGCCGGCAGTTCGTTCGATTCGAGCCTGCATGCGCTCGAGACACTGCAAAAGGAACTCAATGCGGGGCTGGCCGTCGGCAACAACGAGCGTGTTCACCGCGCGGCGCTCGGTGTGATGATTTGGGGTGGTGTCACGAACGGCAACAGGAAATGGCTCAACGACCATAAAAGCGAGCTGTGTCACATCATCAGCAGAACGCGTGACGCGATCAACGCGGGCGACACGGAGAATCCGTTGCTTGCAGACGGGGATTTGCGCTTCACGTCGGGTATGAGCAAGGTCTATTCACTGGTATGCGACGACTTCGTAATCTATGACAGTCGCGTGGCGGCTGCGCTGGGGCGAGCGGTCGTGCAGTTCTGCCGGGCGACGGGCCTGACGGAGGTGCCGGAAGGGCTGGACCTTGCGTGGGCGCCGGCCAAAAGCGCACCGAACGCAATAAACCCGCCCGAGCGCTGTGCGGGTCGAGCTCGATTGGCTTTCCCCCGGCTGACCAGCGGGCGAGTCTACGCAAAATGGAACATGCTCGCGAGTTGGCTGCTGACGGCAATTGCCGATCACGAATGCACACGCAGCAGTGCATTTGCGACGCGGATCGAATCCAGAACGCGGCGTCTGCGCGCCCTGGAGGCAGCATTGTTCATGGTCGGCTATGACCTGGGCGGCGATAGCGACGCGGCGGGCAGCGCGACGCGGCGGCACGAACCTGTCGGCCCACAGACCCGGCGCCCGGGGGGCGGAGAGGTGTATGAATGGATTGAATGTGAGACGCGGAAGCGAGGGCGTCAATTCGAGTATCACCTCGGGCAGGATGCCATCGATACCCGGAAGCCGGGTGGTGGGAGCGTCATCCGTTTTCCGCATTCCGAAATTGACGAAACCCTGCGGAGACTGGCAGCCCATTTCGGCACGGGTCCGTTTCCGTTGTCCAATAGCGCGACGGGCGTTCGTAAAAAAACAGTGCCTTTCGGCCTGGGTACCGCTTACTTTGAGGCGACCCGAAAAAACCCGCCGAATGCGAGCCGCCTGGCGGCCGTGCTCGAAGACATCGGCGTATTCGAACCAGCGCCGTTGACGGACGAACACTGGACCCTCGGAAATAGCCCCCCGCATCAGTACGAGAGCGGTGATTCGGACGTTTGACCGACGCCGCTCTTACGGCAAGACGGAGTGGCCTGTGTTGCTGCGCAAGCCGGACCGCGTCGCCCGTTCTTGCCACCGCTGGAAAAACGAAAGTCCGGCGCGAAGCCGGGGTGACCGACTCGCGCCGATGCAATCGCTATCAGGCCGATGATGCCGCCGACGCGTTGCTGTCCGCGCGGCGACGGTACAGCCCGAGCGTCGCGCACAAGCCGCAGAGCGCGGCGAAGCTCAGCCAGTAGCCGGGTGCGGCCTTGTCGTGCAGAACCTGAATCAGATACGTCGATACCGCCGGCGTAAAGCCGCCGAACAGCGCCGTCGCGAGACTGAACGCCAGCGAGAAACCGGCGACGCGCACTTCGACCGGCATCACTTCGGTGAGCGCGGCGACCATCGCGCCGTTATACATGCCGAAGAAGAACGAGAACCACAGCAGCACGATCAGCATGCGCGCAAAGCTCGGCGCATCGGCAAGCCAGGACAGCGCCGGATAAGCCGTGAAGATCGCCAGTACGGAAATGGCGAGCAGCAACGGCTTGCGGCCGATGCGGTCGGAGATCGTGCCGCCGATCGGAAGCCAGATGAAATTCGATGCAGCCACCAGCAGCGTCACGATCAAGCTGTCCGAGGTGGACAGCTTCAGTACCGACTTGCCGAAGGTCGGTGTATAGACCGTGATGAGATAGAAGGTGGTGGTGGTCATGGCCGTCAGCAGCATGCCGCCGATCACGGTGCGCCAGTTGCCGAGCAGCATCGCAAAAATTTCGCGTGCCTGCGGATGATGCCGCCGCGCTTCGAACGCCGCGGTCTCCTGCAGCGAGCGGCGCAACACGAACAGGAACGGCACGATCGCACAGCCGATAAAGAACGGCACGCGCCAGCCCCATGCGGCGATCTGCTGTGCGGACAACCACTCGTTCAGACTGTAACCGATGGCCGCCGCCACGACGATGGCCACCTGCTGGCTCGCCGACTGCCAGCTCGTGTAGAACCCTTTGTTGCCGGGCGTTGCCATTTCCGCAAGATAGACGGATACGCCGCCGAGTTCGGCTCCTGCGGAAAAACCCTGCAACAGACGCCCGAGCAGCACGAGCGCCGGCGCGAGCAGGCCGATGGTCGCGTACCCGGGCACACAGGCAATCAGAATGGTACCGCTCGCCATGATCGACAGCGTAACGATCAGCCCGGTGCGCCGTCCGACCTTGTCGATATACGCACCGAGAAAGATTGCACCGAGCGGACGCATCAGAAAGCCCGCGCCGAACACCGCGAAGGTGAGCATCAGCGACGCGAACTCGCTGGTAGACGGAAAGAAGATCTTCGAGATCGAGGTCGCGTAGAAACCGAACAGAAAGAAATCGAACTGTTCGATGAAGTTGCCGCTCGTCACACGCAACACGGCGGCGGCCCTTGTCGTGCGCGAAACGCCGGGCGTAGCGGCGATCGGTTCGGTACGGTTCATTGCGTCTCCTGCTTCTTGTCTATAGTGATGGGCGCGCAACGCGCACCCGGGTAACGGGCTAATCCGAACCGAGGCTCAGTGTGTTGCGTTGACGCTTCTCGATCGACGATTTGAGCAGCGCCGCCGATCGGAAGATGCCGTGCGCGAACTTGCCGTAAGGCAGCGTGGCGAACAGCGCCATCACGATGCCGAGATGAATGGCGAGCAGCGACGGCATCGCCGAGGTCGTGCGGAGGGCGAGCAGCGCGAGACCGGATGTGCTCGTCAGAAGCAGGAGCGCGATGAAGCCGCGGTCCATCGGACGCTGACGGGCATCGCCGCGCTCCGGAACGCGTTTCAGGTTCAGCCACAGCAGTCCCGCTGGCCCCGCAATCAGTCCGATGCCGCCTGCGGTTCCCAGCAGCACCGGCGCGCTCAGAAACGAATACGGCGCTTCCAGGCCGAAGGCGTAGTGATAGAGCGTCGCGACGGCGGTCGCCGCAAAGCACAGAATGAAGCCGTAGAACGTCAGGTGATGGAAACGGCGCCGCGCCAGCGTGAACGTATCGTTCTCTTCGTTGCAGCCGTCGCCGTGGCCGCCGTCCAGGTACTTGAGCGTCAGTGCGTTCCTGGCCGCTTCCGCGACGGCCGGCGCGCTCGCGCTCGCCGTTCCTTCCGACACGTCGCGCCAGAAGCGCGTGACGCCCATACCGAGCGCGAGAATGGCGAACAGGAAAACGATGCCGAACATCGCCGCGAGCAGGTTGTGCGGGAAGATCGCGTAGAAGTTCGCGGGCGCGACATCGCCGGACAAGCCGCCGTGCAATGCCGTACCGAGCAGCAGAAACAGCGCGAGTCCGGCCGCCAGCGCGACCGACACAGTCAAGCCGTTGCGCTTGTACAGCGCGCCGAACGACGCGGGAAACGCGTACTCGGTGTAGGTTTCGAGCCGGACTTCGGCCATCGCTTTCGGCACGTTCACCCCGAACTCGTGCGGCGGCGCGTATTGGCATGCGTGATAGCACGCTCCGCAGTTGTGGCAGAGATTCGCCAGATAGTTGACGTCCGCCTTGCCGAATTCCAGGCGGCGCGTCATGGCAGGGAACACGGCACAGAAGCCCTCGCAGTAGCGGCAGGCGTTGCAGATCTGCATCTGCCGGGCGACTTCGGTTTCGCTGGTGCTCATCGGCACAATGGGAATCACGCGCGCCATGCTGTCGCGTGGCGTTTTTTTCGTATCGACCGAAAAGGCCGTGCGCGCGTGTTCGGGCGCGAGCGGGTCAGACTGCTGCACGGGTTGCCTCCGTTGTTTTGAGTGCGGCGCGCGCGGCCTGCGTCCCGGCAATGCGCCCGAAGGCCGTGCCGATCGACATGCCGACGCCCGCTGTATAGCCCTTGCCGAGAACGTTGCCGGCCATCATTTCGCCGGCCACGAACAGGTTCTCACTGGCGGTGCCGCCGAAGTGAACCTGCGCGCGGTCGTTGGTCTTCAGTCCGAGATACGTGAACGTGATGCCTGGCCGCAACGCATAACCGTAGAACGGCGGCGTCTCGATGCGACGCGCCCAATGCGTCTTGGGCGGCTCGAGCCCTTCGGTGTGGCAGTCGTCGAGTGCGGTGTGATCGAAGGTGCCGTCGCGGCACGAATCGTTGTAGCGCGTGAGCGTTTCCATGAAGCGTGCTTCCGGCAGCCCGAGCTTGCGCGCGAGTTCCGGCAGCGTGTCGGCCTTTTCCCCCGGAAACACCGGCGGCATGAAGCGGCCGATTGCTTTCGAGTCGATGATCGAATAGCCGATCTGCGCCGGCTGATGCGCAACGAGCCGTCCCCAGATTGCATAGCGCTTCGGCCAGAAATCCTCGCCTTCGTCGTAGAAGCGCTCGGCGTCACGATTCACCACGACGCCCAGCGACACGCAGTCGATGCGCGTGCAGATGCCGCCGTCATACAGTGGGGCGCGTGCATCGATGGCGACGCAATGCGACTGCGACGGGTCGCCGATCATGTCGGCACCGACGTCGGCCATATGCTTGATGAGCACGCCCTGGTTGAAGCGCGTGCCGCGAATCAGGAAGTTGTCGGCGGGCCATTCGCCGCGCTCGTTTTGCCCCCACGCTTCGCGCAGCCATTCGCGATTTGATTCAAAGCCGCCTGCCGCCAGCACGCAGGCGCGCGCCTCGAAGCGCTGGCGGCCGCTGCGCGCTGCGATGAAGCGGCTGCCGTCGAGTTCAAGCGAATCGACGGGTGTTTCATAGCGGATATCGACACCGAGTGCTTCGGCGCTGCGGTAATACGCGTTGACGAGCGCCTTGCCGCCGCCCATGAAGAACGCATTGGTGCGTGCCACGTGCAGCGCACCGGACAGCGGCGGCTGGAAGCGCACGCCGTGCTTCCGCATCCACGGCCGGCACGACGACGACGCGCGGATCGTCAGCCGTGCGAGATGCTCGTTCGTGATGCCGCCGGTGACTTTCAACAGGTCCTGCCAGAATTCCTCTTCCGGATAGGCCTCGACGAGAACGTCCTGGGGCGCATCGTGCATGCAGCGCAGATTGCGCGTGTGTTGCGAGTTGCCGCCGCGCCATTCGCGCGGCGCGGATTCGAGAAGCAGGACCGAGGCGCCCGCTTCGCGCGCCATCAATGAGGCACACAGCGCGGCATTGCCTCCTCCGATTACGAGCACATCGACCATCAGACTTGCCTCCTTTTGGGCAAATCGTAAAGGCCTCGTGTCCGCGCCGCTACCAGCCAGCCGTCAACGGGTGTTCACTTTTTGTGAAGGCTGAGGTTCCCGCAGCCGTGCGCCGGGCCAGCGGCCTTCCCGCACCAGTTGACGGGCGACATCGGCGAGCACCACGCGCGCGGCGAGACCGGCGGGAGACAGTTCGTCATCGGAGATGCTGGCGAGCATGTTGGGGCGCGTGGCGTATTTCTCGGCGACGGGCACGCTCGTCAGTATCACGTTCTCGGGCCTTGCGAGCGCCGCGCCCGGCTGTATCGTCGCGCCGATGCCGGCGCGGACGAAGTCCATCAGGAGCGCGAGGCCGTCGACTTCGGCGACGATGTTCGGCTCGTACTCGGCGCGCCTGAATGCGGACAACAGCAGCGAACGCAGCCCGTGCGTGCCGCTGGGGAGAATCAGCGGAAGCCTGCCGAGATTTTTCAGCCGGACGGATGCGCTCGTCGGCATGCCATCGAGATCGCCCGCGCCGATCAGGAACAGCCGCTCGTCCAGCAGCGGCATCACGCTCCAGCGTTGCGCGGACTCCTCGCGGAACAGCACGGCGAGATCGATCTGACGCGCGCTCAACATGGACGCCAGATAGCCGGAGAGACTTTCGACCATGTGCAACCGTACGTCGGGATAGCGCGCGCGCATGGCCTGCATGAATGCGACACCCATCACGCTCGCCGTGCTCGGCGCCATGCCGACGCTGACATGGCCCGACAGGCGGGCCGAGCGTGCAGCAAGCGCGGCGTCGTCGATATGACGCAGCGCGAGTTGCGCCTGACGCCAGAACGCCAAACCTGCGTCGGTCGGGACGACGCCCGACGAGGTGCGTTGCAGCAGACGCGTGGACAGTTCGCCTTCGAGACGGCTGATCTGCTGACTCAATGCCGAGGTCACCACGCCGAGTTCCAGCGCTGCCTTGCCCATGCTTCCATGTTCCACGACGCTGAGAAAATAGCGTAATTGTCTGAGTTCCATTCCGCGGTCGGTCAGGAGGATCAAGCGGGTATTTTGACAGAACGTCGGCGGACAATCCTCCGCTTCGAGGTCGGGGTTTTACCGCGCGTGCGCCTTTGAGGCAGTCGCTCGGCTCAAGCCTCGTAATGGTTGCGGGCTCAACCGTCCGGAGGTTCCGAAAAATCCGCAAAGAATAAAAAAGGCCCTTCCGAGAAGGGCCTTTCATGGACGAAGGTACGAGCGCCGCTTACCGCGTCAGCGCCGTGAACCCTTCCAGCAACCGATCGACATCAGCCGCCTGAATCGCGCCCATCGTCGAAATCCGGAACAGTTCCTTCGACAGCCCGCCTTGCCCCGCGTAGATCACGAAACCGCGTGCCTTCAAGCCGTCATGCAACGTCTCGTAGGTCACCCCCTGGGGCAGCCGATACGCGCGCAGCACGACCGACGATTCACCTTCCGGCAGCACGAGCGGCATCCCGCGCGCCGCCAGCCCGGCCTGCGCCTGATCGGCGAGCGCCTTGTAATGCGCATGACGCGCACGCCAGCCGCCAGCCTCGTCAAACTCGCGCAGCGCCTCGACGAGCGCGTAATACGCATGCACGGAAGGCGTGAACGGCGTATTGCGCTGATCCTGCAGCTTTGCCAGGCGACCGAGATCGAGGTAGTAAGTGCGGCTTGCAGCCTTCGCGAGCGCGCTGCGGCGCACGATCACGAACGCCGCGCCCGGCACGCCGTGCAGGCACTTGTTCGCGGTCGCGGCCACCGCGTCGATGTCGCCGCCGGCGAAGTCGATCGCTTCCGCGCCGAAGCTGCTGACGCCGTCGACGAGCATTTTCACGCCGCGCGAACGGCACACCCCGGCAATCGCGCCGAGATCGTTCAGCCGGCCCGTCGTCGTCTCGTGATGAATCACGGCGACATGCGAGTACCCACCCGCATCGAGCCGTGCGGCGATCTGCGCGAGATCGGGCGCCTGCATCCACTCATGCTTCAGCACCTCATGCGCGATCCCGTACTGCGTCGCGATCTGCGTGATCCGTTCACCGTATACGCCGTTCTCGATCACCAGCAGCTTGCCGTCCTGCGGCACGAGTGCCGCGATCATGCTTTCCACGGCGGCCGTGCCCGAACCCGTCATCAGCACGGCGGCCCATTCGGCCGGATCGAGCTCGTACGCGGCAACGAGGCGCGCACGTGCTTCGTCCTGCAGATCGAAGAATTCGCTTTCGCGATGGCACAGGTCAGGTTGCAGCAGGCTGCGGCGCACGCGTTCGGTGAGCGTGACCGGGCCGGGGTTCAGCAGCAGCATCAATGGGCTCCTTCAACGTGGGCTTCGGTCTGCGCGGCGCCGATGTGCCGCATCAGACGGGTCTTGACCTCGACCGGCGTGACGGTCGGGCGGGGCAGGCCGTCGGGCACGCCGGTGCGGATCGCCAGGCGCACGAACTGCGCACCGTCGCTCGACCCGGCCAGCGCCGTATCGAGCACGTCGAGCGTGTCGCCTTCGACCGCCGACGCGTAGCCGCATGCCGCCGCGACACCCGCGAACGACACGTGCTGCGACACCGTTGCCTGGCCGCCCGTCGATTCGTGCGCGCCGTTGTCGAGCAGCACGTGCGTGAGGTTCGCCGGGCCGTAGGTGCCGAGCGTCGCGAACGCGCCCATGCGCATCAGCGCGGCGCCGTCGCCGTCGACCGCAACGACCTTCAGGTCGGGGCGCGCGAGCGCGAGGCCGAGCGCGAGCGGCGTCACGCAGCCCATCGAACCGACCATGTACAACTGGTTCGGGCGATCGTCGATTGCGTAGAGTTCGCGGCCGCAGAAGCCGGTCGATGCGAGCACGACGGTCGAATCGACCGGCGTGTGCGCGATCACGCGCTGCAGCGCGTCCTGGCGGGTCGGCCAGGCTTCGGCCGACGCGGCGCGCGTCGACGATTGCGCGACGACATGCGCGCGCGGCTTGGCCGCCGGGTTTGCCTTCAGCTCATACGGCGCGACGCTGCCTTTCTGCATCACGAGCGCGTACGGGCGGCCCGTCGCGTCCATGTGCGCGATCGCGCGGTCGAGTGCCGGGCCGACCTGTTCGGGGTCGGTCGGGAACGTCTCCCACGGGATCTCCATCGTGTCGAGCATCGCGGGCGTGATCGGGCCCATCAGCGCGTGCTGCGGCTCGTCGGATACGCCCGGCTGGCCGCGCCACGTGACGATCAGCAACTGCGGCAGGCGGAACGTCCAGGTCAGCGACGTGAGCGGGCTCACCGCGTTGCCGAGCCCCGAGTTCTGCATCATCGCGATGCCGCGCTTGCCGCCGAGCGTCGCGCCCGCGATCAGCGCGACCGCGTCGCCTTCGTTCGCGGCCGACACGTAATGCAGCGTCGGGTCCTGCAGCACGTAATTGATGAACGGCGTCAGGTACGAGCAGGGCACCCCCGCGTACCAGTCGAAACCGCGCTCTCGCGCGGCCTCGACGAACTGTGCCGCTTCGATCATTGCGCGCCCCCGTTGCCGGTGCCCGGTTCGGACAGCGGCGTCTGGCCGTGCGCGAAGTCACCCGCGCGGCGGAAGTCTTCGAGATCGTTCACACCGCGCCAGTGGCCGTGCACGTACTGCACTTCGATCTTCTCGCCGGCGGCGATCAGTTCGTTGAGCAGCGACGGGATGTCGAGCGTGTCGAAATCGTCGCGCGCCTGCAGCGTCGCGAGCATCGCCTTCAGGCGCTCGACACCGGCACCGCGCACGTTCAGCAGGCCGATCCAGCGGCCGTGCGGCGTGCCCGTGGCGACGTCGCTCGATACGCGTTGCAGGTAGGTCTTCTGGCCGAACAGGCCGCGATCGTCCGCCGCCGAGCATAGCGCGAAATCGCGCACGCTCTGGTTGGTTTCCGTCAGCGACGAATCGACCACCACGCTGAACTCGGCCTCGCTCTCCGCGAGGTCGCGCACGATGTAGCTGCGGAACAGCAGGTCGCCGTACGAGATCACGGTGTCGCCGGTCAGGCGTTCGGCCGCGCATGCGAGCGACGCGAGTTCGCCCGTCTGCGCATGGCGCTCGTTGACCACGAGCTTGATGCCCGACGTGTCGATCGCGTCGGCGCGATAGCCGCCGACCACGGTGATGTCGTTCACGCCGTGCGTCTTGAAGCCGTCGACGAGCCAGCGCAGCAGCGGCTTGCCGGCGACCGGCAGCATGACCTTCGGCTTGTCTTCGGTCACGGCTTCGAGGCCCTTGCCGCGGCTCGCGGCGAGCACGATCGCGGCGTTCGACGCGCGCGACGACGACGACAGGTAGATGCGCTCGGCGGCCGAGTACTCGTCGGCATCCTGCAGGCGGAAGATCTCGTTGACCGATGCCACGCGGTCCTCGACGTTGATCAGCGTTTCGCTCTCGTGGATCTCGCGCGCGGTCGCCTGCATCGCGGATGCCGACGCGCGGATCAGGTGGTTCGCCCAGATCACGGTGCTGATGCCGGCCTGGCGGAACACGTCGGTCGGCGTGCTGTAGTACTTGGTCGGCACGATCACGAGCGGCGCCTTGCCGCTCCATTCGCGCGCGAACTGCAGGATCTCGTCCGGGCGCGACAGCTTGCTGTGGATCAGGATCGCGTCGGCGCCGGCTTCCGCATATGCGTTCGCGCGACGCAGTGCCTCGTCCATCCCCCAGCCTGCGATCAGCGCCTCGACACGCGCGACGATCGAGAAGTCCGGATCTGTCTGCGAATCCTTGCCGGCCTTGATCTTGCCGCAGAATTCGTCGATTTCCGCGAGCGGCTGGCGCTCGCCGCCGATGAAGCTGTTGGTCTTCGGGAACTGCTTGTCCTCGATACAGACGCCCGCGATGCCGCGCTGCTCGAGCTTCTTCACGAGGCGGCGCACGTTGTTGAAGTTGCCGTAGCCGGTGTCGCCGTCGAGCAGGATCGGCAGGTCGCTTGCGTCGGCCATGAATTCGAGCACGTCGACGACCTGCGTCCAGCTCGCTTCGTTGTTGTCGCGCACGCCGAACTGCGCGGAGATCGCGAGGCCCGATGCCCAGATGCCCTTGAAGCCGGCCTCGCGGACGATCCGCGCGGACAGGCCGTTGTGCGCTTCCATCAGGAATTCGAGATCGCTGCTGACGAGCATTCGGCGCAGGCGGGCGCTGCGCGATTCGGTGAAGTTGGGTTCGCGTGCGTTCATCGTGCGACTCCTGCGGTGGTGCGTTGAATCAGGGGGAGGATTTCTTGGGTGGCGCGGGCGACGTCGTTCGGGAAGTCGATCTCGATCCACGGCGAGCCGGTGACGTCGGCGACGTCGAACGAATGACCGCCTTCGAGCAGCAGGTCGCGCACGGCTTCCTCGTGCGGCATGTTCGCGCGGCCGCTGTCGACGTAGCCCGCGACGATCGTCGCGAGGCGGCGCGCGGTGCCTTCGGTGAAGCGGAAGAAGCCGACCGATTCGCCGATCGTGTCGTATTCGAGGTCGACCGCGAGCTGCTTGCGCAGCTCGACCGGCACGCCGTTCTTCAGGCACAGCTTGACGGGCTCGTCGCCGGCCTCGAAGTCGCGGTCGATCAACAGGCGGTCGACCGCCTTGTCGGCATCGGCCACCAGCGCGTGCAGGATGTTCTCGTCATACAGCACGTCGGCGTCCATCAGCAGCACGTCGCCGCCGCGCGTCATCGCGTCGGCGACGGTATGCACGGTCAGCACGCTGCCGAGGTCGTAGCGTTCGTTGATCACGATCTCGGCCTGGCGGCCGAGGCGCTTCAATTCCTGCTCGACCTTCCCGGCCTGGAAGCCGAGCCCGAGCACGATTTCGTCGACGCCCGCGGCATCGAGCACGCGCAGATGGCGCTCGAGCAGCGACACGTCGTCGAAGCGCAGCAGGCACTTCGGGAACTGTGCCTCGGGCGGTTGTTGCAGGCGCAAGCCGAGGCCTGCCGCAAGAATGATGGCTCGCATGGGTTCTCCAACCAAAAAGCCGGCGGATCTGAACGATCAGTCGGCGAGCGGCTGCGGCGCACGGCGCCGCTGCCAGTTTCTTTCACTGAAATGCAGGTAGAGCAGGCCGGGCAGGCCGAGCGCGAGTTCGCGCGCGCGCTTCGCGAGCGACAGCGCGAGCGCCGCGTCGGGCGGCAGTCCGACCAGCGGCGCGAGCAGCAGGTAGCCGCCTTCCTGCGCGCCGAGCGAGCCCGGGATCGCGAAGGCCGCGCCACGAATGGCCTGGCCGACGCTCTCGAGCAGCAGCGCGTCGAGCCAGCTCACCGGGTGCCCGAGGAAGTGCAGCGCGAGCCACACTTCCGCGGTGCCGACGATCCAGCCGACGAGACTCAATGCGAACGTCTTCGCGACCTTCGCACGATCGCGGTACAGCGCGCCGACCGCGTCGTCGATCGCGTCGGCGCGGGTCGCCAGCGACGACCAGTCGCGCGGGCCGAGCAGCTTCGACGCGAGGCGCAGGCCGCGGCCGAACAGCCCGCGCCGCTGCGCGACGTAGAACAGCGCGGCGAGGGCGCCGAGCACGCCGGTGGCGATCAGCGCGGGTGTGCGCAGGTGCGCGACCGATTCGTGCGTGGCGTACAGGCTGAACGCGGCGATGCCGATCAGCGCGAACGCCATTTGCGAGAGCGCCTGCATCGTCGTGCTGACGGTGACGGCGGCCGCCGCGTCGGCCATCCGCGTGCCGCGCTGCGCGAGGTGGCGCACCATCAGCACGGGGCCGCCGATCTGCCCGGCGGGCAGCAGGCTGTTCACCGATTCGCCGACCCAGCGCGCACGCAGCGCATTGCCGAGTTCGGCGCCGGGCTGGCCGTGGCGGAACATCACGGAGATCGCCATCGCGTCGATCACGAGCGGCACGACGTGAAACGCCGCGACGAGCGCGAGCCCCCAGCCGGCCGCGAGGAACGTGGACGCGACCGCGCCGACGCCCTGCCAGGCCAGGAGCGCGACGAAGAGTGCGGTCCCGAGGGACAGCAGGATCAGGCCGGCGCGTGTCATGACCCGGTCGGACGTCGCGTCGCCAGTTGCTTGAACACCTGGCGGAAGCCGAAATACGCGATCGCGTCCTTCATGTTCGAGATGAAGCGCTTCCACGGGCGCATGCCGGGATTCGTCACGTATTCGAAGGTGAGCGACACGCGCATCTCGTTCTGGCCCAGCGGCGTGATGCGGTGGCGCAGCTTGTCGCCGTCGAACAGCACGATGCCGCCGTCGGCGATCTGGACGGAGCCCGGTTCGTCGGCCATGTCCGGATTGCGCGTGTGCAGCTCGTAGTCGAGCCGGCACGACGATTCGTCGATCACGCCGATCAGCAGCGTATAGCGGCGGCCGTCGTAGTACGACGTGTCGTAGTGCCAGCCGATGTGGTCGCCGGGCTTCGTGTAGTAATACAGCGCATACGCGTGCGGATCGTCGTCCGGCGACAGCATCAGCTTGTCGCCCGTGACCTTCTCCAGGAAGGAGATGAGTGCCTTCGAGCGATACAGCTCGGCGATGTACGGCGCCTGCTCGTCGATCGTATGGCGGCTCACGCTGCCGCCCTGCTTGTGGCCGGGCAGGTAATTGCGGTTCAGGCCGGACTGCATCGCGCGGGCGGCCGCCGCGAGCTTCGCGTGCGCGTCGGCCGGCAGGAAGGCGTCGAGGTACAGGAACGAGCCCTGGCGCGTGTAGTCGCCGCGCAGGCGGTCGAGGTCGAGCGAACCGACGCAGTCGGCCACGGTGCGATCGGGATCGGCGACGGCCGCGCGCGCAGGCGCGGGGCGTGCCGGGCTCAGCACGGAGTCGTCGCGCGTGCTAGGAGTCATTTGGAAGCCTGGATTTCAGTTGGATTCTGCGCGACGTTGCCGCGCCGGACGATGCGCCACCAGTCGATCACGACCCATGCGGCGAAGAGCGGGGCGCCGATCGACGCCGCGAGCAGGAACGGCTCGACGCCGTCGAAGAGCGTCACGAGCGGCAGCAGGTACAGCACGTCTTCGGTTTCGAAGCCGCCGGCGAACGCCTGTTTGGTGCCGGCCTTGCCGGCGATCGATTCGATCCGCATGCGCAGGAAGAAGATCAGCGCGACGGCGGCGCCGGCCACCGCGCCGAGCAGCACCGGCGACGCGGCCATCTGGCCGCCCTGGGCGACGATGCCGAGGCCCATGCTGACGAACAGCGCGATCGTGACGAGCGCGTCCGCCGCGAGGTCGTAAAAATGACCGATCTTGCTGGATTTCCCGCTGATGCGGGCGAGCTCGCCGTCGGTGTGGTCGACGAAGTTCGACAGCACGATCAGGAACGCGCCTGCATTGCTCCAGCCGAAGCCGCCGTGCGCGAGGCACCAGGCGCCGGCGAGGCCGATCAGCAGACGAACGGTGGTGAGGTGATTCGGGGTGACGGGCGTGTCGACGAGCGGTCGGACAAGCGAGCGCGCGAGCCGCGCATCCCAGGTGCGTGGCAGGGGCGGTTCGGAACGTGTGGCGGTTTTTCTTTGGTCCATCGGCGAAATATATACGGAATTGTAATTTGTTGCTTTTTATTCGATCAATGTCCTGACATGAGCGAGTGTTACCGCGTCTTGCGACGATCGGCCGACCGAAAAGCGCGTGCGCGAAAGGGCGGCCGAACGGGGCTGCGGGATCCGTATTCCAGTGTGGTTCGCGTCGCGCGCCTGTCAAGGACGGACGGGCCTCGGAAGCCGGTGAGGCGGTGTTTTTCGCGCTTCCCGGCGGGAGACGCGCGGCGCGTGCGAGGTTGACGTGCGTCAGGCCGGGACAACCGGCATCGGGTGACAATTGGCCGCGCCGGATTCGGCATCGACCATTGCCGATCGACAGGCGATGAATCGCAATGGAAATCCGTCGATTGACGTGTGCGGATTGGTGATCGTCGACCGGTCGTTGTGTCCGATGCTTTCGCGCACCTTTCATGTGCATTCGAATCGAACGGGGCGCCTGTCACAGAACGGCCGTTCGATACGCGGCAAATCCGGCAACGATCTTTTTCATACGGCGGACATTTCGTGGCGACCGCCTCTGAGATACTCCGACCATGCCTGTGGTGCCGGCCGCCCGTCGCGGCCACAAGGGCTTCATGTCGCTCAGGAGACACCCCCAGCGACGTCAACGACAGACCAAAGCATCAGAATCCAGCCATGTCTTCATCACGCATCCTCGCTCCCGCCCTGCGTTCGCTCGTCCGCACCGCCGACGAAGCCGCCGCGCTGATCCGTCCCGGCATGACCGTCGCCATGAGCGGCTTCACGGGGTCGGGCTATCCGAAGGCCGTTCCGGCCGCGCTCGCCGCTCACATCGACGCGGCGCACGCGCGCGGCGAGGACTTCCGGATCAACGTGCTGACGGGCGCGTCGACCGCACCGGAGCTCGACGGCGCGCTCGCCCGCACCAACGGCATCTCGATGCGCCTGCCGTACCAGTCCGACCCGACGCTGCGCGACAAGATCAACGGCGGCGAAGTCGACTACCAGGACGTCCACCTGAGCCACGTCGCGCAATACGCATGGTTCGGGCTGTACGGCGATCTCGATGTCGCGATCGTCGAAGTCGCGGGCATCCGCGAGGACGGGCTGCTGATTCCGTCCGCCTCGATCGGCAACAACAAGACATGGCTCGAACGCGCGAAGCACGTGATCCTCGAAGTCAACTCGCGCCAGCCGCTCGGCCTCGACGGGATGCACGACGTCTATTACGGCACCGCGCTGCCGCCGCACCGCAAGCCGATTCCGCTGACGAAAAGCGACGACCGGATCGGCGAGCCGTACCTGCGCTGCCCGGCCGACAAGATCGTCGCGATCGTCGAGACGGATGCACCGGATCGCAGCAACGCATTCTCCGCGCCGGACGCGACGTCGAAGCAGATCGCGCACCAGCTGATCGATTTCCTGCGCCACGAAGTGAAGCGCGGCCGCCTGCCGGAAAACCTGCTGCCGCTGCAGTCGGGCGTCGGCAACATCACGAACGCGGTGCTCGCGGAGCTCAGCTCGGCCGGCTTCTCGAACCTGACCGCGTACACCGAGGTGATCCAGGACGGCATGCTCGACCTGCTCCAGGACGGCACGCTGAGCTTCGCGTCGGCCACCGCGCTGTCGCTGAGCCCGGCCGCCGTGCAGCGCTTCGCCGACGAAATCGCGACGTTCCGCGAGAAGATCGTGCTGCGCCCGCAGGAGATCAGCAACCATCCGGAACTCGTGCGCCGTCTCGGCTGCATCGCGATGAACGGGATGATCGAGGCCGACATCTACGGCAACGTGAACTCGACGCACGTGATGGGCACGAAGATCCAGAACGGCATCGGCGGCTCGGGCGACTTCGCGCGCAACGGCTACCTGTCGTGCTTCATGTCGGCGAGTACCGCGAAGGGCGGCGCGATCTCGCGGATCGTGCCGATGGCGAGCCACGTCGACCACACCGAGCACGACGTCGCGGTGGTCGTCACCGAGCAGGGCCTCGCCGACCTGCGCGGCCTGTCGCCGAAGCAGCGTGCACGCAAGGTCATCGCGACCTGCGCGCATCCCGACTACCGGCCGATGCTCGAGGATTATTTCGAGCGTGCGTCGCGCGAGAGCTTCGGCAAGCACACGCCGCACCTGCTCGCCGAGGCGCTGTCGTGGCACGAGCGTTACGTGCGTACGGGGACGATGAAGGCCTGACGGTTCGGCCTGCGACGGGCGCGTGCCCGTCGCATCGTCAATCCATCGCCGCGTGCGCGATCTCCACGCTCGCCGTTTTCTGCGGCGGGCGGATCAGCAGCAACAGCGGAATCATCAGCAGCGTCGCGACGAACATCAGCTTGAAGTCGTTCAGGTAGGCGATCATCGATGCCTGCTGGTTGATCGTGCGGTCGAGCAGCGCGATGTCGAGACGGCTGCCGGCCATCGCCTGCACGGCCGGGTTGAACGGCGTGATCTGCGCGGCGAGATCGGCGTGCGACACCTGCGTGTTGCGCGTCATCAGCGTCTGCACGATCGAGATGCCGATACTGCTGCCGATGTTGCGCATCAGGCTGTAGGTGGCGGTGCCGTCCGCACGCAGGTCGGGCGGCAACGTCGAGAACGACAGCGCGCTCAGCGGCACGAACACGAGCCCCAGCCCGAAGCCCTGCACCACGCCCGGCCACACGATGTCCGCCTCGGACAGCACGACCGTGTACTGCATCATCTGCCATAGCGCGAGCGCGGAAATCGACAGCCCCGCGAGCAGCAGCATCCGCGCATCCACGTATTTCAGCAGCCTGCCGACGAACAGCATCGCGATCATCGTGCCGGCGCCGCTCGGCGCGGTGACGAGGCCCGTCGTCGCGACCGGGTAGCCCATCAGGTTCTGCAGCATCGGCGGCAGCAGCGCGCGCGTCGCGTACAGCACCGCGCCGACCACGAAGATGAACAGCGTGCCCGTCGCGAAGTTCGGGTCGCGCAGCAGTTCCGACTTGAAGAACGACGCCTTGCCGACGGTCGCGGTATGCACGAGGAAGAACGCGAAGCTGAGTGCCGCGACGATAGCCTCGATGCGGATCTCGTACGAGCCGAACCAGTCGAGCTGTTCGCCGCGGTCGAGCATCGCCTGGAACGCGCCGATCGCGAGCGCCAGCGTCGCGAAGCCGAACGCGTCGAATTTCACGTGCGGGCGCGGCGCGCGGGCGGGCAGGAAGGTCATCACGCCGGCCAGCGCGAATGCGCCGATCGGCACGTTGATGAAGAACACCCAGCGCCAGTTGTAGCTGTCGGTGAGCCAGCCGCCGAGCGTCGGGCCGAGGATCGGGCCGACCATCACGCCCATCCCCCAGATCGCCATCGCCTGGCCTTGCTTCTCGCGCGGGTTGATGTCGAGCAGGATCGACTGCGACAGCGGCACCAGCGCGGCGCCGAACACGCCCTGCAGCAGGCGGGCGCCGACGATCTGCACGAGTGTCTCGGACAGCCCGCACAGCGCGGATGCGACCGTGAAGCCCGCGATCGACACGATCAGCAGCCGCTTCACGCTGAGCCGGTCGGACAGCCAGCCGGTTAGCGGTGTCGCGATCGCCGCCGCGACGATGTAGGAGGTCAGCACCCACGTGATCTCGTCCTGCGACGCGGACAGCGTGCCCTGCATGTGCGGCAGCGCGACGTTCGCGATCGTGCTGTCGAGGGTCTGGATCAGCGTGGCGAGCATGATCGACAGGGTCAGCATCGGCCGGTTCAGGGCGGGCGAGGCGGGGGCGTCGGCGGCGGGGTTCAAGCGGGTGTCTCCATGGGGCGGTCGCCGTGGGCGGCGATCAGGTATCGCTGGAATTATAAGCATGCTTATCATAGATCCGCTTATCGCCGGGCCGCGAGCGATGGGTGGCTGTCGGCTTGACCCTATAATCCCGGCATGGACAAGACCTACGAGAACCGGATCGGCTACCTGATTTCCGACGTGGCCCGCCTGAACGGGCGCCTGTTCGACCGGCGCGCGAAGCGCATCGGGCTGACGCGCGCGCAAAGCCGCGTGATCGCATACCTGACGTGGAAGGGCGAGATGAATCAGGCGCGGCTCGCCGAATGGCTCGAGATCGCGCCGATCTCGCTTACCCGGTTGCTCGACCGGATGGAAAGTTATGGCTGGATCGAGCGCGTCGCGAACGACGACGATCGCCGTGCATTCGTGATCCGGCTGACCGACAAGTCGCGCGAGATCTTTCCGCAGATGCTCGAAGTGGGTGACACCGTCGTCGACGACGGCTTGCGCGGCTTCACGCCCGACGAGCGCGATACGCTGGTGCGGCTGCTCGGGCGCGTGCGCCACAACCTGATCGACTGCGGCGGGGAGTGATGGGCGGTGTCATCCGCGGCGTCCGGATGAACGCGTTGACCGCAACGGGAATACCGGGTGGCCGTGCGCAGGCGTGCCACGTTGGCCCGTATGACGGCATGGGGGTGGACATTGCCTCGCCGCTGCGCCCGTGCGGAGGCCCGGCGCGGCCATCGCTCGGCTCGCGCAGGACAAAGCGCCCGGCACACTTCGACGAAGCGCTTGTGCGGGCGTCGATGTCGGCTCCGTGGAGCCGGCGCTACCCGTCATGGCTTCGGCAAGATGGTGCGCTCAACGGGTCAGCGCTGCCAGCGTGAACGCCGCCAGATAAAGTCCCACGCCGTACGACAGATGCGCGATGACACTGCGCCGGCGCGCGACGCCCGGGTGCGGCGTGCGTGACGCCGCGATGCCGAGGCCGAACGCGGGCTGCATCACGAAGAACGGCGCGACCACGCTGGCGAGGCCGGCGACGAGCGCGGGGAGCGGCGTCGGTGTGCCGATCCACGCCGTGCCCGCGATCGCGACGGGCAGCGCCGCGTACGCGATGCCGATCGCGTAATGCGCGATCCAGCCGAGCGTGCGTTCGCCCGGCACGGGCGGCGCGGCGGCGATCGACACGTGCCGGAACCGGCCTTGCGTCATGTGACCGATCCAGCGGCCGACCAGCGCATGGTCGAGCGACGGAATGCCGAATGCACGTCGGCGCAACAGCGCCCACAGATCCATCACGAGCGTGGCGCCCGCGCCGATCAGCAACAGGTTGAGCAGGACGTCGGGCAGGCTCATCGCGGACCACCGGCGCGGAGGGTCACGGTTGCGCGGCGCAGCGGGATACAGCGTGGATTCGGCGGTTTCATGGCAGTCAGGGCTTGTCTTTATGGAGTCGGGCGCCTATCTTGCAACTTCAAGTTCACTTGAGGTCAAGCATGAGTCGGCTGGACATCGCGGATGTGGCGCGGCGCTCGGGATTGCCCGCGTCGACGCTGCGCTACTACGAGGAAAAGGGGCTGATCGTCCCGATCGGCCGCCACGGGCTGCGGCGGCAATACGACGAGTCGGTGCTGGAGCGCCTGGCACTGATCGCGCTGGGCCGCGAGGCCGGTTTTTCGCTCGACGACATCCTCGCGATGGTGGACACGGACGGCCTGCCTGCGATCGATCGCGCGAAGCTCGACAGCAAGGCCGACGAACTCGACCGCACGATCCGCCGTCTCGGCGCCGTGCGCGATGCGCTGCGGCACGCGGCCGTGTGCCCGGCGGCGAACCATCTCGAATGCCCGTCGTTCCAGAAGCTGCTGCGCATTGCCGCGCATCGCAATCCGGCGCGTCGCGCGAAGGCGGAAGGCGCATAGGTGTAGCGGGCCCGCGCGATGTGCGGGTGTCATCAGCAGTCCGGCGGCAGGGTGGCGGCGCCGCCATGCCCGGCCGGAATTCGAAAACGAAAGCAGGAACAACGGGGTTGACGCGTGTCGTTATTGCTTGCGCCATTGCTGGTGCTTTATGTGCTTCCGGCCACATATGCGGCATCGAAGGTCGGGCCGCACTACGGATTTCTCGCGGGGTGCGCGACGATGGCGGCCGTGCTGGCGGCGCAGACTGCCCTGCTGACGTGGGGAACTGCCTGGGTGAAGCGACGGCGCGGGGGCATCGGGCAGCCCGAGACGGCCGCGCAGGCCGTTTCGGCCGACAGTCCGGACGACGAACCGGCTGACGACGCCGAAGACGCCGGCGATGCCGGCGACGCGCCCGACGTACCGCTTCGATACGGCGAGCATGCACGATTCAAGCAAGTGGTTCCGATGGCTGGCAACGCACGGCCCGACGTCGCGCGCTATTTCTACGACAACGCGAAGCGGACGATCGAATCGTATGTGGACGTCGAGACGGGGCACGGCGATTCGGGCGCGTCGATGGTGTCGATGGCCGAACTTGCCGTCGAGGATGGCGCGCCGGCCGCGCCACCTGACCAAACGCTGACCGTGTTCGTGTCGAACGACGGCGCATGGTCGGGGTTCCGCGTGGGCGACGACAGCTTCCGCTTCCGTCACGGCGCGATCACGAGATTGCGGCTCACGCGGGTGATACCGATACGCTGGAAGGGCGGCTACACGGTGACGTTGTGGTTCGACATGCCGAACCGGAAAAGCGGCGCCGATTACGTGTCGTATTCGACCTGGTTCGATCTCGAGGTGGAATATTCCGGTCGCCGCACACGCGCGCTCACACATGCCTGTCGCGAGATCGCGTCCGTGCTCGGCGTGGCGTTCGACGTCGACGAAACCTCCGACGACTGACTCAGCCCGCGTAGTACACGCGGCATTCCTGCTCGCGCCCGCGCACGATGCGCTTGCCGACGAGCGAGCCGACCGTTTCGGTGAAGACGGTGCGCTGGTGTTCGCGCTGCCCGGCGTCGTAGAAATAGAGCGAGACCCAGTCGGTCGGGCGGGAGGCCTCCGGCGTGCGCATCGCGGCAAGCAGGCACAGCGCCGTGAAATGCCAGCCGCCCTTGGTCATGTGCATCACGGGCGACGGCACGTAACCGTCCACGTTCAGGCGCCGATGCGCGAGCGTCGGCAACACGCCGGCGGCGGCCTTGTTACGGTACAGGCGGTCGATGTAGAGCAGCAGTTCGACAGGAGGCTCGGTGCCGGGGCCGGCGTCCTGCACGTGGCCCTGCCAGCGCCGGCGGCGGCTCAGCACATCGTCGAGCGCGGTGCGGATGCCGGCTGCGCGCCGCGGGCCGACGCCCGAGATCGTTTCGAGCTGGCCGTTGCGGGCCGCGCGTTCGAGCTCCTCGAGCGTATCGATGTGAAGCAGGTCGTGAATGCGTAACGCGAGCGCGTGGCCGATACCCGGCACCGCTTCGAATGCGGAGGTACGTACGGCGTCGCCGCACAGCCGGTCGAGCTGCCGCCAGCGCCCGGTCACCAGCAGCTCGGCAATCGCCTGGGCGACGCCCGTGCCGATCTCGGGCAACGTACCGAGCGCATCGACGCCGCCGGACTCGAACAGCGTGCGGATGTCGTGGTCGAGCGCTTCGACCGTCCCGGCCGACGCGCGGTACGCGGCGACCCGGTAAGGATTCGCGCCCTGGTCAGCCAGCCGTTGCGCCGCCTCGCGCAGGCAGGCCGCGATATGCCGGTTTTCCTCGTACGTTTGGCTGGCGCTCGTCTGCATCGCGAGGGACCCGGGGAAGCACAAACGGAATGGACACGGCGAACGATGCGCCGGTCGGCTGTTCATCATTGTCGCGACACGCGTTGAAGAAAACTTGACGCACGTCAATAGCAAACGTAGCACAGGTGCGAGGAGCACGGTCGTGCCGATAGGGGCACGACCGTGCGTCGCGTGATGCGGTCACGCGTCGAGAAACGACTGCGCGTTCTCGGCCTCGGCAGCCGTGCGCAACGTGGCGAGTGCCCGTTTCTCGATCTGGCGCACGCGTTCGCGCGACATGCCGGCGTCGTGCGCGATCGCATCGTAGGTATCGGGCTCGGCGCCGCCGAGGCCGAACCGCCGGCGCAGCACGTCGGCCTCGGCCGGCGTGACCGACCGGAGCAGCGACCGCACACACTCGCGCATGCGCGTGTCGGCCAGTTGCTCGAACGGGCTGGCCGACGCCTGGTCCTCGATCAGCTCCACGAGGCCGGTGTCCGCGTCGGGCAGCGGCGCATCGAGCGACACGGGCTCGGCAGGCAGCGCGAGCACCGCACGCAGCTTGTCCTCGTCGAGGCCGGTTTCGGCCGCGAGTTCGGCCGGCGTCGCCCGGCGCCCCGTGCGCTGGTGAAAACGCAGCGCATGCCGTTGCACACGCTGGTACTGGTCGCCCACGTGCACGGGCACGCGGATCGTGCGCGCGCGATCCGCGACCGCGCGCGCGATCGCCTGGCGAATCCACCAGGTCGCATAGGTCGAGAACTTGAACCCGCGCCGGTATTCGAATTTCTCGATCGCGCGCATCAGGCCGAGGCTGCCGTCCTGCACGAGATCGGGCAGGTCGACGCCGCGGTTCATGTACTTGCGCGCGATCGACAGCACGAGCCGCAGGTTCGCCTCGAGCATCGCGCGCGTGGCGTCGCGCACTTTCTGCTGGCCGTCGGCGAGCGCTGCGGCGAGTGCCCGCCGCGCGACCGCGTCGAAGCAGGCGGCTTCGCCTGCTTCGGTGCCGTGCGGCGCGGACGCGAGCGTGCCCACGACGCGGCTCGCGTCGTCGACCGCCGGTGCGAGCCACGCGATCGAGCCGAGCAGGGCGGCCATGCGGTTACGCGCGTCGCGGTATTCGTCCGAACGGACGCCATGCGCGTGCAACGCGCCGCGCAGGGCCGCGACGGCCGCCTGCAGTGCGTCGTAGCTGGCCGGCGCGGGCGTGTCGGGGGCGTCGCCGTCGGAAGACCCGGCGCTGCCGGTCGTCGCCGTCGCGCGGTGACGCGCAAGCAGCGAGTCGACCGCCGCCGGATAGCCGGCGATCGCATGCAGGATCTGGTGACGGCCCGTCTCGAGTTCGCGGGCAAGCACGATTTCGCCTTCGCGCGTGAGCAGCGGCACCGCCTGCATGCGCCGCATGTAGAGCGCGAGCGGGTCGGTCGACGCGCTCGTGCCGCGTGCGAGGTCGCCGAGCATCGCGCGGCCTTCGTCGAGCGCATCGCGATCGACGTCGACCGGCGACGAACCGGCGAACGGCGCAGGCGCGGCCGGCTCGTCGAGCACGGCGATGCCGATGTCGGCGAGTGCGGCGCGCACGACGTCGAGCGCGTCGGGGCTGTCGCTTTCGGGCGGCAGCGCGTCGACGAGGTCGGCGTGGGTCAGATAACCCTGTTCGCCGGCGAGCGCCAGCAACTGGATGATCGGATCGAGCGGCGTGTCCGCCCGGGGAGTGGGGCGTGGCGTAGTCATGTCGATGGCGGCGTGAACCGCGCTCCTGTCTGGGCGGGCCGAAGTCCGCCGGTTTCGGGCCGCCGGTTGCTCGCGAACCCCGTCCGCGCCGGCCAGCCTGACATCGTTCAAGTTGAGGGCATTTGCGCGAACTTCAACGCGAGCGCGGCAGACGTGCCAGCACGCGGCGTGCCTGCGCGCGCGTCTGGTGCTGGAAACAAAAAGTAACCGATCATACCGGGCGGAAATCTGCAGGGGACGTAAGCTAGAGTCAGGCGCGCAGCCTGGCTGCGCAGCGCAGATTCCGCCGGAGCAAGAAATGACCCTGATTCCCGCCGCGAGGTGTGCGGCATTCGCGTTGACCACGCTGGCCCTCGGCGGCTGTTATTACACGAGTCCGTACGGTTATGCGCCGTATTACGCGCCGGCGCCGGCCACGCTGACGCAGCGCGAGATACCCGTCACGCCGGCTGCACCGGGTAGCGCCGCACCGAGCCAGGGCTCGACGGCGGTCGCGCCGCCCGTGGCCGACCCGGCTCCCGTCTACGTCGCGCCGGCCTATCCGCCGCCGTATCCCTATCCGTATCCGTACTATGCCCCCGCGTATTACCCGGGCTGGTACGGCTGGGGAGCGCCGGCGATCTCGGTCGGCTTCTGGGGCGGCTGGGGCGGTGGCCACTGGCGCGGACGCGGCGGGGACTGGCATCGTCCGTGGGGCGGCGGCCACTGGGGTGGCGGCTGGGGCGGGCATCGGCACTGACCGGCGCGCGGCGGCACCGCGCGGGAGAGCATCATGAGGAATACGATTGTCCGAAGTCTGTACGCCGTCCTGCTCGGCCTCGCGGCCGCGCCGGGCGTCGCCGATGCGCAGAGCAGCGCCTACACGAACTCGCCGGCCGAACTGTTTGCGGGGCCGGCGCCCGACTATCCGGTGGTGGCGCAGATTCCGCCCGACACGGCGCTGGACGTCTTCGGCTGCCTGAGCGACTACTCGTGGTGCGACGTCGCGCTGCCGGGCGTGCGCGGCTGGATCGATGCGCAGTTGCTCGAGTATCCGTACCAGGGCAGCTACGTGCCGTTGCTCGAATACGGTGCGATCATCGGGGTTCCGGTGACGGGGTTCGCGATCGCCGCGTACTGGGATCGTTATTACCGGCACCGTCCGTGGTATCACGACCGCGATCGCTGGGCGCATCGTCCGGAACCGCGGCTCGGCCCCGGAGGCATGCCGCCGGGACAAGGCCGTCCGCAACCGGGCGGGCCGATGCAGGTTGCGCCGGGCGGCCCGCCGCCCGTGCACGACGCGCGGCCGTCGGCTGCACGCGGCGGCTGGAACGGCGCAATCCGCACACCGCCGCCGGCAGCACCGGCGCCTTCACCGATGCCGGGCGGGGCGGGCAACGCGCGTCCGGCCAGCCCGCCGCCGGCCGTGCTGCGCCCGCCGCCCGGGCCGGGTGGCGACGCGCGTCCGATGCCGCCGGCGGTGCACCAGGGAGGCGAGGGGCGTCCGATGCCGCCGCCGGTGCGTCAGGGAGGCGGGGGCGGCGGCGGTTATGCGCGGCCGCAAGGTGGTGGAAACGGTGGCGGCAACCACGGTGGTGGCGGAGGCGGTGGCCCCGAGGATTTCCGTCACTGATGTCGCCGGCGCCGGGGATTCCCGGGCGCCGGACGAAAAAAAGCCGCTCCGGAGAGCGGCTTCCACAGCGGCGCGGGCGGATTGTCCTGCCCCCAGTCCGAACGGCTGCGCGTGGCGGGCAGCCGGCGGTGCTGCTCGCGTCAGTCGTCGAGCAACGACAGGTCGCGCACGGCACCCTTGTCGGCGGACATGACCAGCTTCGCGTAGGCCTTCAGCGCCGCGGACACCTTGCGCGGACGCGGCTGCGCAGGCTTCCAGCCCCTCGCGTTCTGCTCTTCGCGGCGGCGCGCCAGCTCTTCGTCGGACACGAGCACGTTGATCGTGCGGTTCGGGATGTCGATGCGGATCTTGTCGCCGTCGCGCACGAGGCCGATCGCGCCGCCCGCCGCGGCTTCCGGCGAGCAGTGGCCGATCGACAGGCCCGACGTACCGCCCGAGAAGCGTCCGTCCGTCAGCAGCGCGCATGCCTTGCCGAGCCCCTTCGACTTGATGTAGCTGGTCGGGTAGAGCATCTCCTGCATGCCGGGGCCGCCTTTCGGGCCTTCGTAGCGGACGATCACGATATCGCCGGCCTTGACCTTGTCGTTGAGGATGTTCTCGACCGCTTCATCCTGCGATTCGGTCACGTGAGCCGAGCCTTCGAACACGTGGATGCTCTCGTCGACGCCGGCCGTCTTCACCACGCAACCGTCGAGCGCGATGTTGCCGGTCAGCACGGCGAGGCCGCCTTCCTTCGAGAACGCATGCTCGTACGAGCGGATGCAGCCTTCCGCGCGGTCGAGGTCGAGGCTCGGCCAGCGCGTGTCCTGGCTGAACGCGACCTGCGTCGGGATGCCGGCCGGGCCGGCCAGGTAGAACGTGCGGACCGCATCATCCTGCGTGCGGACGATGTCCCACTGGTCGAGCGCATCCTTCAGCGACGGCGCGTGCACGGTCGGCACGTCGGTGTGCAGCCTGCCGGCGCGGTCGAGCTCGCCCAGGATCGCCATGATGCCGCCTGCGCGGTGCACGTCCTCGATGTGGTACTTGTTCGTGTTCGGCGCGACCTTGCACAGCTGCGGCACGACGCGCGACAGGCGGTCGATGTCCTTCATCGTGAAGTCGATGCCGGCTTCCTGCGCGATCGCCAGCAGGTGCAGGATCGTGTTGGTCGAACCGCCCATCGCGATGTCGAGCGTCATGGCGTTCTCGAACGCCTTGAAACCCACCGAGCGCGGCAGCACGCGTTCGTCGTCCTGCTCGTAGTGCTGGCGGGTGAGTTCGACGATCCGGCGGCCGGCGCGCTTGAACAGCTGCTCGCGATCGGCGTGCGTGGCCACCACCGTGCCGTTGCCGGGCAGCGACAGGCCGAGCGCTTCAGTCAGGCAGTTCATCGAGTTCGCGGTGAACATGCCCGAGCACGAACCGCAGGTCGGGCAGGCCGAGCGTTCGACTTCGGCGACGTCGGCGTCCGAATACGACGGATCGGCCGCGATCACCATCGCGTCGACGAGGTCGAGCTTCTTCAGTTCGACGGTCTTGGTGACCGGGTTCGCGAGGCGCGTCTTGCCGGCTTCCATCGGGCCGCCCGACACGAAGATCACCGGGATGTTCAGGCGCATCGCGGCCATCAGCATCCCCGGCGTGATCTTGTCGCAGTTCGAGATGCAGACCATCGCGTCCGCGCAGTGCGCGTTCACCATGTATTCGACCGAATCCGCGATGATGTCGCGGCTCGGCAGCGAATACAGCATGCCGTCATGGCCCATTGCGATGCCGTCGTCGACCGCGATCGTGTTGAATTCCTTCGCGACGCCGCCGGCAGCCTCGATCTCCCGCGCGACGAGCTGGCCGAGATCCTTCAGGTGCACGTGCCCGGGCACGAACTGGGTGAACGAGTTGACGACCGCGATGATCGGCTTCGAGAAATCGTCGTCTTTCATGCCGGTGGCGCGCCAGAGCGAGCGCGCACCCGCCATGTTGCGGCCGGCGGTGGAAGTTTTGGAACGGTAAGTGGGCATTGTCGTTGCTGAAGAAATATCGCGGGAAAAGGGTGGAGGCACGGGGAATAAGGGCCTCTCTCGCGCCCGTGCGAACAACCTCTTGAGCTGCGCCCTGGGCAAACCCGGCGATTATCCCACAGCCGCCGCGGGCGTGGCGCCCGCGGGGCCGGCAACCGGCGCCGCAGGCGTGCCCGGCGTAAAACGTGCCGAAGGCCGCGGGACGGCCGCGCGACCGGGCGGGGAGGTGCCGGGCCGCGCATCGATCGGTGATCGCCGCGCGATCCGGCCCCGAGCGGGCGATCAGTCGAGCAGCGTCAGGATCTCGTCGTACAGCGCCTTCGGAATCCGCACGCCGTTCGCGATGCTGCGCGCGCGGGCGTCGAAGCGCCGTTGCGACGGCAGCCGCGCGCCCTGCGCGACGATCGATTCGAACATCCGCTCGCCGCGCGCGAGCCCCGTGTCGAGATCGTCGCCGAGGAACACCTTTGGGTCGAAGGCGATCACGAGTTCGCCATGGCACGGCGTCGCGCCGACGCCTTCGTCGAAGTCCATCGACTCGCGGCTCGTCATGTCGCCGATCAGCGCGCCGCCGAGCAACTCGACCATCGCCGCGAGCGCCGATCCCTTGTGACCGCCGAACGTGCGCATCGCACCCTGCAGCGCGGCCTTCGGATCGGTGGTCGGCCGGCCATCGGCGTCGATCGCCCATTCCGGGGGGATCGCCTTGCCTTGCTTCGCATGCAGCTCGATGTCGCCGCGTGCGATCGCGCTCGTCGCGAAGTCGAACACGAACGGCACGCCGCCCGGGCGCGGCCACGCGAACGCGATCGGGTTCGTGCCGAACACGGGCTCCCTGCCGCCTTCCGGCGCGACCCAGCTATGGCTCGGATTCATCGCGATGCCGACCAGCCCCTCGGCCGCGATCGCCTCGACTTCCGGCCACAGCGCGGAGAAGTGGTAGCAATGGTTGATCGTCATCGCGGCGATGCCGTGCTGTTTCGCCATCTCGACGAGCACGGGCATGCCCGTTTCGAAGCTCAGCAGCGAGAAGCCGCGATGCGCGTCGACCGCGACGATCGACGACGACAGCCGGCGCAGCGTCGGCACGGCTTGCGGATCGACCTTGCCCTTCTTCAGCGAACGTACGCAGACGAGCAGCCGGTACACGCCATGCGAATGGCATTCGTCGCGCTGGCCCTGCGTGATCACGTTGGCGATGGCCCGGGCATGGGCGTCGGACATGCCGTGGTGCGTCAGCACACGCAGCGCGAGCGCGTGGACTTCATCGAGCGACAGGACGACTTCGGCGATTTGCTCAGACATGGTTCACCTCGCGCGGCGCGGGCACGCCGTCGATGCGCTGCGGCACGTTCAGCGGATTGCCGTTGCGGATCGCTTCCGGCAGCAACGCATCCGGCAGGTCCTGATACGACACGGGACGCAGGAAGCGCTCGATCGCACGCGCGCCGACGGACGTCGTGCGCGTGTCGGACGTCGCCGGGAACGGGCCGCCGTGCACCATCGCATGGCCGACCTCGACGCCCGTGCCGAAGCCGTTGACGAGAATGCGGCCGGCCTTGCGCTCGAGCGTCGGGCGCAGCGCGGCGAACAGTGCGGCGTCGCCGTCGGCGAGATGCGCGGCGATCGTCAGCTGGCCTTCGAGCGACTTCAGTACGCGATGCAGCGTATCGGCGTCCGGGCAGCGCACGATCAGCGACGCGGGGCCGAACACTTCTTCGCGCAGTTCGGGGCGCGCGATGAACGCGTCGGCCGACGTCGCGAACAGCGCCGCGCGGGCCTGGTAGCGACCGCCCTCGACGCCTTCCGCCAGCCGTTCGACCGTATCGTGCCCGCGCAGCGCCGCGACGCCTTGCGCGTAGCTCGCGTGGATGTGCGGTGTCAGCATCGTTTGCGCGGCTGCCGCGCGCACGGCATCGGCCGCCGCAGCTTCGAACGCGCGCAGCGCGGGCCCGTCGACCGCGAGCACGAGGCCCGGATTCGTGCAGAACTGGCCGGCGCCGAGCGTGAGCGATGCGACGAACTGCGGCGCGATCGTGTCGTGGCGCGCGTCGAGCGCGGTGGGAAACAGCAGCACGGGATTGATCGAGCTCATTTCCGCGTAGACGGGAATCGGCTCGGGGCGTGCGGCCGCGATGTGCATCAGCGCGACGCCGCCGCGGCGCGAGCCGGTGAAACCGACGGCCTTGATGCGCGGATCGGCGACGAGCGCCTGGCCGATCTCGCGCGATGCGTCGAACAGCAGCGAGAACACGCCGGCCGGCATCCCGCATTCGCGCGCGGCCTGCTGGATCGCGCGGCCGACGAGTTCCGACGTGCCGGGGTGCGCCGAATGCGCCTTGACGATCACCGGGCAGCCGGCCGCGAGCGCCGACGCCGTATCGCCGCCGGCGACCGAGAACGCGAGCGGGAAATTCGACGCGCCGAACACGGCGACGGGCCCGACCGCGACGTTGCGCAGGCGCAGGTCGACGCGCGGCAGCGGCTTGCGCTCGGGGTGCGCCGGATCGATCCGCGCATCGAGAAACCCGCCGTCGCGCACCAGCGACGCGAACAGCGCGAGCTGGCCGACCGTGCGGCCGCGTTCGCCTTCGATGCGTGCGCGCGGCAGGCCCGTTTCGGCGACGCAGCGCTCGATCAGGTCGTCGCCGAGCGCCATGATGTGGCGGCCGATTGCGTCGAGAAATGCGGCGCGCGCGTCGAGCGTCGTTTCGCGATACGTGTCGAACGCGTCGTCGGCGAGCGCACAGGCCGTCTCCAGGTCGTGCAGGCTCGCGCCACCGAAAGCAGGTTCGAGTGGCTCGCCGGTCGCGGCGGCGATCGCGTGGAGGGTGCCGTTCTGTCCGGCGACGGCGGACTGGCCGATCAGGAGCTGACCTGTGAGTTGCATGGTTTTCCTCGGAAAAAAACAGGGGCCGGGCGTGGTGCGCCCGGCCGGAGTGACGGTGAGAAAGGGAGCGGGTGCGTCAGTCCTCGTCGTCGTCGAGCTGCAGCTTGTCGGAACGCACGCCGGTATTCGCGCCCCAGTAGTAGATGACGAGCGCGACGGCCGCGACGACGACCGTGTCGTACGGATGCGCGAGATGGCCCGTGCCGCCGAAACCGCCGAGATACGACAGTACGATCATCGCGGCATAAAACGCGATCAGCCATGCGGACGAGCGCACCTGTTCGGCGAGGCTCAGGTGCGCGGTCGGCACCCAGCGGCGGCACGCGAGATAGATGACGAACATCACGATCTGCAGGCCGAGCAGCCAGGACACCGTGCTCCAGCCCGACCAGTAGACGATCAGCGCGGCGATCACGAACGACGCGGGGCCGGTGATGCCGAATGCGCTCGCGCGGAACGGTCGCGGCAGGTCGGGCGCGGTGCGACGCAGCGCGGCGACCGATACGGGCGCGACCGCGTAGCTCAGCACCAGCGCGGCCGACACGATGTTGATCAGCGCTTCCCACGACGGGAACGGCATCGTCCAGAAGATCGCGAGGCCGAACGTGAGCCACAGGCCCGCGCGCGGGATGCCCGACGCTTCGTCGACGCGCGTGAACACCTTGAAGAAGGTGCCCGTCTTCGCCCAGCCGTAGACCACGCGCGGCGTCGCGTTCATGTAGATGTTGCCGCAGCCGCTCGGCGAGATCATCGCGTCGGCGACGACCATCACCGCGAGCCAGCCGACGCCGAGTGCGAGCGCGATGTCGCGGTACGGCAGCGTGAACGCCTTGCTGATGTCGTGCCAGCCGCCGGCGAGCATCGCGGTGGGGATGCTGCCGATGAACGCGAGCTGCAGCAGCACGTAGATCAGCGTCGACAGCAGGATCGACAGGATCAGCGCGATCGGGATCGTGCGCTGCGGATTGCGCACCTCGCTCGCGACCGACACGATCGGCGTGAGCCCGAGGTACGCGAAGATGATGCCGCCGGCGGACACGGCCATCTCGATACCCGGCATGCCGAACGGCGCGAAGCCGTGCACGGTCAGGTTCGCGGGCTTGAAGAACGTGAACAGCACGCCGATCACCGCGAGCGGCACGATGAACTTGAAGACGCTGATGATGTTGTTCGCCTTCGCGAACGTCTTCACGCTCGAATAGTTCAGGTAAAAGAAGAAGCACAGCAGCGCGGCCTGCACGAGCCAGCCGAGCGTGGTCGGGTCGCTCGATCCTTCGACCGTCAGGCCAGGAAACCACGCGGCCGCGTACTGGCGCGCGGCGACGACCTCGATCGCGATCAGGCTCGAAAAGGCGATCAACGTGATGAAGCCCATCAGGTAGCCGAGCAGCGGGCCGTGCGAGAACACCGGGTAGCGGACCACGCCGCCCGCGCGCGGCAGTGCGGCGCCGAGTTCGCAGTAGACGATGCCGAGCAGCAGCACCGCGAAGCCGCCGAGCAGCCACGAGAAGATGCCGGCCGGGCCTGCGATCGTCGAGACGTGACTCGCGGCGAACAGCCACCCCGAACCGAAAATGGCGCCGAGACCGATGAACGTGAGATCGGTCAGCGACAGCTGTTTCTTGAACTTGCCGTGACCCGCGTCGGGGTGCGCGGAACGGGAAAGTGGGACAGACGGGTGTGCGTTGCCTTGGCCTGGCATGGGCTTGTCTCCTGGGGGAATGGCGGTGCAGGCGTCGAATGCGCCGCGCTCCGACGGAGCAGCGGCGCACGCCTGCCGGCCGGCGTCGCCCGGTTCGAACGACCGGGGCGGGCCGCGGGCCGTTCACGCGCGGCGCAGGCGGGCGCCGGGGCGAACGGGCCCGCAGGCCATGCCGGACCGGAGACGGCGGCGCGCAGGGGGGAAAGCCTGCAAGCCGCCGCTGGGGAAGTCGATCAGAGACCGACGTCGGGCAGCGCCGGGCGCGTTTCGAGCGCCTTCGCGACGATGGCCTTCACTTC
Organism: Burkholderia sp. KL41; assembly: GCF_057005415.2. NCBI lineage: Bacteria > Pseudomonadati > Pseudomonadota > Betaproteobacteria > Burkholderiales > Burkholderiaceae > Burkholderia > Burkholderia sp. KL41. The sequence continues at coordinate 2,266,892 of NZ_CM174447.1, read as the reverse complement.
CGCGAGCGTGTCGCCCTGCAGCGCGAGGCGCGGCGGGCGCGTGATCGCGCTGCCGCGGCCGACCAGCTCTTCGCACAGCTTGATGCACTGCACGAGGTCGGGACGCGCGTCGAGGTGCAGCAGCGGCATGAACCAGCGGTACAGCGCGAGCGCTTCGTCGAAACGCTTTTGCTTCGCGAGGCGGAACAGCGTCTCGCCTTCCTTCGGGAACGCGTTCGACATGCCCGACACCCAGCCTTCGGCGCCGACGGCGATGCTCTCGACCACGACGTCGTCGAGGCCCGCGAACAGCACGAAGCGATCGCCGACCGCGTTGCGCAGGTCGATGAAGCGGCGCGTATCGCCCGACGAATCCTTGAAGCAGACGATGTTCTCGCAATCCTGCAGCGCGATCAGCACGTCGGGCGTCACGTCGTTCTTGTAGATCGGCGGGTTGTTGTAGACCATCACTGGCAGGTCGGTGCTCGTCGCGACCGCGCGGAAGTGCGCGGCGGTTTCATGCGGCTTGGCCGAGTAGACCAGCGCGGGCATCACCATCACGCCGTCGACGCCGACGCGCTGCGCTTCACGCACCGTGTTGCGCGCGAATTCGGTCGTGAATTCGGCGATGCCGGCGATCACCGGAATCTTGCCGCCTGCCGCGTCGCGTGCGGCCTCGATCACCTGGAGTTTCTCGCTCGTCGACAGCGACGTGTTCTCGCCGACCGTGCCGCAGACCACGAGGCCCGACACGCCGTCGTTCACCAGGTTCTTCACCACGCGGTGCGTGGCGTCGATGTCGAGGGAAAAGTCCGGCTTGAACTGGGTGCTGACGGCCGGGAAAACCCCGGTCCATTGAATGGCTTTGCGGCTCACTGAAATCTCCTACGTTCGTATCGGTCGGCCGACGGGTGTGTCGGTGTGGCAACCAGTATCGCCGCGCAAATGCCCATCACGCTTGAGTCGTATCGCGGAGCAAAATGACGAAATCGGCACAGCGGCCGGCAGGGGCGCGAAGGGCGCCTCGCACTATGCCGATTTCGTCGTCGTCCTCATCGAAAAGCCACAAGCGGACGGACGCGCGACGGAGGAAGCTATGCTCCTTTCCCCACTTCGGACGGCTCATGATGAAGCGCATCCAGATCATCGATTCGCACACGGGCGGCGAACCCACTCGGCTCGTCGTGTCCGGCTTCCCCGCGCTCGGCAGCGGCACGATGGCCGAGCGCCGCGATGTGCTCGCGCGCGAGCACGACCGTTACCGCACCGCATGTATCCTCGAGCCGCGCGGCAGCGACGTGCTGGTCGGCGCGCTGCTGTGCGAGCCCGTGTCGCCCGATGCGGCGGCCGGCGTGATCTTCTTCAACAATAGCGGTTATCTCGGGATGTGCGGGCACGGCACGATCGGCGTCGTGCGCACGCTGCACCACATGGGGCGCATCGCGCCCGGCGTGCACCGGATCGAAACGCCGGTCGGTACCGTCGAGGCGACGCTGCACGACGACCTGTCGGTCAGCGTGCGCAACGTGCCCGCGTATCGCCATGCGAAGGGCGTCGCGCTCGACGTGCCGGGTTATGGCCCCGTGAAAGGCGACATCGCGTGGGGCGGCAACTGGTTCTTCCTGATCAGCGACCACGGGCAGCGCGTCGCCGGCGACAACGTCGCGGCGCTCACCGCGTATGCGTCGGCCGTGCGCGAAGGGCTCGAACGCGCGGGCATCACCGGCGCGAACGGCGGCGAGATCGACCACATCGAGCTGTTCGCCGACGATCCCGAGCACGACAGCCGCAGCTTCGTGCTGTGCCCGGGCCTCGCGTACGACCGTTCGCCGTGCGGCACCGGCACGAGCGCGAAGCTCGCGTGCCTCGCGGCCGACGGCAAGCTCGCGCCGGGCGTCGTGTGGCGGCAGGCGAGCGTGATCGGCAGCGTGTTCCACGCGAGCTACGAAGAAGCCGACGGCGGGATCGTGCCGACGATCCGCGGCAGTGCGCACCTGAGCGCGGAAGCGACGCTCCTGATCGAGGAAGACGATCCGTTCGGCTGGGGTATCGCGCCGTGAGCGACGCGAAGACGGATGTCGTCGTGATCGGCGCCGGCATCGTCGGCGCCGCGTGCGCGCACGAACTCGCGCAGCGCGGGCTGCGCGTGCTCGTCGTCGACGACGCGAGCGGCGGGGCGACCGGCGCGGGCATGGGGCACCTCGTCGCGATGGACGACAACGCGGCCGAACTCGCGCTGAGCCATTACTCGATCGAACTGTGGCGCGCGTTGAGCGGCGAGATGCCCGAAGGCTGCGCGTACCGCAACTGCGGCACGCTGTGGCTCGCGGCCGATGCGCACGAGATGGATCTCGCGCGCGCGAAGCAGGCGGCGCTCGCCGCGCACGGCGTGGCGGGCGAACTGATCGACGCGGCGGCGCTCGCGCAACTGGAGCCGATGTTGCGCGCGGGCCTCGGCGGCGCGCTGAAGATTCCGGGCGACGCGATCCTCTATGCGCCCGTCACCGCGAACTGGCTGCTGCAGCGCGCGCCGCGCATCACGTTGCGGCGCGACCGGGCCGTCGCGGTCGACGGCCCGAGCGTGACGCTCGCGAGCGGCGACACGCTGCGCGCGGAGCGGGTGGTCGTCGCGAACGGCGTTGCGGCGCGCACGCTGCTGCCCGAACTGCCGCTGCGCCCGAAAAAGGGCCATCTGCTGATTACCGACCGCTATCCGGGCCAGGTGTCGCACCAGCTCGTCGAGCTGGGTTATGCGGCGAGCGCGCATGCGAGCGACGGCACGTCGGTCGCGTTCAACGTGCAGCCGCGGCCGACCGGCCAGTTGCTGATCGGCTCGTCGCGCCAGTTCGACACCGAGGACGCGCAAGTCGAGCCGCCCGTGCTCGCGCGCATGCTGCGCCGCGCGGTGGGCTATCTGCCGGACCTGGCCGACCTGAACGGCATCCGCGCATGGACGGGGTTCCGTTCCGCGAGCCCCGACGGTCTGCCGCTGCTCGGCGAGCACCCGGCACGGCCGGGCGTGTGGCTCGCGGTCGGGCACGAAGGGCTCGGCGTGACGACCGCGCCGGGCAGCGCGCGGCTCGTCGCCGCGCTGATGGCCGGCGAGCGGCCGCCCATCGATATCGAACCGTATTTGCCGGGACGCTTCCTGACCGCGTCCCTTGTAGCCGGAGCGCTGACATGAAACGACCCCCACGCTCACTTCGTTCGCTGCCCCCCGAGGGGGCCGTCAGCCCCCTTGGGGCGGCCCGGCGGAGGCTGACATGAAACGACCCCCACGCTCACTTCGTTCGCTGCTTCCCGGGGGGGCGGTCAGCCTCCTTGGGGCGGCCCGGCGGAGGCTGACATGATCATTCATCTGGACGGCCGCGCGCTGACGGTGGCCGACGGCGCGACCGTCGCGGCCGCCATTGCGGCGAGCGGCGACGACACGACGCGCGTGTCGTGCACGGGCGCGGCGCGCGCGCCGTTTTGCGGGATGGGCATCTGCCAGGAGTGCCGGATGACGATCGACGGGCGGCGCCGGCTGGCTTGCCAGACGTTGTGCCGTGACGGGATGCAGGTGGAGCGTACGCGATGAAACAGGAACGACTGAGCGTCGACATCGCGATCGTCGGCGCGGGCCCGGCCGGGCTGTCGGCCGCGCGGGCCGCCGCACGAAGCGGTGCGACGGTGGCGATCGTCGACGACAACCCGCGCGCGGGCGGGCAGATCTGGCGACAGGGCGCAGCGGCCACGCCCGCGCTGGTCGCTGCCGAGCGGCTCGCCGTATTGCGGCAGCCGAACGTCACGCATCTCGCGGCGACGCGCATCGTCGCTGAAACGCAGCCGGGCACGCTGCTGCTCGAAGACGACGAACGCGGGCTGCTGCTCGATTTCCGGACGCTGATTCTCTGCTGCGGCGCACGCGAACTGCTGCTGCCGTTTCCGGGCTGGACGCTGCCGGGCGTCACCGGTGCGGGCGGCCTGCAGGCGCTGGTCAAGTACGGCCTCGACGTGCGCGGGCAGCGAACGGTGATCGCGGGCAGCGGGCCGCTGCTGCTGGCGAGCGCGGCGACGGCCCGCCAGGCCGGTGCGCGCGTGTCGCACGTGCTCGAACAGGCAGGCCGGGGCGATGTGGCCGGCTTCGGCGCCGGGCTGTGGCGCTGGCCGTCGAAGCTCGCGCAGGCCGCGAAGCTCGTCACGGCTGCGTACCGGGCCGATGCGCACGTCGTCGAGGCGTTCGGCGACAAGCGGCTCGAACGCGTGCGGATCCGGCACGGCGACCGAGAGTTCGACGTCGACTGCGACCGGCTCGCGTGCGGTTTCGGCCTCGTGCCGAATACGGTGCTGCCGAGCCATCTCGGCTGCCGGATCGACAACGGTGCGGTAGCGGTCGACGCGCACCAGCGTACGAGCCGCGACGGGGTGTTTGCGGCCGGCGAGTGCACGGGCGTCGGCGGCAGCGAACTGGCGATGGTCGAAGGCGAGATCGCCGGCCATGCGGCAACCGGGCAGACGGCGCCGCTGGCTGCGCTCGTCGCGCGGCGCGCGCACTGGCAGGCGTTCGCGGACGCCGTGCGCGAACGGTTTGCGATCCGCGAGCCGGTCCGCCGGCTGGCGCGGCCCGATACGCTGCTGTGTCGCTGCGAAGACGTGCGTTTCGAGGCAGTCGCGCAAGCGCCGGGCTGGACGGCCGCGAAACTGCAGTCGCGTTGCGGGATGGGCGCATGCCAGGGCCGCGTGTGCGGTGCGGCTGCGCAGGCATTGTTCGGCTGGACGCCGCCGGTACCGCGCACGCCGCTCGTGCCCGCGCGGGTCGGCACGCTGATGCTGGACGGTACGGGCTCCTGCGACGGCGCGTGACGGATCGCGGCATCGCGGAATCACAGCATCGCAACATCGCAACATCGCAACATCGCAACATCGCAACATCGCAACATCGCAACATCGCAACATCGCAACATCGCAACATCGCAACATCGCAACATCGCAACATCGCAACATCGCAACATCGCAACATCGCAACATCGCAACATCGCAACATCGCAACATCGCAACATCGCAACATCGCGGCCCGGTTGACACCGGGCCGCGTCATTCATTCCGCCGTCACTTTCTCCCATCCACCGACCTGCGGCGCGGCACAGGCGCGCAGGCACTCGATCGTCGCGGCCACCGCCGCGCGATTCGCACTGTCGGGGTGCCAGTACATCGACACCGCGCCCTGGCCTTCGAGCTGCATCGGCAGGATCCGGATCGCGTTCAATTGCGCGAAGCGCTGCGCGGCACGATACGACGCGACACCGAGCAGGTCGGTGTTGTTCAGCAGCGTGAGGTTGAGGATCGACGAATTCGATTCGACACAGTGGGGCGGCCGAACGCGGCCGGCGGCCGTCAGCGCGGCCTCGAGCGCGTTGTGCACGGGCGTGCCCGACGGCCACACGATCCACGAACAGGCGAGCACGTCGTCCCAGCCGACCGACGCCGCACCGGCGAGCGCGTGACCGGGCCGCGCGACGAACACGACCGGATCGACATACAGCGCTTCGGCATGCAGCAGCGGATCGACGGATGTCGACCCCGAGCGGCCCACGACGATGTCCAGTTCGCTGCGCGCGAGCTGCGGCATCAGCTGGTTCATCGTGCTTTCGGTAAGCCGCACCTGCGCGCGCGGCATCCGTTTGAGCAGTTGCGACACCGCGAGCGGCACCGTGTCGGCCGCCGCGACGCCTGACGTGCCGATCGTCACGAGGCCGCTGCCGCCTTCCCGCAGCGCGGCCATGTCGTCGCGCGCGACGTCGAGCTGCGCTTCGACGCGGCGCGCATGCTCGATCAGCGCTTCGCCGTAGGAGGTCGGCCGCAGCCCGCGCGCATGCCGTTCGAACAGCGGCAGCCCGACGTCCTCTTCCAGTTCCTTCAGCCATTTCGACAGCGCGGGCTGCGTGGTCGCGAGCGCCACCGCCGACTGGCTCAGGTTGCCGGTGCCGGCAAGGCTCAACAGTACCTGCAGATGCCGCAGTCGCAGCCGGTGGGTCCAGTCCATCGCATGCCTCGTCGCAAGAAGGTATATCCAGAATGATATGGATTAGATGATTTGACCATTTTACCGGGTATGTCTGGGTCGAATATAAATCTGCTGACGGACTGCAGGACGGTCCCCGACCCGACATAGCGCCGACGCCGATCGGCCGACTCCCAGGAGACATCATGACGACCCATCCGGACGCGTCGCGCGCCGCCTACTACGCACGGATCGCCGAGCAACGCCTGGCGCCGCTGTGGGAATCGCTGCACAACCTCGTGCCGAAATCCCCGCAGCCGGCCGCGCAGGCCGCGATCTGGAAGTACGCGCAGGTGCGCGACCTCGTGATGCAGGCCGGCAGCGTGATCAGCGCGGAAGAAGCCGTGCGCCGCGTGCTGGTGCTGGAGAACCCCGGGCTGCCCGGCAAGTCGAGCATGACGCCGAGCCTGTACGCGGGGCTGCAGCTGATCCTGCCCGGCGAGATCGCGCCGAGCCACCGGCATACGCAGTCGGCGCTGCGCTTCATCGTCGAAGGGCGCGGCGCGTGGACGGCCGTGAACGGCGAGCGCACGACGATGCATCCGGGCGACTTCATCATCACGCCGTCGTGGGCATGGCACGACCACGGCAACCCGTCGGAGGAAGCGGGCGGCGAGCCGGTCGTGTGGCTCGACGGGCTCGACATTCCGCTCGTCGCGCACCTCGATGCCGGCTTCGCGGAGAACTACCCGGAAGCCGTGCAGCCCGTGAATCGCCCGGAAGGCGACAGCCTCGCCCGCTTCGGTCACAACATGGTGCCGGTGCGGCATCGCGCGAGCGATCCGACGTCGCCGGTGTTCAGCTATCCGTACGCACGCACCCGCGAGGCGCTCGACGTGCTGTACCGGAACGGCGAGCTCGATGCGTGGGACGGCGTGAAGCTGCGTTATGTGAACCCCGCGACGGGCGGCTGGCCGATGCCGACGATCGCCACCTTCATGCAGTTCCTGCCCGCCGGTTTCGACGGCCGCACGTACCGCAGCACCGACGCGACGATCTACTGCGTCGTCGAGGGCAGCGGCACCGCGTTCATCGGCGGCAACGCATTCGAATTCGAGCCGCACGACATCTTCGTCGTGCCGTCGTGGGCGCCGGTGCGGCTGTCGGCGTCGTCCGACAGCGTGCTGTTCAGCTATTCCGACCGGCCCGTGCTGTCCGCGCTGAACCTGCTGCGCGAAGCGCGCGACTGACGCCGGCAGCGTTCAAGGATTCCGTTTTCCGCGCGCCGCCGCTGCCGCGCGCCCCTTTCATTCATGTTTACGCTGGAGCCATTGATGACTTTCGTTTTTCCGCCCGAAGCGCCCGTGGCGCTCCCCGTTGCCGGCAGCGATGCCCGGTTCGCGGTACGCCGCGTCTATTGTGTCGGCCGCAACTACGCGGCCCATGCGCGTGAAATGGGCTTCGATCCCGATCGCGAGCCGCCGTTCTTCTTCTGCAAGCCGGCCGATTCGATCGTGCCGGTCGGGTACGGCGAAACGCTCGATCTCGCGTATCCGTCGCAGACGCAGAACTATCACTACGAAGCCGAGCTCGTCGCGGTGATCGGCAAGGGCGGGGCGGACATTCCGCTCGAACGCGCGCTCGAACACGTGTGGGGCTACGCGGTCGGCCTCGACATGACGCGCCGCGACCTGCAGATGAAGATGCGCGAAATGGGCCGGCCGTGGGAGATCGGCAAGGCGTTCGACCGCTCGGCGCCGATCGGCCCCGTGCATCCGGCGAGCGACGTCGGCCATTTCGAACAGGGCGGCCTGTGGCTGACCGTCAACGGCACGACGAAGCAGAAGAGCGACGTGTCGCACCTGATCTGGTCGGTCGCGGAAACGGTGGCCGACCTGTCGAAGTTCTTCCGCCTCGAACCGGGCGACGTGATCTTCACGGGCACGCCGGAAGGTGTCGGCGCGGTGGTCGCGGGCGACGTGATGAAGGTCGGCGTCGAGCGGCTCGGCGAACTGGCCGTGCGCGTGGTCTGACGCATCTTCCCCGAAAGGCGACATCGTGCAACTGCATAGCTTCTTCAACAGTTCGACCTCCTACCGGGTGCGCATCGCGCTCGCGCTGAAAGGGCTGCCCTACGACACGCTGCCGGTGAACATCCGCACCGGCGAGCATCGCGACGCGGCCTACGTCGCGAACGTGAACCCGTCCGCAGCGGTGCCGGCGCTGGTCGACGGCGATTTCGGTCTCGGCCAGTCGCTCGCGATCCTCGATTACCTCGACCAGATCCAGCCGACGCCGCGACTGATTCCGCTCGAACTGCGACATCGTGCGCGCGTGCTGGAACTCGCGGCGCTGATCGCCTGCGACATCCATCCGGTCAACAACCTGCGCGTGCTGCGCTATCTCGACAGCGAGCTGAAGGTCACGCCCCAGCAGAAGGCCGCGTGGTACCGGCACTGGGTCGCGGAAGGGATGGCCGGCGTCGAGCGGCTGCTCGCGCGCGCGGACGAGGGCCCGTGGTGCTTCGGCGACGCGCCGACGCTGGCCGACGTGTGCCTCGTGCCGCAGGTCGCGAACGCGCTGCGGATGGATTGCGACCTGAGCGCGTATCCCCGCAGCCTCGCGGTGTACGAACACGCACGGCACGAGCCGGCGTTCGACGCGGCGCAGCCGCAGCGGCAACCGGATTACGTCGCGTAACACGAAGCAGGAGACAAAGATGGGCGAGACACAAGACAACGGCCGGCGCGTGCTGGTGATCGGCGGCGGCATCGGCGGGCTCGCGGCAGCGCTCGCGCTCGCACGCCAGGGCATCCGCGTGAAGCTGCTCGAACAGGCGGAGCATATCGGCGAGATCGGCGCGGGGATTCAGCTCGCGGCGAACGCGTTCAACGCGCTCGATGCGCTGGGTGTCGGCGAGGCCGCGCGCCGCCGGGCCGTGTTCACCGACTGGCTGCAACTGATGGATGCGATCGATGCGCGCGAGGTTGCGCGCATCGATACGGGCGCCGCGTACCGCGAGCGCTTCGGCAATCCGTATGCGGTGATTCATCGAGCGGACATTCACCTGTCGATCTACGAGGCGGTCAAGGACCATCCGCTGATCGAGTTCCGGACGAGCACGCAGGTGTGCGGGTTCGCGCAGGACGGCAACGGCGTGACCGTGACCGACCAGCACGGCGAACGTTATCGCGCCGATGCGGTGATCGGCTGCGACGGCGTGAAATCCGCGATCCGTCAGGCGCTGATCGGCGATGCGCATCGCGTGACGGGCCACGTCGTGTATCGCGCGGTGGTCGACGTCGACAACATGCCGAAGGATCTGCAGATCAATGCGCCGGTCGTGTGGGCCGGCCCGCATTGCCATCTCGTCCACTATCCGCTGCGCGGCGGGCGGCAGTACAACCTCGTCGTCACGTTCCACAGCCGCGAGCAGGAAACCTGGGGCGTGCGCGAGGGCAGCAAGGAAGAGGTGCTGTCGTACTTCGACGGCATTCATCCGCTGCCGAAGCAGATGCTCGACCGGCCGACGTCGTGGAAGCGCTGGGCGACCGCGGACCGCGATCCGGTCGAGCGCTGGAGCGAGGGCCGCGCGACGGTGCTCGGCGACGCCGCGCATCCGATGACGCAATACATTGCGCAGGGCGCGTGCCAGGCGCTCGAGGACGCGGTGACGCTCGGCGCGGCCGTCGCGCGGGCCGACGGCGATTTCGAGGCCGCGTTCGCGCTGTACGAACGCGTGCGGATTCCGCGCACCGCGCGCGTGCTGTATTCGGCGCGCGAGATGGGGCGGATCTATCACGCGAAGGGCGTCGAGCGGCTGGTGCGCAACGGGCTCTGGGTCGGCCGTACGCAGGCGCAGTTCTACGACGCGCTCGACTGGCTGCACGGCTGGCGCGCGGAGGACTGCCTGACGCCGGCTGCGTGACGCAGCTCGGCGAGCCCGATTCCGGCGGCGCGCAATTCAACGACACGACGCGCGACCGCCTTCCTGGAGGAGACATCACCATGACCGATACGCTGTCCATCGACGTCAGCGAATGGATCGACCGGCATCGCGTTGCGCCGTTTCAGGCCGCGATCGTCGTCCTGTGCTTCCTGATCGTCGCGATCGACGGTTTCGATACCGCTTCGATCGGTTTCATCGCCCCCGTCATTCGCGCGGAATGGGGCCTGTCGCCCGCGCAGCTCGCCCCGGTGTTCGGCGCGGGGCTCGCGGGGCTGATGGCCGGCGCGCTCGTGTTCGGGCCGTTCGGCGACCGGTTCGGCCGCAAGCGCCTGCTGCTCGCATGCGTCGCGTGCTTCGGCATCGCGAGTGCCGCGTCGGCGAGCGCGGGCGGCCTGACCGAGCTGATCGCGTGGCGTTTCGTGACCGGGCTCGGGCTCGGCGGCGCGATGCCCAATGCGATCACGCTGACGTCCGAGTACTGCCCGGCCCGGCGCCGTTCGCTGCTGGTGACGACGATGTTCTGCGGCTTCACGATCGGCTCCGCGCTCGGCGGGCTCGCGGCCGCTGCGCTGATCGAGCACCACGGCTGGCGCGCGGTGCTCGTCGTCGGCGGCGCGGCGCCGCTGCTGCTCCTGCCGGTGCTCGCGTGGCGGCTGCCGGAATCGGTGCGCTATCTCGTCAATCGGCACGCGCCTTCCGCGCGGATCGCGGCGATGCTGGGCCGCATCGCGCCGGATCCCCGGCTTGCGAACGCGTCGTTCACCGCGCCCGCCGGCAAGCCGGCCGGATCGCCGCTTGGCCGCCTGTTCGGCCCCGACCTGTTGCGCGGCACGCTGCTGCTGTGGCTCACGTTCTTCATGAGCCTGCTCGTCATCTACCTGTTGTCCAGCTGGCTGCCGACGCTGCTGCGCACGACCGGCGCGACGCTGCGGACGGCCGCGCACGTGACCGCGATGTTCCAGGTCGGCGGCACGCTCGGTGCGATCGTCCTCGGCTGGCTGATGGACCGTTTCGACCCGCATCGCGTCCTGGCCTGCAGCTACGCGGCGGCCGGCGTGTTCGTCGCCGCGATCGGCTTGGTTGCCGCGTCGCCGTGGGGCGCCGCGCTCGCCGTGTTCGCGGCCGGTTTCTGCGTGTCGGGTTCACAGGTCGGCGCCAATGCGCTGTCGGCCGCGTTCTATCCGACCGAGTGCCGCACCACCGGTGTGAGCTGGGCGAACGGGATCGGCCGTGGCGGCTCGGTCGTCGGATCGATGGCGGGCGGTGCGATGCTGGCGATGGGCGTGCCGTTGTCGACCGCGTTTGCGGTCGTCGCGGCGCCGTGCGTGATCGCGGCGATCGCGGTGCTCGCGCTCGGCGCGGTTCGTGCCGGTGCGGCGCGCGTGCCCGCCGCGAAGACGATGGCGGGCGAGCGGGCCTGAGCAAAGGAGGGCGCAAGGCCACTCGTCGGCAGACAGGGAGATGCAACATTATATGAATCAATATAATATTGATTTTTTAATTGTCTCCCAATGCCGATGAACGACGATCTTTCCGCCGGGTTTCCGGAACCCGACCAGATGCGCGCGGCCGCCGAATCGGCCTGCGCGCTGCTCAAGGTGCTGTCGAATCCCGACCGGTTGATGCTGCTCTGCGAGCTGTCCCAGGGTGAGCGCTGCGTGAGCGATCTCGAGGCAGCGCTGGACATCCGTCAGCCGACGCTGTCCCAGCAGCTCGGCGTGTTGCGCGACAACGCGCTGGTCCGCACGCGCCGCGACGGCAAGAACATCCACTACTCGCTCGACAGCCCCGCCGCGATCGCGGTGATGGGCGTGCTGTACGAACAGTTCTGCGGCCCGGCCGCGAAGGGGCGGCGCGATGCAGCTTGATGCGCTTCATTTCACGCCGTGGTTGTCGCTGGCCGGCGGCGTGCTGATCGGGCTCGCCGCCGCGTGGCTCGTCGCGTTCAACGGCCGGATCGCGGGCATCAGCGGCATTGTCGGCGGCTTGCTCACGGCACGCGCCGGCGAACGCGGCTGGCGCGCCGCGTTCGTCGCCGGGCTGGTCGCGGCACCGCTTGCGATGCGCGTCGCCGGGAACAGCCTGACGCCGCAGGTCGATGCGGGCTGGTTCGAACTGGTGGCGGCCGGGCTGCTGGTCGGAATCGGCACGCGGTACGCGGGAGGCTGCACGAGCGGCCACGGCGTGTGCGGGATGTCGCGCGGCGCGCTGCGTTCGGTGGTCGCGACGGCGGTCTTCATGGTCGCGGGCTTCGCGACCGTATTCGTGCGACGGCACGTGCTGGGAGGCTGACATGCAGGCAGGATTCGCGTTTCTGGCTGGGCTGCTGTTCGGCGTCGGCCTCATCGTGTCGGGTATGGCCAATCCGCAGAAGGTGCTCGGTTTTCTCGACCTGGCGGGCCGCTGGGATCCATCGCTCGCGTTCGTGATGGCCGGCGCGACCGGGGTGGCCGTGTTCGCGTTCGCATGGGCGAAGCGCCGGACGCGGTCATGGCTCGGCCTGCCGATGCAGTTGCCGGCCCTGCGGGCGATCACCGTGCGCCTGGTTGCCGGAAGTGCCGTATTCGGCATCGGCTGGGGGATCGCCGGGTTCTGCCCGGGGCCCGCGATCGTGTCGATCGGCTTCGGGTCGGCGAAGGGGATCGGGTTCGTCGTCGCGATGCTGGCCGGGATGGCGGTATTCGAGTGGTTCGAAAGGCGCAGAAGCGTGCGGTGATGCCGTGACCGCCGCATGCCGGAGGCGCGCTGCGGCGGTTGCGCCGGTGGTCAAGGTCGGTCGATCCGCATGAGCACGGCGCTACCGGGTCGTGCCGGGTCGTGCCGGATCTCCATCGGCTGATGCGGCGCGGCGTGACGCCCCTCCATGACACCACGGCAAGTTTCCATTTCACGAATGCTCGTGCACACGATGGCCGCCGCGCATCCTCCCGGACAACCGGCGCAGGATCGCGCGCCATGCCACGAGCCAGCCGCTCCGGCTTGCCGGTTCCACGACGGCCGTGCTGACCGCGCCCGCGCCACCGGCCGACAGCGCCACGTGGCCGGCCGTCTCGAGCGTCAGGCATTCCTCTTCGTCGAGCAAGCGACGGATGTGCCGCGGCGCGTCGGGCAGCCAGTCGAGCCCGCCGTGGCGCAGCGTGACCGCAAGCGCGCCGTCCAGCACGATCAACTGGCTGCCCTTGTCGAACCACGCAAAGTGGCTTTGCCCGGCGTCGAGCCGGATGTGATGCGTTCGCATGGCGATTCCCTTTCGCGGTTGCGCGGCCTCGCGACGGCGAGGCGACAGCGTGCAGTCAGGTTAGGGAAACGGGCACCGGCACGACAGATTCAGGGGACGGGAATCTGTTGCGGTGCAGACGACGATTTTGCGCCGCTGTATCGGTGGCTTTCCCCGGAATCTGTATCTGGCGAGCCGTCGGCCGCGCGGGCACGATCGCGTGCATGACGCCTTTCACCGATTCATCCCGCCCACCGTTGCCGATGGACGGCGAGCCGCTTTACGAACGGCTCGCCGAGTACTACCGCCGCATCATCGCGGCCGGCACGCTGTCGCCCGGCGACCGGATGCCGTCGGTGCGGGCGTTCATGGCACAGCACGGCGTGAGTCTGTCGACCGCGATTCAGGCGTTCCGGCGGCTCGAGGATACGGGCTGGTGCGAGGCGAAGCCGCGCTCCGGCTACTTCGTGCGGCGCCGCGCGGCAGTCGCGCTCGAAACGCTGCCGGAAAGCGACGGGCCGCCGCTGAGCGTCGAGCCGCCGTTCGCGGGCCTGCACGAGCGCGTGTCGCGTGTGATCGACCGCGCCAACGCGACGCCCGATGCGCTGAATCTCGGCGGCGCGTCCGCGCTGGCCACGCTGTATCCGGCCGAGCGCCTGCAGGCGCTCGCGATCCGTTTGTTGCGGCGCAAGCCCACCTTGCTGACCGATGCGGGGCCCGTCGGCGGTTCGCCCGAGTTCCGCCAGACGATGGCCAAGCGCGCGCTGTCTTATGGCGTGACGTTGACGCCGGACGACGTGATGTCGACGAGCGGCGGCGTCGATGCCGTGAATCTCGCGTTGCGTGCGGTCGCGCGCCCCGGCGACACGATCGCGATCGAATCGCCCGCGTTCTTCGGCCTGATCCAGTTGCTCGAAAGCCTCGGCTTGCGCGCACTCGAAATCCCGGCCAGCCCGACGACCGGCCTGTCGATCGAGGCGCTCGAAGTGGCGCTGACCGCGTATCCGGACATTCGTGCCGTGGTGGTCGTGCCGAACCTGCAGAACCCGCTCGGCTGCGTGATGCCCGACGGGCGCAAGGCCGCGCTCGTCTCGCTCTGTTCGCGCCACGGCGTGGCCGTGATCGAGGACGAGCCTTATCGCGAACTCGTCGAGGCGCCGCAGGCGGTCAAGCCGGTCAAGGCATGGGACCGCGACGGCACGGTGATCTACTGCCCGTCGTTCAACAAGGTGCTGGCCCCCGGGATGCGGCTCGGCTGGATAAGCGCGGGGCGCTGGCACGCGCGCGTGAAGATGCTGAAATTCGCGCACAGCCGGCACAACGCCGCGTTGTTGCAGGCCGTTGCGGCCGAATTCGTCGGTTCGGGCGCGTTCGATCGACATCTGCGCCGGTTCCGCGAACAGTTGCGCGTGCAGCGCGACGCGACGATCGACGCGATCGCACGGCATTTCCCGGCCGGAACCCGGATGAACCAGCCGCCGGGCGGGATGCTGCTGTGGATCGCGTTGCCGGACGGCGTGCGCTCCGAGGCGTTGTTTGATGCCGCGCTGGCGCACGGGGTCAGGATCGCGCCCGGGGCGATCTTCTCGAATTCCGACCGCTTCGACGGCTATATCCGACTCGCTTGCACGCGCGTGTTCGATGCGGCGCACGAAGCGGCGTTCGAAACGCTCGGCCGCCTCGTGCGGGAAGCCATGGCGGCCAGATAAGCGCGGTGGCCGCCGGCCGGGCTTGCGAAACCGCAAGCGCACTGGCCTTCCGGGCCATTGACGCGGCCAGCCGCCGCCATTTCATCGGCTGGCCGAGTGTGTGGCGAGGTGCTGGCGGATCAGCGACAGGTAACGATCGCCGACCGAGAAATCGCGCGCGACGCGCGGCCGTTCGGCCTGGCGCAGCGTGGCCGGTGCGCTCATGCCCAGGTAACGGCAAACGGCGGACGGGAAGGGCTTGCGTGTATGCCCGAGCTGGCGAGCCGCGCGCTCGACGCGGGCGTCGCCGACCTGGGCGCGGAGCCATGCCAGCACTTGGCGATCGGCGTCGTTGACGATACGAACCAGTTGTTCCATCACGCACCTCACTGTTCATAAATACAGTACTGTAAATATAACCAGTGTTTTGAGCGACCGCAAGCGGGGGGCGTATGCGGCTGGCCGTTCGGCCAGGATCAGCGAGCCGGCGCGGCGGTGCGCGTGACCCGGGCAACAGCGGCCGCAGCGGCCGCAGGGGCGACCGGGGCAGCGGGCGCCGCGGAGGCGGCGCCCGCCGTATAGCGCGCATCGGTCAGCGTGCCGAGGAACGCGACGATGTCGTCGATCTCCGCGTCGGTCAGTGCGGGCGGCGTGCCGGGCCGGCGGTTCATCGGCGTCGAGTTGACGTTGATGTTGCCGCGATAGGCGGCCGGCACATCGTCGAACGTTCCAGCCCCGTGATACCAGAAGCCCGGGTCGGTCGAGCGCGTGTTGTAGAACGCGACCGCGTCGCGCAGCGTCGTGAACACGCCGTTGTGCATGAACGTCTGCTTGAGCGCGACGTTGCGCAGCCCCGGTGTGCGCAGGTAGCCGCACCATTGCGTCGGCTCGGGCCAGCGCAGCCGCCGGGCGGTGTCGCACAGCCCGTTGTCGAAATGCCGTGGATCGCGGTTCGCCGGCAGCGCGCGGTTGCGCGGCACCGCGATGGCGTCGTAGCCGAAATCGGTGAAAAGCGAACGCTCCGGTCGGCTCGACGTCTCCGACAGCGTGTGGCAGGTCATGCAGTTGCCCTTGTCCGGATTCCGGAACAGCGCGAGGCCGCGCATCTCGGCCGGCGCGAGCGGCTTGCGCGTGCGCAGGAACGCGTCGAAACGCGACGTGAACGGCGCCATCTCGTCGCTCTGCAGATAGGCCTCGACGGCCAGGCCCAGCGCCCGCACCAGTTGCCCGGGATCGCGCCGCACCGACGCGCCGAAGCGCGCGGCGAGATCGGGCGCGAGTTCGGTCGCGTCGACCTTGCGCAGCAGCGCGGCCGGCGACCGGTTGTTCATCTCGTTCGGATCGAACAGCGGCCCGCGGATCTGCTCGGCGAGCGTATCCGCGCGGCCGTCGCTGAACAGGCCGCCGAACGGCGACGGTGCGGGCGCGTCGTCGTCCTGGTAGAAGTGGCGGCGCGGCACGTAGCGCACATAGAGCAGCGACGGTGCGTTGCGCCGGCTGAAATGCCCGGGACGGCTGCCTTCCGGCACGCCGGGCCCCGCGAGCGAGGCGGCCGACAGCGTCGGCGCAAACGCGCGGCCCGGGTCGTGGCAGCCCGCGCACGACATGCCGCGCGGCTCGGACAGCCGTGAATCGAAGAAGATCCGGCGGCCGAGCGCGACGAGTGTCGGGTCGGGGGCGAAGCGCGCGGTCGCCGCATCGATCTTGCCCGTCACCTGCGGCGTGCCGTTGCCGATCGTGTCGACGACTCGCGACGGCGGCGCACCGGGAAGCAGGACGGTTTCGGCCGGCGCGGCGTGCGCCGCGAGCGTCAGGCCGGCGAGCACGGCAGCGGCCAGCGTGCGCAGCGTTTGCCGGCCGCGCGCATGGCGGCCGTCACATCGAACTCCTTCACTCACGGCGCGATGAACCCCGTCTTGTCGCAGGCGAGCGTCGTGCCCGACTGGTTGCACGACGCGAGCAGCTTGCCGGCCGCCGAATACGCGTGGAAGACCCAGCCGGTCGCCGGGGCGGCCCGGCGTTCCATGATCAGGAAGCCGAAGCTGTTGTTGTGCGACAGCCGCTCGATCACGGCGCCCGGTGCCGGTGTCAGGCCGGCCGGGAACGGGTCGGGCAGCGCGACGTCGAGATTGTCGCCGCCGTTGCCGGACACGATCGTCGCCGGGTGCCCGGACGAGAAGTTGATCGCCTGGAAATCGTGCACGTGCCCGTGCAGCGCCACGTGCACGCCGGGCGGGTAGTACGCCTGGGCGTTGAGGCTCGACATCACCGACTGCAGCGCGAGGTTGCCCGGCGCGGGCGTGCTGCCGGCGATCGGCGCGAACGCGAGGATCGGATGGTGGTTCGTGAAGATCGTCGTCGTCATGCCGGCCTTCGACGCGAGCGCGGCGACCGTCTGGAACTGCTTCTGGTAGATGCCGAACTGCGCGTCGGTTGTCTTGAGCGGCGTGCGGCCGACCTTCGCGGTGTCGAACACGATCACCTGCGAGCCGCCGCCGAGCGATACCGCATAGGGTTCCGAATAGTTCGCGTTGTTGTCGTTGGCCGGATCGTCGCACGAGCGCGCGGCCGAATACGGGCGCGGATCGAGGAAGCGGAACCAGCCCTGGCCCGCGCGTGCGCATTCCTCGTGGTTGCCGCGCACGACGACCCACGGCGCCTTCGCGAGCAACGGCGCAGCCGGGCGGAACAGGTCGGCCTGCCACGTATCCCAGCCGTAGCCCCACGGGCTGTCTTTGCAGCCGGCGATGTCCGGCGGGCATGCGTTTTCGCGGTAATGGTAGTCGCCGATGTGCATCACGAGGTCGGGCGACAGCTTCGCGACGCTGGCCGCGATCGTGTCGAGTGGCCAGACAGTCGCGTCGTTGCACGCCTGCCATGCGTTGTCGGCTTTCTTCATGCGGCAGCCGGTGTCGGCGATGATCGCGATGCGTTGCGGCTGCGCCTTCGGCAGCGGCAGCGTGCGGCCCGCGACGCTCGCCGCCTGCGCACCGGCCGGCAGCGTCGCCTCGCAGACGGACACCGGGAAGCTCGACGGCTTCGAATCGGACGGATCGCTGGCGGTCGGCCGCTGGGCGATGGTCGCGGCGCCCGCGCGCAGGGACATGCGCGACAGCTTGCCGTCGACGCTCAGTTGCGGGCACAACGGATCGCTGGTGGAAGCGGGTGAGTAGTTCGTGATGACGCGCGCGATCGCCTGGTTCGTGTCGCCGATCTCGACCCATGCGGCCTGGACGTTGACCGACACACTCGCCGGATCGTCCGGCGAATCGATGTGGTTCGAGCACGCGGACAGCGCGGCGAAAGCAACAAGGGGAGCGCAGCGGACGAGCAGGGCGCGCGGGAGGAGTCGTCGCATGGGAGGCACCGTGGGAAAGTCGTCGACGATACGCAACATGAATGTAAGAAATATGAAAAACGGGGCGCGACGGAGGGCGCGCGCGGGCCGGGCGTGGATGTTGCTGCGGCGGGTCGCGGCCGCGGGGGCTTGACTTCAAGCCGGCTTGAAGCAGCAAAGTGCGATGCACGATCAATGACGATCCATCAACCAGAAAGGGAATCGACGATGGAAACCAGACGGCCCAATGACGAACAATCCGCGCTTTGGAACGGCCCGTCGGGCCGCGCCTGGGTCGAGACGCAGGCGCCGATCGACCGGATGTTCGAGCCGTTGGAGCGGTTGCTCGTGGAGGCGGTTGCCACGTCGTCCGCGCGCAGCGTGCTCGACGTCGGCTGCGGCACGGGCGCGGTCACGGTTGCGATCGCGCGGCGGCTCGGCGCGCATGCGCAATGCACGGGTATCGATATCTCGGCCCGGATGATCGACGCCGCGCAGGCGCGTGCCGAACGCAGCGGCGTCCACGCCCGCTTCGTGCGTGCCGATGTGCAGACGCACGCGTTCGAGCCCGCGAGCGTCGACCTGATCGTGTCGCGCCTCGGCGTGATGTTCTTCGACGATCCGGTTCGCGCGTTCGCGAATCTGCGGCATGCGGCGCGGCCGGACGCGCGGATGCGGTTCGTCGTATGGCGCAGCGCGGCAGACAATCCGTTCATGACGATCGCCGAGCGGGCCGCGGCGCCGTTGCTGCCGAACCTGCCCGCACGGCGGCCCGGCGCGCCGGGGCAGTTCGGCTTCGGCGACCGGCAGCGGATCGCGTCGGTGCTGGCGGACAGCGGCTGGGCGGACGTGGCGATCGAGCCGGTCGAACTGGCTTGCGCGCTGCCCGCGTCCGCGCTGGACGACTACATCACCCGGCTGGGCCCGGTCGGGCTGGCGTTGCTGGAAGTGGACGACGCAACGCGGCGGCGCGTGATCGACACGATGCGTGCCGCATTCGAGCCTTACGTCGACGGCGCGGATGTGCGCTTCGACGCGGCTTGCTGGCTCGTGACGGCGCGTGCACCGTCCGCGTGACGCGCTGCGGCGAGGAAGCGGATCGGGGAAGGGGCGGCCGCTTCGTCCCGCGCGTCGTCGTTCGCGCGGGACGTGGCCGGGCCGCATGGCATACGCGCGTCAGCGTCGCCGCGCGCGCAGCATCAGCCACGCGCAACCGCCGGCGACCAATGCGAGACCGAGCAGGACGGCTTCGACGCCGAGCGCGAACCCGGGCGGCATGTCCCCGGTGTCCGGCATCGGCGACAGGTTGATGCCCATCGCGACGGCGCCGCCGGCAAGCAGTGTCGCGCAGACGATCCAGTAGACCTTGCCGCGCGGCGCCGCGGCGCGGATCCGCCACAGCGCGATGCCGGCTCCGCCGAGATAGAGCACGGCGAGCGTGCCGAGCGCGATGACGTCGGAGGCGCGGCTTTGCAGGAGCCCGGTCATCGTGCGGCTCCGTCGGGCGTGGCAGGCCGCCACGGCGCAGTAAAGACGGCGGGCAGGTTCATTCGGCCTCCGTCGCATGCCCCGGCGCGCGGCTCAGCAGATGCGTGCGCTTGTCGGCCGCGAGCGACACGTAGCGTTCGTACTGGCGCAACACGTCGGCAATCACTTCGTCGCCGCGCAGGTATTCGACGTCGTAGCCGAGCCGCCCGTCCTCGAAGAACGTGACGATCCCGTACACGTGGGCCCGTGCCGCTTCCGGCCCGGCCGTCTCGCGCACGAGGAACGCGGCCGCGGATTTCACCGTCACGCGCACGCCGTACACGAAATCGCGGTGGTCGGCGGTCGGCACGGTGAGGCGCACGGCGTCGTCGCTGTCGCGTTGCACGTGCGCATCGACGCCGCCCGCGCGCAACTCGTCGGCGACCTTGCGCAACGCCGGCTCGACCGTTTCGGCGACGAACTGGCGTGCTTCGGCTTCAGTCGTCTGCCGCAGGATGTGGGTCAGGCGGTGGCGCCAGTGCTGGCCGGTCCAGAAGCTCGTCGCGGGCGCGACGTCCTGCGAATAGTGCACGCGGTCGGCCGCGAGCCCGCGCCACAGCCCGTAGCAGAGCGCGATCATGATGATCGCGACCGGCAGCGCGGCGATCAGCGTCATCGCCTGCAATGCGCCGAGCCCGCCTGCGACGAGCAGCACCGCAGCCGTCACGCCGAGCAGCGCGGCCCAGAACAGCCGTTGCCAGACGGGCGAGTGCGCGTGGCCGCGCGTCGCGATCTGGTCGATCACGAACGCGCCCGAATCGGCGGACGTGACGAAGAACACCGCGATCAGCACGATCGCGGCGATCGACAGCAGTTGCGACAGCGGCAGGAAATCGAAGAAGCGGAACAGCAGCGCATCGACATTGGTGGCCGTCTGCGCGAGCGCGCCGGCCGCGCCATGCGTATCGAGCCAGATCGCGCTGTTGCCGAACACGGTCATCCACACGAGGTTGAACGCGGTCGGCACGAGCAGCACGCCGATCACGAACTGGCGGATCGTGCGGCCGCGCGAGATGCGTGCGATGAACATGCCGACGAACGGCGACCACGACACCCACCATGCCCAGTAGAGGATCGTCCAGCCGCCGAACCAGCCTTCCTCGCGCGGCGACGCATACGCGTACGTGCGGAACGACAGGTCGACGAGGCTTGACAGGTACTGGCCAATGTTGTCGCCGAGCGCGCGCAACAGGAACGCCGTCGGGCCCGTGACGGCCACGAACGCGAGCAGCAGGAACGCGAGCAGCAGGTTCAGTTCGGACAGCCGTCGCACACCCTTGTCGAGGCCGCTTGCGGCCGACAGCCCTGCGAGGATCACGACGAGCGCGACGAGCCCGATGCGAAACGCATTGCTGCCCGTATCCCAGCCGGCGACCGTATGCAGGCCCGCGCTGATCTGCATGACCCCGTAGCCGAGCGTCGTCGCGATGCCGGCGACCGTGCCGACCAGCGCGAACGCGTCGACCGTGTGGCCGATCCAGCCGTTGATACGCTCGCGCAGCACCGGATACAGCCCCGAGCGGAGCGTCAGCGGCAGGTTGTAGCGGAAGCCGAAGTACGCGAGCACGAGCCCCATCAGCCCGTAGATCGCCCACGCGTGGAAGCCCCAGTGGAAGAAGGTCATCAGCATCGCCTCGCGGGCAGCGGCGGGCGTGCCGGGGTCGACGGTCGGCGGCTTCAGGAAGTGCTGCATCGGCTCGCCGACGCCGAAGTACATGAGGCCGATGCCCATGCCGGCCGCGAACAGCATCGCTGTCCACGACACGAAGCTGAATTCGGGTTCGGCATCGTCGGGGCCGAGCCGGATGTTGCCGAAGTCGCTCGCGGCGATCAGCACGAGAAACACGAGGAAGCCGGTGACGGCGAGCACGTAGAACCAGTCGAAGCGCGCGACGACCCATTGCTGGCCGGCGGAGAACAGTGCGCCGGCTTCGCTCGGGAGCAGCGCACACACGACGAGCAGTGCGCCGATGACTGCGAGCGCGGGCAAGACGACCTGCGGCTTGAATGTCGTGCGGGGCGAGGGGCGGGAATCTGGCATGGCTGGCATCCAGTTGTGGGCGCAACGAGGCGCGACGCCGCCCGGCGCGCGTGTCGCGCGTCGGACCCTGATACGGCGTGCGTCGAGTGTACCGCGGTGTCAGGACTGCAAGAAGGGGTATGCAGGAGGGATGAACCTGACGAATTGTAAGGTATCGAGGGGATCGAGAAAACCCGTGCAGTTTGCGCGGCGCGCGGACGGGGCGCTGAAAACGCCCCGCGGCGGCCGCGTATCGGGTGCCCGGACAGCACGCGAGGCATCCGCGAAATACGTGTCGCCCCGGGGCAGGGGCAGCGCGCCGAAGGCGCTGCCGCGATGGCTCAGAACGTGACGGCGATGCCGGCCATGCCGACGAACTGGCCGTGCGTCGTCGAAGGCGTGAGCTGCTGCGAATCGCCGACGATCGGCGCCGCGTCGATCACGTGGCCGGCACCTTGCGCACCGAGCGTCCGGCCGCTCGAGTGCGTGTACGCCTGCAGCGCATAGAGCGTCGTGCGCTTCGACAGGCTGTACGACTCCTTCAGCGAATACTGCTGGTAGCGGGCCGCGCTGTCGATGCCGTTCGCCTTCGACGCGAGCGTGTACGCGAACGCGCCGGCCACCGAGAATGCCGGCGTGAAACGGTATGCGGCGAGCGCGCCGTAGGTGTTGAACACGGCTGTGTCCGTGAACGCGGAGCCGTTGCCGGGCAGATACTTCACGTTCGAATAGTTCACGCCCATCGTCAGGTTGCCGAGCGTGTAGTTGCCGGCCGCCGCGACCTGCTCGATGGCCTTCGCGGTCAGGTAGCCCTGGTTCAGCACGGACACCGCGAAGCTGCCCGACGCGGCGGTCGCCGGATTCAGGAAGCCTGCCGACGAGCCCGAGCTGTTGATGCGCAGGTAGCCGGCCGCGACGCCGATCGGCCCGTTCGCATAACGCAGTGCGGCGCTGAACGTGTTGCCCTTGCCGGTCGCGCCGGCGATGCCGCCGAATGCGTACATCGCGCTCGCGGTCAGTCCGGCAAAGGTCGGCGACGTATAGGTCACCGAATTGTTCACGCGGATCGTCGTGTCGAGGCCGTCGATGTCGCCCGGGTGCGCGCCCGTCGCACCAGTCAGCCAGCTGCTCGATGCATACGGGCCGACGAACAGGAAGTAGGGCGTGTACTGGCGGCCGGCCGTCATCGTGCCGTAGCGATCGTTGCGCAGGCCGACGAAGGCCTGGCGATTGAATATCAGGCCGGCGGCGGATTGCGCGCCGTTGTTCAGGTTGAAGCCCGACTGCAGGTCGAAGATCGCATGCGTGCCGCCGCCCAGATCCTCGTCGCCGCGCAGCCCGAACTTCGACGCATACAGGTTTCCGTCGCGCATGTAGAGGTTCGAATGGCCCTGCTGGTTGTTCACGTACGCGAGCGAATCGTCGACGACGCCGTATAGCGTCACGCTGCTCTGCGCATGGGCAGCGGTCGCGCCGAGCGACGCGGTCGACAAAATCAGGATTGCATAGCGGTTGACGGGTGCTTTCATTGTCGATCTCCGGATCTCTTCGTCTTTTCAAGGTGGTCGGGAGGCTCGGTCGCCTCCTCTGTGGCGGGCGGCGGGCCGCATGAACGGCCCGCCCGATCGGGTTTGCTTCAGTGGTCGAAGGCGACGACGATGCGGCGCCAGGTACCGCTCTGCGCATCCTGTTCGACGCGTGCGCCGCGCACGGCGACCGGGCCTTGCACCGACGCGGGCAGCAGGATCTCGACGCGGTCGGCCGGGCGTGCCGGGCGGCCGTCCCAGCGCACCGACACGCCGAGCACGCCCGACGCCTCGCGGCCGGTTTCGACGCGCCACAGCCCGTATTCGCCGTCGCGCCATGCTTCCGTCTCGCCGTCGTCCTCGATGCATTCGCCGTACGCGACGCCGTCCTCGATGCACGGCGCGACGACGAAGCCGCGCGTGTCGGCACGTGCGCCGAAATGCTGTTCCGCGACGTTCAGCGGCAGCACGCGGCCCTCGCGCAGCAGCATCACCGGCGTGTCGAGCGGGGCGGGCAGCGTCACGTTCGCGCCGCCGTCGAACGACCGCGCGCTCGCACAGCACATCCAGCGCGCGCCCGACGGCAGGTAGACGGTGCGCTCCGTCAGGCCCGGATCGACGACCGGCGCGACGAGCAGCGCGTCGCCGAGCATCATGTCGTCGCATGCGTCGTAGCAGCGCGCGTCGCCGGGGAAATCGGCGAAGGTCGGCCGCAGCACGGGCTCGTAGCGCGTCGTCGACAGCCACAGCAGGTGATAGAGGTAGGGCAGCAGCCGGTAGCGCTGCTTGATCAGCGATGCGACCTGCGCGGTGATCTCCGGGTACATCCACGGTTCGTTGACGGTGCCGTCGTCGTTCCACGAATGGATGCTGAAGCGCGGCATGAAGATGCCGAACTGCACCCAGCGCAGCAGCAGTTCGGGCGACGGTGCGGGCCCGGAGAAGCCGCCGATGTCGTGGCCGATGTTCGACACGCCCGACAGCGCGAGCCCGAGGCCCATCTTCAGGTTGTAGCGCAGCGTTTCCCACGACGTGTAGTTGTCGCCGGACCAGGTCTGCACATAACGCTGCATGCCGGCGCCGCCGGAGCGCGACACGAGGAACGGGCGCCGCGCCGGTGCATGCGCGCGCTGCGCTTCGCGCGACGCGCGCATCATCAGCATCGTCTGCAGCACCTTCGCCTCGCGCGCGGGAAACGGCTGGCCGAAGCCGTGCGCGATCGCGTCGGGCGACCAGATCTCGTATTCGTTGTTGTCGTTCCAGGTCGACTCGATCCCGTATTCGAGCAGCGCCGACGTGACCTGCTCGCGCCACCATCGGTACGTGTCCGGCTGCGTGAAGTCGAGATACGCGCCGACCTCGTCCCAGAACTGCACCCAGGCCGGCTCGCCGGACGCCGAGCGGATCAGCAGCCCGCGCGTTGCGGCGTCTTCGAAGGCGGGATGGTCGCGCAGCAGGCACGGCTTGATGTTCGCGCACAGGCGGATGCCGTGGTCGCGGTAATGCTGCACGAAGCCCTTCGCGTCGGGAAACTTGTCGCGGTTCCAGTTGAACACGTAGCGCTTCGCGCCGATCGACGTATAGCCCGACGACAGGTGGAACGAATCGCACAGGATGTCGTGCGTGTCGCACTGTTCGACGAACTGGTTCATCTGCTGCTGCGCGTCCGGCGCATCGGTGTAGCTCATCGTCGAGCCCGAGTAGCCGAGCCCCCATTTCGGGGTGCGCGCGGGGCGCCCCGTGAGCCACGTGAAGCGCCGTGCGGCCGCGAGCGGCGTGTCGGGCGACGCGACGAAGTAGTAGTCGAGATCGCCATGCTCGGCGACGAAGTAGCGGTACGGGCCGTGATAGTTGTCGAGCTCGCGGCCCATGTCGAACGCGCAGTCCGACAGCGTGTCGTAGAACAGCCCGAACCCCTGGCACGCATCGGGCGACCACGTGATGTAGAACGGGATGTGCTTGTACAGCGGGTCGGTGTGCTTCGCGCTGTAGCCCATCGCGTCGATGTTGCGCATCTCGAAGCGCGCGCCGGTGCGGTCGAGTTCGCCCGCGCGTTCGCCGAGGCCGAATACCTTGTCGCCGCGTTCGCGCGCGACGTAGTGATATGCGCGGTCGTCCCACCAGCCGAAGTTGTAGGCCTGCGTCGGGCGGTCGGCAAGCGCGACGCGCCACGCGCCGTCGGCGCCGCGCATCGACCATGTGCAATGGCCGCCTTGCCGGCTCACGGCGAGGCGGATCTGCGTGGTTTCGATGTACACGCCGTCGTCGTCTTCCTGGAGCGTATGGGAGGGCAGCGCGAAGCCGCTCAGGTCGAGGCGGTCGCGCCCTTCGAGCGGTACGTCGTCGAGGCCCGGTGCGATCGTCCACGTGCGCGGGTTGCGCGCCGTCGCATCGGGCAGCACGCGTACCCGCACGATGTCGTCCTCGAGCACGAAGATCTCGAGGGTCGCGCCCGTATCGGACGCGAGCAGCACACGGTTCGCGTGCTGGCCGGCGACGCGGAACACGGGCGGATGAAGAAGCGAAGTCATGAGTGCGATTCCTGTTAAGGGCGAAGGTCAGGCGTGCCGTGCGAGCAGGCGTTCCTGCTTCGACTGCCCGCGGATCAGCACCGCGAGCAGCGTGACGCCGATGATGTCGAACAGGCCGAGGCACGCGAACAGCGGCGCATAGCCGATCTTGTCGGCGAGCGCGCCGACCAGCAGCGAGAAACCGAGCCCGCCGATCCACGCGGCCATTCCGGCGAAGCCGCTCGCCGTGCCGACTTCCTCGGAATCGAACACGTCGGCCGACAGCGTGTTGACGAGCGCGGAGATCATCTGGTGCGCGAAGCCGCCGACGCAGAACAGCGCGATGGCCGTGTACGGCGACGACACGAGCCCGATCATCGCGGGCCCGAGCATCAGCACCGCGCCGAGCGCGACGCCGGCGACGCGCGACCACACGAGCGGCAGCCTGAACCGCTTCGCGAGATACGGCGACAGGTAGCCGCCCGCGATGCCGCCGGCGTCGGCCGCGAGAAACGGCATCCACGCGAAGATCGCGATCTGCGTGAGCGGCATGTGGCGCTCGGTCGCGAGGTACAGCGGAATCCAGAAGCTGAAGGTCTGCCACGCAGGCTCGGCGAAGAAACGCGGCAGCGCGATGGCCCAGAAGCGCCGCGCGGTGACGACGTCGCGAATGCGGCGCTTCGACACGGGCGGCATCGTCGCCTGGCCGTCGCGGATCAGCGCGCGCTCCTGCGGCGTGATGCGCGGATGGTCGGCGGGCGACCGGTATTGCGTGTACCAGAGCGCCGCCCACACGAAGCCGAGCGCGCCGGTGGCCATGAACGCGGCCTGCCAGCCGAACCGCATCGACAGGAACACGACGAGCGGCGGCGCGATCGCGGCGCCGAGCGACGTGCCCGCGTTGAAATAGCCGACCGCGACGGATTTTTCGCGATCGGGAAACCATTCCGCAACCGCCTTCATCCCCGACGGAATCGCGGCGGCTTCGAACAGGCCCAGGAGGCCGCGCAGGATGCCGAGCGACAGCCAGCCCGATGCGAAGCCGTGCGCGACGCCGACCACCGACCACAGCATCGCGAACAGCGCGAACCCGAGCCGCAGGCCGATCAGGTCGACGATGAAACCGCACACGGGCTGCATGATCGTGTAACCGATCTGGAACGCGCCGACGATGTACGAATACTGCTGCGTCGAGATCGCGAACACGTGCTTCAACTCGGGGGCGAGCACCGCGAGGGAATTCCGTGCGAGGTAGTTGAGGATCGTGCCGAGACATACGAGCACGATGATCCACCAGCGCAACGCCTTGACTGTCTTCACTGCTGTCTCCTGTCGGGCAGGGCCGGCGCGCGGCGCCGGACCGATCCATGACGACCATCCGTTGGGGATGGCCTGTTTCGCTTTATTTGTATGATGTCCGATCTTGATGGGCGCCAGTTTTCCCGGTTTGACGCGGAATGATGGCGTTCAAGCGAACACTTTGCTGTCTTCCGAGGCTTCAGTTATCTGACGACTGATCATTTTCGAACATCCTATGTTCGAATTCGAATCCGGTCAACGCGAAATTGCATTCGAACGAACTTGCTTGGGGTTTTCCCGATGGGCGGGCGCGGGCGACGCATGCGCAGACCTGCCGCGATCACATGCCAAAGGCCCGTGCGGCGGGGCTGTGCGGGCGTCGGGCGATCGCGGGGCGCGGGAACGGGACGCGACAACCCGGATGAAAATTTATTTCTTTTCGCGACACGGATTGTGTAAATTCATTTCCATCATTCTTTCAACAACCCTTCGCATGACGCCTCTCGCTCCGCACGATGCCAGTCACGACGAACCCGCGATCGCCGAACGGATCGCGTCGGCGATGCCGTTGATGACGCCGATCCACCGGCGCATGGGCGAGTTCGTGCTCGCGAATCCGTTCCGCGCGGCGACGATGCGCATCGACGAACTCGCGCAGGCCGTGAATGCGTCGATCGCGACCGCGAACCGTTTCGCGAAGGCGCTCGGTTTCGACGGCTATCCGGCGATGCGCGCGGCGCTCGTGCGCGGCTTCGAGGCGACGCTCGGGCCGGTCGAACGGCTGCGTTCCGCGCAGGAGCAGGAGTCCGGGGTACGCGGTGCCGCATGGATCGACGCGGTATTCGACCAGGCCGTCGCGAACATCGAGAACACGCGCGCGCAACTGGACGCGGCCGATGTCGAGGCCGCGGTCGAGGCGATCGTCGGCGCGCGGCGCGTGCTGATCCTCGGCGCGGGGTCGAGCGCGTTCCTCACCGGGCTCATGGAGCACGGGCTGTCCGTCTGCCACGACAACGTGCAGTCGCTCGCGCTGCTCGGCGGCCCGTCGCACGCGGCCCGGCGGCTCTATACGGCCGACTCGCGCGATCTCGTGATCGCGCTCGCGTTTCCGCGCTACGTGAAGGACACGATCGAACTGGCCCGCCGCGCGGCGGCGCGCGGTGCACGCGTACTCGGTATCTCCGACGGCCCGCAATCGCCGCTGGCGCCGATCGCGTCGCTGAACCTGTACGTCAAGGCCGAACGGCGCTTCGCGGCCACGTCGGAAGCAGCCGTGCTCACGATGATCGAGGCGCTGATCGACGCGGTCGCGCTGCGCACGCACCGGTCCGCGAAATCCGCCGCCGAGATGACCGAATTCCTGCTGCCGTGGCTCATGCAGCCGCAAGCGACGCAGCCGGCCGCCAACCCTTCTTCCCACCGTCCGAAAAAAACATGACTTCATCCGCGATCGTTGCGATTCACGGCGGCGCAGGCACGATCCTGCGCGATGCGATGGATTCCGACACCGAACGTCAGTACCGTGCCGAGCTGACCGCGATCCTGACGGCCGCCCAGCAGGTGCTGGCCGACGGCGGCAGCGCGCTCGACGCCGTCACCGTCGCGGTGCGGATGCTCGAGGACTGTCCGTTGTTCAACGCCGGGCGCGGTGCCGTCTATACGGCCGAAGGCAAGCACGAACTCGACGCGGCGGTCATGGATGGCGCGACGCTCGGCGCGGGTGCGATCTGCTGCGCGACGCGCGTGCGCAATCCGGTGCTCGCCGCGCGGCGCGTGATGGAGGCGAGCGAACACGTGCTGTTCGCCGGCGCGGGAGCCGATGCGTTCGCGGCCGCACAGGGGCTCGAACTCGCGGAGCCCGGCTATTTCGACACCGAAGCGCGTCACGCGCAGTGGGTCAAGGCGCGCACGGCAGCCGGCGCGATGCTCGACCATGACGCGGCGACGTTCGCGTTCGGCAAATCACCGTCGCAGCCGCAGCCGGCCGAGCCGCTCGATCCCGACCGCAAGCACGGCACGGTCGGTGCGGTCGCGTGCGACCGGCACGGCCACATCGCGGCGGCGACGTCGACGGGCGGCATCACGAACAAGCAGCCGGGGCGCGTCGGCGATTCGCCGATCATCGGCGCGGGCTGCTATGCGGACGATGCGACCTGCGCGGTGTCGTCGACGGGCACCGGCGAGATGTTCATCCGGCTCGCGACCGCGCATGACGTTGCCGCGCAGATCGCGTATCGCGGCGCGTCGCTCGCCGATGCCGCGCACGACGTCGTGATGAACAAGCTGCCGCGCCTCGCGGGCCGCGGCGGGATCATCGCGGTCGACGCGCAAGGCAACGTCGCGATGCCGTTCAACACCGAAGGGATGTACCGCGGTTACGCGCGCGTCGGTGAAGCGCCGGTGGTCGGCATTTATCGCGACGACGACACGGCCTGAGCCCGGCCAGCACGAAGAGGAGATCCACGATGACTTCGAGCCGTAACCCGTCCGGCCTGGTGCTGCCCGAGCAGCGCGTGGTGGCCGTCGACGACCTGTCGGTCACGTTCCGCCGCGAAGGCGCGACGTTCGACGCGGTGCGCAACGTGTCGTTTCACGTCGATCGCGGCGAGACGCTCGCGATCGTCGGCGAATCGGGCTCGGGCAAGTCGGTCACGTCGCTCGCGCTGATGCGGCTCGTCGAGCACGGCGGCGGCGCGATCACGAACGGCCGGATCGCGTTCCGCCGGCGCGGCGGCGCGCTCGTCGATCTTGCGCAGGCAAGCGCTGCGACGATGCGCGGCATTCGCGGCGCGGACATCGCGATGATCTTCCAGGAGCCGATGACGTCGCTGAACCCGGTGTTTACGGTCGGCGACCAGATCAGCGAGGCGATCGCGCTGCATCAGTCGAAGAGTGCATCGGAAGCGCGCGCGGAGACGCTGCGGCTGCTCGAACTCGTGCGCATTCCGGAGGCGCGCCGCGTGTTCGCGCGCTATCCGCACCAGTTGTCGGGCGGGATGCGGCAGCGCGTGATGATCGCGATGGCGCTGTCGTGCCGGCCCGCGCTGCTGATCGCCGACGAGCCGACGACCGCGCTCGACGTGACGATCCAGGCGCAGATCCTGCAACTGGTGCGCGGGCTGCAGGACGAAATGAACATGGGCGTGATCTTCATCACGCACGACATGGGCGTGGTGGCCGAAGTGGCCGATCGCGTGCTCGTGATGTATCGCGGCGAGAAGGTCGAGGAGGGCGAGTCGGATCGCATCTTCGCGGCGCCCGCGCATCGCTATACGCGGGCGTTGCTCGCGGCCGTTCCGAAGCTCGGCTCGATGCAGGGCACCGACGCGCCCGAGAAATTCCCTCTGCTGAAGGTGGAGGGCGCAAACACGGCAGCACCGGCGGCATCGCCGGCGCCCGCACCGGCGGCGAACGACGATGCGCAGCCGGGCTTCGATCAATCCGCGTCGCCGATCCTGCGCGTGCGCGACCTCGTGACGCGCTTCCCGGTGAAGAGCGGCGTGTTCGGCCGTGTATCGCAATACGTGCATGCGGTCGAGCGCGTGAGCTTCGAGTTGCGCGCGGGCGAGACGCTCGCGCTGGTCGGCGAATCGGGCTGCGGCAAGTCGACCACCGGCCGCTCGCTGCTGCGCCTCGTCGAATCGCAGAGCGGCTCGATCGAGTTCGACGGCCGCGACATCAGCGCGCTGAAAGGCCCCGACCTGCAGGCGCTGCGCCGGAACATCCAGTTCATCTTCCAGGACCCGTTCGCATCGCTGAACCCGCGCCTGACCGTGGGTTTCTCGATCATGGAGCCGCTGCTCGTGCACGGTGTCGCGAGCGGCCGCGAGGCGCAGGCGCGGGTCGACTGGCTGCTCGACAAGGTCGGCCTGCCGCCCGAGGCCGCGCGTCGTTATCCGCATGAATTCTCGGGCGGCCAGCGCCAGCGGATCGCGATCGCGCGCGCGCTCGCGCTGAACCCGAAGGTCGTGATCGCCGACGAATCGGTGTCGGCGCTCGACGTGTCGGTGCAGGCGCAGATCGTCAACCTGATGCTCGACCTGCAGCGCGAACTCGGCGTCGCGTACCTGTTCATCTCGCACGACATGGCCGTCGTCGAGCGCATCAGCCATCGCGTCGCGGTGATGTATCTCGGCCAGATCGTCGAGATCGGCCCGCGCCGCGCGGTGTTCGAGGCGCCGCAGCATCCGTACACGAAGAAGCTGATGAGCGCGGTGCCGGTGGCCGACCCCGCGCGCCGGCACGCCCCGCGCCAGCTCGCGGCGGACGAAATCCCGAGCCCGATCCGCGCGGCCGGCGACGAGCCGGTCGTCGCGCCGCTCGTCGCGGTCGGCCCCGATCACTACGTCGCGACGCACCGCGTCGGCGGCGCGTACTGAACGCGCGCAGGTTGCCATGGACCGCAGCTGCGCACGAGCGAGGCAACGACGCATTTTCCCCGAGCGGGCGCCGTCCCGCCGCGACTCTCACCACGCGTTATCGAATCACCCACAGGAGCCCAGCAAGATGAACAAGCCGTATTCGTTCCCGATGTTCCGTCCACGCGCACTGCTCGCAGCGGGTGCCGGCGCGCTCGCGCTGTCGGCCGCGGTGCCCGCGTTCGCGCAGCAGACCGCGGTGATGGCGGTGGATTCGACGTTCACGACGATGGACCCGTACGACGCGAACGACACGGTGTCGCAGGCCGTCGTCAAGTCGTTCTACCAGGGGCTGTTCGGCTTCGACAAGGACATGAAGCTCGTCAACGTGCTGGCAACCGGCTACGACGCGAGCCCGGATGCGAAGACCTACACGATCAAGCTGCGCCAGGGCGTGAAGTTCCATGACGGCACCGATTTCAACGCGGCGGCCGTGAAGGCGAACTTCGACCGCGTGACCGATCCCGCGAACCACCTGAAGCGCTACAACATGTTCCGCGTGATCGAGAAGACCGAAGTGGTCGATCCGTACACGGTGAAGATCACGCTGCGCGAGCCGTTCTCCGCGCTGATCAACACGCTCGCGCACCCGTCGGCCGTGATGATCTCGCCGGCCGCGCTGAAGAAGTGGGGCCGCGACATCGCGCTGCATCCGGTCGGCACGGGGCCGTTCGAGTTCGTCGAATGGAAGCAGACCGACGACCTGAAGGTGAAGAAGTTCGCCGGCTACTGGAAGAAGGGTTACCCGAAGATCGACGCGATCGACTGGAAGCCGGTGGTCGACAACAACACGCGCGCGGCGCTGATCAAGACGGGCGAGGCCGATTTCGCGTTCCGCATTCCGTTCGAGCAGGCTGCCGACCTGAAGGGCAACCCGAAGGTCGACGTCGTGGAGCGTCCGTCGATCGTGCAGCGCTACGTGTCGCTGAACCTGCAGCAGAAACCGTTCGACAACCCGAAGGTGCGCCAGGCGCTGAACTACGCGGTGAACAAGGAAGCGCTCGCGAAGGTCGCGTTCGCCGGCTTCGCGACGCCGTCCACCGGCGTGGTGCCGCAGGGCGTCGACTACGCGACGAAGCCGGGCCCGTGGCCCTACGACCCTGCGAAGGCGCGCGCGCTGCTGAAGGAGGCCGGTTACCCGAACGGCTTCGAGACGACGCTGTGGTCCGCCTATAACAACTCGACGTCGCAGAAGGCGATCCAGTTCGTGCAGCAGCAGCTCGCGCAGGTCGGCGTGAAGGTGCAGGTGCAGGCGCTGGAAGCCGGCGAGCGCGTCGCGAAGGTCGAGAGCGCGCCGGATCCGGCGAAGGCGCCGGTGCGGATGTACTACATCGGCTGGTCGTCGTCGACCGGCGAGGCGAACTGGGCGATCACGCCGCTGCTCGCCGGCACGTCGGCGCCGCCGAAGCTCCTGAATACCGCGTACTACAAGAACGACACGGTCGACGGCGATCTCTCGAAGGCACTGGAGACGGTCGACCGCTCGAAGAAGGCCGAGCTCTACGCCGATGCGCAGAAGCAGATCTGGGCCGATGCGCCGTGGATCTTCCTCGTGCAGGAGAAGATCGTGTATGCGCGCAGCAAGCGGCTTCAGGGTGCGTACGTGATGCCGGACGGCTCGTTCAACTTCGACGAAATCTCGCTGAAATGACAGTGGTGATGACGGCGGTTCGTCCGCCACGCGGTGCCGGCGGCGCAAGCCGCCGGCACGCTGATTCGATCGGTGCCCCATGCTGAATTTTCTCGTCAAACGCCTGTTCGGCCTGCTGCCCACGCTCGCGATCGTCGCGGTGCTGGTGTTCCTGTTCGTCCACCTGCTGCCGGGCGACCCGGCGCGGCTCGCGGCCGGGCCCGAAGCCGACGACGCGACGGTCGCGCTGGTGCGCACCGATCTCGGCCTCGACCAGCCGCTGCCCGCGCAGTTCGTGAACTTCTTCGTGAAGATCGCGCACGGCGATTTCGGCCTGTCGACCCGCAGCAAGCGGCCGGTTTCGACCGAGATCGGCGAGCGCTTCATGCCGACGCTGATGCTGACGCTCGTCAGCATGGCGTGGGCGACGGCCTTCGGCATGGCGATCGGCATCGCGTCGGCGGTGTGGCGCAACCGCTGGCCGGACCGCCTCGGCATGACGCTCGCGGTGTCGGGCATCTCGTTTCCCGCGTTCGCGCTCGGCATGCTGCTGATGGAGATTTTCTCGGTGAAGCTCGGCTGGCTGCCCGTCGTGCCGGACGGTTCGTGGCGGAGCTACGTGCTGCCGTCGCTGACGCTCGGCGCCGCGGTCGCGGCCGTGATGGCGCGCTTCACGCGCGCGTCGTTCGTCGAGGTGCTGAACGAGGATTTCGTGCGCACCGCGCGCGCGAAAGGTGTGCACGAGCCGATGGTGGTGCTCAAGCATTGCCTGCGCAACGCGATGATCCCGGTCGTCACGATGATGGGGCTGCAGTTCGGCTTCCTGCTCGGCGGCTCGATCGTCGTCGAGGTCGTGTTCAACTGGCCGGGGCTCGGGCGCCTGCTCGTCGATGCCGTGACGATGCGCGACTACCCCGTGATCCAGGCGATCGTGTTGCTGTTTTCGCTCGAATTCATCCTGATCAACCTGACCGTCGACGTGCTGTACGCGGTCATCAACCCGACCATCCGGTTCAAGTGAGGCGCGCATGAACGCGACTGTCCAGACCGCGGCGCCGGCCGCACCCACCGCGATCCGCACGCCGTGGCGCGAATTCTGGCGCAAGTTCCGCAAGCAGACCGTCGCGCTCGTCGCGGGCGGCTTCGTGCTGGCGCTCGTCGTGCTGGCGTTCGTCGGCCCGCACGTCGTGCCGTTCGATCCGGAGAACTATTTCGACTACGACGCCCTGAACGCCGGGCCGTCGGCCGTGCACTGGTTCGGCGTCGATTCGCTCGGCCGCGACATCTTCAGCCGGATCATCACGGGCACGCGCATCTCGCTCGCGGCCGGTTTCTTCTCCGTCGCGCTCGGCGCGGTGATCGGCACGTTCTTCGGGCTGCTCGCCGGCTACTACGAAGGCTGGTGGGACCGCATCACGATGCGCGTGGCCGACGTGCTGTTCGCGTTCCCGGGCATCCTGCTCGCGATCGGCGTGGTCGCGATCCTCGGCAACGGGATGGTCAACGTGATCTGCGCGGTCGCGATCTTCAGCATCCCGGCATTCGCGCGGCTCGTGCGCGGCAACACGCTGATGCTCAAGCACATGACCTATGTCGAG
Organism: Burkholderia sp. KL41; assembly: GCF_057005415.2. Taxonomy (NCBI): domain Bacteria; kingdom Pseudomonadati; phylum Pseudomonadota; class Betaproteobacteria; order Burkholderiales; family Burkholderiaceae; genus Burkholderia; species Burkholderia sp. KL41. The sequence goes on along the minus strand of NZ_CM174447.1, from coordinate 2,232,211 downwards.
GCCGCGCGCAGCATCGGCGCATCGGACTGGACGATCATCATGCGGCACATCCTGCCGGGCACCGTGTCGTCGGTCGTCGTCTACTTCACGATGCGGATCGGCACGTCGATCATCACGGCCGCGAGCCTGTCGTTCCTCGGGCTCGGTGCGCAGCCGCCGACGCCGGAGTGGGGCGCGATGCTCAACGAGGCGCGCGCGGACATGGTGACGGCGCCGCACATCGCGATCTTCCCGAGCCTCGCGATCTTCCTGACCGTGCTCGCGTTCAACCTGCTCGGCGACGGGCTGCGCGACGCGCTCGATCCGAAGCTGGAGCGCCGCTGATGCGCATCGCACCGATGTGGACGGCGACGCTGCCGGCTGGGCCGCGCGGCACGATCGCCGACGTGCCGGGCGTGACGGTCGGCCATTGCACGCTCGATGCCGGCAACGTGCAGACGGGCGTGACCGTCGTGAAGCCGCATCCGGGCGACGTGTACCGCAGCAAGGTGCCGGCGGGGGCCGCCGTGATCAACGGCTTCTGCAAGAGCGTCGGGCTCGTGCAGGTCGACGAACTCGGCACGCTCGAGACGCCGATCGCGTTGACCAATACGTTCGGCGTCGGCGCGCTCGCGCACGCGCAGATCCGCGCGGCGATCGCGGCGAATCCGCGGATCGGCCGCGACTGGCCGACCGTCAACCCGCTCGTGTTCGAGTGCAACGACGGTTATCTGAACGATATCCAGGCGTTCGCGGTCACGGCCGCGCATTACGACGACGCGTGCCGCGCGGCGTCGCGTGACGTCGCGCGCGGCGCGGTGGGGGCCGGGCGCGGGATGTCGTGCTTCGACCTGAAGGGCGGGATCGGTTCGGCGTCGCGCGTTGCGGTCGCGGCCGGCCGGCCCTATACGGTCGGCGCACTCGTGCTCGCGAATTTCGGCCGGCTGCCGATGCTGACGCTCGGCGGCGTGCCGCTCGGGCGCATCGTCGCGCAACGGCGCGCGGCCGAGGCCGCGCACGCGGCGCCACCCGAGCAGGGCTCGATCATCCTGTTGCTGGCCACCGATGCGCCGCTCGACGCGCGGCAACTGGCGCGGCTCGCGCGCCGTGCGGGCGCGGGCCTGGCCCGCACGGGTTCGGTCTACGGGCACGGCAGCGGCGACATCGCGCTCGCCTTCTCCACCGCCTACACGATCGCGCACGACGCGTCGACCATCGCGCTGCCGGCCCTCGTCGCCGATGCGGCGCTCGATCCGCTGTTCATGGCTGCCGCCGAAAGCGTCGAGCACGCCATCGCCGATGCGTTGCTGCAGGCCGTGACGGTGGCCGGGCGCGACGGTCACGTGCGGCAATCGCTGCGCGACGCGGTGCCCGATCTCGATCGCCTGTTCAACGAAGGCCACGAAGGACGTCTTATCCAGTCATGAAGATCCTGATTTCGACCGACATCGAAGGCGTCGCCGGCGTGTTCGCCACCGAGCAGACGCGTGCCGGCAATCCGGAATACGAACGCGCGCGGCGCTGGATGACCGCCGAGGCGAATGCGGCGATCGAAGGCGCGTTCATGGGCGGCGCGCAGGCCGTGTGGGTCAACGATTCGCACGGCGGTTTCCGCAACCTGCTGCCCGACGGGCTCGATGCGCGTGCGCGTGTCGTGCTCGGCAAGCCGCGCACGCTCGGGATGATGGCGGGCCTCGAACAGCAGCCCGACCTCGTGTTCATGATTGGCTATCACGCGAAATCGCAGACGCGCGGCATCCTCGCGCACACGATCAACAGTTTCGCGTTCACGCAGGTGTGGCTGAACGGCGTCGAGCTCGGCGAAGCCGGGCTGTACGGCGCGCTGGCCCGCGAATACGGCGCGCACGTCGCGCTGGCCACCGGCGACGACGTGTTCGCGGAAGAAACGCAGCCGCTGTTTCCGGATGCGCATTTCGAGACGGTCAAGACGGCCGGTGGCGCTTCGAGCGGCGATACGCTCACGCCGTCCGCATCGTGTGCGCGGATCGCAGCCGCTGCGCGCGAGACGGTCGCGCAGGCACTGTCGGCAGGCGTGCGCGCCGGCGCCCGTCGGCCCGCGCCGGCCGCCTGCACGTTGCGTGTGCAGACGGCGGCACTGGCCGACCTGTTCTGCGTGCTGCCGTCGCTGGAGCGCGTCGATGCGGTGACGCTGCGCTTCGACGGGCCTTCGGTCGAGCACGTGGTGCGCACGTTGAACAGCCTGTCTGCGATGTCGTTCATGCTGCGGTGATGCGTGCCGCGGCGATGTCGCCGGCGTGCGACCGGTCAATGGGCGGCTGCAGGGCTCGCTGTCACGGCAAGCAGGAACGTTTCCATGGCCGCGACCAGCGCGAGCGGCGTCTCGTTCATCGGATAGTGGCCCGCATTGCGCAACACGTCGACGGTGGCGCGCGGGTAGCGCCGCAGGTAAGTGCGGGCCATCAGCGCCGCGTCGAACGCCGGATCGTGCTCGCCGATCAGCACTTTCACCGGATGGGTGCCGGCGATCTCGTGGCTGAAATCCGTATCGGCCCACGCGCGGAAGTACGCGCCGAACGCCGGCGGCGACGAACGGGCTGCCGAATACGCGGCTTTCCACGCGACCCAGGCGGCGGGCAGCCGGCCGCCGGTGCTGCGATCGATGATGGTTTGGCGATCGGCGACGTGGTCGGCGGCCCGCTCGAATAGCGCGCGTTTCTCCGCGTCGAACGGCAGGCCGCCGCAAGGCACGGGGGTGACCGGCACGAGCGCGCGCACCCGGTCGGGTGCGATGACGGCGATTTTCTCGGCCGCCATCGCCCCCATCGAGTGGCCGACGACGCTGAAGGTCGGGAATTCGAGTGCGTCGGCAAGCGCGAGCGCGTCGGCGGCGATCTCGTCGATCGTGTAGTCGCCGGCTGTGTCGCGCATGCGGCCGTAACCTCGGTAGTCCATGAACACATAGCTGAAACGCTCACGCGACAGCCACGCTTCGACGGGTTCGAACGCGTGGGCGTCGCCGAACCAGCCGTGCAGTACAAGAACAGGGTGGGGGCCGTCCCCCACGCGATGAAACGTATTCGGCATGTCCGCTCCGATGAAGTGGTAATCCGGCCGATCAGGCCGACGGGTCTTGCGGCCGCGAGGTCGCGCAAGGGGTGGAGCGGATCGTAGATCGCGCGAAGGAGACCCGCCTTCGATATCGGGTCATTGATGATGGAATTCGGGCCGTGAGAAATACGCTGCTAGATCCCTACGAACACATTCCGCGAAGCGTGGTCGTGACCGCGAACGACTACGCGGCGGGTACGACGTTTCCGGAACACGCGCACGTGCGCGGGCAATTCGCGTTCGCGTCGCGCGGCACGATCAGCGTGTCGACGCCGCACGGGCGCTGGCTGGTGCCGCCGCAGCGCGCGTGCTGGGTGCCGGCCGGCGTGCGGCACGAAATGACGATGACCGGGCCGGTCACGATGCTCAACACGTTCGTGTCCGGCGACGCCGCGCTCGAGGCGGGCCTGCCCGAGCAATGCGGCGTCTATGGCGTATCGGCGCTGCTGCGGCAACTGATCGACGATGCGATCGACCTGCCGGCCCTGTACGACGTCGACGGGCGCGCGGGCAAGCTGATGGCGCTGCTGGTCGCGGAAATCGCGACGATGCCGCGCCTGTCGCTGCATGCGCCGCTGCCGGCCGACGCGAGGCTGGCGAAGGTGTGCCGGCACCTGCTCGCGTCGCCGTCGATCGCGGCCGATCTCGACCAGGTGGCCGCCGATGCCGGCGTGAGCCGGCGCACGTTCACGCGGCAGTTTCGCGCGCAGACGGGCGTGAGTTTTGCCGCATGGCGCCAGCAGGTGTGCATGCTCGCGGCGATCGCCCGCCTGAGCGACGGGCAGCCGGTCACGCGCGTCGCGCTCGATCTCGGGTACGCGAGCGCCAGCGCGTTCACGTCGGCGTTTCGCCGCATTCTGGGCGATACGCCGAGCCGCTATCTGGAGATTCGGCGCTGACCGGAAGGCATCCGCGGCACCACGCCGATGTGCCGGTTGCCGCAAAAAAATACGCGTCTGCCAACTTCGGTCAGACGCGCTTAAAGGCACTCGGTCAGAAAAAATGCGCGCACGGCCCGGTGGGCCGATATCGCGCATGACATGCGTAATTGTTGCCGATCCTGATTTAATTCCGTTTGAGCATTGCGGATAACGCAGGATACGCCGCATAACGCGCAAACGATATCGTGCCGGGGCGATGATTCATGTGCAGTCGCAGCATGCGTTTCAATCGCGCGTTCGATACGGGGGCGACAGCCCATGACAACGGGCATCGATGCCAGTGACCTGGCGCGCTGCGCCGCAGCATCGAATGATGGCGCCGCAACACGAAAAACGCCGCGCGGTGCGATGCCTGTCGGTATCGCGCCACGCGGCGTTGCGGTAGCGGGCGAAGCCGGCGTGCGCCGGCCCGCGTCACACGTCGAAGAACACCGTTTCGTCGGGCCCCTGCATGCGGATGTCGAAGCGGTAGACGACCGGGCGGCCCGGTTGCGCGTCGCGTTTCGCGACGAGCGTCGCGCGACGCTCGGCGGGCACGGCGTTCAGCACCGGGTCGGCCGCGTTCGCGGCGGCTTCGTCGTCGAAATACACGCGCGTGAACGCATGGGTGAGGATCCCGCGCATCATCACGGTCACGTTGATGTGCGGCGCCTCGCCGGCGGTGATGCGGCCCGGCTTCACCGTCTCGACGACGAAGCGCTGCTGCGCATCGGTGCCGGTGCCGACCCGCGCGAAGCCCGTGAAGCCGGATTTCGCGATGTCGTCGCGCGACGCGGGGTAGCGGCCCGCGCCGTCCACTTGCGTGAATTCGAGCACCGCGTCGCCAACGACGTTGCCGTCGCCGTCGAACACCTGGCCGACCAGCAGCACGTGCTCGCCATCGGCGTGTGCCGCGGCGATCGTCGGCGTGAACAGGCTTTTCAGGTCGTAGTCGTATTGCTGCGGGCACAGGCCGTATGCGAAGTACGGGCCGACCGTCTGCGAAGGGGTTTGCTTCAGCGTCGTCATGGTTCAGCGCTCCATCGGGGTAGCGTCGCGGCCGCGCAGCACGATGTCGAATTCGTAGCCGAGCGCATAGCCTTCTTCGGTGATGTCCATCGAGAAGCGCGAGATCAGGCGGTCGCGCGCGGCCTCGGGCGTGCCCTGGAAGATCGGGTCGTACGCGAGCAGCGGGTCGCCGGGGAAGTACATCTGCGTGACGAGACGCGAGCCGAAGTAATCGCCGAACAGCGAGAAATGGATGTGATTCGGGCGCCACGCGTTCGGATGGTTGCCCCACGGATACGCGCCGGGCTTGATCGTTAGGAAGCGGTAGCGGCCTTCGTTGTCGGTCAGGCAGCGGCCCGCGCCGAGGAAGTTCGGGTCGAGCGGCGCGTCGTGCTGGTCGACCTTGTGCACGTAGCGGCCGGCCGCGTTCGCCTGCCACACCTCGACGAGCGTGTTGCGCACGGGCTTGCCGCCTTCGTCGAGCACACGGCCCGTGACGACCATGCGCTCACCGAGCGGCTCGCCGTTCTTCACGGCGTTCTTCGTCAGGTCGTGGTCGAGCGCGCCGAGATCCTCGGCGCCGTAGACGGGCGCGTACTGGTCGCGCAGTTTCTCCTTCAGCGGGATCAGCGGGCGGGTCGGGCCGCGCTTCACGGACGAACGGTATTCGGGGTGGATATAGGCCGGATGCGACGGCCAGTCGCGCGGCGTGAGGATCGTGGGGGAATCCATCGGGCGTCTCCTGATAGGTATTTCGCGAAGTGGATGGCAGGACTTTAGCCAATCCGGAAAGTTATGCAAAATGACCTTTTTTCGCGAATCGCATAACTGTTCGTTATGTTCGGCGCACCAATGAAAATTCCGCCGGACAGAATGCCTGTCCGGCGGAAAAAGCGATCGGGCTTCGCGTCGTCGGTGACGACCCCGTGCACGGCCCTCCAGCCAGCCCGTCGCTGCTTTTTGTGTTTTCGTTCTTGTTGTTATCCGGTCTCCCTGAGCGCGCCCTTCATGACTGGCGGCCGGGATCGAACACGATCCCGTCGAATTCGAGTGACAGCGTGCCGCCGCGCAGCAGTGCCGCAGGCGTCGCGTCCCGGTCGGCGCCGAGCACGTCGCTCACGTAATCCGCGCAGAACCCGCGCCGCGTCCGCAGGTTGAAGCGGTTGCGGAGCAGCGCGTCGATCCGCTGTTCCGCCGTTGCATGCACCCGGCGCTGCGCGTCGGCGGTCGGTGCCGCGACGCGGCGTGCCAGCGCGATGCGCCCGCCGTCGGTACGGGCGACGAAGCGCGACAGCGGCGTGAGTTTCGTCCACGCAAACCCGGATTCGGCGATCACGGGCTCGTCGCCCGACGTATCGACGACGATGCCGAAGCGATTGGCCCACGTGCCCGTCGTGCCCGCTGCGTCGCGCGGCGCGCTCGCCGGCACGCGGATGAACACGAGATCCCCGACGTGCGCGCTGGCGGCCAGCGTGCGGATCGTGGCGAGCGGCATCGTGCGATCCGTGTCGCGTGCATTGCGCGGGGCGGTGTGGCGCGATTCGTAGGCGGCGGTTTCGGTTCGGGTGGTCATTTCGGCTCCGTCGTTCAGTGACAGCACGGAGCGGATTATGCAGACAAGTATCCGAAAGTGTTCATTTGCGTGCACAGGTAGCCTAATATCTGACCTTGAGCATCATTTTTCGATACCAAAATGACCGAAACCGCCCAACTCATCGAAATGCTGAAGCGCCAGTTGAAGGCGCAGGGCATGACCTACCGCGACGTCGCGCGGGCGCTCGACGTCTCCGAGACGAGCGTGAAGCGGCTGTTCGCCAGCGGCCGCTTCACGCTGGAGCGTGTCGTGGAGATCGCCCAGCTGCTCGGCTATACGCTCGCCGAGCTCGTGCAGGAGGCTTCCGCGTCGGCGCCGAGGCTGCGCGTGCTGACCGAGCAGCAGGAGGCGCTGCTCGTGTCGGACGACAAACTGCTGCTCGTTGCCGTCTGCGCGATCAACTACTGGACCGTGCAGGACATCGTGTCGACCTATCAGGTGACCCAGGCCGAGTGCGTGAAATACCTGCTGATGCTCGACCGGATGAACGTCGTCGCGCTGCTGCCGGGCGACCGGATTCGTGTGCGCGTCGCGCGCGATTTCGACTGGCTGCCCGGCGGGCCGATCCGCCGTTATTTCCATGCGCACGCGCTCGGCGATTTTCTCGACAGCCGCTTCGACGGCGAGGGCGAGACGATGACGTTCTCGCAGGGGATGCTGACGGAGGCCGCCGCCGCGGAGCTCGAACTGGAGTTGCGCCGGCTGCGCAGCAAGGCGGCCGCGCTGCATGCGGAATCGTCGTCCGCGCCGCTCGCGCAGAAGCACGGGACGAGCTTGCTGATCGCGAAGCGGATGTGGGAGCCGGCCGGTTTCCAGGCTCTGCGGCGTCGCGCATGATGGCTCGTCGAACGCTTGGGGCTATCCGGAAAGTTATGCAAAATGGCGTTTCATCGTCAATCGCATAACCACCCGTTATGAATAACCGAATCGCCGACGGCCGCGTCAAGTTCCGGCACCTGCAGTGCTTTCTCGCGGTCGCGCAGCTGGGCGGCGTGCAGAAGGCGGCGGAAAGCCTGTCGATCACGCAGCCGGCCGTCTCGAAGACGATTGCCGAACTGGAGGCGATCCTCGGCGTGAAGCTGTTCGAGCGCGGCCGGCAGGGCGCGCAGCCGACCCGCGAGGCGCAGCTGTTCATGCCGCATGCGAACGCGTGCGTGCTGGCGCTGCGCCAGGGTGTCGGGCTGCTTGCGCGCGAGGGCGGAGCCGCCGCGGCGACGCTGGAAATCGGCATGCTGCCGACCGTCGCGGCATCGCTCGCGCCTGCGTTGATGAAGGCGCTCGCCGAGCGCTGGCCGCGCGTCGTCGTGCGGATCACGACGGCCGCGAACGCCGATCTGCTCGAGCGCCTGAAGTCGGGCGCGATCGAGTGCGCGATCGGGCGGCTGTCGGAGCCGGAGCGGATGATCGGGCTCGCGTTCGAGCAGCTGTACAACGAGCCGCTCGTCGCCGTCGTGCGCGCCGGACATCCGCTGCTTTCAAGCGCGGCGCCGGCGGCCGAGCTCGCACGCCATCCGGTCGTGCTGCCGCCGTTCGGCACGCTGATCCGCCAGTCGGCCGAGCAGTTGCTCGGCGCCTGCGGCGCGCCGCCGCTGGATTCGTTCATCGAGGTGCTGTCGGTATCGGTCGCGCGCGCGCTGACGCTCGAAAACGATGCGGTCTGGTTCGTGCCGCTCTATGCGGCCGAATACGACCTGTCGGCCGGGGCGCTGGCACGCCTGCCGCTGCCGTCCGCGGGCACCGACGAGCCGGTCGGGCTCATCCTGCGCACCGATGCGCAGCCGTCGCCGGTCGCGCGGACGCTGATCGATGCCGTGCGCGACATCGCGCGGTCGCGGTTCGGCGATGCGCGAGCGCACCAGTCGCCACGTGCGACGCGCAAGCGGGCTCGGCGCGACGAATAACCCGGGGCGGATCGCGCGGCAAGCGCGGACCGACCCGTTTCCGGCTATCGAATTGGCCGTCCGGCCAGTAGCCGTCCCGGTGGTGCTTGGCATATCGTACCTATTTTGGTACGATGGGTGTCAAGACGATGACGAGACAGCAGATCCAGGTCACGCTCGGCGTGCGGTTCTTTCAGACGGCCCGTGGCAACGAGCCGGTGCGCGAATGGTTGAAGGCGCTCGGGCAAGCGGAGCGCAGGGTGATCGGCGAAGAGATCAAGACCGTTCAACTCGGCTGGCCGCTCGGCATGCCGCTGGTCCGGAAGATGGCACCGGATCTGTGGGAGATCCGCGTGGCGCTGCCGGGGCGGAGCGCCCGTGTGCTGTTTACGGTCGTCGGCGACACGATGGTCCTGCTGCACGGTTTCTTCAAGCAGTCGCGGGCCACGCCGTCGGACGATCTCGATGTCACCGTCGCGCGTCTGAACGCGTTGATACGTGCCATCTGAATTTCCCGGTTGCGCCGGAACGCACCGTCTTCGACGGGCAGGCAGCCGGCAACGCCATGCACTGGAGTACCTCATGACGACCACGAACCATCCGCATATCGGCAGCGATTTCGATACCTTCCTCGAGGAAGACGGCAATCTCGAAGCGGCCACCGCCACCGCGATCAAGCGCGTGATCGCGTGGCAGATCGGGCAGGAAATGAAGGCGCAGCACATCACGAAAACCGCGATGGCCGCGCGGATGAAAACCAGCCGCGCCGCGCTCAACCGTCTGCTCGACGAAACCGACACGAGCCTCACGCTGGCGACGCTCGCGAGCGCGGCCGCCGCGCTCGGCAAGCGGCTCAGCTTCGAGCTGGTGCCGGCCTGACGAGCGTGAAGCGGCGGCGTATGGCCGAGTTCGCGACCGTACGTGTGACGCGCACGGCGCAGTGGCCGGCCCTCCGGCCAGCGGGTCGGCCATGATTCGCCGGCATTTCGCCGGCGTGTCGCCGCAAGCCGGCGAATGTCGGCCCGCGCTCAACTACCGGGTTACTGGCGCGGTCCGGTCACCCGCAGATAGAGCAGCGCACCGCCCGCGAGCAGCAGCGGGCACAGGATGGCCCAGCCCGTCGTCAGGAACAGCCCGGCAACCGCGACCAGCGAAACCCACGCACAGCGGTAAGCGATGCCACCGCGCGGCAGCAACTTCAGCGCGGCGGCCGCACCGAGCCCATACACCATCACGAAACACCCGGACGTCACGAGCACGAGCGGTTTCGGTCCGACGTCCGAGATCGCCGTCGCAGCCAGCGCAACGGCTGCGAGCGTGGCGATCACGCCGAGGCTGCGGCGCGGGACGCCGCCGACCTGGCTGCCTTGCGCGAGCCACGCGGGCAACGCGCCGTCGCGACCGAGCGCCGCACCGAGCTTGGCCGCACCCGCGAAATACGCGTTCATCGTGCCGAGCGTGAGCAGCAGCGCGGCAACGGCGGCGAGCACCTGTGCGTGACCGCCGATGCCGCCTGCGATCAGTTCGGCGAGCGGCGCGCCCGATGCGCCCGCGGAAGGCCCGAGCACCGTCACGCTCGCGGCGGCGACCGACAGATACAGGAACCCGACCACCACGACGGCGATCCCGGCCGAGCGCGGCATGTCGTGCGCGGGCCGTCGGAACTCGGCCGCGAGGTGCGTGATTGCTTCCCAGCCGGCGAAACTCCACACGAGCAGCGCGGCGGCCTGGCCGACCGCGAGCCAGCCGTGCGGGGCGAACGGATGCAGGTTCGCCGTGCGCGCATGCGGCGCGGAGGCGAGCACCGCCGCGAGCAGCAGCGTGACGAGCAACGCCGACAACACGAGCTGCATGCGGCCTGAAACGGTGACACCGAATGCATTCGCGGCCGACACGGTCGCGATCAGCGCGGCGGCGGTAACGACGACGGTCGTGTGCCCGCCGCCCGTCACGGTGGCGACGTATGCGCCGGCGAACATCGCGGCAGCCGGCGCGCCGGCCGGTACCGCGAAGTAGAAGCACCATCCGACGACCGCCGCGGCTTTCGGCCCGAATGCGCGCCGGGCGTAGGTCGAGACTCCGCCTGCATCGGGATAGCGCGCGCCGAGTGCGGCGAAGGTGGCCGCGAGCGGCCCGGACAACACGACCAGCGCGGCCCACGCGAGCAGCGACGCCGGGCCCGCGACCTCGGCGGCCAGCGCGGGCAGCGCGATCACGCCGGTGCCGAGCACCGCGCCGATATAGAGCGCGGCGCCCTGGAAAATGGTCAGCGAGCCCGCGTGATGTGCGGCGGGCGAGTCGGCATGCGAGGGCATGGACAGCAGTCTCCGGAAATCTTGTTGTGCTGGAGCGCGGGCGTCCGCGCGGAAAGTCGTTCGATGCTACCCGAAGGCAGGCGGTCGCGCGGCCCCGCGATCAGTAGTCGGTGTGGTGCCGCGTGTCAGCCGATGTCAGTGGCTGCGCGCGAGCCGCAGGCGTGCATCCTCGCGCGCGGCGGGCGACAGTTCGGGGGCGTAGTGGAACGCCCCGGAAACCAGCGAGGCGACGGGCACGCCGTCACGGAACAGCACGCGATTTCCGGCGAGGGCCGGCACCTTGTCGCCGGGCAGCAGCGTGCCGGCAAGATTCAGCGGATCGGCGCCCGTCACGCAAACGTACTGTCCGTCGCCCTGTTGCCGCCGCAGTTCGCGCAGGACCGGGATCGCTTCAGGCAGCGCGAACTGTTCACCCGCGAGCCCGGCGACGAAGCGTCCGCCGCGAATCTCGCCGCGCGCTTCGAGGCGTTGCAGCACGCGCACGAGCTCGCGCCAGTTCGGCAGCCAGTCGGCTTCGCGTTCGAGCAACCGCCAGAACACGACGCCATAGCGGCGCAGCAGCGTCCAGACGATGTGTTCGAGTGCGTCGGGATCGGTCGCGGGCGCACTGCGCTTCGGTGCCGGCGTTGGCGTGTCAGTCGGTGCCGAAGCGCGTTGCACGAGCGCCCAGCGGCCGGCGTCGTCCATTCCGCCGATCAGCGCACCGCCGCGCCGCGTGCGCGGCGCATAGGTCGCGCTGCGCTTGACGGCAGGCTTCAGCAGTGCGCGGAGGCCCGCGTAGCTGTCCGCATTCACGAGGCCGGCCGAAACGAGTTCGCCGAGCGCCTGTTCGAGTTCGACGGGCAGCATGTGCAGGTCGTCGAGCAGCGCATCGAAGAACATCGCGCCGTGCGCGGCGAGCGCGTCGCGCACCTGCGTGGCCCGCGCGGACAGCGCCGGTTGTGCGTCGGGATCGCGCAGCGCCTGCCAGGCGGAGAGGTGGCGGCGCGGCAGCAGCACGATCGGCGTCGTCTTCACGGGCGTGCCGGCCGCACGTGCCGGCGCGCCGATGCGCGTCCACACGAGCTTGCCCGAGCGGCACAGCTCGTCGAGCCCGCCCGCCATATAGTCGGTGAGCCGCGCGGGCAGCAGTGCGTCTTCCCATGCGCTCGCCGCGGCCTCATAGCCTTCGAGTTGTTCGACGACGGCAGCGAGCGCGTCGCGGCCGGTGCCGCGCGTGTCGGGCGTCAGGTGCTGCCAATGGAACAGGAAGCGCATGAAGTCGGCGCGTTCGACCGGTTCGATCTCGCGGCGCAGCCGCTTCACCGTATAGCGATGAATGCGCGCAAGCAGATGGCGTTCGCACCATTCGTCGGTCGTCGTGCCCGGTGTGAACCGGCCGCGCATCACATAACCTTCGCGCTCCAGCGCCGCGAGCGCCGTCGCGACCGACGCCGGCGGCAGGCCGAGCGGTGTCGCGATCGCGTCGAGTGCAAGCGGGCCGAAACCGGTGAGACGCGCGCGGATCACGTCGACGAGCGCGGCATCCGCTTCCCACGGCTGCGCGCAGGCAGGCGGCACCTTGAGCGCCGGCGCGATGCGCGCGTCGGGATGCAGCGCACGCAGGCACACGAGCCGTTCGACCGGCACCCACAGGGCGCCCCCGGGCGTCATGAGTTTCGTCGCGCGGCGGCGTTCGGCAAGTTCCGCGAGCCGCTCGGGCCAGCCTTCGTGCGCGTGTGCTTCGCTGTCGGCGATGCACGCGAGCGTGAGCAGCGCGTCGTGCATTTCGTCGGCGTCGCGCACGAGCGGCCAGGCTTCGTCGCGCACCGCATCGATCGCGTCGGCGTCGAGCGCGCCGAGATCGTCGGCCGATTCAGGATCGCTCCAGCGGCGCGACTGCACGGCCTGCGTGCGGCGCTCTTCCAGCGGCGCATCGTCGAGGAACGCATACGGTTTCGCGTTCAGGATCTCGGCCGCGAGCGGCGACGGCGCGGGCAGGTCGCGCGCGATCAGCTCGATCGCACCGCTCTCGATCCGGCGCAGCAGCGCGAGCCAGCCATCGGTGTCCATCGCGTCGTGCAGGCAGTCGTCGAGCGTCTGGTCGACGAGCGGGTGATGCGGTATCTCGCGTTCGCCGACAATGTTCTCGAGGCACGCGACCTGATCGGGAAACACGGTCGCGAGCAGATCCTCGCTCTTCATCCGCTGCAGTTGCGGCGCGGTGCGCTTGCCGCCGGTGAAGCGCGGCAGCGCGAGCGCCGTCGTCGCGTTCCAGCGCCAGCGCACGCCGAACATCGGCGCGTCGAGGAGTGCCTGAACGAGGACGTGTTCGGCGCTGGCCGAACGCAGGTAACGCCACACTTCGTCGAGCGCGAAGCTGTGCGCGAGCGACAGCGACAGGATGATCGCGTCGTCGGTCGCGGCCGCCTGCAGCTCGAAGTTGAAACTGCGGCAGAAGCGCTTGCGCAGCGCGAGCCCCCATGCGCGGTTGATGCGGCTGCCGAACGGCGAATGGATCACGAGCTGCGTGCCGCCCGATTCGTCGAAGAAGCGTTCCATCACGAGCGTGTCCTGCGTCGGCAGCGCGCCGAGCGCGGCGCGGGTGCGGGCGAGGTAGTCTACGATCTGGCGGGCGGCGTCGGGCGACAGGCGGAGATCGTCGACGAGCCAGCGCAACGCCGGCGCGAGGCGGCTTTCGGCGGTGGCGGCGACAACGGTGTCGTGCCGCACGTCGAGCGAGGCATCGGTATCGGCTTCGATCCCGGCCTTCGATGCCGCCTTCGCACCCGCTTTGGCGTCGGCCCGGGGCATGGACTTCCCGCCAGTCCCTTCACCGATGCGTTCACGGTTGTTGCCATGTGCGAGCCGGTCGCCTTCCGCGAACAGCCCGTCGAGCCGCGCGCGCAGCCGGCCGACCGCCGCCGACAGCTCGTCGCTGCGCCCCGGCGCCTCGCCGAGCCAGAACGGAATGTTCGGCGACTGGCCCTGCGCGTCCTCGACACGCACGCGGCCCGTTTCCACGCGAATGATCCGGTACGACTGGTTGCCGAGCTGGAACACGTCGCCCGCGAGGCTCTCGATCGCGAAATCCTCGTTGACCGTGCCGACCTGGATGCCCTGCGGTTCGAGCAGCACCGCGTAGTCGGCCATGTCGGGGATCGTGCCGCCCGACGTGGTCGCGGTCATCATCGCGTTGCGGCGCCCGCGCACGGTGCCGCCGACCACGTCGCGATGCAGGTACGCGCCGCGCACGCCGCGGCGGCTCGTGAAGCCTTCGGCGAGCATCTTCATCACTTCGTCGAAGCGTTCGCGTGTCAGCCGCGCGTACGGCGCCGCGCGCGTGAAGCTCGCATACAGCGCGTCTTCCTGCCATTCCGCGCACGCCACTTCGGCGACGATCTGCTGCGCGAGCACGTCGAGCGGCGCTTCGGGAATCCGCAACGCGTCGAGCTCGCCGCGTTGCACGCAATCGAGCAGCGCCGCGCATTCGACGAGCTCGTCGCGCGACAGCGGGAACAGGCGCCCCTTCGGCACGCCGCCGACATGGTGCCCGGAGCGGCCGACGCGCTGCAGGAACGGCGCGATGCCGCGCGGCGAGCCGACCTGGCAGACCAGATCGACGTCGCCGATATCGATGCCGAGTTCGAGCGATGCGGTGGCGACGAGCAGCTTCAGTTCGCCGCGCTTCAGGCGCTGCTCGGCGTCGAAGCGGTGCTCCTTCGCGAGACTGCCGTGATGCGCGGCGATCGCTTCCTTGCCGAGCCGGTCGGCGAGATGGCGCGCCATGCGCTCGGCGGTGCGCCGCGTGTTGACGAACACCAGCGTCGTGCGGTGCGCGGCTGCGAGCCCGGCGATGCGGTCGTACACCTGTTCCCACACGTCGGTGGCCATCACGGGTTCGAGCGGCACGTTCGGCAGTTCGAGCGCGAGGTCGCGCTCGCGTGTGTGGCCCGTGTCGACGATCGTGCAATCGCGCGGCGCGCCAGCCGGGCCGCCGACGAGGAAGCGCGCGACCGCGTCGATCGGCTTTTGCGTGGCGGAGAGCCCGATACGCGGCAGCGCACGGCCGGCCAGCGCGTCGAGACGTTCGAGCGACAACGCGAGATGGCTGCCGCGCTTGGACGATGCGAGCGCGTGGATCTCGTCGACGATGACCGAGCGCACGTTCGACAGCATCTGCCGCCCCGAGGTGGACGACAGCAGCACGTACAGCGACTCGGGAGTCGTGACGAGGATGTGCGGCGCGCGCTTGCGCAGCGCGGCGCGCTCGGCCTGCGTCGTGTCGCCGGTGCGCACCGCGGTGCGGATCGCCGGCACCGGCAGGCCGAGTTGCGCGAGCGATGCCGCGATGCCGGCGAGCGGCGCGTCGAGGTTCACGTGGATGTCGTTCGACAGCGCCTTCAGCGGCGACACGTAGACGACCAGCGTCGCGTCGGGCAGCGTGCCGTCGTGCGCGAGCGCATCGCGCACGAGATCGTCGAGGGCGCACAGGAACGCGGTGAGCGTCTTGCCGGAGCCGGTGGGCGCGGCGACGAGCGTCGAACGGCCGGCCTTGATGTGCGGCCACGCGAGCGCCTGCGCGCCGGTGGGCGCGGCGAACGTGCGCCGGAACCACGCGGCGACGGCCGGGTGGAACACGTCGAGCGCACGGGCGGCAGGGCGGGTAGCGGTGACGTCCATCGGAGCGTTGAAATAGGGTGCAAGCAGGGCGCAAAGCGTGCGCGAGGCGCGCACGAATCGAATCGCCAGTGTGCCAGACGTCGCGCGTGCGTGCCGGGTGCGCGTGTCGGCGCTCCGGACTCAAATGGGGGCCTGCACCGTACTTTCAATGGACGGAAAGTTGCGTGCGCGCCGGCGTATCGATAGCACGCCGAATCGCGTCAAATTGCGCCGAATTGCAACTAGACGCGATGCAGCCAGCCGAGCCAGTGTTCGAGCAGCGGCGCACGCGAGCACAACGACTGCGCGAGCCACAGCGTGCCGCCCCATGCGGCGCCCACGATGATCAGGTCGCAACGCCCGCTGTTCCACAGGTTGAGCGAATGACGCCGCCAGATCCACGGGACGCCGAGCGGGTTCGGCCAGTCGGCGAGCAGGTGCATCACGCCGCCGCATGCGAAGCCGAACAGCGGCGCGGCCCACAGCGGATGCGGATGATGGATGAGCCCGTGCCAGCCGAGCGCGAGCAGGGCGATCCAGCCGATGCCCCAGTGCGTGATGGTTCGATGCGTGACCCACAGGCGGCGCTTGCGGCGCCACCATGCGACTTCGAGCCAGTCGGGCGCGGTGCCGCCCGCGACGCCCGCCGCGAATGCGGCGAACATGCCCGAATGCCACGGGCCCGTGGCGCCGGTTTGTGCGACGAGGGCGGCGGCGGCGACGCCGGCCGCGAAGCCGGACGCATGATGCGCGTTGTGTGATGCCATAGGAAGCGAGACGAAGAAACGTGAGGCGGCGCGTGAACGAATCAATGATGCGGTGCGAAAGCGGGGCGCTATCTTCGCAGATCGGATCGTGCAGCGGGACGGTGGTTTGCAGATTTTTTTTCACGCGTCACGTGGCCTGTCGCGCAGTTCGCAACTTTCGGTTTTGTGCGCTGCGTGAAGACGTGAACCGGTGTGAACTACGGCTGCGCGCCCGGTGAAAATTCGACCTGCCCGCATCCGTGTCGGGAAGCGGCGACATGACGAGGCGCGCACAGCGAATGCGCTTTCAACGCATGTCACGTGTTCGACCCTTTTTGTCCCCCTATACTACGAAACCGGATATGGCCGTCGGTGCGCCGGCGGCCATGCGCGGGACAGGTGCTTTTCCTGCCTGAAGGAGATCCACATGGGGGACATGCAATGACTACGCTGAATCGCTTCAAATCATCCGCTGCCGTGCTCGCGACGGTGGCCGGCATCGGTTTCCTGCCGAACGCACCCGTTTATGCGAAGGGGCCGCAGCCGGCCGTCCTGACGAGCTCGGCGGTCGCGGTGGCCGACAAGTACAGCGCGGATGCCGCGGAGCGGATCTTCAAGGAAGGCGGCAACGCGATCGACGCGGCCGTCGCGATCGCCTTCACGCTCGCCGTCACGTATCCGGAAGCCGGCAACATCGGCGGCGGCGGCTTCATGACGATCTACAAGGACGGCAAGCCGTACTTCATCGACTACCGCGAGCGTGCGCCGCTCGCCGCGACGAAGGACATGTATCTCGACAAGGACGGCAACGTCGTCAAGGGCATGAGCCTGTACGGCCCGCGTGCGGTCGGCGTCCCGGGCACGGTCGCGGGCATGTGGGAAGCGCAGAAGCGCTTCGGCAAGCTGAAGTGGAAGCAGGTGCTCGCGCCGGCGATCCACTATGCGCGCGATGGCTTCGTCGTCGACGAGCAGCTCGCGCAGCGCGGCGTCGACGCGTCGAAGGAGTTCGGCGGCAAGACCAACTTCGACAAGTATTTCTCCGGGCTGAAGGCGGGCGTGAACTTCAAGCAGCCCGATCTCGCCGACGTGCTCACGCGCATCGCGAACGGCGGCGCGGAAGGTTTCTACAAGGGCAAGACGGCCGAGCTGATCGCCGCGTCGATGAAGACCGGCGACGGCAACGGGCTGATCACCACCGAGGATCTCGCGCAGTACCGCGCGGTGTGGCGCCAGCCGGTGCAGGCGAAGTGGAACGGTTATGACGTGATCACCGCGCCGCCGCCGAGCTCGGGCGGCATCGGCCTCGTGCAGTTGCTGAAGATGAAGGCCGACCTCAAGCAGGACTTCGAGGGCGTGAAGCTCAACTCGCCGCAGTACATCCACCTCGTCGCGGAAATCGAGAAGCGCGTGTTCGCCGATCGTGCGCAGTATCTCGGCGATCCCGATTTCTACAAGGTGCCGATCGCGCAGCTGACCGACGACGCCTACATCGCGAAGCGGGCGGCCGAAGTCAACCCGAAGGAACCGTCGGATACGAAGAGCGTGCAGCCGGGCCTCGGCACTACGATGCCGGAGAAGGCTGAAACGACGCACTTCTCGGTGGTCGACAAGTGGGGCAACGCGGTGTCGAACACCTACACGGTCAACGGCTATTTCGGTTCGGGCGTGATCGCCGACGGCACGGGCATCGTGCTGAACGACGAGATGGACGACTTCTCCGCGAAGCCGGGCGTGGCGAACATGTTCGGCGTGGTCGGCAGCGACGCGAACGCGATCGAACCGAAGAAGCGCCCGCTGTCGTCGATGTCGCCGACGATCATGACGAAGGACGGCAAGGTGTCGCTCGTGATCGGCACGCCGGGCGGCTCGCGCATCTTCACGTCGATCTTCCAGGTGATCAACAACATCTACGACTTCAAGATGCCGTTGAAGGAGGCCGTCGGCGCGATGCGCTTCCATCACCAGCTGCTGCCGCCGAACACGATCTTCTGGGAGCCGTACCACCCGATCGAAGGCGAACTCGCGAAGCAGATCGAGGCGCGCGGCTACACGCTGAAGGGGCAGGATTTCAGCGGCGACATCCAGGTGATCAAGATCGACGGCAAGACGCCGGAGGCGATGGCCGACCCGCGCGGGCGTGGCGTGACGCGGATCATTCGCTGACGTGAAGCGGTGCGTGCGCGGTTGCGAAGGCGGCCGCGCACGCCGTGTTCCGCGGCGGGGTGCCGGATGCCCGCTGCGGAACGCACTCAGCCGGTCGTCCGGATGAATCCGGCGATCCGCGCCGCGATGGCGTCGGGCGCATCCTCGAAACAGTAATGCCCGACACCCGCCAGCCGCTCGACGGGTGCGCGCGGAAACAGCGCGGTGAAAAGCGGCAGGAAGTGTTCCGCGCCGAGCGTCCGGTCGGCGTCTCCCCAGATCGCGAGCGCGGGTTTCTCGCGTATCGCGCGCAATGCCGCTGCATCGGGCACCTCGAACCGGTGCGCGCCCTCGGCAAACCCGCGGGCCCATCCGATCGCGCCGAGACAGTCCGCCGGTTGCGCGAACGGCGCACCGTACGCGGCAATCCACGTGTCGGTGATGACTGCGTGGTTCTCGAAACCGTTCAGTTTCAGCGTGCTCAGGATGTTGAAGCCGAGCTGCCCGAGCACGGTTTCGAGCGTGTCATCGGCCGCCGCGCGCATGATCCACTGGAACCATGGCGCATCGCGGCCGTTCGCATTCAGGCGCTCGACGAGATCGGGCTGGCCGAACGGCGTCGGCCCGTTCGCGGACACGATGCGCCGGATGCGATCCGGATGCCGCGCGGCAAGCCCCATGCCGACCGGGCCGCCGAAATCGTGCATCACGAGCGTGAGGCGATCGAGGTCGCGCGCGAGCACGAAGCGCTCGAGGTTGTCGATATGGTCCTGCAGCCAGTAGCTGCGATCCTGCGGCGTCGCGCTTTTGCCGAAGCCCATGTGATCGGGCACGACGATGCGGTGCGTCGGACTCAGCGCCGTCACCAGATCGCGGAACAGGTAACCCCACGTGGGTTCGCCATGCAGGCACAGGACGGTTTCGCCGTCGTGCGGGCCTTCGTCCACGTAGTGCATCCGGAAGCCGGACGCGTCGTCGAAATGCGGGGCGAAAGGAAAGGTGCCGTCGAACGTGGCATCGGGCCGGATCATCGAACGCTCCTTCGGTAGTCGGATAGTTTGGTTTCAAGTTGAAACTGAATCGAAGCGTAGGATATCGGGTTTCAAGTTGCAACCAAAAAGAAGGGCGGCCGCAATCGACGGACGCTCGGCACGTTGGTGCGCGATGATGTGCCGGAACGGGGAAATACCGGAATTTATATGCCAGATGTACGAACTGAAGTGCCAATGAGGCCCGAATCGGCCATGGCGTTCGTTGATCGCGAACAGTCGGGCCCCGCGCGATTGATCTTTCGTGCGACGAGTTTTATATTGCAACCATTCATTTCACCGAGCGTAACCGCCGTTCCGGCCGCATTCCCGGAACGGCATTGCCTCATGCATCGATGAACAGACGAACCACGCACGAAGATTCCCTTTGCGGCGTTGCCCGCCCGCTGGACGCGATCGGCGACTGGTGGTCGCTGCTGATCGTCCGCGACGCGTTCGACGGGTTGCGCCGCTTCGGCGAATTCCAGAAGAACCTCGGGCTGGCCAAGAACATCCTGGCCGCGCGTCTGCGCAACCTGGTCGCGCACGGGATCATGGACATCGTGCCGGCCGCGGACGGCGGCGCGCATCACGAATACGTGCTGACCGAGAAAGGGCGCGGCCTGTTTCCGCTGCTCGTCGCATTGCGGCAGTGGGGCGAGGATTTCTTCTTCGAACCCGACGAGGCGCACGTGCTGCTCGTCGACCGGAAGACCGGGCTGCCCGTCAGGAAGCTCGAGCTGCGTTCGCAGGACGGGCGCGTGCTCGGGCCGGAGGACACGGTCGTGCTGCCGCCGCCGGACTGACGCGCCTGACGCGTGGCGATCGGCGATCGCGTTCGGGTTACCGCTTCAACAGCGCATGCGCGTGCACGATCTGCTCGGCGAGCTGGTTGATCGAGATGCGCCGCTCCATCGCCTGCGAGCGGATCTGCTGATAGGCCTCTTCCTCGCTGATCGCGTTGTGCTGCATCAGCAGCGTCTTCGCTTCCTGCAGCGTGCGCGCGGACATCACGCGCTGTTCCAGCTGCGCGATGCGGCGCCGGTATTCGTCGTGCCGCCGGCTCTGGTGACACGCGAGCGCCATCGCGCTCAACAGGCCGAACGAACGCACCGGCGTCGTCACCGCGCTCTGCGCATCGATGCGCAGCATCAGTTCGAGGATCGTCGGGCTTTCGTAGGTCGTGACGGCGATGAGCGGCGGCCGCGCATCGTCCTCGAGCCACGGGATCGACAGGTGCAGCAGGTCGGGCCGGACCGCGAGAATCACGAGGTCGACACTCTCCGGCAGCGCGGCGGGCGGCGGCCAGCGCTGCTCGCTCGGGCAACCGATGCGCGAGAGCTGCTCGACGAGCAGCAGGCCGTTGTCGTCATCCGGGTAGTACACCATCACGCGCAGCGAGCGCAGTTCGGCGAGCAGGCGCGGCGTCGAGCGGATCGGGGTGCGGGCGCGCATCGTCGGTTATGCCTTCTGTTCGTCGGGCGCGTGCACGCGGTCGCCGAGCGAATGCGTGACGAGGTACGGATCGGGATGCACGCGCCGCGTCGCTTCGCGCACGATCGTGAAATTGCCGTCGGCCGTCGCGCAGCCGATGCGCGGGTACAGGCACGTGTGCTGCGTGAGCCGGTCGATCTTCACGCGGCCCTGTGGCGCGTCGAATTCCGCGTCCGCGAGATGTTCGACGAGCCGGTCGCGCTGGTCGGTGCCGGCGCGCGCGAGCGCATTGGCGAACAGGTGAACCTGGAAATACGCGGCTTCCCACGGCGCGGAGGCGTTCGCGTCGTCGCCGAAGCGCG
Organism: Burkholderia sp. KL41; assembly: GCF_057005415.2. Lineage (NCBI taxonomy): Bacteria > Pseudomonadati > Pseudomonadota > Betaproteobacteria > Burkholderiales > Burkholderiaceae > Burkholderia > Burkholderia sp. KL41. The sequence goes on along the minus strand of NZ_CM174447.1, from coordinate 2,211,072 downwards.
CCTTGAGCTGCGCGATGCAGCGCCGGTTCACGTCCGAATCGATGGTCTGGAAGTAGGGCGACGACGTGTAGTGGCCGGCCGCGGCCGCGCCCATCTGACCGAGCTCGATCTCGGAGGTCGTCAGGCTCGCGATCGGCATCCTGCGTGCATCGAGGCCGGCTTGCGCATACGCACGGTAGAACGCGGCCGTGCTGTCGCCGACGAGCGTGCTGAACACGAAGTCGGGCGCCTTCGCGCGGATGTCCTCGACGACCGCCGCGAAATCCTGCTCGGACGCGACGAGCGGCATGTAGACCTCGCCGAGGATCTGGCCTTCCGGATGCTGCGTGACGAGGTCGATCATGATGCGGTTCGACTCGTACGGGTAGATATAGTCGGACCCGACGAGATACACGCGCGCACCGAACTGCGCGGTCATGAACGCGGCGAGCTGCACGCTGTTCTGGTTCGGGGCCGCACCCGTGTAGATCACGTTCGGCGAGAACTCGAAGCCTTCGTAGAGCGTCGGGTAGAACAGCAGCTTGTCCCACTTCTCGACGATCGGAATCAGCGCCTTGCGGCTGCTCGACATGTATCCGCCGAACAGCACGTTCACGCGCTCCGTGGCGATCAGTTCCTCGGCGAGCCGCGCATAGACGGCCGGGTCCGAACAGGCATCGCGCACGACGGGCACGATCTCGCAGCCGTTCGCGCCGCCCGCTTCGTTGATCTCGGCGATCGCCTGCAGCGTGCCGCGCAACTGGCTCCGGCCAAGGTGCGACGTGCATCCGCTCTGCGAGAACAATACGCCAACCTTCACACTGTTCATTCGGTCGTTCCTGTCTCTTTCGGGTAGAGCCGTCACGCGGTCAGTCGCCCGGCCGCGTGCGCGACGACGGCCGGCAATGCGTCGCCGTTCGCCGCGTGCACGCAGCGCGGGCCGACGCCAAGTATTGTAGACAACCCGGGCGGCTCGCCGAACGACAGACCGGCAATCGCGACACCGCGCCGCCGGCCCAGGCGTGCCGCGTGACGCGCATCCTCGACGAGGTAGCGCGGGTCGAACACGTCGATGTCGGCGGCTTCGCCGTCGCCGATCATCAGCACGGCGGCCCGCGCGCTCCCGGTTTCGCGGCGCAGCAAGGCCAGCGCATGCCGCAGTGCCGCGCCCGTGCGCGTGCTCATGCCGCTATCGGCCGCGAGCAGCGCCGCGCGTCGGCCGGCGTCGAACGCTTCGCCGAAATCCTTGAAGCACGCGTAGTACACGCGATGCCGTCCGTCCGACGTGTAGCCGTGCACGGCCCAGCGGCGCCGCTGCCGGTCGAACAGGTCGCCTAGCACGAACGCCGCGCGTTTCTCGAGCGTGGCGACCTGCGCGGCCGTCGACGCCGACAGGTCGAGCAGGATCAGCACGGGCCCGCGCGCGTCGTGCGGCACGCGGCGACGGAACACGCGCGGATCGGGCGCGTGCCCGGCGCGCCGGGCGATGCGTGCGGCGATCGCCGCATCGACGTCGAGCGCATCGCCGTCGAGCTGGCGGCCGACGCGCCGCAGCAGCTCCGATGCGCGCGCGGCCGGCATTCGCTTTGCCGCGCGCCGGTCGGCGTCGATCAGTGCGGAAAGCGACGGCGGCGGCGCCGACGTGGCGGGCGCGCGTTCGACGATCGTCGTCCAGTCGCGTCGTTCGCGCTGCGTGTGGCAATTCCACTCGGGATAGCGCGGCGCATCGGGTGCGGACGGCGGTGCGTCGTCGGGCTCGTCGCTGTGGCCGCCGGTCGAGGCCGACATCTCGACGCCGTCGTTGCCCGCCTGTTCGGCCGCCGCGGTGGCCGGCCGCGCCCACAGCCACGCATTGTCGTCGCGATAGGGCAGCCATGCGCCGTCGTCGGGTTCGAAGCGCACGCGCATCTGGCCGAGATCGTTCGCGAGCCTCGATGCAATCGTGCGAAACGCACGGTAATCGTCAAGCGTGTCGCGCCGCTCGGCGAACAGCTGCGTGCCTTTGTCGACCCACGGGTTGCCGTCGCGATACGACGGATCGAACAGCGCTTTCGCGAGCCGCGCGCACAGGCAGCCGAACGTGAGTCCTTCACGGCCGATCGGCGCGAACGCCGGCGCCCAGAACGTTGCGAGCCCCGGCCATTCGCGGGCCAGCAGCGCCTCGACGCGCGCATCCTCGATCACGCCGGCGACGGCCGAACCGATCTGCGTCAGCGTGTCGGCCGGCTCGCCGGACGGCGAGTGGCGCCAGTGGGCCAGCGCGTGCGCGGCCGCCGCGATGCGCGCATCGGGCGGCAACGCACGGGGCACACACAGCGCGGCATGGCCGAGCGTCGCGCGCGGCGCCGCATCGTCGAGCCGCACGTCGGTCTCGTGCGCGGTCATCCCGTGCAGGAAGCGGGCGAGTGGCAGCGCGCTCATGTCGCGAAGTGCGCGGCGGCCATCGTCTGCAGCGCGGCACGCGTGTCGGCGTCGTCGGTCGCCGCGTCGCTGATCGCGATCCGGCAGGCATCGAGCGGCGCGAGCCCCGCGACGATCAGGCGGGCCGCGTGCACGAGCAGGCGCGTCGACGCGCCTTCGTCGAGCCCGTTGCCCGCCTGTGCCAGCGCACGCGTGCGCTGCGCGAGATCGACGAGCCGGCGCGCGGTTTCGCGGTCGGCGCCGCTTTCGCGCACGACGACGTCGGTCTCGTGCGCGGCATCCGGATAGCCGAAGTCGATTGCGACGAAACGTTGCCGCGTCGACGGCTTCAGCCGCCGGTGCTCGCCGTGATAGCCGGGGTTGTAGGAGATCACCAGATGGAAATCCGGATGCGCATGCACGACTTCGCCGAGCCGGTCGAGCGGCAGCACGCGCCGCGAATCGGTCAGCGGGTGGATCACGACCGTCGCGTCGGGGCGTGCCTCGACGATCTCGTCGAGATAGCAGATCGCGCCATGCCGCGCCGCGAGCGTGAGCGGCCCGTCGGCCCAGTAGGTGCCGTCGGCGTCGAGCAGGTGGCGGCCCGTCAGGTCGGCCGCCGACGTGTCGTCGTTGCACGCGACCTGGATCAGCGGCAGGCCCATGCGCCACGCCATGTATTCGACGAAACGCGTCTTGCCGCAGCCGGTCGGCCCTTTCAGCAGGACCGGCAGGTGATGGCGGCAGGCCGTCTCGAACCAGTCGGCCTCGGCACCGGCCGGCTGGTAGAACGGCACATCGGCGATGCGGTGCCCGGCGAGCGGATCGGTGGCCAGCGGCGTATCGCGTGCGCTCATTACCACCTCCCCGTCATCATCAGCATGCCGGGCAGCCAGCAGGTGCCGACGCCGATCGCGATCGTGTAGCCGGGCAGGAAGCGCACGGTCCGCTTCAGCCCGAGCGCGACGAAGAACAGGAACCACAGGCTCGACCACAGCAGCCACATCGCCCCGAAACGCGCGTCGCTCGACGTGCCCGCGTAGACGAGTGCGCTGATCGCGACGAACAGGCAATACCAGCCGAGGCCGGCGCCTTGCAGCCCGCGCCACTGGACGGCGGCGAGATACAGGTACGTGAACGCGAACAGCAGCCCGCCCGCGCTCGAGAAAAACTGCGGCGGCGCCGACGCCTGCACGAGGCCGGCGAGGTTGATCAGCAGCGCGAGCAGCCCGACGAGCAGGTTCAGGCCGGCTGCGTCGCGCGGTTCGATGCGGCCGGTGAGCGCGACGCCGTTGACGACCAGCACCGCGCCGATGAAAAAGAGAGCGACACCGAGCATGATGAGGGCTCCAGAGTGAGACGGCGCCGTTCGCGCAGGCAGCGCGAACGGCCGGGCGGGGCGCGGGTTCAGCGATGCGCGGGCGCTTCGGACGGAATGCCTTCGATCGGGCATTCGGGCGTGCCGGGTGTCGCGCGTGTCAGCCGTTCGACAGCCTGGCGTGTGCCGTCCGGGTCGTTCACCCAGTTCGCATAGAACTCGAACGGGCATTGCGCGACGCCGTTCGGCGATTCGCCGGAACCGATCTTGCCCGTGTAACCGCGGTGCAGCAGCTTGTACAAGTGGTTCTGCGACTGCATGTTGCGGCGCGCGTCGCGGATCAGGCTCACCGACAGCTCCGCGTACTGCACGCCGTTCTCTTCCTCGCCGCATTCGCCGAGCGTGCGGCCGTCGAAGCCGACGATCGCGGAGTGGCCGAAATACGAGTACACGCCGTCGAATCCGGACGCATTCGCGACTGCCACGTAGCAGTTGTTCATGAACGCCATCGCTTTCGACACGAGCACCTGCTGGTCCTTCGCCGGGTACATGTAGCCCTGGCAGCGCACGACGAGCTCGGCGCCGCGCATCACGCAGTCGCGCCAGATCTCCGGGTAGTTGCCGTCGTCGCAGATGATCAGGCTGATCTTCAGCCCCTTCGGCCCTTCGGCGACGTACGTGCAGTCGCCCGGATACCAGCCTTCGACCGGCACCCACGGCATGATCTTGCGGTACTTCTGCACGATCTCGCCCTGGTTGTTGATCAGCACGAGCGTGTTGTACGGCGCCTTGTCCGGGTGTTCCTCGTGGCGCTCGCCGGTCAGCGAGAACACGCCCCACACGTTCGCCTTGCGGCACGCGGCCGCGAAGATGTCGGTTTCCTCGCCGGGGATCGTCGATGCCGTGTCATACATCTCCTTCGCGTCGTACATGATCCCGTGCGTCGAATACTCGGGAAACACGATGAGGTCCATGCCGGGCAGGCCGCGCTTGATGCCGACCACGCGCTCCGCGATTTCGCGGGCGTTCGCGATCACGTCGGCGCGCGTGTGCAGGCGCGGCATCTTGTACTGGACGACGGCGACGCCGACGGCGTCGTTGCTGCTGGAAATATCGCCATGACGCATGGTGTGCTCCTGGTTCGGGTGAAGACGTGCGTTTTCGAAAGACAAAAAAAAGCCCTTGCCTCGACGAGCGAGGCAAGGGCTTCTTTGCCGGTCCGTTCATCCGACAACGCTGTCGGATAACGGGAATGCGGATGGGCGGCCCGAAACGGGGCCGGCGAAGCGCGGGCTAGCGGGCGCGCGCTGCGCACGATCGTGGGACGTCTTTGTCCGCCGGATCGATGGGATGCACTCTAGGCAAAGTTTTTTTTTGACGCAACATCGCGTATACCCCTGCACGCGGTGAGGGCGCGGCATGCGTCCGGGATCGCGTATTGCGCCGCGCGATCGAGCGGGGTCGGACGCACGCTTGCGTGAACGACGGCGCGTTGTCGTGCCGCGCCGGCTTCGATGGATCGACCGGCCGGCGCGTCGGCATCGGTCATCAAGGTTGCGTGTACAACCTTTTTTTGCGCGATGCCGATGCGCGCCGACCCACGCTCGACCACGCTTAACCTCGGTCGCTCGCCGCGTTGCTTTCGAGAAAGCTGTCCACCGCGATCAACGACTGCTCGTCGAGCGTGCCCAGTACACTTTTCAGCTTCAGCTGCAGCTTCAGCGCGTCGAGATAGCTGTCGAACAGCTTCTGCCGGATGCCCGAGATGTCGCGCCGCAGGTTCAGCGTTTCGTACGTCGTGCTGTAACCGACCTGATGCGCCTTCATCGACGAATCGTACGCGAGGCGCGCGGCCTGCAGCGACTGCTGCAGCGCGCGGATACGCTTGCCGACCGATTCGAGCGCGGACAGCGCCTCGCGATGGTCGGTGCCCAGTTGCTCTTCGACTTCACGCAGCCGGTTGCGGTACTGCTCGGTCACGTGCTCGGCTTCCACCTGCCGGTAGTACACGCTGCCGCCGGAGAAGATCGGGATCGTCACCTGCACGCCGACCGCGCTCTGATGGAAGTCGGAGCGATCGGTGAGCCCGCGCAGGTTCGGGTTGAGCCCGCGCGAATACGACGCGAACAGGTCGACGGTCGGCAAGTGCTCGGCGCTGACGCGCTTCGCGGCGAGCCGCGCGACCTGGACGTCGCGGTACGCCTGCCGGTACGCGGGGTTGTCCTGCGGCGCGTAGTCGCCCGACGGAATGCGCGGCGACGAGCCGCGCATCGCGAGCCGCGGCCAGCGCGAGAAATCGATCGTCGACCCGAGCAGCGTCTCGTAGCGCGCACGGCGCGCGTCCACGTCGGTTTGCGCGAGAGCTTCGTCGGATTGCGCAAGACTGCGGCGCGCCTCGATTTCGGCCGTGTCGCCGATCGTCTTCATGCCGAGCTGTGCCATGCGTCGCGTATCGCTTTCGAGCCGGGTGAGCGCGTTCACCTCGTCGTCGGCCGATTGCAGTTTCTCGCGCGCGCTCAGCAGGTCGAAGCACGCGTTCGCGACGCGCAGGATCAGGTCCTGCCTTGCGACTTCGAGTTTCTGTTTCGCCGATTCCTCGTACTCGGTCGCGCGCCGCATGTCGTACAGGTAGGGCACGTTGAACAGCGCCTGCGTGACCTGCGCGGAACCGTATGCGGCATTGCTCGATCCGCTGACGTCGATGCCGAACAGGTTCGCGTGCGTACCGTAGCGTCCCCATTCGAGTTGCGCGGCGGCCTGCGGCAACATCTGCGCGCGTGCTTCGGGGAATTTCTGGCGGGCCGCATCGTATTCGCTGCGCGCCTGCAGGTAGCGCGGATCATGCACGACCGCGTACTGGTAGGCGGTGTCGAGGCAGAACGCGTGCGCGTTCGCCGACACGCCGGCTATCGTTACAGCGAACAATGTCACGGTTGCAAGTCGGGGATTCCACCTAGTCGTAAAACTTGATAGGGAATTACCCGAGTTCCGTGTCGCCGATCCGTAATTCGCGCGCCTCGTTTCAAACATGGCCGTCTCCGTCTCCTGCCCGTGCCGCAAAGCATTGCGGCGGGATTTAAACGTATTGAAATTGAAATTCAAACAGCGTGAATGCCTGCCATCCGTGGCGCACCGGAAAACGCGCCTGTAAGAGTGTGTCCTCCATTGAATTCCGATGCGCCCGCATGATAGCCTGATTTCGGCTCGTAATCGCAGTGATTATTAGATTAACAAGTCGCTAGGGATTAAAAGCCGTTTGTCTTTCTATGAAGGTTCTTTGCATCATCTTTATTTTTTACGAGGAGAGAATGATGAAGGTCATGACGACGGAACAGGTCAGGAATGTGCATGGCGGCGGTGCGATCAGCTCGCTGGGTAGCCTCGCCGTTGACGCCGCGCCGGTGGTGACCGCGCTCGGCCAGTTCCTGCCGAGCCTCGGCAATTACCTGCAGAACCCGAAGACGTTCAATAACACCGGCAAGTAACCGCCGTGCGCGGGGAGGCGCCCCCCGCGCGAAATGCTGCGAAACAGAAGGAAAAGAATCGATCGCCGAAGTGGCAATAAAGCGAATCCGGAATGCATTATTTCCGGTTCGGGCGATTATCAGGAGGCGGGAGTGCCGGATTATCCCCGTAATAAAGTTAACGGCCATTGAGATTTCAATTGGCTGACGGTGGCGGGCATTCCGACAATATAAAGGCCACAACAAATGCGAGACATCACGGAAGAACAGGCCCGCCAGATTCGCGGCGGCGCGTCGCTTTACTCCAATTCGGCCGCCTATACGGTCGATCTCGTCAACCAGTCGATCGGGACCACGCTGCAGGGCCTGATGACCCAGTACCAGACCCGCGCCGTCGAACAGTTCCGGATGTCGCTCGGCTCGTCGCGCTGAGCGGCCCGCCAGGCGGCCGGTAACACCGGTCTTCCGTCGCAGCCGGCAGCGTGCCGGCTGTGCCCTTGCGTATCGCGCACGACCCGCCACGGGCCCGCACCGGCAGGCCCGGGCGGCGCGTCGTCGCGCCCCGGGTGCCCGACCATGCTCTTCAATACGCGTAAAGTCCGTCCGGTCCTGCAGGACGAGGTAACGGAGTGCGGCCTGGCCTGCCTCGCGATGATCGCGTCGTGGCACGGGCGCGAAACGACGTTGCGCACGCTGCGCAACCGCTATCCGGTCCGGATCGATTCCGGGCTGTCGTTCTTCGACCTGATGGAGATCTCGAACGATCTCGGCCTGCGCGCACGCGGGCTGCAGTTCGACGCGGGCGAACTCGACGCGCTCAAGACGCCGTGCATCCTGCACTGGGGGATGAACCACTATGTCGTGTTGACGAAGGTCGGCTACGGCAGCGTGCACATCGTCGATCCCGCGCTCGGCGAAACGAAGCTGCCGCTCGCGCAGGCGCTCACGCACATCACGGGCTACGCGCTCGAACTGAATCCCGATATCGGCTTCACGCGGGCGGGGCAGGCCGACCGGATCAGGCTGCGCGACTACCTCGAAGGGCTGACCGGCATTCGCAAGAGCCTCGCGATCGGCATCGCGGGCGGCGTCGCCGCGCAGCTCCTGCTGCTGCTCGGCCCGTCATACGTGCAACTGACGATCGACGAGGCGCTGAAGAAGACCGACGTCGACATCCTGTACCTGCTGACGATCCTGTTCGCGATCGTGTTCCTGTTCGACACGCTCTACGCGAACCTCGTCGGCAACATCAAGAGCTACCTGCGCAACATCGTGTCGCAGCAGTTGTCGGCGAACATGGTCGGGCATCTCGCGCGGCTGCCGATCGGCTATTTCCTGTTCCACAACACCGGCGATTCGATCTCGCGCGTGTCGTCGGTGTCGGAGGTCGGGCGGTTTCTCGTCGACGGGCTGGTCGGCGGGCTGCTCAATATCGTCACCTGCACGCTGACGCTCGTGCTGATGCTGTACTACAGCCCGGTGCTGGCCGGCATCAGCCTGGCCGGGATGGTGCTGTTCGCGCTCAGCCGGCTCGCGATCCAGCCGCAACTGCAGGACGCGATGTCGCAGATCCTCACGCGCGGCGCGGAAGCCGACGCACTGCTGATCGAGAACATCCGCTCCGCGCACTCGATCAAGCTGCTGTCGGCCGAAACCGCGCGCAGCAGCCTGTGGGTCAACGCGTTCACGCAGAAGCTGCAGGCGATGCGTCAGCAGGAGCGGCTGCAATTGCTGTTCGATGCGGTGTCGAAGGGGATCGTGCACGTCGAGCAGCTCGTGATCGTCACATACGGCGCGTGGCTCGTCATGCACGGGCAGAGCACGATCGGCGTGATCTACGCGTTCATCCAGTACAAGAACCTGTTCGCGGACAAGTTCATCGATTCGATCCAGCTCTACGTGCGCCGCAAGGTGCTGCAGGTGCACATGGACCGCGTCGCCGACGTGTTGCAGACCGAGACCGAGGAACCCGCGCCGGACGCGGTCGTGCGGCCCGTCGACGGTTTCGACGGCACGCTTTCCATCCGCGCGCTGTCGTACACGCCGAAGGGCGGCAACCGCCCGATCCTGCGCGACATCGCGCTCGACGTGCCGGCCGGCAGCAAGATCGCGATCGTCGGCCGCACCGGCAGCGGCAAGACGACGCTGCTGAACCTGATCTGCGGGCTCGTGCGGCCCGAGCCCGGCACGCTGTTCGTCGGCGGCGTCGATCTCGCGGAAGTGAACCTGCGGCAGTACCGCAAGCATCTCGCGGCCGTGACGCAGTCCGACCAGCTGTTTCGCGGCACGATCCGCGACAACATCACGAACTTCGCGCCCGCGCCGCGCATCGGCGCGATGTTCGACGCGGCGAAGCTCGCGTGCATCCACGACGAGATCGAGCGGCTCGACCATCGCTACGACACGCCGCTCGGCGATACGCAGAAATTCCTGTCGGCCGGGCAGATGCAGCGGCTCCTGATCGCGCGGGCGCTGTATTGCGAGCCGCGCCTGCTGATCCTCGACGAATTCTCGTCGAACCTTGATCAGGCGACGACCCACGAGATCTGCCGCAACGTGCTGACGCTGCCGTGCACGATCGTGCTCGTTACGCACGACGCGTCGATCCTGTCGATGGTCGACCGGATCTACCAGATGCACGACGGCGTATTGACCGACGCGACCGATGCGTGGCGTGCGGCCGAGGAGGCACGGTGATGCTCGGGCGACTCTTCCTGCTCAATCCTTTCTCGTATGCGTTCCTGGTGCGGCGCGCGGTGCGGGCCGTCGCGCTGCGCACGTCGCCGGCGCGCGGGCTGCGGCTGATGCGCTGGTGCTCGGGCGCCTGCCTGCGCTGCTTTCCGTGCATTCGCGAGTCGATCGAGCGCGCGGTCGCGTACATGCTGAGCGCGCACCTGAACGACGATCCGCGGCGCGTGCGGGACGTGTCGGCGGCGATCGTGCGCGAACTGTTCGAAGCGGAATTCGCGGGGCTCAAGCTGCGCACGCACAGCCTCGAATCGATGAAGTCGATGATCGACGGGATGGCGTGCGAAGGCGACGAGCAGCTGCGGGCGGCACTCGCGCGCGGCGGCCCGCTGATGCTCGCGGGGCTGCACTTCGGCAACCTGATGCTGTTCGTCACGAAGCTGCGCTTCATGATTCCCGACGACCGCAAGCTGATGGTGATTCTGCACCGGGATGCGCCCGGTGCGTTCTTCGACGATGCGCTGCGGCTCGTCGCCGAATACGGCGCAGGCGAGGTGGAGTTCATCGACATCGAGGAACGCGTGCACCTGCGGCGGCTGATCACCAGCCTGCGGCGCGAGGCGCCCGTGTTCCTGCTGTTCTCCGACCTGCACGGCAAGTTCGGCAAGACCAACCGCTGCCGGCTCGGCGGGCGCTGGGTGCGGATGGCCGGCGGCGGCGTGAAGCTCGCGGTCGAGCAGGGGATTCCGCTGCTCGTCTCATACGCGACGGGCGTGCCGTTCCGCGATCGCTGCGCGGTGCATTTCACCGAGCTCGCGGCCAGCCCGCTCGTGCCGATGCTCGGCGCGGAAGACGACGCGTCGCCGGTGCGCGCCACGCACCAGCGCATCGTCGACCGTCTCGAACAGGCGCTCGTGCGGCAGCCCGAGCAGTGGCATTTCTGGGAACACTTCACGCCTTACCTGATGCCGACGCCGCTGCTCGATGCGGCCGCGCGGCGTCGCTCCTGACGAGCCTGCCCCATGCCGACCTGGAACTCCGCCCTCCGAGAACAGAAGCCGTCGCGCAAGCTCGCGCGCGGCACGACCTTCGGCACCGTGATCCACGGCGTCGTCGACGTGCCGGTGTCGATGCGCTTCTTCTGCTACCTGTCACTCGCGATGTTCGCGATGTTCGTGACCGCGCTCGTCGAACTGAGCTACGCGAATACCGAGAGCGTGTCGGGGATGCTGACGCCGCGTTCGGGGCTGATCGGCGTCAGCGCGCCGCCGGGCTGGGCCGTGCGCGACGTCTACGTCGGCAAGGACCAGCACGTGAAGGCCGGCCAGCGGCTGCTGGCGGTGACGCGCGACACGAGCTTCGTGAGCCAGGCGAACAACGTGCAGGGGATGCGTGCGGCGCTCGACCGGCAGCGCGTCGAGGTCACGCAGCAGATCGACGCGGCACGCCTCGAATACCGGTCGTCGGTACAGCAGATCAACCAGCAGATCGCCGCGCAGGGCGAGAGCCGCGGGCTGATCGATCGGCAGATCCAGGACCAGAAGCGCATCGTCGACGAGTATGGCGAACGGCGCGCACGCGTGAAGCAGCTGCTCGACGAACAGGTCGTGACGCTCGAGCAGTACAACCAGGTCAACACGCAGTACCTGCAGGCCGGGCAGGCGTACCAGGACCTGCTGCTGCGCCGCGCCGAGCTCGCGAAGAATGCGATGAAGCTGCGCGGCGACCTCGACACGATGCAGAGCAAGTACGACGGTGCGAACGCGGAACTGAAGATCAAGCAGGAGGAGCTGAACGCGAAGGAATACAACATCGACGAGAACGTGAACCAGGTGCTGTACGCGCCGGCCGACGGGCAGATCGTGCGGCTCGACGTCGTGCAGGGCGGCGTGATCGACCCGCCGGGTACGCGCGTCGTCGAGATCCTGCCCGCGAAGGCCGACGGGCTGATCGCCGAGGTCTACATTCCGTCGTCGAAGGCCGGCTTCGTGAAGAAGGGGCAGGAGGTGAAGGTTGCGTATGCAAGCTATCCGGTCGAGAAGTTCGGCACCTATCGCGGCAAGGTGCTGTCGATCTCGCCCGTCGCATTTTCCGCGAAGGAGCTGAACCTGCCGGGCGATGCCGCCACGCCGCAGACCTACTTCAAGACCTGGGTCGAGCTGGCTGACCGCACGCCGGCGTTCGAAGGGCGGCCGCTGTCGCTGCGGGCCGGGATGATGCTGAAGGCCGACATCGTGCTGGAGCGGCGCAGCCTGCTCGAATGGCTGTTCGAGCCGTTGTACCGCATCCGTCAACGCCTGTTCGGCGTGCCGGCCTGAGCCGATGGCGAGCCGGGACACGTACTGCCGCCGTGCGCGGCCGGGCGCCGTGCGTCCGCTGTCGCGCTGGCTCGGCGCGACGCTGTTCGCGTGCGCGGCCGCCGCGCATGGCGCGCCGCAGCCGGACGCGGACGCCGAACCACGCTGGCAGGCCGGCGCCGACGGGATCGGCTTCTGGCCGGGCGGCGACGCGGACGGGTTCGATGCGAGCGCATGGGCGACCGACGCGGGGCCGGCGCGCGGCGGGCGCGGCAGGCACGGCAGACACGGAGAAGAGGCCGACGGGCCGCAACCCGACGCCGTCCCGTTGACGGCGCGCAAGATCACGCTCGGCCAGCGAAACGGCGGGGCGGGGCGCGCATGCGCGGCAGCGCCCGACGACGGCGCGGACGGCATCGGCTTCGACGACGGCGGCGCCGGTGGCGCCGTTGGCGGCTGCGATCCGGCCGCGCCGCGCGACGCGGCGGCGAGCGACATGCCGGCGCCCGGCGTCGTCCACGCCGACCGGATGCCGTACGAACTGCATCCGGTCGATCCGTCGCGGCTGCCCGATCTGCCGGCCGCCCAGGCGCCGCCGTTGCTGACGCAGCTGATGGGCGACGACCGCAACATGGTCGGCCTCGGCTGGCACTTCGTCGGCACGACCGGCCGATCGACGCCCGTGACGACGCACACGGACGCACTCGGGCTGAACAGCTTCCAGAACCAGGGGTCGCAGCTGTCGCTCGGCAACACGAACACGCTGGCGTTCACGCTGACGCATTTTTTCTCGGAAAACTGGGCGGCCGAACTCGGCGCGGGCATTCCGCCGGTGCTGACGCTGCGCGGGCACGGCAGCATCGCGCTGCCGCTCGACCGGATCTTTTCAGGCGTCCAGGGGCGCTTTCCGCTGATCGATCTCGCGAACACGCAAAGCAACCCGCTCGCGACCACGCGCGCGTGGCTCGGGTCCGTCGTGTTCAAGTATTACCTCGGCGAGCGCGACGACCGTTTCCGCCCGTTCGCGGGCATCGGCGTCAGCTACACGCGCTTCACGAACACGAACCTGAATCCCGTGTTCCAGCGCAAGCTCGCTTCGCTCGGCGGGCTGCTCGCGGCGGGCGCGGACATCGGCAGCCTGCAGTCGCTGCTGCTCGACCCGGCGCTGTTCCAGCGGATCTGGGATGCCGGCGGCGACCTGCTGCTGTCGGGCAAGACCAACGTGTCGGCGAAGGTGAAGAGCGTGTGGGAGCCGGTGTTCACGGTCGGCGCGAGCTACCAGATCACGCGCCAGTTCTGGATCACCGGCATGGTGACCTATATCCCGTTACGTACGAAGATTACGCTGGATATCGACCAGCCGAACCGTCAGCTCGCGTCGAACACGTTCGATATTGCCGCGAACCCCGTGCTGGCGAGCGTGCTGCTCGCGTTCCGCTTCTGACCGGTGCGCCGGCCCTTTTTCATGAATTTGACGCGCGACGCTGGGATAATGTCGGCGTTTGGCTGCGTCAACGATGGAAGGAGGCCCCATGGGCGACAACGATAACCGCACCGAGACCGACAACCGCGCCGATCTCGAATCGATGGAAGCGCGCCAGCGCCGCTTCGAGGAAGACCTGGTCGACGCTTACGACGAAGAACTCGAGATGGAGCTCGACGATCGCCGCTTCGACGATAGCGACGACCTGCTGTTTTCGCAGGAGCGGCGCGAAGCGCGCAAGCAGTATTTCCGCGAGCTGTTCCGCCTGCAGGGCGAACTCGTGAAGCTGCAGGACTGGGTCGTGAGCACGGGGCACCGGCTCGTCGTCATTTTCGAGGGGCGCGACGCGGCCGGCAAGGGCGGCGCGATCAAGCGCATCACGCAGCGGCTGAACCCGCGCGTATGCCGCGTGGCGGCGCTGCCGGCGCCGAACAACCGCGAACGCACGCAGTGGTATTTCCAGCGCTATGTCGCGCATCTGCCGGCCGGCGGCGAAATCGTGCTGTTCGACCGCAGCTGGTACAACCGCGCGGGTGTCGAGCGTGTGATGAACTTCTGTACCGACGACGAATACGAGGAGTTTTTCCGTTCGGTGCCCGAGTTCGAGAAGATGCTCGTGCGCAGCGGGATCCAGATCGTCAAGTACTGGTTCTCGATCACCGACCACGAGCAGGAAGTGCGGTTCCAGAGCCGGATCGAGGATCCGCTCAAGCAATGGAAGCTGAGCCCGATGGATCTCGAGAGCCGCCGCCGCTGGGAAGCCTACACGGCCGCGAAGGAAGAGATGCTGCTTCGCACGCACATTCCGGAAGCGCCGTGGTGGGTCGTGCAGGCGGTCGACAAGAAGCGCGCGCGGCTGAACTGCATTCACCATCTGCTGCAGCAGGTGCCGTATCACGAGGTGCCGCACGCGCCGATCGACCTCCCGCCGCGCGAGCACCACGAGGACTACATCCGCCGGCCGGTGCCGGACGACATGATCGTCCCGGATACCTACTGAATGACCGACTGACCGGCGCCGGGATTCGTCCGGCCACGCGGGGAACGCGGACGCGCTCCCCGCGCGTCACGTCGCCGGAAATCCCGAGCGCCCTTGCGTCAGGTCGAACAGCTCGGTTCTTGCCGCGGCTTCGGCGTTTTCCGGCAGCTTGATCGAGAGCTTCACCGTCATCCCGTATGCGCTGTCCACCAGCGCGTATCCGGCCTGTTCGATCCAGCGGCGCACGCGTGCCTCGTCCGGGTAGCCGATCTCGATCGCGAGCCGCGTGTAGCGGACACGTTCGACGCGCTCGGCGTCGAGCAGCGCCGATGCGATTGCATCCGTATAGGCCCGCACCAGCCCGCCCGCGCCGAGCTTCACGCCGCCGTAGTAGCGCACGACCGCGCCGAGCACGCCGTCGAGATCGTGATGGCGCAGCACTTCGAGGATCGGCCGGCCCGCGGTGCCCGACGGCTCGCCGTCGTCCGACATGCCCGACTGCCCACCCGCCAGCAACGCCCAGCATACGTGGGTGGCCGCAGGATGCTCGTCGCGCAGGCGCTGCAGCGCGTGCATCGCGGCGTCGCGATCGTCGACGGGGATCGCGAACCCGATGAAGCGGCTCTTGCGGATCTCGAGTTCGCGGATGCAGGTGGTGGCGAGCGAGTAACTCATGCGTCGCGAGATGAAAGGTGTAGGAAAATCAAGATGATGACGGCCTGGCGATGCGTTTGATATCGACCCGCGCAGGCATCGGGCGGCGGCACGAGCGGGCGGGATGAAACAGGAATTTTACCGTGGCGCGCATCGACGCCTTTCGAAGCCGTCAAAACGCGACGCCGATGCGAATGCTCAGGTGCGGCCAAGCGCACCGGCTTGGCCACGGGACTCGACGCTTCGGATTCGAAGGCAGGTCCATCGGATCACGGTTGCCTTGACGTCGTGGCGCCGGCGCCGATCTGGAGTGCATACAGCTCGGCAACGTCGACCGCCCGACGGCTGCTGCGTTCGACCGATCCTTCTTTCGTCCACAGGAATGGATGGAAGCTGAAGCATTGATCCGTCGTCAGGCGCTGGACATCGGCCTGCCAGCCGGGCCAGCGCATGCTCGCGTAGAAGTCGCTCAGCGTGTCGCCGAGCGACCATCGCACGAAGTCGCCGTACCCGATCCCGAGGGGCTCCCATTCCAGCGTGTCGGGTGCAAAGTAGTACACGGAGCCCGGGTCCTCCCCGAGTGCGCCGCCGTTCAAGGCGAAGAATCCGCCGACGGCATCGTCCGCGACCAACAGAAAGCCGGAGGAGCGTCCCTGATTCCAGCCGACGATGTCCCGGGGCAATGCGGGATGGCCCGAGCCGAGCAGACGAAGGTAGCCGCCGTCCACGAGCAGGCCGCCGGTCGAATAGGCGATGGTCCCCAGGAGCGATCGCGTGGTGACCTGAAGGGTGGACAGGATTTCGCCATTCCGGCCCGATGGCGGCAATATCTCGCAACGATCAGGCGCTGCCGCCGACCACTCGATCAATGACGGCAGGGCGGATTCACGCTCGTTGACCAGTTCGTCCAGCGGACGCATGTGTCTTCTCTCCGGGTGGTTCGGTTCGGCATGGGTCGAGCCGGGGCGATACGGCCTGCACCGGCTCGTGCGGCATCAACGCGCCCCGACCGACGCGCGCAGTGCCGCGCCCAGCGTGCGCAGTGCCTGCCGGGCGCGCGCATCGGTCAGGCTCGAGTGGAGCACCACGTCGCGCGTCGGCAACGGCGGCAGCCCGTAGCGCGCACCGACGTCGACCGTGCCGGCGGGCGCCACGCGATGCCCGAGCGCCGCGACGGCCAGCCCCGCGGACACCGCCGCGCCGATCGTCGCGACGCCGCCGCCGACGAACACCTCCGTCCAGCCGACCCCGGCCTGGTCGAGCGCGCCGATCGCCATGCGGCGCACGCTGCAGGGCTCGGCTTGCGTGGCCAGTCGCAGCGGTTGCGGCGGATGGTACTCGAAATCCGCCGCGGCCATCCAGCCGAACGACTCCGACAGGATGGTTTCGCCGTCGAGCCGCCGGCTGTCGTGCTGCAGCGCGACGGCCGCGTCGAGCTGGCCGCGGTCGAATGCATCAAGCACGTCGCGCGACGCGGCGACGCGGATCTCCAGCACGAGCGTCGGCTCCGCTTCGCTCATGCGCCGCAGCAGCATCGGGAGATCGGCGCCGACGACATGGTGGCTGACGCCGATCACCAGCCGCCGCCGGCCGGTGCCGAACGCGCCGACCGCACCGTGGTGGGCCGCCACCAGTTCGCGTGCCGGTTCCAGGAATGCGGTGCCGTCGGCCGACAGGCGGACCTGCCGCGGTGTGCGTTCCAGCAGGCGGCGGCCGAGGCCGCTTTCGAGCCGCTTGATCTTCAGGCTCACCGCGGACTGCGTCGTGTCCATCGCCTCGGCGGCCCGCGTGAAGCTCTTGAGGTCGGCGGTCAGCACGAACGCCTGCACGGCTTCGATGTCGAGCGTTTTCATCGCACACTCATCCATTGAGAAATTGAATCATTGAAATATTCTGCCATCGTATTTTCAAATGATTCAAGGTCTTCTACGCTGTTCTCGAGCCATTCGGAATCTCCGTTTCCCTTCAGGAGTCGATCATGCTGACCGCGTACTACGTGCACCGCCTGCCGGCGGACTACGACCTCGACATCATCCGCCATCGCGTGCGCGAGCGCGGCAAGCTCTGGGACGACACGCCGGACCTGGTGTTCAAGGGGTTCCTGCTGCGCGAGGCGGGCCGCTACGGTGCGACGGAAAACGGCTATGCGTCGTTCTATCTGTGGCGTAACGAGCAGGCGTTCGCCGGGTTCGTCACGGGCGGCCGGTACCGGGTCGTGACGGACAGCTTCGGCCGCGCGCCGATCGACGTGCAGGTCGCGCTCGATGCGCGCAAGGGCAGTGCGTCGACGGGGCGCTTCGTTCGTCTGGAAGCCGTCGACATTCCGGCGGATGCCGACCTCGAGGCGACGCTGGCGCGGGAGGTGACGCGCAATCGCGAAGTGGCGGCGCGGCAGGGTGTGGTGGCGGCCGCGGTCAGCCTGGACTCGCTACGCTGGCGGCTCACGCGTGCCCTCGTCACCGAACACGAGCCGGACGACGGCGGCGCAGGCACGGTGTATCAGGTGCTGCATCTGGCGAGGCCGTTGCTCGATACGCTGGAAGGGAGCGGAGCATGACGACGGGCGCCGCGTCGCGATCGCGGGCCGGGCCGTCGGGTGCGGCGAGCGGCCCGGCATCCGTGCGATTGCCGGCCGGCCTCGTGGTCGCCGCGCATCTGGCCGGGATGACGGCGGGGATCGCCGCGATTGCCGCGCTCGCGACGCTGCTGGCGCTACTGTTCCGGTGAGGATCGCCGGTGCGGACGGCGGAAGACGGAGGAGCCGGGCGCGACACGCGCGGCTCCTCCGCTGGGTTGGCGCCGCTCAGTGCCCCTGCAACCGGATATCCCGCGACGACGCACCGACGTACACGGTCCCGCCCGACACGTACCGCCAGCCGTTACGCGATGTATCCCACACGCTCTGCATGCGCGGCGACACGGTCACGCGGACACGCCGCGCCTCGCCCGGATTCAGCCGGATCTTCTCCCAGCCGACCAGCCGCTTCGGCGGTTCGTCCTTGTACGGCACGCCGAGATAGACCTGCGGGATCTCCGCACCGGCGACGCGCCCGTCGTTGCGTACCGTGAACGCGACGCTCAGCGACCCGTCCCATTGCTTCGACACCGACAGCCCCGAATACGCGAAGTGCGTGTACGACAGCCCGTAGCCGAACTCGAACATCGGCTTGATGTTGCGCGCGTCATACCAGCGATAGCCCATGTTCAGCTTTTCCGCGTAGACCGGGTCGTTGTCGAACGTGCCGTTTTGCCCCCAGGCCGGCGAATCCTGATCGCGCGCGGGGAAGGTGACGGGCAGTTTGCCGGACGGATTGACCGCGCCGAACAGCACGTTCGCGATCGCCTTGCCGCCGGCTTCGCCCGGATACCACGCCTCGACGATCGCCGACACGTTGTCCTTCCACGGCATCAGCACCGGATTGCCGCTCTGGACGACGACGATCGTATGCGGATTCGCTCGCGCGACGGCTTCGACGAGCGCGTCCTGGTTCGACGGGTTCGCGAGGCTCAGGCTCTGCAGGTCGCCGAAATCCTCGCCGGCCGGCTGGGCCACCACGACGATCGCGACGTCCGAGCGGCCCGCGAGCGCCGCGGCCTGGTCGATTTCCTGCTGCGTATACGCACGGAACGGCGACTGCTGGTCGCTGTTGCCCGCATACGTGACCTGCGCGGCCGGCGCAAGCGCGCGGATGGCCGCGACGATCGGCACGTCGACCTTCAGCCACGGATTGCGCCACCAGCTGCACCCGGTCGACGCGCCGAACGTCAGGCCGCCGCAACCCGCGAACGAACCCGACACCGGGTCGCGCGTGTTGCCCGAGCCGCCGCCGGACAGCACGGCCGCGTCCGCATGGCCGCCGATCACGGCAATGCGCGACAGCGCCGATGCCGCCAGCGGCAACTGATTGCCGTCGTTCTTCAGCAGCACGATCGACTGCTCGGAAGCGGCCTGCGCGAACCGGTTCGCGGCCGCGAAATCGATCGTGCCGCCGCCGGTGGCCGGATCGTCCATCACGCCGACGCGGATCATCACGGCGAGCTTGCGCCGCACCATGTCGTCGAGTCGTGCGGTCGACACCGAGCCGTTCGCGATCGCCTGCTTGACGGCCGTCGGCGTCAGGTACACGCTCGGCCCGACGTCTTCTTCCTCGTCGAGCCCGGCGTTGATCGCCGCGGCAGTACTGTGCGTGGCGCCCCAGTCGGACTGCACCTGGCCCTGGAAGCCCCATTCGTTCTTCAGCACGTCGTTCAGCAGGTGAGTGTTTTCGCACGCGTATGCGCCGTTCAGCCGGTTGTAGCTGCACATCACGCTGCCGGGTCGACCGCGCTTCGCGGCGATCTCGAACGGCAGCAGGTAAAGCTCGCGCAGCGTGCGTTCGTCGATCTGCGTGTTGCCGCCCATCCGGCCGTGCTCCTGCTCGTTGCCCGCGTAGTGCTTGATCGTGGCGATGACCTTTTGCCGCTGCGTGGCGAGCGTGCGTTCGGCGAGCAGGTCGCCCGCGAGCAATGGATCTTCGCCGAGATACTCGAACAGCCGGCCACCGCGCGGCTCGCGCGCGAGATTGGTGCCGCCGCCGAGGCCCATGCCGAATCCTTGCGCGCGCAACTGGATCGCGACCTGCTTGCCGTAGTCGTACGACAGCCGGCGATCCCAGCTCGCGGCGACGGCGATCGTCGCGGGGAACGTCGTGCTGGCCTGCGACGTGCTGCCGGAGCCGGTCGCCGAGTCGACCATGTTGAGATCGGGAATGCCGAGCCGCGGCACGCCCTGGATATAGCCGGCGCCGCCGCCCGGCACCTTTGACATTTCGTATTGCGAATGGATGAACTGGAGTTTCTCGTCGAGCGTCATCTTGCGCACGAGCAGGTCGGCGCGTCGTTGTGCGGCGGCCGACGCGAACGCATCGGTCGCGTCGCCTTGTGTGTTGAAGTCGGCATCGCCTGCGTAGGCGGTGGTGCAGAGGGTCGCTGCCAGCACGACGGCCGGCCAGAGTGTGTCCCGCATGTTGCTCTCCTGATCGTATTGCCGATTGTTCGGATGATGTCTGGAGCTGCGCTCGTCCGGTGGATTCGCACCGGACGCATTCGGCTGGCGATGCAGGGTGGTTGCGCGTCGGCATGCCAGGCCGGGCGGGGAATCGTTACGGCCGGTTGGGCTCGACCGGTCAACGCGGGCGGCGACGCGCAGGCCGCCCGGCACTGCCGAATCGGATGTAGCGATTCTCTGCAGCGACTAATGGTATGAATGTAGTTTGACTACAGCATCGGTGTTTCTACCGATATGTACGATCTTTATTGCGTAGTCGCGCAGGGTGGGTTGGAAAGGCGGTCATCGTTCCCGATGGTGGGGGTGTGGTCGGGTAAGAAGTACCTGTGTGCTGGTGCTATTGCGAGAGCAATACGCCGCGACTAGTTGTCCGGTTCGTTGCGTGCACATCTAACGGGATCGACATTGACATGTCATCGAATACGACGCGGTTGACCGGATGTTCGAAACGTACTTTTCATATGGCGATGGCGGTATCGCTCGATCACTTGGGTCATTTCACGCACTGTTTGCCGGTGAATCTGTTTATAGTCTTGCGCGGGTGCGTACGCTCGATCGAACTCGCACATCTCTTTTCGATAATCAATAAACCGGGCATCGAATCCGAAGGTGCGACAGGAGTTGATTTCCGCTAAGTCCGACAATCACACGTGCAGGATCGATATGGCATTCCAGCTTCAGGATCGGGTTCAGGAAACGACCACTTCTACCGGTACGGGGGCACTGTCCCTGGCCGGTGCAATGACGGGATTCCGCGCATTTTCGTCCGTGTGCGCCAATGCCGATACTTTCTATTACGGGCTGCAAGCCGTCACGGGGGCCGGTGTTCCGAGCGGGAACGGGAGATCGGAATCGGCACATACAACGCCAGCGGGAACACGCTAGCCGACTGTATATCGTGCCGCTCACGCGAGGCCGCGGCG
The DNA here is from genome assembly GCF_057005415.2 of Burkholderia sp. KL41. Taxonomy (NCBI): domain Bacteria; kingdom Pseudomonadati; phylum Pseudomonadota; class Betaproteobacteria; order Burkholderiales; family Burkholderiaceae; genus Burkholderia; species Burkholderia sp. KL41. The sequence continues at coordinate 2,189,840 of NZ_CM174447.1, read as the reverse complement.
TATCCCCCCGGATAAATGAAACAGCGTGCGTCACCGGACGGTGTCTTTCCGGTTCGCACGCTGGCTTGCCGAGGCCGACAAGCGGAATTACTTGGTGATGAGCGCGCCGGTCAAACCCGCACTGATTGCCGGCAGCAATAGATTCAGCACGCGGCTGGCCCGGACGAGCCCGGTATTGTCGACATAGACGATGTCCTTCGACGCCAGCGGGAACTGATTCGCCAGCAGCATCGAAACCGGTGACTTCATGTCGAGTCGATAGACTACGGGATCGCTGTCGTCGGCCTTGCGCAACACGAAAACCTGTTTGGCATTCGACGTCTGCTGGTTGAGTTGGCCGGCCTGTGCAAGTGCTTCGTTCAGCGTGAGCGAACCGTCACGTTGCGGCGGCACGGCCAGCGGCTTGTTGACTTCACCCATCACGTAGATCGGATTGTCTTCGCGCGCGCTCACATGCAGCAGGTCGCCCGGCTGCAGCATGATGGCGGCGGGGTTCTTGCCCGTTTGCATCATCCGCGCGACATTCACCGGATACGTCGTCCCATTGCGCGTGATCGTGACGCGACTCTGGTCCGCTGTCGGTGCAAAGCCACCGGCGCGATTGACTGCTTCGACCAAGGTCATCGGAATGTCGTTGATCGCCTGCGAACCGGGTGCTCGCACTTCACCGTCTACATACACCTGTTCGGCACGGAACGATGCCACGCGAACGGTAACTTGCGGCTTGATAAACACCTTCTTGAGTTCGGCAGTGACTTCCCGCTGGATCTGCGCCGCGTTTTTTCCGGCGGCGTGGATCGGTCGCGTCATGTATGGAAACTGCACGTTGCCGTCGCTATCGATGACGAAACCGGGCGCCGCGTCCGAGGACTTCGTGTTCGGCGTCGGCTGGCCGGCAGCGGTGGCGAATTCCGGGTGATCCCATACCGTGATTTGCAACACGTCTCCCGGACCGAGCCTGTAGCCGCTTGGCCTGCCGAGCAGATTGTCGGGAATGGGCGACGCGGTGCGGTTCTTCTGCTCCGCGCGAATGAGCGTGATCAGCGTCAGATCGATCTGCTTGACCGGCACCTTCATGTCGCTGGTCACGTCACCGTTGTCGTCAGTCGTGACCGGCAATGCAGGGGACGACGCCATGTGCTGTCCGGGCGCATATGCACAAGCGGAAAGCATGGCGGAAATCGCCAGGCAAAGCGCCGCGCGCGTTCGGCGCCCTGTCGGGTCGTTCTTGTTCGGCACCGATGTGCCGAATCGTTCGTGGCTGCTCATGTCGTCATTCAGCATGGTTAAACAAAAAGCCTTGTCATCGATACATTGACGTATTGCGACGAAGACGTTTTTCGGCAGGTGACGGGGGCTCATGAACCTGAGTTCGACCGAAGACCCCACTTGTTTCCTCGCTCGCTTGCCGTTCCAGTCGACCGACTATCAAACGCCTCGACCTCATCGCATGCTGCCGGGCGTACCGGCCGATCCGGGATGGGTTCCCGCATGGGCCATGTTGGACGAACCACGGAAAAAGGATGTGCGTTAGTTCACCCAGCCGTGGATAGCAGGCCGGATTGGTCGCTCGCGAGCAGTCGTTGATTCGTCATTTAATTGTGCGGTTGGGGTAGGTCGAAAACAGGGGGGGAACCTTGCGGTCGGGCGCGTTCAAGTAGGCTGGGCCACATTTCTCGAATCGACCCCCGACGTGGCGCGAGAGGGTCGGCGACCCGGTGATTCGCTTACTCGGGGCCGCTTAATGTAAGGCATCGCACTCAGAAAACCGCGCATTTATCGCATAGTGATCCGGACCAGCAAGGTCACTTGTTTTCTGTTCAACGAATTCGACGGTGCGTTCTCGCGTGCAGGTGGTCGGACTCAGGACAAGTGCCTCGCGTGATGTGCCGAAAAGAGTGGCCCGGAGCGAGTGGCGGGACATGCGTGATCAACAGCATGCACGGCGACAGTAAGCCCGTCAGGACGGCAATTTGGGAGCGTATGCATGACATTGGATAGGCCTTCATCGAAGCGATCTCGAGACGGATCGGGAAGTATTTCTCGAAACGGGGTTGACTTCACGCTGGTCCAGCTGCTGGAAAACGTGTTTGATCACTGGCGCGTTTTCCTGGCTGTTTTCCTGGGGTGTTTGCTGTTGGCGATCGTGTATGCCGTTACGGCAACACCGATGTACTCCGTGGACACGTTGATACAGGTCGAGGAAAACAAGCACAGCGCGTTGGGTTCGCTCTCCGAAATTTCAAACGCGCTGGATATCCAGAACTCGGCCGTCGTCGGCGAGATCGATATCGCTCGCTCGCGCGCGGTTGTCACCCAGGCAATCGACGCTACCGTCGCGCAGGTAGATGTGTCGGTCAGGAATACGATTCCGCTCGTCGGCGGTTTACTCGGTTCGATCTTGTCGAAGGATCGCAATGGCCTCGTCGAGCCATTGTTAAATACGCCGTTTTGGGCGTGGGGCGGCGAGCGGATCGAATTCACGAAATTCGACGTTCCCGATGCGCAGATCGGCAAGAAACTGGAACTCGACTATCTCGAGGGTAATCGCTTCCTGTTGAAGAACAGCAATGGTCAAGAGGTGTTGGCGGGCCAAGTGGGCCAACCAACCGAGGCAAACGGGTATCGGGTGGAGGTATCGCGGATCGTGGCACGCGCCGGTACGGAATTTCGCGTGCGCCGCGTCGCCACGCCGGTGCGACTCGAGGCTGTCCTGAAGAAACTGAACGGGGCCGAAACGAAACGTCAGTCGGGCATCATGCAGCTGAGTTTCGAGGACCCTGACCCCGTGTATGCCGCGCGGTTGCTCAATGCCATTGCTGCCGCCTATCTGGACGCCAAGACAAAGCGGCGCTCGGAGGATGCCGAGCACAGTCTTGCGTTTCTCGACACGCAATTGCCGGTGGTCAAGAAGCGACTGGAGCAGGCTGAGCATGCGTTGAACGAGTTTCGCAATGCACAGGGATCGATCGATGCGCAAGGCGATGTGCAACTGCTGATCGACCAGTTGGCGCTCGTAGAAAAGTCGCGGCTCGAAGCCAAGCTCGAGTACCAGGATCTGGCGTCGAAATATGTCGCCGGACAACCTCAGCTTACTGCGGTAGCCAGCAAGCTGAAAACGCTGGATCAGCAGTCGGCGGAATTGAAAAGCAAGGTCGCGCGCTTGCCGTCGCAGCAGCAGACCTACTTGCGCCTATCGCGCGACGTCGAGGTCAACAATCAACTCTATATCGGCTTGATGAACAACGCGCAGCAGCTGCAAATTGCAAAAGCTGGCACCGTCGGTAACGCGTCCGTTATCGACAAGGCTGATGTCACCGACAAACCGGTTCAGCCGAAACGCTTGCTCGTCATCGTGCTGGGTGCTGCGATCGGTTTGATACTGGGCGTTGCTTCGGCACAAGGCTGTGCGTTGTTTTTCCAAAACGCCCGGAATCCGGAGCATTTAGAGGAGGTGGCCGGCGTCCCTGTGCTGGGTATTGTCCCGACCTCGTTACATCAGGTCGAGGCCGACCTGAACGACAGATCGGCGTTTATAGCGGCAAGGGAGTATCCCGATACGCCGCTGGCCGAAGCGTTGGACGATCTGGCGCTGTTGTTGCGTTACGCGACGACTGCTACGCAGGGTAAATCAAGGATCGTTCTGGTCACGTCTCCCGAGCCGGGTCAGGGCAGGTCGATGATCTCATCCAATCTTGCGCATTTGTTCTCGCAAAGCGGTCTCAAGACACTGCTGGTGCGTGCCGATGCAGACGAATCGGGCGCTGATCGATACGTGTCCACGAAATACCCGGCAGGGATGTCGGATGTGTTGACTGGCTCGCGGGACATCGGGAAGGCGATCTACCACGTCCGGGAAAATTTCGATGTACTGCCTGCCGGAAAACGTGTCGAGCCGTCGCGGCACCTGTTCGAAATGGAACGGCTCGATCCTCTGATCACCGCATTGCGACGCGAATACGACGCGGTCGTCGTGGATGCGCCAGTGGCGCGCCCGGTCGCGAAGGTCGCGATGTTGTCGAGGCTGGCGGACGTTACGTTGGTGGTGGCGCGGCAAGGTTCGGTCAGCTACGCCGGCGTGGCGGATGTGATCCGGAATTTGAACCGGGTTGGCGTGAAAGTGGATGGGCTGGTATTCAACGGCTTTCAGCCTTCACCGTTGCGTCGGCGCCATTACGCGAACATCGAGCCGCATACGAAAGAAGCCAAGTCGCGAAACGCTCCAGGCGACGTCGTACCCGTTGCATTTCTGTTCAGGGCGTGGGAGCGGGTAAGAAAGGGACTGCTGAGAAACGTTGCCTGATATCGCATGCACCAGTCAATTCGCTGGTTCATGGCTGGATCGAGCGAGGGAGCCGGCAGTGCGCTTGCGGAAGGGGGCGATCTTGCAGCGGGCAGGGCGCGCGCGGCTAGAACGGTGCGTCACCGGTGGAACGAATTTCGGGTTGCAGCATGATAGAAAAAACTGCGCGAACAATACAAATCAACGGGGGGGCGATATCCGCAACCGGGGTGACGATATCGACGTTATTCGCGCTTGCGTTTTTGATCAATGCGATGATGCCGGCGCTCGGCGTGACGGAGTCGAGCGCCACGTGCACGTTGTTGCTGGCAACATCGGGACTTGTCGTCCTGGTCAAGTATCGTCCGGTGTTTGCAGTGTCGGTGCTCTATGTACTCGCGATCGGGCTGACTGCATTCCTTGCCGGTGTCGGACTGGAGAACGGTGGATACCTGAGGGAAACCGACATCTCGGGTGAGGCGACCGGCGCTTTCAGCCGGCTTCTTTCGTTCTATCTGATTTTTGTCTTATGTGCGCTCGTCGCATTCGACAGGTTCCTTGATGAGCGCCCGTCGTACAAGCCGATCAGGGCGCGGATCGCGTTGCAACCAATCAGTATGACGATGGGGTTTGCACTTGCGGCCGCGATCATCGTGACCGGTGTGCTGGCGGGGCTGACGTCGGGATTCTCGTTGTTTACCGGCATCAATAGGTATGCGTTGCGCAATGATGCGTCGAACGGCGCGATGTTCAATCTTTTCCTGAACAATCAAACCTTCATGGGTTTTTTGTTGGGCACCATTGCCACCAGTTCCAATAAACGCATCCGGTGGTTGGCGATCCTCACGATGGCGATCGACCTGGGCCTCAATGTGCTGCATGGCGAGCAATTCATGGCGGTGCTGCATATCGGCCTGTGTTCGCTGGCGCCGTTCATCGCGATTCATGCGATGAACGGTAAGCCGGTTGTCCGCTATCTGGGTATAGGTGCCGGGCTGGCGCTCTTGCTCGGCACCGTTTCCATCGTTTACGCCTACCGGGGGCAGGGGCTGGAAGTTGCGGATGTGATCTCGTCGCGCTTTCTGCTGCAGGGGCAGCCGTGGTACGTGGTGGACGGTGATGCGCGGATGTTCACGGCACCGGCACTCGGCGGCGCGGCTGCTTTTTGGCGTTTCGTGAACTCTCTCGCTTCCTGGACGATGCCAACCTTTTTCGACGATTCCGAACCGAGTGGTTTGCGCGACTTGATGATCTCGTATATGGAGCCACAGCTCCTCAAGGCCTACATCTTCGACGACGTCACGTTCACGATGGGAAACATGGCGGTACCCGTGTATTGGTTCGGCTATGTCGGGGGGGCAATTTTCGTCGCGATGACCGGCGTCGTATATGGTGCGCTGGCCGCGTTACAGATCCTGGTCACGATGCGTGGCGGGGTCGTGATGCTGTGGCTGATGGCGAAGGTCTTCTCGTATGCGACCTTCGCCGTTCAGCAGGGCGATTACTGGATGATGTTCGGCTCGCGCACGGCATTTTATGCGTTGGCCGCACTGGTTTGGTGGTACGTGATCGACAGGAGGCGTTCCGGCTCGAGTTGAATGCGGCATTCGCTTGGGCCGTTGCACCGAACGGTGCGATCTCGACGACCGGAATCATTTGGGCGGACGCCGCAGGCATGGGTGTCGCGTTGCGATCGAGATACTTGGGTTTTCACTATTTCAGCCATGTCCCACTCGAACGATTCGAAGCGCTTTCACCATGTCGATGCGATGCGCGCGGTTGCCGTGATACTCGTCATATGGACACACTATGCCGAGCGATTTGCTCCGCTGGCAGGATCGCAATACATGCTCGACACGCTTCAACGCTCCATGAATTTCGGGCGTGTGGGTGTGGTCGTGTTTTTCGCGATCAGCGGCATGCTGATTCCCAGCAGCCTGCACGGAGAGATTGGTGCGGGAACGAAGCGGTTCCTCGTTCGAAGGTTCTTCCGGTTATACCCGGCATACTGGTTGGCGCTTCCTTTGGGATATTTTGTTCATTGGTATCTGTTTGATAAAAAAATGGATATCGATGGGATCGTGGCAAACGTGACCATGATGCCCGCCGCATTCGGAGAAAGCCTGATCTTGCCGCATGGCTGGACGCTCGAGACGGAATTGTATTTTTACGGGCTCTGCCTAATCTTGTTCTGGGGCGGCGTACTTCACCGGATGTTCTGCCTATGTGTTGTCAGCATCGGATTGACCGGGCTGTTCGTGACGATCGTCGAGTTGAAACTCGCCCCGGCCGGTATGCCCAGCGAATACAAGACCATGCCGTACCATCTCGGTATCATGTTTTGGGGTGCCTGCTTTCGGCAGGCATACGACACGCCTCTCAAATTGCTGCGCGTTCGATGGCCAGGGCATGGTGCACCGGGTCGAATGGCGCTCACTTACCGGTCGGCGGTAGGTTGCCTGACGGCGGTGATTGCAAGTGTCGCGCTGATGGGGGCGCTCAGCGATTGGCGACATCACAACATGGAACACTTTCCGACTTCGCTTGCTTACTTCATCGGCATCGCGATATTCGTCGCATTGGCGACCGTTCTGAAGCTCCGCATTCGCCTGCTTTCATGGCTGGGCGAGATCAGTTACTCGATCTATTTGCTGCATAGCCTCCCGTTGTTTGCAATGTTCTGGTTTTGCCAGCGTTTCCACGTCACCGGATGGCCGCTTGGTCTCTACATGATCGTACCGGTCCTGCCTTTGATTCCATTGTCATGGGCCGGCTATCGTTTGTGCGAGGCTCCGTTCGTGGAGTTTGCGCGTACGCTCACCGCACGGCGCAGCAGTAGTCTGTTTGCCTCTGGCGACGCTGACGGCTGATCCGTACGGATCGGTCCGGGCGACATTCGGGCCGATTGAAAAAGAGAAACGCGGATGGTTCTCGGGATCGAGAAGCGGACGCCCGATATCTTCCGGGGGATGCTGGATTGCGGCATGAAACGGATATCGGTCGGCACCGCACGATTGAAGTCCATATAGCGGATTTCGTTAGAGTTTATTAAAACAAGGATAAGACCATGACACCTGTCCAGTTTGATGGATGCGTCGGCTGGCTTCACGAGGGCAATCGAACACACGGCATCGTCATCTGCGAGCCGCTCGGTCACGAAGCACTTTGGCTTCACAAGCTCGTGCGTTCACTCGCCGAGCATCTTTCTGACCGTGGCTTCCCGGTGCTGCGCTTTCATTATCCGGCGAGTGGCGATTCGCTAGGCGACGAAAGCGATCCTGATCGCTTCGGGAAAATGCTCGGGAGCGTTCAGTCCGCGGTCCAGGCATTGCGAGAGCGCATCACGGTGGACCATCTGACGCTCGTCGGGGTACGTGCCGGCGCGGCAGTGGCGCTCCTCGCCGCGGACGGCATCCCCGGGCTGACCCGTTTCATCGCGCTCGCGCCCGTCGTGCGCGGTCGCGGCTACCTGCGCGAGCTCTCTGTCGTCGCGCAACACTGGCTCGACAATGCCCCGCCGACCGTGAGATGCGCGGTTCGCGACGAGAAACCCCTGAACATACTCGGACACCTGTACCCAGATGATCTGGTCGAGGCGCTGCGGCGTATCGACCTTCGCCAGATTGCCGGTCAATTGGGCACATTGCCGGCGCGCGCATTGCTGGTCGATGCACCGTACGGCGACAGTGCGACGCTTTCGGACGCGTTGCAGGCGCGGGGTGTCGAGGTAAAGGTTCATGCATGCGCCGACTGGGCGGACGCAATGCGAGAGCCGCTCTGGTCGCGGCTTCCGGAGGCATTGCTCGACACGGTTGCGGACTGGCTCGACGACGATCCGGATCCGATCGTTCGCGCGTGCGCGCAATGCACCGACGCCGGCGTGGTACTGAAGGGAAAAGAAAGTATCGAACGAATCGTTCGCGTGGGTCCGCAGCAGATGGTCGGGGTGCTGTGCGAGCCGGCCGAAGGCATCATGCGTGCCGCCGCACCCACTCTCCTGATAACGAATACGGCCGCCAATCCGCGCATCGCGGATGGACGCCTCGCGGTTCGACTCGCCCGGTCGCTTGCCGCGCAGGGTATCTGCAGTCTGCGGATCGATGCCAGCGGAATCGGTGACAGTGGCGCGCGCGCACGTGACAATCAGCAGGACATCCCGTATTCGGATCAGGTAATCATCGATATGGTTTCAGCTGCAGACTGGCTGAAAGAGCACGGGCATTACAAGGTTGTTTCGTTCGGGATTTGCTCCGGCGCGTATACGTCGCTTCATGCCGCGTCGAACGGCCAGTTTGCCGGCGCGATCGCAGTCAATCTCCAGGTCTTCGTGTGGCCGCGCGGAGAGACGCTCACGAATGTGATCAAGAATCAGACGAATTCGATGCGAGGCTATCTAGCGTCGCTGCGCAGCGCTGGAAAGTGGCGCCGTCTGCTGCGCAGTGGTCGTGATTTGCGTCCGGTACTGCGCGGATTGTCGCGCTTCCTCGTCGATTTCATGTCGGTGCCGATCATGCGTATCGCAGAGCGGGTCGGGAGATACCCCGGCAAGGATACGCCGCGAGGATTGCTGCGCGACATGTCGGCGCGTGGCATTCGCACCCATCTTGTCTACGGCATGCTCGATCCGGGCGTCGATACACTGGTACGGCATTTCGGTCCCGCGTCGCGAGCGTTCGCTCATTTGCCGAACATATCGGTCGATCTGCAGGAATCCGTCGATCATTCATTGCACGGTACCGCCGCCGCGCAATATGTCATCGATAGGTGTACTACACTGCTTGCATGTTGGCGGGCGCCGGTGGAGCTAGCGGTGCCGGAGAAAACGAAACACGCGACTGTGTCGCACTCGCGCAAACGGCACACCGAGTCGACGCTCTAGTTGTGAAGCTTCAATGGGTTGTATCGATGGTTCATCCGGACTGAGTCCGGGAGACAGTCGCCAAACATCCAACCTTCCGGGAAGCCAGCCGGATGAACACCCATAAGAATGCCCGACTCACCTTTGCCCACCGACTTGAGATGGTTCACGAGATCACCGAATTCGGTTTGAGTGTGCCGCAGGCGGCAGCCGACCGCGGCGTGACGGCGCCGACTGTACGCAAATGACTGGGACGCTACCTGGCAGGCGGTGCGGCTGCACTGGCCGACGCATCTTCTCGACCAACTCGTGCGCCCTGCGCGATTGCGCCGGACACGGCTCTGCTGATCGTGGAGTTGCGCCAGCAGCGCTTGTTGCAGCGTCAGATCGCACGCCAGGTCGGTGTATCTGCGTCGACTGTCGGTCGAGTCTTGGTACGTGCTGGATTGTCTCGTTTGACCGATCTGCAGCGGCGCGAGCTCATCCAGCGATACGAGCATGAGGCTCCGGGGGATTTTCTGCACATCGATACCAAGAAGCCCGGCCGCATCGCACGCCCCAGCCATCGCGTCACGGGCGATCGGCGCAATTCGGTGGATGGCATCGGCTGGGAGTATCTGTTTGTGGCCGTAGATGACCACGCTCGTATTGCCTTCACGGCGATGCATCCGGACGAGAAACAGGCCCGTGCCGTGCAGTTCTTGCGTGACGCCGTGGCTTGGTATGCAGCACTCGGCGTGCGTGTGCGCAGGCTGTTGACCGACAACGGTTCGGCGTTCCGTTCACGCGAATTCGCTCGCGCCTGTCAGGAATTGGGTATCAGGCACAAATTTACACGGGCGTATCGTCCGCAGACCAACGGCAAGGCTGAGCAGTTCATCCAATCGGCCTTGCGCGAGTGGGCATACGCCTGGACATACCAAAGCTCCGCCCACCGCAGCGATGCCTTCGCAAGCTGGCCGCATCACCACAACCGGCATCGTGCCCACAGCGCCATCGGCGGAATTGCGCCGATGGCCAGACTGCCCGCGTCGAGAAACAACCTCTTGACGCTTCGCAGCTAGGCCGCAGCCTTATCGTTGTCGGCGGGGCGGGCATCGTTATGTCGCCGCCGCTATCGCGGTATTCGTTTCGCGCGTTGCGGGGAACGTTCGCGGGCACACCGGGAAGGTATGGCGAAACCGGCTCTGAGTGACCATGCGAACAGATTCGTCATTCTCGGTACGTTATCGTTGCGACGTAGTGTGTCACGGGGCCACTTGCCGGACGTACGTGGCGCCGTGATTCCGCTCAGGAATATCCATGAAACGAAATTGCCACGACTGCCGGAAATTGCGCAAAATTTACTGCTTGCAAGCGGCCTGCGACACCGTGCAGATCTCGCCGCGACGCGAAGACGATGACGATGCGTCGAGCTTCCGGCATCACGTATGTCGAGGTCCTGCGTGATGCGCGTGCTGGTCATCAACGACTTCGTTCGAAGGGGAGGGGCGGAGGAGGTGTACCGAATGTCCGTTGACGTGCTGCGCGCGCGCAACGACGTGACGGTCGAAACCTTCGACGAGCATGCGCTGCCCGCGGTCGAAAATATTCGGCGCGCTCGTGTATGGTCGCGCGCGACTGCGCGTGCGCTCGTCGCGCAGCTCGATCGGTTTCGGCCACAACGCATTCTGGTACACAATTATCACAATCTGCTGTCGAGCGCGATCTTGCCCGTGCTTGCCCGCTACAAGCGGCGCTCGGGGTGCAGTTTGTACCTGACTGCGCACGATTACCATCTCGTGTTCTACAATCCGAGCCTGCAGATCTATTCCCGCGGGCAGACGAAACCATTGTCGCTGGACCAGCTGCACAGTGCCCGACGCATCGTCTCTGTCGCCAGTCCGCACGGAATTCTCCACGACGTCGTTAAGAAGTTGCATTGGCACACGGTCAATGCACTTTTCGACCCGCTTGGCCTGTTCGATGAAATCCTCTGCCCAAGCCCGTTCATGCGCGACCTGATCGGGCGATTCGGGCGAACCCGTGTCACGCTTCTATCGAATCCGATCGATTCGGCATTGGTTCCGCGCGCGCCGAAACCTGCGCAGCGCGCTCGCCTGGATCTTGCGTTCGTCGGCCGTATTGAAGCGGACAAGGGACTGGCTCAGTTTCTCGCGCTTATGGCCGATTCCGCCGGCGAAGCGATCGAATCGCTTACCGTTTATGGTGACGGATCGGAGCGCGGTCCTCTCGAGGAACGCCACGCGGACCTCGTCAAAGCCGGAAGGTTGCGTTTTGCCGGCCGTCTCGATCACGCCGCGCTTTTCGCCGAACTGCCTACGCACGACGCGCTTGTGCTTCCGTCGATCTGGGTGGAAAACGCCCCCCTCGTGATAGTCGAGGCCGCGGTGCTCGGCCTGCCGGTGCTCGTGAACGACATCGGCAGTCTGTCGACATTCGGCGACGAAATCGGCAACAAGATCCTCTATCGAAACTTCCCCGAAGATTTCTCCCGCGCAATCGACGCGCTACGCACGCACCTCGCCGACGAAAATCGTCACTACGACTGGTCACGTTACTCGATCGATTGCTACGCATCGTCGCTGTATGCCGCGCTCGGCATTGACGAGCCCGTACCGCGCACGCGTGCCTGCTGACAGTCGATGCACTACCCATTTTCACTTCAGAAAGCACGATGACCGCCGTTCGAAAAAACTTCGCCATGTTGTTTGCGTTGCAGATCTCGACGTATGTCGTGCCGCTCGTCACGCTACCGCTCTTGACCCGTGTGCTGGGCCCTCAACAGTACGGAAGGCTGGCGTTCGTGCTCGCGGTGACAACGTATTTCATCAATCTGGTGAATTACAGCTTCGACCTGACGGCGACGCCGCGCGTCGCGCTCGCGCGTGACAAGATCGAGCGGTCCAGAATTTTCTGGACGACCATCAGCGCCCAGTGGCTGATAACCGTCGCGGGCTTCGCGGTACTCGTCGCGATGACGTCGTTGATTCCGTACTTCGAAGCGGAGCGCACGGCGCTGCTGATCGAATTCGGGATGGCAATAGGCGCCGCGCTCACGCCAGGCTGGTACTTTCAGGGCATTCAGAAGCTGAGCGTGTTCAGCATGACGGTGGTCGGGTATCGCGCACTGAGCGTCGCCGCTTTCTTCCTGTGGGTTCACACGCCGGACGATATTCTTCATGCGGTCGCCATTAATGCAGCCGTGCCGTTGCTCTGCGGTTTCACCTCGCTTGCTTACCTGTTCTTTTGTCAAGAGATCGCGCGTGTCCGCGTGCGGTTCGCGGATATTGTCGATGCATTGAAAGGCGGCACGCAGGTCTTCCTCGCATCGACTTCAATCTCGTTCTACGCCTCGACCAATACCGTCCTGCTGAGTATCGTTTCCGGTCACGTGGCCGCAGGCTATTTTGCCGCGGGCGACAAGCTGATCCGGGCCGCTGTCGGCATGTTGCAGCCGCTGAGGGCAACCACTTACCCTCATATCACCTATTTGATGCATAACGCACGTGACGAGGCGTTCGCGTTCCTTCGCAAGCTGATTGTCGTGCAGGGGGCGCTAGTGCTCGCAATGTCGGCGGTGATCTACGAGTTCGCGCCGCTCGCGGTCCGGATCCTGTACGGAGACTCGTTCGGGCCGACAGTCGGCGTGCTGCGTTGTCTTGCGCTGGTGCCGTTCATGGCATGCATGACCGATCTATTCGGAATCCAGACGATGCTGCCGCTCGGCATGAAGCGCGTTTTCAGTACCATCCTGATCTCGTCCGGCTTGCTGAACGTCACGATACTGCCGCCGCTTGCCTCGCTATTCGCGGAGCGTGGCGCGGCGATCGCGGTGTTGATGGTCGAAACGATCGTGACCGTCGTACTCATGTACGTGCTCTTCCGTGAACGGGTTGGCCTGATCAACATACCGGCAAGATCGAGGTGATGCGGCTCGTGACGGAACAGGTTGGTCTGCGGCGACGACGGTTCGTTGTCCTCTACCGAGAGCACGAAGGGCTGCTCGCGCCATGATCGCAAGTATGGGCAAGGATCGGATGCTGCGTCACTGGTGATTCAGCCGCGTGACATACGCGAATCAGGTTTCCGGTCGAGTATTTGCTAGTCGAATCGGGGGCTTGGTCATGAACTTCTTTGCCTCGGCGCGCAAATGCCGACCCTTTCCATGATTCCAGGGCTTGGTGACGGCGCGAGTCTTGGTTGAGACGACCGTCAGAGTGAGCGCGCCGGATCATGTCGGTGCGAATCCTCCGTCGAAGCGACGGCTTGCTTCGATCGCCTACAGCCCTTCGAATATTTCCGTCATCATTTTTGCGCTTTTGCTCCAGCAGTATTTTTCCGCGTGGAGATTTCCCTTCCGTCTGAGCTCGGCTCTGAGTGCGTCGGAACCCAGCACGCGCCGCAATTTTTCCGCAATGTCGTCCTGCGAATACGGATCGCAGTACAGCGCCGCATCGGCGCAGACTTCCGGCAGCGCGGCGGCTTTTCCGACGATCGTCGGGCAACCATAGCGCATCGCTTCAAGAGGAGGGATGCCGAAACCTTCGTAGATGGATGGATAAAGGAAGCATGCCGCATTTTGGTACAGCGCTTTCAGTTGCTCGTCGCTGATATAGCCGACGAACTTGATGTTCGGTTCTGCCGCCAAGACATGATCCTGGTTTCCGAACACGGTGGTGTTTCTCATCCCGACGATGACGAGGTCGACCGACGGATCGTCGATCTGCCGAAATGCCGCGATGAGCCGGCCAAAGTTCTTGGTGGGATTCATGCTGCTGACCGCGAGCACGAACCGGTTCGGCGTCAGCGAGTGCGCGTCGAGCACGCTCGTGTCGGGCTTCAGCGAGTCGAGGTGATCCGCACCAAGCGGAACGACGCTGATTTTCTCGGTCGAGATGCCACAGTGGTAGGCGAGGCGGTCCCGTGAAAAATAGGAGTTGGTCAGCACGCAAGCGGAGGTTCGCGCCAGGATCCAGAACATGATTCGGTACCACACCCGAAACGAACGCGAAAAGTGGGCGGGCGTGTCGAATACCGCCGCATCGTGCATGTAGATGATCTGGTTGCGGATGAAAATGGACGCGGAATTGCCGAGATTGACGAGCCGACCGGGACGGGCGAAAAACGGGAGCACCAGTTGCTCCCACACGGCACCCTTGTAAAAACCGACCTTGACGGTCCGCGCGCCGTTCACCTCTACGCCGGGCTGTGGAGGCATAAGGAGGGTCACCGGTTCTTGAGGCTGAAACTTGATGAGCGCGGCGATCAGCTCGCGTGCGACCCGTTGTACGCCGGTCGTCTTCTGCGTGGTGAATCGACCGTTGTACACGAGATGTTTCGACTTTTTGAAGGCGGTCATGTCAATCATTGGACATTGAACTCAGAATCGGGCTTTGACGTGATCCAGGGCAACCGGCTTGAAGTCGCGAGTGCCGGCGTGAGAATCGACCGCGTCCAGGCCATAAAGCATGTGCCACTGCCGGAAGACCGTGTTCATCGAAAACCTTTGAACCGCTCTCGTGCGCGCTGCCGCACCCATTTTTTCGCGAAGTTGCCGGTCGTCCCGCAGCTTGGTCAGATACACGGCCATCTCGTCGACGCTCGATGCGATATATCCGGTTACGCCGTGAATCACCACGTCGCGATTACCGACGACGTCCGTCACCACGGCCGGTATGCCCGCAACCTGGGCTTCGATCAATGCGACCGGCATGCCTTCCCAGCGGGAGGTCTGGACATAGATGTCCAGACCCGACGTGAGTGCCAGCGCGTGTGCGCGAGTCACCCAGCCGCTGCAGATGACGGCCGTGCTCTGGCGTGGATCCGGAATCTCGTCGGCGTCGCCGCCGATCCACAGGAAGTCGACGTCAGCCCGCTGCAGTTTGGTGGCCAGCTCGACGAATGCGTGATGGTTCTTCTGGAACGATGCCCGACCGCTCATTCCAACCACTGTCTTGCCATCGTCTCGTGCTCGGCGGGGCAGGATCTCGGCGACATCGACGCCGTTTTCCACGAGAACTGCCGATTTCGCATGGACTTTTTCCTTGATCTCACCGAGCTCGCTGCCGGAGCACGCGACAATGGTTCCGCCGATATGAGCCGCGATGCGTTCGAAGTTCAGATAGGCAAACTGCTTCATGCGGGAAATATCGAAGCGCAGGAATGAAAGGCCGTGAGGGGAATAGAGGACCGTCGCATTGGGCGCGGCAATTCTCGACGCGAGACGCCCGAGTACGCCTGCCTTCGACGAATGCAGATGAATCGCGGCCGGCTTGCAGTCGCGAAGAATCCTGGCCAGCGCGCGCACGCTCAAAAGATCCTGCCTGATGCTGACCTCGCGTGCCATGTCGACGTAGATCAGCTTCACGTCAGGCCGGAACAACGTTGAAAAATCGGCCGGCGTTTCGGGGCGAATCGAGTGCAGTACCGTCACATCGACGCCGGCTGCCGCGGCGTGATTGGCCAGCAGGGTCACCATCGAAAGCACGCCGCCACCAAACGCCTCGGCAATATGAACGATCTTCTTTGTGGTCATCTTTCGGCCTGTCGGTTCGATCGCGTTTTTCATCGATTGCCGTGAAAGTGGTTGGACGGCGGATTGTCAAATAGCCGGCGGGTCGCGCATACGCGACATCCGGCTCAGTGAAATATGGATTCCTAATTCATGAATTAATGAAAATTGCGCGCATTGAATCCATCATGTTGGGATTGAGGTGGATGATCCGTTGGCGTCGACGGTAGAGTCGACGAGGGCAGGCCTCGGGCCACCGTCCCTCGAAATCACGCAACCGCAAGCGCCTGTCGTGGCGCGCGTTTGACGATGAGGGCATTGTGCAGCGCATGCGCGACGCGCTGGGTGCGATGGCTTACCGACGAAGGAATTAATCGATCGCCGCCTGGGTTGACGACATTCACCGAGCGGTTCGTCGTTGTGAGATTCGCGCTATGTCCGCGTAACGATTCGTGGAATGTCGCGGCATCAGAAGAGATGGGGCTGCATATCTAGGTGTGCTGGCGCACCGAGGTCTAGCAGGATCAAATGGTCTAATGGAAAGCATTACCTCGTCCGTTTTGACGAAATCGCCGACCTGCCCGGCGGTCAACAAGTGGCAAGGATGTAGCTTGTTGTCGTCGCCGCAGAAGCAATCGATTTCGCGGCAGCGGGCGTGAACCACGTCGGCCGCGGCAGCGGGTATTCGAGCGCACGGGGCAGCCCCCGTGCATCAGATTTTTCCAGGGAACCGATTCGATATGCATGGTTCACGATGCCAGTCTCGCGCGTACGCCGTGATCGCCGGCATCCTGATGGCTGGCGGATTGATGTGGCCCGGGATCGTCGTGGCGGCATCCGACGTGTCGGCCTCAGGTGCGCTGCATGCGAACGTACCGGATGCATACGTTTATCCCGCCCCCGGCCGAGCAGATCAGGCGGATGAGTTGCAACGCGTGCTGGACGGGTTGCGTCCGGGGCAGCGACTGGTGTTCGCGCCAGGGCGGTATGTGATCGGTCGTTCACTGATCGTGCGGCGGCCGAATGTCGTGCTGTCGGGTTACGGCGCAACGCTGATGGCAACCCGCCCGGGTGACCAGACGGTCGAGATGCGGGGCGACGGTACGACGCTTATCGGATTTCGGCTCAGGGGAACCGGCACGACGCGCCTGGCGACGCGGGAGTCGACCAAGGTCGAGGTGACGGGGCACGACGTCCAAGTACTCGACAACGTGATCGAAGGCGGTGCCAGCGCCGGCATTTTCGTGTTTGGAGGCTCGGACGTCGCTATCGTTGGAAACGAAGTACTGTCAACGCTCGCCGACGGCATTCATGTGACGCATGGCGCGCGTGACGTGCTGGTGCAAGGCAATGTCGTGCGTGACACCGGTGATGACATGATTGCCGTGGTGAGCTACCAGGGCGATGGTGTGCTGAGCCGCAACGTCTTCATCACGCGCAACTCGCTCGAAGGCAACACGTGGGGGCGCGGAATCACGGTGGTCGGCGGCGCGGACGTGACGATCTCGAACAACGTCGTGCGCAACGTGCAGGTGAGCTCCGGGATTCTCGTCGCGCAGGAAGACAGCTTCCAGACCTACGGCGCGTCCGGTGTCCGGATCGAGAACAACATAATTACGAATATCCAGACGGTGACCGGCCGGACCGATCCGCGCCCACTCACGCAGCAGGCAGCGATAGAGGTCAGCACGTGGTCCGGTACGGTGACGCAAGTGGCCGTGATCGGCAACCGCGTATCGCAAGCGCGCTTCGACGGCATTCGCGTGTGGGGAAACGTGTCTGGGGTCCGGCTTGCGGATAATCAATTGTCGGGGATCGGAGGCATGCCGGTACGGGTTGGCCCGAAGCAGGATTGCGCTGTCGGCGACGCGAAAGCCGAGCCGTGCGCGATGGCGCTTCAAACCCGGCCGGTTACGCCCGATGTAGTCGGTGCGGATACGTCGTTGCTGCCGCGCGTTCGCGAATTCGCGTGGCAGCCTCGTTGATTGCCCGGCGCTGTCGATTGACGGCGGAACGCGCACGGCGAACGGCGTCGTCCGCCAGGTTGATCGATCAAGTGAGATCCGGGCGGGCGCCGTATCGACTATGTCTGTCGGGCAGGCAGCGCCTCGACCGCCCGCCCATACTGATCGTCGAACCGAACGATATCGTCCTCGCCGAGATAGTCGCCCGATTGCACTTCGATGATTTCGAGCGGAATCCGGCCGGGATTCTCGAGGCGATGCACTTCGCCGACCGCGATGTACGTCGACTCGTTCTCGCACAGCAGGAACGTCTCGCTGCCACGCGTCACCTTCGCGGTGCCGCGCACGACGATCCAGTGCTCGGCGCGGTGATAGTGCATCTGCAGCGACAGCCGCTTGCCAGGCTCGACGACGATCCGCTTCACCTGGAAGCGCTGGCCGAGATCGATCGAATCGTAGTGCCCCCACGGCCGCTGCACCTTGCGGTGCTCGCGCGCCTGCGGGCGCCGGTCGGTCTTCAGGCGCTCGACGATGTTCTTCACGCGCTGCACGTCATGCTTGTTCGCGACCAGCACGGCATCGGGCGTCTCGATCACGACGACGTCCTTCATCCCGACGCACGCGATCAGGCGGCCCTCCGAACGCACGAGGCTGTCCTGCGTGTCCTCGAACACGATCGGGCCGCGCGCGACGTTGCCGTGATCGTCCTTCGGCATGATTTCCCAGATCGCATCCCAGGTACCGACATCCGACCAGCCGGCCGCGAGCGGCACCACGATGCCTTCGATGCCGAGTTCGCCGTGCTCCGCGAGCCGTTCCATCACCGCGTAGTCGATCGAGTCCGACGGGCACGTGTCGAAGGCCGCCGCATCGATCCGGAAGAACGGGTCTTCGGGGATGCCCGCGCGCCATGCGGTTTCGCAGGCCGCATGGATGTCCGGTGCGAGTGCGCCGATCGCCTTCAGCCAGACCGATGCGCGCGTCACGTAAATCCCGCTGTTCCACCAGTAATCGCCGGATTGCAGGTAGCGCTCGGCCAGCGTCGCATCGGGTTTTTCGACGAAGCGCCCGATCGCGTAGCCGCCCTGGCCACCGTGGCGGCCCGTGCGCGGCTCGCCGACCTGGATGTAGCCGTAGCCCGTCTCCGCGCGTCGGGGCAGCACGCCGAGCGTGACGATCGCCCCTTCCTGCGCGTAGCGCGCCGCGCGCGCGATCGCGTCCTGGAACGCGCCGACGTCGGTGATCACGTGATCGGCCGGCATCACCGCGAGCACGGGATCGTCCGCGAGCTGGCTCGCGTCGAGTGCCGCAAGCGTCAGCGCGGGCGCGGTGTTGCGCGCGGCCGGTTCGAGCAGGATGCGGGCGGGCGCCGCGCGACCGAGCACCTGTGCGGCACTCATGACGCGATGCTGTTCGCCGCAGACCAGCAGCAACGTGTCGCCGAGCGACGCGTTCGCGATGCCGTTCAGGCGGCGCGCTGTCGCCGACAGCGGCGATTCGTTCGAAATCAGCTCGATCAACTGCTTCGGATACTGCTCGCGCGACAGCGGCCACAGCCGGGTGCCGGAGCCGCCGGCGAGAATCACCGGCAGGATGCG
The DNA here is from genome assembly GCF_057005415.2 of Burkholderia sp. KL41. Taxonomy (NCBI): domain Bacteria; kingdom Pseudomonadati; phylum Pseudomonadota; class Betaproteobacteria; order Burkholderiales; family Burkholderiaceae; genus Burkholderia; species Burkholderia sp. KL41. Next base: position 2,170,624 of record NZ_CM174447.1, on the reverse strand, counting down.
CGGCAGGTCGGGATCGGGAACCGGGCGAAGGGTGCGGGTCATCGATTGGCTCCGGTGTCGGCGGGCAGCCGGTTGTGTGTACGGCTGTCGGCACGTGCGTCGTCGTCGCGCGACCGGTGTGCCGAAACGACCCGGTGCAGCAGGCCGCGCAGCGCGCCTGCTGCGCGGTCGCTGGGCCGCACCAGGCCGACGAACGGCGCACCCTGTTCGAGATACGGGCCGTAGGCCTTGCGGAATCCGAAACGCTTGTAGAACGCCTGGCGGGGTGCCGGGACGTGCGTGCGCACCGCGGCGTCGGGCCACGCCGCCTGCGCGGCGGTGAGGGCGCGTCCGATCAGTTGCTCGAGCGTCGCGTCGTCGCGTCGGCGCTCGCTCGTCAGCACCTTGTCGATCACGGCGTCCGGGTCGATGTCATCGCCGGGCAGGATGCGTGCGTAGGCCGCGACTTCCATCGTGTCGCCGTCGCGGACGGTTGCATAGACATGCAGCGCGCCCGCGTCCTTGCCGTCGATGTCGAGATGCGTGTGCGCGTCCTCGACCACCAGCACGGCGTTGCGCGCGCGCAGGATTGCATAGAGATCGACGGCTCCCAGATGTTCGAATTCACAACAATGCCATTCCATGATGCTGTCCTCGCGTGATGCCTTCGGCGCGCCGTGCCGCGCGGACGCGATCGTTCCGTGCGGTGCGGCGATTCTCATCATCCGGGTGTGCCGTGCGCCGGTCTGTTCGAAAGCGTACTCTCGCTCCGGATTCGCGCGGCCGGCACGGCACGCACGGCGCGGCCTGCCGCGCGAGCGCCGCAAAGTGCGGTAGCACACACCGCGGCGGCCCGTGCTTTTCCATAATTGACCCATCGTCGCGGCCCGCCTCGATGCGCGGCCAGCCAACATCGAACGTCAATAAAGAACCGGGGCAGGACTTGAAGATTTCGAGCATTCACGACGGGGCGATCGTGCATGGCGGTGCCGGGCACACGCTCGCGCACGCGGTCGGCTGCATCACATGGGCAGACCGTGTCGAGCCTCGTCGAATTCCTTCCGGATCGTGCGCGCCCGCGCGGCACACGCGTCCCTCATCCCCACGCCATTGTCTGCACGCATGCGCCACCGCGGCGATGCGTCGTCGCCGCGGCAGGCGACCAGGCGGTATGGCATGGCCGATTACGACAACGGGCGGCCCGCATCCTTACAGACGGAACACAGGACACGAGTGTGACGCGACCGGGCGTCGCCATGCTGCACTGCGGGGGGCGGCGGTCGGCGCGATCGGCATCACGCTTGGCCGCGACGATTCGCCGGAGCGCGACCGGCGTGCGCGGCGGGCGTTTCGCCGTGCGCCGGCACTGCGGAACGGGACGCACGACGCGGCGTGGTTGATTACGGTATGTAACGAACAAGTGCGGGACAAGCAGGCCGCATGCGGTCGCGATACGATGCGGCCTGCCGCCGGTGGGCCCGATTATGTGGAAAATGAAATGCGGTGCCGTCCTTTCAGGGGGATTTCAATGAATATCACAGGCAATCGACCGTTCCCATCGTGCGGAAAAGTAGTATTTGCCACTGATTGACTGGAATGCTCGTAGATAATCAAATCTCAGTGGACAAACACGTGTGGTGCGGTGCGACAGGTCGCGTAACCGGTTGATTCAGGATTATCTTTTGGTAACACGACCATCTCGAAACGGGGTGTAAATTCAAATGCGGATGAAATGCGGCGGTCATTCCGGAAGCGGGTTGGCGGCCATCCGGTTCGGCATCGGGCGCCATTGTCGTGTACGACGTGACGCACATGCCGGCGGCATTCCCGTCTGCCGACGCGCTCCGCCTTGACGGCGGGTCGCTTCAAAGCGGGAACGTCGTGGCTCCCGCAGCCGCGCGTTCCCTTCGAGTTAGATGACAACGAGGCCGGATGACATCCGGCTCGACCTCCGGGGGTTCTCGCCGTGTGCAGTTTCGATCTTCGCCAAAGCTGCGGAAACGCAGCGCGGAAAGGCGGCCATGCGCCGCCGGCCGCAGCGCACGCGAACGGTTCGCGGAGTGGAGAAAGTGATGGTTCGTTATGAATATGCCAATAACGCGCGATAAGAGCGCCGGCGCGGGGAATGGTAACGGGCAGCGTCCGCTGATTTACTGGACGCAGTCGCCGTCCGTCATGCTGCGAAAGGAACTGTCGCGACGCGACTGGAAAGTGTCGATCGTCGCGCAGGCGAGCGAGCTGCGCGACACATCCGGCGAGATCACCTGCGGCATCCTCGACCTGAGCGGCGGCCACGCCGACGCGATCGGCAGCATTGCGTCGACCTGCGCGTCGATGCGCGACGTCGTCTGGGTCGCACTCGTCGACGTCGGCCAGACGGCTTCGCCGAACGTGCGCGCGCTGTTGCGCGACTATTGCTTCGATTACGTCACGTTGCCGGCGTCGCACCAGCGGATCGCCGATACGGTCGGCCATGCGTACGGCATGGAATGCCTGTTCGCGCGCGACCGCGAACGGCTCGAATCCGAAGAGAAAGGCATCGTCGGCACCTGCAGCGCAATGCTGCGGCTGTTCGATACGGTGCGGCGCTTCGCGCGCACGGACGCACCGGTGTTCGTGTTCGGCGAAACGGGAACCGGCAAGGAGTTGACGGCCGTCGCGATCCATCGCCATTCGGAGCGCCGCAACGGCCCGTTCGTCGCCGTCAACTGCGGCGCCATTCCGCCCCATCTGCTGCAATCGGAACTGTTCGGCTACGAACGCGGTGCGTTTACCGGCGCGAACGCGCGCAAGATCGGCTATGTCGAAGCGGCGAACGGCGGCACGCTGCTGCTCGACGAGATCGGCGACCTGCCGCACGAGAGCCAGGCAAGCTTGCTGCGTTTTCTGCAGGAACGTGCAATCCATCGCCTTGGCGGCAGCGATCCGGTGCCGGTCGATGTCCGGATCGTGTCGGCGACGCACGTCGACCTGCGCGACGCGATGGCGGAGGGGCGCTTCCGGGCCGACCTGTTCCACCGGCTGTGCGTGATGCGCATCGACCAGCCGCCGTTGCGCGCACGCGGCAAGGACATCGAGCTGCTCGCGCATCACATGCTCGAACGCTTCCGCGGCGACGCGCGCCATCGCGTACGCGGCTTCTCGACGGATGCGATCACGGCACTGTACAAGCACGACTGGCCCGGCAACGTTCGCGAACTGATCAACCGCGTGCGCCGCGCGGTCGTGATGACGGAAGGCCGCCTGATCACCGCGCAGGATCTCGAACTCGAATACTGTCTCGATGCGGCGTCGCCGTCGGTGGCCGACATCCGCAAGTCGATCGAGCGCGAGGCAATCGAAACGGCGCTGCTGCGCACGCGCGGGCGCGTCGCGGCTTCGGCGCGCGAGCTCGGGGTGTCGCGCGCGACGCTGTACCGCTGGATGGAGGCATACGGGATCGAGCGGCCGCGCGGGACGGGCTCGTCCGACTGAGATTCGACCACGGCGCTCGCGGCTTGCGCAGCCGCGAGCGCCGCGTCAACCGGCCTGCGTGGCGCGCACCGCGCGCGCGGCGTTCACTGCGCGGATTTCCACGGCCGGCGGCCCATCCGCGGCCCCATTCTTCCCGGCCGTTCCAAGCGGAACGAGCACCACGCGCGCCGGCGTGCCGGGCGCGAGATGGAACCAGTCGTCGCGCGGCACGAATCCCGGCGCATCGATCTGCACATGGCGTGCGACGTGCCGTGTATCGATGTCGACGTGCCACGTGTCGCCGGTGCGCGACACACACGCCTCCAGCCCGAGTTCGCGGCGTGCCAGCACGGCCGGATGCGTACGGGACGGGAAATGGAATGCCTGCGACAGCAGGGTGCCGTCGTCGCCGCGCAGGGTCGCGACGACGGTGTCGTGTTCGCAGGGCCCGAAGCGGTACGCGTAGGTCCAGTCGAAGAAGCGGCCGAGCAGCTCGGCCGAACCGATCCGCACGGTGTCGTGCGCGGCGATCCGAACCGGGCAGCCGGCCCGTGCAACCGCCGTGCGGCCGTCGCGCAGCGCGACCAGTTCGAGCGCCGCCGACAGCGGCGCGGGGCGCTCGTTGACGACATGCACGTCGAGCCCGTTCAGGCCTTCGTCGACGAGCAGCACCTGTATGGGTTGCAGCACCTGGCGCAGCGCATGCCAAGCCGATTTCGGCCGGTGCGCGGCGTCGATTACCCCCCAGCCGGCGCCCGGCATCACGTCCTGGAACTGCCAGACCAGCGCGCCGGCGCAGCGCGAGCCGGTGCGCCGCCATTCGGAAAACGTCTCGCGCATCAGGTCGGCGACCACCGCGCGCGACAGTTCGAAGTAGCGCGCCGGATCCTCGCGCCGCAGCCGGTCGGGCGCGACGTCGTACAGCGTCTGCAGATAGTGGTCGCGAATGTCCTCGAAATCCCACGACGTGCCGGGGTCGCGCGGCACGGCGGCTTTCCAGCGCGGCTCGTGCACGCCGGGCCAGCCGAGCTCGGCGAGCGTCGCGTCGCATGGCACGTTCGAGAACGCGAGGCATTCGCTCGCGAAGCGCACGTCCGCGCGGCGCGCGTCATCGAGCGGGCGCAGGTAGGCACCGACACCGTAATAGTGCGACACGCGTTCGCGCGGCATGAACGGCAGCACGCTGCCGTCGGGCGAATCGGGCACGTACGGGACGTCGGGCCGGCATGCGGCCGCATGGCCGGCCAGCCGGTCGGCGGTCAGCTCGAGGAAGCGCTGCTTCGGCCCGAGCCCGGACATCGCGGCCTGCTGCGCGATCTCGCTGCCGCCGCACAGGACGGCAAGCGACGGCGATGCGCCGTGACGCGAGAGGAACTGTCGGGCTTCGCGATCGACGTTGTCCGCGAACGCGGGATCGTCGAGCGCGTAGTCGAAGTTCGCGAACATGAAATCCTGCCAGACCAGCAGGCCGAGCCGGTCGCACCACGCATGAAAGGCATCGGCCTCGTAGGTCATCGTGCCGCCGACGCGGATCATGTTGAAGCCGGCGTCGCGCGCGAGCCCGAGCAGGCGGGCGTAGGTGGCGTCGTCCGCGTGCAGCGCGAGCGGCGCGGCACTGCTCCAGCACGCGCCGCGTGCGAACACGGGCACGCCGTTGACGCGCAGCCCGAAGCCCTTGCCGTCGGCTCCCGGGTCGACCTCGATCGTGCGGAAGCCCGTCGCGCCGAGCGGTCGACGCTCGGCGCCGATATGCAGCGCAATGTCGTACAGCACCGGCTCGCCGTGCGTATGCGGCCACCAGCGGCACACGTTGGGCACCGCGACGCTTGCGCGCAGGCGATCGGGGCCCGCACGTTCGAGCGTGGCGTGGTGCTGGCCGCACGACAGCCGTGCCGCGAGCGCGTCGGGCAGCGGCGCGGCGAACGTCAGGTCCGCGTCGAGCCAGCCGGTGTCGCCTTCGATGCGCGCGTGCAGGTTGCAATCGGCGAGAACGGGCCCGTCGGCCGGATCGAGCACGTCCACGGGCCGCCACGGGCCGGTCGGCACATGCGGCGGAAACCAGCCCGGCATGTGCCCGAACAGCGATGTGCGGATCGTGCGCAGGGCCGCCGGCTCCGCGAGGCGCGTGCGCCAGCGCGCGCGGCGCGGCGCGCGCGCGTCGCGCAGGTGCGGGGCGAGCGCGCGGAAACAGAGGGTCAGCCGGTGCGACCCGTTGAGCGATACAGGCACGTCGTGCGCGACGAACATGCTGTCGGAGCGGAGGATCGGCGTGTCGTCGAGCCACGCCTGCGCGAGCGTCGCGAGGCCGTGAAAGCGCAGCACGCGCGGCCCGTGTCCGCGCAGTTCGATCCGGTACCAGTGGTCGCGCTCGTCGAGCGATACGGCTTCGTCGAGCCGGCCGGCGAGCGCGAGCGACTGTGCCACGGTACCGGGCACGGCCGCCGGAATCCAGCCGTTGCCGGCGGCCGGGAGATCGCGCGGTTCCCGTGCGGCCCCCGCGGCCGTCGCCAGCATCGACCACGTGGGCAGGGCGCGCGTGCGCGTCACCGCATGACCGGCACGGGTGCCGCCGCGTCGCTGTGCACGGGCGTCATGTGCCGCAGCGGCAAGCCGATCTGCCGCGCGCATGCGACCACGTCCGCGTAGGCGGCCTCGATCGCTTCGAGCGTCGAATCGCCGCGTTCCTCCTTGCCGCGCGCGCAGGCGCGTGCGAGCCGGAATTCCAGCACCATCGCCTCGGACGCGATGCGGTCGCACGCGGCGCGGATCTCGGCGAACGGCCCGACGCAACCGCTGGCCTGCAGCCAGCGCGCGTAATGGCCGAACAGCTCGAAGTTCGCGCCGAGCTGCCGCACCGAGTTGAACGAGTACGCATGAAAGCGCTCGAGCGGCGAATCGGCGAGCGTCCGCGCATCGGTCTGCAACTGCCGCCGGAACGCGGCGATCGGGTCGACCACCGGCAGGCGCCGCAGGTGGCGCTGCAGCGCGGCAAGCGACGTCTCGCACAGCGTGCGCTCGTCGAGCGGCGCAAACCGCCGTTTCGCGCATTCGACATAGGGTGGCAGCGTCATCGGCGAGCTACCGCCGACGAGCCCGTCGTAGTCGAAATCCTCGGCCACGTAATAACCGCTGTTGTGGAAGTAGCCGATCTGGCGATTCGCGCGGTCGATCGCATCGATGCCGATCGTCGTCTTCGTGTGCTGCGTGCGGTAGCTGCTGCCGCGCGTATCGGGCAGGAACCACGCGTCGACTTCGACGATCATCAGGTGACCGCGCGCGACCTGCGTCTCGATGTGCCGGTCGAGCGGTTCGTAGATCGAGTGCTCCTGCACGACGATGCCGTACAGCCGCTCCAGTTCGTCGTGCGGAAACTTGAAGAACGTGAACTGGTCGCCCTCGAAATCGAGCGCGATCGTAAACGGCAGCGCCGCGTACGGATTGAAGCCCCACCACCGGAGCACTTCGAGCCACATGTCGACGTAGCAGTTGGTCTGCTTCCAGACCATCTCCTGGCTGTGCAGCGGATGCGGCCGGTAGTGGCGCGCACGGTGGCGCACATCCTCGAACGACGCGTCTTCGCCGTCGCGGGACACGAATCTCATCGCGTGCCCCACAGCACGTCGCGGACTTCACGCGGCCATGCATCGAGGTCGAAGCCGTGATGGCGGAACAGCGCGAGCGTGAGCCGTTCGAGGCCGAAGCCGACGCAGCCCGTGTGCGCGACCTCGTCCGTCGCGGTACGGATGTTCCACAGCAGCCCGAAATGGTCCATGTGGTAATTGAAGCTCAGGCAGGCGGTCTGGCGATCGTCGTGCTCGATCGGGATCAGCAGCTCGAACTTCAGGTTCTGCTCGCGCTGGCTGTTCGCGACGATCTTGCCGCCGCGCCCGAAGAACGGGTCGTTCGCGAGGTCGATCGCGTTGGGCAGGCGCAGCGCCTCGATCATCCGCGTGCCGCGCTCGATCCAGGTCTCGCGGAACGAGACGATCTGCTCGGGCGTGCCGATCCGCACGTATTCGCGCATCCGGAACAGCTGCATGCGGGTCGGATCGAGCGACGGCTCGTGGCGGAAGCAGTACGAGAATACGTCGACGATCCGGCCGTCGGCCGGCAGCGCGCCCGCGCGTGCGACGACAGGGTAGACGGGGTAGCACGCGGCCGGCGTCATCACGACGTAGGTCGGCTTCTGGTTTTCGGTCCAGTCGTCGCCGCGATCAAGACACTGCAACAGGCGCTGGTGCTGATGCTCGTCGCCGCAGAACGCATGCACGCTGCCCGCGAGCTGCGGGAAGCTCTTCATGTATTCGCTGCGCTCGAACTCGATGCGGCTCATGGCCGGCGGGAAGCGCAGCACTTCGGCCTGCTGGTCGGCGCCGATGCGCGTGACGAACGCGTCGAGCGCTTCCACGACGCGCTCGAACCGTTCGCTGCGGCCGAACAGGCCCTGGATGCCGGTCGAGACCAGCAGGCCCGCGTCGATCAGTTCGTCGCGCAGCGGGTTGACGCCCGCGCGGTCGAGCGGTGCGTCGGCGGGAGCGGAGGCGGCGGAGGGCACGGCAAGGCGATCGTTCACGTATGTTTCTCCAGCGTCGCAGGACGCAGCGCGAGCAGCAGGTTCGAGGTGTTGGTGGCAATGCGGTCGTTGCTGATCATCAGCGGCGCCGCATGCAGGTCGCGAATGTGGCGGCCGATGCTGAACGGCGTGCCTTGCTTGTAGCCGGCCATCCCGCAGATCATCATGGCCTGGTGCGCGACTTCCAGCGCGGTCGTCGACACGTAGGTCTTCAGCGTGTTGATCTCGGCGGCCCAGGCCATGCCGGCCGACCACGAGCGCGCGGTCGCATTCGCGTGGAGGCGCAGCACGTTGTCGACGCGGGCCTGCATGGCCTGCATCAGCGCGAGCGATTCGGCGATGCGTCGCGACGCGGGCGACGGTGCGCCGTCGGTCTGACGTGCCTGTGCGCGGAAGAACTGGTGCGCGCGATGGAACGCGTCGCCGGCCACGCCGATCCAGACCGCGGCCCACAGGATGTGCGACACCGGCACCATCGTTTCCTCGGCGATCTTCGCGAACGGCACCGGCAGGCACTGGACGGCGGCGCCTTGCGCGTCGAGCTCGAAACCGTTGCTGCAGGTGCCGCGCATCCCGAGCGTGTCCCATTCGCCGCGGCGCGTGAGCGTGTAGCCGTCGCGCAGCAGCGTGACGAGCACCTGCTCGGAAGCCGGGGCGTCCGCATCGCGTCGTGCGGTCGCGAGGATGCCGTCCGCATAGTCGCCGTACGAGATCGTCGGCGCGGATTTGCGCAGCCGGAACTCGCCGCCGTCGGTTTCGAGCGCGCACTGGCTCGCGCGCAGGTTGCCGCCGACGCCGTTTTCCGACGTAGCCGATGCGAGCAGCCACTGGTGGCGCACGAGTTGCTGCAGGAACAGCTTGTGCCAGCCCTGGTCGACCGCGTGATCGACGATGCAGGCGACCTGGATCTGGTGCATCGCGAACACCATGGCCGACGACGCGCAGGCCTGGCCGAGAATCGAGCAGGCCGACGCGATGTCCTCCAGCGACGCGCCAGCGCCGCCGAGATGGGTCGGCACCATTGCGCCGAGCAGGCGGCGCGCGCGCATCGCCTCGATCGCCTCGACGGGGCAGCGCGCGTCCCGGTCGACCGCGTCCGCGTGCTGCGCGGCGATCTGCGCGACGGCATGCGCGGCCTCGTCGAGCCGATGCGCATCGCTGTCGGTCGCGAGTTCGGGAAGCAGCGCGCTCATGCGGAATGCTCGGTGCGTTGCAGCGTGGCGATCGTGTCCGCGAGCGCGTCGATGCTGCGGAACAGGTTGCGGTTCAGCATCTCGTCGGGAATCTCGATGTTGAATTGTCTCTCGATCGCGAGCATCAGCTGGATCGTGTCGAGCGACGAGAGGCCCGCTTCGTAGAGGTCGTCCCCGTCGCCGATCGAATCGATCGCGGCTTCGAGGTGGGCGACGTGCTTCAGGATGGTTCTGATTTCGTTTTTCACGTGCTGCTCCGGCGTGCGTGGTGTCGTCCGCTCGGGGCAGACGCGGCATACGCGCTGACGTCCCCCCGGCAGTCCGGCATCAGTAGACCATTGGCAGACACGGCGTTCTGTTCGCCACCCTACAAACCGCTAACCCTGCGTACCGAGGAAGCACAGCGCCGAAGCGCCGCGCGGGCAGGTGGGGCAGGCGGGTCAGGCGCGCGAAGCGGCCGGCACACCCGAGTCGGCCGACAGGATGCGCTTCATCTCGTCACGCACGATCGCGCGGCAGCCGCACGACATCTTCTCGAGACCGTCGAGGTCGGCGAGCTCGATCGAACTCCGGTATTGCCGGATCAGGCCCAGCTTCTGGATCTCGCCGGCGGCATCGGTGACCGTTTCGCGCCGCACGCCGAGCATCTGCGCCAGCATGCTGTGCGTCACCTGGATCTCGATGCTGCGGGTCCGGTCGTACGCGAGCAGGAACCATCTGCATAACTGATGTTTGAGCACGTGATGACGGCTGCAGAACGTGATCTGCGAGACCTGCGCCATCAGCAGCCGCACGCAGACGAACACGAGATGGCGAATGACCGGCGACGCGTCGAACGCCGCGGCGAACACGCGCCGGTCGAGCCGGTAGACGAACCCGTCGCGGCAGGCCACTGCCCGGCAGGGCATCCGGCCGCTGCCGCCGATCACGTCGTCGCACGCCACGCTCTCGCTGCCGATCTCCGCGACTTCCAGCGTCATGCCGCCGGACGACACGTACTGCAGCGAAATCGCGGTCGTGACGGGCAGGTAGACCGCGGCGAGCATTTCGCCGGGCTCGCAGAGCACTTGCCCCGATTTCAGGTGGACGAGTTGAAGGTGGGGGGCGAATGTCGCGAGCTCGTCGCGGTCGACGGCCGCGAGAAACCGGTTCGCATCGAAGCTGTGGGACAGCTCGATCATGCCGTTCGCGTACGCGACGGTGTCAGGGGCCTGGTGAGTCACGGCGCATCCTCGTAGGGTGGCGGTCGCGCATCGTCTCGGCGATACCCCGAAAATGGGGAATTCGCACGATCGTGCGGACTTGTGTTCGTCAGAAATGGAGTGACGATACTCGCGAAAAGGCTAACACGCCATTGAATTCGATCAATTGCACATTGCGTCATTTCACAAAGTTTGACATTTTTTGGCGGGCTGGAATGTTATCCGGATTTAATGATTCGTTTTAGCGGAATTAATCATCCGGAAATCGAATGGGGCGGTGGGCATTCATTCGATGTCGAACGGGAATCAATCGACCGGTGCCGTGCTTCGTGCGGAGAAAGTCACGGGCGGACATTGAACACTATTTGACAATTAAATGATGCTCGAAAAATATCGATACAAATCAACGATATGCGTGCGAAATGTGCGTCAGGTGACAGAGCCTGAATTTAGTGTGTCGATTCAAATTTGAGACAGTTTCAAACAGCCGTGCGAGGCATGGTGCCGCAGCGACGTGCTGCCGGGTACATCACGGAAACAATTGAAAATTGACTGTAAGTATATGAGCGACAAGCCTGGCAGCCGCGCCGCGTCTGTCTCGGTTCGATGCAGGGGAAATGATCAGTCAAATAGCTTGCGGTGTCCGGCGCCCGGAAGAGTGTCCGGAAATGAGACGCTTTTTTTGGTTTTGGGCCGGTAATTCGGGTGAACTAAATCGGGCGTGATTCATATATTAAGGATGGGCATGGTTTGGCACGTAAATCGCTTATTCGGGCTGGCGTGTCGAAACGGGACGGCCGATTCGATCCGACGGCAACAAGCCGAGGGTCGGTCGGAATCAGGGTTGTGGGCCGCAACCACTGCCGGCGTCCGGGCGCGCATCGCGATAACGAGTTCCGTGCCCGCGGCAGCAGGCGGCGCGGACGATAAAAGGGATACAGACATGCTTCATCTTCACTCGAGCTACTCGGCGAATGCCATCCTCGATGCCCTCCCGGAGGACAGCATCCGCACCATCGCACCGCATCTCGAACTGGTCAGGATCAAGGCCGGGATGCTCGAGCGGGTCGGCGAACCGATGCGCCACGTGCATTTCCCGACGACGTCGATGATGTCGGTGCAGCACCTGATGGAAGACGGTGCGATGGTCGAGGTGGCGCAGGTCGGCCGCGAGGGAGTGGTCGGTCTGGCGACGCTGGTCGGTGGCGCCGCGGCGTCGCACCGGGTCGAGGTCCGCATCGGCGGGATGGCCTATCGTGTGCCGAGCTGCGTGATGCGCGCCGAATTCGAGCGGTCGCCGGCGACCTACCGGCTGCTGCTCAGCTACTGCCAGGCAGCGATGGCGCAGATCTCGCGCAGCGCGCTGTGCAACCGGCATCACTCGGTCAGCGAGCAGCTCAGCCGCTGGCTGCTGCTCGCGCACGACCGCATCGACGGCGACGAACTGGCGGTCACGCAGCAGACGATCGCGAACATGCTCGGCGTGCGGCGCGAGGGCGTGACGGAAGCGGCCGGCAACCTGCAGGAATCCGGGCTGATCCGGCAGCGCCGCGGTCGCATCACGGTGCTCGACCGCGACGGCCTCGAACATCACGCGTGCGAATGCTACGACCTGATTCGCGCCGACTATCGCAGGCTGCTCGGCACACGCGGGACGGCAAGGCCGACACCCGTTCGGCCCCGCATGCCGGACGAGCGTCGCGGGTTCCCCGCACATGGTGCGTGACGATGCACCCGAGGTTCGGTGGAACGAATGCGATGCGGCGTGCCGCAATCGCAGCGACCGACGCCGTACTCGTGCTGGCCGGCGCGCTCGCGGCGCAGGCGGCCTCGGGCCTCGCGTGGCACGCGCTGTCCGACGCGCAGCGCGGCGCGATCGCGCTGCTGTGCGTGCTGACCGTGGCGTTGCTGCCGCGCTACCTGCGCACCGTGCGCGGCAGCGTGGCGCCGCAAGGCGGCACGCATGCGCTGACGCAGACGATCGTGGCGCTCGTCTGCGCGAGCGTGCTGACGGTGGCGGCCGCGATGTGGATCATGAACCGGGGCGGCACGATCTCGACACGCTGGATCGCGCGCACGGTGCTGGCCGGCGACGCGGCGCTGCTGCTCGGCCGTGCCGCGCTGCTGGCGCTGGCACTGACGCGCGACGACCCGCGCGCGCGGCAGCGTCGCGTCGCGGTGGTCGGTGCGACGGCGTATGGTCGTGTCGCGGTCGAGCGGATGCAGCTCGCGCCGCAGGGGCCTTTCGTGGCGGCGTGCGTATTCGATGACGACGCACCGGCTGCCGCCGGCGGCATCGGCGGCGTGCCGGTGATCGACGACTGGAACGCGCTGCGCGACCTGATTCGCGGTGGCGAGATCGACGAGGTATGGCTTACGCTGCCGATGTCGCACGAGTGGCGGATCCAGCGCATCGTCCGCGAGTTGCGCGACGAGTTCGTGGAATTGCGGCTGCTGCCCGATGTGCGGCAGATGGCGATGGTCGATCGCTCGGCGACCGACGTGCTCGGCATGCCGGCGATCAATCTCGCGACCACGCCGCGCTCGGCGCCGGAGCTGTGGGCGAAGTTCGCGTTCGACCGGCTGTTCGCATTCGGTGTGCTGATTCCGTTGCTGCCGCTGCTGTCCCTGCTGGCGATCGCGGTCAAGCTGTCGTCGCCGGGGCCCGTGCTGTTCAGGCAGCGCCGCAAGGGCGTCGACGGCCGGGAGTTCGACATCCTGAAGTTCCGGACGATGCGCGTGCATCGCGCACAACCGGGCGTCGTGCGGCAGGCGTCGCGCAATGATGCGCGCATCACGCGCGTCGGCGCGTTCCTGCGGCGCACGTCGCTCGACGAGCTGCCGCAGTTCTTCAACGTGCTGTTCGGGCAGATGTCGGTCGTCGGCCCGCGTCCGCATGCGATCGAACACGACGACCTTTACCGGCAACTGATCGACTGCTACATGTACCGCTACCGCGTGCGGCCCGGCATCACCGGATGGGCACAGGTGAACGGCTATCGCGGCGAGACGCGCAAGGTCGAGGCGATGGAGGCGCGCGTCAAGTTCGACCTGTTCTACATGCAGAACTGGAGCTTCTGGTTCGACATGAAGATCATCCTGCTGACGGTCGTGCGCGGTTTTATTGGCCGGAATGCCTTTTGAGGATTGCGAATCGTCCGGTGAGGTAAATCACGCCGGCAAATTCGTCGGTGGATCGATGTCGAACCGAAGGACAGACGCGATCATGCGGCGAATTGCTGCGCTGCGGCTGCGCTGACGGGCGTTTCGGCGTGAATCTTGCATCGCGTTTTCGCGTCCGTCCCCAGTTTACGCGAGCCTTCGCGTGCATCGCGCGGCACGCTGATTCCGGTCAACACACACCCGCTCAATGGGTTTATCCTGCATCGAATGCGTCCGGCGCCTGATGCGTCCGGGCGCGTATCCGTGGCGCGGCGGCGCCGGTCGAACCTTGCCCGCCGCACACCGGCGCGACACTGCGCGCGATCATTTTCCGCGCGGAACCCGGAACAGGAGAGACGGCCATGGCGCTCGACGCACAACAACGGCAGACGCTGAAGCAGCGGCTGAACGAGAGCGAGCAGACGTTACGTGCGGAGATCCGCACGAGCGAAGACCAGCGCGCGTCGGAATCCTATGCAGATCTCGCCGGCGCGGCGCCGGACGAGGGCGACGAGGCGAATGCAGACCTGTTCGTCGACGTCGATCACGCATTGATCGGCATGAAACTGACCGAACTGCGCGCGGTCGGCCGCGCGCAGCAGCGGATGCGCGACGGCAGCTACGGCGAATGCATCGATTGCGACGGTTCGGTCGGCTACGAGCGTCTGCTGGCGCGCCCGGCCGCCGAACGCTGCACGCATTGCCAGTCGATCTACGAGCGGCACTACGCCACGACGCCGCGCGCGACCCTCTGACGTCGGGCCGCAACGTCGCAGCACGCGACGCACGGCCGGCGTACGATGATGAACGTGCGCCCGGCGGCGTCGGCATGCGGCACCGCGCGGGCAGACGGCGTCGCGCACGCGCGCGGCACCATCCACGTGGAAGGGAGCCACGCCGATCATGCCGATCCACAATGCCGGGTGTGCGGCCGTGTTCGCCGAGATCGCCGACATGCTCGAGATCCAGGGCGCCAATCCGTTCAGGGTGCGCGCGTATCGCAACGCTGCGCGCACGATCGCCGACTACGGGCGCGATATCGCGACGATGATCGCGAACGGCGACGATCTCGGGAAGATTCCGTCGATCGGGCCCGATCTCGCGTCGAAGCTGCGCGAGATTGCCGCGACCGGCACCTGCGAACTGCAGCAAACGTTGCGTCACGCACTGCCGGGCGCGATCGTCGAGCTGCTCGACGTGCCGGGGCTCGGCGCGAAACGCGTGAAAGCGCTGCATGACGCGCTGCACGTCGATTCGCTCGAACAACTTCGCGCCGAGGCGAAGAGCGGGCACGTGCGTGAATTGCCCGGCTTCGGCGCGAAAACCGAAGCCCATCTGCTCGAAGCGATCGACGACCGGCTGCAACGCGAACCCCAACGCTTCCTGCTGCCGGATGCGGCGCACTCGCTGCTGCCGCTGCTCGAACGCCTGCGCGCGATTGCGGGTGTCGGCAAGGCCGTGCCGGCCGGCAGCTTCCGCCGCCGCCGCGAGACGGTCGGCGATCTCGACATCCTCGTCACCGCACGCGATCCGGAGGCCGTCGCCGACGCGTTCGTCGGCTACGGCGAGGTGGCGCGCGTGCTGGCGCACGGCAAGACGAAGTCGAGCGTCGTGCTCGCGAACGGATTGCAGGTCGACCTGCGCGTCGTCGATGCCGATGCGTTCGGCGCGGCACTCGTCTACTTCACCGGATCGAAGGCGCACAACATCGCGTTGCGCAGGATCGCGCAGGCCGGGGGGCTGAAGATCAACGAATATGGCGTGTTTCGCGGCGACGAACGGATCGCCGGCGCGACCGAGGCGTCGGTGTACGCCGCGATCGGGCTGCACGAAGTCCCGCCCGAACTGCGCGAGGATCGTGGCGAGATCGACGCGGCGCGCGCGGGCACGCTGCCGGCGCTGGTCGAGCGCAAGCATGTGCATGGCGACCTGCATGCGCATACCGACGCATCGGCCGGCCGCGACAGCTTGCGCGCGATGGCCGATGCGGCACGCGCACGCGGATTCGCGTACCTGGCCATCACCGACCGGGCACCGGATGCCGGTGGCGGCCGCAACGGCTTCGACTGGCTTGCCCGGCAACTCGACGAGATCGACCGCCTGAACGCGTCGTTCGACGATTTCGTGCTGCTCAAGGGAGTGGAGGCCGGCATTCTCGAGGACGGCAGCCTCGACGTGCCCGACACGTTGCTCGTTCGGCTCGATCTCGTGGTCGGTGCGGTACGTGACGGCTTCGAGTTGTCGCGCGACGCACAGACCGCGCGCGTGCTGCGCGCGATGGACCAGCCGCATTTCACGATTCTCGCGCACCCGACGGGCCGCATGCTCGGCGAGCGCGCCGCGTGCGAACTCGACGTGGCACGCGTGATCGCGCACGCCGCGGCGCGCGGCTGTTTCGTCGAACTCGACGCGCAGCCGCGGCGGCTCGACCTGCCGGACATCTGGTGCCGCGAGGCCGCGAAGTCCGGCGTGCCGGTGGCGATCGGCTCGGATGCGTACAGCACGGACGAACTGGACAATCTCGCATACGGCGTCGATCAGGCGCGACGCGGCTGGCTGACGCGGCCCGACGTGCTGAACACGCGCACGCTCGCGCAATTGAGGCCGCTGCTTGCACGCACGATGGGAGCGGACGGCGCGTCCAGGCGCCGCGGCTCGAAGGGCACATGAACGCACCGGCGGGCGCGTCGCCCGCCGCGCGTGAAGGCGGTCACGTCATGCCAGCACGCCGGCCGCCGGCACGTAGGGCAGGCCGAGCGCCAACGCGACCGCTTCGTACGTGATGTGCCCGTCGCACACGTTCAGGCCCGCGCGCAGATGCGGATCGTCGGTCATCGCCTGCTTCCAGCCCTTGTCGGCGAGTGCGAGCGCGTGCCCGAGCGTTGCGTTGTTCAGCGCGAAGGTCGACGTGCGCGCGACCGCGCCGGGCATGTTCGCGACGCAGTAGTGCACGACGCCGTCGACGACGAAGGTCGGGTCCGCGTGCGTCGTCGCGTGCGAAGTCTCGAAGCATCCGCCCTGGTCGATCGCGACGTCGACGACGACCGCCCCCGTGCGCATCGTCGCGATCATGTCGCGCGTGACGAGCCGCGGCGCCGATGCGCCCGGCACGAGCACGGCGCCGATCACGACGTCGGCATCGCGCACGGCTTCGTCGATCGTGTGCGCGTTCGAGCAGACGGTCGCGATCCGGTTGGCGAACACGAGGTCGAGCTGGCGCAGCCGGTTCACGTTGGTGTCGAGCACGGTGACGCGCGCGCCGAGGCCGACCGCCATCTGCAGCGCGCCGGTGCCCACCACGCCCGCGCCGAGCACGACGACGTGCGCGGCCGGCACGCCGGGCACACCGGCCATCAGCAGGCCGCGCCCGCCGCGCGGGCTTTCGAGGTGGGTCGCCGCGACCTGGATCGACATGCGCCCGGCCACCTCGCTCATCGGCGCGAGCAGCGGCAGGCCGCCGCCCGGGCCCGTCACGGTTTCGTAGGCGATGCAGACGGCGCCGGACTTCACGAGTGCCGCGGCCTGTCCGGGATCGGGCGCGAGATGCAGGTACGTGTAGAGGATCTGCCCGCGCCGCAACATCGCGCATTCCGCCGGCTGCGGCTCCTTGACCTTGATGATCATGTCGGCGTGCGCGAAGACTTCGTCGGCACCGTCGCAGAGCGATGCGCCCGCAGCCGTGTAGTCGTTGTCGAGCAGGCCGATCGCGGTGCCCGCGCCGCGCTGCACCAGCACTTGGTGGCCGTGCCGAGTGAGTTCGCGCGCGCCGGCCGGCGTGAGGCCGACACGGTATTCGTGGTTCTTGATCTCCTTCGGCACGCCGATCAGCATGAGTCGCCTCCATGGCCTTCGTTATCGTTGTCGTGCAGGTGCGCCGTGCGGCCGATCGCGCGGATGCGTATCGACCGCGGTACTGGAATAACAGGGTAGTGGTGCGCGGAGGGAAGTCAAGCGGCCGGCCCGCGCGCACTGCGTTGCAACATCGGTCGTGGCGGGTTGCGACCGGAGGTCGCAATGCAGGTGCTGCCGGGTTTCGGTATCGTCACGTGTGTCGCGGCCCGGGGCCGCGTGCCGGCGCTTCGCCGGCAGCACGTCGAGATAACGACACAACGAGACGAGGGCATTGACCGACATGACCGGGGCGTATTTCAGCGTGCCGACGCTTTGCGCGATCGCGCTCATTCACGTGTACTGGGCGTTGGGCGGGCGGCGCGGCAAGCGTGCGGCCATTCCGGAGCAGGACGGCGAGCCGCTGCTGCGGCCGACCGCCATCGGCACGCTCGCCGTCGCGGCGGCATTGCTGGGCGGTGCGTGCGTGGTTGCCGCGCGTGCCGGCTGGCTGGGGCCGAACCCGTATCCCGGCACGATCTCGTTCGCGGTCGTTGCGCTCGCATTGATCTTCGCGGTGCGGGCCGTCGGCGATTTCCGTTACGTCGGCTTCTTCAAGCGGATTCGCGGGTCGCGTTTCGCACGGATGGACACGCTGTATTACTCGCCGCTGTGCGCGGCGCTGGCGCTGTCCATCGCGTCGATGTTCTGGCCGCGTTGAACGCGCATCTCAGCGTGCAGGCGCGTCCCGCTCCGTAAGGTATTCCGCCGGCACGGTATCCGTCAGCCATACGCCGTTTTCGGCGACGAAGAACGTGTGGCCTTGCCGATGCATGCGCTGCGCATCGACCTCGAGAATCACGGGCACGCCGTAGCGTGTGCCGACGGCCAGCGCGGTCCGGATGTCCGGCGACAGATGCACGTGATGACGGGCACCGGGTATCAGCCCTTGCGCCCGAATCGAATCCAGGAAGCGCGTCGCGGTGCCGTGATAAAGACGCTCGGGCGGTTGCGCGGCCGGATAGTTGCGCTGCACGACGGGCGTCGAATGGCCTTGTACCGCGCGGATGCGTCGGCCGTCGTCGGAGAGGGCGAAGCGCTGCTTGTCGTTGGTCGCGCAGACGGTTTCGAGCGTCGCGCGATCGATGGGATGCCCCAGGCGGGCGATGCCGGCGATCAGTTCGTCGATGTCGGCCCAGCCTTCCGGGTCGAGCCGCAGCCCGATCGTTTGCGGCGCGTGGCGCAGCAGGTAGCTGAGGGTTCGGCTGATGCGGGTCGCGTCGGCCGCCGGCAGTTCATTCTTCTGTGGTCTCATGAGACGCGGAGGCTACCAGAGCGCGATGCAAACCGGCACCCACGGGTGCGCCGCGTGGCTGGAAAGCCACAGCCTTCCGCGAAACCCGACACACGAGAATCCTTTCCCTGACGCCCGCGTCGGCGGGTAATCGCGCGAATCCTTTCGCGTTCCGGCTTCCGGATTTTTCAATTGTTGCGATTTTCGATGCATTGAATTGCATTGGCGCACCTTTGAATGGAACCGGTTCCATATATAATTCGCGGCACTTGTCGCCGGGCCCGAAAGAGGGTCGTGCACGTTGCGCTTGCTGTCGGCAAACGCGACGTCTAAGTTGAATGAGGGTCATGAGCGATGAGGGGCAGATGCGGGCAGATGCCGGTATTTGTCAGACGATAAGGCTCACAAAGAAGCCGATCCGTGCAGCGCAGCCTGAACCGGCGCGACGCGCGGTCGCATGAAGGCGCTGCCGCGCATTGCATGGGCGGCGCCTGCATCGAGGTGGTTCGCAACAGACGAAAGAACAGGACGGCCAGCCGATTGCGGCAAGGCTGCCATGCCGGACATGCCGCATGCGGAGTGCGCGCGTCCGGGCCCCGAGATCCCCAACGATCAACATCCGACCATGTCCACGTCACCTGACAAACCCAACTCGCGCCGCCGTTTCCTGCGCACGTCGGTCGCGCTCGTGCCGATCGCGTCGGTCGCCGGCTGCGACCTGCGCTCGTTGTCGCCTTCCGCGACGACCGGCAACGCGCCCGGTGCATCGGCCAGTGCCGAACGCGCCCCGTACAAGCCGACCTTCTTCGATGCGAAGGAATGGGCGTTCGTCCAGGCCGCCGTCGACCGGCTGATTCCGGCCGACGCCGAAGGCCCCGGCGCGCTCGAATCGGGCGTGCCCGAATTCATCGACCGCCAGATGGAGACGCCGTATGCGCACGGCGCGACCTGGTACATGCAGGGACCGTTCCAGCAGGGCGTGCCCGAGCTTGGCTACCAGCTGAAGCTGGTGCCGCGCGACATCTACCGGCTCGGTATCGCGGCGGTCAACCGCTATTGCGAGAAGACCCACGGCAAGGCGTTCGCGGAGCTCGACGCGCCGACGCGCGACACCGTGCTCGGCGCGCTGGAGAAGGGCGGCGCGCAGATCGACGACGTGCCGCCCGGCGTGTTCTTCGGCCAGTTGCTGCAGAACACGCGCGAAGGCTATTTCTGCGATCCGGTGCATGGCGGCAATCACGACATGGCCGCGTGGAAGATGATCGGTTTTCCCGGCGCACGCGCGGACTTCATGGATTTCGTCAACCAGAGCGGCAAGCCCTATCCGTACGGCCCCGTCTCGATCAACGGGGAGCGCAGCTGATGGCCGCAGAGAAAAAACCGCATGTCGATGCGGTGATCGTCGGCTTCGGCTGGACCGGCGCGATTCTCGCGAAGGAACTGACCGAAGCGGGCTTGAACGTCGTCGCACTCGAGCGCGGCGAGTATCGCGACACCTATCCGGACGGCGCGTATCCGAACACGATCGACGAACTGACCTACAACATCCGCAAGAAGCTGTTCCTCGACCTGTCGAAGACGACGGTGTCGATCCGCCACGGGCTGCAGGACACCGCGCTGCCGTACCGGCAGCTCGCCGCGTTCCTGCCGGGCGAAGGCGTGGGCGGCGCGGGGCTGCACTGGTCGGGCGTGCATTTCCGGATCACGCCGGAAGAGCTGCGCCTGCGCAGCCACTATGAAGAACGCTACGGCAAGAAGTTCATCCCCGAAGGGATGACGATCCAGGACACGGGCGTGACCTACGACGAGCTCGAGCCGCATTTCGATTTCGCGGAGAAGGTGTTCGGCACGTCGGGGCAGGCGTACAAGGTCGGCGGCAAGGTGGTCGGCGACGGCAACGTGTTCGAAGCGAACCGCAGCGACAACTTCCCGCTGCCCGCGCAGCTCAACACGTATTCGGCGCAGCGCTTCTCCGATGCGGCGAAGTCGCTCGGCCTGCATCCGTACCGGCTGCCGTCGGCGAACACGTCGGGCCCGTACACGAACCCTTACGGCGTACAGATGGGCCCGTGCAACTTCTGCGGCTACTGCAGCGGTTACGCGTGCTACATGTACTCGAAGGCGTCGCCGAACCTGAACATCCTGCCCGCGCTGAAGCAGGCGCCGAACTTCGAGCTGCGCTCGAAGTGCCACGTGCTGCGCGTCGACCTCGACGACACGAAGAAGCGCGCGACGGGCGTGACCTATGTCGACCCGGCCGGGCGTGAAGTGCACCAGCCGGCCGATCTCGTGATCGTGGCCGCGTTCCAGTACCACAACGTGCACCTGCTGCTGCTGTCGGGCATCGGCAAGCCATACGACCCGATCTCGGGCGAAGGCGTGGTGGGTCGCAATTTCGCATACCAGAACCTGTCGACGATCAAGGCGTTCTTCGACAAGGACACCTACACGAATCCGTTCATCGGCGCGGGCGGCAACGGCGTCGCGGTGGACGATTTCAACGCGGACAACTTCGACCACGGCCCGCTCGGCTTCGTCGGCGGCTCGCCGCTGTGGGTGAACCAGGCCGGCGTGAAGCCGATCAGCGGCATCGCGACGCCGCCCGGTACGCCGCAGTGGGGCTCGGCGTGGAAGAAGGCGGTCAAGGACAACTACGCGCATACGATCTCGATGGACGCGCACGGCACCAACATGTCGTATCGCGACGTGTACCTCGACCTCGATCCGACCTATCGCGATTCGTACGGCCAGCCGCTGCTGCGGATGACCTTCGACTGGAAGGACAACGACATCAAGATGGCGCAGTACGTGACCGGGCAGATGAAGAGGATCGCGGAGGCGATGGGGCCGAAGGCGATCGGCGTGTCGACGCGCGAGTTCGGCAAGCACTTCGATTCGCGCGCGTACCAGACGACCCACCTCGTCGGCGGCGCGATCATGGGCACCGACCCGAAGACGAGCGTGCTGAACCGCTACCTGCAGTGCTGGGACGTGCACAACGTGTTCGTGATGGGCGCATCGGCGCTGCCGCAGGGCATCGGCTACAACCCGACCGGGATCATCGCGGCGCTGGCCTACTGGTCGGCACGTGCGATCCGCGAGCAATACCTGAAAAATCCCGCTCCGCTGGTGACCGTATGAAGAGGACGATGAACCACAACGTCGCGCGCCGGATGTCGCGCGCGCTGGCGGCCGGCGCGGCCTGGGCCGCGCTCGGCTTCGCAGGCGCGACGGCGTATGCGCAGCCGGCTGCGTCTGCGGCGGCTTCCGGCCCGGCGATTGCACCCGCGGCCCGATCCGCCGACGCGAACCTGATCAAGCGCGGCGAATACCTCGCGCGCGCGGGCGACTGTATTGCGTGCCATACCGCGAGCGGCGGCAAGCCGTTCGCGGGCGGGCTGAAATTCGACACGCCGATCGGCGGCATCTATTCGACGAACATCACGCCGGACCCGAAGACGGGCCTCGGCGGCTGGACTTACGAGGACTTCACGCGCGCGGTGCGCGAAGGCGTGCGCAAGAACGGCGACACGATGTATCCGGCCATGCCGTTCCCGTCGTACGCGCGCCTGACCGACGACGACATGAAGGCGCTGTACGCGTACTTCATGCACGGCGTCGCGCCCGTCGAGCACGAGAACCGCGCGGTCGACATCGTGTGGCCGCTGTCGATGCGCTGGCCGCTCGCGATCTGGCGCAAGATGTTCGCCCCGACGCCGAAGCCGTTCGACGCGGCGCCGTACACCGATCCGGTGGTCGCGCGCGGCGCGTATCTCGTGCAGGGTCTCGGCCACTGCGGTGCGTGCCATACGCCGCGCGCGCCGACGATGCAGGAGCGCGGGCTGACCGACGCGGACGGCCCGGACTTCCTGGCGGGCGGTGCGGCGATCGACGGCTGGGTGCCGACGAGCCTGCGCGGCGAGCCGCGCACGGGCCTCGGCACGTGGAACGAAACCGAGATCGTGCAGTTCCTGAAGACGGGCCGCACGCTGCGCACGGCGGCATTCGGCGGGATGACGGACGTGGTCGGCCACAGCATGCAGCACATGACCGACGACGACCTGAACGCAATCGCGCGCTACCTGAAGACGCTGCCGCCGCGCGTGCAGGGCGAGCAGCCGCACGTGTACGACGCGGCGGCGGCCAAGGCCCTGCAGGCCGGCGATGCGAGCAAGCCGGGCGCGGCCGTCTATCGCGACAACTGCACGGCCTGCCACCGCAGCGACGGCCATGGCTACACGCGCGTGTTCCCGGCGCTCGCCGGCAACCCGGTCGTGCAGGGCGACGATCCGACCTCGCTGATCCACGTCGTGCTGGAAGGCAGCGCGCTGCAGGGCACGCGCACCGCGCCGTCGACGTTCACGATGCCGCCGTTCGGCTGGCGCCTGTCGGACCAGGAAGTCGCTGATGTGTCCAACTTCGTGCGCACGAGCTGGGGCAACACGGGGGCGCCGGTGACCGCCGCGCAGGTCGCGAAGGTGCGCAAGAGCGTGCCGTCGACCCGGCCCGAACCGCCGCCGGGCGCGCGGTTCCCGCAAGCGTCGCGCTGACGGGGGCGGCGGGGCGCCTGCCCCGCCTGTCCGATGTGCTTCAAGGCGCCGCGCGATCCGCGCGGCGCCTTTCGTTTCGCCGGGGTTGCACCCCGCCAAGGCGCGCCACCGCGTGAATTTTTCGCGGCGGCGCGCCATTCTTCCGCCTCATCCCTTATCCTTTCGTTCTTGAACCTTACTAAATCGTTACAAGAACTTGGGAGGGGGGATGCCTCATGACATCAGCCTGATTGCGTTGCTCGCGGCCGGTTTCGGTCTCGCGATGGTCTTCGGTTACTTCGCGTCGCTGCTGAAAATGCCGCCGCTCGTCGGCTATCTGCTTGCCGGGATCGTGATCGGCCCCGGCACGCCCGGTTTCGTCGGCGACCTGTCGCTCGCGCAGCAGCTCGCCGAAGTCGGCGTGATGCTGCTGATGTTCGGCGTCGGCCTGCATTTCTCGCTCGGCGATCTGCTCGCGGTGCGCAAGATCGCGCTGCCGGGGGCCATCGTCCAGATCACGGTGGCCACGCTGCTCGGCGGCGGCCTCGCGCTCACCTGGGGCTGGAGCGTCGGTGCGGCGCTCGTGTTCGGGCTCGCGCTGTCGGTAGCGAGTACCGTCGTGCTGCTGCGTGCGCTGGAAGGGCGCGGGCTCGTCGAGACGGTCAACGGGCGCATCGCGGTCGGCTGGCTCGTCGTCGAGGATCTCGTGATGGTGCTCGTGCTCGTGCTGCTGCCGCCCGTCGCGGGGCTGCTCGGCGGCACGCCGCCCGGCGACGCTCACGCGGCCGGCGGCAGCGTGTGGGGCACGCTCGGCGTCACGATGCTGAAGGTCGCGGCGTTCATCGCATTGATGCTGGTGGTCGGCAAGCGCGTGTTCCCGCGCATTCTGTGGCTCGTCGCGCGCACGGGCTCGCGCGAGCTGTTCACGCTGTGCATGATCGCGGCCGCGGTCGGCATCGCGTTCGGCGCGGCGAAGCTGTTCGACGTGTCGTTCGCCCTCGGCGCGTTCTTCGCCGGGATGATGATGCGCGAGTCGGAGTTCAGCCGGCGCGCGGCCGACGAGACGCTGCCGCTGCGCGATGCGTTCTCGGTGCTGTTCTTCATTTCGGTCGGGATGCTGTTCGACCCGAAGATCCTGCTCGCGGAGCCGCTGCACGTGATCGAGGTCGCGGCGATCGTGGTGATCGGCAAGACGCTCGCGGCGGTCGCGCTCGTGATTGCGTTCCGCTATCCGCTGAATACCGCGCTGACGGTCGGCGCGGGCCTCGCGCAGATCGGCGAGTTCTCGTTCATCCTCGCGGGGCTCGGCCGTGCGCTCGGGCTGCTGTCGGCCGAGGGGCAGAGCCTGATCCTCGCGGTCG
Source organism: Burkholderia sp. KL41 (assembly GCF_057005415.2). NCBI lineage: Bacteria > Pseudomonadati > Pseudomonadota > Betaproteobacteria > Burkholderiales > Burkholderiaceae > Burkholderia > Burkholderia sp. KL41. Next base: position 2,146,050 of record NZ_CM174447.1, on the reverse strand, counting down.
CGCTGATCTCGATCGCGATGAACACGCTGCTGTTCGCGATGATCGATCCGGCGCTTGCGTGGATCCGCAAGCATTCGGCGTTCGCGCGCAAGCTCGAGGCGCGCGACGATCCGCTCGCCGCGCTGCCGATGTCGACGCCGCAGACGCATCTCACCGGGCAGGTCGTGATCGTCGGCTACGGCAAGGTCGGCACGCGGATCGCACATGCGCTCGACGAGCGCGGCATCGCGTATGTCGTCGTCGAGCAGAATCGCGAGCTCGTCGAGAAACTGCGCGCGGAAGGCGTTGCCGCCGTGTCGGGCGATGCGATCGAGCCGATCGTGCTGGTGCAGGCGCATATCGCGCGCGCCGGGATGCTGGTCGTCACGCTGCCCGACGTGTTCGACGTACGGCAGATCGTCGAAATCTCGCGCACGCTCAACCCGGCGCTCGAGGTCGTGCTGTGCACGAACAGCGGCGACGAGGCCGCGCTGCTGTCGAACGAGGGCATCGGCACCGTGTTCATGGGCGAGACCGAACTCGCGCGCGGGATGACCGAGCACGTGCTCGGCAGGATGGCGAAGCCGGTCGCGGCCGCGCATTGACGGCGCGCGGCAGCAGGCCGGACAGCGGGCAGCGGGCACCGGCCCGCGCGGCCGCCGGCGCCGCGTGCTTCGGTTTCAGTAGAACGTCTCGAGCGTCAGCTCCTGCGCCATCACGCGATTGCCGGCCAGCAGGCCGCCGTCGACGGGCAGCGCGACGCCCGTGATGATCCGCGCAGCCGGCGAGCACAGGAACAGCGCGGCCTGCGCGACGTCGTCCGGCGTCGCGAAATCGTCGAGCGGATACCACTTCCTCAATTGCTCGAACACCTGCGGATTGCGCTGCACGCGCGCTTCCCATGCGGGTGTCTTCACGGTGCCCGGCAGCACGATGTTCGCGCGCACGCCGTCGCGGCCGAATTCGATCGCGAGCGATTTCGTGTAGCTGATCAACCCGGCCTTCGCCGCGCTGTACGCCGGATGCCCGAGCGCATGCACGCCGTTGACCGAACCGATGATCGCGATTGCGCCGCGCCCGCGTGCGCGCATGCCGGGCAGCACGGCTTCGACGCTCATGTAGGTGGCCGTCAGGTTCGCGTCGAGATCCGTGCGCCAGGTGGCGGGCGTCGTGTCGCGCAGCGTGGTCGACGCGGCCGTGCCCGCGTTGGCGACGAGCACGTCGGCCTGCGGATGCGATTCGAGCGTCGATTGCAGCCGCTCGGCGTCGGTCAGGTCGTCGACGACCGGCGTTACGCGCGCGTCGCTGAGCGTATCGATGAAGCGGTCGAGCGCCGCGCGGTCGCGATCGAGCGCGAGCACGCGGTCGCCGGCGGCGAGGAAGGTGCGGCACAGCGCCTGGCCGATGCCGCCGGCGGCGCCCGTCACGAGGGTGGTGCGTGTCATGTCGGCTCCTTGTGCCGGCTCACAGGCCGAGCGCGGCGCGCGCCTGCTTTTCGTTGTCGCGCGTGATCAGCGTGCCGGACGTCAGCACGAGCGGTGGCGGCGCCTGGTTCTTCGTGATCCAGTCGTACATGTCGATGCTCGTCTGGTAGCCGTGCTGGCGCGGATTCAGCAGGATCGAGCCGTAGAAGCCCGTCGGCTTCGGCTTCGCGAATTCGTTGAGCGCGATCTGGCTGCCGTTGATGCCGACCGCGACCATCGCATCCGCGCCGATGCCGCGCCCCTCGGCGGCGCGCACCGCGCCGACCGTCGTGTCGTCGTTCGAGCCGAACGCGACCCAGCGCTTGAAATTCGCATGCTTGGTGAGCGCGATGTTCGCCGCGTTGAACGCGCCTTCGGTGTCGGCCGTCATTTCGGGTGCATCGATCACGTTCGCGGCCGGGAAGCCGGCGGCCTTGAGCGCATCGACCGCGCCGGTCGTGCGTTCGCGTGCGGTCGGCAACTGGTCGTACGCGATCCGGATGATGCCGACCTCGGCCGGGTTCCAGCCGCGCCGCTTCGTCTCGTCCGCGATCGCCTGGCCGACCTGCTGGCCGATCCTGTACGCGGAGATGCCCATGTGCGGCACGCCCTGGAGCGGTGCACCGCGGCCGTCGACGAGCTGGTCGTCGACCGACATCAGCTTGATCCCCGCGCGCTTCGCCTTCGCCGCGATGCCGGGGCCGAGCTTCACGTCGGGTGCGCAGATGATCACGCCCTGTGCCTTTTGCGCGGCGAGGCTGTCGAGCGCGGTCGATACCTTTTCGCCGCTCGGCGTCGCGATCTTGATCAGCGTGAAGTGCTTTTCCTTCGCCGCCTGGTCGGCGAAGCGCCATTCGTCCTGGAACCACGGATCGTCCGGCTGTTTGACGAGGAAGCCGATTTTCACGTCGGCGGGGTCGGCGGCATGGGCGGGTACCCCGCCGACCAGTGCCGCGCTCGCGATGGCCAGTGCGAGCGTCTTCCAGTGGAATCGCATGCGTCTCTCTCCTTTTTTGTAGTCGCGCGCACGGGCAGGGCTGCCCGACACGCGAAAAAATTGTAGGAGGAGCGAGCGGGAACGCTCAAATGATGCGCGGCGTTCCTAGAAAGTGGGACGGTGCCCGATGGCGGGGAAATGCGTGGCGGCCAGGCGCCGCCGGTGTGCCACACGCGCCGGCGGCCGACGTGTCGCGGGGACGTGCCGCGCTTATCCGGCAGCGGTGGCCGGCTGCACCGGTACTTTCGACGGCGCGGCAGTCTTCAGCGGCGCGGTGGCTTTCGGTGCCGCAGCCGTTCTGGTTTGCGCAGCCGCTTTCGGCGCGGCCACCGTCTTCTGCGGCGCGGCGGGCTTCGCCGGCGGCGTCTTCTCGGGCTCGACCGGCGCGTCGGGCGGCACGCCGAGCAGTTGCAGCGAGCCGCTCGTGACCGACGCGAACACCGGGCCGGCCACCGTGCCGCCGTAGTAGCCCTTGCCGCGCGGCTCGTCGATCATCACCGCGACGATCAGGCGCGGGTTGCTCATCGGTGCCATCCCCGCGAACAGCGCGCGGTACTTGCCCTTCGCATAGGTCGCGCCGACCTGTTTGCGCGCGGTACCGGTCTTGCCGCCGATCCGGTAGCCGTCGACGCGCGCGCGGCGCCCCGTGCCGCCTTCGCCGACCGCCATCTCGAGCATCGAGCGAATCGACGCGGCCGTTTGCGGCGACGTCACGCGATGGCCGCGATGCGCGTCGATCGTCTGCTGGTCGGTGCCGTTCTTCAGCAGCGACACCGGGTGCAGCGTGCCGTCGCCGGCATAGGCCGTATAGGTTTGCGCGATCTGCAGCAGCGACATCGACAGGCCGTAGCCGTATGCCATCGTCGCCTGCTCGATCGGCCGCCAGCGCTTGTAGCCGCGCAGCCGGCCCGACGCGACGCCCGGGAACGTCAGTTCCGGCGCACGGCCGATCCCGTATTCCTGGTACTTGTTCCAGATCGTTTCGGCGGGCAGGTTCAGCGCGAGCTTCGCGAGCGCGACGTTGCTCGACTTCTGCAGCGCCTGCGAGACCGTCAGCGAACCGTGGTTCGACGTGTCGTGGATCACGGCCGGGCCGATCTTGTAGGTGCCCGGCGACGTGTTGATGATCGTGTTCGGCGTGACCTTGCGTTCGTCGATCGACAGCGCGACGACGAGCGGCTTGATCGTCGAGCCCGGTTCGAACGTGTCGATCACCGCGCGGTTGCGCAGCTGCTGGCCGGTGAGGCGCGCGCGGTCGTTCGGGTCGAAGGTCGGGTAGTTCGCCAGCGCGAGGATCTCGCCGTTCTGCGCGTCGAGCACCACGACGCTGCCGGCCACCGCGTTGTTCTCGACCACGGCCGCCTTGAGCTGGCTGAACGCGAGCTGCTGGATGCGGCGGTCGATCGTCAGCTCGATCGTCGCGCCATGCTGCGCCGGGACGAGCGGGCGCGTGTCCGACACGATGCGGCCGAGCCGGTCGCGGATCACCTCGCGCTGCCCGGACGTGCCCGACAGGCGCGCATTCGCCGCGAGCTCGACGCCTTCCTGGCCCTTGTCCTCGACGTTCGTGAAGCCGACCACGTGCGCGGCCGATTCGCCTTCCGGGTAGAAGCGCTTCGAATCGGCGATCTGCGTGATGCCGTCGATCGCGAGCTTGTCGAGCCTGCCCGCCGTGTCGGCGTCGACCTGCCGCTTGAGCAGCACGAACGTCTTGTCGTTGCCGAGGCGCCGCTTGACCTCGACGAGCGGCATGTCGAGCAGCTTCGAGATCTGCGGGTAGTCGGTGTCGGCGACCTGCTTCGGGTTCGCCCAGATTTCATAGGTCGACAGGCTGACGGCGAGCATCGCGCCGTTGCGGTCGACGATGCGCCCTCGCATCGCGTCGAGCTCGATCGTGCGCTGGTAGCGTTTCTGGCCCTGGCCGACGTAGAACTCCTTGTTCGCGACCTGCACCCAGAACGCGCGGCCGATCAGCGCGGCGAACGCGAGGAACACGATGATCACGATCAGCTTCGAGCGCCACATCGGCAGGCGCGACGCGAGCATCGGGTTCTTGGTCGCGGCCGCGTACGGATCGGCGGGGTGGGTCTTCTTTTTCACGCTCATGCAATGGCCGGGTCGGGCCGCCGGAGGGCGGCGAGTCAGTCTGAATAATGCGATTGTAATAAATGAGTAAACGCCGTGTGGGGAAAGTATGTTCCGGCCCCGTGAAAAGGCGCGAATCGGCGATTCGGCAAAGGGCGGAACAGGACATACGAAAAGAGGGCGGAAGCGGAGCTTCACAGACGCAGCAGGTGATTGAAGGCGGCCGATTCGGTGCGTATCGATCCGCTCACACGATCTCCTGGACAATCGATGCCGACCGTCCCCGGCGCGCGATCAATTGCCCGGTTCGCGATTATTTATTTGCACCAAAAATGAAAACGCCCCGAAAAGGGGCGCCGCTAATACTGAATATCGAAATGAATATCACTGAAACCGGAATAAACCCGAAAACCGCAGACGAATTACGTCGCTAATATCTACCGGGTGACGGAAATGAATTCCCGGTATTCCGGCTCGCTCGTGCAGCGATCGACAGCCTGCAGTCGCCATGCGCCGGCGTGATTGCCGGCGAGTACGGCGGAGCCCTGTTCGCGCTGGGTCGCACCGAACGACAGTCCCTTCAACTGGCACACGGCATTCCCGCCATCAGCCGCGCAGAGCGCCATCGCACCCTCGACGTCGCGGACCTTGCCCCAGGCCGGAAGATCGATGCCCTGATGTGCCTCGCGCGACCACAGTCCTTCGTCGGTGTCGACCCACAGTACCGCGAACGAGTGCCGGGTTGCTGATTCGCTGCCATTAATCCGAATGGTGAGGCGCATTGTGATCGTCTCCAAAAAATGAACATTCGACCGTTTTGACTTGATCAGTCTAGATAGACTGGTGTGAAACGCAAGTGATAATCCGCAATAAATCCGAATTGAGTTCATTGCGGTTTCAGATGAAACGATGTCTGACGATTCATGGTTATTCCGGCGGCGCGCGCGAACACACGCCCACCGGCGAGCGCGGCGCCGATCAGGGCGCGGTCGATCCTCGAGACATGGGACGACATCGCCGAGAGGCGCGTCGATCTGTCGCGTGCAACCGGCCGCGGAAACCGGGCCGGCCGACGCGGTCCTGCCGTGCCGGAGGGGCGCGACCGGATGTTGCGGCGTTCCGACTGCATTGCCGGACGACAGACTCCGACAATCGCATACAAATCGGCACACTTTCACGAAACTTTCGGGACAGACTTGCCTGCGGTCGGGCCCCACACTGAGATATTCCCGATCCAGTGCCGCGGACGCCCGTCCTCGGCGGCTGCCGCCGCCTCGTGCCAGAGACGCGATCGACGCGATCGCGGGCCGCACGCCCGATCGGGACTGCCGGGGCGCGCGTCAGGCCCCGGCCCGGCCGGTGAGCCGTGCGCAGCCCGCAACCGCGGCCGCCGCGCCGCCCGGCCGATTCTTCGAAGGAGACTATCGTGCTGATCTGGAAAACCGCGTTGTCGCTCAACTGGCGGACGAGCCTCGTGTCGCCGGCCAGCGCACCGGTCGCGGCGGCGAACGTCGGGCGGCTGGTGCTGACCGGCGCAACCGGCTTCATCGGCAGTACCGTCCTGACGGCGCTCGTCAATGCGGGGCTGCTCGACCGCATCGTCTGCGTCGTGCGCGCGCAGGATCGCGGCCATGCCGTCGCGCGACTGCGCGAAGCGGCGCTGCGCGCGGGGCTGGCGCCGTACTGGGCGTCGCGCCTGACCGATGCGAACGTGATCGTCGGTGCGCTCGGCGACGTGTGGCAGGGCGCCGACGCACCGCGCCTCGCCGCCGCGACGCACGTGATTCACTGCGCCGGCCATGCGTCGCCGGCCGACGGCGCGCACCTGCGGGCCGACATCGCCGACGCGGTGCGCTTTGCCGAGCGCTTCGCACGGGCGCCGCGCCTGCTGCGCTTCGTCTACGTCGGCACGGCCTACGCGCATGCGGGCCGTGGCGGGATCGTGCAGGAAGAGGCGGCGGGCGACGCGGCGAACGACGTCGCGCGCGACGAAGAAGGCCTGCCGGGCGCGGTGCTCGCCGCGGACTACCTGCATGCGAAGGCGGAGACCGAGCAGCGCCTGCGAGCGCTCGGGCTGCCGCTCGTCGTGGTGCGGCCGTCGCATGTGGTCGGCCACACGGTACTCGGTACGCGGCCCGCGCCGAATTCGTTCTGGATGTTCCGGCTGGCGCATGCCGCACGCCGCTTCACCGCGCGACCGATGACGCGCATCGATATCGTGTCGGTCGACGACGTGGCGCGCGCGACGATGCTGCTGGCCGTCAAGCCGACGCTCGCACACGACCTGTATCACGTGTCGGCCGGCGACGAGGCGCCGCAGGTCGCGCAGATCGTGCGTGCGATGGACGAGGCGGCGGGGATGACCGGCGCACCGCGCTACGCGGCGTGTGCGCCGGCCGAATTGCCGCTCGTGGTGCGCGACGTGCTCGGGCGAACCGATCCGGCACTCGAGCGCGTGATCGGCCGGGCGTTGCAGCGCTGCGGGGAATTCGCGACGGTCGATCGCGTGTTCGACAACCGTCGCGTGCGCGACGAAATCGATTTCGAGCCGCTGCCGTTCATCGATTACGTCGAGGAATGCATGCGCACGTCGCGCGGCGTGGCCGTGACCGAGCTGATGCGCGGCGCGGTGCACTGACCGTCCCGCCGCACCGGCCCTCGTTCCCGCGGCTGGCGGGAACGGGGGCCGTCATCACGTGTTGCCGCCGAGCTCGATGAGCCGGTCGAGCGCGCGATAGATGTCTTCGAGGCCGTCCTCGCCGAACCGCGATTCGAGCTGCCGGTACTGCTCGTCGATCCGCGGGCCGATTTCCGTGACCAGTTTCCTGCTTTGCGGCGTCAGGCTCACCAGCAGCCGGCGCTGATCTTCCTGCGCGCGCGTGCGCGTGATCAGGCCGTCGCGCTCCATCCGTTCCAGCACGCCCGTGAGGCTCGGGCTCAGGATGCAGCAGCGCCGCGCGATCTGTCCCGCTTCGAGCGCTTGCGCCGGTTCGCCGTCCAGCACGCGGATGATCCGCCATTGCTGTTCGGTCAGCGCGAATTCCTTGAGAATGGGGCGGAACAGACCCATCAGCGTTTCGCGGGCCTCGAGCAGCAGCATGGCCAGGTTGCGATGGTCGAGCGTACGGTTCATCGGGGTGGGCAGTGGACGGGGACGCATCAATCTTAACAGCCGAAGGGAGTGAATTTCGCGTATCAGGGTAATCGAGGTTGCCAGCGTTCGATTGTTTACTTAAGATGTTAAGTATTGACGATGCGCCGCGACGCGCGGCAGGGGAATGACGCATGGAGCTGTCTTGCATGACCGCCGCGGCGCCGCCGTTGCCGGTCGCCATCGGTACCGTCTACGGTGCGCTGCTCAACGAGCGTGCGGCGCTCGACGCACTCGGCGATGCCGTGAACGCACCGCCTTACGGCCGCCCGCCGCAGGCGCCGGTCCTGTACATCAAGCCCGCCAACACGCATGCGGCCGACGGCGCGACCGTCGTCGTGCCGGCCGGCGTCGACGCCCTGGAGATCGACGCGTCAGTGGCTGTCGTGTTCGCCCGGCGCGCGACGCGCGTGCCGGCCGCGCGGGCGCTCGACTACCTTCACGGCTTCACGCTCGCCAGCGACGTGTCGGTCCCCCATCCCGACTACTACCGTCCGGCCGTGCGCTTCAAGTGCCGCGACGGTTTCTGCCCAATGGGCCCGGCCATCGTGCCGGCCGCCGCGCTTGGCGATGTCGACACGATCGGCCTGACCGTGCGGATCGACGGCGAGGTGGCCGTGTCCGCCTCGACGGCCACGCTGGTCCGCTCCGTGCGCGAACTGATCGCCGACGTGACGGCCTTCATGTCGTTCGACGCGGGCGATGTGTTGCTGCTCGGCGTCGCGGGCGGCGCACCGCGCGCCCGCGCGGGCAGCACGATCGAGATCGCCGCCGCCGGCATCGGCACGTTGCGGCACACGCTGATCGCGGAGGAAACACGATGAAGACGGCACGCGTGATCTACAACGGCGCAGTGCATGCGGCCGAACCGGCCGGCGACGGCGCGATCCGTCTCGATACGGGGCGGGTCGTTGCCGAGGACGCGGTCGCGTGGCTGCCGCCCGTCGCGCCGCGCACCACGTTCGCGCTCGGCCTCAACTACGCCGACCACGCGAAGGAACTCGCGTTCAAGGCGCCGAGCGAACCGCTGATCTTCCTGAAGGGGCCGAATACGTTCATCGGCCACCGTTCGCGCACGGTGCGCCCGGCGGACGCGACGCACATGCACTACGAGTGCGAACTGGCCGTCGTGATCGGCCGGCCTGCGCGCAACGTGAGCCGCGCGCAGGCGCTCGACTACGTGGCCGGCTACACGGTCGCGAACGACTACGCGATCCGCGACTATCTCGAGAACTACTACCGTCCGAACCTGCGCGTGAAGAACCGCGACACCTGCACGCCGCTCGGGCCGTGGTTCGTCAGCCGCGACGAGATCGGCGATGCGGGCGACCTGACGTTGCGCACGACGGTGAACGGACGGGAGACGCAGCGCGGCAGCACGCGCGACATGATCTTCGACGTGCCGGCATTGATCGAGCACATCAGCGGCTTCATGACGCTCTCGCCGGGCGACCTGATCCTGACCGGTACGCCCGAGGGGCTGGCCGACACGAAGCCGGGCGACGAGGTCGTGACCGAGATCGAAGGGATCGGCCGGCTCGTGAACACGATCGTCGGCGAAGCAGACTACTATCGCGCCGGCTGAGCCCGTCGCCCAAGGAGAGAGCATGACCATCAAGCACTGGATCGACGGCCGCGAAGTCGAGAGCCGCGAGACGTTCACGACGCTGAATCCCGCGACGGGGGAAGTCATCACCGACGTCGCATCGGGCGGCGAGGCCGAAGTCGACGCGGCCGTGCGCGCCGCGAAGGAAGCCTTCCCGAAATGGGCGAACACGCCTGCCAAGGAGCGCGCGAAGCTGATGCGCAAGCTCGGCGAGCTGATCGAGAAGAACGTGCCGATGCTCGCGGCGCTGGAGACGCAGGACACCGGCCTGCCGATCGCGCAGACGAGCAAGCAGCTGATTCCGCGCGCGTCCGAGAATTTCAACTTCTTCGCGGAAGTGTGCGTGCAGATGAACGGCCGCACCTATCCGGTCGACGACCAGATGCTGAACTACACGCTGTACCAGCCGGTCGGCGTGTGCGCGCTGGTGTCGCCGTGGAACGTGCCGTTCATGACCGCGACGTGGAAGACGGCGCCGTGCCTCGCACTCGGCAACACGGCCGTGCTGAAGATGTCGGAGCTGTCGCCGCTGACGGCCGACCAGCTCGGCCGCCTCGCGCTCGAAGCCGGCATCCCGCCGGGCGTGCTCAACGTCGTGCAGGGTTACGGCGCGACGGCCGGCGACGCACTGGTACGCCATCCGGACGTGCGTGCGGTGTCGTTCACCGGCGGTACGGTGACCGGCAAGCGGATCATGGAGCGTGCGGGCCTGAAGAAGTATTCGATGGAGCTCGGCGGCAAGTCGCCGGTGCTGATCTTCGACGACGCCGATTTCGACCGCGCGCTCGACGCGTCGCTGTTCACGATCTTCTCGATCAACGGCGAACGCTGCACGGCCGGCTCGCGGATCTTCGTGCAGCGCACGATCTACGATCGTTTCGTGCAGGAATTCGCACGCCGCGCGAACAACCTGGTGGTCGGCGATCCGTCCGATCCGGCCACGAACCTCGGCGCGATGATCACGCGCCAGCACTGGGAAAAGGTGACGGGCTATATCCGCATCGGCGAGCAGGAAGGCGCGCGCGTGGTTGCGGGCGGCGCCGACAAGCCGGCGGGCTTGCCCGACCACCTGCGCAACGGCAACTTCGTGCGGCCGACCGTGCTGGCCGACGTCGACAACCGGATGCGCGTCGCACAGGAAGAAATCTTCGGGCCGGTCGCGTGCCTGATTCCGTTCGAGGACGAGGAAGAAGGGCTGCGGCTCGCGAACGACACGTCGTACGGCCTTGCGTCGTACATCTGGACGCAGGATGTCGGCAAGGTGCATCGCCTCGCGCGCGGCATCGAGGCCGGGATGGTGTTCGTGAACAGCCAGAACGTGCGCGACCTGCGCCAGCCGTTCGGCGGCGTGAAGGAATCGGGCACCGGGCGCGAGGGCGGCGAATACAGCTTCGAGGTGTTCGCGGAGATCAAGAACGTGTGCATCTCGATGGGTTCGCACCACATTCCGCGCTGGGGCGTGTGACGGGCGCGGGTCGTCTGCAGCACGAAAGAACCAAACGGAGACTTGAACGATGGGCAAACTGTCCCTCGCCGCAAAAATCACGCACGTGCCGTCGATGTACCTGTCGGAATTGCCCGGCAGGCATCACGGCTGCCGCGAGGCGGCGATCCGCGGCCATCAACTGATCGGCGAGCGCTGCCGCGCGCTCGGCGTCGACACGATCGTCGTGTCGGACGTGCACTGGCTCGTCAACGCCGGTTATCACGTGAACTGCAATGCGCGATTCGCGGGCACGTACACGAGCAACGAGCTGCCGCATTTCATCCGCGACATGGAGTATGCGTATCCGGGCAATCCGGCGCTCGGCCGGCTGATCGCCGAGACGGCCAGCGCGCGCGGCGTCGCGACGCGCGCGCACGAGATCGACAGCCTCGAACTCGAATACGGCACGCTCGTGCCGATGCGCTACATGAATGCCGACCAGCACTTCAAGGTCGTGTCGATCGCCGGCTGGTGCATGTGGCATCAGCTCGACGAAAGCCGGCGCTTCGGCGAGGCGCTGCTCGAGGCGATCGAGAAAAGCGATTCGAACGTCGCATTTCTCGCGAGCGGCTCGCTGTCGCACCGCTTCAACGACAACGGCAGCCCCGAGGAATCGATCCACCAGATCAGCCGCGAATTCTTCCGGCAGGTCGACCTGCGCGTGGTCGAGCTGTGGAAGCAGGGCGATTTCAAGACCTTCTGCGCGATGCTGCCCGAGTACAACACGCATTGCCACGGCGAAGGCGGGATGCACGACACGGCGATGCTGCTCGGCCTGCTCGGCTGGGATCGCTACGATAAACCTGTCGAGATCGTCACCGACTATTTCGCGAGTTCGGGTACCGGGCAGATCAATGCGATCTTTCCGGTGGCCTGAGCACCGCGCCACGCACTCGACTGGAGACCCGCCATGCCACATATCGTCGTCGAATACACCGCGAACATCCGCGACGACGCACGCATTCCCGCGCTGCTGCGCACGATCAACGCCACGCTGATCGCGCAGGGCGGCGTGTTCCCGACGGGCGGCATCCGCTCGCGCGCGATCGAACTGCAGGACTACTGCGTAGCCGACGGCACGGAAGACGATGCGTTCGTGCACGTGACGCTGAAGATCGGCTCGGGCCGCAGCGACGCGCAGAAAAAGGCCGCGTGCGACGCGCTGTTCGACGCGATCAAGGCGCATTTCGCGGAACTGTACGCGAAACGGTACCTCGCGCTGTCGATGGAACTGACCGAGTTCAGCGAAAGCGGCTCGTACAAGCACAACAACATCCACGCCCGCTACAAGCGGGCCGGCTGAACCCCATTCCCGATCCGACCATGCTCGAAACCGCCCTCATCGACCAGCTCGCGCAGCGTCTGCACGACGCCGAGCGCGAGCGCAAGCAGATCCGCCAGATCTCGCTCGACCATCCCGACATCACGATCGACGACGCGTATGCGATCCAGCGCGCGTGGGTGACCCTCAAGCTCGCGGAAGGCCGCACGCTGAAGGGACACAAGATCGGCCTCACGTCGAAGGCGATGCAGAACACGTCGCAGATCGACGAGCCCGACTACGGCGCGCTGCTCGACGACATGTTCTTTGCCGACGGCGGCACGATCCCCACCGGGCGCTTCATCGTGCCGCGCGTCGAGGTCGAACTCGCGTTCGTGCTCGGCAAGCGGCTCACCGGCCCGGACTGCACGATCTTCGACGTGTACGACGCAGTCGACTACGTGGTGCCCGCGCTCGAGATCATCGACGCGCGCAGCCAGTCGATCGACCCCGATACGAAACGGCCGCGCAAGGTGTTCGACACGATCGCCGACAACGCGGCGAACGCGGGCGTGGTGATCGGCGGGCGGCCTGTGAGGCCGCAGGACGTCGACTTGCGGTGGGTCGCGGCGATCATGTCGCGTAACGGCGTGGTCGAGGAAACGGGCGTCGCGGCCGGCGTGCTGAACCATCCGGCGAACGGCGTCGCGTGGCTCGCCAACCGGCTGGCCCGCTTCGACGTCGCGCTGGAGCCGGGGCAGATCGTGCTCGGCGGTTCGTTCACACGGCCGTGCGCGGCGCGGCCGGGCGACACGTTCAGCGTCGACTACGGCCCGCTCGGGACGATCCAGTGTTACTTCGAGTGAGGTAAGCGAACGATGCGGATTCCTACGAATGTCTTCAAGGCTGCGCTCGCGCGCGGCGACGCGCAGGTCGGGCTGTGGCTCGGGCTCGCCAATCCGTACAGCGCAGAAGTGGTCGCGGGCGCCGGTTTCGACTGGCTGCTGATCGACGGCGAGCATGCGCCGAATACGGTGCCGACGATCCTCGCGCAGTTGCAGGCAATCGCGCCGTATCCGTCGCATCCGGTCGTGCGCGTACCGTGGAACGATCCGGTGATCGTCAAGCAGGTGCTCGATCTCGGCGCGCAGACGCTGCTCGTGCCGATGGTGCAGAGCGCCGACGAGGCGCGTGCGGCGGTGGCCGCGACGCGTTATCCGCCGCACGGGATTCGCGGCGTGGGCAGCGCGCTGGCGCGTGCGTCGCGGTGGAATCGGGTCGGCGATTACCTGCATCGCGCGAACGACGAGATGGCCGTGCTCGTGCAGGTCGAGACACGCGCGGGGCTCGACGCGATCGATGCGATAACGCGGGTCGAGGGCGTGGATGGCGTGTTCATCGGGCCGGCGGATCTCGCGGCCGATCTCGGGCATCTCGGCCATCCGGGGCACCCGGACGTGCAGGCCGCGATCGATGGCGCGATCCGGGCGATCAAGGCGGCCGGCAAGGCGCCGGGCATTCTCAGCGCGGATGAGGCGGCCGCGCGGCGTTATCTGGAAGCGGGAGCGCTGTTCGTCGCGGTCGGGGTCGATACGACGTTGCTGGCGAGGAGTGCGGAGCGGTTGGCGGAGCAGTTCAAGGGGAAAGGGGACGAGGCGGTCAAGAAGGGCGACGGGACGTATTGAACCGGTCTCCGACGGCACGGTAGAGGGCGCTATGCGTCGCTGTGCCGCCCCGCCTCCATATACTTCCCCGGCGTCGTCCCCAACGCCCGCCTGAACATGTCGATGAACGCGCTCACGTTGTCGTACCCGAGATCGAGCGCGATCGTCGTCACCGGCACGCCGTCGGCGATTTTCTCCAGCGCCCGCAGCAGCCGGGCCTGCTGACGCCACTGCGCGAACGTCAGCCCCGTCTCGGCCACGAAGCGGCGGCTCATCGTCCGCGCGCTGATTCCCGCCCATTCGGCCCATTCCTCCAGCCGCCGGTTGTCCGCGAGATCCGCGGCAAGCGCATCGGTGATCCTCGTCAGCCGCGGATCCTGCGGCCTCGCCAGCCCCAGCGCCTCGACTTCCGACGACGCGATTTCATCGAGGATCACGTCGGCGATCCGGGTTCGAGCGGCATCCAGCTCCGACCCCTCCCAACTCGCCGCGCGCTGCACGGCTTCGCGCAGCAGCGGCGTCGTGCGGATCGCGCGCGGGGTATCCGGCAGCGCCGCGCAGCGCGCTTCTGCGATGAACGCCGACCAGCCGGAAATCGGCCCGAACGTATGCAACGAATGGCGGCAATGCGGTGGAATCCAGATCGCATGGATCGCCGGCACGACCCAGTCCTGGTCGTCGAGGCCGATCGTCAGCAACCCGCTCAGCGCGCCGACGAGCTGGCCGCGCGCATGCGAATGAGGTGGCGTCACGCGCGGGTCGCGTTGCGACAGCACGGCGGCAACGACGAACGGGCCGTCGTCGGACGTGACGAAGCGGGCGGGCAGGAGCGGATCGGACATGGCCGGATATCGGTATCGAATGGCCGTTATACCGGAGATCGGCCGAATTTGCACGCCTACACTGCGTCCATCGATAACAACCGGAGTACGACACGATGCGAGCCGAACAGATGCTTCCCGACCATGCCAACCAAGTCGATGCTGGCGGAACGACGATCCGCAAGGGGACCGTCGGCGCGTTTCTGGTCAATGCACGTGTATTGACCGATCCGAACGCCGCGCCGGCCGAGAGGGCGCGCGCGGAGGCCGACGCGATCGACGCGTTGCCCGCGCTGCGTGCGCTTGGCCTGTTCGACGTGCTGGAAGTACGCGATCCCGCGCTGCGCGCGTGGCTCGACGCACGCTGATGCGCACCGGGACCGTCGATCGAGATCCCCGATTCAAGGAGTCACCATGAAAGCAGCAGTCGTGACGGGCGCCGGCGAGCGCCCCGTTCATATGGAGTTCGATGCGCCGCACGCGATGCCGGGCCACAGCCTGATCGACGTGACGGCGTCCGCGCTGAGCCGGATCGCGCAGGGGCGCGCGGCCGGCACGCATTACTCGTCGGACGGGCGTTATCCGTTCGTCGTTGGCGTCGACGGGGTTGGTCGCCGTCTCGACGACGGGCAGCGCGTCTACTTCTTCGGCGCGCCAGCACCGTTCGGCGCGATGGCCGAGCGCACGATCGCGCCCGATACGCGGTGCGTGCCGCTGCCGGATACGCTCGACGACGTCACGGCGGCCGCGATCGCGATTCCCGGGATGTCGTCGTGGGCGGCGCTGACCGAACGCGCGCGGCTCGTCGCGGGCGAGACGGTACTCGTCAACGGTGCGACAGGTACGTCGGGGCGGCTGGCGGTGCGGATCGCGAAGCATCTCGGCGCCGCGAAGGTGATCGCGACGGGCCGCAACGCGGCCGCGCTGCAGGCGTTGCTGAATGCCGGCGCGGATGCCGTCGTGTCGTTGCAGCAGGACGACGCACATCTGGCACGCGCGCTCGAACCGCATTTCCGCGCGGGCGTGGACGTCGTGCTCGATTATCTGTGGGGCGCCAGCGCGCAGACGCTGCTGGCGGCCGCCGCGAAGGCGACGCCCGAGGGCCGCCGGCTGCGTTTCGTGCAGATCGGCTCGATCGGCGGCGCGGACGTGCTGCTGCCGGGGGCGGTGCTGCGGGCGACCGCGATCGAACTGATGGGCAGCGGCATCGGCAGCGTGTCGCTGCCGCGCTTGCTGGCGTCGGTGCGCGGTGTGTTCGACGCGGCCGGACCGGTGGGGCTGACGATCGACACACGCACGGTGCCGCTGTCGGCGGTTGGCGAGCACTGGAGCGATACGAGCAGCCTCGTTCGCCTGGTGTTCACGATGCACGGCGAATGACCGGCAAGGGCCACGGATGAGGGCGCGGCCGTCGTGTGCGGGAAGCTGGCCGATCGCCCGTTGTCACGCTGATGCGCGCGGCGGATGCGAGGCAGGGCGGCACGCGCGCAATGAACCGCACAAGACGGGCGGCGCGATTCGAAGACCGCTCGCCGCCCGTATCGTCAAGCTCAGAACCGCTGCTGAATCCCCGCCGTGACACCGACCTGCGTGGTGCCGTAGCCCACGAAATCGCGCGACACGCCGACCTTCTGGTCGTGCTTCGCGATCGCGAACGCGCCGGCCGCGTACAGCACGGTGCGCTTCGACAGCGCATAGTTCGCGCGCAACGACACGAGCGTCGGGTCGGCATCGCTGCCGCCCTTGATGTTCTGGTGATAGACGGCCGCGATCAGCGAGAACGCCGGCGTGAACTGGTACGAGCTGCCGAGCCAGTACGTGTCGCTCAACTGGTTCGCCGCCGTGGTGCGGAACGTGCGCTTGTAGTTGCGATAGCCGGCCATCGTCTTCAGGTTGCCGAAGTCGTAGCTCAGGCCCGCGTGGATGCCCTGGATGTAGTTGACGGTATCGGCCGGCGTGACGCTGTCGGCCGCGCCGTTCTGCCGGTCGAACGTGACCACCGCCGCGAACGGGCCTTTCTCGTAGCCGACCGCGAAATCGTATTTGGAGCTGGTCTTCACGCTGCCCGGCACGTTGCCGAAGCCATACAGCGCGCCGAACTTGAACCCGCTGAATTCGCCGTCGTAGCGCACCGCGTTCGACGAGCGCGTGAACATGCCGTCCTTGCGGCCGCCTGTCGCCGTCGCCGCCGAGGCCCACGAGTAGTTCTGCGCGTAACCCATCGGGTCGAACGGCAGCATGTAGTCGTAGGTGACGGTGTAGTTGCGGCCGAGCGTCAGTTCGCCCCATTTGCTTTTCAGGCCGACCGTCGCGCGGCGCGCGAAGATCGAATCGGGGCCGTCGTCGAGCGCGCCGTTCGCGAGGTCGATCCCGCTTTCGAGGCGGAACACGGCCTTCAGCCCGCCGCCGAGATCCTCGACGCCGCGCAGGCCCCAGCGCGACGTGTTCTTGTTGCCCGACTTCAGCTTGACCGCGCTGCCGCCCTCCGGCGCCGCGTGGTTCGTGTATTCGATGCCGGCATCCATGATCCCGTACATCGTGACCGACGACTGCGCGTGCGCGGCGGGTGCGGCGATGCAGGCCGCGGCGGCCGATCCCGTGAGGACTACTGTGCGAATCGAACGTTCTGCGCGTGACTTCATTGACGGTGTCTCCTTGGTTCTTGTGGGTTGGGGTGAAACGGATGCGGCGCGCAGCAGCCTACGGCGGACGCCGGAAGACGTCCGCCGGAAGGCATGTCATCCCATGACGAGATGTGCGCGGTGTGCGTGCGCGACGGCGAGCGTGCCGCCGCGCGCGGGTCAGCCCGCTTTCGCGAACGCCCAGCAGTCGTTGGTCGGGAATTCGATCCAGTGCTTGCCCGCTGCGCGCGGCACGTGGCCGAATGCGCGAAGGCGCATCTCGCCGCAATGGAACAGGTACTCCCAGCGATCGCCGAGATACATCGACGTGACGAGGTCGGCCTGCAGCCGGTTCGCGCCCGGGCCGTCGGCGACCTGCACGCGTTCGAGGCGGATCACGGCCTGCGCGTCCTGGCCCGGCGCGAACGTGTCGCGGGCGAGGGCCTGCAGCTCCCAGCCGTCGCCGGCGAGCGTCACGCGTTCGCCGTCGACGGCCGCGACACACGCGTCGATCCGGTTGTTGCTGCCCATGAACTCGGCCGTATACAGCGAGCGCGGCGCGCCGTACAGCTCGGCCGGCGTGCCTTCCTGCTCGATGCGGCCGTTGCGCAGCAGCAGGATGCGGTCGGACATCGCCATCGCCTCGGTCTGGTCGTGCGTCACGCACAGGGCGGACAGCCCGAGCGACACGATCAGTTCGCGCAGCCACGCGCGCGCTTCCTCGCGCAGCTTCGCGTCGAGGTTCGACAGCGGCTCGTCGAGCAGGATCACCGGCGGGTTGTAGACGAGCGCGCGCGCGATCGCGACGCGCTGCTGCTGGCCGCCCGACAGCTGATGCGGGAAGCGTTCCGCGAGATGGCCGAGGCCGAGCTGGTCGAGCGCGGTCTGCACGCGGCGCTTCTGTTCGGCCGGCGCGACGCGGCGCAGCTTCAGCCCGTAGCCGACGTTGTCGGCGACGGTGCGGTGCGGCCACAGCGCGTACGACTGGAACACGAGGCCGAGCGAGCGCTGTTCGACGGGCAGGTCGACGCGCTGCGCGCCGTCGAAGAACACGCGGTCGTCGAGCTGGATGCGGCCGTCGGACGGCTGTTCGAGGCCGGCCACCGCGCGCAGCAGCGTGGTCTTGCCGCTGCCCGACGCGCCGAGCAGGCACACGACTTCGCCGGCCTTCAGTTCGAACGACACGCCCTTGAGGATCGGATTGGCGCCGTAGCTGAGATGCAGGTCGTCGACGATGAGCTTATCCATGAAGTTTCACTCCGAAGCGCAGGGCCACGCCGAGACCGGCGCCGACCATCGCGATGTTGATGACAGAAAGCGCGGCGACCTGGTCGACGGCGCCGGTCGCCCACAGCGACACGAGCAGCGCGCCGATCACTTCGGTGCCGGGCGACAGCAGGTAGACGGCCGTCGAGTATTCGCGCTCGAAGATCATGAAGATCAGCAGCCACGCGGCGAGCAGGCCGAAGCGCACGAGCGGCAGCGTCACGTCGAGCGACACGCGGCTGCGGGTCGCGCCGACGCTGCGGCCGGCTTCCTCGAGTTCCGGGCCGACCTGCAGCAGCGCGCTCTGGATGAGCCGCATCCCGTACGCGAGCCACACGACCGTGTACGCGATCCAGATGCTCCACATCGAGTTCTTGAGCTCGCGCAGGCCGGGCACGAACAGGAAGATCCACAGGAACGCGAGACCGGCGAGCAGGCCGGGCACCGCGCGCGGCAGCAGCACGAGGTAGTCGAGCAGCTTGGTCGCCCAGTCGGGGCGGCGGTGGCCGGCGAACGCGACGAGCGAGTAGAAACCGATCGCGAGCGCGCCGCCGATCACGCCGATGCCGAGCGTGTTGACGATCGCGCGCACGAGGTTGTCCTGCTCGAACAGTTCGGTGAAGTTCGACAGCGTCAGCACCTCGGCGAGCGCGACGCCTTCGCCCCAGTTGGTCACGAACGCGCGCAGCACGATGCCCGAGATCGGGACGATCACGGTCAGCATCAGCCACAGCACGACGATCGCGAGCGCAACCCAGCGCCACACGCCGAGCGGCAGCACCGTCGTTCGGCCGGCCTTGCCCTTCACGGTGACGAAGCGGTTCGCCGTCTTCAGCAAGCGGCGCTGCAGCAGCACGAGCGGGAACGTGATCGCGACGATGCACACCGCGACCGCGGCCATCAGGTGATACGACGGCACGCCGAGCTTGTTGGTCAGCTTGTACAGGTAGGTCGCGAGTACGAGGTGGCCTTCCGGGTCGCCGAGCACGAGCGGCAGCCCGAACACCTCGAAGCCGAGGAAGAACACGAGCACGCCGGCGAACAGCAGCGCGGGCATCGTCATCGGCAGGCTCACGTCGAGCGCGACGCGGAACGGGCGGGCGCCCGTGACGCGCGCGGCTTCCTCGACGTCCGAGCCGAGGTTGCGCAGCGCGGCCGACGAATACAGGTACACGTGCGGCACGTGCGTGAGGCCGACGATCACCGTGATCGCGAAGATCGAATACACGTTCCAGGGCACGTTCTGCACCCCGAACAGTTCCTTGAACCACACCGAATAGAAGCCGACCGGGCCGGCCGCGACCACGTAGCCGAACGCGAGCACCATCGGCGACACGAACACGGGCGTGAGCAGCAGCGGTTCGAGCCAGCGGCGGCCGGGCAGGTCGGTGCGCACCATCAGGAACGCGAGGATGCCGCCGAGCGGGATCGAGATGAACAGCATCCCGCCGGCGATGATGAACGAGTTCTTCACGGCCGACCAGAAGTCGGGATCGCTGAAGACGAAGCGGAAGCCCTCGATGCCGAGCGTCTTGTTCGCATCGAAGAACGGCGCGGACAGCAGGCTCTGGAACAGGATGAAGCCGAGCGGCAGTGCGACGGCGATGGTGAGTACCGCGACGACGATCCAGCGCAGCATGCCGGCGAGCGGCTGCAGGCTGTTGACCGGCAGCGCGGGAATCGCGTCGCGCGGGCCGGCGGCAGGTGGCGCGGCCGGTGCCGTGCCGCGGGTGCTGGTTGAAAGCATGAGTTCGCCCCTGCGGCCATCCGGATGGCCGCCTCAAGGAAGTCGGTAAGGGGAAGGGGCCGCCCGCGCGACGTGCGGCGGGCGGCCATGGGTCAGCCGGAGCCGATCAGCCGATCAGCGGATCAGCTCTTGATCGCCTGCTGCCATTGCTTCAGGAACGCGAGCCGCTTCGACTGGTCCAGGTAGACGAGCAGGCCGGTGCCGATCTGGATCGGCTTCAGCGAATCGCCGAGTTCCTTCGTGAGGCTCGCGGCCGACGTCTCGCCGGTCACGTCCGTGCGGATCGCGTACAGGTTCGCCTGGTTCGCGATCATGGTCTGGCCGCGCTTCGACAGCAGGTAGTCCACCCACAGCCTGGCGGCGTTCGGGTTCTTCGCCTTCTTCGAGATGGTGGCGAGGCGGCTCACGATCTGCGTGTAGTCCTTCGGGAATACGTAGCCGATCGACTTGTCCTTCTTCGCCTTCGCGTACGCATACGAACCGATGATGTTGTAGCCGATCAGGTTCTCGCCCGACGAGATGCGCTCCATCATCGCGCCGGTGCTCGATTGCAGCTTCGGGCCGGTCTTGCCGATGGCCTTCACGAGTTCCCACGTGACCTTCTCGTTCAGGTGCGCGTCCTGCGTCAGCGCGTTGAAGCCGACGCCGGATTTCTCGACGTCGTACGTCGTGAGCTTGCCCTTGAACTTGTCCGGTTGCGACGCGAGCAGCTTGATCAGGTCGGTGCGCGTTTTCGGCACTTCGTTTTCGGGAATCAGGCGCTTGTTGTAGACGATCGCGAGCGGCTCGAACGTCGTGCCGTACGCCTGCTTCTGGTATTGCGCCCATTGCGGCACGTTCGGGCCTTCCGGCGAATCGTACGACGCCATCAGGCCGTCGTTGACGAGCTTGACCTGCAGGTCCATCGCCGAGCTCCACAGCACGTCGGCGCTGGTGCTGCTCGCCGCGTTCTCGCTGATGTAGCGGTTGTACAGCTCGGTGCTGTTCATGTCGTTGTACTCGACCTTCACGCCGTACAGGCTTTCGAAGTCCTTGATCAGCGGGCGCACGAGGCCCGTGTCGGTCGTCGAGTAGACGATCAGCTTGCCTTCCTTCTTCGCGGCGTCGATCACGCCCTGGTAACTCCCCGGATACCCGGCCGGAACCTGCGCGGCGGCGCTGCCGGCGGCAGTGCCCAGAACGACCGCCAGCGCGGCGGCGAGGTGCTTCGGTGCAAACGGCATGTCTTCCTCCAGTTACGTCTAGGTGTTGTTCGAGTGACGCGGATGTTAATTGCGGCGCACTTTCAGCCCGCTTTCATTTCAGTTCACAATCGCGTCGTTCGTGTCATGGATTTCCCGAGGTCGATGCGGCGGCGGCCCGCCGTTTCGCGGCGCGCGGCACGATCTAGCAACGGAGGGAAGCGGGTTGCCGCGGGGCGCGGCAACGACGGCGGGGCGCCTAGACGCGGTGCGCGAGCAGCTTCGCGAGCAGCCGGCCGCCATGCCGCGCGTGCGCGGCCGTCAGTGCCGAGTACCCGACGACGACGCCTGCTTCGCACCGCGCGCTTCGACAGAATCCGCGGACGGGCTGCAACTCGACGCCGGCCGCCCGGGCTTGCGCGACATACGTCGCGTCGTCCATCCCGGCCGGCAGCCACAGCACGAAATGAAAGCCCGCGTGTTCGCCGGACACCGCGTACCGTCCGCCGGCGTGTTTCGCCAACTGGTCGAGCACGATGTCGCGCCGCTGGCGGTACGCGTGACGCGCCGCCCGCAGATGCTTCGCAAAATCGCCGTGCGCGATGAAGCGGGCCAGCGCCAGCTGGGGCGCCACGCCGACCGAGCGCGCGGTCGCGTGCCACACGGCCGACAGCGCCGGCCGCAGTGCCGCCGGCACGACCATGAAGCCGATGCGCAGCCCCGAGAACAGCGTCTTGTTGAACGAGCCGCAGTAGATCACGCGATCGCACGCGTCGAGCGATTTCAGCGCGGGCAGCGGGGCGGTCTGGTAGCTGAATTCGCCGTCGTAGTCGTCTTCGACGATCCACGCGCGGGTGCGCTGCGCCCAGTCGAGCAGTTCGAGCCGGCGCGACACCGACATCGTGACGCCGAGCGGCGCCTGGTGGGCGGGCGTCACGTAGGCCGCGCGCGCATCGGGATGGCGGTCCAGCGACGCGGTATCGATGCCTTCCCGATCGACCGGCACGTCGATCACGGTCGCGCCCGCGATCGTGAAGATCTGCCAGGCCGATGCGTAGCCGGGGTCCTCCATCAGCACCGTCGAGCCGGGCGTGAGCAGCGTGCGCGCGACGAGATCGATCGAATGCCGGATGCCGGTCGTGATGAAGATGTCGCCGGCGCTGCACGGGATGCCGCGATATTCGCGCAGGTAGGCGGCGATTTCGTCGCGCAGGCTTTCGACGCCTTGTGCCGGCGTCGCCCCGAGGTCGTTCGCCGTCGCGGCAAGCAGGCTGGCCCCGAGCGCCTTCTTCCATTGCTGCATCGGCAGCAGACCGGGATCGGCAAGCCGCGCGACGAACGGGACGCCCGGACGCACGCCTTGTTCCGGCTCGGCGGCGTCGGTCGTGTGCGCCGGCGCGGGGCGTGTGTCGACAGGGGGCGCGCCGTTGTCGCGCGACTGCGCGGCCGCGCGCAGGTAGCTGTCCGGTACCACCGCGCATACCCGCGACCCCGACCCTTGCGCGCGGGCGATGTAGCCCTCCGAGCACAGCCGGTCGTATGCCGCCTCGACCGTCCCCCGGGCGACGCCCCAGCGCGCCGCGAGGGTGCGGCTGGACGGCAGCGGGCTGTCGCCGGGGAGCAGGCGTTTCAGGATCGCGTCGCGTAGCGCGTCGGCGATGCACGCCTGCTTCGACTGCGGATTGCCCGTGGACAGCCCGGCAGGGCACGGCAGATCGAGCGGTATCGCGGCTTTGCCTCGCGCCATAGTGGTCCAGTCAGTGTCGAATTTAATGGCCCTTCAGCTTATATCACTTTGACCTTAGATTTCAGTCGACCACATCGATCCGACCGGAGGCGGGCTCACCGCATGAAAACGCGTTCATTACCCCAGTGGGGCTGGCTGTTCCTGTTGATGCTCGTCGTGTGCCTGCCGCGCGTCACGATCGATGCGTACCTGCCGTCGCTGCCGGCGATGGCGGACACGCTGCACGGCACCGACGCCCAGCTGCAGCTCACGCTGACCCTCTACATGGTCGGTTATGCGCTGTCGATGCTGGTGTCGGGGCCGTTGTCCGACCGTTACGGCCGTCGCCCCGTCCTGATCGGCGGCCTGTGCCTCTACGTGGTCGCGAGCGTCGCCTGCGCGTGCTCGACCAGCATCGCGGCGATCGTCGCCGCACGCATCTTCCAGGCATTGGGCGGCTGCTGCGGCACGGTGGTCGGGCGGGTGATCGTGCGCGAGCGCTTCCCGGCCGCGATGCAGGCGACGATGCTGGGCCGGATCTCGGCCGGCATGGCGCTGTCGCCCGTGATTGCGCCGCTGGCCGGCAGCGCGCTGGCCGAGTGGCTCGGATGGCGCGGCGTGTTCGGATCGCTGGCGGCGGGCGGGGTGGTCGCGGCGGCGATGGTGCTGCGCTACCTGCCGGAGACCCGCGAAAGCGACGCGCGGCCGGCGCCGGGCGCGGGGCTCCTGCGGACCTACGCGGGCCTGCTGCGCGAGCGCCGTTTCCTGAGCTACTCGCTCGCGATCAGTTTCGCGTACTGCACGTACTACCCGTTCATCGCGGAATCGTCGACGCTGTTCCAGCGGCAGCGAGGCGTGTCCGGCCCGGTGTATGCCGCGATCTTCGGCCTGACCGTGCTCGGCTACCTGATCGGCTCGCACGTGTTCGCGCGGACCGGCACGCGCTGGAAGGCCGATTCGGTCATCGCGGCGGCGGCGGGCGTCAATCTGGCCGGTGCCGCCGCGTTGTGGATCGGCGGAGCGGTCGCGCCGACAGCGGTGGCGGCGCTCGTCGTCCCGATGTTCTTCGTGATGATCGCCGTCGGGATCGCGATCCCGGCCTGCCAGTTCGCGGTGATGCAGCCGTACACGACGATCGCCGGGACGGCGTCCGGGCTGTTCTTCTTTATCCAGATGGCGATCACGGCCGCGTGCGGCGGCGTGCTGGCGTGGCTGTCGGACGGTACCGCGCGGCCGATGATCGTCGTCACGGCCGGGGCGAGCGTCGCGTTCCTGGCGGTGGTGGTCGGCCTGCGCGAGCGGCGGTGCGCAGGTGAAGGTTCGCGCTTCGCGCCGCGCGGCCGCGCGACCGCCGAGCGCCGAGCGTTCAGCGACGGTCGGCGGGCCGGCCGACGCGCGGGCGCGCCGGCCGCGCAACCGGTGTTTCCGCGAGGCGTCGCGACGGAAAGGATCATGTAATGTAGCGGCCTGTCGCTGACCTTCCCGGAATCCCCATGCGTGTGCTGCTCGTCGAAGACAACCCGAACCTCGCCCAGTCGCTGAACGACGCGCTGAGCGCGGCGCGCTTCGCTGTCGATCACATGGCGGACGGCGAGGCGGCCGACCACGTGCTGCGCACGCAGGATTACGCGCTGGTGATCCTCGATCTCGGGCTGCCGAAGCTCGACGGGCTGGAAGTGCTGCGGCGGCTGCGCGCGCGGCGCAATCCGGTGCCGGTGCTGATCCTGACCGCGCACGGGTCGGTCGAGGATCGCGTGAAGGGGCTCGATCTCGGCGCCGACGACTATCTCGCGAAGCCGTTCGAGCTGACCGAGCTGGAGGCGCGCGCCCGCGCGCTGATCCGCCGCAGCCTCGGCCACGAGCATTCGCGGGTCGAATGCGGGCCGCTTTCCTACGACAGTATCGACCGCAGCTTCCATCTCGCGGGCGAGCCGCTGTCGCTCACGCCGCGCGAGCGTTCGGTGCTCGAGGTGCTGATCCTGCGCAACGGCCGTGCGATCAACAAGGAAACGCTGTCGGAGAAGATTTTCGGGCTCGACGAATCGGTCAACGCCGATGCGATTGAGATCTACGTGTACCGGCTGCGCAAGAAGCTCGAGAACACGGGTGTCGCGATCGTCACGCTGCGCGGGCTCGGTTATCTGCTGGAGGCGAGGGCGGAGGCGGCGGAATGAGCCTCCCGCCCGTCCGCGGCGGTGCGCTGCGCCCCGACGCGGCGCCTGGCGTCGTTGCGGCGGCCCGGCGGAACGCATGATGCCCCGCCCGAACCTGCGCACGCAGGTCGCGCTGTGGCTGCTGCTGCCGCTGCTCGGCCTGCTCGCGCTCGACTCGTGGCTCACGTACCAGCGCGCGATGAACGCCGCGCACGTCGCGTTCGACCGCACGCTGTCGTCGTCGCTGAAGTCGATCCGCGAAGGCGTGCGGCTCAATGACGGCGAGATCGAGGTCGACCTGCCGTATCTCGCGCTCGAAATGCTCGAATCGAGCGACGGCGGCAAGATCTACTACCTGATCCGCGAGGACAACGGCCACACGGTCACCGGCTACCCGGACCTGCCGCTGCCGCACGGGCGCGACGCGGGCGACGGTGCGCTGTTCGTCACGCGCTACTACGACGTCGTCTATCGCGGCGAACAGTTGCGAATGGCCGCGCTGCGCATCCCGGTGCACGACGTGCCGACCGCGCAATCGCGCATCGTGTGGGTGATGGTCGGCGAGACGATCGAGGCGCGCCAGGCGCTCGCGCGCGAGATCCTGGTGGGGTCGCTGCTGCAGGAAGGGCTGCTGGTCGTGCTGGCGCTCGGCATCGTGTGGCTCGGCGTCGGGCGTGGGCTGCGGCCGCTGAACCGGCTGTCGGCGACGGTCGCCGCGCGCAGCGAGGACGACACGACGCCGCTCGATACCGGCGCGATGCCGAGCGAACTTGCGCCGCTCGTCGAGTCGATCAACCAGTACATCGGCCGCACGCAGCGGATGCAGGTCGCGCGGCGCCGCTTCTTCGCGGACGCGGCCCATCAGCTGAAGACGCCGCTCGCGGCCGTGCAGGCGGGCGTCGAGCTCGCGCTGCGGCCCGACGAGCAGCCGCGCGCGAACGGGCACCTGCGGCGCGCGAACGGCGCGGTGCGGCAGGCCGCGAAGATCGTCCAGCAACTGCTGTCGCTGTCGCGGCTCGATTCGGACAGCGGCCACGCTGTTGCCCATCAGCCGGTCGCGCTGCACCGGCTCGCGCGCAGCGTGACGCTCGACTGGTCGCCGGTCGCACGCGCGCGCGACATCGATCTCGGTTTCGAGCACGAGGCCGACATCGACGTGCACGGGCAGCCCGACCTGCTCGGCGAGATGATCGGCAACCTGATCGACAACGCGATCCGTTATGCGGGCGATCGCGCGGTGATTACGGTACGCGTGTCGCGCGACGGGGAGCACGCGCGGCTCGACGTGATCGACAACGGGCCGGGCGTGCCGGCGGACGAGCGCGACGCGGTGTTCGAGCGCTTCCATCGCGGCAGCAAGACGCAGACGGTCGAAGGGACGGGGCTTGGGCTGTCGATCGTGCGGGAGATCGCGCGCGTGCATCAGGGCACGGTGACGCTGGCCGATGCGGCCGGCGGGGGGCTGGTCGTGACGATCCGGTTGCCGGCGGCGAACGACGCGGGGGCGCATGCCGCGTGATGGCGAGTCGTGATGTGGGTAGCCGGAAGCGGTAACGGGTAAGCGGGAAGCGGGAAGTAGGCAGTAGGAAGCCGCTCGGGCGGCTTCCGGGCTACGAAGGCGATGTGATCGGGTGAGCGGTGCCGTGTACGGGCCTCAATCGCCGAACCCGATCTCCGCTTCCAGTGACTGGCCGACTTCGAGCCACCCGCCCGCGCCTTCGACGACGATCGCGTTGATGCCGAACGTCAGCTCGCCGCCGAAGTTCGGGTTCGCGCGATAGGTCTGCATCGTGTCGGTCGGCTCGTGCGGCCACGCGGGATCGGGCGCGCCGGTGACCTGGTCGATCGTCGGCATCGGGCAGCGCGTGCACGGCTTCACGAGCCGCAGCCGCACGGGCGACGCACCTTCCGTGTCGAGATGCTCGACGAAATCTTCTTCGTACGCGTCGAGATCCGACACCACGATGTTCGGCCGGAAGCGGTTCATCGGAATCGCCGGTGCGCCTTTGGCGGTGAGCCGCGCGTTCAGGTCGTCGAGCGACGACTGGCCGATCACGAGCAGCGGGTAGCCGTCCGCGAACTGCGTGTGCGTATCGATCTCGCCGGTCCATTTGCGGTTGCAGCCGCGGCGCGCGTCGGGCGCGAAGCGCGCGAGCTTCGCGGGCGTGCCGAGGAATTCGGTGAGCCAGGCGGCCGTGTCGGCGCCCGTGTCGATCGCATCGACGGTGTCGCGCCACACGGTCGCGGCCATTTTCGGCGTGGCGGACGCTACGTCGCCGTCGAGCGGCGTGCGGATCTCGCGCATGCCCGGCGCGCTCAGCACGAGCGCATCGTTGTTCAGTGCGGTGCGGATCAGCGCGAGGCGCGGGTGCGTGCGCTGCGTGATCATCTGTCCGGCGGAGTCGGTGATCAGCCAGTGGCGGTCGTACGCCAGGCCCGTTTCGAGCAGTTGCGCGCGCGACAGCGCGATGCCGGCGCAGGATTTGATCGGATAGACGAAGAGTTCGGCGATGGCTGGCATGACGCTGGCTGAAGGCGGATGGCGAGACTGGGATTGTGCCAGATAGCGCCGCAGCCGTTCGGACGGCTGCGCTGCGTCGCGCGGCCGGTCATGCGAGCGGTAAGCCCGGGTCGAACGTGGGACGCACGTCGAGCGGCTGGCGCAGCAGTCCCGCCTTCAGGTAGAAGTCGGCCGTGCGCTGCTGTTCGGCGATGACCGTCGCGTCGATCGGCAACCAGCGCGTGTTGCGGCGCTCGAACTGCAGCTTCGCGGCCGCCGGCGGAATGCCGATGATGCGCGCGAGCGCCGCCGAATACGCGTCGGCATGCCGGTACGACCAGGCCTGCGCGCGCACGACGCGCCGCAGGAAATCGTGCAGCACGTCGCGCTTCGACGCGATCGCCGCGTCGGTTGCCGCGATGTAGCTGAGGCCCGACCACAGCCCGCGGCCGCTGACGAGCACGCGCGCGCGCCCGCTCGTTTCCGCGAGTGCGGTATAGGGCTCCCAGGTCGCCCACGCATCGATCGAACCGGTTGCGAGCGCAAGCATCGTATCGGCCGGCGGCAGGAAGCGGAACGAGACGGCGTCGGGAGGCAGGCCGGCCGCGTCGAGCGCCTTCAGCGTGACGAAATGCCCGATCGAGCCGCGCGTGGTGCCGATGCGCTTGCCTTTGAGGTCGGCCGGCCCTTTCAGCGCGGCATCGGGCCGCACGAGCACCGCCGTGCCGTACGGGTCGGAGCGGTTCGCGCCGATCACCTTGATGCGTGCGCCCGACGCGAGCGCGAAGATCACCGGCGCATCGCCGATCGGCCCGCAGTCGACGGCGGCCGCATTCAGCGCTTCGGCGAGCGGCGCGGCGGCCGGGAACTCGGTCCACGCGATGTCGTACGGCAGGCCGTTCAGTTCGCCGGCTGCTTCGAGCAGCGCGCGCAGCCCGCCTTTCTGGTCGCCGGCGCGCAGCAGCGGCCGCGTGCCCGATTGCGCGCGCACGGCGGCCGGGGCCGCGGCGATCGTGGCGAGGGCGCTCGCTTGCGCGAGGAAGTGGCGTCGGGTCGGATTCATCGTGAAGTTCGGTCGAAAGAGAAAGTCAGGGATTCAATCAATGCGGGAGTCCGGCCTGTACGTCGCGCACGGGTTCCGTGTCGACGCGCAGCAGCAGCGCGGTCAGTGCGTCGCCGTTCGCGGCCGGTACTGCCGGCCGTGCCGTGGCGTCCGAGCGGCACAGCAGGTCGGCATCCGACCAGCCCGCGCTGCCCGGCAACGCGCGCGCCCGCAGCCAGCCGCGGCGATCGGCGAGGAGCTGCGTGCCGCCGAGCGCGGCGGGCGCCACGCCGGCGATCGTCGCGAAGGCGAGCCACGCATCGGGCGTCGACGCGACGCAATCGGCTCGCGTCGTGCCGGCCGTCTGCGCCACGGGCGTGCCGCTTGCCGTGACGAGCAAGGTTTGCCAGCGCGCGTCTTCCGGCGGGGGCGTCGCGCCCGGCGCGAGTGCGACGATGCGCACGCGCTGGCCTGCACGCCAGCGATCGAGCGGTTGGGGCGCGGCGCTGCCGCAGCGCACGTCGAGCGCCGGCAGCGGGACGGGCACGGGCCACGCGCCTTCCGCCTGCGCGCCGCTGCCCGCAGCGAGCGCTTTCAGATAGTCGAGCACGGCCCAGGTGTCGCGGGGCCCGAGCGTCGCGGCGAAGCCGGGCATCGTCGGCGCATCGTGTTCGTCGCGTGTCCCGTGGCGCACGCGCCAGAACAGTTCGCCGTCGAGGCGGCGGGCGAGCAGGGCGCCGGCGAAGGTCGGCGGCCAGTGCGGGAGCGTGGCCGCAAGCGGCCCTTCCCCGCGTCCGTCCACGCCGTGGCACGCCACGCAGTGTTGCGCATACAAGTGCGCGCCGCGCATCACGTTCGATACCGAAAACGGCGCGGGATCGCGCTGGAAACTCGTCGGCACGGCGGGCGAAAGCCACAGCGAAGCGGGCGGCCACGGCGCGAACCACGCAACGGCGAGCGCGGCAAGCACCGCAAGCGCCGACGCCACACGCCGCTTGCGTAACGCGAGCGCGATGCACGCGAGCACGGCGGCCAGCGTCGTCGCCGCGACGGCGAACGCGAGTTGCCGCGTGAGCCCGGCGTCGATGCGCAGCGTTTCGAGCGCGATGCGACGGGCCCACGGCCAGGCAGGCTGACCGTCGGCGTCGCCCGTCAGCCCGATCGCATGCAGCACGCGCGACAGCGTGACTTGCGCGCGATACAGCCCTTGCAGAAACAGCAGCGCCCAGTCGGAGAACGTCGGTGCATTCATCGGCTACGTTCCCGCCGCACGGCGGCCCATCGTCGAACGGTACCGCGCATCTACCAGCTCGCATCGAGCCCGAGATGCCGCAACGCGTCGTGACGCAGCTCGGCGAGGCGCGGGTCGCCGCGATGACGCGGATAGGGCAGGTCGACGCGCAACTCGGCGACGATCCGCGCGGGACGCGGCCCGAACACGATCACGCGCTGCGCGAGGAACAGCGCTTCCTCGACATCGTGCGTGACGAGCAACGCAGAGAAGCCGTCGCGTTGCCACAGTGCGGTGAGTTCGGCCTGCATCGTGAGCCGGGTGAGCGAATCGAGCTTGCCGAGCGGCTCGTCGAGAATCAGCAGGCGCGGATCGTTGACGAGCGCGCGGGCCAGTGCGACCCGCTGCGCCATCCCGCCGGACAGCTGATGCGGGAACACGTTCGAGAATTCCTGCAGGCCGACGCGCGCGAGCGCATCGTCGACGCGATGCTGCGACGCGCGCGCCACGCCGCGCGCCTCCAGGCCGAGCGCGACGTTCGCGCGCACTCGCCGCCACGGGTACAGCGTCGGGTCCTGGAACACGACGATGCGCGACGGATCGGGTTGCTCGATCGGCACGCCGTCCTGCGCGATTCCGCCTTGCCGCGCGGCGTCGAGGCCCGCGACGAGGCGCAGCAGCGTCGATTTCCCGCAGCCGCTCGGGCCGAGCAGCGCGACGAATTCGCCGGCCGCGACCGACAGCGTGACGTCGTCGAGCACGGGCAGCGGGCCGCCGGGGCCGTCGAACGCATGGCTCACGCGGCGGATGTCGATGCGCGCGCCGCGCGGCGCCGTGACGGCAGGCGAAGCGGAAGCGGACGATTCGAGTACGGCGGCGCTCACCATTTGACGGTTCCTTTCTGCCATGCGAGCACGCGGTCGCGCACCGCGAACAGCAGCGCGATCAGCCCGGAAAACAGCAGCGCCATCACGATCAGCGCCGCATACATGTTGACGTACGAGGCCCAGCCCTGCGCCCAGCTCAGGTACCAGCCGAGCCCGGACTTGACGCCCATCATCTCGGCGACGACCAGCACCGTGAACGACGCGCTCAGCCCCATGAAGATGCCGACGAACACGTGCGGCAGCGCGGCCGGAATCGCGACGCGCAGCACGAGGAAGCGCGCGTTCGCGCCGAGCGTGCGCGCGACGTCGTAATACTGCTTGTTGACGCTCGCGACGCCCGACCACGTCAGCACCGCGACCGGGAAGCCGGTGGCGAGCGCGATCAGGAACGCGGCGGCGGAATAGCTCGACGGAAAGAAGTAGAACGTGAGCGGCAACAGCGCGGTGGCCGGCACGGGGCCGAGCACGCGCAGCACCGGATGCACCCAGTAGCCGATCCGGCGCGACCAGCCGATCGACACGCCGACCGCGAAACCGACCGCGACGCCGTATGCAAAGCCGAGCGCGAGCAGCTTCAGCGTGTTGCCGGCGCTGCCGAGCAGGCGCGGCCAGTCGTCGACGTAGACCTCGATCAGTGCCTGCGGCGGCGCGAAGAACGGCGTCGGCAGCCAGCCGGTTTTTGCGGTGACGATTTCCCACGCGGCGAGCACGAGCGGCAGCGCGACGAGCCACGGGCCGGCCGGGCGCACGCGCGTGAGCCGCGTGCGCGTCGCGGCGACGAGATGACCGAGCGTCGCGGCGGCGAGCAGCAACGCGGCGATCGTCCACGCGGCCGTGCCGAACGTGTCCGTGTACGCCCAGTCGCTGAAACCGACGATGCGGTTCGGCCAAAGCTGCGTGACGGCGCCGAGCGCGGCCCAGGCGAGCGCGGCGGCGATGCCGGTCGGCCAGGTGCGCGCGCGGCGCGCTTCGGCCGCGAGCGTCGCTTCACAGACCGTGCAGGCCACGCGTGCGGAGGCAGCGGAAGCAGCGGAAGCAGCGGAAGCACCGAAAGCACCGGAAGCACCGAAAGCACCGGAAGCACCGAAAGCACCGGAAGCACCGAAAGCACCGGAAGCACCGGAAGCACCGGAAGCACCGGAAGCACCGGAAGCACCGGAAGCAGGCGCGCCGCCGGCCGGTGACGGTGCGGTGCGCGCGGTGGAGGCGTGTTCGATCGTCGACATCGCGTCACCCGAGCACGTTCGCATAGACCTGCTGCGCGAAGCGCTGCGGGTCGGTGCTCTTCTTCAGCACGCTGATACGGCGGAAATCGTCCGCATAGAACGCGATTTCCTGCTGCAGGTCGACGTTGGTCGGGTGGTGCGTGTAGGTGAGCGTCGCGTACAGCTTGCGCAGGTCCTCGGGGCTGATCTTCGGCGAATATTTCGCGAACACCTTCGCGGCTTCGTTCGGGTTGTCGTGCGTGAACTCGGTGGCCTGCACGATCGAGCGCGCGAGTGCGGCGGCGGACGGCCGGTCGTTGCGCACGAGATCGCCGCGCGCGCCGATCACGCAGCACACCTTGCGTGCGTATTCGCCTGACAGGTTCGTGGCGAGTTCCGTGTACGCGCCGTTGCTGCGCTTTTCGAGGAGGTAAAGGTTCGGGTCGCCGTCGGCGATCGCGTGGATCTCGCCCTTGTCGACCGCGACGCCGAGCAGGTCGGCCGGATACTGCCGCCACGTGATGTCGCGCTCGGGATCGATCCCGTTCTTCGCGAGCAGGATCGAGAAGAAATGCTTGCCGGGTGCGGCCAGGTCGCTGACGCCGACCGTCTTGCCCTTCAGCGCCTGCAGCGTCGTGACGCCGGCCGCCTTCGAGCCGAGCAGCCGCACGCAGCCGCCGTGCGAGCTGCCGATGATCTTCACGTCGAAACCGGCTTCGAGCGGCTTCAGCCAGCGATGGATCATCCCGACCGCCGCATCGGCCTTGCCGGTCGCGATCGATTCGAGCAACTGGTCGGTCGAGCCGCTGTAGTTGATCAGTTCGACCTTGAGGCCGTTCTTCTCGAAGAAGCCGCGCTCCTGCGCGACGACGATCGGCGTCAGGCAGAACGCATTCTGGTTCCACGCGAACGTGAGCTTCTTCAGCGGCGGCGCGGACCAGGCCTTGCGGCCAAGCGTGATCGCAGGCGCGACGAGCGCGGCGGCGCCGGCCGCGCGCAGCAGCTTGCGGCGTTTGTCGTCGAGCGTGTCGTGCGTATCGTGCGTATGGCGCGCATTGGCGGGCGCGGGTGCGGCGGTGCGGGTCATGTGGTCTGGTCTCCGGTCGTGCGGGAAGGCGCTCAGTCGAGCAGGTCGGGTTCGTCGGCGACGACGCGCGCGAACAGGCTGTCGAACGCATGCAGCGCGCCCTCGGGGCCGCCGATCTGGCCGTGCGTGTGGCGCGCGGTGGCGTGATCGATCGGTTGCGGCGTGCCGGCCGCCTCGGCCAGCAACTGCGTGTGCGCGGCGTTGTCGAGCGCGATGTACCACCATGCGGCGGCCTCGACCGTCGGGCCGGCGGTCAGGATTCCGTGGTTCTTCAGGATCGCGCCCTTGTGCGTGGTGCCGTCCGGTTTCGCAAGCGCATCGGCGATCCGTGCGCCTTCGCTCGTGTCGACGACCATCCCCGTGAAGTCGTCGAACAGCGCGTGGTCTTCATAGAACACGCACGCGTCCTGCGTGAGCGGATCGAGCGGGCGGCCGAGCGTCGACCACGCCTTGCCGTATGTCGAATGCGTATGCGCGGCGGCGACGATGTGCGGATGCGCGTCGTGGATTGCCGCATGGATCGCGAACGCGGCCTTGTTCAGCGGCCGCGCGCCGATCGCGGTTTCGCCGCGCGCGTTGACGAGCAGCAGGTCGGACACCTTGATCTGCGAGAAATGCACGCCGAGCGGATTCACCCAGAAGTGGTCGGGCAGTTCGGGGTCGCGCGCGGTGATGTGGCCGGCGAGCCCCTGTGCGAAGCCGAAGCGAGCGAACAGGCGGAACGCGGCCGCGAGCCGTTCCTGACGGTGACGGCGCTCGGCGGCGACGTCGATGCGCGGCGCGGGCGGATCGAACCAGAAATGCTGGCGCGGCGACGCGTCGAGCGCAAGGCCCGACGCGGTGCGTTCGAGTGAGGACGGAACGGCGGACATCGTAAGGGTCTCCCGGGTTGCGTCAGGCCGCGCGGCGCGCCGCGTCGCGTGCGGCGACGGCGCTGCGCACGCGCGGAATCAGTTCGCGGCCGTAGTCGATCGCGTCTTCCAGCGGATCGAAGCCGCGGATCAGGAACGTCGTGACGCCGAGGTCGTAGTAGTCGAGCAGCGCATCGGCGACCTGTTCGGGTGTGCCGACCAGTGCCGTCGAATTCGAACGCGCGCCGGTGAGGCTGGCGATCTCGGTCCACAGCCGCTTGTCGACGCGCGAGCCGCGTTCGGCCGCGGCCAGCAGGCGGCGCGCGCCTTCGCTTTGCTGCGGGCCGCCGGCGCCGAGGCCGGCCGCTTCGCGCAGCCGGCGTGTTTCGTCGAGGATGCGATGCGCACGCGCCCACGCTTCGTCCTCGGTCGCGGCGAGGATCGGGCGGAACGACACGGAGAAACGCACCTGTCGGCCGTGCTTCGCGGCTTCGGCGCGCACCCGGGTCGTCAGGTCGCGCACCTGGTCGAGCGATTCGCCCCACAGCGCGTAGACGTCCGCGTGCTTGCCGGCCACGGCGAGCGCGGCTTCCGATGCGCCGCCGAAATAGATCGGCACATGCGGCTGCTGGAACGGCTTCACTTCCGAGAACCCCTGTTTGAACCGGTAATGCGCGCCGTCGTGATCGAACGGCTGCGCTTCGGTCCAGATTCGCCGCAGGATGCCGAGGTATTCGTCGGTGCGCGCATAACGCGCGTCATGGTCGAGGAAATCGCCGTCGCGCTGCTGCTCGCTGTCCGAGCCGCCGGAGATGAAGTGCACGGCGAGCCGGCCGCGGCTGAACTGGTCGAGTGTCGCGATCTGCCGCGCGGCGAGCGTCGGCGCGGTGAAGCCCGGGCGATGCGCGAGCATGAAGTGGATGCGCTCGGTCGTGGCCGCCGCGAACGCGATCGTCAGCGTCGCCGACGGGCCGGTCGAGTGGTGCGGCACGAGGATCCGGTCGAAGCCGGCCGTCTCGTGGGCGCGGGCAAAGTCGCGCACGTAGCCGGGATCGACCACGGGGCCGGACGGCGGGTGGATTTCCGACTGCTTCTGGCTCTGGATCATGCCGATGAATTCGACGCTCATCTGGGTCTCCGGTGCGGGGATGTCCCGGCACGCGGCCGGGCAGGAATGGAGCGCAGGTTAACGCCGCGATCATGCGGAATGGAAATAATCAATCCCGATTTGAATATCAGATTTGCATGGTTTGGACGCGTGTGCGCTACGCATACGCTGTGGGCTCACGAACGATCGGGCGCGCGGGCGCCGGCGAATCCGGGGGCACGCGTTGCGGATCGCCCGGTTCATGGGATACCGCGCCGCGTGGCGATCGATTGCCGCGGTTGCCGATCTCCGTCGCGCTTGCCGCCTGTCCGTATTACCCAGGGAATCCGTTTCGATGTCCGCCAGCCTTGCCGCTTCCTCGCCGTCGCCGCAGCCGCCCGCGCTGCGCCTCCTGCCCACCGACGATGCCGACGACGCACGCGTCGCCGCGCTGCTCGAGCGCCTCGCGCCGGAACTCGCCGCCGACGCGGCGCGCAACGACGTCGATGGCCGCTTTCCGCACGAGAACTTCGCGCGGCTGCATCGCGCGGGGCTGATCGCGCAGGTCGTGCCGCGCGAGCATGGCGGTGCCGGTGCGACGCTCGCGCAGGCGAGCCGGATCGTCGCGGCCGTCGCGCGGGCCGATCCGGCCACCGCGCTGGTGCTGACGATGACCTATCTGCAACATCGCGCGCTCGGCCGGGCCGACAACCGCTGGCCCGCACAGGTGCGGCGCGCGGTGTTCGACAGCGCGGTCACGCACGGTGCGCTGATCAACGCGCTGCGGGTCGAGCCCGCGCTCGGCTCGCCGTCGCGCGGCGGCCTGCCGGAAACCGTTGCCCGGCGCGACGGCGACGGCTGGCGGCTGTCCGGCCACAAGCTGTACAGCACCGGGATTCCGGCGCTGCGCTGGCTGGCGGTGTGGGCGCGCACCGACGAACCGGCGCCGCGGGTCGGGGTGTTTCTCGTGCCGCGCGACCGCGATGCGGATGGCGATCGCATCCGCGTGATCGAAAGCTGGAATCATCTCGGCCTGCGTGCGTCGGGCAGCCACGAGGTCGTGTTCGACGACGTCCGGCTGCCGGCCGATCACGCGGTCGACGTGCGCGCACCGGACGCATGGGCCGTGTCGGCCGCGACCCACGCGGATGCCGACGCGCAGGCCGACCAGCAGGCGTGGATGGTCGCGCTGCTCGGCAGCCTGTACGACGCGGTGGCGCGCGCGTCGCGCGACTGGGTGGTCGAATTCGCGACGACGCGTGCGCCGAGCGGGTTGGGCGCACCGCTCGCGACGCTGCCGCGCGTGCAGGAAGCGGTCGGCGAAATCGAGGGCTGGCTGCACGCGAACCGCGTGCTGCTCGACGATCACATCGGGCGTACCGACGCGGGTCATGCGCCGTCGGTCACGACGAGCGGGCTGGTCAAGCGCACCGTGACCGAGCACGCGATCCATGCGGTCGAGCAGGCGCTGAAGCTGTCGGGCAATCACGGGCTGAGCCGCGCCAATCCGCTCGAACGTCACTATCGCGACGTGCTGTGCAGCCGCGTGCATACGCCGCAGGATGACGCGATCGCGGTGGCGGCGGGGCGTGCGGTGCTCGACGCGGCGAGCCGCGTTGAAGCGAAGGGTGAGACGAAGGGCGAGACGAAGGGCGCAGCGAAGGGCAAAGCGGGCGGCGAGACGGAAACGGGCGGGGCGTCGGTCGACGGGACCGAGCGCGGCCGCAGCGATGCGTGAGCGGAGCAGGGCTGGCGCGAGCATCGACCGGGCGGCGCGATGCTGCCGCCGCCCGATACGGTCATGCAGCCTGGTCGTGCGCCTGCTCGGGCAGCGCGAATGCCGCACGCGCATGCGCGGCGACGGCCGCGAGCGGTGCGCCGAAGCGGGCCGCATCGTGCCGGCGCAGCAACCACAGATCGATGTGCGGCTTGAAATCGGCGAGCGGCACGATGTCGAGCGCGTCGCGCAGCGGGCTGCCTTCGACGAGCGGCAGCGGCATCAGCCCGATGCCGAAGCCGTTCGCGACGCTCTGCAGTTGCAGGTCGCGGCCGTAGGCGTCGAGCGTGACCGGCATCGGCAGGCCCTGCGCGTCGAGCGCGCGCCGCAGGCCCGCACGAAAGCCGCAACCGTCGGGATTGAGCACCCAGCCATGAGCGTGGCAATCGGCGAGCCGGTAGCTGCGGCGCGGCCAGTCACCCTTGCGGCCGACCGCGACGAGCCGCGTGGCCAGCAGCCGTTCGCCGTCGACCTGTGCCGGCAGCACCATCTCGCGCGCGAGGAACACGAGCGCCGCATCGAGTTCGCGGCGGGCGACGCGCTCGACGAGCATGCCGCCCCACGCGGTCGTGACCTGCGTCGCGAGCGCGGGCCACTGCGCGGCGAGTTCGGCGATCAGCGCGGGCAGCATCAGTTCGCCGAGGCCCTGCGTGAGCCCGATCCGGAACTCGCCGGCGGGCGGCTGCTCGCCGGCCGTCAGCTCGCGCAGCGCATCGACTTCGCGCAGGATCGCGCGACACTGCTCGAAGACCTGCCGGCCGATGTCGGTCGGGCGCGGGGGCTTCGTGTTGCGATCGAGCAGGGTCACGCCGAGCGCTTCCTCGAGATTCTGGACGCGCCGCGTGATCGCGGGCTGCGTCATCCCGAGCTCGGCCGCGGCCTGGCTCAGGGTCTGGCAGCGGACAACCGCTGCAAAAGCGTCGATATCGCTAATTTTCATGTTTGTTCTGCATGGTCTTTCAGGTGCATCATGACGATCCATCATATTCGGCATCATATTCGAGGAGCCAGCCGATGAGTACGCTTTCGTTGCATCAGACGCCGCTGCGTCCGTTCGTCGACGGTCTGGGCGCGCTGCTCGCGTCCGGCGCGGACGAGGCGCGCATCCTCGACGAGGGCGGTGCGCTGCTCGCCGCGCTCGTCGAACACGACGACTGGTTGCCCGACGCGTTCGCGCAGCCCGACCCCGCGCGCTATCGGCAATACCTGCTGCATCTCGACCCGGACGAGCGGTTCTCGGTCGTCAGCTTCGTGTGGGGCCCCGGCCAGACGACGCCGATCCACAACCACACGGTGTGGGGGCTGATCGGGATGCTGCGCGGCGGCGAATTCTCGCAGCCGTACCGGTTCGACGCAGCGGGCCGGCCGGTGCCGTCCGGCGAAGCCGTGCGGCTGGCGCCGGGCGAGATCGAGGCCGTGTCGCCGCGCATCGGCGACGTCCATCGCGTGACCAACGCGTTCGACGATCAGGTATCGATCAGCATCCACGTGTACGGCGCGAACATCGGCAAGGTCGAGCGCGCGGTGTACCTGGACGACGGCACCGTGAAGCCCTTCGTGTCGGGCTATTCGAACGCCTGATGCCATGCCCGCCGATGCGGCCGGTTGCCCGCACGCGCCGGCGGGCCCAGGATTGATCCGTTCCGCTTTCTTCACCGACTTCAACGCATTCAATACAGAGACATCGTGACGCACTCCGCCGATTCCACTTCCCGTTTTCCCGTCGCGTCGTACCAGGATGTGCGCGCGCGCCTGCTTGCCTGCGACGAGATCGCACTGATCGACGTACGCGAGGAAGATCCGTACGCGCAGGGCCACCCGCTGTGGGCCGCCAACTTTCCGCTGTCGAAACTCGAACTCGACGCGTGGACGCGGATTCCGCGCCGCGACACGCCGATCGTCGTATTCGGTGAAGCCGGCGGCGAGGATCTCGCGCCGCGCGCGGCCGAGAAGCTCGCGCAACTCGGCTACACCGACGTGCGGCTGCTCGACGGCGGCCTCGCGGGCTGGCTCGCGGCGGGCGGCGAACTGTTCATCGACGTGAACGTGCCGAGCAAGTCGTTCGGCGAATGGGTCGAGGCCGAGCGGCATACGCCGTCGCTGTCCGCGCAGGAGGTGCAGGCGCTGATCGACGCGCAGGCCGATGTCGTGATCGTCGACGCGCGCCGTTTCGACGAATACCAGACGATGAACATCCCGACCTCGACGAGCGTACCCGGCGCGGAACTCGTGCTGCGCGTGCGCGCGCTCGCGCCGAACCCGACGACGCAGGTCGTCGTCAACTGCGCGGGACGCACGCGCAGCATCATCGGCACACAGTCGCTCGTCAACGCGGGGCTGCCGAATCCGGTCGCGGCGCTGCGCAACGGCACGATCGGCTGGACGCTCGCGGGTCAGGCGCTCGAGCGGGGAGCCGCACGGCGCTTTCCGGACGACATCGACGCGACGCAGCGCGACGAAGCGCGCCGTGCTGCGCGCGCGGTGGCCGAACGCGCGGGCGTGCCGCGCATCGTGCTCGCCGACGTCGCCGCGCTCGACGAACCGGGCCGCACGCTGTACCGCTTCGACGTGCGTACGCCGGAGGAATACGAAGCCGGCCATCTGCCGGGTTTCCTGAGCACGCCGGGCGGCCAGCTCGTGCAGGAGACCGACCATCATGCGGCCGTGCGCGGCGCGCGGATCGTGCTCGCCGACGACGACGGCGTGCGCGCCGACATGACCGCGTCGTGGCTCGCGCAGATGGGCTGGGACGTGCGTGTCGTCGAGCCGGCCGGCGCGGCCGCTTTCGGCGAGCGTGGCCAGCCGCCGCGCGACGTGCCGGCGACGCCGGCCGTGGCGGAGGTATCGCCCGCGACGCTCGCGGGCTGGCTGAAGGAGGCGGCGCCCGGCGAGCTGGCGATCATCGACGTGACGGCCAGCGCGAACTACGTGAAGCGCCACATCCCGGGCGCGTGGTTCGCCGTACGTGCGCAGCTGCGCGACGCGCTCGCGGCGATTCCGGTCGCGAAGCGTTATGTGTTCACGTGCGGGTCGAGCCTGCTCGCGCGTTTTGCGGCGGACGACGCGCGTGCGCTGCTGCCGGCATCGGCCGAGATCCGGGTGCTCACCGGCGGCACGGCCGCATGGATCGACGCCGGGCTGCCGCTCGAAAGCGGCGAGACGCATCTCGCCTCGCCGCGCGTCGACCGCTACCGGCGCCCGTACGAAGGCACCGACAACGCGGCGGCCGCGATGCAGGCGTATCTCGATTGGGAATACGGGCTGGTCGACCAGTTGAAGCGGGACGGCACGCACCACTTCAACGTGATCTGACCGATGCGATGCAACCGGGCGCAACGCGCGCGTCGCGCGCCGCGCCCGGTCGATGCGCGTGTCAGCGCTTGAACGTATCGACGGCCGTGCGGCCGACGGCCGGATCGTCGGTGAAGAAGCCGTCGATGCCCGCGCGCAGGTACGCCTGGATCTCGCGCACCGAGCCTGCCGTGTTGCGCGTGGCCGGTGTGCCGCCGTCCTTCAGCGACGCGGGCAGGAAGTTGTTCTCCGGGCGGAACGTGTACGGATGCACGACGAGGCCGGCCTTGTGCGCGTAGCGCACGTACTGCGTCGGCTGCTGCAGCGTGCCGTCCGCGGCGACCGCGATGATCGACGTCTTGTACGGGCCGACGCCGTTCGCATAGGTCGCGACCTCGCGCATGCCGTCGCGCGTCGACAGGTCGCCGTAGGTGCGCTTGTCGTTCGCCTTCACGAAGTCGTACGGGCGCTGGCCGGCTTCGTCCATCAGCTGCACGAGCTTCCAGTTCGGCTGGCTCGACTTGATCCGGTTGCGGATCGCCTTCAGGTTCGCGACCTCGAACGACTGGATGTAGACGGTCGCGGTGCGGGCCGTGTACGAATCCTTCAGCAGTGCATCGACGAGGCGGTCCTCGAGCGGCAGGCCGATCGACTGGAAGTAGGTCGGGTGCTTGGTTTCCGGATACAGGTGGATCGTGCGGCCGGTCTGTGCGGACATCTGCTTCGCGAGCGCGACGATCTCGTCGAACGTCGGAATCTCGAACTGGTCGTTGTACGCGGTGTTCGCGGGGCGGACCTGCGGAATGCGCTCGCGGGCGCGCAGCGTCTTCAGCTCGGCGAGCGTGAAATCCTCGGTGAACCAGCCGGTCAGCTGCGCGCCGTCGATCGTCTTGGTTGCCTTGCGGCTCGCGAACTGCGGCAGCGCGGACACGTTCGTCGTGCCCGAGATCTCGTTCTCGTGCCGCGCGACGAGCACGCCGTCGCGCGTCGACACGAGATCGGGCTCGATCACGTCCGCGCCGTCCTCGATCGCCTTGCGATACGACGCCAGCGTGTGTTCGGGGCGCAGCGCGCTCGCGCCGCGGTGGCCGACCACCTGGACCTTCGCGGAAATCGGCTGGGTGGGATCGGACGCGACGTCGTCGTCGCCGCCGCACGCGGCGAGCAGGAATGCGGCGGCACAGGCGAACGGGACGTAGCGCAGGGAGGTCGGGCGCTTGAAGAGCATGTCGGTGAACCTTCGAAACGAGAGTCGGAAAGGGGCGGTCGCTCCGGCGGTGCGGCTGTCGTGCCGTGTCGCACGGAGTCGGATGGGACGCGATCGTCGCACCGAATAATTACATATGTATTACTTCGTCCTTTCCGTTTCTTGTTTTTGGGGCGCGATGTGCGTGGCGGGGCGGTTGACGGCAGCCCGACGGGGGACGCATTCCGGCCGTCCCGGGCAGGCCGCGCGCCGGATGCACTAAACTTGCGGGAATTTTGCATCGCCGTGCCGGGCGGGACGCCCGCCTGGCGCGACGATGCGGCGACTCGCGGGCCGGCGCGGGCGCCCGGCGCCCGTGTGCGTTCGGGGCCCGCGCCGGCCGATTTTTCCCGACCCATGACGACTCGAACCGATTCCGCCTACCTGCTCGGCGACCTGCTGAAGAACGTTTCCCGCTCCTTCTACCTGACGCTGCGCGTGCTGCCCGACGGCATGCGCGACCCGGTCGGCCTCGCGTACCTGCTCGCGCGCGCGGCCGACACGATCGCCGATACGGCGCTCGTTGCGCCCGATCGGCGGGCGGCATTGCTGACCGAGCTGCGCGACGAGGTCGAGCAGCTCGGCGACGGCGTCGCGCTGTCGCATGCGCTCGAGGACGTGACGCGGATGCAGACCGATTCGCACGAGCACGTGCTGCTCGGCTCGATGGAGCCGATGCTCGCGCTGCTGCGCGCGCAGCCGGACGCCGATCGCGCGTCGATCCGCAAGGTCGTCGCAACGCTGACGGCGGGGATGGTATTCGACCTGCGCACGTTCCCCGACGAGCAATCCGGGCGGGTCGCGTCGCTGCGGACGCGCGACGAACTCGACCGCTACACCTATCTCGTCGCCGGCTGCGTGGGCGAGTTCTGGACCGACATGACGGGCATGCACACGCCGGCCGCGCGCGGCTGGAACCTGCCGGACATGGTCGAGAAGGGGATCCGCTTCGGCAAGGCGCTGCAGATGACCAACATCCTGCGCGACTGCGCGAAGGACCTGCGCATCGGCCGCTGCTACCTGCCCGACGATGTGCTGGGCGCGCACGGGCTGAGCGTCGCCGACCTGATGTTGCCCGATGCGTCGGCGCGCGCGCGCGGCGTGCTGGTCGACCTGCTGCGCGTGACGCTGGACCAGTATCGCGACGCGTGCCTGTACACCGTTGCGATCCCGCGCCGCTTCGTGCGGCTGCGGCTGGCATGCCTGTGGCCGATCATGATCGGCCTCGAAACGCTCGAGCTGCTGGCCGGCCATGACGCGTGGCTCGATCCGGCGAAGCCGGCCAAGGTGCCGAGAAAGCGCGTCTACCGGATCATGGCGTCGTCGCTCGCGCTGGTCGGCTCGAACACGGCGATTCGCGCGCGCATGACCGCGCTTTCCGATGCCGTGAGCGCGCATCTCGTGCAGCCGGTCACACGCTGACACTCACCGAACGATGCCGGCGCGACAGGTGCCGGTATCGCCCCTCGGCCCGCGTTCGCCGGGCCGGTTTTCCTGCATCGTCTAAAAACGTTTTCATCATTTCGTTTCGCGAAACGTGGGTGTCATGAACGTCAGCGATCCTTCGCGGCGGCGTGAATCGCGGCGTCAGCCGCGGTCGCGCATTTGTAAGATGTATTTTGCCGAAGGCATCTGACAACATCCGACGGTCGTGTTGCACCCGTAAAAATGTAAAGCTAGGGTTTTCACCGGGAAATGCCGGAAAAGCCCGCCGCGTAAGCGTTTTCAGGTGTTATGTAACTGCTTGGTGAACCCGTGCGTTGCGTCGATCATACGATGACCGACTGCACATGTTGGGAAATGATTGGTAATCCGTCAGA
The DNA here is from genome assembly GCF_057005415.2 of Burkholderia sp. KL41. Taxonomy (NCBI): domain Bacteria; kingdom Pseudomonadati; phylum Pseudomonadota; class Betaproteobacteria; order Burkholderiales; family Burkholderiaceae; genus Burkholderia; species Burkholderia sp. KL41. The sequence goes on along the minus strand of NZ_CM174447.1, from coordinate 2,102,819 downwards.
ATCGCGTCGGCATGTACTCGCACATGTGTCAGTCATAAAACCACACCAGAAAAGAAATCATTCTTTGAGGACGGAGAATCAATGAAAAAGCGCGTCGCTTTCGCCATGACGGCAGCGGGCCTTGCAGCCGCTGCCGCCGCCCACGCCCAGAGCAGCGTGACCCTGTACGGTATCGTCGATAACGGTCTGGCTTACCAGAACAACGCGGCACCGTCGACCGGTGCGACGAGCGGCGGTCACTCGAAGGTGTCGATGTCCACCGGCGTCTGGGCGGGCAGCCGCTTCGGCCTGAAGGGCAGCGAAGATCTCGGTGGCGGCACGAAGGCGATCTTCCAGTTGGAAGCGGGTGTGAACTCGGCAACCGGTGCGTCGCAATGGGCAGGCGGTATCTTCACCCGTCAAGCATGGGTCGGGATGACGAACCAGGCGTACGGTACGCTGACGGCCGGCCGTCAGTACACGGCGTACTACACGCTGCTGTCGCCGTACAGCCCGACGACGTGGCTGACGGGCGCATACGGCGCGCACCCGGGTGATATCGATTCGCTGGATACCAGCTACCGCGCGAACAACTCGCTCGTCTACATGTCGCCGAAGTTCTACGGCTTCACGGTCGGCGGTTCGTACTCGTTCGGCGGCGTGCCGGGCAGCGTGAACCGCGGCTCGACGTGGAGCGCGGCGGTCCAGTACCTGAACGGTCCGGCAGGCATCGCGGTCGGCTACCAGAAGGTCAACAACTCGACGCTCGGCGGCGGCCTGTGGGGCGACAACTCGACGGTCACGAGCGGCGGCCAGCCGGCCGTGTCGGCGATCAACTCCGGTTATCAGACGGCGCAGTCGCAGCAGCGCATCGGCGTGACGGCCGGCTACCAGTTCACGCCGGCGTGGGACGTGTCGGCGTCGTACACGAACGTCAAGTACACCCCGGGCGTCGGCTCGACGTTCCGCAACTCGGCGATCTTCAACACGGCTGGCGCCGTGCTGCACTGGAAGGCAGCGGCACAGTGGGACTTCGCAGTGGGCTACTCGTACACGGCGGCGACGCAGTCGAACGGCATCACGAGCGCGGCCAAGTACCATCAGGTCACGCTGTCGCAGTACTACAGCCTGTCGAAGCGTACGGGCCTGTACGCACTCGAAGCCTACCAGCACGCAACCGGCAATACGCTGAACAAGGCTGGCGGCATCCAGGTAGCGACGACGCAGATCGGCGACGGCGTGGCAGCAGGTTCGAAGCAGAACCAGATTGCAGTCGGCGTCGGCATGATCCACCGCTTCTGATGTCGCGCGGCGCGCAAGCGCCGCTTGCGGCATGCGGTATGAAAACCGGCCTTCGGGCCGGTTTTTTCATGCCCGCACGATTTGGGCGAATGTCGCGCCGCGATCGCTGCGCCAAACCCGTACCGCGCCATCATTCTGCTTCTATCGCTGCGTCGACCCTGCATGCGCGATTGCTCTGCTTCGATCGCTGGGTCAAACCCGCGCCGCGCGATCACTGCGCTTCTATCGCCGCGTCAAGCCCGCGTCGCGCGATCGCTCCGCTTCGATCGCCGCGTTGAACCTGCACCGCGCACTCACTCCGCCGCATCATCCATCCAGCTTCCCGCCAGCGCCTGAAACAGCGCCGCCGTATCGGCAAGCCGGTCGGCCTGTGCGCGGGTACGGTCGAGCGCCGTCTGCAGCGCCTGTCGCTGAGCGTCGAGCAGGTCGAACGCGCTGATCCCGCCCGCCGCGTAACGGTCGCCGGCAATCGTATTGCTGGCCGCCGCTTCCCGTGCCGCCGTGTCCCGAGCCTGCCATGCGGCAGCGTCATGCTCGACCGCGCGCATCGCGTCGGCCACCTGCTGCAGCGCCTCGAGCACGGTTTCCCGGTAACTCGCGAACGCGGCGTCGTACGCCGCTTCGGCCGCGCGTTTCTTCGCGCGCAGTTCACCGCCGTGAAAGAGCGGCTGCGTGAGACCGAGGCCGACGTTCCACACGTTGAGCCCGCTCACGATATCCGCGATACGTGTGCGCTCCGAGCCGATCCCCGCCGAAACCGAAAAACGCGGATACAGGTTCGCGGTGGCCACGCCGACGTTCGCGCTCGCCTGGTGCAGCACGGCTTCGGCGGCGCGGATGTCGGGCCGTTCGCGTGCGAGCGTCGACGGCAGCGCGACGGGCAGCGTGCGAGGCAGTGCGAGCGCATCCAGCGTGAGGTCGGGCAGCATCGCGTCGGCGGGCGGCGCGCCGAGCAGGATCGCGAGCCGGTGGCCGGACTGCGCGAGGCGGGTCGCGAGCGGCGGCAGCGACGCCTGCGTCTGCGCGAGCAACGCGCGCTGCGCGTGCACATCGGCCTGCGATACGCCACCGGCAGCGAAACGCGCTTCGACTATGCGCAACTGCTGCGTCTGCGCGTCGATCAGCTGCCGCGTGAGCGCGACCTGCTGCGCGAGCGACGCGCGCAGGATCGCGGTGGCGACGACGTTACCCGCGAGCGTCAGGCGCGCGGCGTCGAGCGTATAGGCCTGGTAGTCGACCTGCGCGCGCAGCGCCTCGAGCGCGCGCCGGTTGCCGCCGAACACGTCGAGCACGTACGACACGCTCACCGACGCGTCATAAAGCGTGAACGGCCCCGGGCTCGGCACGCTGGCCGGCAGGCCGAACGCGGTCGTGTCGACCTGCTCGCGCGTCGCGGACAGGTTCGCATCGACTTTCGGCAACATCGTCGCACCGGCTTCGGCCGCATGGTTCTGGCGCGCTTCGTCGAGCCGCGCGCGGGCTTCGGCAAGCGTCGGGCTGTTGCGCCACGCGGTATCGACGAGCCGGTTCAGCGGTTCGGAGCCGAACTGCGTCCACCAGTGCTGCGGAGTGTGTTCGGCCGATGCGAACGTCTGACCATCGCCTGCCGGGCCGGCGGCGGCCGTCGTCGCCGGCGGTTCGCCGCGCGTGTAGCGCTGCGTGGCGGGCGCATCCGGCGCGTGGAAATCCGGCCCGACCGCGCATCCGGCGACGAGCAGCGCGGCGACGGCCAGCGTGCAGGAGCGGGTGGCGTGGAGGGGGCGACGCGAAGCCGGTTTCATCGTGCGGCGCCTAGTCGAGCGTGCGCCGGTAGAAGCGCAACGCGATGCCCATCACGACGACGGTGAACAGCGCGACCGGCCACACGGATGGCCACAGGTCGTTCCAGCCGTTCCCTTTCAGCAGGATGCCGCGCACGAGGCGGTTGAAGTAGGTGAGCGGCAGCAGGTTGCCGATGAACTGCGCCCACTTCGGCATCCCGGCGAACGGGAACATGAAGCCCGACAGCAGGATGTTCGGCAGGAAGTAGAACACCGCGAGCTGCATCGCCTGCAACTGGTTCTGCGCGAGCGACGACAGCGTGATGCCGACGGTCAGGTTCGCGGCGATGAACAGCAGCGCGGACAGGTAGATCGCGAACGCGCCGCCGACGAACGGCACCTCGAACACGAAGCGGGCGGCCGCGAGAATGATCGACACCTGGATCAGCCCGATCAGCACGTACGGGACGATCTTGCCCGTCATCACCTCGAGCGGCCGCACGGGCGTCGCGAGCAGGTTCTCCATCGTGCCGCGCTCGCGTTCGCGCGTGATCGCGAGGCCCGTCATCATCACCATCGTCATCGTCAGGATCACGCCCATCAGGCCCGGCACGACGTTGTACTGCGTGATGCCCTCGGGGTTGTAGAGCCGGTGCAGCACGACGTCGAACGCGGCCGGCCGGCCGTTCAGGTGCGCGAGCGGGCCGGTCAGGTCCTTGTCCGCGACCGGCTGCACGAGGCCGGCGAGCGCGCCGATCGCCGACGCGGTCGCGACGGGATCGGTCGCGTCCGCCTCGACCAGCAGTGACGGACGTTCGCCGCGCAGCAGCCGGCGCGAGAAATCGGCCGGCACGTTCAATACGAACAGCACGTCGCCGCGCGCGAGCGCACGCTGGCCGGCCGCTTCGTCGGGCAGCGTCTCGACGATGTCGAAGTACGCGGAGTTGCGCATCGCGGCGACGAAGCTCCGCGCGAACGGGCTCGCGTCGGCGATGATCACCGCGGTCGGCAGGTGCTTCGGATCGGTGTTGATCGCGAAGCCGAACAGCGCGAGCTGGATGATCGGCACGCCGACGATCATCGCGAACGTCACGCGGTCGCGGCGCAGCTGCAGGAATTCCTTCAGCACGATGCTCCACCAGCGCGCGACCGAGAACGCATCGCGCAAGCGCACCCACGCGTTCATGATGACGCTCCGCCGGGCGGCGCGGATGCGCGGCCCATCATGTAGATGAATACGTCCTCGAGGCCGGTGTCGATCGGCGCGACCTGCAGCGCGGCGGGCCCGCCGGCCTGCGCCGCGACCTGCGCGAGCGTCGCGTCGAGCCGCGCGCGATCGCGGCCGCTCACGTGCAGCGCCGAACCGAACACGACCGTCTGGTCGACGCCCGGCATCGTGCGCAGTCGCGCGGACAGTTCGGCCAGGTGCCCGCCGGTGATCGCGCGGGTCGCGAGCCCCTGCGACGCGACGATCTCCGCCGACGTGCCCTGCGCGAGCAGCTCGCCGTACGCGATATACGCGAGCTTGTGGCAGCGTTCGGCTTCGTCCATGTAGTGCGTGCTGACGAGCACCGAAATTCCCTGGGCGGCCAGCCGGTGCAGTTCTTCCCAGAAGTCGCGGCGCGCGGCCGGGTCGACGCCGGCCGTGGGCTCGTCGAGCAGCAGCAGGGCCGGCTCGTGCAGCATGCAGGCGGCCAGCGCGAGGCGCTGCTTCCAGCCGCCCGACAGCGCGCCCGTGAGCTGGTCGGCGCGGCTCGCGAGGCCGAGCCCGTCGAGTGCGCGCGCGACGGCCGCCTTGCGGTCGGGCATCCCGTACACGCGCGCGACGAAATCGAGGTTCTCGCGGATCGACAGGTCTTCCCAGTACGAGAAGCGTTGCGTCATGTAGCCGACGCGCCGCTTGATCTGCGCGCTGTCGCGCACGATGTCGTAGCCGAGGCAGGTACCGCTGCCCGAGTCGGGCGTGAGCAACCCGCACATCATCCGGATCGACGTGGTCTTGCCGCTGCCGTTCGGCCCGAGAAAGCCGAAGATCTCGCCGCGCGCGACGCGCAGCGACACGTCCTTCACGACATGCTTGTCGCCGAAATGCTTGTTCAGGCGATCGACGTCGATCGCGTACGGGGCGGTGGGCGCGTTCACGGCACCCTCACGGCGACGGGCTGGCCCGGATGCAGCTTCGGCGCGTCGGCCACGGCCGGGCGCGCCTCGATCATGAACACGAGCTTGGTCCGGCTCTCGTTGCTGTAGATCACGGGCGGCGTGTATTCGGCCTCGCTCGACACGTAGGTGATGTGCGCGGGCACGTCGGCCGCACAGCCGTCGCAGTGGATCGCGACGGTGCGCCCCGGTGCGAGCGATGCGATGGCGGTCTCGGGCACGAAGAAGCGCACCTTCAGGTTTTGCGGCGGCAGCATCTGCACGACCGGATTGCCTGCCTGCACCCATTCGCCGACACGGTACAGCGTGTCGTACACGCGCCCGGCGGCGGGGGCGGCGACGCGCTTCTGGTCGAGCTTCCACTGCGCTTCGGCCACGGCCGCCTGCGCGGCGTCGACCTGCGCGGCCTGCGCGGCGACCTGCTGCGCGCGGCCCGGCAGGCGCGCGACGTCGACCTGTTTCCGCAGTTCGCGCATCTGCGCGGCGGTGGTTTGCGCGGACGTGCGCGAGTCGTCGAGCTGCTGCTTCGACAGGCCGCCGGCCGCGTACTGGCGTTCGTCGCGCGCCAGTTGCGCGGCGGCTCGCGCGGCCTGCGCGGTGGCCTGGGCGAGCTGCGCCTGCGTGACCGCGATTTCCGGCGGGCGCTTGCCCGTCTGCAGGTCGGCAAGCTGTGCGCGGGCGGCCGCGAGCTGGTGCTGCGCCTGCAACAGCGCGGCGGTTTCGCTGACGGCCTCGAGCGAGAAGGCCGGCGCGCCGGCGGCGAGGGTCTGGCCGCGCGCGACCGCCAACTGCGTCAGCGTGCCCGATTGCGACGACGACAGGTACACGAATTCGCCTTCGACGTAGCCCTGGTAGGTCGTGCCGTTGTCGGCCGGGCGTCCGCAGCCGGCGAGCACGGCGACCGCGGCAACCGCGGCGACCGTCGCCAGCGGCCGTGCGCGGGGCGGGTTCATGACGGCCTCCGTGGCGAGCGGGCCCGAGCGCGACGCGCGGGGGCCGGCGGCTGCATTCCCGAACCGAGCAGCGCGCGGACGTGCCGGTGCAGCACGTCGCGGTCGATCGGCGGCATGCCGCGCGCGCTTTGCCACAGTTTCGCGGTCGCGAGCGGCAGCATCACCAGCGCGACGATCGAATGGAACAGGAACGCGGGTTCGAGCGCGGGGTTCAGCGTGCCGGCCTGCTGCGCGCCGCGGATGCGTTCGGCGAAGCGCCCGACATGATCGAGCGGAATGCGCCGGACCATCCGTTCGCGCAGCAGCCCGCCTTCGTGGACGATCTCGCGCAGCCAGATCGACGGCAGCCACGGCATGCGGTGCGTGACGTCGAAGAAGCGGTCGACGAGTTCGCTGACGAGCGCGAACGGATCGTCGTCGATCCGCGGCTCGGTCGGTCGCCACACGAACGCGATCGCCTGTGCGAGCCGTTCCTCGACGATCGCGTCGAGCAACCGCTCGCGATTCGTGAAGTAGTAGTGGACCATCGCCGACGTGACGCCTGCTGCGGCGGCGATCTGCGCGACGGTCGTCGCGGCGATGCCGCGCTCGGCGAACAATTGCATCGCGACGTCGAGCATGTGGTCGCGCAGGTCGAAATCGTCGACCGACGGGCGGCGCCCGCGCGGCCTGGCGATGGTGGATTTCGCGTTCATGAAATCGACGCTAATTGATGAGTTAGTTAATTTCAAGGAAGGGTTTTCGACCGGGTTGATCGAGATCAGGCGAGCGTCGAACGGGGGCGCGGGCGGGCCGGGATGTGGCGCGGCGCGGTGCGGCAAGCCGGTAGCGGAGTGTAGGGAGCGGCTAATGCGGAAGCGGCGGAGAAGCGGCGGAGAAGCGGCGGAGAAGCGGCGGAGATGCGGCGGAGAAACGGCAGAGAAACGGCAGAGAAACGGCAGAGAAACGGCAGAGAAACGGCAGAGAAGCGCCGAGGGAAAACCGGCGGGGAGCGGCGGGGCTCAGTAAGCGAAACGCCGGCGAACCCGGTCGCGCAGCGGGCGCACGTGCCTCGACAACGGCACGCGCCCCCGCAAGCGCTTACTGATCGATCGGCGACGTCAGCGGCACGTGTTCGCCGGTCAGCCCGAACACGACGAGCTGCGCGGGTTCGGTCGCGCTCGCGTTGCGCGACACCTGGTGGCGCGAGCCGGGCGCCTCGTACCAGCCTTCGCCGGCGCGGTAGCGGTGCAGCGGGCCGCCGTTCACCTGCGACAGCACTTCGCCTTTCGACACGACCGCGAACACCGAGCCGAGGTGCCGGTGGGCTTCCGAAGCCTGGCCGGGCGCGTAGTCGACGGTCGCGACGACCGCGAGCTTGCCGGGCGCTTCGGGCACGGCCTGCTGCATGATCGTGTGCACGTTGTCGCCGGTGTCGTGTGCATGGGCGGCGGCCGACAGCAGCGCGGCGCCGGCCGCGAGCAATGCGCCGAGGGCGGCGCGACGGAGCGTGGCGTACGTCATCGTCGTCTCCTTACTCGGGCATCTTGCGGAACGCGATCGCGAAGCGATTCCACGTGTTGATCGTCGCGATCAGCATCGACAGGTCGAACAGTTCCTCGTCGGTGAAATGCGGCTTCACGGCCTCCCAGACGGCGTCGGGCACGTGGTTGTCGGCCACCAGCGTCAGCGCCTCGGTCCATTCCAGCGCCGCGCGTTCGCGCTCGGTGAAGAACGGCGTTTCGCGCCACACGACGACGGTCGCGAGACGGCGGTCGGTTTCGCCGTCCTTGCGTGCGTCGGTCGTGTGCATGTCGACGCAGAACGCGCAGCCGTTGATCTGCGACGCGCGCAGGCGGACGAGTTCGGCGAGCGGCTTCTCGATCGAGCTTTTCGCGATGAAGTCCTCGGCGTTGCGCATCACCTTGATGGCGTTCGGGCTGGCGGTATAGAAGTTCAGGCGCGGTTGCATGGCAGGTCCTTTTTCGGTTGGAGCGCACGGTGGCGCGACAGGACCCACTTTAGGATGCAAGCTGGCCTGCTTGAATGGCCAATTTCTGGAAAATTCAGGTAACCAGTGCCGGGCCGCCGATGCTGCCCGAACCCAGCAGGCCGGCGAGCTTCGCAAGCGCCGTGTCGATGCGCAGCGCGTCGATCCCGCCATAGCCGAACAGCAGCCCCGCACTGACCGGCACGGCGACGTGGAATGCCGAGATACCGTACAGGCCGATGTCCAGCTCGCGGGCGGCGCGGACGAGTGCCGCCTCGTCGAGCCCCGGCTTCAGGCGGGCGGCGAGGTGGATGCCGGCGGTCGGCACGATCGCGTCGAACCACGGCGCGAGTTCGCCGCGCAGATGCGCGATCAGCATCTTGCGACGCGCGTCGTAGTGCTTCTGCACGCGCTTCAGGTGCCGTGCGAAGTCGCCTTCGAGCATGAAGCGGGCGAGCGCCGCCTGCGTCAGCGTGCAGGTGTGCCAGTCGACGATCTGCTTCGCCTTGGCCAGCGCGCCGCGCAGCGCGCGCGGCGGAATCGCGTAGCCGATCCGCAGTTCCGGAAAGATCGTCTTCGAGAAGGTGCCGACATACGCGACGAGGCCCGTGCGGTCGAGGCTCTTCAGCGACTCCACCGGCCGGCCCTCGAAGCGGAACTCGCCGTCGTAATCGTCCTCGATGATCACGGCGCGGCGGCGCTGCGCCCATTCGAGCAGCGCGACGCGCCGGTCCAGCGTCATCGGCATCCCGAGCGGGAACTGATGCGACGGCGTCACGTAGACGAGGCGCGCGTCGTCGGGCAACCGTTCCGTCACCAGGCCGTGCGCGTCGACCGGCACCCCGATCACCGTCGCACCGAGCGACGCGAACGCGGCACGCGCGGGCGGGTAGCCGGGATCCTCGACCGCGACCACATCGCCGGGCCGCACGACGACGCGGGCGATCAGGTCGAGCGCCTGTTGCGCGCCTTGCGTGACGAGCACGTCGTCCCAGCCGCACGCGACCGCGCGGCTGAACGCGACGTAACGCGCGATTGCCCCGCGCAACTGCGGATCGCCGGCCGGGTCGTGATACTGGGCGGGGCCGCGCATCTGCTGGCGCAGCGCGTGATGCAGGCAGCGCCGCCACGCGTCGAACGGGAACAGCGTCTTGTCGGTCACGCCGCCGCGGAAGTCGAAGCCGGGCGCATCCCGCGGCGTGGGCATCGCGAGCGCGTCGGGCAGGTCGTTCCACAGCGCGCGGGCATCGACCGCGTCGACGCGCGGCGTGCCGTCGACGAGCGACGGCGCCGACATGGACGCGGCGTGCGGCACGCGCGCGAGGCCGTCGGCGACGAACGTGCCGTCGCCCGCGCGGGTATTCAGGTAGCCCTCGGCCACCAGGCGCTCGAACGCGTCGAGCGTCGTCTTGCGCGAGACGCCGAGCTGTTTCGCGAGGTCGCGCGTCGACGGCAGCCGCGCGCCGCCGGCGAGGCGCCCGTCGACGATCGCGGTGCGCAGTTGCCGGAAGATCTGCCCCGTCAGGTCGTGACGGCCTTCGATGCGGATCGCGATGTCCATCGCAGTGGTTACCTCGGTTGCTGTGATTTCGAGTCGACCAGCATACCGGAAGCCGGCGGCGGCTTGGTGCGGGCTGCGTGGCGGCGTGACGGGATGCCTGTACCGGCCGCCGGAGCGCAAGGAATCGTGCGGAGGCCGGCCGAACCGACCGGGCGGGACACGCCAGTGATCGGCACGACCGGCCCGCATCGCCTGATTGGACCTTGGCCCGCCGCTGCCTTACGATCCACGACAACCTCACACCGGAGCGACTCCATGCTGTCCGAAGACGAACTTGCGCTGCTCGACGCGATCCGCGCCACCGGCAGCCTGTCGCGGGCGGCCGCGCGGCTCGGCAAGGCGCCGTCGACGGTGTCGCACGCGGCGCGCCAGCTCGAAACGCGCTTCGACGCGCTGCTGTTCGACCGGCGCGGCTACCGGCTGCAGCTCACGCCGGCCGGACAGCTGCTGACCGACGAGGCGGCAAGGCTGGCGCTGGACGTCGCGCGGCTGACGCAGCGCGTGCGGCAGGTCGCGAGCGGCTGGGAAGACCGGCTGTGGATCGTCAGCGACGAGGTGCTGGAGTTCGACACGCTGTTGCCCGTCGTCCACGCGTTCGATGCGCTCGATTCGGGCGTGTCGTTGCGTTTCACGCACGAAGTGCTCGGCGGTACCTGGGAAGCGCTGCGCGACGGCCGTGCGGACCTGGTGGTCGGCGCGACCAACGAGCCGCCGGCGATCCCCGGCTTCAAGTGGTTCGAGCTGGGGGCGATGGAGTGGGTGTTCGCGGTCTCGCCGCGCCATCCGCTGGCCGCCGTGAGCGGCGCATTGACGCGAGATGCGATCGGCGCGCACCGGGCGGTCGTCGTCGCCGATTCGTCGCGGCGCGCGGCCGGCCGTGCGTATGGCCTGCTCGGCGGGCAGGCCGTGCTGGCGGTGCCGTCGATGCGCGCGAAGATCCTCGCGCAGCGCGACGGGCTGGGCGTCGGCTGGGTGCCGCGCCGGCGCGTGGCGTCGCTGCTGGCGCGCGGCGAACTCGTGGAAAGACAGACGGCCGATCCGCGCGAGCCGAACCGGCTGTATGTCGCGTGGCACGGCGACCGGGACGGCCGGGCGCTGCAATGGTGGCTCGAGCAATTGCGCGAACCGAGGCTCGCGCAGCGGCTGCTCGACGGCATCGACGTGGCCGGCTGACGCGGCGCGGAACAGCGCGACCGATCCCGCCCGCGCAAACACGTTCGACGATTTCGAACGTGTTCGTCGCGGCCGTCGCACGGCAAGGCCGGGCGCGGCGCGCATCCTGTGTCCACGGTCAACTCACCGGTTCACAGGAGAACATCATGCAACGCTTCGAAGGAAAGACGGTCCTCGTCACGGGCGGCAACAGCGGCATCGGCCTGGCGGCCGCCAGGGCATTCGCGGCCGAAGGCGCGCGGGTCATCATCACCGGGCGCGATGCGCAGACGCTCGAGGCCGCGCGGCAAACGCTCGGCGCGGATGCGCTCGCGATCCGCAACGAGGCCGGCAGCGTCGCATCGGCCCGCGCGCTGGCCGATGCGATCGCGTCGGCGGGGGCGCGGCTCGATGCCGTGTTCATCAACGCGGGCGTCGCGAAACTCGCGCCGTTCGCCGACAGCGACGAGGCCATGTGGGATCTCGTGTTCAACACCAACGTGAAGGGCGCGTATTTCCAGATCCAGTCGCTGGTGCCGCTGCTGAACCGTGGCGCGTCGATCGTGATCAACGGCTCGATCAACGCGCACATCGGGATGCCCGGCTCGTCGGTGTACGCGGCGAGCAAGGCGGCCGTCAATTCGTTCGCGAAGACACTGTCGACGGAACTGCTGCCGCACGGCGTGCGGGTGAACGTCGTGAGCCCGGGGCCCGTGCAGACGCCGCTCTACGGCAAGCTCGGGTTCGACGCGGCCACGCTCGACGAGACGGCCGACAAGATCAAGGGCCTCGTTCCGATCGGCCGGTTCGGCACGCCGGACGAGATCGCGTCGACGGTGCTGCACCTCAGCGCGCCGGAATCGGCGTTCATCGTCGGCGCGGAGATCATCGCGTCGGGCGGGATGGGCTTGCTCTGATCGGCGAGGCCCCGGCGGGGCGGCAACCGCCCGGCGTTGCGCCGGGCGGACAGCCTCCGTCACCGGCGGACGGATCGCGTCCGCGCGTTGCTTCTATCGTGCCGCACAGGCGTCATGCCTGTCGCCGCCGGCTTCGAGCTGCGTCACCGTGAGCCCGGAGAACGTCGCGCGGCCGTGCTCGGCGAACACGGCGACGCGGTCCGCGTCGGGCGGCGGGAAGATCAGGTCGGTGAGCGCCACGCGGCCGCCGTTCGCGAACACTTCGACCGAGCCGCGATCGACGACGATCTCGAGCCGCAACCGCCCGTGCTCGAGCGGCAGATCCACGATGTGTTCGCGGCTGAACGTGCCGGCGAAATTCGCTTCGCCGGAGCGGGAGCGGTCGAGCGTCAGCGTGCGCTTCACGGTGTCGTACACGATCCGGGTGCCGACCGAGCCGTCCGCCGAGCGCCGGACGATCAGGCCGGCACGCGCCGCGTGCCGCGGCTCGATCGTGACGGTGATGCGCTGGACGGTGCCGCGCGTCGCGGGCGACAGCGCGCGTGTCGCGGAGTCGACCGTGAGGTCGCCTTCGTGCACGGCGGGCCGCCCGTCCGCCCATGCGTCGAACGCGGCGGCCGGCGCGACGACGAGCGTCGGTTCGCCGTCGATCGTTTTCAGCGAGAGTTCACGCGGCAGGGTCATCGCGCCGCGCCACGGCGCGGTCGGCACTTTCGCCGCGTAATCCCAGTTGCTCATCCACGCGATCGCGACCGGTCGTGAGCCGGGTGCGCCCGAGAAGGTGCCGGCTGCGTAGAAATCCGCGCCATGGTCGACCCAGTGGAATTGCGCGGGATCGGAACCGGCGGGGGCGACGCGATCCGGCGTAAACGTGCGGCCGTCGAAGTTGCCGACGAAATACATCGCGCCCGAGCCGCCGGCGATCGACCACGGGTTGACGTTGACGATCATGACCCACAGTGTTCGTGCGGGGTCGCCGTCGAGCGGCAGCGGCACGAGGTCGGGCATTTCCCACAGCGCGCCGTCGTGCGGCACGCCCGGCCGCGTGAAGTCGCTCAGGAAATTCCAGTGGATCAGGTCGTCCGAGCGATAGAGCTTCACGACGTGCGCATCGGCGACGACCGTCGTCATCAGCCAGTAGCCGCCCGGCGCATACCACGACACTTTCGGATCGCGAAATTGCTTCGATTCCGGGTCGAGCGTCAGCACCGGATTGCGTGCGTAAGGTTGCCACGTCGTGCCGTGATCGAGGCTGTACGCGAGCGACTGCGCCTGAATGCCCGGCGCGTGGCCGGAGCCCGCCTTGTACACGCTCGTATAAAGCGCGACGAGCGGCGGGTGGCCGGGCGTGCCCAGGCCGGACGTATTGAGCGTGTCGGCGACGATCGAGCCGGAGAAGATTTCCTCCGTCGCGTTCGCGCGCATCGCGACCGGCTGCTCGCGCCAGTGGACGAGATCGGTGCTCGTCGCGTGGCCCCACGACATGTTGCCCCAGTCGTTGCCGAGCGGATTGTATTGGTAGAACAGGTGATAGCGTCCGTTGTCGTAGACGAGCCCGTTCGGATCGTTCATCCAGTTGCGCTGCGGCGTGTAATGGAGCGCGGGTCGCCATTGCGGGGTGCCGTCTTCAGCCGGCGCGTGGCAAGGCGCGGCAGCGACCTGGGTACAGGCCAGGCAGGCGAGCAGCAACCGGGCGATCCGGGCGGAAAAGCGAAAAGACGTCGATATCATGCGGGGTGTCGTGCTTCGCCGTGCAAGGCGGGAAAGAAGGGCGCCTGCCGCTTTCGACGGCGGTGCGCGCAATGGATGGAAGGAAAAAAGAGGAGGCGCGCACGCGACACGCGCGATATGCGCCTCCCTAACCCCGTGCCTTTATCGATGATTGTTATGGTTGGTTATCCCGACTTCACTGGCTGTTGCCGTCGTTGTGGCCGGCGCCCGTCGCGGGCAGGTTCGCCGGAATGTCGCCGTAGCCGCCGAGCCCGCCGCGGCCATACGTGCGATCGACCGCCGTCGACGTTCCGTTGATGCCGACCTTCACCGTCGGCGCGAGCGTGCCGCCGCGACGCGGGCCGATCGCATCGATGAACGACTCGACGAGCCCGCCCGGCATCACGTAGTGCGAATACGACTGGAATTCGCGCGGGTTCTGGTTCGGATCCTGCGAATACGGTGCGCCGGCCGGCGCGGAGAAGTCGGTCGGGTTGCCGAGCACGAGGCCGCTGCCGCCGTTCAGCGGCTGGAAGTCGCTGCGGATGCCGTTGCCGACGAAGCCGTACACGCCGTCCGGGCCGTCGACGCCGGCCGCCATCGTCGTGCGGTGGCTGATCGTGAACAGGTAGTACTTGCCGTCCTTCAGGTAGATCTGCGGGCGCTCGGTCTGGTCGTCGACGCAGTTCGCCGACAGGATCGGCGGCAGGAACTTCCACTCGGTCAATTGCGGGTTCGTCGCGACCGCCAGGCCGACATTGGCCTTTTGATACACTGCGCCCGAATTCATCACCGCGTTGAGATCTTCGCGGTTCGGATCGTTCGGTGCATAGCCGAGATCGGCCTCGGTGCAGGTACGTGCGCCGCGCGGGCCGCCCGTATTGCCTTCGAACACCATGTAGGTCTTGCCCGGATGCGCGGGGTCGGTGAACACGAACGGATCGCGGAACGAGAAGTAGGTGTTCTGCTGGCCGGTCTGGTAGTAGTTGCCGTCCGGTTGCAGCAGCGGCTTGTGATTGTCGAAGCCGGTGAACCACACGTGCGTGTTGTCGGCGTGGATGTTGCCGTCGGCGCGCGTGATGATCGCCTGCGGCGGCGTGATGTCCGCGCCGCCGGGCGCCGAGCGGTTGAACGACGTCGCCGTGTAGTACAGGCTGACGTTGCTGCCGTTCGTGAGGCGCGCGGAGCCCGACCATTCGGCGTTGTTGGTCATCGGTGCGGTGCCGAATACCTTGGCGCTCGCGCCGTCCGGGAACAGGTGGCCGCCCCAGGTCCAGCCGCCGTTGGCGGGGCGCTGCGACGCGGGGATGCCCGCGCGGCGATAGAAGAAGCCGATGCGGGCGTGGACGTGACGGTCGTCGAACGTGTAGCCCGCGTGCGGATCGGCGGTGAGCGAGAAGATCACCTCCCAGCCCTTGTAGCTGAGCTGGTTCGCGTGCAGGTCGGCCAGCGGCCACGTGTCCCATACCCACACGTTCGAGTTGATCAGCGGGAAATCCTGCGGGATGTCCGGCATCGTCAGCGTTTGCGGCAGCGAGTTCTTGTCGGCGCCGGCGGTGTGCGACTGCGCGACGATCTGGCGGATGTCCGCACGCGTCCAGCGCATCGTGAAGTTGCCTTCGGGATCGTAGGCCTGCTGCGTATGGGGTGTGGGCATGGGCGCGCCCGTGCCGCCGGACTGCGCGTGCGCGACGGACGCGAAGGCGGCAAGTGCGCCGCCAGCGAGGAGCAAACGTTTGGTCGTCGTCGGGCGGAAAAGGGGAAAGTATGTCATCTCGTCGTCGTTTCCTGGGAAGGTGAAAGTGAACGGCTGAGTGGGCATCGATGTCCAAACCGGTTTGGATGCTATTTCAAACCGGTTTGGAACGCAAAAGATATTTATTTGACGGTAATCGTTACCAATTGGAAATAATTACCCGGCCGGTGCATCCCGATGTTCGGGCGGCCGGGCGGATCGGCGAATGCGAGGAGTGACGGTGAAGGTGAATCTGAAGGCGCTGTCGGACGCGCTCGGGCTGTCGCGGACGACGGTCAGCCGTGCGCTGAACGGTTACGACGACGTCAGCGAGGCGACCCGCGAGCGCGTGGCGCGGGCGGCACGGGAAATGGGCTATGTGGCGGACCCGACCGCGCGCCGGCTGGCGACCGGTCGTGCCGACATGATCGGGATCGTTTATCCGTTCGGCGCGGGAGACCTCGGCGATCCGCGTTTCGGCGAGGTCGTCGCGGGCATCACCGAGCGGCTCGCGGAACGCAATCTCGATTTCATCATCGCGTCGGCGCGGCCGAATGCGGAACTGGACACCTATCGGCGCATCGTCGAAGGCAAACTCGTCGACGGCCTGATCGTCGCGCGAACGCTGGTCGACGATCCGCGCATCGCGTACCTGCAGGCGAGCGCGTTTCCGTACGTGGCCTACGGCCGGACCCGGATGGCCGAGCCGTATGCGTGGTTCGACTTCGACAACGAAGCGGGCGCGCGGGACGCGGTGCGCCGGCTGACGGGTTTCGGGCACCGGCGCATTGCGATGATCAGCGCGCCGCTTGCCCTGAATTTCGCCGCGCAGCGCCGTGCAGGCTATCTGTCGGCCCTGCGCGAAGCCGGCATCGAGCCGGACCCGGCGCTGCTCGTCGAGTGCCCGTTCACGCACGACGGCGGGCTGCAGGCGGTGCGGGCGCTGCTCGCGCGCGCCGAGCGGCCGACGGCGCTGCTGGTCGACAACAATATCGCGGGCGGCGGCGCGTTTCGGGCGCTGGTGGACAGCTGGCTGCGCCTGGGCGAGGACATGTCGCTGATCGTCTACGACGGCGTGCCGCCGGGCCTCGCGCACCCGCATCGCGTGACGGCGGTCGTGCAGCCGACCGGCCACGCGTCGGGGCGCTCGCTCGCGGAACTGATGCTGCGCCTGCTGGGCGACGGCGTGCGCGAGCACCGGCTCGAGGCACCGGTAATCGAGGCGGGCGACACCGACGGTCCGTTGCGCGACCAGCCGGCGCGGTGAAGGCGAGGGGCGCGAGCACCTGCGGACACCGACGGATCGCGCCCCTCGAGAAAGCCCATGACGACGGCAGGGATGATTACCCGATTACTAGACGACCGGTCTAATTCGCGACTATCATCCGTCCTCGTGAATGCGGCGACGTCCGTGGCGCATGCAAGCAAGACGCGAAAATGCCATCTCGCGCTGCGAAGCGGGTAGCGCGGCAGGACGCCGTCGTTTTATTTTCGAATGTTCTAGACGACTGGTCTAATAGGCGTATCCCGCATTCGGATACGCGGGTCGCACGATGACGAGTCACAGCTGACTAACGGACAGGCGCACCGCGCCGGCCGTTTTTTTGGGTCATGCGGCCCCGTTCCCATCAACTTTTCGAAGGAGTGTCCGATCATGAAGATTCTGGTTGTCCTGACCTCGCACGACACGCTCGGCGACACCGGCAAGAAGACCGGCTTCTGGCTCGAGGAACTGGCCGCGCCGTACTACGTGTTCAAGGATGCGGGCGTCGAGCTGACGCTCGCATCGCCGAAGGGCGGCCAGCCGCCGCTCGACCCGAAAAGCAGCGATCCGGCCGCCCAGACCGACGCGACGCGCCGCTTCGAAGCCGATGCGGCGGCCAAGGCCGAACTGGCGTCGACGCGCAAGCTGGCCGACGTGTCCGTGGACGATTACGACGCCGTGTTCTACCCGGGCGGCCATGGCCCGCTGTGGGATCTCGCCGAGGATCTGCATTCGATCGGCCTGATCGAGCGCGCGCTGGCGGCCGGCAAGCCGGTGGCGGCCGTCTGCCACGCGCCGGGCGTGCTGCGTCACGTGAAGAATCCGCAGACCGGCGAATCGGTCGTGCGCGGCAAGCGCGTGACGGGCTTCACCAACAGCGAGGAAGCGGCCGTCGAACTGACGGAAGTCGTGCCGTTCCTCGTCGAGGACATGCTGAAGACCAACGGCGCGCAATTCGAACGCAGCGCCGACTGGGCGCCGCATATCGTCACCGACGGGCTGCTGATCACGGGGCAGAACCCCGCGTCGTCGGCGCCCGCCGCCGAGGCGCTGCTCGCGCAACTCGGCCGCCGTTGAGCCGGTGGCGCCGGCCGTGCCGGCGCCGCACCGTATCCGTCGCCGGGCGCAAGCCGTCCGGCGACGGCCCGAATCGTTCCGCCGTGCGTACCGCACGGCGCGTTTCCCGTCGTTTTGCAGAACCAAGCAAAGGAGCCGTGGATGTCTGCCCTGTTCGAACCGTTCAAACTCAAGGATGTCACGCTGCGCAACCGTATCGCGGTGCCGCCGATGTGCCAGTACGTCGCCGAGGACGGCGTCGTCAACGACTGGCATCACGTGCATCTGGCCGGCATCGCGCGCGGCGGCGCGGGCCTCGTGATCGCCGAGGCGACGGCCGTGTCGCCGGAAGGCCGCATCACGCCGGGTTGCGCGGGGCTGTGGACCGATGCGCAGGCCGAAGCGTTCGCGCCGTCGGTCGCGGCGATCAAGGCGGCCGGCGCGGTGCCCGGCATCCAGATCGCGCATGCGGGCCGCAAGGCGAGCGCGAACCGCCCGTGGGAAGGCGACGACCATATCGCCGACGGCGATCCGCGCGGCTGGCAGACCATCGCCCCGTCGGCCGTGCCGTTCGGCGCGCACCTGCCGAAAGTGCCGCGTGAAATGACGCCCGACGACATCGCCCGCGTGCAGGCCGATTTCGTCGCATCGGCGAAGCGTGCGCGCGATCTCGGCTTCGAGTGGCTCGAATTGCACTTTGCGCACGGTTATCTCGGCCAGAGCTTCTTCTCGGTGCATTCGAACCACCGCACCGACGAATACGGCGGCTCGGCCGAGAATCGCGGCCGCTTCCTCGTCGACACGCTCGCGGCCGTGCGCAAGGTCTGGCCCGAGCACCTGCCGCTGACCGCGCGCCTGGGCGTGATCGAATACGACGGCCGCGACGAAGAGACGCTCGCCGAGTCGATCGCGCTCACGCAGCGGATGAAGCGGGAAGGGCTCGACATGCTGAGCGTGTCGGTCGGCTTCTCGACGCCCGCCGCGCAGATTCCGTGGGGCCCGGCGTTCCTCGCGCCGATCGCCGAGCGCGTGCGCCGCGAGGCCGGGCTGCCGGTGTCGTCCGCATGGGGGATCGACACGCCGCAACTGGCGAACCGCGTGGTGGCGGAAGAGCAACTCGATCTCGTGATGGTCGGGCGCGCGCATCTGGCCGATCCGCACTGGCCGTACTACGCGGCCAAGCAGCTCGGCGTCGAGCGTCCGTCGTGGACGCTGCCCGCGCCGTACGCGCACTGGCTCGAGCGCTACCGGATCGCCGACAAGGCGGCCTGAGCGGCCTTGTCGACACGGCGCGCGCATCTTGCGCGTCGCCGATCCGGCGCCGATGGATAGAATGGCGGTTCATGCAGGCCGGTTGCCTGCGCGAACCGCCATTTTTCATTTCGACAGAGGTGCCATGGGCGCACATGTCCCGTCGTCTCACGACTCCGCCGCACGGCCGCGCGCGCAGCAGATTGCCCGCGTCGTGCTGTATGCGGCGCTGCTGGTGCTCGCGCTGTGGATCATCCGCGACTTCATTCCCGCCATCGCATGGGCCTGCGTGATCGCCATCGCGATGTGGCCGCTGCTCAAATGCTTCGAATCGCACCGGCTGTTCCGTGACCGGCCGACGCTGATCGCGACCGTCATCACGGCCGCGATCTCGCTGCTCGTCGTGCTGCCGATCGCGGTCGCGGCCGGCCAGGCGATCGGGCAGGCGCACGACCTGCGCGAGTGGCTGAAGTCGGTCCAGGACAGCGGCATTCCGTTGCCGGACGTCGTCAGCCGGCTGCCTTACGGTTCGGCTCAGATCACCGAATGGTGGCAGGCCAATCTCGGCCATCCGCTGCATGCGGCCAGCGCGATGCACGGCGTCAACAGCGAGAAATTCCTCGCGTTCGGGCGGCAGTTCGGCACGAAGCTCGCGCACGTGCTGCTCGAATTCGGCTTCATGCTCGTCACGCTGTTCGTGATCCTGCGCGCGGGCCACAAGCTGTCGGGCGCATTGCTGCAGGGCGCGCGGCGCGCGTTCGGGCACAACGGCGCGGAACTGATCGACCGGATGGTCAAGGCCGTGTACGGCACGGTGACGGGGCTCGTCGTCGTCGGGCTCGGCGAGGGTGCGCTGCTCGGCATCGCGTATGCGCTGGCCGGCGTCCCGCATGCGGCGCTGCTCGGCCTCGTCACGGCGATCGCCGCGATGCTGCCGTTCTGCGCGCCGATCGTGTTCTGCGGTGCGGCGCTCTGGCTGTTCGTGCAGGGTGCGACGGTGTGGGCCGTCGTGGTGGCCGTGCTCGGTTTCGTCGTCGTGTTCGTCGCCGAGCATTTCGTGCGGCCGGTGCTGATCGGCAGCTCGGCGCGGCTGCCGTTCCTGCTGGTGCTGTTCGGCATCCTCGGCGGCGCCGAGACGTTCGGCCTGATCGGGCTGTTCGTCGGCCCCGCGCTGATGACGGTGCTGACGATGCTGTGGGCCGAGTGGATCGCGTGACGATGCGCGACGTTGTGCCGATTTGACGCATCGGCGCGGCGGGTTCGATGCGCGTACAAGCATCCGCGGGTCGCATCGACCGGGCTGGCGTGCGGGCATGACATGCAGGGATTCGTATAAAGATCTCTACATTTCTTTTCGATCCGGACCCAAAGGTCGAGTAGCATGGGGCTTTCGATCGCGCCGGCGCGGCGCAGCAGATTTCCTCAAGCATGCGATTGATTTCGATGGCCCGTCCCGCAGCGACGCTGTCCCTGGCCGCCAGCTGCCTGATGTTGCACGGCTGCGCGTGGTTCGACTCGTGGCTGCCATTTTCGTATTCACGCACGCCGCTCGCGCGGGCCGCGTCGCGGCACGGCGCGACGCGCGCCGATGTCGTCCGCGCGGCCGGCAACCCGCGCAGCGTGTGGATGGTCCGCAACGGCAGCGGCGTCTGCTACAACTACTTCATCGAGCACGGCAACGATCACCGTGAATATTTCGTCGTGTTCGACAGGGCCGGCATCGTCACGCAACACGGCTTCGATTCGTGCATGAACGCCGACCGCAAGGGCACGCTCCAGCCGGGCAAGGCCGCTTCGCGCTAGCGCGGCGGCCGCGCCCGCCCGCCGTCACGCGATCGTGTCGACCACGCCGCCGTCCACCCGCAACGCGGCGCCGGTTGTCGCCGAAGCCTGCGGCGAGCACACGTAGACCACCAGGTTCGCGACTTCCTCGGGCGTCGCCGGCCGCTGGATGATCGAGCTCGAACGATGGTTGCGCACGAATTCCACGGCCACGTCTTCCACGCTGCGGCCGGTTTCGTCGGCCGTTTCCTTCAGCAGCGCCCGCACGCCGTCCGACATCGTCGGCCCCGGCAGCACCGAGTTGACGGTCACGTTGGTGCCGGCCGCGAGCTTCGCGAGGCCGCGCGCGATCGACAACTGCGCGGTTTTCGTGAATC
Organism: Burkholderia sp. KL41; assembly: GCF_057005415.2. Lineage (NCBI taxonomy): Bacteria > Pseudomonadati > Pseudomonadota > Betaproteobacteria > Burkholderiales > Burkholderiaceae > Burkholderia > Burkholderia sp. KL41. The sequence continues at coordinate 2,081,891 of NZ_CM174447.1, read as the reverse complement.
CGTAATGAATCATGTCGACCGGGATGTTCAAGCCCGATTCCGACGAAATGAACACGACGCGCCCGGCATTGCGTTCGATCATCCCCTTCAGGTAATGCCGTGCGAGCCGCACGCCGGACATCACGTTCATCTGGAAGTAATGTTCCCACTCGGCGTCGTCGATCTCGAAGAACGCCTTCAGGCCGTAGATGCCGGCGTTGTTGACGAGGATGTCGGCCTCCGGTGTGTGCTGCGTGATGCGCGCGACGCCGGCCGCGTCGGACAGGTCGGCGGCGACGCCGTCGAAGCTTGCGCCGGGCACTGCCGCGCGCAGTTGCGCGAGCGCCGATTGCACCGACGCGTCGCTGCGGCCGTTGACGACGACGCGCGCACCGGCGCGTGCGAGCCCTTCGGCGATCGCGAGCCCGATGCCGGCGGTGGAGGCGGTGACGACCGCGGTCTTGCCTTTCAGATCGATATGCATGAGCGTGACGGGAGAGGAGTGAACGAAAACCGCCGCGTGTGCCGCGGCGGACGGAATTCAAAGCTTAGGCGAAACGGCGCAATCCGGCATCGAAGCGTGGCGATCCGGTTGCGCGGCGCCGCACAGTCTTGTACGGTGAGCGTTCGCCGTCCGAACCGGGAGCCCGCCGCGTGAGCCGTACCGCCAACCGATCCATCGACCCGTCGCCGTTCTGGCGCGACGCCGCGCTGCCGTTCATCGAAGCGCGCACCGTCGACGACGGCCGCGCGATCTGTTACGCGAAGCACACGCACGACACGTTTTCGGTGGGCGCGATCGTCGGCGGCACGAGCACCTACGTGAACGGCGCGACGCACGAGCACGTCGGGCGCGGCGTGCTGGTGATCATCGATCCGGAACAGGTGCATGCGTGCAACCCGTACGGCCCCGACGCGTGGGCGTATCGGATGGTCTATGTCGACGTGCCGTGGCTCGCGCGGCTGCAGCATTCGCTGGGCCGCGATCCGAATTGCGATTTTCACGGCTTTTCGCCGAAGTTGACCGAACGGCACGACCTGTTCGCGCAATTTGGCGGTTTCTATCGCACACTCGTGTCGCCTTCGGTCGATCCGCTCGGCAAGGAGAGCGCGGCGGTCGAATTCTTCACGGCGCTGCACGGCGCGCTCGACCGCGAGCTGCCCGGCCCGCGCGCCGGGGACGACAACGCGAAGCTCGCGCGCGCGGCCGATTACATCGCCGCGCATTGCCGCGAGGGCGTCACGCTCGATGCGATCTGCGCGGCCGCCGATTTGTCGCCGTCGTACCTGATCCGCGCGTTCAACGCGCGCTACGGCATGACGCCGCATGCGTTCCTGATCGACCGCCGCGTGCAGTACGGCCGCACGGAGCTGCGCCGCGGCCGGCCGATCGCCGACGTTGCACTCGACGCGGGTTTTGCCGACCAGGCGCATTTTCAGCGCGCGTTCCGGCGGATCGCGGCCGCGACGCCCGGCCAGTACCGCAGCGCGACGAGCTGAGCGACGAACTGAGCGACGAACTGAGCGACGAACTGAGCGACGAACTGAGCGGCGAGTCGGGCGGGGCGTGCCCTACACGTCGAGCAGAAAGAGTGCGCTGCCCGCGAGCAGCAGCGCCATCAGCCGGTTGAACACGCGCATCCTCCGCGCGTTCGCGAGCCGGTGCCGCAGCGATGCGCCGGCATACCCCCAGCAAGCGATCGACGCGAAACAGATCACGAGATACAGCGCGGCGAACTGCCAGACCTGCGCGCGGTCGCCGTCGGCCGCGTATGCGCCCATCGCGGCCACGCACGCGAGCCACGCCTTCGGATTGAGCCACTGCATCGCCGCGCCGGACGCCGCCGACGGGCCGGCCACGTCCGGGTCGGCCGACAGCCGGCCGTCGTCGAGCGCGAGCCGCAGCGCCAGGTAGAGCAGGAACGCGATCCCCGACCATTGCGTGGCCGTCGTCAGCATCGGCCAGCGCGCGAGCGCCGCGTGCAGCCCGAGGCCGATCAGCAGGAACAGCGCGACGAAGCCGAGCGTCGCGCCGGCCGCATACCGCAGGCTTGCGCCGAGACCGTGGCGCGCGCCCGCGCTGAGCGCGACGATGTTGACGGGACCGGGTGTGATCGACGACGCCAGCGCGAACGCGGCCATCGAAACCAGCATGCTCATTGAGTGCCTCCATGCGAATGTCAAAGTCGCATCGAGACTAAAGAAGCCGCGCGTGCCGGTATTGAAGAAAACTGCCCTCGGCGGCGCTGTCCGGATTCAGGCAACGCCGAACCGGGCACAGCGCTCAACGGTGCTCGAAAGTCGTTGGACGCAGGCGTTGCAACCGAAGGCATCGAGTCTCACGTCACGGATGAGCGGCCGCCGCGAGCGCGTCGAACGCGTCGCCTTCCGGAAGCCGCCGCCATGACTCCGGGCCCGCGTCGATTTCCTCGACCGTCAGCAGGCACGCATCGAGTTCGCGACGCAAGCGGTCGTGATCGACCGACTGCCCGATGAACACGATTTCCTGCCGACAATCCCCCGCAGGCTCCTCCCATTTTTTCAGCACGCCGTCGCGGCGATAGTCGTCGTGCGGCCAGTCCGACTGCGGGATGAATCGCCACCATCGCCCAACGTAACCCCACTGGAACGCGCCGCCCGTCTGCACGAGCATGGCGATCTCGGCATGGCGGTGCGCAGCCCAGACATAACCCTTGCAGCGCAGCAGTCGGCCGTTGTCCCACGGACGACGCAGCCATGCGAGCAGGCGCGCCGGATGAAACGGCGCACGTTCGCGATAGGTCCACGACGCGATCCCGTACGCATCCGATTCCGAGGGGCGTTCGTCGATCTGCATGCGCTGCATCCATCCCGGCGATTCGACGAGCGCCGGCAGATCGAAGCGCCGGGTATCGAGCACGTCTGACGGATCGACCTTGCCGTGCTGCATCGGCAGGATTCGCGCGGATGGATTCAGCGACGCAAGAATCGCGCGCAGCCGGTCGAAACCCGCGTGGCCGATCCGGTCGAGACGGCTCACGAGGATCACGTTCGCGTATTCGACTTGCTCGAGCAGCAGGTCCGACAGCTTGCGCGGCGGACCGGAATTGCCGTCGCTCGCGAGCGCCGCGTCGTGCGCGACCGGTTCGGCCGACGCGATCATGTCCTCGAACGTCTCGCCGTCGACGACCGTGACGAGCGTGTCCAGCCGTGCCAGCTCGCTCAGGCTGAAACCGTCCGGATCGAGAAACGCAAACGTCTCCGCGACCGGCATCGGCTCCGAGATGCCGGTCGATTCGATCAGCAGATAATCGAAACGACGCTGCCGCGCGAGCGTGCTGATCTGCTCCAGCAGATCGGCGCGCAGCGTGCAGCAGATGCAGCCGTTGCTCATCTCGACCAGTTCGTCCTCGCCTCGATGCAGCTCGACGTTGCGCCGCACATCGTCGGCGTCGATGTTCACTTCGCTCATGTCGTTGACGATCACGGCGACCTTCAGTCCTGCGCGATTGCGCAGGATGTGGTTCAGCAACGTCGTCTTCCCGGCGCCGAGGAAGCCGGACAGCACGGTGACCGGAATCCTCGGGCCAGGGGCGGCCGGCGCGCCTTGCTTCCCCGGCGTCGTCATGCGCTCTGCCCGGACGCGCGATCCAGGTAGCCTTCGAACAGGTCGACCACGACATAGCCGTCGTCGGCGGCGTCGCCCCACAGATCCTTCACGCGGAACTCGACATGGTAGGTCGGCTGACGGGCGGCGCCGGTGTCGCCGTGGCCGATCGCGTCAGGGAAGGGCCACGATTCGGTCGTCCGGTGCAGCACGACACCTTCCTTGCCGCGAACGTAGCCCGGCGCGCGGATGTGCCCGCTGACGTATTCGTCGCGAACGACGACACGCTCGCCGACCTCGAACCGCGTCGAGTCGGGCGGTGCCGCCCGGCCGCCGGATGTCGGCGGGTTCGCGAGCCGGAAATGCGAACCGAGCGCGCGGTCGAGTTCGTCCTGCGTGAGCACGCCGGTTTCGACGAGCAATGTCGCCGTCGCGATCACGTAGCGCTCGTAGTAGCGCGTGCCGACATGCTGGCGTACGTCGATGCGTTCGACCGCGTGGCGTACCTCGTCGACGCTGAATTTTTTCAGTTGGTCCACGCCCACGAACATCAGGCTGTACGCGAGATGTTCCCAGTCTTCCTTGAAGACCGGCTTGTAGCCGAGACTGTTGATCGTATGCGGCACCGGGCCGAAACCCTGGAATCCGCCGAGGTCGTGAAAGCCGTCCATATGTGATCTCCGAGATGAAGGTCGAGAGCGAAACGGGGTGGGAGTCAGCGCGCGCGCGGCAGCGCCACGCCAATCAGCACGTCCTTCGTGACGAGCGTGCGCAGTTGCTCCTCGGTCATGTGCTCGCTGCCGGCCGGCCGCACGGGCAGCACGAGATAGCGGCTTTCGGCGGTCGTATCCCAGACCTTCACGACGACGTCGTCGGGCAGGTCGGTGCCGAGCTCGCGCAGCACCGTGCGGCCCTCGCGGACGAGCCGCGCACGATATTCGAAGCCCTTGTACCACTCGGGCGGCAGCCCGAGCACCGGCCAGTTCGTGCATGAGCACAGGCTGCAGACGATCACGTTCTTCAGCGTGGGCGTGTCTTCGAGCGCGACGATGTACTCGCCCTGCGGGCCGGTGTAGCCGAACTGCGCGCACGCGGCCGTGCCGTCCTTCAGCAGCAGTTCGCGAAACGCCGGGTCGACCCACGCACGCGCGACGATGCGCGCGCCGTTGGCCGGATCCCAGGTCGTGGACATCAGCTCGGTCAGGCCTTCGATATAGCCGTCGGGGATCAGGTTCTTCTCTTTCATCACGCGAAACAGCGCCCAGGCACGTTCGCCGGGCGTCGAGGCTGTTTCCGTGGAAGGGGTCGCGCTCATCGTGGGGTTCCTTGTCGTGGGTCGGGTTGACCGCCGCCATCGCGGTGGTATTGCCGTGGCGGGGCGTGGACGCGTGGTGTCGGTCACGCTCGACGAGCAGGGTAAGAAGAGAAAAAGCGCGGTTCTTTGCCGGCACGGATCGGAAACTGTGCTGAGACGGCCCCGTGGCGCGGCATGGGGCCGACGCGCACGGATGCACGGAGATGGGCGGCGATCGGCGGCAATTGGCGGGGCGCCCGGCACGAAAACAGTGGCAGCTGGCGCACGTTTTGCGACCGCGGCATGACATCGGAGGCGCAGGTCCGCCACAGCCAATTTCTTGTTCCGCCGGAAAACAGAACTGCGGATTTTGCCTTCCTATTCTCATCCTCAAGCGACGGCCGTTCGATGTCGCGAATCGCCGGCATCCCCGATGTACCGGCGGAACAACAGTCGGCCAGCATCCCGCGATTCCACCCTCCGGCGACGGTTCCCGTTCGTCGTGCGTCGAGCGTGGCGGTGTCTGCGCAACCAGGTGAGGAGCATGATGGACAACGTCAACAGAATGAAACTGAAGCGAATCGCGCGCTGGATCGGCTTGTCGCTGATCGCCGTCGCATCGCATTACGCGGGCGCGGTCGAGGTCGATCCCGGCGACTATGAGCAGTATCCGGCCGGCGCGACGATCGGCGTGCTGTACTACAACTATTCCGCGACGAACACCTACTACGCGAACGGCCACCGGACGTCGGATTTCGACCTGCAGTCGAATGTCGGCATCGCCCGCCTGCTGCATGTGTTCCAGCTCACCGACAGGCTCACGATCGATCCGCAGGTGTTGCTGCCGTTCGGTCACATCAGCAGCTTCGGCAACGCCGGTGCGCTTGGCAGTACGAACGGTGTCGGCGACGTGATCCTGACCGCACCGTTGAAATTCCGCCTGAACGAAGCGAAGGACGTCGTTGCCGCGACGGTCTACGTCTACGCGCCGACCGGGAGCTACGACCAGAACCGCGGTCTCAATCTCGGCGCCAACCGCTGGTCGCTCGATTTCCAGGCGGCCTACGTCAAGCACTTTTCGCCGCAGTGGGCACTCGATCTCGTCGGCGACGCGATCTGGTACGGCAACAACACGTCGTATGGCGCGAACGGTGCGACGCTGCATCAGCGGATGAGCTACAGCGCACAGGCGATGGTGCGTTACATGCCCGATCCGGGCACGTCGCTCGGGATCGGCATCACGCAGCTCTGGGGCGGTGAAACGAGCGTGGACGGCGCGGACAACAACGACGCGCTGCGCACGACGCGCCTGCGGATCACCGCGGCGAAGTTCGTGACGAAGGCCGACCAGGTGCAAATCCAGCTCGGCACCGACCTGAGCGTGCGCAACGGTCCGAAGAACAGTGTGCTCGCCGGCCTGCGTTACGCGCACATCTTCTGACCACCCGCATGCGCCGGGACAAGGCCGGTGCATATCGCTCCTTCCCCACGTCGATACCTCGACACCCGATTCCCTTTCCAGAGAGGTCATGCATGGAATCCGCCATCGACAAACACCTGGTCTGCCCGCGGACGCTGTCGCGCCGCGTCGCCGATGACTACCAGCCGCCGTTCCCGATGTACGTCGCCCGGGCCGCCGAAGACCTGAGCCAGGTCGTGATGGGCTATTTCGGCGTGCAATACAGCGGCGCCGACAAGCGCGCGGCGGCACTGGCCGCGTTGCGCGGGATCGTCGCCGATTTCGGTGTGCAGGACGGCCCGAACAACTTCGATCTGACGCAACACACCGACGACCAGGGTTACGAGAACCTGATCGCCGTCGGCTACTGGCGCGATCCGGCCGCGTATGCACGCTGGATTGCGTCGCCAGAAGTCGTCGAATGGTGGACCTCCGACGCACGCCTCGCGGACGGCATCGGCTACTTCCGGGAAATCGTCGCGCCGCGCGCCGAGCAGTTCGAGACGCTCTACGCATTCACGAACGATTTCCCCGGCGTCGGCGCGATCATGGACGGCGTCAGCGGCGAGATCGAGGAGCACGGCTACTGGGGATCGATGCGCGACCGGTTCCCGATCTCGCAGACGGACTGGATGCGCGCGGACGGCGAGTTGCGCATCGTCGAGGGCGATCCGGCCCGCGGCGGCCGCGTGGTCGTGCTGGCGCACGACAACATCGCGCTGATTCGCTCCGGCCAGGACTGGCGCGCGGCCGAGCACGACGAGCGCCGACTGTATCTCGAGGAGATCGAGCCGACGCTGCGCAGCGGAATGGACTTCCTGCGCGACAACGGCACGGACGTCGGCTGCTACAGCAACCGCTACGTGCGCTCGATCGATCTCGACGGCAACGTGCTCGACGAGAGCTACAACATCGGCCACTGGCGCTCGCTCGACCGCCTCGAACGATGGGCCGAATCCCATCCGACGCACCTGCGGATCTTCGTCACCTTCTTCCGCGTCGTCACCGGGCTGTCGAAACTGCGGCTGTATCACGAGGTTTCCGTCTTCGACGCGAAGCATCAGGTCTACGAATACGTGAACTGCCATCCGCGCACCGGGATGATGCGCGACGCCGTCGCCATCGCCCGCTGAATCCCGCCGGCACCGCCGGGGCCGGCGGTGCCGCTTACCGAACTGGAGAACGTCGATGGCCATCAAACGCCCGACCCGCGAACAACTGTCCGATATGGCAGCCGGCTTCGGCTTTCATTTCGATTCCCGGCAACTCGCCGAATACGACGATGCCCTGCAGGCGAACTTCGACGCCTACGATGCGATCGACGCGCTGCCCGACTATCTGCCCGTCGTCGCGTATCCGCGCACGCCCGGCTACCGCCCGGAAGGCGACGAGAACCGCTACGGCGCGTGGGCGCGCAAGAGCACGATCCACGGCGCCGCCGACGGCAAGCTGCGCGGCAGGACGGTGGTCGTGAAAGACAACATCTGCGTCGCCGGCGTACCGATGCGCAATGGCTCGACCACGTTCGAGGGCTACGTGCCCGACGTCGATGCGACCGTCGTCACGCGGGTGCTCGACGCCGGCGGCACGATCGCCGGCAAGTCGACCTGCGAGTACTACTGCTTTTCCGGCGGCTCGCACACGAGCGCGTCGGGGCCGGTGCAGAATCCGCGCAAGGCAGGGCACTCGTCCGGCGGCTCGTCGTCGGGCAGCGGCGCGCTGGTTGCGAGCGGCGAGGTCGACATGGCGCTCGGCGGCGACCAGGGCGGCTCGGTGCGGATCCCGTCCGCCTATTGCGGCATCTACGGGATGAAGCCGACGCACGGGCTCGTGCCGTACACCGGCGCGATGCCGATCGAGGCAACCGTCGATCATCTGGGGCCGATGACGGGCAACGTGCTCGACAACGCGCTGCTGCTCGACGTGATCGCGGGCGACGACGGGCTCGATCCGCGCCAACGGACGTTGCCGCCGCGCGCCGACTATCTCGGCGCGATCCGCGACGGCATCGCGGGATTGCGGATCGGCATCCTGCGCGAGGCGTTCGGGCTCGCCAATTCGGAGAAAGTGGTCGACGAGGCCGTGCTGGCCGCCACGCAGCGGTTGCGCAAGCTGGGCGCGCGCGTCGAAGAAGTGTCGGTGCCGCTGCATGCGGCCGGCACCGCGATCTGGCTGCCGATTGCGGCCGAGGGCGCGACGCAGCAGATGATGAAGGGCAACAGCCACGGTTTCAACTGGGGCGGCCTGTACGTGACCGGCATGATCGATCATCACGCGGGCTGGCGCGAGCGCGCCGACGAGTTGCCGGATACCGTGAAGGTGACGATGCTGCTGGGCGAATACTTCACGAGCCGGTATCGCGGGCGTTACTACGCGAAGTGCCAGAACCTCGCACGGCGCTTGCGATCGGCTTACGACGCGGCGCTGCAGTCGTATGACGTATTGGTGATGCCGACCGTACCGATGCGCGCGTCGAAGCTGCCGGAGCCCGGTTGCGCGATGTCCGAGTCGCTGACGCGGGCGTTCGAGATGCTCGCGAATACCGCGCCGTTCGACGTGTCCGGGCATCCGGCAATGTCGCTGCCGTGCGGGGTAGCCGACGATCTGCCGATCGGGCTGCAACTGGTCGGGCGCCGTTTCGACGAGGCGACGCTCTACCGCGTTGCGTATGCGTATGAACAGTCGTCCGACTGGCGTCGGACGACGTGCGCATGACATGTCCGGAGCGGTAGCATGCCGCCGCTGCGCCGCGTGCCGGTTCGACCGGCCATGCGGCGTACGCGGTCAGCGATTGGACAATGCGCTTTTGAACGGGCACGCTGTCGGCTGCGTGTTTGCTAATCCATGTGGGGCACGACCATGACGATGCGTCCTCTCCCGCGCGCCGCAAGCGGCGACGCGCCCGGTCCGGCGTCCGGCAGCCCGCTGGACGAACGGACGAACGCGGCCATCGAGGTGCCGATCGACGGCTCGGTCAGCCAGCGTATCGAATTCTGGCGCGAGACGATTCTGCGCCTGTTCGCGGACGTGCAGATCGCGGCCGTGCAGAAAGCCGATTTCTTCGGCCGAGTGCGGCAGCGCAAGTGCGAAAAGATGCGAATCTCGGAAATCCACGCGAGCGAGCAGGCCGTGATCCGGCGTTATCGCCAGGCGCGCAGCGAGTACGAGGACAAGTATTTCGGGGTCTTGATGCTCGAGGGCAGCCAGTCGGTCGAACAGGACGGCAAGATCGTCACGCTGCATCCCGGGGATTTCGCGATCTACGACGCGACCCGGCCTCACCACCTGCAGTTCGGCCAGTCGTGGCGCGAGATCGTCGTCAGCATTCCCCGCGCGACGCTGAACCAGCTCGTCGTCGGGATGGAGCACCGCACGGCGTGCCCGACGCAAACCGGGGACGGCGTCGGCAGTGTCATGCGTGCGTTTCTCGAGCAGATGTCGTCGCAGATCCGCAGTGTGACCGAGGACGAGATGCGGCAGTTGTCGGATACCGCGATCACGCTGATCGCGATGACGCTTGGGGGCATGCAACGCAACGACCTCGCGCAATCGAGGATGAAGGCGTTGACACTGACGCGTGTGAAGCGGCATGTGCTCGAGCACCTGCACGATCCGGAGCTGAACCCGATGATGATCGAGCGCTCGATCGGGATTTCGTCGCGGTACATCAACAAGCTCTTCGAGGCCGAGGAGACGTCGCTGATGCGTCACGTGTGGAGCCTGCGGCTCGAACGGTGCGCGCAGGATCTCGCGAATCCGCAATGCGCGTCGCTGCGCGTGTCGGACGTCGCATTGCGCTGGGGATTCAACGACATGTCGCATTTCAGTCGCGTGTTTCGCGAGCGGTTTGCGATGTCGCCGCGGGCGTGGCGCGAGCAGGGCGGCAAGCCGCGCGCGTAATGCGTCCCGCGCCGCGTTCGTGGCCGGCAAGCGCCGATCGGAGGCGGCCGGACGTCGACAGGCGCAGCCGCCGTCAGTGCAGCGCCCGCGGCGCGTGCGCCGGCCGCGAACCGGTGGAGTCGACCACGCCGGTTGCATCTCCCGCGCGCAGCGGTCCGCCCGCGCAGGGTTCCGTCGATACCGAGAAGCCGAACGTGTTGACGCCGCCCGAACACGCGACGAATACGCTGCCGCCGTGCATCTCGGCGACGGCCTTGACGATCGACAGCCCGAGCCCGTGGTTCTCCTTGCTGTTCGCGCGGGCTTCCTCGAGCCGGTAGAAGCGTTCGAACACGTGCGAGCGCTGCACCGGATCGATCGGCTCGCCGGGGTTCGACACGGCCATCTCGACGAGCGTGTCGCGGCGCGTGATCGTCACGTGCAACGTCGCGCCGGGCGCGGAATGCTGGATCGCGTTGATCAGCAGGTTCGTCATCGCGCGGCGGAACAGCGACGGATCGACGGCGGCGCGCGCATCGCCGTGCAGTTCGGCGTGCAACTGCGCCTCGTCGAGCGGGATTTCGAGGAAGTCGAGCATGCGCCGCACCTCGTCGGCGAGCGACACGTCCTTCAGGTCGGTTGCCCGTTCGCCGCGGTCGCTGCGCGACAGGAACAGCATGTCGTTGATGATCACGCGCAGCCGCTCGAATTCCTCGAGGTTCGACTGCAGCGTCTGCCGCATCCGCTCGACGGTGCGGTCGCGGCTGGTCAGCGCGACCTGGGTCTGGCCGATCAGGATGCTGACCGGCGTGCGCAGTTCGTGCGCGACGTCCGCGTTGAACGCCTCGAGCCGCGCGTAGGTCTGCTGGATGCGATCGAGCGCGCCGTTGAACGACGTGGCGAGGTCGCGCAGCTCGGCCGGCAGCGCGTCGGTGTGCAGCCGCTGGCGGCGGTTCGCGAGGCTGATGGCCGACGCATCCTGCGACAGCCGGTCGAGCGGCGCGAGCCCGAAGCGGGCCACCGCGCGGCTCAGCAGCAGCGTGATGATCGTCGCGATCGTGATCAGCCCGGCGAGCGTCCAGCCGAAGCGGCGCAGCATCCGCTGCGTGCGCTCGCACGAGCTGGCGACGATCAGCCTCAGTGTCGGTCGCTCGCCGTTGCCGGCCACCGTGACGGTCTTGGTCATCACGTCGTAGCTGCTGTCGTTCAGCGCGTAGCGCTGGAATGCGCCGAACGGCGCGCCGACGGGCACGCCGTCGACGGGCTTGCCGAACCGGAAATCCGGATTCGTGCTGTCGACCTGGTAGCGCGTCGAGCCGTCGGGCGGTTCGAGATCGGCGAGCTTTTCCTGCATGAGGCGCCCGCGTTCGGACGTGAGCGCGTGCGACACGATCATCTCGGCGACCTTGGTGCGCGTATCGAGCGTCGCGCGCAGCTCGGCGAACAGCTGGCGCTCCATCATCACGAACAGCCCGCAGCCCACCAGCGTGAACACGAGCAGCGACACGATGCCGAACATCGCCGACAGCCGCAGGACGATCGAGCGTTTCATGCCGGCCTCTCGGTATCGCCGTCCTCGCGCGCCTCGAGCACGTAGCCCATCCCGCGGATCGTATGCAGCAGCTTGTCCGCGAACGGGCCGTCGAGTTTCGCGCGCAGGCGCTTGATCGCCGTCTCGACGACGTTCGCGTTGCTGTCGAAGTTCACGTCCCACACGAGTTCGGCGATGGTCGTCTTCGACAGCACCTCGCCGCTGCGCCGCGCGAGCACGCCGAGCAGCTGGAATTCCTGCGCGGTCAGGTCGAGCCGCGTGCCGTCGCGGGTCGCGCGGCGGCCGATCAGGTCGACCCGCAGGTCGCCGATCGAGATCAGCGTCGATTCCTGCACGCGCGCGCGGCGCGTCAGCGCGCGCAGCCGTTCGATCAGCTCGAGGAACGAGAACGGCTTGGTCAGGTAGTCGTCGGCGCCGCCGCGCAAGCCCCGCACGCGGTCGTCGACGCGGTCGCGCGCGGTCAGCATGATGACGGGCGTCTGCTTCTGCGCGCGCAACGCGCGCAGCACGCCGAAGCCGTCGAGCTTTGGCAGCATCACGTCGAGCACGACCACGTCGTAGTCGAATTCGACGGCTTTCCACGCGCCGTCCTCGCCGTCGAGCGCGGTATCGACGACCCAGCCTTCCTCGGTCAGGCCGCTCTTGAGGTATTCGACGACTTTCGGTTCGTCTTCGACGATCAGGACTTTCATGTTCGAATCCGTTGTCCGCGTAATCCGGTTAAGGGCCCGGGGGCGCTGGCGCCGGTGCCGGGGCTGCGGCGATCTCGGCCGGCGCCGGGCCACTTGCCGCCTGGCCGTCCCAGCCGCCGCCGAGCGCCTTCGCGAGAAACACGACGAGCGCCGCGCGCTGGCCCTGGATCTGCACGGCCTGCCGCTCGCTCGTCAGCAACTGCTGCTCGGCCGTCAGCACGTCGATGAACGGCGTCAGGCCGCCCGCGTAGCGATCCTGCGCGAGCGACACGAGCTTGCGCGCGTCGTCGACGGCCGCGGAGGCCTGCTGCGCGGCCTCGGCGAGCACCGACAATCCGGTGACCGCATTCTGCACCTCCTGGAACGCGGTGAGCACGGTCTGCCGGTAATTGGCCTGCGCGGCGACATAACCGGCCTGCGCGAAATCGACGCCGGCCTTCAGCTTGCCGCCTTCGAACAGCGGCTGGCTGAGCGACCCGCCGACCGACCACAGCAACGCCGGCACGGTGAACAGGCCGGCGAAGCGCGTCGCGTCCCAGCCGATGTCGGGCGACAGCATGATGCGCGGGAAATACGCGGCGCGCGCGACGCCGATCTGCGCGTTCGCGGCGGCCATCGCGCGCTCGGCCGACGCGACGTCGGGGCGCCGCTGCAGCACGTCGCTCGGCAGGCCGGTCGGCAGCGCGGGCGCGTTGATCGGCACGACGCGCGGCGCGATCGAGAAGGTGGGGGCCGGCGTGCCGACCAGCGTCGCGATCGCGGTTTCGACCTGCACGCGCTGCTGGAGCAGCAGCTGCGCCTGGGTGCGCGTCGCGTCGAGCTGCGAGCGCTGCTGAAGCAGGTCGAGGCCCGACACCGCGCCGAGGTCGTGCCGCGCGCTCACGTAGTCGAGCGCCTTCTGCTGCAGGTCGATCGAGCGCTTGACGACGTCGATCTCGGTGTCGAATTCGCGCAGCGCGAAATAGCTCGACGCGAGATCGGCGGTCAGCACCAGGCGCGCGTTCGCGAAATCGTCGCGCGCCTGTTCGGTGGTGGCCTGCGCCGATTCGACGCTGCGCCGCACGCGGCCGAACAGGTCGAGCTCGTAGCTGACGCTCGCGCCGACCTGGACGTCGTTCTGCACGGTCGACGCGCTCTGCGTCGCGTAGTTGGTCTGCGGCCGGTCGGCCGAGATCTTGAAGCGCTGGCCGCTCGCGTTCAGGCCGACGGCCGGATACTGCGCCGAGGCGACCGACGCGAGCGTCGCCTTCGCCTGGTCGTAGCGCGCGGCGACGGCCTTCAGGTTCTGGTTGTTGCGCAGCGCCTCCGCTTCCAGCGCATCGAGCTGCGGATCGCCGAACGCGGTCCACCATGCCGGGTCGAGCGGCGCGCGGGCCGGCGCGGCCGGGTGCCAGTACCCGTCGGCCGGATCGAGCCGCCACGCGGCCGGCGTGGCGACGTCGGGCCGCTGGTAGTCGGGGCCGACCGTGCAGCCGGCGAGGGCGGCGGCGAGCGCAACGGCGGTGGCGGAGACGGCGGCGGGCCGCCGGCGGATGCGCATCGCGGTCACGACTTCGCCTCCGCGGCGCTCGATGCCGGCTTCGCGGCCGGCGCCGAGACGATCACCTGATCGCCGTTGGCGAGCGCGTCGCTCGGGTTCGTGACGAGGCGGTCGTTCGGCGTGAGCGGGCCGTCGACCTCGAGCGTCTGCCCGATCGTGCGCACGACCGTCACCTGTTTCAGGCGCACCTGGCCGTTCGCATCGACCGTCGCGACCGTCGGGCCTTCGGCGCGGAACAGCAACGTATTGGCCGGCACCTGCAGGCGGCCGACCGGCGTCATCGGCAACGTGGCCTGCACGTAGGCGCCGGGCAGCAGCCGCCCGTCCGGGTTCGGCAGCGTGATCTCGATCTGCAGCGAGCGCGTCGCGACGTCGATCGCCTCGGACGTGCGCGTGATCGTCCCGTCGAACGTCCGGCCCGGCAGCTCGGCCTGCGCGACGCTCACGCGCTGGCCGACCTTCACCTGCTGCGCGTATGCCTGCGGCACCTGCACGTAGAGGCGCAGCCGGTCGGCCTGCACGACCGTGAACAGCGAACGCCCCGCGTTGCCGGAGCTGACGAGATCGCCGACGTCGACATTGCGCTGCGTGACGATCCCGTCGATCGGCGCGACGATCCGCTGGAAGCCTTTCAGTTCGGTGAGGCGGTGCATGTTCGCGTCGGCCGCGGCGAGGTTCGCGGTGCCCTGGTTGAACGCGCCTTGCCGGTCGTCGAGTTCCTGCTGCGAGACGGCATCGCGCTGGCGCAACTGCTGCGCGCGGTCGAACGACGTCTTCGCGAGCGCGAGCGCGGCTTGCGCCTGCTGGCGCTGCGCGGTGGCCTGCGCGAGTTCCTGGTTCAGCTCGGGCGTGTCGAGTTCGGCGAGCAGCTGGCCCTGCTTCACGTGCGCGCCGATGTCGGCCTGCCAGCGCAGCACGTAGCCGCTCGCGCGTGCGTAGATCGGCGCCTCGACGAAGCCGCGCAGCGTGCCGGGCAGCGACAGCTTGCCGCCGGTGGCCGCATCGACCGGATGCGCGATGGTCACGTACTGGCGCGTGTTCTGCTCGGCGACCGTGTCGAGCCGGTTGCGGTTCAGCACGTTGACGACGATCGTGCGCGCGGCGCCGGCGGCCAGCAGCACGCCGATCACGATCAGGACGATGCGTCCGCGTCGCGACACCGACGTGCGTGTCGGCAGGTGCATGCCGTGTTCGTCCACCTGGATGCCGACGGCGCTGTGATGTTTCTCTTCCATGAATTCAACCAATTCAACCGGGTAGTGGGACGAAAGGGGACGAAAGTCAGTGTCCGGCCTGGCGCGCGCGCCGGCGGGCCAGCCGCGCATGCACGCCGCCGAACACGAGCGGCACGAACAGCAGCGTCGAAACGGTCGCGAACAGCAGCCCGCCGATCACCGCGCGGCCCAGCGGTGCGTTCTGCTCGGCGCCTTCGCCTAGACCGAGCGCCATCGGCACCATCCCGATGATCATCGCGAGCGCCGTCATCAGCACCGGCCGGATTCGCGTCGCGCCGGCCTCCAGCGCGGCCGTGAGCGGCGGCGCGCCGGCTTCGAGACGCTGGCGCGCGAACGACACGACCAGGATGCTGTTCGCGGTCGCGACGCCCACCGTCATGATCGCGCCCGTCAGCGCGGGCACGCTCAGGTGCGTGCCGGTGATGAACAGCATCCACACGATGCCGGCGAGCGCGGCCGGCATCGCGCTGATGATGATCAGCGGGTCGAGCCACGACTGGAAATTGACGACGATCAGCAGGTAGACGAGCACGATCGCCATCGCGACGCCCGCACCGAGGCCGAGGTACGACGTGCGCATCGTCTCGATCTGGCCGCGCATCGTCAGCTCGGTGCCGCGCGGCAGCGTCGCGCGCGCGTCCGACACGATGCGGTCGATCTCGCCCGCGACCGCGCCGAGGTCGCGGCCCTCGACGCTCACGTACACGTCGATCGCCGGGCGGATGTTGTAGTGCGTGATCACGGCCGGGTTCGCGGTGCTGCGCACCTGCACGAGGTTGCCGAGCAGTTGCAGCGGCATGCCCGTGCGGCCGCTCGCCGAGATCGGCGTGCCGAGCAGGTCGTCGACCGACGAGATGTTGTATTGCGGGGTCTGGATCTGCAGCGGGTACTGGACGCCGGTGCGCGGGTTGATCCAGAACGACGGCGTCGTCTGCGAACTGCCGGACAGGGAGATCAGCATGTTCTGCGCGACGTTCTGCGCGGAGAGGTTGAGCTGCTGCATGCGCGTACGGTCCATGTCGGCCAGCAGGGTCGGCTCGTCGTTGCGTTGCAGCACGTGCACGTCGACGGCGCCGGGGATTTGCCTGAACTTTTTCATCAGGCTGCTCGCGATAGTCATGTTACTCGCGAGATCGTTGCCGAGCACCTGCAGGTCGATCGCGGCCGGTTGGCCGAAGTTGAGGATCTGCGTGATGATGTCCGACGGCTGGAAGAAGAACTCGACGCCCGGGAAGCGCTCGGGCAGCACCTTGCGCAGTGCCTGCACGTAATGCTGGGTCGCGCGGTGGCCCGGTTTCAGCGCGATCAGCAGCTCGCCGTCGAGCGTGCCGATCGTGCCGGCGTTGCTGTACGACAGGTTGATGCCGCTCACCGGCAGGCCGAGGTTGTCGACGATCGCGCCGAGCTCGTCGGGCGGCACGGTTGCGCGGATCACGCGCTCGACCTGGTCGGCGAGGCGCGCGGTTTCCTCGATCCGGTAGCCGGTCGGCGCGCGCATGTGCAGGCGGATGTTGCCCGAATCGGCGTTCGGGAAGAAGTCGCGGCCGAGCACGAACACGAGGCCGGTCGACAGCACGCAGAAGCCGAGGAAGCACGTCGCGTAGAAGCGGCGGCGCACCAGCAGGATGCTGAGCAGCACGATGTACCACGCGCGCAGCCGCTCGAACGCTTCGTTGAACGCGTGATGGATGCGTGCGAAGCGCGACGTCGAACGATCCGGGCCGGTGCTCGCCTGCTGCGGGCGGAACAGCAGCATCGCGAGCGTCGGCACGAGCGTGCGCGACAGCACGTACGACGCGAGCATCGCGAACACGACGGCTTCCGCGAGCGGCACGAACAGGAAACGCGCGACGCCCGTGAGGAAGAACATCGGCACGAACACGATGCAGATGC
Organism: Burkholderia sp. KL41; assembly: GCF_057005415.2. Taxonomy (NCBI): domain Bacteria; kingdom Pseudomonadati; phylum Pseudomonadota; class Betaproteobacteria; order Burkholderiales; family Burkholderiaceae; genus Burkholderia; species Burkholderia sp. KL41. Next base: position 2,064,782 of record NZ_CM174447.1, on the reverse strand, counting down.
ACAGCGTCGACACGAACGCGGGCACCGCGATCTCGCCCGCGCCTTCGAGGATCGCGTCGTGCAGGTTCGTGCCGAGATGCAGGTGCCGCTCGATGTTCTCGATCGTCACCGTCGCATCGTCGACCAGGATCCCGACCGCGAGCGCGAGCCCGCCGAGCGTCATGATGTTGATGGTCTCGCCGAGCGCGGACAGCGCGATCAGCGACGTGAAGATCGACAGCGGAATCGAGATCGCGATGATCAGCGTGCTGCGCCAGTTGCCGAGGAACAGCAGGATCATCATCGCGGTCAGCACGGCGGCGATCAGCGCTTCGTGGATCACGCCCTGGACGGCCGCGTCGACGAACACCGACTGGTCGAACAGCGGCGTGATCGTGAGCCCTTCGGGCAGCGTCGGGATCACCTTCGGCAGCAGCGCCTTCAGGTCCGACACGACCTTGAGCGTCGACGCGTCGCCGCTTTTCAGGATCGAGATGAGCACGCCGCGCTGGCCGTTCTGGCGCACGACGTTGGTCTGCGGCGCGAAACCGTCGCGTACCGATGCGACCTCGCGCAGATAGGTCGTCGCGCCGTTGACGGTCTGGACCGGCAGGTTGCTGATGTCGGCGACCGTATCGGCCGACGCGTTGGTGTCGATCCGGTATTCGGTCTGGCCCATCTTCGCGGTGCCGGTCGGCAGCACGAGGTTCTGCGCGTTGACCGCGTTGACGATGTCGGCGGGCGTGAGCCCCTTCGCGAGCAGCGCCTGCGGATCGAGGTCGATCGCGACCACGCGCGTGCGGCCGCCGTACGGGAACGGGATCTGCACGCCCGGCACCGTGATCAGCTGCGGGCGCAGGAAGTTGAGCGCGATGTCGGCGAGCGACTGTTCACTGAGCGTCTTGCTCGACAGCCCGAGCTGGATCACCGGGATGCTCGAGGCCGAATAGGTGATCACGAGCGGCGGCGTCGCGCCCTGCGGCATCTGCCGCACGATCGCCTGCGCGGACGAGACCGTCTGCGCGATCGCCGTCTGCACGTTCGCGCCCGGCTGCAGGAACACCTTCACGACCGCGATGCCGGGCAGCGACGTCGATTCGACGTGCTGGATGTTGTTGACGGTCGTCGTCAGGATGCGCTCATGCACGGACGTGATGCGGTTCGTCATCTCCGTCGCGGAGAAGCCGCTGTAATTCCAGATGACGCTGATCACGGGGATGTTGATCGCGGGCAGCACGTCGACCGGCGTGCGCATCAGCGCAAGCGGGGTGGCCAGCACGATCATGATGGCCATGACGATGAACGTGTAGGGGCGCCTGAGCGCAAGATTGACGATCCACATGGAGGCAGCGGGACAGGCGGTGATCAGGCGTCGGTAAAGGGAACCCGAATGATAGGCGTCGGCGTGGAACGGGTTACTGTCGCGAAACTGGCGGAATTGTCAGGTTGCGGCGGGCGGCCCGGTGCCGATTCGGCAGAGGAAACGCCGCGCGGCGCGCCGGTCGCAAAACGGTCGCGATACCGGACGGGCCGGCTGCACCTGCGGCGGTTCCGCTCATGGGCCCGTGCTCAGATCTGCTCCATCCCGACACGCGCGAGCGCACCGAGGTCGACGACGTCGATCTGGTTGTACGCGAGCCGCAGCACGCCGAGTTTCTCGAGCTGCTGCAGCGCCTGGTTGATCCGCTGCCGCGACACGCCGACGAGCATCCCCAGTTCCTCCTGCGAGATCGACAGCGACGGGCCGGTGTCCGGGTACAGGTCGGGATTGAACAGCTGCGCGAGCGACTGCGCGACGCGCGCATCGACGTCCAGCAGCCGGCTGTTCTGGATCGACGCGATGAATTCGCCCATCCGGTTGTTCAACTGGTGGATCACGAAGCGCGTAAACGGCAGGCTCGTGTCGAGCAGCGCGTGGAACGTGTCGACCGGCACGAACAGCACGGTCGAGCGCTGGATCGCGACGACCTCGTACTTGCGCAGTTCGCGCTTGATCACGCTGCCTTCGCCGAACCAGCCGCCCGACGGCACGCCGGAGAACGTGCAGCCGCGCCCGGACGCATTGAAGATCGCGAGCTTCAGCAGCCCGCGGTGCACGCCGATCCAGTATTCGGACGGCGCGAGCCGATGGGCGATCACGTCGCCGGCCTCGCACTGCTCGACGCGCGATTGCGCGAGCACGAGCGCCTGGTGTTCGGGCGCGAGCGTGCGGAACCACGCGCACTGGCCGAACAGCGTGGACAGCGCCGGCAGCGGGCCCGGTGCGGAAAGGGCGTCGGCCGGGTGGGCGGGCGCGTCGGGCGGAGCGGCGAGAGGGTCGTGCATGGGTGCGGGTTTGCGAGGATAGGGATAACGCGCAGCGCGGGAAAGGCACTCTGTCGTTTCGATGACAGACGGCTCACAATAGCGCCCGTTAGGCTGTCGGCAATTGAACCACATCAAAACGATCCGGGGTGGAAGCGCCCCGGTCGACAGAACACGGGAGACAGGATCATGACGCAGATGTTCGAGGCCGGACTCGGCCGCCGCGACGCCAATTACGTGCCGCTCACCCCGATCGACTTCCTGGTCAGGACGGCCGAAGTCTACGGCGAGCGCCTCGCGATCGTGCACGGCGACGTGCGGCGCACCTGGGGCGAGACCTACACGCGCGCGAAGCAGCTGGCGAGCGCGCTCGCGCGGCTCGGCGTCGGCCGCGGCGACACGGTCGCGGCGATGCTGCCGAACATCCCGGCGATGGTCGAGGCGCACTTCGGCGTGCCGATGGCCGGCGCCGTGCTGAACACGATCAACACGCGGCTCGACGTGTCGTCGGTGCTGTTCATGCTGCGCCATGGCGAGGCGAAGGTGCTGATCGTCGACACCGAATATGCGGAATTCGCGCATCGCGCGGCGCTCGAGGTGCCGGGCCTGAAGATCGTCAGCGTGGCCGATGCGATGCCGGCGGACCCCGCACGCTTCGCGGGCGCGACCGACTACGAGGCGCTCGTCGCAAGCGGCGACGCCGACTACGCGTGGACCCCGCCCGCCGACGAATGGGATGCGATCGCGCTGAACTACACGTCCGGCACGACCGGCGATCCGAAGGGCGTCGTCTACCACCATCGCGGCGCGTATCTCGCGGCGATCAGCAACATCCTCGAATGGGACATGCCGAAGCACGCCGTCTACCTGTGGACGCTGCCGATGTTCCACTGCAACGGCTGGTGCTTCCCGTGGGCCGTCGCGGCACGCGCGGGCGTGAACGTCTGCCTGCGCAAGTTCGACGCGAAGACGGTGTTCGACCTGATTCGCCGCGAACGCATCACACACTACTGCGGTGCGCCGATCGTGCAGAGCGCGATCGCGAACGCGCCGGCCGAATTCCGCGCAGGCATCGACCACACGGTGCACGCGATGGTGGCGGGCGCGGCGCCCGCGCCGGCCGTGATCGCGAAGATGAAGGAGATCGGCTTCGACCTGCTGCACGTGTACGGGCTGACCGAGGTCTACGGCCCGGCGACCGTGTGCGCGAAGCAGGCGCATTGGGAGGAACTGCCCGATGAGGAGCGTGCGCGGCTCAATGCGCGCCAGGGCGTGCGCTACCACCTGGAAGCGGGCGCGACGGTGCTCGATCCCGACACGATGGCGCCGGTGCCGGCCGACGGCGAGACGCTCGGCGAGATCATGTTCCGCGGCAACATCTGCATGAAGGGCTACCTGAAAAACCCGAAGGCGACCGACGACGCGTTCCACGGCGGCTGGTTCCATACCGGCGATCTCGCGGTGCTGACGCCGGACGGCTATATCCGGATCAAGGATCGCAAGAAGGACATCATCATCTCGGGCGGCGAGAACATCTCGAGCATCGAGGTCGAGGATGCGCTGTACCGGCATCCGGCCGTCGCGGTCGCCGCCGTCGTCGCGATGCCCGACCCGAAATGGGGCGAGGTGCCGTGCGCGTTCGTCGAGCTGCGCGAAGGCGCGAGCGCGACCGAAGAGGAGATCGTCGCGCATTGCCGGCAGTTGCTCGCGGGCTTCAAGGTGCCGAAGGTCGTGCGGTTCGGCGAGCTGCCGAAGACGTCGACCGGCAAGATCCAGAAATTCCAGCTGCGCAACGCGGTCGGCTCGGACAAGGCGATCGACCTGGCGGGCGACAAGAAGTAGGCGAGTTGCCCGGCCGCGGCCGATCGTCCATCGTCCATCGTCCGCTCCGGTCACGCGCCCCGCTCGAGGCGGAACACGCTGACCGCGTCCGCGAGCTGCGCGGCCTGGTCGCGCAGCGCGACGGCCGCGCGTTCGGCGTCCGAGATCAGCGAGGCATTCCGCTGCGTCGCGTCGCCGATCTGCGTGACGGCCAGGTTCACCTGTTCGATGCCGGTCGATTGTTCGCGCGACGCGGCGCTGATCTCGCCGATCAGCGTGCTGACCTGGTCGACGCGCGCGACGATGTCGCGCATGGTGCCGCGCGCGGCGTCCGCGATCCGGTAACCCTGTTCGACGGTCGTCGACGATTCGGCGCTCAGCGCGTCGATCTCCTTCACGGCAGCCGCGCTGCGCTGCGCGAGCGTGCGCACCTCGGCCGCGACCACCGCGAAGCCCTTGCCGTGTTCGCCCGCGCGCGCGGCCTCGACGGCCGCGTTCAGCGCCAGGATGTTGGTCTGGAACGCGATGCCCTCGATCGTGCCCGTGATCTCGGCGATCCGGCGTGTTGCGCGGCCGATGTCGTCCATCGTCGCGACCACGCGCTGCACCGCGGCGTCGCCGTTCGTCGCGGCGGCCGACGCGTGGGCGACCAGCGCGTTGGCCTGCGCCGCGTGCTCGGCGCTCTGCTGCACGGCGGCGGTGATCTGCTCCATGCTGGCCGCGGTCTGTTCGACGCTGCTCGCCTGCGTCGCGATCCGCGCGGCCATGTCGCCGCTGCCGGCCGCGATGTCGACCGTGCCGCGCGCGATGTCGGCCGAGCTGTTGCGCACCTGCTCGACGATCCGGGCGAGGCCGTCGCCGATCCCGTCGACGGCCTGCACGAGCCGGCCGATCTCGTCGTTGCCGGCGTGGCCCGCGTTGCCGCGCATGGCTGCGTCATCGCGGATGCGCACGCTGAGATCGCCCGCCGCATAACGCTCGGAGGCGCGTGCCGCCGCATCGAGCGGCAGGCTCACGACACGGCGCACCACGATGACGAACAGCGTCGCGAACGCCGCGACGAGCAACGCGCCGATCATCAGGAAGCGGTTGCGGGTGGCGCGCATGCCGGCGAGCAGTTCGTCGTCGAGCGCGATGCCGCCGACGAGCCATTGCCACTGCGGAATCGTCGTGAACGACACGAATTTCGCGGTGGGCCCGCTGTCGTGCGCGGCAGGGTCGGTCGACGTGTACGCGAGCCGTCCCGTGCCGGCCGCGAGCATCTGCGCGTAGGGCGCGCGCGTGTCGTCGGCAGGCGCGCCGGCCGCATCGGGATGCACGACGAAGGTGCCGCGCGCCGGGCCCTGCGATGCGTCGAGCACGAAGTAGTAGCCGTTGCTGCCGATCTTCAGCGAGCGGATGCCGTCTTCGACGAGCTTGAGCTCGGCGCCGATGTCCAGGCCGACGAACAGCGCGCCGATCACGCGGCCGGTCGCATCGGTCACCGGCTTGTATTGCGTGATGTACGGCCGCCCGAACAGCTTCGCGAGGCCCGTGTACACGCGTCCGGCGACGAGCGGGGCGTACGCGGGGCCCGCACGGTCGAGCTTCGTGCCGACGGCGCGCGCGCCGTCCTGCTTCTTCAGCGATGTCGTGATGCGCACGAAATCGTCGCCGTCGCGCGCGAAGATCGTCGCGATCGCGCCGCTTTTCTTCAGGAACTGGTCGGGAATCGAATAGTCGAGGTCGAGCGGCTGGCCGCCCGCGAGGAGCGTCGGCGCGGCGACGCCGCCGATGTCGACGGTGCGCGCCGGGTCGAGCGAGAACTCGGCCGGCAGGAAGCTCGCGAACAGCGACATCGAGCGATCGGCTTCGGCGGTCAGCGCCTTGTCGAACAGGTCGACCATCGCGCGGATCGACTGCTCGTTGTCGGCGATCCGCAGGTGTGCCTCTTCGGCGAGTTGCCGGCCGGCGAAATGGGCGAGCGTCCATGCGAACACGGTAAACAGCAGGGCGACGAGCGCGCACGCCAGCGCGGCAAGACGCGCGCCGACGCTCACCCGGCCCAATTGGGTCAATCTCATGAAACTTCCTGAGTGGGGAGGGAGAGGGGCGGAACGCACGCGTCACCGCTGATCGACCGTTTAATACGGCAGCATTGGCGAATTCTTTAGCGGCGCGTCGTCGATGGCGATGCCGGCAGGTGCGGCGGGAACGCGGGTGTCAGTGCGTGACGAGCCACGCGACGGCCAGGTAACGGCCGACCTTCGCGATCGTCACGATCGCGAGAAAGCTCGGCAGCGGCTCGCGCAGCACGCCGGCGATCATCGTCAGCGGATCGCCGATCACGGGCGCCCAGCTGAGCAGCAGCGACCAGCGGCCGTAGCGCGCATACCAGCGCTCGGCGCGTGCGAGCGCGGCGGGCTTGACGGGAAACCAGCGGCGCTCGCGGAAGTGCTCGATGCCGCGCCCGAGCGCCCAGTTGATCGCGGAGCCGGCGACGTTGCCGATGCTCGCGACGAGCACCAGCGCCCATACGGGTTCGCGCCCGGCAAGCAGCAGGCCGGCGAGCACGGCTTCGGACTGGAGCGGGAACAGGGTCGCGGCGACCATCGACACTGCGAACAGGCCGCCGTAAGTGAGCAATTCGGACATCGCGCGATTGTACCGGGCGCATGCCGGCCGCCGCGGGGCATGCGGTCACGCGGTCACGAGGACATGCGGACATGCGGACATGCGGACATGCGGACATGCAGTCACGCAGTCACGAGGTCACGAGGTCACGAGGTCACGAGGTCACGGGCCCGACAGGTCATGCGGCATCGGCCGTGCCGAACAGCAGGTGCGAGATCATCGACTTGTCGACCGGCTCGTCGTTGAGCGTGCTCGCGAGCAGTTCGCCCGCGAGCTGCTGCGGCGAAAACACCATGTCGGGCTTCAACAGACGCAGCCGTTCGAGGTTGCGCTGCTGGTTCACGAGCGCGACCGTGCGCACCGACGGCGCGATCTCGCGGATCGCGAGGATGATGAACGCGTTCTCGGCGTCGTCGGAGCGCAGCGCGAGCACCGCGCGCGCGGTCGCCGCGCCGGCGCTTTCGAGCACCGCATGGTCGGTCGCGTCGCCGACGATCAGGTCGGTCGCCGCCGCATAGTTGTGCTCGACGCCGGCCGGCACGACGACGGTCACCGCGTAGCCGCGCTTGCGCAGCCCGTCGTGTACCGCGTGCGCGACGGGCGTCGCGCCGACGATCAGGAAATGATGCTTGCGGATCACGTTCGAAATGCCTCCCTTGACGATCCGTTTCAGATTGCCGCCGATCACGGGGCCGACGACCGCGCTGATCGACGTCGCGAACACCGTGATGCCGAGCACGATCACCGAGGCGGTGAACAGCCGCGCGGTCGGCGCGTGCGGAACGATGTCGCCGTAGCCGACCGTCGACATCGACACGATCGAGAAATAGACGGCGGTGGCGAGGTCATGGACGGGCGGCGTGAATTCGTCGCCGAGATACAGCACGCCGAAGGTGGCGTAGATCAGCAGCGACACGATGCTCAGCAACGCGAACAGGCTGCTCGCGGCGATGCTCGCGCGGTCGAAATGCCGCCAGTAATAAAGCAGCGCGACGACCAGCACGGCCGTGTATGCGAACACGCCGTGGCTCGGATAGCCGCCGAGCGCGCTGAGCGCGGCGGCCGCGACCAGCAGCAGGATCGACAGCACCCATGCGACGCGCGCGCGCAGCAAGATGCCGATGGCCATGGTCGCGAGGCCGGCCGCGATCACGACCTGCGGCAGCACGACGAGCCCTGCGTTGTCGACGAGGTTCAGCGCATCGGCAAGCCACGCGCCGTGGCGGCCGAGCTTCGCGTTGTCGACGACCGGGCGCAGCACCATCAGTGCATCGAGCGCGAGGAGAAGGGCGAGATACCAATGCAGGCCGATCGGCGCGAACAGGCGCCGCAGGCGGGTAGTGACGTGCTTCATTCCGTCGCCCGGCAGGCCGGGCATGTCCAACGAACCAGGCGCTACCCTAAAGCATTCCGCGATCGGCTGCTTTTTCGCGGGGCCCGGCGGCGGTTGCGACGACGCGCGTAGCGGCCGCCGTTCAGTTCCAGCCGGCCATGATCGCGCCCATCCCGACGAGCAGCCCGCCCGTGACGCGGTTCATCGCGCGCATCCGCGCGGGCCGCTGCAGTGCGCGGCTCAGCCGGTGCGAGAACAGCGCCATCGACGCGACGCCGCCCGCGAACAGCACCGCGAAGGTCGCCGAGAGCAGCAGGAACTGCTGGTTCAGGCTCCAGTCGGCGCCCGGGACGATGAACTGCGGGAAGAACGACGGGAAGAACAGCAGCGTTTTCGGATTCAGCCCCGAGGTCGCGAGGCCGCGCCAGAACAGCGCGCGGTGCGAGTCGGTCTCCGGCGTTGCCGACCCGGCGGGCCCTGCCGTAGCGGGCGCGCCGGCCGGCGCGCGGCTGAGCCATTGCTTGCAGCCGAGCCAGACGAGGTAGGCTGCGCCGGCCCAGCGCAGCACGGTCAGCGCGCGCTCGTCGAGATGCACGAGCGAATTCAGGCACAGCGCGGTCAGCGCGAGTTGCAGCAGCACGGCGAGCGTGCCGCCCCAGACGCACGGCAGCGCGCGGCGCCAGCCGGCGCGCAGCGCTTGGTTCATGGTGAGGAGGTTGACGGGGCCGGGAGCGTAGACGAGAACGGCGGAAGCAGCGAGAAACGAGAGGTAAAGCCTGAACGACATGACGGGTAGGGCAGGAACAGGAACACGGGCGCCGAAGCCGCGCGGCCGGATAGGCGCGCGGGCGGCGGGGAATCGCATGCCTGCTGGCCGGCACCGCAACTCGTGATTGCGGCCGTGCGTTCCGCTGCGAAGGGGTTGTCGCGGGGAGCGTGCCGGACAACAGGCATGGGGAAAATATATCAAGGGGCCGGATTAAAAGGCTTCCGCATTTCCACACAAACCGACACAAATCCGGAATGTCGTTCAGATAGAATCGCGCTTTTCAGTAGAAGATTCTTCCTGCCATGGCCACACGTGAACGCTCGCCGAAAACGCTCGACAGCCAGGACCGCAAGATCCTGGGTGCACTGCAGAAAAACGCGCGCCTGTCGAACGCCGAACTGGCCGAACAGATCGGCATGTCGACCACCGCGTGCTGGAACCGCACACGGCAACTCGAGGTGGACGGCTACATCGACGGTTATGTCGCGCTCGTCAACCAGCGGAAGCTGGGCTATGCGGACATCGTGATCCTCGAAGTCACGCTCGATCGCCACGAGGACGACGCGCTCGCCCGCTTCGGCGAGGAGCTCGCTGCGCTGCCCGAGGTGCTCGAGGCGTATCTGGTGTCGGGCGAGTACGACTACTGGATCAAGGTCGCGGTGGACGGCACGGCCGGCTACGAGCGCTTCCTGCGCGAAAAGCTGTACAAGATTTCGAGCATCCGTCACAGCCGCTCGATGTTTGCGCTGCGCTGCATGAAGGACGTGCCGTCGATTCAGGTGTGAGGAAGGCAGAGGTGGGATGCGGCCGTCGTTGAAACGACGGCGCTAGTGGCTGCGCGTATGCGCGCAGAAAGCCGGCGATCGCGCGGGGGAGAAGCCGCGCGGCGCGGTTCGGTACCGCCGCCGGCAACGCGGATGAATCTTCCGTCCGCGATTGTTCAGCCTTCCCACGTGCTGGCCGGATAACGGCTGCCCGCCCGGGCAACCGTCAGACAAAACCGCGCCGAAGCTGATTCGATACCGCGTCGATGCGGATTGGCGCCGGCATCGGCGTTAAAGCGACCTCGACACGCTCCCGACACCGGGAGCGCATTCAGCCGGGGCAACTCTTGCCGGTTTCCACGTTGTTTGCCGCGCCGGGCGTTGCCGGGTGCCGCGGCCTTGCGGCGCGCATCCGGGCAAGCGGATCAGGACGGCATCGTGCGGCCGGCTGTGGGCCGCTCGTACCGCTCAGTGCGGCAGGCGTGCGTGTGCTTCAGCGATGACTTCGCAGGTCTCGAGGTGGAGTGCCCAAGCTTCTGCAATCAGCTCGCCCATACGTGCGAGCCAGCCAGCGGATTCGGTGGAACGGTCGGAGACATTAGACGTTTGCATGACGAAGCCCCATTTAGGTGGCGAGTTAGGGATAACCCTAATCATAGCGAAACACCTCCGCTTTGTGAAATTCGATTTCGTTATATGAGAATTACTGACAATTTGTGTTGCTGCTTCGCAACATGAATATCGGGTGCCTTCGCGCGGCCGTGCTGGCGCGACGAGGCCGTGCCGGCACGGCTCGCATGAAACAAGAGAGGGGGAGTCGGGCGCTGCGGAGGATGGCGGAAGCGGGCGTCGGCTTACCGGCCGATCCACCCGAACCGCCACGACAGCCGCCGCGTCGCGGCGAGCAACGCCTGCGCGAGATCGCTGTCCGGCCCGCGCGGGAAGCCGCGCGACGAACCGATGATCGCGATCACGAGCCGGATGCTGCCGGTGTGATCGAACACGGGCGCGGCGACCGTCCCGATGCCCGGCACCGGCGCGTCGAACGCGAAATCGAGTGTGTCCGCGCGGATCGTCGCGAGCCGCGCCCGGAATGCGTCGTCGGTCGGCGGGGCGATGCGGCCCGCGAGGCGCACGGGCTCGTCGGCGAGCAGGTCGGCCAGCACGTCGTCGGACATGCCGGCCGCGAAAATCCGGCCGATCGCCGTATTGACGAGCGACATCACGGTGCCGACCTGGAGGCTCACGTGCTGCGGCCGCGCCGATTCCTCGAGGCGGATCACCGTCGGGCCGAGCGGCCCGAGCGTCGCGGCCGCCACGCTCATGTCGGTCGCGCCGGCCAGCGCGACGATCTCGGCTTCCGAGTCGCGCGTCGGCGACACGCGCTGCATCGCGATCAGGCCGAGCGCCTGCCCGAGCGGGCCGCCGCCGAAGCAGCCGGCGTCGTCGCGGCTCAGCAGGCCGATCTTCTGCAAGCTGACGAGATGCGGAAAAGCCTTCGCGGCCGGCATGCCGGCCGCCGCCGCGAGATCGCGCAGCGGCAGCGCGCGGCCCGCCGACACCAGCGCGAGCAGCAACTCGCCGGTGCTGTCGAGCGCGTTGATCCCGCGCTGCGCCTTCGCATCGTCGGCCAGCGCGGGCGGCACGCGCGGAGCGGCCGGGGCTGCGCCGGGTGCGGGCGGCGGGGCATCGTGCGCCGCGCCGAGCGATGCGCTTGCCTGCCGTGCCGCGTCGCGCAGTGCCGCCGCGATCGGGCCGTCCCACGCGACGTCGATCGAGCCCGTCGAACCGATCACCGTCAACGCGAGCTGCAGCGCGCCCGCCGCGTCGAACACCGGCACGCACATCGCGCTGACGCCGGGGCTCGGCAGGTCGACGCCGCGCTCGATCCCGCGTGCGCGGATCGCGTCGAGTTCGGCCTGCGGCACGCCGGTGTCCGGCACGGGCTGCTCGCCGCCTGCAAGCGTGTCGGCCGCGCCGGCCTGGCTGGCGGCCATCGCGCGGAGTTGCGCGGGGTCGCCGAACGCGCGGAACACGCGGCCGGTGGCCGTCGTGTCGAGCGACATCACCGAACCGACATGCAGGTTCACGTGCAGCGGATAACCGCCGTGCTCGATGCGCACGATCGTCGGCCCGAGCGCGCCCGGCACCGACAGCGCGACGCTCAGGCCGACCGCTTCCGCAAGTCGCGCCGCGTGCGGCAGCGTCGCGCGATAGGCCGGCTGGCGCTCGATCGACATCAGCCCGAGCCGCAGCGACAACGGGCCCGGCTCGTAGTTGCCGGTGAGCGCGTCGCGCTTCACGAGCGCGAGCCGCGTCAGGCTGACGAGATAGGTGTGCGCCTGCGCGGTCGACAGGTCGGCCGCCGCGGCCAGCTCGGACAGCCCGAGCGGCTTGCGCCGGCGCGCGAGCGCGTCGAGCAGCCGGCCGCCGACCTCGACACTCTGGATCCCGCGCTGCGCCTTGGGCGGCGCATCGTCTGCGCTGACTTCGTGGTTCTGCACGCGATGATTCTTCCGTTGACGAAACCCCGCATGGTATCCGACGCCATTTATCGCGCCAGCCCGCAGGTTTACCCGTATTAGACAATAGCAAGCGACTTTGTCATTGACAAATATTCGGCGCAAGAAGATGATCCGCTCACTCCCCTCAACACATGGCTCGCAGCCACGGAACGCAACATGGCCAAAGCATTCGCCTCCCAAGCCGATCTGGAAGAGAAGAAAGTCACCTGGACGAAGCTGTCCGAGAACGCGTACGCGTACACCGCCGAAGGCGATCCGAACTCGGGCGTGATCATCGGCGACGACAGCGTGCTGATCGTCGACACGACCGCGACGCCTGCGATGGCGCAGGACCTGATCGCGAAGATCCGCAGCGTGACCGACAAGCCGATCAAGCACGTCGTGCTGTCGCACTACCACGCGGTGCGCGTGCTCGGCGCGTCCGCGTATTTCGACGAAGGCGCGCAGCACGTGATCGCGAGCCGTGGCACGTACGAGATGATCGTCGAGCGCGGCGAGGCCGACATGAAGTCGGAGATCGAGCGTTTCCCGCGCCTGTTCGCCGGTGTCGAGACGGTGCCCGGCCTGACCTGGCCGACGCTCGTGTTCGAGCGCGAGATCACGCTGTTCCTCGGCAAGCTCGAGGTGAAGATCATGCACGTCGGCTCGGGCCACACGAAGGGCGACACAATCGTCTGGATCCCGTCGCAGAAGGTGCTGTTCTCGGGCGACCTCGTCGAATACGACGCCGCGTGCTATTGCGGCGATGCCCAGCTCGAGCAGTGGCCGGCCACGCTCGAGGCGCTGCGCGCGCTGAACGCCGAGAAGCTGGTGCCGGGCCGTGGCCCCGCGCTGCTGAACCCGGCCGAAGTGAACAAGGGCCTCGACTACACGAAGGATTTCGTCACGACGCTGCTCGCGCAGGGCCGCAAGGCCGTCGAGCAGAAGCTCGACCTGAAGGCGTCGATGGCGCTCACGCGCGAAGCGATGGACCCGAAGTTCGGCCACGTGTTCATCTACGAGCACTGCCTGCCGTTCGACGTGTCGCGTGCGTTCGACGAAGCGAGCGGCATCACGCATCCGCGCATCTGGACCGCGCAGCGCGACAAGGAAATGTGGGCCGCGCTGCAGGACTGAGCGGCTTGCACAGGCGGGGTGTCCGACAGGGCGCTCCGCCTTTTTTCTGAAGCGGCGACCGGCCGCGGCGTTCCGCCGTCTTGCCGTCCGCCGTGATCCGAGCTCACTAGAAAGCAGGGCGCACGTACGCCCTGGGAGACGGCTGCGCGCCCGAATCGCGCAGCCTGTTTGGAGAGAGACATGCCCCAATCGCTTCATGCCGAAGCGACGCTCGCGCACGCGAGCGCTTCGGCTTCCGCATCCGCCGCGACGGACGACGCGCTGCTGTTCCGCAAGATCGCATGGCGGATCGTGCCGTTCCTGTTCCTCTGCTACGTCGTATCGTTCCTCGACCGCATCAACATCGGCTTCGCGCAGTTGCAGATGAAGCACGATCTCGGCTTCAGCGACGCGATGTACGGCCTCGGCGCCGCGGTGTTCTACGTCGGCTACGTGTTCTGCGAAGTGCCGAGCAACATGCTGCTCGCGCGTTTCGGCGCGCGCCGCACCTTCACGCGGATCATGCTGCTGTGGGGCATCGCGTCGACCGGGATGATGTTCGTGTCGCAGCCGTCGCATTTCTATGTGCTGCGGTTCCTGCTCGGCGTGTTCGAAGCCGGCTTCTTTCCCGGCATCGTGCTGTACCTCACTTACTGGTTCCCCGCGAACCGGCGCGCGGCCGCGATCTCGGTGTTCTTCGCGGGCGTCGCGGTGGCCGGCGTGCTCGGCGGCCTGATGTCGGGCTGGATCATGCGCGACATGGGCGGCGTGCTCGGCCTGCACGGCTGGCAGTGGATGTTCGCGATCGAAGGCGCGCCGGCGATCCTGCTCGCGTTCGCCGCGTTCACGTTCCTGGTCGACCGGCCGCAGAACGCCGCGTGGCTCACGGCCGATGAAAAGGCGCGGGTCGCCGCGCTGTGCGCCGACGGCCGCGGCCACGGCCACGCGCACGACGGGCGCAGCCTCGTGGCCGCGCTCGCCAATCCGCGCGTGTACCTGTTTGCGTTCATCTATTTCTCGCTGACCTGCGCGTCGCTGACGCTCAACTTCTGGATGCCGCTGATGATCCGCGATTTCGGCGTGACCGACGTCGTGGCCGTGAGCCTGTACACGGTCGTGCCGAACGCGGTCGGCGCGGTGGGGCTGGTCCTGATCGCCCGCCGTTCGGACCGGACCGGCGAGCGCCGCAAGCACTTCGCATGCTGCACGATCGGCGGCGGGATCGCGCTCGCGGCGCTGACGCTGCACCTGCACAGCTTCGCGGCGATGCTCGCGTGCCTGTCGATCGCGGCGACGCTGATCTTCGCCGCGCTGCCGATCTTCTGGGCCGTGCCGACCCGCTACCTGTCGGGCAACGCGGCCGCGGCCGGGATCGCGCTGATCAGCAGCATCGGGATCACGAGCGGCATCGTCAGCCCGTGGGTGATCGGGATGATCCGCACGCGCACCGGCAGCATGGATCTCGCCGTGTATCTGCTGGCTGCGTTGCTGGTGGCGAGCGGCGTCGCGCTGATGCTCGGCGTGAAGGGCGAAGCGGCGCCGCGCGACTGAACGCGCCACGGCCGGTCGCCGCGCGCGGGCGGCGGCGACCGGCGCCCATGTTCGCCCCGCACCGGAATCCATCGAGGAGACGATCGATGTCAGCCCCTCTTCAAGCCGACGCCGCGCGTGCCGTCGCGTCCGGCGCCGCCGCACCGGACGACGACGCGCTGTACCGGCGCATCGGCGCGCGGATCGTGCCGTTCCTGTTCATCTGCTACATCGTGTCGATCCTCGATCGCAGCAACATCGGCTTCGCGCAGTTGCAGATGCGGCAGGATCTCGGCCTGACCGACGCGATGTACAGCCTCGGCGCCGTGCTGTTCTTCGTCGGTTACGTGCTGTTCGAGGTGCCGAGCAACGCGTTGCTGCGCCGCTTCGGTGCGCGCCGCACGTTCGCGCGGATCATGTGCCTGTGGGGCGCGGTGTCGGTCGCGATGATCACCGTCGACAGCGCGAAGCATTTCTACGTGCTGCGCTTCCTGCTCGGGCTCTTCGAGGCCGGGTTCTTTCCGGGCGTGGTGTTCTACCTGACGTACTGGTATCCGGCACGGCGGCGTGCGTCGGTGCTGTCGATCTTCTACGCGGGCGTCGCGGTGGCGGGGATGGTCGGCGGGCTGCTGTCGGGCTGGCTGATGCACGGGATGTCGGGCGTGCTCGGGCTGCACGGCTGGCAATGGATGTTCGCGATCGAGGGCGCGCCCGCGATCCTGCTCGGCGTGATCGCGTGGTTCTGGCTGTGCGATCGTCCCGAGCAGGCGAGCTGGCTGTCCGACGCCGATCGCCAGCGGCTTGCGGCCGACCTGGCCGCCGACCGCGCCGGTGCCGCCGGCGCCGCCGGTGTCGCCGGTGCCGATGCGCCGGCGCCGCATTCGCTGCGGCAGGTGCTGGCCGAACCGCGCACGTACCTGTTCGCGTTCATCTATTTCTCGCTGACCACCGCGCTCCTGATGCTGCTGTTCTGGATGCCGCTGATGATCCGCGAATTCGGCATCCACGACGTCGTGCAGATCAGCCTGCTGTCGGTCGTGCCGAACGCGATCGGCGCGGCCGGCCTGATCGCGATCGCGCGGCGTTCCGACCGCAAGCGCGAGCGGCGCCGGCACTTCGCGGCATGCGCGTTCGGCGGCGCGGTGGCGCTTGCGCTGCTGACGCTGCACCTGCCGAGCATCGTCGCGATGATGGCGCTGCTGTCGGTCGCGGCGATGCTGATCTTCGCCGCGCATCCGGTGTTCTGGGCCGTGCCGTCCGCGTACTTCTCCGGCGCGGGCGCGGCCGGCGGGATCGCGCTGATCAGCAGCATCGGCGTGTCGAGCGGCATGATCACCCCCTGGCTCGTCGGGCTGATCCGCACGCGAACCGGCAGCATGGATCCGGCGATGCTGATGATCGCCGCGCTGTTGGCCGCGTGCGCGGTCGCGATGCTGCTGGGGGTGCGGGCGGTGCCGCGTGCGGAGGCGGCGTGACGCCGGCGGCTGCGGTGCGATTCAGTGGAAGGACAGAAACAGCCCGGGCAGGACGAGCAGGCCGTGCAGCACCAGCGCCCCGTAGATCACGCCGCCGCGCGCCTGCAGGTCGATCGACAGGCAGGCGATCGCCGCGATGACGCCGATGGCCGAGAGGCCCGCCGCCCAGAACAGCGCGGTAATCAGCACGCGAACGCCGGTGTACGGATCGTCCATCGAACTGGCGAACACGTAGCCGATCAGAAGCGCCAGCAACTCGACGAGCGCGACGACGAGCAGACCTGTCGCGATTCGCGCGGTTCGTTTGGCATTGTCCATGGCAAGTCGTGGTGAGGAGAGCAAGGGGCGCAAGTCTACACGATCGGTTTCGAACCGATCGCGCGACGGGGGCCGGGAAACCGGGCGGCGGACGCGGCGCGGATGTCGCCCGGCGCGATGGTGCGTCGTCGCGTCGGCTAAGCCCGATACACCTCGATCCGGTTGCGGCCGCGTTCCTTCGCGAGATAGAGCGCCTTGTCGGCGCGTGACAGCGGCTGGTACGCGCCGAAGTCCGACGCCCGCATCGCGTCGATGCCGATGCTGACGGTCAGCGTGACCTGCTGGTCCTCGTGCATCAGCCGCGCCGCTATCGCGCGTTGCTGCACGCGCTGCGCGAATGCCAGCGCGGTGTCGAGATCCGCCTTCGGCAGCACGACCGCGAATTCCTCGCCGCCGACCCGGCCGACGATCCCGTCGGGCCCGGTTTCCGCGAGCAGCAGCCGCGCGAAATGCCGGAGCGCGCGATCGCCGACCGGGTGGCCCCAGCGGTCGTTCAGCGCCTTGAAGTGATCGAGATCGAGCATCAGCACCGCGGCGGCCAGGCCGGTCGTGCGCACGTTGCGCAGCGCGGCTTCGCTTTGCCGCATGAACGCGTGGCGGTTCGACAGTTGCGTCAGGTGATCGGTCGTGGCCATCCGGTGCAGCTCGGCCTCGATGTGCTTGCGGTCGGTCGCGTCGGTGATGAAGCCGTGCCACACGGTGCCGCCGTCGGCCGTGCGCTGCGGGCGCGCATCGCCTTCGCGCCAGCGCAGGCCCTGGCCGGGCAGCAGCACGCGATATTCGAGGCGCCACGGGGTCAGCCGCACCGACGAGTCGTGCAGCGACAGCCGATAGGCGACCAGGTCGGCCGGATGAATCCGCGTCTCGACCGCCTCCGCACTGTGGGCGACCTGCTCGGGCGTCAGTTCATAGATGTCGCTGACACCCGCGCTCGCGTAGGTAAAGAAGCGGTGCCCGTCGGCCGTTTGCCGCAGCTGGAACACGAGCCCGGGAACCTGGTCGGTGAGATCCGTGACGAGCGCGGCCGAGTCGCGCAACCGCGTGGCGAGCTCGCGCAGCGCGGTGATGTCCGTGGTCGTGCCGACCATCCGGAGCGCGCGGCCGTAGGCGTCGCGGGTGATCACCTTGCCGCGGCTGCAGATCCATTTGTAGGTGCCGTCCTTGCAACGGATGCGGTGCTCGACCGCGTAGCGGTCGGTGCGGCGCTCGAAGTGGGCGAGCATCGCGGCTTTCACGTCGTCGACGTCGTCCGGATGCAGCCGTTCGTACGCATCCTCGATCCGGGTGCCGAGCTCGTGCGGCGCGTAGCCGAGCAACGCCTTCCAGGCCGGCGAGTAGTGGATCTCGCCGGTTTCCACGTTGCGATCCCACACACCGGTGCCGCTTTCGGTGAGCGCGAGCGTGGTCAGCGTGCTGTGTTCCTCGACGATGCCGAGCCGTTCGCGCAACGCGGCGGCTTCGATCGCGCGGCAAAGCGCGCTTGCCGCCAGCGTGGCGAGGTCGCGGAGCAGCGTGCGTTGCGTGGCGTCGAGCGTGCGTTGCGCATCGTCGACGACGCACAGCATGCCCAGTGTCGCGCCATCGGGCGCGGCCAGTTCGCAGGCCGCGACGATCCCCGGTGCGTGAGGCGGGCCGCCGTCGTGTTGCCCGTTCGCGTTCGCATTCGCATTCGTGTCGTCCGGCACGAGCCGCGCGTCGGCGGCCGGATCCGGCTCGACCCGGGGTGGCAAGCCATCGGCGAAAAGGGGATCGGGCAGCGCGCCGTCGACGGCGAGCACGCGTGGCGCATCGGCATCCGCGTGCGCAATGAACGCGCCGGCGGCACCGAAATGCGCCCGCGCGACACGACAGACGGTGGCCAGTTCCGGCACGGGCGGGAGCGCGGGCTGAAGGTCGGCCGAACCGCGCGCGGAGGCCGGCGCGTCGCCGGTCTCGGTGATGAACATACGGACCCGCATGGTCGAGTTTTGCAACGGACGATTGCCCTCGTGATCGGACGAATGCCGGTCGGACGAGGCCGCTTGGGGACTGCAATCGCAGAGCTTACTGTTGCGCGGAATGCGTGGCAAGCGAACCGGAATCGTCTGTCGGTATGCGCGATTTGCGTCGATCGGGAAAGAATCCGGTGCATGTTTCGGCAGACGAATCCACCGATCGGCACGCGCCGGGAAACGTGCCGCGGAACCCGGGATGATCGTCAGCGAATTGCTGCCTGTCACCGGGTTCCGCGGCGCGCCCCTGGAGGGCGACGCGCTTGCTGCCTTCGACCTGCGGGACGTCGGGCGGTCAGTGTGCCGTCGCGTAGCGCGGCGCGGGCGTATCGGCCGACAGGTGCGGGGCCATCGTGCGGCGCGCGGCCTCGTAGGCGGCCCATTCGTCACCCGCATGCAGCGACGGGATCGTCACGAGTTCACCGCGCTCGAAGCCGACCAGCGCCGCGTCGACCAGGTCGGACGCCGACATCACGATTTCCTTCGGCAGATGCTCGAGCGGCAGGCCGCCCGTCTGCCAGAAATCGGTGGCGGTCGCGCCGGGCAGCACGGCCTGCACCTGCACGCCCTTGCCGGCGAGTTCGTGATGCAGCGACTGGCTGAACGCGAGCACGAACGCCTTCGTGCCGCCGTACACGCCGTTCAGCGTTTCCGGCGAGATCGCGACGATCGACGAAATATTGATCACCGCACCGCGGCCGCGGGCGACGAAGCCGGGCACCGCCGCGTAGGTGAGGCGCGTGAGCGACGTCACGTTCAGGTCGATCATCCGGGTCATCGCGTCGACGTCGCTGTCGAGCAGCGGCGCGTGCGTGCCGACGCCCGCATTGTTCACTAGCAGCGTGATGCTCGCATCCTGCTTCAGCTTCGCCTCGACGGCGGCGAGGGCCGCGCGGTCGTTGAGGTCGGCGTCGACGATCTCGACGCTGCGCTGCGTGTCGTTCGTGATGCGCTCGGCGAGGGCGGCCAGCCGGTCGCGGTTGCGGGCGACCAGGATCAGGTCGTAACCGCGGCGCGCGAGGCGGTCCGCGTAGACGGCGCCGATGCCCGACGAGGCGCCGGTAATGAGGGCGGTACCGCGATGTGCTTGCGTCATGATGTGCTCCGTTTCGATGGGATTGGCCGGATGGCGTGAAGCCATTCTGGCCGTGAATCGCTGTGACACAAATGACGTAGATAGGTATGATTCAGGACATCGGGCCAACTCACTGGCCAGGGAAGGGAGAACGCACATGCACCGCATCGGCTTTCTGATCAGCGACGGCTTCCAGATCATGGCGCTCGCCGCGCAGTCGGTGTTCGAGTACGCGAACATGGGCATGAGCGAGCCGTTCTACGTGATGGGCAACTATTCGGTCGACGGCGGCGACGTGCGCTCGTCGCTCGGGCTGCCGGTCGCCACGCACGCGCTGCGCGGGCAGCTTGCCGTCGATACGTGGATCGTCGCGGGCGTCAACGATCCGGTCGCGTCGCCGGCGCCGCCCGGCGTCGTCGCGTTCCTGCGCCGCGCCAACGCGCGCGCGCGGCGGATCGCCGGCATCTGCACGGGCGCGTTCGTGCTGGCCGAGGCCGGGCTGCTCGCGCAGCGCCGCGCGACGACGCACTGGGCGTTCGGCCGCGACCTGCAGCGGGACTACCCGGAGATTCGCGTCGAGGAAGACCGGATCTACATCGTCGACGGCCCGATCTGGACGTCGGCCGGGATGACGGCCGGCCTCGACCTCGCGCTCGCGATGGTGGAAAAGGACCTGGGCGCGGATGCCGCCCGCTCGGTCGCGCACAAGCTCGTGATGCACCAGCGGCGGGCCGGCGGCCAGTCGCAGCATTCGGAAATGCTGGATCTCGCGCCGAAATCCGACCGGATCCAGAACGCGCTGAACTACGCGCGGCAGCATCTCGGCCGCGCGCTGACCGTCGAGGATCTCGCCGAAGCGGTGCACCTGAGCCCGCGCCAGTTCAGCCGCGTGTTCACGCTCGAGACGGGGCAGTCGCCCGCGAAGGCGATCGAGCGGCTGCGGCTGGAGTCCGCGCGGCTGATGATCGAGCAGAGCCGCCATTCGCTCGACGTGATTGCGAAGGAAAACGGCTTTCGCGACCGGCGGCACATGCGCGAGGCGTTCGTGCGCGGGTTCGGCGTGCCGCCGCAGGCGGTGCGGCGCGACGCGCGGTCGGATGAGCGGTCGGGCGAGCGGGAGGCGGGCTGACGCGTGTGCGCGAGCCGCTCTGCGCGCGCCGGAAAAATCGCGCAGAATCTCGTCGACCCGCTTCGCGAGGAGACCCGATGCACACCGCCCCGTTCGACATTGCGATTCCCGATCACGCGCTCGATGACCTGCGCCGGCGCCTGCGCGCCATGCGCGCACCGGCGCTGACTCCCGCGGAGCCATGGCAGCAGGGCGTCGACGGCGCCTGGTTGCGCGAGCTGACCGCGTACTGGGCCGAACGCTTCGACTGGCGTGCGGCGGAGCGTGCGCTGAACCGGCTGCCGCAGTTCGTCGCAGACGCAGGCGGGCAGCGCGTGCATTTCATCCATCGACGCGGCGTCGGGCCGAGGCCTTATCCGCTCGTCATCACGCACGGCTGGCCCGGCTCCGTCTTCGAATTCGACGCGCTGATCGATCGCCTCTGCGACCCGGCGGCGTTCGGCGGCGATCCGGACGACGCGTTCGACGTCGTCGTGCCGTCGCTGCCCGGTTTCCTGTTCTCGCCGGCGCCCGCGGCCCCCGGCATGTCGGCGTTTCAGGTCGCCGACCGCTGGGCGGCACTGATGTCCGGTCTCGGATATCGCCGCTTCGGCGCGCAAGGCGGCGATCTCGGCGCGGGCGTGTCGATTGCGCTCGGCGCGCGGCATGCCGACGTGGTGGACGGCCTCCATCTGAACTTCCTGCCCGGCAGCTACGAGCCGCCGACCGACGCGGCCTTGCCGCTGACCGACGAGGAACGGGCGTTCGTGACGCAGCGCGGCGAGTGGGCCGCGCTGGAAGGCGGATACGCGCATGTCCACACGACGAAGCCGCAGACGCTCGCCGTCGCGCTCAACGATTCGCCGGCCGGGCTGGCCGCGTGGATCGCCGAGAAATTCCGCGCGTGGAGCGATTGCGACGGCGACCTGGCGCGGCGGTTTTCGCACGACACGCTGCTGACCGGCATCTCGTTGTACTGGTTCACCGGCTGCATCGGCTCGTCGATGCAGATGTATTGGGAAAACCGGCTGCAGCCCATGCGCTTCGCGGCCGGTCAGCGCGTGGCGGTGCCCGTCGCGTTTGCGCGTTTTCCGAAGGAAATCGGCCGCCCGCCGCGCAGCTGGCTCGAACGGGTGTTCGACGTCGTGCAGTGGACCGACATGCCGAGCGGCGGCCATTTTGCCGCGATGGAGGAGCCGGATCTGCTGGCCGACGATGTCCGGCGTTTTTTCCGGCGGTTTCGGTAATGCGCGGGCAGGCCGGGGAGGTTGGCGAAGGGCGCCGGCTGCCATCCGCACATCAGCGCGAGCCGGCACCACACGGATCGCGACGCGGCGATGCCGCCAGTGTTACCGCGTGACGAACGGCGCGGCGTCGCCCGGCGCCGTGCGCGCATGCTTGCGCTGGCGCAGCAGCGCGACGCGGCAGTTCTCGCGCGCGGTTTCGCGGCCTTCGTCGTCGAGCAGCACCAGATCGCCGCGCATCACGTTCAGCGTGATCACGTCCTCGCCCGGCGCGCCGAGTGTTTCCGGCGTATGCACCGAGCCGGCCGGTTCGAGCACCGTCGAGCCGGCGTGCGCGATCCAGTCGTATTCGAGGTAGCGCCACGCCCCCTGCAGCGTATGGACGAATACCTCGCCGTCGTGGCGATGGCGCGGCAGCGTGCCGCCGGCCGGCATCTTCAGCAGCGCGGTGAGCGTGTCCTCGGCCGCGTTGATGTGCAGGTACTTGATCGCGAGCCCGGGCAGGTCGGCGCTCATCGGCAGCCACGGCAGCGCGTCGCCGGGCAGGCACGAGATCGGCGGCAGGTCGGTGGAGAGCGGAGCGGACGGCTGCGTCATGGCGGGAAGCGGAGCGGAAATGGGGAGCCCGCATTATCGCAGAGCCGGCTTGCGCGGCCGAACGCGACGTTTCGGATCGGCTCGAGCGCAGGTGAAGGGGCGATCCTTACAGCGTGAAATATGCAGCTAAACTGTACAGTTTGACTGTACATCTGCTATCTTGAATTCATGAACCCGCCATTACCTCCCTCCGACGCGCTCCCACTGGCCGGCCTCGCCGGCGAACTCCGCATCTCGGTCGGCAAGCTGATGCGGCGGATGCGGGAGCAGATCCACCCGAACGACCTCACGTCATCGCAGAAGTCGGTGCTGTTGCGGCTCGATCGCGACGGCCCCGCGACCGTATCGGCCCTGGCGCGCGCCGAAAGCGTGCGTCCGCAGTCGATGCGCGTGACGGTCGCGACGCTCGAGACGCTGGGCGCCGTCAGCGGCGAGCCCGATCCGTCCGACGGCCGGCAGACGCTGATCGCGGTCACGCCCGGTTTCCGCAAGGTGCTGCAGGCGAACCGCGCGGCCAAGGATGACTGGCTGTTCCGCGCGCTGCACGCGCAACTGTCGGCGGCCGAGCAGGCCAAGCTCGCGTCCGCCGTGAAGCTGCTGCAACGGCTCGCCGAATTCCAGGAAACGCCGCGCCCTTGAATCGCATCGGCCCGCTTGCCGAAAGGACCACCCGAACATGAACCTCCCGCATCTCGTCGCGTATTTCTTCGGCGGCGCGTTTCTCGCGAACGTCGTGCCGCATCTCGTCAGCGGATTGCGCGGCGAGCCGTTCCAGACCCCGTTCGCGAATCCGCCCGGGCGCGGGTTGTCGTCGTCCACCGTGAATGTCGTGTGGGGCGTCGCGAACCTCGTGATGGCTTATGTGCTGGTGTGCCGCGTGGGCGATTTCGACCTCCGGGTCACGGCCGATGCCGCGGCGCTCGGTCTCGGCATCCTCGCGCTCGGCCTGTTCCTCGCGCGGCGCTTCGGCGAACTGCACGGCGGCAACGAGCCCGACCGGGAGCGGCCATGAGCGTGCCGGCGGCGGGCGTATTCCGTTCGCTTCGCAGTTTCAACTATCGTGTGTGGGCGATCGGTTCGCTGGTGTCGAACATCGGTACGTGGGTCCAGCGCACCGCGCAGGACTGGCTCGTCCTCACGCAGCTCACGCATCACGACGCATCGGCCGTCGGCACGGTGATGGCGTTGCAGTTCGGGCCGCAGTTGCTGCTGTTGCCGTGGACCGGCTACGCGGCCGACCGCTTCGACCAGCGCAAGCTGCTGATGGTGACGCAGGCGCTGATGGGCGTGCTGGCGCTGGTGCTCGGCGCGCTGACGGTCACGGGTGTCGCGCGGCTCGAGCATGTCTACGTGTTCGCGTTCCTGTTCGGCTGCGCGGCGGCGTTCGACGCGCCCGTGCGGCAGACCTTCGTCGCGGAACTGGTCGGCGATCGCGAACTCGCGAACGCGGTCGCGCTCAATTCGACGTCGTTCAACGCCGCGCGGATGATCGGCCCGGCGGCAGCGGGTTTCATGATCGCGTCGGTCGGCACGGGCTGGGCGTTTGTCGCCAACGGGCTCAGCTTCTTCGCGGTGCTGGTGTCGCTGTTGCTGCTCCGCGAGGACGAACTGCGCGCGAACCTGCGGGCGGGCCGCTCGCGCGGCGGCCTGCTCGACGGGTTCCGCTACGTGTGGCGGCGCGACGACCTGAAGGCGATCCTCGTGATGCTGTTCCTGATCGGCCCGTTCGGGCTCAACTTCCAGCTGTTCATCTCGACGATGGCGGCCAGCGTGTTCCACGTCGATGCGCGCGGGTTCGGCGTGCTGTCGTCGATGATGGCGGTCGGCACGGTGTCGGGCGCGCTGCTCGCCGCGCGCCGCGAGCAGCCGCGCTTCCGGCATCTGTGGTTCGGTGCGGTGCTGTTCGGGCTCGGCTGCACGCTCGCGGCGCTGGCGCCGGGCTATTGGCTGTTCGCCGCCGCGCTGGTGCTGACCGGGATCGCCGCGATCACCTTCATGAACTCGACCAACAGCCTGATGCAGTTGTCCACCGAGCCGGCGATGCGCGGCCGCGTGATGGCGCTGCGCCTCGCGGTCGCGCTCGGCGGCACGCCGATCGGCGCGCCGGTGGCCGGCTGGGTCGCGAACCATCTCGGCCCGCGCTGGGCGCTCGGCGTCGGCGCGATGTCCGGTTTTGGCGCCGCGTTGGTCGCGACGCATTTCGTGAAGCGCAGCCGCGCGCAAGCGCAAGCCGACCGCGCGCGCGACCGGTTCGACGGCGTGTGACCGGGCGAACGGGCGGGGCGCTGGTGCCGCCGCCGCGCTTGTCGATCCCCTCATCGCCGGCACGCTGCCGCACGACGGGCGGCCGGGAGCCCGATCCTTTGCGTGAGTCGCCTACGCCGCCGGCCGTGCCGTCGCCGCGTGCGCGGCTTCCAGACACGACTGGAACAGCAGCGCGGCCCGCGACGGCCGCGGCGAGCGCCGCAGCAGGCTCACGAACCGGCACCGGTAATTGAACCGGTGCGGCGCGATCGGCTGCATCAGCCCCTTGTTTTCGAAACTTTCCGCGTAATGGTCGGGCAGGAAGCCGAGATAGCGGCCGGACAGGATCAGCGTCGCGATCGACTCCTGATCCGACGCGGTCGCGCTGCGCGTGAGCTTCGCGCGGTGGCTCAGCTCCATGTTCGGCGAATGGAAGCCGAGCCCCGCGAATGCGTGGTTGCGGATCGTCGTCCACGTGAGCTTGCCGTGCGGCGCGTCGTAAAGCGGATGCTGGCGGCCGCAGTACAGCAGCATCCGTTCGTCGAACAGCTCCGAATACACGAGGCTGCCGGAGTTGCGGTGCGCGGGAATGATCCCGACCTGATAGCTGCCGTCGATGATCCCGCGCTCGACCTCGTTGATCGACGCGACATGCAGGTTCAGCGCGACGTCGGGCGCCTCGTCGGCGAACTGGCGGATCGCGTCGCCGAGGCGAGCGTTCGCGTTGGTGGCCGTCTTGTCGAACACCGCGACATGCAATTCGCCGCCCATCCGGTCGTGAATGCCGTCTATCCTGCTTCTAAACGCTTCCATCGACGCGAGCAGCCGCAGCGTCTCCTCGTATACGGTCTGCCCCTCGGGCGTCAGCGTGAAGCCCGCGCGGCCGCGCCGGCACAGCACGAGGCCGACGCGCGTTTCCAGGTCCTTCACGTGCCGGCTGATCGTCGAGATGCCGATATTCAGTTCCAGTTCGGCCGCCGCCATCCCGCCGCACTGCACGA
Organism: Burkholderia sp. KL41; assembly: GCF_057005415.2. Taxonomy (NCBI): domain Bacteria; kingdom Pseudomonadati; phylum Pseudomonadota; class Betaproteobacteria; order Burkholderiales; family Burkholderiaceae; genus Burkholderia; species Burkholderia sp. KL41. The sequence goes on along the minus strand of NZ_CM174447.1, from coordinate 2,038,996 downwards.
CGCCCTTGAAGACCCGCAGCAGGCGGAGATCCATGTCGCTGAGCTGCCCGAGCAGCGCGCGGCTCTTCGGTTTCTTTGCTTGCATAGTTGCGCAAGTGAACATTGATATTGCGATATTGAAGAGACTAATTGGCCTCCCGACAATGCGCAACATCATCACAAGAAGGAGGGGCGCGCCGCGCCGACCGACATGACCGACATCACCACCGCCGCGCAGCAGGACGACACGACCATCCGCACCGACGCCGCGTGGCTCGACGCGCACTGGATGCCGTTCACGGCCAACCGCCAGTTCAAGGCCGACCCGCGCATGATCGTGTCGGGCAAGGGCGCGTATTACACGGACGCCGAAGGCCGCAAGATCTTCGACGGCCTGTCGGGCCTCTGGTGCACGGGCCTCGGCCACGGTCGCACGGAAATCGTCGAAGCCGTGAGCCGCCAGGTCGCGCAGCTCGACTACGCGCCGGCGTTCCAGTTCGGCCATCCGAAATCGTTCGAGCTCGCCAACAAGATCAAGGAACTGACGCCGGCCGGCCTCGACTACGTGTTCTTCACGGGGTCGGGCTCGGAAGCGGCCGACACCTCGCTGAAGCTGGCCCGCGCGTACTGGCGCGCGAAGGGCAAGGGCACGAAGACGCGCCTGATCGGCCGCGAGAAGGGTTATCACGGCGTGAACTTCGGCGGTATCTCGGTCGGCGGGATCGGGCCGAACCGCAAGCTGTTCGGCCAGGGCCTCGACGCCGACTTCCTGCCGCACACGCAACTCGCCGAAAACAAGTTCTCGCGCGGGATGCCCGAGCACGGCGCCGAGCTGGCCGACCGCCTGCTCGACCTGATCGCGCTGCACGACGCGTCGAACATCGCGGCCGTGATCGTCGAGCCGTTCTCCGGTTCGGCGGGCGTGGTCGTGCCGCCGAAGGGTTATCTGAAGCGCCTGCGCGACATCTGTACCGCGCACGACATCCTGCTGATTTTCGACGAAGTCATCACGGGCTTCGGCCGTGCCGGCGCGATGACGGGCGCCGACGCATTCGGCGTGGTGCCGGACATCCTGAACTTCGCGAAGCAGGTGACGAACGGCGCGCAGCCGCTCGGCGGCGTGGTCGCGACGAAGGAAATCTACGACACGTTCATGGCCGCGGGCGGCCCCGAGTACATGCTCGAGTTCCCGCACGGCTACACGTATTCGGCGCATCCGGCCGCGTGCGCGGCCGGCGTCGCGGCGCTCGACCTGCTGGTGAAGGAAGACGCGGTGGCCCGCGTGCGCGATCTCGCGCCGCATTTCGAGGCGGCCGTGCACGGGCTGAAGGGCCAGCGCCATATCGCGGACATCCGCAACTACGGGCTGGCTGCCGGCCTGACGATCGCGGCACTGCCGGGCGAGCCGGCACGGCGCCCGTACGAGATCGCGATGCGCTGCTGGGCGAAGGGCTTCTACGTGCGCTACGGCGGCGACACGATCCAGCTGGCGCCCCCGTTCATCTCGGAGAAGCGCGAGATCGACAACCTGGTCAACGCGCTGTCCGACGCACTGAACGAAGTGGACTGAGCCGCGGCGCGCACCGACCGACAACCGAATTCACGAAAGAGCCTCAACGATGAAACACGACAGCAATGTGACCTCCACCGTCGGCCACCTGATCGACGGCAAGCGCGTCGACGGCGGCAGCCGCGTCCAGCCGGTGTTCGACCCGGCGACCGGCGAATCGCACAAGAGTGTCGCGCTTGCCGACAAGCTGACCGTCGAAGCCGCGATCGCGTCCGCGCAGGCCGCGTTCCCGGCCTGGCGCAACACGCCGCCGCTGAAGCGCGCCCGCGTGATGAGCCGCTTCAAGACGCTGCTCGAGGAACACGCCGACGAGCTGTGCGCGCTGATTACGGCCGAGCACGGCAAGGTGCTCGCCGATGCGATGGGCGAACTGCAGCGCGGGATCGAGAACGTCGAATACGCGACCTACGTGCCCGAGCTGCTGAAGGGCGAGCACAGCAAGAACGTCGGCCCCGCGATCGATTCGTGGAGCGAGTTCCAGGCGCTCGGCGTCGCGGCCGGCATCACGCCGTTCAACTTCCCGGTGATGGTGCCGCTGTGGATGTGGCCGATGGCCGTCGCGTGCGGCAACACGTTCGTGCTGAAGCCGTCCGAGCGCACGCCGTCGTCGACGCTGCGCATGGCCGAGCTCGCGCTCGAAGCGGGCCTGCCACCCGGCGTGCTGAACGTCGTGAACGGCGACAAGGAAGCGGTCGACACGCTGCTGACCGACCCGCGCGTGAAGGCCGTGAGCTTCGTCGGCTCGACGCCGATCGCCGAATACATCTATTCGACCGGCTGCGCGCACGGCAAGCGCGTGCAGGCGCTCGGCGGCGCGAAGAACTTCGCGGTCGTGATGCCGGACGCCGACATCGGCAACGCGGTGAACGCACTGATGGGCGCCGCGTACGGGTCGTGCGGCGAACGCTGCATGGCGATTCCGCTGGTCGTCGCGATCGGCGACGAGACGGGCGACAAGGTGGTGGCGGGCCTGAAGGCCGAGATCGAGAAGATGAAGGTCGGCCCGGGCAACGGCGCGGGCGTCGACATGGGCCCGCTCGTCACGCAGCAGCATTTCGAGAAGGTGACGGGCTTCGTCGACGCCGGCGTGGCGGCGGGCGCGACGCTCGTCGTCGACGGCCGCGGCGTGAAGGTCGACGGCCACGACGGCGGTTATTACCTCGGCCCGTGCCTGTTCGACAACGTGAAGCCCGGCATGCCGATCTACCAGCACGAGATCTTCGGGCCGGTGCTCGGCGTGATCCGCCTGAAGTCGCTCGACGAGGCGATGGCGCTGATCGACGCGCACGAGTACGGCAACGGCACGTGCCTGTTCACGCGCGACGGCGAGGCCGCGCGCTACTTCAGCGACAACATCCAGATCGGCATGGTCGGCATCAACGTGCCGCTGCCGGTGCCGGTTGCCTACCACTCGTTCGGCGGCTGGAAGCGGTCGCTGTTCGGCGACCTGCATGCGTATGGCCCGGACGCTGTGCGCTTTTACACGAAGCGCAAGACGATCACGCAGCGCTGGCCGTCGGCCGGCGTGCGCGAAGGAACGGTGTTCAGCTTCCCGTCGAACCGCTGACGCGCTACCCGGCCGCATGAACCGCCCGCCTGCGGGCGGACGATGCAACGCGGCCGGCGCGATCGCGAGCAGGCCCGCCCGGATCGACGATCCGGGCGGGCTTTTTTTATGTCCTCGTGGCGGGCGCGGAAGGCGGCGGAACGACGCTTACGGCGCGACCACGTGCCACATGTCCTTGAAGTTGTCGCCGTTGCGGTCGCCCTGTTTCATGTCCTTCGAGAAGAAGTACAGCGGCTTGCCCTTGTATGCCCATTGCGGGCTTCCGTCGTCGCGCTTGACGATCGTGTAGGGCCCGACCGGAACGTCGGTCGCGCTGGCCTTGTAGGGCGGCCAGAAGGATTCGCACTGGCCCGTGCACGCGCTGGTGCCGGCGTTGGCCTTGTCCTTGTCGAACGTGTAGACGGTCATCCCGTTCGCGGCGACGAGCGAACCGTTTTCGACTTTCGTGATCGAGCCTTGAGCCGACGCCGATGCGGATGCAATGGCGAGCAGGGCGGAGCTGACGAGCAGCGCGGCTTTCATGAGGGCCTCCTGAAATCCGGTGGGCGGCCGCGATCGTGCACGGGCGAGCGTGCGCCGGGATCGCGATGAATGGTGCCGGAGCGCGGCGCCGTCGTCGCCGGTGCGAGCGACGCAGGGTCGAATGGCGGCAAACGGAGCGCTCCATTCACGATAGGCGGTTTTTGGCGGGGCTGCGAGAACATCGGGGGGCGTATCGGGGGCATATCGGGGGCGTATCGGTATCGGTCGCTCGTCTGCGTCACGCAACGGGCCGTGATCGCCGCCGCGCGCCGCTCCGGTATTCGACATCCGTCCCCGAGTGCGCGTCGCGCCCGCCCGTCGATCAGCGTTTCGCGCGATTGGTCAGCGCGACGCCCGCGATCACGAGCGCACCGCCCGCCAGCATCGACGGCGACAACGGCTCGCCGAGCAGCGCGACCGACAGCAGCACGCCGAACACGGGCACCAGGTTGGTGAACACGGCCGCGCGGGCCGGCCCGAGTTCGCGGATGCCCTGCGAATACCAGACGAACGCGACCACCGTGCCGATCGCGCCGAGATAGAGCATCGACGCGACGGCCTGCCACGTCAGCGGCGTGCCGCTGCCGGCGGGCGGGCCGAACAGGTGCGCGACGACCAGCAGCGCGAGGCCCCACAGCGCCGCATACGTCGTGGCGGACAGCGGCGACAGCCCGTCGAGCGCGCGCCGGCCGATCACGGTATAGGCGGCCCAGCTCAGCACCGCGCACAGCATGAAGCGTTCGCCGGCACCGAACGTGTTGCCGAGATCGGTCAGCACCCGCAGCAATTCGCCGCGGCTGATCACGACCAGCGCGCCGAACAGCGCGACGGCGATGCCGGCCCAGCGCGACAGCGACAGGCGTTCCCCGCGCACGACGATCGACAGCAGCACGGCGGTGGCGACCGGGTTCAACGCGACGAACAGCGCGGTGCGGCCCGCCGGCATCCGCGCGAGCGCCGCGAAAAAACACACGTTGTAGAGGAAGATGCCGGTCGCGCCGAGCCCGAAGGTCGTCAAGACCTGGCGGCCGCTCAGCTTCGGCAGCCCGCCTTCGATCTTCCACGTCAGCACGACCAGCATCAGCGCGGCGATCGCGAAGCGGCCGGTGGCCGCCGAGGTCGCGGACATCGTCGCGGCGAGGATCCGGCCCGCGATGAACGTCCCGCCCCAGAACAGCGCGACGAGCGTGAGCTTCACGTAGACGGCCGCGTGCGGCCGGGGGGCGGCGATGGCGGCGGGTGGGGCGGGAGCATTCATGTGGCGGGGTTTCTCGGTGAGCGCCTGCGGCAACGCGTGAACGAGCGCGCGCGGCCGGTTATGCCGAATCGCGCGATGGCCCGCGTGCAGGCTGGATTCAGGGGGAAATGGGCGGTCGTTGCGTCGTCAGCGAAACGCGGGTGCCGATGCGAGCGCGGTCAGCACGACGGGCATCGCGAGCGCCGCCGCGATCGTCTGGAACGCGGTGATGCCGGCCATCAGCGGCGCGTCGCCGCCGAGCTGGCGCGCCATGATGTAGGACGCCGACGACGTCGGCAGCGCCTGGAACAGCAGCGCGACCGTCAGCGCCGCATCGCCGAGCCCGAACAGGCGGCCGGCGGCGAGCGTGATGAGCGGCATCGCCATGAACTTGAACGCCGACGCGACGCAGACCGGCTGCAGCCACGCACGCGCCGCATCGAATTTCAGTGCCGCGCCCACGCACAGCAGGCCGAGCGGCATCGACGCGACGCCGAGCGCACGCACGGCCGGCTCGACGGCCGCCGGGAACGTGACGCCGCCGGCCTGCATCGCGATCCCGAGCGCGCACGCGACGACGAGCGGATTCGACAGGATCTGGCGCACGAGGGCCGCCGCGCCGAGCCGCATGTCGCCGTAGCGCGCGAATACGAGCACGCACATCAGGTTGACGGTCGGGACGATCGCCGCGACGCACACGGCCGCGAGCGCGATGCCTTTTGCGCCGAACAACCCGGCCGCGAGTGCGGTGCCGACATAGTTGTTGAAGCGCACGGCACCCTGGAACACCGACGTGAAGCCGGCGCCGTCGACCCGCACGAACGGGCGAACCAGCAGGAGAAGCGCCGCGGCGAGTGCGGTCGAACCGACCAGCGCCGCCGCGAGCGGTAACACGGGCAGTGACTGCAGCCGCGCGTTCGCGAGGCCGTCCGCGAACAGCGCGGGCAGCAGCACGTAGTAGCACAGCCGCTCGGCCTGCGGCCAGAAGGCGTCGGCGATGAAGCCCGTGCGCCGCAGGCCGTGGCCGCACGCGACCAGCAGCGAGACCGGCGCCAGCGCGAGCAGGATCGGGCCGATCATCGGGGCGCCTTCACATGAGGCGGTGCGACCGTGCAGGCTACACGCGCCGTAGCGAGCGGCTGGCGCGCAAAACGGCGGAACGAGGCGGGCATCCATCCGGCGGGCAACATGGCGACACGCAAGCGAAAGAGTGACGATGCCGCCAAGTTAACACGCGCAAACAACAGGAATAATGGTTAATTATCGGGTGTTCAATGAGAAATTCTCATCGATGACGCGGTGATTTCGGCCGCCAGCGCGCGCGCGAAACGTTCGGCCGGACGCGACTGGTGTTCGAGCAGGACGACCGCGCGCCCCATCTGCGGCTGACCGAACGGCAAGCGCGTGACGGGCGGCAGGCGCGCGAGCGTCGAATCGGGGAGTGCGACGATCGCCGCGCCGAGCCCTCGCGCGACCATGCGCGCGATCGTTTCCGCGCTGTCCAGCACCATCTCCTCGCGCACCCGCACGCCGATGCGGCGCAGTTCGGCGGCGATCATGCGGCCGGCCCATGCCTGCGCATCGAAGCGGATGAACGGCAGCGCGTCGAGCAGCGTGCCCGCGTCGCGTTCCGCCTGGTCCGGCGGCGCGAGCAGCCAGAAGCGATCCTCGTACAGCGTGGCCCACGTGAGCTCCGCCGGATGCGGGCGCACGGGGCGTGTCGTGATCGCCGCATCGAGTTCGCCGGCCGCGACGCGGTTCGCCAGTTCGGCCGACATGCCGGCCGACACGTGCACGCGCAGCCCCGGATGCGCAGCGCGCAGCGCGAGCAGCGCGTCGGGCAGCGGGCCCGACAGCGCGGTCTGGATCGCGCCGATCCGCAGGCGGCCGACGAGCTTTTTCTCGTCGCTGAGCGCATCGGGAATCCGGTCGACCATCGCGAGCACCTGCTCGGCCTGCGCGAGCAGGATGTTGCCGGCCTCGGTGAGCACCGGCTGCCGGCGCGAGCGATCGAACAACTGCACGTTGTATTCGCTTTCGAGCGTCTTGATCTGCAGGCTCACCGCCGATTGCGTGAGGCCGATGGCTTCGCCGGCGCGCGCGAAAGTCCGGTATCGGGCGATGGCGACCAGCGTTCTGAAGGCGCGGAGTGACATGGGCGAAGTGAGGTGAGCGGAAGGGCCGGCATGCGGATTGCTCGCCTGACGGGTCGCGATGAACCCGGCGAGACGCGCAAGCGGACGCACCAGGCGGCAAGGTCGCGGACATCATGCCCGTGGCCGCCGAATCGGGCAACCGCGGGAGCGCCGGCACGCGACGGAACGCGCGGGCTGCCCGCCAAGACGCTTGCCGGCATGGTTGCCGCCGGGCGGGTTCCGCCGCACTATCCGAAGCGACGCGAGCGACGCTTGCGCCGATCGATGAAGGAGGGCCCGACGATGCTGCCGAATCCCGGCGACGTGGCGCGTGCGTGCTACCGCGCATACGCCGACAAGGACCGCGACGCGATTGAAGCGCTGATTGCGCCGGACTTTCATTTCACGAGCCCGCTCGACAACCGGCTCGACCGCGACACCTATTTCGCGCGCTGCTGGCCGAACAGCGCGATGCTCACGGGCTTCGACTTCGTCGACGTCGTCGTGCACGGCGAGCACGTATTCGTCGTGTACGAGGCCGACACGCGTGGCGGCAAGCGGTTCCGGAATGCGGAGCGGTTGCGTGTCCGCGATGGCCGGATCGTCGAGGCCGAGGTGTATTTCGGCTGGAATGTGCCACACGATGCGCGTGACGGCGGGTTCGTCGAACCACGTGGTTGAGCACGGGTCACACCCACAGCCGGTACATCCAGAACGATTCGTCGTCGATGAAGCGCTGCGTGAATTCGCTCGGCGAGAATCCCGTGATGCGCTTGACCTCGCGGCTCAGGTGCGCCTGGTCGGCGAATCCTTCGTCGAGCGCGAGCGTCGCCCAGTTGAACGCGGTGCCGGCTTCGAACCGGTCGCGCGCCGCGAAGAACGCGCTTTCCGTCCTGACGAGCGCCTGCCATTCGCGCAGCGATCGGCCGCTGTAGGTCTTGATGCGCCGTTCGACCTGGCGCGGGCTGTGCGTGCCGCGCCACTCGCGCGCCTGCAGCGCGAGACGCTCGACCCAGCTGCGCCCCGCATTGCGAAGCGAAGACAGCGGCGTCGCGGGCCGCAGCGCCCGCCAGCGAGGCGCGAGATGACGATCGATCGCCGCCAGCACGTCCGCGTCGCCATCCGCGCCGAGCAGTGCATCGAGCAGCGGGTGCCAGTCGCGGCCGAGGCACGCGTGTGCGTCGAGCACGCGGTCGTGGATGTCCGGCAGCGCGATGCCGAACAACGTCCGCGCGGCATCGGCGGTGAAACAGATCATGCCGATCAGCCCGCCCGTCGGCGCCCACGCGACGGTGGGGGACGAATGGCGGCCCGACAGCGTCGCCGCCGCGCCGAAGGGGCGCCATCGCGGGCCGTCGGGGGCGGGTTCGATGAAGCCCACGTCGAGATCCCGGTACCACGACACGCAGACGAGCGGCGTGGCCGGAAAATGCGAAAGCCGTTGCGCGTCGCTCGACGCGACGCCGCGCGTGTCGCACAGAACGATCGCGACCACCGCGCCCTGCAGCGCGGCAGGCGCCGGATGCAGCCGCGCATGCGGCAGCCGCCCGCCGCTCGCGACGCGAGGGGCGCGGGCAAGCGGATCGGGGCATGACAGCGGAATCGATGGCGGGCCGGAGAACATGACGCCGCAGTATAGGGACGGGGCCAACGCGTGTCGATGTCGTTTGCGTTCAAGACCGCCGCCGCGCCGATGCGGAGAATCCGGCACATGAACACACGATCCTCTTCCCCATGTCCATTCCACGCGGGCACCGCTACGCCGGCGCCCGTGCTTCACCCGCCCGGCGTATGGCCGCCGGGGCCGCCCGCCGGCCTGACGGGTTGGGGGTTGCTGCGCACGATGTCGCGCGACCTGATCGGCGCGCTTGGCGACTGGCAGCGCACCTACGGCGACGTCGTGCACTTGCGCGTGTGGCCCGAGCATGCCGTGGTCGTGACCGATCCGGCGCTCGTGCGCGAGCTGCTGGTCACGCACCACGATGCGCTCGGGCGCTGGGAGCGCGCCATCCGCGTCTTCGCGGAGGTCCACGGCCGAAGCGTGCTGGTCGCCGAGGGCGATGCGTGGCGCGACAAGCGGCAGGCGCTGCAGCCCGGCTTCATGCCGAAGCCGGTTCAGGCGTTCGTTCCGGCGATCGCGGCGACGGCCGGTCACGCCCTCGCGCAATGGCCCGCGCATGATCCGGAGTGGCCGATCGAAAGCGCGCTGACGTCGCTGGCGATGGACGTGATCATGCGCACGATGTTCTCCGATACGATCGGCGACGACGCGCGCGCGGCCGAAGAGGCGGTGCGCGTGGTGAGCGCCGCGGCGAACGCGGCGTTTTACCGGCCGGTGAACACGCCGAGCTGGGTGCCGTGGAAGCGCCGCACGGCACGCGCGATGGCGGTGCTGAAAGGGGTGATCGACCGGCAGCTGCATGCGCGCCTCGACCGGCCCGAGCGTACCTGGCCCGACGATCTGCTGTCACGCCTGTTGCGGCTGCATCGGGCCGATGCGCGGAAATGGCCGCTGCGGGCCGTGCACGACGAATGCGTGACGGCGTTCCTGGCCGGCCACGAGACGACCGCCGGGGCGCTGACCTGGTGGGCATGGTGCATGGCCGCGAATCCGGCCGTGCAAGCCGCCGCGCGCGACGAGGTGTCCCGCGTGCTGGGCGGTCGCGCGCCGTCCGCCGAGACGCGCGCGTCGTTGCGTTACCTGTCGCAGACGCTCGACGAAACGCTGCGCCTGTACCCGTCCGCACCGATCCTGATCAGCCGTCGCGCATCGCGGCCGATCGCGCTGGGCGCGTGGCAGTTTCCCGCGCGCACGCTGTTCATGCTGCCGCTGCAACTGATGCAGCGCGATCCTCGATGGTTCCCCGAGCCCGATACGTTCCGCCCCGAACGCTTCGGCGCCGATGCGCCGGCGCTGCCGCGCGGTGCCTACATGCCGTTCGGCACGGGCCCGCGCGTGTGCCTCGGGCAGCATCTGGCGATGACGGAGATGACGGTCGTGGCCGCCATGGTCCTGCAGCGCTACGTGCTGTCGGTGCCGCCCGGCATGGCGCCGCCGCGCGCGGTGCTGAACGTGACGCTGCGACCGCGGCAGGCGTTGCATCTGGCGATCGCGCCGACCGGGCTGGCGGCCGCTACGGTCTCCGAATGACGGAGGCATGAGCAGCCGATTCGACGGGGCCGGCATCGCGCGAGCGCATGCCGTTCGCGCGATGCGGTGTCGTCGAATCGTCGGAATGTGAAGGCGTGCCGGCAATCGCTTTCGGCGCCACTGGCGCGGCATCGCGCAGCACCTATGCTTGAAGGGCCCAGGCCGGGTGGCGCCCAAGGAGGATGGTCATGCGCATGCTTCTCAACATACGAATCCCTCACGAGCCGTTCAACACGCTGGTGCGGGACGGCAGCGTCGGCGACGTGATCTCGCGAATACTCGAAGCGGTCAAGCCGGAGGCCGTGTATTTCACGGAGCAGGGCGGCGGTCGCGGGGCGGTCGCGATCGTCAACGTGGATGACCCGTCGCAGATCCCCGCGCTCGCGGAGCCGTGGTTCCTGATGTTGAATGCCGACTGCGAGTTCCGCGTGGTGATGTTGCCGGACGATCTCCGGAACGCCGGGCTCGCGCAACTCGGCGCGAAGTGGCGGTAGCGGGGAGCCGCGCATGCGCGTGCCGCTGCCCGAAAACCGGGTGAGCGGCATCGCGCGGCGTTCACGCGCCGGCTATCGCGCCGCCGGTGGCGGTTCGACGTTCGCCGCCTGCCTGTCCTTCGGTCGCAACGGCAGCAACAACAGCAGGCCGCTCAGCGCCGCCGCGGCAACGCATACGAAAAAGAACCGTTCGTTCCATTGAATCTCGCATGTCGGACGCTGCGCCACCGGCATTCCCCGCCGTGGCGCCGGGTTCCCGCAGGAACGTGAAGACCGCCGGTCGCCATCCGTCCGGATCAGGGCGGTCATCCGGCCGCGTCTTCCCCCAGCGCCTGGATGAAGCGCGAGAACAGCTCGGGCTGCGATGAAATCCCGAGCTTCGCGTACAGGTGCCGCCGGTGCACCTTCACCGTTTCCGGCGAAATCGCGAGCCGCTCGGCGATCGCCTTCGACGAGTTGCCGCGCAGCACCATTCTCGCGATCGACATCTCGCGATCGGTCAGCACGCCCGCGCCGAAGCGGGCGAGTGCCTGCTCGACCCGCGCGCCGAGATCGGCGTCGGGCGTCGCACGTGCCGCGTCGCCCACCAGCCGCCAGTGCTGCCGGATCGCCGCGAGCACCCACGGCATCGCGGCCGTCAGCTTGCCGAGCGGCTCGACGTCGAAACGCGTGCCCGCGCCGAGCGACAGCGACAGCAGCATGTCGGCGCTCGGCCGCACGAGGATCTGGATCTCGTCGTCGCCCACCGCGTCGCGGAAATAGCTGAGGAAATACTCGCTCTGCCGGAACAGGTCGGGTGCGACTTCCTCGAGCCGGTAACAGCCGTCGGCGAGCCCGTCGTGCGCGGCCTGCAGGAACGGGTCGAGCAGATACACGCCGTTCAGGTAGAGCGGCACGGGCGACGCGGCATCGGTGCCGCCCGTGTCGTATTCCTCGAGCACGAGCGGCACCCCGTCGGGGCCGATCGCGGTCGCGAGCGCGTTGTCGAACGGCGCCATTTCATTGAGCAGCAGCACCAGGAAGCGCCAGAAGCGCGGCTGGCCGAGGTGATCGATTGCGCGGCCGAGCGCCTGGTGCATCGCGATTTCGGAAAAGAGACGATCCATACCACCACCGGAAGGGCGTAACACGAAGGGGGAATAGCGGTCCTGAAATTGGCTTCCTAGACTGCCACGCAATCAGTCGGGCCCGAGTATGGGCGTTCAAAAAAGTGCAGCACAGGAGAACGAGATGGCGATGATGTCGGAATCGACGGGCACGCTGCAAGCGGCGCCTGCAACGGAGGACGCGCCGCGCGCGCTGTCGCAGACGCTCAGCGTGCGCGATGCGGTGATGATCACCGTATCGGGCGTGACGCCCGCGAGCTCGATCTTCGTGATCGCGCCGTTCGCGATCCAGCAGGCCGGCAGCGGCGCCGTGCTGTCGTTCCTGCTCGGCGGCGTGCTCGCGCTCGCGTTCGCGCTCTGCTACGCGGAACTCAGCGCCGCGCACCGCAGCGCGGGCGGCGAGTACGTGATGGCCAAGCGCGTGTTCGGCACGCTGCCCGGCTACCTGACCTTCATCACGGTGCTGTCCGTCAGCGTGTTCATCCCGGCCGTGCTCGCGAGCGGCGCCGCGCCTTACCTGAACAGTGCGCTCGGCACGCACTTCAGCAACCAGTCGGTCGCGTTGACGATCGTGCTGCTCAGCTACCTGCTCGGCATGCTGAACATCAAGACGAACGCGTGGATCACGGGCGCGTTCCTGGTGGTCGAGATCGGCGTGCTGATGCTGATCGCGGGCCTCGGCTTCGGTTCCCCGCATCGCGGCGCCGACGCGCTGGTCGCGCCGGTCGTCGCGAGCGGCAACGCGCTCGTGCCCGCGACGCTGGCCGCGATCGTTCCGGCGATCGGCACGGCGATCTTCTGCTACAACGGCTTCGGATCGGCCGCGTATCTCGCGGAAGACCTGCGCGGCGGCAACCGCAACGTCGCGAAGGCGGTGATCTACTCGCTGCTCGTGATCCTCGTCGTCGAACTGATTCCGCTCACCGCGATCGTGCTCGGCGCACCGTCGCTGACCGAGCTGACGAAGAGTGCCGACCCGATCGGCTATGTCGTGCGTTCGCTCAGCAACCCGGCCGTGTCGCGCGTGGTCAGCGGCGGGATCTTCCTGTCGGTGTTCAACGCGATCATCGCGATCGTGATCACGATGGGCCGGCTGCTGTACAGCAGCGGCCGGCACGCGCTCTGGTCGCGGACCTGCAACCGTGCCTTCTCGACGATCCACCCGCGTCTCGAATCGCCGTGGCTCGCGACCCTCGCGCTCGCGGTGCCGTCGGCGGGGCTCGTGTTCGTGTCGAGCCTCGACGAGCTGACCGCGTTCACGGTCGACCTGCTGCTGCTGATCTACCTGGTCGTCGGGCTGGCCGCGCTCGCGAGCCGGTTCGTGCGTCGTGACGTCGAGCATCATTACCGGATGCCGTTGTGGCCCGTGACGCCGCTCGTCGCGGTGGCGGGCGCCGCGTACACGCTCTACACGACGCTGGCCACGGCCACGAAACCGACCGACCTCATCATCATCGTCGGGCTGCTGATTGCCGCGCTTGCGATGTACGCGGTCTGGGCACGCCACAGCGAAGCGTTCCGCGCGCTCTGAGCGACGGATCGAAGCCTTACCGTACCGAAACACCGAAACACCGAAACACCGAAACACCGAAACACCGAAACACCGAAACACCGAAACACCGAAACACCGAAACACCGAAACACCGAAACACCGAACCATTGAAAGACGGGAGGAATTGCATCATGCGCACGAGGGATCTCGGCATCCGCATCGGACTCGGCACGCCGGGCCGCTTCAACGCGATCACGGACGTTCCGGGCGTGCGGGTCGGACATTGCACGCTGAACGAGGAGAACGGCGACGCATCGATCCGCACCGGCGTCACCGTCATCGAGCCGCGCGCGGGCGCCGCGCACGATTCGCCCTGTTTCGCGGGCGTGCACGTGCTGAACGGCAACGGCGATGCAACAGGGCTCGAATGGATCCGCGAAGCCGGCCTGCTCACGACGCCGATCGCCTATACGAACACGCACAGCGTCGGCGCGGTGCGCGATGCACTCGTCGCGAACGAACGCGAAGCGGCGGCGGGCCGCGTGTACTGGTGCATGCCGGTCGTGATGGAAACCTACGACGGCCTGCTGAACGACATCTGGGGGCAGCACGTGAGCGCCGCGCACGTGCAGCGCGCGCTGGCCGCCGCGCAGACGGGCCCGGTTGCCGAAGGCGGCGTGGGCGGCGGCACGGGCATGATCTGCCACGAGTTCAAGGGCGGCATCGGCACCGCGTCGCGCGTGCTCGCGGCCGACGCGGGCGGCTGGACCGTCGGCGCGCTCGTCCAGGCGAACTACGGCGTGCGCGAGATGCTGCGCGTGGCCGGCTACCCGGTCGGCGAAGTGCTGCGGCACGTGCCTTCGCCGTTCCGCGCGCCGGACGCGCAGGGCGAGGCCGGGATGGGCTCGATCGTCGTGACGATCGCGACCGACGCGCCGTTGCTGCCCCACCAATGCACGCGGCTCGCGCAGCGTGCCAGTGTCGGGCTCGCGCGGGTCGGCGGCGGCACCGAGGATTCGAGCGGCGACATCTTCCTTGCGTTCGCAACGGGCAACGACGGCCTGCCGGCGGCGAACTACGGCAGCAAGGGGGCGCCGACCACCGGCGTGAAGATGGTCAACAACGACCATATTTCCGCGCTGTTCGTTGCGGCGGCGGAAGCGGTGGAGGAAGCGATCGTGAACGCGCTCGTCGCGGGCGGCGACGTCGAGTCGCGCGGTGCGCGGGTCGAAGGGCTGGGGCAGGCGCGCTTGCTGGATGCGTTGCGCGAGGTGGGCTGGCGGCCGGGGCGCGGCGCCTGAAACGGCATGCGCCGCTTCAATCGAAGCGGCGTGGAGTGGAGCGGCGATGCGGCGATCGGCCGGGCCGCGATCGGCCGGGCCGCCGCTCGCCCGCGCAGGTCATGCGGGCGGTGCGGGCCTGGCCGTGACGACGCGGCGTCATGCTCAGCTGCCGAAGTAGATGTTGCAGAAGCTGACGGGGCCGACACAGGCGTTCGGGTCGTCCTGCTTCGATTGCGTACGATCGACGCGGCCGGCGGCCTTCACGGTTTCGACGCGGTTCGCCTGTTGCTGTGCGACGTCTGCCGGTGCCGGCTGTGCGTGAGCGACAGCAGCGGTGAGCGACAGGGCAACGAGGGCGAGGTGCAGCGGCTTCATTTCGGTTTCTCCTGGGTGAGTGCCAGTCTCGCTGGCAGTGAGGAAACTATAGGCTCGCACTGCTTAAAGATTAATCACCGCGCCTGTAGAGCATATTTCCATCCGGAACAAGGATCCCGTTGCGCACGCACCGATCGTCACGGGCGTCGATGGCATCGATGGCATCAATGGCGATGCCGGTTGAACGGCGCGTCCTTGTCCAGCAGCGCGCTGCGCATGAAGTGCAGGCAGCCGACGATGCGCTGCATGCGATGCCGTTCGTTGGGCACCGCATACCACGCCTGCAGCGTGTGCTGCGCGGCGCGGATCGCGAGATTCACCGATTTCAGCGTGCGTGCGTGATGGCCGGGCGTCGGATCGTCGAAGAAGCGCGGCAGCTCGTGCAGCACCGCGTCGATCGAGCCGGTCCAGCGCAGCGTCTGCGGCGGTTTCGATGCGCGGAACGCGTTCATTTCGTCGCGCAGGTCGATCACCGCGTGGCCGACTTCGAGCGTCGACAGCATCCAGCGCAGCGCGTCGCGATGCTGCCGCGTGCGCCGCACGAGCAGCGTGCGCAGTTGCGCCATCAGGTCGTGCGTGCTCGACTGGAAACGCTGAGCGAGGCCGTCCGGCGCGCCTTCGCACGCCAGCGTGACCTGGCGGCGCAGGTCGTGCGCGATGCGGCCCGTGAGCCACGGCATGTGAGTCGGGAACACGACCGCGAACACGAGCGAGCACGCGAGCATCGCGATGACGACGGCCAGGCCGTTGTTGATCAGCACCTCGGGCGTATACGCGATCACGTTGTCGGGTCCCGCGAGCAGGCAGAAGAACACCGCGAAGCCGATCCCGTAACCGGACAATCCCGGCCGCATCGCGAGAAACGCGCCGACGCCGAGCACCGGCGCGAGCGCCGCGCACAGCAGCGGAAAGCCTTCGATGTTCGGATACACGTAGCACAGGAACAGGTAGCCGACGGCGGTCGCGAATGCCGCGCCGACGCTCATCTGCGCCACGAACTTCGGCGCACGCGGCGACGTCGAGCTGAGCGCGCACGCGATCGCGGTGGCGGTCACGGCAAGCGGGCCGCTTGGCCATTCGGAGGCGATCCAGAACACGCTCATCGCACCGACGGCGACGACCGTGCGCAGGAACGCGAAGCCGACGAAGAACGTATTGGTCTTCACCGCGTAATGCGTGACCGAGCGCTCGAACGCATGGTCGTCCTGATCAAGCGACGCATAGGTGTCGGCGTAGCCGAGGTATTCGCCGATGAAGCGGTACAGCAGCTCGATCGCGGTATCGAAGTCGAGCAGGCCGCCGGGCGCATGTTCCTCGATGTTTCGCCGCGAGGCGCGCGCGGCTTTCGGCAACGCGCTGTGGAAGCGGCGCAGATCGAGCAGTGCACCGGCGGCCGGCGCGATGCCGCGTTGCCGCTCGTCGCGCAGCGCGGCGAAACGCTGCGCGAGCGCATCGACATGCGGCGCGAGCGCATCGAGCACCGCGTCCGAGCCGTTCGCGCGCAGCCGCTTGACGAGCTGGTGCAGCGCATGCAGCCGCGTGCACGCGTTCATGAACTCGCTGTTCAGCCGCGCGAGCCGGCGGCTGCGCGCGCGAATGTGCGGATCCTCGAACGACGCGAACGCGCGATTGGCCTCGAAGCCGACGATGTCGTCGACGAAATCCGCGAAGCGCCGCTCGAAATCGCCGCGCGCGACGTCGCCCGCGAGTGCGCCGGCCGTGAACGCCGCGAACGTCGCATGGCGGGTGCCCAGCGAGCGCATCAGCGCCTTCGCGGAGCTGAGCGGCAGGATCAGCGCGCTGACCGCGCCCGAGCAGGCGATGCCGAGCGCGACTTCCGCGGCGCGCGTGAGCGCGGACTGGAACAGCGTCTGCGGCGTCATCACGGCCGGCAGGCCGATCAGCGCGGCCGTATAGCCGGCGAGCACGAAGCCGTACCAGCGGAAGTGGCGGTTGCGCACCGCGAGCGCGATACAACTGCCGATCCACAGCGTGATGCCGGCCATGTACAGCTCGGGCTGCTGCGCGAACAGCCCGCCGAGCGCGAGCGCGGCGACGAGCCCGGCCGCCGTGCCGAGCACGCGGTAGAAACTCTTCGCGAACACCATTCCCGACAGCGGCTGCATCAGCACGAACACGGTCGTCATCGCGGTGCGTGGCTGCGACATCTCCAGGCGCATTGCGATGCCCATCGCAAGCAGCGCCGCGAACACGGTTTTCGCGAGGTGCAGCCAGATCAGCCCGTCGCTCGCGGCCCAGTCACGTGCCGCGTCGCCGAGTGGATCGAGCCATGCTCTCCATCGTGCCGGTTCGATGGAAGGTCGCTCGATCGCAGGTTGTGGCTTCATGAAAAGAGGGGGCCGGTACGGGGCCGGGCACGGTGCCACGGCACGTCCGAACGGGTTCGTTCGACTGGTGAGGCGCCGATTGTAGGAGCGCGGCGCCCGCGCATTAACGCAGCTGCGGGGAAACGATAGTTGCAGCCGGAGTAACAATCTGTCGCATCCAGTGGAGGAAAATAGCGGCTCCGCTACAGGTTGCTCACAGGAATGGATACCCTACAAAACATGCGGGTGTTTTCGCGTGTCGTCGAGACGGGCAGTTTCACTGCCGCCGCGCAATCGCTGAATTCGACGACGGGTGCGATGTCGCGCGCGGTGTCGGAGCTCGAGGCGCGCCTGCGTACCCGTCTGATGAATCGTTCGACGCGCCGCCTCGCGCTCACGTCGGCCGGCGAAAGCTATCTGCGGCGCTGCCGCCAGATCCTCGCCGACGTCGACCGCGCGGAAGAAGAGGCGAGCTGCGCGCACGAACGGCCGGCCGGCGTGCTGCGCATGCACAGCTTCGCGAGCGTCGGCCATCACTATGTATTGCCCGCACTGACGCGCTATCACGCGCAGTTTCCGGACGTGTCGATCGAGCTGTCGCTGTCGCAGCGCATGCCCGACCTGTTCGACGGGACGAGCGACATGGCCGTCGTGACCGCGTCGTCGCTTCCCGATTCGGAACTCGTGTCGCACCTGCTCGGCTCGACCTTCAGCATCCTGTGTGCGTCGCCCGACTACGTGAAACGCCACGGCGCGCCGGCCCGTCCGCAGGATCTCGCCGCGCATGCGTGCCTGACGCTGTGCACGCCGGCGTTCCCGACGCACGAATGGGTGCTCGAAGGGCCCGAAGGCGTCGAGCAGATCCACGTCGCGGGGCCGGTGCAGACCAATACGGCCGAATCGCTCGCGCTCGCGATTCGCGACGGCATCGGGATCGGCATGCTGCCGCTTTACTCGGCGATCGACGCGCTGCGCGACGGCACGCTCGTGCGCGTGCTGCCCGCGCACATCCTGCAGAAGATGAACGTGTACGCGCTGTATCCGTCGCGCCGCTTCGTCGATGCGAAGGTGCGGACGTGGGTCGAGATGCTGCGTGCCCAGGTGCCGGGGATGATCGCGCGCGACGTCGAGATGCTGAACGCGATCGATCGCGAACCGCAGGCCGCCTGAGCGGCCGACGCGTATCGGCGTATCGGCGTATCGGCGTATCGGCGTATCGGCGTATCGGCGTAGCGGCGTATCGCCGGCTTCTTCTCTTCACGCGAATTTCGCCAATCACGCCAACGCGACTCGCCGCGCCCACGGTACATCGTCCCCGTGGGCGCGGCGCATCGTCATGACGTTACAGCGCGGGCTTTGCCGCCGCGCCCGATTCCGTTGCCGGCTCGCCGGCCGGGCCGTAAGCGGCGCGCGCGGCCTTCTGTTGCGCGAGGCGCTTTTCGTGGAGCCGCTCCTGTGCCGCCAGGATGTCGTCCGGATAGTTGATGGATTCGCCGCGCGCCGGGTTGTAGCCGACCGATTCGAGGTCGATCAGCTCCTGCAGCACTTGCGCGCGCGTGACGGGCGACTTTGCCGACTGGGCGAACGACAGGGCCGGTGCAGCGAGCAGGACGGCAGCGGCGGCGGTAACGACGAGCGATTTCACGAGGTTCTCCTGGGTACGGGGTGGGTGGCCGGCGCGACGCGCGATGCGTGCCTCCGACCTTCGCTGGCAGTCTACGCAGCGCCCGTGCGCGTAAAAACCCCGATTCCAGGCAGGCTGCCTTCCAGATGGAACAACATTGATGCGCCGCCCGCCGCGAACGAACCCGCATGCGAACGCAGGTGCGTGACCGTCGGGCGACGACGCATCGCGTCGATCAGAAGCGCGTGCGCATGCCGATCGTGCCGACGATCTGGTTCGCGGTGCTCGATGCGCCGCCCGAGCCGTCGATGAACGCCCGGTAGCCGCGGCCCGATGCGTGCTGATACATCGCTTCGGCGTAGACGTCCGTGCGGCGCGACAGCTTGTAGACGGCCTGCAGGTCGACCTGGTGCCACTTCGGATCGGTGCCGTGCCTGCTGTCGGGGTTCGACACGCTGGCGTCCGTGTACACGTAGGCCGCGCCGAGGCTGACGGCCGGCGTCACCGCATAGCGCACGTTCACGTCGTAGTTGTTGAACGCGACCTGGCCGGTCGAGCCGAACGAGCCCGTGTTGTCGTACTGCGAGCGCGTATAGACGAAGCCGACGGTGGCCGGGCCGAACCCGTAGCTGATGCCGCCGCCGTACGAACGCATGCGGTCCGAGCCGATCGACCAGCCGCCCTGGTTCAGGCTCTTCGCTTCGGCCGCGTCGGTCGCGCCCGGGCTCGCGCTCGTCGAGCCCTTCGTGCCGTTCATCTGCAGGTACGCGCCGGCCAGCTTCAGCGGGCCGTTCGTGTAGCTCGCCGCGACGCTGTATGCGCGGTTCGCGCCGAAGCTGGTCGCGTTCGAGAACGCGTACATCGCGCCGACCTTGAAGCCCGCATACGTCTCGCTCGTGTACTTGACCGCGTTGTTGATGCGCAGCGAGTGGTTCAGGTTGTCGTTGTCGAACGGATGCGCGAAGCTCGTGTCGCCGAGGTCGCCGGCCGTGGCGGACAGCGGCGCGACGAAATCGACCATCGTGTCGTACTGGCGGCCGAGCGTCAGCGTGCCATAGCCGCTCTGGCTCAGGCCGACGTATGCGTGGCGGCCGAACAGCTTGCCGTCCTGTCCGAGCCCGCCGTTGTTCACGTTGAAGCCGTTCTCGAGCACGAACAGCGCCTTCAGGCCGCCGCCGAGATCCTCGGTGCCGCGAAACCCGAGGCGGCTGCCGTTGACGGTGCCGCTGTTCAGGCGCCACAGCGACGCACCGTTGGCGTTGTTGGTATAGACGATGCCGGCATCGATCAGGCCGTACAGCGTGACCGAGCTCTGTGCGTGAGCGAGCGGGGCGAACAGCGTGGCGGTGCATGCGCCGGCGACGAGGGTTTTTTTCAAGTGAGGCTCCTGCGTGTGGAAGGGGGAACAAAAGTTCGGCGCAAGTATAGGAACGCAACCCGCGCGCAAGGCCGCCGGGGGCCGCGAGCGCACCTTTCCGGATCGGGCAAGAGTCGTTCACAAAACTGACACGACGCGCGGCGCGCGCGTGACGGTGGTGGTTTTTGCACGGTCGCACGCGGGCGGTATCCCTTCGTCGCGGGCGTGCTGTCGCGTCGTTGCAACATGAGCGTGGCGGCGCGCGGCGGTGGATCGGTGCGACTGGCGTGCGGAGAGTGGCTCGCCTGAGCCTACGCTCACGACCGGCAGCACCCGCGTTCAAACGCGGACGCGTGCACGCGTCGACGCGCTTCATCCAGGCTCGTCAACCGGATCGCGCGACCTGCCGACTCGAAGCACGCGGCCGTTCTCACGAATTCGCCGCAACGGGAAGGCGATCCCGCGGCGTGAACCGGAACGCATCACGTATCCCGATTGAAGCGGGCGGTGAACTTCGGGCTGTCTCGACCCGCCGGTCTTCGTGTATTCATCAAATGCATGAGTCGATTCGAAAAATACGTTTGTCTCATGATTGTCGCCGGCCTACGATGCGGTCCTGACGACGGCGTGCGTGTTGCGCGCCGTCTTTTTCGATCCCATTCGCGAACCCCATGCGCCCCGATCTCCCGTCCGCTCCCGCATCCCCTTCGCCGGCCGCCAGCCCGTTCGCGCGCATGGCCGTCGTCACGATCCTGACCGGCGTCGGCGCGGGTCTCGGCGGCATGCTGCTCGCGCTGCTGCTGCATGCGATCCAGCACGTCGCGTTCGGCTACAGCATCGCGCACGTGATCGGCACCGAAAGCTTCCTCACCGGCGTGACCGGCGCCGATCCGCTGCGCCGGCTCGCGGTGCTGATCGTCTGCGGGATCGTCGCCGGCGGCGGCTGGTGGGCGCTGTACCGGTATGGCCGGCCGCTCGTCAGCATCCGCCGCGCGGTGCGCGCGGCCGATCCGCGGATGCCGGTCGTCAGCACGACGATTCACGCGCTGTTGCAGATCGTCACCGTCGCGCTCGGCTCGCCGCTTGGCCGCGAAGTCGCCCCGCGCGAGATCGGATCGCTGCTGGCGGGGCAACTTGCGCATCGTGCGATGCTCACTCCCGACGATTGCCGGCTGATGGTCGCGTGTGGTGCGGGCGCGGGCCTCGCGGCCGTCTATAACGTGCCGCTCGGCGGCGCGATCTTCGTGCTCGAAGTGCTGCTCGGCACGTTCGAACTGCGTGCGCTGGTCGTGGCGGTCGCGACGTCGGCGATCGCGGCGGCCGTTGCGTGGATCGGCCTCGGCAACGAACACCAGTACACGGTGCCGCCGTTCGTGCTGAGCACGCCGCTGGTGACATGGTCGATCGTCTGCGGGCCGCTGTTCGGCTTCGCCGCATATGGTTTCGTGCGGCTCACGACGCGCGCCCGGGCGAACGCGCCGAAGGACGGGCGGCTGCCCGTGCTCGCGCTGCTCAACTTCGCGGTGATCGGCGTGCTCGCGATGCGTTTGCCGCAACTGCTCGGCAACGGCAAGGGCCCGGCGTCGCTGGGTTTCGACGGCACGCTGACGATCGGCCTCGCCGCTGCGCTGCTCGTGATGAAGGTGCTGATCGAGGCCGGCAGCCTGCGGGCCGGCGCGGAAGGCGGCCTGCTGACGCCGGGCCTCGCGAACGGTGCGCTGCTCGGCGTCGTGCTCGGCGGGCTGTGGAGCCTCGTGTGGCCGGGTGCGTCGATCGGTGCCTGCGCGCTCGTCGGTGCAACCGCGTTTCTCGCCGCGTCGATGCAGATGCCGATCACGGCGGTCGTGCTGCTGCTCGAGTTCACCCGCGCGGATCACGACAGTCTCGTGCCGATGCTGCTTGCCGTGGCCGGGTCGCTTGTCGCGTATCGGGTGGCGCAGCGGTGGAGTGAGGGGCGGGCGAAGGCGATGGAGGTGGTCAAGGACCGTGTGGCGGCGATGCGTTAATGCGCACATGCAGCCAGGAAGCGAACGACGTTTGCGCTTTTGTCGCCAACGGGTCACCGAAAATTGACGATTTGTATCCGTTCCAGGGCAAGCCATCGCCGCGAGGATCCGTGCTGCACGACGAAGCTGTCACGATCAGAAGTGCAAGCGTGGGGCCGCATTAAAGGAACGATATCCGGTCGATCGCTTGCGTCGGAATGCACGCTTGCGACAGCTTTTGCTTCCATGGGGCGGTTGTCCCTCCCGAGTCGTTCACGATAGCCTTTTCCGCTCGTTCAAATGTCGGGCGCGCCATTCCAGGAGCAGGTTGGGTCCTCCTGGCAACGGATATCTCGCTGATCACTTATCGCACGATCGGCACGTACAACAGCATCGTGAAGCCCGAGGATCGTTTGTATGGCTGACGCGTGGAAAAACCTCGAAGCGTTCATTGCGACCGATATCGGCAAGTTGCCAGTCGATCGGATCGAACTGACGCGGGACACAGACCTCTATCACGATCTCGATATGGAGCCGGAGCACATCGATGCGTTCGTCCGGCGATGGGCCGTGACGTTTGACGTCGACTTGTCCATGTTCGACATCCACGATTACTACCCGTCGGCGAAGCTCGGCATCGGTTCGTTCCTTGCCACGGTCGTCAGATCGCCGTTCAGCAACAAGGCGCGCGAAATCCTGGGCGGCCGGTCGCTCACACTCGGCATGATGGTCGAGGCGATGGAGCGCGGGCGCTGGACGACATGACGAACGCGATGCACTGATCACGGCTGCGAAGCGGCTCAAGCCCGTCTCGCCACTTGTTCCTGTTTCCCTGTCGGTACCGCCGCGCGATCGCGGCCCCCCGCATTCCAAAGCGCGTCCGCCGGTTCTATGCAAGAATCCGCGCGTTTCCGCGCATCAACCAACAACGACACGCGCGGACGTCCCTATCAGGAAACGAGGAGCTCAAGTTGATCCAGCGCATTTCCCGCTTTTTCACGCAGGTGGTTCACCGCGTGTTGCCCGACCCGTTGATATTCGCGATCCTGCTGACGATCGTCACGTTCGCGCTCGCGTTCGGCCTCACGCCGAATACGCCTGCCCAACTCACGACGATGTGGGGTTCGGGTTTCTGGAACCTGCTCGCGTTCTCGATGCAGATGGTGATGATTCTCGTCACCGGTCACGCACTCGCGAGTTCGCCGCCCGTGAAGCGCATGCTCGTCGCGCTCGCGAGCACCGCGCGCACGCCGGGGCAGGGCGTGATGCTCGTCGCGTTCGTCGGCGCGCTCGCGTGCGCGATCAACTGGGGCTTCGGCCTCGTGCTCGGCGCGATGCTCGCGCGCGAAGTGGCGCGTCGCGTGGCCGGCAGCGATTACCGGCTGCTCGTCGCGTCCGCGTACATGGGCTTCCTGAGCTGGCACGGCGGATTGTCGGGTTCGGTCCCGCTCGTCGCGGCGACGAAGGGCAACCCGATGGAAAAGACCATCGGGCTGATTCCCGTTTCGCAGACGATCTTCACCGGCTACAACGCGTTCATCACGATCGGCCTGATCGTGATGCTGCCGTTCCTCGCGCGCCTGATGATGCCGAAGCCGGGCGACGTGGTCAGCGTCGATCCGGCGCTGCTGGCCGAACCGCCGAGCGTCGAGCGCCAGCTCGGGCCCGACGCGACGTTCGCGGAGCGGATGGAGGAGAGCCGTGCGTTGTCGGTGTTCGTCGCGGCGCTGTGTGCGGCGTTCCTCGTGCTGAAGTTCGTGCGGAAGGGCTTCGCACTCGACATCGACACCGTGAACCTCGCGTTCCTCGCGGCCGGCATCCTGCTGCACCGTACGCCGATGGCCTATGCG
This sequence comes from Burkholderia sp. KL41, assembly GCF_057005415.2. Classification (NCBI taxonomy): domain Bacteria; kingdom Pseudomonadati; phylum Pseudomonadota; class Betaproteobacteria; order Burkholderiales; family Burkholderiaceae; genus Burkholderia; species Burkholderia sp. KL41. The sequence goes on along the minus strand of NZ_CM174447.1, from coordinate 2,014,942 downwards.
CGTGCGGTGGCCGGTGCGGCGCGCGGCGCGTCGGGGATCATGATCCAGTTCCCGTTCTACGCGGGCATCCAGGCGCTGATGGATCATTCGGGGCTCGCGGGCGTGATCACGAAGTGGTTCGTCGATATCGCGAACGTGCATACGTTCCCGCTGCTCGCGTTCCTGAGTTCGGCCGTGATCAATTTCGCGGTGCCGTCGGGCGGCGGCCACTGGGTCGTGCAGGGCCCGTTCGTGATGCCGGCGGCTCAGGCGCTCGGTGCCGATCTCGGCAAGGCGGCGATGGCGATCGCGTACGGCGAGGCCTGGACCAACATGGCGCAGCCGTTCTGGGCGCTGCCCGCGCTGGCGATTGCCGGGCTCGGGGTACGCGACATCATGGGGTACTGCGTGACGACGCTGCTGTTCTCGGGCGTCGTGTTCGTCGCGGGGATGTATCTGTTCTGACGGCGTGAGGCGGGCGGGGCGGAGCCCGTCCCACGCCGGTCTGATTCCAGCCTGCCTTTCAGCCGCGCGACCGCACGTCGGCGCGCTCGTGCCCGTGACGCAACGCGAGGCTCGCGAATGCCGCGACGACGAGCGCGGCCGCCAGCAGCGTCAGCCCGTTCTTTGCATTGCCGGTCGCCTGTTCGATCGCGCCGACGACGGTGGGCCCGACGAAGCCGCCGAGCAACCCGCACGTATTCACGAGCCCGAGCCCGCCGGCCAGCGCACTGCCGGCGAGCCGCGACGCCGGAAACGTGAACACGATCGACTGCACGACGAAGAACATCGACGCGGCCACGCACACGCAGAGCAGGCCCGCCAACGGTGACGCATGCGCGGCGCCGACCATCCCGGCCGCCATGATCGCGAGCCCTGCGCACAGCATCCGCCGCGAATGACGCGACTCGCGTGCGAAGCGCGGCAGCGTCCCGGCCCCGAGTGCGGCGGCGAGCCAGGGCAGCGACGTCAGCAACCCGACCGCGACCGGCGACAGACGTCCCGACGCGCCGATGATCCCCGGCAGGAAGAAGATCACCGTGTAGATGGTCAACTGGTGGCAGAAGTACACGAAGATCGCGAGCCAGATCTGCGGGTCGCGCAATGCGGCGCCGAACGCGTGGCCACCGTGCGCGGCGACGCCCGCGTCCTGTTCGGCGGCCAGCTTGCGCTCGAGCGCGCGGCCGGTTTCCGGGGCGAGCCACGGCGCGGCGCTCGGACGGTCCGGCAAGCGTGTCCATACGAAGAACGCGAGCAGGATCGCCGGAATGCCTTCGACGACGAACAGCCATTGCCAGCCGTGGAAACCGAGCGTGCCGTCGAGTTCGATCAGCGCACCGGCCAGCGGCCCGCCGACGATATTCGCAATGCACACGCCGAGCAGGAAATAGCCGGTGGCGCGCGCACGTTCCTCCCGGCCGAACCAGTACGTCAGATACAGCATCACGCCGGGAAACAGGCCGGCTTCGGCCACGCCGAGCAGCAGGCGCATCACGTAGAACGATGTCTCGCCGCGGACGAACGCCATCGCGACCGACAGCGCGCCCCACGTGATCATGATCCGCGTGATCCAGAAGCGTGCCCCGACGCGATGCATGACCAGGTTGCTCGGGATCTCGAAGAGCGCGTAGGTGAGAAAGAACAGCCCCGCGCCGAGCCCGTATGCGGCCGATGAGATGCCGAGATCGACGCCCATCGAATGTTTGGCGAACGCGATGTTGGTGCGGTCGAGAAAGCTGATCACGTACGCGGCGATCAGCAGCGGCATGAGTTTGCGGAACAGCAGCCGGTTCAGCGACGCGTTCGCGTCGGTCGCGGTGGACGACAGGGCCTGAGCGTGATGAGTGGACATGCGGACGACTCCGGTAAGGGCGAACCGGCGCGCACGGCAAGCACGGCGCGCCGCGTTCGGCAAATGCCGCTGCGCGGCAGGCAGCGGATGGGCAGTCGACGGAGCCGCGCCGGCGGCGCTCGAACGGAGCGGGGCGATGAAGGGCGTCCTGGCGCCGGCCGGTTCGGGCCGGCGCCTTGTCACTGCGCTTGCGAATGCGGGTGTTTGGGGGCGACCCGGCGATCAGAAATTCACGGCGTCGCCGCCCTTGAGCGCGAGCATCGCGCGCGCCTCGGCCGGCGTTGCGATCTCGAGCGACAGGCCTTCGAGCACCTGACGCATTTTCAGGACTTGCGCGGCGCTCGATTCCGCGAGCTTGCCGGGCGCGATCCACAGCGAATCCTCGAGCCCGACGCGCACGTTCGCGCCTTGCGCGGCGCCGATCGTCGCGAGCGGAATCTGGTTGCGGCCCGCGCCGAGGATCGACCACACGTAATCGCTGCCGAACAGGCGGTCGGCCGTCCGGCGCATGTGCATCAGGTCTTCCGGGTGCGCGCCGATCCCGCCGAGCAGGCCGAACACGCTTTGCACGAAGAACGGCGGTTTCGCGAGCCCGCGATCGACGAAGTGCGCGAGGTTGTACAGATGCGAGATGTCGTAGCACTCGAACTCGAACCGCGTGCCGTTCGCGCCGCAGCGCGTGAGGATCGTCTCGATGTCCGCGAACGTATTCTTGAACACGAGATCGCGGCTTTTCTCGAGATGTTCGCGTTCCCACGGATGCTTCAGTTCGCGGAAGCGCTCGAGCATCGGGTACAGCCCGAAGTTCATCGAGCCCATGTTCAACGACGCGACCTCGGGCTGGAAATGCAGCGCGGGCTGCAGCCGTTCGTCGACCGTCATGTGCGGGCTGCCGCCCGACGTGAGGTTGATCACCGCGTCGGTCTGCGCCTTGATGCGCGGCAGGAATTCGGCGAACACGGCCGGATCCTGGGTCGGCTTGCCGTCGGACGGGTTGCGTGCGTGCAGGTGCAGGATCGCCGCGCCGGCCCGTGCGGCCGCGACCGCGGCGGTTTCGATTTCGTGCGGTGTGACGGGCAGGTACGGCGACATCGACGGCGTATGGATCGCGCCGGTCGGCGCACAGGTGATGATGACTTTGCGAGCGTTTGCCACGGATGGATTCCTTTCGATGAACGATGCAGGACGCGTCAGAGCACTTCGACGTTGCCGCAGACGGAGATCGCCTGCCCGGTGATGCCATGCCCGCCCGGCGAGCACAGGAACAGCGCGGTCGCGGCGATCTCGGCCGGATCGGTCATGCGCCGCAGCGAGATCTTCTCGAGATAGCGCTTCTCCATGTCGTCGTAGCCGATGCCGAGCTGCTGCGCGCGCGCCTCGATCACGCGGCGCATCCGCGGGCCGCGCACGATGCCGGGCTGGATCGCGTTCACGCGGATGCCGAGCGGCCCGAGTTCGATCGCGAGGCTCTTCACGAGGCCGACCACCGCCCATTTGGTGGCCGCATACGGCGTGCGGAACGCATAACCGAGCCGGCCGGCGACCGACGACAGTGCAATGATCGCGCCGCCGTGTTTCGACTCGCGCAGCAGCGGCACCGCGCGGCGCGCGAACTGGAATTGCGCGTTCAGGTTGATCGCGACGGTTTGTTCCCACTGCACGGGGTCGATTTCGTCGATGCCGCCGGTCGGGCCGGCGATACCCGCGTTGTTGACCAGCACGTCGAGGCCGCCGAGCCCGGTCGACACGTCGGCGAACACGCGCTCGACGGCGGCCGGGTCGGATACATCGGCCAGCGTCGCGCTGATCGCGCCTGCCGCGGCGCGCGGCGGCCGGTCGGCGAGCGCCGCGATCGCGGCTTGCGAGGCGTCGCACACGTGCACGCGCGCGCCGCATTCGGCGAACGCGTCGGCGATTTCGAGACCGATGCCCGACGCGCCGCCCGTCACGAGGACGCGCAGGCCGTCATAGGGTTTCAGCAGGTCGGAAGCTGTCATGCCGGGTTGTCTCCATCGTTGGTGTAATCGGATTGCGGCCGCTCGCGATTCGGCGGGTCGAGGCGGGCGGCGGCTACGGTTTCGCGTTCACGGTCCGCGGTGTCTGTTCGGCCCGCAGCGTCTCGGCAAGATCGTGCGCGGCGCCGCCGATGTCGAGCGCGATGCCGGCCCGCACGCCCGCGCCGTCGCGTCGCTCGAGTGCATCGACGATGGCACGGTGCGCGTCCATCGAGCGCCGCATGTGCGGGATGTCGAGCGCGACCATGTTGAGGAACGGGCCGACGCGCATCCACAGGTTCTCGACGATCGCGAGCGTGTTTTCGCTGGCGCCGTGCGCGTAGATCGCGCTGTGGAACGCAAAATTGCTTTGCAGGTAGGCGCGCGAGCGGCCGGCCTCGACGTGTGCCTGCATCGTCTCGCAGGTCTTGCGCACGACCGCGATCTGCGCGTCGGTCATCCGGGCGCACGCGCGCTCGGCGATGCAGCCTTCGAGGGCGATCCGCACGTCGCGCAGTTCGTCGAGCATGTCGAGCGTCATCGGCGGAACGACGAGCGCCCGGTTCGGGCCGTCGACCAGCGCGCGCTCGGCGCGCAACCGCGTGAGCGCGGCACGCACGGGCATCGTCGACGAGCCGACTGCCTCGGCGACGCTGCGCAGGCTCAGAGCCTGGCCGGGCGCGAAGCGGCCGCTCATCAGCGCTTCGCGCAGTTGCTGGTAGACCTTGTCGGCCATCGTTTCCTGTTCGATGGCTTTTAGTGCGGGCGGGACGATACGAGGCGCCAAGGCGGGGTTCTCCTGGGATTGATCTGCGATCTGTGATCACACTTGCGATGTGCGAAGTTTTGTCGATCGGTGCGGCGGAGTCAAGATGAACGGGATCGGGGAAAACGAGGGGGTGGGTGGACGAAGAGGCTGTCGGCGACAGTCGGCCATACTTTTCCCCGTCGGGATTTGATCCGATCCTCGAGGTCCGGCCGCGGAGGACGACGGACGCGAGCATCCGGGGCGCGACCATGGTTACTTCAACGAACCGGGCGCGCGGTATCGTTCCGATCGCGCAAATTTTTGGAGTCTGTCATGAGGGGAGTCCGGATCGCTGCCGTGTTGGCGTACATCGCGTTTCAACCGGCGATGGTCGTGGCGAAGGACGCCGCACAAGCGGCGCCTGAGGCAGGCTCACGAACTTATCTCCAGAACTTCAAGGACATGGTGCTCGCGGAATGTCTGGCTACCGCATACAAGCAGGCGCCCGGCGCGAGCAAGGACATCGGCAGCAGCACCAGCGCGTTGCGTGACTGGACCTACTACGACATGGAACGTGCGCCGGACGTGATCCACGCGCTGGTCGCGAAGTATCTGGCTCGAGACTATCGGAATCCGGTTGTCGAATCGGAAGTCGGGGACGTGAAGTTCGACTTCCTGAAGTGCATCGATCTGTATCACGGCAAGGAACTGGACACTGCAACGAAGCAACTCGTATCGCGCCCGAACCGTACTGACCTGGCCGAGCATACGCCGAAGCCGCGGTAGCGATCGAACGCCGTTGCGCAACGCAACGGCGCGCCGTATGCCATTTTGCCGACGCTATTCAAGCGTCCGGATCGAGTTACTGATCCCGCGCGCGCAGTCGATCACCGCCGGCGCGAGCTTGCGGCGCGCGTCGTCGAACGTCCAGCGGCTCGTCGGCGCGACCACGTGCACGGCCGCGACCGGCTGCCCCTGACTGCCGAGCACGGGCGCCGCGATCGACATGTCCCCGATGAACAGTTCTTCCTGGTTGGTCGCGTAGCCTTCCCGCCGCGCGCTGTCGAGCAGCGCAACGAGATCGTCGAGTGCCGTGACCGTGCGCGGCGTATGCGGCGTGCGCGCCATGCCGTCGAGCCGTGCGCGTGCATCGTCCGGCGGCAACGCGCTCAGGAACGCGCGGCCGCTGCCGGTGCAGTACATCGGGATGCGGCTGCCGATCGGCATGTGAATCGGCACAAACTTGGTCGACACGAAACGCGCGACGTACACCATTTCGTCCTCGTCCGGCTCGGTGAGGTTGGTGGTTTCGCCGGTCAGGTTCGTGAGCTCGGACAGGAACGGATTCGCGACGTCGATCAACGTGTCGGCGGCGAGATAGTTGAAGCCGATCCGCATCACGTGCGGCGTGAGCTGGTAACGCCGCGTGACCGGATGCTTGCGGATGTAGCCGAGCTTCTCGAGCGTATAGACCATCCGCTGCGCGGAGCTTTTCGTCATCCCCGCCGCGTCGGCCACCTCCGCCAGCGTCATCGTGCGCCGTTTCGCGCTGAACGCGCGCAGCACGTTCAGCCCTTTTTCCAGCGACTGGTTGAACAGCAGATCGTTTGCTTGGTCGGGCGACGTTTCCATGGCGAGGAGCGGAATCGATTCGATATCGCATCATATCGTATCGAATATCGATACGCAAAAATCTATTTGCGATGTTTTTGATTCGTTTTAAGATCAGGCCATCGTCGCAGTGTCGATCAGCGACCGGCCGGCGCCCGGATTATTCGAGAAGGAGTCACCATGGTTCCGTTCATCAAGCGGTTCGGCGCACTGGCCGCCGGTTTCGCCACCTGTATCGCTCTCTCCACGGCTTCGGCGGGTGCCGTTGCGGCCGAGCCGACGCTGAAGGTCGGCGCGACGGCTACCGGCGTGCCGTTCACGTTTCTCGACGTCAAGAGCAATTCGATCCAGGGGATGATGGTCGATGCGATCACGGCAGCCGGGAAGTCGGCCGGGTTTCGCGTCGACGTGCAGCAGACCGTGTTCTCGGCGCTGATCCCGTCGCTCACCACGCAGAAGATCGACATCATCTCGGCCGCGATGCTGAAGACGCCGGCGCGCCAGCAGGTCGTCGATTTCTCCGACACCGTCTACTCATTCGGCGAAGGCCTGATCGTGAAGGCCGACGACCCGGGCCGCTATACGTCGATGGACGATTTCAAGGACCAGGTAGTCGGCGCGCAGGTCGGCACGGCGTTCGTCGATGCGCTCAACAAGAAGGGCATCTTCAAGGAAGTCCGGACCTACGATTCGATCGCCGACATCATGCGCGACGTCGCGCTCGGGCGCATCAAGGCCGGCTTCGCCGACCAGCCGATCGTCGCGTACCAGATCGAACACGGCGTCAATCGCCAGGTGCGGCTCGTGCCGGAATACCAGAGCGTCGTGAAGGGGCAGGTGTGCTTCATCGTGCGCAAGGGTGACACTGCGACACTCGAACAGCTCAACGGCGCGATCCGCAAGATGAAGAGCGACGGCACGCTGCAGCAGATCCTGCAGAAGTGGCACATGAGCTGAGCGTCGGCATTCGATTCCCGACCGGCATCGCCCGCGCGTCGCGGGCATTCCCGGCGGCGGGCCGTCCGGCCGTCGAATAGGAGACCTCATGTTTTTTCAGAATGCGATCGATTTCCTGCCGATCCTGCTGAAGGGCGCGGTAGTCACGATCGAGATCACCGCATGCGCGTTCGTGCTCAGCTCGGTGCTCGGGCTGATCCTTGCGCTGCTGAAGGTGTCGCGCAATCGTGCCGTCTCGACGGCCGGCAGCACGATCGTCAACGTGATCCGCGGGCTGCCGATCATCGTGCAGCTGTTTTACATGTACTTCGTGCTGCCTGATCTCGGCGTGCAACTGTCGGCATTCCAGGCTGGCGTGCTCGGTCTCGGCATCGCGTATTCGGCGTATCAGGCCGAGAACTTCCGCGCGGGCATCGAGGCGATCGACCGCGGCCAGATCGAGGCCGCGCATGCGATCGGCATGCGTGGGCCGATGATCATGCGGCGCGTGGTGCTGCCGCAGGCGTTCCGCATCGCGCTGCCGCCTTACGGCAACACGCTGGTGATGTTGCTGAAGGATTCGTCGGTCGCGTCGACGATCACGGTCGCCGAGATCACGCGCGCCGGCCAGCTGATCGCGTCGTCGACGTTCCAGAACATGAGCGTCTACACGCTCGTCGCGCTGCTGTATCTCGCGCTTGGCTTGCCGCTGATGTTCGGCGTGAACCGGCTCGGCAAGCGGCTCGCACTGAGGAGAGGCGCATGATCCGGATCGATTCCATCCATAAACGGTTTCAGCAGCACGCGGTGCTGAAGGGCGTGAGCCTCGACGTGCAGGCGGGTGAAGTCGTGTGCCTGATCGGGCCGTCCGGTTCCGGCAAGTCGACCGTGCTGCGCTGTATCAACGGCTTCGAGACCTACGACGAAGGGTCGATCACGATCGACGGCGTGAAGGTCGACGCGCATTCGAAGCGGATCCACGAACTGCGGATGCGGGTCGGCATGGTGTTCCAGCGCTTCAACCTGTTCGCGCACCGCACGGCGCTCGAGAACGTGATGGAAGGGCCCGTGCACGTGCGGCGCATGCCGGCCGCGCAGGCACGCGAGCAGGCGCGTGCGCTGCTCGACAAGGTCGGGCTTTCGCACCGGATGAACGCGTATCCGTCGGAACTGTCGGGCGGCCAGCAGCAGCGCGTCGCGATCGCACGCGCGCTCGCGATGGCGCCGCAGGCGATCCTGTTCGACGAGCCGACGTCGGCGCTCGACCCCGAGCTCGTCGGCGAAGTGCTCGGCGTGATGCGCGGGCTTGCCCGCGACGGGATGACCATGGTGGTCGTCACGCACGAAATGGCATTCGCACGCGAGGTGGCCGATCGCGTGTGCTTCCTGCACGACGGCACGATCTGCGAAAGCGGACCGGCGCGCGACGTGCTGACGCAGCCGACCCATCCCCGCACGCAGGAATTCCTGCGTCGCCTGCTGGCGTCGGACGGCGCCGACCACCCGGATCGAACATGAGCGCAACGAACGCGGCACCCGGACGGCCCGACGCGCAGTGGCCGGATTCGCTGTGGGCGGCAACCGCCGCGCCGGCGCCCGATACGCCCGCGCTCGACGCGTCCGTGTCGTGCGACGTGGCGATCGTCGGCGCGGGTTTCACGGGCCTGTCGACCGCACTTCATCTGGCCGAACGCGGCGTCAACGTCCGTGTGATCGACGGCGCGCAGCCGGGCTGGGGCGCATCGGGCCGCAACGGCGGGCAAGTGATTCCCGGGCTGAAATACGACCCCGACGAACTGGTCCGCCGGTTCGGCGACGAGGCCGGCGAACAGCTTGCCGGCATCGTCGGCGGCGCGGCCGACACGGTATTCGACCTGATCGCGCGACACGCGATCGACTGCGATGCGCGCCGCCACGGTTGGATCCAGCCGGCGCCGACCGCCGCGATGCTCGACACGGTCGCACGTCGCGCGCAGCAATGGGCCGCGCGCGGCGCGCCGGTCGACGTGCTTGGCCGCGACGAAGTCGCGCGTCGACTCGGCACGCATGCCTACGCGGGCGGCTGGATCGATCGCCGCGCGGGCAGCGTGCAACCGCTCAGCTATACGCGCGGCCTCGTGCGCGCGGCGCAGGCGAGCGGGGCGGTCGTGCATGGGTCGACCCGCGCCGTCGGGCTGACGCGCGCCGACGGCCGCTGGCAGGTTGCGACGGCCAGCGGCGCGACGGTGTCGGCGGACCGCGTGGTGATCGCGACCAACGGCTATACCGACGGGCTGTGGCCCGGCTTGCGCCAGTCGGTGATCGCCGCGAACAGCTTCATCGTCGCGACGGAACCGCTCGCGCCGGAACTCGGTCGCGACATCCTCGCCGGCGGCGAGGTCGCATCGGACGCACGGCGTCTGCTGCTGTACTTCCGCCGTGACGCGGCCGGGCGCCTGCTGATGGGCGGCCGCGGCCCGTTCGCCGACCCGGGCGCGCCGAGCGACTGGCGCCACCTCGAACGCGCGACGACGCTGCTGTATCCGCAACTGAAGGGCGTCCGGTTCGAATACCGCTGGGCGGGGCGCGTCGCGATCACCGCGGATTTCCTGCCGCACGTGCACGAGCCCGCGCCGGGCGTGACGATCGCGCTCGGCTACAACGGCCGCGGCATCGCGATGGCGACGACGCTCGGCAAGCACCTGGCCGCGCATCTGTCGGGCGATGCGCAACTGCCGCTGCCGTTCCGGGTCACGCCGATCCGCCCGATCCCGTTCCACGGGTTGCAGCGCTTCTATATCGCGGCCGGGGTCGCGTGGTATCGGTTGCTCGACAGCCTGTCCTGACGCCGGCGCGAAGGCAGGTCGCCAGCCGCCGTCGGATCGGGCAGAATCGGCCTGCCCAGTCTCCACCGACGGATGCCGCATGACCGACCCGAACGAACCGTCCGCCCGCCGCGTGTACGCGAGCTTCGCGCAACGCTACGCGGACATCGCGCCGACCAAGGCGCACAACGCGCTCTACGAGCGGCCGGCCGCGATGGCGCTACTCGGCGACGTCGACGGCCTGGCGGTGCTCGACGCCGGCTGCGGGCCCGGCATCTGCAGCGAGCACCTCGCGCGCCACGGTGCGACCGTCCACGCGTTCGACATCACGCCCGAGATGGTCGCGCTCGCGAAGGCGCGTTGCGCGGGGCTCGCGGTCGACGTCGCGGAAGGCGATCTCGCGGCGCCGCTCGACTGGCTGCCCGACCACGCTTTCGACAAGATCCTGTGCTCGCTCGCGTTCGACTACGTGCGCGATCTGACGCCGACGCTGCGCGAATTCAGACGCGTCGCGCGGCCGGGCGCGACGCTGGTGTTCTCGATGGCGCATCCGATGCGAGACTGGATGGACGAGCGCACGCGCGGGGACGGCACGTACTTCGATACGAGCCGTTTCGGCTTCCATTGGTCGGGCTTCGGCGAACCGAAACCCTACGTCGAGGCCTGGCGCCGGCCGCTCGCCGACATCCTGAATGCGCTCGCCGACGCCGGCTGGCATCTCGACCGTTTCGTCGAACCGACACCGCTACCCGAGATGAAGGCCGTATCGGAGCGGCTCCATGCGGAACTGTCGCTGGCGCCGGCCTTCCTGTGCATCCGTGCGCGCCGCTGACGAACACGGCGCGCACGGCAACCGATAGCCGGCCGCTCAGCGCGCCGGCTCGTCGTTCAAGGTTCCCAGAAACGCTTCGATATCCCTGATGTCCTGTGCCGTCATCGCAGGCTTGTCGCCCGGCTTGCGATCGAACGGCGCATCGGTCACGTCGACGTTCGCGCGGTATTTCGGCGGAATGTCGTCGTACTCGTCGACCTTGCCGTCCGCGCCGCGCGAATAGAACTTCTGCGGCGAGATGCTGCGCTCGTTGTAGAACGCCATCACCTGGTCGAGCGTGTGGAACACGCCGTTGTGGAAGAACACGTGGCGCGTCGCCGAGTTGCGCAGCGTCGGCGTGAGGAACATCCCGCAATACTGCGTCTGGTCCTTCAGGTCGTCGCGGAACGGCCCGCACACGCCGAGATCGTGGAACGCCGGGTTGCGGTTCTGCGCGAGCTGCTGGTTGCGCGGCGCACCGAGCGCCTCGTACTGGTAGTCGGTAAACATCGGCGGCAACCCGTCCTTGCCGGGCTTCGACAGGTGGCAGCCCGCGCAATTCGCCTTGTCCGGGTCGTTGAACAGGCGCAGCCCGCGCAGTTCGGCCCGAGTCAGCCGCGCACGGCCTTCGAGCCAGCGGTCGTACTTGCTGTTGTACGGGTGGAACGACGGATCCTCCACCTGGTAGCGCGCGATCGCGAACATCGCTTCCGATACCGCGAGCTGCGGGCTGTCGAACACGCGCGCGCCGAACAGCTGCTCGAGCTGTGCGCGGTGCGACGACTGCGCGAGCTTGCGCGCGACGTCGTCGATGCTCGCGTTCGCCATCTCGACCGGATTCAGCAGCGGGCCGAACGCCTGTTGCTGGAGCGTATCGGCGCGGCCATCCCAGAACATCCCGCCCTGCGGCACGAGTTGCGGCGCGGCCGACGTGCCGGCCACCTTCTGCGCCTTCACCACGCCGGCGGCCGAAGCGGCCTGCTGCGCGACGCTCGGTGCGGCGTCGTTTTCACCGGCGTCGGGGCCGATGCTGAAGTTCGGCTGGCGGTAAAGGTACATCAACGAAGGCGGCGGGCGATAACCCTGCTGCGTCATCGCGAGGCCGCCCGGCTGCACGTCGAGCGCGTTCGGCGGGCCGTACGCGTGATCGGGGCTGTGGCACGACGCGCACGACTGCTTGCCCGACGCGGACAGCGACGGGTCGGCGAACAGCGCGCGCCCGAGCTGCGCAACTGCCGACAGCGGCTGCGCGACGGGCCGCTGCAGCACGACCGGATGCGGGTTCGCACCCGTCCAGTCGGCGACGACGGTGCCGATCGCCGCCGGTACCTGCGCGGGAAACGCGATCGCGAACGCGCCGTAGCCGAGCACGGCGGCGCCGATCGCGAATGCCGCGCGGCGCAGAAGGCGGGAAGGGGCGCGCGGCGCGGAGGTGCCGGAGGCGTCGGGAGACGGGAACGCGGGGCGAGCTGTCATGCTGTCGGTCGGAAATCGGGCGCCGCACGAAGCTGCGCGTTGAACGGAACAAACGGAAACGGCCGTCGCGTGAGGCGCCGGCCATGCGGTCATGCAATACCGGTCAGATCGCCGGTGCCGCGCTCAATGCGGTGCCGAGCGTCGGGTCGAGGTACAGCGGCGTCGTGTTCGGCTTCGACGAGAAGTCGAACAGCGCGCGCAGGTCGCCCGCCGTCGCATCGAACGAACCGCCGCCGATGCGCTGGCCGCCCAGCCAGTTGTCCTCGATGAAACGCACGACGGACGACTGGTCGAGCATCGTGTGGTCGACGTAGTTCTGCTTCGCATACGGCGAGATCACGATCAGCGGAATGCGCACGCCCGGGCCGCAGCGGCCGTTCACGGTCGCGCCGTTCACGCCGGTGGTGCCGCCCGTGCCGCACTTGCCGTTGCCGTTGACCTGGTCGACCGGGTCGGACGACGCCCGCGTCGGTGCCGTGTACACGTGGTCGTACCAGCCGTCCGAGTCGTCATAGGTGACGATCACGGCCGTGTTCTGCCAGTCCGGCTGCTGCTGCAGGAAGTTGACGACCTTCGTCACGAACGCCTGCTCGTCGAGCGGATCCGAATAGCCTGCGTGCGCATCCTGTGCGGCCGGGGCCTTCAGGTAGCTGACCGACGGGAAGTTGCCGGCCTTCACGGCGGCGAAGAAGTCGTCCGTGTCGTACTGGTGGTTCGCGGGTTCGGCGGTCTTGCCGTCGGTCTGGACGCTCGAGCCGATCGCCGCGACCGAGCTCGGGCGCGTGTGCTGCGGGTTCGCGGTCGACGCGTAGTACTGGAACCAGTTGTGGTGCGGGATGTAGTCGGCCGTCGCGGCGTTCACGGCGGTCGCGACCGTGCTGCGCGCGCAGCCCGTCGTGCCGTTGCCGTTCGTCGTCGACAGGTTGAAGCCGCCCATGAAGCCGCCCCACGTGATCTTCGCGCCGTTCAGCAGGTCGCCGATGTTCTTGCCCGTCATCATCGCCTGGTCGGTCGTGCTCGAGCACACGTCGAAACCCGGGTCGACGTCGTTGATCATCGTGAAGCCGCCCTGGCCGTCATTGATGTAGTACGAGCTGGACGCGAGCGTCGACGGCTGCTTCGACGTCTTGACGATCTGCATCCCGTTGGTCTGGCCCGACACGACGTTCAGCGCGCCCGGCGTCGACGGCCCATAGACCGTTGTGTACGTGTTGTCGCTCATCGCGAAGCGCTGGGCGTAATTCCACAGCGCGGTCACGGTGTTACCGTCGAAGTAGCCCATCACCTGGCCCTTCGTGCCGAACGCGCCGGCGCCGCCGGACGAGCCCTTGCCGGTGTATTTCGGGAACAGGTCGGCGAGGCCGTTGTCCTCGGCCTGCTGTTCGGCCGTGTACGCATGGTTCTGGTCGGCGGTCGCGGCCTGCGTGCGGTCGAGGCGGAACGGGTTCGCCGCGTCGGTGCCGTTGGCCGTGTTCGTGAAGTTCGGGTTCGCGGTGAGCAGCGTGCCCGTCAGGCCGTTCGGCGTCGGCGTGCCGGCCTTCGCGGCGAACGCCGGTTCGCCCGACGGGTTCGTCGCGTTCGGGTAGGTGCCGAAGTAGTGGTCGAACGAGATGTTTTCGCCATAGATCACGACGACGTGCTTGATCGGCGTGGCGGTCTGCAGCGCATCCTGCGACGACACGGCAGGCGTCGACGTGGGATCGTCGCTGCCGCCGCAGGCGAACAGCGCCAGCGCCGCGGCTGCGCAGGCGGTGACGAGCAAGGCTTGACGGAACATCGGGAAACTCCAGGTAAGGTCTTCGATGGTGGAGAGCGGCCCCGTCGCCGTGTCGGTTCGGCGCGGAGCTCGTGAGAGAGCACGCGCATTGGAACAGTCCCGTATGAAGATATGGGGACGGAGTGGTTTCGCGCCGATTGCGCTGCGGTATCGATTTCATTACGCCGGGACGCGAACCGAAAGAGAACGGAAAGGGGCAGACCGCCTGCCACCTTTGCGTCACATTCCGCGGCGGGCGGGGCGATTGCCGCGGATGCCGCACGGGGCGGACGAAAGGGCATCGCTGCCCGGTTCGCGCAACGTGCTGCATCGCGCAAGCTTTTTGACAATCGGATGACGTATTCATACGATGAACGCCCTGCGGCGACGATTTGGCGTGGCCGACCGTCAGCGAGTACTCATCGTGCCGATCCCCGTTCTGTTTGCCGTTCTGTGTGCCGCATTCCTGCATGCGTCATGGAATGCGCTCGTGCGCAGCAGCGGCGACCGGCTGCGGTCGGCCACCGTGCTGCAGATCGCGATCGGGCTGTTCGCGCTGCTGTTCCTGCCGGCCGCGGCGCCGATCACGCCCGCGAGCTGGCTCTGCGTCGTCGCATCGGCCGTGATCCACGTCGTCTATACGCTGCTGCTGGTGCGTGCCTACGAGCACGGCGACCTGACCGTCGCATACCCGGTCGCGCGCGGCACCGCGCCGCTGCTGGTCACGCTCGGCGCGGCGGTGTTCGCGGGCGAGCACCTGAATGCCGGCGCGCAATGCGGGCTCGTGCTGATCTGCGCGGGCATCCTGGCGATCGGCCTGGAGCGAGGGCGCGACGCGAAGCACCGGATGATGCAGGTCCTGCCGACCGCGTTCGCGACCGGCGTGTCGATCGCGGCGTACAGCGTGGTCGACGGAATCGGCGTGCGGGAAAGCGGCAACACGGTCGGCTATACCGCGTGGATGTTCGTGCTGACGGGCGCGATGATTGCCGCGTACTACCGGCTGCGGGCGGGGCCGTTACGGCTGACGCAGGATGTCGGCGAAACGGCGAAGGCCGCGTGCGGCGGCGTGTTCGCGGCGCTCGCGTACGGCATCGTGATCTGGGCGATGGATCGCGCGCCGATGGGGCCGGTATCGGCGCTGCGGGAAACGAGCGTGGTGTTCGCGGCGCTGATCGCACGCGTGTATCTCGGCGAGCGGCTGACGCCGCGCCGGGCGGCGGGATGCGTGGTGATCGCGGCGGGGGCATTGCTGATCAGTGCGTTCGAGGCGGTGAGGTAAGCGGGCCGCGCGTGCGGCCCGGTGCTTCAGCTTTCCACCGGCATCGCGCTCGTGCACTTGATCTCGTCGAGGCACACGCTCGAATGCACGCCGCTCACGCCGGGAATGCGCATCAGCGTCTCGAGCAGGAACGTGGACAGCCCCTTCAGGTCGCGCGCGACGACCTTCAGCACGTAGTCGATATCGCCCGTCACTGAAAAACACTCCTGGATCTGCGCGAGATCCGACACCAGTTTCTGGAACTTCGACAGGTCGCGGATATGCCCGCGCTCCATCGTCACGTGCACGAAGGCGGTGACGCCAAAACCGAGCGTGTCGGGGCACAGCCGGGTTTCGTAGCGGCGGATCGCGCCGATTTCCTCCAGCCGCCGGTGGCGGCGCAGTGTCTGCGCGGGCGACAGGCCGACCGCCTTCGCCAGATCGAGGTTCGACGCGCGGCCGTTCTCCTGCAGGATCGCGAGCAAGTGGCGATCGAGGCGATCCAGAACCGGTTCATGCATTTTTATTTCCTCATCCGTCTCCTGGGTGCAATCTTATCTCATAATGTAGGGTTTGCATGAACGGGTTACGAAACCCGATTTCGCCGTCGCGACGCTAAACTGACGCCGGATTTTCGTGTGCGATCGCAGCAAGGCGGGCGCGGCGACGGTCGGCGGCCGGTCTGGCGGGGACGCCGACGCGAATCGGGCGCCGCCACGCGAAGATTGCAGTCCCCAACCCGGCGGCTCCACGAACGGCCCCGGCACAGCAAAACAGCGCCCGGCACACCGAGGCGCGCCGCACCCCGCTTCAGGCGGAGGCGGACAGAGTGGAGAAGACATGGTTTCTGGAAACGAGAGCGACGGCCTGAAGCGCGGGCTGAAGAACCGGCACATCCAGCTGATTGCGCTCGGCGGCGCGCTCGGCACGGGGCTGTTCCTCGGCATCGCGCAGACGATCAAGATGGCCGGCCCGTCCGTGCTGCTCGGTTACGCGGTGGCCGGCATCGTCGCGTTCTTCATCATGCGCCAGCTCGGCGAGATGGTCGTCGACGAGCCCGTCGCCGGCTCGTTCAGCTACTTCGCCAACAAGTACGTCGGCCACTTCACCGGCTTCCTGTCGGGCTGGAACTACTGGGTGCTGTACATCCTTGTCAGCATGGCCGAGCTGTCGGCCGTCGGGATCTACGTGCAGTACTGGTGGCCCGGCGTGCCGACCTGGGTGTCGGCGCTGGTGTTCTTCGTCGCGATCAACCTCCTCAACCTGGCGAGCGTGAAGTCGTACGGCGAGACGGAATTCTGGTTCTCGATCATCAAGGTCGCCGCGATCGTCGGCATGATCGGCTTCGGCGGCTGGCTGCTCGCGAGCGGCCATGCAGGCCCGGAGGCGAGCGTCCGGAACCTGTGGCAGCACGGCGGCTTCTTCCCGAACGGCGTGTCGGGGCTCGTGATGTCGATGGCCGCCATCATGTTCTCGTTCGGCGGGCTGGAGCTGATCGGCATCACCGCGGCCGAGGCCGACGATCCGAAGCGCAGCATTCCGCGCGCGACCAACCAGGTGATCTACCGGATCCTGATTTTCTACATCGGCGCGCTCGCCGTGCTGCTGTCGCTGTATCCGTGGGAAAAGGTCGTCACCGGCGGCAGCCCGTTCGTGCTGATCTTCCACGCGCTGAGCAGCAACCTGGTGGCCAACGTGCTGAACGTGGTCGTGCTGACGGCCGCGCTGTCGGTCTACAACAGCGGCGTGTACAGCAACAGCCGGATGCTGTTCGGCCTCGCGCAGCAGGGCAATGCGCCGAAGGTGCTGTGCTCGGTGAACAAGCGCGGCATTCCGCTCGCCGCGCTCGGCGCGTCGGCGCTCGCGACCGGCGTGTGCGTGCTGGTCAACTATTTCATGCCGGGCAAGGCGTTCGAGGTGCTGATGGGCCTCGTCGTGTCGGCGCTGATCATCAACTGGGCGATGATCACGCTGATCCACCTGAAGTTCCGCCAGGCGAAGCGTGCGGCCCGGGAGGAGACTTCCTTCCGCAGTCTGGGCTATCCTTTCACGAATTACCTGTGCCTGGCATTCATGGCCGGCATTCTCGTCGTGATGTACCTGACGCCGGATCTCCGCCTGTCGGTGTACCTGATCCCGGTATGGCTCGCGGTGCTCGCGGTCGGGTATCGCTTCCGTCAGAAGAATGCAGGCTATGCGGTGCACGACGGCGCATCCGCACGCTGACGCAGGCCGGCCCGATCATTCTTCCAAACGAGACAGACTCAAGCCATGTTCGAACACATCGACGCGTACCCGGGCGACCCGATCCTGACGCTCAACGAGAACTTCCAGAAAGATCCGCGCGACCAGAAGGTCAACCTGAGCATCGGCATCTACTTCGACGCCGAAGGCCGGATTCCGGTGATGGGCGCCGTGCGCGAAGCCGAAACCGCGCTGCAGCGCGACCTCGGCGCGAAGCCGTACCTGCCGATGGTCGGCCTCGCCGCGTATCGCGACGCCGTGCAGGCGCTCGTGTTCGGCGCCGATCACCCGGCCCGCGCGGCCGGCCGCATCGCGACGCTGCAGACGCTCGGCGGCTCCGGCGCACTGAAGGTGGGCGCCGATTTCCTGAAGCGCTATTTCCCGGATTCGCAGGTGTGGCTCAGCGATCCGAGCTGGGAAAACCACCGCTTCATCTTCGAGCGCGCCGGCTTCACGGTGAACACGTATCCGTACTACGACGAGGCGACGGGCGGCCTGAAGTTCGACGCGATGCTCGCGGCGATCGACGCGCTGCCGGCGCGCAGCATCGTGCTGCTGCACGCGTGCTGCCATAACCCGACCGGCGTCGACCTCGACGAAGGCCAGTGGGAGAAGCTGATCGACGTGATCGAGGCGCGCGGGCTGCTGCCGTTCGTCGACATGGCCTACCAGGGCTTCGGCGCGGGCCTCGACGCGGACGCGTTCGCGGTGCGCGAACTGGCCCGCCGCGGCGTGCCGGCGCTGGTCGCGAACTCGTTCTCGAAGAACTTCTCGCTGTACGGTGAGCGCGTGGGCGGCCTGAGCGTCGTCTGCGAGGATGCCGCGGCGGCCGACCGCGTGCTCGGCCAGCTGGCCGGCGCCGTGCGCTCGAACTACAGCAACCCGCAGACCTACGGCGCGAAGGTCGTGGCCGCCGTGCTCGGCACGCCGGCGCTGCGCAAGCAGTGGGAAGAGGAACTGGCGGCGATGTGCCGCCGCATCGCGCGGATGCGCCAGTCGATCCATGACGGCCTGCGCGACCATGTCAGCGGCGAGGCACTGACGCGCTACGTGAAGCAGCGCGGGATGTTCACGTACACGGGCCTGACCGAATCGCAGGTCGACGCGCTGCGCGAAGTGCATGGCGTGTACATCCTGCGTTCGGGCCGGATGTGCGTCGCGGGCCTGAACGACTCGAACGTCGCCATCGTGGCCGATGCGATCGGCAAGGTGCTGAAGAGCGGCGTCTGATCGCCGCGCGCCCCGGCGCGCCACGCGGCTGGCCGAACCGGCTGTCTCCCGCAAAGGGGGCAGCCGGTTTTTCGTTGTGCGGCCGCAATGTCCGCCACCCGGCTGACGCGGGCGCAGGCGCGGCGGTACGATCACGCAATCGGACGCAACACGAACAGGAGCGACATGGGCATCCGGATCATCCAGCTCGGCACGCCGCGCGCGGCCGGCGAGGGCCTGCGGATCGGCACGGTGCGGCGGCCGCCGCGCGGCGTGCCGAAGGCGGAATTCGCGTCGCGCAACTACTATGATGTATGGCTGCCGACGTTGTCGCCGAGCCCGGAACTCGTCGCGCAGGCGCAGGCCGCCGAAACGGACGCCGAATGGAATGCGTTCCGGCGTCACTTCCGCGCGGAGATGGCGCATGGCGATGCGCCGAAGGTGCTCGACCTGCTGGCGGCCCTGTCGGCGACCACCGCGTTCTCGATCGGCTGCTATTGCGACGACGAACGCCATTGCCACCGCAGCGTGCTGCGCGAACTGCTCGCGGAACGCGGCGCGACGATCGAGCCCGACGCGGGTTGAGCGTCGGTTGAAGGCGGGTTGAAAGCGAGCGAGCGTGTCGTCGCCAGTCGCGGCGGCACGCTGCCGCCGCCCATCGTGCGGCGCAGCGAACCCGTTGACGTGGGTCAAGCGTGGAGGCGCGCGCGCCACTATGCTCTTGTCATGGAGCGATCACGACGATGACAGGCGGACAGATGCAGATTGCCTTCCCGCCGGAACCGCCCGAATATTGCGCACGCGACCTGGTCGTGGCGTTTTCGGCGCTGGTCGACGGACGTTGCGTGCAGTGCGCGGTCACGGCCGAGGCGCTGGAAGATCATTTCGGCGCGCCGTCGCTGCTCGAACGCGACCTGCTGGCCGCATTCGAAGCGCACCGGTCGGCGATCGAGGCGATGGCGCGACGCATGCTCGAGGAAATCGGCGGCCGGCCGGTGCTGCTGCACAGCGGCCACTTCCGGCTCTGAGACGGATACAGCAGGAGGGTGCATGACACTGCAGGGCAACATTCACGAACGCGACTGGTCCGTCGAAGTCGAGACGCGCCCGTGCGAATCGGGCGAATTCCGCTGCCGCGTGTCGGTCGAGCATGGCGCTGGCGCCGCGCGCTTTCACCATACGTTCGAGCACAGCCATGCGTATCCGACCGAGCGGGAGGCGATGATCGAAGGGCTGCGGGCAGGCATGACGTGGATCGAGATGAAGGCGTCGCAGACCTTCAACGTATGAACGATCCCGCGCCGACGAAGGCGCGGGCAGACTATCGGCCGGGCAGCGATCGAAGAAATCGCGCCGTGCCACGGGCAACACCTGCCGCCGCATTTCGATGCGGGCGGCATATGCAAGGCGGTCGACGAGCGGGCGGCCCCGTCAGGAGACACGACATGGGCGTGGGCATGCAGATCGCCTGCCATGGATTCGCGGGTACCGCCGCGATCGAAGCCGAAGCCGGCGCGCTGCTGGTGCGGCTCGAGCGCTTCCGCGCGCTGATCGGCGGCTGCCACCTCGCCATCGAATCGCGTGCCGCGGCCGATGGCGCGCGCCGGTTCGACGTGCGGCTCGACCTCGTGATGCACGACACGTCGCGCTGGCTGCTGCCGGCGTGTGTCGGCGACGATTTGGACGACACGCTTCGCCGCGCGTTCAAGCAGGCCGAACAGGCGCTGATCGCATGCCAGGCGGGCGGTGCGAGGGTGGGGCTGCGCGACGCGGCGGCAGGCAGCCCGGCGCAATGAGGCATCGCACGCGATGCCGGCGATGCCGCGCTGGCAGCCGGGCGTCGGCGCGCCCGGTCAGACCCGGGCGAGCGCTTGCGAGTCGATGATGCGCACGCGCTTGCCGCGCGTTTCGACCAGCGCTTCGCGATGGAACCGCGAAAACATCCGGCTGACGGTTTCGAGCTTCATCCCGAGATAGCAGCCGATTTCCTCGCGCGTCATCCGCAGGTTGAATTCCGTCGCCGAATAGCCGCGTGCCTCGAAGCGCGACGACAGGTTCAGCAGGAATTGCGCGACGCGCTGTTCGGCCGACATCGTGCCGAGCAGCAGCATCTGGCTCGATTCGCGGACGATCTCGCTGCTCAGCATCTGGTAGAGGAAGTGCTGCATCGGCTTGATCTCGCGGCACGCCGCTTCGAGCGCGCCGAACGGGATGATGCACACGACGCTGTCTTCGAGCGCGATCGCGTCGCAGCAGTGCTGGCCGCTGCCGATGCCGTCCATCCCGAGCGTTTCACCGGCAATCTGGAAGCCCGTCACGTGTTCGCGGCCGTCGCGATGCATCATCACCGTCTTGAACGACCCCGCGCGCACCGCGTAGATGCTCTGGAACGGATCGTCGGTGCGGAACAGCGCGTCGCCCTGGCGCACCTGCCGGGTCGTGCAGATGATCGCGTCGAGGCGGCCGTATTCGGCGGCCGTCAGTTGCGGCGGCAGGCACATCGAGCGCATCGCGCACGCCGAGCAGCGCGCGGCGGGATGCTTGGCGGCGTCGGCACGCGTGACCGCGCGAAGCGGAATCGTCGGCCGAGGCGTGATGGATACGTCGGCGGCGCAGGCGGTGGCTGTGGACATGAGTCACTCCGGCTCGTCAGGGGCGGTGCACGCGAGCGTGCACCAGGGATTCGATGACGCGGCATGCGGCGTCGAATTCGACGGTCTTGTCGAAGAAGTAGTCGGCTCCGGCCGACGCGCATGCCTCTCTGAATGCCGGCGCCGAGTGATTCGTCAGCACGATCGTGACGATGCGCGGCGCGGCCTTCGACAGCGTCCCGATCAGGTCGAGGCCGCTGCCGTCCGCCAGCCGCAGGTCGACGATCACGACATCCGCCTGGCTGCTGCGGATGTGCGTCCACGCGTCCTGGCCGTCTTCCGCCTCGCCCACGACGGCGACACCGCGGATCGCGCCGACGAGCAGCGCGATCCGCTGTCGGACGGCGACGGCGTGATCGACGAGAAACACCCGGAGCGCGGCGGGCAACTGGCTGGCATTCATGCCGGCAGTATCGTGTTGCGCCGCCGAAAATGAAATCGGCCGAATTGGAAGTTGATGTAGGCCGCGGCGACGCGTTGTAGGGCGATTCCTACAACGCGTACGGGAAATCGCCGGAGCGGCCCCGGTGTGACGTGCCGCGTGTGAGGCGGGCGGGTCGTGCTGCCGGATCAGCCGGCCCGGCGCGCGTCCAGCGCATCGCGCGCGGTTCGGCACGCGGCCAGATCCCACGCCGCACAGCCGACGCTCTTGAACAGCAGCGGCCCGGTACGGTCGAATGCGCCGCCCAGCACGTCGGCGAGCGACGCGACCTGCTGCCAGTCGACCTGCGCGACGATCAGGTCGCCGGCCTCGTGGCGGGCGCCGGCCAGATCGTCGACGACCAGCCGGCTGGCACGCACGGTGTTCGCGTCGATTTCCGCGGCGTCCGCGGTGAACGCGCCGACGCCGACCACGAGCCGGCCTTCGCGCGCGGCTTCGCGGTAGACGGGCGTGCGGCTCGTCGTCAGCGTCACGACGACGTCGATCGAATCGGGAACCGCGTCGCCGTCGAGCGGTGCGAGATGCGGCGCGTGCGCGCGGTGCGCGGCGCAGAATGCCGCCGCGCTGTCGGCGCGATTGCCGCGCACGTGCAGGCGCGCGTCGGGAAAGATCGCCGCGAGCGCCTCCGCGTGATTGGCCGCCTGCTTGCCGGTGCCGATCAACAGGATGTCGCGCGGCGCGGCGCCGTGCAGCGCCTGGATGCCGAGCGCGGTGATGGCCGCCGTGCGGCGTCCGGTGACCGTCGGGCCGTCGAGCGCAAAGCGCATCTCGCCGGTGGTCGCGTCGTACGCGGTCACCTGGCCGAGGATCGTCGGCAGCCCGCGTGCGCCGTTGCCCGGGCACACGTTCACGAGCTTGTGGGTCGCGAGGTCACGCGCGCTCGACGGCATCGACAGCATCACGCCGCCGGCCTGCAGCGGCACGACCAGGCGCTCGGGGCTGACGATCTCGCCCGCCGCATAGTCGGCGACGGCCTGCCTGAGCGTGGCGAGCAGCGCCGGGTAGTCGAGCAGCGCGGCCGTGTCGGCCGCATCGAAAACGGGAATCGGGGAAAGCGCGGTCATCGTGTACGTCGCATGCGTCGGTGAGCGTGGACGACGGGCGCATGCCGCGCCCGCCACAAAGCTGCCGGATACCGTGGCACTGGGCAGTGTGGATCGAATTTATACCACTTTCTGGCCTGCCCGCCACCCAGAAAATAAAGCACCTCGCCGTTTTTGGTTCTAATATCTGTCCAGAAGGGCCGCCTTGGCCTCGATGCCGGCGCGCTCCGGTATAGTGCGAACCCATTCCAGATTCACGCCCGCGACCGGGCAGGAGCTACACGATGATGTCCGCGCGTCCCGACTCACTCGAAGGCGGATTCAAGCCGCTGCAGATCTACG
Organism: Burkholderia sp. KL41; assembly: GCF_057005415.2. Classification (NCBI taxonomy): domain Bacteria; kingdom Pseudomonadati; phylum Pseudomonadota; class Betaproteobacteria; order Burkholderiales; family Burkholderiaceae; genus Burkholderia; species Burkholderia sp. KL41. Next base: position 1,991,783 of record NZ_CM174447.1, on the reverse strand, counting down.
AGCAGGTGGCCGAGAAGATCCGCGACGAGATCCGCGCGGGGCGCTACGCCGCCGAGTCGCGGCTGCCGTCCGAGCGCGAGCTCGCGGGGCTGTTCCAGGTCGGCCGGCCGGCCGTGCGCGAAGCGCTCGGCGCGCTGCAGAACGAAGGGCTCGTGTTCACCAAGCGCAATTCGGGCACCTACGTGGTCGCGGCGCCGCTCGACGTGCTCGCGCAGCGCGGCGACACGCACGAGGCGTCCGAAGCCGATTTCAGCCCGACGTCGACGCTCGACGTGCGGTTGATCCTCGAGCCGGCGATCGCGCGCCTCGCGGCCGCGCACGGCCGGGCCGACCCCGGCGCCGAACGCTACCTGGCCCAGATGGAAACCATTACCGACGTCGACGATCCCCATCAGCGGGCGCTGTGGAACGAGAGCGACCGGTTGTTCCACCGGCAACTCGCGTTGATGACGGGCGACGCGCTGATCGTGAAGATCGCGGACGAGGTCGCGAAGACGATGGACCAGCCGCTGTGGAAGCGGCTGAAGGACGACGGCATCTACGACGCGGGCCGGATCCGGCTCTACGTGTCCGAGCATCGGCTGATCTACGAGGCGATCGTGTCGGGCGACGCGGATGCGGCGGCGTTCTATGTCGAACAGCACATTCGCCGCGTGCGGCGCGACATCGCGCCGAAGTGACCGCGTCGGAATCGTTTTGGTCTGAAAAATGACCAGAATCGAACACTTTATTTTGAAATTGCTTGCGCGGTGACCACGCGTGTCCTACATTGGTTTCACACAAAACCAATCAGGAGACATCATGCGACACCTCGTTACCGCGCTTTCGGTGGCCATTGCCGCCGGCGCGCTGACTTCCGCGCACGCGCAGGAAGTCGTGATGATCGGCCATTCGGCGCCGCTGACCGGCCCGCAGGCCGCGAACGGCAAGGACAATGAAAACGGCGCGCGCCTGGCCGTCGACGAACTCAACAAGGCCGGCATCAAGGTCGCCGGCAAGACCGTCACGTTCAAACTGGTTTCCGACGACGACCAGGCCGACCCGAAAGCGGGCGTGCAGGTGGCGCAGAACCTCGTCGACAAGGGCGTCGTCGCGGTGCTCGGTCCGTACAACTCGGGCGTGGCGATTCCCGCATCGCGCGTGTACTCGAATGCCGGCGTGCCGATGCTGCCGGTTGCATCGAACCCGGCGCTGACCAAGCAGGGCTTCAAGAACATCTTCCGGATCGGCGCGAGCGACGAGCAGCTCGGCGGCACGATGGCCACGTTCGCCGCGAAGACGCTGAACGCGAAAACCGCCGCCGTGATCGACGATCGCACCGCGTACGGGCAGGGCGTCGCCGAACAGTTCATGAACGTCGCGAAGGCGAACGGGATCAGGATCGTCGACCAGGAATACACGAACTCGTCGGCCACCGATTTCCTCGGCATCCTCACCAAGATCAAGGCCAGCAACCCCGACGTGATCTTCCTCGGCGGCTATGCGGCACAGGGGGCGCCGATGGCCAAGCAGATGAAGCAGCGCGGCCTGCGCGCGAAGCTGCTCGGCGGCGACGGCATCTGCTCGGCCGACATGGGCAAGGTCGCGGGCGACGCGGCATCGATCGTCTACTGCGCGCAGGGCGGCGTCGCGCTCGAGAAGACGGCGGCCGGCCGCGAATTCCTGAAGAAGTACCACGACACGTATCACACCGATACGCAGGTCTACGGCGTGAACTACTACGACGGGATGAAGCTGCTCGCCGATGCGATGGTCAAGGCCGGGACGACCACCGACAAGGCGAAGCTGATCGCGCAGCTCGCGAAGTCGAACTACGCGGGCGTCGCGGGCACCTATTCGTTCGACGCGAACGGCGACCTGAAGGGCGCGCCGACAACCGTCTACGTGATCCGCAACGGCCTGCCGGAACCCTACGCGAAATAAGCGGCGCACCAAGCGCCGCACAAGCCTGTCACCGGACGGCGGCGCGACCGCCGTCCTTCGTTTCCACGCATCCGATCGACCATGAAAATTTCCCGATCCCTTTCCACCGTCGAAGTGCATACGGGCGGCGAAGCGTTCCGCATCGTCACGAGCGGGCTGCCGAGACTGCCGGGCGACACGATCGTCCAGCGCCGCGCGTGGCTCAAGGAGAACGCCGACGAGATCCGCCGCGCGCTGATGTTCGAACCGCGCGGCCACGCCGACATGTACGGCGGCTACCTCACCGAGCCGGTGTCGCCGAATGCCGATTTCGGCGTGATCTTCGTGCACAACGAAGGCTACAGCGACCATTGCGGACACGGCGTGATCGCGCTGTCGACCGCCGCCGTCGAGCTCGGCTGGGTGCAGCGCACGGTGCCGGAAACGCGGGTCGGCATCGACGCGCCGTGCGGCTTCATCGAGGCTTTCGTGAAGTGGGACGGCGAGCATGCGGGGCCGGTGCGCTTCGTCAACGTGCCGTCGTTCATCTGGCAACGCGACGTGTCGGTCGAGACGCCGTCGTTCGGCACCGTGACCGGCGACATCGCGTACGGCGGCGCGTTCTATTTCTACGTCGACGGCGCGCCGTTCGACCTGCCGGTGCGCGAAGCGGCAGTGGAAAGGCTGATCCGCTTCGGCGCGGAAGTGAAGGCCGCCGCGAACGCGAAATACCCGGTCGTGCATCCGGAGATTCCGGAAATCAACCACATCTACGGCACGATCATCGCGAACGCGCCGCGCCATCCGGGCTCGACGCAGGCGAACTGCTGCGTGTTCGCGGATCGCGAGGTCGACCGCTCGCCGACGGGCTCCGGCACCGGCGGCCGGGTCGCGCAGCTCTACCAGCGCGGGTTGCTCGCGGCCGGCGACACGCTCGTCAACGAATCGATCGTCGGCACGGTCTTCAAGGGGCGCGTGCTGCGCGAAACGACGGTCGGCGGGATGCCCGCCGTGATTCCGGAAGTGGAAGGCAGCGCGCATATCTGCGGGTTCGCGAACTGGATCGTCGACGAACGCGATCCACTGACCTACGGTTTTCTCGTGCGCTGAGTCGCCGCGCCGATCGGCCGCGCGTTGCGCGGCTTCCCGTTTGTCGTACCAGGCTTGGCGCGTCGTTCCCGTCAGGGAGCGCGCGCCTTTTTTGCGTGTGAACCGGCGCCCGGCCGTCCGTGCAGGCGGGCGCGACGCCGTCGCGGTTCGACGGGCCGCGCGAGTTTGGTACGATGCACCCTTTTCAGCCGAGCTCCACCCGCGTGAATCGCCGAAACGTGTCGTCAGTGCGTGACTTCTGTGCCAGATGGGTCGCGCGCGCCCAACCCGTCGCGGCTGCCGCCGTCGCGAGGGTCAAGCCTCTCGCCGCCGTTGCGTGGCACCACCTGCGTCATCCGACGCGCCGCGGCGTGCTGCTCGCGGGCGCCGCCGTGCCGGCGCTGTTCGTGGTGTACGTGGTCGTGCTCATCCCGTTTACGCCGGGCATCGGCGACATCCGCAAGGCGCGTGTCGACCAGCCCGCGCAGGTGCTGTCCGCCGACGGCAAGCTGCTGGCCGAATTCAAGCCGTCGAACCGGGAATGGGTGCCGCTCAAGCAGATCTCGCCGCACATGGTCGACGCGCTGATCGCGACCGAGGATCACCGCTTCTACGAGCACCACGGCCTCGACTGGAAGCGCACGGCATCGGCCGCGCTCCATACGTTCTCGGGCAGCCGCCAGGGCGGCTCGACGATCACGCAGCAGCTCGCGCGCAACCTGTATCCGGACGAAATCGGCCGCGCGCCGACACTCACGCGCAAGGTGAAGGAGGCGATCACCGCGCTGAAGATCGAGGCCGTCTACAGCAAGGACCAGATCCTCGAGACCTACCTGAACACGGTGCCGTTCCTGTACAACGCGTACGGCGTCGAAATGGCCGCGCGCACCTATTTCGACAAGTCCGCCGACGAGCTGGACGTGCTCGACAGCGCGACGCTCGTCGGGATGCTGAAGGGCAACAGCTACTACAACCCGGTGCTGAACCCCGAGCGCGCGCTGCAGCGGCGCAATACGGTGCTCGGCCAGATGGTGAAGTACGGCAAGCTGTCGCCCGCGCAGTTCGCGCAATTGCAACGCCGGCCGTTGCGGATCGATTTCGAGCGTCAGAAGGAGCCGCCCGGGCCGGCGCCGCATTTCGCGCAGCAACTCCGCAAATGGCTGATCGCATGGGCCGACCGCAACGACTACAACATCTACGCGGACGGCCTGATCGTGCGCACGACGATCGACTCGCGGCTGCAGCAGATGGCGACGCAGGCGCTCACGCTGCAGGGCAACCAGTTGCAGGGCATCGCGAACAACGCGTGGAGCGGCCGCGACGGCTGCGGCACCGACAACGAGGTCTTCCGCACCTTCATGCGCGAGTCGCCCGAGTACAAGGCCGCGCAGGACGCCGGCAAGGACGACGCGGCCGCGATGAAGCTGCTCGCGGCCGACCGCGGTTTCATGCGTGCGCTGTGCAAGACCAAGACCGACGTGCAGGCCGGCCTCCTCGCGATCGACCCGCGCAACGGGCAGATCCGCGCGTGGGTCGGCAGCCGCGACTTCACCAGCGAGCCGTTCGACCACGTCGCGCAGGCGCGGCGCCAGCCGGGCTCGACGTTCAAGCCGTTCGTCTATGGCGTCGCGTTCGCGAACGGGATGAAGCCGGACGACACGTTCATCGACCAGCCGGTCGAGATCCCGTTGAAGGGCGGCGAGATCTGGCGGCCGAACGACGACGTGCCGCCGACGGGCAAGCCGATGACGCTGCGCGACGCGGTCGCGCTGTCGCGCAACCGGATCACCGCGCAGGTGATGGAGAAGGTCGGGCCGGCGTCCGTCGCCAGGCTCGCGCGCGACATGGGCGTGCGTGAAAGCCCGCTCGAACGCGTGCCGTCGCTCGCGCTCGGCACGAGCCCGGTCACGCTGAAGGAGATGGTCGCGTCGTACGCGACGGTCGCGAACGGCGGGCTGTATGTCGAGCCGCAGATGGTGACGCGCATCGAGAACCGCCAGGGCGACGTGCTCGCCGAATACGCGCCGGCGCCGCCCGAGCGCGCGCTCGACGCCGAAACCGACAAGACGCTGCTCAGCGTGATGCGCGACGTCGTGACGCGGGGCACGGGCGGCAGCATCCGCACGCGCTTCGGGATTCGCGGCGACGTCGCCGGCAAGACGGGCACGACGCAGGACAACGCGGACGGCTGGTTCATCCTGATGCAGCCCGGCCTCGTTGCCGGCGCGTGGGTCGGTTTCGACGACGGCCGCGTGACGTTGCGCAGCGATTACTGGGGGCAGGGCGCGCACAGCGCGCTGCCGATCGTCGGCGATTTCTTCCAGCGTGCGCAGCGCGCCCGGATCGTCGACACGAAGGCGAAATTCGATACCGAGCCGTCGCCGGGCTGGTTCGCGTCGCTGCGCGAGCGCGTGACGGACCTGTTCGACACATGGTTCCCGCCCAAGCCTGAGAAGGCGCCCGCGCCGGCCAGGACGCAGCGGGTGGAGCGCGCGCCCGAGGCTGACACCGGCACGGAATCGACCGCCTCGGCCGCCTCCGCGCCGGAGGCGGCATCGGGTGGCATCGTCGAGGAATGGGTACCGGCGTCGGAAGTGGCCGCGTCGGCTGCCGCGCTGTCGGCCGGCGCGTCGCAACCGCAGCCTGCTCAGCCGCCAGCGGGGGCGAGCACGCCGGGTGGGGGCAACTCGGGCCTCGGTGCTGCGCCGGCCGCCGCGCCTTCGGCTGCACCGGCCCAGCCGCCCGTGCCGGCCGTTCCCGACGCGAGCGGCGCTTCGCAGTGAGGAAGCCGTTCAGATTTCGCGCGCGGCTGCCGTAATCATGGTGTCATGACAGCTCGCGCGGTCGCTCCGCGCCTCTCCGATGAGGCTATCTTCCGACTACGTCGCGCTCACGCGCGACGATCTCGCCGCCAGTGTTCCGCTCGCCTTCGATCTCTACGATGCCGACGGCGCCGCGCTGCTGCCGGCGGGCACGACGCTGCGCGATGCCGCGCAGCATGCATTCCTGTTCGACCATTTCCGGCCGGTACGCCGGCGCGACGACACCGAAGCCGAAACCGAAACCGCGCCACGCGCGCCCGACGCGGTGCCGCACGCCACGCGAATGGGGTTGTCGGCCGGCGCCGCGATCGGCATCCGCCGCCGGGTCGGCACGACCCGCGGGCTGCAGCACTACCGGCTGATCGGCATAGCCGCATCGGGTGCGCTGTTCGTCGAGCCGCAGCCGGCGGCCGCGTTCGACTTCGCGAGTGGCGACGACATCGAGGCGGTGGCCATCGGCCGTGCCGCGGTGTCGCGTTTCGGTGCGACGGTGGAATCGGTGCAGGAGGCGGGCGGCGCGCGGTTCCTGGTCCTGTCGCCGCCGGGTTTCGTCGACCGCCTGCGCACACGCGCGGAGCCGCGCGTGCCGGTGCGGATCGCCGCCTGCTGCGCAGGCGGAGCGGAGGGCGCGGAAGGCATCGGGATGGTGCACGACATCAGCGTGAGCGGGCTGTCGATTGCCGTCGACCGGCCGATTGCCGCCATCGGCGAGCCCTTGCGCGTGCTGTTGCCGTACGCGACGGGCGGCCGGGTCGAGCTGCTGACGCTCGACGGCACGGTGCGGGCCGTCCATGCCGACCCGGCGGCGCCCGCGCTGACGCTGCATCACGCGGCGTTCGGCGAGACCGGCGCCGACGACCTGATTCGCCTCAAGGCGCTGCTGTTCGACCGGCTGATGGCGTCGTCGGGGCGCTGATGCCCGGCGGGGCGCGCCGGGTACCGTTTCGCGGCATTCGGTGCGCGAACGCCGATAATCGTCTGACGATTCAGCGAATATCGCGACGATTGTATGTTTTCCGTCAACAGTGAATTCGTGATTTAAGTATTTACCCTGATAGAGCTGCCTCCTAGACTTCTACTCATGCGCAACGACCCCGAGTCCGAAGCGCCTGACAAAACAATCCTGGAGGTAACGCATCATGAAATCGCTGATCAAGGCAGTTGCACTGGCCGCCCTGGTGGCCGCACCGGTCGTTTCGTTCGCCCAAAGCCAGCAGCCGCTGACGCGCGCGCAAGTGCGCGCCGAGCTGGTCCAGCTCGAAAAGGCCGGCTACAACCCGAACGACTGGATCAACTACCCGGAAAACATCCAGGCCGCGCAGGCAAAGATCGCCGCCGCACAGAACACCGGCGCGCAAGCCGATGCAACGGGCTACGGCTCGAACCCTGTCGGGACGTCGCAGTCGGGTCAGCGCGTGCTCGTGCCGGCCGCCACCGACCGTTCGTCGGTGTTCTTCGGCCACTAAGCCCGGCAGCGCCCGCAAGGGCGCCCGGCGCTTGCCGTCTCTTCCGAAACCCGTGCACGGTGTCCGTGTGCGGGTTTTGCATTTTGGCTGCCTGAATCGTCGGGGGCCGCGAGCGCGTTGCGCCCGATGCGCATCAGCGGCGGCTGCCCGCCTGGCGCGCGCGTGTCGCGAGCACGGCCGCGACACCGCCGAGGATCGCGGTCGATGCGAGCGCGAGCCGCCAGGTCGGCTGTTCCGACAGGAACAGCACGGCGCCGCACGCAGCGATGGGGGGAACGGAGAGTTGAACCGCCGCGGCGCGCATCGCCGTGAGGTGCCGCAGCGCGGCATACCAGAGCACGTAGCCGAGGCCCGAGGTCAGCGCGCCCGAAAGCACGGCAAGTACGACGCCGGCCGGCGTGACGTGGAAGCGGGCGGCGAGCGCGACGCTCAGCGCGAGCGCCAGCGGCGCGGCGCGCAGGAAATTGCCGGCGGTCGCCGCGACCGGATCGACGGGCCGACGGCCGCGTATCGAATAGATTCCCCATGCGATGCCCGCGGCCGTCATCAGCGCGGCGCCGCGCGGCGTCGGCGCGGCGAGCCCCGGTGACACGAGATACACCAGTCCGCCGAGCGCCGCGCCGAACCCGGCCCAGCCGGTCGCGGCAAACCGTTCGCCGGCGTGCCATCCCGCCGCAAACATCGTCAGCTGCACCGCGCCGAACAGGATCAGCGCGCCGGTGGCCGCGCTGACGGTCAGATACGCAAACGAGAAGCACGCGACGTACACGAACAGCATCGCCGCGGCGGGCCAGTCCGCAGGCTGGGCGGGCCGCCGCGCACCCGCGCGGGCGACGATCGCGAGCATCAGCGCGCCGGATACGAGACGCAGGCTGCCGAAGCTGGCCGCGTCGATCCGTCCGGCCTGCAGCGCGAGCCGGCACAGCAGCGAATTCGACGCGAACGCGAGCATCGCGATCGACGTCAGCGCGGCGACGCGCATGCCCGGCCGGACATGCAGCGCGAACGTGGAGGCAAGCGGTCGCATCGCGGGCCTCACGCGTGGCTGGCAACGATCAGCACGGCCGCACCGAACAACGCGGCGCCAAGCGGCGCGGTGAGCGCCTGCCCCCAGGCCGCATTCTTCTCGAGTGCCATCAACGCGGCGAGCGCCAGCATCCAGCCGAGACTCCCGGCGCCGACGACGAACATCAGCAGCATCAGCGCCCAGCAGCAGCCGACGCAGAAGATTCCATGGCTGACGCCGAGCGCAAACGCGTGACGCATCGGCGTGCGGCCACGCCAGCGGCTGATCACGAAACTGAACGGCGTGCGGCAACGATCGAGGCAGTGCGTCTTCAGTCCGCTGAACTGGAACGCGCCCGCGAGCGCGAAGACGGCCGCGCCGATCAGCCAGCCGCGCCACGCGAGCGCCGGCACGCGCGCGACACCTGCCAGCACCAGTTCGTGCAGGCCGTGCGCGACGAGGCCGAAACCGCTCCACGTGGCGACGTAGCCGATGCCGACGAGCGCGAGCAGGCGCGTCTGGTCGGGGCGGCTCGCGACGACGCGGGCGAACGCATCGAACAGCGACAACGTCGTCGGCAGCATCATCGCGAGGATCATCAGCGTCCAGCCGGCCGCGTCGAACGCGGCCGGCAGCCACAGCGTGCCGCCCGGCAGCGCGCGGCATAGCGCGCTGAACGGTGCGGACAATGCGCTGTCGCCGTGGTCGAGGTAGCGCCCGTACGGGCTGCGCGTCCATGCCCACAGCGTGAGCCACGCGAACGCGACGAGACTCGCGAGCACGAGCGGAAACAGGCGCCGATGCAGCGAAGCGGCCATGACCGTGGGCGTGCAATCGCGCTTCACGCGTCGAACAGGAACGTGCTCTGCAGCGCGTTGTGATTCTTCAGATCGACGTCGATGCCGATCGCCGCGTTCTTCGACCGGTAGACCGGCGCCTTGCCGACGAACACCGGTGCGCCGGGTACCGTCGAGAACACGGTGTCGGTCAGCGTCGTCTGCGCGCCGCTCGGGCCGAGATACGGCTCGAGTTCCGCGTGGTAGTCGGTGCCGATCGACAGTGTGCCGCGTGCCCCTTCGACGTTGAAGGCGATGGGGGCGCGTTCGATCGACACGACCGTGCCGATCAGTTTCGCGAGTTCGGCGATCGGGCCGCCGGCCTGGCCGGTGTAGACCTTCAGCAGCGCCTGCTCCTGCGCGTCGGATGCCGTGTCGCTGACGTAGATCGCGGCCGTCCAGTTGCCTTGCAGGATGTTGCCGGGCACGCGGCACACGGCGGCGATCGTGTTGCCGCTCACGTCGACGCCGTCGACAGTGCCCTTGTCGACATGCCATGCGACGATCGTGTCGCAGACGCCGAAATCCGGGTCCTCGCCGATCCAGCACGGGCAGAGTACGCGACAGTTGCAGACCTCGAGCAGACGGCCTTCCAGGTGATAGCTCATGATTCCCTCCAGGGAGCGACGGCGAAAGCACGTTGGGCCGGGTGGAGGAACCTGACTGACGAGTCGTCACCCCGCTCGGCGATGCGAACGCGAAATGCGCTGAGGAATGCGCGGAAGCGGAGACGGGATGGATGCGATAGCGCGGGCCTGAAGCGGCGTATCGATTTTCCAGTGTAGGTGTGCGGGGCCGATATGCAAGCCGTCGCGGGCGCTGCGATGCCGGCTGACAAGCCGGCGCGCGTGCGCTAGCATCGCGATCGGCATCGCCGCCGCACGGCGGCCGATGCTCGACAGCACGACAGGCCCGGCACCGGGTTCCACGACTTCAACGAACAACAAGGAGCATCCATGCGTGTCTTGACCGGTTTGCTGTGCGCACTGGCGCTGGCGGCGAACGTCGCCCATGCACAGGCGAATTGTGCCGACGCGACGGACCAGGCTGCGATGACGGCGTGCGCCGATCGCGCGTACAGGAAATCCGACGGGGAACTGAACCGGATCTACCAGACCGTCACCGCGCGCCTGCGCGATGCGCGGCCGCTCGCCGACAAGCTCGTGAACGCGCAGCGTGCGTGGATCGCGTACCGCGATGCCGAATGCAGCTTCTCCAGCGCGAACGCCGAGGGCGGCAGCGCGTATCCGATGGTCGTGTCGACCTGCCTCGACGATCTGACGAAAGCGCGCACCGAAACGCTGAAGGGCTATCTGTCGTGCGAGGAAGGTGATCTCGCGTGCCCGGTGCCCGCGAAATAGGCGTGGTGAGCGGCGCGCGCCATCCGCTGCCAGACGCCGCTAGACGTCGTCCGTTTCGTCGAGCAGCTTGTGCCGCATCGCGTAGCGCACCAGCGCCGCTTCGTGCGGCATCTGCATCTTTTCCAGGATCCGTGTCTTGTACGTGCTGACCGTCTTCGCGCTCACGCACAGCGCGTTGGCGATCTCGGTCAGCGTCTGGCCCGCCGCGATCCGCCGGAACACGTCGAATTCGCGATCGGACAGCCGCTGGTGCGGCAACGTCTCGGCCGGCTCGTTCAGGCTCTGCGCGAACTGCTCGGCCATCGCGAGGCTCACGTAGACGCCGCCCGACGCCACCTTCGTGACCGCGCCGACCAGCTCGGCGCTCGCGCTTTCCTTCGTCAGATACCCCGACGCGCCGGCACGGAACGCGCGCACCGCGTACTGCTGCTCCGCGTGCATGGTCAGCACGAGCACGCGCAGCGCGGGCTTCTCGTCCTTGATCTGCTTGATCAGCTCGACGCCGTTGCGGCCCGGCATCGACAGGTCGAGCACGAGCACCTGGGCGGGCGTGGCGCGAACGAGCGCGATCGTCGACGGGCCGTCGCAGGCTTCGCCGGCCACTTCGAACCCGGTGGCGTTCTGGAGGATGTGCCGCAGACCGTCGCGTACGAGCGTATGGTCGTCGGCGATGAGCACCTTGATCATGAGATGAGCGTTTCCTGTTGTACGGTGCTGAGCGGGAGGGCGACGGTGATCGAGAAACCGCGCGCGAGCGCGGTGTCGATCGTCACGGTGCCGCCCAGCATGTGGGCGCGTTCGCGAATGCCGATCAGGCCGAACGATTTGTCTTCGTGGGCCGGGCCGCCGGGTGCCGAGCCGCGGCCGTTGTCCGCGACGCGCAATACGCAGAAGCCTTCCTCCACGTCGAGCCGCAGCGCGACGCGCGTCGCATCCGCATGGCGCGCGACGTTCGTCAGCGCTTCCTGGACGATCCGGAACAACGTGGTCGCGCCCGCGCTGGTGAACGTGAGGCCGCCCGTTTCGATGTGCCGCTCGACGTCGATCCCGTAGCGGTTCGTGAAATCGTTCGCGAGCCATTCGATCGCCGGCACGAGGCCGAGATCGTCGAGCATCACGGGCCGCAGGTCGGCCGCGATGCGCCGCACCGATGCGACCGTTGCGTCGATCAGCCGCCGCATGCCCTGCAGGTGCGACAGCACGCCCTCGTCGGGCAGCGCGCGGCCGGGCACGCGCAGTTGCTGTTCGACCACCGACAGATCCATCTTCAGCGCGGTGAGCTGCTGGCCGAGGTCGTCATGCAGTTCGCGCGCGATGCGGGTCTTTTCCTCTTCGCGCACGTTCTGCAGGTTCGCCGATAGTTCGCGCAATTCCTCGCGCGACAGCTTCAGCGCATTCTCCGCGCGCTGCCGCTCGGTGATGTCGCGCAGCATCACCGTGTAGAGCTTGCCGGACGCGTCGCGGATCTGCGAGATCGATGCCTCGATCGGGAACTCCTCGCCGTTGGCGCGCAGCCCGAACAGCACCCGCTGGCGGCCCATCTGACGTTCGGACACGCCCGTCACGCCGAACTGGTCGACGTGCTTCGCGTGCGCGGCGCGGAACCGCTCGGGGATGAAACGCGACAGCGGCGCGCCGATCGCTTCCATCGCGGACACGCCGAACACCTGCTCGGCCATCGGATTGAAGATCACGACCGTCTGCTTCTCGTCGATCGTGATGATCGCTTCCATCGACGAACGGATGATGCCCATCATCCGCGCCTCGTTGAGGATGCCGCGGCTGCTCGCACCGGAATCGGCGGCACCGGTGCGGCGCAGCAGTGCATGGACGAGCATCGCGAACGCGATCGACGCGATCAGCCCGGCGGCGAGCACGGTGCCGGCCGCGCGTTGCGCGCCGGTTGCGCTCGGGCGGCCGTCCGCGGAATAGGCGAGCGCCAGCACGGTGCCGCCGAAGTTCAGCTCGTCGGTGCGCCGCATCAGGTCGGGCGATGCCGACGCCTCGTCGGTCGTCGTTTCGACGCTGACGATCGCACGCCGGTCGCCGCCGGCGGTCATCGACACGTCGATTCCGCGTTCCGCGTCGAGCGCGCGCTCGATCAGGCGACGCGGGCTCAGCGCCGCGAACAGCACCCCGTCGGCGGCGGTGTCGCGCGTGCCGGACGGCGGGGCGGCCGCATGCGGCGACGCGGCGACCGGCACGAACAGCGTGAAGGTGCGGGCGTCGCGGGACGCGTCGTCGTCGGCCGGGTGGACGCCAAGCGCGATGTCGCCGGTCTGCAGCGCGCGCGCGAGCGGCGCCGCGTCGGATGCGCCGAAGCGCACGACGGGCGAATTCGACGCCGGCGCGCTGAGCACCGCGGTCGCGAGCGTGCCGGCCGGCATCGGGTTCGTGCCGGCGAGCGCGGTGCGGGTCGCGGGCGGCAGCGGCGCATAGCCGATCTGGCGAACCGGCGAGCGGCCGCTGTCGAGGTCGAGCGTGTCCGCGTACCGTCGCCACTGCTCGGGCGTCATGTCCGGGACGAGGCTGAACGCGCCGCGCGCGCCTTCGAGCACGGCAACGCCGGACTGCAGCTCGTGGCGGAGCATGGCCGTCACGTGCGACGTGCGGCGTTCGAAACGCGTATGGACGGCGCCTTGCCACTGCTCGCGCACGAGCAGCGCGACGCCGAGCGACAGCGCCGCGCCGGCGCACAGCGCAACGACGCCGGCCGCGAGCGGCTGGCGTAACATGATCTGGAGGCGCGTGGGCCCTCGGGCGTCACGCGTCGGGGTTCCACTGGCGGTCATTCGATGGCCATTCTGTTGTCGGGGGCCGCCCCGTGGCACGGGGGCAGCGCAGCAAAACCGGGCAAAACTCGCACCGGCTGCACGCAACGTCTATTTTCAAGATGAAATTGTGCGCGATTTACACATTTTTTGTAATGGGGTCACTAGAAATTGCGGCAATCGGCGTGAAGCAGCGGTCGCGCCGGCCGCACTTGACGCGCATCAACGGGCGCGTCGGCACGTGGGGCAGACTGTTCGGCAGGCCAGCCGGCACCGGGCCGGGTGGCGATAACGGGCCGCCGTCGCGCAACGCGCGAGGCGTGTCCGGTCGGAGGGACGGACCATGTACAAGCGGATTTTCGTCGGGCTCGACGGCAGCCCGAGCGCGCGTCTCGCGCTGAACGAGGCGATCCGGATCGCGGCGGCGTCAGGCGGCGAAGTCACCTGCGCATATGTCGTCGAGCACCGGCCGCAGCTCGTCGACGTCGATGCGGGTTTCGCGGCCGAGCGCGATGGCGATGCGGCCGCGACCGACGCCGCGACGCCGGTGCTCGACGCCGCGAAAGCGGTGCTCGCCCAGGAGCATGTGCCGGGCACCGTGCGCGCGCTCGACGCCTACGGCGAGGATGTCGCCACCGTGCTGATGCGCACGGCGGCCGAAACCGATGCCGACCTGATCGTGATGGGCACGAGCGGGCGGCACGGCCTGCGCAGGCTGCTGCTCGGCAGCGTCGCCGAATCGCTGCTGCGCGCGGCCGACCGGCCCGTGCTGCTGGTGCGGCATAGCGAGCCCGGCGCGCCGTCGGCTGAGTGACGCACGTGGGCGCGGCGCTGACGCATCGGCGGCCGCGGGCGGCGGCTGTCGCGCGGATTCGCCGGATGACGGCCTGACGAAACGGAAACGCACGACGCGCCGGCCGACGCTCGGCGTGTGAACGCGGCTGCCGTTTCTGTCACGCCGGCCACCGGCCGGGCGAGGGCGGTACACCCGATGCGCCCCATGGGCGCAATCGCGTACCCATGGTTGCATCCCGATGCGCAGTTCTGGCAGCATCGGCCGGTGTCCGCTTGTTCGCCGCGCGCATGGCCGCGGCGTTCGACCCAGCGGCATCCGGCGGCATGCGGTCGCGTTCGCGACGGGCGAAGCGATCCGGTGCGCCGGGTGTCCGGTTCCTTACCTTACCGACGTCATCCGCCATGCCGATTTCCGCTACCGACCTGATTCGCCAGTTCGACCTGCAGCCGCACCCCGAAGGCGGCTATTTCCGCGAAACCTACCGTGCGACCGATTCGGTCGTGCGTCCCGCCGACGGCGCGCCGCGCGCCGCGTCGACGGCGATCTACTACCTGTTGTGCGACGGCGCTTACTCGTCGTGGCATCGAATCCGTTCCGACGAAGTCTGGCATTTCTATGCGGGCGATCCGATCGAGGTATGGGTGCTCGACGAGCGCGACGGGTTGACGATCCACCGGCTGGGCAACCCGCTCACGCATCCGGGCACCGTGTTCCAGGCGGTCGTGCGGGCCGGGAGCTGGTTCGGCGCACGCTGCGCGGCGCCGGAGCACGTCGCGCTCGTCGGCTGTACGGTGGCGCCGGGTTTCGAGTTCGCGGAATTCGAACTGGCCGACGCAGCCGTGCTGGCCGCCGCGTTTCCCGACTACGCGGAACACGTCGCGCGGCTTGCGCAGCGCCCGGACGCGTGAGCGCGACGGCGGTGCCGGCAACCTCCTGAAGCCCGCGCCGAAGGCGCGGGTTCCGCGCGATCGCGGCCAAACCCGTTTAGAATGCCCGTCATGCACTGGTCGGCTGCGGACATGCCGCGGCGGCCGCTGCCCAGCCGGTTCGACGGCCCCCGTCGCGCGGCCGCATGTCTTCCAGGAGCGCCGCCGTGTGGCACTTTCCCATCGCTATTCCATCGTCGCTCGGCCCGTGGGCCGTGTTCGCGAGCGTGTTGATCACGCAGCTCGGCGTGCCGGTGCCGGCCGTGCCGATGCTGATTCTCGGCGGCACGATGGCGGCAATGGGGCAGGCATCCTGGGTCAGCATGTTCGCGGCGGCGATCGGCGCGACGATGCTGGCCGATTCGCTGTGGTTCTTCATGGGCCGTACGCGCGGCCGGCGCCTGCTGAACGGCCTCGTGCGCTTCTCGCTGTCGCTCGACACCACGCTGCGTTTCGCGCGTAACGTATTCGAAAGATACGGCGCGCCGCTGCTCGTGCTGTCCAAGTTCTTGCCGGGCCTCGGCCTCGTGTCGGCGCCGCTGCTCGGCACGACCGCGATCGGTGTCGGCGTGTTCCTGTTCTGGGATCTGGCCGGCGCGTCGCTGTGGGCCGCGTTCTGGCTGGTCGGCGGTGCGGCCATTCACGACCAGATCGTCCAGTTCGTGCTGTGGGTGCGCGCGAGCGGTGGCACGATCCTCGACGCGTTCCTCGCGATCTTCATCACGTTCCTGCTGTACCGCTGGGTGCGTCGCGTGCAGTTCCGCCGTTATCTCGCGCAGGTGCGCATCTCGCCGCCGCAGCTCGTCGAGATGATGACGTCGGACGAGCCGCCGCTGATTTTCGACGCGCGGCCGAAGGCAATTCGCGAGCGCGAACCGTACCGGATCGCCGGCGCGGTGCCGGTCGATCTCGATTCGCCGGACCTGCTCGACCCCGAATTGCTGAAACGGCCGATCGTCGTCTATTGCGTGTGCCCGAACGAAGCCACCGCGAAGCGCCTGATCGCGAAGATGCAGCGCAAGAAGATGATCCACAACATCCGGGCGCTGAAGGGCGGCCTCGATGCGTGGGAAAAGCACGGCTACCCGGTCGAGCCGATGCCGGCCGATCTCGACGCGTCGCGTTATTTCGTGCGACCGGAACACGGGGCGCTCGAAGGCGAATATACGGTGCGCGCGACGTTGTCCAAATAAATCCACGCGCGAGATACGCGCATTCGAATTCCGCCGCCGATTTCACCCGCCACGATTTCCACGAAAATCGGCTGGCGTGAAACCACTGATCCTCCATATAATCCCGCCTGCATATTGCGTGCGCATGATCGCGCACATTCGACGCGTATTCGTTCGCGCCGAAAGCGATTGATCCCGGTGCTGTCCGTTACGCGCTCAGCCGCGTCACACGGGCCGCACGGGCGTATTCCGTGAAAGGCCCGATCCGTTTTCCGGATTGTTCCGGACGATACGGATAATCCGCGGCGATTCCCATCGGATTGACGCAGTATCCGTGTCGTTTCTTATTCGGAAAATGACAGCGGAGATTATTTCGTTTTCGGCATGCCGGGTTCGGCATGAACGGTCGCGCATTGATATCGACAATGACGGCGGCCCGTTCACGGCTGCCAGGAGACGGACTTGAAACAACCAGAAGACCAGTTGCACCGTGGGCTGGAAGAGCGGCACATCAACCTGATGGCGCTCGGCGCGACGATCGGCGTCGGCCTGTTCCTCGGCTCGGCCAGCGCGATCCGCGTCGCCGGCCCGGCCATCCTGCTGACCTACCTGCTGGGCGGCATCGCGATTTTCCTGATCATGCGCGCACTCGGCGAGATGGCGATCGCCAATCCCGTCGCCGGCGCGTTCAGCCGCTACGCGCGCGACTACCTCGGGCCGCTGGCCGGCTACCTGACCGGCTGGACCTACTGGTTCGTGTGGATCGTCACCTGCATGGCGGAAATCACCGCGGTCGGCGTCTACATGCACATGTGGTTCCCCTCCGTGCCGAACTGGATCTGGGCGCTCGCGGCGCTCATGGCGATGGGCTCGGTGAACTTCATCGCGGTCAAGCTGTACGGTGAATTCGAGTTCTGGTTCGCGCTGATCAAGATCGTCACGATCGTGCTGATGATCATCGGCGGCGGATTGATGATCGCGTTCGGCATCGGCAACGGCGGTGTCGCGATCGGCCTGTCGAACCTGTGGGCGCACGGCGGTTTCATGCCGAACGGCATCAACGGCGTGATCGCCGCGCTGCCGATCGTGATGTTCGCGTATCTGGGCGTCGAGATGCTCGGTCTCACGGCAGGCGAGGCGCGCAACCCGGAGAAGTCGCTGACGAAGGCCGTGAACTCGGTGTTCTGGCGCGTGCTGATTTTCTACATCGGCGCGCTGTTCGTGATCATGTCGCTCTATCCGTGGGACCAGATCGGCACGCAGGGCAGCCCGTTCGTGATGACGTTCTCGCGGCTCGGCATCCCGGCTGCCGCGGGCATCATCAACTTCGTCGTGCTGACCGCGGCGCTGTCGTCGTGCAACAGCGGCCTGTTCAGCACCGCGCGGATGCTCTACAACCTCGCGCAGCAGGGCCAGGCACCGGGCAAGCTCGGCAAGGTCAACCGCAACGGCGTGCCGGTGTACGGCGTGATCGTCTCGGTCGCGCTGCTGCTGATCGGCGTGCTGCTCAACTATCTCGCGCCGCAGCACGTGTTCACGTGGCTCACGTCGGTGTCGACGTTCGGCGCGATCTGGACGTGGTGCGTGATCCTGATCGCACAGATGCGCTTTCGCCGCACGCTGTCGGCCGACAAGATCGCGCGCCTGCCGATCCGCGTGCCGTTCTATCCGCTCGGTTCGTTCGTCGCCCTCGGTTTTCTCGTGCTGGTCGTCGTGCTGATGGCGTTCACGCCCGACACGCGCGTCGCGCTCGTGATCGGGCCGATGTGGATCGTGCTGCTCGGCATCGCGTATGCGCTGTTCTACGCGAACCGTCCGGCGGCATCGGTGCCGACCAAGTCGTAAGCGGCGCGGGCAGGGGCTCGCGCGACCCTTGATCGCGATCATGCACGCGCGGGCCGGACGTCCTATGCTGAACGCATCGATTGTCCGCGCTTCGCGTGACATCCCGCCGATCCCCGCGACCGCGGCGGCCGTCCGGCCGCCGCGCGCCGCTTCCGCGCGAAGCTCCCGTCGTCGTTCCGCGACGACGCGCACGCACGGAGGCCTTCGCCATGCAGCCTGCCCAGCCCATCCCGACACTTGCGCGGATCGCGCTGGCCGTCGATCCGACGCCCGAATCGCTGTCCGCCGCACGCTACGCGCGCACGCTGCTGCGTCCCGGCATGCGATTGCGCATCGTCTGCGCAATCGACAACCCCCGCCTCGTATTGCCCGACATCCCGCGCATCGACGCGCTGCTGACGTCCGCGCGCGAGGACATGATGCGCGAAGCGCAAGCCGTCAACGAGCGGATCGCCGCGCTGTTCGCCGATAGCGGGATCGAGGTCGAGCAGGCCATCGTCGATACGTCGGTGACGGGCGGCTCGGTGGCCGATGCACTGGTGAACGATACGTCGGAATGGCGCGCGGACGTGTTGATAGTCGGTGCGAATCCGCATCACGGGCTGCTGCGGCTCGTCGAAGGCGCGATGTCGGACACGCTGACGACACGCGCGCGCTGCGCGCTGCTGATCGTGCCGGCCGCCTATGCGCTGCCGTCGAATGGCGGCCTGCAGCGGCTGATGTTCGCGGTCGACGGCAGCGAGCCGTCGCTGCACGCGGTGCGCGTCGGGCTCGGCTTCGCGACGCCGACAACGTTGCTGTACGCGGCATACGTGATCGATCGCGCGGTTCGTCTGACGGATATCGTGCCGGTGCGCGCGCTCGAGGATGCCTATCGCGCGGAGGGCGAGGATGCACTCGCGAAGATCGGCCCGCTGTTCCATGCGACCGGGAACCCGACCAAGCGCAGTATCGTCGAAACCCGCCCGACCAGCGACGACGTGGCTCATGCACTGATGCGCGACGCCGTGCACTGGCGTGCCGAACTGCTGGTGGTCGGCACGCACGGCCGGCGCGGCATCGCCGCCTGGCTGATCGGCAGCGTCGCGCGTCGCGTGGCGCATCTCGCCCAGGTTCCCGTGCTGCTCGTGCGCGGTACCGAGTAAATCGCGCGGTGTCGAGATCGAAACCGGCCTGGTTTGATCTGCATCAGAAATGGCGCAAGTATCGCGTGAGACATTGACGGAACAACCGGCCACGCGGCCGGTCTGTCGTGCATGCACCGCGCAGCCGCGCGAGCGGCGAAGGCCGTGATCGACGGTGCGTTCACAGGCGTCACATCATTTTCCGGAGCCGCGACGTGCGATGCACGGCGCGTCATCCGGCCGAGAACTCTCTGGCACGAGGGTAGGCAGCCGTCGGCTGCCTTGGAGGACGGGCGGGGTGCAAGTCACCCCGTCCGCTTTCCGCATTGGTGTTGTCGTTGGCCCCGTCTGAAGTGCATTCCCCGCAGGAATCGTTGTCATTGCGACCGTGTGGAACGGCGCGTGGTGATGCGTGATGGCGCGCGGTCGCGCCGATGCGGATCGGTGAGGATCGCGGCAGGCTCACCGTTGCCGCGCCGTCGTCGTAAAGGCGCGGCGTGCGGCAGGCGCTGCCGACGTGCACGGTGAGCAGCCATTGCACGGCCCCGTGCCGTGCCGGCCGCTTGCCCGCTCAGCCGGTGCGAAGCATCGACCGCAAGTCGTGTCGCCGGCCTGCGCCGCGGCGTACCCGCGGGCGCTGGCGCGCGACGTGCAGCGGCGCGCATATGCTGCATGTACGGTTGCGCAGGCGGTTCGCATGCGGCCAGCCGGGGCGCGCCTTGCGGCGTGCCTCGACCGCGGCCGGCGCGTCGGGTGCGGCCCGTGCGCATAGTGCCGCGGCAAACCGTTGCAGCGCGAGAACCGAGCCCGCGACGCTCTGGTACTTCTCGCGGCCGATCTGCCCGTCGAGCGTGACGAGCAACCCGGCTTCGCGAGCGAGCGCAAGCAAGGTGTCGATATCGTCCAACGGACGGTTGCCGGCCGGCACGGCCTGGGCGGGCAGGGCGCGCGTGTTGTACGACGCGCGTCGTTGGCCGTCCCGGCCCGGTAAGTTGCGATGTGCCATGGTTGGTCTCCTGCGCCAGGCCCCGCATGCCGGCTCGACGGCCGGCTGAGCGATGACCTGTATGAACGTTTCGTCCATGTCACCAGTATCGTGGGGCGCCAGTACCCTGCCAAGCAGCGTGCGCTGAAGTCGCTGTCAGGGATTGCGCGGCGCGTATCGGAATCCGCTGACACGCGGGGCGCCCGATCGGCCGTCCGGGCGACGATCCGGCCCGTTCGTTCCGACGAATGGCCGGCGCGTGGCGGAGCGCGCTTGACGCATGATTTCGGCCGGTCTAAGTTCGCGAATGCATCGGCGTCGAGCAGCGTCCCATCGTTCGCCCGCCGGCCGGTGCCGCGCCCCGGGGTGGCGTGGCAGGTTTCCAGTCTCGTTCGCGGGCCGTTTGCGCCGCGAATCTTGCGCGGCCGGTTCGGGGACGGATCGGCGCGGCGGCACGCAACGTGCCGTTGATCGCGCGCAAACACGCGCCGGCGCATCGCACGCCGCGCGGCCGTTCAGTCTTTAAGCTTCCAGTACCTTCTTCTTTTCGTTCCTCGACCGTCAGGAGTCCGTCGATGTCCAAGGACAGTTTGCTCGATTCACTCAAGGAAGCCGCCAAACAGCGTGCGATCGGCGCGGATCAGTTGCGTGCGATGCTCGACGACGAAGTGCGCGTATTGTCGTCCGACGCGCGGGTGCACGATTACATCCACGTGTTCGCGATCCGGCACCTGCGCGAACGGATGCGCCGGCAGGACGAACTCGACAACGACACGCGGGCCGACGGGCCGCCCGCGGAAGCCGATCCGCGTCCGGGCCATCGCCTGTGACGGGCGCGCGCCGCGACTGGTGACAGGGCGCGGCGCGATCCGTCGCCGCGCCACGGCCGGGTTCCAGTCGACACGCATGCATCCGTCGACCGGGAACCGGCCTGTCTCAACCTCCTTTCCGACTCCTCCTGCCCACGCCCGCAGGTACCGTCGTCGCGTCCCGGCAGCGTGCGCGCACGGCGCAGGACGGTGCACCCATCCTGACGATTCGCCGACGATCCGCTGACGATCGGCAATGCGTTTTGTCAGACGTTTCACTGAATTGTCACAGCAGCCTCAAGTAAGCGGCGCGATTGCCGTTTACCCGGTGAATTCGTCCACCGGGCGTTCGCGCTCCCTTACCGAGTCGTTGCCATGTTCTCGTCCATCCGCGCCCGCATCCTAGCCGCGTGCGTCGCCATCGTCGTATTCGCGCTCGTCGCCACCACGCTCATCAACTACTTCATCGCGCGCTCGTACAACGACGACGCGATCGACCGCAACCTGACCTCCGTCGCAAGCGGACACGTGGTCGGGATCGCCGACTGGGTCGCCACCCGGAGCCGGATGATCGCGTCGCTGCAGGATGCCGCGCTGACGCCCGATCCGCTGCCGGTGTTCAAGCAGATGGCCACGGCCGGCGGCTTCACGAACGTCTACGCGGGCTACGCCGACAAGGCGTTCCACTTCTCCGACCCGACCGGCATCCCGCCCGACTACGATCCGACCGGCCGCCCGTGGTACAAGCAGGCCGCGCAGGCCGGCAAGCCGGTCGTCACGCCGCCTTACGTCGATGCCGGCACGGGCAACCTCGTCGTCACGTTCGCGGTGCCGATCCTGCGCGACGGCACGCTGAAGGGCGTCGTCGCCGCCGACGTCGCGATGGACACCGTGATCGCGAACGTGAAGTCGATCCACCCGACGCCCGCGAGCTTCGGGATGTTGATCGACAGCAGCGGCCACGTGGTCGCGCACCCGGACCCGAAGCTCACGCTGAAGCCGGTCGCCGACGTGTCGCCCGAACTCGGCGCGACGAACGGCGCGACGATCGCGGCCGCGACGGCGCCGGTCGAGGTGAGCGTCGGCGGCGACGCGAAGCTGGTGCGCGCGCGCCCCGTGCCGGGCACCGACTGGTACGCGCTGGTGCTGCTCGACAAGTACGAGGCGACGGCCGGGATGCGCTCGCTGCTGACCGCTTCGCTGATCACGCTGCTCGTGATCGTCGGCGTCGCGTCGCTGATCATCGGCGCGATCACCGCGACCGCGTTCCGCCGCCTGTCGCAAGTGCGCCAGGCCATGGCCGCGATCGGCTCGGGCGCCGGTGACCTGACGCAGCGCCTGCCGGCCGACGGCCGTGACGAAGTGGCCGACATCGCACGCTCGTTCAACAGCTTCGTCGACAAGCTGAACGACGTGATGCGCGAGATCCGCGATGCGAGCGAATCGGTGCGCACGGCCGCGAACGAGATCGCGGCGGGCAACCAGGACCTGTCGTCGCGCACGGAATCGGCGGCGGCGAGCCTCGAGGAAACGGCCGCATCGATGGAAGAGATCACCGCGACCGTCGGCCAGTCGGCGGCGGCCGCCGGCCAGGCCGACGAACGCGCGGCAGCCGCGTCGCGGATCGCGTCGCACGGCGGTGTGGTGGTGTCGGACGTCGTCGCGACGATGGAGAAGATCGAGGAAGCGTCGGGCCGGATCGGCGACATCATCGGCGTGATCGACGGGATCGCGTTCCAGACCAACATCCTCGCGCTGAACGCGGCCGTCGAAGCGGCGCGCGCGGGCGAGCAGGGCCGCGGCTTCGCGGTGGTCGCCCAGGAAGTGCGCAGCCTCGCGCAGCGCAGCGCGCAGGCCGCGCGCGAAGTGAAGGTACTGGTCGAATCGACGGTCGCGAGCGTGTCGGCCGGGTCCGGGCAGGTGCGTCAGGCCGGCGATACGATGCGCGAGATCGTCTCCAACGTGTCGAACGTGACGACGATCATCTCCGAGATCACGCACGCGGCGAACGAGCAGACGCGCGGCATCCAGGAAGTGAATCGCGCCGTGACGCAGCTGGACGAAATGGTGCAGCAGAACGCGGCGCTCGTCGAACAGTCGACCGCCGCCGCGACCGCACTGCAGTCGCAGGCGAACGCGCTCGCGACCACGGTCGGGCGGTTCAAGGTCGCGTAATCATGTTGCGCCACGCGCAACCGCGGCATGCGGTGCGCGAGCGACACGGCCGCGCCGCTCAGGAGCGGCCGTTGTCGCGCATCAGCGCGAGCCGGTTGTAGAGCGTTTTCAGGCTGATGCCGAGCGCTTTCGCGGCGCGCGGCTTGTTGCCGTCGAAGTGGCGCAGCGTCGCCGCGATGAAGCGCTGCTGCGCATGGTGCAGCGTCGCGCCGAGCGGCAGCGCCATCGTGTCCTCCGACAGACGCTCGGGCGGCACCGCCGGCTTCGGCAGCGTGACGTCGATGCCTTCGTCCGACAGGATGTACGCGCGCGCGCTCGTGTTGTGCAGCTCGCGGACGTTGCCGGGCCACGAATACGCGCGCAGTGCCGCGATCGCCGCGTCGGTCAGCCGCTTGTGCGCGCGGTGCCGCGCGTTGAGCGCGTCGACGAACTCCAGCGCGATCGTCTCGATGTCGCTGTCGCGCTGGCGCAGCGGCGGCACGTACAACGCGAACGCGGCGAGGCGATAGAACAGGTCCTCGCGCAGCCGGCCGTCGCGCACGGCTTCGGCCGGGTTGTGGCGCGTGGCCGACACGATGCGCACGTCGAGCGGAATCGGTTCGGTGCCGCCCACCCGGACGATCGCATTCGATTCGAGCGCCCGCAGCAGCTTCACCTGCAGCGACACGGGCATTTCCGCGATCTCGTCGAGCAGCAGCGTGCCGCCGCGCGCGGCTTCGAAGAAACCTTCCCGCTGCACGATCGCGCCGGTAAAGCTGCCCTTTTCGTGCCCGAACAATTGCGATTCCGCGATATCGGGCGGAATCGCGCCGCAGTTCACGGGCACGAACGGGCCGTCCCGCCGGGCACTGAGATCGTGCAGCCGGCGCGCGACGATATCCTTGCCGACCCCGCTTTCGCCGGCAATCATCACGCTGGCGCGGGTCGGCGCAATTTTCTCGATGCGGCCGAGCAGCGTGCGCATCGCGGACGAGCGGCCCGACAAACGGCGGCCGTCTGCACGCTGCTTCGAACGGTTTGCGGTATCTCCCATCGGCATTAGCGGGTCGTTTTGAAAATCGGCATCACCCGTTCCGTTGATTGCAATATTTATCATCGACAGCGAAACGACCACGAAGGTGCCTCGGAATAGAAATTTCCAATGTGTGCGGCGGGGGCGGAAGAAACAGGCCATCGATTCACGGCACGAATCGCGGCCCTTCCGGGATCGAGGGGCACATCGGTGCTTTTTTACAGCGCTCCGATGAAAAAGACGGTCGCGACGCCTTGCGTCGATGCGTACCCCGATACCGGCCGGCGCCCGACCGGCCGCGGCCTGCGGAGCAGCCAGGCAGGCTGGCGCCGGCCGGCCGCCTGAAGCAACGCATCGGGCATGTCGCTTGCTGATGCCATCAGGCTCGCCCGGCACGCTCGACGGCAGGTCGGTCGACAAGCGGCATGACGCCGTGCGACGGGAACCGGCGCGAGGCAAGGATGCAATGAGAACCCTGACCCGTGAGCTGTTACGGCAGGGTGCATGGGTTGTGCTGGCCGTCGGGCTGGCGTCCGCGCTGCAGGCGTGGACGGTTCGCGTCGTCGGCGAGCACGCGCCATTTGCGCCGCTGCCTTTCTATGCAGGCGTTGCGGCCGTCGCATGGCTGGCGTCGTTCGGCGGCGGCCTGGTCGCGGCCGCCGCGAGTGTGGCCGTGATCTGCGCGCTCTGGTGGCGCAATGCGCCGCTGGCCACGCTGCTCGAACAGGCCGGCGCGTTCGTCGCGATCAGCTTCGTCGAGTGCGTGCTCGTGATGGCCGTGAAACCGCTGCTCGCGAGCGATCGTCTCCGCGAAATCCATGACGATGGCGACGCCGGTGCCCGCGAGCCGCATGGCGAGCCTTCGCCGGCCGCGCGCGTGCCCGTACCCGACGACGTCCTGCTGCGCCGGGTGGTCGACGCGTCGCCCGACGCGATCGTCGGCGTCGATACCGCACACCGGATCACGAGCTGGAACCCGGCCGCGCGACGGATCTTCGGCATCGATGCGGCGCAGGCCACCGGGCTCGACGTCGCCGAGCTGATCGCGCCGCGCTGGTTGAGGCGGCATCCGCTGTCCGGATCGTTCGCGACGCTACGTGCGCCGGTCGGTCCGCTCGACGTGCTGTGCGTGCGACGCGACGGCGGCCGCTTTCGTGCGACTTTCGCCGCGTCGCCGATCGTCGATGCGCGGGGCGACTGCACGGGGCTGTCGATGACGCTGCGCGACGCGCACGAACGGCGCCGCGGCGAGCGGCGCAACATGCGCTCGCTGCGCGGCGCGCGCGACGCACGCGCACAGGCGGACGCGTCGAACCGGCTGAAGGACGAACTGCTCGCCACGGTGTCGCACGAACTGCGCACGCCGCTGAACGTGATCTACGGCTGGGTCGAGGTCCTGCGCAACGTCGACGGCGAAGGGCTCGCGCAACAGGCGGTCGACGCGATCGACCGCAGCGCGCGATCGCTGTCGCACATGGTGGCCGACCTGCTCGACGCGTCGTCGCTCGCGACGGGCCGGTTGCGCCTCGAGCGCGTGCCGGTCGATCTCGTGCGGATCGTGCGCGATGCCATGCGCGAACTCGACGCGACGGCGCAGGCGAACGGGCTCGACCTGTCGACGAAATACGAAATGGCGACCTGCGTGATTCCGGCGGATCGCGAGCGCGTGCGCCAGATCCTGTCGAACCTGCTGTCGAACGCGATCAAGTTCACGCCGTCCGGCGGCCGCGTCGTCGTGTCGCTGACCCGGGCGGGCGAGCGCGTGCGGCTGTCGGTCGCCGACACGGGCCAGGGTATTGCGCCGGAATACCTGCCGCATCTGTTCGAGACGTTCAGCCGGCCCGAACGCGCGTTCGCATCGCCGAGGCGCGGCCTCGGGCTCGGCCTGTCGATCGTGCGCAACATCGCGCAACTGCACGGCGGCGAGGTCGTCGCGACGAGCGCGGGCACCGGACGCGGGACGACCGTCACGGTCACGCTGCCGACCCGGTGGGATGTCGACGATCGTGCCGAGGACCTGCTGCACGCGGCGGGCACGCCGGATACGGTGGCGCTCGACGGACGGCGCGTGCTCGTCGTCGACGACGACGCGACCTCGCGCGCGAGCCTCGCCGCGGCACTCGAAACGATGGGCGCGCAGGTGTCGACCGCGCAATCGGGGCACGACGCACTCGAAGCGGTGGAACAGGATGCGCCGAACGTCGTGCTGTCGGATCTCGCGATGGCGGACGGCGACGGTTTCTGGCTGCTCGACCGCATCCGTCATTTGCCGGGTGGCAGCGGACATCTGCCCGTCGTCGCGGTCACGGCGCACGCCGGCAACGCCGACCGGCACCGCGTGATGGCCGCCGGCTTCGACGCGTATCTGTGCAAGCCGGTGGACATGCCGACGCTGGCGAGCGTGATCGCCGATGTCGCGCCGGATGCCGGGCACGATCGGAACCCGCATGACCGGTAGCGGCAGGTAGCCGGGGCATCCGGCGATATCGACGTGCAGGTTCGCCATCGTGTGGCCGAGCTGACGGGCAGCGTATCCGACGAACGGCAGCGCGCGATCGCGGTCTGCGTCGTGCGCGACGTCGACGGCGTGAGCGGCGTGAGCGGCGTGCTCGACAGGCGGCAGATCCGCCGGAAGCAACGTGACGCACCGGCAAAGCACCGGGCCGGTCGCGCGCCGCGTGCGCGCGGCCCGGAGTGTCGCCGGGCAGGAGGGATCGACATGGACACCATCATTGCCGGCCGTTTTTCGACGCCCGGGCAGGCGCAACACTGCGCGGAGCGGCGCCCGGCGTGACGGGAACCCGCGCGACCGGCGCGTTACGTCGAGACACACGGAGGTCGCGATGAAAGCGAACCGAACCCGCCGGCCGGCGGCGACCGTGCTGGCCGCGACCGTCGGCCTGCTGGCCGCCGCGTTTCCGCCGGCCCAGGCGTCGCCCGCTTCGTCGGCGCAGGTCGGGCCCGGTGTGATCCGCCCCGGCACGACGGCCGACGAGGCCGGCATGACGCAGCGGCCGACCGGTATCGATGCCGAGTTCGTCGACAAGGCCGGCATGATCGGCAAGGTGGAGCGGCAGGCCAGCCAGCTCGCGCTCGACCGCTCGTCGAACCCGGACGTGAAGGCGTTCGCGCGCCGGATGGTCGACGATCATCGACGGATCGCCGGCGAATTGCAGCAACTCGGGGCGGCCAAGGGCCTGCCGGTGCAGTCGCGGATGCTCGTCGATCCGGCCGTCACGGCATTGAGAACCAGGGAAGGGCGCGCGTTCGACACGGCCTATGTCGCGCTGGCGGGCCCGCGCGCGCATGAAGCGGCGATCCGTCTCTACGAAGCAGAGGCTCGGAACGGCCGCGATCCGCAGCTTCGCGCGTTCGCGGCCAACACGCTGCCGATGCTCAACGCGCATCTGGCAGCCGCCCGGCAACTCGAGCGGACGGTGGCGGCCGCGCATTGACCGGCGTGACCGACGATCGCGTTACCGCCTGCCGCCTTCCGGGCCTTCCGGACCTTCCGGCGACGCCTCGTACGGCGGCGAGTCGAGCGCCGTTTCGCCTTCCTCGATGAGCCAGTACGGCGAACTGCCGTAGTACGCGTGCAGCGCCTCGGCCCAGTCCGGATCGGCCATTGCCGGCCAGCGATTCCTGTCGAAGCCGGGGGCTTCGCGCACCCGTTCGGTGGCCACGGGCAGCACGAAGCATTGGCGCTCGACGTCGAGCACGAGTACGTTCCACGGCACCGCGAGCAGCTTGTCGCCGATCCCCGGCTGGCCGCGTGACGAAACGACCG
Source organism: Burkholderia sp. KL41 (assembly GCF_057005415.2). Taxonomy (NCBI): domain Bacteria; kingdom Pseudomonadati; phylum Pseudomonadota; class Betaproteobacteria; order Burkholderiales; family Burkholderiaceae; genus Burkholderia; species Burkholderia sp. KL41. The sequence goes on along the minus strand of NZ_CM174447.1, from coordinate 1,963,899 downwards.
CATACGCGATGCGGCCGGAACGCACGTCGAGCATGATGTCGTCGACCTGGCCGATGTCGTCGCCGTCCATCGTCAGCACGCGATCGCCTTCGAGCGTGCGGGCGGTCATCACGTCGGGCCCCGGCCCGCCGCCGGTTGTGTGGCGGTCGTTGCCGACGATGCGCGTGTCGTCGCGCGACGGTCTGTCGGTTGTCATCGAACACCTCCTGGTCGAAACGGCACCCGGGCACCCGGGCGGGTCGCCGATATGAACGGCGCCGGTCAGCGCCGGCGCGGCAGCGACACGTCCTCGAGCGTATTGGCCAGTTCGTCGCGCTCGGGGCCGCCCGCGCGCGTCGCGATGTCGCCGAGCGACACCATGCCGACCAGCCGCCGGTGACGGTCGAGTACCGGCAATCGATGCAGCTGCACGTCGGCCATCCGCTGCTGGACGTCGCCGACACCGTCGTCCTCGACGCACCATTGCACGGGCCTCGACGCAACCGCCTGCACCTGCGTATCGAACGAATGGCCGTGCGACAGCCCGCGCACCGCAAGGTCGCGGTCGGTCACGATCGCGACGAGTTCGTCGCCGTCGCAAACGGGCAGTACGCCGATATCGAAGCGCCGCATCAGCTCGGCCGCGTGGCGAATCGTGTCGGTCGGCGCGACGCACACCACGTCGCGCGACATGATCTCGGTGACGCGATACATGAAGCCTCCTTCGTGAGCGGGACGATGTGCAAGCAGATCGCGTGCCGCACGCGTAACGCTCACGCCGGGCACACGCCGGGCCTCGACGGCCATGCGACGGAGAAATTTGCCAGCCCGCTTGTACATCTTCCACGGCGCAAGCCGCGAACGGGCCGTACAGGGTGTCAGTGGCCGATGCCCGTCATCGCGACGATCGCGAGCACCACTGCGCTTTCGATGGCTGCCAGCGCAGCGACGCCGGCGGCGCCGCTGATTTCATGCCATCTGCGTTCAAGGCGTTTCATCAGATCAACTCCGGATTGCTCCGGCGCGCCGCTGCACCGCCGTGCAGTGCGAGCCGGGTGCCGCCGTCAGCCGTGATCGCGGGGCGGGGAAGGAACGTGCGGCGCGCGGCGTTCGTGCTCGCCGGACGGCCTGGCAGGGTCGATACGGGTCGCGCCGCCAACGGCGGGCGGGTCGCTGGCCGGAAACGTCTCCTCGAGTCCCTCGTCGATGCGCTCCTCCGTCTTGTCTTTCGACGGCGGGCGCGACGTGGCGAGCCAGAGCAGTCCGGCAGCCGGTGGCACGGCGTGGTGGCGGCCGGGGGCGTGAACGGTCATGGTCGAACCTCCTTGATGGCGATTGAAGGCGCAAGCGTCGTGCCCGTCATGTATCGGCGGCACGGCGCTTGCGCGCCGGGGGCGGCGGACGGGCGCGGCCACGAGGCACGCGCCGTCGGCGGGAACGAGAGGACAACGTGATGGATGCATCCAGGGAAAGGATACGTTACGACGCGAACGTATGCGGCGGCGATTTCGGTCACGTACGCGAGCGCTTCGACACGTGGAAACGCGAATCGCTGGTCTACCGGCCCGAGCGGCGCCTGTTCGACGGCAAGGACGAGGTGCGCGCACCGAACCGTACCGTCTACGACGGCCCGGAGCGCGCGCAGCGGGCGCAGCGGGCGCTCGTCGGGCAATGCGCGCCGTCCGACCCGTACGCGCTCGCGGTGCAGCTGACCGCGGAAGGACGCACGATGTGGCGGGTGATGGCGGCCTGCGACGACTGAGCGAAGCCGCCGACGTTCGCGGCGCGACAGCAGGCATGCCGCTTGCGCGCTCGCCGCGCCATCGAAATGCGCACGCCGCCGCGCAGGAGCGACATGAAGACGCCATCCATGCTGCACCGCCCCGAGCCGACGACTCCCGACGTCGACCCGGACCCGCCGCCGCCCGGACACGACGATCCGGTCGACCCGCCGGTGCCTGACGGGCTGCCGCAGGGCGACCCGCCGTCGAACCCGCCGCCGATGCGGATGCCGGGCGGAAGCGGTACGCCGCGACCGGCCGCGCGAACCTTGAAAAGGAGGACCGTCATGGACATTCACGTGCAATCGCCAGACAAGCGCGCGATCGCTCAGGTGCTGGGCCGCTATTTCGAATCGCGTTCGCTGCGCTATCACATCGAGGAACTGCCGGGCGGCGTGCTGCAGATCGGCTTTCGCGCCAGCGGCCGCCCGGCTGCCGTCACCGTGTCGTTCGACGATGCCGCCTACGACACCTATACGCACTGGGATGCGAGCCAGAAGCAGCTGGCGCTCGGCCGGCTCGCCGACGGCTTCTCGCGGATGATGTCGTCGCGCAGCCCGGCCGCGCTGGCCGGCGACTATCACGTCGAACGATTCTGATTCGTCCCCGCTTCGCCGGTCGATCCCCGCGCAGGGCAAAGTGCCCGCGCGCAGCGGGCGCTTTGCGTCTGCGTGCACGTCGCGTAGGATGTCCGTTAATTCAGCACACGCTACGTTCGCGCCGCAACCTGGCAGCCGCTGCGGCCGAAGAGGCGCGATGCGCTTTCCCTCAGGTTCGTTTCGCGCAACCGACGGAGACCACCTTGGCCACAGTTGCTCGCCTGTTGCTGTCACCCGGCGCACGCCGGTTCGTTTCCGGCCTGTCGGCATGCGCGGCGCTTGCCGCGGCCGGCACCCGCGATGCGTCGGCCCAGACGCCTTCGCCGCTCGGCGAGTGGCAATACTCGGCGGGTGTGCCGCTCGAAAAACTGTTCGACCCGAACATTTCCACGTGGAATATCAGCGTGGGCGCCGCGATGACGCTGCAGCCGCGCTATGCGGGCTCCGACCGCTATCGCGTGATGGGCGGCCCGAACCTCGACATTCGCTATCGCGACCTGTTCTTCCTGTCGACGGGCGAGGGGCTCGGCGCGAACGTGCTGCGCGGGCCGAACTGGCGCGTGAGCCTGTCCGTCGGTTACGACCTCGGGCGCCGTTCGGCCGACGATATCCAGCACCTGAACGGCCTCGACAACATCAACGCGGCACCGGTGATGAAACTGGCGGCCGATTACGTGATCTCGAAGGAGTTTCCGCTCGTGCTGCGCGCGGATATCCGGCGCAGCATCGGCGGCTCGAACGGCTGGGTCGGCGATTTCTCCGCGTACATGCCGCTGCCGGGCAGCAACGAGCATTTCTTCTGGTTCGCGGGGCCGACCGTGTCGTTCGCCGATTCGCGCTACATGAACAGCTGGTTCGGCGTGAACCAGGGGGGCGCCGCGCGTTCGGGGCTGCCGGCGTATTCGTCGGGGGCCGGGATCAAGTCGTACGGTGCGGGCGTGACCATGGCCTGGTTCGTGAACAAGCACTGGTTCGTCACGATCGACGGTGCGATCGAGCAGCTCGTCGGCCGCGCCGCGCGCAGCCCGATCACGCAGCAGTCGACCAACGGCGTGTTCGACATGTCGGTGAATTACCAGTTCTGAGCACGGTCGGGCAGCAGGGAGGCGATCGGGGCAGCGGCATTTCCCGTCACATTTGATATGATTCCGACCTGTACAAATGTACAGTGATCAATCCACGTGACGCCTGCTTCGCCGACGCCCCCGGCGTTTTACTACCTGACCAATTTCGAACGCGCGCTGGCCTGGCTCGGCGCGCGTTACGACGACCTGTTCGATGCGCACGAGCACGCGTTCGTCCGGCAGTTCGCCGCGCTGCCGCAGGCGTCGCGCGCGCTGCTCGTCCGGATGCTGATGCGCAACGGGTCCGATTTCCGCGCGAGCAAGCTCGTATACGACGAAATCGGCTGCGCGCTCGACGCGGCCGCGCCGCTCGTCGAACTCGGCTGGGTCGATCCGGCCCCGGCGCTGACGCTCGACGAACTGTTCGCGCTGTCGACCAAGGCCGATCTGCTGCGTATCTTCCCGGCACTCGCCGCGCACGCGGGCGAGCGCAAGCCCGAGTGGCTCGAACGGCTGCGGCCCGCGCATGGCGTCGCGCAACCGCTCGACGCGTGGTGCGCGCAGGCCGGCGACCGCGTGCTGCGCGTGACGGTCGGCGCGCTGTGCGACCGGCTGCGCCTGATGTTCTTCGGCAATCTCCACCAGGACTGGAGCGAATTCGTGCTCGCCGATCTCGGCGTGTTCCAGTACGAAAGCGTGCCGATCGCGCCGTCGTCGCGCGCGTTCCAGCAGCGCGGCGACGTCGACGCGTATCTCGCGCTGCAGACGTGCCGCGATGCGCTCGACGCGTGGCCCGACGATCTGCCGTTCGACGACCTGGTGCGCGCGATCGACGCGGTCGGCTGCGCGCAGCCCTGGCTCGCGACGCGTCGCGCGAAGCTGCTGTTCGCACTCGGGCAGACATGCGAGCGCCGGGCCGACTGGGCCGGCGCGCTCGACGCGTATGTGCGCAGCGCCTGGCCGGGCAGCCGCCATCGGCGCATCCGCGTGCTCGAACGCTGCGGGCGTGACGACGATGCGCTCGCGCTGGCGCTCGAGGCGCGCGGCGGTTTCGAGAGCGACGAGGAGCGCCAGCGTGTCGAGCGCATGCTGCCGCGCCTGCAGCGCCGGCTCGGCCAGCGCGTCGAACGCGCGGCCCCGGCGGCGGACGTGCCGCGCGAAACGCTCGTGCTCGCGCGCCCCGATGCGTTCGTCAGTGTCGAATTCGCGGTGCGCGACCATCTCGCGCTACCGGCTTCGCCGGTCCATTACGTCGAGAACACGCTGATCAATTCGCTGTTCGGGCTGCTGTGCTGGGAACCCGTGTTCGCCGCGGTACCCGGCGCGTTCTTCCATCCGTTCCAGCGCGGCCCGGCCGACCTGCACGCGCCCGATTTCGCCGCGCGCCGTGCGGACGCATTCGCCGCGTGCTTCGCGCAACTCGATTCGGGCGCTTATCGCGAGACGATTCGCCGGCATTTCGCGACGAAGGCGGGGCTGCAATCCCCGTTCGTGTTCTGGGGCGTGCTGAGCGACGCACTGCTCGACGAGGCGCTTGCGTGCCTGCCGCCGGAACACCTGCGGCTGTGGTTCACGCGCCTGCTCGCGGATATCCGCAGCAACCGTTCGGGGCTGCCCGATCTCGTCCGCTTCTGGCCCGGCGAGCGCCGCTACGAACTCGTCGAGGTGAAGGGCCCCGGCGACCGCCTGCAGGACAACCAGACGCGCTGGCTCGCATACTGCGTCGCGCACGGCATTCCGGTGCGCGTGATCGATGTCGAGTGGGCCGGCGCGGACGTCGCGCCCGTCGAAGCGGCGGGCCTGTCCGCATGAGCTACGTCGTCGCGGTGCGGGCGATGTGCGAGTTCACCGCGCGGCGCGGCGATCTCGACCTGCGCTTCACGCCCGCGCCCACCGCGCTCGAAGGCATCGCCGGCCACGGCGCGGTCACGTCGAACCGCGGCGCACGCTACGAAACCGAGATCGCGCTGACGGGCACGTGGGGCACGCTCACCGTGCGCGGCCGCGCGGACGGCTACGATCCGGTGGCGAACCGCCTCGAGGAAATCAAGACCTTCCGCGGCAGCCTCGACGCGATGCCGGCCAACCACCGCGCGCTGCACTGGGCGCAGGCGAAGGTCTACGCGTACCTGATGTGCGACGCGCGCGATCTCGCGGAAATCGACGTCGCGCTCGTCTATTTCGACATCGTGTCCGAGCGCGAGACGGTGCTGACGCAAACGCTGGGGGCGGCAGAGCTCGCCGCGTTCTTCGCCGAGCAGTGCGCGTGCTTCGTCGGCTGGGCCGAACGCGAGACGGCGCACCGCGCGGCGCGAGACGCGGCGCTGCGCGCGCTCGCGTTTCCGCACGGGCAGTTCCGCAGCGGCCAGCGCGAGCTGGCAGTGGCCGTCTATCGCGCGGCCCGCGATGATCGTTGCCTGATGGCGCAGGCGCCGACCGGCATCGGCAAGACGCTCGGCACCGTGTTTCCGCTGCTGAAGGCCTGCGGCGAGGGCGAGCTCGACCACGTGTACTTCCTGACCGCGAAAACGCCCGGCCGCGCGCTCGCGCTCGAAGCGGCGACGACGCTCGGCGCCGGCACGCCCGCGCTGCCGCTGCGCGTGCTGGAACTCGTTGCGCGCGACAAGGCGTGCGAGCATCCCGACAGTGCATGCCACGGCGAGTCGTGCCCGCTTGCGAAGGGTTTCTACGACCGGCTGCCGGCCGCGCGCGACGCGGCGATCGAGGCCGGGCTGCTCGACCGCGACACCGTGCGCGCGGCCGCGCTCGCGCACGACGTCTGCCCGTATTACCTGTCGCAGGAGCTCGCGCGCTGGTCGGACATGGTGATCGGCGACTACAACTACTACTACGACGGCAGCGCGATGCTGCACACGCTCGCGCAGCAGAACCAGTGGCGCGTCGGCGTGCTCGTCGACGAAGCGCACAACCTGCTCGATCGTGCGCGCAAGATGTACAGCGCATCGCTCGATCCGTTCGCATTCGCGGCCGCGCGCGAGGCCGCACCCGCCGCGCTGCGCAAGGCCTTCGACCGGCTCGCCCGCGCGTGGGGCACGGTCAACCGCGCGCAGGCCGAGCGCTATGCCGCGTATCCGGAGATACCGGGCCCGATCGTGTCGGCCGTGCAGAACCTCGTCGCGGCGATCGGCGAACACCTGGCCGACGCGCCGCGCGCGAACGGCGACGCGCTGCTGCGGTTTCATTTCGAGGCGATCCAGTTCGGCGTGCTTGCCGAAGCGTTCGACAGCGCGTCGATCTTCGACGCGACGCTGCACGGCGAACCGATGCCGCGCCAGCCGGCGCTCGACGGCGTTGCGTCGGCCGGCCGCCGGCGCCGCGTCCAGTCGACGCTCTGCGTGCGCAACGTGATTCCGGCCGGCTTTCTCGCGCCGCGCTACGAAGCCGCGTGCGCGACCGTGCTTTTCTCGGGCACGCTGAGTCCGTTTCATTTCTACCGCGACACGCTCGGGTTGCCCGGCGACACGGGCTGGCTCGACGTCGACGGGCCGTTCCGCGCCGAGCAGCTGACGGTGCGCGTCGCGAGCCACGTGTCGACCCGCTGGCGCGACCGCGACCGGTCGCTCGAACCGATCGTGGACCTGATCGCCGCGCAATACGCGACGCGGCCCGGCAACTACCTCGGGTTCCTGAGCAGCTTCGACTATCTGGGGCGCGTGGTCGCGCTGATGCAGGCACGGCACCCGGACGTGCCCGTCTGGGCGCAGGCGCCCGGCATGACGGAAGGCGAGCGCGACGCGTTTCTCGCGCGCTTCGACGCGGGCGGGCGCGGCGTCGGCTTCGCGGTGCTGGGCGGGGCGTTCTCGGAAGGCGTGGACCTGGTCGGCGAGCGGCTGATCGGCGCGTTCATCGCGACGCTCGGGCTGCCGCAGGTCAACGACGTCAACGAGCAGATGCGACGGGCGATGGACGCACGCTTCGGCAACGGCTACGACTACATGTACCTGTATCCCGGCTTGCAGAAGGTCGTGCAGGCGGCCGGGCGCGTGATCCGCACCGAGCACGACGAAGGCGTCGTGCATCTGATCGACGACCGCTACCGGCGGCGGGAGGTGCGCGATCTGCTGCCGCGGTGGTGGCGGATCGGGTGACGGGGGCGCGACGCTGCGCGCGGCTTTCCCGTACCGGCACGTCGCTACAGCACGTTGAGCATCGCGAGCGCGGCTTCCTGCAGATGCGGCAGCACGCGCCGCACGGCCGCGTCGGTCGTCTCCGCACCGATCGGCATGTTCGTGCTCAGCGCGGCGACCACTTCGCCGTGACGGTTCTTCAGCGGCACCGCGATGCCGCGCACGCCGACCTGCAATTGCTGTTCGATCGCCGCGAAACCGGCGTCGCGTGCCTGGTCGACCTGTTCGAGCAGGCGCGCCTTGTTGGTGACCGTGTGCGGCGTGAACGGCGGCAGTTCGGTGTCGTCGAGCCATGCGCGCACGGCTTCGCGATCGGGATGATGGGCGAGCAGCACGACGCCCGGCGACGTGAGCGGCGCCGGCACGCGCGCGCCGAGCACGAAGCCGGTCGTCATCACGCGCGACACGCCGTTGCGCGCGATGAACACGAGCTCCCAGCCGTCGAGCACGCTCACATACGCCGATTCGTTCAGCGACGCGCTCAGTTGCTGCAGATAGGGCTGGACCGTGCGCGGCAGGCGCGCCGAATCGAAGTACGACCAGCCGACCCGCAGCACGCGCGGGGTGAGGCCGTACAGCTTGCCGTCGGTGTACACGTAGCCGAGCGATTCGAGCGTCAGCAGATAGCGCCGCGCGGCCGTGCGCGTGAGGCCGGTGCGCGCGGCGGCCTGGGTGGGCGTCATGCGCGCGTGCTGACTGTCGAACGCCTCGAGGATCGCCAGGCCTTTTTCGAGGCCGGCAATCCAGTCGCGTCGGTCGAGTTCGGGCTTTTTCATCGTCGGAAGGTGGCGTCTCGGTGCGCGGTAATCGCGCGTGAGTGGGCGATTATCGCGCGAATTTCACCGGAAGCGATCGCCAACCTGAAGGCGTCGATCGAGTCGACGATCTCGATTTTGGGCGTGATCGAGCGCGTGACGCCGATCGACCTCGGCGGTGGCGTGAAGGGGCAGGAAACCGTGTATTCGCCGAAGGTCGGCCCCAATCATGAGCGCGTCAGGCTGTACATGGCGCTCGGTGATACGCCGAACTACCGGATCGGCCTGACGTGTGCGACCTGTGTGGAAGACATGCCGCAGGCCTTGCCGCTGTTCGGCGGCATCGCGGGGACGATCTCGCTGGCGAAGCCGCGCTAGAATCGCTGCCTCGACTGGAACACAACAATGAAAATTCGCGAATCCGTGTTGGCCGTGCTCGTCGCGGCCGTGCCGCTGCTTGCCGCGGCGAATCCCTCGTCCGGCACGCCCCTCCCGAAGCCGGCCGTCGACGTGCGTGCGTGGCCGCGCATGACGTCGCCGAAATTCGGCTGTTACGTCGAAACAACCTTCGGCTACCGTGACAAGCGCTTCAATTGCGCGCTGAAGAAGTACCGGAATACCGGCGATGCGTGCGGGAACACGAAGGCCTACTACGAAGGCCCGGTGTTCCCCGACCGGCTCGCGGCCGGCGTGCATCCGCTCGCGACGAAGGTCGAACTGGACTGGGAGCACGGCGACCTGCAGATGGTCACCGTCACGCTCAAGGGAACCTGGAACGAAGCGGACGTGCGCAAGGCGTTCGGGCTGCCGCGCGCGGAAGCGCGCCAGCTGACCGACGCGGAGTTGCGCTCGGCGCCGGGCAACCTGATGGACACGAGTGTCCAGTATCCGTCGTCCCCGCTCGACGAAAGCCTGGCGAAGCGCCCGAGCAACCCGGCGCGCGGGACGACGGCCGTGATGCTCTACGGGTTCGACCACATGGGCGCCGGCGATGCCGATTGCGGGGGCGGCGAGTAACGGGGGAGAGTGCGGCGGGAGAAAGACGGGAGAAGGCGGCTGACACAGCCGCCAACCGGGTGCGGGTGGCGGTACGGCGCTCGTGTGGCGTGCGCCGTACCTTCAGGGTCTTACTCGCTGCTCGTCCATTCGACGTTCGCGCCGACCGAGCGCAGGTTCTCGACGAAATGCGGATGCGCGCGGCGAATCGGCAGCGCGTTCATGATTTCCGAGCGGCCTTCGATGCTCGCGGCCACCATCAGCAACGCGATCGCGACGCGGATGATGTACGGGCTCTCGACGCGGGCCGGCGTCAGTTGCAGCCCGCCGAACGTGATCAGCCGGTGCGGATCGGACAGCAGCACGTGCGCGCCGAACTTCGACAGTTCGCCGGACCAGCCGAGCGCGCCGTCGTAGACCTTGTTCCAGAACATCGCGCTGCCTTCCGCGCGCACGCCGAGCGCGATGAAGATCGGCAGCAGGTCGACCGGCAGGTACGGCCACGGCGCGGCTTCGACCTTGGTGAGGATGTTCTGGGTGAACGGCCGGCGCACGCGCAGCGGGCCGTCGCGTTCCGCGCGGGACCAGCCGTCGCGGTGCGTGACGTTGACGCCGAACTTCGCGAACGTGCGGTCGATCAGCGGGAAGTGTTCGGGCGACGAGTTGCGTACCGTGATGTCGCCGCCGGTGATCGCGCCGAGCGCGAGGAACGTCGCGATTTCGTGGAAATCCTCGGCGAAGCGGAACTCGCCGCCGCCGAGCTTGCGGCCGCCCGTCACGCAGAGCCGCGACGTGCCGATCCCCTCGATCGCGACGCCGATCATCGCGAGGAACTGGCAGAACTCCTGCACGTGCGGCTCGGACGCGGCATTCATCAGCGTGGACGTGCCGTTCGCGGTCGTCGCGCACAGCGCGAAGTTTTCGGTGGTCGTCACCGACGCGTAGTCGAGCCAGTGATCGTTGGCCGTCAGCGGGCCGTCGGTGCGGACGATCAGCGAATCGGGCGTGCGCTCGATGTGCGCGCCGAAGCGCTCGAACACCTCGACGTGCGGGTCGATCTCGCGCACGCCGAGCGTGCAGCCCTTCACGTCGTTCTCGAGGCGCGCGACGCCGAAGCGCGCGAGCAGCGGCGGGATCAGCATGATCGACGAGCGCATCGCTTCCGGCAGCCGATGGACGGCCGGATCGAATTTCGTGTCGCGATGGTGGAGTTCGAGCAGGCCCGTCGTGAAGTCGACCGACACGTCGCTGCCGAGCGTGCGGAAGATGTCGAGGATCTTGCGCACGTCGGTGATGTCCGGCACGCCGATGAGGCGCAACGGCTGGTCGGTCAACAGGGTGGCGCACAGAATCGGCAGGACGGCGTTCTTGTTCGCGGACGGCTTGATGTCCCCGCGCAGCGGAGTGCCGCCGTGGACGATGAGATTCGACATGATATGGGGGCGTATCGGTGACTGACGTAGGCCCATATGATGCCATTGGTCGGCGGGCGGCGTGGAATGTTCAGAGGGGAAAAGGGCGAATCGGGGCGTATAACTGACAGTGTTTGACGTCGCGCGCGACGCACCGAGGCCGTTGGCGGCCGCCGTCAAGCGATGCGTGATGGCCGGCCACGATTGGGGCCGGCCATCGGGTCGTTATTGCGCCGCCCGCATCCGCGCGGCGACGATCAGCGAGATCAGGCAGCCCACCGCGAGATAACCGGCGACGAGGTGCCACGAGCCGCCCGCCACGCTGACGAGGCCGACCGCGATGAACGGCGTGAACCCGCCGCCGACCACGCTCGCGAACTGGTAGCCGACGCCCGCGCCGCTATAGCGGTATTCGGCGCCGAACAGCTCGGTGAACAGCGGCTGCTGGACGCTCACGACCATGTCGTGCGCGGCGTTCGCGAGCAGGATCGAGAAGATCACGATCCACGCGATCGACCGCGCCTCCAGCGCGAGGAAGAACGGCACCGCGGACGCGACGCCGATCAGCGCGCCGATCAGGTAGATGCGGCGCAGGCCGTAGCGGTCGGCCAGCCATGCGAAACACGGGATCGTCACGCAGCTCACCGCCCCCACCAGCAGGCCGATGTTCAGGAACAGGTCGCGCGACATGCCGAGGTTCGTCGTCGAATAGCTGAGCGCGAACGCGGTGACGATGTACATCGTGAACAGCTCGGCGAGCCGCAGCGCAATGATCAGCAGGAACGCCTTCGGATGGCGCGTCAGCGCCTCCAGCACCGGCAGGCGCAGCTTGCGGTTGCCGTGCTCGACCTTCTCGACGAACTCCTGCGATTCGTCCATGTTCTTGCGCACCCACAACCCGATCAGCACGAGCACGATGCTGAACACGAACGGCAGGCGCCAGCCCCACGACTTGAACGCGGCCTCGCCGAGCGTATGGCTCAGGATCGACACGATGCCCGTGGCCAGCACGAGGCCGACGCCGTAGCCGACCTGCACGCCGCTGCTGTAGAACGCCTTCTTTTGCTTCGGCGCGCTTTCGACGGCCATCAGCGCCGCGCCGCCCCATTCGCCGCCGACCGCGAAACCCTGGATCGCGCGCATCAGCACCAGCAGCACGGGTGCCCACCAGCCGATCGTCGAGAATGCCGGCAGCAGGCCGATCGCGACTGTCGACAGCCCCATCAGCATCACCGTCAGCACCAGCATCCGCTTGCGGCCGAGCCGGTCGCCGTAGTGGCCGAACACGATGCCGCCGAGCGGCCGGAACAGGAAACCGACGCCGAAGGTCGCGAACGCCGCGAGCGTGCCCATTGTCGGGCTGACTTTCGGGAAGAACTCGGAATTGAATACCAGCGCGGCGACGATCCCGTACAGCAGGAAGTCGTACCAGTCGACAACGGCGCCGACGAAGCTGCCGATCGCGGCCTTGCGGGCCTGGCTGCGGACGCGGGCGCTGGCGGCGGCGTCGAGGGTGTCGAAGGTTGGGGTCATGGCGGTGTCTCCTGGCACGGCGCATCGTGGAATCGTGGCGGCGCCGCGTCCGATGCTGCATTGAAGTCGATGAGTGAACGGAGAATAGGGCGCGCGCCGTACGGCGGCAATTGGCCAATCGGGTAGAGTGCGCGATTATCGTACAAGTCCGTGCGATTATCGAACGCTTTTCGGGTTTGCACTAGGCGGTGCGACGATATCCCGTTTGGCCAGGGTGTGCCGCCGTGAACGATCTGGTTAAAATCTGCAGCATTGAGAACTTGCCCGTTCGGGGCAGATGCGGTCGCCACGTTGGCCGCGCTTGCCGCCAGCGACGGGCGCCATCCCCATCGAACGCATGCCCCCGGAGACTGGAATGCCCGGCAATTCCCACCCCCTGTCCAGCGATACGCCGCCCGTTGCCGATCCGGCTGCCAATCCGCTCGGGATGGCCGGCCTCGAATTCGTCGAATTCGCGGCGCCCGTGCCCGAGGCGCTCGCTCAGCGCTTCGAGCAGCTCGGGTTCAAGGCGATCGCGCGGCATGTCAGCAAGAACGTCACGCTCTACCGGCAAGGTCAGATGCATTTCCTGATCAACGCCGAGCCCGATTCGTTCGCCGCGCGCTACGCGGAGGAATACGGGATGGGCGTCTGCGCGATCGGGCTGCGCGTGGCCAGCGCCCGGCGCGCGTTCGAGCGGGCGATCGAGCTCGGCGCGTGGGCGTTCGAAGGCGAGAAGGTCGGGGTCGGCGAGCTGAAGATCCCGGCGATCCAGGGCATCGGCGATTCGCACCTCTATTTCGTCGACCGCTGGCGCGGGCGCGACGGCCAGCGGGGCGGCGTCGGCGACATCTCGATCTTCGACATCGATTTCCGGCCGATCGACATCGCGACCGCGCATACCGATCTCGACTGCGTGGGCGTCGGGCTGCAGCAGGTCGATCATTTCACGCAGACCGTCGGTGCGGGGCGCATGCGGGAGTGGCTGGATTTCTACCACGACCTGCTGCATTTTCGCGAGATCCACGAAATCGACGCGCACTGGCATGTGTCGGAGGAATCGCGTGTGATGGTGTCGCCGTGCGGCGCGGTGCGGATTCCGGTCTACGAGGAAGGCACGCGGCGCACCGAGCTGATGCACGCGTATCTGCCCGACCATCCGGGCGAGGGCGTGCAGCACGTCGCGCTGGCTACCGACGACATCCTGTCCTGCGTCGATGCGCTGCGGGCGAACGGCGTCGAATTCATCGAGCCGCCGGCACGCTATTACGATGACGTCGACGCGCGGCTGCCGGGGCACGGTGTCGATCTCGACGCGCTGCGCCGTCGCGCGGTGCTGGTCGACGGCGAGATCGGCGGCGACGGCGTGCCGAGGCTGTTCTTCCAGACCTTCGTCAAGCGCCGGCCCGGCGAGATCTTCTTCGAAATCGTGCAGCGCAAGGGGCACCACGGGTTCGGCGAAGGCAATCTCGCGGCGCTCGCCCGCGCGCGCGACGCCGGCTGAGCGGCGCCGGCGCCCGCATCGGGCGTCCCGCGCCCCGCGTCGCGCTTCACGCGCCGGCGGCCGGCACCCGGTTCGGCGCGGGGTCGTTCGGCTCGTGCAGGACGCACGCGGTGCCGCCCGGCGTGTACATCGACACGACACAACGGTTGCACGACGTGCAGCCCGACTGCGCAAGCCGGCCGTCGCGCAATCCGTTGACGAAATCCGGCTCGAACACGAGCGCGCGGGCGAGCGCGACCGCATCGAACCCTTCGCGCATCGCCAGCTCGACGTTCCCGCGCGAACGTACGCCGCCGAGGTAAGCGAGCGGCATCCGGACGGACGCGCGCACCTTCCTCGAGTGCTCGAGGAAATACATCTCGCGAAACGCGCCCATCTTCGGCTCGGTGAGTTTCTGCAGCGCCATCGCCGCGCGCACGATCGCGTTGTCGGCGTTCGCGCGCGCGTCGCCGGGCAACGGGCTGCCGAACAGCTGCCACACCGATTCGACGTTCATCCCGCCGCTGAGCACGAGCAGGTGCGCGCCTTCGGCTTCGAGCCGCCGCGCGATCTCGCATGCGTCGTCGGCGGTTCCGCCGCCGCGCACGCCTTCGGTCACGCCGATCTTGCAGACGACGGCGAGATCGCGGCCCACCGCGTCGAGCACGCGGCGCAGCACCTCGGCCGGAAAAGCGGCGCGCCGTGCCGCGTCGCCGCCGTACGCATCGCGGCGGCGGTTGTACAGCGGCGACAGGAACTGGCTGAGCAGATAGCCATGCCCCATGTGGATCTCGACCGCATCGAAGCCGGCGTCGCGCGCATGGCGTGCGGCCTGCGCGAATTCGTCGGCGACCGCGGACATCTGGTCGCGCGTCATCGCCTGCTTCAGAAAGCGGCCGCTCATCACGCCGACCTTGTTGAAACCGCCCGATGCGCTCAACGGCCGTCGGGTCGACAGCGACGGCAGGAACGTGAAGCAGCCGCCGTGCGTGATCTGCGCGGATGCAGCGGCGCCGTGGCGATGGACGGCGTCGGTCAGCGCGCGGAACTGGCGGACCGTCGGCACGTCGAGCCATGCCTGATCGACGAACGTGCGTCCGTCGTCGCTGATCGCGCAGTACGCGACGGTCGTCAGCGCGGCGCCGCCTTCGGCGATGCGTTCGTGAAAACGGACGAGCGCGCGCGACGGCACGCCGTTCGGCGTCATGCCCTCGTTGGTGGCTGACTTGATCAGGCGGTTGCGCAGCGTCAGCGGGCCGATCTGCAGCGGGCTGAACGCGGTCGTGAGGTCGGCGGATTCCATGAGGGGGCGAGGGGCGGGATTGGGCACGGCGACCATTGTGCGGCGGTGGCGCAGGCGCGCATCGTCCGGGTGGACGAGCCCGGCACAACCCGTTCCGGGCGGGCGCCTGATTCAGTACATCGAAGCGCGCCACCGGACGCCAAAGCCCGCCCCGACCCCGACCGCCTCCCGTCGATCCGTCACACGAGATCGCCTGCCCGGAGCTTGCGGACCTGACGACGCATCCCGTCGAAGATCGCATCCGCGACGTCCACCGGAAATTCCGCCGGGATCTGCGCCGCGGCTTCCGCGATCGCGGGTTCCGTGCGAGCGACGACGGCCGCCATCGCGGCGTGCACGTCGTCTTCGGTCAGGCCGACGCGCCGGCCCTGCGCGATCCAGTGGCGCGGTTGTATTTCGCCGATCACGTAGTGCCGGTTCTTCCCGCACACGGCCATCGCGAGCCGCGCGCGGCGCGGCGGAAGCTGGTTGCGGCGCGTGCCGATGATCGGATGCGCGGACAGCACGTCGTACAGCGGCGTGCTGCGGTACGTGTTGCCGGGCAGGTGCGCGATGCTGAAGTTCTTCGCATGCCCGTCGATCGCCGCCAGCACCCAGAACACGAGCTGCGCGACGAAGAAATTCATCCGGTCGGGCGCGGCGTCGGCCGAATTGGCGAGGATGCCCATGATCGTGTCGATACCCGGGCCGCCGTCGGACTCGTATTTCGCGCCCGACGGCGTGCCGGTCGCCTGGCACATGTCCTCCTGCGGCAACCGCAGGATCCACGTGCGGTCGCGCGAAGCACGCCGGTCGAAGCGCTCGACGATCAACGCCTTCTGGTCGTCGAACCGGCCGATGTCGCACGCCGCGACCGGCAAGCCGTACGCGGCGACGAGCTTCGCGCACAGCCACTCGTTTTCGACGGACGTCCGCATGTCGGCCTGCATGTTCCCGACACGCCCGAGCGGCAGCTTGAAGATGTGCGTCGTCGGCGTGCTGCCCGACGGCCGCAGCCAGCGGTTTCCCTGGCGCAGCAATGCCGTTTTTTCCTGTGCGCCGGCAATCGACAGGCGCAGGTCGCCTTCCGGCTCCGCATGGCCGGGCAGCGGCGCGGCGGTCGCGTGGCGCAGCACCTCGGCGACGGCCGTATCGTCGAGCGTCACGCCGTCGATCGTCTCGAGATCGATGGGCGTTTCGTCGGGCGGCAGCATCTGGATCGCGCCGACGCAATCGCGGCCGATCGACGCGAGCAGCTCGAACGGCGCCGTCGACCGGAGCCGGTAACGCTGCGCGATGCGGCGGCGGATCGGCTCGCTGTCCGGCAGCAGGTTGTCGAAATAATCGGCGACGATCGCGCCCTGGTGCGGCTGGTTGCCGGGCGTGAAGGGCAGCGACAGCGACAGCGGCCGCCCCTGTGGATCGTCGAGCCAGGCCGGCAGGTAGACGAGACGCTCGACGCCGCGCCGGACTTCCCAGTAGCCCACCGGAATGCCGTTCATCCACAGGTCGAGCCGGTCGTGACGTGCACGCGTGGCCATCGTCACCAGTCCTCCCGCTTCGAAACCCGTGGCTTGCCGGGTGTTGCCGTCGCGGGCCGCTTGCGCGCGGCGCCGGCCGCAGGCCGGGCTGGTTTCTTGGCGGCCGTGGTGCCGCGCGCCGCATCCGGCTTGCGTTTGCTCGCGGCGGGTTGGCGAACCGCCGGCGCGGCATCGGCATCGGGCGCAGGATCGGCCGATGCCGCCGAAGCGTCCTGCGTGCCCAGCGCGAGCGTCATGCGCACACCGAGCGTGTTCAGCACCTTGAAGAGCCGCTCGATGCTGACCGCCGACGGGTTGGCTTCGAGCTGCGCGTAGGATTGCTGCGTGACGCCCAGGCGGGCGGCCAATTGCGCCTGCGTGAGCCCCGCGGATTTCCGGAAGCCGACGAGTATCGGACGCAGCTGGGTCAGGGTCTGGACAGGAAAGGCCATCTGGCGCTCCGCGGAATGACAGGCGATCGTTTGTAATCGGAAAATACAATCTACAGCATGTATTGTCAAAATACAAACCAAAGACTGTATCCAACAAAAACAAACGATAGCCTGTCAAGCGGGTGACCCGCCGACCATCCCGCGTCAACGCGGCAACGCGTCACGCCGCCCGCAGCGGGTTCGCATGCGCGCTTTGCGCGCTTTCCGGATCGTCGTCGCCGAGCGGAATGAACGCCATGATCTCCAGGTCGTGTCCCGACAGCGCGGGCAACCGGAACGGGCTCGACAGCACGTTCAGCCGCCGCACGCCGAGCTCGCGCAGGATCTGCGAGCCGATTCCCGTCACGCGTCCGTCGCGG
This sequence comes from Burkholderia sp. KL41, assembly GCF_057005415.2. NCBI lineage: Bacteria > Pseudomonadati > Pseudomonadota > Betaproteobacteria > Burkholderiales > Burkholderiaceae > Burkholderia > Burkholderia sp. KL41. The sequence goes on along the minus strand of NZ_CM174447.1, from coordinate 1,946,557 downwards.
CGCGCATGGCCGGCCGGCATCCGCATCGCGTCGCCGCGCATGTCGCAGTCGAGCAGCACCGCGACCCCGCAGCCGGCCGCGTCGATCCGTTGCAGCGCGGCATGCAGCGGCCACGAATGCGCGGACGGCTCCGCATCGAGCAGGTCGAGCAGCGAATGGCATTCGTGCACGCGCGTCAGCACCGGCGTCGACGGATCGGGCTCGCCGCGCACGAGCGCGAGATGCGGCGCGCCGTGCACGGTGTCGCGATACTCGATCGCACGGAATCGCCCCCACGGCGTATGCAGCGGCCGCTCGCCGACGCGTTCGACGAGCGATTCGTGTTCGCGCCGGTAATGGATCAGGTCGGCAATGGTGCCGATCTTCAGCCCGTGATGCGCGGCGAACGCCTTCAGCTCGGGCAGCCGCGCCATCGTGCCGTCGTCGTTCATCACCTCGCAGATCACCGACGCGGGCGTGAGCCCCGCGAGCGCCGCGAGATCGCAGCCGGCCTCGGTGTGCCCCGCGCGCACGAGCACGCCGCCCGGGCGCGCGGCGATCGGGAACACGTGGCCCGGCTGGACGAGATCGTCGGGGCGGGCGCCCGCCCGCACCGCCGCGCGAATCGTATGCGCGCGATCGGCCGCCGAAATGCCGGTCGTCACGCCTTCGGCCGCCTCGATGCTGACGGTGAACGCGGTGCCGAACGGCGTACCGTTGTGATCGGCCATCGGCGGCAGGCGCAACTGCTCGCAGCGCTCGGCGGTCAGCGTCAGGCAGATCAGCCCGCGCCCGAAGCGCGCCATGAAATTGATCGCTTCCGGCGTCACGTGATCGGCCGCGATCACGAGATCGCCTTCGTTCTCGCGATCCTCTTCGTCGACGAGCAGGACCATCCGGCCCGCACGCAGCTCGTCGACGATCTCCAGCGTGCCGGCGAGGCTCATGGCGCCTCCGTCGCGTCGAACGCGCGGCGCAGCGCGTCGGCGCCGAAGGTCAGCACGCGGTCAGCCGCATCGATCGCGCCGAGCATGCTGGCGAAACCGTGAAGCTGGCCCGGCCAGCGCACGACGGTCACCGGCGTGCCGGCCTGTGCGAGACGCAGCGCATACGCCTCGGCCTCGTCGCGCAGCAGATCGAACTCGGCGCTGACGATCGTCGCCGGCGCCGCGCCCGCGACGTCCGGCGCGGCGAGCGGGCTTGCAAGCGGCGATGCGCGATCGGCGCCGTCGTCGAAATAGTGGCGCTTGAACCAGCGCATCATGTCCGCCGTCAGGAAATAGCCGTTGCCGAGCGTTTCGTACGACGGATGCTCGGTCGCGCAATCGACGACCGGATACAGCAGCAACTGGTGCGCGATCGCGATGCCCGAGCCGCGCAACTGCAGCGCGGCGACCGCCGCAAGATTGCCGCCGGCGCTGTCGCCGGCGACCGCCAGCGCGCCGGCGCGTGCGCCGAGATCGCGCGCGCTGGCGGCGGCCCAGCGCACGGCGTCGCATGCGTCGTGCACGGCGGCCGGGAAACGCGCCTCGGGCGCGAGCCGGTAGTCGACCGACAGCACGAGCGTGCGCGCACGGGCCGCGAGGCTGCGGCACAGGTTCGCGTGCGAATCGATGCCGCACGCCACGAAGCCGCCGCCGTGGAAGAACACCGTCAGCGGTAACGGCCCGTCGGCAGCGGGCCGATACAGCCGTGCGGACAACTGACGGCCCGATGCGGGAATCTGCCAGTCCTCTTCGGCGGCGACGGCATCGCCCGGGGCGAACGCGCCGCCGGCGGCGAGACTCGCGCGATACGCGGGAACGGTCAGTTGCGCGAAATCGATCGCGGGTGCCTGGGCGAACGCGGCGAGCAGCGCCTGCGCCTGTGGGTCGAGCGGCATGGGGACTCCTGTCTGAATCGGATGCGGTTTGAATCAGGTAAACCCGTGTCGCGGTTTTCCCTGAGTCCGGGCCGGACGCTTGCCGGCACGGCCTGACGGGGATTCCAGCGTAGCGGGCAGGGCGCCACATCATCCGATCGGACGATGGTTGGTTCGTCCGGATGGCCAATTCTCACCATTCAGTGAATCTCCCGATGACGCCGGAATTTAGACGCGTCTTAATCATGGCGGCGCGGTTGGGTCGCGCCGGAAACATGTCGTATGGAGGATGGAGCGTGCTGATGGAGACGAGATGGGCTCCGCAAGAGAGCCAGGCAACCAGTGACGAGGCCGACATCGGCGTCGCGGATTTCAGCGAGCTGATGGCGCGCATCTACCAGGGCCCGCTGGAAACGCCGCCGTGGGCGGGCGCGCTCGAGATGGTTCGCCGGTTGCTGCAGGCCAACTACGTGACGCTGATCCTGCGCGCGGCCGCGAGCGACCGCCGCGCGCCGCTGTCCGTGCACGCATCGGAATACGGCCCGGTCGTGCCGGGTGACGGCGAAGCGTCGTACAACAACTACTACTATTCGCTCGATCCGTTCGTCGGCCTGCCGGCCGATCGCGTGGTCACGGTCGACGACGTGTTCGGCGACACGGGCTGGCTGTCGAGCGAACTGTACAAGCAGTTCCTGAAGCCGCAGGACGTGCGCTACATCCTCGGCGCGGACCTGCGCACGCCGTCGGGCGTCGAGTGCCGGTTCCGCGTATGCCGCAACCATGCTTCGAAGCAGTTCTCCGCGCGCGACAAGGCGATCTGCGCGTTGCTGCTGCCGCACCTGAAGCGTGCGGTCGAGCTGCATTCGCGGCTCGACACGGCCGAGGTCGAGCGCTCGATCTATGCGAACGCGATCAACCGGATGCAGATCGGCACGATCACGCTCGACGAGAACGGCACGATCATCGACATGAACAGCGTCGCCGACGAGATCCTGAAGCAGAACAACGGTCTGACGATTGCGCGCGGCACGATCGAGGCGACCGATGCGCAGGAGAACCGCACGCTCAAGCGGCTGATCCGCCACGCGGTGATGGGGCACCACGGCACGGCCGCGGCGACCGTCGAGGCGATGCCGATCACGCGCAGCTTCGACAAGCCGCGCCTCGGGCTGCTGGTGCGCACGGTGCTGCTGTCCGACTGGTCGGAGGACAACAAGCGGCGGCCGGCCGTCACGCTGTTCCTGCGCGACCCCGACCGCAAGCCGCAGGGTGCGCAGGAAATCATCCGCAAGCTGTTCGACCTGACGCCGGCCGAGACGTCGCTCGCGCTGCTGCTGACGAACGGGCTGACGCTCGAGGAGGCCGCGGAGGAATCGGGGATCAGCAAGAACACCGCCCGCACGCACCTGCGCGCGATCTTCTCGAAGACGGGCGTCACGCGCCAGGCGACGCTCGTGCGGATTCTGCTCGGGAGCGTCGTGCCGCTCGGGTAAGCGACAGCCGACGCCGATTCATCGGAACCGGCCGCATTCGTCCGGCGATACATCGGCAACGATCGACGCGTCACGTGCCACGCCGTGGCGACGACATCATGCGAAAGCGGCTCGCACCCGCGCGAGCCGCTCCTTCATTCAGCGCAGCCGCTCGCGGAGACCGGATGCCCGACGCCGACGCTGCCGGGCACGTTCACGACCCGCGCGTGGAACGACCCGCCCACGACGCCAGCGCCGGCCACTGCGCGCAGCCGCGCCGGATGAAACCGGCGCCCGTGCGGATCACGAGCGCGCCGATCGCGAGCGCGGCCAGATCGTCGAGACGACCGAAGCCGACCCGTGCCGCGCCCATCGCGAGGGCCGCCAGCAGCGACGCCAGCGCATCGGTCCGGACATGCCAGCCGCTCGCCTCGAGCAGCGCGGAGCCCGTCTCGCGTGCCTTGCGCAGCATCCAGTGCGACAGCGCGGCCTTGCCGGCGAGCGTGACGGCAACGAGCGCGAGCGTCGTCATGCCCGGCTGTACGACGGGCGGCGCAGCGAACCGGTTCGTCGCGTGCCAGATCATCTGCGCGCCGGTCGCCACGAGCAATGCGCCGAGGCCCGCGAGCGCAAGCGGCTCGCAGGTCGGGCGCCGTTCCGGCGGCAGGCGCGCGTCGAGCCGGCATGCAACGAGGATCAGCGCATCGGCTGCGAGATCGATCGCCGCGTGCGCGACGTCCGCGAGCAACCCCGACGAATGCGCGGACCATGCCGCGACCGTCTCGACGACGAGCAGCAGCAGGTTGATCGCAAGGCTGGCGGCGAGGGCACGGGACGTGGCCGCATAAACGTGGGGCGTGGCGCGCGACGTGCGCTGCATGGCGGATTCGTCTGTCGATAGCGTGGGTCAGACCCGCACGCTACCGGGCGACGGTGGCAGATCGGTGACAACGCCGGATGCGGCGCGGCCGGTCAGCGCTGCACGTCCGCCGACGGCAGCAGCGCGGCGAAGCGATCCGCGAGCGTCGGGCGCGACCGCGCGGGCCAGATCGCGCTGAGTTCGAACAGCGGCAGCGCGCCGCCATCGCGGATGGTGCTGTAGGCGACGCCTTCGAACGCGAACGTATGAATCGAACGCGGCAGCAGCGACACGCCGCACCCGGCGGCGACGCACGAGATCACGGTCAGCGTGCGGTTCACGTCGAGCACGATGTCGACCGGGTGTCCGGCCTGCCGGAAGGCGCTCAGGATGCCCGCGCGGATCAGCGGCAACTGGTCGTGCGGAAACCAGACGAGCCCGGTGCCGGCGAGATCCTGCAGCGTGACCGTGCCGTCGGGCTGGCGCCGGAAATCCTTCGGCAGCACGGCGACGAGCGGATCGCGCCGGATCAGCTGCTCGCGCATCCGGCCGTTGACCGCGACCGGCGTATGCAGCAGGCCGATGTCGATCTCGCCGCGCTCGAGCGCGATCGCCTGCTCCGCATTGCTCATCTCGCGCATCACGAGTTCGACGTCGGGCGTGTTTTCGCGCAGCGCGCGGATCGCGCGCGGCAGCGTGTCGAACAGCGCGGCGCTGACGAACCCGATCGTCAGGCGCCCGGCGCGCTGCGCGCCGATCTCGCCGGCCCGGTGTGCGGCCGCGTCGAGGCGCGCGAGGCTCAGGCGCAGGTCGTCGACCATCGCGAGGCCGGCCGCCGTCAGCGTGGCCCCGCGCCGCGAGCGGTCGAACAGCCGGACACCCAGCTCCTTCTCCATCCGGTTCAGTGCCTGGCTGAGCGCCGGCTGCGCAATGCCGAGCTCGCTGGCCGCGCGCGTGAAGCTGCCCGTATCGACGATCGCGAGGAAGTAGCGAACGTGCCTGATTTCCATAAGCTCACGTTATGAATAATTATTCAAAACATGGTAGCGAATTATCCCCGCGCTTCATAGGATGCTCATCGGGCCACACCATCCGGCGCACGACGCCGGCATGACCACACGAGGAGACCTGCATTGAACTGGACCCGTGAGCTATCGACGACCGAACGGCGCACGTTGCGCGGCTGCTTTGCCGGCTGGGCACTCGACGGGCTCGACACGCAGATGTTCAGTCTCGTGATCCCCGCGCTGCTGACGACCTGGGGCATCGGCAAGGGGCAGGCCGGCCTGATCGGCGGCGCAACGCTCGTGGCGGGCGCGCTCGGCGGGCTGCTGGCCGGCATGATCGCCGACCGCTACGGGCGCGTGCGCGCGCTGCAGATCACCGTGTGCTGGTTCTCGCTGTTCACGTTCCTGAGCGCGTTCGCGCAGAACTTCGAGCAGTTGCTGGTGCTGAAGGCGTTGCAGGGGCTCGGGTTCGGCGGCGAGTGGACGGCCGGCGCGGTGCTGCTCGCCGAAACGGTCGGCGCGCGCCATCGCGGCAAGGCGATGGGCATCGTGCAGAGTGCCTGGGGCTTCGGCTGGGGCGGCGCGGTGCTGCTGTACATGCTGGTGTTCGCCTGGCTGCCGGCCGAATGGGCCTGGCGCGTGCTGTTCGCGATCGGCGCGCTGCCCGCGCTGCTGGTGCTGTATATCCGCCGCGCAATTCCGGAGCCGCCGCGCGCGACGCCGGTCGACGCGACCGCGCAGGCAACGGCGGGCGCCGGCGAAGGGCCGACGGTCGGCATCTTCGACCGCTCCGTGGTGCGCGCAACCGTCGTCGGCGGGCTGATCGGCGTCGGCGCGCACGGCGGCTATCACGCGATCACGATCTGGCTGCCGACCTACCTGAAGACCGAACGGCACCTGTCGGTGCTCGGCACCGGCGCGTATCTCGCGGTCGTGATCGTCGCGTTCATCTGCGGCTGCTTCGTCAGCGCGTACCTGCAGGACCGGATCGGCCGCCGCCGCAACGTGATGCTGTTCGCCGCGTGCTGCGCGGTGATGGTGAACCTGTACGTGTTCCTGCCGCTGAACGACGTCGCGATGCTGCTGCTCGGTTTCCCGCTCGGCCTGTTCTCGGCCGGCATCCCGGCGACGCTCGGCACGCTCTTCAACGAGCTTTACCCGCGCAACGTGCGCGGCCGCGGCGTCGGCTTTTGCTACAACTTCGGCCGCATCGCGTCGGCCGGCTTCCCGGTGCTGGTCGGGCGGATGGGCGAGTCGCTGCCGCTCGGCACGGCACTCGGCATCGACGCGGGTATCGCATACGGGCTGGTCGTGATCGCGGTGTGGTTCCTGCCCGAAACGCGCAACCGGCGGCTGTCCGGCGCGGCGCCGGGCGGCGACGCGGATGCCGCCGGCCAGCCGCGCGCCGAGGCGTCGTTGTAGGTTTCACCGCTTCCCGCCATCGAATCGCCCGGCGCAGCGGCCGGGCGCCCCTTGCAGACTCGTCATGGATTGCCTCGTGAATCACCTCGTCGAACAGGTTCCGGCCGCGTCGTCAGTGGACGTGTGGTACGCCGGAGATCCCGCCGTCGCCGCCGTCGATGCGCATGCGCACGTGTTCGCGCGCGGCCTGCCGCTCGCGCCCGTGATCCGGCACGCGCCCGACTACGATGCGCCGCTCGACGCGTACGTCGCGCACCTCGCCGCGCACGGCATCACGCATGCGGTGCTGGTGCAGCCGAGCTTCCTCGGCACCGACAACACGTATTTCGTCGACGTGCTGCGCCGTTACCCGCGCCGCTTCCGCGGCGTCGCGGTGGTCGATCCGGCGATTTCGGACAACGATCTCGACGCGCTCGACCGGGCGGGCGTGGTCGGGATGCGGCTGAACCTCGTCGGGCTGCCGATCCCGGATTTCGGCGCACCCGCCTGGCGTGCGCTGCTTGCCCGCATCAACGCGCTCGGCTGGCACGTCGAGATCCATCGCGGCATCGAGGATCTGCATGCGATCACCGCGCCGCTGCTCGCGCAGTGCTGCTCGCTGGTGATCGACCATTTCGGCCGCCCGTCGCCCGCGCTCGCCGAGCGCGCGCCCAGCTTCCGCCGCCTGCTGCTGCTCGCGGATACCGGCCGCGTCTGGGTCAAGCTGTCGGCCGCGTATCGCAACAGCGCGGCCGGCGATGGCGCGATCGACGCGTTCGGCGCCGCGCGCGCGCTGCGCACCGCGTTCACCGCCGAGCGGCTGGTGTGGGGCAGCGACTGGCCGCACACGCAGCACCGCGAGCGCGTCGATTTCGACGCCGCGCATGCCGCGCTCGCGCGCTGGCTGCCCGACCCCGGCGAGCGCTTGCGCGTGCTGCGCGATACGCCGCGAACCCTGTTTCGTTTCGACCAATGAGGCCTTGCATGTCCGATCAAACTGCACTTCGTCGCGCCGGTTTCCGGCGCAGTATCGCCGCCCGCCAGGGGCTGCTCGTCGCCGGCACGTTCAACGCGCTCAGCGCCCGGGTCGCGGCCGATCTCGGCTTCGGCGCGCTGTACCTGACCGGCGCCGGCGTCACCAACATGTCGCTCGGCTTGCCCGATCTCGGCTTCATCGGGCTCGGCGAACTGGCCGAGCACACCGCGCGCGTGCGCGATGCGGTGGAGCTGCCGCTGATGGTCGATGCCGATACCGGTTTCGGCAATGCGCTGAACGTGCTGCACACCGTGCGCACGCTCGAGCGCAGCGGCGCCGACGCGATCCAGCTCGAGGATCAGGTGCTGCCGAAGAAATGCGGCCATTTCGCGGGCAAGGAAGTGATTCCGGCCGGCGAGATGGTCGGCAAGCTGAAGGCGGCCGTCGACGCGCGCGTGGATCCGAACCTGCTGATCGTCGCGCGTACCGATGCGGCCGCCGTCCACGGCATCGACGACGCGATCGAGCGCGCGCACCGCTATGCGGAAGCCGGCGCGGACGTGCTGTTCATCGAGGCGATGGACACGCCGGAGGACGTCGAGCGGCTGCCCGCGCTGTTCGACACGCCGCAGCTCATCAACATCGTGATCGGCGGCAAGACGCCGACGCGCTCGCGCGACGACCTGGCCCGCCTCGGTTACGGCGTCGTGCTGTACGCGAATGCGGCGCTGCAGGGGGCCGTGCACGGGATGCAGGCCGCGCTGACCGAATTGCGCGACACGGGCCGGCTCGACGAAAACCCCGCGCTCGTCGCGCCGTTCGCCGAACGGCAGCGGCTCGTCGACAAGGCGCGCTTCGACGCGCTCGACGCCCGCTATGGTGCCGATCGCGCCTAAGCCGCCGGCACGGGCGGGGCCGGCAACCCCGGCGGCCGCCCGGCACATACGAACAAGAACAGGAGACAAGCGTGGCAATTTCCCCCACCGGGGCGGCCGGCGAGCGGCCGCGCATCGGCTCGATCGTCGGCGGGCTCGCCGGCAACCTGATCGAGTGGTACGACTTTCTCGCGTACAGCATCTTCTCGATCTACTTCGCGCCGGCATTCTTTCCGGCCGACCGGCCGACCGTGCAACTGATGAACACGGCGGCCATCGCGGCCGTCGGGTACATCGCGCGGCCGGCAGGGAGCTGGCTCGTCGGCGTCTACGCGGACCGGCGCGGACGCAAGGCCGCGCTGACGAAGTCGGTGCTCGCGATGTGCGCGGGATCGATGCTGATCGCCGTCACGCCCGGGTACGCGACGATCGGCGTGCTCGCGCCGGCGCTGCTGGTCGCCGCGCGGCTGCTGCAGGGGCTCAGCATGGGCGGCGAATACGGCACCAGCGCGACCTACCTGAGCGAGATCGCGCCGCCGAACCGGCGCGGCTTCTACGTCGGCTTCCTGCAGGTGAGCGTGGTCGCGGGCCAGCTCGTCGCGCTCGGCCTGATGCTCGCGATGCAGCGCATCTTCGCCGGCACGCACGACCTCGAGCGCTGGGGCTGGCGGATTCCGTTCTTCGTCGGCGGCTTGCTCGCGCTGTTCGCGCTCTACATGCGCCGCAACGTCGTGGAGAGCGATGCGTTCATCGCCAGCCGGGCGCGCGCGGCGAAGACGCGCATGACGGCCGACCTCGCGGCCCACTGGCGCGAACTGCTGCTCGCGATCGGCATCACGGTCGGCGGCACCGTGGCGTTCTACACGTACACGGTCTACATGCAGAAATACCTCGTCAACTCGGTCGGGCTGCACAAGGAGACGGCGACCTGGATCTGCACCGCCGCGCTGCTGCTGTACATGCCGCTGCAGCCGCTGTTCGGCCTCGTGTCGGACCGCGTCGGCCGCCGGCCGGTGCTGCTGTGGTTCGGGATCGGCGGCACGCTGCTGTCCGTGCCGATCTTCACGGCGCTCGGGCATGTGCACGAACCGCTCGCCGCGTTCGCGCTGGTATTCGCGGGGCTGGTCGTGCTGAGCGGCTTCACGTCGGTGCACATGCTGGTCAAGGCCGAGCTGTTCCCGCCGCAGATCCGCGCGCTGGCGGTCGGGCTGCCTTACGCGCTGACGACGGCGATCCTCGGCGGCACGACCGAATTCGTCGCGCTGCGGCTGAAGGCGAGCGGCAACGAGACGGTGTTCTTCTGGTACGTCGCCGCGTGCGCGGCGATTTCGCTGCTCGTGTACTGGCGGATGCCGGAGACGCATCCGGCGAAGCGCGGACGCCCGTCCCAGGCGGCGGTCGCCGCGTCGGCGTCGCGCTGATCCGGCGTCGGCGTCGCGCACGATCCGGCACCGGCGCGTCGGTGACGAATCCGTCGATACGTGCACGGCGTCGCCCGGTTCACCCGCGACGTCGAAACAGCGGCAGCCGCTATGGCGCAACGCGGGCTCCTCGTTCTTCTGTTTTCGTCACGGCTGTGCCGGGTGGATGCCGACGACGCGGCAAGGCAGGGCACCGGCGGTCAATCCCGCAATGTTGACGGTTTTCCGAAGCGGTTGCAGGGGCGTTTCCGCCGGGCGGGGGATGGACGCCCGCAAGGCCATCAATAGCGGTGCTGCCCCTTCACCAGCAGTCCGTCGGGTCTCCACCGTCCGGCGTCGAGCGTGCCCAGCAGCATCGTGCGCGCGGGCGGCCCCTCCGGGTCGTTGTAATGAACGATGCGTTGCTGGATGCCCGTGATGACGATCACGTGACCGATTTCAGGCTGGTCCGGCCGATCCAGGAAGTGCCCCGCAGCCCAGATCGGGCCGTAGTCCGTCAGAACCGACGCGAGCCACTCGGGTGTAATGGCCGTCGGCTGATTGAGCGCCACGAGCCCTTCGGCCGCGCACAAGTCGGGGATCCGCGACGGGGGAAGCCCCTGATCCGCCCGCCATAACTCCGGCATGCCCAGGCGCGGCCCGGGGCGGTGGAAGTAGGAAACCATGCATGCCGCCGCATACCAGCACGCGTTCTTCAGTGCCCTGGATCCTGATTTGGTCTTCTTTACGCCGCTCTGATCGACCAACGGCACGTTCAATCTGACGTCCACCATTTCGGATCTCCCGGCAGGAGTGATCCCTAAGCGTATGAAGAATCGGGCGCGACGACAACTTTCGTGACGGGTGATTGCATCGGCGCAGCCGGCATGCGCCGATGCAGGAGGAGGGGCAAACGGACGTCTGCCATTTCACACACCGCGTCGATCTCGACATTATAGAAATAATGTCAAATCTATAAATCGCCATAATTGAATTTCTAACGGTTTACGTTATATTATTGACGAAATTTCCACCGAAACCCGCCATGTCCGATCTCGCCGCCGACGAATCCCGCCTGACCGCCGAAATCGAGCGCCTCAAGGTCGACTTCCCGAAAACCCGCGAGCTGTATCGCGAAGCCTGCGCGCTGCTGTTCTTCCGCTTCGGCATCACGCCCACCGCGAACCGCCTGTACCAGCTCGTTCGCAAGGGCAGCATGAGCACGCCGACGGCCGTGCTCGGCGAGTTCTGGGCCGAGTTGCGGGAAAAGAGCCGCGTCCGCATCGAGCATCCCGACCTGCCGGCCGATCTGCAGGCCGCCGCCGGCGAACTGGTCGCGGCGCTATGGAACCGGTCGAGCGCCGACGCGGCCGCCGCGCTCGACGCATTGCGCGCGGAAGTCGAAGCCGAACGGACGGCGGCGAGGGCGGAAGTCGCGGCGCTGCAGGCTGAGCTGGCCCGCACCGAGACCGCGCTGGAGCAACGCACGGCCGCGCTGCTGGCCGCGCAGGTGCGCATTCAGGAACTGGAGCAGGCGAGGGCGGCCGACGAAGCATCGCGGCAAGCGCTGCAAGCGGACATCGAGCGCCTGACAGCCGACAACGCGGAAGGCGACCGCGCACTCGCGCAGGCCCGCGCGGATTTCACCACCCAGCTCGACCGGTTACGCGACGACGCCGGCCGGGCCGAGGAACGCTTGCGTGCGTCGGAGAAGCGGGCACTCCAGGAGATCGATCGAGAGCGGCTCGCCGCCGCGCGACTGCAAAAGGAGCTCGATGCCGTGACATCGCGCACGGAGCAGCGCGATGCGCAGCAGCGGAAAGATGTTGCCGCGCTGCAGGCGCAACTGGGCGACGCGCTGCATCGATGCGGCGTGCTTCAGGGGCAGCTCGACGCTGCGCAGGCGACCGATGCGGCGCGCGGCAAGGAACTCGATGCGCTGCGGCGCGAGATGACGGTGCTCGTGCGCCGCGCGCCGCTGCGTGGCGCGAAGGCGGCGCCGGCCGTGCAACGGGACGAGCGACGCGCACGCACGCGAAAGCGTGCTGACGAAGCGCCGCGCTGACGGCGCGGCCGCGAGCGTGCATCAGCCGATGGCGATGCACGCCGACCGCCGGCAAGCAGGCAAACAAACAAGACGGCTACACGCGCGATCGCCCACCCACCCGACGTTACCGATCAACTCGCCATATAGCAGAGGAAGGAAAGCCTGCGCAACGTTTGGGTGCCCGCCGGGGATCGGGTAAAGTGCCGCTCAACATGCCGGGTCGATGCCGCTAGACGACCGGTCTAATCGTTGCTAACATACGCCACCATGAATGCATCTTCGGGCGCCGAAGTCCGCCAGCACATCCTGAATATCGCCAAGCCGATCATGCTCCACAAGGGGTTTTCGGCGGTTGGCCTGAACGAGATTCTCGCTGCGGCGGGCATCCCGAAGGGTTCGTTCTACCATTACTTCGGCTCGAAAGAGGCATTCGGCGAAGCGCTGCTCGAAGCGTATTTCGACAGCTATCACGCGCATCTCGACAACCTGCTCAAGCATCAGGCCGGCACCGGCGCCGAGCGCCTGATGACGTACTGGCGCAACTGGCTGCACACGCAATGCGCGGACGATCCGCAAGGCAAGTGCCTCGCGGTGAAGCTCGGCGCGGAAGTGTCGGATCTGTCGGAAGCGATGCGCGCGGTGCTGCGGCAGGGCACGAGCCAGATCATCGAGCGGCTCGCGGGCGGCATCGAGGCCGGGCTGGCCGACGGCTCGCTGAGCGGGATCGCCGATCCGTCGCACACGGCCGCGATCCTCTACGAGATGTGGCTGGGCGCGACGCTGCTGGAAAAGATTCACCGCGACCGCAAGCCGCTCGAAAGGGCGATGGTCGAAACGCGGCGCATGCTGAACCTGCCGCCGGCCGAGCATGGCGGAGCACAGTCGTAACCCGGGCGCGCATCGGCGCGCCTTGTTTTTGCCCTGAATCTAGACGACTGGTCTACTCAAACAAGTATGACGAACGTGCCACGCCGCGTTACGCTGTTCCCCATTGTTTCAAGCGCCCGCACGCAGCCGCGACGGCCCGATCGCCGACGTTGCCGCATGCGGGCGTCTCCGCTGGTCCAGCCCTGATCCGATCGTGCCCACGAAGCACGTCCATTTCTGTTGACGGAGACTTACATGCCGCAAAGCAAGACCGCAAACCGCCAGATCGTCCTGAATTCGCGCCCGGTCGGCGCGCCGACACCGGGCAACTTCCGCACCGAATCCGGTGCCGTGCCGACGCCCGGTGCCGGCCAGGTGCTGCTGCGCACGGTCTGGTTGTCGCTCGACCCGTACATGCGCGGCCGGATGAGCGATGCGCCGTCCTATGCGCCGCCGGCCCAACTCGGCCAGCCGATGGTCGGCGGCACCGTCAGCCAGGTCGTCTCGTCGAACCTGCCCGCGTTCCGCGAAGGTGACCTCGTGGTCGCGGGCGCCGGGTGGCAGGATTATGCGCTGTCCGACGGCCGCGACCTGATTCCGCTCGGCCGCGACGTCGCGCATCCGTCGTATGCACTCGGCGTGCTCGGCATGCCGGGCTTCACCGCCTACACGGGGCTGCTGAAAATCGGCGAGCCGAAGGCCGGCGAAACCGTGGTCGTCGCGGCGGCGAGCGGCGCGGTCGGCGCGGTGGTCGGCCAGATCGCCAAGCTGAAGGGCTGCCGTGTGATCGGTGTCGCGGGCGGCGCCGACAAGTGCGCATACGTGACCGATACGCTCGGTTTCGACGCGTGCGTCGATCACCGCGACCCGGCATTCGCCGCGAAGCTGAAGGACGCATGCCCGAACGGCATCGACATCTATTTCGAGAACGTCGGCGGGGCCGTGTTCGACGCGGTGTGGCCGCTGCTCAACGATCACGCGCGCGTGCCGGTGTGCGGGATCATCGCGCACTACAACGACGCGGCATACGACGACACCGCGGTGTCGACCGGCCGTGATCGCGTGCCGGCACTGATGGGCACGATCCTGCGCAAGCGCATCCGGATGCAGGGTTTCATCATCCGCGACCACTATGCGACCGGTTATGCACCGTTCCTGAAGGAGATGCGCGAATGGGTCGCGCAGGGCAAGGTGAAGACGCTCGAGGACGTCGTCCCCGACCTGGCCGACGCGCCGGAAGCGCTGATCGGCTTGCTGGCCGGCAAGAACTTCGGCAAGGTCGTCGTGCGCGTGGGCCCGGACGAACTGGCCTGATACCGCGGCACGGCAAACCATAATGGTTGCACGCTGGCGTCGCGCGACGCCGGCTTGTGGCATGCTCGATTTCGATTCAAAAGGAGTGACAAGATGGCGCTTCACGTGATTGCGTCCCTGTACCTGAAACCCGAACACGCGGAGGCCGCCGAAGCCGAACTGCGTAGCATGGTCGCGAAGACGCGCACCGAGCCCGGCAACCGGCGCTACGACCTGTTCCGCGAACAGGACGGTTCGCCCAACCTGCACCTGTACGAGATCTACGACGACCAGGCTGCGTTCGACGCACACCTCGCGAGCCCGTATTTCGGCGAATTCCGCGTGAAATCGGCCGACTGGTTCGCGGCGCCGCCGGTCATCAAGGTGCTGTCCGGCATCGACGTGGCCGAGTAACGAAGCAGTACCCACGCCGCGGCCCGCTCCGACCCGGGCCGCGCGGCAGCCGTCTCGCCCGGCAACGGCGAAGACAGCGACGAAATCGAAAACCCCGCGCGGCGCGCGATGCGCGTCGTTTCCCCAATACACCGGCCCCGGAGGCTGAATGGTCACCCTCAACATCAACGGCGAAACCCGCACGGTCGACGCCCCCGACGACATGCCCTTGCTCTGGGTGTTGCGCGACGTCGTCGGCCTCACCGGCACGAAATTCGGCTGCGGGATCGCGCAATGCGGCGCCTGCACCGTGCATCTCGACGGCGTCGCCGCGCGCTCGTGCGTGCTGCCGGTCGCGGCCGTCGCGGGCCGCAAGATCACGACGATCGAAGCCGTCGGCGCGACGCCGGCCGGCCACAAGGTCCAGCAGGCGTGGCGCGAGCTCGACGTCGTCCAGTGCGGCTACTGCCAGTCGGGGCAGGTGATGGCCGCCACCGCGCTGATCGCATCGAACCCGAACCCGAGCGACGCCGACATCGACGCGGCAATGGCCGGCAACATCTGCCGCTGCGGCACGTACAACCGGATTCGCGCGGCCGTGAAGCAAGCCGCGAAGGAGGCGTGACATGTCTCGAGGACTGATCGAAGCAGGCAAGGCCGCTGGACAAGCCGCCGGCGCGGGCGTATCGCGCCGTTCGTTCCTCAAGCTCGGCATGTCGCTGGGCGCGGCGGCGGGCGGTGGCCTGCTGCTCGGTTTCAGCCTGCCGGCGGCAGGCGACGATGCGCGCCGTTCGGTGATCGGTGGCGACGGCGATGAAACCGCGCGCGCAGGCGTGTTCGCACCGAACGCGTTCGTGCAGATCGACCGCGCCGGCAAGGTCACGCTGGTGATGCCGAAAGTCGAGATGGGGCAGGGCGTCTACACGGCGCTGCCGATGCTGATCGCCGAGGAACTCGAAGTGCCGCTGTCGAGCGTGACGCTCGACCATGCGCCGCCGAACGAGAAGCTCTTTCTCGATCCGCTGCTCGGCGGCCAGCTCACCGGCGGCTCGACGTCGATACGCTACGCATGGGAGCCGCTGCGCCGCGCGGGCGCGACCGCGCGTACGCTGCTGGTCGCGGCCGCCGCGAAGCAATGGAACGTCGATCCGGCGTCCTGCCGTGCGGTGAACGGCGAAGTGCAGCATCCGCCGAGCGGCCGGCGCGTGTCGTACGGCCAGCTCGCCGACGCCGCCGCGAAGCTGCCGGTGCCGAAGGACGTCGCGCTGAAGAAGCCGGCGGATTTCAAGCTGATCGGCACGCCCGCGAAGCGGCTCGATTCGCCGGAGAAGGTCGACGGCACCGCGCAGTTCGGGCTCGACGTGCGGCTGCCCGGCATGCTGTACGCGGTGATCGTGAACAGCCCGGTGTTCGGCGGCACGGTCGCGAGCATCGACGATACCGCCGCGAAGAAGATCCCGGGCGTGCGCCAGGTCGTGCGCGCGGACAACGCGGTCGCGGTCGTCGGCGATCACACCTGGGCCGCGAAGCGCGGCGCATCGGCGCTGGTCGTGAAGTGGAACGAAGGCGCCGGCGCGAAGGTATCGACGAAGGACATCGTCGCCGATCTCGCGCAGGCCGCGGCGAACGGCAAGGGTGCGGTCGCACGCAAGGACGGCGACGTCGGCAAGGGTTTCGCGGATGCGAAGACGCGCATCGACGCCGTGTACGAGCAGCCGTTGCTCGCGCACGCGACGATGGAGCCCGTGAACTGCACGGTGCACGTGCGCGCCGACGGCTGCGAGATCTGGGTCGGCACCCAGGTGCCGACGCGGGCGGTCGACACCGTGCAGCAGCTCACGAGCTTTCCGCCGGAGAAGATCGTCGTGCACAACCACCTGCTCGGCGGCGGCTTCGGCCGGCGCCTCGAGACGGACATGATCGGCCAGGCGGTGAAGATCGCGAAGCAGGTCAACGCGCCGGTGAAGGTGATCTGGACGCGCGAGGAAGACATCCAGCACGACATGTACCGCCCGTACTACTACGACCGGATCTCGGCCGGCCTCGACGCGAACGGCAAGCCGATCGCGTGGCAGCACCGGATCGTCGGCTCGTCGATCCTCGCGCGCTTCGCGCCGCCCGCGTTCCAGCACGGCGTCGATCCCGACGCGGTCGAGGTGGCCACCGACCTGCCGTACGACCTGCCGAACCAGCTGATCGACTACGTGCGGCAGGAGCCGCGCCACGTACCGACCGCGTTCTGGCGCGGCGTCGGGCCGACGCGCAGCACGTTCGTCGTCGAGAGCTTCATCGACGAACTGGCCGCGCAGACCAAGACCGACCCCGTGCAATACCGCCGCGCGCTGCTCGGCAAGACGCCGCGCGCGCTCAACGTGCTCGATGTCGCGACGAAGGCGGCCGGCTGGGGCCCGTCGCTGCCGACGGGGCAAGGGCGCGGCGTGTCCGTGATGCACGCGTTCGGCAGCTTCTTCTCGATCGTCATCGACGTCGCGGTGGATAACGGCGAGGTGCAGGTCAAGCGTGTCGTGTGCGCGGTCGATTGCGGCATGTCCGTCAACCCGAACACGATCGAGGCACAAGTGCAGGGCGGCATCATCTTCGGGATCACGGGCGCGCTGTACGGCGAGATCACGATCGAGGACGGCCGTGTCGTGCAGAGCAATTTCACCGATTACCGGATGCTGCGGATCAACGAGACACCGCCGATCGAGGTGCATCTGGTGAAAAGCGGCGAAGCGCCGGGCGGGATCGGCGAACCGGGCACGGCCGCGACGGCCGCGGCATTGTCGAACGCGATCTTCGCGGCGACCGGCAAGCGGCTGCGCAAGCTGCCGGTCGGCGACCAGCTGAAGACGGCTTGAGGGGAGGCGACGATCATGCGAAACCTCACCCTGAATACGTTCCGTGCATCGCTGCTCGCGCTGTCCGCCATGCTGGCCGGCCCGGCCGCGCAGGCCGCGCAGACGGCACCGGCCGACAGCGCGCTCGTCGCGCGCGGCGCGTACCTCGCGAAAGCGGGCGACTGCGTCGCGTGCCACACCGCGCCGCGCGGCACGCCGTTCGCCGGCGGCCTGAAGATGGTCACGCCGATGGGCGCGATCTACACGACCAACATCACGCCCGATCCGGAAACGGGCATCGGCGGCTATACGGAAGCCGAGTTCGCCGGCGCGCTGCGCAAGGGCGTCGCGAAGGACGGTCACAACCTGTATCCGGCGATGCCGTATCCGTCGTACGCGAAGCTGAAGGACGACGACGTGAAGGCGCTGTACGCGTACTTCATGCACGGCGTCGAACCGGTGAAGCAGGCGAACCGGCCGTCCGACATCCCGTGGCCGCTCAACATGCGCTGGCCGCTCGCGTTGTGGAACATGGTGTTCCTCGACACGACGCCTTACGCGGACAAGCCGGCCAAGGACGCGATGTGGAACCGCGGCGCGTATCTCGTGCAGGGGCTCGGGCACTGCGGGTCGTGCCACACGCCGCGCGGCGTCGGCTTCCAGGAGAAGGCGCTCGACGAAGGCGGCGCGGCGTTCCTGTCGGGTGCGCCGATCGACAACTGGTTCGCATCGAACCTGACCGGCGAGCCCAACACGGGGCTCGGCCGCTGGAACGAGGCCGAGGTCGCGCAGTTCCTGAAGACCGGCGCGAACCGCCATGCGACCGCGTTCGGTTCGATGGTCAGCGTGATCAACCACAGCACGCAGGCGCTCACGGACGACGATCTCGCGGCAATCTCCCGTTACCTGAAATCGCTGCCGGCGGCAGGCGGCACGGGCGCGCCGCCGTACCGCTACGATCCGAAGGCAACGCAGGTCGTGCTGGGCCGGCCGGCAGCCGATCCGGGCGCGAAGGTGTATAACGCTTACTGCCTGCATTGCCACGGCGCGGACGGGCGCGGCTACGCGCCGCTGCTCGCGCCGCTCGCCGGCAACCCGAACGTGCTCGAAGGCGATGCCGCGTCGCTGATCAACGTGACGCTGAACGGCAGCGAGACGCTCGTGATCGATGGCGTGCCGTCTGCTTATCCGATGCCGGCGTTCTCGAACCAGTTGAACGACCAGCAGATCGCCGACGTGCTGACCTTCATGCGCGCCGGCTGGAACAACGGCGCGCCGGCCGTGCAGGCGGCGGACGTCGCGAAACTCCGCAAGGCGACGGCGGCCGCGCGCTGAGCGCGACTCCATGCGGAACGATGGCGGGCCGGCGTGCCTGCCGTCGACGCCGCCGGGTGCGTGCCAGCCCCGGCGGCCTGGCTTTTTCTGTCAACCGGCGCGCGGCCGTTCGCGGCAGCGCGCGTTTATCGACGCAATGTAGGGGTGTCTGGATGGCTAACGTGACTTATACGGATACGCAACTGCTGATCGACGGCGAGTGGGTCGACGCCGCGAGCGGCAAGACGATCGACGTCGTGAACCCGGCGACCGGCAAGCCGATCGGCAAGGTGGCCCACGCGGGCATCGCCGATCTCGACCGCGCGCTCGCCGCCGCGCAACGCGGCTTCGAGGCGTGGCGCAAGGTGCCCGCGCACGAGCGCGCGGCGACGATGCGCAAGGCGGCCGCGCTGGTGCGCGAACGTGCCGACGCGATCGCGCAGCTGATGACGCAGGAACAGGGCAAGCCGCTCACCGAGGCGCGCGTCGAAGTGCTGTCGGCGGCGGACATCATCGAATGGTTCGCGGACGAAGGCCGCCGCGTGTACGGCCGGATCGTGCCGCCGCGCAACCTCGGCGCGCAGCAGACCGTCGTGAAGGAGCCGGTCGGCCCGGTCGCCGCGTTCACGCCGTGGAATTTCCCGGTCAACCAGGTCGTGCGCAAGCTGAGCGCCGCGCTGGCAACCGGCTGCTCGTTCCTCGTCAAAGCGCCGGAAGAAACCCCGGCGTCGCCGGCCGCGCTGCTGCGCGCGTTCGTCGACGCGGGCGTGCCGTCCGGCGTGATCGGCCTCGTGTACGGCGATCCGGCGGAAATCTCGTCGTACCTGATCCCGCACCCGGTGATCCGCAAGGTCACGTTCACGGGTTCGACGCCGGTCGGCAAGCAGCTCGCGTCGATGGCCGGCCTGCACATGAAGCGCGCGACGATGGAGCTCGGCGGTCATGCGCCGGTGATCGTCGCCGAGGACGCCGACGTCGCGCTCGCGGTGAAGGCCGCCGGCGGCGCGAAGTTCCGCAACGCGGGGCAGGTCTGCATTTCGCCGACGCGCTTTCTCGTGCACAACAGCATCCGCGACGAATTCACGCGCGCGCTGGTCAAGCATGCCGAAGGGCTGAAGGTCGGCAACGGCCTCGAGGAAGGCACGACGCTCGGTGCGCTCGCGAACCCGCGCCGGCTCACCGCGATGGCATCCGTCGTCGACAACGCGCGCAAGGTCGGCGCGCGCATCGAAACCGGCGGCGAGCGGATCGGCTCGGAAGGCAACTTCTTCGCGCCGACCGTGATCGCGGACGTGCCGCTCGAAGCGGACGTGTTCAACAACGAGCCGTTCGGCCCGGTCGCGGCGATCCGCGGTTTCGACAAGCTCGAAGACGCGATCGCGGAAGCGAACCGTCTGCCGTTCGGTCTCGCCGGCTACGCGTTCACGCGTTCGTTCGCGAACGTGCACCTGCTCACGCAGCGCCTCGAAGTCGGGATGCTGTGGATCAACCAGCCCGCGACGCCGTGGCCGGAAATGCCGTTCGGCGGCGTGAAGGACTCGGGCTACGGCTCGGAAGGCGGGCCGGAAGCGCTCGAACCGTACCTCGTCACGAAGTCGGTGACGGTGATGGCCGTCTGACGACCGTCTGACGGCCGATCGATCGCGTGCGCGGCGCCGCCGGCGCGGCGCGCACGATCGGCGCGGGCCGGGCGGCACTCGCGTTGCGCGACGCGCAACGGCACGCCCGGTCTCCCGCCTGCTTTCCCGCCGGCCGTGCATTCGCATGGCAACCTGACGGGAATTTCAATACGCGTACCACTGCGGACGGATTGTTTCGATTCCGTCATCGGCAGCACCACACGCCAGACCACGCCCCTCGATGAACGAGTGCCGGCACCCGGTGCCGGCCCGAGCGGAACACGATCCGCCCGACACCGCTCAGGTCACGTCGCACGCGACCCGGCAAGTCAGGACTGCACCTCGTACCCGGAAGCCGTACTTTTTGGTATAGGTTATCCAGAACAAACCATAACGACCGGTGCGTCAGCGCCGGGCCAATCTGAGAGGACACGGATGCATCCGCGGTCGGCAGCGCCGTACTACGTTGTGCTGGCGGGGACCTTGATAGCGTGCGCGCTGATGGGCCTCTGCGTGTTGCAGTTGTTTCAGAGCCGTCACGATGCGCTCGATCGCGCGCGCGAGACGTCGCGGAATCTCGCGCTCGTCGCCGAGCGCGACATCGAACGCAACATCGAGCTGTACGGCCTGTCGCTCGAGGCGGTGATCCAGGGCCTCCAGCGGCCGGACGTCATGGCCGCCTCGCCGGCGCTGCGGCGCGGCATCCTGTTCGATCACGCGATGACGGCGAATTTTCTCGGCTCGATGCTCGTGCTGGATTCCGCCGGCAACATCATCCTGGATTCGGCGAACGACGTGCCGCGCCAGGGCAATTTCGGCGACCGCAAGTACTTTACGGTTCACCGCGACAATCCGGACGCCGGGCTTTACATCAGCGATCCCTATGCGTCCCGCCTGCGTGGCGGCTCGCTCAGCATTGCGCTGACGCGCCGCGTGTCGAACCCGGACGGCTCGTTCGCCGGCATCGTGATGATCGCGGTCAATCTCGAGTATTTCCACACGCTGTTCGCCGGCCTCGCGCTCGGCTCGCACGGCGCGATTTCGCTGATCGGCACGAACGGCATCATGTTCATGCGCCAGCCGTTCGACGTGCACACCATCGGTCGCGACATCAGCAAGGCGGCAACGTTTCGCCACTTCAAGACGGCGCCGGAAGGCTCGTTCATCGAGACCTCGACGATCGACAACGTGCGCCGCCTGTACTACTTCAAGACGCTGCCGCACCTGCCGCTGATCATCATGGTCGCCGAGGCGGAGCAGGACATCTACGCCGCGTGGCGGCACCGGGCCATCACGATCGGCGCGCTGGTCGCCACCTTCGGCGCGGCGTTCATCGTGCTGTCCTTCATGCTGGGCTCGCAGCTGCGGCGCAGGATGCGCGCCGAATCCGAGCTGGTCATGCTCGCGCGCACCGACGGCCTCACCGGGCTCAACAATCGCCGCTCGTTCGGGGAAGTGCTGGATCTCGAATGGCGCCGCGCGCGCCGTGCCCGATCGGTGTTTTCGCTGCTGTTCGTCGACGTCGACCGCTTCAAGGCCTACAACGACACATATGGCCACCAGGCCGGCGACGACGCGCTGGCGGCGGTCGCCCGGTGCATCGGCGACAACATCCGGCGCCCGGCGGACACCGCCGCCCGCTATGGCGGAGAGGAATTCGTCGTGATCCTGCCGGATACGCCGGCGACGGGCGCGACCGAGATCGCCGAAAGGATTCGTGCCGCCATCGACGGACTGGCGATCGAACATGCGGAAAGCGAATTCGGGCGCGTCACCGCGAGCATCGGCGTGGCAAGCTGGGCGCCCGGGCAGGAAGGGGAGGTCGAGTCGGTGATCAAGGCAGCCGACGAGGCGTTGTACGTCGCGAAGGAAACGGGGCGAAACAAGGTCGCGTCGCGGGATGCGGCCACCTGACGCCTCCGCCGGCACCCATCGCCCGCGACCAATGGCGGGCGCGGTATGACGCTCAATGCCGGCCGCTGCCGCGATAGCTTTCCACTTCCGCGTCGTAAGCCGCCAGAAACGCCTTGCCGAACACCGACGCGAAATCGTCCTCGATCGCGAACACCGTGTCGCGATGGGTCGCCGCGTAGCGATCCCACATCCTCGCCTTGTACAGCACGGGCACGCGCTTCTCGTACCAGCGCGTCGCGTCGTCGCGCTCGCGCAGGCGCTGCGGTGAAAAGCGCGTCAGCAGGTCCATCAACGCCGCGCGCATGCCGGCGACCATGCCGATCTGGTGCGCGTGCAGATCCTGGAACGCGTCGCTGACCGCGCTCTGCGGCGACATGAAGCCCGGCAGCGGCAGCCCGAACATCTGCCGCAGCACGGCGCCGCCGTCGGGCAGCAGCTTCAGCGGATTGTTCTCGCGATCGAGCAGCATCGTCATGTGCGCCTTCACCTCGCGCTTCAGGATGCTGCGCGACGACAGCAGCTCGACCGTGCCGTTCGCGAACAGCGCCAGCAACTGGCCCGCGATGTACAGCTGCTCGGCCGACCACTGATGCGATTCGGCGGCGGTGTCGAGCCCCGCGCCTTCGAAGAACGCGCTCAGCAATTCGTCGGGGGTCGGCGCGCGCGCAGCATGCGGCGCCGCATGCTGCGCCGGATCGTCGGCCGGCCGCGTATCGGTGCGCGCGGCGGCCGGTTGCACGCGCACGTGCTGCGTCCACTCGGGCGCGTGATCTGCCTGCGTCGCGGACGACGCATCGCGAGCCGCGTTGCCGCGATCGGCGTGCGCCGCCATGCCCGCTGCGCCGAGGTCGCCCGACGACTGCGCGAACAGGTCGAGCGGATCGGTCGACAGCTGGTGCAGGTCGCGCTGCGACGGCGCGGGCGGTGCGGCCTGCTGCGCGGCGCCCGTCCGTGCGGGGCCGCCCGGCCGCGTAGCGGCGTCCGCCGCCTTGCCGCGCGGCGCGAGGCGATCCTGGAGGAGCCCCCACAGCCGGTTGCCGGCGCCTTTCGTATCGATACGCGATGACGACGGTTGCGCGGGCGCCGCTGCCGCCCGGGCCTGCGCTTGCGCTTGCGTATCGACGCGCATGCCGGTATCGGTCGCCATGTCGATGACCGGTGCGTGGCCGCCGTCGCCGCCATCGTCACGTTCGGCGCGCAGCACGTACGGCCCGATGCGGATGATGTCGCCGGTGTTGAGCGCGCGCTCCTGCGCATAACCGACCGGCTCGCGGTTCACCTCGATCGTCGAGACGCTGCTCAGGTTCTTCAGCAGGCAGGCGTCGTCGCCCACCTGCAGCAGCGCCTGCAGCCGCGAAATCTGCCGCGTGTCGTCGCGCAACACGAGATGGTTGTCGCTGGCCCGGCCGATGGTGCCGCCCGGCGGATGAAACACGACGGCGTCGTAGGAGTCGTTTTCGACCGGCTCGCCGGCATGTTCGATCACGATCAGTTGCATGTCATACGTCGCTCGGTGAAGTGCTCGCGCGCAGGCCGGTTCGTTCAGGACGACGACGCATGCCTGCGGCGCGCGAATTCGAACGCGGGCCCCCAGATCGGATGTCCCTTCTCGGCAGGGGACAAGTCGAAGCGCGGGTTGAGGTCGAGAATTTTCGAGAACTCGGCGCGGCACGGCGTGATGCGGTTCGTCACGCAATAGCTGAACGCGAGGAGCTTGTGCGCGGCAACCTGCGTGTCGGTGTCGGCGCCGTCGATTTCCTTCGCGTGGCTCAGCAGCGCGATCGTGCGCCCGTAGTCGCCGCTGTCGTACGCGGCGCGCGCACTGTCGACCGTCGCGCGTGCAGCCGACCGGGTCGGGGACGTACTGCACCCGCCGGCCCCCAGCAACAATGCGCCGAGGAAAAGAACGAGCGATGAACGACCTTTCATTATTGAAATCAGGAATTGGCGTAATTGGAAGGTGGCACACAAGCGCTGTTGGATTCTAGTGCCAATCATCGGCGCCGAATCGCCTGTTACGTTTTGTTTCATTTCGCCATTCCATTTCCACCTGAATGCAGAATCGACTACGAATTTCAGTGCTTGTGAATCCAGAAAAACGGCCTATAGTTCGCTGTGTTTTTCGGATTCGTCAGTTGTTTGGTCAGCGCACGTCAATGCACGAAAAAACGGGCCGTCCGTTCGTGCGAAACGAATAGCCTGGCACACCGTCAGCGCCGCGAGCGTCCGTTGCCCGGTGGCCGGCCGGCTTGCGCCCCGAGCCCATCCGACAGGTGTCCACGCCACAGAACCGGGCCGCGATGGCGAACCGGTCGGATTGATTTTTGCCATTAATTCATCAACCCCAATTCTCAATTGACCACCATCTCGACAAATCTATTTTCAAAATCCATGAATGATATGACCCGGCTTTTTACAAGAACAATTTGCCGATACGGATTGCGATGGATGGATATACGGATTACACAATTACCGATCAATTAATTGTCCCTTTTTCAATCGGATCATCCGGTTTCGCAGTCGAAAACCGGCGAACGGCTATTGGGTGGCGAGGGTGGAATATGCAATGGCGGTCGAGCAGTTTCATCGTATGGGGATGCGTGATGCTGTTGCCGGGGTGCGGTGCGACGGAGCACGCCGCGGCGGTGCCGTATGCGATCACGGTCGACGTTTCGCCCGACGTCAACCCTGACCCGAACCGCAAGCCTGCGCCGATCGTGCTGAAGGTGTTCCAGCTCCGCGCGGCATCGTCGTTCGACAGCGCGGATTTCTTCTCGCTGCAGGACAAGCCGGAGAACGTGCTCGGCGCGGACCTGCTCGGCACCGATCGCGTGATCCTGCGGCCGGGCGAATCGCGCACGCTGCACTATCGCGGCAACGTCGAGGCCGGCGCGGTCGGCGTGGTCGCCGAATACCGGATGCTCGAAAAGAACCGCTGGCGGCTGACGGTGCCGCTGCCGCGCGCGAAGCAGCTCAATCTCTACAAGTTCTGGCAGACGTCGCCTGGCGAGCTGAAGCTGTCGATCGCGGTGCGCAACGGCGGCCTCGCACTGAACGATGCGAAGGGGCGCCCATGACCGAACCGACGATGTCCGCGACACCGGTCGCGGCGCTCCGCCAGCGGGTGGTGTGGACCGAGGGGATGTTCCTGCGGCCGCAGCATTTCCAGCAGCTCGAACGGCACTGGGAACGCTACGTCGCGCTGCGCTGCCTCCCGCTGCAAGGCTTCTTCTGGGGTTTCGACACGCTGGAGCTCGACCGCGAGCAACTGGCGCTCGGCAAGGTCGCGCTGCGCACCGCGTCGGGCGTGATGCGCGACGGCACGCCGTTCGACCTGTCCCATCCGGACGATCTTCCCGAACCGCTCGACGTGCCGGCCGACGCGAAGGACCAGCTCGTCGTGCTCGCGTTGCCGCTGTGGCGCGGCGGCGGCGAGGAGGTGTCGTTCGGTGCAGGCGGAGGCCATGCCGCGAACGGCGCGAACGGTACGAGCGGCACGAACGGCGGCGCCGATGTCGCGCGCTACGTCGTGCGCGAATACGAAGTGGCCGACGCGAACGCGGTCGCGCTCGGTCCCGCACTGCTGCAGACGGGGCGCCTGAACGTGCGGCTGATGCTCGAAGCCGAGCTGACCGGCGACTGGCACGCACTCGGCGTCGCACGGATCGTCGAGCGGCGCACCGATGCGCGGCTGCTCGTCGACGACGGCTACATCCCGCCGCGCCTCGTCGCGCAGCACGACGCCGTGCTGCTGGCCTACGCACGCGAGCTGCACGGGCTGCTCACGCAACGCAGCGAAGCGCTCGCGGAACGGCTGTCGGAGCCCGGGCGCGGCGGCGTGTCGGAAGTCGCGGACTTCCTGCTGCTGCAGCTCGTGAACCGCTATCTCGCGCTGACCTGGCATGCGCAGCAGCACGTGTCGACGCATCCGGAGGCGCTGTTCTGCGACTGGCTGAAGCTCGCGTGCGACCTGAGCACGTTCACGGCGGCCGGCCGGCGCCCGCAGTCGCTCGCCGTCTACGTGCACGACGACCTGCGCACGAGCTTCGCGGAGCTGATGACCGAACTGCGGCGGTCGCTGTCGACGGTGCTCGAGCAAAACGCGATCCAGATCGAGCTGCGCGATGCGGGCAACGGCATCCGCGTCGCGACGCTGGCCGACCCGGTGCTGCGCGACACGGCCGGCTTCGTGCTCGCGGTGCGCGCGGACGTACCGGCCGACAGCCTGCGCGCACGTTTTCCCGCGCAGGCCAAGCTCGGGCCGGTCGAGCGGATCCGCGATCTCGTGCAGCTGCAACTGCCGGGCATCACGATGCGCCAGTTGCCGGTCGCGCCGAGGCAGATCCCATATCACGCGGGCCATACGTACTTCGAGATCGACAAGGGCAGCGACCTGTGGAAGCAGCTGGCGCGCTCCGGCGGTCTCGCCTTTCATTTCGCCGGCGAATTCCCTGGACTCTCGATGGAGTTCTGGGCGATACGCGGGTGAGGGCGGGGCGACGCGATGAATTCCTCCTCCGATTCGATCTCCCCCGGCGCAGGCGGATTCGTGCCGCCGAATCCGGGCGGCACGCATCCGGCCGCGGCGGGCGCGGCCGGCCCGACCGCGACGCAGCCGCGCCCCGGGCGCTGGGCCGCGAGCGGCACGAACCCGCTCGTCGCGGCCGCGAATCCGTTGCTCAACCTCGTGCCGCAGATCCGTTCGACCGTCCACCACCCGAATCCCGCGTGGCTGCGCGAGCATCTCGTGGTCGAGATCCGGCAGTTCGAGGCGCGCGCGCAGGAGGCCGGCGTGCCGTCGGAAGCGATCATCGGCGCGCGCTACTGCCTGTGCACGGCGCTCGACGAGGCGGCCGCGCTGACGCCGTGGGGCGGCAGCGTGTGGTCGTCGCACAGCCTGCTCGTGTCGTTCCACAACGAGACCTGGGGCGGCGAGAAATTCTTCCACCTGCTCGAACGCCTGTCGCAGCAGCCGCGCCAGCATCTCGACCTGCTCGAGCTGCTGTATTTCTGTCTCGCGCTCGGCTTCGAGGGCCGTTATCGCGTGCTCGACAACGGCCATGCGCAGCTCGACGCGCTGCGCCACCAGCTCGCGCTCACGATCCGCTCGGTGCGCGGCGAATTCGAGCCGGCGCTGTCGCCGCACTGGCGCGACGTCGTCACGCGCGATGTCGCGCGCCGGTTCGTCGTGCCGCTGTGGGTGTGCGTGGCGCTCGCGCTGCTGATCGGCTTCGGCGTGTTCGTCGGGCTGCGGATCGCGCTCGCCGGGCATTCGGACCGGCTGTTCGCGTCGATCGACGCGCTGCACGTGCCGAAGCTGCAGCCCGCGCAAGCGCCGCCGCGCCCGGCACCGGCCCCGCGCATCGCGAAGTTCCTGGAACCGGAGATCGCGGCCGGCCTCGTGTCGGTGCGCGACGCCGCCGATCGCAGCGTGATCGTGCTGCGCGGCGACGGGTTGTTCAAGTCGGGTTCGACGTCGGTGATCGACCGCTACGTGCCGGTGCTCGCCCGTGTGGCCGATGCGCTGGACAAGGTGCCCGGCAACGTGCGCGTGACCGGTTATACGGACGACACGCCCGTGCATACCGCGCGCTTCGCGTCGAACTGGGACCTGTCGCGCGAACGCGCGGAAGCCGTGCGCGGCATGATCGCCGCGCGGCTCGACCATCCGGAACGGCTCGCGGCGGAAGGGCGCGGCACGCTCGACCCGGTCGCGCCGAACGATTCGCCCGCGAATCGCGCGCTGAACCGGCGCGTCGAGATCACGCTGCTGCCGGCGCCCGGCAGTGCCGCCGTCGGCGCGAGCGCAACGCAGGGGGCAAACTGACATGAACCAGGCTGTCGCGCGTTTCGTCCGGCCGTTGCCGTCGCGGGAGATCTGGACCTTCGCCGGTCTCGTCGTGCTCGCGTGCTTCGTGTGGCTCGCGGGCCCGCTGTTCGCGTTCGCCGAGGTCCGCCCGCTCGAAAGCGGCTGGGCGCGCGGGCTGACGATCGCGGTGCTGTTCATCGCGTGGGGCGCGCGCGTCGCGTGGCGCAGCTGGCGCGCCGGCCGGCTCAACGCGCAGTTGCTGAACCAGCTGCGCGAAGCGGCGCCCGGGCCGGCCACCGCCGACGAGCCGGCGAAAGCGCAGCTCGACGAGTTGCGCAGCCGCTTCGACGAAGCCGCGACGCTGCTGAAGAAGGTCCGCTTCGGGCAGGCCGACACCGTGCGCAAGGGCCTGCCGCGCTGGTTCGACCGGGTGTCGCGCCAGTATCTTTACCAGTTGCCGTGGTACGTGTTCATCGGCGCGCCGGGCTCGGGCAAGACCACCGCGCTCGTGAATTCCGGGCTCAGTTTTCCGCTCGCCGAGCAGTTCGGCCGCGCGGCGATTCGCGGCGTGGGCGGCACGCGGCATTGCGACTGGTGGTTCACGAACGACGCGGTGCTGATCGACACGGCCGGCCGCTATACGACGCACGAAGGCAACCGCGCGCTCGACGAGGCCGAATGGAAAGGCTTCGTCGACCTGCTGAAGAAGTACCGCACGCGCCAGCCGCTGAACGGCGCGATGCTGACGATCAGCGTGGCCGACCTGCTCGGCGCGTCGGAGGCCGAGCGCACGCAGCACGCGATGGTGCTGCGCAAGCGGCTGCTCGAACTGCGTGCACAGCTCGGCATTCGCTTTCCCGTGTACCTGCTCGTGACGAAGGCCGACCTGCTCGCAGGCTTCGCCGAGTATTTCGGCAACTACGGCCGCGCGGAATGCGCGCAGGTGTGGGGCTTCACGTTCCCGCTCGCACAAAGCGAGGCGCCGGGTTTCGACCTGCGTGCGGCATTCGACCGCGAATACCGGCTGCTGCACCAGCGGCTGAACGACGGGCTGCCCGAACTGCTCGCCGCGCAGACCGACGCGCGCCAGCGCGAGATGACGTACCTGCTGCCGCAGCAGATCGCCGACCTGCAGGACATGCTCGGCCAGTTCGTCGCCGAGGTGTTTTCCGTGTCGAGCTACGAACCGATGCCGATGCTGCGCGGCGTCTACCTGACGAGCGGCACGCAGGAGGGCACCGCGTTCGATCGCGTGATGAGCGGCATCAAGCGCTTCCTGAAGATCGAGGGCGTGCCGCCGGTCGCGCAGGTCGGCTCGACCGGCCGCAGCTTCTTCCTGAAGTCGCTGCTGCAGGAGCACATCTTCCTCGAAGCCTCGCTCGCCGGCAGCGACCTGCGCTGGCATCAGAAGCGGCGCGTGCTGCAGATCGCCGGCTACGTGCTGCTCGCGCTGGTGTGCGTGGCCGTGCTGGTCGCCTGGCTGCGCAGCTATTCGAACAATCGCGCGTATCTCGACCAGATCGGCGCGCGCGTGCCGGCCGTCGATGCGCAGATTGCCGGCGCGAAATTCTCCGATGCGGCCGACGTCGCCCGCCTGCTGCCCGTGCTCGACGCGCTCGGCGGCCTTGCGAATACAGGTGGCGTCGACCTGGAGCATCCGCCGCTCGCTTATCGGTGGGGGCTGTTCCAGGGCGAGAAGATCGACGAGGCCGTCGACGCCGTGTACCGGCGCGCGCTCGAGGACGTGCTGCTGCCGATCGCCGCGAGCCGGATGGAGGCCGCACTGCGCGACGCACGGCCCGACGAGACCGAATTCGCGTATGCGGCGCTGAAGGCGTACCTGATGCTGTACGACAGCGCGCACTACGATCCTGCGTTCGTGCAGGCCGTCGTCGATCTCGAAATGGAACGCGCGCTGCCGCCCGATTTCTCGCCGGCCGAACGCACCGCGCTGCGTGCGCATCTCGCCGCGCTGTTCGGCGGCCGCGTCGCGGTGTCGCCGTATCCGATGAACGAGCGGCTCGTGGCCGACGTGCGCGACCGGCTGCGGCAGGTGCCGTTCTCGCAGCGGCTGTACCGGCAGCTCACGCTGACGCTGCGGCCGGCCACCGCCGCGTTCGACTTCAGCGTCGCGCGCGCGGTCGGCCCCGACGCGTCGCTGGTGTTCCGCCGCCAGGGCGGCAAGCCGCTGTCGGAAGGCGTGCCGGGCCTCTATACGCGCAACGGCTATCGCAACGTGTTCGCGCCGCGCCTGGCCGGCGAGGTCGAGGCCTACGGGCGCGAGGAAGTGTGGGTGCTAAACCTCGGGCTCTCCGAGATTCCCGGGCCGAACGACGCGGCCGCGTGGGCCCGCGATATCCGCCAGCTGTACCTGAACGACTACCTGAAGATCTGGGACGACTATCTCGCCGACATCAAGCTGCAGCGCACCGCGACGCTCGCGCAGAGCATCCAGGTGGCGCGCGCGCTGTCGTCCGCCGATTCGCCGCTCACGCGGCTGATGGTCGCGCTCGCGCGCGACACGGCGCTCGGCGATGCCCCGGGCGGCGGGGCGCGCAATCTCGCCACGCGCGCGCAGGACAAGGTCGACGAGGCGCGCAGCTCGCTGTCGCAGATCTTCGCGAGCCAGGGAAGCGATGCGAACACGTCCGCGGCAGCGCCCTCGAGCGCCGAGCAGATCGTCGACAGCCACTTCGCCGGGTTGCGCACGTTCGCGCCGGGCAGCGGCGACCAGGCCCAGGCGTTCAACGACGTGCTGAAGTCGATCGACGCGCTGTACACCTACCTGACGGCCACCGACGACGCATTGAGGAGCGGCGCGCAGCCGCCGCCGTCCGACGCGCCGGCGAAGCTGCGCGCGCAGGCCGGCCGCCTGCCGACGCCGTTCCGCGAAGTGCTCGACGACCTGTCGAACGTCGCGAACGGCAGCGTGGCGACCGTCGAGCAGCGCAGCGTCGCGACGCGGGCCGGCGCGAACGTCGGCGACTTCTGCCGGCAGGCGATCGCGGGACGCTATCCGTTCGCGCGCGGATCGTCGCGTGACGTCGCGCCGGCGGATTTCGCGCAGATGTTCGCACCCGGCGGCCTGATGGACGACTTCTTCCAGAAGAACCTGCAGTCGATCGTCGATACGACGTCGCACCCGTGGCGCTTCGCGAACCGCAATGCGGACGCCGATCCGTCGGCCGCCGCGATGCTGGCGTCGTTCGAGAAGGCGGCGGTGATCCGCGACGCCTATTTCGGCGGCGGTGCGCGCACCGCGCAGCTGAAGGTGCAGATCCAGCCGCTCGAAATGGACCCGTCGATCACGGAGATGGTGCTCGACGTCGACGGGCAGATCGTCCGCTACGCGCACGGCCCGCTCGTGCAGAGCGCGGTGGACTGGCCGGGCCCGCGCGGCAGCAACCAGGTGCGGCTGCAGGTGTCGGGGCAGGCCGGCGCGACCGACGGCTTCTCGACCGACGGGCCGTGGGCGCTGCACCGGCTGTTCGACCGCGCGGCCGTATCGGCCGGGCGCGGCTCCGACCAGATGATTGCGCGCTTCACGGTCGACGGCAAACCGGTCGTGCTGCAAGTGAATGCGGGCAGTGTCCGCAACCCGTTCAGGCTGCCCCAGATGGAGTCCTTTACATGCCCTCCGAAGCCATGAGCCCGACACCGCCGTTCACGCGTACCGACGGCGATGCGCCGGCCTGGTACGGGAAGATTCCCGGCGCCGGCGACTTCGTGAACAGCCGGCTGCCGCATGCGCTCGCGCTGTGGTGGGAGCGCTGGCTCCAGCAGGGGATGGCCGCGATGCGCCAGCGCGGCGCGGACGAGATCGAGCGCCATTACACGGTCGCGCCGGTCTGGAATTTCCTGATCCCGGCGGGCGCCGGCGCGTCGTGCGTGCAGCCGGGCTGCCTCGCGCCGAGCTGCGACCGCGTGGGGCGCTACTACCCGGTGATCGTCACGCTGCCGATGCGTGCGGCCGATTACTGGAGCGGGCTGCCGGACGCCGCCGACGCGTTCTACTGGCAGGTCGGACAGGCGCTGCTCGACGCGATCCGCCATGCCCGCGCGCCGGGCGATCTCGAGCGGACGCTCGAACGCGTGCGGCTCGCGCCGGGCGTCGACAGCCACGCGGACATCGTCGACGGCACGCCGGCGCCGCTGCCGGAGCGGCCGGCGCCGGCCGCGTGGCCGGGGCTGTCCGGTTACTTCGATCCGCACGGCGGCACCAGCTTCTGGTGGACCAACCGCGCGGACGGATCGCCGCTGCGCACGCACGCGCACACGGGCACGCCCGACAACGCGCTGTTCCTGACGCTGTTCGGCGGCGGTTAGCGGCCGGACAGAAGGACGGCGGGCCGCCGGGCGCGGCGGCGGGCGGAAAGGACGCGGTTTCGAGAGGTGGTGGAGATGAAGGACGCTGGATCGAGAGACAACGAGCACGACACGGCGACACGCGGCGACGCATCCGAATTCACGGTGCGGCCGCTGCCGCTCGGCCATCGCCTCGGCGAATTGCAGCTCGACGAGGTGCTGGGCATCGGCGGCTTCGGGATCGTCTATCGCGCGTTCGACCGCACGTTGCGGCGCGCGGTCGCGATCAAGGAGTACATGCCGTCGATGCTGGCCACGCGCGGCGGCGACTATACGGTGTCGCTGCGCTCGGAGCGGTTCGCGCAGGCATTCGACGCAGGGCGCGGCGCGTTCCTCAACGAAGCGCGCCTGCTCGCGCAATTCGACCATCCGGGGCTCGTCAAGGTCCTGCACTTCTGGGAAAGCCACGGCACCGCGTACATGGTGATGCCGTTCTACGAGGGGCGCACGCTCAAGCAACTGCTCGACGGCGGGATGCGGATCAGCGAGACGCAACTGCGCAACATCGTCGGCGCGCTGCTCGGCGCGCTCGACACGCTGCATCGCGCGCAGTGCTTCCATCGCGACGTCGCGCTCGACAACGTGCTGATCCGCCCGAACGGCAGCGCGATCCTGCTCGACTTCGGCGCGGCGCGCAAACGGATCGGCGATCTGGTCGACGACGGCGCGATGATGATCAAGCCCGGCTACGCGCCGATCGAGCAATACACCGACGATCCCGCGTTCAGCCAGGGGCCGTGGACGGATCTCTATGCGCTCGGCGCGGTGATGCACGCGATGATCACCGGCGAGTTGCCGCCCGCGGCCGTCGTGCGCAGCATCAAGGACACGTACCGGCCGCTCGCGTCGCGTGAACTGCCGGCCGGCGAGGTGTACAGCCCGGCTTTTCTCGCGGCCGTCGATCATGCGCTGCAGTTGCGGATTCCGGACCGGCCGGAATCGGTCGCGGCATTCGCGGCGGAACTCGGGTTGCGGGACTTCGACCGGACGGGCAGCGGGTATGGCGCGTCCGCCGTGCCGCCCGTGGGCGATGCGGGCAGGGGCGGGGGAGACAAGGGGGCGGCTTCCGTCGAGGCCGGTACCGCGCCGGCTGCTGCAGTGACTTCGATCGGCGCGGGTGGGGCCGCTTCGGGTAGCGCCGCGCCGGATCGGCGGCCGCCGACGCAGGCGGGTGCGGGCCCCGTGTCGACGCCCACGGACACGGCATCCGCATCGCCCGGTGTGTCGGACGGCAAGCCGGAAACCGATGATGTGTCTTCAACGTTGAAAGCGGCCACGCAAGGCGCAATCGCCGCCGAGGCTGCGGGAGCGCTCGCAGCTTCCGCATCGCATGCGTCCCGGCCGGCCGCGAAACCGGTTGAATCCGATGCGTCGAATGGAAACGTCGAACGCGCGAAAGAACCGGCCGCTGCACGAGCCGACACGCACGACGAAACCGGCGCGCGATCCGCAAGACCCGATACGGACATCGGCGCGCGTGGTGCGGTGGGTTCCGGGAAAGCGGACGCGTTCGCGGCTGAAGGCGCTGGTGCTGGCGCCGGTGCCGGTGCCGGTGCCGCCAGTACGACCGCGCCGTATCCCGCCGCATCGTCGTCAGCGTCGTCAGGCGGCGCTTCCGTGCCGACCGGCGCCCAGCTCGGCCAGGCCCCCGCCGGATCGCGCAAGCGCCGGCTGCCTGTCTACGCCGGGGGCGCGGTCGTTGCGCTGATCGCCGTCGGCCTCGCCGCGACCTATCTGTCGCGTCCCGCCCGCGTGGCCGACGAGCCCGCGCCCGTCGCGAGCCAGCAGCAGGCCGGCACGTCGCCGCCCGCGAGCACGCCGGCTACCACACTGGCCCAGCAGGGGCCGACTCCGATCGTCGTGCCGCCGTCCAGCCTGCCGGCCGGATCGTCTGCCCAGGTTGCGCCGTCACGCGTCGCCGCCGAGCCTGCCAGCACGCCGGCCGTCGAGGCCGCCGCGCCCGCGCCGCAGGTGGCGACCACCGTGACGAACGCGGCCCCGCCGCCGGCCGGCGCCAGTCCCGCCATCGCGCCCGCCGGCAGCCTCGACGCGTCGGAGCGCGTCGTCAACGTGCCGCCGTCGGAAGCCGCCGTACCGCCGGTGACGACGCCATCCCCGGCACCGAAACCGCCGGACAACCAGATGGCCGTCGCCGCCGTGACCACGCTGCCTGCCGAGCAACAGCCGCGGGCGCCGAAGGCGCAGGAAACCGTGCAGGTGCGTTTCAACGTGCGGCCTTGGGGCGACGTCTACGTGAACGGCGCGCGGCGCGGCGCGAGCCCGCCGCTGCGTTCGGTCGCGCTGACGCCGGGCGTCTACGTGATCGAAATCCGCAACGGCTCGCTGCCGCCGTTGCACCGCACCGTGGCGATCGATTTCGGCAGCAAACCGGTCAACATCGACTATGCATTCGAATGACGTCAGCCAGGCGGCGCTGGCCGCCGCCGCATTTTCCGCGGTGCCGCCCGGCATCCCGGCGACACCGCGCGCGGGCCTGATCGGCCGGTTGCTCGCGGATGTCGCGCCCGATGCGCCGTGCGGCGAGAACCTCGAATACGACGCCGAGTTCCTGCAGTTGCAGGAGCGTGCGACGCCGCGCGCCGAGCAGCAATACGGCGACACCGTGATCCCGGCCGAAGCGCCCGACTGGCGCGCGGTCGAGCGGCTCGCGCTGGCGCTGTCCGCGCGCACGAAGGACCTGCGCGTGATCGCCTGTCTCGCGCGAAGCTGGACCGAGCAGCACGGCATCCCCGGTTATGCGGACGCGCTCGCGCTCGTCGCGAACCTGCTCGAGCGCCGCTGGGAAACCCTGCATCCGCGGCTCGACGCGGACGGCGAAGCGGACCCGACGCCGCGGATGAACGCGCTCGCCGACGTGGCCGGCGCACACGACTGCGCGCGCGCGGCGCGCCGCCAGCCGCTGTTCGAAGGCGGGCCGAGCGTGCGCGACGCCGAACGGCTGCTCGACGGCCGCGACGATACCGGCAGCCCCGCGGCCGGCAGCCGCGAAAGCCTGCTGGCCGCGCTGTCGGCCGCGTCGGGCGACGGCACGACACCGCTCGACGCGGCGCGCGCGGCACTGCACGCGCTGGATGCGATCCGCGTGTGCGTGACCGACAAGCTGGGCCGCGAATGGGCACCCGACGAAGGCGACGCGGAGAGGGCGCTGCGGCGGATCGTACGCGAGGTGCCGCTACCCGAGCCGCAACCGGTGTCGCCCGACACGCAGCAGGCCGTTCCCGGCGACGCATCGCAGGCTGCACTGGCACCCGCTGCGTCGACGCCGATGCCGAACACCCACGCGTGGCGCGAAGCCGCCATCACGAGCCGCGACGACGTGCGCATCGGTCTCGACAAGATGTGCCGCTATTTCGAGCAGCACGAACCGAGCCACCCGGCGCCGCTGCTGCTGCGGCGCGCGCAGCGGCTGCTCGCGCTCGACTTCTACGAAATCATCCGCGACCTCGCGCCGGAGAGCCTTGCGAAGCTGGACCTGCTGAGCGGCGAGCGGAGCGAATGAAAAGAATCAAACGAATGACCCGAACGAAAGAAACCGCCATGCGGGCGGCAACGACGGACTGCGCAACCTGATCGATGTGAAGGAGTGGACGATGACGGACAGAACCAAGGCGGCGGGCAGCGGACAGAAGTTCATCGCGCGCAATCGGGCGCCGCGCGTGCAGATCGAGTACGACGTCGAGACCTACGGCGCCGAACGCAAGGTGCAGCTGCCGTTCGTGATGGGCGTGATTTCGGATCTGGCGGGCAAGCGTGCCGAGCCGCTGCCGGACCTGCCGGAGCGCAAGTTTCTCGAGATCGACGTCGACAACTTCGACGAGCGGATGAAATCGATCGCGCCGCGCGTCGCGTTCCAGGTGCCGAACACGCTGACGGGCGAAGGGATGCTCAACGTCGACATGACGTTCGAGCAGATCGACGATTTCTCGCCGGCCGCGATCGCACGCAACGTCGACGCGCTGCGCCGGCTGCTGGAGGCACGCACCGAGCTGTCGAACCTGCTGTCGTACATGGACGGCAAGCACGGTGCCGAGCAACTGATCGAACGCGCGATCAACGACCCCGACCTGCTGAAGACGCTCGTGCGCGAACCGCACGCGAGCGCGCAGAGCGGCGACGCGACCCAACCGGAGGCCCGCGATGAATGATCCTGTCCAGTCCCGCGTCGACGCGCGCGACGCCGCGCAACCCGCCGTCGCGCACGACGAATTCGCGGCGCTGCTGCAGAAGGAGTTCAAGCCGAAGACGGCCGAGGCGCGCGAATCGGTCGAGCGCGCGGTGCGCACGCTTGCGCAGCAGGCGCTCGAACATACGGTCGGCATGACGACGGACGCATACGGCAGCGTGAAGCAGATCATCGCGGAGATCGACCGCAAGCTGTCCGAGCAGATCAACCAGATCCTGCATCACGACGAGTTCCAGACGCTCGAAGGCGCGTGGCGCGGGCTGCATTACCTCGTCACGCACACCGAGACCGACGAGCTGCTGAAGATCAAGGCGCTGCCGGCGTCGCGCAACGAAGTCGCGCGGATGCTGAAACGCTACAAGGGCGTCGCGTGGGACCAGAGCCCGCTGTTCCGCAAGATCTACGAGGAGGAATACGGGCAGTTCGGCGGCGAGCCGTTCGGCTGCCTGGTCGGCGATTTCCATTTCAACCACAGCCCGCCCGACGTCGAGATGCTCGGCGAGCTGTCGAAGATCGCGGCGGCCGCGCACGCGCCGTTCATCGCCGGCGCGTCGCCGGAGCTGATGCAGATGGATTCGTGGCAGGAGCTGTCGAATCCGCGCGACCTGACGAAGATCTTCCAGAACACCGAATATGCGGCGTGGCGCAGCCTGCGGCAATCGGAGGATTCGCGCTACATCGGGCTCGCGATGCCGCGCTTTCTCGCGCGGCTGCCGTACGGCGCGCGCACCAACCCGGTCGACGAATTCGACTTCGAGGAAGACACCGACGCCGCGAACCACGACCGCTATACGTGGGCGAACTCGGCGTACGCGATGGCCGCGAACATCAACCGCTCGTTCAAGCAGTACGGCTGGTGTTCGTCGATCCGCGGCGTCGAATCGGGCGGGGCGGTCGAAGGGCTGCCGAGCCACACGTTCCCGACCGACGACGGCGGCGTCGACCAGAAATGCCCGACCGAGATCGCGATCAGCGACCGCCGCGAGGCCGAACTCGCGAAGAACGGCTTCATGCCGTTCGTGCATCGGAAGAACTCGGATTTCGCGGCGTTCATCGGCGCGCAGTCGCTGTACCAGCCGGCCGAGTATCACGATCCCGATGCGACCGCGAACGCGCGCCTGTCCGGCCGCCTGCCGTACCTGTTCGCGTGCTGCCGCTTCGCGCATTACCTGAAGTGCATCGTGCGCGACAAGATCGGCTCGTTCCGCGAACGCGACGACATGGAGCGCTGGCTGAACGACTGGATCATGAACTACGTCGACGGCGACCCCGTCAATTCGTCGCAGGAAACCAAGGCGCGCAAGCCGCTCGCGGCCGCGCAGGTGGTCGTCGACGAGGTCGAGGACAACCCCGGCTACTACACGTCGAAATTCTTCCTGCGGCCGCATTACCAGCTCGAAGGGCTCACCGTGTCGCTGCGGCTCATCTCGCGGCTGCCGACCGCGAAGGCGGCCAACGAATGAGCGGCGGCGCACGCAACGATTGGACTTCAACGCGGCATTCATCCTGACATCGCACTGAAACGGAGACGGTTATGGGCGTGGCAATGTTTATGAAGGTGGACGGCGTGACCGGCGAATCGGCGGACGCGCAGCACAAGGGCTGGACCGACATCCAGTCGTTCACGTGGGGCGCGAGCCAGCCGGGCGCGATGGCGAGCGGCAGCGGCGGCAACGCGGGCAAGGCGAGCTTCAACGATCTGGTCGTCGCCGCGTACATGGACAAGGGGGCACCCGCGATCATCAAGAACTGCGCGAACGGTAAGCATTTGTCGTCGGTCGAGATCTCCGCGTGCAAGACGGGCGGCACGCAGGTCGAGTTCATGCGCGTGACGCTGCAGGAGGTGCTCGTCACGTCCGCGCAGGTCGCGGGGATCGATCCGGGCGACGTCGCCGACCGGCTGATGATGCACTACGGCTTCCAGGCCGCGAAGGTGAAGAAGCAGTACTGGCAGCAGAACGACAACGGCGGCAAGGGCGCGGAGGTGACCGTCGGCTGGAACATCAAGGAAAACACCGAGATGTGACGGCGCGGAGACGACCATGGACGACCCGCGAACCCGCGACGGCCGGGAGGGCAACCTGCGCGACCGGCTACAGCCCGCGCTGCTCGACCGGCTCACCGACGACACGCCGCAGCGCGCGAGCGAAGCGCCCGGCGCGCAGTGGATCGGCACCGAACGCCTGCGTGCGGCCGTGCTGCGCGATCTCGCGTGGCTGCTCAACACGCGCAACGCCGAGGACGGTTTCGTCGACTGGCCGGCGTTCGCGCACGCGCAGGCGTCGGTGCTCAACTACGGGATGCGGCCGCTCGTCGGCAAGCCGATGTCGGGCGTCGAGCGGATGTCGGTCGAGGCGTCGATCCGCGACGCGATCGTCCGCTTCGAACCGCGCATCGCGCCCGACAGCATCGATGTCCGCAGCGTGACCGATGCGCCGGGCGGCCGCGCCGGCGAACGGCGTCACAACGTGCTGCTGTTCGAGATTCGCGGCACGCTGTGGTCGATCCCGCATCCGCTCGAATTCGTGCTGCGCTCCGACCTCGATCTCGAGACGGGCGCGATGTCGCTGCAATCCGTGGCGGGCGCCTGACGCGATGGATACGCGCCTGCTCGACT
Organism: Burkholderia sp. KL41; assembly: GCF_057005415.2. Taxonomy (NCBI): domain Bacteria; kingdom Pseudomonadati; phylum Pseudomonadota; class Betaproteobacteria; order Burkholderiales; family Burkholderiaceae; genus Burkholderia; species Burkholderia sp. KL41. The sequence goes on along the minus strand of NZ_CM174447.1, from coordinate 1,907,445 downwards.
ACTACAACCGTGAACTCGCGTACCTGCGCGAGCTCGGCGGCGAATTCGCGCAGCAGTTCCCGAAGGTCGCCGCGCGGCTGCGGCTCAATGAATCGGGGCCGCCCGACCCGTACGTCGAGCGGCTGCTCGAAGGCTTCAGCTTCCTCACCGCACGCGTGCAGTTGAAGATGGACGCCGAGTTTCCGCGCTTCACGCAGGCGCTGCTCGATGCCGTGTATCCCGGTTATGTCGCGCCGCTGCCGTCGATGGCGATCGTGCGGTTCGCGCCGATGCTGAACGAAGGCAGCCTCGCGCAAGGCTGGCGGCTGCCGGCCGGCACGGCGCTGCGTGCGCGGCCGGCAGCGTCCGAGCAGACCGCGTGCGAATTCCGTACCGCGCACGACCTGACGCTTTGGCCGCTCGAACTGACCGATGCGAGCGTCACCGGCGCACCGTCGTGGCTGCCGCGCGGCGTCGTCGCCGCACGGCAGGACGTGCGCGGTGCGCTGCGCATCCGGCTGAAGGCGCGCGGCGGCACCAGACTGTCGCAACTGCAGCTCGACCGGCTGATGTTCCATCTCGCGGGCCCCGAGCGCGACGCGCTGCACCTGCTCGAACTGATCGCCGCCCATGCGCTCGGCGTCGTGTGTCACGATCCGGCGCAGCCGCCGCGCTGGCTGCATACGCTCGATGCCGATGCGATCGTCCACGAGGGATTCGATCCCGCGCAGGCGATCCTGCCCGACGACGGCCGCAGCTTCCACGGCTACCGGCTCCTGCGCGAGTATTTTGCGTTTCCGGCGCGTTTCCTGTTCTTCAGCATCGGCGGGCTGCGTGCCGCGCTCGCACGCGCGACCGGCGACGAGTTCGAGCTGACCGTGCTGTTCGACCGCCACGACGCGGCGCTCGAAGCGGCCGTCAGCGCGCGCCATCTCGCACTGAACTGCACGCCGGCCGTGAACCTGTTCGCGCGCCGCGCCGATCGCATTCAGTTGCAGCCGGGGGCGCGCGAACACCATGTCGTCGTCGATCGCAGCCGGCCGCTCGACTACGAGGTCTATGCGGTGCAGCGCCTCGCGAGCGAGCAGCGCGACGACGGCCGGTCGCGCGAATTCCGGCCGTTTCACGCGTCGTTCGCCAGCGACGACGGCAACCACGGCGCGTACTACACGGTGCGGCGCGAACCGCGGCTCGTCTCCGCCCAGGCGCGCGCGAACGGCACGCGCACCGGCTACGTCGGCAGCGAGACCTACGTGTCGCTCGTCGACAGCCAGTGCGCGCCATACGACGAGACGATGCGCTACCTGGCGGCCGACACGCTGTGCACGAACCGCGACCTCGTGCTGCTGCAGCCGCCCGGTGATGCGAACACGTTCACGCTGCGCCTGTCGGCCCCGGTCGACAGCATCGTCGCGATCCGCGGCCCGTCGCGGCCGCGCCCGCCGATCGCCGACGCGCAAACCGCGTGGCGGCTGATCCGCCATCTCGGGCTCGCACGTCACACGCTGACCGATCTCGACGACGACGAGGGCGCGCATGCGCTGCGCGAACTGCTCGGCCTGCATGCCGACCCGGCCGATGCCGCGATGCGCCGGCAGATCGACGGCGTGCTGCGCGTGGCGTTCTCGCCGGTGTTCCGCCGGCTGCCCGCGTCCGGCCCCCTGATGTTCGGGCGTGGCGTGCAGGTCGACGTGACCGTCGACGACCATGCGTTCTCCGGCGACAGCCCGTTCCTGCTCGGCTCGGTGCTCGAACAGTTCTTCGCGCGCCACGTGTCGATCAACGCGTTCGCCGAATGCGTGCTGACCAGCGCGCAGCGCGGCACGCTCGCGCACTGGCCGGCGCGTGTCGGCAGGCGGCCCGCGATATGAAGCGCGACATGTCTCCGCGTGCCGGAACGGCCACCGAAGCCGCACGCCGCGACGCGTGGTGGGCGCGCCTGCGTGCCGCACCGCACGGTTACGACCTGTTCCAGGCGCTGCGCTGGCTCGATGCGCTGTCGCCCGGCCGCGCGCCGCTCGGCCATGCCACGCGGCCGCGCGACGAGCCGGTGCGGCTCGGGCAGCGACCGTCGCTCGCGTTCGCGGCGTCGATGCTCGCCGTCGTGTCCGACGACGGCACCGTGCCGCCGCGCATTGCCATCCACGGATTCGGGCTGTTCGGCCCGAACGGGCCGCTGCCGACGCACCTGACCGAATACGCGCACGAGCGCGCCGCGCAGCACGACGACCCGACGTTTGCCGCGTTCGCCGACCTGTTTCATCACCGCCTGATCCTGCTGTTCTACCGCGCGTGGGCCGACGCGCAGCCGACGGTGAGCCTCGATCGCCCGGAACGCGCGCGCTTCGACGGGTATGTCGCGAGCCTGATCGGGCGCGCGGCACACGACAACGATCCCGCCGCGCATGCCGACGCCGACACGCTCGCGCCGCATGCGCGTTATTTCCATGCCGGCCATCTCGTCCGGCACACGCGTAACCCGGAAGGGCTCGTGCAGATCCTGCGCCGGCATTTCGGTGTCGAGGCCCGCATCGTCGAGCACGTGCCGCAGTGGGTCGCGATCGAACGGTCGCAGCGCTGCACGATCCGCGCGACGCGGCCGACGTTGCGACTGGGCGCCGTCGCGCTCGGCATCGCGGTGCGCGATGCGCAGTCGCGCTTCCGGATCGTGCTCGGCCCGCTGTCGCTCGACGCGTACCGCCGCTTCCTGCCGGGCGGCCCGCATGCCCGGCAGCTCGCGCACTGGGTGCGCGAATACGTCGGCATCGAGTTCGACTGGGACGTGCAGCTCGAACTGGCGGCCGACGCGGTGCCGGCGATCGCGCTCGGCGCGCCGCAGGGCATCGGCCGCACCGCGTGGCTCGGGCAGCGGCTCGAACCGGGCCCCGCGCGCGACCTCGTCGTCCGCTACGACGTGCGGCGCACCGGCGCACCCCTTCATCGCGAAACCGCCTAAACGGGAACCGTCATGTCCGATATCGGCCGCGTCAACCTGTTCGGAAAACTGAATCCGTTCCTCTACGAGACGCTCGAGCAGGCGACCGGCTTCTGTCGGCTGCGCGGCAATCCGTACGTCGAGCTCGCGCACTGGTTCAAGCAGATGCTGCAACGGCCCGACGGCGACCTGCCGCGCGTGCTGCGCCACTTCGCGATCGACGCCGCCGCGATCGACCGCGGGCTCGTCGCCGCGCTCGACAAGCTGCCGCGCGGCGCGGGCTCGGTGTCGGATCTGTCCGTGCATATCGACGACGCCGTCGAACGTGCGTGGGTATACGCGACGCTGAAGTACGACGCGACGCGCATTCGCGGCGCGGTGCTGCTGCTCGCGATCCTGAAGACGCCGCAGTTGCGCAACGTGCTGCTGGCGATCACGCGCGAATTCGAACGCATCGTGCCGGACGTGCTCGCCGATGCGCTCGAATCGATCGTCGAAGGCTCGCCCGAGGCGCCGCCGGCCGGGCAAGCGGCGCCGGGCGGCGGCACGGCGATGCGCGGCGCGGCCGGCGCCTCGGACGGCCCGGCGCTCGCACGTTTCGCCGTCGACCTGACCGCTCGTGCACGGGCCGGCGAGATCGACCCGGTCGTCGGGCGCGACGCCGAGATTCGCCAGATCGTCGACATCCTGCTGCGGCGCCGGCAGAACAACCCGCTGCTGGTCGGCGAGGCCGGCGTCGGCAAGACGGCCGTCGCGGAAGGCTTCGCGCTGCGGATCGCCGCCGGCGACGTGCCGCCGTCGCTGCGCGACGTCGCGCTGTACCTGCTCGACATCGGGCTGCTGCAGGCCGGCGCGAGCGTGAAGGGCGAGTTCGAGAGCCGGCTGCGCGGCGTGATCGACGAGGCGATGTCGTCCGAGCGGCCGGCGATCCTGTTCATCGATGAAGTCCACACGCTCGTCGGCGCGGGCGGGGCGGCCGGCACCGGCGACGCCGCGAACCTGCTGAAACCCGCGCTCGCGCGCGGCCTGCTGCGCACGATCGGCGCGACCACGTGGTCCGAGTACAAGCAGTACATCGAGAAGGACCCGGCGCTGACGCGACGCTTCCAGCTCGTGCACGTGCACGAACCGGAAGAGGCGGCCGCGCTGACGATGCTGCGCGGCCTGGCCGGGAAGCTCGAGGCGCATCACCGCGTGCTCGTGCTCGACGACGCGCTGCAGGCCGCCGTCACGCTGTCGCACCGTTACATTCCCGCCCGCCAGTTGCCGGACAAGGCGATCAGCCTGCTCGACACGGCCTGCGCGCGCGTCGCCGTCAGCCAGCACGCGGTGCCCGCGCCGGTCGAGGATGCGCGCCGCCGCATCGACAGCCTGCGCGTCGAACACGAGCGGATCGGGCGCGAATGCGCGCTCGGCACCGGCGATACCGCCCGGCGCGATGCGATCGATCACGACATCGCCACCGCCCGGGCCGAACTCGACCGGCTCGACACGCGCTGGCAGACCGAACGCGACGCGTTGACGGCGATCGTCGATGCCCGCGCGCTGCTGCTCGACGACGACCCGTCGCATGTGCTCGACGCCGACGCGCGCATCGCCGCTCAAACCCGTCTGTCGGCCGCCCAGCAGGCGCTGGCCGACCTGCAGGGCGATGCGCCGCTCGTGCTGCCGGCCGTCGACACGCACGCCGTGGCCGCCGTCGTCGCCGACTGGACCGGCATTCCGCTCGGCCGGATGGTGCGCGACGAAACGCAGGCCGTGCTGAAGCTCGCCGATACGCTCGGCGAACGCGTCGTCGGCCAGAAGCACGCGGTCGAGCTGATCGCCGAGCGCATCCAGACCGCACGCGCCAGGCTGGACGACCCGAAGAAACCGCATGGCGTGTTCCTGCTGTGCGGGCCGTCCGGCGTCGGCAAGACCGAAACCGCGCTCGCGCTGGCCGACACGCTGTACGGCGGCGAACACAACGCGATCACCATCAACATGAGCGAGTTCCAGGAGGCCCATACCGTGTCGACGCTGAAGGGCGCGCCGCCCGGCTATGTCGGTTACGGGCAGGGTGGCGTGCTCACCGAGGCCGTGCGCCGGCGCCCGTACAGCGTCGTGCTGCTCGACGAGATCGAGAAGGCGCACCGCGACGTGCACGAGATTTTCTTCCAGGTGTTCGACAAGGGCTGGATGGAGGACGGCGAGGGGCGCGACATCGATTTCCGGCATACGGTGATCCTGCTGACGTCGAACGTCGGCGCCGATCGCGTGATGCAGCTGTGCCGCGATCCCGAGCGCCTGCCCGACGTGCAGACGCTCGCCGATGCACTGCGCGCGCCGCTGCTCGACGTGTTTCCCGCTGCGCTGCTCGGCCGGCTGACCGTCGTGCCATACTACCCGCTCACCGACGCGACGCTTGCGCGGATCGTCGCCTTGCAGTTGCGGCGGATCGAGCAACGGATCGACGCGCATCACGGCATCCGGCTGCGCTGCACCGACGCGGCGACCGCGCTGGTCGTCGAGCGCTGCCGGACGATCGAGTCCGGCGGCCGGATGGTCGACGCGATCCTCACGCATACCGTGATGCCGCGCATCGGCCGCGCGATCCTGCAGGCGACGCTCGAGGGCCGCACGCTGTCGTCGATCGAGCTGGGCGCGGCCGACGGCGAATTCGCATACCGGTTCGACGAGGAGGAGGCGATTTGAATCGCGTATTCACACTCGACAGCCCGCACGGCGACGACCTCAAGTTCCATACGCTCGACGGCAGCGACGAACTCGGCCGGCTGTTCGAATTCCGGATCGAGGCGCTCGCCGACAGTCACAGCCTGTCGCTGAAGGACATGCTCGGCAAGCCCGTGACGGTCCGGATCGAACAGCAGGACCTGTCGACGCGCTACCTGAACGGCATCGTGGCGCGCGCGTCGCTCGCCGGCCGGCGCGCCGAGCGATATTACGGCTACGAGCTGATCGTGCGGCCCTGGTTGTGGCTCGCGACGCGCCGCTCGGATTGCCGGATCTTCCAGAACAAGACCGTGCCGGAGATCGTGCAGGAGGTCCTGTCGACGTACGGCTTTCCGATCGAGAGCCACCTGGCGGAGACTTACGTGCCGCGCGATTACTGCGTGCAGTACAACGAGACCGACGCCGCGTTCGTGTCGCGGCTGATGGAGTTCGAGGGGATCTACTTCTGGTTCAGGCACGCCGAGGATACGCATACGCTGATGCTGGGCGACGCGATGTCGTCGCACACGGCGCTGCCCGGCTACGAGACGATTCCGTACATCGCGCGCGATCGCACCGCGATCGCCGACGAGGAGCGCATCGACGGCTGGCTGCCCGCGCAGGAAGTGAGCGTCGGCCGGCACCAGACCACCGACTACGACTATACGAGGCCGCGCGCCGATCTTTCGTCGCAGAAGGTCGATCCGCGTGGGCACGATCACGACAGTCTTGCGTCGTTCGAATGGCCGGGCGGCTATCGCGACGATGCGCCGGGCGCACATTACAGCCGCGTTCGGCTCGAGGAGCAGCAGGCCGAACATGAGCGGGCGAGCGCCGATACCGATGTGCGCGGTGCCGCGCCCGGTTACCTGTTCACGCTCGAACGTTGCCCGCGCGCCGACCAGAACCGCGAACACCTGATCGTGCGGTGCCAGTACCGCTTCCAGGAGAACGCGTATGCGAGCGATCAGGGCGCGGAGGCTGTGGTGCATCGGACGATGATGCTCGTGCAGCCGTCGAGCCTGCCTTACCGGTCGCCGCGCGACACGCCGCGGCCGCGCACCAACGGGCCGCAGACGGCCACCGTGGTCGGGCCGCCGGGGGAGGAAATCTGGACCGACCAATACGGGCGCGTGAAGCTGCAGTTCCGGTGGGATCGGTATGGCCAAAGCAATCAGGATTCGTCGTGCTGGGTGCGGGTGTCGAGTCCTTGGGCGGGTGGCGGATTCGGGGGGGTGCAGATTCCGCGGGTAGGCGACGAGGTCGTCGTGGATTTCCTGAACGGCGATCCGGATGAGCCGATCGTGACCGGGCGGGTTTACAACGGCGAAAGGATGCCGCCGTGGGGGCTGCCGGGGAGCGCGACGCAGAGCGGGTTGCTGTCGCGCTCGTCACCGGGCGGGACGACCGAGCATGCGAATGCGTTCCGGTTCGAGGACAAGAAGGGCGCCGAGCAGCTCTGGATGCACGCGGAACGGAATTTCGATGCGGAGACGGAACTCGATCATTCGCTTTCCGTCGGGAACAACCATACGCATACGGTCGGGAACGACGAAACGATGCAGGTGAAGAACAACCGGCAACGGAGCGTGGGGCAGAACGAGACGGTGAATATCGGGCAGAACCGGGTCGCGCAGATCGGGGCGAACGAGACGCATGGCGTCGTCGGCAACCGGACGCGGACGGTCGGACAGAACGAAACCGTGACGATTGCCGCGAATCGGGACGCGACCATTGGAGGCGTGCATACCGAGACGGTCGCGAAGGGCAAGACCGAAACGATCGGCGAAGCCAAGACGCTGAACGTCGGACAGATGTATCAGACCACGTCGCAGGACATGAAGACGCTGGTTGCGTCGGCGCATACAGAAGAGATCGGCACGCGCACGTCGACGATTGCGAATGCGCATACGCACACGGTCGGCGGGGAGCATACCGTTAACGTCGGTGCGAACCATACGACCAGCGTGCAGCATCAGGTGCTCGTCAACGCAGGCGATCAGCTTGCGCTCGTCTGCGGGATGTCGAGCATCGTGATGAAAAGCGACGGCACCATCACGATCCAGGGCGTCAACGTCGCATCGACCGGTACGAACACCCACAGCGTGAACGGCAAGACGGTGACGTCGTCGGCGACTGCGGAGCACACGGTCGAAGGTGCCGTCCTGAAACTGAATCCGTGACGGAGGTTCGCGAGAATGCAGAACTGGCAACCGACCAATCCGGTGGAGCGCAGGTTCATGGATGCGCACGCGGACTGGATGAGTTTCGCGAAAGACAAAGCCGCGAGGTTGATGATCTGGCAGACCGACGAGACCGATTCGGAGCTCGTGCGGCTGTATTTCCAGGTTCAGGACGAGACGTCGTGCGCGGTCAGGACGATGCGGGCGTCGTTCGTCAATGAATCGGGTTATGCAAAGGCATTGACGGATGACCTCGTTGCGTTCTACGACAGCCGGCGAGAGGGGTCTGATGCGCAGGGCGTGCGTGCGAACTGGCAGCCGCCGTATGACGACGGCAAGAATCCCTTGTTGTATCTGTTCGCGGTTGCCGACAGCCTGATGCGGCACCATCCGGATGTTTTTCCGGCGATGGTGTTCGTGCTGGAGCCGGCGAAAGTGCGGGATGACGCGGCATGGGTGCGATGGATGGACGATGTGCTGTCGATCATTGCAGTCGCGCCGCAGCTTGCCGAGCGCGTGCGCTTTGTCGTGCCGCGTATCGATATCGCGCCGTTTGCTGCGTTGATGCAACGGCATCGCGCCGCGGTTCTCGTCGTGCACGCCAGGTATTCGATGGCGAGCGTGCCTCGCGAGTTACTGGCGGAATCGGGCGAGCGCGGGCCGAGCGGCGAGTTCCGACGGCACTTCGTGATGCTGACCGAGATGATCGAAGGCGGCAGTCCCGCACGACTCGAGGAACTGCGTGCGGCGGCACTGAGCGTCGCGGAGCGCGAGGAGTGGTTTGATCAGTGCGTTGTCGTGCATTTGATCGCAGGTGCGGCATATCTGAAGTGGCGCGATCGGGAGCGTGCGATCGAAGCGTATCGGAGTGCCGTCGGCAGCGGGACGCGTGCGGTCGAAGCAGGGCATCCGGCCGGGCACAAGCTTGTCGCGAATGGTTGGTTCGGCGAAGCGAGCGTGCATCTGACGCACCGGGATTATGCGCACTCGGCGTATTGCTATGAGCGTGCGGTGGCGTCGACTACCGCCGCGAAGGACGGGCTGATGACGGTCGAGGCGTGGCGGATGAGCGCGGTGTGCTGGGAGCGGGCAGGGGAGCGTGACCATGCGCTGGAGGCCGGGTTCAACGCGCTCGATGCGGGATTGATGATCGACGAGCCGATGCGGGCGAACAGCAATCTGCCGATGGTTGTCGAGTGGATGGTGTCGCAGCTCGGTGTACAGGACCGACGGCGCAACGCGTTGAGCGAGAAGGTCGCGGCGTTGCGCAGTGGTCGCTGAGCGGGGGCGAAACCGTGGCACTTCTGGCCGTCAAGCATCTGGATCCCGTTGTTGGCGTGGACGTTCATTCGGTACTGGTCACGCCAGGTACGCCGCCGGTGTTCCTGCCGCACCCCCATGTCGGGTTCATGCTCGATCTGCGCGAGTACATCCAGGCCGCAAAGGCTGTGGCCGGCTGCATTGCGATGATGATCGTGCAGGAGAAGGTGACCGAATACATCGAAGATCACCCTGAAGATGTGAAGCAGCTCGAACACCTCGCCGATGAAGCGGGCCAGCAGGTCAATGAACTGACCAGCGACCCCAATGTCGCCGAGGGGATGAAACTGGCGAAAGCAGCCAACACGATCAGGAATCGCATCAGCGACGATCTTGGCTCGAACGTCGGATCGGGGGGCGGCAGCGGCAGGCCGATTCTCGTGAACGGCATGATGCGGGCCACGGCCGGAACGCATGCGTATCACGTTCCGGGTTTGCATTTTCCGCTTGGCGAATCGTTTGCCCCGCCGCCGGCCGAGTTCGAACCGTCAAATGACGGGGAATCGTTCATGGGCAGCAAGACGGTGCTCGCCAACAACGATCCGATGTCGTACATGGCGCTGGAGGCGTTGAGTTGCTGGTCGATCGGGATGGAGCCGCCACCGCATAACAGCGCGCATACGGATCGAACCTATCCGTCGATGCCGAGTTCGGTGATGCTGCCGATTCCGGCAGGAAGGCCCGTGTTGGTGGGTGGACCACCGATCATGAACATGGCCGCGGCGGCGAAGGGGTTGTTCAAGGCATTTCAGGGGTCGAAGTGGGCGAGGACGCTGGCGGACAAGCTGCATCTGAAGCCGGGGTTCTTGCGCTGCAAGGTGTTGCACGCGGAGCCGGTGGACGCGTCGACGGGTGAAGTGGTCGTGGAGCAACGCGACTTCATCGTATCGGGACGCTTGCCGCTCGAGTGGGATCGATACTATTCAAGTCACGATACGCATATCGGTGCCGTTGGAGCAGGTTGGCAGACGCCAGCGGATATCCGGCTGGAGCTGTTGCCGAACGACGACGCGATCGGCGTGGTCGCCTATCTTCCGGATCATACGACTGCGTTCGATGCACTGCCCGCGACCGAGGGCTGGTCCTCGCGCGAATGTGACTGGCAGCAAGCGGATGCGTTGTACCTGCTCGGCGACCGGCTTTTGCTGCGCACGCGCGAAAGCATCGAATACGGATTCCCGTTGCCGCCGCAATGGCAGCAAACGATTATCCCGCCGAGCGGCGAGTCGAGACCGACGCTGCCCATCCATCGCATCTCCGACCCGAACGGAAATGCATGGGTCTTCGAACGCGATCAGGGCGGACGACTCGAACGTATCGCCGAATGGAGACGGGATGGCGCAACCGGGCGCGTCATCGCATGCGAGATCCGGGACGCCGCCCGTCATGATGCGAACGGCGCCACGCATGCCGGATTGCTGACCGCATTGACGCTGGTCGACGCGAATGGACACGCGCATCCGCTTGTTACCTACGAGCATGATCGAGACGGCAACTTGCGTGCTGCGGTCGATGCAATGGGATGCCCGTATCGCTTCGATTATGCGGACGGGCATCGGATCGTCAGGCATACGACCGCGCGGGGCATGTCGTTTCATTACCATTACTGCACCGACGACGACGGCGTTTGGCGCGTCGACCATGCATGGGGCGACGACGGCTTGTTCGATTACCGATTTGTGTACGACCGCGCACGAATGCAAACGTGTATCACCAATTCGTTGGGACATACGACAGTACTGCAACTGAACGCGCAGGGCATGCCTGTATTCGAGCTGGATCCGCTCGGCGGTGTCACGAGTTACCGGTACGAGGCAAGGGGACGCACGAGTGTCGCGACCGATGCCGCCGGACGTATCACGTCGTGGGCATACGATCGGCGCGGCAATCTCGTGATGGAAACGCTGCCGGACGGCAGATCGATTCGAACCGAGTACGACTCGAACCATCATCCGGTCTGCGTGACGTTGCCAGGCGAACGACAATGGCGATACGAATGGGATGAGCGAGGCAATTTGCTTGCACAAACGACGCCGTCGAATGCGACCGCTCGTTACGAGTACGACTCGTACGGACAGCTTGTCGCACAGATCGGACCGTGCGGCGAACTTTCGCGACTCGAATACGACCGCGACGGTCATCTGGCGGCGGTGACGGACCCACTCGGCCATCGAACGCTCTATCGGCACGATGCGCGAGGACATCTCGTCGAAGTGATCGACGCACTCGGACAGACAAGTCGGTACGAATACGACCGCAATGGCAATTTGACGCGCGCAATCGAGCCGAGCGGGAAGGAGGTTCTGTGTGGGTACGATGCCGATGGCAACCTGACGCACTATCGCGATCCGGCCGGCGCTACGGCGCAGCTTCAGTACTCGACGCCGGGGCGAATCACCAAACGGATATCGCTGGACGGAACCAGCGTCGAATACCAGTACGATACGGAGGGCCGGCTCATTGGCGTCATCAACGAGCGCGGCGAACGATACCAGCTCACGCGCGATGCGATGGGCCGTATTGTCGAGGAAGTCGACTACTGGGGCCAACTGCGTCGCTACGAGTATGGCGAGTTCGGCGAACTGCGACGGAGTGTCGACCCGGCCGGGCTGGCTGTTCTCTATCTGACCGACAGGTTCGGGCGCGTGGTGCAGAAGCAGGTCTCGGACTCCCGACAGGCTGACGGTTTTCGCATCGAGAAATTCGAATACGACCGCATCGGCAGGCTCGTCGGGGCGCAGAATCCGGACAGTTGCCTCAGACTGGGCTACGACGACGCAGGCCGCCTCATTGAAGAAAGGCAAGGCGACGATTTCGTCATCGCTTACCGGTACGATACGGTCGGGCGGCGCATCGAGCGCCGCACACGGCTCGTGACCGGTCACGAAACGGTGACGCACACCGTACGCTATGGCTACGATGCATTCGGCGCCGTCGCCTCGATCCAGATCGACGATGCCGCGCCCGTCAAGCTCGAGCGGGATGCGCTTGGCCGGATCTGCGTGGAATACCTGGGCGAGGCGTTGCGACGCGAGCTGGTGTACACGAAGGAGGGGCAACTGGCGCGGCAAACATTGTTGTCCGGTACCGGCGCCATCTTTGCCACCGAGTACACATACGATGCCAACGGCGAGATGACCGAGAAGCGCGACTCCCGACTCGGTATCGAACGTTTCGATTACGACCCGATGGGCAAGCTGACCGCGTACCTCGACCCGAGCGGCAAACTGCTGCGCTTCCTGCACGATCCTGCGGGCGACCTGTTGACGACGAGAAGCAACCCGGGCCATCGCACCGGTGTGTCGGACCTGACGTTGCCACTCGATGCCTGGGTACGCGAGGGCGAGCACGATGGCTGTCGTTATACGTTCGATCGTGCGGGCAACCTGATACGCAAGCGTGACGCGCAACAGGATTTGCTGCTGCGCTGGGACGGCGACGGGCTGCTGATCGAAACATCGGCGGTACGCATGCCGGCGGACCCTGCGATCCAGGCGAGTCGTATTCATACCCGCTACGCGTACGACGTCTTTCAGCGGCGCATCCGGAAGACTACGCAGATCCTCGACACGCCTGACGCGCCGGCCGGGTCGGTATCAGCATCAACAGTCAGGTCGCACCGTCACGATTACTTTTGGGACGGCGACGCGTTGGTGGGTGAAATAGCGCACCCGGGCCAGAACGTCGACGTGCCGTTGATGAATGTCGTCAACGAGCCGGATCCCGGCTGGGGAGCGGGTCCGGTCGACATATCTCCAGCGGATGGCTACGGAGAATCGTGCGAGTGGGTTTATTACCCTGGTACGTTTCGACCACTGGCAGCGTTGCGATACGCACCGAAGAACCGTTCGGATCAGTCGACGGCGGCGTCGGAATTTGCGGCGCGCAACGTGTTCTTCCAAACCGAGCCCAGCGGGGCGCCGACACGACTGATCGATCAATCCAGTGCGATCATCTGGGAGGGGCGTTACGGGGCGTGGGGGCATGTCAGTTCAGCCCGGATGCACGCTGCCGACGATCAGCCACTACGGCTCCAGGGGCAGTACGAGGACTGGGAAACGGGCCTGCACTACAACCGATACCGATATTACGATCCGGTGGTCGGGAGCTTCGTCAGCCAGGACCCCATTCGAATCGATGGTGGAATCAACCCATACCAATACGCGCCCAACGTATTTGGCTGGAGAGATCCTCTCGGTCTTAAACGAGAGGAAACGCCATTTGAAGGCTATCAAAGAATCCGGTCATTTCGGGAAAGAAGAGGGCTCGATCTGCCAAACAATCCTGATGGCCGGTTCAAGACCGGGGATAAATTGGGATCGATCGGCACGATTTTGGGCTCGGATCGCGTGTACGGGATCAATTCCACTTTGCGGGAGACCCAGGATTTCCAGTTGACGCGGGCGTGGCGGCAATGCCTCGGCCTTGATGGGTCAAAGGGAAACACGTTTCAATTTCTATTTCACTCCGAGGCGGGCACTTTATTGCTGGGGCATCGTGAAGGCCTGCTCGGCGATGAGGTCACCCTGATCAATGACCGGACGACATGCGCGCCTGCCTGCAGACCGATGCTGTCCCGGCTCTTGGCCCCGTTGGGCATCGGCCGGTTGACGGTGTACTCCGGTGGTTCGATGTCGCAGATTGCGCGCGTGGACGTCTATACACGCGGCGGACGGCACGAATGCATGACCGGCAAGCGCGACCCCAAGTTGTAACGTCGGCACGCCCGCCGGCCATGGTTCGTGCCACCGCAATATCGCTGATGGATAACGGCGTGTTCGCCGATGTGGGTAATAGGTTCGTTCAGCTTTGCGAGTTGACATAACGTGAATTATCGGCAATTTGTGTTGTAGTGGCTAGATTGAAATGTCCGCTTTTAGCTACATAGAAATGTCCGCTTTCGTGCCGCGTAAGCTGTTCGGCCGCCGGGTGTCCGGCGCCGGAGGCTGCGATGGCTGCAACGGAGTGGATCACGATGACGATGCGCGAGCTGGACCGATTCAAGGTCATTCAAGACGTGGCGGATGGCAAGCTCAAGCCGTGGCGTGCAGCGGAACGGCTGGAACTGACGACCCGGCAGATTCGCCGGCTGGTCGCCCGACTTCGGGAACATGGCGCGGCGGGTTTGGTATCGGGACATCGAGCGAAGCCCGGCAACCGTCGGCTGGACCCAGGAGCCGCCGATCGTGCGCTGTCGATCATCCGAGATCGCTACGCCGATTTCGGGCCGACACTGGCCTGCGAGAAGCTCTGGGAGTGTCACGGCATTCGGCTGGCCAAGGAAACGGTCAGGAAGCTGATGACGGAGGCTGGCTTGTGGATTCCACGCCGGCAACGACCGCCGAAGGTCTATCAGCCGCGTGCGCGCCGGGCGTGCCTGGGCGAACTGATCCAGATCGACGGCAGCGATCATCGATGGTTCGAGAACCGGGCGCCGGCCTGCGCGCTGCTGGTGTATGTGGACGACGCGACGAGCCGGTTGATGATGCTGCACTTCACGCAGACGGAGTCGACGTTCAGCTACTTCGAGGCGACGCGCGCGTACATCGAACGGCACGGCAAACCTGGGGCGTTCTACAGCGACAAGGCCAGCGTGTTCCGCAACGTGAAGCCAGGCAAGACCGGTAACCGTGTGACACCGTTCGGCCGCGCGATGTACGAGCTGAGCATCGACACGTTCTGCGCGAACAGCAGCTCGGCCAAGGGGCGCGTCGAGCGAGCGCACCTGACGTTGCAGGATCGACTGGTCAAGGAGTTGAGATTGCGCGGGATCAACACGGTGGTCGACGCCAACGCTTACGCGCCCTCCTTCATGGCCGCCTACAACGCGCGCTTCGCGAAGCCGCCGAAGAGCGAGTTCAATGCGCACCGGCCGCTGCGGGCCGACGAGAGTCTGGATCTGGCGCTGACGTGGCGCGAGCCGCGGAAAGTAACGAAGTCGCTGACGGTGCAGTACGACCGGGTGATGTACTTACTGGACGACACACTGGAGAACCGGAAGCTGATCGACCGGCAGATCGAGGTGTGGGAGTACCCGGATGGGCGGATCGAGATTCGTGCTGATGGTCGAGCGTTGCCCTACAAGGAATATGACCGCCTGGCTGAAATCGATCAAGGTGCCGTCGTTGAGCACAAGCGTTTGAGCCATGTGCTGCAGGTCGCGCAAGCGCTTCAGGCGCAACGCGATAACAGCCGAATCGGTAAAGCCCCGTCCCGAACACATCGAGGCGACGCGACCCGGACCAATCGAAACGAGGCTGAACCGGGCAAGAAGAAGCAACGCAAGATCACGCAGGCTGACGTCGAGCATGTGATCGTGGATCTGGCGCAATGTCGGCAAACCGCAAAGCCGCCAAACAAACCTGGCCGTCGGTCTGCAAAAACGGAGGAAACGAACGCAAGCGCCCTGCCCGTTCAGGCGCCGGCCTTCGACACTGCGTAACGGTTAAAGCGAGGAAAGAGACGCAGCAAAACCGACCTTAAAACCGGACATCTCTAAATAGCTGGAAGGTGGACATCTGAATCCGGGTATGACATTTGTTGTAGCAGCTATATCCTAATGTCGTGTTCTGGCTATTTACAGATGTCGTGTTTTTGACTGCTGGCATGCTGGACGGCTCGTTGAGCAAGCACGGGGGCCGACCATGCAGCCAGCCGGATTGGTGACACTGACGATGCGAGAGCTTGATCGACTCAAGGTAATCCAGGCCGTGGTGGACATGGGACTCAAGCCCGGACGCGCGGCCGAACGACTGGGCGTGACCGTGCGTCAGCTCCAGCGTCTGGTGGATCGTTACCGTGAGTCTGGCGCCGCCGGACTGGCTTCGCGCAAGCGTGGGCGTCCCGGTAATCGACGGCTGGACGCTGATCTGGCCGATCGGGCACTGTCGATCATCCGTGATCACTACGCCGATTTCGCCCCAACGCATCAAACCAGATACGCGGCCACTTCCTCCCTCGTCAGGAACCGCACCAGCGTCACGGACGGGTTCTGCGCCGGATGGCAGACGCCATTGAAGCCGTTCCAGCTCCTCTTGATACCCTCCTCCGTCTCCAGCGCGATCAGCACGCATTTACCGTGCTTGCGGTGGCTGCGCAACGACGCTTCGCCCCATGCGAGCGCCAGGTTGTCGACCAGCACGCCGTTCGCGTACGCATGCCCCTGCAGCCAGTGAAACTCCGACGAATCCTGATCTTCGTCGCCGCTCCTCGGCGCGATCGGCTCGCCGACGCGCAGCGTCCGCGCATGTTCGCCGATCAGGCGCTGTAGCAGCGTGAACGCATGGAACGTGTTGTTGACCGCATGCGCGCTGGCGACGAAGCCCGTGCCGGAAGCCGGCAGCACGACGACGCACTCCGGTTCGTAGCTCAACGCCGACGCTGCACACAGAAAGTGCAACTGATCGAACGGCAAACTGTCGTTGTCGGCGATCCGCTCCAGCAACGCCTGCAGCGCGGTGTCGGCCACAAGATCGCCGTGATTGTCACGGTCGCGCATCAGCATCGCCATCAGCGGCAGAACGAGCGTATCGACTGCGTCCCGCAACGCATCGATTTCCCGGCCCTGTCGCCCGTCGAGCGCATCGAGCCGTTGCCGGGCGGCGTGCCAGTCGCGCCGTTCGTCGTCGGTGGCATCATCATCGTCATCCTCGACTGCCCTTGCGCAAAACGGCGCGAGTTCAGGCAGCCACGCCCCAAGCCTCGCCAGCGCGGCCGGAAACAGGATGCGCGGATCGGCCCCGCCCTCGACGATCGCGCCACCGAGCAACGCCAGCAACGCCGCGCGATTCGGATGCAGCGCCGGCAGCTCGGCCGCACACGCGTGCAGGATCGCGTCGGCACGGCGACGGTCCTGCGCCTGCGCACGCAGTTCGTCGACTTCGGCCAGTTCGAAGAAGTCGTCCAGCGTGAAGAGATCGGTTTCGTCGAGGACGGGCCGGTGCAGGACGGCAAGGAGTTCAGGTGTCAGCTGCGTCATGGTTGGCATTGCAGGAACGGGCGAATGGGCGACAGGCGTGACCGAGGCGGTCGGCGTGTCGGTTTGCAGACGTGCGGTTCAGACGGTCATTCAAATTGGAAGCCTTTGTTCGGAGCGTGCTCCTCGTCGATATACGTGCCCTGAAAATCTACGTCGCTGCCGTGGCCGAGCACGGTCCCGCATTGACCGCGCTGTTCGACTTCCATCTGCGCACCGTGAATGGCGAAATCGAGCTGGCAGCCGTCGGCGCCCACGTGGAATGCCTTGCCGTCGGCTCGCACGACGGCGTCTGCCTTGTATTCCCGTCCGCTGTTTTCACCGTTCCACGATGACGCGTCGAACGTCAGCCGTGCGGCATCGGCATACGGGTTGAGGTGAATCATGATGATTCCGCCGCGATTGCGCGGCAACGGCCTGGACGAAATCTCCAGGAGCGTCCAGGTTTGCGACCAGTGGAAGTCGTTGATGTCGAGCACGATTTCGGGGTTGGGCTGGGAAAGCTGCTGCAGCCGCCGGAGATAGCTGGTACGCAGGCAGTCGACGTCTCGTCCGCAGGCATCCCGTTGGATTCGCCAGCCGCGCTGATCGCGCTTCAGTCCATTGAGGCCGGACTCGCCGTGCGACCTGTCAACGCGTTGCGGCGCGAGCGACCACGCGATCGCGAGCTGATCGTCGAGTTTCGACAGCTCGGGGACGGCGCATATCGTTTGCTCCGCCGGTTGTCTGGCCAGATGGCAATTGAAGGAGGCGGCGTGTACGGCGCCGGCGAACCAGATGGACGCCGGCAGCAATGCAATGCGGGCCAGCGTCCGGAGGGCAATCGTTGTCTTCATGTCGAATGGGATGAAGGTGAATGGTCACGCAATGGTCACGTGTTACTCCCGCATCCCCTCCAGATCGCGAATCAACTCGCTCGCCGAGATCTCGTCGAGCGTCGACAGCGCATCGGGCTCGCGAATGCTGCCCCAGTTCGACGGCGAACCGGCCTGCAACGCGCCGAGTTGCTGATCCGGATTCATGTCGACCGCCCCGACGAAGATCCCCGGGTCCAGCGACAGTTCGATCACCTTGCCCGCGCCGAGCGGCTTCGTGAAATACCAGATGCAGCCTGCGTCCTCGACCTGGCCGCGCCGCCAGCCCTTGTTGACGAGCCCGAGCACGCGGCCGGTCGGCACCTTGACGCCCTTCCAGCGTTCGAGCTGCCGCCCGTTGCGCTCGTCGTCGGTCAGCCGGTACACGTCGCGACCGAGCTGCGCGAACGGCTGCAGCAGCTCGTAGTCGGCGAACACCTGCCCGAATGCGGCGGCATCGGCCGGCGCGATCTCCAGCGCATGCGGCACCCCGATGCGGATCGTCGCGCCCTCCGGCAACGTAAACGCATCGTCGTCGGCAGTCGCCGCCGTGCCGTCTTCCGCCACGCGGAAGCAGGCCTTCAGCGTGCCGCCGAAGTTGCCGCCGTCGTCGACTTCGTACACACCCCAGACAAGGCGCTGGACAAGATGGCGCACAAGCGGATGCTCGGCGAGAAACGCGCGAAACACCTCGGGTGTCCAGCGGCGGCGCCCGCACATCGCCACCTCGAGCCGCGCGACCTGCTGGCTCGCGATGGTGCGCGCATCCTTCTTCAGCACCTTGAAGCGCTCGACCGCTTCCTTGCCCTTCACGGGATCGTCGGTCTTCTTCGGCTTCGGCAGATCGGCGAGCCGCGCGCCGGCCACGCCGTCGGCGCCGGTCTCGCGCACATACGGCTTGAGCGTCTCGTCGAAGCCGACCCGGAACGCACGCGGACCGAAGTCGAGCAGCATCGTCCCCTGTTCGTCGAGCCCGAGATCCGGCGCGAGACGGTCCTCCAGTTCCTCGGACGACAGCCCGCGCGCTTCCGCGATCGCATCGATCTTCTCGCGCGCGCGGTCCTGCAGCGCGCGGAACTTGACCTTCTGCGCGATGCCGTTGAGCAGCATCAACGCGACGTCGCTGCCGATCGAGGCCAGCACGTCGAGGCCGGTCGCCGCGCGTGCATGCGCCGATTCACCGGGCCACGTGCGGATCAGCGGCGTCAGCTTGCGTGCGGTGTCGTCGTTGCCGAACAGGCCCAACGCGGTGAGCGCCCAACCCTCCTTGCCCGGCGCGCCGGCATCGAGCCATGCGTTGAAGCAGTCCCACGCGAAGTCGGCCAGCGACGCCGGCGTGCACGCGTCCTTCACGACGTCGATGCCGCCGTAGACGCCTTCACCGGTCGGGAACGTCAGCATCTGGCCGAGATGGTCGAGCGCGTCGTCCGGCAGCGCCTTGCCGTTCTTCAGCACCGGCCGGCGCCAGCCGCGCGGCTGCCAGAATTCGGGCAGCTTGCTGCGCCTGGTCGGGAAACGGTCGAGCGGGCTCTCGTCGAGCACGGCGCGCACCGCTTGCGGCACCGCGTCGTCGGCATAGCGCGAGGCGACGTCGATCAGCAGCGCCTCGTGGCCGTTCGCCTGCAGCAAACGCAGCGCCGCGCCGGCGCAGTCGCGCGCTTCGCCCGGCTTGCCGAGCGACGCTGCGATCAGGCCGCAGGCCGCATGCTCCGGAAACTTCAGCAGCCACGCACGGCCGTCGTCGCGCAAGGTCTTCAGCTTCGCGAACGCGCGGGCCGCGATCGGCGCGCATTCGACGGCGCCGTAATTCAGCGCGTAGCCGAAATTCTCGGTCGGCTTGTTGCGCACGGTCGCGATGAGGCCGGGCAACGCGGGCAGGCCGAAGGTCGCCATCAGCGGGTTCACGCCTGTCGTGCTGTGTTCGCCGGCCACCGCGTTCCAGATGTCGACGGCCACCGCGGCCGGCAACAGCGTCAGGAATTCGGCGCGCAGCCAGTACCAGAAGTAACGCTCGCGCTTGCGCGCGTCGATCATCGCGCGCCACGCGGCGACGAACGCCGGCGCATCGCCTTGCCGGATCGCCTTCGCCGCCGCCTCGCCGAGCGGCCCGTAATATTTCTTGCTCGCTTCGAAGCCGAGGCCGGCGATCAGCAGCATCGTGTCCTTCGACGCCGCGGCGAGCCGACTCATTTCCCACCGGTCGAGCGTTTTCGCCTGGCTGCGCTTCGCTTCGTCCCAGCATTCGACCGCTGCCAGTTCGAGCGGCTCCAGCGTGAGCGCAGCCGCCCGCTTCTGCCGCGCGGCAAGCCAGGGAGGCGCGGCCAGCACACCCGGCAACTCCTCGGCCGATGCGACCTCGGCCGGGCCGGCCAGCAGCGCGAGGAGCTTGTCGATCACGCCCTGGGCCGGTGCGTCGAGCCACGGCCGCAGCGCGTCGACGTGCGCCGTATGCGCGCGCAACAGGCGCGTGAGGCTCGGCGTCAGCAGCCCGGCATCCTTGCCGCCCGCGGCCACGAGCCGCGACAGCGCAACCATGCCCGCCAGCGGCCAGCGATCGAGCGACAGCGACAGACGCGCGAGCGCGCCCTTCGAACCGCTGGCGACCCTCGCCAGCGCAGCCACCGCGTCGGGCGTGCCGATCGCGGCGAGCGCGTCGCCCGCCTCGTCGGCGGCGGCGCCGCGTTCGAGCACGTCGAACGCTGCCGTGCCGCGCTCGCGCAGCACGGTCGCGACCATCCGCGACATTCCCCAGAACTCGCGGCCATAGCTGTTCGGCCGGATTCTCCCGACCACCGCGATCGCATCGGGATCGGTCGCAGTCAGCAGCATCCAGTGCAGCGTATCGGGCACGTCGCGTTCAGCGCTCAGCCTGCGCACCAGCGCATTCGACAGCTGCGGCGCATCGGGCAACAACAGTGCGGGTATCGGCTGGCGGGTCGGGTGCAGCGCCGGCAACGCGGCCTCGATCCTGTCGACGCAGGCCTGCCAGTCCGCCTCGCTCGCCGCGGCAAGATGCTCGCGCAGCGCCGCCTCGCCGCCGACGATCGGCCCGCGCCAGCTCTCGCGCACCGGGCCCTCGACATTCGTCGAGAAACGATGGTGGCGGCGCTGCGCCTGACGGTCGTAATCGGCGTGCACGTGGATTTTCAACGCGTCGAGCAGCACGTCGATCGCGCCCGTCAATCCGTATTGCGCGACCAGGTAGTCGGCGACCGGGCGGCCGATCGCGGTTTCGCCGTGATAGTCGCCCACGGTCATCGCCAGCGCGAACAGCACGGCGTCGGCTTGCGCGTCCGCCACCGGCCCGGCGATCGGCGTACGCGCGGCCAGCCGGTCGAGCATTCGCTGGGCGGCCGGGCGCAGCGCCGCGTCGGTCGCGCCGATGTCGATCGAGTACCCGTCCTTGCCTTCGATCTTCAGCCACGCAGCGCGCACGTCGAGCACGGTCACCGCGACGGGAAAACGGCGCGATGCGTAGGCTTCGCGCAGGATCTGCGGCGACAGCCGCACGGGATCGCCGTGCATCAGCCACGGCGGTGCGCCGGTGTCGGCGACGGCGGGTGCGGCAGGCGCCGGCGCGGCGGCCGCCTCGGACGCCAACCACTCGCCGAGCGCCACGGCAGTCGCCTGCCCGTGCTCGTGCACGCTGGCCGACGCGCCCCAGCCATGCAGCAGGCGGCGCGACTTGAGCAGGTCGAGCGCCATCGCGGCGCCCTGGTCGCCGACGTCGTAGCGGCGCTTGATCACGGCAGCCGTCAACGTCTCGCCGGGCTTCAGGTCGCCATTCGCGATCTGCGCGCGCACGGTCTCGAAGACACGCTCGCACTGCGCATCGAAACCTTCGGCGGCGACCGGCGGCAAGGGCGCGGCGGCGGTGTCGGTGGCGCTGGAAACCGTTGAAGGCGGCGTCGATGCGGCCGGCCGGGCCGACGGTGTGGGCGGCACACCCTTCGCGGCCTTTGCCGCTGCGGGTTGCGCGTTCGCGGCCGGTTCCGCGTCTGTCGACGCCTGCGTCACCGCGGCCGGGGTTGCCGACGACGCGGCGGCCGGCGGCTTGGCG
This sequence comes from Burkholderia sp. KL41, assembly GCF_057005415.2. Lineage (NCBI taxonomy): Bacteria > Pseudomonadati > Pseudomonadota > Betaproteobacteria > Burkholderiales > Burkholderiaceae > Burkholderia > Burkholderia sp. KL41. The sequence continues at coordinate 1,885,427 of NZ_CM174447.1, read as the reverse complement.
GCAGTCGCGCCGATGCCGGCGCCGGCCGCTACCGCGACTTCGGCATAGCCCTTGCCGGTCTTCTCCTTGACGAGCTTGTCGAGCGCGGCGCGCGCCTTCGCGTCGTCCGCGAACGACTTCGTCTGGCTCTGGCCCGCGGTGCCGATGCGGCCCCAGCGGATATTGAGCCCGGAGCCCTCCTGCTCCACTTCCCAGAACTTGCTGGAGTTGCCTTCGATCAGTTCAAAACGACGCATCCGTTCCCTCTCACTCGGATCGACGACGCGGCACGATGCCGCGCCCGCATGCCATGGCCGCAACGCAGCCATGGCGCCCTCTCGTTCATTCATCCCGCGAGCCGTGCAGCCTGCCCGACGGCTCGCGGTGTCGGGCGCCGCCTGCTCGCCCGTTCGACGGTCATGCCGTCATTGCTCGACGATGCCCAGCAGCAGCAACGTCAGCGAACCCAGTTGCGTCAGGATCGACGCCGATTGCGCACCGCGCAGGCCGTCGGCCAGCGTGCGCAGCAGCCGCCCGGCGTGCGCGAGGCCGGCGCGCTCCAGTCGCGTGGCCTGCGCCAGCGCACGCTCGATCGCGCCGCCGCCCTGATGGCGCATGCCCTGGCGCAGCCACTCGGACAGCAGCGCCAGCGTGTCCTCAGCGAGCGCGACCAGCGCGGGCAACGACTCGCGCCCGCCGGCCAGCGGCAGCGGTTGCGGCGCCGTCGTTTCGGTCTGCAGCACGACGGCGCGCTGCGCGGTCAACACGGCCAGCGGCCGCATCACGGCCGTGCCCGCATGCAGCCGGACGGTGCCCGCCAGCGCGCGCAACGCGCCCCATTCGCCGGACAGCGCGCGCGCCAGCGCATCGACCGCGCCGGGTGCCACGGCGCGATGCGGCAGCGCGAGGTGCAGCACATCGTTGCCGCCCACCTCGGCCGTCCCGCCTTCGCCTTGCGCGAGCCGCGCGTGCAGCACCTGGGCGGCCGCATCCCAATGGACCGACCGCACGACCATCGGCTCGAACGCGACCACGTGCAGCGACCCGGCCGCGCCGGCCGCCGCGCCGTTCGCCGCCTGTCTCGGCCGCACGAAGTCGGGCTGCGCGTCACGCAGGTGCGCGACGAGCGCCGCGATGCCCGGTTGGCGGATCGGCGCGACGAGATCGTCCCAGGAGGTCGGCGACAGCGGCAGCACGCCTGTCTGCCGCACGCCGGCGGAGATGTCGACCGCACCGTTCGCGCGCCGCTTCGCGGTCTTCGTGACGACCTGCCCGGCGGCGATCTGCCGCAACGGAAACCCCGCGACGCGGCGGCCGGCCAGATCCGGCGCACGGCCGCCGGCCGCGACGTCGGCGGCACGCGGCCAGTTGCGCGTCAGCACCATCACGGTCTGCGTATCGGGATCGGCGAACAGCACGCTCGCCCCCTCTTCCGCGTCGTCGGCCCACAGCTCGACGCCGAGCGACACCAGCCGCAGATGATCGAGTTCCACCTCGCCCTTCACGCCGATGCCGAGCATCTGGCGGGCCGGCACGGCAGCACCCTCAAGCTGCGTCGCGGCGGACAGCGCCGCGCGCAGGCGCGCCCACAGTTCGGCCAGCACGCGCACGAGCCGCAGCGGCTCGAAGCGGCTGCTGCGCGCATGCTGCGCGTGCACGAGCTGCCAGGCTTCGTCGAGCGCGTCGTCGACCCACTGCCAGCCACGCTCGCGCAGGCGGCCGCGCAGCGACTCCACGCGCGCGGCCAGCGCGATCGGCGGCTGGCTCGAACCGTCCAGCCACAGCGCGTGTACCAGCCTGTCGAGGTCGGCGATCAGCGCGTGCGCCGCGTCGTCGCGCAACGGCGACCGGTCGTCGCCACGCTCGTCTTCTTCGCCGGCCGGCGGGCGCACCTCGACGATCGTCTCCGGTACGCCGTCGGCCGGTGCCCCGGCCTGTCGGAATGCCCAGACGGCCAGCACGACGTGCGCGCAGCCGCTGCCTTGCCGGCAGTCGCAACGCGCATGCGCGAGCGAGCGTCGCGAGAAGAACCGCACGGTGCACATCGGCAGGCGTGCAACCGGCGACGACTGTGCGCCGGACCACGGCTGCACGGTCACGGCGGGCCGCGCGGCCGCCATGCGCGCGGCCTGTTCGAGCACCGACGGCGCAAAACTCGCCGCCAGCGCGGCATCGTCGAAATCGGCGGGGCTCCATGCGCGATCCGCGGACGACGTGCCGTTCGTGTCGTCGCCCGGCGGCGCATCGTCCGAACCGGTGCCTGTAGCGCCGCGCGCGACATCGTCCGGATTGCAGATCGATTCATCGCGCGTATCGGCCTGCCCCGTCCTGTCGTCTCCGTCTGCACGCACCTCGCCCGGGGCAGCCGCTTCGTTCCCCTGCCTGCTCGCCTGATAGGCGAACACCAGCATCACGCGATGCCGGCACATGCCGCTCGCGGTGCAGTTGCACGCAGCGTCGCGCAAGGTCCGGCCCGGTGGCAGGCTGGTACGCACGCCGTCGGCGAACGACGCGTGCACCGTACCGTCGCCGTCGACGGCCACCGCCGGCACTGCGCCGGCGGCGACATCCTTCTGTGCGCGCTTGACGAACCCGGCATTGGCGAGCGCCGTCAGCGCTTCGGGCGTCAGTTCGAGGAGGTCGTCGCGGATCGGCGCGCTCATCCCTGCACCTTCTCGGCGAGCCACGCGGCCAGTTGGCCGGGCGTCATCGCGCCGACTTGCGCACCGGCGTTCACGAGCCGCGCGGCCATCTCGCGGTCGTAGGCGGGCTCGGCAGCCGAATCGAGCGCGGCCAGCCCGAGCACGCGCGCGCCGCTCTCGGCCAGCGCCTTCACGCGGCGCACGAGTTCGTAGCCGCTGCCGCCTTCATAGAAATCGCTGACCAGCACGATGATCGTGCGGGCGGGATTCGCGACGCAGGATTGCGCATACGCGACGGCCTTCGCGATGTCCGTGCCGCCGCCGAGCTGGACCTTCATCAACAGCTCGACCGGGTCGGACACGTCGGCGGTCAGGTCGACCACCGACGTGTCGAAGGCCACGAGCCGCGTGCGCATGCCCGGCAATTGCCACAGGCACGCGGCCATCACCGCGCTGTGAATCACCGAGTTGACCATCGACCCGCTCTGGTCGACGAGCAGCACGATGTCCCACGGCTCGGCGTGGCGACGCGTGCGACTGTTGAAGACCGGCGTGTCGAGATACAGCTTGCGCCGCTCGGGATGCCAGTGACGCAGGTTCGCGGCCAGCGTGCGCGTGTAGTCGAAATTGCGCGCGATCTTCATCCGCGAGCGGCGGCGCCGGTCGCGGGTGCCGCTGAAGGCCTGCCGCACGTCGGTCGCCAGCCGCTCCATGATTCGCCGGACCACCTCGGCAACCAGCCGCCGCGCGGCCGCCAGCACCTCGGGATTCATCAGGTGCTTCGTGTGCAGCACGGCGCGCAGCAACGATTCGGACGGCTCGATCCGCTCCAGCACCTCGAGGTTCGTGACGACTTCGTCGATGCCGAAACGCTCGACCGCGTCGCGCTCGAGCCGGTCGATCACCTCCTTCGGAAACAGCGTGTGGATCGTGTTGATCCAGTCCGGCGTGCTCAGCGCGGACGGCCCGAGGCCGGCCCCGCGCTCGCCGCGCTGCGCGCGGTCGTCGTCGCGACCGTACAGCCAGTCGAGCGCCGCATCGGCGGCCCGCGCGTCCGCACCCGGCGTGCCGCATGCGGCCTCGGCCGGTTCGCCGAGCAGCAGGCGCCAGCGTTCGAGCGGACCGGGAATGTTCAGCGGCATGGCAGGACTCGCGGAAAACGCGCCGCACCGTGCCGTGACGGCGCGACATCGTGGTGAAGGAAGCGGAAGCCGGATGCACGGCGGCCTGTCGATCGGCACTTCACGACGCCTCCGGATCGGGCGTGAGCCCCCAGCGGCGCAGACGGCCGAGCACCTGCGCCTCGATGCGCGCGGCGTGCGCGGCCGCCTCGGGCGAGGCATCGTCCGCGTGCCGCTCCGTCAGCACGCGGCGTGACAGGTGTGTCGCGTCGTGCAGCGCCAGCACCTGATCCGCGAGCTGCCCGCGCTCCCGCGGCGGCAACCACGCGAATGCGCTGCGCAGCCCCGGCAACGCAAGCACGAAATCGGCGTCGTCGAGCGCGCGCACGGTCGCATCCATGCCCGCGACGAAAGCCGGCGCGCTCGCCAGTATCTCGCGCGCCAGCGCAAGCAAACCGCCGAGCGCATCGCCGAGCGCGGCGGCCGCCATCGCCCGCAGCAGCGCCATCGCATCGTCGATGCCGGCGACGGGTTGACCGTCGTCGACGCCGGCCTGCCCCGCCAGGCCGAGCAGCGACCCGAGCGCCGCGCCGCGACTCGCGGGCGCCGCCGCCGTATCGGCCGCCTTGCGCCGCCAGACGGCCAGCGCGCGCAACGGCTCGATCGCGAGCGGCGTGTGGGTGACACCGTCGGCACCGGCCAGTACGTCGGCCACGATCCGGCGCAGCGCGACGTGCCCCTGCACGTGGGCGTCGAGATCGGCCGGCGGCAGCGCGGCGGCCGGCTCCAGCAACCATAGCGCGCGATCGAACCCGGCCTCGACGACGATCCGCAGCACCGGTGCATCGTTCATGCCGAGCAGATGGCCGTGACGCAGCAGCGTATGCAGGTTGCCGAGCGCCGGGGCGAGCGACTCGAAGCGCTGCTCGCGCGCGACCGCATCGTGCAGCGTGTCCAGCAGCGCGGTGCTCAGCGCTGCCAGCCCGGCCCACGCGGCGCGGTTCAGGCCAGCCGCGAGCGGCGCGATGCGCCCGCTCGCCTCACGCAATTCATCCTCGAGCCGCGCGCGTGCCGCGTCGGACAGCGTCGCGCCCCACGCGCCTGCTTCGATCAGCGCCGCCTGCTGCTCGAGCGGCTCGCCGAGCTGCCAGACTTCGTCGCGTTCGCCCGACATCGCAAGCTGTGCGCCCTGGCGGCGCACGATGCCCGGTACGCGCAGCAGCGCCAGCCGGTGCAGCACGCGGCTGCGCGCACGCCCCTGGTCGGTCAGCAGGTCGAGCGTCAGCGTGCCGTGCAGCACGATGCCGAGCGCGGCCAGCTCGTCGCGCACCGCGGCGACGAGCGGCGGTTGCGGCGTGCCGGGCGCGAGCTCGCCGGCGGCGTCGCCCGCCAGCGCATCCATCGCCTCGACCAGCACCGGATCGGTGCCGGCCCGCAGCGGCCCGCGATAGGTCCACGGCAGCGGCGCGTCGAGCGCCTCCTTCACCAGCGCGCCGGCCAGCGCGTCGAGCCAGTCGCAACGCAACGGCCGCGCGTGGCCGCGCAGGCGTGCCAGCCCTTCGGCCCGCACGTGCACGGCAATCAGGTCGGCCGTCGATACCGGCAGCTTGCGCGCGCGCAGCCGCTGCATCACGTTCTCGAGCACGCGCCGCGCCGCCGCTTCCGCGCCGTCAGCCCAGACCCACTGGTAATAAGCCGGCGAAGGCATCCCCGATGCGTAGCCCGCGAACGCGTCGAGACGCTTGAACGTGTAGGGCACGAGATAGGAACCGTAGCGGACGCTGCGCGCGGCCTCGTCGGCGGTCGTCGAATCCGTCTCGCACGTGCCGGCGTCATCGTCCCGTTCGTCGGGCACGGCACCGGCATCACCGTCGATCGCGCCGGGTTCGGGCGTATCGGGCAACGCGGCCGGCTGCGTGCGCCAGAGTGTCGCCAGCGCCGGCGCGTGATAACCGCCGCAGACGACCAGCACGTCGTCCGCCTGCCCGCCGGCTTCGGCGACGGCCCACGCGATCCAGCGCGCCATCATCCGTTCGCGTGCCTGGTTGCCGAGCGAGCCCGGATCGTCGGCGCGCAGATGCGAGAAGTAGGTCGACAGGCGCGCCTCGAGTTCATCCAGTGCGCCCGGCGTATCGCCGACGTCCTCGAACAGGTGATCCCACAGCGCATCGCGGCCTTGCACCGCGAGCGTGTCCGCCAGCGCGCGCTCGTATGCGTCGGCGCGGGCCTCGTGTTCGGCGTCCGCGACATCGGCATAGCGGTTCTCCAGCCGCGAGAACGCCGCGTGCCACGCGGGCAGGTCGATGAACCGAACCGTCGCGCCGACTTCGCGCCCCGCCTGCAATGCCTGCCATTCCGGCGAATGCTCGGCGAACGGGGTCCACGAGCCGTAATGCGCGGTATCGCCGGACAGATAGCTGTAGATCGCGATCGGCAGGCGGTGCGGACGATACAGTTCGTCGAGCCGGCCGTTGAAATCGGCCGGCCCTTCGATCAGCACGTAGCGCGGCCGCCGTGCGCGGATGCGCTCGGCCACCAGCCGCGCGCACGCGGGGCTGTGATGGCGGATGCCGACGATGTGCGGCTGGCCGGGCGTCACGGTCTGCATGCGGCGCCTGTCAGTCGAAGACGATACGTGCGGAGGCGCCGGACGCGATGCCGCCCGATCTCCCCTTTACGCCCTCTACGCCGTGCACGCCGTGCGCATCGCGCGCACGACGTCCCGGCCCGCGCATGCCGCCGCGATCGGTCGTACTCATGTCGCGCGTCACGGCAGACGGTGGCGTGCCGCGTAATACGCGCGCCAGTGCGCCCCTTCGCGCCGGGCGGCCTTCTGTTCGAAATAGCGGCGCAGCTTCGCGCGGTCGTCGGCGTTGTCCTTGACCACGGTGCCGGCGATGCAGTCGACCAGATCCTGCGGCGACCCTTCGCGCTGCTCGAGAAACCATGCGCGCACGCCGACCGCATGCGCGACGTTCACCGCTTCGGCCGTCGACATCACCGCCGTCAGCCGGTCCATCGCGCCGTCGCTGCCCGCCGCATCGCCGGCCCCGCCGCGCAAATCGCGAAACGTGGTGACCAGCAGTTCCAGCACCGGCTGCGGCACGGCCGCCGGAATACCGCTGCCGGCCAGCAGGCGCGCGCTGGCTTCGCGCACGAGCGCGAGTTCGCTGTCGAAGTCGAGAATCGGAAACACGGTTTCGAAATCGAAGCGCCGCTTGAGCGCCGCGCTCATCTCGTTCACGCCACGGTCGCGCGTGTTCGCGGTCGCAATGATGTTGAAGCCCTCGCGCGCGTACAGCATCCCGTGTTCGCCGTGCAGTTCGGGCACGGCCATCACGCGATCCGACAGCATGCCGAGCAGGCAGTCCTGCACTTCCAGCGGCGCACGCGTGATTTCCTCGAAGCGCACGATCCGGCCGTCGTGCATGCCCTGGTACAGCGGCGCGGGCACGAGCGCGCGCGGGCTCGGCCCTTCGTTGATCAGCAACGCATAGTTCCAGCCGTACTTGATCTGGTCTTCGGTGATCGATGCGCCGCCCTGGATCGTCAGCGTCGACGTGCCGCTGATCGCGGCCGCCAGCAGCTCGGACAGCATCGATTTCGCGGTGCCCGGCTCGCCGACCAGCATCAGCCCGCGCCCGGTGGCGAGCGTGACGAGCATGCGCTCGATGCTCGCGATCGGCGCGACCACCTTCGGCGCGATGCCGAGCGAGCGATCGCCGGCAATGAATGCGCGGGCGGCCGTCAGACTCAGTTGCCAGCCCGGCGGGCGTGGTTGGGCGCCGTCCTGCGCCTTCAGCTGCGCGAGCTGATCGGCATACAGGACTTCAGCGGGCGGACGCTGCAATGCATGCGGTTGAGACGGAGCCATGTCTGCTTCTTCTTGTCTTGTATTCGCGGTCGGGCTCGAAGGCCCTCGGAGCGCGAATTATATCGCCGCGCGCAAGATCTCGATCCGTCGATGACGGTATTTGTCATCTCATGGGCCGATCGCCGGAGCGGGCGCCGGCTTGCGATGCGCCGAGCCGGGGAGAAACCGCCTCGGGCTCGCGTGGCGCGACGCGGTGGCGTCGGCCCGGCCGGAATCCGGATGAGGTCCGGGGGCGCTGCCCGAGGGGAAAGCGGAATCGGGCAACCCGGGTTGCCCGATCCGACAAGGGGAAGTCATTGAACACACGAGCACCCTGTCCGTCGTGAAGTGATTCAGTTCACGACGGACAGGATGCTCGAGTCCGGTCGCGCCGCGAGGCGACTGGAACCGGCGACGCGACAGACGCTACATCGACACAGCGGCCACCAACCGCACGCGTTCGATCATCGCCGCGGTCGCCCGGTCGGCCCTCGTCGACCACATCCCGCAAGAATCCTCGCCGGCATCGCGCCGGCGAAGATTCGTCGGCGACGGGTGGCTGCATCCCGCGTCGCCAATCCGGATCAAACCGCGATACGTGCCAGGCGGCTGCGGATGATCTCCGTCGCCTCGCTCACGATGCGCTCGACGAGTTCCTTCACGGTCGGGATATCGCGGATCAGGCCGACGACCAGGCCGCACGACCACGCGCCCGCGTCGAGCGCGCCCTCCTTCATGATGCGCGGATACACGCCGGCGACTTCTTCGGCGATATCGTCGAACCGGATGCCGGCGCCGAGCCTGCTTTCCTTTTCGAGAATGCGATCGACCGCGGCATTGCGCAGCACGCGCTCGGTATTGCGCAACGGGCGCATGACCAGGCGCGTATCCAGTTCGGAGGCCGCGACCAGCGCCTGCTTCACGTTCTCGTGCACCGGCGCCTCGCGGGTGGCGACGAAGCGCGTTCCCATGTTGACGCCGTCCGCGCCGAGCGAAAGTGCCGCAACCAGCGACCGGCCGTCAGCCATGCCGCCGGAGGCCACGAACGGAATCCTGAGCTCCTCGGCGGCGCGTGGCAGCAGAATGAAGTTCGGAATGTCGTCCTCGCCCGGATGGCCGCCGCATTCGAATCCGTCCACGCTGACCGCATCGCAGCCGATGGACTCGGCCTTCAGCGCGTGGCGAATCGACGTGCACTTGTGGATCACCTTGATGTGCGCTTCCTTGAGCGCGGCCAGGTAGGGCTGCGGGTTGTTGCCGGCCGTTTCGACGACCTTGACCCCGCCTTCGACGATGGCCCGGATGTAGCCGGGATAGTCGGGGGACGTGACGGTCGGCAGGAACGTGAGGTTCACGCCGAACGGCTTGTCGGTCATTTCGCGGCAACGCCGGATTTCAGCGGCCAGATCGGCCGGCGATCGCTGGGTCAGGCCGGTGATGATGCCGAGTCCGCCGGCGTTGGAGACTGCTGCGGCCAGCTCCGCGTACCCGACATGGTGCATGCCGCCCTGGATGATCGGATAGTCGATGCCGAAGAGTTCGGTGATCCTGGTTTTCATGATGTTTGCGGTTCAGGTTGAGACGAAAGCGCCTTCGCATGCAGGGCACGCTGCGGCCCCGACGCGCGTCACTGCGCGGCTGAATCGGCGGCGCGAAGCCGACGGAAATCCACGCTGCCGGGCAACGGAGGCGCCTGCAGCTACCCGGGGGCACCCACATCGGCCTTCTCGCGGCCCGGCCGGCACACGATACTGCGTCCCCCGCGCTGCCGGCCGCATGGCGATCCTGTCGCTGCCCGCCAACTGGCGCCAGGTTGACACGACCAGTTTCCTCGCGCGCCGAACTGCCGTACATTGGCGAAACTGACACATCGAATGCGATATCCGACACATCATGCCCCGCGCCGCCATTCTTGCGTATGACGATTGCTACGCTTCCAGCCTGGGCGGGTTCGCCGACATCCTGCAGATCGCGAACGCGCACTGGCGGCGACAAAGGGGCGACGGCAATGCGCAGTTCGAATGGCGGTTCGTTTCTCCGACGGGGAAGCCGGTCATGGCGAGCAACGGCTTGCAACTGAACACGGAGCCGATCCGGCCGCGCGAGAAGTTCGACCTGGTTTTCATCCCCAGTGCGCATTACGCAAGCGGCAAGGCCTTCGACCGGTTGCTGGCACGACAGTCGGCCGCATGCGACTGGCTGGTTTCGCAATGGAACGCGGGGGCCTACCTTGCGGCGAACTGCACCGGCACGTTCGTCCTGGCCAGAACCGGCCTCCTGGACGAACGGCCCGCGACGACCACTTGGTGGCTGGCCGATCAGTTCCGCAGCCGGTTTCCCCGCGTCGACCTTCAGCTGGAACCCGTCGTCACCGAAGCCGATCGCCTGATCTGTGCCGGGGCATCGGCGTCCTACCTGCTGCAGACCATCCATGTCATCGAGCGCTTCTGCGGGGCGGCCATCGCCGCGCAGTGCGCGAAGACGATGCTGATCGACGTCAGCCAGACGAAGCAATTGCCGTATCTCCCGTTGCTGGCAGACAAGGAACACGCCGACTCGCTGGTTCACCGCGCGCAGTATTGGCTGCAGAAGAACATGACGAAGGACGTGAAGATGTCGGAGATGGCGCATGAGCTCGGCGTGAGCGAGCGCACGATCATCCGCCGATTCCGCGCGGCGCTGAATCAGCCGCCATTGCGGTATTTGCAGAACCTGCGCATCGAAGCCGCGCGCGGCTTGCTGGAGGCCGGCGATCTCAGCCTCGAGCGGATTACGGCCCAGGTGGGATACAGCGATACCAGCTCGTTCTGCCGACTGTTCAAGGACAAGGTCGGCCTCAGCCCCGGCGCATACCGCGATCGCTTTCGCCCCACGGGGGAATCGTAGACAACCCGACGTGAGCGCTCCGGCAAGATTCGCGACCCGTTCGGTTACGATCGGCCGATCGCGCCCACGATCGAAGCGGTCGAGCCCGATGAAATGCAGCGGCGTCATACGGCGCTGCTGTCCGGCGATCAGCAGACAACCTGAACGGTGCGCCGCGCGCGCCGGTCGATCACCCCGACATTCGCGATGCACTATCACCCCGACGACATCTACCGGCTCTACCGGAGCGTGCCGACGCTGCTGCTGAACCGCCCGGCTCCGGCCGAACGGTTCCTGGCCGCTGCTGTCGAGACCGGCGCCGAACTCGGGCATGTGCTGTGCGACTACCCGCAGGTCCGCTACCAGCCGCTCGACTTCCACTACCTGTGCCGGCAAAGCCTGTCCGTGCTGGACGACACGCTGCTGGCCGACCTCACGGACGACATGAACGCTGGATGGCGCGGCGCGCACTGGGCCGCGCTGTTGATCGCGTTATCGGGCGATGCGCGCCATCTGCCGCACCTCGACGAAGTCAGGCGCCACCGCGGCGTCGAGTGGGCGGCCGAGCTTGCGGAAGCCGCGTCCGGCCCCGACGCCGGGTCGTCGGCATTCCGTGGCTGCCGGTCGATCGTGCGCCTGCGCGATCAGCTTGCCGCGTTGCCGCGCGTCGCGGTCCGCTTGCGGCCCTGGCTCTCACCGGAAGCACTCGAAGCCAGGGCGATCGCCGTTCGTGCCGCGTATCGCGGCGGTGGCATCGAAGCCGCGCTGCCGGTTGCCCGCCGCTAGGCTCCCCGTCGGCCATCGCTCGACGGACGATCACGCGAGGGTCAACTGAATCACCCGACTTCCCGTCGAACCGTCGAACCGTCGAACGCATCGCAAACCCGGCGACGGGTTTCCCGCCGAACTGCCCCCTCCCCGCCTTCGTCCCGCCGCGATTCCACGCGATTTCGCAGAGGACCTTTCCTGTGCAACGCCTTAATCGACCACCGCGCGATCTCCAATAATGGCCGCTCGATCCGCCGGCCACCGCGGCGGTAAAACGATAAAAAACTTCTTTGCATTCCTACAAGATGAATAAACACGCCAGCACGCGACTCGCGGGGACCGCCATTGCCACTTGCCTGACCGCCTTCGCGTCGGACGGCGCACACGCGCAGAGCAGCGTGACGCTGTACGGCCTGATCGACACGTCGATCACCTACGCGACCAACCAGCGCACGCACGGCGCCGGCTCGCCGGGCAGCGGCACCGTCGCGATGACGAGCGGCGCCCTGAACGCATCGCGCTGGGGGTTGCGCGGCCGCGAGGATCTCGGCGGCGGGATGGCCGCGATCTTCGGGCTCGAGAACGGTTTCTCGGGCACCACCGGCGCGCTGTCGCAGAAAGGCGTCGACATGTTCGGCCGCCAGGCATGGGTCGGCGTGAGCTCGAAGACGGCCGGCGAGCTCACGTTCGGCCGCCAGTACGACCTGATCCTCGATTTCGTGACACCGCTCGGCGCGTCCGGCCCCGGCTGGGGCGGCAACCTCGCGGTTCATCCGTACGACAACGACGATTCGAACCGCAACCTCCGCATCAACCAGGCGGTGAAGTACACGAGCCCGACGTATCGCGGGCTGAGGTTCGGCGCGATGTACGGGTTCTCGAACACGGCCGGCCAGTTCGCCAACAACGCGGCATGGAGCGCGGGCGTGTCGTACGCGAACGGGCCGCTGAAGCTCGGCGCCGGCTACCTGAAGATCAGCCGCGACCGCAATGCGCCGAACCCGAACGGTGCGCTCAGCACGGTCGACGGCTCGGCGACGATCACGGGCGGCAACCAGCAGATCTGGGCCGCGGCCGGCCGTTATGCGTTCGGGCCGCATTCGGTCGGCGCCGCGTGGTCGCACTCGACCACCGACGGCGTGACGGGCGTGCTCCAGGGCAGCGGCATCGCGCCGTTGAAGGGGGAATCGCTGGTGTTCGACAACTTCTCGGTCGACGGGCGCTTCGCCGTCACGCGTGCGTTGAGCCTCTCGGCCGCGTACACGTACACGATGGGCCGCTTCGACACGCGCACCGGCCAGACGCGGCCGAAATGGAACCAGGTCGTCGCGCAAGCCGACTATGCGCTGTCGAAGCGCACGGATGCGTATCTCGAGGGGGTCTACCAGAGCGTGAGCGGCGGCAACGGCAACCCCGCGTTCAACGCGACCGTCTGGACGCTGACGCCGTCGGCGAACAGCAACCAGGTCGTCGTCGCACTGGGGCTGCGGCACAAGTTCTGAAGACGAAGCACGGCGTTGCCACGCCGTCCGCGCAAGGCATGCGTTTCGGCACCGCTCGGTCGCATGCCCCGAGCCGCAAAGGCCGTGCCCGTGCGCGGCCTTTGCGCAACGGCATCGCGCCGCGTGACGGCACGAATGCCGCCCGGTCTGTGGCGTCGACGCAAAAAAATGCGGAGAAACTGGTCACGCTGTGACATTTTTCCTAATCTGTTTGCAGCGACGCCGAAATTTGGCGTTCCGGCCGCAACACTCTTTCATATGGCGCACCACCGGCTTACGAACATAATTCACGTCGTAGGTGCCGGATCTTTCGCGCCGTTCGGCCGGATACGGGCGTGCCGATCGCTCGCCCCACGCGTTCAATGCAGTCAACCGCCGGAGACGAACGATGAGCAAAACGAACCGATTTGCGGTCCTGACAACCGTCGTACTGCTGGCCGGTTGCCACCACGCGGCCAAGACACCCGAGAATGCCGGCATGGAGCCCGCGCCCTCGAGCGAAGCCGTCGCAACGGTGACGGCCGACGAGCTCAACAATCCGAACAGCCCGCTCGCGAAGCGCAGCATCTACTTCGATTTCGACCAGTACTCCGTCAAGCCCGAATACCAGTCGCTGCTGCAGGCACACGCCGACTACCTGCGCAGCCATCCGGCGCGGCATGTGCTGATCCAGGGCAACACCGACGAACGCGGCACGTCCGAATACAACCTCGCGCTCGGCCAACGCCGTTCGCAGGCCGTGACGAGCGCGCTCGAAACGCTCGGTGTGCAAGCCACGCAACTCGAGGCGGTCAGCCTCGGCAAGGAAAAGCCGGTCGCGCTCGGCCACGACGAGGATGCGTGGGCACAGAACCGCCGCGCGGATCTCGTCTATCGTTGATCCCGGGCCGCCGTGACGGCGGCATTCGCTTCAGGACCGGCATGGCAGCCAGTTGGTCGCGCGAGCGGCCGCGCGGTGCCGCCCCTGCCCGCCGCCTGCACGCGATCGACGTGAAGGCGGCCGATCGCGCAACGCTTCGTGCTCAACGCCGGCGATCGAGGCGGCGATGCAGCCAGTGCGACATCACCGCCGACGTCACGATCGCATCGAGCGTGGCGATCGCGTCGATGTCGCTGAACTGGTCGATTTTCATCAGGTAACCCTCGAGTTCGACGAAACCGATCATCGCACCGGCGCCGACGACCATCCCCAGCAGCACGAACCAGCGCCGCCGGAGCCGCGTGCCGATTGCGCCCATGATGCCGCCGGTCACGGCCGCCGGCAGGAAATAGCCGAACAGGAACGACGCGAAGAAGATCAGCGGAACCATGCCGGCGCTGACTTTCAGTTCATCCCACGACGGGCCGTCGATCAACGACCACCCGATCAGCATCACGGCCGGCCAGACGAGCGATGCGACCAGCGGGCCGCCGACGGCAAACGACACGCAGCCGAGCACGGCGGGACGAAACGGACGCGACGACGGACGTTCAGCGGTGGCACTCATGTTTTTCGTGGTCGGAACCGGAATGGCGGCGTGCCGCAGTGTATCAACACGCCGTGCGACGACGCCGGTCCGCCCCCCTCGCATTCGACGATCCGCAAAAGGCATGGAATAAACGGCCCGCCCGAAACGTTTCTTCAGCGCGCAGACGCACGGTTCACGCGAACCGGCCTTTCCCGCGGCCTGCGCGTTGCAAGGAGGTGGAAATGAGATCCGCAACGTTGGCCGCGGCGCTGATCGCGGCGCTGGTGCTCGTGCTGTCGGCAGGATGTACGTCGGGTGGCGGCGCTCCGCAAGGGCCGGGCATGAGCCGGTACGGCGGCAGTGGCGCGGGAGGTGCGGGCGGTGGCGGAGGAGGCAGCGGCTACTGAAGAACCGCTGGGAACAGTCGGGCGACGCGTCGCGCACGAACACCGGAAACCGGCTGAATCGCGCGCGACGCCCCGCCCGGCGGCACGACTTAACGCATGGCCTTCACGTCGGCCGGCGTGACGCTCGCGGGTTGGCCGCCCCACGTCGCACGCAGGTAGTTCGCGAGCTGCGCGAGTTCGTCGTCGCTCAGCGTGTGCGCGAAACCGGGCATCGGCTGCAGGTTCTCGAACCCGGCGAACTTCTGCTCGCCGATGCCGTCGAGCATCGCGACCAGCAGGTTGCGCGGGTCGCCCTGGCGCACCGTCGAATTGCCGTTCATCGGCACCGCCACGTGCGGCTTGCCTTCGCCGTTGAAGCCGTGACACCCCGCGCAGACCGCGAGATACACCGAGCGGCCGGCCGCGAGCTGCGCGGCGTCGGCCGACACCGGCTTCACCGGTTGCGGCGCGGGCGGCGTATCGCCCAGCAGGTACACGGACAGCGCACGCAGGTCGTCCTTCGTCATGTACTGCGTGCTCAGGTGCACGACCGGGTACATCTCGCCGAATGCCGAGCCTTGCGGCGCGATGCCGACGCCGAAGAACGTCTGCAGGTCGGCACCCGTCCAGCCGCGCGCGGCAAGGCCGGCCGGCGTGATGTCGGGCGCGGCCACGCGGCCGAGCGCCGCGCCCGCGAACGGCTTCGCGCTGTCGAGCTGGCCCGTGAACGCGCGCGGCGTGTGGCATTCCGCGCAGTGGCCGAGCGCACCCGCCAGATAGCGGCCGCGCTGCCAGTCGGCGGACTGGCCGGCCGAGGCATCGGGCAGGCTGTCCTTCAGGAACACCATGTCCCAGAAGACCATCCCGAAACGCAGGTTGTACGGGAACTTCAGCTCGTGCTCGCGGTTTTCCTGCGCGACCGGCCTGACGGTCTTCAGGTACGCGTACATCGCGTCGGAATCGGCACGCGTGAGCTGCCGGTACGACGTGTACGGCATCGACGGATACAGGCGCTTGCCCGGCGCCTTGCCGTCATGCAGCGCGGCGTAGAAATCGTCCGCGCTCCAGCTGCCGATCCCGTGATCCTTGTCCGGCGTGATGTTCGAGCCGTAGAACGTGCCGAACGGCGATTCGAGGGGCGCGCCGCCGGCGAACGGCGCGCCGTCCTTCGCGGTGTGGCACGCCGCGCAGTCGGCGGCCTTGACGAGATAACGGCCGCGCGCGACCGGGTCGGCACCGGGCGCGCCGGAAGCGGCGTTCGAGGCCGGTGCGTCGTGGCCGCCGCATGCGGCGAGCAGCAGCGCGCAAGCCGCCGCGAGCACCGGGAGGCCCGCAGCCCGCGCGATACGATGAGCGAATGTGCGTTTCATGCGGCGTCCTTCACGAGTCCCGGCGTCGTCAGCACCACGTCCTTGACGGCTTCGTAGTAGCGGACATAGCCCGTGCAGCGGCAGAGGTGCGCATCGAGCGCCTCGGTGATCGTGCGCTCGACGTCGGCCTTCGCAACCGGTTCGCGCTTCAGGCGTTCGATCAGCACGGTCGCCGCATTGACGAAGCCCGGCGTGCAATAGCCGCACTGGAAGCTGAAGTGCTCGAGGAACTTCTGCTGGATCGGCGACAGCTCGACCACTTCGCCCGCTTCGTTGCGCTTCGCGTGGCCTTCGATCGTGCGGATCGCGCGGCCGTGGAAGAAATGCGCGCCGGTGATGCAGGTGCGCATTTCCTCGCTCGTGCCGTCCGGCTTGTCGACGATCACGACGCACGCGTGGCAGATGCCCTGCCCGCAACCGAGCCGCGACCCGGTGAGGCCCGCGTATTCGTGCAGGAACTCGATCATCATCAGCCCTTCCGGCACCTGCATCGGGCCGACGGACTTGCCGTTGATGTTGATCGACAGCGGTTTCGACTGGAACCGGACGAGCGGACGCTCGACGGCGGCCGGTGCCGAGGCCGGTACGGCCGGGGCCGGAGCCGAGGCCGGTGCAGAGTCCGGTACGGCCGAAGCCTGGGCCGGTGCAGAAGCGCCGGTCGCAGCGGCGCTGGCGCTCGCGGCCGAAGCCGCGGTTTGGGCGGTCGTCATGCGAGCACCTCCTGAATCTTTTGCGGGGTCACCGGCAGGTCGGTGAAACGATGGCCGATCGCGTGCGCGATGCCGTTCACGATCGCGCCGACGACGGGGATCATCACCACTTCGGCGACGCCCTTCGGCGGATCGGTCTCGGACAGCGGCGGCAGCACGTCGCCCGTCTGCGTCCAGACGGCGACGTCGGATGCGCGCGGCAGCTGGTAACGGTTGAAGTTCCACGTGCCGTTGCCGGGGCCGTCTTCATACAGCGGCAGGTATTCATGCAACGCGTGGCCGATACCCATCGCGAGACCGCCCTGCAACTGGCCCGACACGAGCTGCGGCGAAATCTGGTTGCCGCATTCCATGATCGAGTGATGCGTGAGCAGCTCGACCTTGCCGGTCGCTTCGTGCACGGCCAGCTCGACCAGCGTGCCGACCGCCGTGTAGTACGTGACGGCCGCGTTGTTGCGGCTCGTCGGCGGGATGAACACGCGCTTGCGGTCCAGCACGCGGTAGCCGTTCGCGGTCGGCGCCAGCGTGCCGCGCATCGCGGTCGCGCCGGCAGGCGCGGCGGTGCCGGGCACCGGGCCGTTGTCACCCGTCTTCGGTGCGCCGACGCGCAGCGACAGCCCGTCGATCGGCAAACGATCGACCACGCCGCCCACTTCGAACTCGGCGTCGGTCCACTGCCAGCGGTTGAACACGTGCACGACGGCGCCGGTCGGCAGGCCGAGCGCATGCGCCTGCTTCGCGAGCTGTTCGAACGACAGCGGCTCGAGGCCGTCGGCGGTCAGCTTGCCGTCGACCCAGCGCGCGTCCTCGATGCGGATCGTGTACGGCGCGGCCTGGCCGCCGCCGAGGCCGCGCGTCCAGATCGACATCGCCGCCGGCCATAGGCCGTAGCGGAACACCGCGCGCGCGGCTTCGCGCGTGCTGTGCGTGAAGTAGTACGCGGAGTTCGTCGCGCTCGACGGCGACGCATAACTCGGCGACCAGCGCGGGTTCGCGCTCAGGCGATCCTGGTCGGCCTGCGACATGATGTACGGATCGCCGCTGGTCTCGACCGGCAGGTCCGGCCACTCGGTCACCGCGACCTGCACGTCCGTCGCCGGACGGCCGAGCCACTTCACGACGGCCACGGCCTGCGACGTCGACATCCCGGTGCCGATCTCGGCAGCCGTGTGGCGCAGCGACACCTTGCCGTTCTCGTCGAATTCGACCTTCGCGAACGACGCTTCCGCGCCCGTGCCGAAGTCCTTCTGCACGCACGCGAAGCCGACGCCGTAGCGCTTGCCCGGGTTCGCCGCCTCGTATTCGGCCTTGCGCGCGGCGCGGCGCGTCCACAGCGGATGCTGCTTCGAGCGCTCGAGCACCTCGTCGACGCGCAGCGCGCCGGCGGGAATCGCCCCTTGCGTGTTCTTCATCCCCGAACGCAGCGCGTTGCGCAGGCGGAAATCGATCGGGTCGATGTTCAACTGCGCGGCGATCTCGTCGACCGCCATCTCGGTCGCCGCCATGCTCTGCAGCGTGCCGTAGCCGCGCGCGGAACCGGCATCGATCGCGCGCGATGCAATCGCCACGGCCGCGAGGTCGCTCTTCGGGAAGTAGTAGATCGATTGCGCGGCCGTCGCGCCGACCATCGCGACCGACGGCGAGAAGTTCGAGCGCCCGCCGCCGTTCGCCTCGAAGTCGCCCTTGAACGACTGCAGCAGGCCGGTGTTGCGATCCACGGCGATCCGGTAATGCATCTTGAACGCGTGACGCTTCAGCGACGTCTGGAACTGTTCGTAGCGATCGTTCGCGAAACGCACCGGGCGGCCGTCCGCGTACAGCGCGCAGACGAGGCCGTAGAACGGCACGTTGAAGTGATCCTTCGAGCCGTAGCCGACCGTGTAGCACGGATGCACGAACAGCTTCTTCACCGGGAAACGGCACTTCGCGACCATCGCGGCCGCGTTCTCCGCCACTTCGAGCGGCGACTGGGTCGGCACGACGAGGTGCAGCGACTGCGTCGCGGCGTCGTACCAGCAGTTCGCGTTGTCCGGTTCGAGCGCGGAGGTATCGACCGACTGCGTGTTGTACTCGCGGTCGAACACGAGCCAGTCGGCCGACGGATGGTCGAGCTCGTTCGCGATCTGCCCGGCCAGGAACATGCCCTGCTCGTCGAGCTTGCCGTGCTCCTTGCCGTCCGGCCACACCGGCAGGTGCTTGCGCATCATGCTCGGAAAGATCGGCGCGTCCTTCAGGCTCGAATAGACATCGTCGTCGTAGGCCGTCTTGCCGCCCACGCGCACGTAGCGGAAGGTGCCCCACGGATCGCGCTCGAGCGGGCCCGTGACCGCGCCGTAGCGGATCACGTCGTCGCGGAACTTGAGCGCGTTCTTCGCGAAGCGGAAGCGCGCGAAGTCGTGGTAGATGAGGATCGCGACCGCATGGCCGAGATACGCGGGCGTCTTGCCGGCGGGCAGCAGCATGTCGTCGCCGTAGAACGCCGGGAACGCGACGCCGTCGCGCACGAGATCGTCGGCCGTGACCACGCGGTCCGGTTTCAGCTCGTCGCCGAGCAGCGAAAGGTCGAAGCCTTCGTACGTGCGGTCGGCCTGCGTGACGCGCAGGATCAGCGCATGAGACTGCTGCTGCGGCCAGTGCGGCATGTCGGCCGCGCGCACGTCACGGGCGAACACTTTCGAGCCCGTGACCTTCGCGATGCCGTCGATGCGGAATTGGGGGATGCCGGTGACGCTATCCCATTTGACGGGGGTGAGGAGTTTTTCTTCGAAGAGCGCCGCGAACGCGCGGCTGCCCAGGGGCGCGACATACACTGCGACGCCCGCCAGCACGCTGGCTTTCAGAAAACCCCGCCGTGACAGGCCGTGGTTTTTCATTGGGGGGAACCTCCTGATACGGCTCGGACGGCGATCGGATGTCGCGACGTTCGGAGCGGCGCGCATTCTGGCATTGTTTTTGATATATCGCCTATAGTATTTCCCGCATGAAATACTTATTGAATTTCTTATAACGGTGTTCAGCCGGGCTGCGACAGCCGGTCGCGGGTGGCGATCAGGTCATCAGGTCGCATCGCCTGCCCGCTTGCGGCGGTTTCGTTCGTGTCGACCGCGCCCGGCGGATACGCGCCTGTCTCCTGTCGATCGCCGAGCCTCGTTCGGTTCGCAACGATGCTGCCCCGGCGCCAGCGAATGCGCAAGACTTTCGTGGGCGGGGTTGACGACTGGTGGCCGACGCGGCACGCGGGTCCGTCGGGCGATCCGGGCGCCCCGCGCCGCCCGTTTTTCATGGTAATGTCGTGCGCATCCGGCCTGGCCGGGCTTCCGCCACGTGCCGTGCGGGTGCCGCCAGCCATCGCGATATCAAGCGACATCGTGTCGAGGTCAAAAACCATGGCAGTCAGGGCATCTCTCCTGCACTCCGTTCTCGCCACTCCCCCCTCCGGCAACCACCGTGTGACGGCCGCGCTGCGCCCGTCGATGCTCGTTACCCTGTTCGAGGACGTCCGACCGATGGCGCTCTCCGGGCTCGCGAGCGGCTTCGTCGCGGCCGTCGCGCTGATCCGGCTGCAGCAGCTCTGGTGCCTCGCGTGGCTGATCGTCGACGTCGGCCTGCTCATCGCGCGGCTCTCGATCGCGCGTGCGTACACGGTTCAGCGCGACGGCGGCGACGATCGCGCCGAATACTGGGCGATGCGCTATGCGCCCGTGTCGCTCGTCGCGTGCTTCGTGCTCGGTCTCGGCGTGATGGGCTGCGTGCAGGCCGTCGACGTCGAGCTCGGCACGCTGTCGGTGATGGTCGCGGGCGGCGTGTTCGGCGGGATCGCGTCGCGCAATTCGGCGCTGCCCCGGCTCGCGATGTCGCAGGTCACGGTCGGCGTGCTGCCGATCGGCATCGGCGCGTTGCTGGCCCACCGGCCGGGGGCGTGGCTGCTGCTGCCGCCGCTCGCGATCTACCTCGCCGCGATGCGCACCGTCGTCCAGCGTCACTATCGTGTGCTCGTCGCGCTGATTGCCGCGCGCCAGCGCAACGCCGAACTCGTCGCGCGCTTCGACGCCGCGCTCACCTACATGCCGCACGGCCTGTGCATGATCGACGGCGAGCACCGCGTGATCGTCGCGAACCGGCGCACCGCGCAACTGTTCGGCTCGCCGCGCCAGATCATGCTCGAAACGCCGCTGCCCGCCGTCGTCGCGGCGCTCGGCGCGAACGACGCGATCGATCCCGGCGGCGCGCGTCTCGCCGCGCAGTGCGAGATCTGGCTGACCTGCGACGAACCCGCACCGCTCGACCTGGTGCTCGCCGATGGCCGCCAGCTCGAACTGACGCGCCATCTCGTGCCGGACGGCAACGCGGTGATCATCGTCGAGGACGTCACCGCGCGCCGGCAGACCGAACAGCACATCCGGCATCTCGCGCGGCACGATGCGCTGACGGGTTTGCCGAATCGCCACGAACTGCATGCGGAACTCAGGCGGATGCTCGCGAGCCGGCCGCACACGCCGGAGTCCGGGCTCGCCGTCATGTATCTCGACCTCGACGGCTTCAAGGCAATCAACGACCGGTTCGGCCACCAGGCCGGCGACGACGTGCTGACTCAGGTCGCCGAGCGACTCGGCAAGACGCTGCCGCCCGGCGAGCTGGCCGCGCGCATCGGCGGCGACGAATTCGTCGTCGCGATCGACGACGCGACGATGCACGCGTGCTCGCTCCTCGCCGCGCGCATCATCCGGCAGATCTCGGCGCCGTACACGCTGTCGATCGGCGAGACCGTGATCCTGGGGATCAGCATCGGCATCGCGCTCGACGACGGGCACGGCTCCCCCGACGAACTGATCCGGCAGGCCGACAGCGCGCTGTACGACGCGAAATCGGCCGGCAAGGGCATCTACCGCTTCTATTCGAGCGGCAGCAGCCGGGTCACGCCGGCCACCGCGAGCTGACCCGGCTGCGCAGTCCTCTTTCTCCCGCGTCAACGCCTCCCGACGATTCAATTCCGAAACGCTTTACGTGACCGCACGTGGCGTCGCGCGCTCGCGTGTCACGTGACGTGTTCCGTAACATCGGCGCCCGCCACCCGTCACGTTGGCTGCAGAAGCCTGCACGATCGAGGCAGTGCCGGGCTTTTCGAACCTGGCACTCTTATTGCTCCCTGTCAGGGAAACAGGTGGTCAGGGAGACCCAACATGAATACCGTCGAAGTCCTCAGCCGCAGCGAAACCATCGACGAACTGGATGTGATCGACGGCGCGTCACTGATCCGCCGGCTCGTTTCCGAACGCCGCATGCCGGCCGCACGCGAAGCCCGATGCGTCGACAATCCGCCGCTGACGCTGTACGGCGCGTTTCGCCAGGGCATCGCCGATCACGCCGCGCGCCGCGCGAATCCGTATCGTGCCGGCAGCCGTTTCTGGGCACTGTGGGAAGAAGGACGTCTCGAAGCTGAAACATCGGGCCGGTAAGCCGGCCTTGCGCGCCGGCCCCGTCGCGGCAAGGGCCGGCGCGAAACACCAGGCCCGAATGCGGCCGGCCGGCATGCCGGCATGCGTTCACCGCTGCAACATCGCACCGGGTTCCGCGTATCGGCTTTGCAACTCCCCCGCATGCCTCCATGCGCTTGCCGGCTGATGGCGTTTGGCGTCGCTCGCGCCCGGCGCGGCGCGCAGCGGTCGTTTCCCGATAAGATGGCAGATTCCGTTCATCGAACGATGCCGCCATGACCGCCTCCTCCTCACACCGCAATCCCATCCACTGCGAAATCGATCTCGACGCACAAGGCAAGCACGCGGGCTACCTGCGGCTGCCGCATTCCGTACACCGCTCGGCGTATGGCTGGCTGCCGATCCCGATCGCGTCGATTCGCAACGGCGACGGCCCGGTCGCGCTCGTGATGGCCGGCAACCACGGCGACGAGTACGAAGGCCAGATCATCGTGTCGCAGCTGATGCGCGAGATCGATCCCGGGATGGTCAGCGGGCAGCTGATCCTGCTGCCGATGGCGAATTTCCCGGCGGCGGACGCGGGCCTGCGCGTGTCGCCGCTCGACCAGGGCAACCTGAACCGCAGCTTCCCCGGCGACCCGGCCGGCACGCCGACGCAGATGATCGCCCACTACATCGAGCATGTTCTGCTGGCGCGCTCGCAGTATCTGGTCGACCTGCACTCGGGCGGCAGCTCGCTGCTGTACCAGGGCGGCAACATGCTCGCGATCGACCCGCTCGACGCCGACGAAGCCGCGAAGCTCAACGGGCTGCTGGTCGCGTTCGGGTTGCAGAACGCGCTGCTGCACGCGCCGAATCCCGTGCACTCGGCCTCGGCCGCGCGCCGCCAGGGCGCGATCTCGATCGTGACCGAACTCGGCGGTGCCGGCATGGCCGACCCGTCGCTGATCCGGCTGGGCCGCCACGGGCTGCTGCACTACCTCGGTTACATCGGCCTGCTGCACGGCGCGCTCGTGCCCGACGCGCCGCCCACCGTCACGCGCTTCATGCGTGTCGACGGCGATCGCCACTTCGTCTACGCGTACGAGCGCGGGCTGTACGAGCCGCTCGTCGAACTCGGCGACCAGGTGAAGGCCGGGCAGCCTGCCGCGTGGGTGCACTTCCCCGATACGCCGCTGCGCGAGCCGGTGCTGCACCGCTTCAAGGGCGACGGCGAAGTGGTGTGCAAGCGCGTGCCCGCGCAGGTGCAGCGCGGCGATTGCCTGTTCCAGCTCGCGGAGTTGTCGGCCCCGCCGAGCATCGGCCAGACGGCCTAAAACCGGATCCATCTCCTTTCCATGCGGTCTGCCAGTCATGGCGGACGGCATGCGCTCGCCATTAACCAACTTGACAAATTAACTTACTTGGTTATGATCGCCAATGGAAAAGAGAAGGCCTCATTGCAAGCTGTCCCTCGTCAAGGCGCTGGTCGAATCCGGCCGGGTCCGGTTGACCGCGAGCGCGGTACTCGGCGCGCGGCAACTCGGTTTCACGGAACGGGAGGCGCTCGATGTCGTGATGTCGCTGACCGACCTCGACTTCCACAAGAGCATGACGACGTACGCCGACCACACGATCTGGCAGGACGTCTACCGGCCGTTGACGGTGCGTGGCGACGTGTACCTGAAACTGACGGTGATCGACGATGTGCTGATCGTGTCTTTCAAGGAGCGATGAAAATGAAATGTCCTGCATGCGGTGCCGCGAAGCTCGTCCGCGACACGCGCGACATCCCTTATACCTACAAGGGCCGGTCGACCGTCGTCCGCGCCATCACCGGCGAGTTCTGCCCGGCCTGCGGGGAATCGGTGCTGGATCTCGACGAAGCGACCCGTCTCGGCGAAGCGATCAGCGAGTTCAACAAGCAGGTGAACGCCACCATCGTCGACCCGAATTACATCGCGAAGGTACGCAAGAAGCTGAGGCTCGACCAGCGCGAGGCGGCCGAGCTTTTCGGCGGCGGCGTCAACGCGTTCTCCCGTTACGAAACAGGCAAGACGAATCCGCCGCTTGCCCTCGTGAAACTGCTGAAGATCCTCGATCGTCACCCCGATCTGCTCGCCGAAGTCCGGGCGGCATAGGCGCTCGCATGTCGGCATCGCGCACGCGCGTGCATCGGCTTCGATGCACGCGCATGCACCGCGTCGTCGCCACCCCACTCCCGCTGCGAGCCTTCTGACGTCCGCCGCGAAATCCTTATCGAAATTGCTTCGTTCGCCTTTGCCGGCCGCGCCGCTAACGTGTTCAAAACGGCGGCGGCCCGCCATCTGCATCCCAGCAGGACACGCACCGGCCGCCGCCATCACGACAACCGCGTCGCGATAACGGAACAGACCGGACGGGCCGCGTGCCCGCACCCCGCCAGGAACGTCCGCATCGCGCGCCCTTCGCGATGCCCATGGCCACGACCGATCGCATCATCGACACGACGCCGCTCGACGTCCGCGCGCAACCGCTGATCGACGCACTGATCGACGAGTATTCGACCCGTTACAACGCGTATCGCCCCGACAGCCACGCGTCCGCACGCGAGGAGCTCGCGCGCTACCCGGCCGAACTGTTCGCGCCGCCCGAAGGCGCATTCGTGCTGCTGCTGCGCGACGGCGAGACGATCGGCGGCGGCGCGTTCAAGCGCTACGACGCGCAGACCGCCGAGCTCAAACGCATCTGGACCCGCGCGGACCTGCGCCGTCAGGGCCTCGCACGCATCATCGTGGAGGCACTCGAACTGCGCGCCGTGCAGCAGGGCTATCGCCGCATCTACCTGACTACCGGTTTTCGTCAGCCCGAAGCATGGGCGCTGTACGACCGCACCGGCTATACGCGGCTGTTCGATTCGTCGATCGCCCCCGAGGTGCATTACCACCTGCGGTTCGGCAAGGATCTCGCCGATCCGTCGCGCACGTCGACGCTGGCCGACCTGTGGGCGCCCGTGCCCGAACCGGCGCTGCCGCGCTGACCGCCGCCGCGCCCCCGCCTTCCTCCGATTACCGCTTGCCACCACAGGACGCTTTCATGCAACGAGCCGTACCGTTTTCCTCCCGTGCCGCGCGCACGCTGGCCACCGCGTTGATTGGCCTGACCGCGTTCGCCGCGGCCGCGGCCGCCGCCACGTTCGACTTGAGCCCCGAACAGCGCGGGCGCCCGCGCGGCGTGGCCGATGCGGCAGTCGAGCGCGCGGTGCCCGCGTCGTTCAAGTTCGCCGAACCCGGCACGCTGACGATCGGCATCGCGCCGAGCCTGCCGCCGATCAGTTCGTATGCAACCGATGCTCGCACGGTGATCGGCTTCGACGCCGACGTCGGCCAGCTCGTGTCCGACAGCCTCGGCCGCAAGCTGAAGATCGTCGCGCTCGCGTGGGCCGACTGGCCGCTCGCGCTCGAATCCGGAAAAGTCGACGCGGTGATCTCGAACGTCACCGTCACCGAGGAGCGCAAGCAGAAGTTCGATTTCTCGACCTACCGCAAGGACCAGGTCGGCTTCTACGTGCGCAACGACAGCAAGATCCAGGCGATCCGCGAGCCGAAGGACGTCGCGGGGCTGCGTATCGTGACCGATGCGGGCACCAACCAGGAAAAGATCCTGCTCGCGTGGGATCGCGAGAACGTCGCGCACGGGCTGAAACCCGTGCAGATCCAGTACTACGACGACCAGGCGATGCGCATCGTCGCCGTGCAGTCGGGCCGTGCCGATGCCGTGTTCAGCGTGAACTCGGTGCTCGCGTACCAGAGCGCGCAGCAAGGCAAGACGCGGCTCGTCGGCGCAATCAGCGGCGGCTGGCCGCGCACGGCCGACATCGCGATCGCGACGCGCCGCGGCAGCGGGCTCGCCGATCCGCTGACCGTCGCGCTGAACGGGTTGATCAGGAGCGGCCGCTACCAGCAGGTGCTCGACCGCTGGAACCTCGCGTCCGAAGCGATCGACCAGTCGCGCACGAATCCGCCCGGGCTGCCGAAGAGCTGAGCGCCACGCCCGCCCTTCGTCCCGTCACGCTCACTTCACGCTCAAGCAGGAACGCCGCCCACCATGTCTTACTCGCTTTCGTTGCTGGACAAGAGTCCGATCGCCGACGGCGCGAACGCCGCCGACGCGCTGCGCTTCACCACGACGCTCGCGCAGCGCGCCGAACAGCTCGGCTACGAGCGCTTCTGGGTCGCCGAGCATCATGGCACGCAGGCCTTCGCGAGCTCCGCGCCGGAGATCGTCGTCGCGCACCTGCTCGCGCATACGTCACGCATCCGCGTCGGCTCGGGCGGCGTGATGCTGCAGCACTACAGCCCGTTCAAGGTCGCCGAGACGTTCAAGGTACTGGCTGCGCTCGCGCCGGGCCGCGTCGACCTCGGCGTCGGCAAGGCGCCCGGCGGGTTGCCGCTGACCACGCGCGCGCTGCAGTGGTTCCACGACAAGGCGCGCAAGCCGGACTTCGCGGGCCAGCTCGCGGAACTCGACGCGTTTCTCGGCTGGGGCGTGGCAGAGGATCACCCGCTCGCCGGCGCAGTCGCGCTGCCCGTGCCGCCGCAGGCGCCCGAACGCATCCTGCTCGGCGGCTCGCCGGACAGCGGCACGCTCGCCGCGCGCAACGGCTGGCGCTTCTGCTACGCGGGGCATTTCAACGGCGACGACGCGAACATCGAACGCTCGCTCGACGCGTACCGCAGCGCGGGCGGCACACGGCCGCTGGTCGCGCTGTACGCGGTGGCCGCGCCGACGCGCGACGAGGCCGAGCAACTGATCGGGCCGCTGAAGATCTTCAAGCTGCAGCTCGCGGGCGGGCAGAGCTTCAACCTCCCCAGTGCGCAGGCGGCCGCCGAATTCGCGCGGCAGAGCGGCGCGTCCGACTACCGCATCGACGAGCTGCGCCCGACGGTGCTGGCCGATACCCCCGAGCGCGTGCACCACGCGCTCGATGCGCTGAGCCGGCGGCTCGACGTCGACGCGTTCGTGATCGATTCGCCGGTGACCGACTACGCGGCGCGGCTCGCATCGGCCGAATGGCTCGGCGGCGCGCTGTCGGCCACGCCGTTGCAGGCGGCCCTCGCGGCCGACCGCTCCCTTTCCCCTGACCAGAACGCGTGACGCTCCCATGACGACCCGACGATCGATCCCTTTCGGCCTGATGCTGCAAGGCGCAGGCAGCCACATGAACGCATGGCGGCACCCGAGCAACCCGCCGGACGCGAGCATCAACCTCGATTTCGCGATCGGCATCGCCCGCAAGGCGGAAGCCGCCGGCATCGCCTTCGCGTTCGTCGCGGACGGCCTCTACATCAACGAGAAGTCGATCCCGCACTTCCTGAACCGCTTCGAGCCGCTGACCGTGCTGTCGGCGCTCGCGGTCGCGACGAAGAAGATCGGGCTCGCGGGCACGATCTCGACGTCGTACAGCGAGCCGTTCACGGTCGCCCGCCAGCTGGCGTCGCTCGATGCGATCAGCGGCGGGCGCGCGGGCTGGAACGTCGTGACGACGCCGCTCGAGGGCACCGCGAAGAACTTCGGCAAGGTGCATCCCGATCATGAGCTGCGCTACGAGATCGCCGACGAATACCTCGACGTCGTGCAGGGCCTGTGGGACAGCTGGGACGACGACGCATTCGTGCGCGACCGCGCGACCGGCCGCTTCTTCGATCGCGACAAGCTCCACACGCTCGACCACCACGGCCGCTTCTTCCAGGTCGCGGGCCCGCTGAACATCCAGCGGTCCCCGCAGGGGCAGCCGGTGATCTTCCAGGCCGGCTCCTCCGACACCGGCATCGGGCTCGCCGGAAAGTATGCGGACGCCGTGTTCACGCATTCGCCGTCGCTCGACGAAACGGCCGCGTTCACGCGGCGCGTCAAGCAGAGCGCGATCGAGCACGGCCGGCAAGGCAGCGACGTGAAGGTCTTCCCCGGCATCGGGCCGATCGTCGGCCGCACGGCCGCCGAGGCCGAGGACAAATACCAGGCGATCCGCGACCTGCTGACGATCGACGAGGCGCTCGCCTATCTGGGCCGCTATTTCGATCACCACGATTTCACGCAGTACGCGCTCGACGCGCCGTTCCCGGAACTCGGCGAGCTCGGCCGCAACAGCTTCCGCTCGACCACCGACCGGATCAAGGCCGACGCGAAACAGAAAGGCCTGTCGCTGCGCGAGACGGCGCTCGCGGTCGCCACGCCGCGCCCGAACTTCATCGGCACGGCCGAGCATGTCGCCGACGAGCTGATCCGCTGGCACGACGCGGGCGCCGGCGACGGCTTCATCCTCGGCTTTGCGGTGCAGGCGCAAGGCGTCGACGATTTCGTCGAGCTCGTGATCCCGGTGCTCGAGGCGCGCGGCCGCTACAGCCGCGACCTGCCCGGCGCGACGCTGCGCGACCACCTCGGCCTGCCGCGCAAGGCAAGCCGTCACGCGGTGCCTGACGCGTCGCCCGAAACGGCGGCCGAAGCGCACGCCTGACACCCGCCGCCGCGCCGCCCGTGCGCGTGCGCGGCGCGTCCGCCCGACCGATTCGAGGATTTCCACCGACATGAGCGACACGACCCACCTCGGCGGCGCGCTGCCGCCGCTCTCTTCCCCCGGCGCGCGCGACGCCGGCACGCGTTTCCGGATCGTGCCCGCGCGCCACCGGTCGCGCACGGCCGGCACCGTGCTCGCCGTCGCGCTGATCGCGATCGTCCTGCATTCGATACTCGGCAACCCGCAATGGGGCTGGCCGGTGTTCGCCGAATGGTTCCTGTCGCCGCCGGTGCTGTCGGGGCTCGCGCGCACGCTGGTGCTGACGCTGCTCGGCGCGGTGTTCGGCTTCGTGCTCGGCGCGTTCGTCGCGCTGGCCCGGCTGTCGCGTTCGCGGCTGCTGTCGGCGAGCGCGTGGGCCTTCGTGTGGCTGTTCCGCTCGATTCCGCTGATCGTGCTGCTGCTGATCCTGAACAACCTCGGCTACCTGTACGAGCATGTGCGGCTCGGCGTGCCGTTCACCAGCATCGTGTGGTTCGACACGCCGACCACCGACCTGATCAGCCCGTTCCTCGCGGCCGTGCTCGGCCTCACGCTGAACCACGCGGCGTTTTCCGCGGAAGTGATTCGCGGCGGCATTCTCGCGGTCGACCAGGGGCAGCTCGAAGCGGCGGCCGCGCTCGGCTTGCCGCGCGGCCGCCAGACCACGCGGATCGTGCTGCCGCAGGCGATGCGCGCGATCCTGCCGACCGCGTTCAACGACCTGATCTCGCTCGCGAAAGGCACGTCGATGGTCTACGTGCTCGCGATGCCGGAGCTGTTCTACACGGTGCAGGTGATCTATCGCCGCAATCTCGAGGTGATTCCGCTGCTGATGGTCGCGACCGTCTGGTACCTGATCATCCTGACCGTGCTGTCGGCGATCCAGGTGCAGGTCGAGCGCCACTATGCGCGCGGCGCGCTGCGCAACCCGCCGCCATCCGTCGTCACGTTCGCGCTCGCGCGCCTCGGCGTGCTGTGGCGGCGTGTCAGGTCCCGCCACGATGACTCGCTCGTGCGCGCCGAAGGCGATGCCGATACGGTGGCCGTCGCGCCACGCGCCGGCGGCGAAGTGGCCGTGCATGGCGTATCGAAACAGTTCGGCATGCAGCGTGTGCTCGACAACGTCTCGTTCGTCGCGCCGCGCGGCAGCGTGACCGTGATCGTCGGGCCGTCGGGCTCGGGCAAGTCGACGCTGCTGCGCACGATCAACCATCTCGAACGCGTCGACGACGGCTTCATCGACATCGACGGCGAACTGATCGGCTATCGCCGCGACGGCGACGTGCTCTACGAGTTGAAGGAGCGCGACGTGCTGACACGGCGCACCGCCGTCGGGATGGTGTTCCAGAACTTCAACCTGTTCCCGCACCTGACGGTGCTCGAGAACCTGATCGAGGCACCGGTCGCCGTCGGCGGCGTCACGCGCGACGCCGCCGAGCGCGTCGCCCGCACGTTGCTCGCTCGCGTCGGTCTCGCGGACAAGGCCGATGCGTATCCGCGCCAGCTCTCCGGCGGCCAGCAGCAGCGCGTCGCGATCGCGCGGGCACTCGCGTTGCGCCCGAAGGTGCTGCTGTTCGACGAACCGACTTCCGCGCTCGACCCGGAACTCGTGAACGAGGTGCTCGACGTGATCAAGGAACTCGCGCGCTCGGGCACGACGCTCGTGATCGTCACGCACGAGATCGGCTTCGCGCGCGAAGTCGCGGACAACGTGCTGTTCATGGAGCGCGGGCGCATCGTCGAATCCGGGCCGCCGGCCGTCGTGCTCGACGCGCCGACGCATGCGCGCACGCGCGCGTTCCTGTCGCGGGTGCTGTGATGCGCGCCGCTGCCGACTCCCGAGGGGCCGCACGATGACCGACCGACGCCAGTTCGTGACCGCCGCGCTGGTCGCGGCAGCGGGCTTGCCGTGGCGCGCGGCGCATGCGGCCGCCGCGACGGCCGACCTCGACCCGCGCCAGGCGGGCCGCGTGCGTGCCGAACGCGACGACGCGGCGATCCGCGCGGCAGCCGGCTACCGCTGGGTGCGCGACGGCGCATTCACGGTCGCGATTTCACCGCACGCGCCGCCCGTGTCGACCTACGCGACCGACGCGCGCACCGTGGTCGGCGCCGATCCCGACTATGCGCAGCTCGTCGCCGACGCGCTCGGCCGCACGCTCGTGCTGGTGCCGATCGCATGGGCCGACTGGCCGCTCGGGTTGACGTCCGGCAAGTACGACGCGGTGATCTCGAACGTCGGCGTGACCGAGAAGCGCAAGGAGAAATACGATTTCACGACCTACCGCCTCGGGCTGCACGGCTTCTACGTGCGCACCGGCAGCCCGATCGCGAGGATCGCCGAGCCGAAGGACATCGCCGGCCTGCGCATCATCACGGGCGCGGGGACGAGCCAGGAACGCATCCTGCTCGAGTGGAACAAGCGCAACGTGGCGCAGGGGCTGAAGCCGGCCGAGCTGCAATATTTCGACGACGATGCGGCGTCGCGCGTCGCGCTGCTGTCGGGCCGCGCCGATGCCGAACTGAACCCGAACGCGTCGCTCGCGTACGAGGCCGCGCGCACCGGCAAGATCCGCCGGGTCGGCGTCGTCAATGCGGGCTGGCCGGCCAACGCCGACGTGGCGATCGCGACCCGGCGCGGCAGCGGGCTCGCGCCCGCGCTGACGCTGGCGACGAACGCGCTGATCGGCAGCGGCCGCTACGGACAGGCGCTCGCGCGCTGGGGTTTGCAGAGCGAGGCGATCGCGCGGGCGGAAACCAATCCGCCGGGATTGCCGTCGTTCTGAAAGCTATCGATACTCGACCACCCGAACGACATCGCCCCGGCATCCCGCAACGGGAATGCCGGGGCGAATCGAAGCAGCCTCCTGCGTCGCAACGACGCGATGCGCCTACGCCGGCACCGCCGCGTGATGCCGGTCGAGCTCCGCGACCTGCGCATGAATCGCCGGAATCAGGTGGCGCCCGTAATCGAGCGCATCGTCGAGCGGATCGAACCCGCGAATCAGGAACGTCGAAACGCCGAGCCGGTAATACGCCCCGAGCGCACGCGCGACCTGCTCGGGCGTGCCGACCAGCGCGGTCGAATTCCAGCGCGCGCCGGTCAGGTTCGCGACGCCCATCCACAGCCGCTCGTCGAGCACGTCGCCCTGCGCGGCGGCGGCCATCAGCCGTTGCGAGCCCGCGTTTTGCGGCGCGTGGCCGTCGATCGGCTGGCCGTTC
This sequence comes from Burkholderia sp. KL41, assembly GCF_057005415.2. Classification (NCBI taxonomy): domain Bacteria; kingdom Pseudomonadati; phylum Pseudomonadota; class Betaproteobacteria; order Burkholderiales; family Burkholderiaceae; genus Burkholderia; species Burkholderia sp. KL41. The sequence continues at coordinate 1,853,612 of NZ_CM174447.1, read as the reverse complement.
GCGAGCCGCGCCGCGCGCACGCGCTCGCGGATCGCCTCGGCCTTCTCCCACGCGGCCGCCTCGGTATCGGCGACGATCGGCCGGAACGACACGCTGATGCGCGGCGCACGCCCGAACGGCGCGGCGGCCGCATGCACGCGCGCGATCTGCTCGCGCACCGACGCGAGCGGCTCGCCCCACGTCATGTAGACATCGGCATGCTCGCCCGCCACCGCCAGCGCGGCCGGCGACGAGCCGCCGAAATAGATCGGCACATGCGGCCGTTGCGCGCCCTTCACGAGCGGCGACGCGCCGCGCAACCGGTAGAACGCGCCATCGTGATCGACCGGCGCGTCGGCCTGCCAGATCTGTTTCAGCACGTCGAGATACTCGCCGGTGCGGCGATAGCGCGCGTCGTGCGGCACGAAATCGCCGTCGCGCTGAAGATCGGCATCGTCGCCGCCCGACACGACGTTCAGCGCGAGGCGGCCGCCGCTGAACACGTCGAGCGTCGCGATCTGCCGCGCGGCGGCCGACGGCACGATCACGCCCGGCCGATGCGCGAGCAGGATGCGGATGCGTTCGGTCGCGGCGGCCGCGAACGACGCGACGATGAAACCGTCCGCCGCGTTGCTGAAATGGCCGACCAGGATCTGGTCGAAGCCGGCGGCTTCGTGCGCCTGCGCGAAGCGGCGCACGTAGTCGGGCTGGACGGCGGCGCCGCCCGGTACGTCGACCTCCGCGCCGGGCGTCGCGGTGATCATGCCGATGATGTCGACGGGCATGTCGATGGTCCTTCTCGTGGTCGATCGGAAATGGCTGCGCGTTGCGGCACGCTCACTGCGCGGCGGCCGTCTTCTGCGCGGGCGCGGCGAACGCGCCCGCATACGAGCGGTCGAGCAGTTTCGCCGTGTCGTACGCGGTCGGAATCACGCCGGCCTTGTGCAGGAAGTCGGCGGTGTTCTGCGCATCCTTCGCGGCCGTGTCGTCGACCGGGCCCACGCGCTGGTGCGCATTGTTGAGCCAGCGGTACGCGACGTCCGGCTCGAGCTTCGCGCGCTTCGCCCACAGGTCGACATACTCGCGCGGATGGCTGTCGACCCACTGGCGTGCGGCCACCACGCGCTTCAGGAAATCGGTGATCTCGGCGCGCTTGCCCGTTGCGGCCTGCTCGTTCGCGGCGACGAAGCTCAGCGCGGGCATCAGCCCCTGCGCGGTCGTCACGGGCCGGGCGCCCTGCCGCAACGCGAGCGTGCTGACGAACGGCTCCCACAGCGACACGGCGTCGACCGAGCCGTTCGCGAGTGCGTTGGTCGCATCGATCGGCATCAGGTACGCGTACTTGACGGAATCCGCGCGCAGGCCGGCGTGTTCGAGCGCGCGCAGCACGAGCTGCTGACTCCATGCGCCGCGCCAGACGGCAATGGTCTTGCCCTGCAGGTCGGCGACGGTGCGCACCGGCGAGTTCTTCGGCACGAGGATCGCAACGCCGTCGAGGCTCTGCCGCGACACCGCGACGACTTTCACCGGCGCGCCGCGCGCGGCCAGCGTGAGCAGCGCGGAATCGCCGAGGAAGCCGACGTCGATCGCATTGCCGTTCAGGCTTTCGGCGACGGGCGCGGCGGCCTGGAAGTGCTTCCACTCGATCGTGTAAGGCAGGTCCTTCAGCACGCCGGACGCCTCCATCGACGCCTGGATGTTGAAGTAGTTCTGTTCACCGACGCGCAGCGTGACGGTGTCTTTGGCCATGCCTGGCTGCGCGGCAAGCGCCAGCAAGAGTGCCGTGACGATTCGGCTCAGCAACGTGATCTCCCGGAAGGTTGGCGGGCGCCCGCGCGATCGCGGCGCCACGTGATCCGCCGTGCCCGGCGGCCGGCGGAACGGATGGAACCGGTGAAGATACGTCGATCCGCACCATGAAACAAACGCAATATTCTTCTATGCAAAGATGCAAATGTTTTATGACGTGACCGGTATCGCCAGATGCCGCCCGCCGCCCGTCCGTGAACCCGGTTCGAATGAATCCTCGACAGATATTTCGTGCGCGAAATAAATCCCGGACTATATTTCGCATACGAAATAACCATCCGGAACGAGGACGGCCATGACCTCCCAACCCATCGAGTTTTCCGCCGCCGACGGCTACGCGTTGCACGGCACGCTGTGGACGCCGGACGCGGCGCCGCGCGCGCTGGTGCTGATCCATCCGGCGACGGCCGTGCCGGAGCGGCTGTATGCGGGCTTCGCGCGCTTCCTGACCGAGCGCGGTTTCGCTGCGCTCACCTACAACTATCGCGGCATCGGTGCATCGCGGCCCGCGCGCCTGGGTGCGCTGCAGGCCCGCATGCGCGACTGGATGGAGCTCGACGTGGGTGCCGCGACCGCGTGGGCACGGCAGGCCTATGAAGGGGTGCCGCTGCTGGCGGTCGGGCACAGCGTCGGCGGGCACGCGATCGGGCTGTCCGCCGCCACGCCGCACCTGCGCGCGGCCGTGCTCGTCGCCGCGCATGCGGGCAGCACGCGACTGATCACGCAGGCGGCCGAACGCGTGAAAGTGCGGCTGATCCTGCGTGTGCTCGGCCCGCTGATGTCGGCGCTGCTCGGCTACGTGCCCGGCAAGCGGCTCGGGCTTGGCGAAGACATGCCGGCCGGCGTGTTCCGCGAATGGAGCCGCTGGACGACGCTGCCGCATTATTTCTTCGACGATCCGACGCTCGGCGCGGCCGAGCGCTTCGCGAAGCAGCAGTTGCCGATTCTCGCGCTCGGCTTCGACGACGACCCGTGGGCGAACCCGGCCGCGATCGGCCTGCTGGTAAGCTATCTGACCCGCGCGCCGGTCGAGCGCCGCCAGATCGATCCGCGCGCGGCGGGCAGCGGCCCGGTCGGGCACATGGGCTTCTTTCGCAGTCGCCCCGGCACCGTGCTGTGGCCCGACGTGGCCGACTGGCTCGCGCGGGCACTCGACGCGCCACGCACCGCGGGCCGCCCCTCCCTTTCCATTGCAGCCGGGAACCCAGCTTGAGCGAAGACCGACGACTGTTTTTCATGTTGAACATCGGCCAGCGACGCGTGCAGCGCTGGATCGACCGCAAGGCCGAAACCGAGACGCGCGCGAGCGCCGCGCAGGCCGGTGCACTGTTCTGTCTCGCGAAGCAGGACGGCGCGCTGATCGGCGAAGTCGGCGCCGCGCTGCAGCTCGCGCCGTCCGCGATGACGGGCCTCGCCGACCGCATGGCAAAGGCCGGCCTCATCACGCGCCACGCCGATTCGGACGACGGCCGCGCCACGCGGCTGTACCTGACCGACGACGGCCAGGCGGCGCTCAAGCGCGCGCGCGTGCTGCTGCGCGAGCTGAACGGCAAGCTGTGCGACGGTTTTTCCGACGCCGAACTCGACGTCGTCGCGCGCTGGCTGCATGCGTTGCAGGATCGCTTTCCGGCCGAACGCTGAACCGCGCCGACCGCGCACCGCATCGGCACGAATCCGCGTAATCGATAGCGATTCCGATTCGTGCCTTCGATTCGCTCTTTCGATTCGGTTTCCGAACTTTCCGGCGGAAAATCTTGCGCCCGGGAAGCGCTGCTTCGGCAACGCTTTCCGGCTACGTACTGTTACAAAAAATCGCCTGCCTCGCCGCATACCGATCGCCTACATTCAATCCACTTCGACGCATTCGCCGTATGCACGGACTGGCCTTCCCGTCGCGTCCGCCTCCCTGGACGCACCCGACAAGCAATGAAAACGAAGAGGTGTCTTGACCGACGTGCTGGCGGCATCCAGCACACGCGGATTGCGATGACCGAAACGGCTTCCTGAACGACACGATCCGACGCGCGGCACGGCATCCGTTGCCGCCGCGTACCGGTGCGCGACGTGCCGCTCCATGCCGCGCCATCGCCGCCGCACGTCAACGAGGAGCAGTCCATGCGACGTTCGACCGTATCTCATCCGCTTGTCACCGGCCTGACCCGCCTCACCCGCCTGTCCGCCGCGGCGGCCGTGGCAATGGCCGCCGCGGCGGCCGCGCATGCCGACCCCGTGGTCGTGTCCGGCCCGAGCCCGTTCGCCGCCTGCACCATCGGCGGCCCCGGCACGAACTACGTGAACGCCGAGGTCGAACCTTGGCTGTCGGTCAACCCGGCGAACCCGATGAACATGATCGGCGTGTGGCAGCAGGACCGCTGGTCGAACGGCGGTGCCCACGGGCTCGTCGCCGGCTACACGTTCGACGCGGGCGCGACCTGGGCCCGCACGCCGCAGCCGTTCAGCGCATGCGCGCCGGGCGGGCTGAAGTACGAGCGCGCGTCCGATCCGTGGGTATCGTTCGGGCCGGACGGCACCGCGTATTCGGTATCGATCTCGTTCAACCAGTCGAACAATGCCAACGCGGTGGCCGCGTCGGTGTCGACCGACGGCGGACAGACCTGGAGCAGCCCGGCCGTGCTGATCGCGAACGACGAACCGACGACGCAGTTCTTCAACGACAAGGAATCGGTGACGGCGAACCCGGTGAAGGCCGGCACGGCCTACGCGGTGTGGGACCGCCTCGAGCTGCCGAACGGCAACCCGTACGCGAACCTGCACACGCACGCATATCGCGGGCCGACGCTGTTCTCGAAGACGACCGACGGCGGCAAGACCTGGAGCGCCCCGAAGGTGATCGTCAACGTGCCGTCGCGTCAGCAGACGATCGGCAACCAGATCGTCGTCGATCCGAAGAGCGGCACGCTCTACGACTTCTTCGACCTGATCCAGCCGCCGTTCAGCAAGGCGGCCGGCAAGGTCGCGTTCATCAAGTCGACCGACGACGGCGCGACGTGGACGAAGCCGCAGGTGATCGCGGGGCTGCAGACGGTCGGCGTCACCGATCCGAACACCGGCGAGCCCGTGCGCACCGGCGACATCATTCCGGAACCCGCGATCGATCCGGCCTCGGGGCAGCTTTACGTGGTGTGGCAGGACAGCCGCTTCAACGGCGGCACGTATGACGAGATCGCCGTATCGACGTCGAAGGACGGCGGCGCGACGTGGAGCACGCCGCAGCAGTTGAATACGCCGACCGGGCGCCCCGCGTTCAATCCGTCGGTGCGCGTCGACAACACGGGCGCCGTGATGGTCACCTACTACGACTTCCGCGACCTGCAGGCCGGCAACACGACGACGCTGCCGACCGGTTTCTGGCGCAAGATCTCGCATGACGGCGGCACGACGTTCGCCGACGAGCGGCGCGTCGGCGGCCCGTTCGACATGAAGCTCGCGCCGAACGCGGAAGGCTTCTTCATCGGCGACTACCAGGGGCTCGACGTGATGCCTTCGTCGTCGTTCCACCCGTTCTTCGTGCAGACCAACGCGGGCAACCTGACGAACCGCACCGACGTGTTCTTCGCGCCGTGATGCACGCGTGAGCGCAGCGCTGCCGCGACGTCCGTCGCGTCGCGGCAGCGGGCCCGAATGCGCTTTAGTGCATGTCGGTGAGCACGATACGACCGTCGACTTTCCCTTCGCGCAGCCGCGCGAATATGTCGTTGATGTTGCCGAGCCGGTCGCGATGGATATGCGCGCGCACCAGCCCGTCCGCCGCGAAATCGAGCGACTCCTGCAGATCGCGCCGCGTGCCGACGATCGACCCGCGCACCGTGATGCCGTTCAGCACGCTCGAGAAGATCGGCAGCGGGAAATCGCCCGGCGGCAAACCGTTGAGCGCCACCGTGCCGCCGCGCCGCACCATCCCGAGCGCCTGCGCGAACGCGCTGCGCGACACCGCCGTGACGAGCACGCCGTGCGCGCCGCCGATTTCCTTCTGGATCACCTTCGCGGGATCGTCGATCGACGCATCGATCGTCAGCTGGGCACCCAGCTCGCGCGCGAGTGCGAGCTTGTCGGGCGAGATGTCGACGGCCGCGACGTGCAGGCCCATCGCACGCGCGTATTGCACGGCCACGTGGCCGAGCCCGCCGATACCGGAAATCGCGAGCCACTGGCCCGGGCGCGTATCGGTGACGCGAATGCCCTTGTAGACCGTGACGCCCGCGCACAGGATCGGCGCGATCTCGTCGAACGCGACCTGCGCCGGCAGATGGCCGACGTAGTCGGGATCGGCGAGCACGTATTCCGCATAGCTGCCGTTGACCGAATAACCGGTGTTCTGCTGTCCGTGGCAGAGGGTTTCCCAGCCGGTGTGACAGTACTCGCAGTGGCCGCATGCGGTGTAGAGCCAGGGCACGCCGACGCGGTCGCCCTCGCGCACGTGCGTGACGCCCGCGCCGACCGCCGCGACGACACCCACGCCTTCGTGTCCGGGAATGAACGGCAGCGACGGCTTCACGGGCCAGTCGCCGTCGGCTGCGTGCAGGTCGGTATGGCAGACGCCCGACGCCTTGATGTTGACGAGGATCTGGCCAGGGCCCGGCGTCGGGATCGGCACTTCCTCGATGCGCAACGGCTCGCCGAACGCGTGCACCACGGCCGCTTTCATGGTTTGAGTCATGCGTCGCTCCTGTCTGGTCGATGAGCGCACCAGTATCCGGGCTCGAAACCGGAACGCATTGATACGTGTCAACGGGGCAGGAATCGTGCACGCCGGTGGCGGATTCATGACGGGACGTGTCGCGCAAGCCGCCGCTGCGCCGCCGGGTTGACGGCCCGCCTCTGCTTTCGCAGCCATTTCAGCCGTTTGTCGGAAACCCTGTGGCAGGCGGCCGTTTTGCTTGGAATTTGAAATGATATAACATATCATTTCGTGATCTCGCCCACCTGAAACCGTTTCATCCGGGTGGCCGGGTTACGCCGAGTCATATCCAGACGGGTCACTGCGCGCCGCAGACGCAACAATATATCGTATCCAGCCGTGACCCGCATGGCTCGCCTTCCGATCGGATTCCAACTCATTCCAACTGATTCACCGACCATGCGCGACCTCCCTCGTCTACCGCTTCGCCCGCTCTCGCCCGTCTCGCTGATGCTGTTCGCCGCCGTCGCGCACGCGCAGGCCGATGCGCCCGCGTCGCCTGCACCGACGCAAACCACTGCGCTCGCGCCGATCTTCGTGACCGCGAACCCGCTCGGCGACACCGACCTGATCTCGCCGACCGCGCAACTGTCCGGCGACGCGCTGACGCGCCGCCAGGCCGATTCGCTCGGCGAGACGCTGAACGGGCTGCCCGGCGTATCGACCACCACCTACGGGCCGATGGTCGGCCGCCCGATCATCCGCGGGATGGACGGCGACCGGATCCGGTTGCTGCAGAACGGCGTCGCGGCCTACGACGCGTCGTCGCTGTCATACGACCATGCGGTGCCGCAGGATCCGCTGTCGATCGAGCGCGTCGAAATCGTGCGCGGGCCGGCCGCGCTGCTGTACGGCGGCAATGCGGTGGGCGGCGTCGTCAACACGATCGACAACCGGATTCCGCGCGAGGCGATCGAAGGCGTGACGGGCGCGCTCGACGCGCGCTACGGCGGCGCCAATTCGGTACGTGCGGGCGCCGCGCAGGTCGAAGGCGGCAACGGCCGCTTCGCGTTCCATGTCGACGCGTTCGACCGCGAAACGAGCAAGCTGCGGATTCCCGGCTACGCGCGCAGCAGCCAGCAACGCGCGATCGACGGCCCCGACACGCCGCAACCGTACGGCAACGTGCCGAACAGCGACGGCCGCGTGCATGGCGGCGCGGTCGGCGCGTCGTACACGTGGGCCGACGGTTTCGCGGGCCTGTCGTACAGCGGCTACGAGTCGAACTACGGCTCCGTCGCAGAGGACGACGTGCGCCTGCGGATGCGCCAGGAACGGCTCGCGCTCGCCTCCGAGATACGCAACCTGAGCGGGCCGTTCACGAAGCTGAAATTCGACTTCGCGTACACCGACTATCGCCACAAGGAAGTCGACAACGGCGAGACGGCCACCACCTTCCGCAACCGCGGCTACGAGGCGCGCATCGAGGCGCGGCATCGCAGGATCGGCCCGTTCGAAGGCGCGATCGGCGTGCAGTTCGGCCAGAACACGTTCTCGGCGCTCGGTGACGAATTGCTCGTGCCGTCCACGCGCACGAACAGCGTCGCATTGTTCGGCCTCGAGGAATGGCAGGTCGTCCCGGCGCTCAAGCTGAGCCTCGGCGGGCGCTTCGAGCACGTGAAGGTCGACCCCGATCCGGCCGGCGTCGAGAAATTCGCGGGAGCACAGCCGCGCGACTTCAATGCCGGCAGCGTCTCGGCCGGCGCGCTGTTCTCGCTGACGCCCGTGTGGTCGGTGGCGGCCAACGTCGCATACACCGAACGCGCGCCGACCTTCTACGAGCTGTATTCGAACGGCCCGCACGATGCGACCGGCCAGTTCCTGATCGGCAACCCGAACGCGTCGAAGGAAAAGGCCGTGTCGACCGACCTGTCGCTGCGCTACGCGAGCGGGCCGAATCGCGGCAGCGTCGGCGTGTTCTACAACCGCTTCTCGAACTACCTGACCGAGTACAACACGGGCCGCGTGGTGAACGATGACGGCGAACCGGTCGCGCCCGGTACCGACGGTTCGCTCAACGAGGCGATCTACCGTGGCGTGCGCGCCGAGTTCTACGGCATCGAGCTGGACGGCAAGTGGCGCGCCTTCGCGCGGCGCGGCCATACGGTCGACCTGGAACTGACGGCCGACTACACGCACGCACGCAACGTCGATACGGGCCAGCCGCTGCCGCGCATCGCGCCGCTGCGCGCGACGCTCGCGGCCGACTACGGTTACGGCCCGTTCGGTGCGCGCGCGCAGGTCACGCATGCGTGGTCGCAGCATCGCGTGCCCGACAACGACTTTTCGACGGACGGCTACACGTCGCTCGGCGTGATGCTGACCTACAAGTTCCGCGTCGGTGCGACGCACTGGCTCGCGTACCTGCGCGGCGACAACCTGACGAACCAGGAAATCCGCTATTCGACCTCGGTCGTGCGCGGCCTCGCGCCGGAAGGCGGCCGCAGCGTGATGGCCGGGTTGCGCACCACGTTCTGACCCTCTCATGGCCCGCGGCGCCCGCCGCGGGCCGCGGGCCGCCTTGCGGCGCCTCCACTCCGCCACGGATTTCCGTTTTCCGGACAATGCCGCCCATCGCGCGACACATACCGACGACGCGCACCGGTTCCCTCCCCAATTAGAGCGCGAGGGAATTTCATTTTATTCACCCATAAATAGAAACAAATTCATCATACGATTATTAGCAAAAAGATCTATTTTGCCTCGCAGGATAAAACCGGTTTCAAATTCCACGTATAAACCTTTGAATCACGGGCGCCTCGGTTCTTTCTCCCCGGGTTCGAGCAAACCCGCCCAAAAAGGATTCCAGCGCTAAAAAAACTAATATCAGGGTTTTCGAAGGGTAAAGAATCATTCGGTATACCCGTTAATGCCGGCACGAGCCCGTATCTGGTCGAACAATAAATTCAATTTGCCAACCACACGCGCAGAGGCACAACGTGAATATCGCCAGAATGAGCATCAAGACAAAACTCCTCGGCGGCTTCGGCCTGCTCGCCGCGGTCGTCGTGATCGTGTCGGGCGTGGCACTCAAGGCACTCTCCGATACGAACGCCGAGTTTTCCCGCTACATGAACGGCATCAACGCGCGGGCGAACCAGTCCGCGCAAATCCGAACCGCGGTCGACCGGCGCGCGATCGCGGCGCGCAACATCGTGCTCGTGACCAAACCGTCCGATCTCGAGCTCGAACTGGCCGAGGTGAACCAGGCGCACAAGGACGTGCAGGAACATCTCGCGAAGCTCAAGGAGATGATGGCGAACGCGACCGACACCTCCGATCGCGCGCGCGAACTGGTGGGCAACATCGCCCGAATCGAATCCAGCTACGGGCCCGTCGCGCTGCGTATCGTCGGGCTCGCGCAAGCCGGCAAGAAAGAAGAGGCGACCGCCGACATCGACGACAACTGCCGCCCGCTGCTCGCGCAGCTCGTGCGCGCGACCGATGCCTACGCGACCTATACGCATGAACGCGAACTCGCGATCGCCCAGCAATTCGCGGATCGTTATGCGATGGAGCGCAACCTGCTGGCCGGCATCTGCCTGATCGCGGTCGCGGTCGCGGCCTGCGGCGGCCTGTGGCTGACACGCAAGATCACGGTGCCGATCGGCTCGGCCGTGGACGTCGCGCGCACGGTCGCGAACGGCGATCTCGGCAGCCGTATCCACGTCAGCGGCAACGACGAGACCCGCGACCTGCTCGACGCGCTGCGGACCATGAACGAGCGGTTGATCGGCATCGTCGGCCGCGTGCGCGATTCATCGAACAGCATCGCGCATGCCGTGAGCGAGATCGCGTCGGGCAACCTCGACCTGAGCCAGCGCACCGAGGAACAGGCCGCGTCGCTGCAGGAAACCGCCGCGACGATGGAGGAATTCACGTCGACGGTGCGGCTGAATGCCGAGAACGCGCAACAGGCGAGCGCGCTCGCCGCGAATGCGTCGGATGTCGCGCATCGCGGCAGCTCGGTGGTCGGCCGCGTGGTCGACACGATGACGGAAATCGGCCAGAGCTCGTCGAAGATCGCCGACATCACGGGCATCATCGAAGGCATCGCGTTCCAGACCAACATCCTCGCGCTGAATGCAGCCGTCGAAGCGGCGCGGGCGGGCGAACAGGGCCGCGGCTTCGCGGTCGTGGCGAGCGAGGTGCGCAGTCTCGCGCAACGCTCGTCGACGGCGGCAAAGGAGATCAAGGAACTGATCACCGCGTCGGTGCAGACGATCCGCGACGGCTCGGCGCTGGCCGGCGAAGCCGGCAAGACGATGTCGGACGTCACGCAGGCCGTCGCGCGCGTGACGGACATCATGGGCGAGATCGCGGCCGCGTCGGCCGAGCAGAGCCGCGGCATCGACCAGGTGAACCTGACGATCACGCAGATGGACGAGACGACCCAGCAGAACGCGGCGCTCGTCGAGCAGGCCGCGGCCGCATCGAAGTCGCTCGAGGCGCAAGGTCGCGAGCTGTCCGAAACGGTCGCCGCGTTCCGGATGCCGTCCGGCACGCACGTGACGTCGTCGGGCGCGCACGCGCAGGAACCCGCCGCGCATCACTGGCAACCGGCCGCCGCGTAACGGATACCGCAAGGAGACGGCGATACGCACGCGGTTTCGCCGGTCCGCCTGCGTCACGCTTGCGCATACCGCGCGATGCGCCGCGCATCGTCAACGTCCGGCTCGATCTGTTCGCACGCGCGCCGTCGCACGTCTCCTTTCCGGTTCGCGGCACGCGCGCGTGTAGCTCGCGCATCGGCGTAGCCGCGTCGTCGCCGGTCGTTTCTACCGACCGGCGCGGCATCGAGCGCGTGTCCGGCAACGCGTATCGTCACGGACGATCGCGCGCGATGCCCGTCCTCCGCATGCCGTCGCGCACGCCGCGTTTGCAGCGTTGCGCAAGTTTCGATCCCGGCCATGTATCGCGCGTTGCCACACCGGCGGCATGGAGAAAACGCTGCGTTCGCTCGCGCATCGCTCGCCGACGCAGACTTTTAAAACGAACGAATGACGAGTATGCTTAAAAAAGCACTCCGCGTTCGGACGGCGAATCGCGTGCCCTGACTCCCGTCCGATCGTATTGCGGCCCCATCGCTTCGCACACCGCGTGCCGATGGCGGCGTCAGCTTCTCGCGCCACGGCCGCACGAACCTTCCCCCAACAATCGTCAGGAGAGCTGGTGAGCCGACTCGTCGTCGTATCCAATCGCATTGCAGATCCCCGTAAAGCCGCGGCCGGCGGGCTCGCCGTTGCCGTGAAAGACAGCCTGCAGGAGTCCGGCGGCGTCTGGTTCGGCTGGAGCGGAAAGCTGCGCGGCGGCGACGACCAGCCCGCGCATGGCGACGACGTGCAGATCCAGAACGTCGGCGGCATCCAGCTCGCGACGATCGATCTCGACCCGCAGGACTACGACGCCTACTACCTCGGTTATTCGAACAACGTGCTGTGGCCGGTGTTTCACTACCGGCTCGATCTCGCGCAGTTCGACCGCCGCTTCGCCGACGGCTACCGGCGCGTGAACCAGTTGTTCGCGCGCAAGCTGCGCACGCTGCTGCGTCCCGACGACACCATCTGGGTCCACGACTACCAGCTGATTCCGCTCGCCGCCGAGCTGCGCGCGATGGGCTGTACGAATCCGATCGGTTTCTTCCTGCACATCCCGATGCCGCCGCCGCCGATCATGGCCGCGATCCCGGAACACGAATGGCTGATGCGCTCGCTGTTCGCATACGATCTCGTCGGCTTCCAGACCGAGTCGGATCTGCTCCACTTCGAGCATTACGTCGAAGCGGAAGCCGGCGCCGCGCGGCTGCCGGACGGCCGGCTGCGTGCATTCGGCCGCACGCTGTCGGCGGGCGCGTTCCCGATCGGCATCAACGTCGACGAATTCGAGGCGCTTGCGCGCGACCGCGACGGCCTCGACATGTTCGAGCGGATGCGCGACGAATATTCGCGGCGCCAGTTGCTGGTCGGCGTCGACCGGCTCGATTACACGAAAGGGCTGCCGCAGCGCGTGCATGCGTTCCGCGAGTTGCTCGAACAGTATCCGGAGAACCGCGACCGCGCGACGCTGATCCAGATCGCCGCGCCGAGCCGTGAGAATCTCGGCGCATACGACGACCTGCGGCGCGAGATGGACAGCCTGTGCGGCGCGATCAACGGCGACTACGGCGAACTCGAATGGATGCCGATGCGCTACATTCACCGCACCGTCGCGCGCAAGCGCTTGCCGGGCCTCTATCGCGCGAGCCGCGTCGCGCTCGTCACGCCGCTGCGCGACGGGATGAACCTCGTCGCGAAAGAATTTCTCGCCGCGCAGGACGCGGCCGATCCGGGCGTGCTCGTGCTGTCGCGTTTTGCCGGCGCGGCCGAGCAGCTGAAGTCGGCGCTGCTCGTCAATCCATACGACACGCAAGGCACCGCGCAGGCGATCCAGCGTGCGCTCGCGATGCCGCTCGAGGAGCGCCGCCAGCGTCATGCGGCGCTGATGGCGATCTTGCGCAAGACCGACGTGCACTGGTGGCGCACGCGCTTTCTCGACGCGCTCGCCGAAGCGGCCGAAGTCGCGGCCGCGGCCGAATCCTGACGCGCGCTCACGCGTCCGTCGCCGCGTATTCGAGCGCCGCGCCACTCACATCGCACAGATCGACCGACACCGGAATGCCTTCTCGCAGGCTCTCCGTCAGTACGCAGTACGCATCGAACTGATCGAGCACGCGCGTCGCCGCCGCGAGATCGGCCCACGTCCTGCCGATCGACAGCCGTACCGACATCGCACCCACGCGCACCCTGCCCGCTTCGTTCTGCACCATGTCGACATCGATGTGTGCGGCAATCGGCTGCGGATCGACATGCTGCTTTTCCAGCGCGAACAGCAGGCTCGCCGCAAGACAGGTCGCGACCGCCGCGGCCAGCAACCGGATCGGGTTCGGCCCGCGTCCTTCGCCGAGCGGCGGCGGTTCGTCGGTGAGCACCGGCGACAGCGTCGTGCCGGCAAACACCACTTCGAAACAGAAGCGCGCCTGCTGCGCGACATCGACCGATATGTGCGCCTCGCTCATGGCGACTCCGCGCGGATCAACTGGGAAAGGAATGCCGGCACGCAGTCGCATCGATGCGCGCCGCCCGCAGGTTCGCGGTACCTTCAGCGCTCGGGTTCGCGTGGCGGCCCGTATGCGACGAAATCGCGCTCGACCGCGGACGCATGCTCCGTTTCGATCGCGCCGCCGCGTGCGCCGGCTTCGTCGTCCGGTGCCGGTGCGGCCGGCGTCGCGGACGACGGTTCGACGCGCCCGTCGATCAGCGCCTGCAGCGCTTCGCGCTCGAGCACCTCGGATTGCAGCAGCCGTCGCGCGATGCGTTCGAGCGCATCGCGGCGTTCGCCGAGCGTCATCGCGACCCGCGCATGCGCGTCGGCGAGCAGCGTGCGCACCTCGTCGTCGATCATCCGCGCGGTGTGCTCGCTGCAGCGCCCGTCGCCCGCATGCCACGCGCCGGGCATGCCCTGGCGCACATCGCCGTCGTCGAACGTCGCAAGCCCGATCTTCTCGCTCATCCCGTACTGCATGACCATGTGGCGCGCCATCGCGGTCGCGCGTTCGAGATCGTTCTGCGCGCCCGTCGACACGTCGCCGAACACGAGCTCCTCGGCAACGCGCCCGCCGAGCAAGGCATCGATCCGGTCGAGCAGTTCGCTCCTGCGCAACACGTAGCGATCCTCGGTCGGCACCTGCTGCGTATAACCGAGCGCCGCCACGCCGCGCGGAATGATCGACACCTTCTTCACCGGATCGCAATGCGCGCGGCTTTCCGCGACGAGCGCATGGCCGGCCTCGTGATACGCGATGGTCAGCTTCTCCTGCGCGTTCATCACGCGGCTCTTGCGTTCGAGGCCCGTCAGCGCGCGATCGATCGCCTCGTCGAAGTCGGCCATCCCGATCGCCGGCTTGCCGAGTTCGGCCGCATGCAGCGCGGCCTCGTTGACGACGTTCGCGAGATCGGCACCGACGAAGCCCGGCGTGCGCGATGCCAGCTCGCCGAGATCGACGTCGGCCGCGAGCTTCACGCGCTTCACATGCACGCCGAGAATCTGCCGGCGGCCGTTCACGTCGGGCCGGTCGATCGCGATGTGGCGATCGAAGCGGCCCGGCCGCAGCAGCGCGGGATCGAGGATCTCCGGCCGGTTCGTCGCGGCCATGATGATCACGCCGGAGCCGGCCTGGAAGCCGTCCATCTCGACGAGCAACTGGTTGAGCGTCTGCTCGCGTTCGTCGTTGCCCGACATCGGGCCGACGCCGCGCACCTTGCCGAGCGCGTCGAGCTCGTCGACGAACACGATGCACGGCGCCTTCTGCTGCGCCTGCTCGAACAGGTCGCGCACGCGTGCCGCGCCGACGCCGACGAACATCTCGACGAACGCCGAGCCGCTGATCGAGAAGAACGGCACGGCCGCCTCGCCGGCCACCGCGCGCGCGAGCAGCGTCTTGCCGGTGCCGGGCGCGCCGACGATCAGCACACCCTTCGGAATCTTGCCGCCGAGCCGCTGGTAGCGTTCGGGGTTGCGCAGGAACGCGACGATCTGCTGCAGTTCGGCCTTGGCTTCGTCGATGCCCGCGATATCGTCGAACGTGATGCCGGTTTCCTGCTGCACGTACACGCGCGCGCGGCTCTTGCCCATCCCGGTGAAATCCTGCAGCCCGCCGCGCTTGCGCAGCATCATGTTCCAGATGAACACGAACAGCACGAGCGGCAGCAGCCACGAGGCAAGCGATGCCATCCAGCTCGTGTCGGGCGCGCCGTGATAGCGGATGCCGGCCGCGGTCAGCGTGTCGGTCAGGTGTTCGTCGCTCACGCGGTTGGTCGTGAACCGCCACGGCGCGCCGGCCTGCTGCACGGCCGAAGCTTCGGACGCCGGCAGCACCGCGCCGGCCTGCGGCATCTTCAGCGTGCCCGAGATCGATGCGGGGCCGACTTCGAGATCGTCGACGAGCCGTGCGACGACGAGCCGGTGGAAATCGCTGTACGCGATCGACGCCGACGACGGACGCAGCATCAGCAACTGCGCGGCGAACAGCACGAAGAAGCCCGCCGCGATCAGCAATCCCGGGTAGTCGAATTTCCTGTCCATGGCATCCGGCCGGACGTGCGCGCGACGCTATGCTGCGCTGCCGCGGCACGGCGGACGTGCGTGGCTACGCGCGCAGCCCGCGCGCGGCGTCGGCGGCCATGCGGCAGCGGTAGTCATGCGTGCCATCTCGCCTCGCTCCTGCGCATCAACGATGCCGCGACAACGCCGTCGGCCGGCATCGCCGGGCAATCCTCGCCCGGGCGGCACGCCGCGACGCGCCGCCCCTGAATCAAGTCTAGTTCGCGCGAGTGCGTCGCGCATCGCCCGCGGCGCGACGGGAATCGTCCGACAAACACCTTTCATCCGCCCCCGTTGCCGCGTTATAGTCGCGTTCGTGACATTTTTGTGACAGATGCATCGCGCGCGCCGATACGCCATACGGGCCGTTGCCTTCCATCGTTGGGCACGGCAGCCGGTGCGGCACCGCCGTGCATTACGCCCCGTCCACCCGCCCATTCGAGGAACCCACGACGTGAACGACACCCCCGATCGCCCCGACGACCTTCCTGCCGATCCTGACCGCCGCCGCGTGCTCGGCGGCCTTGCCGCGCTCGGTGCGGGTGTCGCGCTCAGCGGCTGCGAAACCACCGGCGCGCCGCGTTCCGCCGCCGACCTGCGCGTCGACGAAGCGCTGCGCCAGCGTGTGCGGCACATCGTCGTGATCTATGCGGAAAACCGCAGCTTCGCGAACCTGTACGGCGATTTCCCGGGCGTAAGCCATCCGCTGAGCGAGGTACGGCCCGAGCACGCGCAGCAGCTCGATCGCGACGGCAAGACGCCGTTGCCCGTGCTGCCGAAGATCTGGGGCGGGCTCGTGCCGCAGGCGCAGGAAGTGGACGGCAAGCGCTACGCGATCGCCGAGCGCGACATCGACAAGCTGCCGAACGCGCCGTTCCGGATCACGGACGCGCAGGGCAAGCCGCTGCCGAACGGCGTGATCACGCGCGACCTGTGGCACCGCTTCTACCAGAACCAGATGCAGATCGCGGGCGGCCGCAACGACCAGTTCGCCGCGTGGGCCGATTCGGGCGGCCTCGTGATGGGCCATTACCGCAATTCGGCCGACACGCTGCGGCTGTGGAACCTCGCACGGCAATACACGCTGTGCGACAACTTCTTCATGGCGGCCTTCGGCGGTTCGTGGATGAACCACATGTTCCTGATCTCCGCGCAGCCGCCGCTGTATCCGGACGCGCACAAGCATCCGCATGCGGCGAAACTGCTGTCGAAGGTCGAAGGCGACGATCCGGCCGGCACGCGCCTGAAGCTCGCCGACGATTCGCCCGCGTCCGCGCTCGACGGCCCGCCGAAGTTCGCGGGCGACGGCCCGCTGACGCCGGACGGCTATGGCGTGAACACGATGGCGCCGCCGTACCAGCCGAGCTACGTGCCGCCGCCTGACCCGGGCAACGCCGCGTATGCGGACCCGGCCGACCATCGCGTGATGCCGCCGCAGGGTTATGCGACGATCGGCGATCGCCTGTCGGAAAAGAACATCGACTGGGCGTGGTACAGCGGCGCGTGGCAGTACGCGCTCGAGCATCGCGACACGGGCACCGTGCCCGATTTCCAGTACCACCACCAGCCGTTCAACTATTTCGCGAACTACGCGCCCGGCACCGATGCGCGCAGCAAGCACCTGCGCGACGCCGGGCTCGGCGACGAGCCGTCGACCAACCACTTCATCGCCGACATCGACGCGGGCCGCCTGCCGGCCGTCACGTTCTACAAGCCGCAGGGCAACCTGAACATGCATGCGGGCTACGCGGACATCGAATCGGGCGACCGTCACATCGCGACGGTGATCGACCATATCCGGCGCGGACCGCAATGGGACAACACCGTGATCGTGATGACGCACGACGAGAACGGCGGCTGGTGGGATCACGTCGCGCCGCCGGTGGGCGACCGCTGGGGCCCCGGTTCACGGATTCCGGCGCTCGTGATCTCGCCGTTCGCGAAGAAGGGTTTCGTCGATCACACGCTGTACGACACGAACTCGATCCTGCGCTTCATCAGCCGCGTGCACGGGCTTGCGCCGCTCGACGGCGTGGTCGCGCGCAACAAGGCGTTCGCCGCGCGCGGCGCGACGCCGCCGGGCGATCTCACGAACGCGCTCGACCTCGGCTGACGGCGGGTTGGTCTGGTTGGCCGCTTAGCGGCTGAGCGGCTGAGCGGCTGAGCGGCTGAGCGGCTGAGCGGCTGAGCCGCTCAAGCACTTGGGCACTTGGGTGCCCGAAACGACGCCCCGGGCAATACGATTGCCCGGGGCGTCGTTCATTTCCCCCCGGCCAACGCTACGCGGCGTTGCGCAGCGCGTCGCACCCCGCCTGGGCGGCGTGACGGCCGGCCTGCCGGCCGAAGAACGTCGCGTCGGCCAGCGACAACCCCGAGCTGTACCCGGCGCCCCAGCGCGGCAGCCCGCAGGTCGTGCGGCCGGCCGCATAGAGCCCCGGCACCGGCGCGCGCGTCGCGTCGACCACCTGCCCGGTCGGCAGCGTGTCGAGCCCGCCGAGCGTGAAATGCGGATAGAACGCGTAGTCGATCCGGCAATCGAGCGCGACGAACGGCGGCTCGATCAGCGCCTGCAGCCATTTCTCCGCCTTGTGGAACAGCGGATCGGCGCCTTCGGCAGCATGGCGGTTGTAGACGTCGACAGTCGCCGTCAGCGTGCCGGCCGGCATCTGCAGGTCGCGTTCGACTTCCTCCCACGTTTCGCCGGCCGCCGCGATGCCGATCCGCGCAATCGCGGGCGGCTCGCGGTACGTCGCCTGGTCGACGAGCAGGTAGATGCGGTCGCCGGCCTGGTGGAACGCGTGATGACCCGTGCGGCCGTGATAACCGTCCTCGTTGATGAAGCGCTGGCCGCGCGCGTTCACGAAGATTCCCCGGATCAGCGATTCGGGTGCATAGAACGGCAGGCTGACGAAGCCCTGGTCCATGTGGATCGCCGCGCCGCCCGCGCTCTGGCCGAGCAGGATGCCCGAGCCGTCGTCGCCGGGGCTGCCGATCGGCTCATCCGAGCGCAGGAACTGCGGCGCATGGCGGCGCACCATGTCGCGATTCATCGCGAAACCGCCCGCGCACAGGATCACCGCGCGACGCGCACGCACGCATGCCGTCTCGCCATACGCGCGCAGCACGACGCCGCGCACCGCGCCATCGTCGTCGACGATCAATGCGAGCGCGCGCGTGTCGTAACGCGTCGCGACGCCGAGCGCCGCCACGCGTTCGGCCAGCACCCGCATCAGCATCTGCCCGCCGCCCCAGCCCGGCCATTGCGGCGTGTGCCCGCGCGGGCACGGCTTCGCGGCCTCGCTGAACGGCCAGGCTTCCTCGCTGCCCGACCAGATCAGGCAATCGTCGGTCTCCGGTTCGACGATCCGCTCGGCAATGAACGTGTTCTTGTACGTGAGGCCCTGCGCGACGAGCCAGTCGTGGTGCGCCAGGCTTTCGTTCGCGTAGAGCCGCACCTTCGCCTCGTCGGCGTCGCGCCCGCCGGCCAGCATCAGGTAGCGGTACAGATCCTCGGTGTCGTCGGTAAAGCCGGCCTGCCGCTGTGCGGGCGTGCCGCCGCTTCCGCCGAGGTAGATCTCGCCGCCCGACAGCGCGCTCGTGCCGCCGTAGCTCGAGGCGCGCTCGACGATCAGCGTGTCGGCGCCGGCGCGCGCGGCTTCGATCGCCGCGCAGGCGCCGGCCGCGCCGAAACCGACGATCACGACATCGTGTTCGGCATCCCAGCGATGCACGTCTCGAATGTTCAGGGGGTGAGTCAGGGAATAGTCGGATGACATGAGGAATGGGTCAGCGTGTAGGAAACCTGAGGGAAGCGATGAACAGCGGTGGATGCGGCGAGGGCCGGACAGGCGCCCGTTGCCGACGTTGCCGCGATGCCCCTATGCCCCTATGCCGGGACGGGCGTGCGACGGTGCGCGTGCGCGACGCACGCGTCCCGCGCCCGGTTGAATCAGCGACCCGCGTCAAACGGGATCGGCCCGCGCGATGATTCCGACGTGGTCGTGGCGAAGGGCGTCGGTACGCCATCTCGCCGCCACGGCTGCCGGCCTGCACGGCGCGCAGCCGCGCCGACGTCACATGCCGCGCAGCGCGGCGAAACCGAAGTGCGACGGATCGATCGGCACGCAGCCGGCCGGCAGCCCGTTCGCGTCGACCGAGCGGCATTGCAGGATGCCGGCCGCATACGGTGGCGACGGAACCTGATCGGCGCCGTATCGCGCCATCGCCATGGCAGCGAACGTGCCCATCGCCAGTACGCACAGCTTGCGAGTCGTCAGTCTCATGATCGTCGTCCCCTCCGGTTGTCCGCTGGTGCGGTTCGTGTCCGGCGCGCATCGCATGCGGCACCGGATGACTGCACGGTAGCCAGCGCCCGGCCGCCGGCCATCGTCCATTTCGACTAGGGGCAAACGCTGAGCGGCGGGCGCACGGCGTGTCGCATCGCAGCATCGTGCGCGATGGCTTCGCACACGCGGAGGAGACGCGGCGCGTTGCACGCCTGTCGCGGCCGGCCGCGCCAATCGTCAGACGCCTGTCGCACGCCGGCCGCTGCGCCGCACCATCCGGGCGCGATCACGCGGCACGCGGCGCCCGGCCCCGGTGTTTTCCCCGACCCTCGCCCTGCTCCGTATGGATGATGAGTCGCCATCGCTCCGATGCGAACCTTCGCCTCGACGTCGCAATGCCGCCGCGTCCGCACTCGCGGCGCGGCCGACTCTTTCCGTTCTTCCACGGGAGCACTGCATGACCGATTCGAATCCCCGCCACGCGCTGTATGAACTGGCGTGCCGCTACGCGCAAGCCGTCGACCGGCGCGACTGGCCGCGACTCACCGCCCTCTTCACGCCCGATGCGCAGCTCGCCGGGCCCGGCTTCCGCTTCGACGATCGCGACGCGATCGTGACGGGCATGCGCGTGATCGAGCGCTACGAAGCGACCCAGCATCACGTGCACAACCAGCTCGTGACGCTCGACGGCGGCGAGGCCGACGTCGAGACCTATGGCGTCGCCTGCCACGTCTACGTGCGCGACGGCGTGAAGCGCAAGCTCGACTGGGGGCTGCGCTATCGCGACCGCTGCGTGTTCGACGGCGGCACGTGGCGTTTCGCCGCGCGCACGCTGCACGTCGACTGGTCGCAAGACCTGCCGCTGGAGGGCTGAACGATGCGCACCGCTGCTCCCCTCGACGGCCGCACCGCACTCGTCACGGGCGGCGCCGGCGGCATCGGCGCGGCCTGCGCGCACGCGCTCGTCGCCGACGGCGCGGCCGTCGTGCTGATGGGCCGCCGCCGCGACGCGCTCGAACGCACGCAACGGCAACTGACCGACGCCGTGCCCGGCGGCCGCGTCGCGATCCACGCGGGCGACGCCTGCGACGAAGGCGACCTGCAGGCCGCGCTCGACTGCGCGTGGGCGCTCGACCATCGCCTCGACATCGTCGTGCCGACGGTTGGCGGTGCGGGCTTCCGGCCGCTGCTGCTGCACGACGCCGACACCTTCCGCGCCGAAATCGACCTGAACCTGCACAGCGCGTTCGCCGCGATCCGTCACGCCGCGCCGCGGCTCGCCGGCAGCGGCGGCGGCGCGATCGTCTGCATCTCGTCGACGGCCGCGCAGATCAATTTCCGCTGGCTGTCCGCGTACTGCACCGCGAAGGCTGCGCTCGAAGCGCTCGTGCGCGGCGCGGCCGAGGAACTGGCCGGCGCGAAGATCCGCGTGAACGCGGTGCGCCCGGGCCTCACGCGCTCCGAAGCAACGGCGCCGATGTTCGACAACCGCGCGCTCGTCGACAGCTTTCTCGAACAGATCCCGCTCGGCACGCTCGGCGAACCGGAAGCGATCGCGCATGCGGTGCGCTATCTCGCGGGCCCCGAGTCGGGCTGGGTGACCGGCCAGAGTTTCGCGGTCGACGGCGGCCACGAACTGCGCACCAACCCGCGCGTCGACGACACGATCGCGCAGATCTACGGCACGGCCGCGCTCGACGCGATCAAGGCCGGCCGCGCACCGGGCGCCGCATGAGCGCCCGCCTTCTTTCAACGTCAAGGGAATACGACCGACCATGAATCGAGTCGCAAACAAGGTCGCGCTGGTCACCGGTGCGGCAAGCGGCGTCGGCCGCGCGGATGCGCTGCTGCTCGCCGCCGAAGGCGCGCGTGTCGTGCTGACCGACATCGACGAGGATGCCGGCCGCGCGCTCGCACGCGAGATCGGCGACGCCGCACTGTTCGTCCGCCACGACATCGCCGACGAGGACGGCTGGCGACAGGCGATCGCATCGACGCTCGACCGTTTCGGCCGCCTCGACGTGCTCGTCAACAACGCGGCGATCTGCCCGGTCGGCTCGATCGAGGACACGAGCCTCGACACATGGCGGCGCGTGATGCGCACCAACGCCGACGGCTATTTCCTCGGCTGCAAATATGCGATCGGCGCGATGAAGGGCAACGACACGCCGGGTTCGATC
The DNA here is from genome assembly GCF_057005415.2 of Burkholderia sp. KL41. Lineage (NCBI taxonomy): Bacteria > Pseudomonadati > Pseudomonadota > Betaproteobacteria > Burkholderiales > Burkholderiaceae > Burkholderia > Burkholderia sp. KL41. The sequence continues at coordinate 1,831,521 of NZ_CM174447.1, read as the reverse complement.
GTGATGATGTCGTCGGTCGCCGCGCTCGGCGGGCTGCCGATGATGTGCGCATACACCGGGTCGAAAGGCGCGGTGACGGCGCTCGCGCGCAGCGTCGCCGTGCACTGCAAGCGCAGCGGTTACCGCATCCGCTGCAACTCGATCCATCCGGACGGGATCTGGACGCCGATGACGCAGGCGCTGATGCCCGATCTCGACCCGGCCGCGCTCGGCATCGGCAGCGATCCGATGGCACGCATGTGCGACCCGCGGGACGTCGCGAATCTCGTGCTGTTCCTCGCGTCCGACGAATCGCGTTTCGTGAACGGTGCGGAGCTGCGGATCGACAACGCGCAACTGGTGTCGTCGCTGTGACGCGACGCACTGCTCTCCCGTTCAAAGGAGTTCATCGATGATTTCATTCAACGGCAAGACCGTGCTGGTCACCGGCGGCGGTGCGGGCATCGGCCGTGCATGTGCGGAAGCGTTCGGCGCGGCCGGCGCGCGCGTCGCGGTAGCCGAGATCGACCCGGCCCGCGCGCAGGACGTGCGCCAGGTGCTCGAGGCGGCGGGCGTCGACGCGCTCGTCGGCACCGTCGACGTCACGCGCCGCGACCAGGTCGATGCGTTCGCACGAACCGTCGACGCGCGCTTCGGCGGCCTCGACGTGCTCGTCAACAATGTGGGCGACTTCCTGCAGATCGCGAAACCGTTCGACGACTGCACCGACGACGACATCGCGCGGCTGTTCGACGCGAACCTGCGCCAGGTGTTCGTCGTCACGCGCGCGATGCTGCCGTTGCTGCGCAAGCGCGGCGCGGGCGGCAGCATCGTCGGCGTGTCGTCGATCGAAGGCTTTCGCGCCATTCCGAACTGCACCGTGTACGCGTCGTTCAAGGCCGCGCTGACCGGCTTCACGAAAAGCCTCGCGCTCGAACTCGGGCCGGCCGGCATTCGCGTGAACCAGATCGCCCCCGAAACCACCGAGACGCCGCAGGTGCCCGTCAGCGCGATGGTCGCGGCCGAGCATCGCGAGCACATCCCGCGCTGGATCCCGCTCGGGCGCTTCGGCGCGGCCGGCGATATCGCGGGTGCCGCGCTGTTCCTGGCGAGCCCGCTCGCCGCGTGGGTCACCGGCACGACGCTGCATGTCGACGGCGGCGCGCTCGCGGCGGCCGGCTGGTATCGCGACCCGAACGGCTTCTGGACCAACATGCCCGTCGTCACGGGCAACGGCTTCAATTTCTGAGCGGCACCGCCCGCCTGTTCATTTCACGCGGCACGAAAGCGCCGCTACCGGAGACACCATGAAGATCCTGATCGTCGGCGGCACCGGCCTCATCGGCGGCCATGCCGCGCTGCACCTGCACGCGCAAGGCAACCGCGTGACACTCGCCGCACGCAAGCCACCCTCCGCCGGCAGCGCACTCGCGCAGTTCGACGTCCTGCTGCGCGATTACGTGGCCGGCAACTTCACGCGCGACGATCTCGCGCCGTTCGACGCGGTATTGTTCGCGGCCGGCAACGATATCCGCCACCTGCCGCCCGGCACCGACGAAGCCGCGCACTGGGAGCGCGCGAACGTCGACGCGGTGCCGCGCTTTTTCGCGCTCGCGCGCGACGCGGGCGTGAAGCGCGCGGTGCTGGTCGGCAGCTTCTATCCGCAGGTCGCGCCGGCGCTCGTCGACACGGTGCCGTACGTGCGCTCGCGCCATCTCGCCGACGAACGTGTCCGCGCGCTCGCGACGCAGTCGTTCGCCGTCTGCAGCGTCAACGCGCCGTTCGTCGTCGGGTCGGTGCCGGGGCTGCGCAACGAGATGTTCGCTGCCTACACGGGCTATGCGCAAGGCCGGTTCGCGGGGCTGCCCGTGTTCGGGCCGGCCGGCGGCAGCAACTTCATCTCGACGCAATCGCTGTCGGAAGCGATCTGGGGCGCGCTGCAGCGCGGCGAAGCAGGCAAGGCCTACCTCGTCGGCGACGAGAACCTCAGCTTCGCCGACTACTTCGCGGCCTTCTTCCGCGCGGCGGGCAATCCGCGGGACGTCCCGTCGCTCGACCAGGAGCATCCGCTGTTGCCCGACATCGCGATCTACACGGGGCGCGGCAACGTCGTGTCGTACGAGCCCGATCCCGCCGACAGCGCGCTGCTGCGCTACCGGCGCGGCGATGTGCAGCGTGCGGTCGATGAAGTCGTTGCGCATTGCCGCGCGCAGTAGGCAAACGGCGCGTGTGCGGCGCGAATGCAAAAACGTCCCGCCGCCGACAACGAATGCCGGCGGCGGGACGTCGGAACGACAACGTCGATGCGGGCCGTCAGGCGCCGATACGCTGCTCGATCTTCTTCATCGTGTCGGTCATTTCGGCCGGCAGGCGCAGCTTCAGCATGTCGAACAGCGCCGCATGCAGCTTCAGTTCCTCACGCCATTCGTCGGCGTTCATCGACGTCACCGCGTCGAACTGCTCGCGCGTGAAATCGAGGCCGTCCCAGTGCAGGTCCTCATACGCCGGCGACACGCCGAACGCATGCTCACCGCCGCCACCCGTGCCTTCGAGACGGTCGAGCATCCACTTCAGCACGCGCATGTTCTCGCCGAAGCCCGGCCACACGAACTTGCCGTTCGCATCCTTGCGGAACCAGTTCACGCAGTAGATCTTCGGCAGTTTCGCGCCGGCGCCTTCGAGCTGCTTGCCGAGCTTCAGCCAGTGCGCGAAATAATCGCTGACGTTGTAACCACAGAAAGGCAGCATCGCGAACGGATCGCGGCGCACGATGCCCTGCTGGCCGACCGCCGCGGCGGTCGTCTCCGAGCCCATCGTCGCGGCCATGTACACGCCTTCGACCCAGTCGCGCGCCTCGGTCACGAGCGGCACGGTCGTCGAACGGCGGCCGCCGAAGATGAACGCGTCGATCGGCACGCCGGCCGGGTTTTCCCAGTCGTCGTCGATCGACGGGCACTGCGCGGCCGGCGCCGTGAAGCGCGAATTCGGATGCGCCGCCTTGCGGCCCGTCTCCTTGCCGATCTCCGGCGTCCACGGGTTGCCCTGCCAGTCGGTCAGCTTCGCGGGCGGCGTGTCGGTCAGCCCTTCCCACCACACGTCGCCGTCTTCCGTCAGCGCGACGTTCGTGAAGATCACGTTTTCGGTGAGCGTCGAGATTGCGTTCGGGTTGGTCTTCACGCCCGTGCCCGGCGCGACACCGAAGAAGCCGGCTTCCGGGTTGATCGCATACAGTCGGCCGTCGCGGCCCGGCTTCAGCCACGCGATGTCGTCGCCGATCGTCGTGACCTTCCAGCCATCGAAGCCCTGCGGCGGAATCAGCATCGCGAAGTTCGTCTTGCCGCACGCGGACGGGAATGCGGCCGCGACGTGATACTTCTTGCCGGCCGGCGACGTCACGCCGAGGATCAGCATGTGTTCGGCGAGCCAGCCCTGGTCGCGCCCCATCGTCGATGCGATACGCAGCGCGAAACACTTCTTGCCGAGCAGCGCGTTGCCGCCGTAGCCCGAACCGAAACTCCAGATCTCGCGCGTCTCGGGAAAATGCACGATGTACTTGACCGGGTTGCACGGCCACGGAACGTCCTGCTGGCCGGCTTCGAGCGGATGGCCGACGCTGTGCACGCACGGCACGAAATCGCCGTCCTCGCCCAGCACGTCATACACCTCGCGGCCCATGCGCGTCATGATCCGCATGTTCACGGCGACGTACGGGCTGTCGGACAGCTCGACGCCGACGTGCGCGATCGGCGAGCCGAGCGGGCCCATCGAGAACGGCACGACGTACAGCGTGCGGCCGCGCATCGAGCCGCGGAACAGGCCGTTGAGCGTCTCGCGCATTTCGGCGGGCGCGATCCAGTTGTTGGTCGGGCCGACGTCGTCGCGCGATGCCGCGCAGATGAACGTGCGATCCTCGACGCGCGCGACGTCGGACGGATCGGATTGCGCGAGATACGAGTTCGGGCGCTTCGCCGGGTTCAGCCGCTTGAGCGTGCCCTGGTCGACCATCGCCTGGCACAGCGCGTCGTTTTCTTCCTGCGAACCGTCACACCACACGACGCGCTCGGGCTCCGTGAGTGCCGCGATGCGCGACACCCAGTCGATCAGCTTGCGATGTTTGACGAAAGCCGGCGGAGCGATCAGCGGGCCGTGTGTCGCTTCGGCCAGATTGTTTTGCGACATGAGGGTGTCTCCAGATTATTGGGCGAGGATGGGGGGTGCGGGGCGAGCCCGCGAGATGGGGGATGCGATTGGAGCGCAGGGTGCGGCGGCGCGCAGGACGGGACACGCGAGCGGAGCGCGTGTCGATGCCGCGATGCGTGCGAGAGAAGGTGACGTCTCGTTAGAAGGTGCGAACGCGAGTTTCGCCATGCAAGCAACCTGCCGTACAACTCCATGGCGACCAGCATACCATCGCCGTTATTCGGCAAACGTTGCGTTGCAACAAGAAACAACCATGCCGGCGAACCGGCACGCCGGTTGCCTGTGAATTATTTTTACAACGCCATCGCGCACGTTTCGGGAGTGAAACGGCCGGGACGGCCGTCCAACAAGGGTTTCGCGGAAGCGGCAAATCCGGCCCGCCGCGCCCGCGTTTAGCCAGCGAGCGCGCGGGCCGTGCGAATTCACGTTTTCGCTAGTCAGGCAAACCCTGAATTAGGTTGCGTACACAAACATCCGACGTGAACGTGCGGCAGGCCCATCCGCTCAAAACGGTGCGCCCGGCAATCCGGGGTAATACGCGCCTGCCGCCATCCCGCCGTCGACGGCCAGCTCGGCGCCGTTGCAGTACGACGCTTCGTCGCTCGCGAGGAACAGCGTCGCGCGCGCGATTTCATCGGGCAGGCCGACGCGTTGCAGCGGCACGTTCGCATAGTGCTTGTTGATTTCCTCGAGCGGCGCGCCGGTCGGGTTCGACATCGCGGTATTCACGCCGCCCGGATGGATCGAATTCACGCGCACGCCCTGATGGCCGAGTTCGAGCGCCGCGACCTTCGTCAGCCCGCGCACGCCCCACTTGCTCGACACATACGCGGCCAGTGCGTTCACGCCGCGCAGCCCGTCCACCGACGAGATGTTGACGATCGACCCGCTTTTCTGCGCGATCATGCGCGGCGCGATCGTCCGGATCCCGACGAACGTGCCGACGAGGTTGATCGACACCGCACGCTCGAAATCGCGTTTCGACAGCTCGGTGATGCCGCCGAACGTCAGCACGGCCGCATTGTTGACCAGCACGTCGATACGGCCGAACTGCTCGACCGTCGCTTCGGTCACGCGCACCCAGCTCGCTTCGTCGGCGACGTCGAGCCGCATGAAGCGCGCCGCGTCGCCGAGCTCGCGCGCGAGCGCTTCGCCTTCCGCATCGAGCACGTCGCCGATCACGACGCGCGCGCCCTCCGCGACGAACAGCCGGCACGTCGCCGCGCCCATGCCACGCGCACCGCCCGTGACGATCGCTACCTTTCCTTCCAGTCGACCCATGTCGTCCTCTCTTCGATTCCGGTTTGCCGGCCGCCGTGCGCAGGCGTGCGCGCACTTACCGGACCATGATTGGCACGCGGCCGGTGCCGCGCGCCGCGCGCCGTCAGCCGGCGTCGTCAGCCCCAGTACGCCTGCCCGCCGTCGAGCGGCAGCGTCGCGCCCGTCAGGTACGCCGCGTCGCGGCTCGCCAGAAACACGATCGCGCGCCCGATGTCCTGCTCGCAGTCGCCTACGCGGCCGAGCGGAATCGTGCGGAAAAACGCGGCGGCTTCCTGCGGGTTCGCGTCGACCCAGCCTTTCAGGCCCGGCGACAACGCGTGTGGTGCGACCGCGTTCACGCGGATCCCGTCCATGCCCCACTCGCAGGCAGCCGCGCGCGTCAGCGCACGAATCGCCTCCTTGGTCGCCGCGTACGCGCCGTAGCCGGACGCATCCCAGCGCACCGCGGCCGACGAAGCGAAATTGACGATCACGCCGTCGCCCTTCAGATGCGGATGGCACGCGCGCATCATGCGCAGCGTCGCGATCGGCCCCGACTCGAGCCCCGCGAGGAAATCCGCATCGGTTACGTCGAGCAGGCGGCCGAGCGGCACGACCTGCGCGTTGTTGATCAGGATCTGCACGCCGCCGAAGCGCGCAACGACGCTGTCGACGCACGCCACGATCTGCGCGGCGTTCATCACGTCGCACACGAACGGCTCGGCCACGCCGCCACGCGCGCGAATCGCCTCGCAGGTCGCGAGCAGCTTGTCGCGGGTACGACCGACCACCGCGACGTGCGCGCCTTCCGCCGCGAGCGCCTGCGCGACGCCCTGGCCGACGCCCTGCCCCGCGCCCGTCACGAGCGCGACCTTGCCTTTCAGGATGCCCATGTGCGCTCCTCAGGCGACGATCGCCGGATGGGCCTGTACGGGCCCGCCGAGCAGCTCGCGATACGACGGCGGCTGCTTGCCGTCGAGATCGGCGATGCCGTACCGCAACGCGGCTTCCGCGCCGACGAGCACCTGCCCCGACAACGCCATGCGCTGCGGATCGCCGTGGATCGCGTGAATCACGCGGCCCGTGAATTCCGGGCTTTCCGCGACGAGCGAGAATTCCTTGTACAGATCCGGGTGTTCTTCCCACACGCGCGTCGTGCGCTCGGTGCGCAACGGGCCCATCCAGATCGACACGGCCGCGACGTCGAACGGCTTCAGGTCGACGGCCATGTCCTTCGCGAACTTGTCGACACCGGATTTCTGCGCGCCGTAGGCCGCCCCGTGCATGTAACAGCTCGCGCCGAACGACGACGTGAACGCGATCAGCCCGCTGCGACGCTTCACCATCAGCGCCGCCGCGTGCCAGCTCGCGACATAGGCCGAGCGCAGCCCGACATCGAGGATGTTGACGAGGTCGAGCGACTTCTCCCAGAACGGGCCCGGCAGGATCAGTTGATCGTGCAGGTAGGTCGCGTTGTTGACGAGAATGTCGAGCCGCCCGCTTTCACGTTCGACGCGCTCGAACAGCGCCTTCACCTGCGCGTCGTCCGCGTGGTCGCACGCCACCGCGATTCCGCGGCCGCCGAGCGCATCGATCTCGCGTGCGGTCTCGTGGATCGTGCCGGGCAGCGGCGCATCGCCTTCGTTCTGCGAGCGGCCCGTGACGTAGACGGTCATGCCGGCCGCACCGAGCGCGCGCGCGATGCCCTTGCCCGCGCCGCGCGATGCGCCCGTCACGACGGCGAGCGGCGCATCGTGGTTCTGTGTCATGTTCGATGTCTCCTGTGGAATGTGCGCCATGTGCAAGGCGCTGGCGTGCGTCAGGCGGCCGGCGGCTGCGCACCGGCGAACAGCACGCCCGGCGCATCGCCTTCGTAACGGGCCGACAGCGTCGACGTGACGACGCAGCGCGTGCCCGCGATCTTCCATTCGCCGTCGACCTTCCGGTATTCGTCGTCGTAGTACGCGCCGAGCTGCGTGAGCATTCGCGCGTTCGTGTCGATCACCTGGTAGTGCAGGCCCCACGTGCCGCGCGCATGCACGTCGTCGAGCACGTCGATCTCGGGATTCACGCCGTGATGCATCTCGACGATGTGCGGATGGCAGCCGAGTTGCACGAATACGTCGACGAGCGCGTCGCGCGTGTCGAACGTGCCGATGCGGCCGTAGTCGATGTGCACGTGTCCGGGCACGAAGCAGTCGCGCATCCCTTGCGGGTCCTTGCGGTCGCAGCACGTGAAGTAGCGCGCCTTCAGCCGGCGGATCGCGTCGGCATCCTCGAGCCGGCGCACACGCGCTTCCAGCGATTCGATGAGGGTCATCCTGTCTCCTTGTTCGGTGCCGGCGCGGTTCGATGGCCGCGTCGATGCCACGTTATCGCCGCGCGAAGCGTCGGCCATCACCCGTTCGGATGAAACCCGCGATTCGTCCTCGCAGCGCGGGGCGCATGCGGACGGCGCGTTCGTCCGAACAGACGATGTGATGCAGTCGGCTTCGTTCCTACCATCGAACGACACCACCACGAGACCCGGCGATGGACGACACGACCCGCACGCTCCATGAGTACGAGCAGATCCGACAGTTGAAGTACCGGTATTTCCGCGCGGTCGACACGCACGACTGGGCGCTGCTCGCGGATTGCGTGACCGAAGACTGCGAGGCCCGCCTGTACGGCGGCCGCTACGTGTACGACGGCCGCGACGCGTTCGTGTCGAGCCTGCGCGAGCTGATCGGCAAGCCGACTTTCCTGACGATGCATCACGGCCATCACCCCGAGCTCACGCTGGTCTCGGCCGATCATGCGTGCGGCGTGTGGTTTCTCGAGGACCACGCGATCAATCTCGAGGACAACTACCTGCTGCACGGCACTGCGTTCTACGACGACCAGTACGTGAAACGCGATGGCGCGTGGCGCATTCACGCGACGCGCCACGAGCGCCTGTTCGAAACCGTCACGTCGCCGATTCCGCCGTCGTTCACGCTGACCGCGAACCGGTTCGCACCGGACGCCCCCCCGTCGGCCGGATCGCCTGAAATCGCTTCCTGAACCCCGGCGGCAACGCCGCCGATCCCGTCATTACCCTCTGGAGCCGGAGCAATGGAGAAAGTCATTTACGTGTTGTGGCGCGACGCGCAGGCTGCGCCCGATCAGTGGAACCGCACGGTGCGCGCGCCACTCGCCGACAAGCTGCTGTCGCTCGGTGCGCACGGCGTGCAGGTAAACGTCGCGGATACGGACGTCGCGCCGGCCGCCGGCCTGAAGCAGACCAACACGCACCCGGGCATCGACGGGATCGTCGCGGTGTGGGTCGATAGCGCAAACGCGATGTTCCGCCAGCCGTTCGACGACGCGGTGCGTGCGGTCGTCCCGCACATGGCTGCGTATCTCGTCACGGAGTCGCAACCGATTCCGAATACGCGCTTTCCGGCACGGCCGGGCGAGCGCACCACGGGCTTCTCGCAGCTCGCGTTCCTGAAGCGGCCGCCGCGCCTCACGCACGAAGCATGGCTCGACGTGTGGCACGGGCATCACACGCGCGTCGCGATCGATACGCAGGACAATTTCCTGTACGTGCAGAACGTCGTCGTGCGCGCGCTCACGCATGCGGCGCCCGGTTATGACGCGATCGTCGAGGAGTGCTTTCCCGCCGCGGCAATGACCGATCCGCATGCGTTTTTCGATGCGGTCGGCGATGACGAAAAATTCCAGCGCAATGTGGCCGAGATGATGGACAGCTGTGGGCGCTTCATCGACTTCGACAAGATCGATGTGGTGCCGACGAGCCAGTATGTGGTGAAGGCAGTGCGGGGGTGAGATCGGGGGGCGTGGGGGGCGATCCATTTCGGTGAAATTCGGTGTGGTGTCCCTTTGCGGGCCGGCGGCATGCAATTGCGTGGCACCGGCCTACTTCGATCCCAAATGTCCAATGTCTATACCCGCGTTATGCGATCGCCCTGAAGCGTCAGAGATGGATACGGTTCCAATCGATACGATATCGATTACATGCCAGCCCCGTTATCCTGAACCGGGGATGATCGGCCAAGGCGCTTCGTCACCCGTGCGAATGCCCGCCGACAACGTTTCGCTTCGCGGCTTACCCTTGTTATCAGGTCGTCCTGAGAACAATCGAGACGTGCGATCCAGACAGCACGCATATCGCATCGCCATTCCTCTAGACAAAGCCTGAATCGTTTCCTATTCTCCCTCTCAACATCGGCATTTTTTGCTCGCTCCGGCCTTAACAATCAGTCAAATGTCGGACGACATTTCGTCCTGAAGAAAACCAAAAAAGAAGGGGGAAGTCAAAAATGGCGAAGAAACTTGCTGCCTGGCTCATTTTTGTTTCGAGCGTCCCCTTCGTTCTTTCGTCCTGCACTTCCGTTTATTCAGTCAAACGTCCGGACGACTCCTCACCGATTTACGGCATCCCCTATTCCCTTCCGCAGAAAATATATATCGTCTCGGCCAAGTACACGATCACTCAGTGTGAACTACTGAAAAATGGATCGCTCCATATCCAGGTAAACAAACAAATCACCATCACGTCCGAGACACAGCCCGATCCCTCGGAGCGTTACTACATTCCCTATTCATCGCTCAGAAATTTCTTCAAAGATACGGATCTGACGGTAGAGAATTTCGACAATTCGACGCTGAAGTCGATAAATGCCACGATCGCGGACAAGACCGGCCCCACAATCACAGCTTTGGTTGGAACCGCGCTACGGGTCGCATCGCTGGCCGGCGGTGTGACGCTGACCAACGCCGGGGCGCCCCCGACCACCCAGGACATGTGCAAGGCCGACGTGCTCAAGGCTTTGAACGCGCAAGCCAAATCGCAAGCTCAAGGCTCTGGAAAAACCAAGGGTGCCGCGAAACCCGCAACTGCCAGTGCCACCGATACTGCTTCCGCAACGCAGGCAGCCAGCGCGCCGGACAGCAATTCCCCCACGACCTTCAGCACGGTGTTCGTGTGGCGGCCTCAACTGAGCGATACGCCTGATCCTAAACATCCCGAAATTTCCGGGCACTTCTACCCCAGGCGAATCCTGGATAGATGGCTTACCCCACGCGGTTATAAGGCACTGAATAATAGAGACCAGAATGAGGACACGATCGAGATTCCGGCCGGACAGGATGACGTGATCGTCAAATCACTGCGGACCGAACTTCGCATCGACCCGGTCGTGGTGCAGAAAAAAGTGAACATCGATAGCGCGTCCACCCAAGGAATCATCCTTCGCGAGCCTGCCTACGGCCTCCTGCAAGCATGCGACGAGGCCTGCCCCAATCCCATGCCCGGTGGTTCCGAATCGTCCGGGTACAGCACCCACGGTGTATTTCACGTGAGCGAAGAAACGGTGCCTCAACTCGGCTCCTATGTGATCCTCCCGCTCCGAAACAGAATGTTCGAGACTCAAACCGCGACGATCGCACTGTCGTCGGATGGCGCCATCAACAAGCTTGGACTGAAGTCGAACGCGACCGTACCGGATGCTGCCAGCACCGCCAACACCGATCTCGATGCGCTCCAGAAGGCGCGTGATGCTCGCGCGAAAGCCCGCACGGATGCAGCCGCCGCCGAGGCGAACGCGGCGCAGGATGCTGCCAAGAAGGTCACCAATGACAACAAGGCCATCTCCGAGTGCCTGAGCGCGCAAAAGGCTGTCCGCGATGCAAACGGAACCGTCGTGGGGAAATGTCAATGATGGCGGAAAGCGCGTCGCGTCCCAGAAGATTGACAACAGCGGCAACGCTGCTCGCGGCCGTATCGCTGAACGCGCACGGTCAGGCCGCGGATGAGAATGCGCGGGTGACGCACGCCGTCATACCGCTTGTCGCAGGAGCACTCGGCAAACCTGATGCAGCGCGCGCGGCACTGCCCGCATCTGCCGCACTGCCCGCTCCCGTGATGAATACGTTGACTGCGTTTCTTCGGACACGAGTCAACGTCGAGCAGATCGCGAACGGCACCATACCACGCGATGTCAAGCTCGACTTCGATGATGAAGTCAAAACCCGAGCCGCACTGCTGACGTTGGCGAACGCTGCGGGTAATTGCGGCACGCTCCTGGCCTCTTCACGATCGACGTTGGCCCTTGCAGCGGCAAGCGTCGAGGTAGATCCGGATCTCAAGCGTCGCATGGCGCAGCAGTACAGCATTCCGGCGCTGGCCGCCCTTCACCTCGGGGGGCCGGACATTCAGGTGATTTGCCCGAACACCGGCAAAGACCCGAAGTATGTCCCGCCACTTGTCGGCAAACACGATATACATCCAGCCAACAGCCACGTGGCAACGCCTTACGAGTTTTCGGGCTTCGATGACGTCGTGGCGATCAGCCTGGACGGAAAATACCAATGCTCGGGAACGTTGGCGACCCGCAACTGGATCATTACCGCAGCGCATTGCGTAACGGATGAGGCCAACAATCAGAAGCTTGCGCCCGATCGCCTCCGGTTCTACAAGTACGGCGAGACCGGGAAGGACGGGTTCTCCACGACGGCGCTGGACGGTTCGACGGTCTCTATCAAGGGACGAAAGGCGCGCGGCATCACACAGATCTTCGTCAGTCCACGTTGGGCCGCCACGCCGGCGAAAGCTACACCCGATGCGGTCGCGGACCAGGCGATTCTGGCGGTCGATTATGACGGAGCGCCGACTGAACACATCGTGTCGCTGACTCGAAAGTCCCCCCCGGTCAACACACCGATTTCGATCATAGGTTATGGATTCACCGGTTCGATCAACGATGTTCCCGGCGACAACCCTCAGTTGGGATGGAATTCCTTGTCGGAGTCGACACGGAATCCGGGCAGCGGCGGATGGATATATCTACAGCCAGCGGGCGTCGGCACCAATTGCATTGGAGATTCAGGAGGCGCAATATTCTCCGGGCATCTCAATGGCGCTCAGAACGAGACGCATGAACTCGTCGCCATCGTGAGCCGGATGGTCTATGCCGGTGCGTTCGACGGACCTGCGCAGCAAGGTAGCGCCGCGAATTGCGTCGGTCAGGCAAGCATCAACTCTCTCATTACGGAGGAATCGAGACAGTTTCTATGCGACGCGGCACACAATGACATTCATGGATGTTGATGCCAGTATTTCGTCGGGAAATGTTCAGAGGCACTTGCTGATATTCGCGTTGCCGCCCGGCAGCGACGAGCGAACCGGATTCGACCACGACTAGCCCCGACTCGCCGTCGCCGCATGCACGAACGCCGAAATTGCCGCCACCACGCCATCCGCCAGCGGCAGATCCGGGTTCGAATAAGCGGCGAGGTTTTCCTGCAGCGCCGACGTGCGAACCGTCTTGAGCACATGATTGGCGTCGGCGATCAGCGCCATTTCGGCCTGCGGATCGGCCTGCTTCAGAAGTTCCGCGTCCTGTACGGTGACCTGGATATCCCGCGCCCCCTGCACGATGAGCACGGGCTTCATGTAACCGGCCAGCAGCGCTGCCGGATCGAGGATCAACTCGCTCATCAGGAAGCGCTGGACTTGCGGCCTGAACAACGGCATGAGTGCCGGGTCGATCCTGGCTGCGTCTACCCGTTCACCTGCCTCCAGGGATTCGACGATCGACATTGCATTGGCAAGAATCGGCGCATTTGCCGGATTCGATTGCAGTTGTTGCCTCAACACGGGCCCTAGCGGGCGCCCTGCCGTCGATACCAGGATCAGGCCGCCGATGTCGTCCATTTGCCGGGCAGCCGACAACGCCACCCATCCGCCCTCGCTATGCCCCAACAGCCACACCCGGGAAGCTCGCGTCCGCGCGCGAATGGCGGCGACCCACGAACGGACGTCGGCCGCGTACTCGTCGATCGTGACGTCATCGGCATCCGGTATCGCCGACGCGCTGCCGTACATGCCGCGCTTGTCGATTCGAACCGATGCGATTCCTTCATCGCGCAATCCTTCCGCGAGCAATCGGTAGGTCGACGGCTGAATCCCGTTCGGCGCGTTACCGTTCCTGTCGGTCGGGCCCGAGCCCGGCACGATCAGCACCACCGGGGCATCGCCGGAACCCGGGGACAACAGCGTGCCTTTCAACGGGCCGGCCGGGCCCGGCGCTTCGATTTCCGTCTGCATGGTTTGTAAAGGATCTCTCGAATGAAGGGCGAGAGCCATTGTGATGCTTGCGAACATCGCCGTCACCATCGGCCCCGGCCGCGCATGAAACCCTCGACGTCTTCCCGGGATGGCAACGACGTCCTGGCAACACGGCGATCAATTGCCAACGACGGAAGCGGCTCGTTCAAGCCGTCGTACCTGGCCGACGCCTGTCGGATGCAATTGACCGAGGCCGCCCCGTTCTTGCCCGTCAGTCACCCGTGAACCGGCGCGGCTGATACGTCTTCCCGTTCCAGGTAAAACGCGCGGACTTGCCCGCCCCGGCCTTTCCCTTGGGGCGCACAAGGAGGTCGTAGTGCCCGTTCGTCATGTGAGGACTGAACGACAGCACGTAATGCGTCTCCGTCGTATTTTCCGCATCACAGGAATCCCGCCGGGCATCGCCCGGCTTCCCGCGTTTTCCGTCGTTCTTCTCCTCACATTCCGCCGCCCCGTCCTTGTCATAGGTCGACCAGTCGGTAAGCGCGGAGAAGACGGGCGTCACGCGACCATCGCGATAACGGTACAGGCTCAGTATCCCGGTCGAATCGCTATGTGCGGTCGACGTGTAGTTATTGCCAAAGAGCACGCCAAAGGCAGTTTCCTGCGCGCTGATCCGGTAGGGAATGACGTCCATGGCCAGGAAGGCACTCCATAACATCGGCGACGTATCGACGCGCTCGCTCCGATCGCTCGCGAGCAGGCGGAACCCTTGCCCGTCGCGGGTCAGCACACCTGTCCACAACTCCGCGTCGACGGTCTCGGTCGGGCGCTGGACCAATGCGGCCACGACCCAAAGCGGCCCGGAAGCCGATGGACCATGCGCCCATGGTGACAGCGCGACACCCTTCACACTGTCTGCCGGGGCCGGGTCCGTGCCCATCAGGGTACGCAACGCAGCTTGTTGCTGCTCGTCGTCGGTCACGTTGCTCGACGCAAACGCGCAGTGCGCAACCAGCGCCAGGACGAGCGTCAGCACCGTTTGGATGGAAAAGTCGAGTTTCCTGCTTCTTCGGGCGCGTGAATATCGCCGCCCAAAGGATGAAGCATCTCCGCGCGCTTCCTGCATGCCGATCGACATTGCCCGTGTTCTCCTCGTAGATCCTGTTTCCAGCCAGTTGCAAGCAAGTTTCGTCGCGTCAACGTCTCTGCGCCTGACTCGACGGGCTTCGACCACTCGAGCCGATGCCGGAGACGTCGAACCGCATCGCAGCGATTCAATTCATGGCGCCTTGGCTAAAGCCAGAACGGCCATCACCGCATCGTCCTCGATTCCCTTGATATCAGACGGGAAACGGTTTCTTTGCGGTATCAACACGATGAGCCCCTCGATCTGCGCGGTAACCAGCGCGGCTCGCCTCGCGAGCGCGGCTTGCGACAGCGCCGGGTTCACGGCCTCGATGAATCCGGCGATCACGCGCCGTTGAAACCCGTATCCCTCTTCGAGCATTTTCCGCGCGAACTCCTGAGTCTGCGCCAGTGCCCAGAAGTTCACGAACAGGCTTTGCGTCCGGGGCTGCTTGCCGTCCTCGAGCAACAACCTGACCACTTTCTCCAGGCGGCCCTCGGCTGTCAGCGACGTGTCCGCGCTGACACTGTCGTACGTATTGGCGTAGGCCTCCATCGTCGCGGAAAATCGGTTTCATCGACGACGAACGCATCATCTACTCGGGTGGATGTTTCGGTCACGGCGTCGCCCTGACGCACCTCAACGGCCGGACGATCGCGGACATGCTGAGCGGGAAGCAAACGGCCTTGACGGACTTCTGGATCGTGAACCGCAAATCGATGTCGATGAAGAGCGACACGCTGTCGTTCCTGTTCGGCAGGGCGGCCCGTCAAGCGCTGAAGACCTGGGACCGATGGGAGGAGCGAGGATTGACGAAGTAACGGCGGGGGATCGCGCGTTCCCGTCCTGGCCGGCGGCATGACGCTGGCGCCGGAATCCCGTCGCGATTCCCCTCGCCCGAAGTCCTCATCCTTCAACGGGCCGCACGCCGGCAATTCCCCGGCGCTCATCAACATTGCGCAACGCAACTGTTTGTCGATCCCTTTTCCACCCGCAGCGCCCTCCACGCCCCGCCCGCACGCACCTTTGCCACGCCCATGACAAAACGTCTATAATTGGACAATCCATCGACTGGCACGCCGAAGCATTCGCCCCTGGCGCGCCTCGATTCCCCGGCCCCGCCTGCCCTGAGCGACATGAGCGACTACCCCGTTTTCGACACGCTTTGCGATCTGCTGAACACGTCCGGCGCACGATTCCGCGTGCTGGAACATCCGGCCGAGGGAAAATCCGACGCGATCGCCGCGCTGCGCGGCACACGCCCCGAACAGGGTGCGAAGGCGATGCTGTGCACGTTCAAGGACGGCGGCGACGCCACTGCGCTCGCGGTGATTCCCGGCCACCTGAAGATCGATTTCCGCAAGGTCGCCGATGCGGTCGGCCGTCGCAAGGCGACACTCGCATCGCCCGATCTCGCGGCCGCCGTCACGCGCTGCGTGATGGGCGCCGTGCCGCCGTTCGTGTTCGACACCGGTGTGACGCTCGTCGTCGATCCCGCACTGGTCGAACACAACACCGAGATTGCATTCAACGCGGGCCGCCTCGACCGCTCCGTCGTACTCGACGCGGCCGACTACGTGCGGATCGCGCAGCCGCTGCTCGCCGACATCACGCGGCCGCAAGCGGCGGACGGCGAGTAACCCGCCCGCCGCCGGTCGCCCATTTCCCGACGCCGTCAAATCGATCCGAACCCCGAACGCGAAACCACCATGACCACCACCCGGAACAAGGCGCCGTCCGAGCAGGCATCGCTGATCGAACAGGTGCAGCGCATTGCCGAAGGGCTCGGCGCGATGTTCGCGCCGTTCACCGAGGTCGTGGTTCACGACCTGCGCACGCCGAAGCACGCGATTCTCGCGATCCACAACAACCTGTCGGGACGCGCAGTCGGCGATCCCGCGACCGAGCTCGGCCTCGCCCGCATCGCGGATGACGATTTCCCGCAAGTGCTCGCGAACTACCCGAACCGCTTCGCCGACGGCCGCACCGCGAAAAGCACGTCGATCGGCATCAAGGATTCGACCGGCCGCTACGTGGCCGCGCTGTGCCTGAACGCCGACACCACGCTGTTCCGCGGCTTCCAGGGCATGCTGAACCAGTTCTGCAGCACGGACGGCGAAGCCGTCGCCGAAACGCTCGACCCGGCCGGCGCGGACGCGATCCGGCAACGCATCGACGCATTCGCAATGCGCCTCGCGACGACGCCGCGCGAACTGAAGACCGACCAGCGCCGCGAGCTGATGCAGGCGCTGAAAGCCGACGGTTTCCTCGAAGTGCGCCGCGCGATGGAAATCGTGTCGCAGCATCTCGGCGTCTCGCGCGCGACCGTCTACAACGATGCGAAATGATTCCGGATTCCGGCGCGCCGTGCGCGCGGCGTCCCTGTTGACTGACCTTTCCGACCCCAAACGACCATGAACGCTCCGACTCTCCCCACGTACGACGACGTTGCCGCCGCCGCGGCCCGGCTCGAAGGCCATGCGCACCGCACGCCGGTGATGACGTCGCGGACGATCGACGAAGCGCTCGGCGCGCAGGTGTTCTTCAAGTGCGAGAACCTGCAGCGCATGGGCGCGTTCAAGTTCCGCGGCGCGTTCAACGCGCTGTCGCGCTTCGACGCGGAGCAGCGCCGCAACGGCGTCGTCGCGTTCTCGTCCGGCAACCATGCGCAGGCGATCGCGCTGTCGGCGCGCATCCTCGGCATTCCCGCGACGATCGTGATGCCGCAGGACGCGCCGGCCGCGAAGATCGCCGCGACGCGCGGCTACGGCGGCAAGGTCGTGACCTACGACCGCTACACCGAGGATCGCGAGCAGATCGGGCGCGATCTCGCGGCGCGGCACGGGCTCACGCTGATCCCGCCCTACGACCACCCGGACGTGATCGCCGGCCAGGGCACGGCGGCCAAGGAACTGTTCGACGAAGTCGGCCCGCTCGACGCGGTATTCACGCCGCTCGGCGGCGGCGGGTTGCTGTCGGGTACCGCGCTCGCGACGCGCGCGCTGTCGCCGCACGCGACGCTGTACGGCGTCGAGCCGGAAGCCGGCAACGACGGCCAGCAATCGTTCCGCTCCGGCGCGATCGTGCATATCGACACGCCGCGCACGATCGCCGACGGCGCGCAGACGCAGCACCTCGGCAACCTGACGTTCCCGATCATCCGCCGCGACGTCGACGACATCCTCACCGCGACCGACGCGGAACTGGTCGACTGCATGCGTTTCTTCGCCACGCGTATGAAGATTGTGGTCGAGCCGACCGGCTGCCTGTCGTTCGCCGCCGTGCGACGGATGAAGGATGCGCTGCAGGGCAAGCGCGTCGGCGTGGTGATCAGCGGCGGCAACGTCGATCTCGAGAACTTCTGCACGCTGGTGTCCGCGTCGGCGTGACCATCGCGGCGCGCATGACCATTCCGTGATCCGCGCCGCACTCCGCCGCATCGCTCCTTCACGCCGCGTTAAGTTTCGCGCCCTAGACTGATTACGTTGCACCGCAGTCAGTCGCGCAGTCAGTCGCGCAGTCAGTCGTGAAGGAGCCACCATGAAAACGCACGCGATCGTCGCCGCCGCCCTGGCGGCCGCTTCCCTTTCGGCGTTCGCTCAACCGGGCGTGACGTCATCCGGTTTTCCCGCCGCGTCGCCGTACGACGCCGTCGCGCAAGCGACGCACCGCTCGCCCGCCGCGTTGCCGCACGCCGGCTTCGTGCTCGCGAAGATCGATCAGAACAATACGCCCCCCGATCGCGGCGGCGACCCGAGCGGTCGCACGCATTCCGGCACGCACATGTGACGGCTCGCGCCGGGCGCCAATGCCGCCCGGCCCTCAGAACGACGGCAACGACGGATCGCGCGCGGCCAGAATGTCGTCGGTGCGCCGCTGCAGCGCGCCGTCGATCGTCTCCGGTTGCGGAATCAGCCAGTAGCGCCCGGCACGGATGCCGTCGAACACCCGCTCGGCGAACGCGTCGGGCGTGAGCCCGTGCGCGTTCAGCATCGAGCGCATCGTGTCGACGAAGCCGCGCACTTCGGGCCGGTCGTGCACCGCGCCGAACGGGTCGTTGAAGATGCCCGATTGCACGGGGCCAGGCGCAAGCAACGACACGCCGACCGGCGCACCGAGCATCTTCAGTTCTCCGTACAGCGATTCGGTCAGCGCGACCACCGCGAATTTCGTCGCCGAATAAGGCGACATCAGCGGGCTCGGCAGGAACCCGCCCACCGACGCGGTATTCACGATGCGCGCCGGCACGTTGCGTTCGAGCATCCGCGGCACGAAGCTGCGGATCCCGTTCAGCACGCCGTGCACGTTGATCGCGAAGCTGCGCTCGAAGCGCTCCGGTGTGATTTCCCAGCTGAAGCCGGTCGCCATCACGCCCGCGTTGTTGAACAGCAGGTCGACGCCGCCGAAGCGCTGCCACGCGGCTTCCGCCAGCGCGTCGACGGCTTCCGGCCGGCTGACGTCGGTCGGCACGCACAGCACGTCGGTGTCGAGCGTCGCGGCGAATGCGTCGAGCTTCGCCGGGTCGAGATCGGCCAGCACGACGCGCATGCCGAGCCCGGCAGCATGGCGTGCAAGCCCGCTGCCGATGCCGCTGGCCGCGCCGGTGATCACGGCGGTGCCGCCGTCGAAGCGAATCGGGTTCGTCATGTCGATCAGAGTCCTGTGGGGTCGATGTGGGGATGCGCGTACGCGGGAATCACCGGCGGCGGCAGCACCGTGCGGCCGTCGAGCGAATGCACCTCGAGCTGCTGCGCGAGCGGGAAATGCAGGCTGTGCGTGACGAGGCCGGTGCGTTCGCGCGCCGGCAGGCTGCACAGCGCGAGCGCGGTTTCCGCGAGATACGCGACATCCTCGGTCGGATAGCCTTCGGGGATGTAGCGCGCGGCGCCCGGCGTGCGGATCGCCGTGCTCGGCGCGACGAGATTCACCGCGATGCCGTCGGCTTCGAGTTCGGCCGCGAGCCCCTGCGTGAAGCGCGACAGCGCCGCCTTCGCCGCCGCGTAGACGGTCGCGCCGCCCGCACGCGAGAAATCGTCGAACGGGCGCAGCGGCGGCAGCGCCGTCACCGAGCCGACGTTCACGATCCAGCCGGCGCCGCGCGCACGCATCAGCGGGATCGCGGCCTGCGCCAGCGCGAACGGAATCCGCAGATAGTGTTCGATCGTCGTGTCGAACATCGTCATCGGCATCGCGTCGACGCACGCATAGTCCGCCACGCCCGCGTTGTTGACGAGGATGTCGAAGCCGCCGGCCGCCTGCGCCGCGCGCCCGACGAGCGCGTCGCGCTCGGCCGCGTTCGACAGGTCGGCCGCGAGCGCGAGCGCGCGACCGCCCGCCTGCTCGATCAGCGCGACCGTTTCGGCGAGCGTGCCGGCGGTCGTGGCCGATTGCGCGAGGCTGCGTGCCGTCACGACGACGGTCGCGCCTTCGGATGCCAGGCGCTGCGCGATCGCACGGCCAATGCCGCGGCTTGCGCCGGTCACGAGCGCGCACTTGCCGGCCAGTACGCCGGTTCGGGTATCGGTCATCGTTGTCTCCTGTGATGGGCGTGCGGGCCGCTCAACCGGCGATATCCGCAACATGAAGCACCAGCTTCGTTTTCGCCTCGCCCGTTTGAACGAGATCGAGGGCATGGGCCGCCTGTTCGAGCGGAAATCGGTCGAAGCGCGGCACGCGCAGTGCGCACCGCTCGAGTTGCGCCGCGATCCGGCCGAGCGTGGCGCCGCTCGGCATCCGGCTGTAGGTCATCGCGGTGCGCAGGCCACGCCGGGCGGCTTCGGCGGCCGTCGCGGCCAGCCGCTGCGCATCGCCCGGTGCGAGCGTCATGATGTTCACCAGCGTGCCGCCCGGTGCCAGCAGGTCGAGCGCGTCGGGCAGCGTGTCGCCGCCGACCGCGTCGAGCACGAGGTCGACCCCGCCGGGCGCCCATGCGCGCAGCGCCGCCGCGATGTCCTGCGCGCGATAGTCGATGCTTGCCGCGGCGCCCAGCGATTCGATCGTCTCGCGGTTGCGCGCGGAACACGTCGCCGCGACCCGCGCGCCGGCCTGCGCCGCGAGCTGGATCGCGAACGTGCCGACCGCGCCCGCGCCGCCGTGCACCAGCACGGTCTGTCCGGCCCGCAGCCCGCCGTCGTCGAACAGGCCGGCCCACGCGGCAAGCGCGGGGGTCGGCACCGTGGCGGCTTCCGCGAGGCTCACCGCGTCGGGCACGCGCACGACCGAGTCGTGGCGCACCGCCACGTATTCCGCATACGCGCCCCAGCGCCCCGCGCCGACGTCGGTCTGCGCGAACACCCGCATGCCGGGCGCGAAACCGTCGACGCCGTCGCCGACCGCTTCGACCACGCCCGCCGCGTCGAAGCCGATCACGAACGGAAACGTGTACTGCATGAATGCGCCGAGGTAGCCTTCGCGGCATTTCCAGTCGGCGGGATTGACGCCCGCAAAGGCAACGCGGATCAGCACGTCGCCGGGGCCCGGCGTCGGTGCCGGCACGTCGGCCATCCGCAACGCGTCGGAATGACCCGCGCGGTCGATCAACAGGGCTCGCATCTTCGTGTCTCCAGGGGTGTTGTCGGCTTGACGTTCGCGCCGCGTCACGCCGCCGTCTCGGCCAGCAGGCTCGACGCGAGCGGACAGAACGCATGCGAGATCGCATCGACGGTCCAGTCGGGGCTTTCGGCATCGAACCGGCGGTCGACCCAGCCCCAGTGATACGGATGCATCAGGTATTCGCCGAGCAGATCGCCGACGTGCGCGAATTCCTGCTGCCACACGTGTGTCCATGCGCCCGGGGTCGCGATCCGGCTCAGGCGCCAGTTGCGGATGCCGGGCATGAACGCGGGCATGCGCAGCAGTTCGCGTTCGAGCGCGGCGACCTGCGCGGCGCCGGCCTGCGGCCGCACGCGCAGCATCAGCGTGCGCCACACGCCGTCGCGCAGCGCGGGCTCGCGCAGGCCGCCGCCGATCGCGCGGCACACGGCGCCGTCGATGCGTACGATGCCCGGCAGTTGCGCGAGCGTGGCGAAATCCGCCGTGCCGTCGGCCGCGCAGTTGGCTGTGCCATTGGCCGCCGAATCGTCGCGCAGCACGTCGAGCGTGTAGTCGCCCGCGCCCCAACTGCCGTCCAGATTGCGCGCCAGCACCACGCGTTTCGCGCCGGCCAGCGCGTGTGCCGCTTCGTGCAACGCGCGTTCGATGCCACCGGCGTCGCAATCCGCCGACACGAACACCTGTGCCGTGTCATGCCGCATGATCGACCTCCGTCAGCGCGGGCAGCGGCGCATCGGCGTCCGTCATCACATGGCGGCGGCGCACGTCGCACAGCGCGTCGACCGCCATCCAGAAACCGACCACGCCGGCATCCGTCAGCGCGCGCATCCGGTAGTAGGCCGGCGCATCGGCCACGTGCCAGGTCAGCCACAGCGTGCTCGGCTGCCCCGGCACCGCGACGGGCGGCGACACCCAGTGGCCAGCCGCCGTCAGCCCGCGTGCCGCGTGGCCCGGCAGGTAGCGGTCGCGCAGCAGCGCAAGCACGTCGGGAATGCGCTCGGGCGCGAGCGTGATTTCGTCTACGATCTGGATCATTCGCGTGTCGTCCGTAGTCGTTCGTGACAAGGATCGGCGGCCGGCCTACGCCGTTCCGGCGAGGCCGCGGGTGGCCGGCGTGGATAGCATTCTTGCGTGGCGGCGATGAGCGGGCCCCTACCGGCCCGCTCACCGGCCCCTGTCGCAACGATCAGATCGGGAAACTCATGAAACAGCGCGCCATGCCGGCCCGCGGCCGTATCCTGCCGGGCCTCGGCGCGCGCCTGCTGAGCGAACTCACGCGCAGCGGCGCGCCGCCGGCCGACCGCGATGCGCAGCCACCTCGACCGGCGACGACACCGGGCGATTTCGTCGCGCTGTACCGCGACGCGATCGAGCGGCTCGAGGCGCGGGTCGCGCGCGGCGACGGTCACCCGCCGATGCGCAAGCGCGAAGTCGACCTGATGTGCCGCTGCCTGCTGAGTTGCGCAACGCTCGCCGACGCGATCCGCTGTGCGGCCGAGTTCTGCGAAATGCTGCAGCCGCGCGCCGGTCACCTGACGCTTGCGATGCGCGATGGGCGTGCGCTGTTCCGGATGGATTCGCTGCGGCGTACGCGCAGCCCGGCCGCGTGCCTGGTCGACCTGACCGGGCTGTTCTGCTACCTGCAGCTGTTCGGCTGGCTGATCGGGCAGCCGTTGCGGCCGACCGACGTGTGGCTCGGCCATCCGCGCCGCGACGACGCGATGCCACTGCTCGGACTGTTCAATGCGCCGGTTGAAGTGGGCCGCAAGACCTACGGTTTCGCGTTCGATGCGGCGCGGCTCGCGTGCCGCGTGATCCGGCAGCCGGCCGAGCTCGACGCGTTTCTCGTCGATTTTCCGTTTCGCCTGATCGATGCGGCACCGGCCGTCGTGTCGTGGACGCAGCAGGTGCGCGGTTTCCTCGATGCGGCGCTCGCGCACGAACAGGCGTTGCCGGCACTCGCCGAACCGGCCGCGTGGCTCGGGGTCAGCGAGGCGACGTTGCGGCGGCGGCTGATGGCCGAGCACACCGGTTATCACGCGCTGAAGGAGCAGTGTCTCGCCGAAGCCGCGCAACGCTGCCTGCGCGAATCGGACTGGCCGGTCGCGCGGATTGCCGCGCATCTCGGGTTCGGCGGCGAGGAGGCGTTTCGCCGCGCGTTCGTCCGGTGGACAGGGGTCGCGCCGAGCCGGTTCAGGCGCGATCGCACGGCGTCGAACCACCCTGTTTCATCAGACATGAAACGCGGCGCCGACGCATGAAGGAAAGGATTTCGAAAGGATTTGCCCGGCAATGACGTTTTTTCGCATCCCTGCGTCGCCGGATATTTGACGTAGCGGCGCGCACGCCATTACCCTTGCGCGCTGATGGTGCCCGGAGACGGGATCAAAAGGGAACGCAGGAGAGGCCATGCCTCGAATCTGCGGCTGCCCCCGCAACTGTGAGCGGTGAATTCGTGCCACTGCGTGCCACTGGGAAACCGGGAAGGCCCGCACGAATGACGACCCGCGAGCCAGGAGACCTGCCATCGACCCGAGGTCCAGGCAGCCGCACCGGGCGGGGTGTCCCGGAGCGCCAGGCACCGCCGTTGGCGGTCGCCCGCTGCATGGACGGCCCGACCTCAGGATCCGCCCGATGTCCATTGTTACCGCATCCGCTTCCGCACCGGAAGCGCCGCGCCGGCACGCCGCCGGCCTGCACGGCCCGCCCGCACGCACGTGCCGTCCCCCATCGACTGCGTCCGCCGGCGTGCGCCGCGCCGACGCCCGCGACACCGGCCTGCCCGGCCCGGTCGCGCGATAACCCGATCACCGATAACAAGACCGGTGCTGCCCGCCGCCCGCTCACGATCGACGCCAGCGCAGCCCGACGACAACGACAGCCTCATGAAGATTCGACACCTCCTTGCCACGTCCGCCGCGACCGCGCTCCTCTCGCCCCTCGCCCACGCCGCCGGCGACACCGCGGTTTCGCAACCGGCCCCGGCCGCCGAAGGCACCGACCTGCCGACGATCGACGTGACCGACACGCGGCGCCTGCCCGAGTCGTTCGACCAGCGTTATGCGACGACCCAGGTGCTCACGCGCACCGATCTCGACCGGCTGTCGCCGAGCGACCCGAGCATCACGCAGGCGCTTGCGACGCTGCCCGGCGTGACCGTCTCGCAGAACGGCGGCCCCGGTTCGTCCGCGTCGGTCAGCATCCGCGGCTCGTCGGCCAACCAGGTCGCCGTGTTCATCGACGGCATCCGGATCGGCTCGCCGACCACCGGCATCGCGCCGTGGGCCGACTTGCCGACCGAAGCGTTCGAACGTGTGGAAGTGATTTCGGGGCCGGCTGCCGCGTCGTTCGGCGCCAATGCGATGGGCGGCGTCGTGCAGCTCTTCACGCGCCGCGCCGCCAACCAGCCGAACCAGACGACCGTGTCGTTCGGCGGCGGGTCGAACAAGACGTTCGACACGCAGCTCCGCACGTCGGGCACGGTGCCGTCGACCGGGCCGCTCGCCGCGCTCGGCGGGCTCACCTACTCGCTCGGCCTGCGCTCGTACAACACGGCCGGCATCGACTCGACGCGGCCCGTGCTGCCGTACCATGAGGCCGGCCGCAACCCGTACCACGCGCAGGATCTCGATGCGCGCCTCGGCTACGCGCGCGACAACTGGTCGATCTCGACGTTCGCGCTGTATCACCGGTCCGATCTGTCCTACGACAACAGCGGTTATGCGAACCGCCAGCTCGATCATCAGCTGACGACCGGTATCGCGTTCCATCTCGACATCACACCCGACACGCAGCTCGACCAGTCGTTCGGTTATGCGAACGATCGCCAGTTCCTCTACGCGAGCGATCCGGCCATCCCGACCGACCAGATCAATTCGCAGCGCATCAGCACGTCGACGTCGTTGACGCATCAGGAACGCGGGTTCCACCTGTTCGGGCTGCCGCTGTCGGGCGAGACCAAGCTCGCCTACGACTTCACGCGCGAGCAGGCGTTCCTGCCGGTCGATATGCCGGGCGGCATACCGACGCGCAACGATTCCGCGTTCTCGCTGCATCAGTCGGCGACGCTCGGCAGCGTGACGATGTTCCTCGCGGGGCGCCATGAAATCATCGCCGGGCAGTCGGTGAATACGGGTAACGCGGCGCTGTCGTGGGCGATCACGCCGGTGTATACGGCGCGCGTGTCGTACGGCAATGCGTTCAAGCTGCCGACGTTCAACGACCTGTACTACCCCGGCTACGGCAATCCGGATCTCAGCCCGGAACGCAACACGTCGGTCGAGGCCGCGGTCGATGCGAACACGTCGTACGGTACGTTCACGGCCGCGATCTACGACACGCGGGTCACCAACCTGATCGCGTACAACCCGGCGACGTTCTCGCCGATGAACATCGGTCGCGCGCATATTCGCGGCATCGACCTGTCGTACAAGGGGACGATCGGCCGCTCGACGCCGGTGAGCGTCGCGGTCGGGATCCTCAATCCGCAGGACGAGACCAACGACTCCTGGCTCAGCCGCCGTCCGCGCCAGACGGTCAGCGTCAACATCGATCACACGTGGGATGAACTCCACCTGCATGCGTTGAGCACGGGGGCGTCGCTGCTTTACGGCGGCACGACGTTCGACGATCCGGCCAACTCGACCTATCTGCCGTCGTACCTGACGGTGGGCCTGCGCGCGTCGTACCGGATCAATTCGCACCTGACGGTGTCGGCGACGGTGTCGAACCTGTTCGACCGGCAGTACATGACCGCGTATGGATACAACACGCTTGGGCGGACGGCGTTCGGGAAAGTGAGTTACACGTTCTGACGGGTGATTGAGGAGACCTTGGCGCGGTGGGCGGCAAGGTCTCCCGTCGGGAAGCAGAGTTTGATGCTTCCGTCACCGGGTATGGGAAACGGTATTGCGACCCAAACCCGTCTACGGGCTGGTGACTGCGGATCTGCCGGTCTTTCGGTCGCGCCACGGGCGTCAATGTCCGTATCAACACTGTTAGACTGCGGACGCCTTCCCCGTAGATGTACTCACCATTCAGGACATCGACATGACCGAATGCACGCTCACGTTTGCCAGTCAGATCGAATGGGAAAGCTGGTTAGGGGAAAACGGCAGCACGTCAACCGGCGCATGGCTGCGTCTCGCGAAAAAAGGCACCGGGCAGCGAACCGTCACCTACGAACAGGCGCTGGAAAGCGCCCTCTGCCATGGCTGGATCGATGGTCAAAAGCGGGCCGGGAACGACCAATACTGGTTACAACGTTTCACCCCACGCACTGCCAAAAGCCTGTGGTCGCAACTCAACAAGGACCGGGCCGAAGCACTGATCGCCGCAGGCAGAATGCGCCCGCCCGGCATGGGCGAAATCGAGAAGGCCAGGAAGGACGGCCGCTGGAACGCTGCTTATACGTCGGCCAGCAACTCGACCGTGCCGGACGACCTGCAGGCGGCCCTGGACGCCAATCCCGGAGCCAAAAAATTCTTCGCAACCCTGAACAGCCGTAACCGCTATGCGATCCTGTATCGCATACAGAATGCCAAAAAGCCCGAAACAAGGGCGCGCAAAATCGGGGAGTTCATCGACATGCTGATGCGTGGCGAAACGTTCCATCCATGAGTTTTTCGCCGACGGAGATTTTCCCGAACGTGGGGGATACAACCCGTCATGGCCGCTTCGGCTCGGCATCGGTCATCACACACTCGTTCCATTCTTCGGACTATGATGATCCGGCCGGCAGCCACGGGGCTGCCGGCTCACGCTTCCTCGATACATTTCACGTAACGCAACGCGCATTCCCTAGCGCTGCGACCGGGGTGAATCATGGATCAACACGAAGACTTCATCGTGCGCACCATGTCGGCCGACGAGGTAGCCATGTCGATCGAATGGGCGGCGGCGGAAGGCTGGAACCCCGGCCTGCATGATCCTTCCTGTTTCTGGGAAGCGGACCCGGCCGGGTTCTTCGTCGGCGTCTGGCGTGGCGAGCCCGTCGCGTGCCTCGCCGCCGTCGCCTACGACGAACGCTTTGGTTTCATCGGCCTCTACATCGTGAAACCCGGGTTTCGCGGCAAGGGCTTCGGCATCCGAATCTGGCAGCACGGCATGCGTTACCTCGCCGATCGCAACATCGGACTCGATGGTGTCGTGGCCCAGCAGGCGAACTACCGGAAGTCCGGATTCGCGCTCGCGTACCGCAACATCCGCTATCAGGGGCGCGTGGACGGCATCGGGTGCGCGCACGTGACCGCCGCGGCCGACGTGCCGTTCGAGCAGTTGCTCGCCTACGACCGCCGGTGCTTTCCAGCGGCACGCGCGCGTTTCGTCTCCGCGTGGATCGCGCAGCCGGATGCCGTCGCGCTCGTGACCGTCGACGCCGGCCGTATCGCCGGATACGGTGTCGTGCGCCGCTGCAAGGCGGGCTGCAAGGTCGGCCCGCTGTTCGCCGACGACGCAGGCGTTGCCACCGGGCTGTTTCGCGCGCTGGCCGCGCGCATGCCCGGCGAGGTCATCGTGCTCGACGTGCCGGAAACGAACCCCGCAGCCGTCGCGCTGGCGGAACGGCACGGCATGACGAGCGTCTTCGAAACCGCGCGGATGTACACGCAAGACGCGCCGTCGATTGCAATCGATCGCGTGTTCGGGGTGACGTCGTTCGAGCTGGGGTAATCGTCACGAACAGGGCGGACGCCCAAGTCGCTACGCGATGCAACGTCAGCAAGCGTGGCTGGGTAATTCCGCCCTCTACGGCCCTTGTACGGCAGGTACGGGCATCGTGCGGGCATCAACGGGCCACCCGTCGGAACGGGTGATGCGCAGACGACGCAGATCCCGATCGCCGCGACAGCCGGGTGGATATGGCTTACATGCCCGGCACGTGTTTGTCTCCGCTTCCTGACGCACGACACCCGACCAAAGCGGCCATCCCCGATCACATGAAGCCATAGCGCTTCGACGCACCGGAACACGTCACCCCAATGACGCACAGGCAGAAGCGGTACGCCCGGAAAATTGACAACCCCACCAAACCTAATACAATTAGCCGCTTGACTAACTTGAATAGCATCCGTCATGGCACGCGCCGGCATCACCCTGGACAAACTCGTCGAAGCCGGCGCACAGCTCGCCGATGAGACCGACTTCGAGCACCTGACCGGCGCAGCGCTCGCGCGTCACTTCGACGTCAAGCTCGCCAGCCTGTACTCCCATGTCCCGAGTTTCGACGACCTCAAGAGCCGGATCGCACTCTTCGCGCTGAGGGAACTCGCCGATCGCGCAACCGAAGCACTGGCCGGCCGTAGCGCCAAGGACGCGCTGACAGCGCTCGCCAACGTCTATCGCGACTACGCGCGCGAGCACCCCGGCCGTTTTGCAGCCGCGCGCCACCCGCTGAGCGTCGAGCGCGCCACTGAAAGCGCCGGCGGCCGGCTCGTCAGGATGACCTCGGCCGTGCTGCGCAGCTACGACATGCCGGAAGCCGAGCAGCCGCATGCGATCCGGCTGCTCGGCGGCTTTTTCATGGGCTACGTCACACTCGAAAGCGCCGGCGGGTTCTCGCACAGCGCACCGGCTTCCGACGCGTCGTGGTTGCGCAGTCTCGATGCGCTGGACGTGATGCTGCGCCACTGGCCTTGCGCCGCATGACTCGCCCAACGGAGCTGAATCGATGAAAGACCAACCCGACGGCGTGGTCCTGCCGAGCCGTGTCGTCCCCTTCCCGGCCTCGATCAGCGAAGAGGCGCGAGCCGCGTTGCAACGGCTGGTCGGCAGCGACGGCGTGCCGCTGAACGCGCTGCACGTGATGCCTGCCCCGGACGATTTCGACGCATGGATGCGCGTGAAGGCGGCCGCCGACGCGCACTACGCGGCGGCCATCGAGCAGCTCGGCGGTCATCTGCGTTCAAGCGTGGAGACGATCCGGGCCGGCGCTGCGGACGTGCACGTCGCCACGCCCGAGGCAATGGCTTCCGGCGAATGCGCGTACATCGACCTGCATGGCGGTGCGCTGGTTCTCGGCGGCGGCGCCGCATGCCGCGCCGGCGCGCAGATGCAAGCCGACCGGCTCGGCATTCGATGCTACGGCGTCGACTATCGCCTGCCGCCCGAACATCCGTATCCGGCCGCACTCGACGATTGCATCGCCGCGTATGCGTCCGTGCTGGAGCGCCACGCACCGGAAAACATCGTCATCGGCGGGCGCTCGGCGGGCGGCAACCTCGCCGCCGCGATGGTGCTGCGCGCCCGCGACGAAGGGTTGCCGCTCCCGGCCGCGCTGGTGCTGCTGTCGCCGGAAGTCGACCTGACCGAATCCGGCGACAGCTTCGAGACCAACCGCCTCGTCGACGTGGTGTTGCCGACGTCGCTGATGCCGAACAACCTGCTCTACGCGAACGGCGCCGATCTCGCGCATCCGTATCTGTCACCGCTGTTCGGCGATTTCGCTGCCGGTTTCCCGCCGACCTTCATCCAGAGCGGCACGCGCGACCTGTTCCTGTCGAACGCGGTCCGCCTGCACCGCGCATTGCGGCGCGCGCAGGTACCGACCGAGCTTCACCTGTTCGAAGGCATGCCGCATGGCGGGTTCATGGGCGCGCCCGAAGACATGGAACTGGGCCAGGAAATCGCGCGCTTCGTGCGCGCGCATTTGCCTGCATTGAATTGAATCCGTCGAGCGTCGGACGATGAACGGCAAACCCCACAAGGACGACATCGGCATCGGCCCGGATCGCTGGATCGAATTCGGCGATCTGTCGGGCGGGCAGGCGCAGGCGGTCGCGATCGATCCCTGTCTGGCCGGGGTCATGTCGTTGATCGATGCACTGGAGACGGACTGTGTCGCCGCATGCTGCGGCATCGACGCATTCGGTTTCTGGCCGGACGAGATCGCGGTTGCCGTGAGCACGCTCGATCGCGCTGCGCTGGCACGGCTCGCCGACGATCTGCTGTCGGTTCAGCGCGCGATCGACGCGTTGCCGTCCGATCTCGTCGTCAGCACGCGGATGAACCAGTTTTTCAGGAAGGCGGTGTTACTCGAGTTGCTCGCGCATATCCGGACGACTATCGACGCGATCCGGTCGCAGCGCGATGCGCGCGACGCATCGACCTAAACGACGCCGCGCACGCCCGCGACCACCTGAACCACGCCGAACACCGCGACGACCGCGGCCGACACGCGCGACAGCCCGTGCATGAACGCGAACGACATCCGCGTGCGCAGCGCGGCGGTCGTACCGCTCAGGCACAGCCACCACGTTGCGGAGCCGATGAACACACCGGCGACCATCAGCGCCACGGCCGGCCACATCGCGCCTTCCCGCGCCCCCGACAGCGGGCCGAGCGCCGCGAAGATCCCGACGAACGACAGGATCGTCATCGGGTTCGACAGCGTCAGGCCGAACGTCGTCAGGAAATCGCGCAGGACGGTCGTGCGCGGCAGGTCGCGTTGCGCCGTCGACGCGGCCGGCGCCTGGCGCGCGATGGTCCACGCCAGCCACACGAGGAATGCGCCGCCGGCGATTTTCAACCCGACGGTCAGCATCGGGAACGCCGTGACGATACCCGCGATGCCGAGCGCACCGAGCAGGCCATAGATCGCATCGGCGCACGCGGCGCCGACGCCCGTCGCGAATCCCGCCTGAAAACCGCGGCTCAGGCTGCGCTGGATGCACAGAATGCCGATCGGGCCGACCGGCACCGCGATCGACAGCCCCATGACGACGGACTTGATGAACAGCATCGCCTGCTCCTTGCGACTTGTGACGCGTTGAACAGGCATCGTAGGGAAAATCCGGTCATCGCTGAATGCGGTTTTTAAGGAAAAATGGCGGCTCCACCTTAAAAAATTCCACCGCGATGGACGACCTGGACTGGAAGGTACTGGCGCTGCTGCAGGCCAACGGCCGCATCAGCTACACGGAGCTGGCGCGCCAGGTGCATCTGTCGGTGCCGGCGGTGACGGAGCGCGTGAAGCGCCTTGAAGCGGCCGGCGTCGTCGAGGGCTACACCGCGCGGATCAATCCTGCCGCCGCAGGCTATCCGGTCAGCGCGCTGATCGGCATCACGGTGCCGCAACCGGCGAAAGCGAAATTCCTCCGGTTGCTGGAGACGATTCCCGAAGTCGTCGAATGCCATCACGTGACGGGCGCGGACTCGTATGTGATGCGACTCGTCGCGATCAGCATGACCCATCTCGAACAACTGATCGAACGCATCAACCTGTACGGCGAAACACGCACGTCGATCGTGATGTCGACGCCGCTGCCCGCACGCGGATTGGCGCGGCCGCCGTCGCCGCGCGACATCGTTCGCGATTGACGCATC
The DNA here is from genome assembly GCF_057005415.2 of Burkholderia sp. KL41. NCBI lineage: Bacteria > Pseudomonadati > Pseudomonadota > Betaproteobacteria > Burkholderiales > Burkholderiaceae > Burkholderia > Burkholderia sp. KL41. The sequence continues at coordinate 1,800,025 of NZ_CM174447.1, read as the reverse complement.
GAGCGGCCCCGCCCGATCCGCTTTCCGCAGGAGACCATCAAGAAACCCGGCCGGCGGTAACCGGCGGCCACTCTTCATCTGGCCGGTTACCGCCGTGACGATCCGGACCGATCGGCTACTTGCCGGCCACGCCGCCAAGCAGGCCGCCCACCAGCCCCGTGATGGGCGCGAGCGGATTGGCGAGCGCACCCAGCGGCGAGCCGCCGTCCGCGCCGGTCGCGGAACCGTTGTGAACGGTCGCCGGCATGCCGCCGACCACGCTCGTCACCAGGCCCGCCACCGGCACCGCGCCGTTCGCGCCGCTCGGGTTCACGAGGCCGCCCACATTGGTCACGGTGTTGCCGACCGCGCGAACGAGCCCGCCGACGCCGCCGACCAGCGGCTGGGGCGACGTGGACGTCACCTTCCATCCCGCCGACGTGATCGCGCCGCCGATCTGTCCGAGCAGGCCCGCAACCGGCTGCCCGAGGCCGGTCGCCGTGCCGACCTGCTGCGTGACCTGGCCGACGGTCGTGACGAGCGGCGTGATCGCCGTGCTGATCGCCTGCGTCGTCTGCTGGACCGGGCCCGACGACAGGGCCGAGCCGAGCATGGCGCCGCCCGTCTTGATGCCGCCGGACACGGTGTCGAGCAGGCCGCCGACCGGTGTCGTGAGCGGCGCCAGTGGCGACAGCGGGCCGGCGCCGAGCGCCTTCACCGTGTCGCCGAGGCCGGCGACCGGATTGCCGACCGAGCCGACGATGGAGCCGAGCCCGGCGACCGTCGTGCCGACGGGGTTCGCCGTGAAACCGGTCTGGCCGATGCCGTTGCTCACGGCGTTCGACGTGTCGCGGACGATCGTGCCCACGCCCGTGACCGTGTTGCCGAGGCCGGTGGTCACGCCCTTGCCGACTCCGGGCGGGCTCACGCCGCTGATCGTGGCGCCGGCATCCATGACGACCACGCCGACGGAACTGACGATGCCGTTCGTGCCGGGGGTTCCGCTGGTGCCGCTGGTGCCGCCGGTTCCGCTAGTCCCACTCGTTCCACTCGTCCCACTCGTTCCACTCGTTCCACTCGTTCCACTCGTTCCGCTGGTTCCACTCGTTCCGCTGGTTCCGCTGGTTCCGCTGGTTCCGCTCGTTCCGCTCGTTCCGCTCGTTCCGCTGGTCCCACTCGTGCCACTGGTTCCGCTCGTGCCACTGGTTCCGCTCGTGCCGCTGGTTCCACTCGTGCCGCTGGTTCCACTCGTGCCGCTGGTTCCACTCGTGCCGCTGGTTCCACTCGTGCCGCTGGTTCCACTCGTGCCGCTGGTTCCACTCGTGCCGCTGGTTCCACTCGTGCCGCTGGTTCCGCTCGTGCCGCTGGTTCCACTCGTTCCGCTAGTCCCACTCGTGCCACTAGTCCCACTCGTGCCACTGGTTCCGCTCGTGCCGCTCGTGCCACTGGTTCCACTCGTCCCGCCCGTCCCGCTCGTACTCGTTCCGATGTTGTTGCCACCCGGCTTCGGCGCCGTGACATCGCTGCCGCCGCACGCCGCCAGCGCACACGCCGCGGCAATCGCGGCGAGCGCAACGTTCGCCTTGATGAAATGATTTTGCATGGAAGCCCCCGTCCACAATTCAGCGCGATCCTTCCTGCAAGCATCTAGCGTGCCATGCCCGTCGGTTCCAGTACCGATCCCGCCGGCGCACCGCAGCGCCCCTGCCGGCGCCATACTCCCGCGCAGCACATCGCCCGCGCCTCCACCCGCGGCGTTCGATCCGGCCGTGCGTTCCGGCAGCACCGACGTAACACCGATCCGGCGTTACGTAGCACGACGCAAAAAAAACGGCCGGGACCGCACACCGCCGGTCCCGGCACATTGCACATACCCCGCGTCGTCACCGACGCTTCACGATCTTCACAATCGTAAGCGTGCCGTTCACGCTTTCGACCCGTACCCTGACCTTGTCGTCGACATGAAGCGACGTCAGCATCGCCGCATCGCCGACCTTGAACGCCATCGTCATCGGCGGCATCCCGACGTTGTCGAGCGCGCCATGCTTCAACATGACCAGCCCACGCCCGGCATCGATCTCCTTGACCTCGGCATCGGTCAGCGCCGCATCCGGCGCCGACATCTTCGAACTCCCCATGCTCATCGCAGGCATGTCGCTGCCCGCGAACGCCGGCATCGCAACGACTGCCGCCGCGCACCACGCGGCGAAAGCGTGAAAGCAGGTCTTCATCGATCGTCCCCCGCGGCCCCGAAGACATTCCCGTTGTTCATCGAGGCCGCGACGCGGATACCCGGCTCAAACGAACAACGTCGCACCGGCCCATGCGATCAGCACGACGCCCAGCACGCGCCCGGCGCGCTCGCCGCCGGGCAGGATTTTTTCCGCGAACACGAACACCGACAGCGCGGCGATCCACACGACGTTCATCACGCCGCCGACGAACAGCAGCGCCATCAGCAACCCGCAGCACCCGACGCAATACATCCCGTGTCGCGCACCGAGCAGGAAACTGCCGGCGATGCCCGGACGCCAGTGCGCAACCAGAAAGGCGGCCGGCGCGCGGCATTGCCGAAGGCATGCACGTTTCAGCGGCGAGAATTGATAGAGCCCGGCCAGCGCGAGCACGGCCGCGGAAAGCACCGCACTCTTCGACCACAGCATCATCGCGGAGATCAGCCCGGCCGGCTGCAGCAATTCCTGCAGCAACGCCGCGCCGACCGAGAACGCGAGCCACGCGGCCAGATAGCCGGCCAGCAGCGACATCGACGTCAACGCAGCCGCCGCGCCGTCCGCGCCGCGATGCCTGAGCACGCGCCGGTACAGCATCACGAGCGGCGCCGCGCTGGGCGTCATCATCGCGATCATCATCACCCACCACATCGCGATCACGGTCGGCAGCGACGGATCCATGCTGCCCATGTCGCCCGCCAGCCGATGCGGAAAGAGCGCGATCGCCGTCATCTGCAGCGCCGACATGCCGGTGCCCGCGCCGGTCCACAGGTAGAACCAGCACACGCCGACGAGCGCGGCCATGCCGAGCAGCGTGACGACGCGCTCGCGCCCGAGCCAGGTGTCGAACGGGGTCATGCCGCCGCGCGATGCCGGATCAGCCCGTGGTTGTTCAGGTGCAGCCGCGCGAACTGCGCATAGGTTCCGTCGAGGTTCAGCACGATGTTGCCTTGCGAGCGCCCGGTGCCCGAACCGATCTCGGCGAGTTCGTACTCGAAACCGTTCGGCAGGTCGATCCGCGCGCGATGCTCGGCGCCTGTCACCGGGTTGCGGATCGGATCGCCCGCGACGTCGAACACGCCGTCGACATGAATCCGGCCGTGCCGCGCATCGACATCGACGTCGAAATCGATCTTCGTGAAGATCGGCTCGAACGCGTGCTCGAGCGTCGACGCGAATACCGCGAACATCGTCGCAAACGGATCGGTATCCTGACCGGTCATGATCTTCAGCACCGCTTCGCGCTGCGCCGGACTCGCGCGCTCGTCGACGATCGGCTGGCACTTGCCACGGCCTTCGTGGACCGCCCCCGGCCACTGAAACACGACCGCAATCCTGACGCCGTCGAGCACCACGTCGCCATAGTGACCGCTGTCGATCGAAATCGCACCCATTGCTTCGCATCCGCCGTGGGTCGGCGGTGCATTGAACTGGCAAGGACATCCGTATGAGCAATTGCAGCTCATCATTTCGGTACCCTGAATCTCCCACGGCGTCATGGCTTCACCTCGCGCGCTGTAACACATGAACGTTTCGAATCTAGTGCACGGCATCGGGGAAATCAAAGCGGGAACGGATGACCGATACGACAGGAGAAACCCGCGAATTCCGGTGTCGCGCATGACGCGTCGACCGGCTCGCGGACAGCCGCCCAGGTCGAGACGTCACGCCCGCACGTCACACGACCAGCGACGCGACGATCGCACACCACACGGCACTTGCGCCGCACAGAAACACGCGCCGCGCGACGAGCATCCGCGACTCGTCGCCGGCGGTCTTCATCGGCGAAGTCGCGAGAAACGGCACGCTGGCGAGGCACGCGAAACCCGCGAGCGCGAGCACGATCACGACGTAATCGCCGAACCGCCAGGGCAACGGTTCGTGCAATCCCCAGTAGCCGAGAAACAGCATGCCCATCGAAAACATCGTCGCGGCGGCCGAACTGAGCGCGACCACCGATCCCGTCGGAAATTGCATGGGAGCCTCCCCTCGCGCATCGCGCGCGACGCCGGATCATTATCCCGGCGCGGAGGGGAAAAGCACAACGCCGGCCGGCAGCAGGCCGCGCCGTTCGCGGCGCGCAAGCGCAAGCACGTCGCGGCGAAACGCGGCATCGCGGATCGGCCGGCAAGTCGGGATCGCTGACGGTACTACGCGGCGATATCGAACTTGCTCAGGATCGCGATGCTTTCGCTTGCGCCGGCAACGCGCTTCATCGTCCCGATCGAATGGGGGCGGAACACGAGGTCGACCTGCCGGCATTCCGGCGGCGTCTTGCGCAGGGGGCGCCGGCAGTATCTTGCCGGCCGGCGTCAGCGTCAGCCGCAGCCCGCGTGGCGCGCGCTCGAGCAACGATACGCCGGTCGCCTCCTCGAGCAGCCGCACATGCGTGTCGATCACGGACCGCGCGGCGCCGATGATCGTTGTCACGGATTGACAGAAACCGGATTCGCGCGACGGAAGTGCCCGCCTTCAACCCGGCTTCTTCGTGGCCTGCACGACGGAAATCCAGCCCACCACCGCCGCGGCGACCCAGCAACAGGCGATCATCAGGTCGAGATCCATCCAGCCTTCGAAATTCGTGCTGTTTTCGAAGCTGCAGCGCTGATGGCCCCTGACCCACACGCAGCCGCTGATGAACTGCTGGATGTGCATATAAACGCTGTAGACAGCAAAAGCCGACGCGATGACCGTGAGCCGCAAACGGACGTTCTTTTTCATGTGACGCGAATGCCGGTGGAAAGCCAGTGCCGATCTTACGGCAACGGCAACCTGCCCGGCAATCCGTCGCATCCTGCCCCCGGATGCCCTTCGCTCACGCGTCGATCCGCCTGATCGTCCTCAGGCAATCCGCCGCCAGCTGCTGATAAATCCGCGTGCCGTTCGCCTTCGCGTCGATCTCCGCGTCGCTCAGCCGACGCACGACGCGCCCCGGCATGCCCGCGAGCAGCACGCCGCGCGGCACGTCGTAGCCGGCCTTCACGAATGCGCACGCGGCGACGATCGTCGTGGCGCCGATGGTCGCGCCGTCCATCACGACCGCATTCATTCCGATCATCGTGTCGGGTTCGAGCGTCGCGCCATGCACGATCGCGCCGTGGCCGATGTGGCTGTTGACGCCGAGCCGGCACGTCTCGCCGATCCCGACGTGCAGCACGCAGCCATCCTGCACGTTGCTGCCGTCTTCGACGACGATCGCGCCGAAGTCGCCGCGCAGGCTCGCATGCGGGCCGATGTAGCAGCGTGCGCCGATCGTCACGTCGCCGATCACGACCGCGCTCGGGTCGACGTAAGCGGACGAATCGACGCGCGGCCGCATCCCGTTGAATTCGAACAGCGGCATCGTCAGAGCGCCGCGACCGCTTCCGGCACGAGCGTGAACAGGTCGCCGACCACGCCGTAGTCGGCCACGCTGAAGATCGGCGCTTCCGGATCCTTGTTGATCGCGACGATCACCTTCGAATCCTTCATGCCGGCCAGATGCTGGATCGCACCCGAGATGCCCACCGCGATGTACAGCTGCGGTGCGACGATCTTGCCGGTCTGGCCGACCTGGTAGTCGTTCGGCACGTAGCCGGCGTCGACTGCCGCGCGCGATGCGCCGAGCGCTGCGCTCAATTTGTCCGCCAGCGGCTCCAGCACCTTCGTGTAGTTCTCGCCGCTGCCCAGACCACGGCCGCCCGACACGATGATGCTTGCGCTCGTGAGTTCCGGACGGTCCAGCTTCGTCACTTCACGGCTCACGAACTGCGACTTGCCTGTGTCTGCCGCCGCTTCGATCTTCTCGACCGACGCGCTGCCGCCTTCCGCTGCAACCGGATCGAAGCCGGTCGCGCGCACCGTGATGACCTTGACCGGGTCGCCCGACTGCACCGTCGCGATCGCGTTGCCCGCGTAGATCGGGCGCTCGAACGTGTCGACCGACACGACCGCCGTGATCTCGGAGACCTGCGCGACGTCCAGCTTCGCGGCAATACGCGGCGCGATGTTCTTGCCGTATGCAGTCGCCGGCGCGAGGATGTGCGAATAGTCCTTCGCGATGTTCAGCGCGGTCGCTTCGACGTTTTCCGCGAGGCCCGCTTCGAGTTGCGGGGCGTCGGCCAGCAGCACCTTCGATACCCCGGCGATCTTCGCTGCCGCGTCGGCCGCCGCTTGCGCGTCGTGGCCCGCGACCAGAACATGCACGTCACCGCCGCCTGCCGCGCCGAGCGCCTGCGCAGCCGCCACCGCATTGAGCGTCGCGGCCTTGATCGATGCGTTGTCGTGTTCCGCAATTACCAGAATCGTCATTTCGTTGCGTTCCCTGTTACAGCACCCTGGCTTCGGTCTTCAGCTTCGCGACCAGCGTCTGCACGTCCGGCACCTTCATGCCGGCTGCGCGCTTCGGCGGCTCGTTCACGTTGAGCACTTTCAAACGCGGCGTCACATCCACGCCAAGGTCGCCGGGCTGCGCGATCTCAAGCGGCTTCTTCTTCGCCTTCATGATGTTCGGCAAGGTCACGTAGCGCGGCTCGTTCAAACGCAGGTCGGTGGTCACCACGGCCGGCAGTCGAAGCGACAGCGTTTCCGCGCCGCCGTCGACTTCGCGTGCAACCGTCGCACGCCCGTCGGCTACCACCACCTTCGACGCAAACGTCGCCTGCGGCAAACCGGCCAGCGCAGCCAGCATCTGCCCGGTCTGGTTCGAATCGTCGTCGATCGCCTGCTTGCCGAGGATCACGAGCGACGGCTGTTCCTTGTCGACCAGCGCCTTCAACACCTTCGCGACGCCCAGCGGTTCTACGCTGTCGTTCGATTCGACGAGGATCGCGCGATCCGCGCCGATCGCGAGCGCCGTGCGCAGCGTTTCCTGCGCCTGCGCGACGCCGACCGACACCGCGACCACTTCGGTCACGACACCGGCCTCCTTCAACCGCACGGCCTCCTCCACCGCGATCTCGTCGAACGGGTTCATCGACATCTTCACGTTCGCGATGTCGACGCCCGTCCGGTCGGATTTCACGCCGACCTTCACGTTCGCGTCGACCACGCGTTTCACTGCCACGAGCACTTTCAACTGCACGCCTCCCTTGTGATGCAATAGCCGCGTCAGCGCGCGGTATAACCGCCGTCGATCACGAGCTCCGCGCCCGTCACGTAACGGCCGGCCGGCGACACGAGATACAGGATGCCGGCCGCGATGTCGCGCGGGCTGCCGATCTTCGCCATCGGCACGTGCGTCTGCAGATAACCGAACACGTTGTCCGGGTCCTGCCCCATCTGGCGGAACGCGTCCTCGAGCATCGGCGTGCGGATATAGCCGGGGTGTACCGAGTTCGCGCGGATGTTCTTCGCCGCGTACAGCATCGCGTCGACCTTCGCCATCATCCGCACCGCGGCCTTCGACGCGTGGTACGCGGGCACGTCGGGGCCGCCGACGATCCCGTACATCGACGACAGGTTCACGATCGACCCGCCGCCGGCCGCGTCGATATGCGGAATCGCGGCACGCGTGCACAGGAACACGCCGTTCACGTTCACGTCCTGCACGCGCTGCCACTGCGCGAGCGTGAGCTCGTGCGTCGGCACGTTGTGGCCTTCGATGCCCGCGTTGTTCACGAGCACGTCGAGGCGCCCGAAGCGCGCGACGATCTCGCCGAACACGCGTGCCACGTCGGCTTCCTGCGTCACGTCGAGCGCCCAGAACGCGGCCTGGCCGCCCTGCGCGCGGATTTCCTCGACGAGCGCTTCCGCCGGTTGCGACAGCACGTCGAGAATCGCGACGCTCGCACCGGCCGCGGCCAGCGTGCGCGCGGTCTCCGCGCCGATGCCGCGCGCGCCGCCGGTGATCGCGGCCACCTTGCCGCGCAGGTCGAACAGGTCTTCGATGAGCTTCATGTCGTCTCCATGTATGTGATCAGACGGCCCGCCCGCATCGGGGCAGGCCCTCGCGGGCATCCGGCGTTATCGCGTATTCCGCGCCGCAAGAAAATCGAGGCATTCCCGATTGAAATAGTCGGCGTGTTCCACCATCACCCAGTGGCCGCACCGGTTCATCAGCACGAAACGCGCGTCGCGGCAGCGTTCGAGGAACTTCAGCGCGCCGCCGACCGGATTGAAACGGTCGTCCGTTCCCCAGAAACCCAGCACCGGGCAGCGCAGGTCGCCGAGCGCACCGGTCAGGTTCGGCACGCTCATCGTCGAGAGCACTTCGGTCGGCTGCTCGACGCACACCTTCATCCGCTCGGCCACGAGCGCGTCGGTGACGATCGCCGGATCGTGCACGAGCAGCGTCAGCAGCTCGCGCATCGTGTCGTCATTCATCTGGCGATTGGTGAACAGCTTCACCATCCGCTGGATGCCTTCCATCCGGAAATAGGTGTCGCGATCCTCGACGCCGCCCGGCGCCATCATGATCAGCCCGTCGACTTCGTCCGGGTAGTCGAGCGCGTACTTGAGCGCGATCGCGCCGCCGAGCGAATTGCCGAGCAGCACGGCCGGCCCGATCCCGAGCGCGTCCAGTTGCGCATGCAGCGCGCCGACGAAAAAATCGAGCGTATAGGCGACGTCGGACGGCTTCGACGACTGCCCGTAGCCCGGCAGGTCGACGACGATCGCGCGATGGCCGGCCGCCGCGAACGCGGGCACGTTGTGCTTGAAGTTGCTGAAACCGCTGGCGCCCGGGCCGCTGCCGTGGATGAACACCACGGGCCGGCCCTCGCCCGCCTCGTAATGGTGCAGGCGCAGGCCGCCCGGCACGTCGGTGAAGATGCCGGCCGGCGGCGTCGTGGGGATCGTCATCGCGGGTTGTCTCCTTCGTCGTTCGATGGATGCCTGACCACGATGATTGCGTCGCCGGCGCCGGCCGGCATCATCCTTTCAGACTACGAAGCCGCGCGCGCTTCTTCCTATCATCGGCCCACCGAAACGGAGGCAGACGATGAACGGATTCGACTACAGCGGCAAGACGGTGCTCGTGACGGGCGGCACCAAGGGCATCGGGCGGCGCATCGCCGAACGGTTTCTCGCGGCGGGCGCGCGCGTGTTCGTCTGCGGACGCAGCGCGCCCGACACGCCGCCCGCGGCCGGCGGCCGCACGGCGGCATTCGTCGCGGCCGACCTGCGCGACATCGAGCAGGTCGACGCGATGCTCGCGACGATCCGCGCGGAGGCCGGCGGCCTCGACGTGCTCGTCAACAACGCGGGTGGCTCGCCGTTCGCGCTTGCGGCCGATGCGTCGCCGCGCTTCACCGAATCGATCGTGCGGCTGAACCTGATCGCACCGCTGCAGCTCGCGCAGCGCGTGAACGCGATCATGCAGCCGCAGCCCGAAGGCGGCGTGATGCTGTTCATCGCGAGCGTCAGCGCGTCGCGGCCGTCGCCCGGCACGGCCGCGTACGGCGCCGCGAAAGCGGGCCTCGTCAATGCGGTCACGTCGCTCGCGGTCGAGTGGGCGCCGCGGGTGCGCGTGTGTGCGATCAGCCCGAGCCTCGTGCAGACGGAATCGGCCACCGAAGGCCACTACGGCGACGACGATGCGCTCGACGCGATCCGCGCGACGATTCCCGCCGGCCGCCTCGCGACACCCGACGACGTTGCCTCCGCATGCCTCTTTCTCGCGTCGCCCGACGCGTCGTACACGTCGGGCGCGAACCTGCGGCTCGACGGCGGCGGCGAACGGCCCGCGTTCCTGTCGGCGACACAGGCCAACGCGCGATGACACGCGTCGCGCACGCGGCATCGCGCGATCGTTGCCAGTCCTAGGGAAGTCATCTAGTTCATTTTGACGATTCCCTGCTACCGCGATCTCCCTACTCTGCCTCTCACGACAACACATAGTCGACCGTCGTCGATACCCCCAAGAGGAGACACCATGCATCAACGGATTTCGCGCCGTACCGACAAGCGGGCAACCGCCACGCTGTCGACGCTGGCCGCCGCGCTGCTGACGTGCGCCGTTCCCAACGCGCACGCCGGCAGCACGATCGAGCTGGGCGCCGACACGACGCTGGACTACACGTTCACGCTCAGTTACGGCCTCGGCATGCGCACCCGCGCACCGAGCGGCAATCTCCTCACGCCGGCGAACATCAACGGCGACGACGGCGACCGCAACTTCGCGAAGAACAAGCTGATCGAGAACCAGGTCAGCCTGCTCGGCGAAGTGAACCTGAAGCACGACGACTGGGGTGTGTTCGTGCGTGCCGACACGTTCTACGACCAGGCGTACCACCGCCCGAACTACAACGACGCGCCGGGCACCGTGAACCACTCGGGCCAGTACAACAACTTCACGAGCGACGCGCGCTACTGGTCGGGCGGCCACACGACGCTGCTCGCCGCGTATGCGTACAACACGTTCCATATCGGCTCGACGAGCCTGAACGTGAAGGTCGGCGATCAAGTGGTCGCATGGGGCGAAAGCCTGTTCTTCCCGAACATCGCGGGCGCGCAGGGCCCCGCCGACGCGACCAAGTCGTATATGGCCGGCGCCGAGGTGAAGGACATCCTGCTGCCGGTGCCGCAGATCTCGACGCAGTGGCAGATCACGCCGAACTTCAGCCTGCTCGCGTACTACCAGTTCGCGTTCAAGGAGAACCGCCTCACCGCGCCGGGCACCTACTGGAGCTATTCGGACGTGGTCGGCCCGGGCGCGCAGTTCATCATCGGCCCGGGCGGGATGATCATTCCGCGCGGCGCCGACGACAAGCCGAGCGCGCGCAACCAGTGGGGGATCGGCGCGCGCTTCCGCGTGTTCGGCGACACGGAGCTGGGCGTGTATCACCTGCACTACAACGACATGAACCCGAGTGTCGTCACGACGTACTTCCCGACGCTCCAGTACCAGCAGACCTACTTCAACAACATCAAGCTGACCGGTGCGAGCTTCTCGACGCAGGTCGGCCCCGTGAACGTCGCGGGCGAAGTGTCGTACCGCCAGGGCGCGGCCGTGCTCGTCAATACCGCGATGGGCCCGCAGTCGACGCGCGCGAACGTGCTGCAGACCAACCTGTCCGGCATCTACTCGATCGGGCCGAGTTTCCTCGCGAATTCGCAGTCGCTGATCGGCGAACTCACGTACGTGCACGCGGGCAGCATCTCGGAGCAAGGCGGGTCGACCACGCTCGCGAATTCGCGCAACGCGCTCGCGATGGAGATCGCGTGGACGCTCAGCTACAAGAACGTGTTCAACGGCTGGGATCTCGACGTGCCGCTGACCTACACGCACGACCTGACGGGCACGTCGCCGCTCGCCGGCGCGCTCGGCTCGCTGACGGGCCAGGGCGACCACCGCGTGACGGCCGGCGTGACGTTCACGCGCCTGAGCAACCTGCAGCTGTCGCTCGTCTACGCGAAGTTCCTCGGCTCGCCGAACCCGGTCACGCGCCCGCTCGCGGATCGCGACTACGTGCTGGCCACGGCCACCTACCACTTCTGAGCGGCCCGGCCGCTCGTCACTCAGCAAGAGGATTTGTCATGAAGCGAATTCGTCTCCCCCTCCTGCGCGCGTCGGTGATCGCCGCGTGCGCACTCGCCGCGACGGCGTCGTACCCGAAGGTCACGCCGGACGACCTGAAGGCGCTCGACGGCCAGTTGACCCCGATGGGCGCCGTGCGCGCCGCGAGCAAGGACAGCGGCGTGCCCGAGTGGTCGGGCAAGTGGCTCGGCACGCCGCCGGACGTGCAGTACAAGCGCGGCAGCCGTTACCCCGATCCGTACGCAAGCGAGAAGCCGGTCGCGACGATCACCGCGGAGAACATGGCGCAGTACGCCGAGCACCTGACCGACGGCCAGAAGGCGATGTTCAAGCGCTATCCGGCCACGTTCAAGATCAACGTCTACCCGACCCACCGCGACTTCCGCTACCCGGATTCCGTCTACAAGGACATTCGCACGTATGCGCCGGATTCGACGATGACGTCCGACGCGAACGGCCTCACGAACGCGCCGCCGACGGTGCCCTATCCGATCCCGAAGACCGCCGCCGAATTGCTGTGGAACCAGCGCTTCTCGTCGTCGATCGGCACCGAGCAGGCCACCTACGACCAGGCAGTCGTCTACTCCGACGGCAACATCGCGTGGGGCAAGGTGCGCTACGACATCTACTCGCCGCGCAACGTCGGCAAGTACGACGTAAAGAGCGACCTGAACAACCGCACGTACTACCGCAACGCGACGGAGCTGCCGCTGTCCGATCGCGGCTCGCTGATCGTCGGCTTCACGAACTGGGACAAGGCCGGCGCGGACAACTCGTCGCGCACGTGGATGTACAACCCCGGCACGCGGCGCGTGCGCCAGGCGCCTGAATACGGCTACGACCAGCCGCAGGGCCCGGGCGGCTTCCGCACGGTCGACGACGACCGCCTGTACAACGGCCCCGGCGATCGCTACGACTGGAAGATCGTCGGCAAGCGCGAGATCTACGTGCCGTACAACAACTACAAGGTGATGGACAGCGCGGTGAAGTACGGCGAACTGCTGACCAAGGGCCACGAGAACCCGAGCTACATCCGCTACGAACTTCATCGCGTGTGGGTGCTGCAGGCCACGCTGAAGAGCGGCTACCGTCACCAGTACGCGAAGCGCGTGCTGTACATCGACGAGGATTCGTGGCAATCGCTGCTCGCGGACAACTACGACGCGCGCGGCCAGCTGTGGCGCACCAACGTCGCGACGTCGCTGTACGCCTACGACGCCAAGGTGTTCTACCCGAGCGCGGTGTTCTTCCACGACCTGATCTCCGGCGCGTACATGGCCGACCGACTGACGAACGAAGGCCCGATGCCGAAGCTCGACAACAGCCCGCAGTTCAACGAGGCGTATTTCTCGCCTGACGCGATCCGCAGTTCGGGCAACTGATCGACCGACCGACGCGGCATGCCCGCGAGCCACGCGCCGGAGCCCCGCTCCGGCGCACGACGCCGCCCGTGACGGCGGCCATTTCCATTCGAGGGCCCTTTCATGTCTTCCTGCCTGCATACGACGCTCGGCGACGAGCTGTACGCCGCATGGCACGCGCGCGCACCGGTCGCGCCGCTGTCGGGCCGTGCGCGCCGCCTGTCGCTCGACGACGCGTACCGCATCCAGCAGCGCTTCATCGAACGCCGCGTCGAACACGGCGAAGCGGTCGTCGGCAAGAAGATCGGCGTGACGAGCCAGGCCGTGCAGGACATGCTGAACGTGCGCCAGCCCGATTTCGGCATCCTGCTGTCGGGCATGCACTACGCGGCCGGCGAGGCGATCGCCGCCGATTCGCTGATCGCCCCGCGCGCCGAGGGCGAGATCGCGTTCATCCTCGCGCGCGACCTGCGCGGCCCCGGCATCGACCGCACCGACGTGATCGCCGCGACGGCCGCCGTCGCGCCCTGCTTCGAGATCGTCGACTCGCGCATCCGCGACTGGGCGATCCGCATCGAGGACACCGTCGCCGACAACGCGTCGTGCGGCGTGTACGTGCTCGGCGAAACGCGCGTCGACCCGCGCACGCTCGATCTCGCCGCGTGCGAGATGACGATCGAGAAGAACGGCGAGCCCGTCGCGCAAGGCCGCGGCGACGCGGCGCTCGGCCATCCCGCCGACGCGGTCGCGTGGCTCGCGAACACGCTCGCCGCGTATGACGTACCGCTGCTCGCCGGCGAGATCGTGCTGTCCGGCTCGCTCGCGAAACTGATTCCGGTCACGGCCGGCGACGCGCTGTCGATGCATATCTCCGGCATCGGCAGTTGCGACGTCCGCTTTATCTAAAGGAACCATCCTGATGAAAAAAATCAAATGCGCACTGATCGGGCCGGGCAACATCGGCACCGACCTGCTGGTCAAGCTGCGCCGCTCGCCGGTGCTCGAACCCGTGTGGATGGTCGGCATCGATCCGGCCTCCGACGGCCTCGCGCGCGCACGCGAGTTCGGCCTGAAGACCACCGACAAGGGCGTCGACGGGCTGCTGCCGCACGTCGCCGCCGACGAGATCCGCATCGCGTTCGACGCGACGTCGGCCTACGTGCACCGCGACAACTCCGACAAGCTCACCGCGCTCGGCGTGAAGATGATCGACCTGACGCCCGCCGCGATCGGGCCGTACTGCGTGCCGCCGGTGAACCTCGACGCGCATCTCGACAGCGCGCAGGCGAACGTGAACATGGTCACGTGCGGCGGCCAGGCGACGATCCCGATGGTGTACGCGGTGTCGCGCGTGCAACCGGTCGCATACGGCGAGATCGTCGCGACGGTATCGTCGCGCTCGGTCGGCCCCGGCACGCGCAAGAACATCGACGAATTCACGCGCACGACGTCCGGCGCGATCGAACAGGTCGGCGGCGCACGCAAGGGCAAGGCGATCATCGTGATCAACCCGGCCGAGCCGCCGCTGATCATGCGCGACACGATCCACTGCCTGACCGACGGCCCGCCCGACGTCGACGCGATCACCGCGTCCGTGCATGCGATGGTCAAGGAAGTGCAGCGCTACGTGCCCGGCTACACGCTGAAGAACGGCCCGGTGTTCGACGGCAATCGCGTGTCGGTGTTCATGGAGGTCGAAGGGCTCGGCGACTACCTGCCGAAGTACGCGGGCAACCTCGACATCATGACCGCCGCCGCGGCCGCCACGGCCGAGCGTTTCGCCGAACAGATGCTGGCCGCGACGGCCGCCACAGCTTGAGTCGAGGAGTCACACGATGTCACTTGCAGGCAAGAAGATCACCGTCCACGACATGTCGCTGCGCGACGGGATGCACCCGAAGCGCCACCAGATCACGCTCGACCAGATGCGCAATATCGCGCGCGGGCTCGACGCGGCCGGCGTGCCGCTGATCGAGGTCACGCACGGCGACGGGCTCGGCGGCGCCTCGGTCAACTACGGTTTCCCCGCGCACACCGACGAGGCGTACCTGGGCGCCGTGATCCCGGAGCTGAAGCAGGCGAAGGTGTCGGCGCTGCTGCTGCCCGGCATCGGCACCGTCGAGCATCTGCGCATGGCGCACGAACTCGGCGTCGGCACGATCCGCGTCGCGACGCACTGCACCGAAGCGGACGTATCGGAACAGCACATCGGCCTCGCGCGCACGCTCGGCCTCGATACGGTCGGCTTCCTGATGATGGCGCACATGTCGTCGCCGGCGCAGCTCGTCGTGCAGGCGAAGCTGATGGAATCGTACGGCGCGAACTGCATCTACATCACCGATTCGGCCGGCCACATGCTGCCCGACGACGTGACCGCGCGGATCGGCCAGGTGCGCGACGCGCTGAAGCCGGAGACGGAGCTGGGCTTCCACGGCCATCACAACCTCGCGATGGGAGTCGCGAACTCGGTCGCGGCCGTGGCGGCCGGTGCGAACCGGATTGATGCGGCCGCGGCCGGCCTCGGCGCCGGCGCGGGCAACACGCCGATGGAAGTGTTCGTCGCGGTGTGCGACCGGATGGGGATCGAGACGGGCGTCGACGTGTTCGCGATCTCGGACGTCGCCGAGGATCTCGTCGTGCCGATCATGGATGCGCCGATCCGCCTCGACCGCGATGCGCTGACGCTCGGCTATGCGGGCGTCTACTCGTCGTTCCTGCTGTTCGCGAAGCGCGCGGAAGCGAAGTACGGGATTCCCGCACGCGACATCCTCGTCGAACTGGGCCGGCAGCGGCTCGTCGGCGGGCAGGAGGACATGATCGAGGATGCGGCGCTGACGATGGTGCGGGCGCGGGAGGTGGCGGCGTAAGCGAACGCGGGCGTCGGCGCAGTGCAACGGGTTGTCGGCATCGACAACCTCGCTTGCGCGGCACTGCTGCCGACGGGCCGGCTGCTCGCCGATTTGCACGGCCGGCGCCGCATCTTCATCGCGGGCACGGCCCCCTTCACCGTCGCATCACTGCTGTGCACGCTCGCGCCTTCGGTATCGGTGCCGCTCGCCGCATCACCGATGCTTCCCGCCGTGCCTGCGCCGCCGATGCGCTTCGCGCGCCCGCAGCAGCGACGGCATCAGTTCCTCGATGTATTGCCGCGCCTGCCCTCGCGTCACGATCTCGCTGAAGCGCTGATGGGCCTTGTCATGGCCGACCAGCGCCGCATGCGCTTTCTTCAGGATGTGCAGGTACGCGATCAGGCTCGTGCCGTCGCGCACGGGCAGCGCATCGCGCGGGTCCAATGTCGTACTCATGTTCCGATCCTTTGCGGACAATCCGTCCGGCACGTAGTCGTCACGAGCGCCAGCAGGTCGTTCGCGAGACGGTCGCGGTCGGTCAGCGGCGCCAGGCCGAACAGCCGCTCGAGCGTCGCGGCGACCGACGCATGGTCGTACACCGTATGGTCGACCCGCCCGGCCGCGACCCACGGCGAAATCACGATCGCCGGCACCCGCACGCCGTACACGTCGAACCCGAAGCCGCTCGCGTTCAGCGTCGCCGCCGCGCCATCGTTCGGCGGCGGCGCAGCGCCCGGCCCGACCGAATCGTAGAAGCCGCCGTGCTCGTCGTAGCAGATCACGAGCAGGCTGCTGCTCCACACCGGCGAATTGCGGATCGCGTTGTACACGCGCGCGACGAGCTGGTCGCCACCGGCGAGGCCGTCCATCGGATGCTGCGAGCTGCCGTTCTGGTAGGTGCCGTGCACGATGTCGCCGTAACCGGGCTCGATGAACGTATAGCGCGCCGTATAGCCCGCCGCGAGATCGGCCTCGAAATGCGCGAGGTCGTCGATGTCGAAGAAGCTGATGCCCTTCAGCGACGCCACCTGCGGCACGTGGCCGACCGGATTGCCCGTCTGGTCCTGGTAGATGCGCCAGTTGTCGTCGCCGAGCGCGGCGAAGATCGAACCCTTCGGATACGGGAAACCGTCGAACGCGTCCCACCCGGCCATTTCCTCCTTGGTCGGCGAATGGTCGAGCCCGGCCGACGACGCGCCGTGCAGGAAAAAGCGATTCGGCCAGGTCGGCCCGGGCATCGACGCGTGCCACGCGTCGCACAGCACGAACGCGTTCGCGAGCGCGTGCAGCGACGGCGCCTGCGTCGCGATGTCGACGCCCTGCATGATCTTGCCCGCGTCGGCCGGCTGCGGCGGCTTGCCTTCGGAACGCGACGTCGCGTAGTTCGACACGAATCCGGTATTGCGGACCGGCGGATAGGCCTGCCCTTTCACGAACGGCACGCCCGCGCCGCAGAGCTGCTCGAGCACGTCGGTGAATTCGTGGCAAGGATCGGTCGGCATCCGGTCGGGCGCGCCGCCGCCGAACGGATAGACCGCGCCGCCATACGCGTTGCTGTTGCCCGGCGACGCGGCGACGATGCCGGGGTAGCCCGACAGCGCGAACAGGTGGTCGAAGGAGCGGTTCTCGAGCATCAGCACGAACACGTGCCGGATGCGGTCCTGAACCGACGGGGATGCGGGGGCTGCGTCTGCACTCATGGCGCCTCCTGGCGTCGCGCGACGAAAGTCCGGCTGGCACGGCCGTTGGCCCGCTGAAAGACGCTGAAGGAATTGAAAGCCGCACGCGCGGCGCGGGCCGCGAATTGCCGACGAGTGTACGACCGCGCCGGCCCGCACGTAAAGCCATACGCGAGCCGAACGCGAACCGCGTCGCCGCGCGTGCGGTCAGCCGCAGGCCGGCGCGGTTTTCCGCGTCACGACATCGGGCTGACGATCGCGGTGCGGCTGTCGGACGACAACGGCCAATGCGCGCCGCATCGACGTATCGGGCGGGACGGTGCATCGAACGTTGACTTTCGCCGGTCGGCCCGATACGATCGACGCACTTTCAAGACGCCCTCCCGGTCCGCCGGGAGGGCGTTTCGTTTTGGTTCACCCACCAAAAGGAAACGCCTTGAAATGAACCGTATCGACACCCTCTCCTCCGGGCCGAACGCCGACCACGACGGCCTCGGCTACCTGCGGCACGGTACCGGCCCCGAATGCGTGATGGTCCTGCACGACTAGCTCGGCGACCATGCGAACTACGCGGCGCTGCTCCCGTATCTCGACGAATCGACATTCACGTACGTGTTCGTCGACCTGCGCGGCTACGGCGAATCCATCCACCTGAGCGGCAACTGTACCGTCGACGAGATCTCGGCCGACTGCCTCGCGCTCGCGGACCGTCTCGGCTGGCCGCGCTTTCACGTGATCGGCCATTCGATGACGGGCATGGCGACACAACGGCTCGCCGCCGATGCGCCCTCCCGCATCAAGAGCGCGATCGCCGTGTGCCCGGTGTCGGCCGCCGGCAACCGCCTGAACGACGACGCACGCGCGTTCTTCGCGAGCACGGCCGTCGATGACGATGCGTTTCGCCGGCTCATGCGATTCGTGACGGGTGGATTGTCAGCGCGCTGGGCCGACCTGAAGCTGCGGCAGAACCGCGAGCGCGTGGCGCCGGCCTGCCGGCTCGCGTATCTCGACATGCTGACCGGAACGGATTTCGTCGACGATATCCGCGGGCTCGACACGCGCTTCCTGGTGATCGTCGGCGACAAGGATCCGGGGCTCGACGAAGCGGCGATGCAGGCGACGTTCCTCGCGTGGCACCCGAACGCGCGGGTCGCGACGATACCGAATAGCGGGCATTACCCGATGCAGGAGTGCCCGCCGTATTTCGCGATGGTCATCGAGGATTTCCTGCGGGACGCGGCTGCCTGAGCGTTGGCGCACGCGCGGCGGCCGGTGAAGGCGATGTGGGCCGCTGCGGCATGACGACGCCGCCGGCGGCCGGTAAACGGCAAGCAACGGGCCGTCCATCCGGTTCGTCCGGCCGCGCGGGCCGGACGGGATTCGATCGGCACGCGGCTGCGCGCCCGATCGTTGCCGCTTAACGACGCGGCCCGCCGGTGCGCTGCGGACGCGGCGAATTCGCGTCCTTGTGCCGGAAGTTGATGCGGCCCTTGGTGAGGTCATAGACCGACAGTTCCAGCGTCACGCGGTCGCCTGCGAGAATGCGGATGTGGTTCTTGCGCATGCGGCCCGACGCGTATGCGCCCACCACGACGCCGTTTTCCAGCGTGACACGGTATTTGCTGTCCGGCAGCACTTCGTCGACGATTCCGTCCAGTTCCAGCAGTTCTTCTTTTGCCAAACCAATTCCTCCAGACAAGGTAATTGACCGCAGCCGCGGCGATCTGCCCGGCGCCGTGTCCCGCAACGGGACGGCGGCCGGCAGGCTGCCGGGGATCGGTTCGTTCAGACGGGCCATGGGCCTGTCTTGCGATCGGAGCCCGGCGCGTTGCGGCGTTCAGGCGGTCGGTGGCGGCGGCGCATAAAGCGCCGCGCAAGTCGGGACCGCGCCGGCAAGGCATGGCGGCGGTCTGCTCGGGTTGATGCGTTGAAGCGGTGATGCGCTGGCGAAGCGGCGGGCGCTTCGCGAGGGCGTTGCGTCGCTCGCCGTTCAGGCATGCGATGAGGGAGGCGACACGACCGATGCATCGTGAATGTCGCGATGCATCGGTCGTGCGCATCGGAAACGCGCCGGCTGCCGCCGAAGCGGCGCCGTGCGCGCCAATCCGTCCGGCGGCGGCCACCGTTTGGCGGCCGCTGCCGATGCGGCTTACTGCGGCGTGATGTTCGACGCTTGCAGACCCTTCGGGCCGCGCTTCACTTCGAAGCTGACCTTCTGGCCTTCGGCCAGGGTCTTGAAGCCCGTGCCGCGAATTTCAGAGAAATGGGCGAACAGATCGTCGCCGCCGTTGTCCGGGGAGATGAAACCAAAGCCCTTGGTTTCGTTGAACCACTTGACGGTACCGGTATCCACAAATACTTCCTTAATACGAATAATTGAACATGCGCCCGCAACGGGCACAGAAAGACTCAAAAGAGGGAGAGACCAACGACCGCCGCACGGAGTGCGGCCAATGATGAGCAATCGAACTTCTTGAACACTTCGGCCATGGACACTACGCGGTAGCGGCCGTTTCGTCAAGTCATTTTGATGCGGCGCACAAGCCCACCCGCCGCGTGCGCCTTGCGCGGCGGGTGTTGCCGGCCGACGGGACGCATTTCGATGCGCCCCCGCTTTCCGGCCGGCGGACGGCCCGCCGGTTCTTACCGCGGCTCGAACACGTGATGCAGCGCCGGCGGTGCATCACCTTCGCGAATCCGCATCTCGAATGCCTTGCGCGCGACGCTCGTCGGCCGCACGTCCGCCACGTCCAGGTAGAACTGCGAATACCAGTCGCGCATCTGGTACAGCGGCCCGTCGCCCTCGCACAGCAGCGGGTTGTCGATCCGCGTCTTGCTGTGCCAGATGTCGACGTCCTCGTAGAACGCGCGCTGCGCTTCCTTCACGTACGCGTTCGCGATCTCCGTGTTCTGCTCGTCGGACAGCCCGGCCACCTTCTTCACGATCACGCCGTAGCGCAGCTCGAAGCTGTTCATGTCGATCGGCACGTGGCAGTTCAGCAGCACCGAGTGGATCGGCTGCCCGCCGCTCTGCCCCGTCATCTGCGTGATGTGCACGGCCGGCCCGAAATACGTCGACAGCGCGGTCAGGGCGTCGCCGCCGAGCTTCTCGCTGCGGCCGACCATCAGCTGCGTCGCCTTGTGGTCCTCGAACAGGTTCGCGAAATAGTCGATCGGCGCGCGGTGCACGGTCGCGAAGTGCGCGACGTCCGAGATGTTGTCGACCAGCTCGCGGCAGTTGGCCTGGATCACCATCTTGTCGACGACCCAGCCCGACCATTCGTCGGAGAAGCACACGTCGAGGCGCGGTATCGCGACTTCGGGCGGCGGTGCGTTGCCTTCCGGGTCGTTCCATACGAACAGCAGGTTGTTTTCCTCGCAGGTCGGCCATGTGCCGATGCGCGCCTTCGGCGGGATCCGCTTGCAGTACGGAATCGATGCGCACTGCCCTTCGCCGCTCCACGCCCAGCCGTGGAACGGGCACACGAGGTTGTCGCCCTGCACCGTGCCGAGGCTCAGGTCGGCGCCCATGTGCGGGCAGTACGCGTCGACGACGTTGACCTTGCCGGTCGAATCGGCGAACACGGCGAGCTTGCGGCCGAAGGCATTCAGCGTATGCGGCTTGCCGTCCTTGTAGTCGCGGGCGAGCCCGAGGCAGTGCCAGCCGCGCGCATAGCGCTGCGCGAGCGGCTGGGCTTCGATCTTGTAAGGGCGTGCGGACATGTGGGTTGACTCCTCTTGTGGACAACGCGCGGCGGCCGGCCGCGCGCAGGGGGAAATGGGGGCGCCGGTCAGCGCATCGGGTTGCCGGGTTCGAGCGCGGGCGACGGTTTCAGCGTTGCCGGAGCCGCCGGCGACGGCTGCGCGTGCGCCTGCTGCACGCGGCGCTCGGCACGCTCGACGCCGAGCCATGCGGCGAGCGCGGGCAGCAGGAACACGGCGCCGAACAGGTTCACGAGGAACATGAACGCGAGCAGCACGCCCATGTCGACCTGGAACTTCAGCGCGGAAAACGCCCACGTGCCGACGCCGATGAACATCGTGACGGCCGTGAACAGCGCGGCCGTGCCGCGCTGGCGCATCGCGTCGGCGAACGCGTCCGGCAGCGTCTCGCCGTGGCGGAGATCGTGCTGCAGGCGTTCGTACAGGTAGATCCCGTAGTCGACGCCCACGCCCACGCCGAGCGTGATCACCGGCAGCGTCGCGACCTTCAGCCCGATGCCGAGAAGCGCCATCACCGCATTGCACAGGATCGACACGAGCGTGAGCGGCACGATGATGCACAGCACCGCGCGCCACGAGCGGAACGTGACCGCGCAGAGCAGCGCGATCGCGCCGAAGATCGACAGCAGCATTGCGATCTCCGCGTCGCCGACCGCCTCGTTGGTCGCCGCCATCACGCCGACGTTGCCGCCCGCGAGCCGGAACGCGACGTTCGGCGTCGGGTTCTCGGCCGCGAAACGCTTGATCTCGTCGACGATGTGCGCGATGGTCGTGCCTTCGTGATTCTTCGTGTAGATCAGGACCTGGATCGCCTTGCAGTTCGCGGTGTTCATCCCGTTGTCGGGGTCGAACGCGTTGGAGCCTTGCGTGAGCCCGTCGCTCGAGCGCGGCAGCGCGGCCCAGCGCGGGTTGCCCTCGTTGAATGCGGCGATGAACACCTTGCCCTGCGACGACACGCTCGTCACCGACTGCACGCCGGCCACGCCGCGCATGTTCATCTCGAACTGCTCGATCGCGCTCATCACCGGGTAATGCAGGCACGCGTCGTCGAAGCCGGTCGTCTCGACGATCACCGACAGCACGTCCACGCCGATGTTGTACTGGTGCGTGATCGCCGCGTTGTCGATGTTGTAGCGCGAGTTCGCGCGCAGCTCCGGCGCGCCGGTGCCGATGTCGCCGATCTCCAGCTTGCGCGATTCGAGCGTGCCGTACGCGAGCAGCGCCAGCGCCACCGCGAACACGCCGAGCGCGGGCGCCGGCCGCGCGAATACCGCGAAGCGCGACCACCTCCCGCTGCCGCCGGCCGCCGCCGTGCGCTGCGCGCGCGCCAAGGTGCCGCGTTCGAGGCGCGTGTACGACAGCAGGATCGGCAGGAACACCTTGTTGGTGACGATCATCAGCAGCACGCCGAGGCACGCGGTAATGCCGAGCTCGCGCACGATGTCGATCCTGATCCGCATGATGACCATGAAGCCGAGCGCGTTGGTCAGCAGCGCGACCGTGCCCGGCACGAACAGCTTGCGGAACGCGTCGCGCGCGGCGTCGGCCGGCGACGCGCCGCGCACCAGCGCCTGCTTCCACGCGTTGGTCATCTGCACCGCGTGCGACACGCCGATCGAGAAGATCAGGAACGGCACGAGGATCGACATCGGGTCGATGCCGAGCCCGAGCAGCGGCAGCGCGCCGAGCAGCCACACGACCGGCAGCAGCGCGACGACGAGCGCCAGCACGGTGGTCTTCAGCGAGCGCGTGTAGGCAAACAGCAGCGCGGCCGTCACGAGGAACGCGAGCGCGAAGAACGCCATCACGCCCGCGATCCCGTTCTCGACGTCGCCCACCAGCTTCGCGAAACCGATGATGTTCACGTCGATGCCCTGCTTCGCATAACGCGCGCGGATTTCCTCGAGCTGACGCGCGACCGCGCTGTAGTCGAGCCGCTTGCCGGTGGCCGGGTCTGTCTCGCGCAGTTCCGCGCGGATCAGCGCCGATTTCAGGTCGTTGCCGACGAGGCGGCCGATCTGCCCCGAACGCGCGACGTTGCGGCGCACCTTCGCGAGATCGTCCGGGTTCGCGCTCGAGAACTGGCCGGGCACGACCACGTCGCCGCGAAAGCCGGCCTCGGTCACTTCCGTGTAGTGGACGTTCGGCGTGAACAGCGAGAACACGCGCGAGCGGTTCACGCCGGGGATGAAGAAGACGTCGTCGGTCGCGTGGCGCAGCGCGTCCATGAACGTCTGGTTGTAGATGTCGCCGTCGCCCTTCCAGCGCAGGCTCACGAGGATCGTGTTCGCGCCGGGGAACGCACCCGCATAGCGCTCGAACACCTGCATGTACGGGTGCTGCATCGGGATCATCTTGTTGAAGCCCGGATCGAGCTTCAGGCGCGTGGCCGACAAGCCGAGCGCGAGCGTCACCGCGACGCACAGCAGCATCAGCAGCTTGCGCCGACGGATGATCGTGTCGGCGCAGCGCTCGACGAACGCGGCGAGACGCGACGCGGAAACGGCTTCGGGAGGACGTGACAGGTCGTTCATGGAATTCTCGGGTCGGGACGGACGATGCGAAACGAACGGAAGCTGGCGGTGCGGGCGGCCGGCGTCAGGACGGCGACGGCGTCGACGCAAGCGCGCCGGCCAGCGGCGCGACGCCGGCCTCGCCGCCGAGCAGCAGCGCGCCGTGGCCCATGTCGAGCACGGCCGCGAGACTCTGCACGCCGCCGAGCTTGCGCACGTCGAAGGTCAGCCCGCCGTCGCGCGACGCGACGATCGCGCCGCCCTGGCCCACCAGCACGAGTTCGCCGTCGGCGAGCTGGGTCGCGCCGAAGTACGACACCGGCACGTGGCTGTCCACATGCGTCCAGGTCGCGCCGCGATCGGTGCTGCGCACCACGTTGCCGCGCATCCCGTACGCGACCCAGTCGCCGTTCGCGAGCATCAGCGCGCCGAACAGCGAACCGGCGTACGGCGACGGCAGCTTGTCCCACGTCGCGCCGTTGTCGGTCGAGCGCAGCAGCGTGCCGCTCTCGCCCGCGACCAGCAGGTTGCCGTGGCCGTCGCCGACGATCGCGTTGAGGTGACGGTCGCCGGCCGGCGTCTTCAGCGGCTGCCACGTGAGGCCCGCGTCGTCCGAGCGCAGCAGCTGGCCGAAGCTGCCGGCCGCGAACAGCGGGCCGCCCGCCGCGCCCCACACGGACAGCAGCGGATCGGAATGCTCATGGTCGATGTGCACTTCACGCCAGTGCATGCCGGCGTCGTCGCTGCGGACGATCCGGCCGTCGTGGCCGACCGCGATCCCGAGCGTCGGCGTGATGAAACGCACCTGCGTGAGCGTCGATGCCTGGTCGGGCGTGACCGACGCCGGCCGCCAGCGGGCGCCCGAATCGTCGCTCAGCAGGATCACGCCGCGTTCGCCGACCGCGACGATGCGCGCGCCGGCCCGGGCGAGCCCGTTGATCTGCAGCCGGTCCGCATGGATCGCGGTGACCGGGAACGCCGGCAGCGGGCGCGGCGAAAACGCGAACAGCGCGGCGCCGAGCACGAGCGCCGACATCGCGAGTCCGGGCAAGGTTCGTTTCATTGCTTGTCTCCTGTTTCTGCGTTCGACGGCCGTTGGCGCATGCGCGCCGACGACCGTCGCCTGCAAGTCTCCGGGCCGCCGGTCATGGCCGCGGCCTCGAATCGTCGTTCGTGAATGGTTCGCCGCGTGTGCGGCGCGGCCCATCCGCGTGCCGCTATGTCCGCTACGTGCGCTACGTGCGCTATGCGCCGACCTCGAACAGCGCGGCGGCACCCATCCCGCCGCCGATGCACATCGTCACGACCGCGTGCCGTACGCCGCGCCGCGCGCCTTCGAGCAGTGCGTGCATCGTCATCCGCGTACCCGACATCCCGAACGGATGGCCGAGCGCGATCGCACCGCCGTCGACGTTCAGCCGGGCGTCGGGAATGCCGAGCGTGTCGCGGCAGTACAGCGCCTGGCACGCGAACGCCTCGTTCAGCTCCCACAGCCCGATGTCGCCGACGGTCATGCCGAAGCGCGCCAGCAGCTTCGGAATCGCGAACACCGGGCCGATGCCCATCTCGTCGGGCTCGCAGCCGGCCACCGCGAGGCCGCGGAACGCGCCGAGCGGCGTCAGCCCACGGCGTAGCGCCTCGCTGCGCGACATCACGACCACGGCCGCCGCGCCGTCCGACAGCTGCGACGCATTGCCGGCCGTCACGAACTCGCCCTGCTCGACGACCTTGCCGCCGCTCCACGACGGCTTCAGCCCCGCGAGCCGTTCGGCCGTCGTGTCGGCGCGCACGCCTTCGTCGCGCGCCGCACGCAGATCCTCGTGGCCGGCCGGATTGCCTTCCTTGTCGAACAGCGCGCGCCGCACGTCGAGCGGCGCAATTTCCGCATCGAAGCGGCCGGCCGCCTGGGCGTCGGCCGTGCGCTGGTGGCTCTGCAGCGCGAATTCGTCCTGCGCCGCACGCGAGATTCCGTAGCGGCGCGACACGATCTCGGCCGTCTCCATCATCGCCATGTACGCGGCCGGCTGGTGGTCGAGCACGGCCTGCGAACGCGCGCGATACGCGTTCTTGTGCTTGTTCTGCGTGAGCGAGATCGACTCGACGCCGCCCGCGACGACGATCCGCGCATCGCCCGCGCCGATGCTGCGCGCGGCGCTCGCGATCGACATCAGGCCCGACGAGCACATGCGGTCGATCGCCATGCCGGGCACCGAAGCCGGCAGCCCGGCCGCCGCCGCCGACAGGCGGCCGATGTTGTAGCCCTGCGTGCCCTGCTGCGCGGCGCAGCCGATCAGCACGTCGTCGACGTCGGCCGGCGCGACGCCCGCGCGCTCGAGCGCGGTGCGCACCACGTGGCCGCCCAGCGCGGGCGCCTCGGTGTCGTTGAACATGCCGCGAAACGCCTTGCCGATCGGCGTGCGTGCGACGGAAACGATGACTGCGTCTTCCATGGGCTGGCTCTCTGAATCTAGAAGTAATAACGGCTGATCGTGTCGGCCACGCAGCCGGGTTTCGCTTCGCCTTCGATCTCGACGGTCACGCGAATCCATGCCTGCACGCCGCCGTCGAGCGGCTCGACGCGCAGCAGCTCGCCGACGCCGCGCACGCGCGCGCCGACCTTCACCGGCGCGGGGAAACGGATCCTGTCGCAGCCGTAGTTGACGCCGAGCCGCGCGCCGTCGATGCGCACGATCTGCGGCAGGAAATGATTGACGAGCGACAGCGTCAGGTAGCCGTGCGCGATGCACGCGCCGAACGGGCCGTCCTTCGCGCGCACCGGATCGACGTGCACCCACTGGTGATCGCCGGTCGCGTCGGCGAAGCCGTCGATGCGGATCTGGTCGATCGCGAGCCACGCGCTCGCGCCGAGCGTGTTGCCGACGGCCGCCGCGAGTTCGCCGGGATGCGCGAACACGCGGGGCGTCGCGCGCACGGGGTCGAGGGTCGTGCTCATCATGCGTGCTGGCTGCTGACCGACAGCACTTCGCCCGTCATGTACGACGCGTAATCGCTTGCAAGGAACACCATCACGTTCGCGACCTCCCAGACTTCGGCGGCGCGCCCGAAGGCTTCGCGCGACGCCAGTTGATTCAGCAGGTCGGCCGGGGCCGACTTCTTCAGAAAATCGTGCATCGCGATGCTCGGCGCGACCGCGTTGATGCGCACGCCGTAGGGCGACGCCTCGAGCGCCGCGCAGCGCGTGAGCGCCATCACACCCGCCTTCGCGGCCGCGTAGTGCGCCTGTTCCGCCTGCGCGCGCCAGCCGAGCACCGATGCGTTGTTGACGATCGCGCCACGGCCGCGGGCCTGCATGTGCGGCAGCATCGCGCGCGTCATCCGGAACGTCCCGGTGAGGCTAATGTCGATCACGCGCGACCATTCGGCATCGTCCATATCGACGATGCGGGTCGACCCGCCGAGCCCCGCGTTGTTGATCAGCACGTCGACGCCGTCGAGCTTGTCCTGGGCCTCCGCGACCAGCGCCTGCACGTCGGCCTCCACCGCGACGTTGCACAGGCGGCCGTAGACCTGTTGCAGCCCCGTTTCGGCACGCAGCGTTTCGACGGCCTGTTCGAGGCGCTTTTCGTGGATGTCGGAGATGAACAGCGCGCGGCAGCCTTCCTCCGCGCAGCGGCGCGCGGCCGCGAAGCCGATGCCGGCGCCGGCGGCGGCCGTGATCAGCACCGATTTGCCGGCGAGCAGCTGGTGGCCCGGCACGTAGGCCGGCGCTTTCTGGATCTGGGGTTCGGTCATGCTGTGCCTCGTGGTTCCCTGGGCATGCCGAGCCCGCGCTCGGCCATGATGTTGAGCTGGATTTCGTTGGTACCCGCGTAGATCGTGTCCGCACGGGAGAACAGGAATACGCGCTGCAGATGGGTGAGCTTCTCGTCGGCCGGATCGATCACGTTCGCGCGGGGCCCGAGCGCATCCATCGCAAGCTGGCCGAGGTCGCGGTGCCAGTTCGACCAGAAATACTTGTAGATCAATGCCTCGCGGCGCAGCGGCGCGGTGGCACCGCCATCGGCGTCGTCGGCGCCGGACAGCATGCGCAGCGCGTTGTAGCGCATCACGCGCAGCCCGGCCCACGCGCGGCCGATCCGCTGCCGCAGCACCGGGTCGCGGTCCGCGCCCGATTCGCGCGCGGCGTCGATCACCCATTCGAGTTCGCGGACGAACTGCATCTGCTGGCCGAGCGTCGACATCCCGCGTTCGAAACCGAGCAGCGTCATCGCGATCCGCCAGCCGTCGCCGGGCGCGCCGACGAGGTCGCGTGCTTCCGCGCGCGCGCCGTCGAAGAACACTTCGTTGAATTCCGCGCCGCCGTTGAGCTGCCTGATCGGCCGGATCTCGATGCCCGGCTGGTCGAGCGGCATCAGCAGGAACGACAGCCCCTTGTTGCCCTTCGACGCGGGATCGGTGCGCGCGAGCACGAAGATCCAGTCGGAATCGTGTGCGAGCGACGTCCAGACCTTCTGGCCGTGGACGCGCCACGTTCCGTCCGCATCCTGTTCGGCACGCGTGCGCACGTTGGCCAGGTCGGAACCCGCGCCCGGCTCCGAATAGCCCTGGCACCAGAACTGCGTGCCGGCGAGAATGCCGGGCAGGAAGCGCGCGCGCTGGTCGTCGGTGCCGCAGGCGACGAGCGTCGGCCCGAGCAGCCCTTCGCCGATGTGGCCCATCCTTCCCGGGCCTCCGGCGCGCGCGTATTCCTCGTGGAAGATCACCTGTTCGGCCACCGAGAAGCCGCGCCCGCCGGCGGCGGTCGGCCAGCCAAGGCCGGTCCAGCCGCCCTGCGCCAGTTCCCGCTCCCATGCCTTGCGCAGGTCGGGAAACGCTTCCTCGTCGCCGGGGCCGCCGCGATATTTCAGGCACGCGAATTCGCCGGTCAGGTGCGATTGCACCCAGTCGGCCACTTCGTGCCGCAATTGCTGTTCGCGCGTTTCGCTGTTCATTGAAGGGCTCCTGCGCGTGCGGCGGACGGACGGGATGCGGCTGCAGCCGGTGGCTCGAACGCTTCGCCACGCTGCGATGCGCCGCCTTCGATCGCATGGCATGCGATCCATTCGAGCAGTTGCGGCGTGCTGCCGAACTGCGCGCCCGACGCCTGCGCGCGCTTGAAGTAGAGATGGGGGTCGTATTCCCACGTGAAGCCGACGCCGCCGTGCAACTGGATCGCTTCCTGGGCGCAGAACGCATACGCGTCGTTCGCGGCGGATTTCGCCGCGGCGATGTCGGCACGCAATGCGTTGCCCGGCACCACGCTGCCGGCTTCCGCGTCCCATGCGTGCGCGGCGCCGAGCACGGCCGAGCGCGCCGATTCGATCAGCACCATCATCTGCGCGCAACGGTGCTTGACGGCCTGGAACGACGCGATCGCGCGGCCGAACTGCACGCGCTGGCTCGTGTAGTCGAGCGTCAGGTCGAGGCATTGCTGTGCGCCGCCGAGTTGTTCGGCGGCCAGCGCGAGCGCCGCGAACCATGCGGCGCGTTCGAGCACCTGCGCCGCGTCGCGGCCTGCAATCAGCGCGTCGCGGCTCACGCGCACGTCGTCGAGCGCAATCCGTGCGAGCGGCCTCGTCGCGTCGAGCGTGTCGAGCGGCGTCACCGCAACGCCGGCCGCGCCGGTGGTCATGTCGATCGCGAACAGGCCGACCGACTGCCCTTCGTTCGCGATCCGCGCCGGAACCAGCAGCAGGTCGGCGCGCGCACCGTCGAGCACTTGTGCTGCGACGCCGGACAGTGCGAAGCCAGCCGCGGTTTCTTCCGCGATGAACGGAAGCGATCGCGCACTGGCCGGTTCGTCGCACGAGTCGCCGAAAGATGCGCCGAACGCATTGGCACCCGGCCGGCCATATGGCCGGCCGACCCGCGCGCCACCTGGCTCGCCGAATAGCCAGTCGAACGGCAGCGCCAGCGTCGCGCTGCACGCGCCTTCGGCGATCTTCGCGAGCCAGCCGGTCGCCAGCGACGTGTCGCAGCCGCCCAGCGCGGTCGCCGCGAGGCACGCGGTCGAAAAATACGGCACGCACGCGATGCGCCGGCCCAGCTGTTCCATCAGCACCGTCTGCTCGACCGCGCCGAGCCCGAGCCCGCCCGCCGCCTCCGGCAGCGCGAGCGCGTTCCAGCCGAGTTCGCCCGCCAATGCAGCCCACAGCGCATCGTCGCGGCCGGCCGATTGCTCGAGTGCGCGGCGCACGTCGGCGGACGCGCTGCGTTCGGCGAGCACGTCGGCGGCCGCGTCGCGGATCATCGCCTGTTCGTCGGTGAGCGCCAGATCCATGCTCAGCTCCCGTACACGCGCTGCGCGGGCCGCGCGTCGGCGAGCAGCCGCGCGACCGCCGGGCCGACCTCGGCCGCCGCCCAGCGCGCGCCGCGGTCGACGCTCGGGCCCGTGCGCCAGCCTTCCGCGACCGCGATCATCCCGCCCGCGACCTCGAACACCTGGCCCGTCACGTCGGCCGACAGCGCGCTGCCGAGCCACACGACGAGCGGCGCGACGTTGGCCGGGTCGAAATAGTCGAAGCCGCCGTCCTCGGGCTTCTTCATCATGTCGGCGAACACGCCTTCGGTCATCGACGTGCGCGCGGCCGGCGCGAGCGCGTTCACGCGCACGCCGTAGCGCTGCAACTCGGCCGCCTGCATCAGCGTGAGCGCGGCGATGCCGGCCTTCGCCGCGCCGTAGTTCGACTGGCCGATCGAGCCTTGCAGGCCGGCGCCGGAACTCGTGTTGACGATCCGCGCGTCGACCGCGTGGCCGGCCTTCGCGGCATCGCGCCACACACGCGCCAGCACGCTCGACAGGCAGAAGTGGCCACGCAGATGCACGCGCATCACGTCGTCCCAGTCGGTTTCGGTCATGCTCGTGAACATCTTGTCGCGGCAGATGCCCGCGTTGTTGACGAGCACGTGCACATCGCCGAACGCTTCGCGGGCCGCGTCGACGATCCGCTGCGCCGTTTCGACGCGCGTGATGTCGTCCGCATTCGCAAGCGCGTTGCCGCCGCGTCGTGCGATCTCGTCGCACACGGCCTGCGCGGCCTCGCGCCGGATGTCGTTGACGACGACCGCCGCGCCTTCGGCCGCGAACGCGAGCGCATATTCGCGCCCGAGCCCGCCGCCCGCGCCGGTGATGATGACGGTGCGTCCGTTACAGATTCCCATGCTGGTGCCTCTTGGATCGTGAGATCGTGAAAGTGACGCGCTCACAGGCGCTCGATGATCGTGACGTTCGCGAGGCCGCCGCCTTCGCACATCGTCTGCAATCCGTAACGACTGCCGGTGCGTTCCAGCTCGTGCAGCAGCGTCGTCATCAGCCGCGCACCGGTCGCGCCGAGCGGATGGCCGAGCGCGATGCCGCCGCCGTTCGGGTTGGTCTTTTCATGCGGGAAACGCGTATCGGCCAGCCACGCCTGTGCGACCGACGCGAACGCCTCGTTCATCTCGACGACGTCGATCTGCGACCAGTCGAGCCCGCTCTTCTTCAACGCGGCCTTCGTCGCCGGGATCGGCGCGGTGAGCATCCACAGCGGATCGTCGCCCAGCACGCTCAGGTGATGGATGCGCGCGCGCGGCGTGAGGCCGTAGCGCTTCAACGCGCCCTCCGACACGATCAGCAGCGCCGCGGCCGCGTCGCAGGTCTGGCTCGCGACGGCGGCCGTCAGCGAGCCGCCCGGCGTCAGCGGCTCGAGCGTCGCCATCTTTTCCAGCGACGTGTCGGGGCGCGGCGTCTCGTCGTGCAGTACGCCTTCGAGCGGCACGATTTCCCGCTTGAAATGACCGGCCTCGATCGCGGCGACCGCACGGCGATGGCTTTCGAGCGCATAGCGCTCCATCGCATCGCGCGACAGGTTCCAGTGATCGGCGATCCGCTGCGCGGCGACGAACTGCGACACCGGCGCATCGCCGAAGCGCGCGCGCCAGCCGGTGCTGCCCGAGAACGGGTCGTCGAAGCCGAGCGGGGCCGCGCAGGTCATCGCGGAAGAAATCGGGATCTGCGTCATCGTCTGCACGCCGCCCGCGACCACCACGTCCTGCACGCCGCTCATCACGGCCTGTGCGGCGAAATGCACGGCCTGCTGCGACGAGCCGCACTGGCGGTCGACCGTCACGCCCGGCACCTGCAGCGGCAACCCGGCCGCGAGCCAGCAGGTGCGTGCGATGTTGCCCGCGAGCGGGCCGATCGTGTCGACGCAGCCGAATACCACGTCGTCGTATTCGTCGGCGGGAATCGCGTTGCGCTCGACGAGCGTCTTCAGCACGAAGCCGCCGAGGTCGGCCGCATGCACGTGCGCGAGCCCGCCCTTGCGGCGGCCGGTCGGCGTGCGCAGCGCGTCGACGATATAGGCTTGTCTCATCAGTTGGATTCCTCGAGGTCGAAGGTCTGCGCGGGGCCGATCGGCAACGCGTCGCCGAGGATCGCGTCGGCCACGCGGGCCTTGTGGAACGCGCTGTCGCCCCAGCTGCCGGAGAGCGCCCAGATGCGCTTCATGAAGATCTGCAGGTCGAGCTCCCACGTGTAGCCGATCGCCCCGTGCACCTGCATCGAGTGACGCGCGGCGAGCTGCGCGGCCGACGTCGCCGCGAGCTTCGCGTGGGACACGAACACCGCGCGCTGCGGGTGATCGTCGGCGATCGCCTGCGCGGCGCGCGCGACCACCGGCCGCGCGAACTCGTAGCGGATCGCGACATCGGCAAGCAGATGCTTGAGCGCCTGGTACGACCCGATCGCCTTGCCGAACTGCTTGCGTTGCGCGCTGTAGTCGATCGCGACGTCGAGCACGCGCTGCGTGAGGCCGAGCAGTTGCGCGGCGACCGCGAACGCGCCGTGGTCGAGCGCACGGTCCAGCAGCGGCGCGGCTTCGTCGGCGCCTGCGATGCGCGTGGCCGCCGACGGCTCCCAGTCGAGCGTGAACAGCCGCCGCGACGGGTCGACGCTGTCCACCGCGCGCCACGCGCACTGCGCGGGATCGACGCGGTGCAGCTCGCCACGGTGCTCGCACAGGAGCGTCTGCGCGACGTGCACGTCGGCCGCATACGGGTTCGCCGGATGCACGAGCGCGACGCGCGCGCGCCCTTCGGCGATGTCGCGCAGCAGCGCGTCGCGCCAGTCGCTCGCCGGCAGCCGCGCGAGCACGCCGGCCGAGACGAGCGCCGTGTCGAGCAACGGCTCGGGGCTGCCGAAGTAACCGTAGGTCTGCGCGAGCAGCGCCCATTCCGCTTCGCTCAGGCCGAGGCCGCCGTGCGCCTCGGGCACCGACACGGCGGTCAGCCCCTGCGACGCGAACAGCGCCCACAGGTCGTCCGAACGCCCGGTCGGCGTGGCCCAGAGCTCGCGGATCAGCTCGGGCGTCATCTCGGTCATCAGCAGGCGCTTCACGCTGTCCGCGAGCGCTTCCTGGTCTTCATCGAATACGAAATCCATACGATGTCCGTTCAGTGAGGGTGGCGCCGGCGCCGTCATGCGCGCGGCATGCCGAGCATCCGTTCGGCGACGATGTTCCGCTGGATCTCGTTGGTGCCCGCGTAGATCGTGCCGGCCTGCGCGAACAGGAAGCCGTCGAGCCAGTGGCCGAGCGTCGCGTGCTGCGCGGCCGTCTGCGGGACGACCTCGCCGTGCGCGCCGAGAATGTCGAGCGCGGTCTGGTGCATGCGCAGGTCGAGCTCCGACCAGAACACCTTGTTGGTGCTCGACTCCGCGCCGATATGGCCGCCCTTCAGCAACCGGCTCGCGGTCGCGTAGGTCGACAGCGCATACGCCTGCGCATCCATCCACGCCTGTACCACGCGCTCGCGCAGCGTCGGATCTCGATCCGCGCTGTCGCGATGGGCGAGATACAGGTCGCGCAGCGCCTGCGCGGTGCGCTGGAAGCGCGCGGGCGAACGCAGCATCAGCCCGCGCTCGAAGCCGGCCGTCGCCATCGCGACCTGCCAGCCCGCGCCTTCGGCCGCGAGCCGGTTCTCGACCGGCACGCGCACGTCGTCGAAGAAGATTTCCGCGAAGCCCGTCTGCCCGTTCAGCTGGCGGATCGGCCGCACCGTGATGCCCGGCGCGGACAGCGGCACCATCAGGAACGTGAGCCCGTGGTGGCGTGACGATTCCGGGTCGCTGCGGAACAGCCCGAACAGCCAGTCGGCCCACACCGCGCGCGTCGACCAGATCTTCTGGCCGTTCAACACGTATTCGTCGCCGATCCGGGCGGCCGTCGTGCGAATCGCGGCCATGTCGGAACCTGCATTCGGCTCCGACCAGCCCTGTGCCCATACGTGCTCGCCGGCCGCCATCGCGGGCAGGAAACGCGCCTTCTGCTCCGCGGTGCCGAAATCCATCAGCGTCGGGCCGAGCAGGAAGATGCCGTTCTGGTTCACGCGCATCGGCGCGTCGGCACGCCAGTACTCTTCCTCGAAGATCAGCCACTCGATCAGGTCGCAGCCGCGCCCGCCCAGCTCGCGCGGCCACGTGACCATGCTCCAGCGGCCCGAGTGCAGCGTGCGCTCCCATTCGCGGTGCGCGGCGAAGCCTTCCTCGGTGTCGAAGCTCGGCAGCCGCTCGCGCGGCACGTGCGCGGCGAGCCATTCGCGGATCTCCGCGCGAAACGCCTGTTGCTGCGGCGTGTAGGTCAGGTTCATGCACGTGCCTCCTCGACGGTGGCCTGCGCATCGAAACGCGCGTCGCGCTTCTCGACGAACGCGGCGCGCGCTTCGGTCGAATCGTTCGTCATGTACGCCTGCAGCGTGAAGCCCTGCTCCCAGCGGTACTTGTCCTCGAGATCGCCGTCCTCGACGCCGTTCAGCGCCTCCTTCGCGAGCCGCACCATCGCCGGGCTCTTCTCCGCGATCTTGCGGGCGAGCGCGAGCGCCGCGTCGCGCAGCGTGTCGCGCGTCACGACCTGCTCGACCGCACCGAGCCGGTATGCTTCGGCCGCGTCGATCATCTCGCCCGTGAAGTACATCGCGCGCACCTTCTGCACGCCGAACAGCCGCTGCAGGTGCGCGCCGCCGCCCATCGCGCCACGGTCGATCTCGGGCACGCCGAAGCGCGCGCAGTCGGCCGCGACGACGATGTCCGCCGCGCCGCAGATGCCGATCCCGCCGCCGAGCACGAAACCGTGCACGGCCGCGATCACCGGCTTCGGGTTGCGGTGCACCGCGCGGAACGTCTCGTAATTGCCCGCGTTGACCGCCACGATCCGTTCCGGATGCGCGGCCAGCTCCTTGATGTCGACGCCCGCGCAGAAGCCGCGCCCCTCGCCGCGCACGACGATCACGCGGACCTCGTCGTCCTCGCCGAGCGCATCGAGCGCGCGGGAGAGCGCATGCCAGCCCTGCGCGTCGAGCGCGTTCACGGGTGGATGGGCGATCACCAGTTCGGCGATGCCGTCGGCGCGATCGATCCGGAACGGCATCGCGCCGGCCGGTTGGTTGGATCCTGTCATCTCCATTGCCTCCCTGTGATGTTGTTCATGCGCCCTGCGCTGCCGCCGTGCCGCGCAGCGCGGCCAGTGCGTCGAGTCGCTCGCCGGCTTCCGCGACGATCCGTGCGATCAGCGCGTCGCACGGTTCGATCACGCCGATCATCGCGGCCGCCTGGCCGCTCGGTAGCACGCCTTCATCGGGGCGGCCCTCGACGATCGCGCGCTGGATCAGGAACGGCGCGTTCGCCGCCATCAGCGTCTGGCTCGCCGTGTAGTCGTGCGAGCGCAGCGCCTTGATCGCGAGGCCGAGCATGTCGCCCGTGCTCAGGCCGTTCTGGCGGCGCCATGCGTCGGCCGTCTTCAGCGCGAACAGCGTGCGGCGCAGCGGGCCGAAGCGTTCGAGCTTCAGCAGGTACGGGTTGTCGATCATCCGTTGCGGCAGCCCGTCGAGCGCGTCCGACACGCGGATGCGCGCCGGGTCGCCGACCGCGACGTAGCGTTCGAGCGTCTCGCGCGGCACCGGCGATTCGGCGCTCATCAGGAAGCGCGTGCCCATCGCGATGCCGGCCGCGCCGTACGCGAGCGCGGCAGCCAGCCCGCGCCCGTCGAAGAACCCGCCGGCCGCGACCACCGGCACCCGCACCGCATCGAGCACCTTCGGCAGCAGCAGCGTGGTCGGCACCGAGCCCGTGTGGCCGCCGCCTTCCGCGCCCTGCACCGTCACGATGTCCGCGCCGAGCTCGACCGCCTTCACCGCATGCTTCGGTGCGCCGACGGTCGGCATGCAGACAATGCCGGCGTCCTTGAAGCGGCGGATCGTCTTTGCATCCGGCCCGCGGCCGTAGCTCACCGCGCGCAGCCGGTGCCGGATCGCCAGCTCGACGACCTGCTGCGCGTTCTTCTGGAACATGTGGAAATTGATGCCGAACGGCTTGTCCGTCAGCGACTTCACTTTCAGGATCTCGGCCTCGACCTGCTCGGGTTCGAGCGTCGCGCCGGCCAGGAAGCCGAAGCCGCCGGCGTTCGCGGTCGCCGCGACGAGCCGCGCATCGGCCACCCAGCCCATCGCGGTCTGCACGATCGGATAACGGCAGCCGAGCAGGTCGCACAAAGGCGTTTGCAGCGGGCCTTGAAGCGTCGTGCTCATGCGGCCGCTCCGTTGACGGCGACCGGTGCGGGCGCGTCGCCGCGATCAACGCCGTTCGGCTGACGCTGCGAACTGGCCATGCTGCGCGCGTCGTAGCCGCCGAGACGGTCGCCGCTCACGAGCTCGTTGTGCGCATGCGCGAAGTGATGCCACGCGAACGCCGCATCCATCGCCGCGCGCTTGCCCTGCAGTTCCTCGACGTGATTCAGTGCCTGCTTGGTCAGCGCGAGCCCGAGGCGCGGCATCGTCGCGACCTTCGCGGCGATCGCATAGGTCGCGTCGTGCAGCCGTTCGCGCGGCACGACGCGGTTGACCATCCCCATCTGGTACGCACGCTCGGCCGGCATCCGTTCGCCGAGGAACAGGAATTCCTTCGCGATGCGCGGGTTCAGTTCGTACGCATGCGCGAAATACTCGACGCCCGGAATCCCCATCCGCACGACCGGATCGGCGAAAAACGCATCCTCGGACGCGACGATCAGGTCGCACACCCACGCGAGCATCAGCCCGCCCGCGATACATGCGCCCTGCACCATCGCGATCGTCGGCTTCGGCAGGTCGCGCCAGCGCCGGCACATCCCGAGGTAGACCTCCTGCTCGCGTGCATAGAGGAATTCGCCGCCGTCCTTGTCGACGTGGTCGTACCACAGCGATGCGCGATCGAACGACTCGTGGATGTCGCGGCCCGGCGTGCCGATATCGTGGCCCGCCGAGAAATGCTTGCCGGCGCCCGCGAGCACGATCGCCTTCACCGCGTCGTCGTGCGCCGCGCGCCGGAACGCCGCGTCGAGCGCATACGTCATCTTCGAGTTCTGCGCGTTGTGATACTCGGGGCGGTTCATCGTGATCGTCGCGATGCCGCCGTCGACCGCGTAGTCGACGACACCGTCGCCGAACGTCATCTGGGTCGCTTCCATGTGGGACCTCATCCCCGGCGCGGCGCCGGATTGTTGCGCACGATCGTCGCGCGCAGGTTGTGCGGATCGAGCGCGCGCACGATGCGCAGGTCTTCCGCGTTCGGCGCGGCCGTCGTGCCGAGCTCCGGATGCGCGATCAACGGAAAGCCCGTCGCGTCCTGCACCTCGTCGAAGCTCACGCCCGGGTGCAGCGAGCGCACGCGGATCGCGTGGTCGGGGCCGCCGAAATCCATCACGCACAGGTCGGTGACGATGCTGCGCAGGTCGACGAAGGTTTTCATCCCGGGCAACCGGCGCGCCGGGTTGTGGCCGACCGTGCACACCATGTCGACTTCGCCCGCGACGAACGTGCGCTTGCCGTGGCCGCTGACGAAGAACGAGTTCGCGTGGTTCGTCGTGTTGCCGGGGAAGCCGCGCGCGCCGAGCAGCTGGGTTTTCGGGCGCGCGTAGTCGTCGCCGAGCCACGAGATGTTGGCCTGGCCGAAACGGTCGATCTGCGTCGGCATCACGAGCGCGTGGCGGCGGCCGTGCCACAGGCAGTCGAACACGCGTTCGTAGGTCATCCAGCCGCTCGCCTTCACGCGGTAGCCGTCGGGGCGCGGGCCGAGCGGCACCGGCTCCTCGACGAGATACGCTTCGCCGTCGGTCAGCATCAGCCCGTTGTTGTACGCAAGCCGCGCGAGGCCGGCCGCGAGCCGCGGGCCCGTGCCGATGCCGGTCGCCAGCACTTCGCCGTCGTCGCGCCAGAGTCGCGCGGACGCGACGATCATCAGTTCCGCGAGGGAATGGTCGAGAGATTCGCTCACAGGCGCTCCTTTACAGAATCGGCAACGGCAGCGTCGTCACGTGCGACAGCCCGCCGACGCCTTCGAGGTACTGGCGTTCGTCCTGGCCGACCACGTCGCGCAGGTACGCCGCCGTCTTCGCATCGTCTTCCGCACTGGCGCAGTACGCGCGCAGGTGCGGCAGGTCCCAGCCGTAGGCCGGCCCGCACGACGTCGGGTGTGCGCCGCCCGGCGCGTGCACGACGCCGGTGACGAGCGAGCGCTCGAACGGATTGCGTTTCGCTGCGTCGAGGTCTTCGCTCGCGAGCGACGCGTCGACCGTTTCCGCCGACACGTAGCAACGCTGCGCGGCACGTGCCATCCACGCGTCGAAGAACGGATCGGGGCCGTCGATACGCGTGTTGCCCATCCGGTCGGCCGCGTTCACGTGCAGCAGCGCGACGTCGAGATCGATCGCCGGCATCGCGAGCAGCGTTTCGCCGTCGTCGTAAGGCGACTGCACCGTGCGCAGTTGCGGCGCGTGATCGAGCAGCGCGGTGCCGAGCCCGGCACGCGTCGGCAGGAACGGCAGCCGGGCGGCGGCCGCGCGCAGGCCGAGCTGCAGCATCCCTTCGTCGAGTTCCAGCACGTCGATGCGGCCCTGTTCACGCGCACGACGGAATTGCGGTTCGAGCGGGATCACGTCGAGCGACACGAAGCCGAACACCACCTTGCGTACCTTGCCGGCCGCGCACAGCAGCCCGACATCGGCGCCGCCGTACGCGACGATCGTCAGGTCCTTCAGGTTCGAGCGCGCGATTTCGCGCACCAGCGCCATCGGCTTGCGCCGCGGCCCCCATCCGCCGATGCCGATCGTCATGCCGTCGGCGAGTTGCGCGACCACGTCGCGCGCGGACATCGTCTTGTCGAGAGGTTTCATCGTCATCCTGCTGGCTTACCGGTATCCGATGCTGAAATCGTGGCCCCACTGGCTCACCTTCGTGGCCTCGAACACCGCGTGCTTCGACCAGTCGACCGTGAGGCCGCCGAAGCCGTATTCGAGATCGAAGCCGCCGGGGGTCTTCATGTAGAAAGAGATCATCTGGTCGTTGCAGTGACGGCCGAGCGTCGCGGACATCTTCACGTCGTGCGCGGCGACGCGGTCGAGCGCGCGGCCGACTTCGTCCATCGAGTCGACTTCGGCCATCACGTGCACGCAGCCCGACGGCACGGCCATCTCGAACAGCGCGAGGCTGTGATGGCGCGCGTTGCGGCAGTGCATGAAGTGGATGCGCTTTTCAGGTTCGGCGGGATCGGGCGTGAATTTCACGCGATAGATGTCGGACAGCTCGAAGCCGAGCACGCCGCGCACGAACGCGTCGGTCGCGTCGAACTCCGGCGCGGGCAGCACCGCGTGGCCGAGCCCCATGTCGCCGGTGACGAAGTGCGCAACACCCAGCGGCGACACGAAACGGCGGAAATCGCAGCGCGCGCCCCAGTACAGCTCGTGGCGGTTGCCGGACGGGTCGGTGCACCACGCCATCGCCTGCACGCGGCGCAGCGCGGCTTCGGCGGGCGTCGCGCGGATCGGCTCGACGCCTGCCCGCTGCAGCACCGCAAGCGCGGCGTCGAATGCGGCGCCGTCGGGCAGTTCCCAGCCCGACGCGAAATAGCGGTCGGTCGAGCCGGGGACGATCACGTAGCGGAAATCGCGCTCGTCCATCTTCAGGTACAACGCACCGTCGGGCGCGTCGAGCGCCTGCATGCCCAGCACGTCTTCCGCGTAGCGGCGCCACGCATCGACGCGCGTCGCCTCGACGACGACATAGCCAAGTGCACGGACATCGATCATGTCGGCCTCCTCCTGGTTCAGAATCCGTTGTTCGTGAAAGGATTCTGGCCGGTCGGGGGTGGTGTTACATCGTCTGTTGGGACGAGAGGCGGCGGGGAATCGGAGCGGCGCAGACGCGCGCGGCAGCCCGGCGGAACGGGCCATGCCTGCGGAAGGAGACGGGGAGCCGGTACAGGTTGCCGCGACGCGGCAACCCGGATCAGTCGAACGGGTTCAGCAACCTGACGCCGGTGCGGGCGAAATCCGCGACGTTGCGCGTAACCACGGTGAGATCGTTGATCAGCGCGGTGGCCGCGATCAGCTTGTCGAGTTCGTGCGTCGGATCGGGCACGCGCAAATGCCCCCACGTCTGGCTGATCTCGATGTCGACGGGCAGGATGTTCGGTGCATAGCCGGCCAGGATGGTTGCCACCCAGGCCTCGAGCGCCGACGCCTGGGGGTGATCGCCGCGATGGCGGATCAGGTCGACGCCGCGGCGAAGTTCAGCAACTGTCACGACGGACAGGTAAAGCGGGCTGGCGTCCGCCGCGGCCTGCCTGAAGAACGCCCGCACGCCACGGTTGGTTCGCTTGCCCTTCCTGATTTCACTGATGACGTTGGTATCAATCAAATACACGCCTGGCCTCGCCGGAATCCTGAATACGTTGAAAATCCGCGTCTTCGCCGACATCGGGCATGCTCATCAGCACTTGCGCAAATGTCTTTCGCTTCGGCCGGCCGAGCGCATCGGCCAGAATGGCCCGATGTTCGGCCTCGGCACTCCGGCCATTTGCCGCAGCCCGCTCGCGCAGGCTCTGAACGATATTGTCATCCACGTTACGCACCAGTAGATTTGCCATGATTCCCTCCATCCAGATTGATATCAATGATAGCGCCATGACCGGGAATTGCAATCATTGCTATCATCGCCAGCAACGGAAGGAGGACGGTGGTCGGCGTTAGCGAACGGCAACGGGCCGCATGAACCCTTTCGGCATGCGCCGCTCGCCCGACACGTCGAACTGCTGTTTGAAAAGGTAAGCCGGATCGGAACGGCGGGAAAGACGGCCGATCGGCTAGTCACGGCTGAACGGCCTGCGCGGGCGCGCGCCGATCGATGCGGGACGGCTGCATTCACCGACTCCGCGCGCGGTGCTCGCGAGGATCGTCGGCCCTCGCGTGCCGACATCCGTTGGCCCGGCCTGATCGGCGATGCCGGCCATTCCCCGCCCGGCACACGCAACGACGCCCCGCCGCTCAGAACCGATACGAAATGCCGATCTGCAACACCGGATACCACCGGTAGCGCGACATCACCTGCCGCAGCGAATCCAGCCCGCTCGCGGCCAGGATCTGGCTCTTCGCGGGCCCGGCCGCGGCCGCCAGTTCCGGCGACAGCGTGTACGAGCATTTCGGTATCCCGTACGCAACGCCGAGATCGGCGACGAATCCCAACCCTTTCGACGCCGGCCGGTGCCCGTAACCGATCCCGAAGTACGGCATCACGGTCGGATAGCGCGCTTCGGCCACCGCGTACATCCCCGGCAGCGCCGGATAACGCTTGCCGCCGAACACGTAAGTGCCATTGGTCGGCACAGATACGCCGCGAAGCTCGTCGTCGTTGAAGCGTAGCCCGAGCGTCGCGCGGAAGCCGCTGCCTCGCCACGGAAAGATGTCCGCGTACAAGCCGCCCTGGCGCAGCTTCAGGTCGTCCTGGTAGCGATTGCCGGCCACCGTGAAGTCATGCGAAAGATCGATCGCATTGAAATCCGCATGCGCACCGAGCATCGAATTGAAGCTCACGGCCGCGCCGATGCCGACGCCCTGCGTACCGCCCTGCAGGTAGATTTCCTGCGCATGCGCACTCGCGGCAAACACCACCGCGACGAATGCCCATTGGTTCACTGTCGTTTTCACGGGCGCCTCCCCCGACATGTGCCGGGCGCGCCTCGCCAACGCATGCGGCCTGCGTCGCCATGCGTGATGCGAACCCCGGCACGACACCTTGCAAGCACGCTTGCTGTTCGACGGATCGGGAACACGTTGCCCATGCGCATGACCGATATGACATGCGCGGCTGGTACGCCGTGACAGGCGGCCCCCGCGGCCCGATCCGATTCCCCGTTTGTTTCGATGTCGTTGCATGCCGCCGACGCGTTCGTCGTTCTCGCGAAATTCGTTTGCGCCAGCGGCACCGGGTCAACCGCAAGGCACGTGCCATGCGGCGCAA
The DNA here is from genome assembly GCF_057005415.2 of Burkholderia sp. KL41. NCBI lineage: Bacteria > Pseudomonadati > Pseudomonadota > Betaproteobacteria > Burkholderiales > Burkholderiaceae > Burkholderia > Burkholderia sp. KL41. The sequence continues at coordinate 1,757,933 of NZ_CM174447.1, read as the reverse complement.
ATCGAAGCGGGACAAGGGTCACCGCAAAACACGGAAGCTCACGCCGGTTGTAATCGGAGGAAATGTTTCAGGAACGCATCCTTATTCGGCAGACGATGCCGGAGCGTGCGATCCGGCGTGTCGCTCATCGATGTCGCAACGCTCGTTGGTCAAGGCTGGACAGCCCTCAGCAGGTGTGAGTCGTCGTTGCAGTCAATCGTTTGTGGCGAAATGTATTGAAGAAAGCGTTGCAAAGAAGTGACCTCGAGCCTTGGCACACAATGCAGATGCGTAATCGTCCGCGACGAGGCAGGGTGAATACGGATGCTCGCGCGTGCTGACTCCCGGGGTCACGCGAAAGAACCAGTGCGCGAATCGCAGTCCGATCGGTACGCAGCGCGGAATCGAAACGCGGTACGGATTGTTGCGATGCCTGAAATTTCAGCGTCCGGGACAACTTGCAATCGGATGATAGAATCGTCCGTCCATACCCTCTGGGCGGACACAATGCGAAAAATGCAGTGGTCTAGCGGAATCGATAACGAAATCGAATTCTGGTCAAAGTGGTTGGAGACGAAGGGTGGTGCATGGCCGGAAGACTTTCAGTTCCGTATCAACCCCGATACCGAAATACACGAATGGATCGCCGAGCTTCTGAACGGCATCCGGAACCCGAAGATCCTCGACGTAGGCGCCGGCCCAATGACGGTGCTTGGCAAGAAAATGAACGGCATACCGCTGAATATCACCGCGGTCGACGCGCTGGGCGACCTGTACAGCCGCCTGAACTTCCCCGCCGGGCTCCCTCTTATCAAAACCCGACAGTGTGAAAGCGAATGCCTGAGCACGATGTTCCCGCAGAATACATTCGACCTGACGTATGCGAAGAACACGCTCGACCATAGCTACAATCCGATCGAAGCGTTTCGGCAAATGATCGCCGTGACGAAACCCGGCGGCTACGTCGCGACGGAGCATGCAGCTAACGAAGCGTTGACCGAGAACTGGGAAGGCTTCCATCAATGGAACTTCCACGTCGAAGGGCGCGACTTCAGGATTTCAGACCGAACGGACACCTTCAGTGTCTCGCAGGCGATTGAAGGCACCGCGCGAATCGTTGAACTGTCTCCCGATCATTCCGACTACATCGGTTGTGTGATCCAGAAGCTTTAGCCGATACATCAGTGACAATCCATCAGAATGACACGGGTGCGCAACCGCGCACTCCGATTCCCCGCGACTTCAGGATACCGAGCGACGTCCCCTACCTGAACGGCTTGCGCGGCGTTGCCGCGACCTGGGTCGTGATCGCCCATTGCATGATCTGGGGTGGCTGGACGCTTACCGCAATACCGGACCCGAAAATCGCTGTCGATCTGTTCATGACGATATCGGGCTTTCTGATGGCCTACAATGCCCGTCGCCGGGCATCGGTCGAGCCCATGACGCAGCCCGCTACCTGGATCCGGTTCTATATCCGCAGGTACTTTCGCATTGCGCCGGCCTATTACCTGTCGCTCGCGTTCGCGGTCGTCGCGTCGGCACCTTTTCTCGACGGCTACAAGGCCCTGCAATTGATGAACCCGGAGTTCTGGGGAGTCGGCGGCACTTACGATCCCTACACGATCAAATTCACCGCAGCCAACCTGCTCGCGCATGCCACGTTCGTTTTCGGCGCAGTACCGAAATACACGTTTGCGACCATGCTTCCCGACTGGAGTCTCAGCCTCGAGATGCAGTTCTATCTCATCTTTCCGTTGCTCTATCTGCTGATGCGAAAAATCGGTCCATTGGCCGCGTCGGTCGGATTGGCGATCATCGCGCTCGCTGCAAGCCACGCGCTCTCGGGCGTATATCCCGAGCCGGGCTTCCTGCCATTGAAGCTCTCGCTGTTCGTGACCGGCATGCTCATCGCCGAAATTCCATTCGGCACCGGCAGAATCGCAACGATCCTGATCGGCATGCTGGCGTTGCTTTTGCCGTTCGCTCAAACGTCGAGCTACGCAACCCAGTCCTGGGTACTTCCGGTCATTTCCGCATCGCTCTATGGGCTGACGGTCAACAGTCAATCCGTGTCATCGCTGCTGCAGCCCATCGACAAAATCCTCGGCGGACGGATTGCCCACGCGATGTCCGACGCTTCATACGGCATGTATCTTTTTCACGGCTTCTTTATTTCGTTTACCGGATTAGCGCTGTCCGGTGCGTTTCCCAGCTTGGCCGCGCACGGCAACCTCAGGACGCTCGTCCTGCTGGCAGTTACTTTACCGGGCTCGTTCCTGATATCGACACTCATCCACCGATTCGTGGAACGTCCGGGCATCACGCTGGGCAAAAACGCAACCGATTTCCTGTCGCCGGGGGCATCGAGCTCACGCTGATTCGACACCTGACGGCATCGGCAAGTCCGTGCCGACATCTGCCGCGACGCGGCAGGAATTACCCGGGCTCCGTCATGCAAAAGGCCGCTCGCAACGAGCGGCCCTTCCGATGTGTCAATCTCCGCGCTACACCCCATACCCACCCGAAACATTCAACTGCTGCCCGGTAATGTAACCAGCCCGATCCGACGCCAGGAACACCGCCGCCCGCCCGACATCGTGCGCCTTCCCCCAGCGCTTGAGCGCGAGCATCTTCTGCGTCTCGTCGATCCACGCCTGGTCGAACTGCCCCTGTTCGAGCAGCACCGGAAACATCCCGGCCTCGATCACGCCGACCAGAATCGAATTCGCGCGAATGTCGTAGCGCCCTTCCTCGCGCGCCAGCCCTTTCACCAGCGCCTCGTTCGCCGCCTTCGGTGCGACCGACAGCCCGTCGCGGTCGGGCCAGCGCAGATGCCCGGCCGACCCGAGCGTCACGAACGATCCGCCGCCCGACGCACGGAAGTGCGGCAGCGCGGCCTTCGCCGCCACGAAGAAGCCGATCGTCTCGACGTCGATCGCGCGGCGCCAGTCGTCGTGCGTCATGTCGCCGATATGACGCTGGTTCACGAACGGCCCGGCCGCCCAGACCACCGTGTGCACGCGGCCATGCGCGCCGATCGCGGCCGCGAACGCGGCGTCGACCTGTGCGGGATCGGTCACGTCCACGCAGTGCGTGGTGGCCGCGACACCCTCGCCGCGAATGTCGCGCGCGACCCGCTCGGCCACGTCGGCCTTGCTGCGGTAGCCCACCGCGACCGGCACGCCGGCCCGCGCGAACTCGAGCGCGACACCCTGCCCGATCCCGCCGCTGCCGCCGAACACCAGCACCGCACCCTGCGGAAACCCGTTGTCGTTCATGCGTTCATCCCGTTCGTGTACGGCGGCGCTCAGGCCGCCGCCTCGGTCCCCGCCCGCAGGCGGTACTTCAGCACCTTCCCGGCCGCACTCGTCGGCAGTTGCCCGACGAACGTGAAATAGCGCGGCACCTTGTAGTTCGCCATGTTGCGGCGCGCCCAGTCGTTCAATTCGTCGGCGTCGGCATGCGCGCCCGGCCGCAGCACGACATACGCGTGCCCGACCTCGCCGAGCCGCGTATCGGGCACGCCGACCAGCGCGACCTGCGCGATCGCCGGATGCGCGGCGAGCAGCCGCTCGATCTCTGCCGGATAGCAGTTGAAGCCGCCGACGATGAACATGTCCTTGATGCGGTCGGTGATCTTCAGGTTGCCGTTCGCGTCGACGCAGCCGAGATCGCCCGTATGCAGCCAGCCATCGGGATCGACGGTTTCGCGCGTCGCGTCCGGCTGGTTGAAATAGCCGCGCATCACGTTGTAGCCGCGCACCCAGATCTCGCCGGTCTCGTCCGGCCCGAGCGGCGCGCCGCCCGGCCCCGCGATGCGTAATTCGACATCCGGCATCGGCCGGCCGGACGTACAGGCGACCGTCTGCGCATCGTCGCCTTGACGGCACAGCGTCGCGAAGCCGCACGATTCGGTCAGCCCGTAGCCGGTCAGCACCGTCTCGAAGCCGAGCTCGGCGCGCATCCGTTCGATCAGGCTCGGGGAGATCGCCGCCGCGCCCGTGACCGCGATCCGCAGCGACGACAGGTCGTGCGTCGCCCGATCGGGCGCGTCGAGCAGCGCGTAGTACAGCGTCGGCGGGCCGGGCAGTACCGATATGCGGTCGACGGCAACGCGCCGCAGCACGTCGGCCGGCTGGAACACGAGATGCGGCAGCACGGTCGCACCGCTCGACAGCGCGGCGAGCCAGCCCGCCTTGTAGCCGAACGTGTGGAAGAACGGATTGACGATCAGGTAGCGGTCGTCAGGACGCACGCCGGCGATCGCCGCCCATGCCTGCGCGGCGCGCAGGTTCTGGCCGTGCGCGGTCATCACGCCCTTCGGGCGGCCCGTCGTGCCGGACGTGAACATCAGGTCCATCACGGTGTCGGGCGTCACTTGTGCCTCGCGTTCGCGCACCGCGTCCAGCGGCACCTCGGCGCCGCGCGCGAGGAACGCGTTCCAGGTCTCGTCATGCGCGCCGCGCGGCGGTTCGCCATCGAACACGACGACACGTTCGAGCGTCGCGGGGCGGTGCGGCGCGAGCATCGCCGGATAGGATTCGCCGAGGAACGTGCCGCAGCAGAACAGCAGCCGCGCGCCGCCGTCGTGCAGGATGCCGCCCACCTCCATCCCCTTCATCCGCGTGTTGACCGGCACGAGGATCGCGCCGACGGTGTGGATCGCCAGCGCCGCGACGATCCATTGCGGCAGGTTCGGCGCCCATACCGCGATGCGGTCGCCGGCCTCGATGCCGCTCGCGAGCAGCGCGCGAGCCGCGTCGAGGCGGGCCGTGTCGAGTTCCGCGTAGGTCAGCCGGCCGTGCTCCGACTCGATCGCCGGATGCGCGCCGTGGCGCGCGGCTGCCCGCGCGATCAGCGCGGGCGTGGTCAGGATTTCGTTGTCCATCGTCATAGATCAGGGTGGCCGTGCGCGCCGCCGGCGCGCGTCGGCTCAGTCGGGAAACACCACGCGCAGTGCATCGCTCGCGGGCCGTGCGCAACAGGCGAGCGTCCAGCCGGCCGCGATCTCGTCGTCGTCGAGCACGTGGTTGCTGTCGAGCGCGACCTCGCCGCGCTCGATCCGGCACATGCACGCGCCGCATTGCCCCATCCGGCAGGAATTCGGCGCCGGCACACCCGCGCGCAGCATCGCGTCGAGCAGCGTTTCGCCGGGCGCGCTGTCGAACGCGAACGCGTCGCCGTCGAGCACCGTCTCGATCGCCGCACCGTCGCCGGGCGCCGACGCTGCCGCCGTTGCCGCTGTAGTCGCGGCCTGCGCCGGTGCATCGGGCAACGACGCGAACCGCTCGACATGCACGCGCGCACGCGGCAGCCCGAGGCCGAGCATCGCGGCCAGCGCGTTCTCCATGAACAGCGCGGGCCCGCAGATGAACGTCTCCTGCCGGCTGAACGGCCGCGCGAGTTCCTCGAGATGGCGCTGCTGCGGAATGCCCTGCACGCTGTCGAGCCAGTGAATCACGCGCACGCGCCCGGGATGGCGCTGCACGAGCTGCTGCAGTTCGTCGCGGAAAATCACCGAGCGTTCATCGCGGTTCGCGTAGATCAGCGTCAGCATCCCGCGCCCGTGCACGAGCGCCGATTTCAGGATCGACAGCACGGGCGTGATGCCGCTGCCGCCCGCGAACAGCAGCAGGTCGCCGTCGAGTGCGCGCGGCGTGAACACGCCGGCCGGCGGCAGCACCTCGAGCGTGTCGCCCGCCCGCACGCGGTCGCACAGCCAGTTCGACGCCCGGCCGTCGCGCACGCGCTTGACGGTGATCTTCGGCGCGGCGTCGATGCCGGGCGCGCTCGACAGCGAATAGCAGCGCGCAACGGTTGCGTCCGCGCACGGCACGTTCAGCGTCAGGAACTGCCCGGGCCGGTACGCGAATGCGTCGCGCAACGCGGCCGGCACGTCGAACACGAACGAGCACGCGTCGTCGCTTTCGGCAATCACTTCGGCGACGGTCAGCCGATGGAAGCGCGAATCGCTCATCGCCGGCTCCTCACGTCACGCGGCCGCACGGGCCACCGGCGCGCCGGGCGTCGTGTAGGCGCCGTCGAGATAGACGAGCGGATCGACGTCGCCGCACATCAGCACCTCGCGAATGCGCCCGATGAACACCGTATGCGTGCCGTATTCGAAGCGGCCGTCCTGCTCGCAAACGAGGCTCGCCTGCGAATCGCGCAGATAGGGCACGCCGTGCGGCGACGTGTGCCAGTCGCCGGTCGTGAAGCGCGCTTCGCCCTTCAGCCGGCCGCTGCAGTCGATCGCGATGCCTTCGTGGCGGGCCGACAGCACGTTCACGCAGAACGGTGCGCCCGCATCGAGCGGCGGATACAGCGACGCGGTGCGGTTGATGCAGATCAGCAGCGAAGGCGGATCGGTCGACAGCGAATCGACCGCCGTCGCGGACATCGAGTAGCGCCGGCCGTCGTGCGCGCTGCTGATGACCGTGACGGAGCGCGCGAGGCGGCGCATCGCGAGCAGCATGTCGGTGCGCAGCGGATGGGGGGTGAGATCGCTCATCTTTGGACTCCGTCAAGTTCAGTCGTGGATGGCCGGGCCGGCCGGGCGCCGGCGTCGGTCGCGTGCGCGGCCAGGTGGTCGGCGGCGATGAAACCGAAGGTCATCGCCGGGCCGAGCGTCGAGCCCGCGCCGGGGTAGCTCGCGCCCATCATCGACGCGCTGGTGTTGCCGATCGCGTAAAGGCCGGCGATCGGCTCGCCGTCGGCGCGCAGCACGCGGGCCAGCGCGTCGGTGACGAGCCCGCCCTTCGTGCCGATGTCGCCCGCGTCGATCCGCACCGCGTAGAACGGCGCCTGATCGACCGGCCCGAGGCACGGGTTCGGCTCGTTCCGCGGATCGCCGTAGTACGTGTCGAACGCGTTGTCGCCCTTGCCGAACGCCTCGTCGATTCCGGTCGCCGCGTAGCGCGCCATGTCGCGCAGCGTGTCGTGCAGCCCGGCCGCGTCGACGCCGATGCGCGCGGCCAGCGCGTCGATCGTGTCGGCCTTCACGAGCACGTCGCGAAACGCCGCCGGAATCCGCGCATCGGGCATCATCGACGCCGGCATGATCGGCCCGCACGGATACTTGCGGCGAAACCGCGCGTCGAACACCATCCATGCGGGCACGCTCGCACCGGTGCGCGCATGGTCGCGATACATCGCCGGCACGAATTCGGAATACGGCGCGGCTTCGTTGACGAAGCGCTTGCCGAGGCTGTTGACGATCACGCAGCCCGGCAGGTTGCGTTCGACGAACAGCGCGCGCTGTTTCTCCTCGCCGGCGACCCCGACCGTCGGTGCGCCCCACACGTGCTCCATCAGCGCCAGCGCGCCGCCGAGCCGATGGCCTTCGGCGATCGCATCGCCGGTGTTGGCAGGCGGCGTCGCGCTCCACTGCGCCTGCGTCGGCTGCGGCAGGTAGCGTTCGCGCATCGGCTGGTTGCGCTCGAAACCGCCCGCGCCGAGGATCACGCCGCGTCGCGCGGCGATCGTCACGGGCTGCCCGAAACGCTGCGCGCGCACGCCCGTCACGCGGCCGTCCGCGTCGAGCAGGTCGCGCATCGGCGTGTCGAGCCACACCGGCACGTTGCGCTCGAGCAGCGCGCGGCGCAGCCCGCCGATCAGCGCGTTGCCGAGCGTCAGGCGCCGGTCGCGCCGCGTGCGGCGGCGCATGCCGATATCGAGCCAGTAACGGCCGAACTGTGCGATCGCGAGCTTCATGAAGCCGGGCCCGCGCGAGAACAGCGTGTGCGCTTCCTTCGACGTCACCGCCACGCGCCCGCCGATCAGCGTGCCGGGCGACGGCGGCCGCAGCCGGTCGAGCTCGTCGCCGAGCAGCGCGCCGTCGAACGGCAGCGGATCGAGCGCGCGATAACCCGGCATCGCGCCCGGCACCTTCTGGAAATAGTCCGCGTACTTCGGCAGCGACTGGTAGCGCACCGGGGTCTTCGATTCCAGGTAGCGCAGCATCTCCGGCGCGCGGTCGAGATACGTGTCGAGCTTCTCGGGCGTCGACGCGCCGGCCACGCAGGCTTCGATGTAGCCGCGCGCGGCCTCGCGCGAATCGGTCGCGCCCAGCTCGGCGATATGGTGGTTGCACGGCACCCAGATGCCGCCGCCCGACACGGCCGACGTGCCGCCGTACAGCGCCGTCCTCTCGATCACGACGACGGACAGGCCGCGGTCGGCCGCGCGGCACGCGGCGAGCAGCGCGCCCGCGCCCGAACCGACGACCACCACGTCGAACACGTATTGCTGTGCTTGCGGGTCGTTCATCGCGTCTCCGTCAGATGAAGAAGTCGGTGTTCTCGCGGCCGAGCATCACGGCGCCGAGGTTCTGGCCGAAACGGTCGACGTTGTTCGCGTAATGCGCGCGGGCCGCATGCAGGTCGAGGAAGCGGCGCACCAGCGGATTGCGGTGATAGATGCCGTTGCCGCCCGCGTAGCGCAGCAGCACGTTCGCCGCCTGCGCGCAGCGCTCGGCGACCTGGGCGGACTGGTAGCGGAAATGCACGCGGCGCTCGATCGACACGACCGGGCCGCCGGTCACCGACGCCATCAGTTCCGCGAAATTGCGCTTGAGCAGCACCTTCATCTCGTCGATCGCGACGGCCGCGTTCGCGCACGCGTTCTGCGCGCCCGGATCGTCGGTCGTCTTCGCGCCGCTGTTGGCCGACACGCGCGTGGCCGCATAACCGGTGAAATCGTCGAGCGCGCCCTGCAACGCGCCGATGCACGACGTGCACACGGCGCGCACGAAGATCTGCGCGAACGGCAGCCTGAACAGCGGTGCATCGTTGACGGCAAGGCCCGGGCTCGTGCCCATCATCCCGTCGATCGCCTTGTGCGTGCGGTACGCGGGCACGAACACGTCGTCGACGACGATGTCGTGGCTGCCCGTCGCGCGCAGGCCGAGCACGTCCCAGTCCTGCTCGATCCGGTAGTCGGATTTCGGCAGCAGGAAGGTGCGGTATTCGGGCGGCTGGCCGGCCTCGGCCGGCGGCACCAGCGCGCCGAGGAACACCCATTCGCACAGTTCGCTGCCGCTCGAGAACTTCCAGTGGCCCGACAGGCGAAAACCGCCGTCGACCGGCGTGACGCGGCCGACCGGCATGTAGGTCGACGCGATCAGCGTCGCCGGGTCGTTGCCCCACACGTCCTGCTGCGCGCGCTCGTCGAACAGCGCGAGCTGCCAGTTGTGCACGCCGACGACGCCGTACACCCACGCGGTCGACATGCAGCCGCGCGCGAGTGCCATCTGGATGTCGAAGAAGGCCTGCGGATCGAGCTCGTAGCCGCCGTAGCGCTTCGGCTGCAGCACCTTGAAGAAACCGGCGGCCTGCATGTCGGCGATCGTCTCGGCCGGGATGCGGCCCTGCGCTTCCGCCTGCGCGGCGCGGCCGGCCAGCGTCGGCGCCAGCGCCTCGGCCCGGGCGACCAGCGTGGCGGCCAATGCGTTCGAATCGTTGTCGCGATGCACGAATGTCTCCTGTGGAACGGGGGCTGCGCCGCGGCGCCCGCCCCGCTCTCGTTCATGGTTGTTCTGCGCGGCCTGGCCGCGGGCGATGCTCGCCACCACCGATGGTCGGCGTCGCGCGACCGCGCCGCATCGTCCGACCGGACGGGACGACGGGCGCGGCCCGCCCCGCCTTACGCGCAGGCCCGCTCCTTCTCCTTGTTGAAGAACGGGATCACGTGCTCGCCGATATTGCGGATCGTCTCCATCTGCGCTTCGTGCGGCACCGTGCCCATCTGGCACAGGAACAGCACTTCGTCCACGCCGGCTTCCTGCAGGCGGCCGACATAGCCGATGCAGTCGTCCACCGTGCCGTACGCGTGGTTCGGGTTCATCATCGCGAGCGCCGGATCGGCGAAGTTCACGACGACTTCCTCCGACGCGAAGCGCGAGCGGATCACCATCTCGCCGGTGTCGGCCTGCACGAGGTCGTCGCCCCACTTCGCCGGGTCCGGACGCTCGCCGCCCGTGTACCAGTACGCGAGCGATTCCATGAAGTAGCGCTGACCGCGGATGCCGATCTTGCGGGCGGCCTGGCCGTCGGCCATCACGACCGTCGGGCACAGCGCCGCGAGGTGCTGGGTCGGGCGGAAGCCGACCTGGTCTTCCGGCTTGCGGTTCGCCCACGCTTCGCGATACACGGCGTTCTTCTTCGCGACTTCATCGGGGCCGCCGAAGCCGAGCACCAGCGCGCCCATCCCGCGCTGGCCGGCGCGCAGCAGCGCGTCGGTGTTGGTGCACGCGAGGTACATCGGCGGGTGCGGGTCCTGGAACGGCTTCGGGTGGATCGGACGCTTCGGGATCTTGATGTACTTGCCGTCGTGCTCGATCTCGTCCTGCACGAACATCTTCGGCACGAGGTACATCGATTCGTCGATCATCGGCTGCAGCTCGTTGAGGTCGTAGCCGAACGCGCCGGCTTCCTGCTGGCTCCCGCCCTTGCCGACACCGAAGTGCACGCGGCCGCCCGACAGGATGTCGAGCAGCGCGACGCGCTCGGCGACCTTGATCGGGTGGTTCATCGCGGGCGGCAGGCACACGACGCCGTGGCCGAGGCCGATGCGCGTCGTGCGGCCGGCCAGGTACGCAAGGAAGGTTTCCGGCGCGCTCATATGCGCATAGTTGGTCAGCGACGTGTGCTCGACGCACCAGATCGTGTCGAAGCCGACCTGCTCGGCGAGCAGCGCCTGTTCGACCGTCTCCTTGAACACCCGGTGGTCGCCCTCGCGCGATGCGTCGGTGGTCTGGGCTTCGTAGATGAGGGAAAACTTCATTGCGTGCGTCTCCATGTATGTTGGACGAGTCGGGGTCGCGCAGCCCGCCCGCACGATACGGACGAATAGCGACGGTCCACGGATGGGAGTGTCGGCGCGCGGCCGGGCGCGGGCATCGTCTGTTCGGAGTATCGGCACGCATGCGGGGACAGAGGGGTTTCACGGTCATCCGATCGGACTGCGTGAGCGCGCGAACGGCGCGCTAGCATCGAACGGCGGCACGTTGCACGCCGCCCACATCAAGACAAGGGAGATCCGGGATGAAGGTATCGATGCTGCTGTATCCCGTCGACGACATCGACACGGCGCTGCCGCTGTTCGTCGACGGGCTGGGCCTGAACGTGAAGTTCCGCGACGGCGATCGTTATTGCGCGCTCGACGGCGGCCCGCTGACGATCGCGCTGGTCGCGGGCGACGAGCAGATCGTCGAGCGCGCGGCGCTCACGCTGCGCGTCGACGAGGACGACGACCTGTATGCGGCGATGGCGCGGGTCGTGAAGGCCGGCGCGTCGGTGCGCGTGCCCGTGCAGGCCGGGCCGCACGAATACCGCGCGGTACTGGAGGACAAGAACGGCGCGCTGCTGGTGATTTCGCAGAAGCGGGCTGCATGATGGTCGCATGGCGGTCGCATGATGGTCGCGTGACGGAGCGCGTCACATCGCGTTGCGCGGGCGCCGGAACCGGGCGCGTCGCACGTGGCGAGCCCGTTACGCGTTCGCGCCCGGTGTGCTCAGGTCGCTCGCTTCCAGCAATTCGAGCAGCGTGCGCGCCGGCTGGCTGAGCCGCTTCGCGGCCAGTGCGATGAATTCGATGTCGGGCAGCTCGGGCAGCGCGCCGCCGTTGACCAGCGGCGCCAGCCCGCCCGTCGACAAATAGTGCGACGTCGCGGTCAAGCCGAGCCCCGCGCGCGCGGCCGCGATGCAGCCCGGCTGGCTGCTGCTCGAGCACACGACTTCCCAGCCGATGCCCTTCTCGGCGAGCGCGTTCAGGACGATCGCGCGCGTCACGCTCGGCTCGGCGACCAGCACGAGCGGCAGCGGCCGCTCCGGATCGACGACGGTGCCGGGCCGCGCAACCCACTCGAGCCGCGTGCGCAGGAGCGGCGTGCCGCGCCGCTCGCCGAGCCGCCGCTTGCCGATCATCAGGTCGAGCGCCCCCGCGTCCAGCCCTTCGTAGAGCCGGCTCGTCATGCCGGTGGTGATCTCCAGCGCGACGTCCGGGTGCGCGGCGCGAAACCCGGCCAGCACGTCCGGCAACGCGACGAGCGCGAGATCGTCCGGCGCGCCGAGCCGCACCAGGCCCTGCAGCCTCGGCTTGCGGAATTGCGATTCCGCGCGGTTCAGCGCCTGCAGGATCACGTTCGCATGCACGAGCAGCGCCTCGCCGTCGGCCGTCATCGCGATCGAATGCGTGTCGCGCACGAACAGGCGCCGCCCGACGCTTTCCTCGAGACGACGGATGTGTTCGCTGACGCTCGACTGGTTGAGCCCGAGCTGCCGGCCCGCTTCGGTGAAGCTGCGGCAGTTCGTGACGGTCGCGAACGTCTTGAGCCAGACGGGATTGAGCATCCCGCATTGTCATCGTTGTTTCCGATGACAGTCAACGTATTCAGGCAGCTTCCCGATGACTACCGGAATCGGTACCATCATGCGCTTGAAGACCGGCTGGCGCCGTGCCGACGCGCCGCCCGCGCCGGCCTTCGCACCATCGAATTCGCCATGTCCCGGGAACCCACACACTCCGCGCTGCTCTGGATCGTCGCCGCTGCGTTCTTCATGCAGTCGCTCGACACGACGATCGTCAACACCGCCCTGCCTTCGATCGCGCAAAGCCTGCACGCGTCGCCGCTCGCGATGCAGCCCGTCGTGGTCGTCTATACGCTGACGATGGCGATGCTCACGCCGGCGTCCGGCTGGCTGGCCGACCGGTTCGGCACACGCCGCGTGTTCTCGATTGCGATTCTCGTGTTCGTGCTCGCATCGATCGGCTGCGCGGCGTCGCATACGCTCGGCCAGCTCGTCGCCGCGCGTGCGCTGCAGGGCATCGGCGGCTCGATGCTGCTGCCGATCGGGCGGCTCGCCGTGCTGCGCCGCGTGCCGGGCGAACAGTACGTCGCGGCGATCGCGTTCGTGTCGACCGCCGGCCAGCTCGGCCCGATCGTCGGGCCGACGCTCGGCGGCTGGCTCACGCAGGCGATTTCGTGGCACTGGGTGTTCATCGTCAACGTGCCGGTCGGCGTGGTCGGCTTTCTTACCGTGCAGCGCTACCTGCCGCACGACCAGGCGACACAAGCGCCGCCCTTCGATTTCGTCGGCTGTGCGCTGCTGTCGGTCGCGATGATCGCGCTGTCGCTCGCGATCGACCCGCCGATGCCCGCGCATCGCGCCGCATGGGCGGCCGGGCTCGCGGTGCTCGGGCTGGCGAGCGCGCTCGCGTACCTGCCGCACGCGCGGCGCCGCGCGCAGCCGCTGTTCCGGCTCGGGCTGTTCCGCGAGCCGAATTTCGGTTCGGGGCTGCTCGGCAACCTGCTGTGCCGGATCGGCACGAGCTCGGTGCCGTTCATGCTGCCGCTGCTGATGCAGGTGCAGCTCGGCTATACGCCGCTGCAATCGGGGCTGATGATGCTGCCGGCCGCGATCGCGGGGGTCATCGCGAAACGCTGGATCGCGCCGCTCGTGAAGCGCTTCGGCTATGCAGCGTTCCTGGTCGTGAATACGGGGATCGTCGGGTGCGCGATCGCGGGGTTCGCGCTGGTGTCGGTGCGGCCCGCGCCGCTACTGGAAAGCGCGCTGCTGATCGTGTTCGGCACCGCGAACTCGATGCAGTTCGCGGCGATGAACGGCGTGACGCTCAAGGGGTTGTCGCATGCCGACGCCGGCAGCGGCAACAGCCTGTTCACGATGATGCAGATGCTGGCGATGGGGCTCGGCGTGTCGATCGGCGGCGGCCTCGTCAGCCTGTTTGCCGCCAGTCGGGGCTCGATGGCGCACGGATTCATGCTGTCGTTCGCGTGCATGGGTGGGGTGACGCTGCTGTCGTCCGTCGTGTTCCGGCGGATCGACACGGTCGCGCCGGCGGCCGGTGCCGCAGCGCGCCCGTCCGCGTGAGCGCGGCCGTCAGTTCACCTGACGGCGCTCGACGACGCGCTTGAGCACCCAGCGAATCGACGAGCCGTCGGCCGGCGGCTGAGCCACGCGGTATTCGTCGATTTCAAGCGTGTACAGGTATCCGGGCTGGTAAGCGAAGCCTTCGATGCCCGCGTACCACAGGCTCCACGGCTCGTTCGGGCCGTTTCGCACCTGCAGGCACTCCATCGGCGCGACGCCCGTGCATCGCGCGGATTGCGGCGCGACTTGGACGGTCCTGGTCACCGGCTTGCCGTCGGCCGGGCGCACCGCGTTCGGCGCCGTGGCGACCGCGTCGGTCTGACATCCGGCGAGGAGCGTGCTGCCGGCAATGACGGCCGCGCCGAGCAGCGTTCTGGATTGGCGAATCATCTGATGTTCCTCAGGAAACGTTGGCGGGCCGATTAGAAACCCTCGCCGCAAGAAAGTTCACAAACACCTTACAGATATCGGACCACCACCTTCATTCGCGGGATGTCGCCCGCGCCGGTACGCTACCGTGATCCGGTTCAGCCGCGCGCATCACCGCCGGCGGCTCGCACGCGCACGCCGGGCGACGCGGCCTGTTCAGCCCTGCCGGCCCGGTGCCCGCAACAGGAGACAACCCGAATGACCGCGGCGCCCGCGGCCCTGCCGCCGTATCTCGCCCAGCGCGGGCCTGCGCACGCCCGACGGAATCGAGTGCCGTTTCCGCGTGTGCCCGGGCGGCATCGCCGGTTCGGCGAGCACCGGCCGCCCGGAAAACCGCGACGACAACGCGCAACGCACACCGGCCACGCGGATGGCGCGGCTCGGCGAGTCACCGCCACATCGCGAAAACGATGACGCGGCTGTGCTCGCCCGCCGCGCGCTTCATTACCCGTCAGGCGATCGCCGTCGACGGCGGGTTCGCCGTGTGATGATCGTGTACCATCGACGCTTCCTGATTCGCCTGATCGCGCCGCGTTCGTCCGCCCGCCTCCACGCGTACGATCCGCTCAACGCACCCCGTTTCGCATGACCTCACCCGTTCCGTCCGACGCCGCGCTGCGCCCGCTGCCGATCGATGCGCTGACCGTGCCGGCCGCGCTCGACGGACGCACGGGCACCAACCGCTCGACCGGCACGCATCCGCAGATTGCCGCGACCAACGACCTCGACGCGGTGCGCGCCTGGCTCGCGCGCTTCGTCGACACACCGACCACGTTCCAGAATTACCGCAAGGAAGCCGAGCGCCTGCTGCTGTGGGCCGTGATCGCGTGCGGCAAGCCGCTGTCGTCGCTCACGCACGAAGATCTGATCGTCTACCGGCAGTTCCTGCTCGCGCCCGCGCCGGCCGAGCTGTGGTGCGCGAACGGCGGACGCAAGCATCCGCGCGACGATCCGCGCTGGCGGCCGTTCTACGGGCCGCTGTCGGCGGCCAGCCAGCGGCAGGCGCTGGTGATCCTGAACGTGATGTTCTCGTGGCTCGTGCAGGCCGGTTACCTGGCCGGCAATCCGCTCGCGTTGTCGCGCCAGCGGCAGCGCCGGCCCGCACCGCGCGTCACGCGCCATCTCGGGCAACCGCTGTGGCAGTCGGTCAAGGAGGCGATCGCCGCGATGCCGCGCGACGACGCGCGGGCAGGCTTCCACGCGGACCGCGCGCGGTGGCTGTTCACGCTGCTGTATCTCGGCGGGCTGCGCATCACCGAAGCGGCCGACACGACGATGGGCCAGTTCTTCTGCCGGCGCGACGCGGACGGGCGCGACCGCTGGTGGCTCGACGTGACGGGCAAAGGCGGCCGGCAGCGGCTCGTGCCGGCCACCGACGAAATGATGGCCGAGCTGTCGCGCTACCGGCGCGCGCACGGCCTGCCCGCGTTGCCGTCCGACGGCGAGCCCACGCCGCTCGTGCTGCCGGTCGGCCAGGCACGCAAGCCGCTCACGCGCGCGGCGCTGCACCGGATCGTGAAGCAGGTGTTCCGGCACGCGGCCGACCGGCTGCGCGCGAACGGCGAAGCCGGCGAGCAGCAGGCACGCGTGCTCGAACAGGCATCCGCGCACTGGCTGCGCCACAGCGCGGGCTCGCACATGGCCGACGGCCGCATCGACCTGCGGCTCGTGCGCGACAACCTCGGCCACGCGTCGCTCACGACGACGAGCCAGTACCTGCATGCGGACGACGACTGGCGGCATCGCGAGACGGAGGAGAAACACCGGATCGGATGGTAGGCGCGCACCGGCCTGGCGGCTCCCGGCTCGCACGCCACGCCGGCGCTCAGTGATCGAGTTCGAGCCCGCCCAGGCCGCCGTTGCTGCGGCATTTCGCGCGGTCGCTTTTCGCCGGCACGTCGATCTGGCCGCACAGCACGTCGATGCGCTTGCGGTAGCTGTCGATCAGGCACTGCGTCGTCGTGCAGCGGTTACGCGTCTTCAGCCACGCCCTCTGCGTCGCCATGAACTGCTCGTACTCGGGCGGATCCTCGACCGGATAGTTGCTGAAGTCGTAGAGCATGTGCTGGAAATCCGCGTTGAGCGCATCGTCGAGACGCGACAACGTCGGATTGGTGCAGATTTCACGCTCCACGAACGTGGACGCCTTCGTGCAGTTGAACGACGCGGCGTGCGCGCCGGTCATGCCGGCGACGACGGCCAGCGCAACGAGCCATGCTTTCATGTGGGTGCCGTAACGAAGAAACCGGCGGCCGCGGATCGGCTCGCCGTGGCGGACGAACGGGAATGCGCGTCGCCGGAAGCCCGTCGCCGGATGCCCGTCGCCGGATGCCCGTCGCCGGTTGCCCGTCGCCACGATCCGGCAGCTTAGGGCAACGCGCATCGCAGTTCAATACGCAGCGCCGCTTCCCCGCACCCTCGCCGCACGCCGCGCGGCACGTCACGCCCGATCAGTACACGCCCACCCAGTGCCCGGGCACCCACGCCCAGTGATTGCCGGCCCACCGGTAATGCCCTTTCGCCCAGCGATAGCCCGGCGCGGGCATCGGCGGCGGCACCTCGACGACCGGCGCCGGCTGCGGCGGCCGCACGGGCTCGACCACGCAGGCGGACATCAACGTCGCACTGGCCGCTACCAGCACGGTGAGCGAAACGGAGCGGATCTTCATCATCTTGCATTCTCCCTTTTGTGTCGTGAATGAATCGGCGCGGAAGCGGCAACCCGGCGCATCACGCCGTGCCGCGAATCAGCCCGCTCATCGGCCGCATCGCGCCGCTTTCGGCGAACAGCGCGGACGCGGTGCGGTGCGGATCGAGCCGCAGGCTTTCGGCGGCGGCGCCCGAGATCAGCGCGTCGAGCGACGCGGTCGGCTTCAGGTCGCGTCCTTCGTACAGGTCGCCCGGCCGCAAACCCGGCCAGTCGGCGATCACGCGGCCGCCCGCGACCGCGCCGCCCGCGAGCATCGCGACCGACGCCTGCCCGTGATCGGTGCCGCCCGTGCCGTTCGCGGCGGCCGTGCGGCCGAACTCGGTCGCCACCAGCACCGTGGTCTGCTGCCATGCGGGCCCGAGGCCGTCGCGCAGCGCGGCGAGCATCGTGTCGAGCGCTTTCAGCTGATTCGCGAGCCGTCCGTTCTGCGCACTGTGCGTGTCCCAGCCACCCGTTTCGATCATCGCGATGCGCGGGCCGTCGTCGCGCGCGAGAAACGTCGCGGCGAGCTTGCCGACACCCGCCGGATCCTGCCGCGCATGCGCATCGCCGGCGAGGCCGCGCGCATCCATCGCCGATTGCCACAGCGGGCCGAGCTGCGCGTCGGCCTCGTAGAGCGCCGACACGCGCGCGAGCAGGTCGTCCGGCGCGGCCGGCAAACCGGACGGCGCGTACGACGCCGCCTGCACGGTGCCGCGCAGCGCGAGCGGCACGGTCGGTGCGAACGCGATCGCGCTTTCGCGTGTCGCCGGCAGCAGCGCGGCGAGCCGGTTCAGCCACCCGTCCTTCACCTGGTACGGCGCGCGGCCCCCCGTCTCGAGCACGTTCTGGCCGTCGAAATGCGAGCGGTCGCGATACGGCGACGCGATCGCATGAACGAACAGCGCCTGCCCGTCGCGGTACAACTGCGCGGTCTGCACGAGCGACGGATGCAACGCGAACGTGCCGTCGAGCCGCGTCGCGGCCGCCGTGTCGATCGCCAGTGGGCCGCGCAGCGACGCATACGCGGGTTCGGCATACGGCACCAGGGTGTTCAGGCCGTCGGCGGCGCCGCGCTGGATCACGAACACGAAGCGCCGGTCAGTCTCGACGTTCGCGAACACGATCCGCGGCGCGACGAGCATCGCGCCGGCGCCGGCGGCCGCCACGCGCAGGAATTGTCGGCGGGACAGTGCCATGGTCATCTCCGTTGGAAATCGGGCGATACGAGCAGCAAGGCGAGCGACGTGGTCGCGCTTTCGGCACGCGACAGCGCGGTCGCCGTCGGCGCGCTCAACGAACCCGCGAGCAGCGTGTTGCCGAGCGTGCGTGGATCGAGCCGGTCGCCCGTGCGCGCGGCCAGCCGCTGCGCCAGCTCGACGCGGCGCACGAGCGCGTCGGGCGCGGCCCAGCTCGCGGCCACGTCGTCGTAGCCGGCCGGCGAGCCCGGCCGCCACACCGGCTGGCCGAGCTGCGCGAGCAGCGGCGCGGCCTTCAGGTCGCCCGTGTCGTGCCAGCCGAGCCCGCGCAGCGAAGAAACGGCCCACTCCCACGGGGTCTTGAACTTGCGGTTGACCGGCGACCACGCATCGGGCGCGTCGACGAGCGCGCGATAGACGGTCGGCAAATCGCCGCCGCTCGCGTCGAATGCGCGGGCGAGCCGGTCGGTCAGCGCGGGCGGCGGATTGTCGGCGACGAAATGACGGGCGAGCTGGAACGCGATATGCCGACCGGTCGCCTCCGAATGCGCGAGGTCGTGCAGGATCGCGCGGGCCTGCGATTCGCCGGGCTGGTCGTAGCTGCGCCCCATCACGGTCCGCACGCCGGGCTCGTGCAGTTTCGGGCGAAACACGAACGCGCCGGGCGCCGCATCGCCGGGCTGCGGGCCGCGCCCGCCGGCGATGCTCCAGCCGGTCAGCGCGCGCGCGAATTCCGTCACGTCGGCTTGCGTATAACCCGTGCGTACGCCAAGCGTATGCAGCTCCATGATTTCGCGCGCGAGATTCTCGTTGAGCCCGCGCCTGCCCGACGGATTGCGCGCTTCGGCACGCAGCGCGGCCGGGCTGTCGGGGCCGACCGAGCGCGCCTGGTCGAGGAACAGCTGCATCGCGGGATGCTGCTCGACGGCGACCAGCATGTCCTCGAAACGGCCGAGCACGTGCGGGCGGATCGCGTCGCGTTCGAACGCGCCCGCGTAGGCCGCCACCGGCCCCTTGTCGACCGATACCGCGAAATGGTTCGCCCAGAAATGCACGAGACGCTCGACGAACGGCGCGGACGTGTTCAACGCGCTGTTGACCCGCGCGACGACGGCGCTGCGATACGTGTCGTTGCCGTCGCGCCGGATCGACTGCTCGGTCGCGCGCTTCGTTGCGGGATCGTCGCCGGTCATCGCATTGCGCGCGTTCGCGAAGCGCGTGGCGAGCGCCACCGCGTCGGGCTCGCCGGCCCACGCGGCCGGCCGCGCTTCGTAACGGTCGAACTGCGCGACGAGCGCCGCCTTCGGGTCGGCAGGCGGCGCTTCATCGGCCCGCGCGCCGAGACCGAAGCGGTTCAGCGCGATCGCGGCCGGGGTGATGTCGTTCGGGTGGTCCATGGCGGGGCTCTTGCGATGCGTACCCGTGTTAAACGTCGGCCGGCGGGAAATCCGTCGCCGGGAAGACGAATATTTCGGGTTTGGCGCGCGGGGTTGAAAACGTGTGTGTCGGCGTGCGAGTTTCCTGCGCGGACTTGAATGCGTGTGTGTCGCCGTTCGAGTTTCCTGCGCGGATTCAACCGACGGTGGCAGCGCATCGACGGATCGCTCAGCCGCCGCAACGCCGCCCCGTGCCCCGCCGAGGGACGGGCACGCTTCGACATTCGGCCGACAGGCTTTCGCCAGCCTGACCGGCATGGCCCCGGCCGGAACGTGCGTCGGCCGAAACCCTGGACGGGTCGAATGCCGCCTTGTCGCCGATATCCGCCCGGCGCTTGCCGTTCCCGGAAAGCGGCCTAGACTCAATGGAATGTATCGCTCCGGGTCACGGAGGTATCGTCGCCCCGCCCCGGAGCAAGAATTCGAGCCACAGGAGATCGGCCGTGACCAAGCTGCTCGCCATCCTGCTGCCCGCTCCCGTTGTCGCCTTTGCCGATCGATTCGCATGAAGGACGACGCACGCGACCTCAAGCGCTACACCGGCGAAATCGTTCAGTGTGCCGAATCGCCTTGAATGCCGCGCGTCCGGTGGAACACGACGGTTCGGGCAGCCACGGCCCGACACACTCGCGTCGACGTGGCGCCGCTACATTGAACAGGAGAAGCTGCCGCACTCCGGCCGGCCACGGCGGAATGCGCCGGCCACCGCTACGATGAACCCACTTCCTGTCAGCTTGCACGCGCGGTTTCGTTGCTTCGGTGCGAAGCGTCCGCCTCTGCGCCGGGCACGCGCGTGGCTGCTCGCCATGGTGTTGGCGCTGCACGGTTATCCCGCTCACGCGCAGGGTCAGCCGAGGGTCGTCGACGTCCCGACCCGTCCCGGGGTCACCCAGCGGTTTCTCTTCATCGCGCCGGATGCGCCGAAAGCCGCGGCCATCCTTTACGCCGGCGGACACGGCGGGCTGCAACTGGACCCGTCCGGCCGGTTCGGATGGGGCGCAGGCAACTTTCTCGTCCGCGCCAGGCAGCTGTTCGTGAATGACGGTATCGCTGTCGCGGTCATCGATGCACCGAGCGACCGGCAATCCGCGCCCTACCTCAACGGCTTTCGACTCTCGAAGGAACACGCCGACGACGCGCGTGCCGTGATCGCGTGGTTGAGGGAGCAACTGCACGTACCGGTCTGGCTGGTCGGGACGAGCCGCGGCACCCAGTCCGCCGCTGCCGTTGCGATCGCGCTGGCCGGCGGCGGCGGGCCGGACGGTATCGTGCTGACGTCCACCATCCTTCGTGAAGATCGAGGCGGTACCGCGGTCACCGACATGAACCTGGCCAGCCTCAGGATTCCGGTGCTCGTCGTTCACCACGAGAAGGACGGCTGCAAGCATTGCCCCGTGTCCGACACTGATACGCTGTTGAAGAAACTGGATGCGTCGCCGAAGGCCGAACGGATGATCGTGTCGGGCGGCACGTCCCGGGGCGATCCATGCGAAGCGTTCGCCTATCACGGCTTCAATGGCCTGGAGAGCGGCGTGGTCGACGCGATCTCCGCCTGGATGCTGGCACGTTGAACGTCCCCGCCGCGTCAAGTGGCCGTGGTCGCGGTCGCGGTCGCGGTCGCGGTCGCGTTGCGATCGTTCGCGAACGCGTGCCTGAAAGCATCGCCGACCGGTGTTCCGCGTACGCATTGCACAGCGCAGGAAAGGCGCGCCGCCGCACGTCCCCCGCGCAGCATTTCCTTACTGACTCCCCGCCTCGCCCTGCTTCTTCTGCAATTTCGGCGGCAACCGCCAATTGCCGCTACGCCGCAACCCGTCGACGAACTTCGCGCGCTCGTCCGGCGTCAGCGTCGCCGCGAAATCGACGACGCTGCGCTCCACCTGCGCACGCAGCGCGGTATCGGCCGCACGCGTGCGGTCGAGCGCGGCGTCGATCGCCGTGCGATCGAGTTGCGGCGCGGCGAGCAGATCCAGCACGGTGATCCGGTCGTCGCGCCCTTCCCGCGCGAAATCGCGACCGTCCTTGCGTGCCGCCTTCAGCGCGGCGGCGAATTCCTGCTGGCGCGTGTCCGGCAACTCGTCCGCGGCGAAACGCAATGCGGTGCGCGAAGCAGGTGCGCCCGCGGCCCGCAGGTCGCGATGCGTCGAGAACCACTGATACGCGCCGCCGCCGATCGCGCCGAGCATGAATACGTTCAGCACGACCGAACCGACGAGAACGAATTTCCAGCCACGCTCACTCATTCATCACTCCAGTCCACGCTCGGTCCGCCGAACGTCGTTGTCAGGTAGCCCTGCTCGTGCGCAGGCGGCACGCTCCCGAGCATCAGCATCGACACGGCCACCGCGCCCGCGAGCGCGCCGGCCAGGCCCACGCCCGCGAATGCCGCGCCCGACCACCACACGGTGCCCCGCCGCCGCGTGCGCCGCGGCGCCGGGGCCGGCGCCGTCGCGACGATGCGCTCGACGAGCGCCGGCGCGGGCGGTGCGACCGTATCGTTGGCGAGCCACGCGTCGAGTTCGGCGGCCTCGTCCAGCGCCGCCAACGCGTCGCCCGGATGCGCGCGCGCCCATGCCTCGGCAGCCGCGCGCTCGCCGTCCGGCCAGCGCCGCGCATCCGAGCCGTACGCGGCGACGATGGTACGAAATCGTTCGGGTGTCATCGGATGTCCTCGCTAGGTGAATCGCCGGCCAGTTGCGCGCGCAAGTTTCGCCGCGCGCGCGCAAGCAGGCTTTCCAGCGCGTCGACGGTAATGCCCATCAGGTCGGCCGCCTCGATGTTCGACATGTCCTGATAGTACTGGAGCACGAGCGCTTCGCGCTGCCGCGCCGGCAACGCCGCGAGCGCCTGCCGCACGCGCGCGTCGCGCGAGCGGGTCTCCGCGCGGGCGGCCGGTTCCGGTTGCGGATCGGGCACGTCGGGCAACACGTCGACCGGTTCCTCGCGGCGGCCGCGCAAGCGGTCGTAGCACAGGTTCAGCACGACACGATGCAGCCACGTGTCGAACCGCGCCTCGCCCTCGCGCCAGCCCGGCGCCTGTTTCCAGATCCGCAAGAACGTCTCCTGTGCGACGTCCTCGGCTTCCGTGCGGTCGCCGAGCATGCGCGTCGCGAGTGCGAGCAGCCGCGGCAGCTTGCGCGCGACGAGCACGCGCACGGCCGACGCGTCGCGCGCGCCGACCCGTGCCACCAGCGCGGCGTCCGGATCGCCGTCGCTCAACGCGGGGCGCTCCAGCGCATCGCGCGTCTGTGCCGCGGCGCGCTCGTCAATGCGCCCGCCGGCAGACCGAAGCTCATCGTCGTGCTCTCCTTGCATGCGCCGCGCCATTACCCGGCCCCGCCACGCTGGCGGTTCGGGATCGCCGCACGCATCGCGCACGGCATCGGCAAGGTCCGTTTCATCGGCATCCGTTTCAGGCCGCATGGCGATCGTGTCGATCGGTTCGATCGGATGCCGGCCGCCCGGTCGCGCGAGCGGCGGCCGGCGCGCTCAATATACGACGACCGGCGCGGGCCGGTAATAGACCGGACGCGCCGGCACCACGACACAGCCGGCCAGCACGATGGCTGCGGCTGCCAGTATCACCACGGTTCGATAGGGCATGGCTGCGACTCATGACGTTGCGGGAATGCGCCGCCGCGCCGGCACCGCGTGCCGTGCGGCGGCGTGCGCATCAGGCCCAGTGACCCGGAACCCAGCGCCACGCCGGACCGCGCGCGGCCCAGTGGCCCGGCACCCAGTGATAACCGACGCGAACCACCTGCCAGTGGCCTGGAATCCAGACATAACGACCCTGGCGCCAGTGCCAGTGGCCCTGGTCCCACACATAGCCCGCGCGCGGCGCCGGCATCACTTCGACGCGAGGCGGCGGCGGCGCGTAAGGCGCGACGATGACGGCCTGCGCGAACGCAGCGGACGCAGCCAGCGCGGCCACGCATGCCGTGGCAAACCGCAACGGGATGGAAAGCTTCATGAAAGACTCCGATGTAGCAGGTATCGACCGGAAGCGGCCGTTCATGCGTTAAACGGCGCAGGTGATCAGAATCCGTCGCGATGTCGGCAAATAAATATCGGCCGAAGCGGACGCGCGCCGGCGCGGGCAGGATGCCCCGATCCGCAAGCTCGGCAGGTGCCGGGGTTCCCGCGGGGCTGCCGTGCTGTCACAACCCGGCAAAACTGCGCTCCGACAATGTGCGGCACCGGGATCCCGCTCGTTTCCGGCCCACGCCCCGGCCACGCTCACGCACGGCCGGGTGGTTCCGCATCTCGCGTCTCCATCCACGAAAACACCGACCATGTCGAACCAGGACAACTCCCCGATCCAGCCGAACGAGCCCGCCGCATCCGTCTCGCGCCGCGGCTTCCTGAAACTCGCCGGCGTATCCGGCCTCGCCACCGCCGCCGGTGGCCTCGCGGCGGCCCGGGCCGCCGCGTCGACCCCGGACGGCACGCCCGAACAGGTCCACCTGACGTGGGGCAACGACCCGACGTCGGAAGTCGTGATCTCGTGGGCATCGCTCGCGTCGGCCGTCAATCCGCGCGCGCGCATCGTCGCCGACGGCGAGCCGCCGCGCACCGTGCATGGCGTCCAGCGCCTGTACACCGACGGCCTGAACGGCGAGACCGTGTTCGCGTACCACGCGCGCGTGCACGGCCTGAAGCCGAATACGCGCTACCGCTACGAGATCACGGCCGACAACGACAGCAATGCCGCGCAGCCGTTCTCCGCGAATTTCTCGACCGCACCGCGCGGCCGCGCGCCGTTCCGCTTCACGAGCTACGGCGACCTTGCGACGCCGAACGGTGCGTGGGTGCTGTCGTCGCCGCAGAGCCGCTTCGCGGTGCAGGCCGTCGAGCAGTTCCAGCCGCTGTTCCACCTGCTGAACGGCGACCTCTGCTACGCGAACCTGAACCCCGCGCACCAGCCCGAGGTGTGGCGCGATTTCGGCAACAACAACCAGACGTCTGCCGCGAATCGTCCGTGGATGCCGTGCCCCGGCAACCATGAGATCGAGTTCAACAATGGTCCGCAGGGGCTCGACTCGTATCTCGCTCGCTATACGCTGCCGGAAAACGGCACGCGCTTCCCGGGCCGCTGGTACAGCTTCCGCGTGAGCTCGGTGCTGTTCGTGTCGCTCGACGCCGACGACGTCGTGTACCAGGATGCCGCCGCGTTCGTCGGCGGCCCCGCGCCGCTCGTGCCGGCCGCGAGCACGGGCCGCCCGCCGATCGAGCCCGGCACGTCGTTCTACGTGCGCGGCTACAGCAACGGCGAGCAGACGCGCTGGCTCGAACACACGCTGCGTCATGCCGCGCACGACGACGACATCGACTGGATCGTCGTGCAGATGCACCAGGACGCGCTCAGTTCGTCGAAGACGGGCAACGGTTCCGACAAGGGCATTCGCGAAGCATGGCTGCCGCTGTTCGACCGTTACGGCGTCGACCTCGTGCTGTGCGGCCACGATCACGACTACGAGCGCAGCTACCCGGTACGCGGCTGCAATCACCGCGCGGGCGTCGATGCGACGACCGGCGAAGTGGTCGAGACGCTGCAGCCGCGCCCGGTCGGATCGAACGACCCGGACCGCACGACGTTCGACACGAGCCACGGCACGATCCACCTGATCCTGGGCGGCGGCGGCACCAGCGCGCCGCTCGACGTATACGGCGAGAACCCGGCAACCGGCTTTGCGCGGGCGAAGGTGTTCACGAAGCCGAACCGGCCGGTGCCGGGCACGGCGCCGAATACGTTCGTGCGCCAGCCGGCCGATGCACTCGAGGATGCGATCTGGTCCGCGCGTCGCGATACGGGTACCGGCTACGGGATTGCCGTGTTCGACCACGACCCGGGCAAGCCGGGCGGGCATACGACGATCACGATGCGCTACTACCACGCGCCGGGCGCCGACCAGCACCCGACCGCCGACTACGCGCTGTTCGAGACGATCGAGCTGAGCAAGAAGCGCAACGACCGGTGATCGGTCAGGCGCCCGTTGCGACGGGCGCCTGATGCTGCGCGCGCAGGATTCGTTGCATGCGCAACGTCATGGGGCAATCAGGATGCCGCGGTTCGCGAAATAGCGGTCGAACGTGGCGCGCGGCATCGACACGTTCCGCTGCGTGCGCGCGTCGAACCCGGACGGGTTGTGGAACAGCCAGTCGCCGGTGTCGCGATTCGCGCCGAACACGAGCACCAGGTGCCCGCCCCGCGACGGCGGCTCGAAGCCGTCGTGCCGGATGCCGGGATGCACCGACGCCATCAGCATGTGCCCGTCATGCAGCTTCGGTTCGAGCGCGGCCGAATCGACTCCTTCCACCACATCGCCATCGATCCCGTAGCGCTCGCGCACCCAGTGCACGAAGGGCCGGTAATGCAGACGCTTGCCCGTGTCGCCGAGTTCGGGCCGGTAGACGCCGAACCCGACGGCCTCGCGTACCAGTTCGAGCAGCGGCACGATCGTGTCCGAGCGGTATGCGAGCAGCATCTTCAGGCACGCGATACCGCAGATGTTCGGGCTCCACTGCGCGTATTCCTCCGGCGTGCTTGCGCCGGAGCGATGCCACAACGGGTCGTCCTCCGCGCGCAATTCGCGGGACACGAACCGCGAAACCAGGTGCATCGATTCCCACTGCGAGAAATACGGCACTTCCTTCATGGCTTCCCTCCCTGAAAGCGCGATACGGGCGACTGGCTTCCACGAAAACCTGACCACCTGCTCGATGCGAATCTGCCGCGCGACTATACCGCGATGGCGCACGGGAACCTGTCGTACGCCCGTCACAAGCCATTGCGCGACGACACGCGGTAGACTGCGCGCCTCGTACTCCGCCATGAGCGAGACGTTCGCGACCGTCAACTGCTTCGGCGAAGACGACGGGACGACGCCGTTCGACGGCGACAAGGCGTCCGGGGGCGGCGGCCGTGACATGTCGATCCCGGTGCGCGGCCGGCACACCGGGATCGAGACCATCCGGATCGACGTACCCGTGGGTCCCGCGCAGGCGGAACCGAATCATCCGATAGCGAATTTGAATGTTGAAACAGGCAGGACGCATGAAGCGCAAGAATAAGACAACGCTCGCCGGGCTCGGCGCGGTGTTGTTGTGGGCCTCCGTGGTCGCCCTCGTTCGTGGAGTCAGCGAAAGCCTCGGCGCGACCGGTGGCGCCGCGATGATCTATACCGTGGCATCCGTGCTTCTGCTGTTTTCGGTCGGGTTCCCCGACCTGAGCCGATTCCCGAAAAACTATCTGCTCTGGGGCGGGCTGCTGTTCGTCTCCTACGAGGTGTGCCTGTCGCTGTCGATCGGCTATGCCAGCAACGGCCGGCAGGCGATCGAAGTCGCGATGGTCAACTATCTGTGGCCGAGCTTCACGCTGGTCGCGGCAATCGTGTTCAACAAGCAGCGCGCCAACCTGCTGGTCGTGCCCGGCGTCCTGCTGTCGATGCTCGGAATCTGCCGGGTGCTCGGCGGCGACCAGGGGCTCGATCCGGCCGGCATGCTGCACAACGTCACGGACAATCCGCTGAGCTACGGCCTCGCGTTCTTCGGCGCGCTGATCTGGGCCGGCTATTGCACGGTGACGGCGCGCATCGCCGACGGCAAGAACGGCGTCACGCCGTTCTTCATGCTGGTTGCGCTGGCGCTCTGGATCAAGTTCGCGATCGAAGGCGGCGGCGGCATGACGTTCAGCCTGCAGGCGGCCATCTACATCGTGCTGGCGGCATCGGCGCTGGGGTTCGGCTATGCGGCCTGGAACACCGGCATCATGCACGGCAACGTGACGATCATCGTCGGCGCATCGTATTTCACCCCGGTACTCGCCGCCATGCTCGCCGCGACGCTGCTGCATGCGCCGCTGTCGATCGAATTCTGGCAAGGCGCATCGATGGTATGCGGCGGGTCGATCCTGTGCTGGCTCGCGACGCGCGGCCGGCGCAACGCAAAAGCCGCGCCCGTGCGGGCCGGCAACGAAGCGCAGGGCAACAGACAGGGCTGACGAAACCGGGCGCGTTCGTCAAGATGCAACTCGGAAGCACCCTGCGATCCCGCAACCCGTCGGCCACTCACTCGCGTCAGCTGCGCGACTCCAGTGCGATACGCACGGCGAGTCCCGCCAGCACCGTGCCCATCAACCAGCGCTGAACCGACGCCCAGACCGGCCGCCCCGCCAGAAAACCCGCGATGGCGCCGGCCATGCAGGCAATCAGCGCGTTCACGCTGACGCTCACCGCGATCTGCACGCTGCCGAGCGCCAGCGATTGCGCGAGCACGCTGCCGTGCCCCGGCAAAATGAACTGCGGCAGCAGCGACAGATACATCACGGCGATCTTCGGATTCGCGAGGTTCGTGACGAAGCCCATCGTGAAAAGCCTGGCGCGGCTATCGTGCGGCAGTTGCCTGACCTGGAACGCCGAGCGGCCGCCCGGCTTCAGCGCCTGCCACGCCAGGTACGCCAGATAAAGCGCACCGGCAAAGCGCAGCACGTCGTACGCATACGGCACGGCCAACACCAGCGCGGTGATGCCCAGCGCCGCGCACACCATGTAGAAGACGAACCCCAGCGCGACGCCGCCGAGCGACACCAGCCCGGCACGGCGGCCCTGGCAGATCGAGCGCGACACCAGGTAGATCATGTTCGGCCCGGGTGTCAGCACCATGCCGAGCGACACGAGTCCGAATGCAAGCAAGGTGGGCAAGGCCGGCACGGCAATCTCCTTCGGGGCGAAGCGGTCAGGGGCGAGTTCGATCAATGTATTGCATCTCGACCACCATCGGCATGAATAAAGTGCAAGCCTCCCATGAGCGCTTTTCATCGCACCGGCCGTTCGTTACCGGCTC
This sequence comes from Burkholderia sp. KL41, assembly GCF_057005415.2. Lineage (NCBI taxonomy): Bacteria > Pseudomonadati > Pseudomonadota > Betaproteobacteria > Burkholderiales > Burkholderiaceae > Burkholderia > Burkholderia sp. KL41. The sequence continues at coordinate 1,729,465 of NZ_CM174447.1, read as the reverse complement.
CTTTTCGCGCGCGCGTGAATCGCCTTCGCCGCCTTCGCGCGTTGCGCGTCGACGAGCCGCACGAACGCATCGGCGATCGCATTGCCGGACGTGTTCCACGACAGCCGGACGGAACGATGCAGCCGCGGCGAAAGCGCCAGCACGCGGCCGCCGAACGGGGTGTACGTGAGCGTGATGCGCGGAACGATCGACACGCCCATGCCGGCCTCCGCCATCGACAGGATGGTGCGCATCTCGACCACGTTGAATGCAGCGTGCAGCGGCGTGCCGCTGCGCGCGAAGTAATCCGCGATCACCGGCCCGCATCCTGCCTTCGAGAAAATGAACGGAGCCGCGGACAACTGCTTCGCCGACACGCTCTTGCGGCCCGTGAACATGTCATCCGCCGCCACCGCGACAAAGTCCTCGTCGAGCAGCGGCAGCGTGTGCGCGAAGGTCTTCGTGCCGGCCACCACGCCGACGTCGGCGGTACCGTCCTCGATCCACCCTTCGACTTCGCTGTCCGTGCCTTCGAGCAGCACCGCCGACACGCCCTGGTGCATCTCCTTCAACGCCTCGAGCGCAGGCACGACGAATGCCAGCGACACGCTTGGCAGCGACGCGACCACCAGCTTCCCTTCGAGCTTGCCGCGCGACACGCTGAACTGCTGGCGCAGCAACTGCGCTTCGCGCACCACGTTCTGGATGTACGGCCACAGGCGTTCACCCGCCGCCGTCAGGACGACCGGCTGCCGGTCGCGCCAGAGCAGCTTGACCTCCGTGAGGTCTTCCAGCTCGGTCAGCGCATGACTGATCGCGGATTGACTGCGGCTCAGCCGGTCGGCCGCGGCCGTGAGCGAGCCGAGTTCGACCACGGCCGCCAGGGCCTGCAACTGCGCAAGCGTCATCGGGTCTCCTTGTTCCAGTGAATGCATATCGCGCATGAGGCGACACACAGTCATGAATTATATTGAACCGCGTACCTAGTCGCGCCGACGATACCGGCGGCATGCCGCGCCCCGCGCCGAATGCCCTCCGCAGCGCTCGGGTAAGATGCATCCTCGAACCGCGCGTCGATTGCCTGCGCACCCAGCCGCGCAACGGTGCGGCGCCGTGCAATCGACGCCCGGTCAAGCCGATCCAGAACACATGCGTGCAACACGCACGCGCCGCAACGGGCTCATTCGACAGCGCTCGCTGCCGGATATGCCGCGACAAGCCAATCCATGATGCATTTCAATCTGACTGAAGGTGTGCTGGTTTCCAGCCTGCAGGGGCTCGGCGCGTTCGATCTGGCCGGCATCGCCGTCGCGCTGCTGCTGGGCGGCATGGCCAAGGGGATCACGGGCATCGGTGTGCCGTTGATCGCGATGCCGATACTCAGCCAGTTCCTGCCGATCCGGCATGCGGTGCTGCTGCTGTCGATGCCGATCATCCTCGGCAACATTCCGCAAGCGCTGGAAGGCGGCCAGGTGCTGGCGACGGCACGCAAGATCGCCGCGCCGATCGCGGGCACCGTGATCGGCAATATCGTCGGTGTCGCGATCCTGCTCTCGCTCAATCCGGGTCATGCGCAGGCGGCGTCCGGCGCACTGCTGATCGTCGCCGCGACGCTGATGCTCGCCGCGCCGAAGCTCAACCTGCCTCCCGCGTGGCAGAAGCCCGTCGGCTTCGCACTCGGCTTCGGCGCCGCGCTGATGGAAAGCATCGCGTCGGTTCCCGGCCCGCTGCTCGCCACCTACCTGATTTCGTCCGGCGCAACCGGGCGCGTCTTCACGAAGCAGATCGCGATCATCCTCGTGGTGTCGATCGTCACGCTGCTCACGACGTTCAGCGGCGCCGCGCACGCGAGCGCCGCCGACCTCGCGATCTCGGCGGCGGCCAGCCTGCCGGCGATTGCCGGCATGTGGCTCGTTCGCCCGCTGCGGGACAAGATGTCGCCCCGCAGCTTCAGGATGGTCGTGCTGCTCTTCGTGCTCGTCGCGGCATCGCAGATGATCTGGAAATCGGGCGTGTTCCGGCACGGCGGATCGCACGTTACCCAGGTGGACAACACGCACGCGGGCAAGCAATGACGGGCGGCGGATTGCCATCGATCCCGCATGCGTTCTGAAAGCTGCCGAGCGTAGTATTCGCGGACCCGGCGTATCGCCGCGCCCGACGATGCGAACGATACGTCACCGACTGTCCTGCTCGCACGCCGATGTCCGCATCGGCGCTGCCACGCTTTCAGAGACCTGCAATGGAAACCTACGTGTTGCTCGGCTGCGGATTCGGCCTTGGCCTGTTGATCGCCATCTGGGGTATCTGGCAACTCAAGTAACGCTCGCCAGCCGCGTCCGTGCGCAAGCATTCCGTATGGAGACGGACGGGAAATCGTAGTGTGCGGCGGCACTCGTTTCTCAACTACTTCGCACTCCGACCCAGCCATCCGGCGGCTTCGGCTACCCGTGCCGGCTTCCGTTCGAAAGCAGGCGTGACCGAGCCGCATCGAAGCGTGCGCACTCGGCCTTGAGCCAGTCCGAAAAAACCGTGGTGCGCGGATCGTCGGGATTGCGTGACAACAGCATGTAGCGCGCCGGCGCACGCACGTGCCTGCCGAATACATCCACGAGCCGTCCGCTCGCGATCTCGTCGTGTACCAGCGCGGCGCGCCCCATCGCGACGCCCTGATGGTTCAGCGCGGCCGTGATTGCGAGGCTGGAGAAATTGAACTGCGGGCCGTCAAGATGCGCCATCCACGCGGGACGAACCGCCTCCAGCCACGTGCGCCACTCCACGAACTCGGGTGCGCCGCCCCACGGAGCCGCGTCGTGCAGCAGGACGACGCCGTCCAGCGACTCCCCGCCGGCAAAGGACGGATGCTGCGCCAGATACGCGGGCGTGGCGACCGGAAACAGGATTTCGTCGAGGATGGCCTCGGCATGCAGCCGCCCGTATTGCACCGGGTCGTAGCGCACTGCCACGTCGATGTCGTCGGTCTCCATGGCCTGACGATCCAGCACCTGAAACTCGGCCTTCACGCGAACCGGCACGTCCGGTTGCAGCCGATGAAATTCGGACAGGCGCGGCATCAGCCATTGCAGCGCGAGCGACGGCAGACAGCTCACCTGCAGCGGCGCATCCGGCATGCCGAGCGCCTGAAGCGTGCGATGGATGTCGCCGAACGCGCTCGACATCGTTCCGAGCAGGGTCGCGCCCTTCTCGGTCAACTTCAGCCCGCGCGCCTGACGCACGAACAGCGGGTAACCCAGCCGGTCCTCCAGGTTCCGGATCTGCTGGCTCACGGCGCTTTGCGTCAGGTTGAACGCCTGTGCCGTCCTCGTGAAGCTCAGCAACCGGCCGGCCGTTTCAAAGCACAGCAACGCACCAAGGATCGAACCATCGAGTCGCATCGTTATAAGTCAGGCTAATGCATTCATTAGAAATCGGCGCTTTCGCGCAACCGGTTCGAATCGTAGCATTCAAGCCTGATTCGCCGTTCATCCGACGCAAGACCGATCCATGACCTTCACGCTCCAGCCTTCCGATCTATTAGCCAAGCTGCAATCTCGCCACCCGCTGCTGTGGCTGAACCCCCATGCCGGCAGCCCGCTGCCGCACGACGCACCGGCGATCGACGCCATTGCGATGGCCGAAGCGCGGCTGGCGCGCTGCGAACCGCTGATGGCCGAGCTGTTTCCCGAACTCGCGGCGAGCGCGGGAAAAATCGAATCGCCGCTGATGCCGGCAGACAGCCTGCAGCGCAGCTTGTCGCTCCCGGCGGACGAACACGGCGCGTGGTTCATCAAGCGCGACGACGCACTGCCGGTCGCCGGCTCGATCAAGGCGCGCGGCGGCTTTCATGAAGTGCTCGCGCTCGCGGAGTCGATCGCGCTCGAACACGGCCTGCTCGAACCCGCGGGCGACCGTCGGCTCCTCGCATCGACCGCCGCACGCGAACTGTTTGCCGCGCACACCGTCATCGTGGGCAGCACCGGCAATCTCGGCCTGAGCATCGGCGTGATGGCCGCCGCGCTGGGGTTCAAGTCGGTCGTTCACATGTCGACCGACGCGAAGCCGTGGAAGAAGGCGCGCCTGAGAGCACGCGGCGTTCGCGTGATCGAACATGACGGCGACTACGCGCAAGCCGTCGCGGCGGGACGCGCGCAGGCACGCCATCAGCCGCGCAGCCACTTCGTCGACGACGAAGGCTCGCTGATGCTGTTCCTCGGCTACGCGGCCAGTGCCCGGCATCTCGCCGCGCAGCTCGCCGGGGCAGGCCGCAACGTGGATGCGGCGCATCCGCTCTTCGTCCATATCCCGTGCGGCGTCGGCGGCGCGCCGGGCGGCATCGCCTATGGTCTCAAGGCGCTGTTCGGCGAGCACGTGCATTGCTTTTTCGCGGAACCCGTCGCTTCGCCGTGCATGCTGGTCCAGCTGGCCGCCGGCCCCGGGAAGCCCGTCTCCGTCTACGACGCGGGGCTCGACAACCGGACCGAGGCCGATGGCCTGGCAGTCGCGCAGGCGTCGCACCTCGTCAGCCCGCTGATGGCGTCCCAGCTGTCGGGCGTCTTCACCGTCAGCGACGCGCAGCTTTACGCGCAGTTGCTCGCGGTCCGGCGCGCGACGGGCGTGGAACTCGAGCCGTCGGCCGCCGCTGCCGTCGGCGGCCCCGGCTGGCTGACGCACTCCCCGGCCGGAAAGGACTACGTGCATCGCCATGCGATCGACCTGCGCCGGGCGACGCACGTCATCTGGGCGACGGGCGGCTCGCTCGTACCACCGGAAGAACATCGCCGCTTCCAGTCGCATGCGAAAGCGCTCGCCGGTGCCGCACCCGGCGCGTGATCCACTCAGGCCGGCGCGTCCAGCCCCGTTCCCGAAGACGCGTTAGACTGTCCGGATGGAACAATGCCGTTATTGCCAGAGAATCCGCGATGAATGGGATTGCCACGGTGACGAATGCCGCCGGGCAATCGCCAAGGCGCTGCGCCGGCAGCGCGCGGGCCTGCCCATGGTGCCCGATCGCATCCGCAACGAACTGCCGTCCGGCGCGCCGACCCAGCAGGTGATCGCCGTGCTGTCGCGCCAGCGCCTGCGCGCGCGCCGCGGCAACGAGGAACGCCGGGAACGCAAGGAAATCGACGACGACGTCTGACCCGTCGGCAACGCAATCCGTCCGCCGCCTCTCCGCCCGCGCATTCGCCGCCGGGCACCCGCCCGTGTACGCCATCCGCGTCGCGCGCATTCGCTCCGCTCCCTTGCAAATCCGGCAACATCGAATAGGGACGGAACGCGTATATCCCGGAATTATTACTCCAGCGACAACGATCTTTCACCAAAACTCACGTTTACCCTAGGTCAACCGGCGCCTACGATGTAATCAACCGCTTACGACATGGTGTCGAACGCGGAAAGCCAATAAACATCGGAGGTCATCATGAAATCGCTCGTTTCCGCAGTCGTTGCCGCTGTCGCCCTGTCCGCTTCGTTCGGCGCATTCGCCCAAAGCACCGTCACCCGCGCGCAAGTGAAGAACGAACTGGTTCAGCTCGAACAAGCCGGCTACAAGCCGAGCCAGGCGAGCCCGCACTACCCGGCCGACATCGAAGCCGCGCAAGCCCGCGTGCGCGGCGCCGACAACAGCGGCTACGGTGCGCAACCGGCCGCGACCGTCCAGGGTGGCGCACCGGCCGTCAAGGTGCAGAACCCGCGCGACTCGGTCTACTTCGGCCACTAAGCCTGCCGCCGCGCGCCTTCGCGCGCGGTAGTCCGCACCGTCAACGAGCCCGTCCCGCGACGGGCTCGTTGCGTCTGCATCGCACGTACCGTGCGGCCGGCCGTCACCGGCTTCCGCCCGACGCAACGCGGCCGGTCGCTTCGTCGGCCCCGCCGCCGGCGGCACCCCCGCTGCCGACCAGTTCCTGGTAGCGCACGTATGCGCATTGCGCAGACGCCTTCGCCGCGTACATCGCCGCGTCGGCCTTGACGAGCAGTTCCTCGGCGGACGCGCCGTCGGCCGGAAACTCGCTGACGCCGATGCTCGCGCCGACGGCCATGCGCCGGTCGCCGAACTCCAGTTCTTCAGCCATCACGAGCTGGATGCGCGACGCGACGTCGCCGATCACCGCCGGCGAGCGCACGTCCGCAATCAGCACGATGAACTCGTCGCCGCCGAGCCGCGCGACCATGTCGCCGCCGCGCAGCACGAGGCTCAACCGCTTGGCGACCGCGACGAGCGCGCGGTCGCCGGCCGAGTGCCCGTGCTGGTCGTTGATCTGCTTGAAGCGGTCGAGATCGACGAACATCACGGCCAGCCCCTCATGCATCGCGGCCGCACGCCGGATCGCGGCGTCGAGCTGCTCCATGAACAGCAGGCGGTTCGGCAGCGCGGTCAGCGCATCGTGGCCGGCGAGGTGCGTGAGCTCCAGCTGCTTCGCGCGCAGCATCGCGACCTGCGTGCGGATCTCGACGCGCATGCTGTCGAAACAGCGCGCGAGCACGCCGATCTCGTCGGCGCGCCCGACCGGCAGCTGCTCGGCGGCCGGATCGTCGAACACGTGCGTCGCCGCGCGCGCGAGCGTCTGCAGCGGCCGCGTGATCGCACGCGCGAACAGGATCGCGAGGATGACCGCCATCAGGCTCGACACGAGCACCATCCGGATGATCCGTTCGCCGAGCACGCCGGCCGGCACCAGCACGTCGGCCAGCGGACGCCCCATCCCGAGCACGACGAAGCGGTTGCCCTCGTCGTGCCCGAACGGCGTGCGCGAGAACGCGAACATCTGCCCCGGCGCATCGGCGGGATCGGTCAGGCCATTGAGGGTAACGTTCGTGCGTGCGCTGTCGAACAGCGCGCGCGTGACGGCGAAGCGGTCCTGCATCAGCACGCGCCGCCCGCGATCGAAGCCGAACGTCTGCGACGGATCGGGGTGCACGAGGAAATCGCCCCACTCGTTCGCGAGATACACCGCGTAGTCTTCCGGCAGATCGCGCTCGAGCCGGTCGAACACGCGCGACAGTTCGACATCGACGACGAGTGCGCCGACTGTCTGGCCCGACGCGTCGACGACCGGCGTGCCCACGCGCAGGATCGGCAGCCCCTCGGCCGCGTGCGTTCCCGTCTCGTGGTTGATCACGATCGGCGACAGGTAGATATGACCCGGTGCCGTCGCGAGCGTATCGAATACGTAGGAAAACTGTCCTTTCTCCTGGAACGCACTGTCCGGCAGCACGACGATGCCGTGCGCATCGCGATCGACGCGAATGCGTTCGAGCCCGAAATCCCCGCGCGCGATCAGGCGAACCTGCAGGTATTCCGGGTGATTTCTCATGAAGCTGTAGAACACCTGCTCGAGCCGCGCGCGTGGCGCGCCATCCCGGTTGTCGCCACCCGAGACCAGCGCGCACGACGGCATCTGCGCGAGCACGAGCGCATCGTCCGCGACGTCGGACAGCGCGGTGGTGAACCGTTGCCCGAGCAGTTGCGTCGACATCAGCAGGCTGTGCTGTGCCTCCTGCACGAGCATCGCGCGGTTCGCGCGATACGCGTAATAGCCGGTCGTGCCGGACGCGATCACGCCGATGCATGCGAACAGCACCGACAGTTTCGATGTGAGCCCGAGCCGGATCATTTTCCGAACCGCTCCGGACGATCGCCCGACACGATGCGGCTCCACAGCGATTCGCGCCGCGCGATGTCCTCGACGGGCTGGAGCCAGACGAGATGCTGGTGCCCGGTGTCGAGGCCCGGCGGCGGCGCGAGCGTGTTCGCGAGGCCCTGGCGTTCGGTCAGCAGCGCGCCGATCGCCGGTTCCAGCATGTAGTTGATCCATGCGAACGCGAGCTCGGGATGCTGCGCGCCGCGCGTGACGGCCCAGCAGTCGAGCCACGCGAGCGCACCTTCGTCCGGGATCACGTAGCCGACGTCCGCGCCGGCGCGCCGCAGCAGTTCCACCTGCTGCGTGCCGTAATTGCCGAACATCAGCGCCGCGCGATGCTGGACGAACAGCGCGGTCGCCTCTTCAGGAAGCGTGTAGTACGTCAGCAGGTTGCGGCGCAGGTCGATCAGCTTGTACGCGACGGCGAGCGTCTGCGCGGGCGACAGGCGGAACGGATCGGAATAGCCGAGCGCCAGCGCCGCGAACGAAAAATTGTGCTGTGCGCTGTTGAAGTCGAGCACCTTGCCGCGGTAGCGCGGATTCCACAGCTCCCGCATCGAGCGCGGTGCGGCGGAAACCTGCTTGCGGTCGTAGATCAGCCCCATCGACGAATACGTAAACGGGATCGCATAGGTAGCCCCCTCTTCCACGAGCCCGTCGATCGTCGCGAGCTGCTGGAAGTTCGGCAACTGCCGCCGCCGGTTCGGGATGCGCGACAGGTCGATCGGCGCGAGCAGACGTTCGTGCGCGTAGCGCTGGATCTCGGCCGTGTTTGCGGCCAGCACGTCGTATGGCGGCGGCGCCGCGCTGTGCATCCGCGTCCACAACGCTTCGTCGGAGTCGACGAACGTCACTTCGACGCGTACGTGAAATTGCGCCTCGAACGCGCTGACGACATCGCGGTCCGCATAACCGGGCCAGGCCAGCACGCGCAGCACGTTGTCGTTGACGGTTTCGGGAGAGTCGGCGAAAGCCGGCAGGCCGGGCGCGAGCAAGCCCAGTGTCAATATGATGAGCAGCCTGCGCACGGCGCCGCGGGCGCGCGTACGTGCGCCGATTCCCCTGACTAATCGGACCCCGTGTGAATCGCCCGGCTGCATTCGACGTCCTTTTTCGAGTCGATGCGATATCCCGCAACGAGACCATAAAACGCATCGCCGCGCAATCGGCAGAAGCCGCACGCAGCGCGTGCGCGGCGACGACGGCGCCGCTTCGCCGGCACATCGCCGCACACGCATGAAACGCCGTCGGGCGAGCGGCCAATGATCAGTCGAAAGCGCGCCGTCGTCGCTTCACCGGTTCGGGAACCGGCCCGTCACGCTTGCGCATCGCGATGTCCGTCGATGGCGCGCGGCACGCCCAGCGGATTCGCATCGCGCAGCGCATCGGGCAGCAGCGCATCGGGCACGTCCTGATAGCAGACCGGGCGCAGGAAGCGGCCGATCGCGAGGCTGCCCACCGATGTCGAGCGGCCGTCCGACGTCGCCGGATACGGACCGCCGTGCACCATCGCATGCGCGACCTCGACACCCGTGCCGAAGCCGTTCACGAGAATGCGCCCCGCGCGCCGTTCGAGCAGCGGCATGAATGCACGCGCCGCGTCGTGATCGCCGTCGTCGACATGCAGCGCTGTCGTGAGCTGCCCGTCGAGCCGCTCGACGAGCGCATGCATCGTGTCGAGATCCGGGCAGCGCACGACGAGCGATGCGGGGCCGAACACTTCGTCGTGCAACCCGGGCTGATGCGCGAACCGGTCGGCCTGCGTCGCGAACAGCGCCGCGCGGCCCGCATGACGGATCCCGTCATCGGCCGCCGCGCCGCGCGCAAGCAATTCGACACCGGCCTGCGCACCAAGGCGCACGACCGCCTCGTCGTACGCGCGGTGAATGCCGGGCGTAAGCATCGCAGCCGCGGGCAGATCGGCCAGCGTGGCGGCGGCGGCGGCCTCGAAGCGCCGCAGCGCGGGGCCGTCGACGCCGAGAATCAGGCCCGGATTCGTGCAGAACTGACCGACGCCGAGCGTCAGCGCCGCCGCAAATGCGCGGCCGATCGCCTCCGCGCGCGCGTCGAGCGCATGCGCAAACAGCAGCACGGGATTCACGCTGCTCATCTCCGCGTAGACGGGTATCGGCTGCGGTCGCGCAGCCGCGAGCGCCATCAGCGCGACGCCGCCGCCGCGCGAGCCCGTAAAGCCCACCGCCTGGATGCGTGGATCGCGCACGAGCGCGGCACCCACCTCGTAACCGTCGTCGAACAGCAGCGAGAACGTGCCATCCGGCATCGCACATGCCTCCACGGCTTGCTGAATCGCGCGACCGACGAGCGCCGACGTGCCCGGATGCGCGGGATGCGCCTTCACGATCACCGGGCAGCCGGCCGCCAGCGCCGACGCCGTGTCGCCGCCCGCGACCGAGAATGCCAGCGGGAAATTGCTCGCACCGAACACGGCGACGGGGCCCAGCGCGACGTGCTGTACGCGCAGGTCGACGCGCGGCAGCGGCTGACGCGCCGGCTGCGCGGGATCGATGCGCACGCCGACAAAGTCGCCCGCCCGCACGACCTGCGCGAACATCCGAAGCTGCGCGACGGTGCGGGCGCGCTCGCCTTCGATGCGCGCGCGCGGCAGACCGCTTTCCGCGACGCAGCGCTCGACCAGTGAATCCCCGAGCGCGAGCAGCCTCTCGGCGATCGTGTCGAGAAACGCCGCGCGCGCGTGCAGCGACGTATGCGAATACGCGTCGAATGCCTGTGCGGCCAGCACGCAGGCTGCGTCGACGTCCTGCGCCGATGCGCGGCCGAACACGGGGGCAAGTACCGCGCCGGTCGCCGGGTCGATCGCCTGGAATCCCGCGGCGCCGGCCGCGCTGCGTCGACCGATCAGGGAAGCGCCAGAAATCTGCATAAATCGTCCTCGTTGAACATCGTTGAATCGTGAAATCGTTGAACCGTGCCGTCGCGCGCAGCGCTCAGCGGCCCCAGCGCAGCACAAGCGGATCGAGCGAGCGGGCGATCCGCAGCAGGCTCGCGCGCGTGTCGGGATGCATCGACGGCAGCGGATGACGCACGGCGTCCGACGCGATCACGCCGCCCGCCTTCATCAGCACCTTCGCGGTCGCGATGCCGCCTTGGCGGTTCTCGTGATTGATGAGCGGCAGCCAGCGCCCGTACTCGCGCTCGGCTTCGTCCGCACGGCCGGCCGCCCATGCGTCGACGATCCGGCGGATCCCGTCCGGATACGCGCCGCCCGTCATGGCCCCCGTCGCGCCTGCTTCGAGATCGGCCATCAACGTGATCGCCTCCTCGCCGTCCCACGGCCCGACGATCGCGTCGCCGCCGAGCGCGATCAGCTCGCGCAGCTTCGCGGCCGCCTGCGGCACCTCGATCTTGAAGTACGACACGTTCGGAATCTCGATCGCCATCCGCGCGAGCAGCGCGGCAGGCAGGTGCGTGCCGCTCGCCGGCGCGTCCTGGATCATGATCGGGATGTCGATCGCATCGGAGACGCTGCGGAAGAACTCGACGATCGCCGCCTCGCCCGCGCGAAACGTCGCACCGTGATACGGCGGCATCACCATCACCATCGCGGCGCCCGCGTCCTGCGCGCGGCGGCTGCGCTGCGCGCACACGGTCGTGCCGAAATGCGATGTGGTGACGATCACCGGCACGCGGCCGGCGACGTGCTCGAGCACACAGTGCATCACCGCATCGCGCTCGTCGTCGGCGAGCGAGAACTGCTCGGAGAAATTCGCGAGCACGCACAGGCCGTTCGATCCCGCATCGATCATGAAGTCGACGCAGCGGCGTTGTCCGTCGAGGTCGAGACGGCCGTCGTCGGTGAAGATCGTCGGCACGACGGGAAACACGCCACGAAAGCGCGCGGATGAAATGTTCGGTTGCATCAGTGGCACTCCTTGCCGCAGAGGATTCAAATCAGGTGATCGCGCCGATCTGCCACGGCACGAATTCGTTCTGCCCGTAGCCGTGCAGCTCGCTGCGCGTCGCGTGGCCGGACGCCGCGTCGAGCATCATCCGGAACAGCGTCGCGCCGAGCGCGTCGATGCGCGCGCCGCCGTCGAGCACATCGCCGCAGTTCAGGTCGATGTCGTCGGCCTGCCGCCGCCACAGCGCGCTGTTGGTCGCGAGCTTCAGCGACGGCGTCGGCGCGCAGCCGTATGCGGAGCCGCGCCCCGTCGTGAAGCAGATCAGGTTCGCACCGCCCGCGACCTGCCCGGTCGCGGAGATCGGGTCGTAGCCTGGCGTATCCATGAACACGAGCCCTTTCGCGCGAACGGGCATCGCGTATTCGTAGACGTCGACGAGATTCGTGCTGCCGGCCTTCGCGATGCCGCCGAGCGATTTCTCCAGCACGGTCGTGAGACCGCCCGCCTTGTTGCCGGCCGACGGGTTGTTGTTCATCGCCGCGTGATGGCGCGCGCAATAGTCCTCCCACCAGCGGATCCGCGCGACCAGCTTCTCGCCGACGTCGCGCGACTCCGCGCGGCGCGTGAGCAAATGCTCGGCGCCGTAGATCTCCGGCGTTTCGGACAGGATCGCGGTGCCGCCGTGCTTCACCAGCAGGTCGACCGCCGCGCCGAGCACGGGGTTCGCGGTGATGCCCGAATAGCCGTCGGAGCCGCCGCATTGCAGGCCGACCGTCAGGTGGCTCGCATCGACGGGCTCGCGCCGCACGTCGTTCGCAGCGGCCAGCATCGACTCGACGAGCGCGATGCCCTTCTCGATCGTCTTGCGCGTGCCGCCGCTGTCCTGGATCGTGAACGTGCGCAGCCGCGCGTGCTCCGTCAGCCCCTGGGTTTCGAGCAGGCGCGGAATCTGGTTGGTTTCGCAACCGAGCCCGATCACCAGCACGGCCGCGAAATTCGGATGGCACGCATAGCCGCCGAGCGTGCGCTGCAGGATCGCGAGGGCGTCGCCGTCGGGGTCGACCGCGCAGCCGACGCCGTGCGTCAGCGCCACCACGCCGTCGACGTTCGGATACGCGGCGAGCGCGTCGGGGTGGATGTCGCGGCGGAAATGATCGGCGACAGCGCGCGCGACCGTCGCCGAGCAGTTCACCGACGTCAGGATGCCGATGTAGTTGCGCGTCGCGACCCGGCCGTCGGCGCGCACGATGCCGTCGAACGTCGCGCGCTGCGCCTCGGGCACGAACGCGGTATCGCGGGTGCCTTCGCCGAACGCGTAATCGCGCGCGAACTCGCCCATGTCGAGGTTGTGCGTGTGGACGTGCTGGCCGGGCCGGATCGGCTGACTCGCGAAGCCGATGATCTGGCCGTAGCGGCGCACGGGCGCGCCGGCGTCGATCGCGCGCGTCGCAATCTTGTGACCGGGCGGGATCAGCCCCGCGACGCTCACGCCTTCGTCGTCGAGGCGCGTGCCGCTGACGAGCTGCTCGACGGCGATGACGACATCGTCGGCGGGATCGAGCCGGATCGCGCGCGTGCGCGACGCGGCCGGCGGCTGCCGGGTTTCGGTGGGAAGTGACGACATGGTTCGGTTCCGGTTGAATCGGGCGACGGGCTTCAGTCGAGGCCCCGGTCGCGGTAATCGATGAGGCTCGCGCAGACGGCCAGGCCGAATGCCGCGACGACGAAGAACATCAGCGCAAGGAAATAGGTGCCGGTGAACTGCACGATGAGGCCGATCAGGATCGGCACGATGACGCCGACGATGTTGCCGCCGAAGTTCATCGCGCCCGCGAGCAGGCCCGCCCGGGACTGGCCGCCGAGCGCCGCCGGCACGCCCCAGAACATCCCGCACCAGCGGATGAAGAACAACGCGACCGACAGCAGCACGACGACGCTGACGAGCCCCGTCGCGAAGCTCACCGCGAGGATCGCCGCGGCGGACGCGAGGCCCGCGACCGAGAACATCGCGCGCATCACGCGGTTCGGCGCGCCGCCGGCCGCACGCCACTTGTCGGCGAGCCAGCCGCCGAACAGCTCGCCGACGAAGCCGCACATGAAGATGATGAAGGTCGCGCCGCCCATCTGCTTGAGGTCGAAGCCGTGCGCCTTGTGCAGGTAGCTGGGCATCCACGTCATCAGCCCGTAGAACACGCTGTTGTAGCAGGCCCAGCTCGCGAACATGAACAGCACGGAACGGTCGCGCAGCAGTTCGCGAAACGGCACGCTGCCCTTCGGCTCGCCCGCGCGGGCCGCGGCCGCATGCGCGGTCACGTGCTCGAGCTCGGCCGCGTTCACGCCGGCATGCTCGGACGGATGGTTGCGGATGTACCACCACGCGAAGATGCCGACGACGATCGTGCCCGCGCCCGCGACGACGAACGCGAGCCGCCACGAGCCGAGGCCCGCGATCAGCGCGGTGATGATGATCGCACCGCACGCCGAGCCGAGCGGCGCGCCGCCGTCGAGCAGCGCGGCGCCGCGGCCGCGCTCGGCCGGCGTGAGCCACGTACCCGCGAGCTTCGCGCCGGCCGGCATGATCGGCGATTCGGCGATGCCGAGTCCGAGCCGCGTCAGCAGCAGCGGCACCCAACTGAAGCACGCGGCCGCGACGGCCTGACATGCGCCCCAGCCGATCGTCGCGAGGCCGACGATGGTGCGCGCCTTGAAGCGGTCGACCAGCAGCCCGCTCGGGATCTGCATCAGCGCGTACGTCCAGAAGAACGCGCTGAGCAGCACGCCTTCCATCGCGGGCGACAGGCTGAATTCGGTCGAGATGATCGGCAGCGCGACGGACAGCGACGCGCGGTCGATGTAGTTGATCGACGACAGCAACAACAGCAGCCAGAAAATCCGCCAGCGCACGGCCGTCGGCGCGGCGGTCGAGGCATGGGCCGTCGGGCGGGGTCCGGCTGAGTCTTCGAGGTGCATACGTGTCTCCAGTGGGAATGGGTCGCCGGTCACGCTTTCTTCGAAGCGTTGGCCAACTAATATATTAGTTGGCGATTATAGAGATACCTTCCGGTGCCGATACGGGGGTAAACCCCGGAATCGATCGATCGAGAATCCGCCACCGATCCGCCGAAATCGGTATGCGCACTAATATACTGATCGACCGGCACCCACCGAGGACGCCGGTCGCCTGCCACCCTCTAGCCCATTCATGAAGTCAGAACGCACCACCCAGGACACCTTCATCGCCCGCCTGATCCCAGCCGAATTCACGCTGGACCGCTCGCAGGCCCTGTCCGTGCAGATTCACGCGCTGTTGCGCGACGCGATCGTGACGATGACGCTGCTTCCGAACGACGTGATCTACGAGCGCGCGATCGCGGAGGCGCTCGGCGTGTCGCGCACGCCCGTGCGCGAGGCGCTGCTGCAGCTTGCACGCGAGGAGCTCGTGCTGATCGCCGCGCAATCGGGCACCTTCGTCGCGCCCGTGAAGCGCGAGCAGTTCGTCGAGAGCGCGCTGATCCGCAAGGTGCTGGAAACGGCCGCGATCCGCCGCGCGGCCGAAGTCATCAGCGCGCGCGAGCTCGAACAGCTCCACGACATCCAGGATGCGCACCGGCGCGCGATCGAACGCGGCAACGCGGTCGCGGCGATCGCGTGCGACAACGCGTTTCATGCAACCGTCAGCGCGACCGCCCGGCTACCGCGCGTGCAGCAGCTCGTCGAGATCGTGCGCGCGCCGATCGACCGTGTGCGGCACGTGACCGTGCGCGATCCGATCGTCGGCGAGGTCACGCTTGCGCAGCATCAGAAAGTGCTCGACGCGCTCGAGCGGCACGACGCCGATGCGGCCGAGCGCGCACTGCACGAGCATCTCGACGATGCGTACGCACGGCAGCAGCGCGCGTATGACGAGCATGTCGCGTTGTTCGAAGGGCTTTGATGGTGGTAGCGGCGGCCTGAAACGCGGCCCGCGGCAGCGGGCCTGTCGCACCGCTCGCCTGCTGCCGGCGCGCTAGCGCCACGCTTGCGTGAACTCCGCGATCACGCGCGACAGGTGCGCGCGCATCGCGTCGCGGGCCCCTCCCGCATCGCGCGCCATGATCGCCGCGAAGATCCGCTGGTGATCCTCCTGCGACGCCTCGCGCAGCGCGGTCGAGTGAAAGTGCTCCTCGATCTTGTCCCACAGCGGATCGCTGCGCGCGCAGTCCCACATCGCGGTGACCATGTGCAGCAGCACCGTGTTGCCGGTCGATTCCGCGATCCGCAGGTGGAACTGGCGATCGGCCGCGTCGTATGCAGCCTTGTCGTCCATCTGCTCGCGCATCGTCGTCAGCGAGAAAAACAGGCGATCGAGATCGGCATCCTTGCGCTCGGTCGCCGCGAGCGCGGCAACCTCCGCCTCGATCAGCCCGCGCGCGCGCAGCGTCTCGATCGGCCCCGGGCCGCGCGGCACCTCGAACGTCACCGGCCGCGCGGCATCGGCCGCCGACACGTAGATGCCCGAACCGATCCGCACCTCGACGATCCCCTGCACTTCGAGCGCGATGATCGCCTCGCGCACCTGCGTGCGGCTCACGCCGAACTGGTCGGCCAGGCTGCGCTCCGACGGCAGCCGCGCGCCGGCTTCGAACGCGCCGGCGGCCACCATCGCGTGAATCTGCCGCGCAAGGCCGATATAGGAGCGGTCCGCGGCATCGGTGTCGCGGTTGGCGGGCAGGCTGGAAAGATCGGTCATCGAAAGGCTCTCAACAAGCTGGCCGGCGCCGTCGCGGCGCCGGATCGCCAAAATGGTACACCAATTCCGGCCCGCATCCGGTTCGGCCTGTCGGCCAGCTCGACTGGACGCTCCCGGAAGCGTCGTTCCGGCCAATCCTGAATCGGACAACTGGTAAACCACTATCCCACACAACTGGCATACCAATCATAATCCGCACACCGACGACGGGCCGGCACACTGCCGCCCGGTCGCCCGATGCATGAACCGCCAGCCAGGAGCCGCTCCAGTGAAGATGTCTTTCCGTTGGTACGGCGAGTCCGATCCGGTCTCGCTGCAATACATCCGCCAGATCCCGGGCGTCACGCACATCGTGTCGGCGATCTACGACGAACCGGTGGGCGAAGTCTGGCCCGCGCACACGATCGACGCGCTGAAGGCGACGATCGAACGCGCCGGCCTGCAGTTCGAAGTCGTCGAATCGGTGCCGGTGCACGAGGACATCAAGCTCGGCAAGCCGGGCCGCGACCGCCTGATCGACAACTACCGTCAGACGATTCGCCACCTCGGCGCGGCCGGCGTGCGCGTCATCTGCTACAACTTCATGCCAGTCTTCGACTGGACGCGCACCGAGCTGTCGAAGACGCTCGACGACGGCTCGACCTGCCTCGCGTTCAGCACCGATGCGGTCGACCGGATCGATCCGGACGACGGCATCGCTCTGCCGGGCTGGGATTCGAGCTACCGGCCCGAACAGTTGCGGGCGCTGCTCGCCGAGTATCGCGACGTCGACGAAGCGGCGCTGTGGGCGAACCTCGAATACTTCCTGAAGGCGATCGTCCCGGTCGCCGAGGAAGCCGGCGTGAAGATGGCGATCCACCCCGACGATCCGCCGCGCCCGATCTTCGGGCTGCCGCGCATCGTGAAGAACCGCGACGATCTCGCGCGGATCGTGCGCATCGTCGACACGCCCGCGAACGGGCTGACGCTGTGCTCGGGCTCGCTCGGCGCGGGCCCGCAGAACGACGTCGAGGCGCTCGTGCGCGAATTCGGCGCGATGGGCCGCATCCACTTCGCGCATATCCGCAACGTGAAGGTCGACGCGAACGGCGATTTCGAGGAAACGGCGCACCTGTCGAGCTGCGGCTCGCTCGACATCGCAGCGATCGTGAAGGCGTACCACGACACCGGCTTCACCGGCTACGTGCGCCCCGACCACGGCCGCATGATCTGGGGCGAGACGGGCAAGCCCGGTTACGGCCTCTATGACCGCGCGCTCGGCGCGGTCTACCTGAACGGCCTGTGGGAAGCACTCGCGAAGTTCGACCGCACGCCGTCGCCAGTCACGCGATAACCCGCCCATCGCGGCGGCCGGCGCAGCGGATCGCCGGCCGCCCGTCACGACATTCCGCGCGGAGACACCGCATGCCACGCATCCGATGGGCCATGATCCTGATGTGCTTCCTGGCCAACGTCATCAACTTCATTGATCGCGCGAACCTCGCGATCGCGGCGCCCAGCATCCGCGCCGACCTCGGCCTCGACGCGGTCGGCATGGGGCTCGTGCTGAGCGCGTTCTTCTGGACCTACGCGTTCCTGCAGTTGCCGGCCGGCTGGTTCATCGACAAGGTCGGCGTGCGCGTGAGCCTCGCGCTCGCGGTCGGCTGGTGGTCGGTGTTCACCGTCGCGACGGGCGCCGCGCGCGGCCTCGCGCAGCTCGTCGGCGTGCGGCTGATGCTCGGCGTCGGCGAGGCGGCCGCGATCCCGTCGTTCGCGAAGGTCGCGTTCAACTGGTTCCCGCGCAGCGAACGCGGGCTCGCGAGCAGCATCTTCGACAGCGGCTCGCGCGTCGGCTCCGCGCTGTCGCTGCCGCTCGTCGCGTGGCTGATCTCGATCGTCGGCTGGCGCGGGTCGTTCGTGATCACGGGCGGCATCGGCATCGTGTGGGCGCTGGCATGGTGGTTCGTCTATCGCGACCCGGAACGCTATCGCGCGATCGCGCCTGACGCCGTCGATGCCCTGCTCGCGCAGCGCGGCGCACCGTCGGTTGCGGCCGCAACCGACGGCCCGAAGGTGTCGTGGCTCGACCTGTTCCGCTATCGCACCGTGTGGGGCATGATGATCGGCCTGTTCTGCCTGAACTTCGCGATCTACTTCTTCATCACGTGGTTCCCGAGCTACCTGCTGCAGTCGCGCGGCTTCTCGCTCGCGTCGCTCGGCACGTGGGGCATGCTGCCCGCGCTGCTCGCGATTCCGGGCGGCTGGCTCGGCGGCTACGTGTCCGACAGCCTGTTCCGCCGCGGCTGGAGCGCGACCGCCGCGCGCAAGACCTGCCTCGTGCTCGGGATGCTGCTGTCTTCGTCGATCGCGCTGTCGGCCTTCGTCGAGAACGTCTGGGCGTGCCTTGCGCTGTTCGCGCTCGCGTATGCCAGCCTGTCGTTCGCGGGCGCCAACGTGTGGACGCTCGTCGGCGAAGTCGCGCCGACGCCGGCGCATGTCGCGTCGCTCGGCGGCATCCAGAATTTCGCGGGCAATCTCGCGGGGATCTTCATCACGACGTTCACGGGCGTGATGCTGTCGATCACGAAGGGCTCGTTCGTCGTGCCGCTCGCGGTGGCCGGTGCGTTGTGCGTGGTCGGCGCGCTGTCGTACCTGTTCATCGTCGGCAAGGTCGAGCCGCTGCCGCCGCTGCGCGGCGGTGCGAACCGGCGGAACGTGGAGCCGAACGCGGCCTGACGCGGCAGGAACGCGTGGCCGACACGCGTGCACTTTCCTTTTCGGGCCGCGCATCGGACAATGAGCCGCGCCCGCCGGCGCGGCGCCAGTCCGGCCCGCGCGTGGCGACGGCGCGCACCACCCTCGCCGATGAAACGCTACGAAACCCTCGCCCACACGATCGCCGACGACATCCGCAACGGCAACCTCGCCGTCGGCACGCGGCTGCCGTCGCTGCGGCAGATCATCGCGCAGCACGGCGTGAGCCAGTCGACGGTGTTTCGCGCGTACTACCTGCTCGAACAGTGGGGGCTGATCCGCGCGCGCGAACGCTCGGGCTACTACGTCGCGCCGGGCGCAACGCCGGAGGCAGGCCCGGCGCCCACGCGCCGCGCGAAACGGGCCGGCGCCACACGCAAGGTCGACATCAGCAGCCTCGTGTTCTCCGTCCTCGACGCGGCCACGCAGCCCGGCATCGTGCCGCTCGGCTCCGCATTCCCGTCGCCGCAACTGTTTCCGTTGCCGCGCCTCGCGAAATCGCTCGCGCAGGCCACGCGGCTCGTCAGCCCGTGGAGCACGGTCGTCGACCTGCCGCCCGGCAACGAGGCGCTGCGCCAGCAGATCGCCCGGCGCTATCTCGCGACGGGCATCTCGCAGCCCATCGACGAGATCGTCGTCACGAACGGCGCGCTCGAGGCGCTGAACCTGTGCCTGATGGCCGTCACGCGGCCCGGCGACGTCGTGGCCGTCGAAGCGCCCGGCTTCTATGCGGCGTTGCAGGCGATCGAACGGCTCGACCTGCGCGCGGTCGAGATTCCCGTCGATCCGCGCACGGGCCTCGATCTCGATGCGCTCGCGAACGCACTCGACCGGCACGACATTCGCGCGTGCTGGTTCATGACCAATTTCCAGAATCCGACCGGCGTCACGCTGTCCACCGAAAAAAAGCGTGCGCTCGTCGAAATGCTCGCCGCACGCGACGTGCCGCTGATCGAGGACGACGTATACGGCGAGCTGCATTTCGGCCCCGACTACCCGCTGCCCGCGCGCGCGTTCGATCGGCACGGCCTCGTGATGCACTGCAGTTCGTTCTCGAAGACGCTCGCGCCCGGCTACCGGATCGGCTGGGCCGCCGCCGGCCGGTTCGCGGAGAAGGTGCAGCGGCTCAAGCTGATGACGACGCTGTCGGCCAGCATTCCCGCGCAGGCCGGCATCGCGAACTATCTCGAGCACGGCGGCTACGACCGGCACTTGCGCAAGCTGCGCGGCGCGCTGCACACGCAGCTCGACCGGATGGACGACGCGCTGCGGCGCTGGCTGCCGGCCGGCGTCGAGTGGGTGCGCCCCGAAGGCGGCTATTTTCTGTGGCTCGCGTTTCCCGACGCGATCGACGCGATGGAGCTGCATCGCCAGGCGATCGCACGCGGGATCAGTTTCGCGCCGGGGCCGCTGTTTTCGGCCGCGCACGGCTTCGAACGTTGCGTGCGCGTGAACTTCGGCCATCCGTGGAGCCGCGACATCGAACGCGCGATCCGCGTGCTCGGCGAGCTGGTCGCGCAGCCGTCGGTCCGCAAGGGCGATTGAAGCGCACACGGTGCGCCGCCTGCGTCACGCGCCATGCACGCAACCCGTGCGCGGGTTACAGTGCTGATCCCGCCGCCTCTTCATGATTTCCCATGAGTCAACTGCCCTACCTCGATCACGACGCGCTGTTGAAACTGGCCACCGAAGCAGCGCACGTCGCGCAGCCGTGCACCTGCACGAAAACGCCGCTCGCCGGATGGACGACCTTGCCGCTGTCGCTGCAGGACGCGCAACTGACCGAAGTCGCCACGCTCACGCCGCCGGGCGAGGCTGAGCCGACCTACGCCGAATATCATCCGGCCGGCACGCGCTACGCGTCGGACGACGCGCCGATCGCACTGCGCCATTTCCCGTACAACCGCTGCACCGTGAGCCGCTGCCGCGCGTGCAACCGGCTGTTCCTGCGCTACCAGGAAGGCGGCGGCTACTTCATCGACCAGCGCATCCGCGCGCTCGATCCGGCGCTCGTCGTCGACGCCGACGCGTAAGCACCCGTCGCGGGCATGCACGCATGCCCGGCCCGCGCCGGCCTGCACCGGCATCTCGCCGGCCATCTGCTGCGCCCTTTTCGTCCCGATCTGCTGCTTGTCCCGCCGCCCCGCGTTCCCTACGCTGTCTCCGGTTGCCTGACACCCGTCGCAACGTCCCCTCGAGCCGCCCGCATCGCGCCGCGGCTCCTCTCGCGTATCACGTCATGTATCGATATACCGTTTTCGACCGGGCGCTCGTGCACAGCCGCGCCGCCCAGTTTCGCGACCAGCTCGAGCGCTGGCAGCTCGGCACGCTGAGCGAAGACGCGTTCCGGCCGCTGCGCCTGCAGAACGGCTGGTACGTGCAGCGCCACGCGCCGATGCTGCGCGTGGCCGTGCCGTACGGCGAACTGTCGAGCGCGCAGTTGCGCGTGCTCGCGCGGATCGCGCGCGACTACGATGTGCCCGACGATGCCACCTACCGCGCCGCATGCGACGCGCAGGCCCTGCTCGGCACGATGCGCCTGCCGACCCGCAACGCGCACTTCACGACGCGCACCAACGTGCAGTTCAACTGGATTCCGCTCGCCAGGGCCGCCGACGTGATGGATCTGCTCGCGACCGTCGACATGCACGGCATCCAGACGAGCGGCAACTGCATCCGCAATATCTCGTGCGACGAGCGCGCCGGTGTCGCGCCGGACGAGATCGCCGATCCGCGCCCGTTCGCCGAAGTGATGCGCCAGTGGACGACGCTGCACCCCGAATTCGCGTTCCTGCCGCGCAAGTTCAAGATCGCCATCACCGGGGCAGCCGAGGATCGTGCCGCGACCGACTGGCACGACGTCGGCCTCAAGCTCGTGCGCGACGATACGGGCGCACTCGGCTTTCGCGTGAGCGTGGGCGGCGGGATGGGCCGGACGCCGACGATCGCGACGCTGCTGCGCGCGTTCCTGCCCTGGCAGCACGTGATGAACTACATCGAGGCGATCGTCCGCGTGTACAACCGCTACGGACGGCGCGACAACAAGTACAAGGCGCGCATCAAGATCCTCGTGAAGACCGAGGGGCAACGCTACATCGACGACGTCGAGGAAGAGTTCCGCCAGATCGTCGAGCACGACGGCGGGCTGCACACGATCGCCCAGGTCGAGTTCGACCGCGTCGCCGCGTCGTTCGTCGCGCCGCGGCTCAAGCCGCGCACGGTCAGCCTGCGCGACGCGAACCTGCGCGTGTCGGCCCAGGCGGCACACCACCCGGCCTTCGCGCGCTGGCTCGCACGCAATGTCGCCGATCACCGCGACCCGGCGCTGCGCATCGTCACGCTGTCGTTCAAGCGCCGCCTGCAGGCCCCGGGCGACGCATCGCCGGACCAGCTCGACGCGCTCGCCGATCTCGCCGACCGTTTCTCGGCCGGCGAGGCGCGCGTCACGCATACGCAGAACGTCGTGCTGCCGTGGGTGCATGTCGACGACCTGTTCCCGCTGTGGGAAAACGCCCGCGCGATCGGGCTCGCCAGCGCGAACGTCGGACTCCTGACGGACATGATCGCGTGCCCGGGCGGTGACTTCTGCGCGCTGGCGAATGCACGCTCGATCCCGATCGCCGATGCGATCGCCGAGCGCTTCCAGGATCTCGACATGCTGCACGACGTCGGCGACATCGACCTGCACATCAGCGGCTGCATCAACTCGTGCGGCCATCATCACAGCGGCCACCTCGGCATCCTCGGCGTCGACAAGGACGGCGCCGAGTGGTACCAGGTCACGCTCGGCGGCTCGGACGGCTCGACCGCGAGCGGCCCGGCGCGGCCAGGCAAGGTGATCGGCCCGTCGTTTTCGGCGGACGAGATCGTCGATGTCGTCGAAGCGATCGTCAACGCGTACCTCGACGCACGGATCGACAACGACGGCCGCAGCGAACGGTTCATCGACACCGTCCGCCGCATCGGCACGGAACCCTTCAAGGCCGCCGCAAACGACGCGCGCCATCAGGTGGAGCCCGCATGAACCAGCAAGCTTCGAACGCACACGCGCGCATCCGCCTGCTGACGCCGGCCGAACACGCCGACGACACGCAGCCGCACGACGACACGATGCTGACGATCGGCAACGACGAGGAATTGCCGCCGCTCGCCGGGCGGATCGCGCAAGTCACGCGCATCGACCTGCAGTTCCCGTCGTTCACCGACGGCCGCGCATACAGCCAGGCGTACCTGCTGCGCAAGCGCTACGGCTTCACCGGCGACCTGCGCGCGACCGGCGAGGTGCTGGTCGACCAGTTGCTGCTGATGGAGCGCACGGGGTTCTCGAGCGCCGTACTCGGCGACGATACCGACATCGCGGCCGCGCGGCGGCAACTCGACCGGTTTCCGGGCTTCTATCAACGCGATGCGAGAACGGTCGCGCCGCAGCAGAACGCGGCAACGCCCGCCGCAAAATGAAACGGGCGGCACGCTGGCCGCCCGTACGAAGAACCGGAAAGGTCCGGCCGGCGCCCGCCGCGAAGCGGGCGCCGGCGTTCAGCGCGCCGCCACCGGCTTGCCGAACGCGCCGAGAATCTTCTTCTCGAGCGCGATGTAGTCGCGGCCGAAGTGGTGATCGCCCTGCGTCTTGATCACGTCGGCGCCCGTGTTCACGAGCGCCGGACACATCGTGTCCTTCTCCTCCGCGCCATAGAAGCACTGCACGAGCTGCGGCGGCACCTTCGCGATTTCCGGCGCGACCTTCAGCGCCTTGTCGCTCGCGGGCATGCCGAGCCAGCCCGTCACGCGGATCTGGAAATCGGCGGCCGGCGCGAAGCCGAGCAGCGACATCACGGCGACCTTGTCGCGCAGGTCGGCCGGCAGCCGGTTGTACGCGAACGGCATCACGTCGGCACCGAACGAGTAGCCGACCAGCGCCACGCGATTCGCATGCCAGCGCGCCATGTAGGTGCGCATCACGCGCGCGAGATCGCGGCTCACCTGCGCCGGCGGCTTCTCGCTCCAGAAATAGCGCAGGCTGTCGATGCCGACCACCGACACGCCATCGCGCTGCAGCGCCTCGGCGATCGTCTTGTCGAGATCGCGCCAGCCGCCGTCGCCCGAGATCACGATCGCGAGCTGGCCGTTGCCGCCCTTGGCCGGCAGCTCGACGAGCGGCAGATCCGACACGTCGAGTTCGTCGCTGCTGGTGGTGTCCCGCAGGTGCGACGTGACGAGCGACACGAGCTTCGCGGAATCGCCCGCGGCCGCCGTTTCGACGAAACCCGGCATCGCGCGCCGCACGATCGTCGGATCGGGCGGACACGGCTTGAAGCGCGGATCGAGCCTCGCCGCCGGATCGACCGATACGACACCGGCGATCGTGTTCTCCGGCGCCATCGACAGGATCTGCTTCGCGATCGCGCCGCCCTGGCCCACGCCCGCGACGATCGGCGTGAAATAGCGCGACGATTGCGCGAGGCGTTCGAGCTGGTGGCTGACCGCTTCGGCGTCGCCGTCGAGGTGGTGGCAGGTCTCCTGCTTCGCGGCGAGATTCGTCGCGTAACGCTCCGAATCGACGCCGACCGTCATCGCACCGGCTTTCGCGAGCGCA
This sequence comes from Burkholderia sp. KL41, assembly GCF_057005415.2. Lineage (NCBI taxonomy): Bacteria > Pseudomonadati > Pseudomonadota > Betaproteobacteria > Burkholderiales > Burkholderiaceae > Burkholderia > Burkholderia sp. KL41. Next base: position 1,704,907 of record NZ_CM174447.1, on the reverse strand, counting down.
TCGGCGGCCTGCTGGTCGGCCGCACTCCAGCCGGCCTCGCGCGAGAACAGCACGACGAAGCCGCGCAGCGGCCCGCCGGGCTTGGTCACGGTGACGGGCCCGTAGCGGCCGCCCGATACGGTTTCGGCTTTCACCGCGGCCGGCTGCGTGGCGCACGCGGCGCCGGCCAGCATCATTCCCGCGCAGGCGGCTGCCGCCCGCGCGATTCCCTTCTTCAACATCATGAACGCCGACCTCCAGCCAGCAATGACAGGTCCGCGAGCGTGACGAACACGCCGACCGAGCCCGAGGCCGCGAGATAACGCGGCTCCCAGTGCGGTTCGAACTTGCTCTTGAATGCGCGCAAGCCGCGGAAGTTGTAGAAGCGGCCGCCGAAGCGCCAGACCATCAGGCCGACCCGGTGCCACGGCGACGGCATCTTCGCCGCCCCCATCCCCGAGAACGGCGCGATGCCCAGGCTCAGCTTGCGGAAGCCCGCTTCCTTCAGATGCAGCGCGAGCTGCGTAAACAGATATTCCATCGCATACGGCGATGCGTCCGGCAGGTGCCGCATCACGCCGACCGTCGCCTCGGTGTTGAGGTCGGTCGTCATGAACGTGACGAATGCGATCGGCTTGTCGGCCTGCCGCACGAGCATCACCGACTGCGTCGCCAGATAGCCGTCGTGGAACGCCGCCACCGAGAAGCTCTTCTCACGCGCGTCGCGGCTGTCGAGCCAGCCGTCGGAGATGTCGCGCAAGGCCGGCAGCGTGGCCGGCACGTCGGGCGGTGCGATCACCTCGACCGTCAGCGCATCCTTGTCGCCACGGCGCAGCGCGTAGCGCAGGTGCGACCGGTTCGAACCTTTCAGGTCGAACTGGTCGAGCGCGATATGCGCTTCCTCGCCGAGCTTCATCAGCGTGAGCCCCGCGTCGAGATACAGCGGCAGCGCGTTGGCGCGCACCTGGTAGAAAGCCGCACGACCGCTGTGCGCGTGTGCGAGCGCGATGAACTTGCCGATCAGCGCAGGCCATTCCTCGCGCGGCCCGACCGGGTCGTGCAGCGCGGCCCACGTGCGGCCATACTTCGCGTACATCAGGAACGCCTGGCGCGATTCGGAGAACAGGAACGACTTGTCGCCCATCAGCGCGAGGCCCGCATCGCTGCATTCCTGCGCGCGGATGATCCGTTCGGCATCCGACAGGTCCTGCGCCGCGGGCTTCACGAAACGGCCGGGCGCCGGGCGCAGCAGTTGCCACAGCGCGAACAGCGCGACGAACACGCCGGCTGCGAGCGTCGCGCGCAGCGCGCGCGGCGCACGCGCGTCGAACGAGAAATGCGACCACAGCTCGCGCGTGTACGGCACGTCGCGGAACGCGAAGAACAGCACCCACACGGCCAGCATCAGCACCATCGCCACCGACACGAACCAGCTCACCGTGAAGCGCTCCGCGAGCAGCGACGAATGGCGGTTGAAGCGGCGGCGGCTGACGAGCAGCAGCACCAGCAGCGTGCCGAGCACGCCGGCCTCGACGAACGCGAGGCCTTTCGCGAGCGACAGCGCGAGGCTTGCGAGCGTCAGCGCGAAGGTCATCCACCACGCACCGTCGAGGCGGCGCAGCAGCCCGCGCGCGACGAACAGCAGCGCGACGCCGAGCACGCTGCAGATCACCTGCGAGCCTTCGAGCACCCACAGCGGCACGAGGTGGCGCAGGATCGCGATCCGGTGCCAGAACGCGGGCGTTGCGCTCGAGATCACCAGCATGCTACCGACCGCGAACGTCACGAGGCTCAGGAACACCGGCGCGAGCTGCGACACGCGCACGGCCTGCCGCGTGACGAGCCGGCGGCGCAGCGCGCGGCCCTCGAAACCGGCCAGCAGGCCGGCCGACAGCACGAGCGGCACGCCAAAATAGATTGCGCGATACGCGATGAGCGCGGCGACCATCGCGTGCGGGGGCACTTCGCGACCGAGCGTGAAGACCATCGCGGCTTCGAACACGCCGATCCCGCCCGGCGTATGGCCGATCATCCCCAGCAGCAGCGCGGCCGCATACACCGTGATGAAGGTCGGGAAGCCGACCGGCGCGGCCGGCAGCAGCACCCACAGCGTCAGGCCCGCGGCGACGACGTCGAGGATCGCATAGACGACCTGCGCGACGAGATCGCGCCGCGCCGGCACGTCGAACGACAGCCACTTGAAGCGCGTGACGACCGGGCGCGCCGTGCTGCCGCACATCGCGACCATCGCGGCCAGCACCACGAGCAGCGCGGCGCCGGTCCACGTCAGCACGCCGGGCGCGACGTGCAGCATCGCGGCGAGCGCCTCCGGCACGCAGACCATGCCGACCGCCGTCATCAACACCATGGCGAGCGCCAGCGTGCCGCTCGTGAACACCGTCATCCGGCCGATCTGCGCGGGCGTGACGCCCGACACGCCGTACACGCGTGCGCGGACCGCGCCGCCCGTCAGGGCGCCGAAGCCGGTCGCGTTACCGAGCGCGGACCCGGCGATCGCGCCGATCCACAACGCGACGCGCGGCACCTTCGCGGCGACATAACGCAGGCCGACCGCATCGCGGGCGACGAGCGCGAGATAACTGAGGGCCGTCGCGGCCAGCGATGCGCCCCACTCGCCGACGGACATGTGACGCAACTCGCGGATCACCGACCGGTAGTCGACGGATTCCGACAGGTGCTGGAAAACCACGATCAGCAGCAGGCCGATGCCGAGCGCGAGCAGCGGCGACAGCACACGCTCGTTGCGGATCAGCGCCCGGACACGGGCGATCACCGCCGCGGCGAGGCCGGGCGAACCTGAGTGGCGGGAAGACATAAGTTGTTCAGTGGTGGTGCATAGCGTGTCGCGGCGCAAGACGGCCAGGCGGCGACGTATCTGGTTGTTCTGCGTGGGCGGTCGGCCGAAGGAAATGGCAGGCGGCGCCTGGATCAGAACTTACGAGTATACGGAATTTATATTACAGAATCTTTCAGGTTCGGATTGTGCGGTTTTGTGGGGCCTCGCCCATCAAAATCGCATCAAAAATAGTGCGTTCGACAAACGCAAGGTGCGCATCATACCGGGAACCGGCGGGGTTTTTTCATCGGATGAATGACTTGTGATGCATTTGGGAGAAATCTGCCGGGTGGAGCGCCGCGACGAGCACGAATTCGCAAGGCCGGGCGGGCCTCTTTGAATGGGGTCAAATGCTTTCGGCCAGCTTGTCAGATCTTGCTGGCCCTTCGCCGCCCAAGCGTGCAAGGACGCCTGGGCGACCCGATATCAAAGAAGCAGTGCTCGCCATGATGGCTACGGCTCAACGCGCCAAGTCGTCGGTCTGACGGCACGGAACGCTGGCCATGGCCCGGGCACGGTGCTTATCGTTTCAGGCGCACCACATACAAACCGGGAGCGTTCGGATAGACACTCAGGCTGAAATTCGGCGGCGTTGAAATGAGGCTCCCCTGAATAGCCGGCTTGTACGTGACCGTTCCGCTCGATACGTCGGCCAGCTCAATCACCGGCGGGGACGGATCGGGAATGAGGTTCGACGTGAAGTTCAGGGTCAGTTTCCGGTCGGACATTTCGTAGAAACCGCCATATGTCTTGATCTCGTAGATCACATCGGCCTGAACGCCCGCGGGAACCGGATCGGGCTTGCCCAGACACACCGTCCCGTCACGAACCACGCCGTCCTGCGGCGTCTTGAACGTATACGTCGCCACGCCATCGTCGGTCACGAGCGTCATCGTTGCATTCGGGATCGTGCTCTTCGTCACCTGTATCGACTTGTAGCCGCTCGGACACTTGAATGTGGCGGTTTGATCGGTCGACGTGGTATCGGTCGCCGCACCGGTCGAGCCGTTATTGCTGGTGCTGGTGGTACCGGTTGCCTTGGCGCCGCTACCGTCACCATCGCCACCGCCACATCCCGCCAGCAGTACCGCCGCTCCGATCACGGTTGCCGCATACAGTCGATTCATTTTCATTTGCTTCTCTCTTATTTATTAAATATTGCTAATTATTGATGCCGCATGCCCTCTTGATCGATGCAGCCCATTCCCCACTTGGCGGGCTACGCCAGCTTTCCTTCACATAGCCAGCGCCGTCAAAACTGCGCCGTCAGCTGGAAGCCGAACGTCACGCGCGCGGTCGGGAAACCCGACGGCTTGTACACTGGCGTCCCCGCGAACAAGTCGTACGCGTAAGCGCCGAATCGCGTACCGACGCTTCCCTTCACACCGATCACGGCGCCGGCCAATTGCGTGCCGACCAGCGCGACGGGCTGCGGCCCCCACACGCGACCGTAATCGAGCCCTGCATACACAGCCTGCCCCGTCTGCCCGATCGGCATCTGCAATTCGTTTCGCCAGTAGAAGCCGCGCGCAGCTGCCAGCATCGTCTCGCCATCGAAACCGCGCACCGTATAGCGGCTGCCGATCGTCAGGTCGTCGATGTAGTACAGCGTGTTGCCCGTGTATTGGCCGTGGAAGGTACCGACATAGCGAAACGGCTGTTTCGCAATGGCGAACGGCATCTGCAGGTTCGCGTCGAGCACGGCCATCCGGTAGCGGTAGGTCGGGCCGCCTTCGGCCGCCAGGATGTCGTCCTGCGCGCCGAATGCACCGATGCCCTGCCGGTACGCGAGCATCCCGTCGAACTGCGCGCCGCCAAAGTAGTGACGATCGGTCAGGCCGATCTCGACGAACGTGTTGTTGCGGCGCTGCTGCGGGATTTCCGTGTCTTCGATGAAGCTCTGGCCGAAGCGGCGCGACAGCCGGAATTGCGCGCCGAACACGTCGTTCTGGCTGCGCGACAGCACGCGGTTCAGCTTGAAGTCGATGGTCTTCGAGTTGCCGCTCGCGACGAAGGTCTGGTTCACACCCGCAATCTGCTGGTAGTACGTGTTCGTGTAGGCCGACAGCGTCGCAGTCCAGTAGCCCCACGGAATCGAATAAAAGCCGTTCCAGCCGTGCGAGCCTAGACGCTTGTCGCCGAGTTCGAGATCCTGACTCACCCCGATGTTGAAGATATCGTTCAGGCCGAGCGGGTTGTCGATGCCGACCGACAAGTTGCCTTGCAGGCGGCCGGTGGCACGTGTGCCGGAGTTGTCGATCGAGGCGACGACGGTCCAGGGTTTGCCGCGCCTGATGTCGAGCACGACGTCACTTTCGCCCGGCGTGTCGGCGGGGACGATCTGCATCGAGACGTCCTGGCTCGAAACGCGCTTCATCTGCTCGAGGCCTTGCTCGAGGTCGCGCAGGTTCAGGAGGTCGCCGTCGCGGGTCGGGAAGGCGGTCTTCCAGGTGCCGCGGAGTTTCTCGTCGGAGAAGCGCACTTGGCGGATGACGCCGGGGATCAACGCCAGCTTGAGCGTGCCTGCGGACAAATCCTGCTCAGGCAGAAGCACGCGCGTCGTGATGTAGCCGCGCGCAAGGATCGCCTGGGACAGCCCTTTCACGAGCACGTCGAGGCCCTGCTTGCCAACGCACTGCCCGTCATAGTGACCGAGCCACTCGCGCGCGAAGGCGAAGCGATCCATCGGCAACGCGGACGCGCCCTGGACTTTCACCGTGTCGGGCAGCGAATCGGGTACGTCGAGTGCAAAACGGTCGATGCGGAAACATGGCGATTCGGTCGGCAATGACGGGAATGCGACACGCTCGGTCACCGATGAACGAACTGCAGGAGCAGAAACGGCTCTTTCGCGTTCACGCGCTTCTTCCTGCTCGCGAGCGCGCTGATCATTGCTTGCGGGTAGCGTGCCAGGCGAAGCGGATTGCGCCGCGACTCCGGCCGATGCGAGCAGTACCGAAGCCGCGACGAGATTGGCTCCCCGGATTTTTTTCTTCATATGCTGGTTTCTCTGGATTACGCGTACCGCGTGATCATCCAAACGCCGATCAGGATGACGAATGCGCCGGCCGCCTGCATCGGCCGCAATAGATGCTCATGCATTGCTGTGAACGACAGCACGACGAGCATGGAGATCGCCACCATGGTGGGATAGGCAATGCCGAGGGTTGTCTTGCGCAATGCGGCCGCGTAAAGCACGAACCCTGCGCCGTAAGCGGCAACGGCGGCACCGCGTGCAATCCATGGCAGTACGTCCGACTCGCCAAGCGAGATTTCCTTGAGCGCGGCAACCCTGAGCAATACGCTGGCGAGCCCGCCGAACACGCCACTCGCGGCAACGATCAGCCAGTTCATCGCGCCGCCTCCGTCGCCACTTCGATATCCGTCCGACGATTGGGCGAGACACGACTGTCACCCGATGTATCTGTACTGCTGCTGAAAATTGCGTTGACCCGGTTCGCGCCGTGCAGCGCAATCAACACGAGCGCGGGGAACACGACCGAGAAATTGCGCGCCTCGTCCCGATAGCCGAAAAAGATGAACAGCACCAGCACGGGCAGGAATGCCGCGAAGAAGTAGCTTCGGTAGCGCGTCGGCGTCGCGCGCCAGGCTGCCCGGAAGAACACGGCAAGTGGCACGACCATCAGCGGATTTTCCAGGCTCGGCGTGAAAATGCCTTTGCCGATGAGGTTGTAGAAGGACAAATAGGACTTGGGATTCACCCAGAACTTCAGGTTGTCCCACACGTGATATTCGACGAATCCTCCAGCGTTTTCACTGTATCCGCTCATGATGAACTGCCGGGTCGCGATGCAGATCCCGAGCTGCAGCACGAGCCACGCAACGCGCTTCGACATTGCGACGTCCCGCTCGTGCAACAGGAACAACGCGAGCGGTACGAGAAAGAACGTTTCCTTGTTCAGGGAGAAGACGGCAATCATCAGCGTGCATGCCAGCATTCGCCTCTTGATCAGGAAGTAGCACGCACCCAGCACGCCGAGCAGTTCAAAGAAATCGTAGTAGTAGCCGCCCTGCTGAAACGTCAACGGATAGACGAAACTGAACGCCGCCAGAAAGCCGACGGAATGCCCGAAGCTGAGTCCGTGCAGCCTCGCCAGCTTATAGATCAGCAGAAGCGCAAAGAGAGTCGACAGCACGATCGCGATGTACGTCAGGTGATAGACGAGCGCCGTGACAGGCGTCCAGTATTCTTCCGGAACGCTCGTGAAATAGGCGTTGCGCAGGGAGTCATGCCGTTTGATCGATTTGAACAGCTTGTCCTGCTTTGCCTGGTCAAGCTGCTCGACAATCCACTTGGCGGCAGTCGGAAACGACGACCGGTAGACGTAAGGCTTCGGTGCGTCGCCGTTCATCATGCCGACGAGGCTGTAGCTCGTTGCAAAGTCGCCCTTCTGATCGTCGCGGAAACCCCATTTCAGCAGCATGCTGTTCGTGATGTTTCCGGCGCAGATGAACAGCAGCACGTAGACGATGGCGAAACGGCAGAAGGCTCGCACCCGGTTCTGGTTCTTTTCCGTCATAGGGTTATCGCCGCTTACGGCGCCGGCAGGAAGTGAGCGGCCAGCACGATCGTCACCATGACGCAAAGCATGGTGAAGCTGCCGCGGTTTTCGAGGATATGAACGATCGGATCGTCGTGCATCGCGCCGCGAACCGTGGTGATCCAGAGTCGGCCGAACAAGTAGATCAGGCCGATCTGCACGAACCAGAGCAAGTGCGGAATCGCGTAGCGTGCGGCGGTCTCGGGGGCGTTGATGAAAAGGCCGAAGACGACTACTGCGGCAAGCGATGCGCCGATACCGAACGGCCAGAGCACTTCGAGATCGCCCACGCGGTAATCGCGGCCTGCTGAAGCGCGTTTGTTGTGCTGACGCAAAAGCACCAGCTCGGAGCAGCGCTTTACCAGCGCGAGGCTCAGGAACGCAAATACGGAAAACGCGAGCAACCAGCGGCTGACCGTGATTTCCGCAGCGACGGCTCCGGCGATGATTCGATAGGTGTACAGCAACGACAACACGACGACATCGAGCAGCACGATCGATTTCAGGCGCCAACTGTATGCGGTCGTGAGCAGCAGGTAGAGCGCAAACATGCCGGCAAATTCGGGCGACACCACAAATGCCAGCGCAAATGCCAGGGTCAGCAGCAGTGCCGCGCAACCGAGCCCCTGCACAATCGGCAGCGTGCCACTTGCGAATGCGCGGTTGCGCTTGCGAGGGTGTCGGCGATCGTTGTCCAGATCCCAGAGATCGTTGCCGATGTAGGTGGCCGACGCGCCAAGCGACATCGACAGGAAGGCGAGCACGAGTGTGGCAACCTTGCCGGTGTCGAGGAACGCAAACGCAGTCAGCAGCGGAACGAACAGCAACAGGTTTTTCAGCCACTGGTGGACACGCAGCGCTTTGCACCATGTGGCAAAGCCTGCGCGCGCGTTCGAGAACTCTCTTTCAACCGGAATGCGGCTGCGGACATTCGCCGCGACACCATTCGTAACGCCGACCAGGACCGCACCTTTCGCGCCTGCCCAGATCGGCAGATCGGCTTTGCTGTCACCCGCATAGACGAAGTCGTCGCCGACCTGCCGGCGAATGCCGGCCAGTTTGGTCGCGCCCTTGAGATTCGTGTCGCCGGTAGTTGCGATGACGAAATCGAACAGACCGAGATGCGCGCTCACCTGCTCGGCGATCGAACGATGCGCGGCAGTTGCGAGCACGATCTTGCGGCCGCTTTCGCGTTCGCTCTCGAGATAGTCGACAAGCGGTTCGCGATACGGGAGTGTCTCAGCTCGAAAATCGGCGTGTTCTGCAACTTTGGCCTTGAACGCGGCGCGCCCGCCGGCGAGCCAGAAAGGCAATCGCAGCAGATTTGAAGGCTTGCGTCTTACCGCGTGGATCACTGATTCCATCAGGGTGTCCGATGGGGTCAGCGTGCCGTCGAGGTCGACGACAAGCGGTGGTCTTTGAGTCTCTCGCATTTATTCCGCTATGTCTTTCATTTATTAACTTCACCAGCCACACCCAACACACAACACCAACAATCCCGACTCACAAATACGACCAAGAAATTAATCAATTCCCACCACGAACACCCACAAATTCAATATCAAATTTAAAACCTATAATCAGACATGGAAGCGGCGCGATGGCTCATCTTCCGCCAAAATATGCAACTCAAATCCTCGCGATTCGACATAAATACCTACCGACGATGCAAATCCATGTAAACCTCCTGCCAACTCGTACGCCTGCTCGCCGCCACCTCGCTTGCCAACATAATTAAAGGAGATTGGATTTTTCCATGACACAATGCCGCCAACCCTGTCATATGGCGTCACAACAAAATCAAACTTACTCACCCCTCTAAATACCAAAACACAATGCCCAACAAATCCATCGTCATTCTTTTTGCAAAAATCGTCCTCCATCGCACCAAACACGCCAAGCCAGTCGTTGACGTATATATGCGCATCCTCTCCATCAAAAAAATGAGCACCATACTGACAATCAAATGCAGCCAAGCAATCCCAGCAATTCTCGACAACTTTCATCTCTTCAATAATTTATTTTCAACCACCCCACCCCTCAAAAAATCAACCCTTCTTACCCGAACGCACTTGAAGAAAAGCGCAAAATGCAAAAACCGCGGCAAACCCAATCGGCACCAATGCCCCTGGCATCCCCAAAGAAATCGCCACCGCAGTCGAAAACCCTTTCTCAACTCCAGACTTAAATATCGCAACCGAGAATATGAAAATATAAATGCACGCCAACATGAAAACAAAAACCTTCCAATATGAGAATTTCCCGATAATTTTTGCAACAACAGGCCCCAAAAATCCACTCAAAAGACCACTCCATAGACCATCGATCATTGATCTACTCCTTTTGTTTCTGCAACACATTTTCGGGCTGAGCCGCGGCCTGACTTATCCCAATCTTATTGGCACTTGTAACAAAATCAGGAATTGCCCCGGCATTACGCACGCCAACGCCACCCTCTGTGCCGACCAGATAAATCCGGTCGCTATACATCCCGCCGAGCTGGCCGACGTCGATCGCGACGCCAGGCGCGGCGCCGTCGCCCTGGATCGGCTTCGCTGTCAGCGTTTCGTGATTGACCTGGTTAGCTCCAGCGACGACGTTCAGGTTCTTCGCGTAGATCGCCGCATTCGCCTGTATGGCGCGGGCAATGATGTCGACCTGGTCGACGTTCGTCGCATTGAGCCCCGCGCCCTGCACGGTGACGAGGCCGCGATTGACGTTGTAGCCGGCGAGCGAACCGTCCACGCCGTAGTAAGGCTGCCCAGTCGTCAGCGTGGCGCGCGACGTATTGATGAAGCCGCCGCCGTCGACGACGATACCGGCCGGGTTGGCCAGCACCACTTCCGCGCGATTTCCGGCGACTTCGACGTAACCGCGAAGCTGCGACGGGTTCGCGCTGTTCACCTGGTTGACGATGATCCGCGCCGACTGTCCGGGCCCGAAATTAGGGTTCCCGTTGATATAGCCGGCCTGCTGCGTATTGACGAGCGTCGGCGAGTTGTTGAGGATCGCGCCGTTTTTCTGAACATCGAACTGGTTGTAGGTATTGACCGATACGCCCGCACCCGACGGCTTCGCGATGTTTACCTGCGGCAGCCCGTTCTGCGTCTGGATCACATGGGTGGTAGTGCCGGGCATCGGCGCGATCTGCGCCGATGCTAACGAAGGCACGGCCGCCAGCGACGCGACCGCGATCAGCAAGCCCGAGCTGCCGCGCGAACGCCGACCGGCCCGGCTCTCACCGGATTCGGTTTTCCCCGCGGCAGTAGCTGTCTCTTCGACCGCCACCACCATTCCCCGGAGCCTGGAATACACCAGGCGGTAGGTCTTCTTGTTCATCGTCCGTCATTGATGTCTTTTTAAGCCGATGAACGTTAGCAAATCAATCGTCAGGAAACCACAGGATGAATGTGAACAATTGCCAAGCGTCGTAAATATGTGAAGCACACCAATTTAAGACTTGTCTGATTGCAATTTTTTATCTGCGGCCAATTCTCTTCCTCTAGCGCAGAATCGACGAAAATTCCTTGGCATTGCTTCCCGACCGTTTTCACGTCAGGTACGAATCGCACCAAAGTCGGCCCCCGATCTGCCAAACAGGAAATAGTCAAAATATGTTTCTTTTAACAGTTTTATCAGGATACCGAGCGTGCCTTCGTATTTTTTCGAGGAATAAACAACCACCCTCGCCGCCGCAAAAAACTCCAGCCCTGCATTATCTTGAAAATAACGACTCATTCCAGTGACCGAGAACAGCGCAATTTCATTGATGCGACTTTTTTGAATATTCAACCTCACTTCGCCCGCTCATGCTCCCCCAACCCGATCGCCTTGTAGTCGTAAGTCGGGTAGAACTCCGTCCGATACGCACCCCAAGCCGTATCTTCGAGCACCCGATTGACCTCGCGCACCCGCGATGCCGGCAACCGCAACACGACGATCTGCCCGATCCCCATCGTCACGGTCCAGCTCACCACTTCGACGCCCGGCGGCGGGAACGCCTTGTAGAACCCCTGCTTCGCCAGTTGCGCGTTCAGTTCGGCGAGCGGACGCGACTGGTCGTGTTTCAGGAAGACGGTGAGCAGCACCGCATTGTCGGGCGTCGCCGCAGCCGAACCAGCGGGTACGGTCGATGTCTGGCCGATGGCCGGCGCGCTGCAGGTCACGGCCGCCACCAGCGCCGCGGCAACGGCCAAAGTACGAACCGGAAAATGAAGAGATACCGTCATGACGCGACTCCTTCGTTTCGTGGCTGGAGCCGCCATCATGCGCTGCCGGACAAATCGCCGCAGGCAGCCGGCGCAACGCTTACGCCGCGCCTGCGCCGTCGCGCTCCCGCAGCACGTCGATGAACGCGCGCAGCTTCGCCGGCACGTGCTTGCGATTCACGTAATACAACCACATCGGCGGCAGCGTCCGGCACGTGCCCGGCAACACCTCGACGAGCGTGCCGTCGCGCAAGTCCTGCTCGATGCGCTCGCGCATGAACGCAAACGCGATCCCGACACCGGCACGCGCCGCGTCGATCACCGCATCGGCATCGTTCGTCACGAATACGCCTTCCGGATCGAGATCGACATCGCGGCGCCCGTCGTGCAGCAGCCATTTGTGCAGCCGCCCGCTCTCCGAAAACCGGAAGCGGATACATGCATGACGTTCGAGCGCCGCGATTGACGCCGGCGTGCCGTACCGCGCCAGATAACCGGGCGACGCGACCAGCGCGCACGAAAGCGCCGGCGCGATCCGCACGCCGATCGTCCCCGGCTGCAGCCGGTCGCCGAGGCGAATCCCCGCATCGAACCCGTCCTTCGCGATGTCGACGAGTTCGTTCTCGTAGCGGATCTCGAGCCGCACTTTCGGATAACGCTCGCGGAATACGGCCAGCACCGGCGCGATCACGAGCGTGCGCGCCAGCGGCAGCGCGGTGACGCGCAACACGCCGCTCGGCTCGCTGCGCGCATCCTTCAGCGCGTCGCGCGCGTGCACGACCTGCCGGTACGCGGGCTCCGTCTGCCGCCAATAGTGCTGCCCGGCTTCCGTCAGGCTCACGCCGCGCGTGCTGCGATTGAACAGCTTCACGTTCAGTTCGCCCTCGAGCTGCCCGATCGCGAGGCTGACGGCAGCCGGCGTCAGGCCGAGCGCGGCAGCCGCCCGCGTGAAGTTGCCGGCCGTCGCGACCGTCATGAACACGTGCAGCCCGGCCATCGGATCGCGTCGGCTCATCATTAGAAAAACTTGAAACTCTTTCGAGCGGAATGCGGATTCTCCCATATACCGCAACTGCCTACACTGGGGCCTGTCGTCCCACCGGAGCCTCGCATGGACCCGCTCACCGCCGCGCTGCCGCTCGCAGCCGCCCGCCGTACGATCGACGCAGCACTCGCGCATGCCGCGTCGCTGCAGGTCGCCGGCGTCGCCATCGCAATCGTCGATGCCGGCGCGAACCTGCTCGCGTTCGCGCGCACCGACGACTGTTTCCTCGGCGCGATCGATCTCGCGCAGCGCAAGGCGCTGACGGCGGTCCGCTTCCGCATATCGACCGGCGCGCTCGGTGCGATGTCGGGCGACGGCCCGCTGCGCGGGATCGAGCACAGCCACGGCGGGCTCGTCACGTTCGGCGGCGGCGAACCGCTCGTCGACGACAGCGGACGCTGCGTCGGCGCAATCGGCGTTTCGGGCGGCAGCGTCGACGAAGACACCGCGATCGCCCGGCACGGCCGCGACCGCTTTCAGGCAACCCTTCCCACCACAAGGTAAGCACATGGCACAGAAACGCATCCTCATTACCGGCGCAGGCACCGGCTTCGGCCGGGAAGTGGCGCTGCGGCTCGCCGAACGCGGCCGCGACGTGACGGCCGGCGTGCGCGCCACCGTCGAGATCGACGCACTGACGGACGCCGCCGCGCAACGCGGCACCACGCTGCGCGCCATCAAGCTCGATGTCACGTCGGCCGACGATCGCGCCCGCGCGGCCGAGCTGGACGTCGACGTGCTCGTGAACAACGCGGGCGTCGGCGAAGCCGGCGCGCTCGTCGACCTGCCGGTCGGGATCGTCCGCGACCTGTTCGACGTCAACGTGTTCGGGCCGCTCGAACTCACGCAGCACATCGCGCGCGGGATGCTCGCGCGCCGGCACGGCAAGATCGTGTTCGTGTCGTCGATCGCGGGCCTGATCACCGGGCCGTTCACGGGCGCCTATTGCGCGTCGAAGCACGCGGTCGAATCGATCGCCGAGGCGATGCACGCGGAGCTGGCGCCGCACGGAATCCGTGTCGCGGTCGTGAACCCCGGCCCGTACAGCACGGGTTTCAACGACCGGATGATGGAAACGACGCGGCGCTGGCACGATCCGGCCGTCCACACGGTGACGCCCGAGCGGCTGACGTTCCCGCTCGAACAGCACGATCCGGAAGAGATGATCGCGAAGATGGTCGACGTGATCGACAGCGACGGCGGCGCGTTCCGCAACCTGCTGCCGCGGTCGTCGGAAACGCTCGTCCGTGCCGAACAGGCGCGCGCGTGGGAGCGTCAGCAGTAACGCAAACCGGCGGCGGCCCGGCGGTTCATGTCATGCAGAAACGCCGTGCCCGCCGCCCGGCCTGTCGCGTGCGACGTTCGCCGTCGACGGCCTTCGCGACGGACCGCCCGGCGCGGCTCGTCGCAGGCCAACGCGTCGCCCGGAGACGGGCCCGCAAACCGGCGGGCCGCGCCGCACCGCACCGCACCGCACCGCTCGCGGTCAGTACACGTCCCGCATGTAGCGGCGCGCCTTCGCGAGCCGCGCGACGTAGTCGTTCGCGGCTTCGTCCGACATGCCGCCGTGCTCGGCGACGACGGCCTTCAGCGCGGCATCGACGTCCTTCGCCATCCGCGCGGCGTCGCCGCACACGTAGAAGTGCGCGCCTTCCTCCAGCCACGCGAACAGTTCGGCGCCCTGCTCCCGCATCCGGTCCTGCACGTAGATCTTGTCGGCCTGGTCGCGCGAGAACGCGAGATCGAGCCGCGTCAGGAAACCGCTGTCACGCATCGCGCCCAGCTCGTCGCCGTAGTAGAAGTCCGTCTGCGCATGCTGTTCGCCGAAGAACAGCCAGTTGCGCCCGCGCGCGCCGCACGCCTGCCGTTCGTGCAGGAAGCCGCGGAACGGCGCGACGCCGGTGCCGGGGCCGACCATCACGATCGGCACGTCGCCGTTCACCGGCGGCCGGAAATGCGCGGATTTCTGCACGAACACGGGCACGCGGCCGTCGTCCGCGCGATCGGCGAGGAACGTCGATGCGACACCTTTGCGCGCGCGCCGGCCGTTGTGATAGCGCACGGCCGACACGGTCAGGTGGATCTCGCCGTGGTGCGCGCTCGGGCTCGACGCGATCGAATAAAGACGCGGCTGCATGCGCTTCAGCATCCCGACGAGTTCGTTGCCCGACAGCTCGACCGGAAACTCGTGCAGCACGTCCGCGAGTTGTTGCCCCCACAACCATTGCTTCAGGTCGCCCTTGCGGTCGTCGCCGAGCAGCGACTTCAGTGCGCCGTTCGCGCTGCGCGACGCGATGAACGCGAGCGTGTCCGGATGCGGGCGCGTGATGTCGAAGTGACGCGCGAGTGCGTCGCCGAGGCGCACGTCGCCGACACCCGCCACCGACACGGGTGCATCGGCCTTCAGCGCGGTAACGGACAGCAGTTCGTCGACCAGTTCCGGGCAGTTGGTCGGCCACACGCCGAGCGCGTCGCCGGTTTCGTATTCGAGGTTCGCGCCTTCGGTCGACAACGACACGTAGCGTGTGTCCTTCGCCGCGCCCGGACGGTTGAGCCGCAGGTTCGCGACGAGCTTCGACGGCGCCGGATGCGCCTTCGTCGGCAGCAGCCCCGACGAACCCAGGCCGCCGGTCGGCACCGCGTGCAGCGCGGCATCGGCCTCCTTGATCCGCGCGACGACGCGTTCGAGCCACTGGTCGGCATCGCGCTGGAATTCGACGTCGCAATCGACGCGCGCGCACAGGCGTGCCGCGCCGAGTTCCGCGAGCCGCGCGTCGAGCCGGCGGCCATGGCCGCAGAACTGGTCGTAGTTGCGGTCGCCGAACGCGAGCACCGCGAAGTGCACGCCGTCGAGGCGCGCGGCGCCGCCGACCTGCAGCGCTTCCCAGAATTCGCTGCCGTTGTCGGGCGCGTCGCCGTCGCCGAACGTGCTCGTCATCAGCAGCACGTATTGCGCACCGGCGAGCGACGCCACCGGATAGTCGGACATGCACGCGGTGCGGATCTCGAAGCCCGCGTTCATCAGTTGCGTCGCGTAATCCTCGGTCAACGATTCGATGTTGCCGGTCTGCGACGCCCACAGCAGCACGACCTTCGGCCGCGTGCGCACGATCCGCACGCCGCCGGACGCGGCGGCATCGGCCGGCAGCACGGGGGCCGCGGCGCCCGGCAAGCTCGCCGGCAGCGAGCGGCTGAACAACCCCGCGAGCATCCCGTCGAGCCAGAACCGCACCGGCGGCGTGAGCGGCGCGCCGGCCGGCAGCACCGGCACGCCGCCCTCGCGCCGGCCGGCGCTTGCCTTCAGCCCGCTGACGAACCCGGCCACATACAGCCGTTCGGTGTCCGTCAACGGCGGCGGCGCGAAGTCGGCGACGCCGAGCGCGGCCGCGAAAGTGTCGATGTCTGCCATGTCGGATTCCTGTGAAGCAGTCGCCTGCGCCGTCTCCGGCGCGGGCCGTGCGTCGTCGGCGCGGGCATCGGGTTGCGCCGTCTGGTCGTCGGCGGACTCGAACGCAGCGGTCTCGACGCGCCGCAGCGCGACCGCGCAGTATTTCAGTTCGGGTTGCCGAGATTCGGGATCGATCGCGTCGTTCGTCACCGCGTTGATGCACAGGTCGTCGCCGTACACATCGTTCCAGTGCATCGGCGCGAAGCAGTCGCCGCGCCGCACGCGCTCGGTCACGACGGCCGGCAGCACCGCGCGGCCGCGCGCCGAGCGGATCTCGACGCTGTCCTTCGCGGCGATGCCGAGCGCGCTCGCGTCGTCCGGATGCAGCTCGACGAACGGGCGCGGGTTCAGCTTGTTCAGCATCGCGACCTTGCCCGTCTTGGTCATCGTGTGCCACTGATGCTGCAGCCGCCCCGTGTTCAGCACGATCGGGAACGTGTCGTCGGGCAATTCGGCCGGATCGACGTGCGGCCGGGCGAAGAAGCGCGCCTTGCCCGACGGCGTCGGGAACGCGATACGCGGCGCGTCGTCACCATCGGCGGCCGGGCGCAGCGGCTGGCTCACGCCGTCGTTCAGGTAGCGGATCGGGTGCCGCTCGCGCGCGGTGCCCGGCGCGACCGGCCACTGCACGGGCCCGTCGCGCAGCGCCGCATGGCTTGCGCCGCGCAGGTCGTAGCCCGTCGCCGGATTCGAGAAGCGGACGATCTCGTCGAACACATCGGCCGCCGACGCATAGTCGAACGCATCGCCGAACCCCATCGCGCGCGCGACTTCCGCGACGATGCGCCAGTCGGGCAGCGCGTCGCCCGGCGGCGCGACCGCCGCGCGCATCAGCGTCATGTTGCGCTCGGAGTTGATCATCACGCCGTCGCCCTCGGCCCACAGCGCGCCGGGCAGCAGGATGTCCGCGTAGCGGTTGGTTTCGGTATCGAGGAACGCGTCCTGTGCGATCACGAGTTCCGCGGCCTGCAATCCGGCGATCACGTTCTGCCGGTTCGGCACCGTGGCGACCGGGTTCGTGCAGATGATCCAGCATGCCTTGATGTCGCCGGCCGCCATCCGCTCGAACAGGTCGACGGTGCCGTTGCCGGTTTCCTTGCGCAGCGTGCCGGCCGGCACGCGCCACAGGTGCTCGACGAAACGGCGATCGTCGTCGGACGCCACCGAGCGCTGGCCCGGCAGGCCGGGGCCCATGTAGCCCATCTCGCGCCCGCCCATCGCGTTCGGCTGGCCGGTCAGCGAGAACGGCCCGCTGCCGGCACGGCAGATCCTGCCCGTCGCGAGATGCAGGTTGCAGATCGCGTTGGTGTTCCACACGCCGTGCGTGCTCTGGTTGAGCCCCATCGTCCAGCAGCTCATCCATTCCTGCGCATCGCCGATCCATTGCGCGGCCGTGCGCAGGTCGGCTTCCGCGAGCCCCGTGATTTCAGCCACGCGCCCGGGCGTGTAGTCGGCGAGGAACGCGGGCATCGCGCCCCAGCCTTCGGTGTACGCGTCGATGAACGCGCCGTCGGTGCGGCCGTTCGCATGCAGCAGGTGCAGCAGCCCGTTGGTCAGCGCGAGATCGGTGCCCGGCCGGATCTGCAGGAACAGGTCGGCCTTGTCGGCGGTGCCGGTGCGGCGCGGATCGACGACGATCAGCTTCGCGCCGGCCTTCACGCGATCCATCATCCGCAGGAACAGGATCGGATGGCAGTCGGCCATGTTCGCGCCGATCACGAAGAACAGGTTCGCGCGATCGAAGTCCTGGTACGACCCGGGCGGGCCGTCCGCGCCGAGCGACTGCTTGTAGCCGGTGCTCGCGCTCGCCATGCAGAGGCGCGAGTTCGACTCGATGTTGTTGGTGCCGACGAAACCCTTCGCGAGCTTGTTGACGAGGTATTGCGCCTCGATCGACATCTGCCCCGATACGTAGAACGACAGCGCGTCCGGCCCGTGCGCATCGAGCACCGCGCGCAGGCGGCGCGCGGTGTCGGCGATCGCGTCGCGCGCCGGCAGCGGCACAAGGTCGTCCTCGCGCGCGCGGCGCACGAACGCGCGGTCGAGCCGCCCCGAGCGGCGCAGCGCGACGTGTGCCGACGAACCCTTCGTGCACAGCCGCCCGAAGTTGGCCGGATGGTCGGCGTCGCCGGACACCTTGACGACTTCGCCTTCCTCGACGTGCAGCACCATCCCGCAGCCGACGCCGCAGTACGGGCACACGCTCTTGACGGGGGTAGCGGTCATGCGCGCTCCGGGGCGGTCAGGCCGCGATCCACACGAAGCCGTCCTCGACCCGCGACGGATACGTGCTCACCGACTGCTCGGGTGCCTCCAGGCATTCGCCGGTGCGCAGGTCGAAATGCTGCTTGTACAGCGGCGACGCGACGACGACGCGCTCGCCGAGGCTGCCGATCAGCCCGCGCGACATCACGGCCGCCTGCGACACGGGATCGACGTTGTCGATCGCGAACACGCCGCCTTCCTCGGCATGCGCGACGTGAAAGACCGCGACCTGCTCGCCGTTGACGAGCGCGCACACGCCGGTGTTCGGCACGATGTCGTCGAGCGGGCACACGCGGGTCCAGGACGGCGGCAGACGATCGTTCATGATGGGCTCCTTGGAAAAGACGCTGGTGTCGGTCAGGGTCAAACGGTGGCGGATTCGGTCACGGCCTGCGTCGCGCCTTCGGCGACGACGGGAATCGTCACGGGCTTGCTGCGCACGCGTTCGCCGGGCGTCGCGGGCCGGATCTGGCCGCGCGTCTCGACGAATTCGATGGTCGTGTCCGGCGCATCGCTGTTCACGAAGTGACGGAAGCGCTTGCGCGTGTCGGGATCGGTGACGGCCCGCTTCCACTCGCACTCGTAGGTGTCGACCACGTGCTGCATGTCGGCTTCGAGTTCGGCGCCGATCCCGAGCCGGTCGTGCACGACGACGTCGATCAGGTAGTCGAGGCCGCCTTCGAGGTTGTCGCGCCACACGCTCGTGCGCTGCAGCCGGTCGGCCGTGCGCACGTAGAACATCAGCAAACGGTCGATGTAGCGAACCAGCGTCGCGCGATCGAGGTCGGACGCGAGCAGTTCCGCGTGGCGCGGCTTCATCCCGCCGTTGCCGCACACGTACAGGTTCCAGCCCTTCTCGGTCGCGATGATGCCGACGTCCTTGCCCTGCGCTTCCGCACACTCGCGCGTGCAGCCGGACACGCCGAACTTGATCTTGTGCGGCGCGCGCAGCCCCTTGTAGCGATTCTCGAGGTCGATCGCGAGGCCGACCGAATCGTCGACGCCGTAACGGCACCACGTCGAGCCGACACACGACTTCACGGTGCGCAGCGCCTTGCCGTATGCGTGGCCCGATTCGAAACCGGCCGCGATCAGTTCCTCCCAGATCGACGGCAGCTGCTCGACGCGCGCACCGAACAGGTCGACGCGCTGGCCGCCGGTGATCTTCGTGTAGAGCCCGTACTTCTTCGCGACCTGGCCGACCGCGATCAGCCCTTCCGGCGTGACCTCGCCGCCCGGCATGCGCGGCACGACCGAATACGTGCCGTCGCGCTGGATGTTCGCGAGGTAGTAGTCGTTCGAATCCTGCAACCCCGCGTGTTCCTTCTTCAGCACGAATTCGTTGAAGCACGACGCGAGGATGCCCGCCACCGCCGGCTTGCACACGTCGCAGCCGAGGCCATGGCCGTGCTTCGCGAGCAGTGCGTCGAAGGTCGTGAGGCGCTCCACGCGGATCAGGTGGAACAGCTCCTGGCGCGAATACGGGAAGTGCTCGCAGATATGGTTGTTGACCGCGAGGCCCTGCTTCTTCATCTCGGCCTTCATGATCTGCGTGACGAGCGGCACGCAGCCGCCGCACGACGTGCCGGCGCCCGTGCACGACTTCAGCGCGCCGAGGCTCGTCGCGCCGTCGGCGACCGCCGTGCAGATCTGCGACTTCGACACGTTGTTGCACGAGCAGATCTGGGCGCCGTCAGGCAGCGCGTCGACGCCGAGCGCCGGCTTCGCGACGCCGTCCGACGACGGCAGGATCAGGAATTCCGGCGACTCGGGCAGCTCGATGCGGTTCAGCATCATCTGCAGCAGCGTGCCGTATTCGGCCGCGTCGCCGACCATCACCGCGCCGTGCAGGAACTTGCCGCAGTCGGACACGACGAGCTTCTTGTAGACCTGGCGGCGCTCGTCCGCGTACTGGTAGGTGCGGCTGCCGGCCGTCGTGCCGTGCGCGTCGCCGATGCTCGCGACGTCGACGCCCATCAGCTTCAGCTTCGTGCTCATGTCGGCGCCCGCGAACGCGGGTGCGTCGTTCGTATTGCCACCCAGTTGCTTCGCCACCACGCGCGCCATGTCGTAGCCGGGGGCGACGAGGCCGTAAACCATGCCGTTCCAGGCCGCGCATTCGCCGATCGCGTAGATGTCGGCGTCGCTCGTGCGGCACGCGTCGTCGATCGCGACGCCGCCGCGCGGGCCGATTTCCAGGCCGCACGCACGCGCCAGTTCGTCGCGTGCGCGAATGCCGGCCGAAAACACGATCATGTCGGCGTCGAGATGGGAGCCGTCGGCGAACGCCATCCGGTGCGAGCCCTCTTCGCCGTCGACGATCTCGAGCGTGTTCTTGCCCGTATGCACGGTCACGCCGAGCGCCTCGATCTTCGCGCGCAGCATCCGGCCGCCGCCGTCGTCGACCTGCACGGCCATCAGCCGCGGCGCGAATTCGACGACGTGCGTGTCGAGCCCCATGTCGCGCAGCGCCTTCGCGCATTCGAGGCCGAGCAGCCCGCCGCCGACCACGACGCCGCGCTTCGCGTGCGTGCCGCACGCCTGCATCGCCTCGAGATCCTCGATCGTCCGGTACACGAAGCAGCCCGCGCGATCGTGCCCCGGCATCGGCGGCACGAACGGGCGCGAACCCGTCGCCAGCACCAGCTTGTCGTACGCGAGCGTTTCCCCGGACGCGAGCGTGACCGTATGCGCGGCGCGGTCGATCGACGCGACGCGCGCATTCAGGCGCAGGTCGAACTGCGGATGACGCTCGAAGAAGCCGGGTTCGACGAGCGACAGGTCGTCCGCCGACTTGCCCGCGAAGAACTCGGACAGGTGCACGCGGTCGTAGGCCGGGCGCGGTTCCTCGCCGAGCACGGTGACCTGCAGCGCGCCCGCGGCGCCCGCTTCCGCCGCGACGCATTCGAGGAGCTTGTGGCCGACCATCCCGTGGCCGATGACGATGAGTTTCATGATGACGTTTCCCTCGGTCGATCAGTTCGCGACGCTGCCGGCAGCCAGCGCGCGGTCGCGCAGCTCGGCTTCGCGTGCCTTGTGTTCTTCGCTGAAGCGCACGGCCATCGCGCACAGCGCGGTCGCGGTGACGGCAAGGCCGAGCAGGCCGAGCGTGTGCTGCACGTCGCCGACACCTTTGAGCAGGAAGCTCGCGGCGACCGCGCCGACGTTGCCGCCCGCGCCGACGATCCCCGCGACGCCGCCGAGTGCCTTGCGGTCGATGAAGGGCACCAGCGCGTAGGTCGCGCCGCACGCCATGTGCGTGAAGAGGCCGAACGCGAGCATCGCGACGAGTGCGATGCCGACGCTTTGCGCATGCGAGAACCAGATCAGCCCGAGCCCTTCGCCGACGATCAACGCGCACAGCAGCATCGCGCGCACGTCGAGGCTGCGGCGCGCGGCGACCTTGTCGGACAGCCAGCCGCCGAGCGCACGGGCGAACAGGGCGAGCAGCCCGAACATGCCGACCGCGAAACCGGCGTCCTTCAGCGACAGGCTGAAGTGATCGACGTAGTACAGCGCGGCGATGTTGTGGATGAACACCTCGACGCCGAAGCACGCGCCGTACGTGATGAACAGCATCCACACGCGATAGTTGCCGCAGGCCGCGAAGAAGCTCGCCCAGCCGCCCTTCTTGCCGCTGTCGACCGTCACGCCTTCCTTGCGCAGCGCGACGAAGTCGCCTTGCGGGCAATCCTGCGTGAAGCGCCAGTACGCCCAGGCCATCGCGAGCATCGCGACGCCCGGCACGACCAGCGCGACACGCCACGACGAATCCTCGCCGAAGCCGAGCATCAGGCCGGCGGCGACGAGCAGCGGCATCAGCGCCTGTGTCGCGCCCGCGCCGGCATTGCCCCAGCCGGCCGTCGTCGCGTTCGCGGTGCCGACCACGTTCGGCGCGAACATCACCGACGTGTGGTACTGCGTGATCACGAAACCCGCGCCGATCGCGCCGATGCCGAGCCGGCAGATCAGGAACGACAGGTAGTCGTGCGTGAACGACACCGCGAACACGGGGATCGCGCCGAGCAGCAGCAGGCCGACGTACACGCGGCGCGGGCCGAAGCGGTCGCACAGCGGGCCGACCAGCAGCCGCACGGCGATCGTCGCGGCCACGGCCGCGATGTTGATGTTGGCGACCTGCGCCGCGCTCAGGTGGAATTCGCGTGCGATCAGCGGCATCAGCGGCGCGCACGCGAACCATGCGAAGAAGCACACGAAAAACGCCATCCACGTCAGGTGGAACGCGCGCATCGGCGCGGTGCGGAGGCTGAAGAGATCGATACGGGTAGCTTTGTCGGTCATGTCATCCGCCAAACGAAAAACGGCGTCCTGCGCACCCGGTCTCGTCGAGACCCGATGCGTAGGACGCCGTTGCCCATGAAGCCCGTTGCCGGGCGCGTCTGTAATCGGTACTGCCGGACGAATCGCCATTGATTCGCCTGAACCGGCTTACGCAAACGCCGTGCCATGTCGCCGTGAATCGGGCCTGCAGCCCCGCCGCGCAAGGCTCGTCCGGCGTCGTGCGGCGCGCGGCGACAGCCGGCACACGATGCGTGGTGATGCAGCGAGGCACAGATGTGGTGCGATGCAGCACTGTCGCCGTGCGACATCGCGGTGCGCGCGGGCGGGGCACGATGCACGCCGATGCGGCATTGCGGGTGCCGGCATGCGGCGGCCGCCGGCGGGCACGGGGGCCGTACTTGGCCCGCAATTGGCCCGTATTCGGCCCGTATTCGGCCCGCATTTCGCCCGCACGTGGCCATCGCGCGGCGCGGTGCGCGACGGTCGATGCCGGTTGGCCCGGATATTGCTGAACCCGCTGCATGACACCGGCAACGGCGCCGGTGGGCAGTCCCCCGCAAAACCGGGCCCGTCGCACAGGCGGGCCGCCCAGGACAACGGCGTCCTCCCGTGCGCGGCACGGCCGGATGCCGATACGTCGACCGCCCGCCGCCGCCGCGCAACAACGCGCTATCGGCCGCCGCATGCAGGCGGCACTGGAACACGACATGACGACAGGCAAAGTCACCCTGCTGGGCGCCGGCCCCGGCGATCCCGATCTCCTCACGCTCAAGGCCGTGAAAGCGCTGGCCGCTGCCGACGTGCTGCTGCTCGACGATCTCGTCGCGCCCGGCATCGTCGAACTCGCGCCGCAGGCGCGCGTCATCCGCGTCGGCAAGCGCGGCGGTTGCCGCTCCACGCCGCAGGCATTCATCGAGAAGCTGATGCGCCGTTACGCACTGCGCGGCGCGCACGTGGTGCGCGTGAAAGGCGGCGAGGCGCTGCTGTTCGGGCGCGCCGGCGAAGAACTCGCGACGCTGCGCGCCGCCGCGATTCCGGTCGAGATCGTCAACGGCATCTCGTCGGGGTTCGCCGCCGCCGCGAGCCTCGGCATCTCGCTCACGCACCGCGCGCATTGCCACGGCGTCACGTTCGTCACCGCCCATCGTCAGGACCACGGCGAACCCGACTGGTCGCGTCTCGCCGCGACCGGCACCACGCTCGCGATCTACATGGGCATGAGCCGCGTCGACAGCATCGCCGCCGGCCTGCTCGCCGTGCTGCCGGCATCGACGCCGGCCGCGGCCGTGCAATGGGCCGGCACGCCCGACGAACGCCGCTGGACCGGCACGCTCGGCGATCTCGCGCGCGGCATCGACGCAGCACGGCTCGGCAGTCCGGCCGTGATCCTCGTCGGCGGCGCGATCGGCGAAACGGCCGTGCGGGAGGTGCCGGACGCGGGCGCAGCGGGGGCCGCGATCGACACGGCCTTGTCCCGGGCCGCGTAGCATGCGCGACACCACGCGGCACCGGCCGCCCACCTGCCATGAAAACAGCGGCGCCGTTCGCACCGGCTGCCGGGTCGCCGCGCGCGGCACCGGCACGACGTGCGCGCGGGGCCGCCTCCGATCCGCGCATTGCGCCACGATTTCTCCGCCGCCGTTCGCATCATGAGTGCGCCCGCTTCCTCCCCCCGCCTGCGCGTGCTGCTCGTCACCGATACCGACAAACCGATCGGCGAGCTCGGCGACGCGCTCGCGCAGCTCGGCTACGACATGCTCAACGACGTCGCGACGCCCGCGCGCCTGCCGGCCGCCGTCGAGGAGCAGCATCCCGACGTCGTGATCATCGATACCGATTCGCCGTCGCGCGACACGCTCGAGCAGCTCGCGGTCATGCATGCGACTGCGCCGCGCCCCGTGCTGATGTTCAGCCACGACGCCAACCAGTCGCTGATCCGCGCGGCGGTCGGCGCGGGCGTCAGCGCGTATCTCGTCGAAGGGCTGTCGGCCGAACGCCTTGCACCGATTCTCGAAGTCGCGCTCGCGCGCTTCTCGCACGACGACGCGCTGCGCCGCCGGCTCGCCGATGTCGAGCGCGAACTCGCCGAACGCAAGCTGATCGACCGCGCGAAGCGGATGCTGATGGACCAGCGCAGGCTGTCCGAACACGACGCGTATGCGGCGCTGCGCAAGCGCGCGATGGATCAGGGCCTGCGCATCGTCGACGTCGCGCGGCAATTGCTCGACGCGTCACCCCAGTCATGACCGCCATGGATACCACCTCTCCCGTCGCGCCGGAACGCGCGCATCTTCGCCTCGGGTTCGTCGCGCTGAGCGACGCGGCCCCGCTGATCGTCGCACAGCGCCTGAACCTCGGTGCGCGGCACGGCCTCACGCTCGAACTCAGCCGCCAGCCGTCGTGGGCCGCCGTCCGCGACAAGCTGCTGAGCGGCGAGCTCGACGCCGCGCATGCGTTGTACGGGCTGGTCTGCGGGCTGCAGCTCGGGATCGGCGGCCCGCAGGCCGACATGGCCGCGCTGATGGTGCTGAACCGCAACGGTCAGGCGATCTCGTTGTCGCGCGGCCTCGCCGACGCGTACCGCAACAGCGGCAGCGTGCGCGACGCGTTCGCGACGCTCGGCCGCAAGCCGCTCCTCGCGCAGACGTTCCCGACCGGCACGCACGCGATGTGGCTGAACTACTGGCTCGCGTCGCACGGCGTCGATCCGCTGCGCGACGTGCGCAGCGTCGTGATCCCGCCGCCCGAGATGGTGGCCGCGCTCGCCGGCGGCGAACTCGACGGCTTCTGCGCCGGCGAACCGTGGCATGCCGTGGCCGAGGCCTGCGACGCGGGGCGGACCGTCGCCGTCACGAGCGAGATCTGGCCCGATCATCCGGAGAAGGTGCTCGCGGCCCGGCGCGATTTCGTCGCGCTGTATCCGGCCACCGCGCGCGCGCTGATCCGCACGCTCGTCGATGCCTGCGCGTGGCTCGACAGCGCCGCGCACCGTCGCGAGGCGGCCGGCTGGCTCGCGTCGCCCGACGCGCTCGGCGTGCCGGCCCGGCTGATCGCGCCGCGCCTGCTCGGCGACTACGGATCGGGGCCGTTCGCCGTGCCGCCGCTGCCGATCCGCTTCCACGACGGCGGCGCCGTGAACCGCCCCGATCCGCGCGAAGGCGAGTGGTTCCTGTCCCAATACCGGCGCTGGGGCATGCTCGACGGTTCGCACGACGACGCGGCGATCGCCCGCGCGATCGCGCAAACCGCGTTGTATGATGCTGCCGTCGCCGAAAGCGGCGCACCGGGCCCGTCGCGGGCGTGAGGCGCGCCGCGTAATGCAGGCGGCGCGCGCTCCCGCGCCACGCCTGCCCGGGCCGCCTGTCGGCGCCCGGGGCGCCGCATGTCCCCTCCGTCCCCGATCCGATTCGATGCCGAAACCCACGCGCGCGCCGCTCGACGTGCTGCTCACTGAAATCCGCGCGTGCCGTGCCTGCGAAGCCGACCTGCCGCTCGGCCCGCGCCCGGTCGTGCGTGCCCATCGCGACGCGCGCATCCTGATCATCGGGCAGGCGCCGGGCGCACGCGTCCATGCGAGCGGCATCCCGTGGGACGATGCGAGCGGCAAGCGGCTGCGCGGCTGGCTCGACGTCGACGCCGACACCTTCTACGACGAAACCCGCTTCGCGATCGTGCCGATGGGCTTCTGCTACCCGGGCCGCGGCACGAGCGGCGACAACCCGCCGCGCCCCGAATGCGCGCCGCTGTGGATCGACCGGCTGCTCGCCGGGTTGCCGTCGATCCGGCTCACGCTGCTGATCGGCCAGTATGCGCAGCGGCACTTCCTGCGCGACGCGCGCAAGGCCACGCTGACGGACACCGTACACGCGTGGCGCGACTATGGCCCCGACGTGCTGCCGCTGCCGCATCCGTCGCCGCGCAACCAGGCGTGGTTCAAGCACCACCCCTGGTTCGACGCCGACGTCGTGCCCGAGCTGCGGCGCCGGGTCGCGCCGCTGGCCGCGCGGTAAACGAAATCACCGCCGTGTCGCGACGCTTCGCGACACCCCGTCATCCGTATCGAATCAAGCATGAACGACACCCCCACCGACCTCGACTTTGCCTGCAACGGCTGCGGCGGATGCTGCCGCGACCTGCGCATTCCACTGACGATCGACGAGGCCACCGCGTGGCTGCAGCGCGGCGGCCACGTGGAGCTGCTGTGCGATGCGATGCCGTGGCTCGTCGAGCCCGAGCCCGACAACGCGTTCGCCGCGTACAAACGCGCACGCTCGACCGCCGCGCTCAGCGGCTCGCTGCCCGTCCGCGTGACGGTCATGCTCACGGCGTCCCATGCGGGGCCGTGCCCGAACCTGCGCGACGACCTGCGGTGCGCGATCTACGACGAGCGACCGCTCGTGTGCCGGATCTACCCGGCCGAAGTGAA
Organism: Burkholderia sp. KL41; assembly: GCF_057005415.2. Taxonomy (NCBI): domain Bacteria; kingdom Pseudomonadati; phylum Pseudomonadota; class Betaproteobacteria; order Burkholderiales; family Burkholderiaceae; genus Burkholderia; species Burkholderia sp. KL41. The sequence continues at coordinate 1,677,815 of NZ_CM174447.1, read as the reverse complement.
TCCGTTCGTGCCGCTGGCACCGGCCGGCAAGCAATGCTCGCCCGACGCGTGGCAGCAAACGCCGTTCGTCCGCGGCGGCACGATCGTCGACGCGGCCACCCACGAGAACATCGCGCGCTCGCGCGCGGCGAGCGAAGCCGAAACGCCGCTGCGGGCACGGTTGTGCGAGAGGCTGGGGATCGAGACGGCGGCCGTGGCCAACGAAGGGTTCGCGATCCACGCGCCGCCGGCCGCCACGCTGCTCGCCGCGCTGACGGACCTGCGCGCGTCCGCACCGGCCGGCGCCGACGACACCATCGCGTGGACGCTGATCTCGAACCGCGCGACGACGGTGGACGCGCTCGCATCGGTCGGCGGGGCAAGCCGGCGCGCCGGCGGCGACAGCGCGCACGCCCGCTACCTCGGTTTCCACCCGGACGAATGACCGCCGCGCGGCACGCCGCGAGCGGTTCCGGGCCAGGCCGCAAGGTGGCGCGGATCGCCGTCGCGCCCGGTTCGCTGTACCATCGCGGCTCAACCGCGTCACGACCAGCAGAATCCTTCATGCCCTCCACCGCCCCGCCGCGCCTGTACGGGATGCCCGAACGCAGCGACCGGCTCGACTTCTACATCCGCGACCAGGCGTCACGCCAGGCGATCACCGAGCCGCACCGGCACGCGTATTTCCAGATCCAGTTCAATCTCGGCGGCGACACCGAGCAGCGGATCGGCGGCGTCACGCGGCCGTTTCCGCGCGGCGCGCTCGCGTTCGTGCTGCCGCACCGCGAGCACCTGATCCCGCATCCGGAAGGCGCGCACTTCATCGTGATCAACTTCAGCCAGGCGTTCCTGCGCGCCGATCTCGACGTCGACCCGCTCGACCTGGAGGACGTGCCCGCCCACCGCTTTCCCGAGCTGACGCCGTTCCGCTTCCAGGAACACCTCGACTTCATCCTGACCGGCGACACCTACGACGAAGCGCGCCGCCTCGCGCTATGCATGCTCGACACCGATCGCGTGCGCACGTTCGGCTCGACCACGTTGCTGCGCGGCTACCTGCTGCAGCTGATCGGGCTCGTCTGCACGCAGTACGCGGGCGCGCTCGACAAGCTCGCGCAGCGCGGCGCCCAGCGCGCCGGCCGGCGCGATGCGCTCGCGCGCGTGCTGCGGCACGTCCGCGCCAACCTCACCCGCGAAGACCTGACGCTCGCCGCGACCGCCGAAGCCGCGTTCCTGTCGCCCAACTACCTCGCGCACCTGGTCCGCAAGGAAACCGGCAGCACCTTCACCGATCTCGTGACGGAGCGCCGGATCGCGCTCGCGCAGTCGCTGCTGGCCCATACGAGCCGGCGCATCGCGGACATCGCCCGCTCGGTCGGCTTCCGCGACGAAGGGTATTTCGCGCGGCGCTTCCGCGCGCGGGTCGGCGTGTCGCCGAAGGCGTACCGCGACGCGAATGCCGCGCTGCCGGACGGCGACGACACGCCGGCAGCGCCCGACGCGTAGTTTTGTCCCGGTAAAACGCAGTTGCGTCGCATCCGGCCGCACGGGCGTCGGGTATCGTTGCACGCATGCCGGCCCGTGCGCCGCACGGGCGCGGCATCCGTCTTCCCACCGAACGAGGCCATCCGATGTCCGCATTTGTCATCGACGCTGCCGAGCGTCCTTCCGTCGAAGTCGACCAGTCGTCCGCGCGCTTTCCGGTGCGCCGCGTCTTCTGCGTCGGCCGCAACTACGCCGACCACGCGCGCGAAATGGGCGCCGACCCCGACCGCGAACCGCCGTTCTTCTTCACGAAGCCGGCCGACGCGATCGTCCCGGCCAGCGGCACCGTCCCCTATCCGCCGCTGACGAACGACCTCCATCACGAAATCGAGCTGGTCGTCGCGATCGGCAAGGACGGGCGGTCGATCGACCCGGCCGACGCGCTGTCGCACGTATGGGGCTACGGCGTCGGCGTCGACCTCACGCGCCGCGACCTGCAGGCCGAAGCGAAGAAACTGAGCCGTCCGTGGGACTGGGCGAAAGGCTTCGACGCGTCCGGCCCCGTGACCGCGTTGCGCGCGGCGTCGGCCACCGGTCATCCGGCCAAGGGCCGCATCTGGCTCGCGGTCAATGGCGACACGCGCCAGCAAGGCGACCTGGCCGACATGATCTGGGCCGTGCCCGACGTCATCGCGTACGTGTCGCGCTCGGTCGAGTTGAAGGCCGGCGATTTGATCTTCACCGGCACGCCGGCCGGCGTCGGCGCGCTGCAACCGGGCGATCGCGTGACGGGCGGCGTCGACGGCGTCGCGACGTTCGAGTTCGTGGTGGGCGCGAAGCCGTAAGCCATAAGCCGTGACACAGCAAGCACGGCGGCCGCCCGCGCGGGGCCGCCGTGCGATATCCCGATTTCGGTCAGTCGTAGCGGCGCAGGAATGCGTCGGCGACGGCCGGCGGATTCAGCGCTTTCGCCGATTCGTTTTCCAGCGCTTCGGCCGCGTTGTCGTCGCTGATCGACACGAACAGCGTGATCGCCGCCCGTTCGTCGCCGGTGCCGAACAGGCCCTCGCGGTCGAGCAGGCGCAACGCGCCGATCATGGCGGCGTGCAGTTGCCGCGAAAATTCCGGGAATCTCGACCGGACAAACTGCGGGCTCAGCACGTCGTCGGCGAGCTTGCCGCAGATCGCATTGAACGGCGACGCTTCCGCCGCCGCATACGCCCATTCCGAAAAGCCCCACGCATACCACGGGTCGTCGTCCGCGACGGCCTGCTGCTCGCGGACCCGGCGCAGCCCCTCGACCGAATTGGCGGCCGGCACCACCGTCATCGCGCCGCTGTCGGTATACAGCGCGAACGCGTAGAAATGCTCGTCCGGGTGCAGCGCCCGCAGCGCCCTGAATGTCGCTCTCGCGGCGTCGGCGATGTCTCGCTGGAAATCAGAAAAGTCGCTCATCGCTCCCTCGTCCAATCGCCCTTCGCGCGGCGGAGTATGCTCGGCGCGCGGCGGGTTCGTCGTCTCCCGATATGCGCTCGATTGTCCGCCCATCGCCCGCGGGACGGTAGCGGTGCCCGCACCCATGCCCGCACCCATGCCCGCGCCGATGCCCGCGCCGGTGCCCGATTCGGCGCGGCGATACCGCGTACTCGCGTTCACCGCCCGTCGTCCCGTGCGTCGAACACCCGCACGCAGACGGCCGCCGCCAGCGCGATCGCGGCCGACAGCAGCATCATCGCCAGCGGCGCATAGCCCGCGTTGCCGGGCGTCAATACCGCCCCCGTCAGCGACGAAAGCGCGGCGCCGCCGGCGATCGTCATCGCACCGGCCAGCCCCGACGCGCTCCCGGCCAGCGCCGGGCGCACCGACACCGCACCCGCATGGGCACCGGGATTGGTCAGCCCGTTGCCGATGCCGACCAGCACGCACGGCCCGAACCACGCGATCGCATGCGTCGCGCCGCCGAACATCGACGCGAGGCCGATCAACGGTCCCGCGCATGCAACGATCCGCCCGCACAGGATCGTCGTGGCCAGCGCGAAGCGGCGCGCGTAACGCGCGGCCAGGAAGCTGCCGCACACGAAGCCGGCCGTGATGGTCCCCATGTAGAAGCCGATCTCCGCGGGCGCGATGCCGAACACCGTTTGCGCGGCCAGCGGCGCGCCGGCCAGGAACGCGTAGAACGAGCCGGTCGAAAACGCCATGCACAGCGCGTAGGCCCAGAAACGGCGCGCGCGCAGCAGCGCCGGATACGCGCGAAGCTGTTGCCCGAGGCTCGACGACCGGTTCGCATGGGTTTCGACGAAATCGAACCCGCACCAGACGAACAGCGCGACGCCCGCCGCGCCGAGCAGCCAGAAGCTCGCGCGCCAGCCCGCCGTCTGGTCGAGCGCGCCGCCGAGCGTCGGGCCGAGCATCGGCGCGAACGCGGCCGCCATCGCCGCATAGCCGATCCGGCTCGCCGCGCGCGCACCGCCGCCGGTATCCCGGATCGTCGCCATCGACACCGGATAGACCGACGTGATCGCCGCCTGCATCAGCCGGCATGCCAGAAACACCCGGATATCGGTCGCCATCGCACAGCCGAGCGAGCCGAGCGCGAAGATGCCGACGCTCGCCAGCACGACCGGCCGCCGCCCGAACCGGTCCGACAGCGGCCCCATCACGAACTCCAGCGACGCGGCCACCGCCGCGTAGCCGCCGAGCGAAAGCGCGACGAGCGCATAGTCAGCGCGCAGGTCGCGCGCGATTGCCGGCAGCGACGGCAGGAACAGGCTCAGCGGCAGCACCGAGCACGCGCACAGCAGGATCAGCGTCGCGTGCCTCGGCGACGCCCGTTCGGAAGCGATCGGCAGGTTCGGTTGCAAGCGGATGTCCTCCGCGCACGTGCCGCACGGCCGTGCGCAATGCAAAAAAAAAACCCCCGAACGAGTCGGGGGCGCAGGGATGCCGGCGCGGTGCCGCTACCGGACCCTGCGCCTGTGTACGACTACGATGAAGGTTGCTGCTTTCATGCCGGATGGCTCCTGATTGCCTGGCTGGCTTGGTGCGGGGTCGGACGGTACCGGACGATGGTAGGCGGACGATACCGGCCGCGTCAACGCCCTAACGCGCCCGCACCGACACGAACTTCCGCGCGTTGTTGCGCTGGATCAGCACCGCGATCACGCTGCCGCCGTTCGCTTCGAGCGACTGCACGTCGTCCGGCGTCTCGAGCAGCGTGTCGTTGAGCTCCAGCACGACGTCGCCCGGCTGGATGCCCGCGTGCGCTGCCGGGCCGTGCACCGCGTCCACCATCATCCCGACCGCGAGCCCGGTCGAGCGGCGCTCGTCGTCGCTCAGCGCGTGCATCGTCAGCCCGAGGCGGTCGCCGCCGTCGCCCGCACCCGCACCCGCACTCGCTCCCGCTCCCGCTCCCGCTCCCGCGCCCGCGCCCGCACTCGCCCCTGCCCCCGGCCCCGGTCGTGCGGCCGCCTTCGGCGCGGCCATGCCGACGGTCGTGCCCGCGTTGCCGGCAGCCTCGTCGGCGCCCGTGATCGTCAGCCTCACCGGCGCGCGATTGCGGATCACGCGCAGCGGCGTCTTCTGGCCGGCCGGCAGCGCGGCGGCCAGGTCGTTCAGCTCGGCCGAACGGCCGATCGACTTGTCGCCCAGCTTGACGATCACGTCGCCGGGCCTCACGCCGGCCGCGGCGGCCGGCGAGCCGGGCGCGACACCGTTGACGAGCGCGCCTGCCGGACGCGGCAGCCCGAACGCCGCGGCCAGCCCGATGCCGACATCCTGCACGTCGACGCCAAGCGCGTTGCCGGACGACGGCTCGCCCGGCTCCTGGGACTGCTGCGCCTGCATCTGCTTCTGCAGTTGCGCACGCACCTTTGCGGCAAACGCGATCGGAATCGCGAACGTCATGCTCGCGTAGCGGTCGGTGCCCGTATACACCTGCACCGCGATGCCGATCACGTCGCCCGCGCGATTGAATACGGGGCCGCCCGAGTTGTCGGGGTTCGGGGCGATGTCGGTTTCGAAGAACGGAAACGCGCTGCCGTCCGGCAGCCGGTGCGACGTCGCGCTGACGATGCCGGCCGTGACCGTGTTGCCCGATCCGTCCGGCGCGCCGATCGTCATCACCGGTTCGCCCGCGCGTACCTTCGCCGAATCGCCGATGCGCACGAACGGCAGTTTCGTCGCGGTAACGCGCAGCACGGCGACATCGCTTTGCGGATCGACGGCCAGCACGGTCGCCTTGAATTCGCGGCGGTCCGTGAGCCGCACGGTCACGTCGGTCGCATCGTCGACCACGTGCGCGGAGGTGAGGATCAGGCCGTCGGCGCTGACGATGAAACCCGAGCCGGTGCCCGATACCGCACGCGGCGCCGTGTCGGGCGCCGGCGTCTGCGGGCCCTGCGCGGGAGGCGGCGCGCCGCGCCGGAAGAATGCGGCGAGCGGATCGTCGGGATCGAGGATCGTGAACGACTGGACACCGGCCTGCTGGTCGGGTGCGGCGGTCATGATGGTCACGACCGCCGGGCCGTAGCGGTCGACGATCGCCGGAAAATCGACCGGCATCGCGTAAGGCGTCGCACCCGGCCTTTGCTTCGTCGCGGGTGGCGTGGCGGATGGCGACAGGGTTCCGGAAATGGCGGCCGGCGAAGGCAGCAAACAGCCGGCAAACACGCCCCCGATCAACGCGGTGCGAAGCACGGCGCGAGCAAGCGTCTGGCGAACCACGGTGCACCTCCCCCGGGAGTCGCGGCGCCGACATGCGCGAGACGCGCAGGCGCCTGACAAGCACCGGTACACGCATCCATTTATAGTCCACGCGGCCTGTTCGAACATACGAATCGAAACCCGTATGCCGGGCGGCACGCCGGGCGCGGAGCCGCGACGGCGTTCGTTTCGAACAAAGTGTGCGGTTCGTCAATCCGCACAAGTCCGATTGTCGTGCGCGGCGGTGAGCGGTGTGTGCTGGTATGCGGAGCCGAACCCGGCGGCTGCATCCGGTCGATGTACGAAAAACGGCCCGCTGACAGCGGTGAACTTGCTGCTGCCGACCGCCGGGACGCGGTACCGAGTCAAAGGTTGGCGGCTTCCTTCACCGGATCGCCGCGCCGCCGGCACAGGCAACGCGTACGCACGTCACGCCCCGCCCACCCGCTCCGCGATCGCCGACAGCATCCGCAACATCGGCTCGAACGCGTCGGCCGACGTATTGCCGAACCCGAGCACCAGCCCGTTGCCTGCCGATGCCGCATCGATCGAAAAGCCCGACAGCGGGAACGGCCCGATGCCGTGGGCGCGCGCCGCGTCGACGATCGCGCGATCGCGGTAGCGCGCAGGCAGCCGCAGCGCAAGATGCAGCCCGCACGGCCCGCCCTCGATCTGGTGCGGCACGCTCAGGCTGCCGTCGAGCGCGGCGAGCAGCAACCGCCGCCGGTCGCGGTACAGCCGGCGCATGCGGCCGAGATGGCGGCCGTACTCGCCCGTCTCGATGAAATCCGCCAGCGCGAGCTGCACATGGCGGGTGCCGCCGCGCAGCATCTCCGGCAGCACCGGCCGCACCGCGGCCAGCAGCGCGTCGGGCAGCACGAGAAAACCGATGCGCAGCGCCGGAAACATCGTCTTGCTGAACGAGCCGAGATAGACGACGGGCGAATCGTCCGCGAGCCCGTGCATCGCGCCGATCGGCTCGCCGGTATGACGGAATTCGCTGTCGTAGTCGTCCTCGATGATCCACGCGCGATGCCGGCGCGCGGCATCGATCAGCGCGAGCCGGCGCGAGATCGACAGCACGGCGCCGGTCGGGAACTGGTTCGACGGCGTCGTATAGACGAGGCGCGGCGTCCGCTCGCGCCAGTCGTCCGCTTCGACGCGCAGCCCTTCCGCGTCGACCGGCATCGGCACGACGTCGAGATCGGCCGCCTGCATCGCGGTGCGCGCGCCGCGATAGCCGGGCTCCTCGACCCACACCGTATCGCCCGGGTTCGTCAGCAGCTGCGCGCACAACGAGATCGCACCCTGTGCGCCCTCCGTGATCACGATCTGCTCGGGATCGCAGCGCACGCCGCGCGTCACGGCCAGGTGGCGCGCGATCGATTCGCGCAGCGCGCGCTCGCCGAGCGGATCGCCATAACCGAGCAGGTCGCGGCCGCTGCGGCGCAGCGCACGGTCGATCGCGTGGCGCCACGCGTCCACCGGGAAATGCGTCAGCGCGGGCACGCCCGGCCGGAACCCCTCCGTTTCGCCGGTGCCGATGCGGCTCGGGCGAATGCGGCCGAGCCGCTGCGCGACGGCCGGCGGCGCGGCACGCCGGCGCGGCGGCGCCGGCCGCGACAACCCGACGACACGCGTGCCGCGGCGGTCGGACTGCAGGAAGCCTTCGGCGACGAGCTGCTCGTAGACGGCGGCCGTCGTGTTGCGCGACACGCCGAGCGTCTCGGCCAGCGCACGCGTGCCGGGCAGCCGGGTGCCGGCTGGCATCGCGCCGCCGAGAATCGCGTCGCGCACGCGGCGCAGCAACTGGCGCTGCAGCGAAGGCGCGCCGGGCGTGCGCGCCAGCGGCGCGTCGAGCGGCAACAACGGTGCGTCGCTGGAAGGCAGGATTGTCGTCATCGGAACATCTCAGCGTGAAAATGTCGGAACGTGGCGGACGGCCGGTGGTGGACGGCCGGTTGCGGACGGCCAGCGGCGCACGGCTCTTGGCTCTTGGCTCTTGGCTCTTGGCTCTTGGCTCTTGGCTCTTGGCTCTTGGCTCTTGGCTCGTGGCTCTTGGCTCGTGGCTCTTGGCTCGTGGCTCGTGGCTCGTGGCTCGTGGCACCATAAATTTGCCAATCCCTGGCGCTTCTCATGGTACCTCGCCACGACTACGATCGTCTGCATGCCGGCATGTCGCCGGCCGCCAACCGAAGCGAGATCGACCTTGTCCACGCTCACCAACGATTTCCAGCAATCCATCGGCCACCCCGTTCCCGACTGGTCCGCGCGCCCGCGCCCGGAGCGCATCGTGCTCGAAGGCCGCTACTGCCGGCTCGAACCGCTCGACGCCGAGCGCCACGCGGCCGACCTGTACGCCGCCTACGCCCAGGCGCCGGACGGCAGCGACTGGACCTATCTCGCACACGGCCCGTACACCGACGAGTCGAGCTACCGCGACTACGCGCGCGGCGCGCAGGCGAGCGCGGATCCGCTGCACTACACGGTGATCGACCGTGCCACGGGCCGCGCGGTCGGCACGCTCGCGCTGATGCGCATCGATCCGGCCAACGGCGTGATCGAGGTCGGCTCCGTCACGTTCTCGCCGCTGCTCAAGCGCACGCCCGTCTCGACCGAAGCGCAGTTCCTGCTGATGAAGTACGCGTTCGACACGCTCGGCTACCGGCGCTACGAATGGAAATGCGACGACCTGAACGTGCCGTCGCGCAAGGCCGCCGCACGGCTCGGCTTCCGCTACGAAGGCACGTTCCGGCAGGCGATCATCTACCGCGGCCGCAATCGCGACACCGCATGGTTCTCGATCATCGACGGCGAATGGCCGGATGTCCGCGCCGCGTTCGACGCGTGGCTCGCACCGGAAAACTTCGACGCGCAGGGCAAGCAGCGCCAGTCACTCACCGCGATCCGCCACGCGCAGGCGCGCGCGCGCGATGCGGCCGGCCGCGCGCACGACGCGACGCGCGTCACGGTGCGCCCGCTCGTCGCCGCCGACGAAGCCGCGTGGCGCCCGCTGTGGCAGGGTTATCAGAAGTTTTACGACACCGCGCTGAGCGACGCTGTGTTCGCGACGACGTGGGCCCGCCTGATGGATCCTGCCGAGCCGATGTTCGTGCTCGGCGCATTCGACGCATCGGGGGCGCTGGTCGGGATCGTGCATTCGATCTACCACCGCTCGTGCTGGACCGAAGGGCCGTACTGCTACCTGCAGGACCTGTACACCGCGCCCGACGCACGCGGGCAAGGCGCAGGCGGTGCGCTGATCGAGGCCGTGTACGACCATGCCCGCGAAGCCGGCGCGAGCCGCGTGTACTGGCTCACGCACGAAACCAACACGACCGCGCGCGCGCTGTACGACAAGCTCGCGAACAACGCCGGGTTCATCCAGTACCGGCACGACGTGAAGAAATGACGTGATGCCGCGGCCGGCCGGCGTTCAGCCGCGAACATCGGCCGGAACGTATGCGTCGTCACCCTCCGCCGTGACGCCACACGCCGCGCCGGTTGCACAGTGCACCGACGCCGGGCAGATCATCTCGTCGCCATTGGCCGGCACGGGCCGCCGCACCGGCCGGAACACCGGCTCGCCCGGCTCGATCGGCTGCCCCGAGATCGCGCAACGGCCCGGCTGCAACGCGACGCGCAAGCGCCAGCGCTGTTCGCCGTAATGGCAACGGCCGCTCTCGACCCAGCGAACCAGCAACGCGTCGTCGCCGGCCTCCAGCACCGTGACGAACAGTTGCGGGCGCAACGGCGAGACGGCCACAGCGGCGTGCTCGGGAGCAGGCACTCCGCCGAGCGTCACGAGCGGATGCGCGACGCCGCCGCGCGGCGGCATCGCATCGTGTTCGATCCGTGCCGACGCATCGCACGGCACGTCTTCTTCGCAAATCAGGCTTTCCATGGTGTTGAGCATGCTTGACGGATTTCCGTGCAGGTTGAACGGCGCCGCGCTCAGCGCCGGCCCATCGGTTCGCGCAGCAGCGACAGGCCGATCGCCGCGCCGGTGACGGCGGCCGCGAGCATCAGTCCGATGCCGCCCGACCAGCCGAATGCACCGACGATCGCGCCGATTGCCAGCGGCCCGATCACCTGTCCGAGATAGTTGCCCTGCACGACCCAGCCGATGCTCAGCGGCGCCAGCGACGGCGTCGGCGCGGAGCCCGGTGCGCACGCGAGGATCGTCGCCGGCAGCATCCCCGCGATCGCCGAGAACGCGAAACCCAGCGCGACCGCGAGCGGTGCCGGTGTGGCCGCGCTGAAGAGTCCCGCGCCCGCCGCGCCGATCGCGACCGACGTCGCAGCCATGACGATCCCCGGCCGTGCGCCGCGCGACAGCAACCAGCCGGCCGTCAGGTTGCCGATCACGCACGCTGCGACGATCGCCGCGCTGATCAGCCCCGCCGCGCCGACCGCGACGCCGAGGCGCTGCATCAGGAAAACCGGCAGGAACGTCATCGCCGCGAAGAACTGCACGTTGTAGGTGGCGAAACCCAGCGCGAGCAGCGTGGTCGACCGCGACGCGAGCACGTCGCGCAGCGCGGGCCCGATGCGCGGCGCCGCGGCCTGCCGGGCCGGCGTTTCGGCGGACGTCGTGACGGGCACCGCGGCCGCCGCGGCGAGCGTCAGCGCCGAGGCCGCGAGCCAGCCGTTGCGCCAGCCGCCGAGCAGCGGCCCGACCAGCATCGACAGCGCCATGCCGGCCGGCATGAACGTGCTCCACAGCCCGAACGCGAGATTGCGCCGCTCGGGCAGCGTCACGCGATTCAGCACGGCCGGCGCGGCGACCACCACGATCACGAAACCGAGCCCCTCGGCGAAGCGCGTGGCGAGCAGCAGCGCGAAACTGCCGGCAGACGTGCCGGCGACACTCGACAGGCCGAGGATCACCAGGCCCGCGATCAGCATCCGCCGGTCGCCCCAGCGCCGTACCAGCAGGCCGGCCGCGATGCCGCCGAACACGCCGACGAACGGAAACACCGACATGATTCCGCTCAGCGAAGCGAGCGAGCCGCCGAACTCGTGCTGCAGCGACGGCAACGCGATCGTCGCCTTGCCGACGTGCAACGCGGACACGATGCTCGCCAGCACGACGTTCGCGACGGCGGCCCGGTAGCTGCGCGACGGCAGCGTCGCGGCATCGGCCGCGACAGGCGATTCGGTCATCTCCACCTCCGTTGGAGCGGCCGCGTGCAACGGGGTGCGTCACGCGTCCGCGATCGGACTGGCGCACATGATACAAATTGAAGTTAACTTCAAGTAAAGGGGTATCGCGCGCAACGATCCGTTTCGCCGATCGCGGCAATGGGCCCGCGCGGCGGCGAGCGGCCGCCTGATTTAAGCTGTCGGCTTCGCCCCGACCACGTTGCGCCCGCATGCCGACCGCCTCTCCCGCTCCCGCCGCCCCGCTTCCGCTCGCCGCAGCCTGGTCGACCTTCCCCCGCCGCAAGGCCGCCGTGCGCATCTTCGTCGCCGGCTACTGCGCCGCACGCGACCGGCGCGATGCGCCGCTGCACGACAGCCCGGACGGCCAGGTCGTGCGGTTCGACGCCGGCATGGGGCGGCCTTTCGAGCACTTCGTGATCGAGGGCGCGCCCGCGTATGGCGACGGCCCGTTCACCGTCGGCGCATGGATCACGCGCTTCGGCGCCGCGCCGCTGCCGCCCGCGCTGGAAGGCAGGACACGCCGGTTGTCGGACGAGCATTTCATGGCCGCCGATATCGACACGCTGTCCGGCGACGACGCACTCGCGCAGGCGCTCGGTTGCCATACGCCGCGCGACGTCGAAACGTTCAATGCGGACGCCCCGTTCCCGCCATTCCAGCCGAATCCGGCCGCGTTCCTGTTCGCGCACCGCCTGGACGGGCAGATCGCCGCCACCGCGCGCTACGGTTTTGCGTCGGCGCACGATATCGTCGTCGACCGCGTCGCGACGGCAGATGCGTACCGCCGCCGGGGTCTCGCGATGCAGTTGCTCGCCGCGATCGTCGCGCACGCGCGGCAACGCGGCGCGCGGCGCGTGTGGCTCGTGTCGACCGAGGCCGGCCTGCCGCTGTACCGCGCCGCCGGATTTACGCGGCTCGCACCGGTCGCCGTCGACGAAATCGTCGCCTGACCGCGCGTCGAACGGCGCTGTCCATCGCCGCGCGTCTCGCGATTCGTCTCATTGCACTGAGACGAACGTCCCAGCGTCTCACCGGCGTGCCGTGCAGCGATTGCAGCAAAATTCGTGCATTTCCCCCGTCGAATCGTTTCCGGTCAACGGAACAGGCGAATGGTGCATCGCGTCACGCACGTTCCGTTGAATCGCCACCCGGCGTACCCGCTCGAGCTGGCCCCGTTCCTGCATACCGGTCGATCGCGCAATCGCGCAACGGACACGCCGGCAGCCATGCCGCGTGCCCGACGACAACCTGACGGAGACAGCAACGTGAGTACACCGGCATCGACCACCGCCCCCAGCATGAAAGCCGCCGTCTGGCACGGCCGCCACGACATCCGCGTCGAACAGGTTCCCGTTCCGGCGCGCCCGCCGGCCGGCTGGGTCACGATTCGCGTGCACTGGTGCGGGATCTGCGGTTCCGACCTGCACGAATACGTCGCCGGCCCCGTCTTCATCCCGGTCGACGCGCCGCATCCGCTGACGGGCCTGAAGGGCCAGTGCATCCTCGGCCACGAATTCAGCGGCGAGATCGCCGAGCTCGGCGCGGGCGTGACGGGCTTCGCGGTCGGCGACCGCGTGACGGCCGACGCATGCCAGCATTGCGGCACCTGCTGGTATTGCCGGCACGGGCTGTACAACATCTGCGAGAACCTCGCGTTCACCGGGCTGATGAACAACGGCGCGTTCGCCGAATACGTGAACGTGCCGGCCGAGTTGCTGTACAAGCTGCCCGACGGTTTCCCGACCGAGGCCGGCGCGCTGATCGAGCCGCTCGCGGTCGGGCTGCATGCGGTCAAGAAGGCCAGCAACATCGTCGGGCAGACCGTCGTCGTGGTCGGCGCGGGCACGATCGGCCTGTGCACGATCATGTGCGCGAAGGCCGCGGGCGCCGGGCGCGTGATCGCGCTGGAGATGTCGGCCGCGCGCAAGCAGAAGGCGCTTGAGGTCGGCGCGAGCGTCGTCATCGATCCGAAGACGTCCGACGCGATCGCCGAAGTCAAGGCGCTGACCGACGGCTACGGCGCCGACGTGTCGTTCGAGTGCATCGGGCACACGGCCACGGCAAAGCTCGCGATCGACGTGATCCGCAAGGCCGGCAAGTCGGTGATGGTCGGCATCTTCGAGGAGCCGGCACCGTTCAACTTCTTCGACATCGTGTCGACCGAAAAGGAAGTGATCGGCTCGCTCGCGTACAACGGCGAGTTCGCGGACGTGATCCGCTTCATCGCGGACGGCCGCATCGACGTACAGCCGCTCATCACCGGGCGCATCGCGCTCGGCGACATCGTCTCGCACGGCTTCGAGGAACTGGTCAATCACAAGGACCGTAACGTGAAGATCATCGTTCGGCCCGCCGTCGCCTGACCGCTCGCGCGGCCGCGGCACCGATTCGCGCCGCGGCACGCCTGCTGCAGCATCGTCCTGAAGCGTCGCCCGTACACGGGCGATGCACCTGCCTTCCATTCCCGTCCAGCCCCCCCCTCCTTGCCGCCGTCGTCCGAAGCGGACTTGATGCCGCACTTCACGACAGACGCGCGGACCAAAAATATTCGTAATCCAAACCATCTGCCGTAGCGCGCCACGGGTTCGATACGCGATCAGGGTTTCTCCGGATCAAGCGCGATTCGCCCGATGTCGACAGGGCACTGATGCAAGGCGATCCTGTGCAACGCGAGATCCGGCCTCCCGGCCGGGATCGTGGCCGCCCCGTGAAGGCGGCCGCGCCCCCCCACAAAACCTTACGGCGTCACGGCGCCGACAGGCCGAGAATACGGGCCCACCCGGGATAGCTTGCAAACATGGTGTGTCATGAATCGTTCATTCTCGTTTAGCCGGGAACACGCATATAACATTCGATCGCTGACGATCCTGCAGAAGACGCATATCGGCTTCGCGCTCGTCACCACGCTGCTGGCCTTGCTCTGCGGCACGATCATCTGGGGGAGTTTCCGGCAATACCGGCAGGAAAACGCCGACCTGCAGAGCTTCGAATTCGTCCGCGGCGCGATGAGCGCCGCCAACGTGATCTCGGCCGAACGCGGCCCGACGAACGACCTGCTGGTACGCTTGCAGGACGACGGCGCCGCCGAGATTCGCAACCTGCTCGCCGCGCGCGCGCGTTCCGACAACGCGCTCGACCGTTTTCGCGCCGGCATCGCGCAGGCGGCCGTGCTCGACGACCGCGAACGCGGCAACCTGCTGCATGCACTCGACTCCGTCCGGATGACGCTTGCCGATGCGCGTGCCGAAGTCGATGCGCTCGACGCGCGGCCGCTCGCGTCGCGCACCGTTCACGATATCCAGCACGCGCAGGCGCGCCTGTTCCGGATCGTCGACACGCTGTCGCTGCTGATCGACGGCGCGACGAGCGACACGGCGATGCGCGACCCGCGCACGTCCGGTGCGATCCTGCTCGCGCGGCTCCTCGGCGATCTCCGGGAATACGCGGGGCGCACGGGTTCGCTGCTGATCGCGCCGATGTTCGCGCGGCAGGCGCTCGATCGCGCGCAGTTCGCGGACATCATGCGGATGCGCGGCCGCATCGAGCAATTGCGCGCGCTGATCGACGGCGCGATCGGCACGCAGCTCGACGACCCCGACGTCGCACGCGAATATGCACAGCTCAACGCGGCCTTCGACGCGCACATCCTGCCGCTCGTCGACGCGACCATCGCCGGCGGCCGGGACGGCGCGTATGCCATGACCGCCGCCGATTTTTCCCGCGCGATCGTGCCGCATTTCCGGCCGAGCGAGCTGCTGCGCGACCGCGTGATCGACCTTGCCCGGCATCGCGCGATCGGCGACCGGAACGCCGCCCGAATCAAGGTCGGGGTGTCGGCGTTCGCCACGACGCTGTGCATCGCGATCCTGGCCTCGCTCGCGCGCGGCATGCAGCGGCTGCTGTCGAAGCCGCTCGATGTGCTCGGCCGCCGGATCGTCGCGCTCAGCGAAGGCGATACGTCGCACGTCGCGATGCCGCGCGGCGTCGGGCCCGAGATCGCGCGGATCCACGCGTCGCTGGAAACGTTGCGCAACGCGACCGTCCGCCGCGACATGCTCGAGCGCCAGCGCAACGACATGCTGACGCTGTTTTCGCACGACATGCGCGCCCCGCTGACATCGCTGATCATCCTGATCGACACGCAGGCGCAGCGGGCGGGCGACGCGCAGATAAAGCAGCAGTTCGCGAGAATCGCCAGGCTGGCGCGGCACACGCTGGCGATGGCCGACGGTTTCGCGCAGCTGTCGCGTGCGGAGGCGAGCGAATACGAACGCGTGCCGGTCAACCTCGCCGACCTGATGAACGAGGCACGCGATGCGGTGTGGCCGCTCGCGCACCGGAAATCCATGTCGATCGACGACGTGCCGCGGCGCGACGACACGATCGTGCCGGGCGACCCGGCGCTGCTGTCGCGCGCGCTGATCAACCTGCTGGACAACGCCATCAAGTACAGCGCGCCGCTGACGAGCGTCGAATGCAAGGTCGAGCCGGGCGCCGACGGCAAGACCGTGCGCTGCACGATCCGCGACAGCGGGTGCGGAATCAGCAGCGGGGACCAGACGCGGCTGTTCGAGCGCTACCGGCGCTTCCGCACCGCCGGCCAGCCGGAAACCAGCGGCGTCGGGCTCGGCATGGCGTTCGTCAAGGCCGTCGTCGAACGGCACGGAGGCCACATCCACGTGCACAGCGTCGTGCTGCAGGGCACCACCATCACGATCACGCTGCCGGCCGCGGCGGCGCCATGACGACGGTGCCGCCGGTGCCGGCGGAAAGCGGCCGAAGCCGTGCCGCAGCCCCGCGCGATTCTTCGATATACTGGACCGAACCCTTTTCGGGGCAACCGGTGGCCACCACACCCATTGCGCGTTCGCCCCAACCTGCGTGGAATTGCTCACCGTGAAACCGCGAGCCGGACTGATTCTCGAACTCTTCGTCAACCTGGTGCTGCCCTGGGTTGCCTACCGGGCCGCGCAGCCGTATTTCGGCGAAACCGGCGCGCTGTACGCGTCGGCAGTCCCGCCGGTCATCTGGTCGATCGTCGAATTCATCCGCTCGCGCCGCGTCGATGCGGTGGCGGCCATCGTGCTGCTCGGCATCGCGCTGTCGATCATCGGGATGGCGTTCGGCGGCAGCGCACGCACGCTGCTGATGCGCGAATCGCTCGCGTCGGGCACGATCGGCGTCGTGTTCCTGCTGTCGCTGTTCCGCGAACGCCCGCTGATCTTCTATCTCGCCCGCGCCACCATCGCCCGCGAAATGGATGGCGGTGCCGCGCATTTCGAAGCGGTCTGGAACGCGCAGCCGGGGCTGCGACAGATGCTCCGGCGCATGACCTTCGTCTGGGGCGGGTTCATGACGCTGGAAATGCTGCTGCGCTGCTGGATGGTCGTGACCTGGCCGGTCGAACGCGTGCTGGTCGTGTCGCCGATCATCGGCTATACCGTGTTCGGCTGTCTGCTGACGTGGACGTTCTGGTACCGGCGGCGGATGCGCGTGCGCAACAGCGTCCACATCCCGGGCCGCGACGGCGTCACCGAAACCGCCGGCCGCTGACGGCTCCCGGCCGGCATGACCGGAAGGCTGCTGTATGATGCGCGGCGTCTCGTCCGACGAATGCCGCTCCTGTCATGTCCCTCTCGCTCCTTCCATCCGCCACGATCTGGCTCGCCCTGTTCGCGGCCGCCGCGTTTGCGTGGCATCGCCCGCAGCACAGGCTGAGCGTCGGCCTTGCCGCGCTCGCTTATGCGTGCGCGCTGGCGTTCGGCAAGCTCGCGCCGCTCGCGCTGGCGCCGCTCGCGTTGCTGGCCGCGGCCGCCTGGGGCGTGATGCCCAGGCGCCCGCGCGCGGTGCGCATCGCCGCGCACGCCGTCTTCGCCGCACTCGCGATCGCGCTCAGCCTGCACCTGATTCCCGGCTTCCACAATCCCCTCGTGATCGCCCCGACGCGCTTCACGCCGGATGCCGTCCCGTTCACGATGTACCTGAACCTGGACAAGCCGCTCGTCGGCCTGTGGCTGGTGTGGGTGCTGCCGTGGGTCGCCCCCGACGTCCCGCTGTCGCGCGCGCTGCGCACCGGCGCGGTGGCGGCCGTCGCCACGGCGGCCGCGTGCCTGGCCGGCGCGCTCGCGTTCGGCATGGTCGGCTGGGCGCCCAAGTGGCCGGCGTCGGGCTGGCTGTGGCTCGTCAATAACCTGCTGCTCGTGACGCTCGCCGAGGAGGCGCTGTTCCGCGGCTACGTGCAGGGCGGGCTGACGCGCGCGTTCGGAGCGTTCGCGTGGGGGCCATGGGCCGCACTGGCGATCGGCGCGGTGCTGTTCGGCGCCGCGCACGCGGCCGGCGGCTGGTCATGGATCGTGCTCGGCACGGTGGCCGGCGTCGGCTACGGCCTCGCATGGCGGCGCGGCGGACTGCTCGCGTCCGCGCTCGCGCATGCGGGGCTCAACGTCGTCCACTTCGGACTGTTCACCTACCCGATGCTCGCCGCCGCGCGCTGACGGCCGCGCGGCACCGCCGCTCAGTTGAACCCGGCGATCGCGTGCGGCACGTACGGGCGTTCGAGCGTGGCGATCTCGTCGTCGGTCAGTTTCAGTTCGAGCGCGGCCAGTGCGTCGTCCAGTTGCCGCGGTTTCGAAATACCGACGATCGGCGCGGTGACCCCGGCCTTCTGCGCGACCCACGCGAGTGCCACCTGCGCACGCGGCACGTTCCGTGCGGCCGCGATCGTCGCAACGGCGTCGACGACCGCCCTGTCCGACTCCGCCGTCGCGTCGTAAAGCCGCTGGCCGACCTCGTCGCTCTGCTGCCGCTCGGTCGACTCGTCCCAGTTACGCGTCAGGCGGCCGCGCGCGAGCGGGCTCCATGGAATCACCGCGATTCCCTCGTCTGCGCACAGCGGCAGCATTTCGCGCTCTTCTTCCCGATACAGCAGGTTCAGGTGGTTCTGCATGCTGACGAAGCGGGTCCAGCCGTGCTGCTTCGACGTATGCAGCGCCTTCGCGAACTGCCACGCGAACATCGACGACGCGCCGATATAACGCGCCTTGCCGGCCTTCACGACGTCGTGCAGCGCCTCGAGCGTCTCCTCGATCGGCGTGCCGTAATCCCAGCGGTGAATCTGGTAGAGATCGACGTAATCGGTGCCGAGCCGCTTCAGGCTCTGGTCGATGTCGGTCATGATCGCCTTGCGCGACAATCCCGCGCCGTTCGGCCCCGGCCGCATCCGGTAGAACACCTTGGTCGCGATCACGATCTCGTCGCGTTTCGCGAAATCGCGCAGCGCGCGGCCGACGATCTCCTCCGACGTGCCGTCCGAATAGATGTTCGCGGTATCGAAGAAGTTGATGCCGGCTTCGATCGCCCGCTGGATGATCGGGCGGCTCTCCGCTTCCGGCAGCGTCCACGGGTGCGAGCCGCGTGACGGTTCGCCGAACGTCATGCAACCCAGCACCAGTCTGGACACTTCCAGCCCTGTCGATCCGAATTTCACGTATTCCATTGCACGCCTCGCGATTGAAGTTGAGCTGACGGCCGGATGCGCGCCGCGCATCCGCCGGACCGTCGCATGGTATCCCGGGCGGCAAAAAGACGTGCGGCGTCGCCGCGTCGGACGAAGGGGCGTTCGCCGGCGTTCGCCGGCGCGAGGTCGTGCTTGATCGTGCTTGGTCGTGCGAGACCGAGCGAGGCGCCGGCTTCGCGGGACGTGCGCTGCGGCGCGGGCCGCTTACTTGGCCTGGTCGGCGATCGGCTGCAGGAACGCGGAAAAGCCGGTCAGCATGATCTGCACGCCGATGCACAGCAGCAGGAACGCCGACACGCGCTTCGCGACCTTGGTGCCTTCGCTGCCGAGGTAGCGCGACAGCAGCGCGGAGCGGCTGTAGACCTGCCAGATCACGACCGCGACCAGCACGGACACGGCGATCGACACGATGCTCGACAGCATGAACTCCGACAGCTTGTGCGTGCGGTTCGCGTTCAGCGCGATCGCGGTCGCGATCGAGCCGGGGCCGACCGTCAGCGGCACGGTCAGCGGGAAGAACGCGCGCGTCATGATCGCGTTCGCGTCGATCGGCTTGACCGGCGTGTCGCCGCCGCCCGGCCCGTCGGGTTCGTTCAGCATCTGCCAGCCGGCCACGGCAACCGCGAAGCCGCCGCCGATCCGCAGCGCTTCCATCGAAATCCCGAAGAAATGCAGCACCGGCGTGCCGGCGAAAAACGCGACCAGCAGCACGATGAACGAGTTGAACGCGACCTTCCGGGCGAGCAGGTCCCGCTCGTGTTCGGTGAGCGCCTCGGTCCGTTCGAGAAACAGGAACGCGATGCCGATCGGGTTGATGATGCCGATCAGGCCGGTGAAGCCGAACAGGATCTCGGAGATAAGGCGGTTGACGATCATCGGATGAAGAATCGGTCGGGGCTGGGCCGGCGGGGCGCCGGGGGTCACGCATTGTAGAGCAAGCGCCCGCGGCGCAAAATGCGGGCTCGCCCGTTGCGCCGCCGATCGTCTCCGCTTGCGCTTATTCGGCGCCCGCCTCCCATGCCGGCGGCCGCTTCGCGAAGAACGCGGCGAAGCCTTCCTTCGCTTCCGGCGTCGCCCGCACGCGGGAGATCGTCTGCGCGGTGAACGCCGCGCGCTCGTCGGACGACGGATACTCGCCGATCGTGTCGAAGAAGCGCTTGATCTCCATCAGCGCGTTCGGGCCGTTCCGGCCGAGTTCGGCGAGCGTCCGGTCGAGCGCTTCGTCGAGCGAATCGAGCGGCACGGCCTGGTGGATCAGGCCGATCGCGACCGCCTCGCCGGCGGCGAGTTGCGTCGCGGTGAGCGCGAGCCGCCGCGCCTGGCGCTGGCCGACCGCCTCGACCAGATACGGCCCGATCACGGCCGGCAGGATCCCGAAGCGTGCCTCGCTGACCGAGAAGCGCGCGTGATCGCTCGCAATCACGATGTCGCACGCCGCGCACAGGCCGACGCCGCCGCCGAACGCGTGACCTTGCACGCGCGCCACCGTCGGCTTCGGGCATTGCCGGATCGCGCGCATCATCGCGGCGAACCGCTCCGCATCGCGCAGGTTCGCGGCCGCGTCGTTCGCGCTCGCGCGCTGCATCCACTGCAGATCGGCGCCGGCGCAGAACGCGCGGCCGTCCGAACGCAGCACGATCGCGCGCACGTCGTCGCGCGAGCCGAGCGTGGTGAACGCGGCGGTCAGTTCGGCGATCATCGTCTCGTCGAACGCGTTGAGCACGTCGCCGCGCTGCAACGCGACGGTTGCGATGCCGCGCGCATCGACCGTGACGGCCAGGGTCTTCAATCCATCCATCGAACAGGTTTCCTCGGGTAGAACGGCAAACATCGGAATTACGCGGCCTGGCGGCGGTCGATCACGCGCCGGGCCTTGCCGGTCGCGGTCGCGGGAATGCCGCCCGCCGCCAGCACCGTCACGCCGGACGACACGCCGACCATCGTCTTGATCCGGTGCTGCAGCTCGCGCGCGAGCGCCGCGCGATCGCTTTCGCTGACGGACGCGGCCGCTTCGGAGCGCAGTTCGACCGCGAGGTCGAGCCGGTCCATGTGACCGTCGCGCGACAGCGTGATCTGGAACTGGCCCGACAGCTGCGGCAGCGCGACGACGATCTCCTCGATCTGGCTCGGGAACACGTTCACGCCGCGCACGATCAGCATGTCGTCGGAGCGGCCGGTGATCTTCGCGAGCCGGCGCATCGCGCGCGCGGTGGGCGGCAGCAGCGCGGTGAGGTCGCGCGTGCGGTAGCGGATCACCGGCATCGCTTCCTTCGTCAGCGACGTGAACACGAGCTCGCCCTGGCTGCCGTCGGGCAGCACTTCGCCCGTGACGGGATCGATGATCTCCGGATAGAAATGGTCTTCCCAGATTACCGGGCCGTCCTTCGTCTCGACGCATTCGCACGCGACGCCCGGCCCCATCACTTCCGACAGCCCGTAGATGTCCAGCGCGTCGATGCCCACGCGCGTCTCCACTTCCTCGCGCAGCGCCTGCGTCCACGGCTCGGCGCCGAAGATGCCGATCTTCAGCGACGACTCGGCCGGGTCCATCCCCTGCCGCACCATCTCGTCGATCAGGTTCAGCATGTACGACGGCGTGACGAGGATGATCTTCGGCTCGAAATCGCGGATCAGCTGCACCTGCTTCTCGGTCTGCCCGCCCGACATCGGCACGACCATGCAGCCGAGCCGTTCCGCGCCATAGTGAATCCCGAGGCCGCCCGTGAAGAGGCCATAGCCGAACGCGTTGTGCAGCGTGTCGCCCGGGCGGCCGCCGGCCGCGCGGATCGAGCGCGCGGTCACGTTCGCCCAGGTATCGATGTCGCGCGCGGTGTAGCCGACCACCGTCGGCTTGCCCGTCGTGCCGCTCGACGCGTGCACGCGCACGACCTGCTCGCGCGGCACCGCGAACAGCCCGAACGGATAGTTGTCGCGCAAATCGTTCTTGGTCGAGAACGGGAACTTCGCGAGATCGGCGAGCGACTTCAGGTCGTCCGGATGCACGCCCGCCGCATCGAACGTGCGGCGATAGTGCGGGACGTTGTCGTACGCGTGGCGCAGCGACCACTTCATGCGCTCGAGCTGCAGTGCCTGCAGTTCGTCGCGGCTGGCGGTCTCGATCGGCTCGAGGGCGGCGGCGGGATGCGTCGGGTGGGTCATCGGGGTGCTCCTCCAATGGAGTGATGTCGTTATCGTGATCGAGGTGACGAAGCCGGCGTTACGACCGGAACGTGCGGCCGGCCGCATGCAGTGCGGCGATGCGCGGCGACACGCGATAGCGGTCCTCGCCGTAGCTCGCCGCGAGGTTCGACAGCACGCGAAACACGCGGCCGACGCCGATCGCATCGGCCCACGCGAGCGGGCCGCACGGGTAGTTCACGCCCTTCTCCATCGCGAGATCGAGATCGGCGGGCGAGCACACGCCCTGGTTAACCGTGTCGGCCGCCTCGTTCGCGAGCATCGCGACGGTGCGCATCGCGACCATGCCCGGCACGTCCGCGACGCCGACGACGCGAAAACCCGCCTGCTGGAACAGGCCGACCGCGTCCGCATAGGCCGCGTCGCTGCACTGGAGCGCACGCGTCAGCGCGACGAGCCCGGCCTGCGTGTAATCGCGTGCGAGGTCGACCAGCACGAGATCGGCCACGCCCGTCTGCGCGGCGCGCGCGGTCGCGGTGCGGCCGTCGGTCAGCGCGATCGATGCACGGCCGGCCGTCGCGAGCAGGTCGTCGGCATGCGTGCCGGCCTGCCGGGCGCCCGCGATGCGTTCGGTGAAACGCGTATGCAGCGCAGCGGCCGGGCCGTCCTGCGCAAACAGCGCAACGTCGGCCGGCGCGTCGCGCGGGGCTTCGAGATCGGGCGCGGGCGGCGTCGCGCCGTCCGCATACGAATAGAAACCGCGCCCCGACTTGCGCCCGAGGAAACCCGCGTTCACGAGTTCCTGCTGGATCAGCGACGGCGCGTAGCGCGGGTCGTTGAAGTACGCGCGGAACACCGATTCGGTCACCGCGAAGTTCACGTCGTGACCGATCAGGTCCATCAGCTCGAACGGCCCCATCCGGAAGCCGCCGGCCTCGCGCATCACCGCGTCGATCGACGCCGGCGCACCACCCTGTTCGTTCAGCACGCGCAGCGCCTCCGCGTAATACGGCCGTGCGACGCGGTTCACGATGAAGCCCGGCGTCGATTTGGCCATCACGGGCCGCTTGCCCCACGCGGCGGCGGTCGCAACCAGCACCTGTGCGACTTCGGGCGCGGTCGCGAGCCCGCTGACCACCTCGACGAGCGCCATCAGCGGGGCCGGGTTGAAGAAATGCAGGCCGGCGACGCGCTGCGGCGCGCGCAGCCCGGCCGCGATCGACGTGATCGAGATCGACGACGTGTTGGTCGCCAGCAGGCACGCGTCGTCGACATGGCGCTCGAGCGTCGCGAAGATCTCGCGCTTCACGTCGAGCCGCTCGGCGGCCGCCTCGACGATCAGCGCGGCACCCGCGAAATCGGCCAGCGCACGCACCGCGCGGAGCCGGCTGCCTGCCGCATCGGCCTGTGCCGGTTCGAGCCGCCCCTTCTCCGCGAGCCGCGCGAACTGCGCGCGGATGCCGGCCAGTGCCTTGTCGCAAGCGACTTCGTTCAGGTCGTACAGCAGCACCGTATGGCCGGCCGCCGCCGCGACCTGCGCAATGCCCGCGCCCATCGCGCCGGCACCGATCACGCCGACGACGGCCGACGGCGCCAGCGCGCCCGAGTTCACCGAATGTGCAGAAGAAACAGCCATCGCTTGCGATCCGTCATGAAGTGGAAGTGCGAGCGATTATAAACCGACCGGTCGGTAGATTTATGTCAGGGCGTGCCCGAATTTGTCGTGCAAGAGACCGTTACGGAAACTGCAAAGACAAAAAATTCGAATGATCGGGGCACTTTTTGCCAACCGAAAGGTCAATGAAAGGATTCGAATATGAGATAGTGACCCCCGAACGCCTGATAAAATTCGGCAAACCGCCGGATTTCAGGGGGAAACCGCGTGTCACGCCGCCACCGCCGTCCATTGCCGGCCGCCCTTCCGGGGTCGGAACCGAGCCTCCGGCACGCGCGTCGTCTCGCGCGCCCGCCTCGCCGTTTGCGGCGGCCGCATCGAATCGTTTCATCCCGCGACGGGCTCCGGCCCGCCCGCGCCCCTCGCTGCCTCGCGGCGGCGAACCCAGGGCAGCACCGTTGCGTGCTGCCGCCCTTCGGTTTCATCACCCTCGTTCGGCGGATAGTACGGCCGGGCTTCGTCAACCCGTGACGGCGCGTCGCGCGCCGCCACTCGCATAAGGAAACCCTCCATGCCGCTCTCGTCCAACCAGCTCCCGCGCTGGACCCTCGTGGCCCCGCTTGCCGCATGGCTGGTCCTCGCGCTGTCGCGCGTCGTGCCGGCCGAAGGCCTCGTCATCGCGGTGTTCGCCGCCGCACTCGCCGGCGCCGTGTTCGCCGCCGTCCACCATGCCGAAGTCGTCGCCCATCGGGTCGGCGAACCGTTCGGCACGCTCGTGCTCGCGGTCGCCGTGACCGTCATCGAAGTCGCGCTGATCGTGTCGGTGATGCTCGGCGCCGGCCCCGAGAAATCGGGCCTCGCCCGCGACACCGTGTTCGCCGCCGTGATGATCATCTGCAACGGTATCGTCGGCATCTGCCTGCTGGTCGGCGCGTGGAAGCACGGCGAGCAGGACTTCCAGGGGCGCGGCGCGAGCAAGGCGCTCGCGGTGCTGGCTTCCCTGTCCGTGCTGTCGCTCGTGATGCCGAACTACCTGAACGCCGCACCGGGCCCGTTCTTTTCGAAATCGCAGCTCGCGTTCGCCGGCGTGTCGTCGCTCGTGCTGTACGGCGCATTCGTGTTCGTGCAGACCGTGCGTCACCGCGACTACTTCCTCACCGCGCACGACAGCGCGAACGAATCGGTGCACGCTGCGCCGCCGAGCAGCCGCACCGCGCTGATCAGCCTGCTGCTGCTGTTCGCGAGCCTCGTCGCGGTCGTGCTGCTCGCGAAGCTGCTGTCGCCGGCCGTCGAGCATGCCGTATTGCAGCTCGGTGCGCCCGAAGCCGCGGTCGGTATCGTGATCGCCGCGCTCGTGCTGCTGCCGGAAGGGCTCGCGGCCGTCACCGCCGCACGCGCGAATCGCCTGCAGACCAGCATGAACCTTGCGCTCGGGTCGGCGCTCGCGAGTATCGGGCTCACGATCCCGACCGTCGCGGCCGTGTTCATCTGGGTCGGCCAGCCGCTTACGCTCGGCATCGGCCCGATGGAAACCGTGCTGCTGGCACTGACGCTGCTCGTCAGCACGCTGACGCTCAGCCAGGGCCGCACGACGGTGCTGCACGGCGTCGTGCACCTGTCGCTGTTCGCCGCTTACCTGTTCCTGTCGATCACCCACTGACGCCCACCTGCGCGCGGCCCGGCGAATCACCTCCGCCGGGCCGCGCGCCGTCCTTCACGTCCCCTCCTTTTCGTTCACTTCACGCCGCCGTCAGCGCGCCGGAATCACCAGATGCTGGCCCGCCAGGATCAGGTTCGGGTTGGCGAGGTTGTTGCGGCGTTGAATCTCGCGATAACGCTGGCCGCTGCCGAGCTTGCTCGCCGCGATCATGTTCAGCGTGTCGCCCGCCTTCACCACGTACGTGTGTTCGCCTGACGCGGCCGCGGTCGTCACCGCCTGGTCGCTGACGAAGTACTTGCGCAGCAGCTCGAGATACTGCGGCGACTGCTTGAGCTTCGCGATCGCGGCGTTCAGGTAGATCAGCAGATCCTGGTCATCCGCGCGCACGCCGATCTTGTACGCGATGTTCGAGCCGTCGAGCTTGGTCACCGCGAATTTCAGGTCGGTGCCCTTGATCGAGCTGACCGCGAACGGATAGTCGTAGATGAACGCATCGACCGTATGGCCGTCGATGCTCTTCGCGATGAACGCCGGATCGGAATCGTCGACTTCGACGAACTTCACGTTCGGATACTGGCGCGTGACGAACGCACGCACGTCCGGGTCGCCCTTCAGGATGCCGACCGTCTTGCCCGTGAGATCGTCGGTCGAGCGGATCGCGGCGCCCTGCCGCACGATCAGCGAATAGCCGAAATCGTCGACGTACGGCACCGAATAGACGACGCCCGCCGGCGTGTTGTCCGGGAACGTCAGCCCGTCCATCGCCACGTCGACCACGTGGTTCCCCTTCGCGTCGGTATCGAGCAGTTGTTTCGGCACGCCGGGGTACGTGTCGACCTCGTGACGCGTATCGACGACGACCGGCTTGCCCCCATGCGAGAACGACGGGTCCGCGAACAGCAGCCGCGCGAACTCGACGTTGAAGCCGTGCGGCGAGCCCTTGTCCTCGCCGAAGAACGGTTCGCTCGGGTTCTGCACCGAGATCCGCACGATGCCGTTTTCGGCGATCGATTTCAGCGTGCTGGCCTGCGGCGTGAAGCCAGCCGGCAGTACGCTGGCCGACGGCGGCGTCTGCGCCGACTGGCCGCTGTCGCCGTTTTGCGCGGATGTCGAGGCCGGGGCCGCGTCATGCGCGGGAATCAGCGTCGACAGGCCGCCCTGATGAACGATCCATACGCCGACGAGCACTACCAGAAACGCGATGGCGCCAAGCAGTTTTTTCATGGTTGCGTGCCTGCAGGAAGTTATTGTTGTTTCGACGGCAGCTGCGCGGGGTTCGCCGCATCGAGCCCGGGCGCGTGCGGGGCGTTCGCCACCGCCTGCTGCTGCGCCTGCTTGACCTCGGGGTTATCCATCAGCGACGTCTCCATTTCGGAGAACGCCTTGTTGACCGAGCGCATCACCGAATCGACGGCCACGTCGGTCTTGATCTGCTCGAACGTGTCGGACGCCTGCCGGCCCGCGAGCTTGTTCATCTGCTGCGCCGCCTGCGACATGTCCCACATCGCCTTCGCGCGGTCGATCGCCGACGCGAAGTTCTTCAGCTCGGCCTGCACCTGCTTGTAGCGCCCCTCGCGGAACGAGAGCAGTTGCTTCATCGTGTCGAGCTGCTGCCTGAAGCGCGGCGCGTCGTCCGGATACTGCTTCTCGAACAGTTCCGTCTTGTTCTCGAAGTTCTTCACCTCGGTGCGAAACGCGGTGATGCTGTCCGCGAATTTCTGTGCCGCCTGGCGCTTTTCCGCGAGCTGGTTGATCAGCGTCTCGATCGGATTCGCCTGCGCCTCCTCGACGATCATCTTCACCTTCTGGTTCGCGAACTTCATCGCGACGACCGGCGCCAGGTAGATCGCGCCGAGACCGATCACGCCCGCCGTGACCAGCGCGATCACCCCCTTCAGGATGAACAGCGCGGCCGGTGCCGCGATCGCGACGCCGGCGATGATGATCGCCCACTTGACCAGCTTGACCTTGCCACTCCCCGAACTGCCGTTTGCTTCTTCATTCGAAAGCTGCGACATGAGTTTTTCTCCTTGAACCTCGAACCGAACTGCTTGCGTGTGCTCTTTCAAGCTCAATCGAAATGCTTCGGACTTCGGTGCCGCCGGGCAGCCAGGCAAAGCCGGCGGCGCAATACAAGGACGGGCGCGACGGGCGTCACGAGACGCCGGTGTAGGCGCCGTTCAGGATGCGGTAATGAAGGATGGCGGACGGTGCCGCGATGCGGCGCGCCGGACGGGCGCCGTTCATCGTCGCGGCTCGCGCGCGAACGGGAAGGCGTACCGAGGCACGGTACGAAACGGGATGACGGATACGTGACGCGACGGGCGTCGGGAGAAGCGTGGTTCCGGCGGGCCGACAGACGCGGGGCCGGTAGTCCGGTACGAGTGCGTAAAGGCTCATCGTTGTTCTTCTGCGTATCGCGGGTGCAGGAACCGCGCGGCCGGCGCGTCCCGCTCCAAATGCACGAGCGTATCCTGCGCCGACCGGCATGCAGCGTCAAGCAGTTGTCGCAGTGCAGCGAAGCGCTGCGTTCCTCCGCTGGAACACCGGCAGCGAAACGGCTTTCAGTACGGTAAGGATTCGCAGGACTGCGACCCGTCGTGCTCGGTCAGGATTGCTTGTCATCGCATGCGCCCCCTTCCGGACTGAAAGCTTGTCACATCGCCGGGCGGATGCCCCGGCGCATCACGTCGCCGCGCCGCCCCGCTCCTGCGCGAGAAACCGCTCGACCATCGCATTGAACACCGGCAACGCAGGATTGTCGTTGTCCGTGCGCCATGCGAGATACAGCTCGGCCGCCACGTCGGTGCCCGCCAGCGGCCGGAACACCACGCCGTCGACATGCAGCTCGCGCGCCGACGCCGGCACGAGGGCGGCGCCCAGGCCCGCGCGCACGAGGCCCAGGATCGTATGCGTCTGCCCGACGTAATGCAGGTAGTTCGGCAGCCGCCCCGCGTTCGCGAACAGGCCCGAGATCAGGTCGTGGAAGTATTTCCCCTCGTTCGGCGAATACGCGATGAACGGCTGCCGGTCGAGATCGTCGGGGCCGATGCGCTCGCACGCGGCGAGCGGCGCCCCCTCCGCGACCGCGACCAGCATCGGTTCGCGCTGCACGAGCCGGTATTCGAGCGGCTGGCGGGCGGCCCGCTGGCGCACGAAGCCCGCGTCGAGCATCCGCGACGCCAGCGCATCGATCTGCACGGTCGACACCATCTCGCGCAATTCGACGTCGACGTCCGGCAGCGCGTGCGCGGCATGCGCCAGCAGCATCGGGATCATCCGGTACGCGCTGACCGCCGTGAAGCCGAGCGTGATGCGGCCGGCGCCGCCATGCGCGACGCGCTGCGCGGCCTGCTCGGCCCGTGCGGAGAATTCGAGAATGTGCCGCGCGTCGCGCAAAAACCGCTCGCCGGCCGCGGTCAGGCTGACCTGCCGGCTGCTGCGTTCGAGCAGCGCGATGCCGAGCGCATGCTCGAGCAGCTGGATCTGCCGGCTGAGCGGCGGCTGGGTCATGAAGAGCCGCCGGGCCGCGCGACCGAAATGCAGCTCCTCGGCGACCGCGACGAAGCAGCGAAGCTGGTGCAGTTCAATCATGCAATTCTTGAATCGATCGATCGTCTCTGGACGTTAGACCGATATCGATACGATTTCCATACTCGATTGCACCCGATGCGCGGCGCGGGCCGCGCAAGACGTCAAGCGCGCTTGCGGCCGCCCGGCGACTGTTCGGTGGTCAGCCGGTCGAGTTCGCGCAGGTCGTCCTCCAGCGCGGGCGTGAGCGTCGTGCGCAGGTGGTCGAGGAACGTGCGGATCTTCGCATCGAGATAACGACGCGTCGCGTAGACGGCATACACGCTCACCGTCTGCAGCCGATACTCGGGCAGCACGCGGATCAGCCGCCCTTCGCGGATGTCGTCGAGCACCGTATACAGCGCGACGCACGCGATCCCGCGCCCGGCGCGCACCGCGACACACAGCGCGTCCGGCACGTTGACCTGGAACGGCGCGGGCTGCAGTTCGTAGACGGCCTCCTCGCCATCGTTGCGCTCGAGCCGCCATTCGCCGGCCGGCGATGCGGGCGTGTCGAGGCGCAGGCACACGTGGTTCGGCAATTCGTCGGGCGTCTGCGGCGTGCCGTGGCGCGCCAGGTATTCGCGCGACGCGACGAGCACACTGCAGCTCGTGCCGCAGGTCTGCGCGACGTAGCCCGAATCGGGCAGTTGCGACGCCGTCACGATCGATACGTCATACCCCTCCTCGACGAGATTCGGCATCCGCTGCGCGAGCGTCAGCTCGACCGACACGTCGGGGTTGTCCTCCTGGTAGCGAACGATCGACGACACGACATGACTCTGCCCGAGCCCGGTCATCGCGTGGATGCGCATCTTGCCGCTCGGCCGCAGCAGTGCGTTGCGCGCCTCCGCGTTCGCGTAGTCGATTTCCGCGAGGATCGATTTCGCGCGCTCGAAATAGCGTTCGCCGCTTTCGGTGAGGCCGAGGTGGCGCGTCGTGCGATGCAGCAGGCGCGTCTGTACGTGCGCTTCGAGGTTCGAAACCGCGCGCGACACCTGCGCGGTGGTCGCGTCGATTTCCTTTGCGACCGCAGTAAAACTGCCGGCTTCGACAACGCGCACGAACAGGCGCATGTTTTCGAGCATGTCCATTGAATTGGCTTGGGGAGAGTCAGTGGGGAGGCGTCGGCAGCGCTCGCGTCAGGTGAGGAACGGAACGCGGCCGCGAACCACGTCGAATCGATCACCGGGCCGGGAGAAAGGCGGGAGAGCGGGCATCGCGTACGTGGTTCTGGCATGAAGGGGGATTCAGTGGCCCGAATTGTACGCCGCTACAGACAAATTTGCGCTATTGCCAGTACCGCAACCTTTCATCGGATGAAAGGTTTTTGCAAGACATGCGTGTCACGCACATGCAACGCCTTGATGCGGCGCGACAATTTATATCACAACGCGATATAATTCGCGGCTCGTCGCTGCGCGCGCCCGCGCTGTCATCTTTACCGCTTACCGTCCATGTCGTCAGGCTCCCCTTCGTCGCGCCGCACGTTGCGGCAATGGCTGCACAGCTTCATTCCCCATCCGATGTCGCCGGGCTGGCGCGAGCGCCTGCGTTCGTGCACGGGCGCGCTCGTCGGCATCGCGACAGTCGGCGTGACCATGCGCGTGCTGCCTGGCGTACCGGGCCTCGTGCCGCTGCTCGTCGCGCCGATGGGCGCATCGGCCGTGCTGCTGTTCGCGGTGCCGGCGAGTCCGCTCGCGCAGCCGTGGTCGATCATCGGCGGCAATCTCGTCGCGGCGACGGTCGGTGTCGCCTGCGCGCAATGGATCGCCGATCCGGTCACGGCCGCCGCAGTCGCGATCGCATGCGCGATCGGCGGCATGTTCGCGCTGCGCTGCGTGCACCCGCCGTCGGGCGCCGTCGCGCTCACGGCCGTGGTCGGCGGCCCCGCGATCCATTCGCTCGGGTTCCGCTTCGTGCTGGAGCCGATCGCGCTGCAATCGGCCATCCTGCTGTCCGCCGCACTCGCCTATCACACGCTGACCGGGCACCGCTATCCGCACGGCGGCGTGCGCCCCGAAGCGAAACCGCAGGCGGGCGGCGCCGCACCGGCACGCGGCCGCTTCACACGCGGCGACCTCGACGCGGTGCTCAAGCGCCGCGGCGAATGGCTCGACGTCGATCCGGACGACCTGGAAGCGCTGCTGCGCGAAACCGAGATGCAGGCCTACACACGCACGTTCGGCCAGCTCTCGTGCGCCGACCTGATGACGAAGCATGCGATCGAAGTCGCGCCGTCGACATCGGTAACGGCCGCGCTCACGCTGCTCGACCGCCACCGCGTGAAGGCGCTGCCCGTCGTCGACGGCGAAGGCCGCCTGACCGGCATCGTCACGCGCGCCGACCTCACGCGCCAGCTGCGCCGCCCGACCCCGCTGTGGCAACGCCTGTCCGCGCGGCTGCCACAATCGTTCGGCGGCCAGCCGGCGAGCGTCGCCTCCGTGATGACGCGCGACGTCGCGTGCGCGCCGGAAACGATGCCGATCACCGCGCTCGTCCCGCTGTTGACGCATTCGGGCCACCACCACATTCCGGTCGTCGATGAATCGCACCGGCTCGTCGGGATCATTACCCAGACGGATCTCGTCACGGGCCTCTATCGGCAGACGCAAATGCTCGATGCCGCCTGACGTATGCCGCGCACGTAACGCCATGTAGCGGCCGGTGCAACGCGGAACGCATCCTGTCCGCACGAATTCGGCCATTTATATCATGTTGTGATATATTCAACGTCACCGTAACCGACCGCCCGACCGACCCCGATGAACGATACCCGACGCGCGCTGACGAAAAGCGATTTCCAGCAACTGTCCGAGTTCCGCTACCAGATGCGCCGCTTCGAGCGCTTCTCCGAGCGCGCCGCGCAAAGCGAGGGCGTGACGCCGCTGCAATACCTGCTGTTGCTGCACATCAAGGGCTACCCGCATCGCGAATGGGCGACCATCGGCGAACTCGCGGAACGCCTGCAGGCGCAGCATCACGGAGTCGTCGCGCTGGTCACGCGCTGCGAAGCGCTCGGCCTCGTGAAGCGCAAGACGAGCGAAGCGGATCGCCGGCAGGTCGAGGTTCACCTCGAGCCGGCCGGCGAGACGCTGCTCGTCCGCCTCGCGGCCATGCATCGCGCCGAGCTGAAATCGCTCAAGGACGCGTTCCAGGTTCCGCAGATCGATTACTGACCCATGCCTTTTCCACGCCGATGAACGCCCCACACAAACGCGATTTCTCGACCAACGAACGCCTGCCCAGGATCGCGTTGCTTGCCGCCGGGATCGGCCTGCTCAGCACGCTTGCCGCGTTCGTGCTGTTGAGCCTGATCCATCTGTTCACGAACCTGTTCTTCTTCCAGCAGTTCTCGTTCGTCGAACGCTCGCCCGCGAACAACACGCTGGGCGCGTGGGTGATCGTGGTGCCGGTGATCGGCGGGCTGATCGTGGGGTTGATGGCGCGCTTCGGTTCGGAAAAAATCCGCGGCCACGGCATTCCGGAAGCGATCGAGGCGATCCTGTTCGGCAAGAGCCGCATGTCGCCGAAGGTCGCGATCCTCAAGCCGCTGTCGTCCGGCGTCGTGATCGGCAGCGGCGGCCCGTTCGGCGCCGAAGGCCCGATCATCATGACGGGCGGCGCGCTCGGCTCGCTGATCGCGCAGTGCGTGCACGTGACCGCCGCCGAGCGCAAGACGCTGCTCGTCGCCGGCGCGGCCGCCGGCATGACGGCCGTGTTCGGCACGCCGGTCGCCGCCGTGCTGCTCGCGGTCGAACTGCTGCTGTTCGAATGGCGTCCGCGCAGTTTCCTGCCGGTCGCCCTGGCATGCGCGGTGGCGGGTTTCGCCCGCGCCGTGTTCTTCGGCGTCGATCCGCTGTTTCCGCTGACGACGGCTGCGCCGACGCCCGTCGCGCTGCTGTCGTGCATCGTCGCGGGCCTGCTGTCGGGCTTGCTCGCATGCGGGCTGTCGGCCGCGCTGTACCGCGTCGAGGACACCTTCGCGAAGCTGCCGGTGCACTGGATGTGGTGGCCCGCGCTCGGCGCGATCGTGATCGGCATCGGCGGCTGGCTCGAGCCGCGCGCGCTCGGCGTCGGCTACGACGTGATCGGCGACCTGCTGCACCAGCACATCGCCTTGAAGATCGCGCTCGCGCTGCTGCTCGTGAAAGCCGTGATGTGGGTGATCGCGCTCGGCTCGGGCACGTCGGGCGGCGTGCTCGCTCCGCTGCTGATGCTCGGCGCCGGCCTCGGCACCGTGCTGTCGCCGATGCTGCCGGGCGGCGACCCGGTACTGTGGCCGCTCGTGT
The DNA here is from genome assembly GCF_057005415.2 of Burkholderia sp. KL41. Taxonomy (NCBI): domain Bacteria; kingdom Pseudomonadati; phylum Pseudomonadota; class Betaproteobacteria; order Burkholderiales; family Burkholderiaceae; genus Burkholderia; species Burkholderia sp. KL41. Next base: position 1,644,690 of record NZ_CM174447.1, on the reverse strand, counting down.
GCATGGCCGCGACTCTCGGCGCGACGCTCGGCGCCCCGCTCACCGCGATCGTGTTCGCGTTCGGCCTCACGCATGACGCGAACGCGCTGCTGCCGCTGCTCGCGGCGACGCTCGTCGCGCACGGCTTCGCGACCATCGTGATGAAACGCTCGATCATGACGGAAAAGATCGCACGCCGCGGCTATCACATCTATCGCGAATATGGCGTCGATCCGCTCGAGCGGCACGACATCGGCGAAGTAATGACGTCCGCCGACCTGCTCGTCACGATCGACGGCGCGGCGACGCTCGATGCCGTCGAGTCGCGGTACTTCGGCGCGAAACAGACGCACCGTGCGTACCCGGTCGTGCAGAACGGGCGCCTGCTCGGTCTCGTCGATCGCGCGACGCTCGATGCGCAGCGCGCACAGGCTGCAGCCGACACGCCGATCTCGCGCGCGTTCGCCAATCGTGCGCCGGCGGTTGCCCAAGCGCACGAAACGTGCCGCGTCGTCGCGTCGCGACTCGCGATGCTCGGGCTCGAGCGCCTGCCCGTCGTCGCAGACGAGCACTCGATGCGCATCACGGGCATCGTGTCGCGCAGCGACCTCATCAAGCCCGCGTTGCAGCACGTCGACGACGAACAGAAACGCGAGCGCTTCCGCCCGATCGTCCCGGCCAACCTGCGCGACATCGGCACGCGCAAGGCCGGCTGACCCACCGCACCGCGCGGCACCCTCGCCGCGCACGCGCCGCTCGCGTCACCTCTGCACGCGATTCGGCACGCCCGTCGCGTGCCGCCTCGCATTCCGTCGCTTCCCCTGTTTAAAGTTGGTTAACAATTCGACGGCCGAAAGTTTGTCATCATGGTGCTCATGCGACGGGGCCATCAATCAGCCATTCCACTGCGCGATCAAATAAAGAGTTGCGGCACGGCATGCACACGCATGCCGCTCGCCGCGACCATCACCTCACCACACGACCGGGCAGCGCGCCGACCACGCCGCGCATGACGTCGAACCGCACACGATGCATGCCGTGCCGCAGCAAAATGCACAGCATCGGAGTCGCCATTTGGCAAGCGCGTTAACAACTTGTTTCGGAATAGCCGGAACCGTGCTTGTTCGATGCGATCTCACTTGCACGCAGTCCTGCTGCGCATCCCACTCAATCAATCACGACTCGAGGGAGATAACGTGAACGCGAAATACTTACCGCTCATCGCATTGACCGTGGCATTTTCTGCTCATGCAGCCGATTCTGCCCTCCAAAACGTGGGACAAAGCCAGAAGCCCGCCGATCAGGTCGCGCAATGCATCGCCAAGACCTGGGCCGACAAGTCGCAGCAACAAGTGACGTCGCAGTATGAACTCGCGAACGGCCTCGCCATGGCCGTGTATGCGCCGGGCCAGCAGCCGCCGAACGGCGCCGCGGCCGTCGTGCGTCCGGCCAACGCCGCGAATGCAAAGACGTGGGTTGGTTTCCGCGGCGGCGACGCATCGTCGGCCGGCGACATCAACGCCTGCCTGTAAGAGAACAGGCGCTCCGGATGGCCTTGCGCCATCCGCTTGTGACGAGCCCCGCTTCGGCGGGGCTTTTCTTTTGCTGCGCGCGTCTTACAGGTAGCTGCAGACGTAATCGAGCGTCTCGAGCACTTCGATGTCGAAGCGGCTCTTGCCCGGCACCGAGAACGATTCGCCGGCGCCGTAGGTCTGCCATTCGCTGCTGCCGTCGAGCTTCACGCGGCACTTGCCGGCCTGCACTTCCATCAATTCGGGCGCATCGGTGCCGAAGTTGAGCGCGCACGGCAGGATCACGCCGAGCGTCTTGCGCGTGCCGTCCGGGAAGAGCACGGTATGCGACACGCACTTGCCGTCGAAATAGACGTTCGCGCGCTTGACGATCGATACGTTGTCGAATTGGGTTGCACTGGTCATGAAATGCCTCTGCTTGCTGGATGCCGGATGGCGATGTTGTTGGAGGCCGGCCGGAGCGGCGGGCCGGCCGCTATGATACCGGCTCGCGCGGCTTGCGCCGCGATGACGTGCCCGCTGCGCAAGCCACGTGCCCGCCGGGCGACGGCAACGTCGCACGCCCGATCGTCAGGATAACGACACATGACGGTCGCTGCTCGCGGGTGCAGGTTCACAGCAGCCCCTTGCGCCGCGCGGAATCGCGCAGGCAATCGAGCAGCATGGCCGCTGCCGGCGTCAGCGGGCTGTCGCGACGCGTGATGACCTGCACCGATACGGCCGGCAACCGCTCGCGGATCGGCAGGACCGCGAACTGGTCGCGCGCCCACTCGCCCTGCAGCAGCTGCTCGGGCATCGAGGCAATCAGGTCGCAGCCCATCATCAGGCTGCGCGCGAGCCCGAAGCTCGGGCATTCGACGACGCGCGCCGGCACCGGCAACCCGTAGGCGACGAACGAATTGAACAGCACCTGCGTCGAGCTTTCGGGCGACGGATTCATCAGCCAGTCGGCTTCGACGAGATCGGCGAGCGACGTGGCCGATGCGAGCGGATGCCCCTTGCGCGCGACGATCAGCGAACGGCTCGAATACAGTTCGGCGTGATCGAACTCGGCGGCCAGCAGTTCGGGCACGACGACGGCCACCGCGAAATCGAGCGAGCCGTCGTGCAGCCGCGGCAGCGCGACGCCCGGAAACCCTTCGACGATACTGACGCGCGCCACCGGAAAACGCCGCCGGAACGCACGAAACGCATCGGGCAGGATCGTCACCGCGGCGGCCGGCGTGACCGCCGCCGCGACGGAGCCCGTCATCGCCCCTTGCGCCTGCTCGATGTCGTCGCGGGCGCGCTGCATTTCGGCGACGATCAGCCGCGCGCGCACCTGCAACTGCTGGCCGAACGCGGTGAGCTGGACGCCGCGCGCGGTGCGCACGACGAGCGACACGCCGAGCGCGATCTCCAGCTCCTTGACCGCCTTCGTCAGTGCCGCCGGCGACACGTTCAGGCGCCGCGCGGCCGCGCGAATGCTCCCCTCTTCCGCGACGGTGACGAACGCTTTCAGCTGATGGTATTTCATGGCGGCGACGCGTGATCCGTGGAAACCCTGTGCTGCACGGCACACACCGGCTCAGGGTATTCCCGAGCGGCAACCGGTGGTGAGCACCAAAGCAATTTATCAGCTTCTGGTACGCAAAAGAAATTTATATGCTTGCTCGTCATATGTGCGTCAAACGCCCCAGCCGCCCCACAGGAGAGACCATGCTGCAAGCCGTGAACCCCGTCATCCCCGGTATCGCCGCGATCGCGCCCGAGCTGGTCGAGGTGCGCCGCCGCATCCACGCTCACCCCGAACTCGCATTCGAGGAAACGCTCACGAGCGACCTCGTCGCCGAGCTGCTCGCCAGCTGGGGTTACGACGTGCATCGCGGCATCGGCAAGACGGGCGTGGTCGGCGTGCTGCGCGAAGGGCAAGGCACACGCACGGTCGGGCTGCGTGCCGACATGGATGCACTGCCGCTCGCGGAAGCCACCGGCCTGCCGTACGCGAGCCGCCATGCGAACAAGATGCATGCGTGCGGCCACGACGGCCACACCGCGATGCTGCTGTGCGCGGCGCGCCACCTCGCGGCAACGCGCCAGTTCTCCGGCACGCTGAACCTGATCTTCCAGCCGGCCGAAGAAAACTTCGGCGGCGCGAAGGCGATGATGGACGATGGCCTGTTCGACCGTTTCCCGTGCGACGCGATCTTCGCGATCCACAACATGCCGGGCCGCGCGGCCGGCGACATGGCCTTCCGCACCGGCGCCGCGATGGCATCGGCCGACCGCGTGACGATCACGCTGCGCGGTGTCGGCGGGCACGGCGCGATGCCGCATTTCGCGCGCGATCCGATGTCGGCCGCGGGCAGCATCATGGTCGCGCTGCAGACGATCGTCGCGCGCGAGGTCGATGCGCAGCATGCGGCCGTGATCACGGTCGGCAGCGTGCAGGCCGGCGAGACCTTCAACATCATTCCCGAAACCGTCGTGATGAAGCTGTCGGTGCGCGCGCTGAACGCCGATGTGCGCGCGCTGCTCGCGCGCCGCATCGAAGCGCTCGCGAAAGGCCAGGCGGAAAGCTTCGGCGTCACGGCGGAAGTCGACTACGACTACGGCTACCCGGTGCTCGTCAATCACGCCGAGCCGACTGCATTCGCGGCCGACATCGCGCGCCAGATGCTCGGCGCCGAGCGTGTCGAAACCGACACAGCGCCGCTGATGGGCAGCGAGGATTTCGCGTTCATGCTCGAAGCGCGCCCCGGCTGCTACGCATTCATCGGCAACGGGATCGGCAGCAAGGGCGGCTGCATGGTGCACAACCCCGGCTACGACTTCAACGACGACATCCTCGCGATCGGCGCGAGCTACTGGGTTCGCATCGCCGAAGCCTGGCTCGCGGCCTGACGGCCCCTCATCCCATCGTTTCGCGCCAACCGGGGGAACCCCACATGGAAACGTCCGCCCTTTCGCTCGCCGGCACGCCGGTCGATGCTCGCGCCGCCGCGAAGAAACGCCGGCTGATCGCGGCCGCCGCCGTCGGCAACGCGCTCGAGTTCTACGACTTCACGGTCTACAGCTTCTTCGCGATCCTGATCGGCAAGCTGTTCTTTCCCGTGCATTCGTCGTTCGGGCAATTGATGCTCGCGGTCGCGAGCTTCGGTGTCGGCTTCGTCACGCGCCCGCTCGGCGGGCTCGTGATCGGCATGTATGCCGACCGCGCCGGCCGCAAGAAGGCGATGATCCTCACGCTGTTGCTGATGGCGCTCGGCACCGCGACGATCGCCGTCGCGCCGACCTACGCGCAGATCGGCCTCGCCGCCCCGCTGCTGCTCGTGCTCGCGCGCCTGCTGCAAGGGTTCGCGTCGGGCGGCGAAGTCGGCGCGTCGACCACGCTGCTGCTCGAACAGGCGCCGCAGCATCGTCGCGGCTTCTACGCATCGTTCCAGTTCTCGAGCCAGGGACTCGCCGCGCTCGCCGGTGCGCTGACCGGCGTCGCGCTGACGTCGACGCTCAATGCCGCGCAGCTCGAAAGCTGGGGCTGGCGCGTCCCGTTCATCATCGGCACGCTGTTCGTGCCGCTCGGCTACTGGCTGCGCCGCACCGTCGAGGAAGTGCCGGCCGCCGCGCCCGCCGCCACGCACGACGAGCCGGTCGCATCGCTGCCGCTCGCGGACGTGCTGCGCCATCACGGCAAGGCCGTGTTCGCGGGCCTCGGCGTGACGATCGGCGGCACGTCGATCCACTACATCATCGTGTTTTACATGGCGATCTACGGCGTGCAGGTGTTGCATCTGCCGACCTGGCTGTCGATGACGGCCGGCTGCGTCGCGGGCGCAATCCTGATGCTCGTGACGCCGATCGGCGGCCACCTGTCCGACGTGTACGGGCGCAACCGGATCGTCTGGTGGACGCGCATCGCGCTGATGGCCGCGATCTACCCGGCGTTCATCGCGCTGAACCGCTGGCCGGGCGCTGCATCGTTGCTGTCGATCATCGCCGCGCTGTCGATCGTGCACGCGATCAACATCGGCGCGACGGGTGCGATGCTCGGCGAGCTGTTCCCGCGTGCGGTGCGCGCGACGGGCGGCGCACTCGTGTACAGCGTGGGCGTCGCGATCTTCGGCGGCTTCGCGCAGTTTTTCGTCACGTGGCTGATCGCGGCAACCGGCAATCCGAATGCGCCGGCGTGGTATGCGATTGGGTGCGGTGCGTTCACGCTGCTCGCCATCCGCTGCATGGACGAAAAAGCCGGGAAGGCACTCGACTGACCGGTGGGCGATGCCGGATGCGCGATTGACGCAGTGCGTGCGCATCGGGCATGATCGCTCCATGCGCCACACCACGACCACCTCCTCGACCACGACGCGCACGACCGCCTTCGGCGGGCTCGTGCGGCGAGTGCGCGCAAGGTCGTAGCGCCACGATTCCTCACAGGCCCCGCCGGTTCCGGACGGGGTCTTGTCGTTTCTCCGTCCGTATCGGTCACTCAGGAGAAACGCCATGCCCGAAACCTCTTCCCCGAAGCGCGCACTGCTCGTCGTCGACATGCAGGTCGGCCTGTATCACGGCCCCGAGCGGCCCTACGACGGCGAACGCGTGCTCGCGAACATCAACCGGTTGATCGGCCGTGCGCATGAAACCGGTGCACCGGTATTTGCGGTGCGGCACACCGGCCCCGCCGGTTCGCCGATCGCACCCGACTCGCCGCTGACCGCACTGCTGCCTGAACTCGCAATCGATGCCGCACGCGATACCGTGTTCGCCAAAACGCAGTCGAGCTGCTTCACCGGCACGCCGCTCGCCGCATGGCTGCATGCGGCCGGCATCGGCGAGATCGTGATTGCGGGGATGAAGACGCAGTACTGCGTCGATACGGCGTGCCGTGCGGCCGCAGATCATGGTTTTCGTGCGGTGCTGGTCGCCGATGCGCATACCTGCATGGACACGCCCGCGTTGCCGGCCGAGCGGATCGTTACGCATCACAATGTGACGCTTGGGGGCCCGTTCGCGACGCTCACCACGACCGACGCATGCGTGTTCTGACCGGCACCGGTCACGCCGCCGTCAAAGCAACAACGCACGGGCGGCAACCGTCCGTGCGTTGTTGCGTGCAAGGCGTATACCTTCGCCGCTCAAAACGTATGCATCATCCCCACATACGCCCCCGTCTGCGACTCGCCCGTCATAGGGCTCGTCCCCGACGTCGCATCACGCGGCGTCGCGAGCAGCGAGAAGTTCGAATTCCCGCCGTTGCGCACATACGCGACCGTGCCGTACAGGAACGTGCGTTTCGACAGGTTGTACGTGGTGCCGAGCACGTACATCATCGCGTGCCCCGACGGATCGTGCGACGCGTCGCCGCCGCCATCACCCACCTTCACGTAGTAACCGCCGCCCGTCACGGCCCATTGCGGCGTCGCGGTGTAGGTCGCACCGAGCCAGTAGTGATCGGCACGATCGGCCACCCCGGCCGGGCTGTCCGGCGCCTGGTAGTGCGTATACGCGCCCTGGATCTTGAACTTCGACACCTTCACGTTCGCACCGACGAAGTACTCGCGCGACGCGGTGAAGATGTTGCTGAACTTGCCGTTGTTGTCGCGCAGTTCATCGTAGATGCCGCGTACGTCGAGCAACGGCGAGTGGTACGAGATCATGATCCCGTCCGAGCGACCGAAATCGTCGGCCGCGCCGTAGTTGAAGCCGCGCGACTGGTTGCCGAACGCATATTGCGCCTGCACGTCGAAACCGCCGATCACGGGGCTGTGATATTCGATGTTGTTGCTGGTCTGCTGCCAGTTGCGGCCGCGCACGAGCGATGCCGACGAAAACGCCTGCTGGACGAACGGGTCGAATTCCCACACCCCGTCGCTGTCGATGAACAGGTTTCGGCCGGCCTGCAGCTGGCCCCACGTGTCGCTCTTGAGCCCGACATACGCGCGCCGCGACCACATGCGCCCGCCGCCCGTCGTGCCGTTCATCACCTGGAACGCGGTCTCCAGGTTGAAGACCGTCGACAGCCCGCCGCCGAGATCCTCGAAGCCCTTCAAGCCGAACATGCTGGTGCCCCAGTCGCCGCCTTCGGCACTCCAGCGGGTCGCGCTGCCGCCGTTCGGCTGCGCGATGTGGTTCAGGTATTCGATGCCGCCGTCGATGCGGCCGTACAGCGTCACGCTCGTCTGTGCAAAGGCAGCCGCCGGTGTGGCGGCCGCGATCAGCCATGCGAAATGTTTGAGTCGCAAAATGATGCCCCCTCGGAGTCTCGACCTTCCCGCGCGCGCCCCATGCGCGCGCCCCGGGTCCGTTTATCCGCGATCGATCGAGAAACGCCCGGGGCCCGCCGCGCAAAGCGCGAGCAGGCCGCCGGAAATCGCGATGTTCTTGTAGAAATGAATCATGTTGTTGATCTGCTCGCCGCCCGTCATCGTCCAGTAGTGATGGCCGATGATGCCGGTGCCGATCGTATAGAGCGCCAGCAGCAGCGCGAGCGCGCGCGTCTGGAAGCCGACCAGGATCGCGACCCCGACGAACAGCTCCATCACGACGGAGATCGCGGCGGAAATGATCGGCGCGGGCGCGCCTTCCGAACCCATGAACGCGATGGTACCGGGGAAGTCGACGATCTTCTTCCAGCCGAACATCACGAACAGGATCACGAGCAGGATCCGGGCAAGCAGCAGCAGCACATCGCGCTGGGACGCGAGAAACGGTTGATTCGGTGTCATGGTGTCGATCAACGAAAGCGATGCGCATGGCGCAAATACGCCCGGCGCACCGGATTGCGAATGAACCAGGACGGACGGCCGCCTGCGCCGCCCATCCCGCTCTGCAACAACCGGCATCGGGCAACAACCCGATGTGCTGTGCTCCTCCTCTTGTCAGTTATCGCCCTGCTTCGTCGCGCGCCGCATCAACGCAGCTTCGCGACGTCCTGCTCGGTCACCTTCGCGGCCGGATTGCCGAACTGCCCGGTCAGGTAGTTCGTCAGCGCGGCGATCTGCGCATCCGACAGCTCGTGGCGGAACGCCGGCATCCCGACGTCCTCGCTGCCGGCCTTGCGCTGCACGCCGTTCAGGATCACCTGCACGAGGTTGGTCGGATTCGGTGCGCCCACCGTCGAGTTGTGGAACAGCGGCGGGTAATAACCGTCCGGCGTGCCCTTGCCCTGCATCTGGTGGCAGGTCGCGCAGTTGCCGAGATACAGCCGTGCCGGATCGATGCCCGACGACGCGAGTGCGACGCCGCGCAGCGTCAGGCCGTCCTCGGCCGGCTTGCCCCACGACGAGCGCGACTGCTTCGCGTCGCCGCTGGCAACTGCCGGCACCGTGCGAATGTACGTCGAGATCGCGCCGATGTCGGCTTCGGTCATCTTCGAGAAGCTGTGCTCGATCGCCTCGGCCATCGGCCCGGCCGCCTGCGCGAGACCCGGCACGGTGCCGGTGCGCAGGTACTGGACGAGCTGCTGCTGCGTCCAGCCGCCGATCCCCGCGTTGGCGTCGGACGTGATGTTGTAGCCGTCCCAGCCCGCCAGCACCGAACCCGACAGGAAGCTGCCGCCCGTCTCGTCGAGCGACTTCTCCTGCATCGCGATGCCGCGCGGCGTGTGGCACGTGCTGCAGTGCGCGAGGCCCTGCACGAGATACGCGCCGCGGTTCCACTCGGCGCTCTGCGCCGGCTTCGGCTCGTACGCGCCGTCCTTCAGGAACAGCCAGTTCCAGATCTTCAGCGGCCAGCGCATGCTCAGCAGCGCGGGAATCTCGTTCTTCGGCGGCGCCTGCTTGACCGGCTCGACGCCGTGCATGAAGTACGCATACAGCGCCTGCACGTCGTCGTCGTTGATCTTCGCGTACGACACGTAGGGCATCGCCGGATACAGGTTGTCGCCGTTCTTCGACACCCCGTGGCGCACCGCGCGCTCGAAGTCCTCGGCCGACCAGTTGCCGATGCCCGTCTCGGGATCGGGCGTGATGTTGCTCGTATAGATCTTGCCGAGCATCGGGATCGGCATGCCGAGACCGCCCGCGAACGGCTTGCCGCCCTTCGCGGTGTGGCAGGCCATGCAGTCGCCCGCGACCGCGAGGTATTCGCCGCGCTTGACCAGCGCCGGATCGGCCGCATCGGCCGCGCGTGCGAGGCCCGGCAGCGCGAGGCAGCCGGCGAGGAGGAAGGTGAGAGTAGATTTCCGCACGGTCAGACTTCCTTCTTCAGCGTGTCCGACATCCGCAGCGCAAGCGCCGCGATCGTCAGCGTCACGTTCACCGTACCGACGGTCGGCATCGTCGAGCTGCTCGAGATGAACAGGTTCGGATGGTCGAACGTGCGGCAGTCCTTGTCGACGACCGAGTCGCGTGCGTCCGCGCCCATGATCGTCGCGCCCGTGATGTGGTTGTTCGGCGCGAACTCGTCGTTGAAGACGACTTCGGTGCCGCCCAGCACCTTCGCGGCCGTCGCGTAGACCTCGCGCGTGTGCACGGCGCCGCGCTTCACGTAGTCGTCGATCGCATAGGTGATCTCCGGGCGCGGGATGCCGACCGCGTCGGTGGCCGTCTTGCTCGGCACGATGCGGTTCTCGGGCTGCGGCAGGATTTCGTGGAAGCAGTCGAACTGCACGTAGCGCGCGGAACGATCGCGGATCTGCGCGTCGAGCTCCTCGGGCTTCATCAGCTTGCCGGCCTTGAAGATCTTCTGCGTCTCCTGGTTGATGCGCGACATGTTCGACAGGTGGATCTTCTTCGCGGCTTCGGTCGCGCGGAACGGGCCGTCGCGGAAGCCGATCAGCGACGTCATCTCCTGCGGGCCGCGACCCGGCCACAGCTTCTCGTTCGCGTAGAACGACACGCCGGTGCCCGGGTGGTCCATCAGGTTGCGGCCGACCATGTCCGAGCTGTTCGCGACACCGTTCGGGAAATCGCGGTTCGCGGACATCAGCAGGATCTTCGGCGTCTCGATGCCGTTCGCGGCAATCACGAAGTACTTGCCTTCGACGCGATGGTCGGCACCCGTCTTGTCCTTGTAGACCGCGGCGGTGATGCGCTTGTCCGGCCCGGTCTCGAGCTTGTAGACGACCGCGCTGTCGATCAGCTTCGCGCCGGCCTGCTCGGCCTTCTCGACGTGCACGATGCCGTTGTACATCGCGCCGATCGGGCAGATCGGCATGCAGTTGTTGTTCCCGCAACAAGTGGGCCGGCCGTCGTACGGGCGGCTGTTGCGCGCGACCGGCTCGGTCACCACGTGGAACTTCGGGTCATAGCCGTTGAGCGCGCTCTTGATCGTCTGCTCGTTGAACGACAACGGCAGCGGCGGCATCGGGTACGGCTCCTTGCGCGGCGAGTAAAGATCCTCCTCGGGGCCCGGTCCCCACACGCCGAGTTCCTCCTCGGCGCGCTGGTACCAATGCTCGATGTCGTCGTACTGGATCGGCCAGTCGCGGCCGACACCGTACACGGTCTTCATCTTGAAGTCGTTCGGGATGAAACGCCACGCCGACGCGGCCCAGTGCCACGTCGTGCCGCCCACCGCACGGATGTACTGCGAGTTGAACTTGTGCTCGCCCTTCAGGATCAGGTAGTCGTTCGGCGGGCCGTATTCCGGATGCGGCGCCCACGCGCTCGACGGGTACGGGGCCATGAAGTCGGTCTTGTCGACCTGGTTGCGGAAGCGCTCGACGATTTCCCAGCGCGGCATGCGCGGGCCGGCTTCCAGCAGGATCACGGACTTGCCCGCCATCGCGAGCTGGTGCGCGACGATCGCGCCTGCGACACCCGAGCCGACGACGACGACGTCGGCCTTTTGCGTATCGGTATCGGCCATCAGGCTTGCCTCTCGATCGGTTTGTCGGCCCAGAAGCCGGGTTTGTTGGGGCAATACGACGGGATCACGAGCGTATCGGACACGACGCTGAACATTAATGCTTCTTCGTAGGTAATCACGACGTTGTCGACGATGCCGAGATACCACGCTTCAAGAATCTTCAGCGCGAGTGTTTCCTGATCGGGATTCAGCGAACCGGACGCGAGTGCGCCGGCGAGTTGCGGCAGGCTGTCGGCGGTCTTGAACGAACCCTTCTGCAAGGCCTGCAGGAAGCGCTGGCCGAGCACGCGGCTCAGCCCCTTCTTGCCTGTCAATGCTTCGGAGAGCGTCATGAACGTATCGAGCGGCGCGGTGCCGGGATCGTCGGCCAGGGCCCGCAACGCCAGCGAGCCCGTGAGGCCCGCCGCCGTCAGCGCCAGTGCGCCCTGCAGCCATTGACGCCGAGTGATGCCTGTTACGGCTGCGTCGCCAGTGCGACGCGAGTGGGGAGTGTTGTCGTTGTGCATGTTTCCTTTTCTCTCGAACACCGGATTCGGGAAAACCACGCTTGATATTTCTCAAACATTGGCGCGGACCTGAAATGTACGCGCACAAATCGGATCGAACAATCTTTTTATAGTCCATTAAATGTTCCGCAATCCGAGACAATCGACATTTCGCTGCTTTTTTGTATCGTCGGCGCGACAAAGTTGCGGCCGACGCACCCATGTCGTACACCGGCGACACACTGACCGCGCGCGACGATGCATGCGCATGTCGGTCGGTTAGAATCGCGTGCAATCAAACAGAAAGCTTCCCTCCGAGGGCGATCGAGCGATGAAGCAGCACGACAAACAGAACAAAACGGAACGCATCCACCACACCACCCGGCTGCTCTGGCGCCTTGGCGCCGTCGCGGCGCTCGGCGGCGCCACGGCACTGTCGCTGCATGCCGGCGCGGCCCGCACGGTGAGCGTCTCGCCGCAAGGCACCGTCACCGAAGTCCGGCAGAGCGTCGTCAAGTTCGACGAACCGATGGTCGCGTTCGGCTCGGCGTCCGCGCCGAATCCCGCACGCGTCACCTGCAACGATTCCGCGGCCGCGCGCGGCCAGGGTCACTGGCTCGACGACAAGACCTGGGTTTACGATTTCGAAAACGACCTGCCGCCCGGCGTGCGCTGCTCGGTCGCGCTCAACGACACGTTGCGTTCGGTCGCCGGCAATGCGGCCAGCGGCCCGCGCCGCTTCACGTTCCAGACGGGCGGCCCGTTCCCGGTGAACGTCCGCCCCGGCTCGCGCGAGATCGAGGAACACCAGGTATTCGTGCTCAAGCTGAACGGCCCGGCCGAACCGCGCTCGGCGCTCGCGAACATCTGGTGCGAAGCGGCCGGCATCGGCAACCGCATTCCCGTCACGGCCGCCGACAACGATGCGCGCAACGCGCTGCTCGATCACTTCGGGCTGAAGAAGGATGCCGCGCGCGTGCTGACGCTGTCGTGCGCGCAGGCGCTGCCCGCGAGCGCAAAGATGCAGCTCGTGTACGGCAAGGGCGTCACGAGCCCGAGCGGGATTCCGAACGAAACGGAACGGCGCTTCGATTTCACCGTGCGCGCACCGTTCGCCGCGAGCTTCTCGTGCGAGCGCGAGAACGCGAAAGCGCCCTGCACGCCGCTGCGCCCGCTCACGCTGTCGTTCAACGCGCCGATCTCGCGCAAGAACGCCGAGGCGATCAAGCTGCGCGGCCCTGACGGTTCGCTGTCGCCGACCTTCGCGGCCGACGACAAGAGCGAGGAAGTCACCACCGTCACGTTCAACCCGCCGCTGCCCGAGCAGGCCGGCCTGACGATCGAATTGCCGTCGGGCCTGCGCGACGTGACCGACCGACCGCTGTCGAACGCCGACCTGTTCCCGCTCGCGACGCGCACCGCGCCGATGCCGCCGCTCGCGAAGTTCTCGTCGGGCACCTTCGGGATCGTCGAACGCTTCGCCGAACCCGATACGCCCGCGCTCGTACCCGTCACGCTGCGCAACGTCGAGGCCGACCTGCATATCGACGGCTTGAACACCCAGGGCGCGCAGTTCTCGAACCTGAAGGTCGACGACGACACCGCGATTCGTCAGTGGATGCGCACCGTCGACCGCTTCGACAACTGGTCGATGACGGCCGGCTCGATCGACAGCCAGATTCCCGGCCTGCTCGAACGCAAGGGCCAGCACCCCGCCTACGTGCCGCGCGAAGCCGGCGAGAAGGCGCCCGCACCGAAGGATCGCCGCATCGACGTGCGCTCGCTGACCCTGCTCAAGGGCCAGCCCGGCGTGCAGGCGCTGACGCTGCCGAAGGCGGACCCGAAGGCACTGCGTCCGTTCGAAGTCGTCGGCGTGCCGATCGACAAGCCCGGCTTCTACGTGCTCGAACTCGCGTCGCCCGCGCTCGGCCGCTCGCTACTCGCGAAGCCGTCGAGCATGTACGTGCGCACCACGGTGCTCGTCACCAACCTCGGCGTGCACCTGAAACAGGGCCGCGAAAACAACCTCGTGTGGGTCACGACGCTCGACAAGGGCAAGCCCGTGCCGAACGCGCAGATCCGCGTGTCGGACTGCAACGGCGACGAAATCGCATCGGGCACGACCGACGCGCAGGGGCTGCTGAAGATCGACGGCGCGTTCGAATCGAAGCGCGCATGCAGCTCGTCCGACTCGGAGCAACGCTTCGACGACTACTTCGTGTCGGCCCGCGTGAACGATCCGAAGACGGGCCCCGACATGGCGTTCGTCAGCTCGGGCTGGAACCGCGGGATCGAATCGTGGCGCTTCAACGTGCCGACCGATACCGACAGCGCACGGACCGTGCGCGCGCATACGGTGTTCGACCGCACGCTGCTGCGCGCGGGCGAAACCGTGTCGATGAAGCACTTCATCCGGTCCGAGACGCTGCAGAGCCTCGCGTTCCCGTCGCAATACCCGACGCGCGTGACGATCCGCCATCTCGGCACGGGCCAGACCTACAAGCTGCCGCTCACGTGGGCGGCCGACCACAGCGCGGACTCGCAGTTCACGCTGCCGGCCGCCGCGAAGCTCGGTGAATACAGCGTCGAGCTCGAAGGCGGCCCGGAAGACTCGCCCACGTCCACCTACTACAGCGGCAGCTTCCGCGTCGAGGCGTTCCGCCTGCCGGTGCTGAAGGGATCGATCGGCGCGCGCGACGCGCAGAAGAGCCCGCTCGTCGCCGTGAAGGAAGCGCCGCTCGCGGTGCAGATCGACTACGTGTCGGGCGGCGGCGCATCGAACCTGCCCGTGCAGGTGTCGGCGCTGATGAAGTGGGCATCGCCGCCGTTCGCCGATCGCTTCGAGGATTTCAGCTTCACGCCGTATCGCCCCGACACGAGCGACGGCAATGCCGACGACGATTCGCAGGACGGCGACAACGCGTCGTCGTCGAACAACGATCCCGACGCGACGAAGCTGATCGCCGACAAGCTGCCGCTGACGCTCGACCGCAACGGTGCCGGCTCGGTCACGCTGAAGGGCCTGCCCGACGTCGACGCACCGAAGCGCATCGCGCTCGAAGCGACGTTCGCGGACCCGAACGGCGAAGTGCAGACGATTCGCGGCGACACGATCCTGTGGCCGGCCGCGGTGGTGGCCGGCATCAAGGCGGGCCGCTGGGTCTCGGTCGGCCAGCGCGTGCCCGTGCAGGCGCTGGCGGTCGACCTGCAAGGCAAGCCGCGCGCGTCGGTGCCGATCGAGATCAAGGGCGTCGCGCGCATCACGACGTCGTCGCGCAAGCGGATGGTCGGCGGCTTCTATGCGTACGACAACAAGAGCGACACCCGCGACCTCGGCGTGCTGTGCTCGGGCAAGACCGACGACAAGGGCCGCATGGCCTGCGACGCGACGCTCGAACAGGCCGGCAACGTGCAGCTGATCGCGGTGGCCAAGGACGGCGACGGCCGCACGTCGAACGCGTCGACCTCGGTATGGGTCACGCGCGAAGACGAACTCTGGTTCGGCGGCGACAACACCGACCGGATCGACGTGATCCCCGAGAAAACCTCGTACGAACCGGGCGAAACCGCCCGCTTCCAGGTGCGCATGCCGTTCCGCTACGCGACCGCGCTGGTGGCGGTCGAGCGCGGCGGCGTGATGGAAACGCACATCGTCGAACTGAACGGCAAGAACCCGACGGTCGACCTGAAGGTCGGCGACACGTGGGGGCCGAACGTCTATGTGTCGGTGCTCGCGCTGCGCGGCCGGATTCGCGAGGTGCCCTGGTACTCGTTCTTCACGTGGGGCTGGAAGGCACCGGTCGAATGGGCACGCGCATTCTGGCGCGAGGGCCGTCACTATGAAGCGCCGACGGCGTTCGTCGACCTGTCGAAACCCGCGTTCCGCTACGGCCTCGGCGAGATCAAGGTCGGCACCGGCGTGCACCGTCTCGGCGTGACCGTGACGACCGACGCGACGCGCTACACCGTGCGCAGCAAGGCGCAGGCGCACGTGAAGGTCACACTGCCGAACGGCCAGCCCGCGCCGGCCGGCACGCAGATCGCGGTCGCGGCCGTCGACGAGGCGTTGCTCGAACTGATGCCGAACAACAGCTGGGACCTGCTCGACGCGATGCTGCGGCGACGCGCGTACGGCGTCGAGACGGCCACCGCGCAGATGGAAATCGTCGGTCGCCGCCACTTCGGCCGCAAGGCCGTGCCGGCCGGCGGCGGCGGCGGCAGCGCGCCGACGCGCGAGCTGTTCGACACGCTGCTGCTGTGGAATCCGCGCGTGACGCTGGACGCCAACGGCAGCGCGACCGTCGAGGTGCCGCTGAACGACGCGCTCACGCGCTTCCGGATCGTCGCGATCGCGGCGGTCGGCCCCGACCGCTTCGGCACCGGCAGCACGTCGATCCGCAGTACGCAGGATCTGCAGCTGATCTCCGGCCTGCCGCCGCTCGTGCGCGAAGGCGACGCGTTCCGCGCGCAAGTCACGCTGCGCAACACGACCGACCGCGCGATGCAGGTCGTCGTGACGCCGCGTGTGACGGGCCTCGATGTCGCACCGCAAACCATATCGCTGGCGGCCAATACGGCAACCGAAGTCGCATGGACGATCACCGTGCCCGAGCAGGCGCTCGACGCGGCCGGTGCGCTGAACTGGCGCATCGAAGCGGCCGAGCAAGGCGGCAAGCGCGCGTCCGACGCGCTGGCGGTCGCGCAGAAGGTCGTGCCCGCACTGCCGGTCACGGTTCAGCAGGCGACGCTCGCGCAGGTCGACGGCACGCTGACGGTGCCGGTGGCCTCCCCGGCCGGCGCCGCGAACAACGCGCAAGGCTTGCCGCGCGGCGGCATCGCCGTGTCGCTGCAGTCGAAGCTCGCCGACGGACTGCCCGGCGTGAAGCGCTGGTTCGAGCGCTATCCGTACCGCTGCCTCGAACAGCAGACGTCGCGCGCGATCGGCCTGCGCGATCCCGCGCAATGGCAGGCGCTGATCGCCCGCATGCCCGTCTATCTCGACAGCGACGGGCTCGCGAGCTACTTCCCGCCGTCGTCCGACGATTCGCACGCCGGCAGCGCGACGCTGTCGTCGTACCTGCTCGTGGTGTCCGACGAGGCGAGCCGTCTCGACCCGCGCTTCGCGCTGCCGGAAGACCTCCGCACGCAGCTCGAAGCCGGGCTCGCGCGCTTCGTCGACGGCCGCCTCGAGCGCAACACGTGGGCGCCGCGCCAGGATCGCGACCTCCGCAAGCTCGCCGCGATCGAGGCGCTGTCGCGCTACGGTGCCGCGCAAGGACGCATGCTCGGCTCGATCGAGATCGCGCCGAACCAGTGGCCGACGTCGGCGGTGATCGACTATCACGCGATCCTCACGCGCGTGAAGGACATCCCGCAACGCGACGAGAAACGCGCGCAGGTCGAGCAGATCCTGCGGGCACGCCTCACGTACCAGGGCACGCAGCTCGTGTTCTCGACCGCGCGCGACGACGACCTGTGGTGGCTGATGACCAGCAACGAGACCAACGCGGCCCGCCTCGCGCTGGAATTCGCCGGCGATCCGGCGTGGAAGGACGAGATGCCGCGCGTGACGGCCGGCCTGCTCGCCCTGCAGCGCCAGGGCGCATGGCAGACGACCACGTCGAACGCGCTCGGCCTGCTCGCGGTCGAGCGCTTCTCGCGCACCTACGAGAGCACGCCGGTTGCCGGCGCGACGAAGGTCGCGCTCGGCGGCGACGAACGCACGATCTCGTGGTCGCAGGCGCCGGCACCCGCGCCCGCCGACCCGGCTGCATCGACCACCCCGGCCACCCCGGCCACCCGCGCCGCCGCGGCCCGCAGCGTGATGCTGCCGTGGCCGCGCGCGTCGCAGGCACCGGCCACGCTGTCCGTCACGCAAGACGGCACCGGCCGCCCGTGGGCCACGATCGAAAGCCTCGCGGCCGTGCCGCTGCGTTCGCCGTTCGCGGCCGGCTACCGGATCACGAAGACCGTCACGCCGGTGTCGCCCGCCGTCAAGGGCGTGCTGACGCGCGGCGACGTCGTGCGCGTGCATCTCGACATCGACGCGCAGAGCGACATGACGTGGGTCGTCGTCAACGATCCGGTTCCGGCCGGTTCGACGATCCTCGGCTCGGGCCTCGGCCGCGACTCCGAAGCCGCGACGCAGGGCGAGAAGACGCCGGACGGCGCCTGGCCGGCGTTCATCGAGCGCGACTTCGACGGCTACCGTGCGTACTACGACTATCTGCCGAAGGGCAAATTCTCGGTGGAGTACACGGTGCGGCTGAACAACGTCGGCACGTTCGGGCTGCCGCCGACGCGTGTCGAGGCGCTGTACGCGCCGTCCGTGTACGGCCTGTGGCCGAACCCGCCGATGACCGTGAAGCCGGCCGACGCGGGCAAGTAACGAGTACGCGATGATCGATCAGGTATTGCCGCGGCCGGCGCGTTTCGCCGGCCGCGTATTCGTCGCCGTCGTGCTGGCCGCGCCGCTCGTCGCGCATGCGCTGCCGGGCTACGACGAAGTGCGCCGCAACTGGCGCAGCTCCGACTGGGTGCTGCTCGCGCGCGACGGCACGCCGCTGCAGCGCACGCGCGTCGACCTCACCGAACGGCGCGGCGACTGGGTGTCGCTCGCGGACGTGTCGCCCGCGTTTCGCGAGGCGATCGTCGTGTCGGAAGACAAGCGCTTTTACGAACACAGCGGGGTCGACTGGCGCGGCATCGCCGGCGCCGCGTGGGGCAACCTGTGGAACGAACGCACGCGCGGCGCATCGACCGTCACGATGCAGCTCGCCGGGCTGCTCAGCGATTCGCCGCGCCGGTCGGGCCAGCGCTCGCTGCCGCAGAAGGCCTCGCAGGCCGTCAACGCGCTGCTGCTCGAACGCGGCTGGCGCAAGGACCAGGTGCTCGAAGCATACCTGAACCTCGTGCCGTTCCGCGGCGAGACGATCGGCCTCGCCGCGCTGTCGCAGGTGCTGTTCGGCAAGGCGCCGTCGGGCCTCGACGCACGCGAAGCCGCGATCGCGGCCGCGCTCGTGCGTGCGCCCAACGCCACGCCCGCGAAGGTCGCCGAGCGCGCGTGCCGGATCCTGCGCGACATGCACGCGGAGCCGGCCTGTGCTTCGCTCGACGGCTACGTGCAGCTGGTCACCGCGCGGCCGGCCAGCGCCGCGCGCGACGACGGCGCCGCCCTCGCCCCGCACTTCGCGCGACGCATCGCGGCCGAGGTCCGGCCGGCGGCCGGCGCGCAGGTGCGCACGACGCTCGATGCGCCGCTGCAGCGCTTCGCACGCGACACGCTGATGCGCGCGCTGACCGAACTCAACGCGCCCGCGCACCGGCGCAACGTGCAGGACGGTGCGGTCGTCGTGATCGACAACGCGACCGGCGAGATTCGTGCATGGGTCGGCTCGTCCGGCGCGCTGTCGAGCGCGCGCGACGTCGACGCCGTGCTCGCGCCGCGCCAGGCCGGCTCGACACTCAAGCCGTTCCTGTACGCGCAGGCGATCGACGAGAAACGGCTGACGGCCGCGTCGCTGCTCGACGACGCGCAGATCAACCTCGCCGCCGGCGGCGGCCTGTACATCCCGCAGAACTACGACAAGGATTTCAAGGGCTGGGTGAGCGTGCGCAGCGCGCTCGGCGGCTCGTTGAACGTGCCGGCCGTGCGCACGCTCGTGCTCGTCACGCCGCACCGCTTCGCGCGCACGCTGACTGCGCTCGGCCTGCCGCTCGCGCAGGAAGGCGACTACTACGGCTTCAGCCTCGCGCTCGGCAGTGCGGACGTCACGCTGCTGTCGCTGACCAACGCGTACCGCGCGCTCGCGAACGGCGGCGTCGCCCGCCAGGTCGTCGACCGGCCAACGCCGGCACCGGCATCCGGCGCATCGGCCGCCTCGCCCGCCCGCGCGGCCGACGGCACGCGCGTGTTCAGCGAGGCAGCCAGCTTCGTCGTGACCGACATCCTCTCCGACAACAACGCGCGCGTGCGCACGTTCGGCTTCGACAATCCGCTCGCGACGCGCTTCTTCTCGGCAGTCAAGACCGGCACGAGCAAGGACATGCGCGACAACTGGACCGTCGGTTTCACGTCGCGCTATACGGTCGGTGTGTGGGTCGGCAATGCGGACGGCTCGCCGATGTGGGACGTGTCGGGTGTCACGGGCGCGTCGCCGGTGTGGTCGGCCGTCGTCGGCTACCTGCACCGCGACGTGCCGAGCCGCGCGCCGCGCGCGCCGGCCGGCGTCGAGACGCGCCGCATCACCTTCGAGCGCGACATCGAACCGTCACGCAACGAGTGGTTCGTCGCGGGCACGGCGGTCGACACGATCCGGCTCGCCGCCCCCGTCACGCCGGGCAAGGACGGCGCGCGCGCGCCGCTGACGATCGGCACGCCGACCGACGGCACGATCTTCGCGATCGACCCGGACATTCCGCCGAAGAATCAGCGAATCTGGTTCGAGCGCTCGGCCGGGCGCACCGCGAAGTTCGCGTGGCGGCTCGACGACAAGGTGATCGGGCATGCCGACCGCGTCGCGTGGATGCCGTGGCCGGGCCGGCACCGGCTCGAACTCGTCGATGCGCGCGGCAATGTTGCCGACGCGATCGGCTTCGAGGTGCGCGGCGCGTTCGCGAAGGCGGCCGCGCGCAAGCCCTGAGTGCGCGCTTCGGTCGGACGTTTCGACCTGACGCTCCGGCCTTACTCGCCGGCCGCGTTTGCCTTCGCCGGCTGCGGCTGCGACTGCGACTGCGCCGAGAAATCGAGTGCCGGCGCGGTTGAAACCGCCGCTTCGTTCGCGACGCTGAAATTCGGGCGCGGCTGGTAGCCGAAGATCTTCGCGATCACGACGCCCGGGAACTGGCGGATCTGCACGTTGTAGTGCTGCACCGTCTTGATGTAGCGGCCGCGCGCGACCGCGATGCGGTTTTCCGTGCCTTCGAGCTGGGTCTGCAGGTCGCGGAACGCTTCGTTCGCCTTCAGCTCCGGATAACGCTCGGACACCACCATCAGCCGGCTCAGCGCCCCGGACAGCTCGCCCTGCCGCTGGTCGAACGCCGCGAGCGCGGCCGGGTCCTTCACCATCTCCGGCGTCATCTGCACGCTGCCCACGCGCGCACGGGCCGATGCCACCTCGGTCAGCACGCGCGCCTCGTGCGACGCGTAGCCCTTCACCGACGCGGCGAGATTCGGCACGAGGTCCGCGCGGCGCTGATACTGGTTCAGCACTTCGGACCATGCGGCATTGATGTCCTCGTCGGACGACTGGATCGCGTTGTAGCCGCACCCCGCGAGCGGGGCCAGCACGCAGCATACGAGCAGGATTCGAATCCATTTCATCATGGGTTGTTTCCGGTTGAACGCTCCGGGCGGAGCGGCAGGTGAAAGGAATCAGGTGCGCAGGCAGGCTGCGCGCGGACGCTACCAGCGGCCCGATGCGCCGCCACCGCCGCTCGATCCGCCGCCGCCGCGGAACGAATCGGAACTCGATTGCGACCGGGAGCCGGACGAGGATGACGACGAAGACGAGCCGCCGCCCGTCAGCTTCGCCCAGATCACGGCGAGTACGCACAGCACGCCGAAGATGCCGGACAGCACTTCCCCGACCGAATAGTCCATTTCGCGCCCGATCGCGACGATCATGAACAGCGTCCCGCCCACGATCGCGGTGATTTTGCGCACGCGCGCCGACCGGAACAGGTTGATGCCGAGCAGGCACGGCCCGACACCGGCGGCCGCCGGAACGAACGCCGCGGCGCCCAGCATGGCTTCGAGATTGCCGTTGAAGATCGCGCCGACCGGCAGCATCACGACCGGCACGACGGCCGCCACGAGCCAGGCGGCCAGGAGCGCCACCCTGCGGCGCAGCTTGCGCCATTGCGCGACCACGCCGAGCACGACATTGGCAACCCCGAGCAGGAACCAGAACCGCACGCCGCCCGTGTTCGGGCGTTTCCGCTCGGGCAGGCCGTTCGACTGGTATTTTTCGCCGCCGGCTCGCGCGTCGCGGGGCGGCGGGTTCGCGGCATCCGTCGCGGTCGCCGCGGCCGTTTCGTATGCTTCGTCGCGCCCGTCGAGCGCCGTGGCGGGTGTGGGCGGCTCCGGCGCGGCGACGTCGGCCGGCATCATTTCGTGCGTCAGCGCGTCCAGCGCATCGTTGATGCCGGCTTCAATGCGGTTCTCGCGGAATGCCGGCACGATCCGCTCGCGAATGATCCGGCCCGCGACGATGTCCGGAATCGTGCCTTCGAGCCCGTAGCCGACTTCGATCCGCACGGTATGGTCGTTGAGCGCGGCGACGAGCAGCAGGCCGTTGTTGACCTCGGCCTTGCCGAGTTTCCATTGGTCGAACACGGTGGTCGCAAACTGTTCGATCGTCGATTGTCCGGTCGACCCGACCAGCAGGATCGCGACCTGTACGCCGAGCCGTTGTTCGAGCGCGGCGAGGCGGTCGGTCAGCTCGGAGGCGCAGGCCGCGCTCAGCACGCCCGTCGTGTCCGTCACGCGGCCTTTCAACGGCGGTGCGGCTTCCGGCTTCGGGGCGACCGGATAGGCTGCCGCGGCGGCCACGTGTGTGCAGGCCGACCGGGTCGGGGTGGAAAACGTGGCGGCCATGGACGCCGCGACGGCAACGCCGCCTTCTTCGGCCGGCGCCGCGATGGCCGTGCCGCCGAACAGCAGGATCGCGCCCGCGAGCAAGGCAGTGGCCTTCCGGAAGCCGGACCTGCCGGTCACGCCCTTGGTGCCGCGTGTGTGCCGAATGCCGGTTCGGGCCGTGCCTGCCCGCGATGCCGGATCGCCCTCGCCGCCCGGCGCGCACGGCCGGCCCGTCTGTCGTTTCGAATTCATGTCGGAAACGGCGCGCCGGCTCCATCGGGAACGGCACGTTCTCTCGTCGTTTTTAATCGTCCCGCAGCATAACCAATTGTGAAAGGAACTGAAAGGTTTCCGGCCGACTTCCGGATCTCGTCATTTCAGCGTGCCGCTGCACGTCGCGCTCGTCGTCAGGCCGCGTCCGGCCGCAGGCCGGCCAGACGACCGAAACGGGCAAGCAGCGCCCCGCTTCGGGACATAGAATGTGAACGGCGCCGCACCGTCGTCGCCTACCGGTTGCCCCACTCTCCTCAAGGCCAGCGACCATGAACCTGCACCCCAGGCGTTTCATCCGCCCCGCGCTGGGCACGCTCTGCCTCGCCACCCTCGCAACGCTTCAGGCGTGCAACGGCGATGCCTGCTTCGGCGTGGATGTCTGCTTCAACAACAACAACACGCAAACCGTCGCGCTGTCGGGCACGGCCGCGACGGGCGACGCGCTCGCGAGCGCGCAGGTGACGGTCAGCTGCGTGACGGGCTCGGCGACGACGCTGACCGACGGCGGCGGCAACTACCGCGTGACGGTCAATGCCGCGCTGCCGTGCGTCGTCACCGTGACGTCGGGCGGCACGAGCCTGCATTCGCTCGCGTACGCGGGCGGCACGTTCAATACGACGCCCGAGACCGAACTGATGCTGGTCTATCTCGCCGCCCAGCTCGGCACGAACACCGCCGCATTGATCGGCAATTTCCAGGGCAATCCGCGCTACCAGCAGGCGATGAACAGCCCGAACACCGTACAGGCCGCGCAATCGGCCGTGGTGACGAACCTGCAGCAGCGCTATTCGGTCACGCTCACGGCGCCGGCGTTCCTGACCACGTCGTTCACGGTCGGGCAACCGGGTGTCGACAGCGATCTCGTCGCGCTCGCGAAAGCCGGCGCGATCGACGCGAACGGGATGCCCGATCCGGCTGCGGTTACGCTGCTCACGCAGGCCGGCGCGGCGCATCCGCTTTGACAAGCGGCCGGCGGCGGGAAGAAGGTCGCCCGCTACTGCCTGGTATCGCGCGTCAGCCGCGCGCTTCGGGCGCGTCGTCGGCCAGCAGCGCCCACCGTTCGTGGTCGCGCCATGCGCCGTCGATGCGCAGATAACGCGGAGAAAACCCCTCTTTCGTGAAGCCGAGCCGCCGAACCAGCGCAATCGATGCATGGTTGCCCGGCTGGATGTTCGCTTCGAGCCGATGCAGCCCGAGTTCGCCGAACGCGACGCCGATCGCCGCGCGCATGGCGTCGGTCATCAGCCCCTTGCGGCTGAACGCCACCATCCCGTAGTACCCGAGATACGCGCTCTGGAACACGCCGCCGACGATCTCGTTGAGGTTCACCACGCCGACCACCGCCCCGGACGTGCGCTCGCGCGCGACGAAGCCGACGTTCGGCCCCGTCAGGCAGCGCCCGAACCACTGGTCGAATCCCGCCTGGTCGGTGAACGAGTCGACCCACGGCAGATGATGGTCCCGGCTCGCGCGATTGGCGGCGATCAGGTCGGCGGCGTCGGTTCGGGCGACGCGGTTCAGCAGGATCGGGGTCATGGAGCAGTCGACAGGCGGCATTTACGCGGCCTCCCCACGCCCGCACGCGACGGGCGCGGCCTGGGCCTGCTGCTGCGACAGGTACCGCAGCAGCTTGGTGACCATCCACACGACGATGCAGGACAGCGCGACGAAGAAGACCGCGAGCGGCGTCAGGACATGGATCGACACGAAACCGGCCAGCCCCATCATCGCGGACGACACGAGCAGCAGCGCGCATCCGAGGATCGCGCTCGTCAAGCCGGCGATATGCGGAAACAGCGAATTGCCCTTGGCCATCAGCGTCGGGTACATCGCGCCCGCGCAGAAACCCATCACGAGCACCGGCGTCGCGAGCGTCCACACGCGCAGCCCGACGGTCAGCGCCAGCACCAGCATCGCGACCGACGCCCCCGCCATCACGCGTGCACCGATACGCAGCCGTTGCTCGGCACTCGGCAGCCCGCGCCCGTGAATGCGGTTCGACAGCCCGCCGAGGAAATACATGAGCCCGATGCCGAGCGCGAGATAACCGAAGAAGGTCGGCGGCTTGTGCAGCGTGGTCTGCACCATGAACGGCCCGACGATGTTGAACACCAGCAGGATGCTGTAGCACAGCCCCTGTGCGAGGAAGCAGCTCTGGAACACCGGGCTCGCCAGCACCTTGCCCGCGTTCGCCATCAGCGTGCGCGGCTCGAGATGCACCGGCTTCGGCAAGGTTTCGCGGTATCGCCACAGCAGCGCCCACATCACCAGCGAGTACACCAGCAGGAACACGAGGCAGGCGCGCCAGCCGAACCATTCCTGCAGGTGCGCGCCGATCACCGGCGCGATGATCGGCGCGAGCCCCCACGCGATCGACATGTACGTGAACGCGTGCATCAGCGCCTGGCCGGAGAACGAATCGGTGATGATCGCCTTCGCGAGCAGGTTGGTGGTCGCGATCCCGAAACCCTGCAGGCAGCGCGCCAGCACGAACGTCTCCAGGTTCTGCGCGCCGAGCGACAGCAGGCAGCCGATCGTATAGATCACGAGCCCGAACGCCAGCACGCGCTTGCGCCCATATGCGTCGGCGACCGGCCCGAAGATGAGCTGGCCGAGCGCGTAGGCGGCCATGTAGCCGGACACGCTCGACTGGATCGCCTGCGGCGTGGTCGCGAACGAACGTGCCATGTCGGGCAGCGCGGGCACGTAGATGTCGATCGCGAGCTGGCCGGCGGACGCGAACAGGCAGATCAGGAACAACAGGAAACGCGGCGAGTTCGACTCGCGCGCGGGAGTGAGCGTGGCGTTCATGACGACTGGGGAGGAGGTCGGACAGCGGTGACGCAGTCGTGCGATGTTCGAACCGCGAACACCCGTGCGTCATGTCGAATGCCGTATTGTGCCTGTTGTCGCGTCATGCCGCCGGATTCCCCTGGCACGGACGAGGTTGAATGCCGATTGCGGCATACCCGGAAATCCGCTACGGGCATTGCAGCAGACGCTTCAGGCCGCTCGAATCCTGACTTGGGCCGGTACCTCGAGCGTTCCTGGCGGTACCGGTCGCGCTTGGCCCGGAGATCAAGACCTGATGCTGTTCCAGCCACTTGCCTTCCACACCGCAACCGCCGGCACGCACCGGCGGTTTTTCATTACCGAATGTCGATCAATACCGCATCCGGTCAATACTGCGCCTGATCCGTCGGATTCCTGAACAGCTGCTTCATCTCCGCCGACAGCGGATAGTTGAGGCTCACGCTCTTCGGCGGGATCGGCTGCATGAACCATTGGTCGTAGAGCTTCTCGGCCGCGCCCGACGTCTGCATCTTCGCAATCACGCCGTCGACCACGCGCTTGAACGCCGGATCGTCCCTGCGCATCATGCACGCGTAATTCTCGTGAACCAGCGGCGTGCCCGTCACCGTGTACGCGCCCGGGTTGCGATCCTTCGCGATCTCGCCGTACAGCAACGGCTCGTCCATCACGAACGCCACCGCGCGCCCGGTCGTGACGTTCATGAACGCTTCGGCGTGATCCTTGGCGCTGATGATCGTCATGTTCATCGCCTTCTCTTCGTTGAGCTTGCGCAGCAGGCGCTCGTCCGACGTGCCGGCCGTCGTCGCGACCGTCTTGCCGGCCAGGTCCGCGAAATCCTTCACGCCCGAATCCTTGCGCGTGCTGAAGCGGATGCCATAAAGAAAGATGCTGTTCGAGAACGCGGCCTGCTTCTGCCGTTCGAGCGTGTTCGTCGTCGATCCGCATTCGAAATCGATCGTCCCGTTCTGCAGCAGCGGAATCCGGTTCTGCGACGTGATCGGGATCTCCTTCACCGAGACGTTCGGCAGGTTCAATTCCGTCTTCAGCTGGTCGACGATGCGCGATGCGATGTCGCGCGAATAGCCGATGTTCTTCTGCTGGTTGTCCGAATACGAGAACGGCACCGACGACTCACGAATGCCGAGCGACACGACGCCCGTGTCCTTGATCTTCTTCAGCGTGCCGGTGAGGGCCTGCGCGTGCGCGGTACCCGCCAGCGCACAGGACAGCGCGACGGCCAGCCTGCATAAGCGGCGATCCATGCTTTTCTCCTGACGAAACGTTGATCGAATCGCGATCCTACGCCCGACAAAATTCGCGTCGCATCAGGGAAAGCGTAAGCAACCTTCCACCGTGACCGCGCATTGAAAGACGTTTGCCGTGCCGCGCAAACCGGCCCTTGCCGCGCATTTCGCCCGACCGGCCGCACGCGGGCTCGCCCCGCCTTCTGTGCCACACGTTCCAAACACGTGTTCATGCTGCGACGCAGCAACGTAATCGTTTGCGCAAGCCCCGGTTTTTCTCGTGAAACGCACTCAAGAAGCCGCCGCGCCAGCCGTTACCCAGTGCATGGCGCGTCGCAGCAAGCTTGCCGCGGCCGCCAGACAAAAAACGACAAGGTCCGGGTCAGCCGGACCAGCGCCACCGCCGGCACGACGGTTATCTACGAGGATCGAGTTTCAACATGAGAACCAAGCGTTTCAATCTTGCGCTGGCGCGCTCCGCACATGCGCGCATGCTCGCCGGCATGCTGTCCGCCGCCGCCCTCCTGCCCCTCGCCGGTTGCGGCGGCGGAGGCGGCGGCGACGGCAGCAACCCGTCTTCGTCCAACGCGGCGCCGGCACCGGCACCTGCCCCCGCCCCGACGCCCGCTCCCGGCACACCGACGACCCCGCCCGCCTCGGCCGGCAACAATGCATGCGCGACGCAGCAGGCCGCCGTGCAGATGGCCGCGCAGGCCGCGCCGGCAGAAGCGCCGATCGATCACCTGATCGTCAAGCTGAAGACGCTGACGGCCACGCGTGCGATGGCGGCCATCGACAACGGGACGCGGCTCGACGCGGTCATCCAGCGCTCGATGACGCGCTGGACGGCACCGGTCGCCGGCAGTGCACGTGCCTATGCGAGCACGGTCGGGCAAGCCCCGGTGAACGTGCAGGTCGAACGGACGATCTCGAACGGCGCGGCCGTGCTGTCGCTCGGCCAGCGCATGGCAGCCACCGACGCAGCCGCGCTCGCGCAGGCATTCGCGGCCGATTCGGACGTCGACTACGCGGAACCGGATCACCCGATGCAGATCCGCGACACGCCGAGCGATCCGCTCTACAACCAGCAGTGGTACCTGTCCGACCCGACCGCCGGCATCGACCTGCCGCCCGCCTGGAACGTGACCAAGGGTTCGCCGACCGTCGTCACGGCCGTGCTCGACACCGGCTACCGGCCGCATGCCGACCTCATGGGCAACCTGCTGTCCGGCTACAGCTTCATCAGCAACGTCAACACCAGCAACAACGGCCTGACGCGCAACCCTGACGCAACCGATCCGGGCGACTGGGTCACGCAACAGGAACTCGACAACGCAAACGGCCCGTACTATCACTGCGCGAGCCAGCCGAGCGACAGCAGCTGGCACGGCACGCGCGTGATGGGCGTGATCGGCGCGACCGCCAACAACGGCACCGGCATCGCCGGCGTGTCATGGCTCAGCCAGATCCTGCCGGTGCGCGTGCTCGGCAAGTGCGGCGGCGTGACGAGCGATATCGCCGACGGGATGCGCTGGGCAGCCGGCATCCCGGTGAACGGCGTGCCGACGAACCCGCGCCCCGCGAAGGTCATCAACCTGAGCCTCGGCGGTGTCGGCGCGTGCAGCACGACGTTCCAGCAGGCCATCGACGACGTGACCGCGAAGGGCGTGACCGTCGTCGTCGCGGCCGGCAACGACGGCCTGTCGACCGGGCTCGACCAGCCTGCGAACTGCCGCGGCGTGATCAGCGTCGGCGCCACCGATGCGACCGGCCGCCGTGCCTCGTTCAGCAACTTCGGCGCCGATGTCTCGCTGAGCGCGCCGGGCGTCAACATCCTGTCGACGTCGAACACCGGCACCACGACGCCGGGCTCGGACACCTACGGCCTCGCGAACGGCACCAGCCTTGCGACGCCGCAGGTGTCGGGCATCGCCGCGCTGATGCTGTCGGTGAACGGCAACCTCACGCCCGCGCAGATCCAGCAGAAGCTGCAAGGCGGCGCGCGCACGACCAAGCTCGCGGCCGGCACGTCGTGCTCCGCGATGCCGGCAGGCTCGGGCATTGTCGACGCAGGGGCCGCCATCGCGGCAGCGGGCCAGTAACCCGCCCTGCTTCCACGCGGCCGCGCGCATGCCGATCACGCATGCGCGCGGCCGTTTCATTCGCGGCAATCCGGGGCGGCGCCACGCACACATCAGCCCGATTACGTTTCTCGAAATAACGACCGACAAAAGGGTTGACGCTTCGCACAGCGACCCATTACCATCGCTCCCGTCTAATTACATGGAGTGTTCTGTGAACACCGATGCGAGTTGTAGTTGGTGCTTGACCAACTTGACTGCTGCCTGAGGAAAACGCGCAGAGCCTCGTCTTCTGCCGCATCCCGGGAAGCAGGATGCGGCGCCCTTCCGGCCTGACCGGCCAGATCTCCCGCCGAATTTTCGATGTTGTCGAACGCACGCGCCGCGCCGTCGCGCGCGTGCGTTCGTGTTGCGCGCAGCGTCAGCCGCGTGCGCCTTCCGTTCGCGTGCCGTCCGGCCGCGCGCCTTCGTGCGTGCGTCGCCGTCGATCGCCCGTGCTGATTACCCGCAACCGACAGGAGTGCAGATGAACTCAGACGACAGTAGTCGATTACCGCTCGCCGGTGCGACGCCGCGCATCGCCCCTCCGGCCGCACCGCACGCGCCGGCGAGCGTTCCATCCATCACCGATCCACAGCCGATCGCGCCTGACGCGACGCGGCGGGGAGCGCTCGTGCGTCGATAACGTCACGGTCGCTCCCCGCCCGCCGCCTCGTGCGCAAGGAACGACTCATGACGACACGACACAACACCTCGCAGAAGAAACAGCGCGGCTTCATCAAGACCGGCGCCGGCCAGCAGAACGAACCGCGCATCATGCGCGTCGCGCAGGAAGCGGCCCGTCCGCTCGAAGACACGCTGAAGGCGCTGCATACCAGCACGCGCGGCCTCACCTACGACCAGGCCGCCGATCGCCTGCAGCACTACGGCCCGAACGAAATCGCGCACGACAAGCCGCCGCACTGGACGCGCCAGCTGCTGCTTTCCTTCCACAACCCGTTCGTCTACGTGCTGCTGGTACTGGCCGCCATCAGCTTCTTCACCGACGTCTGGTTCGCCGCACCC
The DNA here is from genome assembly GCF_057005415.2 of Burkholderia sp. KL41. Taxonomy (NCBI): domain Bacteria; kingdom Pseudomonadati; phylum Pseudomonadota; class Betaproteobacteria; order Burkholderiales; family Burkholderiaceae; genus Burkholderia; species Burkholderia sp. KL41. The sequence continues at coordinate 1,614,852 of NZ_CM174447.1, read as the reverse complement.
GACGATCGCGACTACGTCGGCATGACGATCCTGCTGACGATGGTCACGATCAGCGCGCTGCTGCGCTTCGTGCAGGAATTCCGCTCGCTGCGCGCGGCCGAGAAGCTGAAGGCGATGGTCCGCACGACGGCCACCGTGCAGCGTTCCGTGACCGACACGTCCGAGCCGGCGCGCCGCGAAGTGCCGATGCGCGAAGTCGTGACCGGCGACATCGTGCACCTGTCGGCCGGCGACATGATCCCGGCGGACGTGCGCCTGCTCGCATCGCGCGACCTGTTCATCAGCCAGGCCGTGCTGACCGGCGAAGCGCTGCCCGTCGAGAAATACGACACGCTCGGCGCGGTGGCCGGCAAATCCGCGAGCTCGCCCGCGGACGGTGCGGCGAACGATGCATCGGCATCGCTGCTCGATCTCGAGAACGTCTGCTTCATGGGCACCAACGTCGTCAGCGGCACGGCGACGGCCGTCGTCGTCGCGACCGGCGAAGATACGTACTTCGGCTCGCTCGCGCGCAACGTCGTGAGCCACAAGCGCATCGAGACGAGCTTCGACCGCGGCGTCGCAAGCGTGAGCTGGCTGCTGATCAAGTTCATGTTCGTGATGGTGCCGATCGTGTTCATGATCAACGGGCTGACCAAGGGCGACTGGCTGAGCGCGCTCACGTTCGCGCTCGCGGTGGCCGTGGGCCTCACGCCCGAGATGCTGCCGATGATCGTCAGCGCGAACCTCGCGCGCGGCGCGGTCGCGATGGCGCGCCGCAAGGTCGTCGTGAAACGCCTGAACTCGGTGCAGAACTTCGGCGCGATGGACGTGCTGTGCACCGACAAGACCGGCACGCTCACGCAGGACAAGATCATCCTCGAGCATCACCTCGACCTGTCGGGCCACAAGAACGAGGACATCCTGCGGCTCGGCTGGCTGAACAGCTTCCACCAGAGCGGCCAGAAGAACCTGATCGACATCGCGGTCGTCGCACGTGCCGACGAGATCGGCGAGCGCGTGAAGCCGCAGGGCTACAAGAAGATCGACGAACTGCCGTTCGACTTCGTCCGGCGCCGCCTGTCGGTCGTCGTCGAGGACACGCGCGGCACGCACCTGCTGATCTGCAAGGGCGCGGTCGAGGAGATGCTGGCCGTCTCCACGCACGTGCAGGATGAAGACGGCGTGCGTCCGCTCGACTTCGTCGCGCGCAAGCGGCTGCTCGAACAGGCCAGCGCGTACAACGAGGACGGTTTCCGCGTGCTCGTGCTCGCGACGCGCACGATCCCGCGCGGCGACGAGCGCGAGCAGTACCGCACCGCCGACGAACACGACCTCGTCGTGCGCGGCTTCCTGACCTTCCTCGACCCGCCGAAGGAATCGGCCGCGCCGGCACTCGCCGCGCTGCGCGAAAACGGTGTCGCGGTGAAGGTGCTGACGGGCGACAACCCGATCGTCACGATGAAGGTATGCCGCCAGGTCGGCCTCGAACCCGGCAAGCCGATCCTCGGCACGGAGATCGAAGCGCTCGACGACGCGACGCTCGCGCAGGTCGTCGAACGCACGACGGTGTTCGCGAAACTGACGCCGCTGCAGAAGGCTCGCATCGTCAAGGCGCTGCAGGCGAACGGCCACACGGTCGGCTTCCTCGGCGACGGCATCAACGACGCCCCCGCGCTGCGCGACGCCGACGTCGGCATCTCGGTCGACAGCGGCGCCGACATCGCGAAGGAAACCGCCGACATCATCCTGCTCGAAAAGAGCCTGATGGTGCTCGAGGAAGGCGTGATCAAGGGCCGCGAGACGTTCGGCAACATCCTGAAGTACCTGAACATGACCGCGAGCTCGAACTTCGGCAACGTGTTCTCGGTGCTCGTCGCCAGCGCGTTCCTGCCGTGGGAGCCGATGCTCGCGACGCAGCTGCTCGTGCTGAACCTGATCTACGACACGTCGCAGATGCTGCTGCCGTGGGACAAGATGGACCCCGAGTTCCTGAAGAAGCCGCGCAAGTGGGAAGCCGGCAACATCAGCCGCTTCATGCTGTGGGTCGGGCCGACGTCGTCGGTGTTCGACATCACGACGTACATCCTGATGTGGACGGTATTCGGCGCGGGTGCGATGTATCACCTGAACGGCGGTACGGGCGGCCAGATCGTGATGAACTCGGGCTGGTTCATCGAGAGCCTCGTGTCGCAGACGCTCGTCGTGCACCTGCTGCGCACGCAGAAGATTCCGTTCCTGCAGAGCACGGCCGCGCTGCCGGTCCTGCTGTCAACATTCACCGCGATCGCGATCGGCTGCTGGCTGCCGTTCTCGCCGTTCGCGGAGTCGCTCGGCTTCATGCACCTGCCGGGCACCTTCTGGCTGTGGCTCGCCACGACGATGGTCGGCTATATCCTGCTCGCGCAGATCGTCAAGACGATCTACGTGCGCCGCTACAAGCAGTGGTTCTGATTCCGTTCGGATGACGATGTACCGGCCCGCGCAACGCGCGCGGGCCGGCCTTTCACGACGCTCTATCGGTAATGTGATGAAAAGAATCCTTCCGCTCGCCGCCGCGAGCGCACTCCTCGCACCGTTCGACGCCTATCCGGCTCACCCGCTCGTCAGCGACGATACGGGCACGCAGGGCAATGCGAACTGGCAGTTCGAGTTCAACGGCGAGGAAACCTCGAAGCAGGACGACAACGGCCGCCACCAGCTATGGAACGCGACGCTCACGCGCGGGTTCGGCGAACACGTCGACCTCTACGTCAACGCGCCTTATACGCATCTGCAAACGCGGACCGACGAGAACGGCGCGGGAATCGGCGATGTCGAGATCGGCATGAAATGGCGCTTCGTCGAACGCGGGCCGCTGTCGCTCGCGCTGAAACCGAAGGTGACGATGCCGACCGGCAACGACGGCCGCGGGCTCGGCACCGGCCGCGTCGGCACCGGCGCGACGCTGCTCGCGCAGGCCGACATCGCTCGCTTCTCGCTGCTTGCGAATGCGGGCCTCACTTACCAGCCGAATCGCCAGGGCGACCTGACGTCGATCTGGGCCGTGTCGGGCGCGGCGATCTACAAGGCGACCGACAAGCTGCAGATCGTGGCCGACATCGGCACGTCGCGCAACACGGAGCGCGGCGCCGGCGCGAATCCCGCATTCGCGATCGCGGGCGCGATCTATTCGCCGAAGCCGTGGCTCGATCTCGACATCGGCTACCGGCGCGGGCTGAACGACCAGACCTATCGTCATTCGGTGATGGGCGGCGTGACGGCGCGCTGGTGACACGCAGGTATGCGGCATCGAACCGCATACCGAACCGCCAGACGACGGGCCGCTTCCAGCGGCCCGTTTTTCATTGCGTATCGTTCGCGCCGAACAATTGCGCGCACACGGCGCGCCCTTCGTCGGTCAGCGCGGCGCTGCCGGTGCCGTCTTCGTTCAGCGTCGTCGCACTCAGGCCCGCGGCGTCGAGCTGCGTCAGCACGCGGCGCAGCGTGCTCATCGGCAGTTGCGTGCGTTTCGCGATCTTCGGCAACGACCAGGTCTTGCCGGCCGGATCGCTCGCGGCGTCGTTCAGCGTTGCGAGCGTCGCGACGAGTGCGGGATCGAGCGGGGATTCGTCGGATTCTGAGGTCATCGGTTCGGTCCGTAGCAGACAGGTATTCATTCGCGCATTCAGCGCCGATTGCGGAGACTATATCGCTTCGTCCGTCAGGCGTCCTTGATCGCGGCACGCATGAACGACACGAAGCGCGTGGTCACGGGATCGTCGCGATCCGACCGCCACGCAAGCCCGACGCGCCACTTTGCATTCCGGCCATCGAGCGGCAGCACTGTCGCATCGCGCAGCAGGTACTGTGCGCGCGACGGAATGAACGCGACGCCGACACCGGCCGCGACCGACGTCAGCACCGACTGCACGTCCTCGGCCTGCTGCGTCACGTGCGGCACGAAGCGGCGCTCGACGCACCATCGATCGATCTGCGCGGCGAGCCCCGGGCCCCGCGCTCGCTGCAGCGCGATGAAGCCGATCTCGTTGAGCACGTCGAGATCGGCCGGCACGCGCTTGAAGCCGAGATGCGGCGGCACCGCCAGCGCGAGCCCCTCGTCGATCACCTTGAACGACGACAAACCTTCGTCGGACGGCAGGCGCAGAAACCCGGCATCGAGCTTGCCCGCGCGCAGCCGGCGTGTCTGCTCGGACGACGACAGGTCGCTCAACGTGACCGCAATGCCCGGATTGCGGCGACGAAACTCCGCGACCCGCTTCGGCACGATCGTCAGCACCGACAGGCAAATGCCGAGCCGCAGATGCCCGCGCTGCCCGCTGGTCGCCTCCCGTGCGCGCGCGAGGATCTCGTCGGCATCGCGCACGAGCGCCTGCGCGTCGGGCAGGAAACGCTCGCCGAACGGCGTCAGCTCCGCGCCGTGCCGCCCGCGCTCGAACAGCTTGCCGCCGAGGCTCGCCTCCAGCGCACCGATCTGCTTGCTCAGTGCCGGCTGGCTCATGTGCAGCGTATCGGCCGCGCGGCTGAAATGGCACAGCTCGGTGACGGTCAGGAACGTACGCAGCAGTTTCAATTCCATTCTTAAAAGGAATCATAACGATTGAAACATTCATTTTACCGATCGAAGGCAATGACGTTCAATACGGGCATGCCCTTCCCGGAACCGACTGTCATGCCCCTCGATCATGCCGCCGACTGCGTGGCCGACCAGCCGTGCGATACGGCCGTCGCGAACGAACGCACCGCCGCGGCCGATACGCGTGCGCCGAAACGTCGTGCCGAACGCAGCGACGGACGCAGCCGCCGTTTTCGCTTCGGCGACGCGCTCGACGATCCGCCGCCGCGCGTGGTAACGGGGTCGATCGCGATCAGTTTCGCGGTCGTGTCGCGGCGGAACTGGCCACGTTAAGCGGTATCGGCCGCGCAAAGCCCCGTCATGTCGATCCGATACACGTTGCCGTCCGTGCCGACAACGTACAGCGCACGACCACGGCCGACCGCGCGTGCCACACCCACAGGCGCCGAGCCGCCATTCAGCATGCGATACGCGCGTACCACCCGTACCTGGCCATCGGTGCCCAGACGCACGAGCTGCAACACGTCGCGATCGCCGTATGCCCCGCACAACAGCGCCACGCATTCACCGTGTTGCGCTTGGTCTTCCATCACCGCGAACGCGTGACTGCCCTTGACCGGAATACGCCATGACGCAACAGGCTGCCGGTCGCGCAAGTGGACGAGCGCGAATTCGCTGTAGTAATACAACCAGACGTCGTGGTCGCCCTGAACGTTGAGCGCATAACAGTCGTCGATCGGGCCCAGCCCCTCGGGCGGCGAGAACGCATGAAGCAGTTCGCCGCGCCGGCTCCAGGCGACCAGTCCGGACGCCCCGACCGGCGCCCCCCAGCCGAAATTGCCGAAGACACCTTCGTCGAAATAGGACGTCCAGATCTCTCCCGTGTCCGTGACCTGCACGGACCGGATGCCGTCGCCCAGCAGTATTTCTCCGCAACGCGTGCCGTCGCGGCAATAGAGGCGGCCGTTCAGGTCGAAGTCGTCCGGCCCGCGATAAGAGGATCGACAGCAGACCAGCAGCAGATCGTCTCCCACCGGCTGGATCTCGTGAATATCGAACGGTTCGTTGTCGACGACGAGATCGAGCAGCGTTTCGCCTTCGCGCCACGCAATCAAGCGATGGCGCTGCGCAGCCGAGGGGGGCGTGATCGCGAACGAAGCGCCGTCGGAGCGTGTCCGGTCATCGAGCGGTTCCAGTGCAAATGCCGCGTACAACGCATCGTCCGCGCCGACGTTGAAGGCAACGAGTTCACCTGTCGCGGACAGGCTGTCGATCGATGCAAGCGGCAGCACGGGCAACGCATGCGGTTGGCGTGACATGGGTTCTCCTGACGATGAGCTCGCCATCTTGCCGGCCGTGCCATCGTTTGTCACGCCGGCGCGACATATCGACTCAAAACGCGGCACACCGCAGCGACAGCCGGCAAAACAGCGCGCCGACGGCCGGCTGCTATCGTCATCCTTCCGCGAACGACCTTATAATTTCCCGCACCCGCTGACCGCCCATGCATTCCGCGCCGCCACCTCGCGCGTGGAAAGGAGACTTTCGCTTGACCGGCCTCATCGCGCGCGTGCCTCGCGCCCGGACCACGCTGATCCTCGCTCTCTCGTTCCTGCTGCTCGCGTTCGCCGCGAACGCGTCCGCGCAGCGCGCGCAGCCGCATCGCACCGCGCAGGCCCACGCGCATCCGCACAAGAAAGCCGTCAAGAAGAAACCCCTCCGCAAGCACAAGGCGATAAAGCATCGCCGCCCGAGTGCGAAGCATCAGACGATCAAGCGTCACGCCGCCCCGGCCCCGCATCGCCGCGCGAAGCGCACGACCGCCGTCCGTCCGCGCCCGGCCGCCGCGAAACCGCGCCTGATGGCAAGCTGCGGCTACACCCCGCGCTCGGTCAATGCCCTGCATTCGCGTGCGGCCTACTTGCTCGACGTCGACTCCGGCACGCCGCTGCTGGCGCGCAACGCACGCACGGTGCGGCCGATCGCGTCGATCTCGAAGCTGATGACGGCCGTCGTCGCGCGCGACGCCGACCGTCCGCTGAACGGCGTGCTGCGCGTCACCGCGCGCGACCGCGACACGATCAAGTTCACCGGGTCGCGCCTGCAGGTGGGTTCGGAACTGTCGCGCCGCGAGATGTTCCATATCGCGCTGATGTCGTCGGAAAACCGCGCGGCCGCCGCGCTGAGCCGCGACTACCCGGGCGGGCGCGCCGCGTTCGTCAACGCGATGAATCGCGAGGCGCGCCGGCTCGGCATGCACCATACGCACTTCCGCGAGCCGACCGGCCTGTCGCCGCACAACGTGTCGACGGCCGAGGATCTCGCGAAGCTCGTCGGCGCGGCGGCGCAGGACCCGCTGATCCGCTATTTCTCGACGGATACGTCCACCACCGTGCGCCCGGGCGACGGCGAGCTGGTGTACGTGAATTCCGACCCGCTCGTCCGCTACCGCCGCCTGCCGATCCGGCTGCAGAAAACCGGCTTCATCAACGAGTCGGGGCACGGCGTCGTGATGCGCATGCGTGTGAAGGGCCGCCGCGAAACGGTCGTGCTGCTCGGCGCACCGACGCGTGCGGGCGTCTCGAGCGATGCCATCAAGATCCATCGCTGGCTGTCCTGCTCGATCCAGTGAGCGCGCGGGCGGCCGGCGCATTCTCCTACGGGAGCGCAGCCATGCAGGACGAATACCGCTTCAACGCATTTGGCCGTCTACTCGCCGTCGTGCGCAAGGACGACCGCTGGGCCGTGTTCGATCTCGGCACCGAAGGCAAGCGACGCGCGGCCAACCTGCACATACCGTCCGCGCTCGCCGCCGACGAACTCGCGCAATACCTCGGCGACCTGCTGCACGAGAACGCGACCCCCAGATACAACGAGGTCGTACCGGTCCCGCTCCGCGGCGCGTAACCGCACCCGGCCGTACCTCGATCCGGCGGTCAATTCGACAGTTAAACTTGCAAGTTTAACTGTCGTGTTCTATGATTCGCCGCATGAACCCTCCACGCAAATCCGGCGTTTCCGCCGATATCGTCGCGGCCGACCTGACCCTCGCGGTCGGCCAACTGGTCCGCCGGCTCCGCTCCGCGATCGAATCCGACGGGCTCGGCATGTCCCAGACGAGCGCGCTCGCGCGACTCCAGCGGCACGGGCCGATGACGACCGCCGATCTCGCGCGCGCCGAAGCGATGAAGCCTCAATCGATGAAGGCGATTCTCGCGAGCCTCGAGGAAGACGGTCTCGTCGAGCGCGAACCGCATCCGACCGACGGCCGCCAGATCCTGTTCCGGCTGACCGCGGCCGGCCTCGACGCACGACTCAAGCGCAACGCCGCCAAGCACAAGTGGCTCGGCGCCGCGATCGAGCAGCTCGACCCCGCAGACATCGACACGCTCGCCGCCGCAATCCCGCTGATCCGCCGCATCGGCGAGCAGTGAACCCGGCCCGCGCGCCTCGCGGCATTCGCGCGCACGGCTTTCCTCGTCCCTTCCACGGAGCCCCCATCATGAGCGCAACCCGTCTCGACACGAACACGGCACTCGTCGTCATCGACCTGCAGAAAGGCATCGTCGCCCTCCCCACCGCGCACCCGGTCGAGCCGGTGGTCGCACACAGCCGCGCGCTGCTCGACGCATTCCGCAGCCGCGGCCTGCCGGTCGTGCTCGTCAACGTCGCCGGCGTTGCGCCGGGCCGCACGCAGCAGCAGGCGCGCGCCGGTGCGCTGCCCGCCGACTGGACCGAGCTCGTCCCCGAACTGAACCGTCAGCCCGGCGACCACGTCGTGACGAAAAAGACCTGGGGCGCGTTTACCGGCACCGGCCTCGACGCGCACCTGAAGGCGGCCGGCGTCACGCAGATCGTGCTGGCCGGCGTCGCGACGAGCATCGGCGTCGAGTCGACCGCACGGCAGGCGCACGAACTCGGCTACAACGTCACGCTCGCCATCGACGCGATGACCGACCTCAACGCGGACGCGCATGCGAACAGCGTCGAGCGCCTGTTCCCGCGCCTCGGCGAGACGGGCACGACGCAGGACATCGTCGCGCTGCTCGACCGGCGCGGCGCGTGAGCGGCGAACGCGCGCAGCCGGCGCCGCGCCGCGCGGCCGGCCGGCTCGATCCGTCGATCTGGAAGGTCGGCGCGGTAGCCACGCTCGGCTCGCTGCTGTCGCAGCTCGACGCGACGATCGTCAACGTGTCGCTGTCGAGCCTCGCGACCGACCTGCACGCGAGTCTCGCGACGATCCAGTGGGTGACGAGCGGCTACCTGCTCGCGCTGACGCTGGTGCTGCCGCTGAACGGCTGGCTCGTCGACCGGATCGGCGCAAAGGCGCTGTATCTGTGGTGCTTCTCGGCGTTCACGCTCACGTCGGCCCTGTGCGGGCTCGCATGGTCCGCGCCGTCGCTGATCGCCTTCCGCGTGCTGCAAGGGGTCAGCGGCGGGCTGCTCGCGCCGATGGCGCAGATGATGATCGCGCGTGTCGCCGGCCAGCAGATGGCGCGCGTGATCGGCTATGCGGCCGTGCCCGTGCTGCTCGCGCCGATCCTCGGCCCGGTCGTGGCCGGCGCGATCCTGCAACACGCGTCGTGGCGCTGGCTGTTTCTCGTGAACCTGCCCGTCGGTGTGCTGGCGCTCGCGCTGGCCGCGCGGTTCCTGCCCGCCGACCGCGACGACGCGCCACGGCGCACGCTCGACTGGGTCGGCCTCGCGCTGCTGTCGCCGGGGCTCGTGCTGTTCCTGTACGGCATCGAGCGGATCAACGAAGCGCCCGGCATCGCGGCGATCGTCGTGTCGGCGCTGTTGCTCGCCGCCTTCCTGCGGGTCGAGACGCGCAATGGCGACGATGCGCTGATCGACCTTGCGCTGTTTCGCGGCAAGGTGTTCGGCGCGGCCGCGTCGACGCAGTTCCTGTCGAACGGCGCGCTGTTCGCGGGCCAGATGCTGATTCCGGTGTTCCTGATCCAGGCGTGCGGGCGCACGCCCGGCGAAATGGGCTGGCTGCTCGCGCCGATGGGCCTCGGCATGCTCGTCACGTATCCGTCGATGGGCGCGCTGACGAGCCGGTTCGGCGTGCGCCGGCTGGCCTCGGCCGGCGCGTTGCTCGCACTCCTCGCGACGCTGCCGTTCGTGTTCCTCGCGCTGACCGGCTACGATCCTTACCTGCTCGTGCCGGCCCTGTTCCTGCGCGGCATGGGCCAGAGCGCGATCGGCGCGCCGTCGATCGCCGCCGCGTATGCGTCGGTCGAGCGCCGCAACCTGCCGATGGCGACGACCTCGCTCAATATCGTGCAGCGTCTCGGCGGCCCGACGTTCACCACCGTGTGCACGCTGTTCCTCGCATGGCGGCTGCAGGTCGAATCGGCGGCGGGCGGCGGCACGCCGGCGAACGCCTATGCGTGGGCGTTCGGCCTGCTTTGCGTGCTGCACGCGGCAAGCGTCGTCACGACGCTGCGCCTGCCGTTGTGGTCGCCCGGTACGGGCGGGCAGCCGGCCGGCACCGCGCGCGCCGGTTCGCGCTGACCTTCGGGCGGCCGCACGACACGTGCGGCCGCCCCGCTACGGCAGCCACATCGGCACGATCGAGATCACGAGCAGCACGCCGAGCGCCGCATTCAGGCAGTGCCACTGCCGCTCCGTGCGCAACACCCGCGCGAACAGCAGCCCGGCGAAACACCAGAGCGACAGCGAAGCCATCGCGGCCACGCCGAACGCCAGCCCGAGCAATATGCCGAGGCGGGCCGGGCCGGACGCGAGCGCGGCGAACGACGCGGCCGCGCCGAGCGTCATCGCCCAGCCTTTCGGGTTGTGCCAGAGCATCCAGACGCCACTGAGGAATCCCTGCGGCCGGTGCACCTCGGCATCGAGCCGCGGCTTGCCGCCGCGCCCGATGCGCACGGCCAGCCACACGAGGTACACCGAACCGACCGCCTTCATCACGAGTTGCAACGCGGGCAGCGCAAGCAGCACGCCGCCGAGCCCGGCCGCCGCCGCCGCGGCCATCGACGCCAGGCCGGCCGCGATGCCCGCCATCATCGGCAGCGAACGCCGGTAGCCGAAATGCGCGCCCGACGCAGTGGCGAGCGTCGTCGCGCCGCCCGGCGTCACGGTGGACACGATCACGAACAGCATCAGCGGCAGGTAGTCTCGGAACGGCACGGAAGCTCCCGGTTGGCGTCGTCGAAGCCCTGTTTTACGCGCGATCCCGCCATTACGACAGCGAAAGCTTTTTATGCCTGTCATTAGCGTTCATAATGCGTCGCATGGCACGTCATCTCGACCTCGCGCTGCTGCGCGCCTTCGTCACGGTCGCCGATCATCGCAGCATGACGGCGGCCAGCCGCGCGCTGCACCTGACGCAAGGCGCGATCAGCCAGCAGGTTGCGCGGCTCGAAACGCTGGCCGGCCCGCTGTTCGTCCGCGAGCACCGCAACCTGCTGCTCACGCCGGACGGCGAGCGGCTGCTCGGGCAGGCGCGCCGGCTGCTCGCCGTGCACGATGCGCTGCTGGCCGACATGACGGCCGGCGCGGTCGACGGCACCGTGCGCCTCGGCGCGCCGCAGGATCTCGTCGGCACCTGTCTCGCGCCGATCCTGAAGGGCTATGCGCAGGCGCATCCGCAGGTCGCGCTCACGCTCGTGTGCGAGGCGTCGCCGGAGCTGCACCGGGGGCTCGCGCAGGGCGAACTCGACGTCGCGCTGATCGAGGCGCCGGTCGGGCCGTCACGCGGCGAGTGCATCGCCGTCGACCGCCTGGTCTGGGTCGGCGCGAAAGGCGGCACCGCGTACCGGAACACGCCGCTGCCCGTATCGATGGTCGCGCCGACCTGCGCGTTCCGCCCGACGGTGCTCGACGCGCTGCGCGGCTGCGATCGCGCGTGGCGCACCGTGTTCGAGAACGGCAGCATCGACGCCACCACCGCGACCGTGCGCTCCGACCTCGCCGTCACCGCGTGGCTCGCGTCGACCGTGCCGGCCGACCTCGACATCCTGCCGGCCGGCAGCGGCCTGCCCGCGCTGCCGAACTTCGCGATCAACCTTCATCTTCCGCGCGGCCAGCACACACCGGCCGCGACGGAACTCGCCCGCCACCTGCGCAACGGCTTCGCGCGCTTGCGCGCGGCCGCATAGGGCCGACGCTACACGGTGCCCGGCTCCTGCGGCGCCGGCGTCGTGCCGGCGGCCTCGAGCGCCTGGTGCAGCGTCGGGAAGATGCACGACGCGCCGACGATCTCCGTGATCCGGTGACGATCCATGTCCGCGCGCAGGTAGCGGTTGACACGCCCGAACAGCACGCCGATCCCGCGCGCGTGCAGCATCCTGACGAGATCGGTCAGCGTGCGTGCGGCCGAATAATCGATGTCGGTGACGGCCCCCGCATCGATGACGAACCAGCGCGCCGGCACCGGCGCCGCATCGACGAGCTCGGTCACTTCGGCGGCGAACAGGTGATCGTTCGCGAAAAACAGGTCGGAGCCGAACCGGTAGACGATCAGCCCCGGCGCCGTCATCGCACCCCGCCGCGTGGGCACCGGCTGCCACCTTCCGTTCCCTTCGACCGGTTCGAGCACCATCGTGTGCGGCTGGTAGCTGTGGCGCACGTGCCGCATCAGCGACAGCGCGACGGCCAGCAGGATGCCGTGCTCGACGCCGACCGTCACGACGGCCACGGCCGTGACCAGCGCAAGCGTGAACTCGCCGGGGCTTTCCTTGCGGATCGCGGCGAGGCTGCGCACGTTGATCAACCCGAGCGCGATCGTGAACACGATGCCGGCCAGCACCGCATGCGGCAGATACTGCAGCGTCGTGCTGAAGAACAGCAGGACCACCGCCACCACGGCCGCAAACGCGAGATGCCCGATCTGGCTGCGCACGCCCGCGCCGTCGGCCATCGCCGTCTGCGTCGGGCTGCCGTTGACGACGAACGCGCCGCCCACCGCCGCCGCCGCGTTCGCGGCCGCGAGGCCGAGGATGTCGGCATTGGTATCGACGTCCTCGCGATACTGCTGCGCGAACACCCGCGCGGCGGCCGCGCTCTGCGCAATGATCATCACGAAACACGACGCGGCGACCGGCACGAGATCGAGGAACTGCTGCCACGTGACGGACGGCCAGCGCAACGGCGGCAGCCCGCCCGCGACCGGCCCGAGCACCGCGATGCCGTGCGCGGCGAATCCGAACGTGCCGCTCGCCGCGATGCTGCCCGCGACCGCGATCATCGGCATCGGCACGCGCGGCAGGAACCGCTTGCCGGCGAGAATCGCGACGACGACGAGCGCCGCGAGCGCGAACGTCGGCCGGTTCGTGTGGACGAGATGCGTGACGACGTAGTCGAGCTGCGCCAGGCTGCGCGACGCCGGGTACGGTACGGCCAGCCCGAGCATGTCGCCGAGCATCGCGATCGACACCTGCACGCCGACGCCGGCGAGAAAGCCGACCAGCACCGTGCGCGACAGGAAATCGGCGAGAAAACCGAGCTTGAAGATGCGCGCGAGCAGCAGCATCGCGGCGGTCAGCAGCGCGACCATGCCGGCCAGCGCCACGTATTCGGCGCTGCCGGCCGGCGCCATCGACGACAGCCGGCTCGCGAAGATCGTCGCGGTCGCGGAATCGGCGGCCACCACCAAATGCCGCGACGCGCCGAAGATCGCGAACGCGACGAGCGGCAGGAACACGGTGTAGAGGCCCGTGACGGCCGGCATGCCGGCGATGCGCGCGTAGCCGAGCACCTGCGGGATGTCCATCGACGCGAGCGAAATGCCCGCGAGAATGTCGCGGACGGCCCCGCCACGGCGGATCGGGAGGATGCCTTTCAGCAGCCGCACGCCTGACGGGCGGCTTTCGTTGGAATCTTGCATGCGTGAAGTGCGTGAATACGGGGTGACGTGGTTCGCGAAGTCGTTCGCGCATCGTGCCCCTGGCAGGCATCGCATGGCAAGTGCGCGAAAACGGCACGTGTCGCTCACCGTCGACGGAGGGCCCGCGCGCAAAGGCGGACGGCACGTCGACAACCCTGCGACGCCCGCATGATTGCATGGATCGCCGTGCACGCGCATTGAAGCGCGCAGGCCCGCCGCAGCGGCGTCGCGCCGATTCCGGATGAACCGGCGGCGCGTCCGGCAAGCAGCGCGCGCACCGGCTTGCGGTGACGCGCTTTCGTCGTCCGCCCTCACCCGATTGCAGAGGAGACCTGCGCAATGGTGAGCCGATGCGGGAGCCGCGCGCCGCGCATTCACGGCGACGTGCCTGGAACCCGATGGCACAATCACGGTCCCTTTCATGCGCCCTTCACCGGGCGCGCGCCGCGTCGCGGCGCCGGTTCAACGCACGAGAAGGCCCTTGTTTTCCCCTATGACCCTGAACGAATCCTGGTTTGAGCCGCTCGTCGGCATCCTCATCCTGCTCGCCGCCGCCGGCGCGATCACCGCCGTCGTCCATTTCCTGCTGTTCCGCGTGGTCGCGCGGCTCGCGCGGCTTTCCGCCACGCGCGTCGACGACGCGCTGTTCGAGTTCGGCGCATTCAAGTGGCTGAACCGCATCGTCCCGTTCGTCGTGATCAAGCTCGGGCTCGGCGCGGTGCCCGGCATTCCCGATACGGCCGTGCAGGTCGCCGACAAGGCGCTGTTCGCGCTGATCGTGTTCCTCGTGACGATGACCGTGAGCGCGACGCTTTCGGCGCTCGAACACGCGCATCGCACGTACCAGCGCGACCAGCCGCGCCTGTCGCTGAAAGGCGCGATGCAGCTCGTCAAGCTCGTGATGTTCATCACGGCCGCGCTCGTCGTGATCGGCGACGCAACCGGCAAGCAGATCGGCCTGCTGCTGTCCGGCATCGGTGCGATGTCGGCGGTGCTGATGCTGATTGTGGAGGAACTCAATTGGCTTCCGGCGAAACAACCATATAACTTCCAAGCTTTGTCAAAAACGAAGGGAAGAAACCGGTACCATAAACGACCACATACACCATAAATCTTCCATGTGTACGGCATTTGAACCATAAATGTTCCATGAGCAGCCGAACTCTCAACCCGCCCGCCCAGCGATGATCAAATCCAGAGCCGCCGTCGCGGCGCGAACCCGCATCAATGGAAGCGCCAGCTCTGTTCGCCAAGCTGCACGACGGCATCATTCAACGCAAGGCCGCCCCTTTACGCCTGACGAAGAACATAGGACCCGCTTATCCGTCGTTCTCAGAAACCTACTTGCCGCAACTGCTTCACGCGACGCGCAAGGCATTACTCGCTTATCAGCCAATAAGCATTCGCTGCGCCACCCTGCCGGGCATAGTCGACCCCAAACACCATGAGGTCGACCAGACGTTCATTGACTATGCTGCGTCGAATTCCCGGCTGGACGCCCACGACGATAAAGCTTAGCTTCGTTGCCATCGTGTCCTCAATTAGTTGCCGAAGCATGTCCAAGCTACCACGCAAAAATCGTGAGGGCGATGCGTAGCGGGCGTTCATTCTGTCTTGCATATGCCCAAGCAGGATGCTCGCATCACAGTAGTAGACCGATTTGACCAACTGCCCCGCGACTTCGTACAGGTCGCCAACCCGCCCACCACTCGGAGGACCACCGGCCCCCTTGCAGTGGTACAGGGTAATCTTGACGTCCGCGTGTTGCCCAACACTAACAGCTATATAGTCGGCAGCCTCGCCAGACCTGTGGTCGTAGAACAGCGCAACGACGTCTACCTGGTCCAGAAGATGTCGCTCCAAGTGTTCTTGCACAGTCGCGCGCCCTGCAAGTTGCTCTCTGCGCTCCAGCGCGCGCGGTGTGCCATCATCGACGAGAAACTCTAAGGTCACATCGCAACCGTTCCAGTCAATCACTTCGGCGTCACCTTGGGCGAGTGCACGGCTCTGGAGCTGTGGCGCCGCCATCAAATTCATCCCTTCAAATGATGATTTATCAGCTGCGTAGAAAATGGGGGGATGCTCGGACAACCACTCAGCGAGGGGCATCCACGAGTCGATAGCCGACTCAATTTCCAGTCTTGCGTCCTCCTCGGACTGCGAAACCATATTGCCCTGGCCGACTGCGAATCTCATGCGCACGCTGATATCCTCGGACGTCACCGAAAAATGCAACCGTGCTTCAGCGGGGTGCGATTCAAAACTGCAAAACTCCCAGTCAGTAAGTCGTCGGTACATTGGTCGCGCTCCGGCACCATGGCGGTAACGTATGCGGTGATTCGCCTTGAAGCCTGCCTTCGGCCAAGTCCCAGCTATAACCGTATCCGGAAGCACGCGCAATGTTGTGGTCGCGCGAACCAGGTCCAGCTGTGTTGCTGCAAACGGTGCACTTCCTGTCAGCCGAGCGTCTATTCTCCCTACCCAACTCAAAAACTCCGCTACAGTTAGTCGCTGATTGCTCCAAATCCGAGAACTGCTGCTCGCACCAATGGTCTCCTTGATGTCACCAGCTATACCGCTTCCGAAGTAGTGGCCTTGAGAGTAAGCACGACCGTCTCCCGCATTCACCGCCCGCTCTGCGGCTGGCCCTGTAAGAGTTCTATAGGTTTCCGCTTGCGAGTTGAACGTATTGTTTTTTAGGCCTACGTTACAGAACTTAACGGCCTGCAGTCCCGCGCGCGCACGACTCGTTTCTTCATAGCTTAGTGCTCGATGTGCCGACGGACAGACCTTGTTCATTAGCCCAAGGTATATTTTCTCTGTACGTCGTGTCGAGCCGATATAACACCGCTGGGTAGTCGGATAATAGATAAAAAGAAATGCATCATGGCGAATGTTCGACAGCACATCCGACGTTGCCCAACTGGGCGGATTTTCGTCGGCAGTAAGTAGAAGGCTGACGGTCCCGTCGTCCGAGGACCATTGCTTCATCACCCGCACGTGGCACGTGATGCGGTCCCCGATTGCCGCGAAGTCGGGAGCTTGAGAACAGTGGAATACCCGCACGTGGGCGTAAAGCTCCAGTGCCAAAGGCGAAACCGCTTCGTAGTCAGACTCTGCGATTCGCTTGACAGGAAGGCGTTCGAGTAGCGCTTGGCCTTCCGCATCCCCCGCCAGCTCAGCGGCGGCCGCTTCATCAATCATTCGCGCAAGATCAACACCCTCTTTCAGGAGCGCGGTAGTCGCATTCTGGACGCGAGCTAGCGGAGCGATGAGAGTGCCTTTTCCTGTCGCTCCGTCAACACGAGCAAATCGCCCGATGAACTGAATTGTCGGTACCAGAGATCGATGAGGCGCATGCAGCGCAGCGATTTTCAGTTTGGGGAAGTCATAGCCTTCGCCGAACATGTCAACACAGACGATTCCCTGGAGATCTCCATTCACCAAACGGCGCTCGCAATCGTCTTGCGTGCGTTTGCTGACCTTGCTATCGATAGCCTCTACATTCACGCCCAGTCCCTTGTACAGCGGTACCGGCGCCCGCGCAGCACTGATGGTCGCCGCTCGCACAAATAGGCGATGATCGTAGCCCGCTTCAATGTCAGCCTGAAGTTGTCGCACCGCAAGTTCGGCAATCACCTTATCCACGTGCTCGTCGTCGAGCGCGTCCTCGACCGGAGCCGCGAGGAACGAGATCGGTTGAAACGCACCTTCCTCGAGTGCCCTCATCACCGGATATCGGTACGCTAATCTGCCCGGAATGACTCGTCCATCCCGTCGAAATGGTGTCGCAGTTAAAAATACAAAACGCGCGGATCGATAATGATCAAGATATGCTGCCCACGTGTCCGCCGGTGCATGATGAGCTTCATCGAAAACGACTAGGTCGAAAAGGTTTGGTGCCGCACCAGGCGCAACTGCCGGCGATGAACTCGCGGGGGTAGATACCACCACGTCAAACTCCTCAAATGCACGCCAAGCGTCCGCATTTTCGGGCTTGCCCTCGAGCCGATGCACAGCTGGATTCGGCAAATTGGAGTCAATGACCTTGATACGTCGGAGTGTCGACAGCTCCCGAAAATGGGAAGAGACTTGCCGACGAAGCGCATCCGAGGGCTCCACCACCAGGACACGCTTCGCTCCGAGCAACATGGGAAGGGCCATCATCACGGAAGTTTTGCCGTACCCTGTTGGCAGACACACGATAGCTGGGTCATCGTGGACAGAGATATGCGCAAGCACCGCGTGCAATGCGCCGACCTGCCCTGGGCGAAATCCCTCGTTCGGAATTTCGCCTTGCACCGCCAAATTCAATGCTCCGCGATTCTCCGGAAAGTAGTCTGCCATGGCGCTGTACTCGAATCTATTTATTGCTTACACCAGTCGGAGCTTGGGCGGTTGTTGCTTGAGCATTTCAGCAGAGACATCACTCGAGAGCACCGACAAGCGCGTCAGCTTAAAGGTTAGTGCATTGATCTCGTCAACACTGACGCACAAGCTTTTCGCGATCTCACCTCGCCCTAACTTGTGACTCCGCAGGACGTCCAGTACTTTGGACAGCAACTGTGAGCCTTCACGCTCCATTGGTTCCGGCTCATTTGTACGGTAACCGTGCTTGGCTATTTCAATGCACAGATTGCGATAGTTCCATTCAGTGATCTGACCTACCGTGTTATAGCGGTAAGCAAGCGCGATCAATGAGACGCCCCAATAGTGCTTCAGCTTCATCAGGTACTTGATACTGAATACCGGAGGCCGGTTAGCAACAATGCTCTCCCTCGGCATAAGAAATGCAGCGGCGAATGCGTCCGCCTGGCGCTCCATTTCCAGGCCACGCGCCTCCCCATGTTGCAAGCTATAGACATCGCGGACCAGGTGCCCGAGTTCATGGGCTGCATCAAATCGACTGCGTTCGGCAGACTTCATCGTGTTGAGGAAGACGAATGGCCTGCCGTCATGCCATGTACAGAAGGCGTCCACCTCGCGCGCTTCTTCAGCCAGAGAAAAAATGCGGACCCCCTTGGACTCCAGCAGGTGAATCATGTTCGGGATGGGGGCATTGCCCAGTCCCCACATGCGGCGCAAGGTGGCAGCGGCCTCCTCGGGCCCAAGGTCACTAAGATCGGGCAGATCGGCTGAGGGGAGATTGAACCGCTCCTCCATCCACTCGTTGACCTTGAACGCAATCGCGCCCGCACTGAGTGCGCAGTTCTTCATGGCCTCAGTCATCCTTGAGAGTGAGCGAAAACTCGCCGCATGCTCGCCGATGACCGGCATGCGTTCTTCAATGAAAAAAAACTGCTGAGGAAAGTTCAGCAGTTTCCCCATTTTTTCCAGAGTCTCGGCGTCAGGAGTCGAAGTCCCAGTTTCGTAGTTCTGGATGCTTCGGCTTGTGACGCCAAGTTCTTTGGCCAATTGCGCCTTTGTCAGGCGTCTTCTAACCCGGGCAAACGTGATTTGCGAAGGGTTGACTTCTACCATGATGATTAATCAAAAAGTACCTGATTTGGGTTCGACATCGACGGTGGCAGGCGCATTCGGCGTATCCTCGCGAATTTCGAAATCCGTCGCGTTATTGGGAATGCTTCCCAGAATCAGCCGCTCGCCCCACTCGGTAATCTTTCTCTTGCCAAAGCCGGTAGGGTACGAAAGTTCGAACCGCACTTCGTTCAACGTCTTGTCGTAGTGGTACAGAAAGGCCCAGACCTGTGTTTCCTTCTGCCTCGCTTTCGCGAATTTAAATGCGTCTTGATTGAACAATTCCATCTGGCGATTGGAATGCACAAAACCTTGAACCACCACGCCTTTTTCGGCCTGGTTTGTGGGATCCTCAAAGCCCTCTTTGCCCGTTTCGCTGTTACCTGTCATTACCACAATGGAAACGGACTGATCCGGCGCACTGATGAACGGGCAGTTCTTTTCGTTGTGGATACGCCACTGCCTTTCACTCAGCAGAGTGCGCAGCACCTCAACCGTCTTCAGCCACTGCTGCACACCTGCAGCAGTAACCGCGGATGCGCGCGTCGTATCGTTGCGGGCGCCAAGCCCACCTTGAATAGCGTTGTACAGGAGGCTGACGGCTAGGTCAGCCGACAGCTCCTGCAGCCGTGCTTCCACGAGCGCCGGTTCGGTCACTGCCTTGGCCCGGGGCGCAAAGGCGTTCGAGTATGCCAATTTGAACTTGGATTTGGACACGCTGGCTCCTTGTCAGAGTTTCCGGAAAGTGTACCTCAAGTCGAGGCCGGAAAAGCGGAAATTTTCGCCAACGGAAAGAGGCCCCACGGGGGCGTGGTCTTAAGCCAGAAGGCCGCAAGGCGCGAACAATCCTGGCGAGCGCAAACAGGGCGCACGGGGCCCCGTTGCGGGATCGTGACCCAAGACGCTCGATGATCAGTCAACCGCCCGCGCGCAGAGCAACGCTCCCGCTTCCCAGCGTCGAGGGTCGCCGTCACCGCAGCCCGTCTCGGCTCAACTCTGTCCGTGATGCCGGATGAAACAATCGTTCATTTGCGATAAATACTCTTATCGCATGGAGCCTATGGGCGACCTAAACTGGATGCATGTGTACTGCCCCGACCTCCTCCGCACGGCCGGGCGACGGAAATTTCGCTGGGACAGCCCTGCCCGATCTCGCGTCGCTGGCCGCCCTGCGCGCCTGGCATGAAGGCCTCACCGCACGCGCGGCGGTCGCGCGCTACCTGCCGCACCGCAAGGCCGATGGACAATCGTCGCGTGGCCTCCTGGGCCGCATCCGTCGTCAGCTCGTCGCATGCGCGACGGCCCGCCAGCGCGACGACCTGATTCCACTGTTCACGCACCCGGCCGCGGACCGCACCCGCCATGCAGCGCAGGTCGTTGTCGCCCTCGACGTGCTGCGCACCACGCCCATTCCCGCACCGCAGCCAGCCGACCCCGTGAACCGGTGGCTGCCGCCGCGCACCGCCCGCGCCCTCGCCACCGCCCACATCAACTCCCTCGCCGACCTGCTCGTGCACCGGGCGCGGCGCAAGCGCTGGTGGCGGAACATTGCGGGCCTCGGCCGTCAGGGCGCGCAAAGCCTCGAGACTTTCCTGGCAGCCCATCAAGAGTTGGCCCAGCGCGTCGCCGCGCTCGTCGCCTACGAGGCCGACAGGGCTCGACTCGTCCCACTGTGGTCACTTGAGTCCCTGCCCGCGGCCCTCGATGGCTCACACGGCCGCTTCCGGGCCCCGCGCGACACCTGTGGCCTCGCCGCGACCAACGACTACCAGGCGATCGAGGCTTGGCTGACACTGCACGAATCGGCGCACACCGCACGTGCCTACCGGCGCGAGGCGGAGCGGCTGTTGCTGTGGGCGATCGTGGAACGGCGCGTCCCACTTTCATCGCTCACCACCGACGACGCGATCGCCTATCGCACCTTCTTGCGACATCCGACGCCCGCCGCGCGCTGGATCGGGCCGCCGTGCCCGCGCGCCACACCGGCCTGGCGCCCGTTTGCCGGGCACCTGACAACGCGCTCAACAGCCTATGCGCTGGCCGTCCTGCGCGCGCTCTTCGGGTGGTTGGTCGGCCAGCACTATGTCGTGCTCAATCCGTTTGCTGGGGTGACCGTCCGCGGCGGCGCAACGCGCGCGCCGTTCGATACCGGGCGGGCGTTGACTGACCGGGAGTGGCGGGTCGTGCGAACTGCAGCCGACCAGCTCGAGCGGACCGACTGGAGCGCCCCGGCTGCCGAGCGGCTGCGGTTTGTGCTCGACTTCGGCTACGCGACCGGCCTGCGCGTGCAGGAACTGGTGGCCGCAACGCTGGGCGACATCGCGACGGACGCCCGCGGTGCGCTATGGCTGCAGGTAACGGGAAAAGGGGCGAAATCGGGGCGCGTGGCCCTGCCGCCGCTCGCGCGGGACGCGCTTCGGCGCACGCTGAAGGCACGGGGTCTGCCGGTCACACGCCCCCGTTGGCAGCCATCCACCCCGTTGGTCGCCGACCTCAATGTGGTCCATCGTGCAGCACGCCCTGGCGGCACCCACATCAGTGCGGCGCGGTTGCGGCAGGTGTTAGGTGAGTTTTTTCGGGAGACCGCGGAGCGCGTGAACACGCGCCATCCGGCGCTGGCCGGCAAGCTGCGGCGGGCGAGCCCGCACTGGCTGCGCCATACGCACGCCACCCATGCCCTCGACGCCGGCGTCGAGCTGGTTGCGGTACGGGACAATCTTCGCCATGCATCGGTGGCCACCACGTCGACCTATCTTCACGGCGAAGAGGCAAAACGCGCGCGCCAGGTTAGTGCCGCCTTCCAGCGTCAGGCACGCCGATCACCTCGTCGAGACGCGTCCGGCGCGACCCGATAACCGCGCAAAACATCCGAATCCGGACGCGGCGTAGCTGGCAGGCACTGCTGAAACTTCAATTGAGGCGCACTTAACCATTATAGGCTTGCGCGTTTGCTCGAGCATCATGCAATGCGAGGTGCTCTCCGCCGTGGCGCGCATAGTAGGCCGCCCGCCGACCAGCGTCGATCCGCCCCTTAATGTCCTCAAGCGCCCAACCATCGGGCAACGCGCCATCCAATAGGGAGCGCAGCAGGCTTAAATCCGTGTCGAAGTCGTAGCACAGCACCGGCTGGGAGGTAGTCGGGACACCGTCGATCCATGTCCGCACCGCTTGACGAAATTGATCAAACGGCATCGCGCGTCCCTTGTGCCGGCCGAGTTGGGGCAGTACCACAGCTCGAACGAAGTCGCTACAGCGCGCTGCATCATAGTCCGTGCACTCGCCATAGAACTCGGATCCGTTTTCCCCAACGATGGCGAGACTAATGAGTTGGGGGGCCTCGAAATCCGTGAACTCGGTATCGACGAAGAAACGATTTCCCCAACTACTATGGCCGTTGGAAGGTACCGACCAAGTCGGTCCGTTGCGGAAGCGGGTATCTGTCATAGTTGCTCAACCAGGGCGCATTCATCAAATAGCACCTGGATTCCCGCCCTACCAGGAGTAGCGGAAGCCGCTCGCACGGCCTGTTCATCTGAACACAACGCACCACTCGGTCATTACGCAGGGCCCGAGTGCGACCGATGTGCTTGCCATACCCGCCTTCCGCGGGCGTGGCGCGTCGCGAATCCACTTGGCACGGAAAACTTTCGGCCCGTCACTGTCGTGAACTGCGTCACCGTCAGCAGTGTGCGATCGTCCTCGCTGAGTTCGGTCGCCCCAACTCGGATCTCGCTCAATGGATCCAGATACCAGTCATCTACCTGACGCGCGCGGCGCGTGCTCACGACTGCTGCTCCACGCAGCACATTACTACCGCCAAGAAACTGCTTCAACGATGCCGCTCCGGATGTGAGATCCGTCCAGATCACGCAGGGAACCCCACGCGCTCGCTTTTCAGACACTCGTAGAACCAGTAAGTCGCCAGGTGTCCACTGCTCCATCACAGCCCATACAGTTGCACCGGCCATCGCCGACTGAAGCGGTAGACGATTCCCATCCTGAATCAAAAACATATGCCTTGCAGCTAGAGAAACTGGCCGCCCCCAAGGAAAATGGGTCGTAAATGCCGTGGCCAAACGAGTATCATACCGCGACCATCATTGGATGCAAAGGGTATCTGGCAAACGGGACGACGCAGGACATCTGGCCGCGATTGGCGCGACGGTCCGCGCTCGCCGGCTGGAGTTTGGCGTCTCGCAGGAAGCCCTTGCCCTTCTCACAGGAATCGATCGAAGTCACATGGGCCGCATCGAAAGAGGCCAGCGCAATTTGACCATTCTCAACCTCATCCGAATCGCTGACGCGCTGAATATTTCGCCATCAAAGCTTCTGAAAAGCTCCGGCCTCTAAAGTAGTAGTGTTTTGCGCGCGGGCCACGACAACCTGAATTGCAGCACGTAGTTGCGAAGGCACGGTCGGATGGCAAATTCCATTATGTCAAATTAAAATGATCCAAATGGAATCCGCGAGCCGCTGCCGCTCTTTTCCGTAAAGCTGTTCCCGTTTCTATTGCAATTTGTTCCTGGCTGTCGGCCACGCTCGGACTTCGCTCTCACCCGTGGTTTATGCGCCGCAGTCGGCGCCAGGCGTCAGCCTGTTCATACCGCTCCGGTTCCGGTAGGGTGCGGGATCGCGCGGGACTTTGTCCATTGGGTCGGATGGCAACGAAACCGGGAGAGGCCGCTGTTCGGGCCGTTTCGGTTTCGTTGCTTCGCGGTTGCCGAGCAACCAGCCTTTTGCAATGACCTGACTGCGGTTCTATTCTGTTCTGATTGTGCGACCGCGCGCGGAGAGCAACATGCGTAAACCTGCGGAGCTTGCCGAAAAATTCTTTGGCGTCCCCTATGAATCACTGGACGAGCGCACGAAGAATGTTGCACATCTCATCTCGGAGCGAAAGCACGTCGCGAGAGACCCCACGAAAGAACTGGATGCAGCGGCAACGCGCGGCCAGCGCGCAGCGGATGCCGTTGCCGCCTTCGGCGGGTCGTGGATATTCATCACGTGCTTTGTCGTCGTCATGGTCGCCTGGGTCAGTCTGAATTCGCTGATTCTGGCAACGTACAGCAAGGCCTTCGATCCTTACCCGTATATCCTGCTCAACCTGTTTCTCTCGATGCTGGCAGCTATCCAGGCACCCATTATCCTGATGGCGCAGAACCGGCAGTCATACAAGGACCGGGTCTCTGCCGAACACGATTACGAAATCAATCTGAAGGCCGAACTCGAGATCATGTTGCTCCATGAAAAATTGGACGGGTTGCGCGAGGAGCAATGTACTGAATTGCTGAACATGCAGAAGGAACAAATGGCGGCGCTGAAGAACCTGCTCGAGTCTGGCAGGACGTGAGCAATGGGGTATCCGGGGCGCCAGCTTCGCGAAACGACGCGATCGAATGGCGAACGACGCGGCCCGGCCATCCATGGCGACTGCCGGTCGTTTCTTCCGATCGATCTGTTTGGGAGAATCGCCGTACAACGGGATATGAAAGGCGAACTTCGACACGGCGACGTGTGCGTTGCCGAGCCGCGGCATCGGTCATGATGAAGCGCACCGGAAGGACGCTGTTTTCATGTGACGCCCGCAGCCCTGACCTACCATCCTTCCCGTTGCCCTGCCCCATGCGGCCCCTGGTCATCGGAACGCCCGGAATGATTCATGTGGTCGCGCGAAGTGTCGCCTCGATTCCATCCGCTTTCGTGATTGCCGCCATACGCACCGCCATACCCCCCGTTTCGATCGCCGCGATAGCCCTCACCGGGTACCCAAAAGCATCCGGCAAGCACGGTCGCAATAGCCGCAAGACAGACGTAGACAGACGCACGCATGTTGCTCTCCTTGCCGGTCGGATCCAGGCACGTTGCTTCGTTTGATCGACCGGAGACGAATGACGGAATCATTCACCGCTGACGTGAACCACGTCGATGTGCGTGTACAGGTCACGCACGAACGAACGGATGGTTGCAGAGGACATCGTCCCGACAACGAGATGGCGTGTCTGTACGGTGAAGGACGCTTGCGGAGACGGACCGGTTGCGCGGCATCGACCGACATTCACCCGCACACGCTGCACGTGCCGCGAAGCCGAACGCGACGCGGGACAACGCGGATGTTGCGCCTTTGTACGCTGTCGTACCGCATCCGTGGCCGTCCTGACGTAGCCTCGAAAGCTCGGGCAACAATCAGGAGACGATGATGCTACGACGAACATTTCTATGGGGTACGCCGGGATCGATCCTGGCTGTTTCCCCTCGCGGTTTCAGGTTGCACGATGACCGGAACATCCGACGCCAGCGGCCACCAGACCGACAAACGCCACACCATCGATGCGGGCGTCGACTCGACCCTCGCACGTCTTTACTCCAGCGCCAACGGCTTACATGAACTTGTCGGTAAGGCGCGTGGCGTGCTGGTGTTCCCATCGGTCATCGCGGCCGGCTTCTGGATCGGCGGTCAGTACGGTGAAGGCTCGCTGCGCGTGGCCGGCAGCACCGTCGGGTACTACAGCACCACGACCGGCTCGATCGGGCTGCAGATCGGCGCACAATCGAAAGCCATCATTTTCCTGTTCATGACCGAGGACGCGCTTAATCGGTTCCGTAGCAGCGAAGGCTGGTCGGCAGGCGGCGACGCATCAGTTGCAGTCCTGAAAGTTGGTGCGAACGGCAATGTCGACACCATCACCGCGACCGCGCCGATCGAAGCATTCGTGCTGACGAACAGCGGGTTGATGGCGGGTGTGACGCTTGAAGGAACGAAGATCTCGAAGCTGAAGACACTGTAGTGCTCAGCGTGAGCCGGCAGACGCGGCGCCCTGAGGACGCGGCGGCGGATCTGAATTCGACTCGCCTGAACGGCGCGTAACCGTGCTCGTGTGGCACCTGTCCGGCAACGGAGCGGACGCGCGCGCGCTTCATCGCGGCTCATCCTTCCGCGGTCGACACCGCTCAGGCCTGCCGACCGCGATCGATTTCCCGTCAACTGCTCCGTGAAATATCGGTTCCGTATCGAGTGCGCGTGATTGCGCCCACCTTGATGAGACATGTGCCGGCACTATAATTTTTGATGCAGGATTCCCGCTCGAACGGTCTCCCGAACTCATCGAGAAAAGGGACATATTGCTGCCGCCATCCCGTCCGGTCGTCGGATCGGTAAAGTGTGAGGATTGGCCTCTCCCGCCGATTCCCACTGCGCCCCTAATGGCTGGATTCTTCATCGTCGCCCGAGCGCGAGCGCAGGAGCCACGCATGCAGGACAACCCGCCCGTCACCGAAAATCACCTGCTTGCCGCGCTGCCGGAAAACGAACGCGCTCACCTCGCCGCTTACCTGACGCTCGTCGACATGCCGTTGGGAAAGGTGCTGTACGAGTCGGGCGGCCAGCTTCATCACGTCTATTTTCCGACCACGTCGATCGTGTCGCTGCTGTACGTGATGGAGGACGGCTCGTCTGCGGAAATCGCGATCGTCGGGCATGAGGGCATGATCGGTGTGTCGCTGTTCATGGGCGGCGAAACGACGCCGAGTCGCGCCGTCGTGCAAAGCGCTGGGCAGGCCTACCGGCTCGACGCGAGCGTCCTGAAAGAAGAATTCAGGCGTGGCAATGCGATGCAACGCCTGTTGTTGCGCTATACGCAGGCGCTCATCACGCAGATGGCGCAGACCGCGGTGTGCAACCGCCATCATTCCATCGATCAGCAGCTGTGCCGCTGGCTGCTGCTCAGTCTCGACCGCCTGCCGTCGAACCAGTTGCGCATGACGCAGGAACTGATCGCCAACATGCTGGGCGTGCGGCGGTCGGGCGTGACGGAGGCTGCATTGAAGCTGCAGGACGCGGGCCTCATCCGCTACAACTACGGCCATATCGAAGTGCTGGACCGACCCGGGCTCGAAACGCGCGTGTGCGAATGCTATGCGGTGGTCAAACGCGAATTCGATCGCCTGCTTCCCGATCTGAAGAGACTCTAGCCGCCACTGAGCCGCATCGTGCCGGCCTTCCCCGCAACTGCACTCGATGCCCGAGAAGGCCCGGAAGCGGCCGATCGACACCTTGCCGCCAACCTCGCCTCATCCGACGACCCAGTACGGCGCCCGATTGTAGTACTGGTGAAGCGACAATCCCCACTGCGATTGCGTCATCACCGGCCAATGCTCGTCGTCGAAGCCAGGGGTGCTTTTGACATGCGCGGCGGTCACGTCCAGGTGGAAACATTTGTCACCGACATCGTATTTCATCGCACTCCACGGAATGGCACAAAGCATCTCGCCCATGCCGCCGCTGGACGCTACCGCGTAGGCAATTTTGCCGTGGTGCAAATCGAGCACGATGTCGAACACGTTGCCGATATCCTCACCGTCCGACGCGATGATCTTGCTGCCCCTCAGGACATCGGCGGTCGTCACCATATGACCGGGTTC
The DNA here is from genome assembly GCF_057005415.2 of Burkholderia sp. KL41. Lineage (NCBI taxonomy): Bacteria > Pseudomonadati > Pseudomonadota > Betaproteobacteria > Burkholderiales > Burkholderiaceae > Burkholderia > Burkholderia sp. KL41. The sequence continues at coordinate 1,587,550 of NZ_CM174447.1, read as the reverse complement.
ATCGCCAGCATCGCGTTCGACGAGCTTGCCCCCGTTGCCGTCATCCCCGGATCGGTCGGGGGTGTGGAGCATCCTCATGATGTCCTCCTTGGACAAGTTCCGGGAATATCCGTCTCGTACACGGCCTCGACATCGAAAGCGGCACTCGACGCACGAGGAAACGCTGCGCGCACCGGCATTGGAAGTCGGTACGGTTCCGTACCCGAGCACCTCGGGAATATTGGCTCGCCGACGCTCCGACCGATTCCGCCACGCTTATCGATATCGCCGAATACCGGCGACGACTCGATCCTTCGTAGTCTCGCAGGGCGCTGCCCCTGCGCTAGCGGTGCTTGATGTGCAACGACTTCCGGTGATGCTTTCGATGGGCCGGGCGGGAGATCATCCTCGTGACACCACCGATCGACGGCGGATCGCTGGCGGGGAACGTCCCCTCCACCGCCTCGTCGACATTGCGCTCGCTCTTGCCACCGTTCGTATGCTGCTCTCGATACCTGCTGCGCATAACCGCCTCCGTGGAGTTGATGGTCGGATCGGGCCGGATTCATCTGGCCCACCAGCGTGAAACGCCTCCGGTCACGATGCCAGCATAGGCCCGATTGGAATATTCCGCCCGGTGCGAGCGTGATCCGCCGGACATCGCGAAACGGCCACGTACACCGGCAAACCGTCCGGCATCGGACAGACTGAGCCCGCGCATCCCGCGTATAGCTGGGCTACCGGGCCGAAATTCGCCGCCGACCGGATGCGTCGCGGTACGTCGACTTCTTCCCAATTTTTCACCAGGATCCGCCACGACACTCGTTCTTCTCGCTCTCCCCCGACAGATTGCCGGCGAGTTCTCCGTGGCGGCGACAGTCGCCCTCGGCGCGGCCGTCTTCCCCTCACTCTCGAATGCCCGCGGCTCCGCACCGGATCAAGCACCGCCCCACATCATGCCCGTGGCGGCGCAAAGGTCGATCGACGGGCGCATCAACAGCCTGCACCAGCGGCTTGGCATCACGCCTGGCCAGGAATCGCTGTGGCAGCCGGTGGCGCAGGTGATGCGCGACAACGCGAACGCGATGGAATCGCTCAGGAAGGCACGTAGCGATCACGCGAACGACATGAGCGCGATGGGCGATCTTCATTCCTATGGCGAAGTCACCAACGTGCACGCAGATGGCGTCAAAAAGCTGACCACGGCGTTTCAGCCGCTTTACGACAAGATGTCCGATACGTAAAAGCAGAACGCGAATGCGATTTTCCGCGGCAACGGTCGCCACCTGATCAAGGAGCAATAGTTCCGGACCTTCTGCCGATACCGACTGTCGATGACAGCCGCTGACCGGCAGATTTCGGATCGTACACGGGAGAACATGATGGACGTTTCTGCCGGACACGCACGTCGAAACACGGTGGCGCCGAGATCAGGCACGCGGCTCGTCGGCATGATCGTTGCGTTCGGCTGCCTTGTCGTTGCACCGCAGTTGCATGCGGAGAGAATGAATCACGGCTGGGACAAGGGCAATCACGCGCGCATGACGCATCAGGGCGGTCGCTACTACGACCATCACCGGCATGGAGGCGACGGCTATTACGATGGCGAGGATGACGCTTATGCCGCGCCTCCGATGGTTTACGAGCCGGCACCGGCGCCCGGCGTCTCGCTGTTCATCCCGCTGCGGCTGCGTTGACGTACGAATCCAGTCCGGCGGACGGGTACACCTGGCGGCACGTGGATGTGGCGATCCTCACTGCTTCGTGATCCTGATGACGAAGCTGGCGAGGAGGTGTCGCGACATGCCGGGAGGGGCGGTTCGCGCCCGTGCGCGCATTGTACGGTTTCGTACCGCATCGGGCATTCGTCGCGTGTAGCGTCTCAATCATGCCGGCCACCCGAGGGGACGCGCTTGGCAGGCATCGCTCCGCATCGGCGGGCGAACGGCTGGATACCACTGCACGGCAGGCAGGTCAGCCGGATCACCGAAGTGCCGGGCATCGCTCTGACGAGGACATCATGTTGCGAAGCATCCGAAGGTTGCACGGAGACACGGTTCGAGCGAAGGACGGCGATATCGGGCACATTAACCAGGCCTACTTCGACGACGACAACTGGTGTATTCGCTACCTCGTCGTCGAGACGGGCGACTGGCTGCACGACAGACGGGTTCTAATCTCGCCATATTCCGTAACACATCCCGAATTCCGCACGCTATATGTCAGTCTGTCGCAAGAGCAGGTGAGAGACAGCCCGAATCTGGACACGCACAAGCCGGTATCGCGCCAGCACGAGATCGAGTACCTGCGTTACTACAACTACCCGACTTACTGGGGCGGCCCGAACCTTTGGGGGATGGGTGCTTACCCGGCTTTCGATCCGGCCGGACCGTCGCAGGATCTCGATGCCGGCGACCCGCTGTTCTCGCACGGCGCGCCGGCCAGTGCGCCGGCGGATACGCATTTGCGCAGCACCGGCGAGGTCGACGGATATCGGCTCGAAGCCACGGACGGACATATCGGTCACGTGTCCGACTTCATTTACGACGATGAAGCCTGGGTGATCCGCTATCTGGCGATCGACACGTCGAGCTGGTGGTCGACCGGCAAGGAAGTCCTGATCGCGACGCACTGGCTTGACCAGGTGGAATGGCATACGGAAACGGTGTCGGCCACGCTCACGCGCGACGCGATCCGCCGCAGCCCTCCCTACGACGACTCGCAGCTCGTGCATCGAAGCTACGAAATCGAGTTGCACGAATTCTACGGCAAGCACGGCTACTGGCCCCGAGACCGATAACGCGGACGACGGGCCGTCAACGCAACCACCATCCCGTTTGGGATGTTGCGTGACCGAACGCCAAGGAGCAGTTGCATGACCTCAACCGATTTCCCGTCAATCCAAGGGGCGGCACTCGATGCGCTCTGCATCAATACGCTGCGCTTCCTGTCGATCGATGCCGTGCAGAAAGCGGCGAGCGGCCATCCAGGCCTGCCGCTCGGCGCCGCGCCGATGGCCTATGCGCTATGGATGCGTCATCTCAAGCATCACCCGGCCAATCCGGCATGGTTCGATCGCGATCGCTTCATCCTGTCGGCCGGACATGGATCGATGCTGTTGTACAGCCTGCTCCACCTCACCGGCTACGACCTGCCGCTCGATCAGATCGGCCGCTTCCGGCAATCGGGCAGCCTCACGCCCGGCCATCCGGAGCGCGGCCTCACTCCGGGTGTCGAGACGACGACCGGCCCGCTCGGCCAGGGTTTCGCCAACGCCGTCGGCATGGCGATGGCGGAAACGCAGCTCGCCGCGTGCTACAACCGTCCCGGCTTCGAGATCGTGGATCACCGCACCTACGCACTCGTCAGCGACGGCGACCTGATGGAAGGCGTCGCGGCGGAAGCGGCATCGCTTGCCGGCCATCTCCAGCTCGGCAAGCTGATCTGCCTGTACGACGATAATCGCGTCACGCTGTCCGCCGGCACCGCGATCACCTTCACCGAAGATCGCGCACAACGGTTCGACGCCTACGGCTGGCATACCGAAACGGTCGAAGACGGCAACGACCTGGCCGCCATCGATGCGGCGCTGGTCAACGCACGCGCCGAGCAGCGACGTCCGTCGTTGATCCTCGTGCGCACGCATCTCGGCTATGGCTCGCCCAACCGGCAAGACACGTACCAGGCTCACGGATCGCCACTCGGCGATGCCGAGGTGCGCCTGACCAAGCACAACCTCGGCTGGCCGCCCGATCCCGCGTTTCATATTCCCCCACCGGCGCTCGCGCATTTTCGCCGGGCGCTGGCGGAGGGGCGAGTACGGGAAGAGCAGTGGAACGCGCGGTTCGAGGCCTATACGCGCGCGTTCCCCGAGCTGGCTCGGATGCTGCTGAACACTGTGCACGGCAAGCTGCCCGACGGTTGGGACCGCGATATCCCGGTCTTTCCGGCCGATCCGAAAGGCATGGCGACGCGGGTCGCATCCGGCAAGGTGTTGAACGCCCTCGCCTCCCGCGTCCCGTCGCTGGTCGGCGGCTCCGCCGACCTAAACCCCTCCACCTTCACCGCGCTAATCGGGCTCGGCGATTTCGAGGCCGCCGGCGTGAACGCGCTCGACCGACAAGGGTCCGACGGCGGCGGCTGGAGCCGTAGCGGCCGCAATCTGCATTTCGGCGTGCGCGAGCATGCGATGGGCGCGATCCTGAACGGCTTGGCGGCCCACGGCGGCATCCGGCCATTCGGCGCGACCTTTCTGATCTTTTCCGACTACATGCGTCCGCCGATCCGGCTCGCCGCATTGATGCGTCTGCAGGTGATCTACGTGTTCACGCACGACAGTCTCGCCGTCGGCGAGGACGGTGCGACACATCAGCCGATGGAGCAGCTTGCCGGACTGCGTGCGGTCCCGGGCCTGCTGGTGATTCGACCGGCCGATGCCAATGAAACCGCCGTCGCGTGGCGTGTGGCGCTCGAAGCGCGGGAGCGACCGACTGCGCTGGTACTGACCCGCCAGGACGTGCCGACCATCGATCGCCTCCGGTTCGCGCCGGCCGAGGGCTTGCGGCGTGGCGGCTACGTCTTGGCCGATGCTCCCGATGGCCACCCCACGCTGATCCTGATCGCGACGGGCTCGGAAGTCACGCTCGCGCTGGCGGCACAAGTCGAATTGCTCGCGCGCGGCGTAGCGGTTCGGGTGGTGTCGCTGCCCTGTTGGAGATTATTCGACGCTCAGCCCCAGCCATATCAGGACGCCGTACTGCCGAAGTCGGTCGGCGCGCGGCTGGCGATCGAAGCGGGTGTGTCACAAGGCTGGCACCGCTATGTCGGCGATCGTGGCGACGTACTCGGCATCGCGGGTTTCGGCGCGTCGGCGCCGGGCGCCGAGCTGATGCGAGATTTCGGCTTCACGGTCGAGAACGTCTGCGATCACGCACTGAAACTGCTCGCCTGATCCGTGGACGGCCCGTACGCGTATCAACCGTTCGGGCCGCAGCTGGCATGGCACATACCGGCTTCGAGTACCGCGTCGACCATCGACTGGGCATCGGGCACGATGCGCCACGTGATCCGCTCCGCTCTCCTGTATGAGGCACTGGCGCATTCTCGTTCGCGCACGGGCCGTGACTGCCGGCATGCGCGTGGCGGACGGCGGGCGCCGGGACCTTCCACAACCAACCGAACGCGCGAAGCGCCGCCCATTCCGCCACCCGCCATGCTCAAGCGGTGGCGGGCTTGCCGGCTCGGCGCTCGAGCATGAGAATAAGGGCGATGATGCTGACGAAATGCATGCGTTCAGATGGCGTCGGACTGCCGTGTTCGAGAATCGATTCCAGCCTAATTCGCCAGAGTGCCCATGGCGCAGGCTCACCGGGGGCGACGCGTGCAATGAGTCGTTCGAGTGAACGGAGGTCTTCCTCGATTGCTGTGTGGGCCATGGCAATGCTCCGGTTGTCGTGAGGAACGGCGGACAGTCTATGCCGAAGCACTGCGCCGCTCTGCCCGCTACCGTACATCGCATGCGCGCGGGGCACTTCCCGGCAGCGACGGCCGCAATGCAGGCGCCTGGCGCGATACTGTGCGACGGGCGCGGGGGCATCGGCGCCCCGTCCGGCGCGAGCCGTCCCGTGCGTGCCGCGCACCACCCTCCACGACGCCGCATGGCGACCTGCGGCCGACACGCGGCGAGCACAACGTGATCCATGCGAGGTATGCAAAGTGACCGAAACGATCGGATGCCTCATCTTCGGAGCCCTGCTGATTTTCATGGGACTCATCGGATCGTCGCTTAAGCGCCTGCCGCTGAGTGCGGCCATGGTGTATCTCGGGATCGGCTTTCTGGTCGGACCGGCCGGCACCGGCTTCCTGTCGCTGAAATTGCCGGACGACGTCACGAACTTGCGCATTGCTGCCGAAATCGGCTTGCTGATCTCGCTGTTCGCGATCGGCCTGAGGCTGCGTGTCCCGCCCGCCGATCCCCGCTGGATGCTGCCGCTGCGGCTCGGCGTCGTCGCAATGATCTTCACCGTGGCGTCGATCGCCGCGCTCGGCGTGCTGGTGCTGAATTTGAATCTCGGTGTCGCGGTACTTCTCGGCGCGATGATCGCGCCGACCGACCCCGTGCTCGCTCATGACGTCGGCGTGCGCGACGCGGGTGACGTCGAGCTGGTACGTTTTTCGTTGTCCGCCGAAGGTGGGATCAACGACGGCACGGCCTACCCGTGCGCGGTACTCGGCATGCTTTTGTGCGGTTCCGGCACGACGTCGGCGGTTCACTGGAGCATGGTCGGCGGCATTGCATGGGGTATCGCGTCTGGTGCGGGCGCAGGCTGGCTGCTCGGCTTCGTCACGGCCCGGCTCGTCGCATTCCTGCGCAGCCGTCACGGCCAGGCGCTCGGCCTCGAAGGGTTCTTCGCGCTCGGCCTGATCATGCTGTCGTACGGTATGGCGCTCGCCATTCATGGCTACGGGTTCCTGGCCGTGTTCGCGGCGGGCGTCGCGATGCGGCGCGTCGAACATCGAACGAGCGGCCAGAAGACGTCGAAGGAGACGGTCGGCGTCGTGAACAGCGAGGATGTCGAAGCCACCGCCACCGATCCCGACAAAGCCCATGCCTTCGTCGCGGAATCGGTCATGGGATTCACAATCGAGCTTGAACACATCGTCGAAGCCGTCCTGATCCTGCTGATCGGCGCGCTCGTCTCACGGTATTGGGCTGACATGCTCACCTGGGCGGGCGCGGCCGTGGTCGCGACACTGCTGTTCGTCATCCGGCCGGCCGCCACCCAGCTTGCGCTGATCGGCTCCCGGGCGTCGCACCACCAGCGCCGGCTGATCAGCTGGTTCGGCATTCGCGGCGTGGGTTCCCTGTATTACCTGATGCTGGCCATCGAGCAAGAGCCGCGCGCGCAACTGTTGCCGCTGGTTCCGTGGGTACTGGCCATCATCGCCGTGTCGATCGTGCTGCACGGCATTTCAGCCGCGCCGCTGATGCGTCGTTATGCGTGAGACCCAGGACGGGCGTAGTGACGCGATGCGTGGGCATCGATGGCCTCGCCGAATGCAATCGAACCGATGTTTCCGTCGATACGCTCCCGAGCGATTCCACGTCGACGCGCGCACGCGCTGTTCGTCGCCGGTCGCGTCGAAACTCGCGGTGTCGCCTCTCGAATGTCGGAGTTCCCCGGACGGAAGTCGTCCTGCTTCTTCATGCAGGGCTCGTGCGCGATGCACCCGGTTCGGGACGTGCATCGACTCTTTCGATATCAAGGTAGGCGGACGCGGGCGTGGAGTATGTCCGGCGACGTACCGGACGCACGGCACCGCGCGACGGATCGACCTGTCGACACCGACGAGCCGACGATCGTGGGTACCACCTGCGAAGTTCGTCACCTGCTTTTTCGGGTGACGGGACCCGGTTCAGTGGAGATGCCCTCCGAACAAACCGAGCAACCCGATGACGATCAGGTAGATCGCAACGATGTAATTCAACAGCCGTGGCACGACGAGAATCAGAATGCCGGCGATCAGCGAAACCAGTGGGCCCGCGCTCGTGAGGATGTGCATATGCCCTCCGCAAGATTGAAAACGACAGATGGATACGAATCCGCGCTGCCTCCGATGCTCGTTACAGCGACTTGACCCAGGCGACACGCGGGCTCTTGGCGGTCGCGCAAGAGCGCGCAAGGAGCGAGCCGACGCCGGCGGCGGTGATGTGGCATTCGTCGATCTGGCGGCCGCTCGCGTCGGATGTGCCGGTCGTCGTGCATCCCTGCACCACGACGCAGATAGCAAGACGCGATCCCTGCGTACCTCATGTAAGTGTTTTTCGCTGCATGATTCGCCTCAGGCAGTTCGTGGATATCCCCGACGCTACACACTGGCGAACGTGAATGCGGTACGAAAGCGTACCAAGCATGTAAAAACAGACAACCACCCTTCGCAGCGATCGACCCGGGAGCCGCCCGCATACACCTGCTCGCGTGGCGGTGCCGGTTCACGTACGGCATCGTACCGACTTCCGTCACGAACGCGCTCAACCTGTATTCCGGCATCCTGATTGTCGCGCGCCGAAGCACCAGTACGACGCTTCGATGGTTCAGGATTTCGTACCGGTGAAACATGCGATCCATGTCAAGGAGCAAGATGATGAACAGGGATCAGATGAGAGGCCGCATCGCGGAAGCGAAGGGCAAACTGAAGGAAATGGTCGGCAGAATCATGGGAAATCGATCGACCAGGATGCAGGGCAAGGTCGAACAGGTCATCGGAAAGACGCAAGCGTCATTCGGTGACGCGAAGGAGCAACTCAGGAAGCGGCCGTAGGATGCTCACGCGAACGGTTCGGTTCTATCGCACCGCGCGATCGGGCAACGTGACGCGAATTCACCGGATGTTGACGGCGCGTGCAGGCAACATCCGGCGCTACCCGCTTCCCGACCGACCTTCAAGATATCGCAATGCGTCGAGGGTGGTCGCTGTGCACGTCGGCAAGCGGCTTGTGCTGCGCGTCTCCCACGCCGGGAAAGAACGTGTCCCACGCGTCCCGGACACCTTTCGCCGCGGTCGCATCTGCGGTCGCATCCACTGCAAGCGTCTCCTGGTCGCTCGACTTGGCCGGATCGGAACACAAGCCTCGCCAGCGCGTAAAGGTGAGCATCGGCTTTTCCGTCCATTCGCCGTCGCCGAACTTCGCAAACGCCGTGTCTCCGCTCACCAGTCGAACCTCATACCATCCGTCGCGCACAGGCGCATATTGGTCCAGCGTAAACCATCGTGTAGATTGGATTTTCATCGTTGCCTCATGGGTCCATGGATCGTTGTACAGGAAAAACCCGGTCGACGCGTGCGCGCTAATCGGCGCACCGATTCAGCCACAGCCGGCCTGCGGCGGTCATGTTGATCGAACCGCCGGTGCGCGACTCGTATGCAAGCCCGTGAGTCAACAGTTCATCGGCTATGACGCGTGGAATATCGGCTTGTGAATCGGGAATCCGATCAAGCGATTTGAGGGTCTCGACAACCTCGGGTGAAAGTGGGATGCACATGGCGGCCTCCTCGGTATTGACTTTATGTTGAACCGAGCGACACGCGCGGGTCTGTACGGTATCGACTATTTGGACGCAGGTTTTGCGGCACCTCGCTGACGCCAGATGATCAACCTGAATCGACAATATGATTCGGTATCCGATATTTTTATTGCGCAACCGGTTTTGAACGCGCACACTACAGAGACCTGCCGGTTCGTTGTCAAGGCATCGGCGCCCTCGAATCCTTCGGCGCCAACGGTCGCTCTGTCAGGAGCACATCATGACCATTCCCACTCTCGAATATCGCGGCCGTGAACTCCGCGTCTATTCACAAATGCTTTTCCCGCCGTTCGGCGATCCCCACGCCCCCGGTCCGAAACGTTTCGGTTCAATCGTACGCATCGACACGATTCCGTCGACCTCGGCAACGGCGCCGCGTTACTCGACCATTTTCGAGCATGGCGCTCCGCAAACGGCGGCGCTCGCCCTCGATCTGGCGATGCAATTCGGCAAGGACATCGTCGACGGCAGAATCGCCCCTACGGCGATCTGATCCATCCGCCGCATCGGACTCGATGCGGCGTCTCGCGACGCGAGCACATCTCACTCAGGAGCGATCCATGAAATATTACTCAAGCACCTCGATCGACCGGCGCGATGACGCGACCCGGAAAAAACAGCGGGACGATCTCGCGCGTGCCGATGTCGAACGCGCCGAAAAGCGCATCCGTCAGGATGCCGGCATCAACTCCAATGCGAGCAAGTGGCGTTATTTGCGCCCCGACAATCGGGCGAGATGAGCGACGGATGCGCCACGCGCCGTGGCACACCGGTCCCGCACCGCAGGTCGCGGGCGGGCCGGGATCACGCATACCGGCGCAGGTGTATCGAGAATTCGGCGATAGCGTCGATGCCGCTCTGCTCCGCGCAGCGGCACCAATCCTGTAACTGAGCCAGCAATTGCTCGTGCGACGCGTGTGGCCACGTCCATAGCTCGAGCAACGCGTCGTAAATATCCACGTACACGCGTATTCGCCGGTTGGCATTGGGGCTCGTCAGCACGCGCAGGTCGGGCTTGTTCCGATGGCCCCAGGCCTGGCGCAGCCAGTGTTTCATGCCGAGCGCGAACGCGCGCTTGTCGTCTCGACTCATGTCCTCGACGCGGCGCAGTTCCCGCCGGCAGGCGGACTCGAGCGTGCGCGCAAAGGCGGCCATCACCGCATGCCGGTTGCGGATGACCGCTTGCAGCGTCGCGTCGTCGGCGACTGCCTTGACCGGGAGCAGGCGCGGCTGCGTTGCGACTCGCCGAACGGTCGCCAGCCGCAATGCCGCCAGCAGGCGGATGTACGCCCAGCCGATATCGAACTCGAACCAGCGATTCGACAGCCTGGCGGACGTCACGTACGCGTGATGATTGTTGTGCAGCTCTTCGCCGCCGATCAGGATGCCCTGCGGGAAAAGGTTGGTACTCGCATCGGGTGTCGCGAAATTCCGATAGCCGCTGAAATGGCCTAAGCCATTGATCACGCCACCGGCCCAGAACGGAATCCATATCATCTGGATCGCCCACGCCGCCACGCCGGGCAACCCGAACAGCCCGACGTCGATCACGACCAGCAGCCCGACGCCGAGATTCGGATAGCGGGCATAGACGTGGCGTTCGAGCCAGTCGTCCGGCGTCCCCGATCCGTATCTGCGCGCCGTTTCCTCGTTCCGCACTTCCGCACGGTACAGTTCCGCGCCGCGCAGCAGCACGGTCGCGAGGCCGCGGGTTCGCGGGCTATGCGGATCGTCCGGGGTCTCGCTCCGCGCGTGATGCTTGCGATGCACCGCGACCCATTGCGAGGTCAGCATGCCGGTCGTCAACCACAGCCAGAACCGGAAGAAGTGACTGATGCACGGGTGCAGATCCAGCGCCCGGTGCGCCTGGCAGCGGTGCAGGTACACGGTCACGCTGATGATGGTGACATGCGTGAGCACGAACACGACCCACGCAAGCTGCAACCAGGACAGCCTCAGTTCGCCGTTCAGAAGAAATGCCGACATTCCGTTCGCACTCCGCGCCACACTGGTATCCGCGCACGCTTCGCCGTGACGACGCGTGCGCGTGCCGATTCCCTGCCCTTCGACGAGCCTCCTATTTCCCGACCTGATTGCCGACAACCCCTCCGACGACGGCACCGCCAACGGTGCCCAACGCACTGCCGCCCGTCAGGACCGCACCGGCGACGCCGCCGACACCCGCCCCGATCACGGTATCCGTTCCGCGGTGGGACATGTCGCCGCAACCCGCCAGTACGATCATCGTTATGGTGACTATCGCCGTCCCGACCGGCACGGAATGTAGCTTTCTCATGATCATCTCCTCGGGTCGCCGCTACGCTGTCCGATCCCGCACGGCGCGCGGCCCCCCCCTGGGCTGACGTCCCGATGAAATTCGAGACGTCGAATCACGATGGGGGGTAAATCGCGCGAAGTCCGTCCGCTAACGTACCGGACTGGATGCCGGCCGACCGTCTCACGGAAGCGCCGCTTGCACCGCGCCCGGCGCCAAAGCCGGCGTTGACCTGACTTCCTTGTAGTCGACATCGCGCGGCGAACAGCTCCCTGAGCCTTGCCGATCACGGCCGTCCCTGGCTCGTCAGGAAATCGGGCTTATTTTCAGCTACCGTACCGTCAAGCTGCGAACGACGAGATACGATAGTGAATCCCGCTCACTCCCCGCTGCGCTCGAAGCGACCAGACAACGCCATCGCGCCAGATGCGAGCCTAGGAACCACGCATGCCAGACATCCCCCCCCATCACTGAAAATCACCTGCTTGCCGCACTGCCGGAGAACGAGCTTGCACGCATCATCCCGAACCTGACGATCGTCGACATGCCGCTCGGGAAAGTGCTGTACGAATCGGGCGGCCAGCTTCATCACGTCTATTTTCCGACCACGACGATCGTGTCGCTGCTGTACGTGATGGAGGATGGCTCGTCTGCGGAAATCGCGATCGTCGGGCATGAGGGCATGATCGGCGTGTCGCTGTTCATGGGTGGTGAAACAACGCCGAGTCGCGCCGTCGTGCAAAGCGCTGGGCAGGCCTACCGGCTCGACGCGAGCGTCCTGAAAGAAGAATTCCGGCGCGGCAACTCGATGCAGCGTCTGTTGTTGCGCTATACGCAGGCGCTCATCACGCAGATGGCGCAGACCGCGGTATGCAACCGTCATCACTCGATCGATCAGCAGCTGTGTCGCTGGCTGCTGCTCAGCCTCGACCGTCTGCCATCGAACCAGTTGCGCATGACGCAGGAGCTGATCGCCAACATGCTGGGCGTGCGCAGGTCGGGCGTGACGGAAGCGGCATTGAAACTGCAGGACGCTGGCCTCATCCGCTACAACTACGGCCATATCGAGGTGCTGGACCGACCCGGGCTCGAAAAGCGTGTGTGCGAATGCTACAGCGTGGTCAAACGCGAATTCGATCGCCTGCTTCCTGACCTGAAGCGGCTCTAGGAATCCGTCAGCAACGGCGCTGGCCGACACTGCGCGGCATCGTACCGACTTCTTCGTCCGGCCCGGTCATCCTGTATTCGACACGCGTGCGTCGTCGATGCCGATACGCCCGCGCAAGGCGAATTCACGGGAGCAGGCAGATGAACGACCGCAAGCAGAAAGACGACGCTGTCGGGCAGCAACGCCGTAAATACGAGCAGGACAATGCAACGGACGACGGTATGCCCGCCGCGCCCGAAGTGCCGACGCATACGTGCCCGACCGAGCAAGAACGATTGCGGACCGCGAAGCAACGGATCGCCGATTCGAGAAAGCGCTGGGGTATGGCCTATCCGCCGAATTGAGCACGCACTGTGATCATGATACGGCGTTGCTCCCGACACAGGCGGAGCATGACATTCGCGCTCCGCGTTGTCGTGCGCGCGTCCCGCAGGCTACGTCGCCGACGTTCCGGCATCGGGCCTACTGGCACAGGCGGATCAAGAATTCGGCAATGGCCTTGATCCGCGCTGTTCCGTTCGGGTCACGATTCCATGCCAGTAGCCCTGCAAACGTCCGGCGAACTTTTGCAGGGCGGCCATCCCGCTTTCCCGAGCCTGTTCGAATCATTGCCTCCCAAGCCTTTTTCGCCCAGGCCGGCTTGCGGTAGAACTTTGCCGCGACGCGATACAGATCAATGATGATTTCTGCTTGCGGGCACTGTGCCTTGATCCCCAGCTCATAGGCCGTAGTCATGTCGATGGTGACCGTTTCGATGCGCGCGGCGATGCCTTCAGGCAACTGTTCGATGCAGGTTCGAAACGTGTCGCGCGAGCCATCCATCCCCCCCAACCCACAGCACTCACCGGCCAATCGGATCGGCCATTCCCCACGCTTTAACCAATAACTCGCCCAGCAACCCGGCGCCTGAAGTGCCTAGGGTCGAGTAATTATCTTTCCCGCTCCCTTTAAGGTCAGGCGTCAGATTACGCAATCGCCCTCAAGCCCTCCACGATTTTCCGCGAAGCATCTTGATGAAGGGCGGTAAAGTGATCGAGAAAGATTGCCTTTTCAAGTTCGATTGAAGGCGGCATCGTACGGATGCCCTGCCCGCTAGACGCGCCGGTCACACTAACTTGCGGAAGATGGCGTCGAATTTGTTTCTGGAAAAGCAACGGCCGGAAAGTTCATCCGCGAACCGGTTATCCTGGAACCACTGGATCAAGCAGTGCCACTGGCGCATCGATTCGACGGCGATCATGCGATAGGGAACCCCGGAGTCATTCCGGACGGCGATCTGCATGCGGGGAAGCGACGCCCACAGGCGGACGGTCTCGATCGAAAGCCCCGCCACGATTTCCGCGTCGAACGTCGCGAGGCTCGCGCCGGCGAGGATGCGGCTTTTCGTGGCGACGAGCGGCAGCACGGCCTGGTCGGGGATCACGCCGGCGACATCCGATGGCGATGCGAGCAGACCCTCATCACAAGCCAGTGCCGTTCGTTTACAACGAAAGGCGTGCCCTCGGTCCAGCACACGATGACGTAACCGTTCGAATGCGCGAGGTATCGCAAGCGTCTGCCGCTACCGCCATCCACGCGATCCCTGCAATCGAATGCTGGCTTCCTGACGGTAGTGGGCAAATCGTCGGGATTGAGTCTGTCGTGCACAACGGCAAATGTGCCCTTTTCCAGAATGAGGGCCGCACGCTCGCCATTCGCCCGACAGCGCTTCAATTCGGCGAGCGCCAGTCCGGCCAGACTCTGCGGACCGAACGTCTGCGCCAGTCGGGCAGCCAGTGCTTCGATATTCATGTCGCCGCTCCCCCAGCAATCGCTTAGCCACCCTTCGATGGATGGCTTAATCATCATCAATCGGTATGCCGATCGATCCGTCTGAGTGCTTGAGCAGTCTAGTATCGTGCGAACAATTCTTCTGTCCGCTACCGTGCCCGGGATTTGCCGCCGAGCGCAGCACGCGGCCGCGCGGCGTGGAATAGCCGGTCAACAGATTGCGGGCGGTGCAGCCGGTTCAGGTGGGCTGCCGTCGGGCTCATCAACGAGCATCCGGAGAATTTGCTGCAGTTGCCGCGCGCATCGGCGAGCATCCTCGGGGGCATTTGCATCGATCGCCTCGAGCAGGCTAACGAATGCAATGAGGAAGGAATCGGAGACGGGCGTCTCACGCGCATGCTCGCGCAGATAAGCGCTATAACTGAAAACGCGCTGGATGAATTCGATCTGGTGAGCGGCAAATTCGTCATCGCCCACGGAAGGTGGCACAACGGCGAGAACACTGTCGGACAACGAAGGAGGAAGACGGATGTAAGACGGGCGATCACTCATGCGGATCTCGTGAAACGCACGAGCGCGGCGTGAATGCCCGAAGCACGGACGCTGTTTCACGACGGAAGGCGCCTATGCTATAAGTGTCTCTAGGATTTGACATACCAACGCTCATCGTATTTTTTCATCGACCAGGCGTGGTGTCAAATCAATTTGACACCAAACTTAACTATCGATCGATGCGATTTGATTGGAGCAAGCTGTTCGACGAACTGAAGCGCGAGGGGCAGTTCGGCAGCGATGCGCAACTGGCCGACAGCCTGGGGCTTACGCGCGCGCAAATCTCGGCATGGCGCACCGGCAAAAGCGATCTCGGCATCCTGACCAAGATCAAGATCCTCGATGCACTGGGTCACGACACGTTGCGTACGTCGCTGTCGAGCTTGCTGCCCGAGAAAAACCGGGAAACACAGGCAGCACAGCATGCAAAGCTTCTTGCGCGCATCGACCGAATCCGATCGGGAGTAGGCGTCGTGCCCGCAGAGCGGGACGACGCGGCCGACTCGCCCGTAGTAGCGAACAATCTTCTCGGCGAATTGCCCATGGACGAGCGCAAGCGCATCGAGCCCCATCTGTCGTGGGTCGCGCTGCCGCTCGGGCATGTGGTGTATGAACCGGGCGATCACCTGAGCCACGTCTACCTGCCGACGACGGCGATCATTTCGATGCTGTACGTGATGGAAAACGGTTCGTCCGCGGAAATTGCCGTGGTCGGACGCGACGGGCTGCTTGGCGTCGCGCTGTTCATGGGCGGTGAAACGATGCCGAACCGGGCCATCGTCCAGAGCGCGGGCGAAGCGTTCCGCCTGAGCGGACAGATCGTGAAAGAGGAATTCGCGCGCGGCGGTGCATTGCAGCGCGTGTTTCTGCGCTACACGCAGGCGCTCATCACCCAGATGGCGCAGACGGCCGTGTGCAATCGCCATCACTCGATCGCGCAGCAATTCTGCCGTTGGCTGCTGCTGAGCCTTGACCGGCTGGATTCGCGCAACGTGCGGATGACGCAGGAACTGATTGCCGACATGCTCGGCGTGCGCAGAGCCAGCGTGACGGAAACCGCAAAACGGCTTCAGGAAGAAGGCATCATCCGTTATTCGCGCGGATTGATTGAAGTCGTCGATCGCAGCGCCCTCGAGCGGCGCGTGTGCGAATGCTACATGGTAGTCAAGAAGGAAAGCGACCGGCTGCTGTCGCAAAAGTAGGTACTGCCTGGGCTGCGTCCCGCCATCGACATAACACGGATGCCTGCCGAACACGTTTCTCAGCCAGTCGATGTCCATGCTGTCCCAATT
This sequence comes from Burkholderia sp. KL41, assembly GCF_057005415.2. Classification (NCBI taxonomy): domain Bacteria; kingdom Pseudomonadati; phylum Pseudomonadota; class Betaproteobacteria; order Burkholderiales; family Burkholderiaceae; genus Burkholderia; species Burkholderia sp. KL41. The sequence continues at coordinate 1,571,428 of NZ_CM174447.1, read as the reverse complement.
GCCCATGTACCGGGTCTTCCGAAAACGCCCGATCTATTTCCCGACCTGATTGCCGACCACCCCGCCGACGGCCGCGCCGCCCACCGTGCCCAATGCACTGCCGCCCGTCAGTACCGCGCCGGCGACGCCGCCGACACCCGCCCCGATCACGGTGTCCGTTCCACGGTGAGACATCCCACCGCAACCTGCCAGCACGACAATCGTCATGGTGACTATCGCCATCTCGAGTGCCACGGAATCTAGCTTTCTCATGATCATCTCCTTTGGGGTGCCGCGGCGCCGTCTGATCCGGCACGGCGTACGGAGGCCCATGCGCTGACATCTCGATGAAATTCGGGACATCGGTTCATGATGGCCGGTCGATCGCGCGCAGTCGGTCCGCTAACGTACCGGCGCGGATGCCGATCTGCCGCGTCACTGAAACACCGCTTGCGCCGCCCCCAGCGTCACGACCACGCTGTGGCGGCGACCGTCGTCCACGAGCCGCACCGCCGCTTCGCCGGCGGCGAGCCGCACGCCATCGACCACGAGGCGGGCGACGCCGCCGCTGGCGCCGCCCGGATTTTCGACGACGATGTCGTAGTGCGACGCCCCGTGACGCAGCGTGGCCCTGAAACCCGGCCAGGATCGCGGGATGCACGGCTGAATCAACAGCATGTCGCCATGCCTGCGCAGGCCGAGCAGCCCTTCGACGCCCGCACGATACAGCCAGCCCGCCGAGCCGGTGTACCAGGTCCATCCGCCCCGGCCGATATGCGGCGCGACGGAATAGACGTCGGCCGCGACCACGTACGGCTCGACCCGATAACGATTCGCCCCGCTGCGCGTGCGGCTGCGATTGACCGGATTGAGCAGCGCGAACAGATTCGCGGCGCGATCGCCGTCGCCCATTTGCGCGAACGCGAGCACCGACCACGTGGCCGCATGCGTGTACTGGCCGCCGTTCTCCCGGATGCCCGGCGGATAGCCCTTGATATAACCGGGATCGACCGACGAACGATCGAACGGTGGAGCGAACAGCAGGGCCAGGCCATCGTCGCGGCGGATCAACTGCGCTTCCAGCGCGTCCATTGCCTGAGCGGCGCGCATCGGGTCCGCCGCGCGCGACAGCACGCTCCACGACTGCGCGATCGCGTCGATCGAGCATTCGGCGTTGCCGGCCGAGCCGAGCGGCGTACCGTCGTCGAAGTAGCCGCGCCGATACCATGCGCCGTCCCATCCCGCATCGGCAAGCGCATCGCGCAACGCGGCGGCACGCGTCGACCAGCGCGCCGCCAGGTCGGCCGAGCCGCGCGCCGCGGCGAGCGGGGCGAACGCCGTGAGCGTCGCATGCAGGAACCACCCGAGCCAGACACTTTCGCCTCGTCCGGCCTCGCCGACCCGGTTCATGCCGTCGTTCCAGTCGCCCGTGCCGATCAGAGGCAGATCATGCTCGCCGAAATGCGCCAGACAGGACTCCAGCCCGCGCACGCAATGCTCGAACAGCGACGCGCTCGTTTCCGAGATGCGCGGGATGAAGAACGCGTCCTGCTCGTCGGCGGCCAGCGGTCGTCCGTCGATGAACGGGATCGATACATCGAGAATCGCGCGGTCGCCGCTGACGTCGACGTAGTGCGCAACCGCATGCGCGAGCCAGACGCGGTCGTCGGAGATCCGTGTGCGTACGCCGCTGCCGCTTTCCGGCAGCCACCAGTGCTGCATGTCGCCTTCCGGAAACTGGCGCGCCGCCGCCCGCAGCAGATGCTCGCGCGCCAGGGCCGGGCGGGCGATGGCGAGCGCCATGCCGTCCTGCAACTGGTCGCGAAAGCCGTACGCGCCGCTCGCCTGATAGAAGCCCGCACGCGCCCAGATCCGGCAAGACAGCGTCTGGTACAGCAGCCAGCGGTTCAGCATCAGATCCATCGCGCGGTCCGGTGTCTCGACCTGGATCGCGCCGAGCGTCTCGTCCCAGAACGCCGTCACGGCGGCGAATATCGCGTCGAGATCCGCCTGACGGTAATGCGCGATCAACTGTCGCGCCGCTGCCGCGTCGGCGCCCTCGCCGAGCAGCAAGACGATTTCGATGCTGCCGCCGGGTTCGAGATCGACCGTGGTCTGCAACGCGGCACACGGGTCGAGCCCGGCGCCGACGCGGCCCGACAACGGCGACGCGCCGGCCCTGCCCGGAAAACCGGCGGGATCGCTCAGGACGCCATTGCGGCCGATGAACTCGCGCCGGTCCGCGCTCCACGAGGTTTGCAGGCCGCATAAATCGGCGAACGCCACCCTGCCGCGATACACCTGACTCCAGTCGTTGCGGGCAAACAGCGCTCCGGTCGGCTGATCGATCTCGCTCGCGGTGTGCGGCGCCGCGACGCTGCGCGACGCACCCAGCGCCCACTCCGCATAGGTTGCGACGGACAGCCGGCGAGTCCGGTCGGACAGGTTGCGCAAGGTCAGGCGGGAAATCTTGACAGGATCGGCCAGGGGCACGAACTGCAGCAACTCGACGGCGACGTCGGCGGCGGAATGCGCAAACCGGCTGTAGCCCTGGCCATGACTCGCCACGAAAGCGGTCGCGCCCGGCGCGTCGTCGCCGATCGAGGCCGCTTGCGGCCCCCAGCGCACGCCGGTCTCGTCGTCGCGGATGTAGAACACTTCGCTCGGCGGATCGGTGACCGGGTCGTTCGACCACGGCGTCAGCGGATGCTCGCGGCTGTTCGTCACCCAGGTATAGCCGCCCCCCTCCGCCGACGTCAGGAAGCCGCACGAGGGATTCGCGACGACGTTGACCCACGGCATCGGCGTGCATTGACCGGGCTGCAGGATCACGACGTATTCGCGGCCGCCACGCGCGAAACCGCCGATTCCGTTGAAGTACTCGAGACCGGCGCCGGCCTGCGCGCCCTTCGGCGGCGCAATCGTGGGCGGCGGCAGCGGCGCGCGCGCGGGATCCGGTCGCGTGGGCAGCGGTGAACCCGCGAGGCGCCGCAACTGGTCCACCAGCCGGCCGTTGCGCGCGGCGAGCACGGCGCGCGCGACCGCCGGAAACAGCGCGCGCGCCGCGGCCGCCATCAGATCCTCGCGCAGCACGAAAATACTGCCGCGCCCGGCTTCGTCCGGCTGCTGCCGGGTCCGCACCAGCCCCTCGAGCGCCGCCTGCAAATCCTGCACGTACGACGCCGCGCGCTCGTTGATGATGACCAGATCGACCTCGAGCCGCTTCATCCGCCAGTACTCGTGCGCGCGGATCAGCTGCCGCACCATCGCGATGTGCTCGATGTCGTCGATCCGCACCAGCAGGATCGGCAGATCGCCCGATACGCCATGGGTCCATAGCGGCGCCGCGCCCACGCCGCCCGCCACGGACACCGCCGCCGCATGTCGTATCAGCGCGGCGGACCCCGGCCGCATCGACGCATCGCTGTAGAGCATGTATCCGGCCAGTTGCTGGAACAACGCGGCCTCGTCGAGGCTCACCGCGCTATGCCGCAGCTGCACCTGCGCCTGGGTCCACGCGAGCATCGCCGCCCGCGCGAACGATTCGCCGTCGCGATGCTTGTCGATCAGGTCGAGCAGCTGCGCGCGCGAATCCGCGACGATGGTCCAATAGACGATGCTCGCCTTCGCGCCCGGCTCGATGCGCAGCCGCTGCCGCAGCGTGAACGCCGCGTCCAGTACCGCGCCTTCGCAAGCGCCCAGCGCACGCTGTTCGGTCAGCGCAAGCGGCAGGCGAACGCTGCGCCCGCGTCCGATGACGCGCAATCGATCGGTGTCGAATTCTTCCGCGCCGACGGTTTCGCCGGAGGTCACGGCCAGATGCGCGGCCCAAACTTCCGCCTCGTTCGGCGCGCGCTTGCGCCGCGTCGCCAGAATCGCGCCAGACGCCGGCACGTACTCGGTTTCGATGAACAGTTTCGAGAATGCGGGATGGGCGTGATCGGCGGCGGGCGGAGCGAGCACGATTTCCGCGTAGGACGTGAATTCGATCACGCGTGGCCGGGAGCCGGTATTGGCCACCGACACCCGCCGCACTTCCGCATCGTCCTCGGCGGATACCACCACCTCAAGCGACGTCGTCAAGGTGCCGTCGCGACGCACGAACTCGGCGCGATCTTCGGTGAACGTCACTTCGTAGCTGTCCGGCACCACGCCGGTGGGCTGCCACGTGGCCGACCAGACCTCGCCGCTCTCGGCGTCGCGCAGATACAGATAGCTACCCCAATCGTCGCGCGTCGCGTCTTCCCGCCAGCGCGTGACGGCCAGATCGTCGCGGCGGCTGTAGCCGGAGCCCGCGGCCGTGAGCATCACGGCGTAGCGGCCGTTGGACAGCAGATGCGTGACGGGCGCGGGATCGTCCGCCGACAGCAGGCGCCGTGCAACGCCGGCGTCGACGCCATGCATCCTGCCGGCGGGTCTGGCGTCGACCCGCGGCCGCCCTGCCGCGACCCGGCCCGGCACCCGTTCCTGCAACAGCAACTCGGTGGCGCGCACGGCCGGCTCGCCATGGAAGAAGGCGCGAATGCGCCCGCCCAGCAGTGCATTGGCGATCGACACGATCGACATGCCCTGGTGATGCGCCATGAATGCCCGCACGATGGCAACTGGCATGCCTTCCGGCACGCGCGCGGGCGTGTAGTCGAGCGCTTCGTAGAAGCCGAAGCGCCCGCACGCGCCGGCTGCACGCAACCGCTCAAAGTTGCGCGCGGCGGCGTTCGGCGCGACCATCGCCGCGAGCGCGGTCGCATAGGGCGCGACCACCAGGTTCTGGTCGAGATCGCGCTTGAGCCCCAACTCCGGCACGCCGAAGCTCGAATACTGATAGGTTAGCTCGATGTCGCGTGTGTTGTACGCCGATTCGGACATGCCCCACGGCAGGCGCAGCCCGTCGCCGTAGGCGATCTGGCGACGCACCACCAGCTGATTGGTGCGCGCGAGCAGGCTGCTGTCCGGCGCGCGCATCACGAGCGACGGCATCAGGTATTCGAACATCGATCCCGACCACGAGATCAGCGCCGCGCCGTGCCCGATCGGCGTCGCCAGGCGGCCGAGCCGGAACCAGTGCCGCGCCGGGACATCACCCTTCGCGATCGCGACGAAACTCGCGAGGCGCGCCTCCGATGCCAGCAGATCGTAGTTGCCCGGATCGAGCCGCCCGTCGCCCACCGCGTAACCAATCGACAGCAGATTGCGCACCGGGTCGAGCAGAAAGCCGAACTCCATCGCATAGGCTATCTGCAACGCGGTATCGGCCAGCGTATGCAGGCGCTTGTTCAGCACGTCCGCTTCGTCCGGCGTGCGCGTCGCGTCGCGGCAATGCCCTTGCACCGCGTGCTCCAGCGCCTGCGCCCAAAACAGCACGTCGTCGACGTCGTCGACGTCGCCGCCCCGCACCCCGCCGACCTCGTCCGTCAGCGCGCGCGCGACATCGGCGACCGTCGCGGTGAGGATCGTGATCTCGGACCATTCCGGCGCTGCGGGGCCGTCCGGGGCGCCGACTTCCCGGGCCGGCGCGGCGAGCGTCTCATCCAGCTCGGTCGCGGCCTGCTCGAATTCGCCGTGCAAGGTCGTCCGGGCATCGCCATCGCGGCACACGGCCTTGCGCAACAGCGCGAGCGTGTCACCGATCCCTTCGTACGCGGCCTGCCACCCCACACCGGCGGGCTGATTCGCCCAGGCCCGGCAACCGTTGCCGAGGGCGATCAGGTGGCCGGCAAGATTGCCGCTGTCGACCGACGACACGTACTTCGGCTCGAGGGGCCGCAGGTCGCGCGTGTCGTACCAGTTATAAAAGTGGCCGCGATAGCGTGACATCAGTCGCATCGTCGCGACGGTCGCCTCCAGCCGCGACACCGCGTCCAGCGTACCGAGCCAGCCAAACTCGCGGGCGCTGACGGCAGACAGCAGGTATAGCCCGATGTTGGTGGGCGAAGTCCGGTGCGCGACGACGGGCTTCGGGTCCTCCTGGAAATTGTCCAGCGGCAGCATCTGATCGTCCGCCGTCACGAACGTCTCGAAATAACGCCAGGTCCGGCGCGCGTCGCGCCGCAGTTGACGCGCATCGTGCGGGGCCACCGGCAACTCGCCCGCCGACCGTGGTGCGCGGCTCAGCCAATACGCGATCGCCGGCGCGGCAAGCCAGACGAGTACGAACGGCACGGCCAGCCAGCCCGTATGACGATCGAAGCGCCAGCCCGCCATCAGACTGGCAGCCGCGACAAGCAGCGCGAGCGTCACGCCGCCGCGCATTTGCAGATAGGTGGGCGCGAGGGTCCGCCGGTCGCGCGCACCCGCTGCGGCCGCCGTGGTCCATTCGAGCAGATGGCGACGGCTGATCGCCACACGAAACAGCGTACGCGCGATCGCGTCGCCCATCGACCACGCCTGCTGCGGCAACATGACGATCGACAGGCCGAACCGCGTCAACGCGAACCGCAACTCCATCGACCATGCATGGAGCACGCTGCGCGTGGTCATCTTCACGTGCGTGCGCCGCCAGCGCGGCACCAGCCCGCTCAATACAGGCAACAGGAACGGCAGCGCGATCGTCACCAGCACGAAGGCGCTCCAGGCGAGCGATACGGGGAGCGGCAGCATCCATCCGGCCAGTAGCGCGACCAGCATGGCGGGCGCCGTGAGTGTGCGGCGCAGGTTGTCCAGCATCTTCCAGCGGCCGACCGCCGTCAACGGTTCGTGGCCGAACAGCAACCAGGGCAGGAGCTGCCAGTCGCCGCGCGCCCATCGGTGCAGGCGGCTCGCGGCGACGTCGTAGCGGGACGGCGACGCTTCGACAACCTCGATATCCGACGCCAGTCCGGCCCGCGCGAAAATACCTTCGAACAGATCGTGACTGAGCACCGCGTTCTCCGGCACGCGACCGGCGAGCACCGCCTCGAACGCATCGACGTCGTAGATGCCCTTGCCCGCATAGGAGCCTTCGTCGAACAGATCCTGATAGACATCCGATACGGCTGACACGTAAGGATCGATGCCGTGCGCGCTCGACGACACGCGCTGGAACAGCGAACCCTCGTCGCCGCTCGCGAGCGAGGACGTGACGCGCGGCTGAAGGACGCCGTAGCCGCCGACGATGCGCCGGCTCGCCGAATCGAATACCGGCCGGTTGAGCGGGTGCGTCATCTTGCCGACCAGGCGGCGCACGGTATCGCGCAGCAACCGCGTATCAGCATCGAGCGTGATCACGTAGCGCACGTCCGGCGGCACGTGCGGCGTCCGGCCGGCCGCCGCGATGAACGTCGTGTCCGATGCGCCGCGCAGCAATCGGTTCAGCTCGTGCAGCTTGCCGCGCTTGCGCTCCCAGCCCATCCAGCACCGTTCACCGTCGTTCCATACGCGCTTGCGGTGCAGCAGCAGGAAGCGCTCGCCTTCGCCCGGCGCAGCCGGATAAAGGCGATTCAACCGGTCGATGCCCTCCGTCGCGGATGCCAGCAACCCGTCGTCGCTGTCGGCGTGCGGCGTGGACGCGTCCATCCAGTCGGAGAGCAAAGCGAAGTAAAGCGCGCCGTTGGGGCTCGCCAGATGATGAATTTCCAGTTGCTCGATCTGCTCGCCGAGCACAGCTTCCGTTGTCAGCAGCACCGGCACGGCGACCATCGTGCGCAGGTCCGGCGGAATGCCGTCGAGCAATGCGAGGCCGGGCAGGATCTTCGCACCGACATCGCGCATCACGCCGCGATTGACGAGCGCGACCGCGGCATCCAGCGCCGGTAGCAGGCCGGCGATGCCGAGCCAGATCAGCCACTGACCGGGCGGCTCGATGCGAGCGAGCCATGCCAGCATACCCATCTGCAGCAGCGCGGTAATCAGCCCGATTCGGCCGAGATACCCGCCGAGACCGGCGTGGCGGGTGAGGCGCCGCAACCACAACGCAACGGGCGGCCGATAGCCGATCTCCGCTTCGAATGCGGCGCGGCCGTCCGCCAGCAGGTAGTAACCGGGGTCCGCCTCGCGGCCAGGTATCACGCCGGCGGCCGGCGCTTGGCTTGGCCCCTGGGCCGCGGCATCGGAGACGACGCGACGGGCAATCTCGAGCTCGCTGACGGGCGCGCCGCGGGCAAGCGCTTCAACCGCGTCGCGATACAGATTGCGCGTTGGGAAATCCATCTCCGCGAAACCCGGGTGGCTGCGCAGCACCTGATCGACCAGACTGATGCGCTCGAACAACTCGGTCCAGTCCACCTCCGAAATCAGCCGCATGCTGGTGATCACGTTGCGCACGGTTAGGCTGGCGGCGCCCTGCTCGTGGTTGACGGAGGCGACGATCTGGTCCGGCGTCGCGCCGCGCGCTGCCAGGTGCCGATGCAGCCACGCCAGTGCCGGCGCGACGGCCGGATCGGGATCGTGCAGCCGCTGGATCAACTGCACCGCGAACGCATCGTGCGATACCATCTGCTCATAACGCGCGACGAGCGGCTCCGTCTCCGCCCGCGCCTGCCCGCGTTCGCCGAGCAGGCGATCCGCGAGCGCGTCGGCGTCGAGCCGCGCGCGCCGGTCGTCGATGATCTGATCCGCGAGCCGCCGCAGATTTTCGATCAGCACGATCCGCAGCGTGATCGCCACCGCCCATAGTTCACCGATCGTCAGCGGTTCCACGGCCTGATAGGCAAGCATGAAACGGCATAGCGCGTCGGGATCGAAACGGCTGTCGGTATGGGCGACGAAGGCCCAGTTGATCTCGAGCACGCGCGGATAACCGGCGAACGGGCCGTTGCCGAGCTTGGGCAGTTGGCGGTAATAACGCGGGGAGAGATCGTCCCGGATCTGTCGCACCTGTTCTGCGACAAGGTAGTAGTTGTCGAGCAGCCACTCCGCGGCAGGCATGATCTCTTCGCCGCGTGCGTCTGCGGCCGCCGTGTTCTGATAGGCCTTCAGCAGATGATCCGCATTGTCTCTCAGCCGTGTGGCGAGCGACGGGCCCGAGATCACACCAGGCAACACCTTCTGCGCGCGAGCCAGGCTGCCCGCATGCTGCGCCAGTCGCTCCTCGCCGAAGAACTCCTCGCGAATCGGCCGGGCATTGCTCCATGGCGATGTCCGGCGTCGCGACACTCGCGCAACGTGAATCTTCAAGGCGCCTCCTCCCCCATCGCCGCACCATCCGCAGCGGCTTCATGCCCGGCACACCCGGGCCGTCAGGCCGCTTCCGACAGCGATTTCGCGATGGGTTCGCACCGCAACGGTCCGTGCTGCGCGGATCGGACGGCTGCGTTCTCGCACGCCAGCGACACGAAGGCATCGCGAGTCGTATGCAGCACGTTCGCCGTCCGATCGATGTCGTGCACGATGCGCTTTGGCAAGCACAGCTCGATGCGCACCGAACTCGACGTCATCCGGCTCAGGTCCAGATCGATGAACCGCCAGATCCCGTCCCCGGCATCAACTTCCGACGCCTGCAATACCGACATGTCCGTGGTCGGTGGCGGAACGAGACGCGCGGAGCGGTCGTAGCGGGCCATGACCCGTTGTTCGGCGGCCGCGTGCAGCTCGCCATACGAGTCGCCCTCCACGCCGACCTCGGGGAAATCCGGAAGCGCGCCGCGATAGCGGGGCTGCCCATGCTGCGTGATGTAGATCGGATATTTCATGAACCGCTCCCGGCTGAAGAACGTGACGAACGTCATCGTGCATCGCGCAGGCTCGTCGAGTCGGTACGCTGAAGAACAGTCTCCGGGAAGCGTTTCGTGGTGCGCTGCACGTCGTTCACACACCGGATCGCCCGATATTTCGCTATCCGGTCACGCAAGCGCAGCGCGCGCGATCGAGGTACGGCACCGTACCGATCGGCATGGCGATAGGGCGCACGCTCGCATCAGGGCTTCTGCCCCTGTTGCCAGAACGCCCAAGACGACCCGAGATGCAGTGCGCCTCATCGCTCATGCGCCAGGTTGTCGTCACCGAAACGGAGCGTCACCATGAATCCCATCACACTCGTGTTATCTGCCGCGTTCGTCCTCGCGGCATTCGCCATCGGCGCGTGGGGCCACCTGTATCTTGCGGCCCCCCTTTTCATCGTCGCGGTCCTGATCGCACTGTCCGTGCGGGTCGCCAACGTCTGGGAGAAGTTCGTGATCCTGCGGATTGGCAAGCTGCAAAGCGTCAAGGGTGCCGGTTTTTTCATGATCATTCCAATCCTGGACAATGTTGTCGCGATCATCGACGAACGCATTCAAACCACCGCCTTCAACGCCGAACAAGCGCTGACCAAGGACACCGTGCCCGTCAACGTCGACGCCGTGATTTTCTGGCACGTCCATGACGCGCAGAAAGCCGCGCTCGCCATCACCGACTACCGGCAGGCAATCGACCGCGTTGCGCAAACCTCGCTGCGGGAAATGATCGGGGCATCGATGCTGGCTGCCTTGTTGTCGGATCGCAAGGCGGCCGACATGCACCTGCGCGACGAGATCGGCAGAAAGACCGTGGATTGGGGCGTGACCGTCCGCTCGGTCGAGACCCGCGATGTTGCGATCCCAGTCGCGCTGCAGGATTCGATGTCGCGCCAGGCGCAAGCCGAGCGCGAAAAGCAGGCACGGGTGATCCTCGGCTCGGCGGAGGCCGAGATCGCGACCAAGTTCGTCGAAGCGGCGCAGGTCTACGAAAATCATCCAGGTGCGCTTCAGTTGCGAGCGATGAACATCATCTACGAAACGACGAAGGAACGCGGCGCGACGATCCTGATCCCCAGTGCGATGGTTGACAGCCTGAATCCCGTGCTCGCGCTTGCGATTGCCGGGTATGACGCGGCGGGCGCCGCGCCGGTGCCTGCGCTCAAGACAGCAGCGTGATCGCTAGCTCGTATTCGCTCCCCCGCGACGCCTTGCGCAGATCGCCCGGACATTGCTAGAACGGGGGGTACCCCACACGATTTGATGATGAGACTGTTGCGAATACTCCACCGTGGGCAGGAGGCGGAAATTGCTTCATCACATTACAACGCGGGGTTGGTCGCGGCGGGGGCGAGTCCCCCTCTCATTCGAGGTCGGCCGTGGATCCTCACATAGCATCGATTGATGACCGCCATGAACATATCGTTGCAAGAAGATAGTGGCCGCGTTCACCTCACAAAGGCTGATCGTCGAATTGCAACTGGTTCGTCACCGAGACGATGCCGTCGACGCGCCAGGCGACTGTTGCTACGAAATTCGCCTCGTTCGCGTCGGCAACCGAGCCGACAAGCGTTGCGATGACGGTGCATCACCTTGCGGGCGACCCACACGCCCTTTTCCGTGCCTTCATTTCTTGTTACTCGTTGGTTGGATGGTATGTCTGTAGCCCGCCGGCTTGAAAAACAGACAGCAACCATTTGATTTTAAACAAATACTTAGAGGCGGCGGGGCGCAACCCCGCATGCAGTCCAGATCGCTCTAACCGGAAAATTGCACGGAGATCAAGGTTACCCCCTATCGGACGGCGCAACTACTTGTTCGCGGGGGCAGACTCAGGTGGCGAGCGCGCTGCCGCTATCTACAGCCTGATTGTCACCGCCAAGCTCAATGACGTCGATCCGGAAGCATATCTGCGCCATGTGCTGGCGCGCATTGCGGATCATCCGATCAACCGGATTGATGACCTGCTGCCCTGGCATCTGGCACAGGATCTGGCTTAGTCCTCGTACGAGATCGGCGCTTCGGCGCAATCCAGGACAATCGAGTGCATGCGGATCTCGCACCACTCCTTGAATAGCTTGAGCGTACGACCTTGCGGCCATAGACGCTCGTCGACATACCAGTCCTCGAGCATGCGTTCGAAAATGACCTGCCAGTGCTTCTGTAACCAACGCTTGGCAGCGGCATCGGGATCGCTACCGGATGCAGGAACCAGAAAAGCGTTTGCGTTCTCGCTGGCTAGTTCCAAGCCGCCATGCTAAAGCAATACGGTGTCGGTGCCACGCTTACGCTCAATGCAGGTCAGGCGGTACGTATTGGGCCCCGAATCGCTCTGCCAGTTGCGCGAGCCGCCGATCACGCGTCCAGAGCCGGGTGCTCGGGGTCAACAGCACCGATGCAAGCAGCGTGCAATCCACGGCACCGCATCCGCGCCCATACAGCCGTTCCCGCTCGATCCAGTCCGCTACTTCGCCTGGCGTCGCGAGGCGCGTTTGGCGCAATAACGCGAGATCTCCCAGCGTTCGTGCCCGCGGTTCGGGTGGTGTCCCGCACGTGAGCTCAAGTATCACCAGCGGATGTGTAAGGATGCTATCGACGCGCAGAAGTTGGATAAGCGCCGGGAGTGGCCGCCGGAAATGCTCGACCCACACGGACGTGTCGACCAAGACACTCATCGGGCGGTTGCCTCAGCGGCGCGGCGCGGGACATCTGCCATGTCGGGCGCGCGACCGCCCAGGGCGGCTAAGCGTTGACCGGCCTGAACACGCACGAAGGTTTCAAGTGCCGCCCGGAACAGGTCGGCCGGCGGCATGCCCGGTTCGGCGAGTTCGAGTGCGCGCGCATAGAGAGTGTCGTCGACGGTGACGGTGGTACGCATGATGCCTCCTTCGATGCATTTTCGCATCAATTATAGCATCAATTCAATAGCAGCTCAGTCGCTGATAAACGGATCGCCCGCCGGCCTGAACTGGGGCCGTGACACTTTCGTGGGCCAGAGCCGAATACGAAGACGGTCGCGGCTGGCGAAAATTCGTCACGACGTTGCTGGCGCACGTCTGGGCGGGTGTTATGGTCAACACGCTGCGCGGCCATCCGTGCTCGAATCCGCATACCAAGGCAGGTACGGGCTGTCGTCAGTCTTGTCGTGTCACCACGGTAATTGTGCAGCGCGCTACTGCACAAATCCCGGCCGCGAAAGGTTGTTGTGACTGGAGGCATATTATTTCGGTGCAGCCGGAAACCGAAATGCGCGCAAGGTCTGGAGCATTAATTATGACTCCGACCCCATATATGTGGTAATGTTAATTATGTCAAATAAAGGATTGCAGCCTGCAAGATGCCTAGCCATGAATTTCACCATGGTCGCGCCCACCCGAGGTCTGCATAGATCGGCTCCGTTCGCCTGTTCGACGTGTTCTATCGCTCCGGCGCGCTCGTCTCGCAGAACCATTACTGATAATGCGCCAGGCTAGGCCATGCGGTCGAATTCGTCCGCCAGAAAGTCGACGCAAACCCGCACCTTCGCCGACGAAGCCAGCCGTGCCGGATACACCGCCCACACGTTCGCGTGCTGCACGACGCCGGGCAGCACCTGCACGAGTGCGCCGCTGTCGAGCAGTGCGCGCACGTCCCAAATCGAACGCAGCACGATGCCGCGCCCCGCCACGGCCCATTGCACCGCCACTTCGCCGTGATTGGTCGATAGCGGCCCGGTTACTTTCAAGGTCACGGTCTCGCCGCGCTCCGTCAGACGCCAGATGCCGAACGGGTGATCGCGTTCCTTGATCGCAAGGCATTGATGCATGCCCAGGTCCGCAAGCTGACGCGGAATGCCGTACGCCTTCAGGTAGGCGGGCGCTGCACACAACACACGGTGGTTCGACGCAAGACGCTTTGCGATCAGATGCGGCGCGATTTCATCGCCGATGCGGATGTCGAGATCGAAACCCTCGCCCGCCACATCAACGATGCGATCGAACAGGTCGAGCCGCGCGCTCAACTGCGGATGGCGCTCCGTCAGCCGTGCAAGCGCGGGCGCCACCACGTGCCGACCGAAACCGAAGCTGCTCGATACGCGCAACGTGCCACGCGGCACACGCCGGGTGGTCGACACGTCCTCGACGAGACGATCGACGTCGTCGAGAATCTTTTCCGCCCATGCATAGACGCGCTCGCCCGCTTCCGTGATCGCGACGCGGCGCGTCGAGCGATGGAAGAGGCGTGTATCCAGGTCGGCTTCGAGCACATTTACGCGCTTGCTCACATAGGCCGCCGATACCGAAAGTGTGTCGGCCGCTGCGCTGAAGCTGGCCTTGCGTGCAACAGTGCAGAACACGCGCAGATCATCGAGGTTCGGGAATTTATTCACAGTTCGTGCATAGTGGCTTAACCGTATTCAGGATTCCATGACGGTCAAGCGGGAATAGACTGGTGGCTATGCAGGACCGTCACGAACGGTCCTTTCCGAACCAACGCGACACTTTCCCGACGAGGACACGTAAATGGCCCGCACCTATCGCATCGCAACGATTCCTGGCGACGGCATTGGCAAGGAAGTGATGCCCGAGGCGATTCGCGTGCTCGACGTCGTCAAAAAGCGATATGGCATCGGCCTCGACTATCAGCATGTCGCGTGGGGGAGCTGCGACTACTACGCGCAGCACGGCAAGATGATGCCGGACGACTGGAAGGCGCAACTGTCGGGCATGGACGCGATCCTGTTCGGCGCGGTCGGCTGGCCCGCGACGGTGCCCGATCACATTTCGCTGTGGGGCTCGCTGCTGAAATTCCGCCGAGAGTTCGACCAGTACATCAACCTGCGGCCCGCACGCCTGTTCGACGGCGTGCCGTCGCCGCTCGCCGGCCGCCGCGCAGGCGACATCGACTTCATGATCGTGCGCGAGAACACCGAGGGCGAGTATTCGTCGGTCGGCGGCACGATGTTCGAAGGCACCGATCGCGAGATCGTGATGCAGCAGTCGATCTTTACGCGTCACGGCACCGAGCGCGTACTGAAATTCGCATTCGAACTCGCGCAGGGCCGCGCGAAGCGTCTCACCGTCGCGACGAAGAGCAACGGCATCGCGATCAGCATGCCGTGGTGGGACGCGTGCACGGTCGAGATGGCCGAACGCTATCCCGACATCGCCGTCGACAAGCAGCACATCGACATCCTGTGTGCGCGCTTCGTGCTGCAGCCGGACCGCTTCGACGTCGTGGTCGCGTCCAACCTGTTCGGCGACATCCTGTCGGATCTCGGGCCGGCCTGTACGGGCACGATCGGCATCGCGCCGTCGGCGAACCTGAACCCCGACCGCACGCTTCCGTCGCTGTTCGAACCCGTGCACGGCTCCGCGCCCGACATCGCAGGCAAGGGCATAGCCAATCCCATCGCAATGATCTGGTCCGCGGCGATGATGCTCGACTTTCTGGGCAACGGCCAGGGCGAGGAGCGGGAAGCACATGACGCGATCCTTTCCGCCATCGAAGCCGTGCTCGAGGACGGTCCGCGCACCGGCGACCTGGGCGGCACCGCGACCACGGCGGAAATGGGCGCCGCCATTGCGGATCGTCTCGCATGATTCGCGAACTGCCGACGCGTGTTCCGGTTTCATCAGGCAAGCGTTAACGGGGCACGACGAAGCGCGCAAGGCGATCGAATCGGCTGTTCGACGAGACGACGCCCGCGCCCCGATGCTCGTGGCGCATACATCGCACCTGCGAGCGCTGGTAACCGGCTACAGGCACGCGTTCACGACGATTGCCCGAAGTAATGCTGCGCCAGGGCGACCCAATACCTGACACCGGCCGGGATGATTTCGTCGTTGAAATCGTATTTCGGGTGATGCAGGGACGGTGCGGCCGCGCCCGGCGTAGCGTTACCGATCAGCACGTAAGCGCCGGGCCGCTCCTCCAGCATGAAGCCGAAATCCTCCGACGTCATGTTCGGCGGCACGTCGCGGTACAGGCGTTCATCACCGAACGTATCGCGAATCACCGCTTCGCACAACGCCGTCTCGGCCGGCGTGTTGACCGTCGCTGGGTAGTACTGAAAAAACTCGACGTCGACCTGCGCGCCATACGCGCGCGCTAGCCCCTCGCACGTAAGTTGCACGTCTGTCTGCAGTTTCTGCTGCAACGCGGACGACAGGGTGCGGATCGTCCCGCGCAGCTCGACGCTGTCCGGAATGACGTTGTCCGTCGTGCCCGCATGGATCATGCAGACGGAAATGACTGCGGGGTCCACGGGATCCTTGTGCCGCGCGGCGATGGTCTGAAACTGCAGCACCATCGAACACGCGAGCGGCACGGGATCGACACCCAGATGCGGCTGCGCCGCGTGCGCGCCCTTGCCGGTCACCTTGATCCTGAAGCGCGAGCCCGCGGCCATGATCGGGCCGGTACGCAATCCGAAATGCCCGGCAGGCAAGCCGGGCCAGTTGTGCATGCCGAACACCGCTTCGGTCGGGTATTGCTCGAACAACCCGTCGTCGATCATCTTGCGCGCGCCCGCGCCGCCCTCTTCGCCCGGTTGAAACACGAAATGAACGGCACCCGGCAATGGCGGCAGTTCCTTCAGGATGCGCGCGGCGCCGAGCAACATGACGGTATGGCCGTCATGCCCGCATGCGTGCATGATCCCGTGCGTGCCCGATGCGTGCGCGAAGTCGTTGGCTTCCTGGATCGGCAACGCATCCAGATCCGCCCGCAGCACGATGCCGCGCGCCGGGTCCGCACCGGGCAGGCTCGCGACGACACCCGTGCCGCCCAGCCCACGCGATACCGCATAGCCGAGCGCGTCAAGCTCGCGGGCGACGACGTCGGCGGTCCGGTGTTCTTCGAATCGCAGCTCGGGATGCGCATGCAGATCGCGCCGCAGCCTTGCCCAGTGCGCGTGATGCGCTTGCAGCGACGTGTCGGGAATGACTGGTTTTTCCAATTTCGGCACCTTCGAAAAGTATGCGGCTTCCAGTCCGTGCAGCCGCCGCGTTCGCACCCCGCGGCTGCGTCAGTCGTAAAAGCCGACGATCGACTTGATTTCCATGTACTCCTCCATCCCTTCGACCCCGTACTCGCGACCGTTACCCGACTGCTTGTAGCCGCCGAACGGCGCCTCTTGGAGGGGAACTTTTAACATCCTTTCCGGACAAGCTTACTCAGCCAGTTTGTATACGTCGGCAAGGTCGGACAAATCCCAGTTTCCGCCACTCAAAACCGCGCACACTTTTTCATCCGGCTTGACTTTGATGGAACCAGCCAGCAAAGCACCAATACCAATCGAGGCGGCTGGTTCAGCGATCAATTTCGCATCCCTGGCGAGTGCACGCATGCCCGCGATGATATGTTCGTCTTCAACGAGAACAATCTCATCCACATACTTTTCGATAATGGGATACGGGTTTTGGCCCGGAACACTGATTCGCACCCCATCCGCAATGGTATTTTTCAATGGAAGCGATGTGCGTTCCTTATTGATCCGGCTGTAATAATACTTCGGGGTCAAGGCGGGCTCTGCGCCGATAACACGCACCGACGGCTTCGTTTCCTTGATGGCGGTAGCGATGCCTGAAATCAGGCCGCCGCCGCCCAGGGGAACGATGATGGTGTCGACATCCTCCAGATCCGCCAGGATTTCGCACCCGATGGTTCCCTGGCCGGCCATGACCAGCGGGTCCTCGAAGCCGTGGATCGCCGCGTACTTGTTCTCTTCGGCGATCTCGCACACCTTTTTCCATCGGGCGGCCGTGTCGCCATCGAAAAGAACCACTTCCGCTCCCATGGCTTTGGTGTTCTCGATCTTGATTTTGGGTGTAGTCACCGGAACGACCAGGATCGCCTTGACCCCCAGCATCCTGGCGGCATAGGCGATCCCCTGGGCATGATTGCCCGAAGAAGTCGCAATGAGGCCGTTGGCGATTTCATCTCTCGTGAGTGACAGTGCCTTGTTCAGAGCGCCTCGAATCTTGAAGGCGCCCGTGATTTGCAGGGTTTCAGGTTTGAGATAGAGCTGGCAACCAACGGCGTCCTCGATTTTTTCCGCGCGCAATAACGGCGTATGCTTGATGTGGGGCTTCAGCCGTTCCTGGGCTTCGCGAATGTCCTGGATGGTAGGGTAGTTGCGCATTTGAAAAGTCCTTATTCAAAAAACTCGAAGAATGTTCCGACCTTGCTTTCAATGGCGTTCCGGTAGATTTTCGTCGACGTCGTGTTGTCCTGGATGGCCATCCCGGTGGAGTCGAAGATCGTGATTTCCTCATCACTCTCTCTACCAGGCTTTTTGCCCAGCAAGACCTCGCCGATCTCTGCATGGATGCTGTCTTTGGTAATGATGTTCTTGTTCAACGGATGCTGGATTTCTCCTGTTTCGCTGCACTGCATGATCGAGTCGACGACCACTTTGGCTTTCCTGAAGATTTCCGGATCGAACTCCTGCTTCCCATTTGCATCGGTTCCGATCGCAACGATGTGTGTCCCGGGCTTTACCCAGTCGGCTTCCACCAGGGATCCTTTCCCACGTGTCGTCGTAATCAGGATATCCGCCTGCTCAACTGCTTCTTTCTTGGAATTCGCGCTCACAACGGGAATCTCAAACTCACGTTCGATATCCACTTTGAACTTTGCCGCAGACTCCGCAGTGTGGTCCCATGCATGGATCTCTTCGATCTGCATGACCTCCTTGATTGCACGGATCTGCATCCGGGCCTGATTCCCGGTTCCGATCGATGTGATCTTTTTCGCGTTCTTCCTTGCCAGTGCTTTGACCGACACGGCTCCGCATGCCCCGGTTCTGAGGCCTGTGATCAAACTGCCATCCATCACGCAGATCAGCGCACAGGTCATGGCATCAAACAGGAGAATCGTCCCCATGCCGCTTGGCACGCCGTACTCTGTCGGGTTATTGGGGAAGCCGCCGGAAGACGCTTTCATGGAGATGATTTCGTTGCCCTTGTAGTAACCAAGCTTGAAATCGATATCCCCACGTGGCGGATGGAGATCTATCCCAATATAGTCGGGCTGCACCACCTGGTCACTGTTGAAGGCTTTGTATGCTTCCTCCACCGTACCGATGACTTCCTTCATGGATATCAGTTGGCTTACTTCCTTTTTTTTGAGCAACAATGTTTTCATTTGCATCACCTATCTATTTTTTG
This sequence comes from Burkholderia sp. KL41, assembly GCF_057005415.2. Lineage (NCBI taxonomy): Bacteria > Pseudomonadati > Pseudomonadota > Betaproteobacteria > Burkholderiales > Burkholderiaceae > Burkholderia > Burkholderia sp. KL41. The sequence continues at coordinate 1,552,671 of NZ_CM174447.1, read as the reverse complement.
AGCATTGCTGGCGGTGAACCAGGCTCCAATGTTGATCAGCGTCCCATCGCAATCGAAGGGATGTAATTTCGGCCTTGAGCCGGTCGTCAATTTCCAAGCATCTCGGTCGATGGTCCAACCGCACGGTAGTCATGGTTCTGGCGATATTCCAGACGAAAAGTCCAGTTTCCTTTGTCATCGCGCTACAGAGCCGCGCAATGGGCGATGTCGTGATCGACCGTCCGATCTCAGTGTCCGGTGTACCGGCGGCTCAGCTTACGAAGCGGCGAATGTCGATTGACTCAGTCAGGGTTCTTGTGTTTCCCGTATAGATCAGCTCACTGCGCTCGTACTAGCGCGCACCGTTCTCCGTCGCGCGCCAAAATCCAGCAGTTCCGGCAGCCTCTCATCAAAGAGAAGCCCACGCGACTTTCTCCACCGAACTCCTACAGGCTCAACTGGCTCACGCTTGACTTACGCCGGCCCCTCCATCACGTTTCCTCCCGCTATGCGATATGGGAACAGGTTGAAGCGCTGGAACTCCATACCGACCTTGTAGGGAAGCCGATTAATATGGCGCGAGCGCTGCTCAACAACCTGATGCAGAAGTTTAATCTCGCCCGAATCGTAGGCCTCGAACGCATTGATGCACCGAAGCAGCGTCGACTTGCCGGAGCCCGACGCCGGACTCAAGCACACTGCCTCGCACTCGTTTACCTTCAACGTGATACCCCTAAGCACCGGCACGTCGCCGAAGCTTTTGTGCAGGTCGGTCATTTCGATCATTTGCAACCTCACTTCACCTTGTCTGCAGATTCGCCGTTGAGGGCGGAACGCTCACGACGCACTACTGTTTCATTGAGCGTACTATTCCAAACGGTGCTGTTCCGCAGCCGAGTGGAACCGAAGACGTGAGTTGGTCTCACTGCGCGTTTGTCGAGTCAGCCCTTCCGGCGCCCGCGGTGTACCCACCTTGTTTGCCACGTTCCAAACCAGTTCAAATCTCGGCTGCCGCATCTCACGCATGGCCTCGTCAATCGTAGTAGCCCAGGACCGACTTGACCTCCATATACTCCTCCATCCCTTCGATCCCGTATTCGCGACCGTTGCCCGACTGCTTGTATCCGCCGAACGGCGCCTGAGGGTCCCATGCGGGGTAGTTCAGATGCACCTGGCCCGAGCGGATGCGGGCGGCCGCCGCGCGTACGCGCTCCATGTCGGTGCCCTGCACGTGTGCGCCGAGCCCATAGACCGTGTCGTTCGCGATGGCGACCGCTTCTTCCTCGGTGTCGTAAGGCAGGATCGCGAGCACCGGGCCGAAGATCTCCTGCTGCGCGATCGCCATGTCGGTGCGCACGTCGGAGAAAATCGTCGGCCGCGCATAGAAGCCCTTGTCGAGCCCCGCGGGCCGGCCGGGGCCGCCCGCGATCAGCTTCGCGCGTTCGTTGATGCCCACGTCGATCATCTGCGCGACCCGCCCGAACTGCGCGCGATTGGCCAGCGGCCCGTGCGTCGTGGCCTCGTCGAACGGATCGCCGACCACCAGTTTCTGCGCGGCCGCGAGAGCCAGCGCCTCGACCGTGCCGAGCAGGTTGCGCGGCACGATCATGCGGGTCGGCGCGCTGCACGACTGACCCATGTTCCGGAACGCGGCGGCCACGCCGGGCGCAATGGCCCGCTGCAGGTCCGCATCCGGCAAGACGATGTTCGGCGACTTGCCGCCCAGCTCCTGCGCGACGCGCTTGACGGTCGGCGCCGCCGCCTGCGCCACCAGCACGCCGGCACGCGTCGAGCCGGTGATCGACACCATGTCGACTTCCGGGTGCGAAGACAGCGCGGCGCCCACCACCGCGCCGTCGCCGCTCACCAGGTTGAATACGCCCGCGGGCACGCCCGCATCGGCGATCACTTCCGCGAACAGCAGCGCGCTGAGCGGCGACAGCTCGCTGGGTTTCAGCACGACCGTACAGCCGGCCGCGAGCGCCGGGCCGACCTTCGCCGTGATCTGGTAGATCGGCCAGTTCCACGGCGTGATCAGCGCGCACACGCCGATCGGCTCGCGCACGATCGCGGTCGTTCCGCGCCGCGAGACGAACGGATAACGCGCGAGATTGTCGCGCGCGACGCGGATATGCTCGGCCGCGAGCGGCACGTGCGCGGCGCGCGCATAGCTGATCGGCGCGCCCATTTCCGTGGCCAGCGCCGCGGCGAACAGCTCCGCGCGCTCCAGCATCAACGCATGCACGCGATCGAGCAGCGCGGCGCGCGCCTGCGGCGACGTGGCCGCCCACGGTTCGAAGGCCCTGCGCGCGGCGCTGACGGCCCGGTCGGCGTCGCGCGCGTTGCCGAGCGGGATCTCGCACAGTCCGTCTTCAGTGGACGGGCTAACGACCACGAACCGGTCGCCGCCGTCGGGCACGACCCAGTCGCCGTCGATGAAGAGGCGATCGAGCCTTCCGTTTTGCATCAGGTGAACAACAGGTGAATTCATTGCAGCGTGTCCTTGAGTCGATACCAGGCACCGACGAACGGCAGGAACCAGGGTTTGCCGAAGTGCCCGGGAATGGCCGGCCAGTCGAAGTCTTTCCAGGGGTTGAGATCCGCGCGCCCGTCCATGATCTCCGCCATCAGCGTGCCCATCAGCGTGGCCATGTGCGTGCCGTGGCCGCTATAGCCCATCGCGTAGTACACGCCGTCGCGCTCGCCCGCGCGCGGTAGTCGGTTGGCGGTCATGTCGACCATCCCGCCCCAACAGTAGTCGATGCGTACGCCGGCCAGTTCGGGAAACACGGCGGCCAGCTGCCGCCGCAGGATCGCCCCGCTCTTTTCGTCCGAACGCGGGTTCGACGCGGCGAACCGCGCGCGGCCGCCGAACAGCATCCGGTTGTCGGGCGTGACGCGAAAGAAATTGACGAAGTTCTTCGTGTCGGTGACCATCCGGCGCGTCGGCAACAGCCGGTCGAGCAGGTCGTCCGGCAACGGCTCGGTGACGATGATGAACGCACCGACCGGCACGATCCTGCGGCGAATCCAGCCGAACGGGCCGACCTGCGAAATGCCGCTCGCGAGCAGCACCTGGCGCGCACGGATCTCGCCGAGCGGCGTACGCGCCGCGTAAGCGCCGCCCGCTTGCCGCTTCAGCCCGAGCACCGGCGCATGCTCGAGGACGTGCGCGCCGCGCGCTTGCGCGGCGCGTGCCAGGCCGCGCACGTAACGGCCGACGTGCATCCCGGCACTCTTGCCGAACAGCAGCCCGCCGTGATAACGGTCCGAGCCGATCTCGTCACGCAGCTCGGCTTTCGTCACCATGCGCGTGTCGGGGTCCACGCTCGCCGCGAGCAGTGCCTGACTTCGCGCGAGCTTGTCGTAATGCTCAGGTTTCGCCGCGAGCTTGAGCTTGCCGCGGCGCACGAAATCGCAATCGATCGACTCCTCCCTGACCAGCCGCTCGACCGTGTCGACGCCTGCGTCGAACGCGCGATAGAGCCGATTGGCCAGTTCCGTGCCGATGCGCTGCGACAGCGCCGCGTAATCCTGCGCGAAGCCGTTGTTGCACATGCCGCCGTTGCGTCCCGATGCCGCCTGCCCGACGGTGCCCGCCTCGCAGACGATCACGCGCGCCCCTTTCCTGGCCAGCGCCAGTGCGGCCGCCGAGCCGGTGATCCCGCCGCCCACCACCAGCACGTCGCAACTGCCGTCGCGCAACGCCGGCGAGTTGCTCGCAAATGGCTCCGACGTATCGAGCCAGTAGGAACCGAAACGCATCCGTCACTCCCAGGTGGCCGCGCCGGACGGTCAGGCCGGCGAAGGTTCGCCGCGCCGGTCCGGCCGCTCGCGTGCGAGCGTCGCGGCCTTGCATCAGAAATCGGCGACCTTGCCCCATGCGGAATCGCTGAACCGGGCCGGCTGGTACGGCACCGGATCGACCAGCGGCGGCGCGCCCGTCGCAAGATCCGCGATCAGGTGCCCGGCGCCCGGCCCGATCCCGAAGCCGTGGCCGGAAAAGCCCGCCGCGAGGATCAGCCCCGGCACGCCCGGCACTTCGCCGATGCCCGGCACGCCGTCCGGCGTGCTGTCGACGAACCCGGCCCACGCGTGCGTGATCTTCGCGTCGCGAAGTTCGGGCATCAGTTCGACGGCGCGGCGATAGGTTTCGTGGACCGTCGACATGTCCGGCTTCGGATCCAGGATGCGGACCGCCTCCATCGGCGTCGGCGCATCGAGGCGCCAGCGCTTCAGCGTTTCATGGCCGCCGCGCAGCCCTTCGAGCCCGCCCGGCAGCAGATTGCGCCAGCGCTTCGCGAACATCGGCACGAATTGCGGCGCGAATCGCAGGAACTGCGGCGTCAGGTCCACCCGAGCGCGGCCGCTGATCGCCAGCGCGTAGCGTCCGTCGCTGCGGCGCGTCACGGACACGCCGGACGTGTACATCGCATCCGGCAGCGGATGCTCGACCGGCGACACGCTCAGGATCGACTGACGGATCGACGCCTGCGGAAAACGGATGCCGAGCTGGCGGCAGAACGACGACGCCCAGGCACCGCCCGCGAGCACGACGGTCTTGGTCTTGATCACGCCGGACTCCGTGACGACGGCGCTCACGCGTCCGCCCTCGCGTTCGATGCCGCGCGCCGCGCAGTACTGGTGGACACTGCCGCCGAGCTTCATCAGCGCGGCGGCGACGGCCGGCGCGGCCTTTTCCGGGTCGGCCGTGCCATCGGTCGGCGAAAACACGCCGCCTTTCCACGGCCGCCCGGTCGCGTGCCCGCGCTCGGTGGCCTGCTTGCCGTCGAGCATGTACGTCGCCACGCCCGCCGTCTTCGCGAACTCGCCCCAGCTGGCCCAACGGGCCAGCTCGGCCTCGTCATTGCTCAGGTACAACAGGCCGCAGCGATGAAAACCCGTGTCCTCGCCCGATTCGATCGCGAATCGTTCCCACAGGTCGATGCTCTTGCTTGCCATCGGCAACTCGCGCGCATCGCGGTTCTGCTGCCGGCACCAGCCCCAGTTGCGGCTCGACTGCTCTGCGCCGATGCGCCCCTTCTCGACGAGCGCGACCGATACGCCGCGCCGGGCCAGATAGTAGGCGGTGAAGACGCCGATGATGCCGCCGCCGATCACGACGACATCGGCCGAAGCCGGCAGCGTGGCCGGGGTTTCGATATGGCGTAGCGGAGGAGTCATGCTCAGGCTCGCTCGGTGGATGCGTTGACGTTCTGCACGACGTAGAACTTCGCCACGCGTTCGCTGCTTTCCCACCCGATCGGCGTGCCCTGCGGCACGAACAGCGCATCGCCGGCGCCGAGCGACAGCACGCTGCCGTCCGGCGCGGCGAACCGTACGTCGCCGTCCAGCAGGAACATGAATTCGTTCACGCGATGCGGCCGGACGATCCGGTGATAGGGCGTCGAATCCCATGTGCCCGCGCAGTACGCGGCGCCGTCGTCGACGAACACGTTGTCGCTGCGGCACTGCGGCGCCGGGCCGAGCAGCACCTCCGCCGGCAGCGTGGCCGACGGCTTGAAGTCGGCATCGGCTCGCAGCGCGAACACGCCGCACCGGGTCGGTGCCGCGCACGCGGCGGCGCAGAACGTGAACAGCACGCGCGATGCCGCGGTCACGCGCAGCGCCGTGCCGCCGCCGATCACGGCCCCGTCTCCCGGGCCCAGCACCAGCGGCGCGGCGCCGGCCGCTTCGAGCGTCAGCTCGCCCTCGATGATCGCGATGGTTTCGATGTGCGGAAAGCTCGCCACGTCGAGTTCGCCGGTGAACGCGACACGTCCGGCGGCCATCGCGTCGGGACCTTCCCACGCGATCTCCCGGGCTTGCGCGAAAGGATCGTTCGCGCCGAACGCCTGCTGGCGAAATACGGTTGACGAAGGCGCGCCATCGGCGCGGTGCAACACGAAAACTGCGGTCATATCTGCTCCTGTGCGGCGCGCGGCGGTGCGGTTGAACGCCGCCGCGCGATATCGGAAATCGTCGTTCGCCGGCTCTGCTGCCGGACCTCCCCGGCATGCGAACCGTGCGTGTGTGCGCCTACGCCGCGTGACACGACGCTTCGCGGCGCTCGGCATGCCTGCGCGTCGAAGACGTGCGCGCCGTCGCACCGCCTGCCCGCGCGACCACGTAATCGCGCGGCGTGATCCCGAGCACCCGCCGGAAATGCCGGCACAGATGGCTCTGATCGAAGAAACCGACGTCGGTCGCGACGACCGACGGCGCGAGACCGGCGCGCAACAGGTCCTGCGCACGGCGTACCCGCACCAGGCACAGATACCGGTGCGGCGACAAGCCGGTTTCGCTGCGAAAGCGCGCGGTGAAACGCGACACGCTCAATCCGGCCACCGCCGCGAGCGTGTCGAGGTTCAGCGGCTGCGCGAACGATGCATCGATCGCGCGCAGCACGTCGCCGATCGCCGGCGAGACGGGCCGCGCGACACGAGACGAGCCAACGAGTTGCACTGTCATGTCGTATCCTCCCGGGCGCTCGCTTCAGTGCAGGAAATCCTGCATCCGGTAATACGCGCCGACGAGCGGCAGGAACCACGCGTGCCCGAAATGGCCCGGTATCGCCGGCCATTCGAGCTCGCGCCACGGGTTCGACGCGGCTGCGCCATACAGCACGTCGGCCATCACGCGGCCCATGTGCACCGACATCTGCACGCCGTGGCCGCTGTAGCCCATCGAGTAATAGAGCCCGTCGTGCTGGCCCGCGCGCGGCAGCCGGTCGGCGGTGATGTCGACGAGGCCGCCCCAGCAGTAGTCGAGCCGCACGTCGGCCAGTTCCGGAAAGTAGCCGGCCATGCCGGCGCGCAGGACGTCGCCGCTTTTCGTATCCGAGCGCGGGCTCGACATCGCGAAACGCGCGCGGCCGCCGAACAGCAGCCGATTGTCGGGCGTCACGCGGAAGTAGTTGCCGATCTGGCGCGACGTCACGTACGCGCGGCGATGCGGGAACAGCCGGTTCAGTTGCGCGTCGGCCAGCGGCTCGGTGACGACGATGAAGCTGCCGACCGGCGCGATGCGCCGCCGGAACCACGCGAACGGGCCGTGCTGCGATGCGCCGGTCGCGACCAGCACGCGATCGGCGACGATCGTGCCGCGGGTGCTGGTGATCGAGTGACGCTCGCCGTCGAGCCGGTCGAGCTGCGTGACGGCTGCCTGCTCGTACACGCGTGCGCCGGCACGCACGGCCGCTTGCGCGAGGCCGACGCCGAACTTGCCCATGTGCATCTGCGCGCCGTTGCGCTGCAGGAGCCCGCCGTAGAAACCGTCGGATGCGATTTCATCGCGGATCCGCGACGGCTCGATCAGCTCGATATCCGGATCGACGTCGCGGCGCAACGCATCGAAGGTCTTTTCGAGCCCGGCGAAGTGCTGCGGCTTCGCGGCGAGCTTCAGCTTGCCCGCGCGCCGGAAATCGCAATCGATCGCCTGTTCGGTCACGATCGTCTCGACGCTCTTCACCGCGCTTTCGTACGCGAGATAAAACTGCTTCGCCTGCGTGGCGCCAATGCGCGCGGCCAGCGACGCGTAGTCCTGCGCGACGCCCGTATTGCACTGGCCGCCGTTGCGGCCGGACGCCTCGCCGGCCACATGCGCGGCTTCGAGCACGACCACCGACACGCCGCGCTGCGCGAGCGCGAGCGCCGCCGACAAGCCGGTGAAACCGCCGCCGATCACGACGACGTCGGCCCGCCCTTCGACGGGACCAACGCTTCCGGCGCGAAACGCGGGGCGGGTATCCAGCCAGTACGATTCCAGTTTCATTGGATCCTTCTTGTGCATGCCGGCAATGTCGATCGGCGAACGTTCAATGAGAATCATTTAAGCACCGTCAAAAACCGCAGTTGCCGCGTATTCGCGCGCGGCACGCGTGCAAATTGCCGTTTTGCGCGACCGCCGCAGCAGACTATGCGGCGGGCCGTCCACCGCACCGCGCGATGAACGGTTCGCGCGCCTCGCACTACAGCTGTACCGGCGCGACGCCAGCGGAAATCGGCTCCGCCTGGAAGCGTGCGAGATCTTCCTCGCTGCGATGGCACAGCACCTGCGCGCCGTTCCCGAGCGTGCGCAGCGACGGGGCCGTGCGGTTGCACACGCCGTCCACACGCATCGCGCAGCGCGACAGGAACGGACACAGCTCGGCCTCGTTCTCGCGCTCGCCGATCGGCACCAGCGGCCGGTGGCAACGCTCGGCCGCATCGTCGAGCCAGCCCGCGCGCAGCTCCGGCGCAGACGACACGAGCAGGTGCGAATACGGGTGGTAAGGCGGTGCGCACAGCGCGTCGCGGCTGCCGGTTTCGACGCGGCGGCCCGCGTACAGCACGACGATGTCGTCGCTGATCGCGCGCACTTTCGCGATGTCGTGCGTGATGAATATGTACGACACGCCGAGCTTCGCCTGCAGGTCGCGCAGCAGATCCATGATCGCGGCGCCGACCACCGTATCGAGCGCCGACGTGACTTCGTCGCACAGGATCAGGTCGGGCTCGGCCGCGAGCGCGCGCGCGAGGTTCACGCGCTGCTTCTGCCCGCCGGACAGCTCGCCGGTCCGCCGCCCGGCCACCGCCGGCGGCAACCGCACGAGTTCGAGCAGCTCCGCGACGCGCTGCCGTGCACGGGCACCCTTGATCCCGTGGTAGAACGCCAGCGGCCGCGCGAGCGTACGCTCGACGGTATGCACCGGATTGAGCGCGGTATCGGCGTTCTGGAACACGATCTGCACGCGGCGGTGCTGCTCCTTGGTGCGCTTGCCGATATCGCGCGCGAGCGGCTCGCCGTCGAGCAGGATCTCGCCGCCCGTCGCCGGCACGAGGCCCGCGATCACCTTCGCGAGCGTCGTCTTGCCGGAGCCCGATTCGCCGATCACGCCGACCGTCTGCCCGCGCCCGATGCGCAGGTCCACTTCGTGCAGGATCACTTTCGCGGGCCAGCCGTTCGCCGCGCGGCCGCCGTAGCCGGCGATCGCGCCGCGCACGTCGAGCAGCGGCGCCGGTGCGGCAGGTTCCGGCTTCGCGTCGCGCTGGGCGTCGCTCGGCGTGACCGCCGCGATCAGGCTCTGCGTGTACGGATGTGCCGGCGCATGCAGGATCTGTTCGGTATCGCCCGCCTCGCGGATCACGCCGTCGCTCAGCACGACGATCCGGTCGGCCATCTGCGCGACCACCGCCAGATCGTGCGACACGTACACCGCGCTCATCCCGCACCGCCGGATCACGCTCTTGAAGGCCTGCAGCACGTCGATCTGCGTGGTGACGTCGAGCGCGGTGGTCGGCTCGTCGAGAATCACGAGCTCCGGATCGGTGATCAGCGCCATCGCGGCCATCAGGCGCTGCAACTGCCCGCCCGACACCTGGTGCGGATAGCGCTTGCCGATCGTCTCCGGCTCCGGCAGCGCGAGCGCGCGGAACAACTCGACGGCCTTCGCCTGCGCGTCGCGCTTCGTCATCGTCTTGTGGATCAGCGCGCTCTCGATCACCTGGTCGAGAATCGTGCGCGACGGGTTGAACGCGGCGGCGGCGCTCTGCGCGATATACGCGACCTTGCGGCCGCGCAGCGCGGTCAACGCGGGCGCGGACAGCGTGCAGACGTCGGTGCCGCCGAGCTTCACCGAGCCGCCGGCGATCCGACAACCGGCGCGCGCATGCCCCATCAGCGACAGCGCGATCGTCGTCTTGCCGGAGCCGGACTCGCCGATCAGCGCGAGCACTTCGCCGCGCCGGATATCGAAGTCGACGCCGTGGACGATCGTCGTTTCCTCGCCGCCCGGCCGGCCGCCGACCACGCGCAGCCCGCGCACCTCGACGAGCGGGTTCGATTCGTGTTGCATCAGTGTCCTCCGGCGGCGCCGGCGGCGCCCTTGCGGCGGCCGCGATGCGGCAGACCGTCGATCATCAGGTTGACGCCCACCGTCAGGATCGCGATGGCGACCGCGGGCATGATCGCGACGGCCGAGCCGTCGCCGAGGCTCGCGATGTTCTCGCGCACGAGCGAGCCGAGGTCCGCGTAAGGCGGCTGCACGCCCAGCCCGAGAAAGCTAAGGCCGCTCAGCAGCAGCACGACGAACGTGAACCGCAGGCCGGTATCCGCGAGCATCGGATGGATCATGTTCGGCAACATCTCGACGCACGCGATGTACAGCGCGCCTTCGCCGCGCGCCTTCGCTACCTGCACGAATTCGAGCGTGCTGATGTTGACCGCCAATGCGCGCGCGATCCGGTACGAGCCCGGCATGTAGCTGACCGCGGCGGTCAGGATCAGCAGCGGCAGCGACGAACCGAACGCGGCGACGAACATCAGCGCGAACATCTTCGACGGAATCGACGTGAGCGCGTCGAGCAGCCGGCTCATCGTCTCGTCGACCGCACGGCCCGACACGGTCGCGAGCAACCCGAGCGTCGTGCCGGTCAGCGCGGCGAGCAGCACCGCCGCGAGCGCGAGCAGCACGGTGAGCCGCGTGCCGTACAGGATCCGGCTCAGCATGTCGCGGCCGAGGAAATCGGAGCCGAACGGCAGCTTCGCCGTGAACGGCGCGAACACGTCCGGCGTGACGATTGCGCCGACGTCGTGCGGCGCAAGCAGCGGCGCGAACACCGCGATGAACAGCATCAGGCCGACCATCGACAGGCCGACACGGCCGCCGGTCGTCAGTTTCATGCGCGCGGCGCGGCGCTTGCGCGGCTGGTCGGGAGCGGGTGCGGCCGGCGGCGGCGCGCCGTCCCGCGATGGGCGCGGATCGCCGGACGGCGGCAGCGTGCTGATTCGTTGAACGGGTTCGGGATGCATGGGCGGTATCTCGGAAGAAGGACGAAACACTCAGGTGCGCAGTCGCGGGTTCGACACGATCGAGCATAGATCGGCGAACAGCACGAGCGACAGATACGCGACGCAGAAGATCAGCGTGCACGCCTGGACCAGCGGGAAGTCGCGATTGCCGACGGCATCGACCATCAGGCTCGCAAGGCCCGGATAGTTGAAGATCGTCTCGACGACGATCACACCGCCAAGCAGGTACGACAGGCTCAGCGCGATCGCGTTGGCGATCGGCCCGATCGCGTTCGGCAGCGCATGACGCAGCACGACCCGTGCGGGGCTCGCGCCCTTGAGCACGGCCATCTCGACATATGACGCGCTCAGTTGCTCGATCACCGCGGCACGCGTCATGCGCGCCATCTGCGCGATCACGACCGCGCACAGCGTCATCACCGGCATCGCATACGCGCGCAGAAAGTCGTGGAAGCTGTCGATCGGGCCGCTGTACGACAGCGCCGACAGCCAGTGCAGCTTGACGGCGAACACGAGCACGGCGACCGTCGCGATCAGGAATTCCGGCGTCGCGACGAGCGACAGCGTGCCGAGGCTGATCACGCGATCGACCACCGACTCGCGCTTGACCGCCGCGAGAATGCCGAGCAGCAGCGCGATCGGCACCGACACGGCGGTCGTGATCGCGGCGAGCGCCAGCGACTTCGGCAACCGCCCGCCGATCATCTCCGACACCGGCATGTCGCCGGACAGCGAGCGGCCGAAATCGCCGTGCAGCAAGCCGGCGAGCCAGTGCACGTAGCGCACGTGCGCCGGCATGTCGAGACCGAACTGCGCACGCAGCGCGGCGACCGTCTCCGGCGTCGCGGACTGGCCGAGCGCGGCCTGCGCGGCATCGCCCGGCAGCAGGTTCGTGATCGTGAAGATGATCGCGGACACGATCAGCAGCGTCAGCGCGGTGACCGCGATGCGCCGGCCGATCAGCCCGATGAGGATTCTGTTCATGAGGCGACACTCCCGAAAAGGCCAGGTACGGCCGGGGCGGTCGCCCGCACCCGGCGCGTGGCGGCAAGCGACAGCATCACGCGTTCCACCACACGTACTCTGCGAACATGCCCCCCATCATCGGACCGGTCGGGATCGACCCGAGGCCCGCGATCCGCTTGTCGTAGCCGTCGAGGAAGCTGATGAACGCCGGGATGCCGATCCTGCCCTGCTGTGAGACGATCACCTGCATCTCTCCATACATCTGCTTGCGCTTCGCATCGTCCGTCTCGGAGCGCGCGGCGAGCAGCAGTTGGTCGAACTTCGCGTTCTTCCAGCCGGACTCGTTCCACGGTGCATCCGACTTGAAGAACTGCGTGAACAGCACGTCGGCGCTCGAGCGCGGGTTGATGTTGCCGAACCCGAGCGGATGCTTCATCCAGTGGTTCGACCAGTAGCCGTCGGGCGACACGCGGTTCACCTGCAGGTTCAGCCCGATCTTCTGGCCGGCCTGCTGCAGCAGCACGGCCATCTCGATCGAGCCGTTCGCATCCGACGTCGCATAGATCGGTGGCAGCGCGGTGCCGAGCGCGCCGGCCTTCTTGAACAGGAACTTGGCCTTGTCCGGATCGTACGGCCGCTGCGGCAGCGACGCGTTGAAGTAGCGATGCCCAGGCGGGATTGGCTGGTCGTTGCCGATCACCGCGTAACCGCGGAACACCGCCGAGCGGATCTGCTCGCGATCGAATAGGTACTTCATCCCTTCGACGAAATCGGGGTTCGCGACGATCGGGTTGTCACTGCGCATGATCAGGTCGGTATAGAGCCCAGACTTGGTTTCCTTCAGCGCGTAGCCCGGCGTCGACGCGACGCGCTGCGTCGAGCGCGGATCGATCGCGTTGATCAGGTGCACGTCACCCGACAGCAGCGCGTTCAGGCGCGCAGCACTGTCGCTGATGCCGATCAGCTCGATCTGGTCGAGGTACGGCATGCCCGGCTTGAAGTAGCTGTCGTTGCGCACGCCGACGGTCGACACGCCCGGCTTGAACGATTGCAGCTTGTACGGGCCGCAGCCGATGCCGGTCGTGAAGTCGGTCGTGCCGTCCTTGACGATCACGAGCTGCGGCGTCGCGAGGATCACCGGCAGGTCCGCGTTCGCGCTGGCGAGCACGAGCGTGACTTCGTCCGGGCCGCTCGCCTTCGCATCGGCGAACTGGTCGGCGAGCGTCTTGACCTTCGACGCGGTGGCCGGGTTCCTGTGCCGCATCAGCGAGAACACGACGTCGGCCGGGCCGACGGGCTTGCCGTCGTGGAACGTGACGCCCTTGCGCAGCTTGATGATCCAGGTCTTCGCGTCGGTCGTGTGCAGCGACTCGGCGAGGTTCATCTGCGGCGTGAGGCTTTGATCCAGCTGCGTGAGGCCGCTGTAGAACATGAAGAAGCGGATGTAGTCGGCACCCGTCGAGCCCTTGGCCGGATCGAGCGTGTCGGCCGTCGAACTCGATTCGTTCGCGACCCTGATCTTGCCGCCGCGCTTAGGTGCCGGTGCTGCAAATGCGGATTGCATGCCGGTCAGCAGCCCGCCGCCGCCAACGGCCATCATGCCGCTCGCCGCCATGACCCGCATCATGTCGCGGCGCGTGATGCCGCCCTTGCCGCCCTTGCCGCCGTTGTCGATATCGTCGCTCATCCGAACTGCTCCTGACTGTGGAAAGTGGGTCCTGGGGTCCAGCCTGGTTCGAGAAACCCGTCGCGCCCGCCTGCTGGTAGCGGGCGCGACGTCCTGCGTATTGAGTTCATTTAAGCACCGCCAAAATGCGGGTTATCGCGATTCGGGGTGGCCTCACGATACGATTCGACCGTTTTGGGCCGCCTGCGCAGCATGATTAGCTGCGCGCCCGCGCGAGTCGCCATTGGCGCGATGCGATGTCGCGGCGATCGACTGACAACGGCGCGACAAGGGAACTCGTAAAGCGGCGCCCGCCGCAGATTGCGCCGACAAAATTGCCCGTTCGGCAGCGCAAACGCGTTCGGCGCGCGCAAACCGTATGTTTGTGTCGAAATGGCGGGCGGGCGACTTCGCCGCTCCATCCCGCGCGCCCGCACGAACGTTCAGACGATTGCGGGCGCGTTCGACACCACCCTAAGCGACACCGGCGCGCGGCCCGCTCGCGTGCCGGGTCACGGATCGCGATCCGGTCAGGGCACGTTCGATGCTGGTGTGTTCGATGGCACGCCGGCCATTGGCCGGGCACAACGTGAAGGGGGCAGAGACGACGCGGCGCGCCGCATCAGGAGCGGACAAATGACGCGTCGCTTCGCAGCGCATACCGGCGCATGCCGGCGAGGGGGATGAAGACGACAAGCGCGGCGCGCGTGCCGACAGGCAACGCGCGCACACGATCTTCCCGTGTTGCCGGCCAGCCGCGATGCCCGGGAAAAACCGCGCACTCGGCAGTCCGGCCGCAAACCGCGCGACGGGACGCCGCGCAACCGATGTGTGGCTTACAGGCCGAGCTGCGTCGCGAGGTGGCCGATATCCGACACTTCGTAATAGTTGTAGAACGGCGTGCCCGGCTCATGGCCGCGATTGACGAACGCCTTGTGCTTGATGCCCAGATCCTCGGCCGTCATCAGGTCGTAGCGCAGGCTCGACGACACGTGCAGCACGTCCTCGGGCTTGCAGCCGAGCTTGCCGAACATGTATTCGAAGCCCTGCATCCGCGGCTTGTACGACTGCGCCTGCTGCGCGGTGAACACCGCATGGAACGGCGCGCCGAGCTTGTCGACGTTGCTCATGATCTGCTCGTCCATCGCGTTCGACAGGATCACGAGCTTGTACTTCGTCGCGAGCCGCGACAGGCCCGCCGGCACGTCCGGATGCGGGCCCCACGTCGGCACCGCATGATAGAACCGCTCGGCCTCGGCTTCGTCGAACTTCACGCCGACTCGCGCGCAGGTGCGCCGGATCGCGTTGACGACGACGTCGCGGTACGGCTTCCATGCGCCGAGCACCTCGTCGAGCCGGTAAGCGGCGAACGCACGCACGAAATCCTCCATCGCGACCGGCGAGAGCCGGTCCGCGTAGATCTCGCGCGCCAGATCCGCCATCTGGAAGCGGGTCAGCGTGCCGTAGCAGTCAAACGTGATGTACTTCGGTTCAAATTGGATCATGGTGACGTCCTGTCGGTGTGAAGCCCCGGCAGGGCCGGGGACGGGCTGGATGGTATGAAATTGAATCAAGGCAAAAAACCCGGCGCACGTCGTTCGACGCTGCCCAAAACGCAGAATCGCCGCGTGTTGCGCGGCGCGGGCAGCACGATCTGCGGCGCCGGCAAGCGGCCGCGACACCGGTGTTTTCATCGTAGTGCCGTTCCCACAGCAGGCGCTGTCGGATTGACGGGCCGCGGTGGCTCGATCCGCGCGTTCGCATGCGCCGATCGAGCCGGTTTGCGTCGATCTTGCACGGACGCCCGCCGTCGCCGGAAAACAGGCGAATCGTCCTATCCGTGCCGCGGTGTCGCTGGCAGAGTCGGTATGTCATTCCTACCCATCCGGAGTCCAGCGTGTCCGATCTCAACCCTTCCCGCACGCTTATTTATCGTCGGTTCGCGGAAACCGACCTGCCCGCCGCGCATCGTCTGTCGGAAGCAGTCAAGTGGTCGCACCGGCTCGACGACTGGCGCTTCGTGCTCCAGCTCGGCGACGGCTTCGTCGCCGAGGACGAAACCGGCATCGTCGGTACCGCGCTCGGCTGGCGCTTCGGCGAAGCACACGCGTCGCTCGGCATGGTCATCGTGTCGCCCGAGCAACAGGGCCGCGGCATCGGGCGCGAACTGTTCACCCGCGTGGTCGACAGCTTCGGCACGCGAACCATTTTTCTGCACGCGACGCCGGCCGGCGAGCCGCTGTACGCGAAATTCGGGTTCGAGGTGATCGATACGATCGATCAGCACCAGGGTGCCGCCTTCCAGCCGCCGCTGATATCGCTGCCGCCCGGCGAGCGCCTGCGGCCCATCGGCGCAAACGACGGCCCGCGCCTAGCGGCGCTCGCGTCGCGCGCGGCCGGCTACGGGCGCGACGAGGTGATCGAGGCGCTGCTCGGCGTCGCGAACGGCATCGCGCTCGATCGCGACGGCGAACTGCTCGGCTTCGCGCTGTTCCGCCGCTTCGGCCGCGGCCATGCGATCGGCCCGGTGGTCGCGCCGGACGCGCAGCGCGCGCAGGCGCTGATCAGCCACTGGCTCGCGCTGCACGAAGGGAAGTTCGTGCGGCTCGACGTGCCGGGCGACAGCGGGCTGTCCGACTGGCTGCAGGGGCTCGGGCTGCCGCGCGTCGATACCGTCGTCGCCATGGCGCGCGGCGCAACGCCCGCGCGCGACCCGGCGCTGCGCGCGTTCGCGATCGTGAACCAGGCCCTCGGTTGAGCGGTACCCACAATGAGCTTTCTCTACAAGGCCGACCCGGTGCGCGGTGCGCAATGGGCACAGCGCTTCGCCCAGCAGGCACCCGAGCTTCCGTTCCGGATCTGGCCGGACATCGGCGATCCTGAAGCCGTCCGTTATCTCGCCGCGTGGCAGCCGCCCGACGATCCGGCCACGCTGCTGCCGAACCTCGAGATCGTGTTTTCGGTGGGCGCCGGCATCGATCAGTTCGACCTGTCGCGCGTGCCCGCGCACATTCCGGTCGTGCGGATGATCGAGCCCGGCATCGTCGAAGGCATGGTCGAATATGTGACGCAGGCCGTGCTGACGATCCATCGCGACCTGTTCGACTATGCGGCGCAACAGCGCACGCAGGTGTGGCACGAGAAGCCGGTGCGCGCGGCCGCGTCGCGTCGCATCGGCGTGCTCGGGCTCGGCACGCTCGGCCAGGCCGTGCTCGATACGCTGCGCCGCTTCGGCTTTCCGTGCGCCGGCTGGAGCCGCACGCCGCGCACGCTCGACAGCGTCGACTGCTACGCGGGCGACGCGGCGCTCGATGCGTTCCTGGCCCGCACCGACATCCTGATCTGCCTGCTGCCGCTCACCGACAGCACGCGCGGGCTGCTCGGCGCGCGCGTGTTCGACGCGCTGCCGGCCGGCGCCTCGCTCGTGCAGGTCGGGCGCGGCCCGCAGCTCGATGCGCTTGCGCTGCTCGCCGCGCTCGACAGCGGCCGGCTCGACAGCGCGATCCTCGACGTGACGGACCCCGAACCGTTGCCGGCCGGCCACCCGTTCTGGGTGCATCCGCGCATTCGCATCACGCCGCACATCGCGAGCGCGACGCGGCCCGACACCGCGGTCGACGCCGTGCTCGAGAACCTCGCGCGCCATCGCGCGGGGCAGCCGATGATCGGCGTCGTCGATCGCGCGCGCGGCTACTGACGCGCCCGCCCGGCCCCGCGGGGCGCGCAGCAGAAAATGCCGAAGCGCCCCGTGCAAACGCCGCGGCCATACGTTTCAGGCGGCAAATTGAAGGCGCGCGCGGATTTCTCGCCCGTTAGCATGAACTCATCGCTGACACCCGACAGAGAGTCCCGCACTGCCATGAACCAAGCCGCGCTGATCGAAGCCGATCGTCAACACCTGATCCACCCCGTCGTCAACTACCGCGTGCACGAGGCGCGCGGCGTCACCCTGCTCGAATCCGCCGACGGCGTGTTCCTGCGCGACGCCAACGGCCATACGCTGCTCGATGCGTTCTCGGGCCTGTGGTGCGTCAACGTCGGCTACGGCCGCGACAGCATCGTGAAGGCCGCCGCCGAGCAGATGGCGAAGCTGCCCTACGCGACCGGCTATTTTCATTTCGGCTCGCAGCCCGCGATCGAGCTCGCCGAACGGCTCGCGACGCTCGCACCGCCGTCGCTGAACCACGTGTACTTCACGCTCGGCGGCTCGGACGCCGTCGACTCCGCGGTGCGCTTCATCACGCACTATTTCAACGCGACCGGCCGCCCGTCGAAGAAGCAGATGATCGCGCTCGAGCGCGGCTATCACGGCTCGTCGTCGATCGGCGCCGGGCTCACCGCGCTGCCCGCGTTCCACCGCCATTTCGACCTGCCGCGCGCGGACCAGCACCACATTCCGTCGCCCTACCCGTATCGCCATCCGCTCGGCGACGATCCGCAGGCGCTGATCGCCGCGTCGGTCGCCGCGCTCGAGGCGAAAGTCGCCGAGCTCGGCGCGGACAACGTCGCGGCGTTCTTCTGCGAGCCCGTGCAAGGCTCGGGCGGCGTGATCGTGCCGCCGGCCGGCTGGCTGAAGGCGATGCGCGACGCATGCCGGCGCCTGGGCATCCTGTTCGTCGCCGACGAGGTGATCACCGGCTTCGGCCGCACCGGCCCGCTGTTCGCGTGCGAGACCGAGCAGGTCGATCCGGACCTGATGACCCTCGCGAAGGGTTTGACCGCCGGCTATGCGCCGATGGGCGCGGTGCTGATGTCCGACGAAATCTACGAAGGGATCGCGGGCAGCCGCACCGAATCGGCCGCGGTCGGCCACGGCTATACGTATTCCGCGCATCCGGTGAGCGCGGCGATCGGCCTCGAGGTGCTGAAGCTCTATCACGAAGGCGGGCTGCTCGCGAACGGCCAGGCGCTGGCGCCGCGCTTCGCGGCCGGGCTCGACGCGCTGCGCGCGCATCCGCTCGTCGGCGACGCGCGCTCGGCCGGCCTGCTCGGCGCGCTCGAACTGGTTGCCGACAAGGCGCGCAAGACGCGCTTCGACGCGGCGCTGAACGTGCCCGACAAGATCGCGGCGGCCGCGTATGCGAACGGCGTGGTGTTCCGTGCATTCGGCGACGGCGTGCTCGGTTTCGCGCCGGCCCTGAGCTTCACCGCGGGCGAGTTCGACCTGATGTTCGAACGCGTGCGCAAGACGCTCGACGACGTGCTGGCCGATCCGGGCGTGCAGCGCGCCCTCGACGCCGCGCACGCGCAGCCGGCCTGACCGGCCAAGGGAAAGCCGGGCTTGTGGCGGCCATCGTTCGACTCTAAAGTAAGCGGACATTCCATTTTTCCCTCTCACGTGAACATGACGGACAGCAAGCTGGATCGCATCGATCTGCGCATCCTCTCCCAGTTGCAGAAGCGCGGCCGCATGACCAACGTCGAGTTGGCCGATGCGGTCGGGCTGTCGCCCAGCCCCTGCCTGATCCGCGTGAAGCGGCTCGAGAAAGCCGGCTACATCGGCGGCTACGGCGCGCACATCCAGCTCGAGAAAGTCGGCGACGTGCAGGTCGTGTTTACCGAGGTCACACTGGCCGACCACCGCCGTGAAGATTTCGACCGTTTCGTCGCGGCGATCCGCAACGTCGACGAGATCGTCGAGTGCCACCTCGCGAGTGGCGGCTACGACTATCTGCTGAAGTTCATCACGCGCAGCGTGAGCCATTACCAGACGATCGTCGAAGGGCTGCTCGAGCAGAACATCGGCATCGAGAAGTATTTCAGTTACGTGATCATCAAGTCGCCGTTCGTCAAACGGCACTACCCGCTCGAATCGCTGTTCGGCGAACGTCACTGACGGACAGCGCGCCACACCCGGCAACGCGGCAGCACGCTGGCCGCGCGGGGTCGTCGCGCGCCCGTGCCGCCGTCGTCGCCATCGCCGGACCGCATCATCCAAGGACCTGTCATGCCGCTTACGCTGTCCCGAACCGAACTCGTGCGCTCAGCCAACCTCATCGACGGCGCCTGGCGCGATGCGCTCGACGGCCGTCGCTTCGACGTCACCGATCCGGCGACGCTCGACACCGTTGCCCACGCCCCCGACAGCGGCCCCGCCGACGCGCGCGCCGCCACCGACGCGGCAGCGCGCGCGCTGCCCGCATGGCGCGCAACGCCCGCTCGCGAGCGCGCGGCGATCCTGCGCGCGTGGCACGCGGCGATCGTCGCGCACACCGACGATCTCGCGAAGCTGATGTCGCGCGAGCAGGGCAAGCCGCTCGCCGAAGCGCGCGGCGAAGTTGCATATGGCGCGTCGTACGTGCAGTGGTTCGCCGAGGAAGCGACGCGCACCTACGGCGACCTGATTCCGCAGCAGCAGCGCGGCAAGCGCCTGAGCGCCGTGAAGGAACCGATCGGCATCGTCGCCGCGATCACGCCGTGGAATTTCCCGCTCGCGATGATCGCGCGCAAGATCGCGCCCGCGCTCGCGGCCGGCTGCACGGTCGTCGCGAAGCCGGCGGAGGACACGCCACTGACCGCGCTCGCGCTGGCCTTCCTCGCGCAGGAAGCCGGCCTGCCGCCCGGCGTGCTGAACCTGATCGCCGCGTCGCGCGAACGCGGCATCGACGCGGTGGCCGACTGGCTCGCCGACGGCCGCGTGCGCAAGATCACGTTCACCGGCTCGACGCCCGTCGGCAAGCTGCTCGCGCGCGAGTCGGCCGCGACGCTGAAGAAGCTGTCGCTGGAGCTCGGCGGCAATGCGCCGTTCATCGTGTTCGACGACGCCGAGCTCGACGCCGCGGTCGACGGGCTGATGGCCGCGAAATTCCGCAACGGCGGCCAGACCTGCGTGTCGCCGAACCGCGTGTACGTGCAGGCCGGCGTCTACGACGCCTTCGCCGCGAAGCTCGCCGCGCGCGTCGCCGCGCTGAAGGTTGCGCCGGCAACCGATGCGGCCGCGCAGATCGGCCCGATGATCAACGCGCGCGCGGTCGACAAGATCGCGCGGCACGTGAGCGACGCGATCGAGCGCGGCGCGCGCGCGCTGACGGGCGGCAAGCGCCTGACCGAACTCGGGCCGCACTACTACGCGCCGACGGTGCTCGCCGACGCGACCGCCGACATGCAGCTGACCTGCGAGGAAACCTTCGGCCCGGTCGCCGCGCTGTTCCGGTTCGATAGCGAGGACGAAGCCGTCGACGCCGCGAACGACACGCCGTTCGGGCTCGCCGCGTATTTCTACACGCAGGACGTGCGGCGCATCGCGCGCGTGTCGGCGCGGCTCGAAACCGGCATCGTCGGGATCAACGAAGGCGCGCTCGCGAGCGAGGCCGCGCCGTTCGGCGGCGTCAAGGAATCGGGCTACGGCCGCGAAGGCTCGCGCTACGGCCTCGACGACTACCTGTCGATCAAGTACCTGTGCCAGGGCGTGCTCGACTGAATCGCGCCGCATCCGCGCGCGCCGTCGATGCGCGGCCCGGCGCCGCGAACGGCATTCGACGCGCGAGCGCGGCACTTGGCTGAGCATCGCGGTGCGCTCGACCAGGCCGTCGCACGCGCGGCGGCCACGGTGATCCGCGGCACGGTGCGCCGGGAACGCACGCGGATGCGCCGGATCACGCCCGCGGCCTGCGGCGTGAAATCTCCGCGCGTCCCCAGAGCCCCTCCTTGCGTGGCGGGCCCCAGGTCGCCCGTTCGCTATCCGCGCCTGACGCCAGGTACCGGTGCCTCGCGCAGAACCCGAGGATCGACCAGCGACCATCAAGCGAGGGGCAGACAGTATCGCTTTGATTTATATAGATATTTATTGGGGGCACTAGGCAAAGCCTTACTGGGCCTAAAGGTGGCTGACCGGAAAAATGCATGGAAATCAAGGCTCTCCCATCTATTCGGACATACCTCCTTTTTGCTCCATGTTGCTCTTTCGGTACGAGCAGCTTTCGCTCGTATCCCGCCTGTCGCTTTCTTCTCTCAGTGCCTCGACTGCAGGCGGTCTCGTAGCGAACCGGGTCGACCCGGTTCGCTACGTTTTTTATTCCGTGCGTCGCCACTCATCGCGTGCGATGCGCACCTTCTGCGTGGCAGTTGCTGCCACGATCGCCCTGCTCGCTGCTCCGCCTGCGACCGCGGACGTTTGCAAGGGCAATATCTTCAATGAGGCGGCAGCCCTCTATCACCTCGATCCCGATCTCCTGCGGGCGATAACCTGGGTCGAATCCCGTGGCGTGCCCGGCGCCATTGGGCCGCGCTTGCCGGACGGCCACAGGGCATGGGGAGCAGCGCAAATCAACGATGTGCATCTTCCCGAGCTCGTCAGCTACGGCGTCACCCAACGCGACCTCCTGAACCCCTGCGTGAACCTCAAGCTCAGCGCGTGGGTGCTCGCCAACTGCATACAGGCCAAGGGCGCGACCTGGGCCGCCGTCGGTTGCTACAACACAGGGCCCGGTTCCACGAACATCGCCGCCCAGGCTCGCTATGTCCGGCTGGTGCAGCGCGCATATGCGGGCTATCGCGCCCAGTCGGCGCTCGGCAAGGTCGCCGAAGGGGGCGCGCGATGATGCGCCTCGTCCCTCTTCTTGGCCTGATTGTCGGGACCCTTACGCAAGCCTGCTTTGCGTCTTCCCGTCTTCCGGACTACGACGTCACGCAGATCGGCGAACCCGGCTCCGGCCGCTACGTGTTCTGTTCGGGCGACACGTGCCCTGAACCGACGATCAAGCACCTCGCGGCGCCGGCGCCTGTCGTTCAAGAGAATCTATTGCTCCCTGTATCGGCCGCAGAAACCCGGCCCATTCAAGCGCCTTCCACGCCGATCGCCACGCGCCACCGATCCCTGCACCCGCGAATCCGACATGTCCACCGAGTCGCGAAGGTGGCGAATCGAACGCTTTGCACCGCGGGCGCCGCGGTCGGGACCGCGTCGAAGCACCTGGCGGGCCGTTAGTCCGCGCAGCTCACCGATTCACCACTCGACCAAGGAGGAAACAAGATAGTAAGTAATCCGTAATGAAGGTTCGATTGTTCGTTTAACTACTTTCCCCCTGAATCGTGCTCGCGCCGCATGTAGCGGCGCGAGCACAACCTCCGGCCCGCGCTGCTGGCTATCGGCACGACGGTCACGAGCTTGTCCACGAACACCGCTGCCGGGTTCGTGTCGCTGTCGACGTCGACCGCTCAAACGATCGGAAGTCTGTCGACGGGCACGGCCAGCGCGATTGCGACGTTGTCGACTACGACAAGCCGATCGATCTCGTCTCTTTCGACTGGCCTGGCGGGCGATGGCGCGACACTCTCGGCAATGCAGTCCGCTTTGGCTGCAGGGACCGTTGGTCTGGTTCAGCAAGCAGGCGGTACCGGCAGTGGCCCGATCATGGTCGGGGCCAACACCGGTGGTACGGCCCTCGACGTGGCCGGCACATCTGGACCGCGTCAGGTCAAGGGCGTTGCCGCGGGCATCGACGGCACCGATGCGGTCAACCTGCTGCAGCTGCAGAGCGTGGCAGGCCAGACGGGCGCAATCGGCGCGAGCGCAGTTAGCTATGACGACGCGTCGCATACCCGCGTCACGCTCGGTGCATCAGGTTCGCCCGTGAGCCTGACCAACCTCACGGACGCCTCGTTGAACGCGAGCAGCACCGACGCTGTGACGGGGCGGCAGCTCTATGCTGCCCAGCAGGCGACGAACGCAGGCGCGTCACACTGACTTCGAGCCGGAGCGCTTCATGAAGCAGCTGTTGATGGCGGAGACCGCCGAACGGCAGGTGCGCTCGATCGCCTACCAGATGACCGCCGCACGCTTCCCGGCTCATCGCGACCTGAAAGGCTTCGACTTCGCACAGGCGCAAGTTGATGAAGCGCTGGTTCGTGAACTCAGCGAACTGTCGTTCCTTGCGAGCGCACACAACGTTGTGTTCATCGGCGGCCCCGGCACCGGCAAGACGCACCTCGCTTCGGCAATCGGAATCGAGGCCGTACAGCGCCACGGCAAGCGTGTGCGTTACTTCTCGACCGTCGAGCTGACCAACGCTCTGGAACAGGAGAAATCCACCGGCAAACAAGGCCAGATCGCTCACAAGCTGATGTACGTCGACCTGGTGATTCTCGATGAACTGGGCTATTTGCCGTTCAGCCAGACCGGTGGCGCCTTACTGTTCCACCTGCTCTCAAAGCTGTACGAACATACGAGCGTCGCGATCACCACCAATCTCAGCTTCGGCGAGTGGGCGACCGTGTTCGGGGATGCAAAGATGACGACAGCACTGCTGGACCGGGTTACGCATCACTGCCACATCGTCGAGACCGGCAATGAATCGTGGCGCTTCAGGACCAGTTCTGCCAAGGCAAAGGCAACGAGAAAAAGAGCAGCAAAACCGGCTGGAAACGAAGAGTTATCCACACCGGAATAGATGTACTACGCTGTCCCTGGGTGGGTCAGATTTAGATGAAAACGGTGGGTTAAGACTGCGTGAAAATCAACATGCCAGGGGCAACTGCAGCGTTCGGGAGCGCAGCTCGTGCCAAAGCATCCTGCTCGCGATAGGAGAGCCACCGTCGAGCAATTGTTGACCTGCTTGGAGGCGATAGACCTGCAACGCTGCAGCGACGTTTCACCTCAAGTACAAGATCAGTTGCAGGATGCGCAAGGTGTCGCTGATCAGGGAGCCATTCGTGCACGGCCTCGTCGATGACGCATTCGACGGCGGCGTCCAGTCTGCCCCCGGTCGCCCTACCCGGCTGCCTTGGCTCTAATGTGCTGGCGACCGGATCTGCGAGGAAACGTCGACGCAGGCGATATACGGTGGTGCAGTGAACGCCTAATAGCTGTGCTGCTCGTTCAGCCTGCTGTCGGGAAAGCACGCCGTTGCCAAGCGGTCGAAGCACGGACGCAATCTTCGCTGCTCGAGCGGCCCGCTCTTCGATCGAAGCCATATGGATCCCTATCAATCCACGCGACACGTGCGCTAGCAGTATTAAAGAACACGTGCAACGTGCTAGCAACGTTAGTGAACATAGGCCAAGTTTCTGTTGCAGAAACGCAACGGCCAAGCAGCCGACAGAAAGCTCCAAAAAGTCCCTGTTCGCCGAGGCTTCTTTGAGAATTTCCGCTAGCAACGTTTCTGAACACGGCTAGCGCTAATAATGAACGCCTACACCCGCAGCGTACATGCTGGCCTGACGGCAGTGCCACCGATGTATCTAGGAATGCTTGGATGACGCCCGGTCCGCGGCGCGCCCCGAGCCACGGGAATGCGCTGCACCGGCTATCCTCTCTCTTGGGACGATGTTCGTTGTGTCCGGTGGAGGAGGCAAGTACGGCCACACTTACTCCAGCGTAGCCAATTCAACGGATTACTTCATCAGGCGGCCCGGCGCATCTGCGAAACGGCCCGCGCGCGCACCGCGAACGTCAGGATAACCGCACCGGCGAGCGCCGACGCGCCCGCAAGCACGAACGCACTTGCATACCCACCACCATACTGGACGAGCCAGCCGGTCAAGCTTGGCGACAGGATGCCTGCGAGATTCGCGAGCAGATGAACGAACCCGCCGGCCGAGCCGACGCGTTCGCGAGGCACGATTTCCTGCAGCAACGACCAGCAAGCCTGCGGTGCCATGAACGCGAAAAGGCTTGCGATCGCGATCAACGTGACGGCCGCGCCGAGCGAACTCACCCGTGACGCCAGCAGCACGCACGCCGCCGCCACCGCCAGCCCGACGACGATCACGATCTTGCGCGCGAACAGCACGTCGCCGGTGCGCCGGTAGATGCGGTCCGACACGGTGCCGCCGGCCACGAAACCGACGGTCGCGCCGAGCCAGGGCAGAATCCCGACGACGCTCATCTGCTTGATGTTTAGATGCTGGTAGTCGGTGAGATAGCTGGGCAACCATGACAGGAAGAAATAGAGCACGTAGTTGAAGCTGAAGAACGCGAGCGCGACGCCGAGCACCGGCCGCGACAGCAGATCGCGCAGCAGCGGACGCGCGGCGCGCTCGTCCGCATGCGCATCCAGTGAGACGCCGACCGTCCGGTCGGATGCGATCTCGCGAACCTCTTCCGGCGACACGCGCGAGTGGCTCGCCGGATCGTCGCTGAACAACGCCCACCACGCGGCCAGCCACACGAAGCCGAGCGTGGCGATCACGACGAACGAAACGCGCCAGCCAAACTGCAGCGCAACCAGGCCGACGATCGGCGCCGCGATCGCCGCACCGAGCGGCTGCCCGGCGTTGGTCCAGCCGACCGCGCGCCCCGCTTCGCGGCGCGGGAACCAGTTCGAGATCGCCTTGTTGGTGGTCGTCCCCATCGGCCCTTCGCCGATCCCGAACGCGACGCGCACGATCAGTAGGTGCGCGAACGACCCGGCGAGCGCTGTCGCGCCGCAGAACAGAGACCACACGCCCGCCGCGCACGCGAACACGCGACGCGGCCCGAACCGGTCCGCGGCCCAGCCGCCGACGAAGCAAAACACGCAGTAGCCGATGAAGAAGCTGCTGAACAGGATACCCATCTGCGCGTCGTCGATGCCGAGTTCGCGCTTGATGATCGGCGCGACGACGGACAGCGCCGCGCGATCGAGATAGTTCAGCATGCCGGCGCCGAACAGCAGCGCGCCGATCCACCAGCGGTAACGCGTTTTCATGTTGTCTCCTGTCGAGCCGGGCACGTGCCTGCGCATCCGCCCGGCTTCCTGATTTCCGATTGCGCCGCCACACCGGCAACGGCTTCGCGTGCGTGCGCCGAGCGCACCGTTCCTGCGTTCAACCGATCGTCGCGTGCGCGATCGTGTTGCGTGCCAGCACTGCTTCGTCCGGCAAGAAGCCAAGCCCGGGCACATCGGGCAAGCGCAGCCGCGCCCCGGGCCGCTGCCCGTCATGCAGCCGCTCGGGCCAGTCGAGATAGGGAATTTCGAGCGCTACATCGTCCGGTAGCGTCGCGACCACGTGCGCGGTCGCCAGCAGCCCCGCTCCGTAATAGAAACAGTGCGGCACAACCCGCACGCCGTGCTCCGCCGCAAGCGCGATCACTTCCGCGATGCCGGTCGGTCCACCGATCTTCGCGATGCTTGGCTGCGCGACGTCGAGCGCGCCGCGTTCAAACAGGTCGCGAAAGCCCGCGACGCCCGACGCGTTCTCGCCCGCCGCGATCGGCACGCCGGCGCCGCGCACACGCGCGATGCCGTCCGCGTCGTCGCAAGGCCACACCGGTTCCTCGATCCAGCCGAGCCGCAGGTCGGCCAGCTCGCTCACATGCCGCAGCGCGTCGCTCGCCGTCCACGGGCAGTTCACGTCGACCATCAGTTCGCTGCCGGCCGGCAGTGCCGCACGCGCGGCCGCGATGGCCGCACGTTGCGTCTCGTGCAGCTTGATGCGCCGAAACCCTTCGTCCGACGCCCGCCGCACGTGGCGCGCGACTTCGTCGGGGTCGTTGTCGTAGCTGACCAGGCTCGCATACACGTCGATCTCCCCGCGATGGCCGCCGAGCCAACGATATAGCGGCACACCGGCCGCCTGCGCGGCGAGGTCGTGCAGCGCCGTGTCGATCGCGGACAATGCGTACAGCACCGGTCCGGTGCGGCCGAACGAATGCAGCGCGCGATCGGCCGCGTCACGCAATGCGGCGATCCCGTGCCGCGTCGGCTCGAATTCGGCGCCCTTGAACCAACGGCCAACCGGGCCTTCGAGCGCGGCGAACGTGACGGGATTGATCAGATGACCGAATGCTTCGCCCCAGCTAACGCGCCCTGCGTCATCGGTGAGCCTGACCAGCAGCGACTCCATGCGACGCAGCGAGCGGTCTGCGGCGTTATACGTGTCGGCGACGGTCGGTTCAACAGCGGCGACGGGACGGCGGCCCGCATCGAATGCGAGCGAGATGCGAATGACTTCGATGGTGACGATTTTCACGAACAGATTCCCGGTGCGGCGGGTCGGTGGCATGGAAGCGGCCGACGGCAGAAAGTGCGATGCAATGGCAGCTTTGCGAGGTCGTTCGATTGCGTCACGTCGGCTCCCACAATAGTCTGTCATCGTACAACTGGCACTATCCGGCGGCAACCTATATATCCTGACCTCTTCCCCTCAAAGACGGGATGATTTATACATAGGTACATCATACGACATCTTATGACTATTACAGGCGGAAAAATGGAACCGCGGGCGCCGGGCCGATGGTGAACGGGACCCGGGTCGGCATCGCCTGCGTCGATGGCCAAGCCAGCCTGGATCGGTCAGCGATTCGATCCGTCGAAGTTCACCAGTTCGACCCAGTTCGCGCCCTTGCCGACCGGATATTGGCCGAGCGTGGCAAGCCCGCCCGTTTTCGCGTCGATGCGATAGAGGCTCAACGTCGGCGACAGCTGCCCCACCGCGAGCAGATACCGTCCCGACGGATCGATGTTGAAGCCGCGAGGCTGCTTTTCGGTCGCGTACGTGCCGATCCGCACCAGCTTGCCCGTGGCCGTATTCACGCGATAGGCGCCCAGCGTGCTCGAGGTTCGTTCGGAGATGAACAGGAAGCGGCTGTCCGGTGTGAGATGCAGATCGGCTCCCCACGGCTTGTCACCCTTGAAGTCGGGCGGCAAGATCGAAATCGTCTGGACCGGCCTGATGGTGTCGTTGGCCCGATTGAAGGCAAGCACGTGCAGCTTGCCGTCGAGCTCGTCGATCAGGTAGACGAAGCGATGATCAGCGGAAAACACGAAATGGCGCGGCCCCGAATCCTTCGGCAGGGAATACGCGGGCTGCGCGTCCTCGGTGAGCGTGCCGGTGCTGGCGTCGAACTTGAGACGCAACCACGCGTCGGCGCCCAGCACCGATGCGAACGCATAGCGGTTGTCCGCCGACACGCGGATGGCATGCGCCATCGGCCCGGTCTTGACGGTCTGCTGCACATTGGCCGCCACCCCGTTCGCGCCGATGCGGTTCACCGCCAGCAGATTGCCGCCGTACGACGCCGAAATCAGGTAGCGGCCGGTCATGTCGGTCGACAGGTATGCCATGCTTTCGGCGAGTGGCGCACGGCCCAGTTCGACGAGGTCGCCGTCGAGCGGATTGATGGCGAAACTCACGACGCTGTAGGGCTTGGAGCGCAGCCCCGCATACAGACGACGATGGTCGGGCGAGAGCGCCATCGGCATAACGGTACCGTTCACGGGCACGGTTTCGACCGCGGCGAGCGTGCCGGCCCGTGCGTCGAGGCGGAACACCGAGATGTCCTGGCTGTCGGCGTTGGAAACGTAGGCGTACGTCGCCGCGTGCACGGCGAAAGATGCGGCCAGGCCCGAGAGCGCCAGCGCCACGCGGCGCAACTTCATCGTCGTTTTCATTTCGTCCTTTTGTTGGTGAAAGCCGTCAAGCTTCGCCGAGACGGAATACCGCCACGGCGTCCTTCATCGATTGCGCCTGATGCTCCAGCGCATCCGCGGCGGCGGCGGCCTGCTCGACGAGCGCCGCATTCTGCTGCGTGACTTGATCCATCTGGCTCACGGCGACGCCCACCTGCTGTATGCCGGCGCTCTGCTCGCTCGTCGCCGACGACATTTCCACCAAGATGGTCGCCACGTTGCGCACGGCGCCCACGATCTCCTCCATCGCCGCGCCCGCTTCGGCCGCGAGCGCGTTGCCGTTTCGCACCTCGTTCATCGAGGCGCCGATCAGTTCCTTGATCTCGCGCGCCGCGCTGGCGCTGCGCTGCGCGAGCGTTCGCACCTCGCCCGCGACGACCGCGAAGCCACGCCCCTGTTCGCCCGCGCGCGCCGATTCGACGGCCGCATTCAGCGCGAGAATGTTGGTCTGGAACGCAATGCTGTCGATCATGTTCGTTATCTCGGCGATCTTGAGCGCGCTTGCACTGATATCCTGCATTGTCCGGACCACGCGGCCGACCACGTCACCGCCCCGGCGCGCGAGGTCCGCCGTGCCGCTCGCGAGCGTGCTCGCCTCGGTGGCGTTCGCCGCGTTCTGCCTGACCGTCGAGGTCAGTTCCTCCATGCTCGCGGCGGTTTCCTCGAGCGACGCCGACTGCTGCTCCGTGCGGCTCGACAGGTCGAGATTGCCGGCGGCGATCTCGCGTGCAGCCGTGTGGATCGCGTCGCAGCTGTCTCGCACGCCGCTCACGGTGCGCGAGAGTCCGTCGCGCATCCGCCGCATGGCCGCAAAAAGCAGGCCGATTTCGTTGCGGCCCGCCTCGGGCACGCGCACAGTCAGATCGTTCGACGCGATGCGGTCGAGCACCGCCACCGCTTCGCCGAGCGGGCGCGTCACGATGCGCGTGAGCGCGACGTGCGTGACGACCATCAGCGCAAGCGCCAGCCCGACGCCCACCACCACGAAGCCCAGGATCCACCGGTAGCGCGCGTTGCCGTCGTTGAGCGCCTGTTCGGTCAGGGTGTTCGCGAGTGTCTGCAGCTTCTCGACGTTTTCCGAGTACACCATGCCCGCGCGGGTGACATCGCGGTCGTTGATGGTCACGTAGCCGGCAGTGTCGTTATTGCGCAGCGCGTCGGCCGCGCGCGCGATAAGGGCCGCAAGCCGGTCCGACGACGCCACGAGCTGTCGTTTGAGCTCCGAATCCATGCCGTCGAACGCACTTGCGTCGCGATATGCGCTGGTTTCGCTCGCGGAGCGTTCGAAGGTGCGATTCGCGCTCTGCAAGGCCGAATCGCGCGCCGCCGTGTCGTTGCGCTCTTTCAGCGCGCTATAGGCGCGCACCAGCGCCGAACGCGTGCGGGTGCTGTCCTTGTATGCGTCGTTGACGAGGATGGTTTGGCGCGAAATCTCATGCAGGCGCTGCGCGTTCGCATCGGCCATTTGCAGCGACACGATGCCGGCGATGCCGCCAATCACGATCACCACCCCAAACATCGTCAGTGCCGCGAGCAGGCTGGCTCGCACCGTCATGTTGCGCATCTTGGTTCCTGTCTCTGCTTGGTCATCAGCCGCGGTGACGGCACGTGGGCCGTCCCGGGCATCAGCCACGCACGTTCTGGCATTGTTGGGTGGATTGCGGGGTGCGTTACGTGGTGACCCGCGTATGGGTCGCGAAATTTGATATGTGACATCGTACTTCTTATACACGATTTTCGAGCTGTGCCACAGGAAACCTCTCCCCCTTTTGAGGTTGACCGAAATCCGCCTAAACCCCGGTGAACCTCATATGCCGCATGGAAGGCAATAATAACGCGCAATCTGACGGCTTGTTCTTAGGGTAGACACGGACGGGAGCGTTGGTGCATTCAGCGATAATATCATCGTGTCATCGTATGACAACGGCCCTGGCGACGGTATCACCTCATCGACAAGATCACAAGAAAAGGACGGAGACAGCAGTGACCGACAACGACTTCGATACACAACCCGGCGGCACCGTTCGGCATCCCTCCATACCCGGGATCACTCGACGCCATTTCCTCGGCTACGGCGGTGCCCTGATGGGCAGCGCCCTGCTCGGCGCTTGCGGTGGTACCGACAACACTCCGCCCCCCGCCAGCGTGCCTGCGGCGGATCCGATCTGGGGGCCGAGTGGCCTGGCGACCAACATCATCGCCTCGCTGAATGGCATCGCGCAGTCGTCGTTCCCTGCCCTAGATTTCCAGGTTGAGGCCTACGGCGCCCAGCCGTGTTCGGTCGTTGCGCAAACCAGCCCGTATACAGACGCCGCCAAATCGCCGCTCAGCCCAGGCGCCGGCGCCACCCCAGGTGCTGGAGCGGTGGATTCGCGTCCAGCCTTCCTGGCTGCGATCGCAGCCTGCTCGGCAGCGGGCGGCGGACGCGTGGTGGTGCCGGCCGGCGCTTGGTACTGCGCGGGGCCGATCGTGCTGCAGAGCAACGTCAACTTTCACCTGAGCGCGAACTGCACGATCTTCTTCAGCCAAAACCCGGCCGACTACGCCAAGGACGGCCCCGTCGACTGCGGCGCCAACGGCAAGCTGTTCTACAGCCGCTGGCAGGCCAACGACTGCCTGAACTTCGGCGCGCTAGTGTACGCACGCAACGCCAGCCATATCGCGCTTACCGGCGAAGGCACCACCTCGATCCTAAACGGGCAGGCGATGACGCCGTTCGCCGGCTCGGGCAACACTGCCACCTGCTGGTGGACCTACAAAGGCAACACGGGTGTCTACGGTTGCGCTGGCTCCTCCACGCCGTCGCAGGCCTATACGAACCCGAACAACGTTGACCTGAAAACGGCCGCGCCCGGTATTCCGGACGCTTTGTATTCGCTGCTGACCAATCCGGCCACGCCGTGGCAGCAGGATCAGAACTACCTGCCCGCGCTGTCCGAGGCCGGTGTGCCGGTAGCGCAGTGCATCTTCGGGCTGGGCCATTACCTGCGGCCCTGCATGGTGGAATTCATCGGGTGCACCGACGTCCTAATGGAGAACTATCACACCCAGAACACGCCGTTCTGGCAGCACCATCCGACCGACTGCACAAACGTGGTGATTCGCGGCGTGATGGCCGACAGCATCGGCCCGAACAACGACGGCTTCGATCCCGATGCCTGCACTAACGTGCTGTGCGACGGTATGATCTTCAACACAGGTGACGATTGCATCGCGATCAAGTCGGGCAAGGATCTCGATACGCAATACGGCGCGGCACGGAACCACGTGGTGCAAAACTGCACCATGAACAGCGGCCACGGCGGCATCACACTCGGCAGCGAGATGGGCGGCGGCATCGAGAACGTTTACGCGCGCAACCTGACGATGCTGAACCAGCACTGGGCGACCAATTCGCTGAACATTGCTATCCGCATCAAGACCAACATGAATCGCGGCGGTTTCGTGCGCAACTTCTATGTGAACGGCGTGACACTGCCGAACGGCGTGAGCCTGACGGGCGGCGGCTACGGCAGCAAGATGCTGGCCGGCAGCCCGATCAACAGCACCGTGCCGCTCGGCGTGGCAACCTTGGCGTCGGGCAATCCGTCGGCATCGCAGGGCGGCCTGATCACGTTCGATTGCGACTACCAACCCGCCGGCGATGCGATCCGGACGCGCCCGGCGCTCGTGCAGAACGTCAACATCACTAACGTGAAGGCCACCAACGTCACGCTCGGCAGCGCGACCGGCTCGTGTTTCCAGGCGATCGTCGCGCAAGGCCCGGTGGCGTTCGACTACAACGGTCCGGCGCCGACCCCGACGATTCCCGCCATCACCGGCGTGACCATCTCGAACTGCGACTTCGGCTCGCCCACCGCAACGGGGCCGGCCAGCACCACCACGCCGGGGCCGATCTATGCGTGGAACGTGAACGGCATTAGCCTGCAGAACGTGTCGATCGCGGGGCAACTCTACAACACCACGATCACCGACCTTCGCTGATCCCCACGGAACCGCGCACGTGGATCTCACGCGGAAGTACCCGGGGGCCGGGCCGGCCCCCGGACGACGTTCAGCAGGCAGCCTTCCAACGATTCGCCGGTCGCCTGTTGCCGCGCGCCACCAGTCAATCGGCCATGCCTGCAATGACTCAACGCGACCAAAAGTTGGACGACGAGCCCTGAGGCCAGACGCTGACGCAACCCTACGCGCTGCTGCATGACATGCTGTACGTGAAAACGAGGCAGGGTCACGGTGACTTGCTCGACTGCTTCGATCTTGAACTCATCCGTGTACCGCTTGCCGCTCATATCGACCTCCTCGGTTGCCATAAATTATGGCTCGAAGATGTCTACGAAAGGCTGGCCGGTCCAGGCGCGAGTCGCCTGTCCATATCTCATTGGTTTTTATCGGCCGGTGCGTTGGCGGCGATGTCCAACTACAGCGCAGCGAGCGGCGATCAGGTCACCGGCGCAGGATTGAAGAGAACCAGAGCGTTATGGAGCTTCAGTTTTTCAGCGCACGTCTGTTTGCGTCCGCTCGCGACGTCGAGCAGCAGCTTGAACAACTCCCAGCCCACATCTTCGATCGTTGCAGTACCGGTCGCGATCGTGCCTGCGTTCACGTCCATCAGGTCGTGCCAGCGACGTGCCAGGTCCGAACGGGTTGCGACCTTCACGACGGGCACCTCGGCGAGGCTATACGGCGTACCCCGGCCTGTTGTGAAAACGTGCAGATTGATCCCGGCTGCCACCTGCAACGTGCCGCAAATAAAATCGCTCGCGGGTGTCGCAGCGTAGATCAGCCCTTTTTGCCTGACCTTTTCGCCCGGCGCGAGTACGCCAGATATCTGCGAATTGCCGGACTTGATGATCGAGCCCATCGCCTTTTCGACAATGTTCGACAGCCCGCCCTTCTTGTTCCCCGGCGTCGTGTTGGCGCTACGATCCGCTCCGCCGCGCTTCAGATAGTTGTCGTACCAGTCCATCTCCCGAATGATCGCAGCGGCAACTTCGGGATTAGCGGCGCGCCCTGTGAGCTGACCGACACCATCGCGCACCTCGGTCACCTCCGAGAACATGACCGTGGCACCCGCGCGCACGAGAAGATCGGTGGCGAAACCAACTGCCGGGTTTGCGGTCAGGCCAGAAAAAGCATCGCTGCCACCGCACTGAACGCCCAATACCAGGTCTGAAGCCGGACAGGTTTCCCGGCGCCGGCTATTCAGCCGGATCAGGTGACCTTCAGCCATCCGAATGATCGATTCGATCATTGATTCAAAACCGACATGGGCGTCGTCCTGCAGCACCACGACGTCACCATTCACGTCCGAAGGCAGGTCACCGACGTCCGCGACGTCATCCGCTTCCGTAACAGTCGCAATAGGAATCGTCCCGGGAGGCATCAGACGCTCGGGCTGCAGTTTCTCGCAACCAAGGCTCACCATCATGACTTCGCCGCCGAAGTTCGGATTGAGCGCGATGTTGCGTACTGTTCGGATCGGCACCACTGCATCGGGAGCGTCAATCGCAACCCCGCATCCATACGTGTGCCCGAGGCTGACCACGTCATCGACGTTCGGATATTTCGGCAACAGCTCGCTCTTGATCCGGGTCACGGCGTGCTGAACGACGTCTGCAACACACTGAACAGTCGTAGTAATCGCAAGAATGTTGCGTGTACCGACCGAACCGTCGCTATTGCGGTAGCCCTCGAACGTGTAACCCTCCAGAGGCGGCATAACCGGCGCCTTGATGGTCGCGATCGGAAGATCGTCGAGGCCGGGAGGGGTTGGAATCCGGATGACGTGCTCGTTCACCCAGCTTCCCTTGGGCAGCGCCTGGCTCGCATACCCGATCACAACGTTGTACCGGACGACCTCATCGCCCTCAGCGAAATCCTTCAGCGCGACCTTGTGGCCTTGCGGCACCCGTTCGCGAAGTGCCAGACCATCTGGGAAAGTCGCTCCCTCCCCCAGTCCCCCGTCATTGACAACGATCGCGACGTTGTCATTGGGGTGCACGCGAATATAAAGCGGTGTCTGTTCCATTTGCATCTTCCTCTGAGCGGCGGGGTTCGCCCAATGACCCTGCTTAGTTTTACGTCATCATACAACGTACAACCTCTTTTTGGATACCTATTTACCCTGGGAAATCTCTGAAAACCGCCATTTCCAGTTGCTCAGCCGAAAGCCCAGTTGTACGATGACATATAAGCAGAAACCGAAATCGAACCGAATTTCTTGGAACGCCCCATCATGACCACTCCGCAAGAACTCAAGCAAATCGTCTCCGACGGCCTCCTCTCCTTCCCGGTCACGGACTTTGACCAACAGGGCAATTTCCGCGCCGATACGTACGCAAGCCGCCTCGACTGGCTCGCGCCTTACGGCGCAACGGCACTGTTCGTAGCGGGCGGCACGGGCGAATTCTTCTCACTTACGCGTGATGACTACACAGCCGTCGTCCGTACGGCGACCGAAGTCTGCAAGGGCAAGGTGCCAATCCTCGCAGGGGCGGGTGGTCCGACGCGCGTTGCCATCGAGTACGCGAAAGAAGCGGAGCGCAATGGCGCGCAGGGCATCCTCCTGATGCCGCATTACCTGACGGAGGCCTCGCTCGACGGGATCGCAGCGCATGCCGAGGAAGTGTGCAAGGCAGTGCCCAATCTGGGCGTGATCATCTATAACCGGGCCAATTCGAAGCTGAACGCTGACATGCTCGAGCGCCTCGCCGATCGCTGTCCGAATCTGATCGGGTTTAAGGACGGTGTCGGCGACATCGAAAACATGGTGACGATCCGTCGCCGCCTGGGTGAGCGGTTTTCCTATCTCGGCGGCCTGCCGACGGCTGAAGTTTATGCAGCCGCGTATAAGGCCCTCGGCGTTCCGGTCTACTCGTCCGCCGTCTTCAACTTTATTCCGAAGACCGCCATGGACTTCTATCGTGCAATCGCATCGGACGATCACGCAACGATTGGAAAGCTGATTGACGACTTCTTCCTTCCTTACCTCGCAATCCGTAATCGCCGTGCGGGTTACGCAGTCAGCATCGTCAAGGCGGGCGCAAAGCTCGTTGGCCACGATGCCGGCCCGGTTCGCGCTCCGCTCACGGACCTCAACGACGAAGAACTGAGCCAGCTTGACGCTTTGATCAAAAAGCTCGGCGCGCAGTAAGCACGCCACGAGGAGACAGGCGGGGCTAGCCGCGCAGTTATGCCCAACAGCGACACAGGCACCCCGCTCGCTTTAAACAGAGGAAGATCGTCATGGAAATGAGCCGCACGGCAAATCCCGCGGACGCACTCAAGCGTACGAAGGTCCGCCACGTCATTCTGGCCCTTATTTTTGTCATCACGACATTGAACTACGCAGATCGCGCGACCTTGTCGGTCACCGGATCTGCAATGCGGGGAGAGTTCGGCTTCGATGCGGTCAAGATGGGATACATCTTTTCCGCATTTAGCTGGGCCTATGTTCTCTGTCAGATTCCAGCCGGCTGGCTGCTCGATCGCTTCGGAGCACGCCGAGTGTATGCCGCGAGCATCTTCCTCTGGTCTCTCTTTACATTGCTTCAAAGCTCGATCGGCCTGGCAGGGAGCGCCGCATCAGCGGTAACCACGCTATTCATGTTGCGCTTTGTCATGGGGGCCGCTGAGGCGCCGGCGTTCCCTGCAAATGCCAAGGTCGTAGCGAGCTGGTTTCCTACAAAGGAACGCGGTACTGCCTCCGCTATCTTCAATTCGGCGCAATATTTCGCAGCTGTCGTGTTTACTCCGCTGATGGCGTGGATTACCCACGCCTTCGGCTGGCATTACGTCTACGTCGTCATGGGCTTTGCCGGACTGCTGCTAGCAATAACGTGGCTCAAGGTCATGAAAAACCCGGTGAACCATCCGGGCGTCAATAAACCGGAGCTCGAGTATATTGACCAGGGCGGTGGCCTCATTCACGGCCGAAAACTAGCCGACGCCGGTTCGCGCAGTCATCGCGGTGGCTGGGGCGTTGTGCGGCAACTGCTGGGCAATCGCATGCTGCTCGGCGTGTATCTCGCACAATTCTGCATTAACGTGCTTACCTATTTCTTCCTGACGTGGTTTCCGATCTACCTCGTTCAGGCCCGGCACATGACTATCCTCCAGGCAGGGCTCATCGCTTCCCTGCCGGCCATCTGCGGGTTCGGTGGCGGCGTTCTCGGTGGCGTGTTGTCGGACACACTTATACGACATGGTCGCTCGCTCACCGTCGCACGAAAGACGCCGATCGTTGGCGGCATGCTGCTGTCGTGCTGCATCGTCGGATGCAACTACGTCAATACCGATTGGGTCGTCGTTGCCCTTATGTCGCTTGCCTTCTTCGGGAAGGGTCTGGGCGCACTTGGATGGGCTGTGGTCGCAGACACCTCACCCAAGGAAGCGATTGGCCTGTCTGGATCGATCTTCAACATGTTTGGCAACGTTGCCGGTATCGTCACCCCCATTGTGATCGGGTATCTCGTCGCACGGTCTGGTGGCTCGTTTAACGGCGCCCTGGCTTTTGTAGGTGCCAATGCGCTGATTACAGTGTTCTGTTATCTCGTCATCGTTAAAGAGATCAAGCGCGTAGAGCTTAGTCACGACTAGTCCAAAGTTACTGGAGCAGGAGAAGTCCATCGGCAAACAAGGCGAGATCGCCCATAAGCTAATGTACGTCGACCTGGTGATCCTCGACGAACTGGGCTACCTGCCGTTCAGCCAAACCGGTGGCGCATTGCTGTTCCACTTGCTCTCGAAGCTGTATGAACACACGAGTGTCGCGATCACCACCAACCTCAGCTTCGGTGAGTGGGCGACCGTGTTCGGGGACGCAAAGATGACGACGGCGCTGCGGGACCGCGTCACCCATCACTGCCACATCGTCGAAACAGGCAATGAATCATGGCGCTTCAAGTCCAGTTCTGCCAAGGCGAAGGCAACCAGAAAGAGAGCAGCAAAAGCAGCAGGCAGTGAGGAGTTATCCACACCGGAATAGATGTACTACGCTGTCTCGGGGTGGGTCAAGATTCAGTGGAAATCAACACGCCAGCGTCGCGGCGTTGATGGCTTCGGCCGTCATCGGACCGTTGCCGAACTGCTCGAGCAACTCGGCCGGAATCGCCGGCAGAGCCGCGGCTGGGCTTTCGGTTTGCGAGGCATAAACTCTCCTTGGGAGCATGTTATGCCTTAAACACAAAATTCCTGACAGGCCCGAGCGGCGGCATGGTTTGGCGCATCACGCGAGACCTAGGCGGAAGCCCTATCGCAACTCGACATTAGGGCATCCGTCGTCACTCCCCTGGACCTAATAAAAGCGACCCTGCTGCATGCGACCGCCTATTCGGGTATTCCGCATCGTCTCAGCGCGTTCAATGCCGCGCATGAGGTGCTGGTGGCGGAGGGGGTGTTGAAGTAACGACGCGGTTGAAGCCGGGGGTTCCGTCATCGGACACCCCGGCATGGGCAAGCGCTCGCGCCCGCCGTCATCACAGCGCGTTCGGCGCCCCCTTCCCGTCAAGCACCGCCGCGACGTTGTCGAGCGCGGTAAACCCCATCTGGTCGCGCGTCTCGACGGTCGCGCTCGCCATGTGCGGCGACAGAAACACATTGTCGAGCGCGGCAAAGCGCGGATCGATGTTGGGTTCGCTCCGGTAAACGTCGAGCCCCGCGGCGAACAGCCGATGCGACGTCAACGCATCGTAAAGCGCATCCTCGTCGACGAGACTGCCGCGCGCCGCATTCACGAACACGGCACCGTCGCGCAGCAAGCCGAATTCGCGGCGGGTCATCAATGGCGTGCCGCCGCCGGGCACGTGCAGCGTGAGGATGTCGCACTGCGGGAGCAGCGTGTCGAGATCCGCGCAATAGCGCGCGCCGGCCTCGATCTCGGGCGGTGCGGGACGTCGGTCGGTATAGACGATCTTCATCCCGAAGCCGCGCGCGCGCTGCGCGACCGCACGGCCGATCCGCCCGAAACCGACGATTCCGAGCGTCTTGCCGTTCACGCGCGTGCCGAGCATGTCGGTCATGCCGAACGACTTTCCCCACCCCGCGCGCACGATACGCTCGTACTCCGATGCACGCCGGCACGCGGCAAGCACCAGCAGCATCGTGAAATCGGCCGTGCAGTCGGTCAGCGCATCGGGGGCGTTGCTGACCGCGATTCCGCGTGCGCGTGCGGCGGCGACATCCATGTGGTCGTACCCGGCGCTCGCGTTCGCGATGATCTTCACGCTCGGTGGCAATGCTGCGATGTGCTCGGCCTGCAGCCCCGATTTCTTGCCGATCAGCACCGCCGGCGTCTCGTAGCGATTGCAGAACTCGACGACGGACGACGCGTCCATGTCGGCGTCCGTTACATACGCGTTGAATTCGGATTCTGCGCGTGCGGCGACTGCGGCGGGAACGCGTCGCGCAACCAACAGGCGGGTGCGATTGTTGTCAGGCATGGTCTCGTCCTTGGGTCGGAAAACGGAACACAGCCTACGAAGCGCAGTCGGCGCAGGTCAATATTGATTGGTTCGATCAACATGTTCGCGCGGCATTGAGCGACCGGATACTCGACCGATTCCGATCATGTCCTCTGCTATGCGCGATGCCTTGCCGGCGCGCGAACGGCGCAGTCGCGAGCTCAGGAAAACCCTGACGCCAGCCCGTCGTGACGGGGCGGTTGATGTTGATTGAAAGAATCAAGATTGCTGCGAAATCGTCGCCGCGCAATGCTTTTTGCATGTTCAACGGACTGAAGACGAGGGCGTGAAAATGCAGGCAGAGAAAAAAATCGCGGCGGTGACGGGTGCCGGCACCGGCATCGGACAGGCCGCTGCGGTAGCGCTCGCGCAAGCCGGCTTCAGCGTCGCGCTGCTCGGCCGGCGCATCGATCCGCTACTCGCGACGCAAGAGATCATCGAGCTGGCCGGGGGCGTCGCAGCGGCGATTCCAACCGACGTGTCCGACGAAACGTCGGTCGATGCGAGCTTCACGCGGATTGCGCATGACTTCGGCCGCCTCGACGTGCTGTTCAACAACGCGGGCCGCAACGCAGGCGCCGTGCCGCTCGACGATTATTCGCTTGAGTTCTGGAACGACGTGGTCGCCACCAACCTGACCGGCGTGTTCCTGTGCGCCCGCGCCGCGTGGCGCCAGATGAAGCGCCAGACGCCGCAAGGCGGCCGCATCATCAACAACGGTTCGATCTCCGCGCACACGCCGCGCCCGCACACGATCGCGTACACGGCCACGAAGCACGCGGTCCTCGGCATCACGCGTTCGCTTGCCCTCGACGGTCGACCGTTTAACATCGCCTGCGGCCAGATCGATATCGGCAACGCCGCGACCTCGCTCACGGAGCGCATGGACAGCGGCGTGCTGCAGGCCGACGGCCGCATCGCGCCCGAGCCGCGCGTCGACGTCGTGCATGTCGCGAGCGCGATCGTGCAGATGGCGAGCCTGCCGCTCGAAGCGAACATTCTGAACATGACGATCATGGCAAGCGCGATGCCCTTCGTCGGACGCGGCTGACCGGACGCGCGCCGGCACACGCGGCAGGTGCACCAGCACAACCATCACAAAACAGGAGACGACATTGAAAACCGCTGAAGAACAGGTTTCGGTCATGCGCGGGTTCGACGCGCACGCAGGCGCCGCCAGGCGATCGCGGGTGCGCTACGGCGTGCTGTCGATGCTGCTGGTGGCCACCGTCCTCAACTACGTCGATCGCTCGGCGCTCGGCATCGTCGCTCCGGCGTTGTCGAAGGATCTCGCGCTTACCCGCGTGCAGATGGGCGAGCTGTTCGCGGTGTTCGGCCTCGCATACTCTATCGCGCTGCTGCCGGCAGGCGTGCTCGCCGATATGCTGGGCTCGCGCGTCGCGTATGCGCTGTCGCTCGTCGGATGGTCGCTGGCGACGCTCACGCAAGGGCTCGCGCACGGCTATCACATGCTGCTCGGTTCGCGGCTAGCGATGGGCGCGCTCGAAGCGCCCGCGTTTCCGTCGAACGCGCGCGCCGTGACGATGTGGTTCCCGGTCCAGGAGCGTGGCTTCGCGACGAGCGTGTACGTGATGGGTCAGTACATCGGCACGCCGCTCTTCACCGGGCTGCTGCTGTGGATCTCATCCGCGTTCGGCTGGCGTACCGTGTTCTTCGCGACCGGCGCGTTCGGCATTCTGTTCAGCGTCGTCTGGTACCGGCTCTATCGCGATCCGTCGCGCCATCCACGCGTCAACGCGGCCGAGCTGCAGTACATCACCGAAGGGCAGCCGGTAGTGACGGCGCGCGACCGGTTCGACTGGCGCATGGCGCTGCGCCTGCTGGGCTATCGGCAGATCCTCGCGATCTGTCTCGGCAAGTTCTGCAACAACACGCTGCTGGTGTTCTTCACGACCTGGTTCATGACCTACCTTGTCGAGGAACGGCACATGTCGATGATCAAGGTCGGTTTCTTCCAGGCGATGCCGTTCATCGGCGCGACGCTCGGGATCCTTATCGCGGGCTATTTGTCCGATCTCTGCATCCGGCGCGGTGTATCGATGTCGTCGTCGCGCAAGGCGCCGCTCGTGATCGGCACCTTCCTCGGCGCATCGATCATGCTCGTCAACTTCGTGCACTCGAACGCGCTGGTGATCGCGATCCTGACCGTCGCGTTCTTCGCACAGGGAATCGGCTCGATGTCGTGGGCGGCGGTGTCCGAGATTGCGCCGAAACGCTATGTCGGGCTCACCAGCAGCATCACGAGCCTCGCCGCGAATATCGCAGCCGTCACCACGCCGCTGATGATCGGCTACGTGACGCAGCACACCGGCAACTTTTTCTGGGCGCTGATCCTGATGGGTGCGATCTGCCTCCTCGGCACGCTGTCGTACTCGGTGCTGCTCGGCAAGCTGTCGCGTATCGAGCTCTGACCCGGTTCGCCCCCTTTTACGCTCCACTGCACGTACCGCACACGACCATGATCGAATTCAAATGGGATCACCTGCAACTCTGCTCGGCTGATGCCGAGGCCACCGCCGCGTGGTTCGCGCGCTGCCTGAACGCCGAAATCGTGCGGCGCCCCGGCCGCGTCGACCTGCGGATCGGGGCGATCAACCTCTTCATCACGGCGCTGCCGGACGCGTGTCCGGCGATCGTGCCGGACGGCGCGCGCATGCAAGGGATCGACCACTTGGGCGTGCTGGTCGAGGATCTGGATGCGGCTTACGCGCATCTGGTCGACAACGGCGCGGAGATCGTCCAGCCCGTCACGCGGATCCGCGCCGGCGTGCGCGGCTGTTTCGTGCGCGCGCCCGGCGACATCCTCGTCGAGGTGCTCGAGCGGCGCCCGGCCGAGATGACATTCAACTGAACCCGGTCTATAGTCGGCGCAAGCGGCCGCGCACCGGCCGCATCC
Source organism: Burkholderia sp. KL41 (assembly GCF_057005415.2). NCBI lineage: Bacteria > Pseudomonadati > Pseudomonadota > Betaproteobacteria > Burkholderiales > Burkholderiaceae > Burkholderia > Burkholderia sp. KL41. Next base: position 1,510,560 of record NZ_CM174447.1, on the reverse strand, counting down.
TCATCACGACTCCCCATGCAGAACTGGATCACCCTGACGGAAGCAGCGCGGCGGCTCGGCGTGCGGGCGCAGACCGTCTACGCGTACGCCAGCCGCGGCAGCATTGCCGTGATGCAGGATCCCGACGATCCGCGCAAGAGCCTGTATCGGGCCGAGGATGTGGTCGCGCTGTGCCGCAAGAAGCAGGTCGGCCGCAAGCGAGCGGCGCTCGCGGCCAGCACGATCTTTGGCGCCGAGCCGTGCATTTACAGCGGCATCACCACGTTCTCGAAGGGTCGCGCATGGTATCGCGGCCGCGACAGCATTGAACTCGCAGATACCGCGACGCTCGAGGAAACGGCTTCGCTGCTCTGGCAGGCCACCGCGCCGGTGTCGTTCGACGCGCCGGTGATCGTGCTGCCGCCCGGCGAGCGTGACCGGCAATGTGCGTTCACGATGCTCGCGACGCTGGCCGCGTTTGGCCATTCGACGCTCGGCCGGCTCGACAGCGCGCTGCACATCGAGGCCGGGCAGCTCGTTGCGATCGTGTCGCGCGCGTTCGGCGCGCAAGACGACGCCGGCGCAAGCCCGCTTCACACCCATCAGCGGCTCGCGGCCGGCTGGGGCCTCGACAGCCATGGCGCAGACCTGCTGCGCCGCGCGATGGTGCTGGTCGCCGATCATGAGATCACGAGTTCGGCATTCGCCGCGCGCATCACCGCATCGACCGGCGCGTCGCTCGCGGGCTGCCTGCTGACGGGGCTCGCGACGTTGTCGGGACCGCTGCACGGCGACGCGTCGGGACGCGTGCGCGCAGTGTTCGACGATGTGCAACGATTGAGTGCCGAGCGCGTCGTCGATCATCACCTGAAGTCCGCAATCCCGATTCCCGGTTTCGGCCATCATCTTTACCCCGACGGCGATCCGCGCGCGGCCGCGCTGCTTGCGCGGCTCGATCCGCCGACGGAACTCGCGCACTTCGTCGACAAGGTCACGATGCTCACCGGCCAGCGGCCGACCATCGATGTCGCGATGGCGATGCTGTCGGTGCAGCTTCAGTTGCCGCGCGATGCGGCGTTCGGGCTGTTCTCGATCGCGCGCAGCGTCGGACTGCTCGCACACTGCATCGAACAGCTGCGCGTCGGCAAGGTGATCCGGCCGCGCAGCCGCTATACGGGGCCGACGCTCGACGATCGGCATCTGCGGCCCGCTGCTGACGACGACGGCAAACAGACGAAAGTCGGCATGATCAACAAGAACCGCCTTTTCAAGGTGGTGGAGTAACTCGCGTGACAATCGTAGACCGAATTGAACGCGCCACCGTTTGCAATGAAAAGTTTTCATCGGCCGCGACTCACGAAGACCGGCGTCAACTCCCCTGCGACGCCGGCAGTGGCAGTCATGCGTTGTGCGAAATCTGAGTTTTGAGCAGGCAATCGCAGCATAGTGATAATGGTTCCGTATCTTGCTGTCGCGTCGATCCCGACGCCGCGAACTGCACGCGACAGTGAATGGCGGTTCTGCAACGATGCGATCGACTCTGAACGACGGCGGATTCAACCGGTCGGCACTCATACAAAGCAGGCATTCGGACGCGGGTTTGGTGACCGCCTCGCGGGCAATGCCATCCGGCTTGACGACGATGCCCAAGCGCCTGGACAACGTAACCAACACACCGCCAGACGCATTCGCCTGCACATCGTCCGCGGTTGCGGGACCAGACACGACCAGCAGCGCGCTGATCTCTTCAGTCGCATGGCCTCTCTGGTCATCTGAGTCGATGAAATCAGCTTGTGTGGCGAAAACGTCGTCCCCGCGCTCTACTCTCCAACCATGTTGGATTTGTGTCGCAATCGAATCGGACGACCGTGCATGTTGAACACGTCGCAACCGAATGGATATGGCAATACAATCACGAGCGCCCTAACATGGGCCTGGCCGCCATGGCGCCGAAACAGGGGCTCGTGGCCACAACAGAAACGCGACCTTCGACTCGCGTCAAAAGCGAAGGATTACCGTTTACTAGACGCACCTGAAATTCTATTTCCGGCCTATTGCAGCCCCAATGATCGGTTAGAATTTCCGAGCAATTTTCAGTCTCTCGGATGTGTCATTGGATTAGCCTATCGGTAGGACTCTACGCAGCAGGGGCGTCACTGTGTATATCGCAGAAATTCGAATCGAGAACTTCCGGCTGTTTGGTGCCGGTAACAAAGCGCCCGTGCTAGCACTGTCCCCGGGACTTACCGCATTGGTCGGCGAGAATGATGCCGGCAAGACAGCGGTCATCGACGCGCTACGTTTGGTGGTCGGCACGCGTGACCAGGACCTGCTGCGGGTGGATCCACTTGATTTTCATCAGCCCACCGCCGGTGGTCCAAGTGCCGACGAAATTATCATCCGTCTGACTTTTAGAGGACTCACCACGGCGGATCGAGGTGCGTTTGCCGAGTTCCTCACGTATGAGACGGTAGCCGGGGCGATCAATACCGCGCTGATCGTGACCTGGGTTGCGAAACGCAACACCAAGGAAGGCAGCTCGCGCCGCGTTCTTCCGCCTGAGTGGCGCACGGGTGCCAAGGGAGACGGCCCATTGCTCGATCTGGGGGCACGATCGCTGCTGACGGCGACGTATCTGCGGCCGTTGCGCGACGCCGAGCGGGCCATGAGCTCTGGGCGAGGATCGCGACTATCGCAGATTCTCCAGCACACCACTGAAATCCGCGACACAGGAAACCCTTTCGACAAACTTGCCGATCCGCCACCCGACCCGACGACGTTGAGTGTGTTGGGCCTCGGCGACTATGCTACACATCTGCTTGGGGAGAGCGAAGGCATTACGCAGGCTCGAAAGCGACTCAATGACGAGTACTTGAAGCCCCTCTCGTTCGCTAACGATATGCTGAATGCGCGGATCGGCGTAGCAGGAGCGCAGGAGGACAGCCTCAGATTGCGGCAGCTACTTGAGAAGCTTGAGCTCGTACTGACCGCGTCGTCTGACGCCGAAAGTGCGCACAGTCGTGGACTCGGCTCAAACAACCTGCTGTTCATGGCGTGCGAGCTCCTGCTTCTCGCCACTGAAAGCGACGGGTTCCCGTTGCTGCTGATCGAAGAGCCCGAGGCGCATCTCCATCCGCAGCGGCAGTTGCAACTTATGTCGTTCCTGCAGGCACAGGCAAAGAAGTCGCGTGCCGATGGACAGCGCATCCAGATCATCGTTACAACGCACAGTGCCAATCTCGCTTCGGACCTACAACTCGACAAGCTCGTATTGATTGAAGGCGGACGGGCTTTCCCTCTGTGTGAGGGTAAGACCAAGCTCAGCGCATCAGACTATCGATTTCTCGAGCGCTTCCTCGACGTCACCAAGGCAAACTTGTTCTTCGCGCGCGCAGTGATGATCGTCGAGGGGGATGCCGAGAACATCCTCCTGCCCGTCATAGCGAGGTTACTTGACCGCGATTTCCACCATCACGGTGTCTCCGTGGTTAATGTCGGCGGTGTTGGGCTCGGCCGATACGCACGCATTTTCATGCGCGAAGACGTCGAGAAGGATGGGGTCATTAACATTCCCGTCGCCTGCATCACCGACATGGACGTGATGCCCAACAATGCGCCTTGGATCGTCGGCAAGCTGGAGGACGGGCAACCGATCCCTCCAAGACCTCCCTCAAAGCGGCAATGGCGGATTAAGGACGATTTTCCGGGCGAACACCTTGAACAGCGGCGAGCCGACCGCAGGGAGAAGGCCTCAGGCCAAAAGGTCGAGACGTTCGTCGCTAACGAATGGACGCTTGAATTTGACCTCGCATTCCACGGTCTCGGCAAGCACGTCTACCGCGCTGGGACACTGGCGTTAGCCAATGACCGCCTCTCTGCCGGCACTGCCGAGCAGGCCGTCATCCTCGCCGCCGCCGATGCAGCCTATCAAGCGCTGATCGATGCGGGTCATGACCCATCGACGCTCGCCTCACATGTCTATGCGCTGTTTGAGGCTGATGGGGCCTCAAAGGCGATCGGCGCGCAATATCTTGCCGAACTGCTGGAAAAGGAGGCCGCCTACAATAACCTAGATGCCCATAGCTTGCGCGCATTGCTGCCGCCCTACATCGTTGCTGCTATCGAGCATGTCACCGGGCCGTTCGCACCGCCGCTCGCAGGTGGCGCAGCCGGAGAGCCCGGCGCGGTAGTGATGGCGCGGGCACCGGGGGCCTGAGTGATGTACGACGATCTAGTCCGCGAGGAAGACGTTACCTGGGCAGCGGTATTGATGGGGCTTGGCCCCGCCGGATTTGCGGCTGTCGAGGGTGATGACAGCCGACTCCGAGCAATGCTGCGACTCGACACAATCGACTTCGAGGCATGCCCGGGAAGTGGCAAGACGACTTTGTTGGTCGCAAAACTCGCAGTTCTAGCGATGCGCTGGCCAAGCCGTCAGCAGGGCATCTGCGTGCTGTCACATACCAATGCCGCGCGCAACGAAATCAGCGCGAAGCTCAGCAGCTCGGCGTTGGGTGTCTCCTTGACACGCTACCCGCACTTCGTCGGCACGATCCACGCGTTTGTGAATGAGTATCTCGCGCTGCCTTGGCTTCGGTCGAAAGGAGTCGAAGTGCGCTGCATCGATACCAGGATTGCACTTGCGAAGCGGTGGAACCTGTTACCCGCGAATCGGCGCTGGGCTTTGCAGCAGGCAAATCTGAGCGAGACCTGCCTGATTTACGACCAGACTGACTATGGCGGGGGCAAGACAGGCCGTTTCGGACCGCAGACGCCGACATATCAAGCGATGATCGATGCGCGTCGCCAGTCGAGCGAACAGGGATATTTTTGCTTCGACGAAATGTTCGTATGGGCCTGCGAATTGCTTGATCGGCATCCTGAGACGATTCCAATGCTACGTCGGCGCTTTCCGCTGGTATTCATCGACGAGGCGCAGGACAACAGTGAGGCACAATCGGCGCTGCTGCACCGCATCTTTTGCAGCGGCGACGCGCCGTCGCGCCGTCAGCGTTTCGGCGACTCCAACCAAGCCATCTACGAAAGCGCCAGCCAGAGCGGCGCCACGACGGATCAGTTTCCAGGCGCTGTTGTACATCCAATGCCACGCAGCTACCGTTTTGGTCAGAATCTTGCGGACCAAGTAAAGGGATTGGGGGTTACGCCGCATGCGCTAATCGGCGCCGGTCCACCGGATCACCTCAGCGCCGATCCTAAGGCGTCGGCAATCTTCCTTTTCGATGACGGGTCGGTCCAGAGAGTGCTGGAGCGCTATGGCCAGCATCTGCTGGATAGCTTCGATGCGGCTGTACTGGAAAACGGAGTGTTCACTGCAGTGGCTGGGGTTCACGAACCCGGAGACGACGATCGCATCCCGCGAGCGATGGGACACTATGTGCCCAGTTACGACCCGGCATGCGTTCGGAAGGAGTCTACGCCGAGCAGCTTCGCCCAATACCTTGCGCGGGCTCGTTTTGAGATGGCTGGCAGCAGAAACACGGGCAAACTTATCAACGCCGTGGCGGCGGCGCTCCTCGCCGCAAGCGAGCTTGCCGGCGTCCCGTATGGGGCGAGCGCACGAAAATCGCCTCATCGCCGGGTGGTCGAGATTCTTGGCGACAGCGACGCGAGATGCGAATATCTCGCATTGCAAGAAATCATCTTGACACACCAAGGGGATATCACCCCTGCGCTCTGCGCCGCGGCAGCACAAGCCCATATTGAGGCGGTGATCCGGCAACTGAGCGGTGCAGAGGTGCTCGGCGAGGATGTTGCCACCTTCTTAGCGCTGCCGCAGGCTCAGCCCGTAGCTGAGGGCGAAGCCGCAATTGCCGCGTGCGCAGACAATTTGTTTGCTTATCCGCCCGACGCCCCGCAGGTACACATTCGGCTGAGCTCGATCCATGCGGTGAAGGGCGAAACGCACACGGCGACGCTCGTCCTCGACAGTTTCTACCACGCGCATCATCTAAGCGAACTGAAGCCATGGTTGCTGGGCACGAAGTCAGGCGGCTTTTCGACAAACGCCAGGGGCCGGCAAGTCCCTGAAGGCCCGAGAACGCTCGGGCGGCTCAAGTTACATTACGTCGCGATGACTCGCCCGACCCATCTGCTGTGCTTGGCGATGCGAAAGGATGCGTTTGGGCCTGGGGAACTCGACACGCTGATGGGTCGAGGTTGGACTGTCATTGATTGCTGCTCAGATGCGCACGTACAAGTCTAGGCGTACAGCGATGGATTTTTTGCGGACTTGAGACATTCTCGTCGTGACGTGCAAGCCGAATGGCATCGAGCCCAATGGAGCGGCCCCACGTATCTGAGGACACGAGGACTCTCTTAAAATAACGGATAGTCTTGCGCCTATCGGTAAGCTTAGTCGTTACGTGGAAAGCATCGAAATTCTGACCGAGCCGGAGCGCCGTCGTCGGCGCACGGCGCAAGAAAAAATCGCCATCGTTCAGGAAACATTGGAGCCGGGAGCGTCGGTGTCGGCCGTTGCACGTCGGCACGGCGTCAACGCCAACCAAGTGTTCGGCTGGCGCAAGCAATCCCAGGAAGGCAGTCTGGTAGCGGTGAAGGCAGGCGAAACCGTTGTGCCGGCATCTGAGCTGGCCGCCGCCATCAAGGAAATCAAGGAACTGCAACGGCTACTAGGGAAGAAGACACTCGAGGTCGAAATCCTGAAAGAAGCCGTGGAATGGGGCCGTTCAAAAAACCTGATTGCGTGCTCGCCCTTGCTGCCGGGGGACGACCGATGAAGACGGTCTGCGAAGTTCTCGGCGTGGCGCGCTCTGCCGTGGCGGTGAAGCGAGCTCGCTCGTCTGACTGGCGCGATGGTCGCCGTGCCCGCATGACCAATGATGCCGGGCTGGTCGAGGAAATTCAGGCCCATGTGGCGCATCTGCCGACCTACGGCTACCGGCGTGTCTGGGCGCTGCTGCGCCGCAGTCGGGAGCAGACCGGTGCGCCGTGCATCAACGCCAAGCGCGTGTATCGGGTCATGCGGGAGCAACAGTTGCTGCTGCGCCGCCCTGGCGTGCGGCGAGATAAGCGGCGACATGACGGTCGCGTTGCGGTGGACCGCAGCAACACCCGCTTGGAGGCGATAGACCTGCAACGCTGCAGCGACGTTTCACCTCAAGTACAAGATCAGTTGCAGGATGCGCAAGGTGTCGCTGATCAGGGAGCCATTCGTGCACGGCCTCGTCGATGACGCATTCGACGGCGGCGTCCAGTCTGCCCCCGGTCGCCCTACCCGGCTGCCTTGGCTCTAATGTGCTGGCGACCGGATCTGCGAGGAAACGTCGACGCAGGCGATATACGGTGGTGCAGTGAACGCCTAATAGCTGTGCTGCTCGTTCAGCCTGCTGTCGGGAAAGCACGCCGTTGCCAAGCGGTCGAAGCACGGACGCAATCTTCGCTGCTCGAGCGGCCCGCTCTTCGATCGAAGCCATATGGATCCCTATCAATCCACGCGACACGTGCGCTAGCAGTATTAAAGAACACGTGCAACGTGCTAGCAACGTTAGTGAACATAGGCCAAGTTTCTGTTGCAGAAACGCAACGGCCAAGCAGCCGCCAGAAAACTTCAAAAAGCCCCTGTTCGCCAAGGCTTCTTTGAGAATTTCCGCTAGCAACGTTTCTGAACACGGCTAGCGCTAATAACGAACGCCTACACAGGCCGGCAACGCTGCCAGTGTGAAAGGCCTGGTCTATCTGTCCGCGCTGGTACCGGACGACGGCGAGTCCGTCGCCGACCTGCTGCAACGCCTCCACGCGCCGATGACCGGCCTCGCATCTGACGCCCATGGGCTAATCTGGCTCGACGATGCGCGAGCGTTTCAGCACGTCATGGCAGCGGACATTCCGCTCGAACAGGCTCGCGTCCTGGCATCGGTTCAACAGCCTGTCGCAGCGGCCTGCTTCACTGGGAAAATCCAGCACGCGGCCTGGCACGACAAGCCTGTCTGGTATCTGCGAACCACCAACGACAATGCGCTGAAGCCCGCCGTGCAGCAAGCCATTGCGCAGCACATCGGGGCAACGGTCACGTCGATTCGCTCCAGCCACATGTCGATGCTATCTCACCCGGACGAGGTCGCGAGGCTGATCGATCTGGCCGCCCGGAAGGCATCGCAATGAATTCCAGCGCGTTTCGACGCGCTTCACTCCTCCCCTGTCAGCGAGGCTTCAATGAATATCCTTCATCTCGATTCGAGCATGCTCGGCAACAGTTCCATCACGCGAGAGCTGTCCGCAGCCGTGGTAGCTGGTCTGCGGGCGCAGCATCCGTCGGCGCATGTGACGTACCGCGATCTCGTCCACGACGAAATCCGGCATCTCACCGGCCCGATCGCAGCAGGATTTCGGCAGATCGGCGTCGGTGCTCTCGACGACGCCACCGCGCGCGAACATGAGCTCTCCGAAGCACTCGTCAAGGAGTTTCTAGCGAGCGACGTCATTGTCATCGGTGCGCCGATGTACAACTTTTCGGTGCCGAGTCAGTTGAAAGCATGGCTCGATCGTGTAGCCCAGGCCGGGCGCACGTTCCGGTATACCGAAAACGGCCCGGTCGGCCTGGCAGGCGGCAAGCAGGTGATCGTAGCCTCTGCGCGCGGCGGATTTTACGCGGACGCACCGCTCTCACACATGGACTTCCAGGAAAGCTACCTGAAGGCGTTCTTCGGTTTCCTGGGCATCACCGACGTCCGCTTCGTGCGGGCCGAAGGAGCGTCGAAGGGTCAAGCCGTCCGGGACGAGAGCATCGCGCTTGCCAGGGCGACCCTGACCGACGTACTCGTCGACATACGCACGTCCGGTGCGCAAACCATCCAGTAACAGGAGTCGCTTATGCTGTTCGCCATCAAGCTCGACTACGTCCGTCCCTTCGAAGAAATCCAGGCGCATCTCGATGCTCACAAGGCGTGGCTCATCAAATACGCGCAAGCGGGAAATATCCTTGCCGCGGGCCCGCTGCATGGAGAAAGCGGCGGTTTCGTGCTCGCGTATGCGGGCCAACCACGGGATATAGAGACAATGATTGCCGAAGACCCGTTCCATATCCACGGATTGGCAAAGTTCGATGTTGTCTGCTGCGAACCTGCGATATGTGTGGCGGGTTTTCCTACGCACTGGGCAGCAGGTGCCAGGACGATCTGAACAGTTTCATTGACGACGCGTGCTGACGCTGCATCCCGATCAGCGCTCTAGGATATTATCCCAACGCTCATCAACACATCGCCACAGCGCCACGATAACCGCCAGGAGCGCGACATCGACCGTGCGCTCGCGGCACATTTTGCGTTTCCTTGTGGAGTTGGGTGCCCGGTTCGCGTTCGTCGGGCGTCAGTATTGGCTAGAGGGACGCGGCGACGAGTTTTTCATCGATCTGCTCTTCTGCTATCTCAGGCTTCGGTGCCATGTCGTCGTCGAACTTAAATCGATGCTGTTCAAGCCCGAATACGGGGCAACTGCACTTCTACCTTTCCGCGCCCGACGCGCAAGTCAAGGCACCGGAAGGCCAGCCAACTATCGGCCTGCTTCAGTGCAAGCAGAAAACTCGGCTGGCGGCGGACTATGCGCTGCGCGGCCCGACGAAACCGATCCGAGTTACGCCCCGATCTTGTGTCCGGGACTACAGGGGTCAACTCCAATTACCGCGCAATCATCGAGATCGTGTGCCGTCATCCTGTTCGGCATCGCGGTCATCACGGGTGCGACGCGCGCCCGAAATCGCGACCGGTCGTAGCGCGACGCGGCGCGCGTGCCGGCGCTCGCCAGATAGTAGGCAACGCGCGCGTTCTTTGCATGGGCGGCGACAGGTGCGCTACGCTCAACTCGGCCCTGTCTCGCGGGTCGAAATTTAAGCGCTTAAACACACTGGAACCGACCCCGCGTCCGACGGGGTCCATGACATGGAGGATGACGATGAACAGACGATCGATGCTGCGCTGGAGCATGTCGAGCGCGGCGCTTGCCTGCCTCGACCTGGCCGGTCCGCTGGCCGCCTTCGCACGACCCGCGCCGCACAGTGCGGCGGCGGCCGAGTTCGCGATGGGCGCCGACATCTCGACGTTGCCGGAACTCGAAGCGCATGGCGCCGCCTTCTTCGACCGCGGCGGCGCGCCACGCGACTGCCTGAAGATTCTCCGCGCGCACGGCGTCGATTCGATCCGGATCAAGGTCTGGAACGATCCCGGCAACCCGGATTTCTTCCCAGCGAACCAGAGCGATGCGGCGGGCTACAACAATGCCGCGCACGTCGTCGTGCTCGCGCAGCGCGCGGCCGCGCTCGGGATGCGCATCCTGATCGACTTCCACTACAGCGACTGGTGGGCCGACCCCGGCAAGCAATATCCTCCGCATGCATGGGCCGGCAAGAGCCTGGCCGAAACCTGCGCGCTGCTGTCGGCGTACACGACCGACGTGCTGCGCCGGCTGCAGCGCGCCGGCGTGAGCCCCGAGTGGGTGCAGATCGGCAACGAGATCACGGGCGGCATGCTGTGGCCGCTCGGCCGCTACGACCAGTGGGACAATCTCGCGCAGTTGCTGAAAACCGGCCACGACGCGGTGAAGGCCGTCGATCCGCGCATCAAGGTGATGCTGCACGTCGACAGCGGTGGCGACAACGGCAAGAGCCGCTGGTGGTTCGACAGCGCGACGCAGCGCGGCGTCGCATTCGATGTGATCGGCCTGTCGTATTACCCGCAATGGCAAGGCTCGCTCGACGATCTGCGCAACAACGCGAACGACCTAGCGGTGCGCTACGACAAGGAGCTGATCGTCGTCGAAACCGCGTATCCGTGGACCACCAGCGATGGCGATTCCGAGCCGAACGCGATGACCAACACCGGATCGACGACCTTTCCGCCGTCGCCGGCCGGCCAGGCCCAATTCCTCGCAGCGGTCGTCGATATCGTGAAGGGCGTGCCGGGCAATCGCGGCAAGGGCGTGTTCTGGTGGGAACCGGAATGGATCCCGACGCGCGGTGTCGGCTGGAAGCTCGGCGCGGGCGACCAGTGGGACAACAACACGCTGTTCGATTTCCACGGTCACGCGTTGCCGTCGCTCGACGCGTTCCGGCAGCGCTGACGCGTCGCGGCGTCGCGACTTCACCGCACCGGCGCATGCCGCGTCAGTGCGGTGAACCGAAGCCGCGGCGCGCACCGCGCGTGCCGTTCCCGCCGCCTGCGTCGCCCCGCCCGCCGTACGCATCCACGGCGAGCAGCACGCACGCCAGGAGCGCGAGCCCGCAGCATCCGGCGAACGTCGCGCGATAGCCGAACAGGTCGACGCACGCGCCCGACAACACACCCGATGCGATCGAACCGACCCGCGCGGTACTGAAGAACATCGCGGTCGCGGTGCCCGGGCGCGTCGGCATCAGGTCGCATACGTGCGTCATTCCGAGGCACGACGTGATCGCGACCACGCATGCGCTCAGCAGTTGCAGCGGCAGGATCAGGTTCACGCGCGTCACCGCCGCAAGGCCGATGAAATACGCCGCATGCACGAGCGCGCATGCGGTCAGCCAGCGCGCCTTGTCGAGGTGTGTCGAGCGGATGCCGAGCCACAGCATCATCGGAATCTCGAGCAGCGCGGCCAGCCCGAGCGCGGCCGATACGTTCGCCGGCGTGCCGCCGAGCGCACGCACGATAAAGAGCGGCAGCACGATCATCGTCGCGTTCGCCACGAGGCCGATCAGCGTCAGCGCGACGAGGGTGCGCAACACGCTGGCGCGCGACGCGACGACGATCGCCGCACGCGCATCGTCAAGCGGCGGCGCAACGCGGGTCACGGCCGGCAGGTGAACGGTCGCGGGCCGGCGCGCCGGCTCCGGGATCCGCGCGACGATCGCCGCGCATGCGACGAAGCCCGCGGAAGCCGAAAGAAAGAGCCCGGTAAAGCCGGTCTGCGCGAGAATCAGCGCACCGAGCGCGGGACCGAACACCCATGCGATCGACAGCATCGTGCGTAGCGCGGCCGACGCGAGTTCGCGCTGCGCATCGTCGGCGACGGGCAGCACCGCGCGCGCGAACGAGAAGATCTGCGACAGCGACACGGCGCCCGCGCCGAGCAGGATCGTGCCGGCGGCGATCACCGGCCCATGCGCGCGCAGCACGCACAGGAGCGCGAAGCCGAGCGCGGCAGCCGCGAGCGACAACACGAGCAGCGGCCGGTGCCGCTCGCGTCGATCCGACCAGCGCCCGGCCCACGTGCTCGCGACGACGCCGCTCGCCGCGATCGACGTCATGAAGACGCCGGCGAGAAACGGCGACATCCCCGCCGCTTCCACACCGAACAGCGACAGGTACGGCGCGGTAAACGACATCGCGATGCCGAGCATCAGTGCCGCCGCTGACAGCGGCACGAAGTACGCGATCCCGGCCAGGCGCGCGAAATGCAGCCGCAGCGGCCGCAACGATTGCACCGCGTCAGTCCGGCTCGACCCAGGCGGCAACGTCCACCGCGCCGAGTTCCCGGCCGCCGAGCACAAAGCGCGCACCGTCCGGCGCGGGCAGCAGGCAGGGTGCGTCGCCGTAGTTGAACGCGAACGTGACGCGCCCGCGTCGACGCAACCGCACACCGTCCGGGAGCGCCCGTACCTGCAACCCGGCATCTCGCGCGCAGCGGGAGACGATCGCGCGCAACAGCGCGCGGTCGAAACAGGCGGTCGCCATCGTCACGTGAGCGCGCCGCACGAGTGCCGGCACGCCGTCGTCGCACGCGGCGAGCACGTCGACGCCCGGTGCCGCTTCCCTGTCGATGTGATCGCGCCATTTCAGCGCATGGCCGTCGACGCCATCGAACGAGACACGCGGCGCGAGCGATGGCCGCAGCGACTCGACCTGGCCGATCCTCACCGGCAGCACGTCGCGCAGCTTGCCCGGTGCGAGACCCGGCGCGATCGCGAATGCCGCGGTGCGTGAACCCGTGCGCGGCCCGAACAGCCAGTGGGCGAATCCGCCCGCAACCTGCTCGACGATGCGATCCGTGACGACCGGCAGCGTCGGCGCGACGACGAGCGCATAACGCGACAGGTCGGCGCCGGCCGCGACGATGTCGACGTCGAGGCCCAGCTCGCGCAGCGCGCGATACCAGTCGAACGCGTGCTGCTGATAGTCGAAGTCGGCGCCGTGCGGCTGGATCCGGATCATCCAGTCGGCCTCGTAGTCGAACAGCAGCGCGACGCGGGCCGTCTCACGCGGACCGCCGACGAACGCGGGATCCAGCGCGGCCAGTTCGCACGCCACACGCGCCACTTCACGACCGCCCGGCGACAGCCGGTCGTCCGGTGCGTTGAGCCCCGAATGCAGTTGCTCCTGCGCATGCGGATACTGCCGCCAGCGGAAATACGACACGAGCTCCGCGCCATGCGCGAACGCTTCCCACGTCCACAGCCGCACCGCGCCTGCGTGCGGCACCGGGTTGTACGGCCCCCAGTTCACCGGCCCGGCCTGTTGCTCCATCACCCACATCCGCCCGTTGCCGATGCCGCGATACAGGTCGTGCGAGAACGCCGAAACGTCCGGGTGGCCGGTACGAGCCCAGCGCCGCTTGTCCGCTTCGTCGAGCGGCAGTACTTCGGTACGCGGGACCGGATAGCTGTCCCACGCAGCGACGTCGAGCCCGCCGCGCGCAAACGCATGGTGATCGAACTCGGTAAAAAAGCCCATGAAGTTGTGCAGCACATCGCGGCCCGGCGCGTGCGGACGGATCGCATCGACCTGCACGGCGTGGAACCGCGCGACCTCGTCCGACTGATAGCGGCGGAAGTCGAGCAGATGGGCGGGATTCGCATCGGTCGGCGTATGGCGCGGCAATTCGATCTCGTCGAAACCGCGATACTCCATGCTCCAGAACACGTTGCCCCATGCACGATTCAGCGCATCGATGTCGCCATAGCGCACGGCGAGCCACGCGCGAAACCCTTCGAGCGCCGCACGCGTATAGCTCGGCAGCGTGTTGTGACAGCCGAGCTCGTTGTCGGTCTGCCATGCGATGACTGCCGGATGCGTGCCGTAGCGTCGCGCCATCGCGTCCACGATGCGCACGCAGTGCTCGCGATACACGGGGCTCGCGATGTCGTAATGGCGGCGCGAGCCGAACTGCCACACCGCGCCGTCGGCGGCCACCGGCAGCATCTCCGGATGACGATCGACGAGCCATTTCGGCGGCGCGGCGGTCGGTGTGCCGAGCACGATCTTCAACTGCTGACGCGCGAGCGTGTCGATCGCTTCGTCGAGCCATGCCCAGTCGTAGCGGCCGGGCGCCGGCTCCATCCGGCTCCACGCGAATTCGGCGATCCGCACGCGCGTCAGGCCCAGTTCGGCCATGCGCAGCGCATCGCGCTCCCATTGTTCGCGCGGCCAGTGTTCGGGGTAATAGCAAACGCCGAGGTGCATCGTGGATTCCTTGCTGAAGAAAGAGGACGGGACGGATCAGCCCTTCGTCGCGCCGAAAGTGAGCCCCGCGACGAAATGCTTCTGCATCGCGAAGAACATCGCGACCGACGGCAGCGCGGCGAGTACCGAGCCGGCCGACACGATGTTCCAGGCGGTCGTCCACTGCCCCTTGAGCGCGGCGACGCCGACGGTGATCGGCGCCGCGTCGTCGCCTTGCGTGAGGCACAGTGCCCAGAAGTAGTCGTTCCACACGAACGTGAACACGAGGATCGCGAGCGCGGCGAGCGCCGGCCGCACGAGCGGCAGCACGACGCGCCAGTAGATCGCCCACTCGGACGCGCCTTCGACGCGCGCGGCCTCGATCAGCTCGAACGGCAGCTCGCGGATGAAGTTGCGCAGGAACAGCGTGCAGAAGCCGGTCTGGAACGCGGTATGGAACAGCACGAGCGCCCACACGGTGTTGTAGAGACCGACGCCGAGCATGATCTGCCGCACCGGGATCATCAGAATCTGGATCGGCACGAAGTTGCCGGCGACGAACAGCCCGAGCAGCACGAGGTTGCCGCGGAACCGGAAGTTCGCGAGCGCGTGCCCGGCGAGCGACGCGAGCAGGATCGATGCGGCGACGGACGGCACCGTGATCAGAACGCTGTTCGCGAAGTAATGCAGCATCGGCGTCTGCGCGAGCGCGGCGCCGTAGTTGTCCAGCAGCGCAAACTGTTTCGGCCAGTCCCAGTAATGACCGGCGATGATCTCGTCGGTCGAGCGGATCGACGTGACGAGCACCGCGAGCAGCGGCACGAGCCACAGCGCGAGCGCGCACGGCAGCGACAGCCGGTACAACCAACGGGCGGGACGTCCCCAGCGGGACACGGGCATCGGATACATTTTCGCGATCCTTATGATTCGACGCGCACCAGCTTGCGCAGCTGCCACACGATGTAGACGAGCATGATCGCGAACAGCACGACCGCGATCGCGGCGGAATAGCCTTCGCGGTAGTACTTGATCGACTGGTCGACCATGAAGTAAGCGAGCACGGTCGAGCTGTCGAACGGGCCGCCGCCCGTCATCACGGAGATCAGGTCGAAGCTGCGCAGCGCGCCGATCACGGTCAGCACGACCGCCATGAAGGTCGCGGGCCGCAACTGCGGCAGGATCACGTGCCACAGCAGCGTGAAGCCGCGCGCGCCTTCCATCCGCGCCGCCTCGACGATCTCGCCGTTGATGCCGGTGAGCCCGGTCAGGTAGAGGATCATGCAGAACGGAATCTGCGGCCACAGCGCGGCGGCGATCACGCCGTAGGTCGCATAACGCGGATCGCCGAGCACCGGGATGCCGTGCCCGACAATCAGCTTCAGCAGCCCGAACGTCGGATCGTAGAACCACGAGAACACCAGGCCGACGACGACGCCCGGCAACACGAACGGCGCGAAGAACAGCGACTTCAAGAGCCGGATCCCGAACACGTTCTGGTTCAGGTATAGCGCGAGTGCGAGGCCGAGCGGCGGTGCGGCGAGGAACAGCACGAGCCACAGCACGTTGTTCTTCAGCGCGACGTAGAACGTATCGGACTGCAGCAGCTCGCGATAGTTGTCGAGCCCGGCGAACATCATCGGCGTCATCCCGTCCCAGTGATGGAAGCTCAGCCAGATGCTGCTGACGATCGGGTACAGCACGAACACGGTGAAGAGCGCGAAACCCGGCAGCACGAACCACAGGGCCGCGCGGTTGCGCCGCCGCGCGAGCGACGCGCGCGCAGGCCGCTGAGGGCCGGCATCGCGGCGCGCGGCGCTTTCGGACAGGCTGGTTGACATGAGATGGCCTTCGATGAAACGAACGTGACGGTGACGAGGTGACGATGAAGCACCGGGCCGACATCCTCGCCGGCCCGGCCGCGCGGCGCATTACTTGCGGTAAATGCGCTTGCGGGTCTGCTCGAGGCGCTGCAGGATCGCATCGAGCTGCGCCGGATCGGACAGGAACTGCTGCATCGCCTTCATCCCCTCGTCGGCCATTTCCTTCGTCATGTCGCGGTCGTAGAACTGCGCGATCCCGCCCGGCGTCGTCGCGAGCGTATGGAAGCCGATCTTCGAGATCGGGTCCTGCGGCTCGGGCGCCTTGTTGTTCGACGGCAGTTGCCCCATCCCCTTCGCGAACTCGCCGCTGACCGCCGGCTGCCCCATGAACGCGAGGAAGCGTCGCGCATCGGTCTTGTTGTGCGCCTTCGCGGGGACGATCAGCACGTTGACCGGGCCGTCCTCGGCAAGCGGCACCGACGCGTCGATCACCGGGAACCGGAAGAAGCTGATCGGGTTGCGCGTCGCGCTCAGCAATCCGGCCGAATACCACGTGCCCATCAGCGTCATCGCGGCCTGGCCGTTGACGATCAGCGGGCTCAGCGAATCGACGTCGTAGGACAATGCGTTGTCGATGAAATACTTGTCGTCGATCAGCTTCTTCCATGCTGCGTACACGGCCCGCACGCGCGGATCGGTATAGGCGACGTCGCCGGCCATCAGCTTCTGGTGGAACGCATAGCCGTTGATCCGCAGGTCGAGGTAGTCGAACCACGCGGCGAGCGTCCATGCATCGCGCGCGGCCACCGCGATCGGCGCGATGCCGGCCGCCTTCAGCTTGCGGCACGCGTCGAGAAACTGCGGCCAGTCGGCCGGCTCGCCGTGAATGCCGGCCTTCTCGAACAGGTCCTTGCGATAGAACAGCCCGTACGCGTCATAGCCGAGCGGCAAACTGTAGAGCTTGCCGCCGTAGGTCGACGACTGCTTGACGGACGCATACGTATCGCTCCAGCCGTTCTTCTGCCAGTCCGCGCTCAGGTCCTCGATCAGCCCGCGCTTCGCGAAATACGCGAGCCTTTCGCCGTTGTTCCAGCTCAGCACGTCGGGCGGATCGGTCGCGAGCCAGCCGGACATCTGCACCTTGTATGCCTCCTCGCCGACGTAGCTGACCTTCAGGTCGATGTCCGGATTGGCCTTGTGGAACTGGTCGAACGTCGCCTGCCACGTCGCGCGCTGGTTGCCGCGCGCGGCGACGTTAACTTTCAACGTGCCCGCGTCGGCCGTCCCCGCGGCGCAGACCGCCGCAGTCGTCAGGGCAAGCAGCAGTCGGCTCGCACGAAGTCTCATCGTTGTCTCCTGGTATTGGTGTGTTGAATGCCGCGTCGCGCGCGGCGGGGCGGCCCTACGCCACTACGCGAACGCCGCTTCGGCGTGAATGGCCGGCAACGCGATGCCGGCTTCGTCGAACAGGTGGCACCGCGACGGCGGCACGTGGAATGCGTGGCGCTCGCCGCGCCGCAACGTGGCCTGACCCGGCAGTTTCGCGAGCAGCGGGACGCCGTCGGGCTGGTCGAGATGCACGTACGCGGCTTCGCCGAGTTGCTCGACGAGCGCGATGTCGCGGACGATCGACGGCAAGCCGGCATCGCCGGACGCCGCGATCGTGAGGTGCTCGGGACGGATCCCGAGCAGCACGCGCGCGCCGCAGCCGACGTGGCGCGGCAGCGGGCGCTCGCGCAGCGTCAGCGTTTCGCCCGTACGGTCCAGCGTCAGCCGGCAGCCGTGCGCATCGCACGCGTCGACGATGGCCGGCAGAAAGTTCATCCGCGGCGAGCCGATGAAGCCGGCGACGAAGCGGTTGGCCGGCCGGTGATACAGCTCGAGCGGCGCACCGGCCTGCGCGATGCTGCCGAAGCGCGCGACGTCGTCGCCAGCATGCAGCAGCACGATCCGGTCGGCCAGCGTCATCGCCTCGATCTGGTCATGCGTGACGTAGACCGAACTCGATTGCGTGAAGCGCGCGTGCAGCCGCGCGATTTCGACACGCGTCTGGCCGCGCAGCGTCGCGTCGAGATTCGACAACGGCTCGTCGAACAGGAACACGCGCGGCTCACGCACGATCGCGCGGCCGATCGCCACGCGCTGCCGCTGCCCGCCGGACAAAGCCTTCGGCTTGCGATCGAGCAGTGCTTCAAGCTGCAGCACGCGCGCGGCCTCGGTCACGCGGCGGCGGATCTCGTCCTTCGGCGTGCCGGCGATCCGAAGCCCGAAACCGATGTTGTCGAACACGGTCATGTGCGGAAACAGCGCGTAGCTCTGGAACACCATCGCGACGCCGCGCTCCGCGGGCGGTGTGTCGTTAATTCGTGCGCCGCCGATCCGCAGCTCGCCCTCGGTCACGTCCTCGAGACCGGCGATCATCCGCAACAGCGTGGATTTTCCGCAGCCCGACGGACCGAGAAACACGCAGAATTCGTGCGACGCGATCTCAAGGTTCACGTCACGCAGCACCGGCGCATGGTCGCCGTAGCGCTTCGAGACGTCCTTCAATGAAATGGCGGTCATCGCGCTCTCCTCCAGCCCGTCATACGCATCGGATCGGAAAATTTAATCGCTTAAATTTCAGTGGCGCAAATTGCCCGGTTCGCCGTACCATGTCGTCTCCTTCCTCTGATGTGTCGAGAAATTAGCGTATCGGCTGTCCCTGTGCAACTTGTGGGACAGACTCCCAGAATATGAGCAGACACTCTCCCGCTTCACTTCCGCTGCACCATGCCGACAGGCCGACCGGAGGCCGCGCTTGGTGACGCTCGCGCAAGTCGCACAGCGCGCGAACGTCACGGCGGCGACCGTCTCGAACGTGCTGCGCAATCCGCAGAAGGTGAAGCCAGCGACCGTCGAACGCGTGATGGCGGCGATCCGCGAACTCGGCTATCGGCCGAACCTGACTGCGCGCGCGCTCGCAGAGGGCCGCACGTCGACGCTCGCGCTAATGCTGTCGAACATCACGAACCCGTTCTACCCGGAGTTCGTGCTGGCCGCCGAACGCGAGGCGCGCAAGCGCGGCCATTACCTGCTCGTGTCCAATACCGACGACGATCCGGCGATCACGCGCAACTACCTCGAGCGGATCGCGGGGACGCTCGCGGCCGGCGCGATCGTGATGAACACCGATCTCGCCGAAGCGGAGCTCGCCGACATCGCGCGTCACGGCGCATCGATCGTGCTGTGCATGTGGGAACGCGTGCATGCGTCGCGCACGTTGCCGTGCGTGACCGTCGATTTCGCGGCGGCGGGCGCGCTGGCGGCCGCGCATCTGTCCGGGCTGCGGCATCGTGCGTTCGGCGCGCTCGTCGGCAAGGGGTCGGGCGGTCCGCAGTCGGTGAGGCTGCGCGGTTTCGCCGACGAACTCGCGGCGCGCGGCCATCCGGCCGACGCGCTGACGGCCGTGTCGGCGCACGATTCGATCGAAGGCGGCTACGAAGCGGCCGCCGCGCTGCTGCGCGAGAAGCCCGGCCTCACCGCGCTGTTCGCGACCAACGACCTAATGGCGATCGGCGCGATGCAGGCGGCCGCCGATCTCGGCCTGCGCGTGCCGGCCGAGCTGTCGGTGGTCGGCATGACCGATATCCAGCTCGCGCACCAGTTCCGCCCGGCGCTCACGACCGTGCGGTTCCCTACGTCGCAGATCGCCGCGCGGGCGATCGCGCTGACGCTCGACATGATCGACGGGATCGAGCCGGGTGCGGCCGTGCATACGATCGGAGCACCCGAACTCGTCGTGCGCGAATCGACCGGGACGGCGCCGGACTGACGGCTCGACACGCACCGTGTGCGCGTGCGGTGTCTGCGCCGGGAACGAACGGCGTGGCGTCGGTCGCACAGGTTCCGTTGTCGCGAATCCGAAAACCAGCCATCACCGAACCTGACCTGCGGCGGAATTTTGTAGCCAGTCAGACAGTGAGTCTCGTGTCGATATTGTTGGAATCCAGCCTGGCTCGACGGACCGTGGCGGGAGGTTGATAGCGATGCGCGCTATGGGGCTGTTGATGGCGGTGTAAAACCGCGCTTAAATGGCGGTGCAATGCTGAGTGATTCGCTCAAGTACGAAGGGGCCCTCGGGCCCCTTTGACGTGATGCGGCGGTGGCGCTGTTCAGAACGGCGGGTCGAGCTTTCGCGTTCGGATACCCGGTCGTGACGTGCGCTGCTCACGCAGCTGTTCGTGGAGTTGGGCGCCGTAGAAGTCGGTGATCACGGCGAGCAGATCCTCGAGCAGTTCATACGCAGCCAGCGCCTGTTCGGGCGTCCAGTCGTCGGGCACGACGAACGGCAGGCCACGCCGGCGCCCGGAGGGCAGCAACGGTGCGCGGCTCATGACGTCGGCCCCTTCTTTGCGGCAGGTTTGCGCGTCTTGCGCTGCCGGGCCCGCGCTTCGTTGCGCTCGCGGGCCTCTTTGAGCCGATACGATTCGCCTTCGATCGAGATCACCTCGGCGCGATGCACGAGACGGTCGACCAGCGACACTACGCAGGCGGCGTTCGGGAACACCTCCGACCATTCCGCGAACGGCTTGTTGGTCGTCACGATGGTCGATCGGGCCTCATATCGACGGCTGACGAGTTCGAACAGCAAGTCGGCGTGGCGGTTCGAGTACGAGAGATAGCCGACCTCGTCGATCACGAGGATGTCCGGCGTGGCATAGTGATGCAAGCGGCGGCGCAGCGCCGAATCGCTGTCCAGTGCCGCGAGTTCGCCGAGCATCTCGCTAGCCGACTTGAACAGCACCGTGCGGCCCTGGATCAGCGCATGGTGCGCGACGTTCTGCGCCAGCGTCGATTTGCCCACGCCGTTCGGGCCGATGAACACGATGTTGGTCGCGTCGTCGAGGAACGAGAGCGACATCAGGTCCTCGACCGCCGCGCGGTCGATCCGCTTGGGCCAGTCCCAGTCGAAGTCGGTCAGCGTCTTGAACTTGCTCAGCTTCGCGGCGCGAATGCGCCGTTGCAGTGATCGATGGGCCCGTTCGTCTTCCTCCCACTGCAGCAACGGCGCAAGCCAGGTGGAGCCGTCGACTTCGGACCAATGCTCGACGAGGCCGTTCAGGCGTAACGCCCTGGCGCGCGAACGCAGCATCTCATTGTTGTTCGGGGTCGACGTCATCCTTTTTCTCCGCAGTCAGTTGATCGTAGGTATCGAGCCGGTGCGGCTGGACGGGCGCATCCTTGCGCCGTACGTGCTCCGGCAGATTCATGGCAACGGGAGGCGGTGCGCCGCGCGCGGCGCGGCGGCGCTCCAGCGCGGCCCGTACGGTATTGGTATGCGCCGATCCCGCACGCAACGCGTCTTCGACGGCGGCCTGCAATTCGGCAGCGCCGTAGCGGTCGAGCAGGCGTAGCAGCGAGCTCGTCAGCCCGCCGACGCTTGCGCCACGTTCGGCCGCACGGATCAGCAGGAGCTCGCAGGCCGGTACCGCTCGGGTCAGGCTGTTGACGCCGCGGTGCTGCCGGGCTTCGCGTTTGAACTGCTCGAGCGTTTTAAGGTGCTGTGGGTCTTCGATCTGTTCGGCCCGGTCGTAGCAACGTCGATGGCTGGCGATCATCTCGGCACCGTCGAACACCCGCACCTGGTTGAGGTCGGCCCGGACGGTCAACGTGCGACGCACGTGGGTATGCGGGATCGTGTAATCGTTCAGGTCGAAGCGCACGTACGGCGTCTTGCCCACCTTCACGGCCAGTTGCTCTTCGACGGGGTATGGATTGTCGGGCAACGTCAACAACAACGGCTGCTCGCGAGCGAACGCTTCGCGCACGGTCATCGTGCGATCCTCAGGGCATGGCCGGTCGGCCGCCTGGGTACGGCACCATTGCTCGGCTTGCGCGTTCAGATCATCGAGATCGGTGTACTTGCGCGCGGCGAAGAAGGCTTCTCGAACATGGCGGATCGCGCGTTCCACGCGTCCCTTCTCGTTGCCGCGCGCAACGGCGACAGGCCGAGGCTCGAAGCGGTAGTGGCCGGCGAACGCGAGCAGCGTCGGATGGAAGCGGATCGCATCACCAACGCGCTCGAGCACGGCCGATTTCAGGTTGTCGTACAGCAGGACTCTTGGTAGTCCACACCATGTGTTAAACGCGCCGATGTGGCCGCGCAGGAAGTTCTCCATTCGCGCATCAAGGAAGAAGCGCAGGTAGATATCGCGCGAGTATGAGAGCACCATCACGAACGCCATCAGTGGCCGAAGTGCCCCCAATCGACCTGGGCCTGCTCGCCGGGGAGCGTGCGCAGACGCAGGAAGGCCTCCGCAGGTTTCCGGGGGCGGTGCAGTGAGATCAGATGCCGGAAGTGGTCCGGCGCCCCTTTGTAGCCGCGCTCGCGAACCATCACATAGAGGCGGCTGGCCGTCAGCGTTGGGTATTTCGTCAGTGTCTGCCGGATGAACGGCAGGTACGGTTCGATCATCGAGGGTTTCGGCTGCGGCCCAATCCGGGGCAGCCCGGCATGGGCAATCACGCGCTGCGCCGTCTCACGATGCACGCGCAACTGCTTGGCAATGGTGCCGCACGGCCATTTCTCGGCGTAATACAGGCGCAGGATCTGCGCTTCGAGTTCAACCGGAATCGTCATCGGGGTCTCCGCGATCAGGGCACCGCCCGAAGGAGGCCCCTTCGGAGCGAACACGACGGGGACCGCGACGGCGCACGAAGCCGGTTCGCACCAGTGGCAGCAACAAGCCGCCGCAGCAATGGCAACGCAACGGCTGCGCCGCCGCCGGATGGGCGGCGGCGTTGGCGAGTGCAATGGCGGCGTCACGGTCCGGTTGCAGTACACCATCGGCGGGCACGTCAGGTGAACCCTGATGCGTCACTTTATTGCGCCGAGCCCGATAGCGCTTGGCTCGAGCCGCGTGAGCAACGCGCCCACGGCGCGTGCGCTGATAGCGTCGTCCAGCCTCGCGCACACGGTCACGGCGTACGTCGGCGGCGCAATTCCGGCAATATCGATTGCCGCGATCGCACCGGCGGCAGATGAAGACCTGCGCCCGGCAACGGGCGCACAGGTACAGGCGGCCCGTGGGCGGCTGCATTGGCGGTTCCTCGAGAACGCCAAAGACGAGGAGTCGACTGAGGTCGACGGGCCGCGCGAGCAATGCGATACTGATCGCTCACACGGCTCTCCGGCCGGCCGACGGGCCTGCCATCTGGATCCTATGTGGAGGTGCGGCACCGTACTGGACTTGGCGGTTGAGGCCGGTGCCGCGCCTGTTGTTCTTCTTCGGCAAACGCCTTTCTACCATGCGCATCGCCCAATGCGACGCGGGGCGCGTCTCCAGTCACCCTACGGGCTCCTTACGTCGCGCCCCGCATCAACATCCCGCTTCCGACAGGTTGGTCGCGTCCAAAACGCCGACTTTTACATTTGTGTCATGCCGCCGCGACGTGACGCCGCCGGAAAAGCGCGGATTTTGACCGCCATCGACAGCGCTCTATGCGAAGCGGATCCTGCCGAGTACCGCGTCCGACAACGCCGTCCTGTCAACCAGTCAACGAGCCTAACAAGAAGGCCTTTCGGGCCTGCTTGCACAGCCGGCGACGGTGGGGTTTCGAGCCGACCAGACCTTCTGACAACGACCAACGATCTTCAAGCGAGGGGTAGACAGTATCATATTGATTTGTATAGATATTTATTGAGGGTCGCATGGAAAAGCCTTACTGGGCTTAAAGGCGGCTAACCGGAAAAATGCATGGAAATCAAGAGCACCCCAAGAAGCCTTCGCACGCCGCGTTATGGGGCGAGCAGCCCTTGCACGACATTGAACGGATCAGATTGGCCTCCCGTATCCGGGTAAGCCAGCCTGGCCAACGATAGTGACGCGCCGGGTTGCAAGCATGCTTCGACCAGGCGGCGTTTCCCATCTGGATCGAACGACCGTTTGCCGTGCGGCGAAACGTGCATCACCTTCAGGGGCAGGTAAACGAGGTCAATCGTGTCAGCTGTCATCGTGGTTGCGTCCGCAAGTGTGAGTTGCGGACGCAATCGTGGATCGATTCAGCAGTGCCGGCTAGGTGCGGAGGATTTCGCGCTTACGCATCAGGCGTTTTGATCCTAATTTGGCCCCTACCGAAGACGTGTCCCCATGTCGCTCAAATCTGCGCAGGGATCGTGATGCTGCTCGGGCAGGACAGCGTCGCGCCGGTATCCGGAATCCCCACTACTTGTCCGTTCGAACCGGTCGAGGTCGTCGCGCTGCTGTGGCTGCCCAGTTGCAATTCGCCGTCGGTCACGGAGAAGGCCTTACCGCCACTGATCTGGCTATTGGTGATGCTGATTCCCGTGTCGCCCGATTTTGGCACGCCCATCAGGCTGTTCGAGAGCCCGATTATGGCGCCTTGCTGCTTGGTGGCGGTGGCGATCACATTGTCGATGGTGACGTTGGCGATGATCGGCAGGGCGCCGCCGGTGCCCGAGGCGTAGGCGTAGGTGAACAGGAAGGGCTGCTGGACGTTGCGCATGCAGGTGTTCCGGTAGGTCACGCCGGTGGTGGCACCGCTGTCCTTGGCGGTCTGGTCGGTCTTGATCCGGTAGCCGTAGTCGGTGCCGCTGAACTGCATCGTGTCGACCGTCACCTGCGAGACGCCGGGCTTGGCGAGCGTGGTGCCGGCCGCCTCCTGGCCGCCGATCGAGATGCCATGACCACCGCCCACCACGCAATGGCTGACGTTGACGCTCGAGGTGGCCGCCCCGCCCGCGTTTGACTTGATGGCGATATCGTCGTCGCCGGTGTCGAGCAGACAGTTCTTGATGGTCGCCGTCTGGGTGCCGATGATGTCGATCGCGTCGGTGTTCGGCGCGAGATCGTCACCGCTGGCATTGCGGTTCGGATTCGCGTAGATCCACACGCCGTCGATCGTGACGTTCTTCGAGCCCGATTCAATCACCAGTTGCTCCTTCGGCGAGTTGCGGATGATCAGTGCGCTGCCGGTAGCATTGGACGAACTCGGGAAGGCCACGATCGACTGCGATTTGCCGGCATCGGTGAAGTTCGAGCCAATCTGCAGGTTTGAGCCGGTGATGGCGATCAGTTTGGGCCGGGCCGTATTGTTCTGCCCGACTGCGGCAGGCCAGTAGTCCTGTCCGTCGCCGTCGATCGCGCCGGTGCCGGTAATGGTCAGGTTGCTCAGATTGCTGCCGGTCAGCATCGCGCCGCTCGAGGGCTGCGCGGGCGAGCCCTTCAGCGTGAAGCCCTTCTCCAACTTCAGCACGATATTGTTGGCGAGATTCACGCTGGTGATGACCGCCGTCGAGATGCCGTTGTTGCTGGCCAGGTCGACCAGGCCCGGACTGCTGCTGGTGCCGCTGGCAGCGCACTGTTGGATGGCGTTCTGCAGATTCGTGGTGTTGGTGCTGGCCGAACTGCTCCACTGCGGCGTGCAGGTGGCCGCTTGCGCGGACGCTTGCACGGCGAGCGCGGCCAAGGTGGAGAGCCTTAGGACGAGGCGCGTGCTGCTTTTGCCTTTCATTGGTTTTCCTTGTATTTAAAATAAGAGAGCGAAATAGGTGCAGCCGGCAAGCAGTGGGGGGGGTAACCTATGAGTCGCAATTCGCCGCCGGACGAACCTCGGCCGGGACACAACACGTATCCCAGGATACTGCTCAGGGCCTCGGATTTTTCTCGAATCCCTGCGCACTAACACGGATCGGTGACCATAATGATCCTCAGTTGAGAACGTTGGCAAAGTGATGGCACTGACGGGAGTGCGAGCAGCAATCACAATGGCGCCGCTGTTTATGCGATAACCGGGCGTCAAACAAGTTGCATCTCCCGGCGGCCCCTCATGTACAAAGCAATTTATGAAATATGGCTTTCAAATTCACTTAATTATACGCGGCATAGTCATTGACGTGCATCCAGCAACTGCAGATTTTTGATCAAACAATAAATAAAAGATGCAATAGCTCTAGATCAAATATCGACTCTCCAGCGCGCCCTCATTCTCGCCGCACTAGCAAAATTCCGGAGTTCTTTTTGAAATTCATCGATCAAATTCTTACGCGAATATTAATATTCGTCGTTTTTGTAATTATTTTGAAAATTTAGGTCTCTCTTCTGTATGCACTAGTAATAACTGCATAGACATACGATCGGTTATGTCGTCAGCCCCAGACTCTCCCGGTACTCAATCTCACTGAGTGCGCCATGCGAGAACTTGACCGAACCAAGGTGATGCTGATCGCCGAGATGGGTTGGAAACCCGGGCGTGCAGCGTAACGGATCGGTCTGAGCGTTCGCCAAGTCAACCCGCTGATGCGGCGCTATCAGGAAGTCGATGACGGAGGCTGGCTCGTGAATTCGCCGCCGACGTCGTCGGCCGAAGGTCTGCCAGCCGCGAGCGCGTCGGGCACGTCCGGCCTCGGGGTAAAGACGCATTGTCAATGATTTATGGTGTGCGCACTGTCGGCACTGGTCTTCGTCCATCGCCCAACCTGCCATGCCGTACACCCCGTTGCCGCCCGCGACAACCGGCGACTCTTCGACGGACGGGATGCCGTTCATCCGGCGCTTCACCTGCAATGACGTCGACAGCCTCGCCGAATGCACGCACGGCTGGTCGATCCACCTCGATCAGCTCTCGCCTGGGCCTTTCCAGGGTACCGTCCATGCGATCCGCCTCGACGAGATGCAGCTCCTGAGGGAACGCGTGAATCGCTCGCTGCTGAAACGTGGCGACCAGTGCGCCGGTAGCACGTCGTTCAGCATCCCGCTGGAAACCTCAGGCACCGGATACTGCGGCGGCTCACCGCTGCGCGACAAAGCGCTGCTTGTCTCCAGCGGCACATCGCTGCCGGAGTTGCGCACCCCGGACCACCAGGACGTCGTATTGCTGACTGTCCCAACCGATACGCTTCGCAGGCTGGTATGGCTCGGCGATAACGATGGCGAAGCCGGCGGAACGCCGTCCAGCGAAACCAGCATCGCGCGCGTGCCGGTGGCCCGCTACGAAGCGTTGAAATCCTTGCTGGTAGCGGGTTTCAGCGCTGCAGACACGTCGGAGCAGCGCCTTGCGCGTCTGCAGACGCGCAAGGCGCTGCGCGACACTATTCTGATCGAACTCGTCGACGCGCTTGAAGCGGCCGGCCGGCCCGTTCGGCTCGATCCATCCGCGCGGCGTCGCATCGTCGACCGCGTGCGCGAGCTCGTGATCTCGCAGCCCGGCGTTCCACTGACCGTGCTCGACGTATGCCGTGCGGTGGGCGCGAGCCGGCGCAAGCTGCAGTACTGCTTCGAGGAAATCCTCGGCACGCATCCTGCGTGGTACTTGCGTGTGGTACGGCTCAACGCGGTGCGTCGCGAACTGCGCGAACATTCCCCGGCGAGCGCTTCGGTCAGCGACGTCGCGTGCCGCTGGGGCTTCTGGCACCTGAGCCGATTCGCGTCGCACTACCGGGAACTGTTCGGCGAACTGCCGTCCGATACGCTCAAACGCCCCCCACGATAATTACCAAAAGCGGATAACGCGCCGGATTTTGACGTTCCTAGACTCCGTACACATTTCAACTGTACGGGAAACGGCACGATGAAAGTCCTAAGACGCCCGCATGGCGTGCGGCACTGTCGCACACGCACCACCGTCGTCGCGATCGGCACATTGGCGGCAACGCTCGCATGTCAGAGCGCTGGCGCGCTTGAAAACGACGGCCCGATCACGCCGTTCGGCGTGTTCGATTTCGGCGCGGGGATGACGCCGCCACCCACGCCCAACGGCACGCTCGCCACACGCTTCGCGTACTACTCGACGCACACGATGCGCAACGGCGGCAATGCCGACTTCTCATTAACAGCCGCGTCGTGGAGCCTCGCATACATCAGAATGACAAACGCGAGGCTGTTCGGCGCGAACGTCGGCTTCGGCGCGATCGTGCCGTTCCTGAATCTGAACGGGCACGTGAACGTACCGACGCCCGCGGGAACGCTCGCAATGTCGGCCGATCCGACCAATATCGGCGATGCGGATTTCCAGCCGCTGATTCTCGCGTGGACTTTGCCTAATCTGTTCGTCAACGTCGCACTCCAAGTGCAGGCGCCAACGGGAGCCTATCGGTCCACTCGACTTTTCAATCCTGGCGTCAACCACTGGACCTTCTCGCCGATCATCGGCGCAACGTACATCACCGACAGCGGATTCGAAATCTCGACCAGCATCGAGGTCGATCAGAACACGACGAACCGTGCAACGAACTATCGAAGCGGCACCGGGTTCCGCCAGGAATTCGCGCTCGGACAGCACATCGGCCCGTTCACCGCCGGCCTCGGCGGCTACATCGAGCGGCAACTGAGCAACGACCACGGCCCGAATGTCGACGGCAACCGCGCGCACGTGAACGCGGTGGGCCCCGCGATCAGCTATGTCGAACAGGGAAAGCCGGCGGTATGGCTGCACGTTTACAAGGAATTCGGTGCGCAAAACCACGCGCAGGGGTACCAAATCGCGCTGCGTGCCGCGCTGTCGTTCTGATGTTCTGATTCGGGAGCAGTCGATGAATCCGCTTTCTTCCGCGCATACCGCGCCATATTCACGTGCCGCTAGGCAAGCCGGCGCCAGCCAGGGTGCTGTGCTGCTGCTCGGCAGCAGTCTCACCGTAATGGGCGCAGTCATGATCGCGCCGATCCTGCCGAAACTCGCGGCGGACTTCGTGCCAGCCAACCCGCGCCTCGCCGCACTCGTGCCGCTCGTCGCGACGGGCCCCGCCCTTGCGATCGCGCTGTGCGCGCCGCTCGCCGGCTGGCTTGCCGATCGCGTCGGACGCAAGATGCTGCTTTTGCTAGCAACGCTCGTGTACGGGCTGGTCGGCGCTGCGCCGGCATGGCTCGACAGTTTCACCGCGATCCTCGTCTGCCGGTTCGCGCTCGGCGCCGCGGAAGCGTGCGTGATGACGTGCTGCACGACGTTAATCGGCGACTACTGGCACGGTGAACAACGGGTGCGCTACGTGAACCGGCAGGTCGTCACGATCGGTGTCGTCGGCACGATTTTTTTCGTGCTCGGCGGCGCGGCCGGCGAGCACGCATGGCGCTATCCGTTCTATCTTTACCTGCTGCCGATCCTGCTCATACCTGCGATTGCCGCCCTGCTGTGGGAGCCGCTGCGTCATGGTCGGCCCGCCGAGCCGGGCGACGGCGGCACGCCGCTGTCCGGCGGCAAGCTCGCGTCGACGCTCGCCATTGGCTATCTGCTGATCTGCGTCGGAATGGTCAGTTCCTTCGTGGTCCCGGTGCAGATGCCGCAGCTGATGATCGACATCGGGCAGCACTCGTCGACGATGATCGGTGCGGTCTCGGGTATCGGTTTGCTATCGACGCTGGCCGGCTCCATCGCATGGCCATGGTTGCGCGACTCGCTCGGCCGGCGCTTCGTCAATGTCGCGCTCCTTGTGCTGCTTGCGGTGGGTCTGTATCTGCTTGCGAGCGCCAATACGGTGCCGGCCATCGTCGTGGCGGTCGTGATTCACGGCTTCGGCGGCGGCATGCTGGTCCCAAACGCAATCCTGCCGCTGATGCGCAGGCTATCGCTCGCGATTCGTGGCCGCGCCCTGGGCGGTTTCACAGCCGCGCTCTATTTGGGCCAGTTCCTCAGCCCGTTGGTCGTGCTCGGATGTGCACAGGCGTTCGGCGGACTGCGTCCCGCAATCGTCTCCATCGCGTCCGGTACAGCCGCCACGGCACTGCTGTGGTTGCTGCCGGCATTTCGTAGCCGCGGCGACGATTGATCCACTCCCATTTTCTTGTTCTCGAACGATAGACCTATGAAAGATTTCCAAACGCTCATCGCCACGCATGATGGCATCGCGCTCGCGGCGCTCGTTCGCGAGAAAGAAGTAACGCCGACGGAACTGCTGGACGCCGTCCTCGCCAGTCTCGACGCGATCAACCCCTCGCTGAATGCCGTCGCAGAGCGCCTCGACGAAACGGCCAGACTAGCCGCATCGACCATCACTGGCCACGAGAGCGTACTCGCCGGTGTCCCGACACTCATCAAGGACCTTTTCATGCCGGTGCGCGGCGCACGCATGGCGAACGGATCGTTCCTGTTCGGCGACTACCGGCCCGACTTCGACGGCGAACTCGTGGGGCGCCTACGGCGCGCGGGCATACCGATCGCTGGAACCTCGCTGTCGCCCGAACTGGGCACGTCGTTTTGCACCTCCTCAGCGCGTTTCGGCGTCACACGCAATCCGTGGAATCCGCATGTGAGCGCCGGCGGATCGAGCGGCGCCGCGGCAGCGCTTGTCGCCGCGCGCGTGCTGCCGTTCGCGCACGGCAACGACGGCGGTGGCTCGCTGAGGGTGCCCGCGTCCTGCTGCGGCGTGTTCGGATTGAAGCCGACACGCGGTCGAACGCCGAATGGCCCGATGATCGGCGAAGGATGGGCCGGCATGGCCATCAACCACGCGATCACGCGCTCGGTTCGCGACAGCGCCGCCCTGCTGGACCTGACCGCGGGCGCCGATACCGGCGCGCCCTATGCGGCGCCATGCCAACCGGAGACGTTTCTCGCGGCCACGCAGCGCGATCCGCGGCCGCTAAAAATCGCCGTGATAGAGCAAGCGCCACCGTGGCCGCTTCATCCGGCCTGCCGACCCGCACTCGCACATACCGTCGCGTTGCTGCGCTCGCTCGGACACCACGTCGAGCCGCTCGATAGTCCGGTCGATTCGGAGGCGTTCTATGACCGTGTATTCACGATCATCGGCGCACAAACGCGTGCGCTGGTCGACATGATAGGCAACCAGCGCGGACTTCCGGTACGCGACGGCGAAATCGAGGCCCGCACCCGTATCATCCTGCGGGAGAAAGGCAATGCAAGCGGCGCCGAATACGCGAGCGCCGTCGACTGGATCCATGCATTGGGCCGGACGTTCGGCCGGTTGATGGAGCGCTACGACGTGCTGCTAACGCCGACGCTCGCGATGCCGCCGCTTGCGCCGGCCGAACTTGCGACCGCGGACGACACGCAGTCGTTGAGCGAAGTCATCGATCGAGCGCATCGGTTTTCTCCGTTCACGGCATGGTTCAACGCGACCGGTCAGCCCGCGATGTCGGTGCCGCTTTACTGGGACGAGCAAGGCCTGCCGATCGGCAGCCATTTCGCGGGGGCGTTCGGCGCAGAGTCGCTGCTGTTCTCGCTCGCCGCGCAGCTTGAGCGCGCTGCACCGTGGGCGGATCGGGTTCCCCCGCTTTGCGTTTGACTGACGGTCCGGTGAACTTCCTGGCTGCAGGCGACTGAGCGCACGGGCGCGTTTGACCAGAGAGGAAGCAGACACCCCGAACGTCGTGTCGGGGTGTCCCGATATTCAATGTTGTACGCGCAGGCTTTCGCGTTTCCCGTTCTTGAACGTATAGAGTGTCATCGTCGCATTCTGGAGATCGCCCTTGGAATCAAATCGCGTTTTACCGA
Source organism: Burkholderia sp. KL41 (assembly GCF_057005415.2). Classification (NCBI taxonomy): domain Bacteria; kingdom Pseudomonadati; phylum Pseudomonadota; class Betaproteobacteria; order Burkholderiales; family Burkholderiaceae; genus Burkholderia; species Burkholderia sp. KL41. The sequence continues at coordinate 1,478,927 of NZ_CM174447.1, read as the reverse complement.
TCAAGCTCTTGTAGTCGATCTTTCAGATACGGGAGGCACTTCGCCAGGCCGGACGAGCCAGCAGACTTCTTTGCGTCGACGGGTAATCATCCTTCGCCTGCGACTAAATCACCAGCATAACCGCATCGGACGTCCCACTTAAAATCTCAGAAGACTGTCCGAACGTGACAGGCACCTCTGTCTGTTGTCACGCTCACGATCACGGCACCCTACGCGCGCGTCCGCCTCTCCTCGCATGTAGAGAACCTGCCTGACAACGCCTGCGAGCCGGGCGCAGAGCACCATGCGCGTAAGTCAAGCGTCGCGCCGGACCGTCCCCACGTACGCGACCGGGTTGCGCAACACGCCGAGCCGCTCGATCTCGACTTCGCACACGTCTCCGGCTTTCATCCAGAGCTGCGGTTCGCGCGCCATCCCGATACCGGCAGGCGTGCCCGTGACGATCACATCGCCGGCCTGCAGCGTCATCACGTCACTCAGCAGCACGACCAGCGTCTCGACATCGAAAATCATGTCCGACGTCGATGCCTCCTGCACGACCGCACCGTTCAAGCGCGTCTGGATCTTCAGCCCCTTGCAGCCGCGCGGCAGTTCGTCGGCCGTGACGAACCACGGCCCGAATGCCCCCGTCCCGTCGAAGTTCTTACCCATCGTCCATTGCGGCGTGCGGAACTGGTAATCACGCAGCGTGGCGTCGTTGAAAATCGAATAGCCGGCAACATGATCGAGCGCCCGCTCGCGCGCGATGCTGCGTCCGCCCTTGCCGATCACCGCCACTAGTTCGCCCTCGTAGTCGAGTTGGGACGATTGCGCCGGCAGCGCGATCGGGTCGCCATGGCCGATCAGGCTCGACGCAAACCGCGCGAACACGGTCGGATAGGCCTGCTTCGCAAACCCGGTCTCGGTCGAGTGGTCGAGGTAGTTCAATCCGACACAGACGATCTTGCCGGACCGTCCGAACGGCGGCAGCAAGCGCACCGCCTCGAGATCGACCGGCGCGCCGCGCGCGAGAAGCGCGCCCACTTCGGCAAGATCAGCGCCGTGCGCCAGCAGCGCATCCAGATCGCCCGGATAGGCGGTGTCCTCGGCGGTCAGCCCGAACCATCGCCCGCCGTGCTCCACCGCGATGCCGCGGTGCCCATCCGTTTTATAGACTGCAAATCGCATCGCACACTCCTTGCTCGCCGTCCATGAAGTCGCCGACTACGCCTTCAATGTCCTGTTGGAGCACCGCTGGAGGCAGCGGTAGCCCCTCCTTCATCACGTTTCCGTCGCCCATGTACTGCTAGCGCGCGTACATCCAAACAGCCATCATTTGCGCACGGCCATCACCCCCGCATCCACATTCCAGATGGCACCGGTTACCCACGAGGTCTTGTCTGAAAGAAGGAAGACGATCGTGTTTGCAACGTCTTCGGGCGTACCGACGCGTCCGAGCGGATGAAACGACTCGAGCGCTTTCATCGCACCGGCAATGTCTTCCTTCGCCATAAAGCCTTCATAAATCGACGTCTGTACGATCGCCGGCGAGACAGCATTCACTCGGATACCCGCATCGGCGAGTTCAATCGCGAGATTGCGCGTGAGCGCGTGCAGACCTGCTTTTGCCATGGAATACGCCGATGCCGCGGAGTCGCCCAGCGCTGCCTGGGCTCCGATCGACCCGACGTTCACGATAGCGCCTTGGAGCTTCGCAGCGAGCATGTTCCTGACCACGTCCCGCGTAATGAAGAAAGTGGCACGATTGAGCGACAGGTACATGTCGTAATCAGATTCTTCGTGGTCGATGAAGGCCTTCGGAGCAAAGATGCCCGCAGAATTCACCAGAAGCGAGATATCTTTGTGATTCGCGTTGATCTCCGAGCGGATGGCGTTCATGCCTTCCTCGGTCATGAGGTTCGCCGCAATCACGGAGACCGGACCGAGCCCGCTCAGTTCGGCACGGACCGCTTCAGCTTTGTCTTTCCTGTTTCCCGTCAAGACGACGCTACCGCCGCTTTTCAGCACTTGTTTGGCCGTTGCGAGCCCGATACCGCTGGTGCCACCGACGACAAGAAGTTTCTTACCGGAAAAATCATTCATTTTGGCTTCCTTAATTTAAATGTCTGGATCAGTTCCGCATGCGCGGCCGCGCCAACGCGGACATTACTCGTCTTGCCGCGTCCATGAATCAGCTCGCCTCGCGGAGAACGCAGAACGCAGAACGCGGCCGGTATCGCAAGTACCTCCGCTGGTTAGCCTTCGCGGACTTCGAGAGTCGAGACCATGCGGATCGCCTTCGAGAAATTCGCGAGGTTGACCGAAGTTTTCGTCACGACCTGGTGCAACTCCTCGACACGCTCGCGCGAAGCGTCCGTGTGCAGGCGAACGACATAGCTCACTTCGTCGTATCCCGGGTTCACGCTCTCGTCGAGCCCGAGGAAACCGCGCAAGTCCAGCTCACCATCGGTCTCGATTTCCAGACTGTGGACAGTGATGCCCATCGCGGCGGCGTTGACCACGTATCCGACCGTCAAACAAGCGTTGAGCGCGGCCATGAGCAGCTCTTGCGGATTAGGCGCGCTATTCGTGCCCAAAAGCTGGGTGGGTTCGTCCGCTGCGATTTCGAAATGCCGCTGGTGAGTCACCCCGCCCAGCTCATAGTGGCTGACAGTCGCCACGGAACGCGTCTGGTGTTCCCATTTCGTCTTGACGTTGAAGCGCGCGTTTCGCTTCGTGGGGTCCGTGGCGACTTCTTGCGCGAATTGCTGCAAAGCCGGCACATCGATTCCGTTCGGGTGGGTAGTCATCTGCTGGTCCTCCTAGGAGCGCTCTCGCGCAGGGAAAAGTTCAAACACGCGGCAAGCCTACCATCTAGTTGGTAGCTTCACAAGGGCATTTCTCGTCCTTGTAGTCGTGACGCTCCTTCGAGATTGATCGGACGAATTTGCCGCTCTGCCCGCTCAATGAAAAAATGCACGAGGTCGGTTAGTGCAATTGGGGACACGTTCCTCCACCATCTGCTTGCGGGGCGTCCCTGCAAGGTTGGCCCGCTGCGAAGACGAGATGCGCCGTCATGCTTGACAAAAAACCAACTAGTAGGTAGACTCCGCTTGCAGTGATTCGCTGGGTTCGTTCAATTGAAGATGGCAGTGTGCCGGAGGATGCATGGCAGTAGGTACGCGCGACGCGTTGGTTCAAGCTGCAGAAGGCCTGATGCGCTCGAGGGGTTATGCCGCCTTCAGTTATGCGGATCTGGCCGAAACCGTTGGCATCCGGAAGGCAAGCATTCACCATCACTTCCCGACGAAGGAAGATCTGGGCGTTGCGATTGTGGAAGCCTATGTCGCGAGAGTGGTGGAAGCGTTCGAGCGAATCGACCGCGAGAATGAGGACTTCTGGGGCCGCTTGAACGGATTTTTCGATACCTTTCGCGCCAGCAGTGATGGAAGCCTGCTCCCGCTCTGCGGTGCGCTTGCCGCCGAGATGGCTGCTTTGCCGCCCGAACTGCAGAAGCTCACGCACCGGTTTTTCGAGCTGCAACTGCGCTGGCTGACCAGGGTCATCGACAAGGGCATCAGCGACGGCGAGATCGCCGCCGGTGTGGGGAGCTGCCAGAAGGCGTATCAGGTATTGAGCGTTCTAGAGGGAGCCAGCTTTGTCGAGTGGGCCATGAAGAACGGCGAAACGCTCGACCGCGGCATCATTCGACTCATCGTCTCCGCAGCATAAAAAGGGGATCGCTTCCCCAAACGATTCATCGTTGCACCCAGCGCCAGAGCCGTTTTCCGCGTGAACATGGCTCTTTTATTTGAGTATTTACCCTACCAACTAGTTGGTTGTTATTTGGAGAAAACCATGGAAAACTGGACTGAAACAATCGGCGCCGTCACCCGTCGCGTGCATGAACTCGCACGGTACACCCCGGACACGCTCAAAGGCGTTGGTTTGCTCGGTGCCGCCGGCGCCAAGACAAATCATCTCGACGCAAAGACGCGAGAGCTGATTGCGTTGGCAGTCGCTGTCACAACACGCTGCGACGGCTGCATCGCTTTTCACGCGGCAGAAGCCAACAAGCTCGGTGTGACGAAGGAAGAAGTCGCAGAAGCACTTGGTGTCGCCATCAATCTCAATGCCGGCGCCGCTGTGGTCTATAGCACTCATGTCCTCGACGCGCTGGACCATCTCGGTCGCGAGTAAATGTCCTACCCGGCGCTACCGCTGCGAGCGGAGCGCCACGAGGCAGCAATTTCTAGCTGAGGATGAAACATGAAGCGGGTCAATGTAGAAGTGTGGTCGGACTTTGTCTGCCCCTGGTGCTGGATCGCAAAACGACGCCTGGAAAAAGCGATAGAAGGCGTGACGCAGCACGTCGACGTGGTCGTGACACACAAGTCCTACCGTCTTGCGCGAGGCATGGTTCCGACCGGCTTTACAGACGCGCTTTATGCCAAGTTCGGAAACGCGACAGCAGCGCAAAGAATGATGGATGCGGTGTGCTCGGCCGGAGCCCAGGAAGGTCTGAACTACCGATTCGAGACCATGCGCTTTGGCGATACGAGCGACGCGCACCTACTCGTCAAAAGTGTCCAAACGTCCGAAGACAAACAACGGATGATCGAAGCGATCTACCGGGCCGCGACGACCGACGGGATTGACATCTTCGATAGAGCCGCGCTCATCGACCTTGCGAAGAGCATCGGCATTTCTGCTGCGTCGCTCTCCTTCGACGATCGCGAGATGGTGTCCGAAATCGCGCGAGATGAAGCAGAGGCAAATCGAATCGCAAATGGCGTTCCGCTGTTTGTCTTCAACAACCGAACGTACCTCTCAGGCGCACGTGAAGTTGCCGTGTTCGAAAAAGCGTTGTTCGACTCCGCCGAGAACGTACCGGACGAAAGCGAAGACACCGGAGGCATGAGCTGCAGCATTGACGGGTGCGCTCACTAGGCAGCCCCCCATTCACAAGGTATCGATTCTTTCCGGACTGACCGAAATGCGCGTGAAGCAGATTCCCGGCTGTTAGATAGCCATCCGTTTCATTTCGCATTTAACCCGACACTCACCAGCGCCCTGGCGCACCTACATTTTGAGCAACATGATGAGTAAATTGTTTACGCCCTACGATCTCTCCGGGACGCAGCTCGCCAACCGCGTCGTCATGGCACCGATGACGCGCACGCGTACGCCCGATAACATTCCCAACGATCTCACCGCGCTCTACTACGCGCAGCGTGCTTCCGCCGGCTTGATCATCACCGAAGGTCTTCCGGTGTCCGAAGAGGGCCGAGGCTATCTGTATACGCCGGGTCTGTACACCGACGAGCAGACGGAAGGATGGCGGAAGGTCACCGACGCCGTGCACAAAAAGGGCGGCAAAATCTTTGCCCAGCTCTGGCACGTTGGCCGGCTGTCCCACGTTTCCATCCAGCCTGGCAATGCGGCTCCGGTGTCGTCGGGCGAAGTGCCGGCGACCACGACCATGGTCTACGCGTGGGTAGAACCCGGCAAGGAGGGCCCGGTCCTCCCGAGTGTGCCGCGTGCGCTGACCACGGACGAAGTGCAACGTGTCACTCAGGACTTCGTTGCATCCGCGCGTCGGGCGATGGACGCAGGCTTCGACGGCGTAGAAGTGATGGCGGCCAATGCCTTCCTGTTCGACCAGTTCCTGAGCAGCGCGCTGAACACCCGCACCGACCAATATGGCGGTTCCATCGCTAATCGTCAGCGCTTTTTGCTGGAGACGATCGACGCCCTGGCAGACGCCATTGGCGGTGAAAAGGTGGGCGTGCGGGTCTCGCCGTTCGGGCGCATCTACGATATGGAGGCCTTCGAAGGGGAAGCGGATGCGTGGGCGAGCATGGCCTCGGCCTTGAACGAACGGAAGCTGGCGTTCGTACACCTGAACTATCAGACGACCATTTCTGCAGCAGGTACTCCGAATGGCTTTGGTGCGGCCTTTCGCAAGGCCTACCAAGGCACGCTGATCGGCGCCGGCGGCTTCACGCAGGAGCTCGCCGAAGCCGAACTGGCGAAGGGAGAACTTGACCTGATCGCGTTCGGCACGGCCTTCATTTCCAATCCCGATTTGGTGGAGCGGATGAAGAACGGTTGGCCGCTCACGGAGCCCGATCGGTCGACCTTCTATGGCGTCATTGGTGCCAAGGGCTACACCGATTATCCGACTTTCGAGCAGGAAACCGCGTAATCGGACTGAAATGCCGACGCATCATTCCGGTCCCCGACATGAACGCGAGATGAGGTACGGCGGGCTCGGACTGCTTGCATGGGAAGTCTCCGAATCAACTTTTCCAAGTCGTTCGAAGTGCTTCCCATCGGCATTTAATAGCATCAGAAGATCTGGCGAAACTTGGCCGGCCGACCGTGATCCGGACCGGCCGAGGCGTCGCCTCAGGTTGCATGCCACATTCAGACTCCCCATCGACGTCAATGCAGGCCTTCGAAACTGTTGCGCGTCATGGGACCGAAAGGTCAAGCGGATATGCCGTCGTCCGTCGGTGCGATAGACCAACAGCTGCATCGCGCGAGGCTCGTTGAATGCTTGATTTCGTACATGGAGAATCCAGTATGGGCTATAACTTTGATCGCTCGATCTCCCGCCGCAACACAAATGCAATGGCGGAGGAAGGTTTCGCGAATTATCTGTTCGGAGCGGATGCACCTGCACTTGCACTCGAGATGCCGAGAGAAGAGCTGATATCGATGTGGGTCGCCGACATGCAATTCGCCGCCCCCGATGCCGCCATCGATGCCATTACCGAGCGCCTCAAACATCCCATCTTCGGCTACACGGCGGACCTGGACGAGCAGCTCTATCAGGCTTTCCACTCCTGGTGTGCGCAACGATACAGCTGGCATTTCGCTCGCGAGGAAATGCAGGTCTCACTCGGCGTCATACCAGCCCTCTTCGCACTCGTAGAATATGTGTGCCGCCCCGGCGACAAAGTGCTTAGTCTGACGCCGGCCTATGGATACTTCAAACACGCGGCGCTTCAGCGCGATCGCGAATTCGTGACGTCACGCATGCTCGCATCCGACGACGGCAAGTACTCGATCGACTTTGAGGACTTCGAAGCGAAAGTTAGCGATCCGGCGGTGAAGCTCTTTTTCCTCTGCCACCCTCACAATCCGACCGGCCGGATCTGGACAAGCGACGAGCTGCGCCGAATGGGTGAACTCTGCATCGCAAACGGTGTGAAGATTGTTTCTGACGAGATCCATTGCGACTTGCTAAGAACCGGAAATGCACACACGCCGTTGGCGAAGTTGTTCCCGGGTAGCCCAGACATCATCACGTGCATGGCCGTTAGCAAGACGTTCAATCTGGCAGGAATGATGATCGCGACCGTCATCATCCCGGATCCGGAATTGCGCTCAGAATGGAAACGGCGCCACTACCCGTTCGTGAACCCGCTCAGTCTCGCCGCCGCCATCGGTGCGTACCGCGATGGCGCTCCGTGGTTGGATGCGCTGCGGCTGTATCTGGACGAGAACTTCGCCCTGACTCAACACTTTCTGAGCGATCACTTGCCAAAAGCAAAATTTCGCGTTCCGGAAGCGACTTATCTGGCGTGGATCGACCTACGGACCTATTTCGACGATTCAGTCAACCTCACGCGTTTCTTTCTTGAAAAATCAGGCGTCGTTCTGGAAGGCGGAGAGATGTTCGTCGAGAACGGCGACCGCAGAGTGCGACTCAATCTTGCGTGTCCGCGGGCGCAGCTTCGGCTGTCCCTCGAACGAATCCGAGATGCAATTGTGAAGCAATACCATTGAATCAAGCCGACGTAAGGCAAGACAGCAGCATCAATTCAAACGAACCAAAGGAACACTTATGCCGCTCATTAACGTAAAAGTCATCGAAGGCGTTTTCTCCGCAGCCGACAAGGAAAAGATCATTTCTACCCTTACCGACGCCATGGTGTCGATCGAGGGCGAAAGCATGCGGCCCGTTACCTGGGTTATCGTTGAGGAAGTAAAGAGCGGTGACTGGGGCATTGCCGGCAACGCACTAACAACCGAGAGGGTTAAGGCACTGGCCGCAGGCCAGTAACTGGCTGGCCCTGAACGGGCTCCAGCGGCAGTGAAGCGACCATCGCTTATGCCGTTGGAGCCCTTTTTCATTGCTTCCACGGCATGCTACCTAAAACGCGCAGCCAGCGCGATTGATCGAGTGGGCCAGGTCACCGCTCCGAATTTCAACAGCCGCCCAGTGCGAAAGTGAGCATGACGACAAGAGGCGCCTGAGATCACAATAACCAATCCGCCGATCTTTGCGGCGGCTTGCGCGTCAAACGGCAGCGGCAGGTCGGGCGTGATCGTCATGCGGGCTTGCTGCGTGATTTTCGCCTCGGTCGCTACACCACCACCGAGGGCGGTCCACCGGAATTTGAATCCGATGCGCAAGCCGGGCACGGCCAGCTCGTGTAGCAGTTCACAATCAATGCTAGCCGTGCCCAAAGTAGTGCTAGCAATGTTCACTAATACTGCTAGCGTAGTGTTTTGCTCAGCCTAAGCGGTGGGCATCGATAACGTGATATCGCCCGCAGCGCGGCGTCGAAATTCGGAGCTCTGGCGAAAATCGATTGCGGAACAGTCTCGAGCAGGCTGTGGTGCACCCGGCAGTAGTCGGCTGACGGATCGAGCCACTCCCTCTTCCACCGTGATGCAGTGACATCGGCGTCGTTCAGAACAAGACATCTGAAGCAATACACCAAGTACTTCTGGTCGAAGACCCACTCATGCGGCGTCTGGATCATGCTCAGAATGCCATCGTTGAGCCGCGCTACGCGAGATAGACGGCTCAGAGTTGCGGATGGAACTGGGGGAAAGAGGATCCAGCCGGCCTTGGTCAGGCTAGGCATCGCTACGCCTGTGCCCGATTCCCAGATCAGGTCTACGCTCGTCTGATACCGCGCCGCGATTCGACCCAACCAGCTACCAAACGCCTCTTCCAGGAAGGGGCGAGGTGCGATGGGCCACGGCCGGTGGGTGTCAGACATACGCGCGGGCAACTCGTTCTAGGTGAGCGATATCGATGCACTCGTCACCGTTCCTGATCGCCAACTCTGCTGCTTCGTTGAGGATCGTAGATATGGCGCCAGTCAGCCCTCCGCTTATCTCGAGAACGAGCTGGACAATCTCACGTCGCGACAGATTCGATGGTTTTCGTAGCGGCAAGACTTTCTCGAACGCAGCCATGAGCCTGCGAAGACTTTCACTTTCCCTCCACCTTGGGATCTCGAATGGTCTGTAGCGGCTGATCATCTGTGAATCGGTCTGAAGCCCTAGAACGGCATCGCGCGTACCGACAAGGACCATGCTAATCTGCAGGTCGTTGGCTCGGTATTTTAGAAGGTTCAAAGAGGCGCGTTGCTCACGGTAGGTTCCGGCGAGCAGGTGATGGACCTCGTCTACGATTAGCATCTGCGGCGACATCCGCCGCAAGATGTCGCGAGCGAGCCGCTCGAGTGTGGCAAGCCCTGCAGCGGGGTTATGTGGCGCACCGAGCTCAAAGAGCAAGGCGGCGTAAAAGCGGTGCTGATCGGGGGTGGGAGGCATCTGTACGCTCACGACCGGACACCGCTCTACCCCGGTTCTCTCGTCGAACTCGCTGGGGTGCGCTCGCCTGAACTTGGCCGTTATCTTGGTTTTCCCGATGTTCGAGTCGCCGTGCAGCAGAAGACACGGCATGCGCTCACGTCTCGGCGTGTCATAGAGCCGCTGCAGTAGCTGTAAGGCTTCAGTCGCTCGGGGATAGTCGATCCACCGGTCACGTAGCAGACTCTTTATGCGATCCTCTTTTCCGAGTAGGACCTGATCTCTTGCTGCGGGTAGCAGATGCGCGAAATCATCTTGCTTCATGCTGGCCCCCTACCACTGTTCAACGTCATACGCGGTAACTGGTGCGTCGTAGTTTACCTGCTCGACCTGCCGCTGTTCAGTGAGTGAGAGATCTTCGATGCTGCTCTTCGGAACCAAACCGCCAGCTTGACGTGCCATGCGGCGTCGCGCTCGAGTAGCCCGCTGGGAAGTGACGACCAGTTGTCGCTGCTGCTCAACAGTCTCGAATATCTCCCTCTCCGATACTGCCCGTTGTCCCCTAGCCCGGATAGCTCGCAAAGCTGCTCGCTGTTCGAACAGCGAGATGGGAGGCCGACGCAAGTCCGCGTATCGCACTTCAACGAAACTGCCTCTGCCAGCGCTTACGAAGATGCGCGAGAGGTCTTCTGGGTGATAGCGGACCGTCACGGACCGGCGTGTTTCCCGCCATGCCGCGAACAAGGGATGCCAATAGCGGATCAGGAAGAGCTTGAGGCCGTCCCGCTGAATGGTCCGGGATGCGACTGGCAGGAACCGGATCAGAAACTTCAGTTCGGCATCCGGTTGAGCTGGCAAGCATCGTGAATCCGCTGCTCGCCATGTTTCCTGCCACTTTTGCGCGGGCTGAAGTCCCAACAAACCGCGGTGGGGGCCGCAGTGATAACGCCTACCGATCTCGACAGCCAGCCACTGCTCGAACTGCTTCAACGTAAGCGAAGCTGTCTTTTCGGCCTGGCGCGCCTTGCGCCCTTTGACTGACGATCCAGTCGAACCAGGGAGGCCACGTACGCGCTCCATCAAGGTCCTGTTCAGCCGCTCGATGTGGCCACCAAAGTGCGGCTTGCCCACCGGTCGGTACATCAGTTCAATGCCGTACTCGCGGCATCCACTGCGAAGGGCACGGCTTTTGAATTCGGCCGCGTTATCAAGATGCAGCGTTCGAGGGATACCGCGCATCGGCCAGTCAGCCTCAACGCCTAGTCTTTCGAGCCACGGCTCTTTGCGCAGAACTACGCGCGAGAGGAGCAAGCTTACCGTCGCAGCCCCCGGCCTCTCCATTGCGACATAAAAGCCAAGCACACATCTCGTAGCAACGTCGAGAGCCACAGACAGCCACGGTCGACCGATAATCTGTCCGTCCAGTTCGCTAACGAGCAGGATGTCCGCTTGCGTGTGATCAACCTGCACGATATCTAACGGATGTCGGACCTGGAATGTGCCAGGGGCAACTGCAGCGTTCGGGAGCGCAGCTCGTGCCAAAGCATCCTGCTCGCGATAGGAGAGCCACCGTCGAGCAATTGTTGACCTGCTTGGAGGCGATAGACCTGCAACGCTGCAGCGACGTTTCACCTCAAGTACAAGATCAGTTGCAGGATGCGCAAGGTGTCGCTGATCAGGGAGCCATTCGTGCACGGCCTCGTCGATGACGCATTCGACGGCGGCGTCCAGTCTGCTGTCAACGTCGGGCGTAATTTCCCCAGAAGTGTCGAAGTAAAAATCCCCACCCTGTGCGAACGGTGATCAGCCGCCATCGTGATCAGGTGAACTCCTACGGGGGCGGCCCGGTCGCCGGCGAGCGGGTTCAACGGGCACGGGGGTCAGCGAGGATGTGCGGTTGCGCAGATGGTCAGGCAGCAGATCGGCGTGCTCACGCAGGCGATACGACGACCCCTCGATTTGCACCACAATGGCGTGATGTAGCAGACGGTCAAGCAGCGCCGCTGCGACCACGCTATCGCCGAACACTTCGCCCCATTCGCCGAAGCTGCGGTTCGAAGTCAGGATGATGGCGCATCGCTCATAGCAGGCATTGACGAGCTGGAAGAACAGGTTGCCGCCGTTCGAGCCGATCGGGAGGTACCCGATTTCGTCAACGATCAACAGGCTGTTGCGTGCAAGGAATCGCACACGTTGCGTGAGATTGCCCTCGCGCTCGGCCTTGGCCATCGAGGCAACAATTTCGGCAAGCGTGCCGAAGTAGACGCTCTTGCCAGCTCGCACGGCTTCGACGCCGAGCGCGACGCATAGATGGGACTTCCCGGTTCCAGGCGGGCCGAGGAAGTGAACTGTTTGCCGCCGCTCAATGAACTCGAGCTGCGCGAGCGCCATGATGCGATCACGGTCCAGGCTGGGCTGGAAACTGAAGTCGTAGCCAGCCAACGTCTTGATCGTACCGAGCCGCGCAGTTTGCAGTGCCATCTTGATGCGCCGGGTTTCACGTGTCGTGAACTCCTCGCCCAACAAGGTTTCGAGCACCTCCATCATGGAGCTGTCGCCCTGCTCGAAACGCTTCATGGTGGCGTCCAGCGCTTCGAGCGCTCGCGGCATGCGCAGGCCAACCAGGTATCGGCGAATCCGTTCGAGTGTCGATGATGGCATGCTGTTCATGCAGGCCTCCCGGCACCGGCCAGGCGTTTGGCCACCTGGTCATAAAACGCCAGCGGGCGACGCACAACCGGCGTCGCTGGCAGTGGAGCGGCATGCTGTGTAGCCTGCTTCTGACGGTCGTGTGAACGTCGGTGCCCCGGCAGCAGCGATGTTCGTCGACGGCCTTCGAGCACTGGATGAACGGCCAGCAGCTCCCCGTCCTCGTAAATGCGGATCTCGTGAGCCAGGCTGTGAATGTCGAGCGTGCGCCTGCGGGTACGGTCCGGCACGCTGTAGTAGTTGCCGCCGACGGATACGAGCCCTTCGTGACTGACGCGCCGCTCAAGCCGGATCACACCGTTAAACGTTCCAGCGGGTAAGGCCTGCAATGCGGGCCGCTCCTCGCTGAAGTGCTGGGTGACGACACGATGCGTGGTGCCATGCAGGCGGACATTGGCAACCGTGTCGAGCCATTCGCGCAACTGACGGTTCATGTCGCCGAGGTTCTGGAAGCGGCGAGCCAGGAAGAAGTCCTGCCGGATGTACCGGTAGGGGCGCTCGACCTTGCCTTTGGTCTTGGCGCGATAAGCCTTGCAAGCCCGTGGAGTAAAGCTGTAGTGCTGCGCGAACGCGACCAGCTTCGCGTTGTAGACGATGTGCTTCTCGACCTCGCCCAGCACAGCGGTCTTCATCCGGTCGTAGAGAATCTCGCGCGGCACTCCGCCCAGATGTTCGAACGCTTCCATGTGACAGCGCAGCACCGTCTGCAGGTCCTGATGCTCAACGAATCGGCCCCACAGGTACCGGCTATGTCCGAGGACGATCGAGAACAGCCAGATCGAGCGTCGCTGGCCCGGTGCGTCGTCGAATTCAACGTTGAAGTGTGCGAAGTCAACCTGCGCCTGATGGCCGGCGGCGGTCTCGAAGCGCACTTCGAAGCCGCGCTGGCGTGGCGGCCGAACCTCCCGTACCAGGTCGCCCAGCGCAGTGCGACCACCCTTGTAACCCATCGCCCGGACTTCGCGCAGCAGCCGCTCAACACTGAGTTCCGGGAACGTGCGTACGCGTTCGGTCACATAGCTGACGAAGGGGTCGACTACACACGGTCGCGGTGCACGCGGGCCGTAGCGCGGCGCCTGAACGCCATCCTTGATGTATTTGCGAATCGTCTTGCGATCCATGTTCAGTCGAGCGGCGATGGCAGAGATACTCAGCCCCTGCCGGTGCAGTTCCAGAATCGTCATCACTTCTCCCAGCTCGACCACCGACACCTCCCAGGACGGATCTCAAGGGCGATATGGTCGGTGATCAGTCAGTGCGGTGCGCGGCATCCCTGCCGCGCACCGCACTCATGAAAACTGGGGAAATTTACTTCGACGAAAGTGGGGAGTATCTATCCGACGCTGACAGTCTGCCCCCGGTCGCCCTACCCGGCTGCCTTGGCTCTAATGTGCTGGCGACCGGATCTGCGAGGAAACGTCGACGCAGGCGATATACGGTGGTGCAGTGAACGCCTAATAGCTGTGCTGCTCGTTCAGCCTGCTGCCGGGAAAGCACGCCGTTGCCAAGCAGTCGAAGCACGGACGCAATCTTCGCTGCTCGAGCGGCCCGCTCTTCGATCGAAGCGTAAGCCCCCGGTAAAGGCACCGAGGCTCGTGAGGTACCGCTGATCAAGCCGCGGCGAGCGACCAGCGATGCGGAAGCAGCGACGCGATGTCGTCGGCACGATGCGTGGGCAGTCGGGTGAGCACGTCTTTCAGGTAGGCGTACGGATCATGGCCGTTAAGCTGCGCCGACCGGATCAGGCTCATGATCGCGGCTGCACGTTGCCCCGCGCGCAGTGAGCCGGCGAACAGCCAGTTCGAGCGGCCAGTCGCCCATGGTCGAATCTGGTTCTCCAGCCAGTTATTGTCGATGGGCACGTGCCCGTCATCGAGATAGCGCGTGAGCGCTTCCCAACGCTTCAGGCTGTAGTCGAGCGCCTTCGCGATCGCCGATCCTTCGGCAACGAGCTTGCGCTGGGTCACCATCCAGGCGTGCAACGCATCGGCAACGGGCCTGGATCGCTGCTGGCGGATGGCCTGTCTTCGATCAGGCTTCAGTTCGGCGACGTCACGCTCGACGTCGTAGAGTGCGCCGAAGTATTTCAGCGCCTGCTCGGCGATCTGGCTCTGGTGGTTGACGTGCAGCTCGTAGAATTTCCGGCGCGCGTGAGCGACACATCCGATTTCCGTGATGCCCAGTTCGAATCCAGCCTTGTAGCCGCCATAGTCATCGCACATGAGCTTGCCACGCCACACACCCATGAACTTTCGGGCATGTTCGCCGGCACGGCTGCCGGCGAAGTCGTAGACCACGGCCTTCAGATCGGCGAATGGCGTCGTGCTGTACGCCCACAGGTAAGCCCGATGCGTCTTGCCCTTGCCGGGCGACAGCATCTGCACCGGCGTCTCGTCGGCGTGCAGCACGTCGCGCTGCAGGAGCGCTTCGCGAAGCGCATCGACCAGCGGTTGCAGCCGTACGCCGCAGATGCCGACCCACGCGCCGAGCGTCGATTGCGGGATCGCCAGGCCCGCGCGAGCAAAGATGCGTTCCTGCCGATACAGCGGCAGGTGGTCGCCATATTTGGCAACCAGCACCTGCGCCAACAGCCCGGTGGTCGGGATACCCTTGTCGATGACGTGAGGCGGGACCGGTGCCTGGATCAGGGTCCCGCAGTGCCGACAGGCCCACTTGCCGCGGATATGCCGCTCGACTGTGAACACGCCTGGCGCATAGTCCAGCTTCTCGCTGATGTCTTCGCCCACGCGCTCCCGCTGGCAACCGCACTGGCACGTGGTGTCTTCCGGCTCGTGATGGATGTCCGTACGCGGCAGTTTCGATGGCAAGGGCACACGCTTCGGCTGTTGCCCAGGCCCAGCGGCACGCGTGGCCGGTTGAAGCTGTTCGAGCTCGGCTTCCAGTGCCGCCAGGTCTGCATCGATCGCCTCGTCGAGCAGGCTCATCTGTTCGGTATCAAGCTGCTCGCTGCGTTTGCCGAACTGCAGGCGCTTGAGCACGGAGAGTTCGTGCGTCAGTTGATCGATACGCGTTTGACGGTAGTGCAGTTCACGCTGCGTCTCGCCGACCTGGGTCATCAACTGAGCGGCCAGTGTGCGCAGTTGCTCCGGGCTAAGGGCATCGAGGTCGGCGGGCAGGTTCATACGGCCCAGTCTGCCAGAGCCGGCACCGCCACGGAAGCGAAACTGTTTACGGCACCGACGACGCGTTACACCACGCAGATGACGTGATCGTGCGTCAGGGTCTGCCACGGCAGCCCCGTCACGAGCGCCCGCAACTGTTCGGGATTCAACGCGACGGCGATTGCTTCGTGGCCGTTCGTCCAGACGAACCGGCCCTTGTTCAGACGACGCGCAGCCAGCCAGATTCCGAAGCCGTCATAGACGAGTACCTTCATGCGCGTCGAATGCTTGTTGGCGAACAGGTAAGCATGGTGAGGGCGCGCTGCGCCGAACACCTTCACCACACGCGCCAGAATCGTATCGGCGCCGGCACGCATATCCAGCGGTTCGGTCGCCAGCCATATCGCGTCGATGCGGATCACCGCAGCCATCCCTGCAACCAGAGCGCACAATCACTGGCCGACGATAACGGCCAACGCACGGTCACCGTCGCCGCACCCCGACGTACCTCGATCTGGATCTCCGTCGCCCCAGATGCAGCCCCGCACGTCTCAAGCTGTAACGGCACAAACTCTGCCGATGGCGCGCTCATCGACTTGCGGGCAGCTTCGGCCGCATCCCGTTCTTCCTGGGCGGCCACCCAGCTTCGCAGCATGTTGGCATTCAGGCGGTAGTGCAGCGCTACCGCCGCGATCGACACGTTTGGCTGCATCGCCGCACGGATCACCTGTGCCTTGAACTCCTTGCTGTGCCGCCGACGTCGCGTCGGTTGCACAACCTCCTGCATCACCTCGGTCTCATCCATCGTGTACATCTGTCCATTAAAAATTTAGATGGACACGATCCTCGCCTTCGCGCCTAACGCGATCAAGATGACTTCCCCGGGTGCTTACATCGAAGCCATATGGATCCCTATCAATCCACGCGACACGTGCAACGTGCTAGCAACGTTAGTGAACATTGGCCAAGTTTCTGTTGCAGAAACGCAACGGCCAAGCAGCCGCCAGAAAGCTTCAAAAAGTCCCTGTTCGCCGAGGCTTCTTTGAGAATTTCCGCTAGCAACGTTTCTGAACACGGCTAGCGCTAATAATGAACGCCTACAGCAGGCGTCATTTGTACCGCCTCCGCGGCGCCGAGAAGCCAGCTAGCTCAAGCTTTCTCGCCGGAGCAGTATAAGGACCTTCCGGTCGAGCAGCGGCAAACCTACGTTGCTGGAGCACTCGATACCGTCCGCTTTTTCGCGCCAACCCCGGAGTTCAACGAACTCTACAACACCTGTCTGTCCGGTAGGACCGTTGCACAGGTGACATCGGTAGTCGACGCTCGCGCGAGCCATCCCGAGCCGATAGATCAAGGTCTTATGCCATTAATCGTGAATAACTCGCTTGCAGCGGATTGCAATCGCCGCGGATTCAAGCAATAGCCGCGGGCCGGTCGTCAGCGAGATTCCGCGACCGTCGACTGCCGCACGCGGACCGCGGCAAGCCCAGACTTGGCATCGAGGACGGCGACAGCGGCCGCGTGCCCTTACGGACGAATGCCCTACGGGTCGCCCAGCATTCAATTTGTGACACCCGAATGCTGGACTGCTCCGTACAGTGCGAACCGGGCCGGACTTTACTCCCGGTTCCCGCCTCTACCCTCCGCACGCAAACTTTCATTCAAAACGTATCGCTCGGTTTTGTTCCAGCCACTGCAGTCGTCTGTCGACTTCGAGCCGGGGAGATATCGCGACGAGCTTATCGAGTATCGTTGCCAATTCCGTTGAACGGCCGCTGGCCCCCGGACCCAGTAGGATCCAAAGGAACTGCAAACAGGCATGGGCTCCAGTGCCTTCCATCGAGGACTCCTCAAGCTGCGATACTGCGTAACCACCGCCATCCAGTGGCGTTAGAAAATGGCGGATACTCAAGAATGCTTCTTCGAACACCGCTCCGGTGCCGACGCACAGCGCGGCAAGGTCGCTCGAAACTGACGCTCGCTTAAACCGCGCCTCGCGTGGCCAGACCGCATGAAAGATCGGACCGACAAAAGCGCGCCAGGTGCGCTCCGGCGAGTGCCCAATCTGCGCAACATAGATTCGCATGCACTGCGCGGCGCCGGCGAGAACGGTATGCGACGCACTGTATAGGAGGCGGCGAACCTCTTCCGTGGAAATAGGCGGCTTCCCGGTGCCCGGACTCATCCGCCAGCTAACCAGAGGATGCAGAAACCTGGAAGCAACGTGCACGGCGGAATGTCCGGTGGTCGTACCTGCCTCGATCGCCGCCTTGAACAGCGGGCGCTTGTAGGCCCGCGTCGCGGCGAACGACAGCGGGGCGCCACCCAGCAGCACCGATCGTAGCGCAATACCCTCGCTGTCATCACGGGACAGTCGTTCCCTGAGCGGTCCCAACGCAAGCCTCCAATCCGTATGTAGGATAAAGCCCGCGTTGTATGCGCACGCACCACGTCCGAACCATCCGGCCGCTGTGTCGGACCCGATTACCACCGCGAGCCGTTGACGGTCATCCCCGGCAATTGCACCATTCGCGTTGCGGTGGTCGAACCTGAGTAGCAGAAGCTCCGCGAGTCGTCCTGACGCACGATTGATCAGCCGGTCGTAAAACCTACCGGCGTCGTCTTCCGCAAGGGGTTCCTCGTGTTGTTCGCAGAGTCTCCACAATCGGTCCCACCACTGGCCCGCGCAGTATCGTTCCGAAACCTTTGTATATGCCCTGAGCAAATAGCTCAGCGCGGACAACAGGGGAGCTACAAAGTCATCTTCAGCGGCGCAAAGGCGATCAAATGCCCGGCGAACAAGGCCCATTGTGTCCGGCTTCACCTCGGTTCTCACCACCGTTAGCGTCGTGAGCGCCTCCAAAAAATCGTTCCAGAGGTCGAGGTTCTCGTTCGAGAGTGCCGCTGCATTCAGGAGCTCAAACGCCGCGGCCGGTTGTGCTGCGCAGTACGTGGACCAACTCAATCTGGACGAAAAGTCGCGATCGTTACGTAACGTCCGCGCGACGCGAAGTCTGTCATCGGGCTCGGCGTCGATCAGCGGAGCCGGGTCACCCTGTACTGAATGCACTCCGGTTGAATAGCTTCCAAATAGATCGGCTTCCTCATAATCGCCGGTGATGAAAGGGTAACGTAACGCGATAGCGTCCAGTTCTGCGAGCCCCTCAGCTGGCAACACGCCAGCAAGCCGGATCGCGGTTAGCATCAGCCAAACCCGGTAGTCTTTCGCCTGCGGACGCCAGTCGGCACCCTCGACCGGGTAGTCCTGATAAAGTGAGGGCGACTCCCTGAGAATACGCGAGACAATCTTCGCGACCGCCCCTTCTTGGGCTTCGCCGAGTCGTTCTCGCATTGCCAAAACCAGTTCCCGGTTGATATACCAGAAAGCCTTCTCCGGCAGTTCGAGAATCCCGGAAGCCGCTTCATCGGCAGTGAAAAGCGGTGTGAGCCTTAGCGCGTTGACCCACATTCGCAGACCTAGGAGGCCGGGCATACGCTTCCATGATTGCGCCAGCGAGCGAGCGTATTCCGGATCCACCGGTGTGAGTCTCGCGATGAGCGCCGAGAGTACGACGCACAAATGGACGCATCCGTCGTGATACTGGTTCTGGTCGTGCGCCTCGACGGCTGGCACATTCCCATCCAGTGCATCCCATTCGGAATTGACGATATCCAGCTCAACTGCGGCGGCGATAACATCTGACAGCGCGCCATTGCATAGCTCGGCTAGCCTGTGCTCGCGCCCCTTTACCTGAAGTACTGCGCTCACAACTCTGTCCATGTCGGACGGATCGTCGAGGGAAAGCGACACGGTAACAATATCGCGAAGCACCTTTGGCGCCTGCCGAGCACTTTCCCCGGTCGGCCACCACCGCGCCTTGAGCTCGACCTGGGGCGTGATCGCCTTGACCGCATTCCGTAAATCCTGATCGTCATGAATCGGCCCTTCCAGCGCCTGCGCGAGTCTGAAATGATGCATGATCACGTCATGACGCTTTGGCGGCATCTGCGCGAGCACCTTCCACGCCCGCGCCCACGGCTGTGGCACCTTCTGCAGCGCGAGGGCAAGGCGCACGCCGTCGGTAAATAACCGACCGAGTCTGCTTTGCCAGTGAATTGCGGTCTCGAGGCGCTTTCGCTCGGTCAGCGCTTGGAAGCACCAGTTCGCAATGATCTTCGGCGCATCATCAGGCTTCCAGAGTCCGGACGCGTTGAAATACTCGAACCACTCTGGATCCCCGACCGTCGCTGCCACCACATCCCACAAGTCGCTCTTTCCCTTGAGCAGCCATTCGGCCTCCTCGCGTTCAGTTGCGGTAACTGAAGCGAATGATCTGGCGAAAATCTTGGCTCGTTCGCGGCGTGCGAGCCGCGGTCGCTCGACCAGATCGGCCAGTTGGCCAAGATCCTCCCAAAGTGCATTGTGTGCGTTACCATCATCACGCCGCTTCCGGTAGGGGATCGGCACGACCGCGATTGTGTCCCAGCGTGCTTCCGTCTCCGCGGCGTCATGTTGGTAGGAGTCGAGCGCGTAGACCGATCGCAGATCGTCGAACCGGTCCCTGTCGCCTTCCATCAGGTTCAGAAAATATCGAACCGGCGCGTCGTTGGCGCTGTACCCAACAAGGACGAGTGTCTTGCACCGTACAAGGTCAAATAGAAAGCGTGACGCCCAACCCGACCGCATGTAGGCGTCACCGTATTCGGCGCTTGTAAGCACAAGCGGCGTAGCCTCGAGGCCTACAACAGCGTCCCGGATCCGGCCGTGCAGATGAACGATACCGTGACATCCATCCGTGCCGGGCGGAGGCAACGCCTGCCCTGCCAGACTCCAAATCTTCCCGCTCCCAATTCCTTCAACCTCATCTAGCGCGCGCTCGAAAAGACCTTCGAAGTTGGTTGTGACGAGCAGCAATCTGTTATCGCTGGCCCGCGATAGTCGAAGCAACGTCTTGTGGTGCTGCAAATCCGCTTTCGCCGAAGCGAGAATATCTGCTACCTCCTCATGAATTCGCTGCGGATTGACGAGGCGACGCGCCACGGCGCCGAGTGCCTCCTCGTATCGCCAGTGCTCGATAGCGAGCGACTCCGCTTTGGTTGGCACGACGCCGACACGTTCGTAGACCTGGGTGACGAGGCCTCCAAACGTCGGCAACTGAGGTGCGCTGACACCCGCGCCACAAAGAAGCACGACTTCGCCAGCGAGCATGCGGTCCACAAGATCGTTAGGAAACGCGGGGCCGTCGTCAGAGAATCGGAGTGTCAATTCAGTTATTCCTTATTCTTGATTATCGTGGACGCTCCGCGCGGCCCGTCGACGGCGAGCAAAGCAGTCGTCCTATTGTCGATACGAATTTGAGCCGCAGTTGTTCTGCGGTCAAGTAGATCATTGTGGTCTGCAGCGATGCCCGCTGGCACTTCCGCTAAAACGCCCAAATTCACTATCGTGACCTGAATTTATCCCAGCCACGGTAGAAGCCCATGGCCGAGCGCGACGCCGGCGGCCAGTATCGGCGTACCGACCATGTGCAGGAATTTCCTGTTTCGTTCAAAATCCGTATTGGTCGTCTCTCCAGCGCCGAAGCGCCTAGTAGTGGTGCTCAGGTAATACGATCAGGTCCGCCTCGGCCGCCTCGGCCGCCTCGAGCGCGCGCTCTATCTGCCCACGCAGGATCAGGTTGCCATGTAGGCCATAGAAGTACCTGGCGACGCGATGGCCGATGCGCCATCAAACTGCGTCAGCTTCCGGAGAAACAGACGTGCTCGCAGCGAACGCCGCGAACCGTCAAACAGAGAGTGATCTTCTCCGCGTTCGCGGTTACTCGCTCTCTATATCGATTCCCGACGTTGAATTGTGGTCAAACGTGCCAACGTCCTCCACCGGCATTTCGTCTGAAGCGACATTGCGTAGGACTGCAGCGTCATGCGAGCTTAGCCCGTTCAACAACCAAGGTGGCGCGCTGCAATAGAGAATCTGTCCTTTGAACTCTAATGCCGTCGCCTCGGTTCGCGCTCGTGCACACGCATTTTCAATAACGCCAAATAGCAACTCGAGTGCGGCTTCGCCTTGAGCGCGAATTGCTGGTGCGCTCTGCAATGCGTTCTTGGCAGTCTCCGCCAGATTCTCCGGGCAACGCCTATGTCGCGCCAGTCCTCCGATGACAAATTCGGTCACTTCGATCAGAAAGCCAAATTGCCCGCGCCCCGAGTTGGTCAATTTACTGAGAAAATCCAAGGACACGCGGAGCGCAGAACCGAAGTCAATGTCGTCCTCCGCCAGATGTGTTCGAAGCGAAGTGACTGTGGCGCGGGCCCATTCCGTGCCTTGGTAGAGTGCACTGATCAAGTCGTCGGCCGTCAACGAGATGAAGTTACGACCACTCCAGAACATTTTCATGCATGCCGCCGAGTATTCCCGATCACGCATTCGGCCTGACGCTCTGCACGATGCAAGGAGCGCTTGCGGCCATACGCCCGCGAGTCCGAAACTTGCCCCAATCAACCGCAGTCTCGCGTCCAGACACAGCAAAGTTGCGTCCAGCTCCATGCCCAGCGCTAATGTTGCCGCCTCCTCGGTCGAAATGACGTCGCGAAACCCCTGTGGGGCTCGGTGCCAATCTGCCGGGCCGTATGACGGTCGAACTTCACAGTACGTATCGATCGCGTCAACCACGTCCTGCAACATTGCGGTGCGTCGACCCCAGTCTTGCTCAGTCACTTCGACGATCGCCAGTTCGCCATTGTGTTCGATCGCGGTACCTGAGGCGCGCACGCGCTGTGACTCCTCAAGCTCATCACGTAGAAGCCCATAGGTCTTCGTCGAACAATATAGCTTCGGGAGGCTCGACAATGCGTGTAGGCAGTCGAGCCGCCCCAGTTCGATCAAAGTCGCGGCATCAATGACATAACCCGCATCGCTCCGAGACAACAAACTTTCCGCTTCGGCACGATGTGCCTCCGAGCCACCGCCGACATCCAACTTTGCTTCTTGGTTGGGCCATCCACAGACTGCGTCGACAACGCCGCGCCCCATCATTCGGCACACCCCTCCGATAGTAAAAGGAGCCTTTCGATACCCCTCCATGATTTGTCGACCGACTTCCGAGCTTCGGTGGAGCTGCGCCTTCAACTGGGAAAAATCCAGAGCCCCGTGTTCGTCTTCGGGCAGGTTGATTACCGAAACGTAGGATGACTGGGTAATTGAGCCCTTCAGCATTTCATGGGTGGTGTCGAGCAGGCGACGATACGCCGATCCGATCGTCACTACCTTGAACACCTTCGGCTCATCGAATGTTTGAGCAACGGCGACCTCGCTTCCAACAATTGCGCCAATAAAAGGGGCAACGTCCGTTGATGACGCGGAACGGAATTCGTCGGCATCTGGAAGTCCGTCGAACCCGATAGGATCGACAGCTCGGGTAAAGGGTCGCCCCGCATTGTCGACCACCGTAAAGTAAGTCCCCTCCTCGATCACGGGTCGACTAACTTCGAGGTGCGGCAGCGCTTTGTGTACGGCGAGATGGCCGGCCAAGTGCGCTGCCGCCACATCGACGTCCGCCATATTCAACCGGCGCATGCGATAGAGACGTCGGAGGCCGCGTTCCTCGAATCCATGACTCATTTCACATGTGGCAATTTGTGTCAACTCTCGAGAGGTGCCTTCGAGCAACTCGGGAATTTGATCCAGCACGGACAAAAGCTCCCCATCCGAGTCCCGAGCGGCCGTGGTCAGCCGAAACAACCAACTCATCGCTTGGCCGGGGTAGTGCCTCAGTTGAACCAATGAGAGCTGCTTGAGCAACGCCCAATCGCCGACTTCCTGACCGAGTTCCATGGCCAAGTGCCGCGCACCGTCGTTTTCGATCCAGCTCTCGTGAAGGGAGTCGAGAAGTTGCCGGGCCTTCGCATACGCACCGAGGCGCATGTAGCAAAATAGCAGATCGCTATGAAGCTCACTGTGCACCCCGGACCTTAGCATCGCAGCGTATATCTCGGCACATTCCTCAAATCGTCCAGCTTGGAAATAGGCCATCGCTAACATATAGCGCTCCTGCTCTACGCCCGTTTGGTTCACGAGTGTGGCCGCGCGGGCGAGCAGACTATCTGCCCGCTCCAAGCGGCCGGCGCGACGAAGCATGTCCGATCCGACCGCAATCGCAGCAATAGACGTCGATGTCGATAGGTCCTGGGCTTCTAGCTGTTTCATAACCTCATCGTGACGTCCGTCCTTCGCAAGCGCTTGCCACAGCAATACTCTGATCGATTCGACCGCGCGTTCGCAATCGGTCGGCAAGTTAGCCGCAGCCTCGATTGCTCGCTCAATCGGTTCGAGTTTTCCTACATTTGCACATGTCTGAGCGAATGTGACCAGGGCATCGGCGGGCATCGCGTGGAGTGAGGACAGCCCAACCTCCAAAGCGCGGTCGATATCACCACCGCCGCGATGGGCCTCGATCTCCAAACGGATAAATTCCGACCCGTCTATCGATCTCGCGCGCGCCTCACGCAGCAGATCTAAGGCGTCGTTGGTCCGCTTCAAAAGGACATAGACGTAGCCAAGGTTGACCACCGTCGCTTTCAGTGTCGCTGTTGACTGGACCGTCCACAGCTTTTCGTGCCGCGGCTCGAACGCCGCTGCTACGTCGCCCAGCGCATTCAACTCCGCCGTGTCAAGCATGCGAAAGGCGATGTTGAGCGGACTAGCCGCCACCCACTCAAGCGTATATCCCAGCGCCCTATCCCTGTTGAAGAAGCTTACGTCTTGAAGGTCCAACGCCTTTCGAGCTGCCGCGGCTGCTCCATTGATATCTCCGGCTCGGTAGCGGCTAAAGGCAACCAGTTGAAACGCGTCGGCCTCTTGGCGGTACTCACAAGGAATCGCGTCCTCCGCTAGCGACCCGCCTCGCACCAATTCCGCGTTTTTGGCGATTAACCAGACCGAAAGCGACTGCGGGAATCGCTCGAGCGCCTCGTGGCCAGCCTTTTCCGCCGCCGCGAAATCGTTCGCTAGCAACAAACCGCGCACCCGTGCAGCGGCGAGCTTGTCGTCGTCATCGCACAAGGCAGCTGCCTTTAGAAAATCAGCCGCGGCGTCCTGGTCACGGTCGAGATTGAAGCGGCATGTCCCGCGCATGAGGTACCAACGCGCGCGCTGATGCGCATCGAACGGTTCCAGATCCTCGCCGAGCTTTCCGAGGTCATTCAGCGCATCTCGGTACCGGCCTTCCCGAATTCGAGTATTGAGTTGATCGAGCTGTCGGGAGATGAGCTTGTTTTCGGATGATTCGCGCGAGGCAGGAATCGCACTTTGACCTCCCGTATTGCCCGTCGGTAGCGTCGCCGTTGAGATACCGACTGCCACGCCAACGGGAGAAGTGCCGTGATTCCACGCACCAGCATGCGCGCCGAGAGTGTATTGTTGAGCGCTTGCGTCGCGGATGATCTTGAACGCGCGAGCGAGGTCATCGCCAATCACCTCGGCCAAGGAATCGAGCGCTATCCCGCCTGCGCTCGCATTGAGTGACATACACGATGTCACAAACTTCGACCAGACGTGATTGGGATCGGCAGTGTAGCCACTGGACAGCAAACTCGAGCGAATCAGGTTGACGAGTTGCACGTGCTCGGGAGTGCCGTCTTCCTTTAAGTCATGCGCGAGGAAGCTCACATGTTGAAGGAACGTGTAGAGTTCCTCGTCGTCAATCGGTCTTCGCGCAAAACTCGCGACAACGGTTTTGAATGCAGAGACGGCGTTTCGCTTCAGTGCATTGCTAACCCCGACCGCATCGATTTTTTCGAGCCACTCTCGACTCGACAGCGACAGGCTTGCCGCCTTCGCAACTGCGGTCGCACCGCTCATGTGATGACGCCCGTCGGCATCATGAACGATAACGATGCGATCCTTGCCTCTTGAGAACAGCTCCGGTTGCTGATAGTCAAGCCAAGCCCCCCCGACTGCATCTTGGAAAGCTTTGGTCGACCGTCTTGCGGTCAGTCCTGATTTCATTTGGAAGAACACGCGATGCCGGTGACCCGCCGAGTTCTCGACTGTGCAAACCAGATCGTCCGTTTGCGGTCCATGCGCGCGTGCCTGGAAGCGCAGTTCTGCGATGACCCACCCTTCAGCAATTCCCGGGGAAGGCGCACCTAAACACATGTGGATCAGCTTGACAGCCTGGGCACGATTTTCGAATGTGACTCCCTGCCCTCCAGTCGACGCTGAACTCGCGGCCGATTTGGCCATTCCTTCGGTAGAGGACTTGCGTTGTGAAGACTTTCCCGGTCGACGTGTCTGTTTTTTCGTATTCGTATTCGTTTTCATGTTTTGATCTCTGCCCGCATTGCTTTGCCGCTACTCGCCGCGTCGCGCTGCCAGTCACGCGTGATACTTCGCCGCCTCCTGGCACATCCGTTGCTGTTCGACGAGCACCGGCGAGCCCTCGCGCAGCGCGATCGACACCAGGTCGTCACGCATGGTGCGCAACAGGCGCTCGACCTCGAGCGGTTCGTGCTCGTCCAGGTCGAAGTAGAGCCGCGCGATCGCGGCGATCGGCAGACTTTTCACGCGCGCGCAGCACGGTGAACTCGGTACGCGTGTAGGTGCGCGGCACTGGTAGGTCGAGCTGCTGGGGGCGATTGGCCACGGGATCGTGACTCCTCAGAAATTGCTAGCGCCGGGCGATGGTTGATCGGCGGGATACAGGATGTCATCCGTGATGCGGCCGGCGACCCCGTCGAGGTCCGGGAACAACACGCCGCGATTGATGCCGGCCCGCTGAAGCTGCCCGCGGATAGTGCCAAATGCCTCGCCTGGAATGCGGATGTATCGCAGTCGGTCACGAAACCCGGGGTTGGTGTCGAGCGCGAAGTATCTCGTGTCGAGGCCACTTTGCTTCCCGCGATGCACCGTGAACCAGCCGTCCTGGGCAGCGATACGGCGAGAGACATGGCGCGGCTTCAGCAACCGCGTTCGGCCGAGTCGGAGCGGATCTTTGCTCTCCTCGGGCGAGATCAGGTCGTCGTGCACGACGGGCAACATCCACACGGCGCCCGGCCACACGCCACGGCCCTCCTCGCTTTCACACGAACGGTACTCGCACGGTTGCTCGACGGCCGGTTTTTTTACTGCGAACCAGAGGGCCGACAACGCACTCCCCGACCAATCCAGCAAGCGGGTGGGCATCGCGTGGTGTTGCGCGATCGCAAGCCAGTCGGCGTTCGTCAAGTCCACGGTCGATTCGACGTGAGGCAGGGCACGCTGCTTGAACTCGTCGAGCATGCGTTGCTCGGTGTTGGGCCGCAACCGCAG
This sequence comes from Burkholderia sp. KL41, assembly GCF_057005415.2. Classification (NCBI taxonomy): domain Bacteria; kingdom Pseudomonadati; phylum Pseudomonadota; class Betaproteobacteria; order Burkholderiales; family Burkholderiaceae; genus Burkholderia; species Burkholderia sp. KL41. Next base: position 1,452,248 of record NZ_CM174447.1, on the reverse strand, counting down.
TTGGTATGGTGCGCGTCCAATTGCGGGCACAAGCCGCCACGACTCCACCTCCTGGCCGCGAAACAGTGGGAAATCGAGGCTGATCACGTCGACGCTGGCAAGCCACTTGTCGACGTGTTGTAGAAAGCTCACGAGGTCAGTCGCTTCCCCGACACATTGGGCATCGCGGAGATTCGGATCGAGACTGGATGAGGTGCTCATCGGTGAGTCCTTTGTTCGTGGGTCAGGGTACCGTCATCCTAATGCCCTTTTATTCCACTAGATCCCGCCACGGAATAGAACCACTTAGACAAAGAGTATCGCGGTGCCCTTTGACGACACAACTACACACGCCCTGACTCACTTGCTAGAGTTTCTACGTAGAAACTGTCGACTACGAGGTCCACACACGGATCACGCATTGGCTGCGCCAACTCACAGATTTACCCGTGCATATCAACCGCCGGCGTATTCGCCACGACAGGCAGAAAACGTTCAGCATCAGTCCGATTCGATCGGCAAGTTAAAGGAAGGCGTGCCAACATGCTGCACCTGCTCCAGTGCTTCAAGATAGCGATGGACCGGCACCGCAGCAAGTTGCTTATCATGAACACGAAGCAACGCTTCGAGTGCAGTCCGTTCCGCGTCTGTAAAAGTCCACTTGCCACCCCGCTCTGCCCGCGCAATGCATTGGTTGAGTGCGAAATCCGCGGAGCGATACAGTTCCGCTTCGCCGTCGGAACGCAAATAGAGCGCGAGCGCGAGTATATTGGACAGCGTGGCGATCGACTCGATATCACCACTGCCGCCGCAAAGCAGCGCAAGTGCGAGGTGGTGCTTGAGAGAAAGACGACGGACTTGGTCAACCGGAAGAGGTAGTAGTTGCGCCTTCGTCAGTGGCCGTCGGCGCACGGTAGAGTGTTTTCGCATAGCTTGATTGCCGTGCCAGCAACATCAAATTTTATCGGGCGACCGCTTCATCGTATTCGCCGATCCGCGCGTGTTTAAGCACTTCGGAACCTCGGACGGGAAGTCACGCCTTGCGGCCCCGGCGCTCTAGTTCGATCCTGGTACGTTCCAATTCTCGCGCGAATGTGGCCTCATCCGGGAGGACCGTCTGATACTCCGCTGCGAGTATCTTGTTCGGTAAGTTGTCGAGTGCATAATGCGCCTCGGCCGCGCCTTTTTCAGCACACAGAATCAAGCCAACCGGGGGGTTTTCGCCGGGCTTCATCCAATGTTCACGCGCGTAGTTGAGGTAGAGATGCATCTGCCCCGCGTCCGCATAGCTGAAGCGCCCGACCTTCAAATCGATAATGAGCAGGCATCGCAAGCGCCGGTGAAAAAACACGAGATCGACTCGAAACCAGGTGTCATCGATCCGTAGACGCCGTTGCCGACCTATGAACGCAAAGTCATCGCCGAGCTCGAGGAGGAAATCCGCCAAGTGCTGGATCAAGGCCGCTTCGAGATCCGACTCCGAATATTCGTCCTTCATGTCAAGAAATTCGAGGACGAACGGATCGCGGATCGCTTCCTCAGGCGATAGAAGATCGCCGGGTTGCGCTACAGCCACCTTTCCGAGCAAGGACGCCTTGTTGCGTGACAGCACCAGCCGCTCATAGAGCTGACTGCTGATCTGACGGTCAAGCTGTCGCACAGACCAGCCCTCACGCAACGCTTCAGCCTCGTAAAAGTCGCGAGCAGCTTGCGTTTTCACCGCGAGGAGGCGAACGTAGGCGGACCAGGGCAACGGAAAAGCCTGAGCGATAGAATTTAGCTCAAACGCCACGCCCGGCGGCGCCTTCACCGCCGCCTTGGTTGATTTTGCAGACGCTGTCGGGACAATCCGGGCGGGCGTGGATTGTGCAGACAGTGTCTGCACAATCCGATCCGCAGGCCACGTCAAGTAAAAGGCGCGCATCTGTGCGAGATTGCGCCATCCGAAGCCGCGACCGAATCGCTCTGACAGATCGGCGCCCAAACGGCGGATCACCGCCTCGCCATAAGCGGCCCGTTCCTCCCCGCCCTGCTCGAACTCAACGATTCGTCGCCCGATCTCCCAATATGTCGCCGTCATCAGGGCGTTCACCGTGCGAGCCGTCGCTTCGCGCGCCGACGCGACTATATCGGCAATTTCACGGTGTAGTCCCGCATAAGCGGCCTGCCCGACATCACGCTGCGTCACAGTGCGTTCACCACGTCCTTGAACGCCTTGCCAGCGGTGAACTTCACAGTATTCGCGGCCGGGATGGCAATCTCCGCGCCCGTCGTCGGATTACGTCCCGTGCGGGCGGCTCGCTGCCCCTGCGAAAACGCGCCGAAACCGATCAGCTGTACCGATTCGCCGCGACTCACCACGTCCGTGATCGCGTCCAGGACCGCCTGGACGGTTTTGCTCGCGTCGGTTTTGCTGACGCCCGCGCCCGCTGCGACCGCGTCAATGAGTTCCTGCTTGTTCATGAACAGCCTCGGCAACCAAGTCAAAGCTGCACCCTACCTCATCCCGCTGCACACACGCAAATCGCTGGCGATCAGTGCAGCAATACCCTCCAACTCACTGGCATCCGTCCCCACCACTGCCTGCGGCGGGCAGCCCACCAATAAACTCCGGCTTACACCTGTCGCAGCCACGCTCGCCAAGAGCAATCGCGAACGTTTTTCGCCCGGCCAGCGCTCACACAACTAGCGGGCCGGTGCGGGTGTCATCACTCGCGCAGACTACATGGTCCGGCTTCCGGTGTCACACAACCTGACTGTTTCTCCAGCCGAATCTGCCCGGCCGACCTGCGCGGACCACGGCATCGGTTCGTGCCGCGTCTCCTGCCTCCCGTCTGCCCGCCACCGGCAGCCGGGCCTAGACTCAACTTCAGTTGTGTGAGCGATGGATTCAGCGACATGAATGCAGGGGTCCCGAAATAAAGGGTAACATAGCCCTCACTATGTTCCCCTTCAGTTCTCGCGATTGAGCGCCACAACGTCGACGAGATGTCACGCGGTCCTGTAAGTCTGCCGTCGCCGCAAAAAGGGCCTATGTTGAGCCACCCGTGCAGTCGGCGCGGCGTTCGTCCGTGGGCCTCCCTTGGTCTTCTGTCACCCGCAGGGAAAGCGCCAACGTCAGGTCATTCAGTCGACTCGCATTGAGTGGATTCCCACCTCAACTTGAAAGCCTTATGAAATGATATCGCTTTCCCTTGCCACAGCGACCTAGTACGCACATTAACGTAGAAATACTAATCACTTTTTTTGGCGGGAAACTTTTGCACGCCCCTGCTGACTCCCCAGGCCCCTAACGCAGCAGAAAATAAAGGTGATTGATATCAATCAGTTATCTCACTTTTCCACGTAGCAAAATACGAGATGTGGTCCTTTTTGAACATTTCAGTCCCCTTCTCATAAGTGAGACCTTTTTTGTATGTCGACAACACTGGCACTCAAGAAGTGCTCTGATCGAACGGGCGTTGGGCGGCGAGATGAGCCATCATCTCGGCTACCCTGCCGGTGCGGCCAAGCCGACCAATGCCACGAATCAGCGCAACGGCAAAGGTGCCAAGACGGTCCTGACCGAAGACGGTCCGATTCGCATCGAGGTGCCTCGCGACCGCGACGGCAGCTTCGAACCCATCCTGATTCCCAAGCACGAACGGCGCTTTACTGGCTTCGACGACAAGATCGTCGCCATGTATGCCCGGGGCATGACCGTGCGCGAGATTCAAGGTTTCCTGCTGGAGCAATACGGCACCGAGGTTTCGCCGAACTTCATCAGTTCCGTAACCGATGAAGTCATGGCCGAGGTGACGGCCTGGCAGGCTCGACCGCTTGAGCCGATGTATCCAGTGGTGTTCTTCGACGCCCTGCGGGTCGAGATTCGCGAAGACGCCGTCGTGCGCAACAAGGCGGTGTATCTGACGCTGGGTGTGCTGCCCGACGGCACCCGGGAGATCCTGGGTCTGTGGATCGAGAACACCAAGGGCGCCAAGTTCTGGATGAGGGTGTTCAACAATCTGAAGACGCGCGGCGTTCACGACATCCTGATCGCCGTGACCGACGGTCTGAAGGGCATGCCCGAGGCCTTGGCGGCAGTATTTCCGGCGACGACGCTGCAAACCTGTATCGTCCACCTGATCCGCAATAGCCTGGATTACGCCAGCTGGAAAGACCGCCGCGGGTTGGCTGCGGCGATCAAACCGATCTACGCAGCCCCCAAGTGCAGAAGCCGCTCAGGCTGAACTCGATGCATTTGCAGCAGGTCCCTGGGGCCAGAAATTTCCGACCGTCAGTGGCGCGTGGCGCAACGCCTGGGATCGCGTCATCCCGTTCTTCGCGTTTTCTCCGGGCGTGCGCAAGATCATCAAGACCCGTGGTCACTTCCCGACCGACGAGGCCGCCACCAAGCTCATCTGGCTAGCCTTGCGCAACATCACCGCGAATTGGGGAAGTGCCGCGCATGACTGGAAGACCGCCACGAACCAGTTCGCCATCCTTTACGCAGATCGATTCGTTCGGCCTTCCGTGAAATTGCTATACCTGCCTTGAACACTGAAACCCTGATACCCTCATCGGTATAGTCCATGTGGGTGCCATCTTGACGTCGATTTCGAGCATCAGCGTAGCGAAGAGGTCATGCAGTAAAACTATCGAAGGTACGGTCGCGACCGCACAGCGCTGACGGCCGCCGTCAGCACGCTCCGCGAATCCGGCAAGGCGCTCGGCTGGATCCGGCTTCGCGTCGCTCGCATGCAAGGCGTATCGCGCCAAGACCAAGTGTAAGGTCGAGCGGCCGTATCGCTATATCCGGCAGGACTTCTTCCTGGCGCGCCGCTTCCAGAACCTCACCGACCGGAACCGCCAACTGTGCGAGAGGCTCGACGCGGTCGCAAATGTCCGCGTGCACGGCACCACACACTGCGTCGTCGCTCAGCACTTCAGCGAGGAGCGCCCACTCTGCAGGCGTTGCCGGCCGGCACCTAGCCATTCTCTCCCAATCCCTCCCGATGCCACAAGTCGGCGACCTCCAGTCCTCCGAGATATAACATGCCCGGGTCGATTCACTTGGCCATATTAAATCACCTAGCCTCGCCAATTAACATGTCCATGTGATATCACATGCGCATGTGATATCACATGGACATGTTAGGTCAGCCCCTTTTTTACTGAAGGCGATCAAACTCATTACCAAAAAACGCATCTGACACATTCAACCCAATATTTTGATACCTATAAAAACAAATCTTCATATGTTTAACAAACCTGTTCCGCCTCCGCGACCATGATGATCAGCGGCAGCTTTGGCAGGTGCTTGAAATAGTAGAGACGGCGCACCCTATCGATCGACGCCGTTTCCGAAAAAGAACCCTCCGGTGCCGTCTGGAAGCGCCGGAACGTCGCGGCTTTGCTGATGTTGCGGCCGATGGTGTGCACATCGTAAGGGTGACGCATCACCATGATGCCGTCGTTGCCGATCAGCGACATCGAGCCGTGCTGCCCGAGCGACAGCCCTGCAAACAGCTGACGGAAGTACTCCAAGTTGATCGCAATCAGGGCGATGCCGCCAAACGAGCCGTCGGGGTTCGAGATCCGCCGAGACAGCGCAATACTGAGCATGCCGCCGCGCAGACGCGACGCAAATGGGTCGCTCACGTAAAGCCCGACGTTGGGATTGTCGCGATGGACCGTGAAGTACTTGCGATTCGAAAAGTTGCCCTGGCGCGGCACGTCGTTGGCGGAATCCAGGATGATGTTCCCGCCCGCGTCGAGTACCAGCATCGCGCCAAGAAATTGAGCCGTCATCGCGTGATCGAACAGCACGGCGCGCCGCAGGCTCGCGGAAGAATTCATCACGTCCGTGCGCTGCAGGCCGTGAAGCACCGCTTGCAGCGACAGGTCGTAAAGTTCGACGTTGCGCTCGATGTCGCGTTCGGCCATCAGGCCCAGATTGCGCGAGGTTTCGCGCGCGCGATCAAGCGCGTCGTGGCGGCTTTGCAGTAGCTGGAGCACGCAGAGGCCCATCAGCGCACACGCAATGATGGTTCCGATGGCCACGACGTAGTAAGCGGTTGTTGAACGGGATTGCATGGGGCTCCGCGCTGACCGAACTGGCGCCAGGAGCGCCGCGGCAATTTTATAATGGGCTTCGATCCGAATACTAAAAACGTGCGTGCGCGCGTGCAAGTCGCCCACTTGCATTGGCCTGCAGGGGCCCAAGAACGGCAGCATGAAAATCGATCCGGACGCGTCCCGTTACCTATACTGGATTCACCTGACGAAACGGGAGGCAGGCCATGCGCACACAAGTCGCCGCCGATGAGCCATCCGGCGCGATCCAACTGGTCACCCGTGGATATGCCAAGCTTCTGCTGGCTGGCTTCGCGCTGGTTCCGCTGTATTTGATTGCCTACCTGTACTTCTTCCAGGATCCGTCGCTGAAATTTGAGGATCATGCCTTTCACGAGCTGGCAATAGCCGCCGCGACGCTCGAAGGCGGGTTCGTCACCTATGTCTGCTGGCGTTGCTATCGTCTCTCGGGCGAGCCGCTGTTGCGTTGGCTCACGCTGGGCTTTCTCGGTTTCTCCCTCATCTATGCATTGCATGGCGCCTTCACCGGGATGGCGCATCACAATATCTGGCTGTTTCTGCTTTACGGGCCGGCCTCTCGCCTGACGATGTCGATCCTGACGTTTGTCGGCCAACTCGCGTACAGCCACGCGGCCGACAGCGAGGCAACACGCGCGGATCGCCGCGGCTGGGCGAAGTGGATCGGGCTGTTCGTGCTGATCGACGTCGCGGTCGCCGCCATCGCCTACTCGCCGGTGGCCGGCGCGCCGTGGGTACGCCTGTCGATGGAGGGCGGCGCACTCCTGTTCTCCACCGTGAACGTCGTCGCGCTCGTCCTGCGGCGCATCCGCTCGCCGCTGATGACGATCTACGGCGTATCGGTGGCGTCCTTTGCACTTTCTTCGCTCGCGTTCATCCTCGGGCGGCCGTGGAATCATATGTGGTGGCTGGCGCATGCGATTTTTGCGGCCGGCTTCTTCCTGCTCAGCTTCGGCGTCGTGCAAGCGTTTCACACGACGCGTTCGTTTTCGAAGATCTACAGCCAGGGAGAGCTGTTTGCCCGCTTGAGAGAGGCAATGGCGCGGACGGAGCGGGCGCTGCAGGAGCTGCAGCGGACCAACCAGAAGCTCGAGCACATGGCGGCAACGGACCCACTCACGGGCGCGCCAATCGGCGGCAGTTCATCGAACGCGCGGAGGCCGAAATCGCCCGGGCGAAACGCAATGGCGCACCCTTCTCATTGCTGGCGCTCGATCTCGATCACTTCAAAGCGATCAACGACAGCTACGGGCATCAGGCGGGCGACGCGGTGTTGCAGCGCTTCGTGCAGAAATGCCTCGATGCGATCCGGCCGTACGACGGCGTCGCGCGGATCGGCGGAGAGGAGTTCATGGTGCTGCTGCCGCAAGCCGCGCTGGAGACCGCCCACTCAATCGGCGAACGCCTGCGCGCGGCGATCGCCGGTTCGCCATTCGAGGCGGGCATCGGCCGGCCGATCGAGGTTACCGTGAGCGTGGGCATCTCCGAGTTCGGCCGTGACGGGGAAACGATCGACGCGATGCTGCGCAAGGCGGACGAACGCCTGTACCGCGCGAAGCACCAAGGTCGCAACCGGGTGGTCGCCACGTAGGCGGTGGCACGGCGTCTGCAGTCCCAGCGTGCGTGCCTGCCGAGCCCAGCCGAAGTGGCTTGCTGGGCGCGAGCGTCTCTATTCCCCGACCGGGCCGTCGCGCGACGCATTCTCCCACAGCTGCGGCGCGCCCGCGGCGGACAGATGCACCTGGACGACGTCTCGTGGCATGGCGGAAGAGGCCGGTCCGAGCCGCCTGCTATCCGGCGCCGCGGGCAATCGTCGTCCGCGTCTGCGGTGCGCACCGGTCGTGTTCGGCCTGATGCACGCGCCCTGTCCGTCTCCCCGGGCGGTGCTCATGCGACTGCCGCAGTCACCATGATCTCGACGAGGATCGCGGGCGACGCGAGCATGGCTTCAGTCGTTGCGCGAGCAGGCGCCGTACCCTCCGGCATCCACGCCTCCCACGTGACGTTCATCAGATTGAAGTCGCGCGCCATGTCGGCCACCCAGATCTGTGCACACAGGGGTCTCGAGCGGTCCGTCCGCTGTCAACGGCTCGAGTTCATGACGCGGCGCGCCTCTGCTGCCCTTTCAGTCCTTTTTCGAAGGACCCCACCTTGGATTTGGGCGCGTCGCAGCAACGAGTTGTCACGACGCGTGATAATTACCTGATACTGGTCTCGCAATATGGTCTCGATACGTCGCCAACTTGGATAAATATCCTGGGCGAGCAAGATCTGAACTATCCGCAGCGCGCAACCGAAAACTCTATCGCGTCGCTCGATCTCGCGCGCGACCGCCGCGTCCAATCGCTCTTGTTGACCCAACCGGGCAATTTGACGCACAAGTTCTGGAAAATGCCTATGCAGCACGCTGCGGTCCAACGCAAGTTCTCGGGCGACCGCACGCATACTGCCACATGGACGCTCGCCTGCCGCATAGCTCGTCAGCACGTTCTTGATGTACCCCCAGTCCTCATCACGGTGGAAGGCGCGCGGTACCGTCGTTGCCATTCCAACTGGCAGCGCTCGAACAGTCGCATCGGTCCAGGCAACTTGTGAGCCTCGCAGAAAATCAACCAGCGGGATATCGAACACCCAACAGATGCGAAGCACTGCGCGAATCGAGGGATACGATTTACCCGCACGCCACGCACAAATATTCGACGCCCGGGTGGCGCACAATTCGGCGAACCTCACCGCCTTCCGATTCGCCATCACTTCTATCCCGGCCTCCAGCATACCGGGCCAATTCTGGGGCGATAATTCATTCAGCCGTTCCGCGGGAAATGCCAGAAGCGCAACAAAATTCTCGGCCACCCATTGATCATATTGAGACCCCAGTAAGAACCCTCCGATGTCTGCATTTCCACCCAGCCAGCTGCCACATCGGGAGCAAAACCCCGATAGTCGTCGCCGGTCAAGTTCGTGGCAGTGCGTAAACCCACACTGCGGGCAGACATTGACCAGACTGCAGCGATGCTCCGGACAGCTTCGAACAAGGCCCACGGACCAGATCAGGCGCTCATAGATTCGTCTGCCTTGCTCCAGATCTTCTTGCAGACAGATTGGGCACCATCGACGCGAATTAGTCAGCCAGCCGGTAATGTTGCCAATTGTGCGGTGAATAGGCAAAAGCGTCAGTCGCTCCAAATCTTGCCGAGCGACGAGGGGTTCGAGACACCGAATCCAGGCATGCGCCGTTTTGCCTGCCCCATTGACATAACCCAGTCGCTGCCCAGAGGCAAAGGGCAGTTTCTTCCCTTTCGCATTAGCCGGCCAATCCACGAAAGTGCGTACCAGCACACTCACCGGTACTTGGGCATCAGCAGCCATGTGTGCGACATAGTCAGACAGCTTTTGACGCGCAGCCGAATCGATTGCCTGGGGCACCGTGGCAAACAGCGCCCGCTCCGGCATCCGATATCTCGAGTCGTACATCTGCATGCTAGTTTCCAAACCAGCCGCGGCTTGGCGTAGTCCGACCAACATGTTTCGAACGCGAAACGGATTTCCCTACTGTCGAGCGCCCGACAGTAGCCGCGTCGCCGGGACCCTGCTCTGAATCCGTTTGCTCAGCGTCATCGGGATGAGGCTTTCCTTCGATACGTCGATACCCCAATCTGATTTCCTGACGGAGGCGTTCGAGCGTGGCGGGAGGGTAGAAACTATGAAGGAGTATCGAATCATCAATCTGCTTGCCCTCCGCCGTCGCGATCGACATCGCCCTGACCAGAATTCGCTTCAAGTGCCCAATGCACCCCAGAGACTGCTCGAACAACTTGTCGGCGAAGCGCCCTAATGAAGGTCGCCGGCTCAAAGGCATGCAGTTTTGAAGCGCAATCAAGCCGAGCATAAACTGTTCCGCTTCATCCTGCTGATACGGCCTGAAATGAATCACCTCTCCCCGCCGCGCGAGTTGTCCACTTTGCGTCACGAGTTCGTAAAGCTCGTACGCCCCCGTCAACAAAAGCCTGGTGTCGGCCCGATTCACGATGGATCGGAGCGTATTGGCCTGCCGCTTCACATGTTCATGCTCACGGGATAGTAGAATGTTTGACGCCTCATCAACGAAAATGAGCGCAGGCGAGCGCATCACCAACGCGCGTCGCAGACGCTGACGGAGTATGCGAAGCGTGGGCCGCGGATGTCGGTCAAACACCGGCACCACGACCTCGCGTCCCGCCAGCGTGCGTTTGATCTCGGGCACACTTTCACCAATCAGGGGAATTTGCAGCGCACCGAGAATTGATTCATAGAAATCGACCCAGTCAAAACGATCACGCTCGGCTGCCCATGCCTCCACCCAAGCGGCCGGGATGCGATGTGGATCATCAGGAACCGCATCAAAATACTCCCTATTCTCCATTTGACAGAGCACTTCGCCTAATGCGCTCTTCCCCACGCCCGCCGGTCCAACCAGAACCAACATCGTTCCGCGCAAGCCGCTGCCGATCAACGATCGTAGCTCGGCAAGCTTCGCGTCGAACATAGGATGCGCCACAATTGAATCTTTGAAGTAGGCCAACCTCACCGGAGCAGCGGCGGCCTCTAATTCGCGCGGATACAAAACATCAGTGCGGGCCTTCGATCGTGTACCGGTACCCACGAACACCTCCTGTTTCCAGTTTCTCGAACTTCGACTCCATCGACACGTTGGGCGTTTTCGCGCCAGTCAAACTGGCGACCGGCAATGCAGACGCAGTCTCCGGCACTGCCTCAACCGACGTTCGATGCCCCGATGGTTCAATCATTTCGCCGGCCAGGCGCGTTGTCTCGACCATAGACTGCAGGTGGGATACTTGGGTCCTATGGCACAAGACAAGTCGCTCTTCGGCCCGCGCCTGACTCACGAAATCGGTCGCTTGCTCATCCAACTGCCAGCGGGTCGAGTACATGGGAATCCACTCCCCGTCGACATGGGCATACGCGATTTCCGGTCTCAGCAAATGCATTTTGACCTCGACCGTTCGTTGGTGATAGCGTGTCAACTCCAGTCGAGGATTGCGATACCAGTCATAGTTCAATTTCAAGCCGCGCTGCGCGTCAAGAACGCGTGTTGTGCCCCGAACGGTCGGAAATGCATGGGGTATGCAATCCTCATAGCGCTTCAGACGATTGAGCCGCTCGCCGGTAACTTGTATACCGCTCTCGTAGATCGATCGTGGCGATGCCAGCAACGTCCCATGACGCCGGGTATCGTAAATTTCGAAAAAGAATTTCTCGAGGCCCTCATACAAGTCTGGCAAGGTCAAATTAGCCAATCGCGCAGGGTCGGTTTCTTGCGTCAATTCACGAACACATCGACGCATCTTCGTATTACCAGGAAGATTGTGAAGGAGCATCGACTGTGTAATACCAAAATACCTTTCGATCACCGTGCCATGTCGGCAAGCAGACGCCGGGCGGCTCTTGGCTTCGATCCGCAGAAAGTCCAACAAGCTGATGAAGTCCTTGGAGCCAAACTCCGCTCCGCCATCAAAGATCAAGGTCGACGGCACGCGTCCGAAGCGGCGGATCATATCGAGGATGGCTGCCATGCAACTCAGATATCGCGGACTCAACAGGGAAAGATAAAAGCCCAGAATTCGCCGGCTATATGAACATATGAGCAACGTCAGATACGGGCGCCCCAACGGTTCGCCGGTCTCCATCGAGATTACGTCTATTTCCAGAGGTGTGTGATCAATGTGGACAAATTGCATCGGGTAGTCCCCATGAAGGGGCGTCTCTCGATTCATCGTCCAATACAGCGGTGTCACCTGATACGCGGCCTTCCTTCCGCGCCGTTTCCGCGCCAGACGTGCGCCGTCTTCTCGTTTGATACGCTTCAGGAAGGTTTGCTTCGATACCGTTTCACCGATCTGCTCCAGTCGATCACAAAGCTCGGCGTACACAAACCATTTGGACTTTCCAATTAGCGTCTCGTACTTTTCCTCGATCGTTTTGGCAATCAGCGCGTCAACCTCCGGTTTCACTTTCGCGCGGCGATTTCCCCGCGCTGACCAGCGCGGCAGGAACGCTGCCAACACGTCCGTGCCGTTTGCCAACGCCTTACGCTTCTTTTGCGCGTACTCGCGGTACGTCCGGTCCGTGTATTGCCGAACCGCTTCACTGCGCACCCCCGCCTCCCAGGAGGCCAACAGGTCTCGCATCTTCTGCGCATGCAACACTGCGCCGGTGCTTGCATATCGCCACGGAGAATCTAAGGCCAGCTGAGGGGCACCATCAACGTCATCGACCAGTACAAGGGTTCCCGACGCATAGGCCCGTTCCACGAACGACTGCCGCAGTATAAGAGGCTCTCGGAGCTCGTCCGACTGAAGCAACACGTCGAGATCCCCGGACGCAGCAACGGTGTAAACTGTTCCAGCAAGGGAGATTTTCGTTCCAATGGACAACAATTCCCTACGCCACGGCGGCAAACGCTCCGATGTGGCTCGCGTGCTCGAACATCGATACACCTCAAGCGTGACCGTGTCCCGGAAGACCATAAATCGATTGCAGTCCTTGACAAATGCACTCGACCAATCAGATATCATTCGTCGGTTTGCCAAAGCCAAATAGAATTCATCCTTCGTGCGATGCGGAATCGCATCGAACAATTCTTCGAGCGTCGCGTATCCGTTCAAGCGAAAGAACTCGGTAATGTCCCGGTCGAATCCCGGGTTGGGGCACATGCTGTCGAGCAAATAAGTTCGAAAAAAATCCTGGTTACGGCTTACCCTGTCGGACAAATCGTGGTCCGTTCGGAGACGGTACGTCAGGCCCAAGCTATGCGCCGCCTTCTCGAATGGAGGCGAGCGTGGTTGATCATCCCCGGCAACAATGCGATTGCCACCTTGCGTGACGAGCTTTTCTACACGAGAGCAGGGTAACCAGTCATCTAAATAAAGTCCCTCGGCTGTCATCACCAGGAACGACGGAGTATGGTTATAGCGTACTGTTCGCCCGTTCCTCCCGACGTAGTTGGCACATAGCGGAATCGCGGCATCGAGATAGCCGAATACCTGGTCGTCAAACATGTAGTTGAGCGCGGCCCGGCGTTCAATGGTGTTGGCCACATTTACATGCATCCCCATTTTGGGACAGGGTAATCGGCTAGGCGCCGCGTGGGGCGTTGGCGCCGTCCAGCGTGCGGGCTGCCGAAAAGCGTCGAGAATTTGCTGACGTGTCGCGGGTGGGGTACCCAACCGATCGAACAGCGAGTACAACATGGCAGGATCAAAGCGCAACATGATCACTCCCTTTTTACAGTCGCCGCCCACGCTACGCCATCCCGCTGCTCGCTGTTTTGCGCTACGTCAACCACCATGTCGAACCTCCTGTCGTGCGCGGCGACTGGCCGATGCGCTTCCTCGACGTTTCGACGTCCGCGTTGCGGAGCTAAACCCGATAGACAACGCAAGCATCCACAATAGTTGACGTCGCTCACGGGACAGGCAGATCCGACACGCTAATTTGTAACTACTTGTGCAACTTGTAAGCGTCAGTGAACCAATTCCTTTCCATAGGCCCGGTTTTATGAGTTCCACCACACTGATCTTCAAGGACACGCTGCTCGGCCTCGTCGCGGGCGTGCAGCTGTCGTCGAACGACATGCTGCGGATCGGCGACTGGATCACGATGCCGTCGGCCGGCGCGGACGGCACGGTCATCGACATCACGCTGAACACCGTCAAGGTCGCGAACTTCGATCACACGATCATCACGGTGCCCACGTGGAAACTGATCACCGAGAGCTACCAGAACTGGCGCGGAATGACCGAGGCAGGCGGGCGCCGCATCAAGCGCGCGCTGTTCGTCGACGCGACGAGCGTGCGTTTTCTTTCGAACGACGAGATCGAACGGCTCGAACGCCTGACGCTGCTGAAGGACTATCTCGAGGACAAGGTCGACGCGATCGAGCAATGGAACGGCACGCTCGGCACGGCCGGCGATTGCCCGGCGAACCGCCGCCAGCTGACGAATCTCGGCACGTTCCGCGCGTATGTCGCGAACTACCTGAAGGGCCATCCGCGCATCCGCCGCGACATGACCTGCATGGCGCGGCAACTGCCGCTCACGGCCGAAGGCATTCCGCTCGAACTGTACTGCTTCACCGACACGACGACCTGGGTCGACTATGAAGCCATCCAGTCCGACCTGTTCGATCACCTGATCGCGGTGCTGCCGGAATTCGGGCTGCGCGTGTACCAGCACCCGTCGGGTTTCGACATGCGGCAGATGGCCGGCGTCGTGCAAGCCGGGCAAGCCGGGCTGCAAGCGCCGCACGCGGGATGACGCGCGACACGGCGGCCGGTCATCGGCCGCCTGCCGCCGGGCATGGCGGCACTCACCGCGCCGCGCACTCCGACGCGAGCCGCCCGAGCACCTTCAGCGCATCCTCGATCTGCCGCGACCACGGATAGCTGTAGTTGAGCCGGATGAAATGCCGGTAATCGGTGCCGGCCGAGAACATGTGCCCGGGCCCGACCGTGATCCGCTCCGCGAGAGCCAGCGCATACAGCTTCATCGCGTCGACCTGCTTCGGCAGCTCGACCCACAGCACATACCCGCCCTGCGGCTGCGACAGCCGCGTGCCCTCCGGAAAGAAGCGCCGCACCATCGCGCTCATCAGGCTCGCCTGCTGCGCATACAGCTTGCGCATGCGCCGCAGGTGAAAGTCGTAGCCGTCGTGTTTCAGGTACTCGGCGATCGCGAGCTGCTCGATCGCGGGCGTCGCGAGCGTGTTCAGGAATTTCAGCTTCTCGACCTGGTCGCGGTAGCGGCCCGGCATCGCCCAGCCGATCCGGTAGCGCGGCGACAGGCTCTTCGTGAACGACGCGCAATGCAGCACGAGCCCGTCGCGGTCGAACGACTTCAGTGCGCTCGGTGTCGTGTCGCCGAAGTGCAGCTCGTGATAGACATCGCTCTCGATCGCCGGCACGTCGTGCTTCGCCAGCAGCTCGACGAGCGCGCGCTTGCGCGCGTCGGGCATCTGGAAGCCGAGCGGATTCTGGAAATTCGGCATCACCATGCACGCGGCGATGCGCTCGCGTTCGAGGATTCGCTCGAGCGCGTCGAGATCGATGCCGTCACCCGGGTGCGTCGCGACTTCCAGCGCACGCATGCCCATCCGCTCGATCGCGTGCAGCATCGCGTAGAACGTCGGCGACTCCACCGCGATCGTGTCGCCCGGCCGCGCGACGGCCTGCAGGCACAGGTTGATCGCCTCGGTCGCGCCGATCGTCACCACGATCTCGCCGGGTTCGACCGCGATCCCGCGCTCCGCGTAACGCCGCGCGATCTGGCGGATCAGCTCCTGGTTGCCGGGCGGCAGATCGTCGATCACGCCCCAGCGGGTGCGGCGGCGGCCGATCGTCTGCGCATAACGCGCGAGACGCTGCACCGGAAACTGCGACGCATCGGGATACGGCGAGCCGAGCGGCACCGCGTCGTCGCGCGCGATCGAACGCAGCGTCGACAGCACGAGCCGGCTCACGTCCACGGCCGACGGTTCCGCGGCAGGCGCCGACATGTGCAGCTCGGCCTCGGCGGGCGCCGACGCGCGCGCACGGACGAAGTAGCCCGATTGCGGCCGGCTCTCGATCAGGCCGCGGCTTTCCAGCACGAGGTACGCACGCAGCACGGTGGTGACGCTGAGCTGCTGCTGCCGGCTCGCCTGCCGCACCGACGGAATCCGCTCGCCGGGCCGGTATACGCCACGCTCGATCTGCGCCTGGAGATCGTCGGCCAGTTGTTCGTAACGCTTCACGCGCCTCCCTTTCAACTTCCCTTCAACAACACAGTTGCGATCCGCACTGCCTGAATGGCCGCAACTGTACTCTTTTTTGAAGCGAACAGGTGTACACACAGCCAGACGGGGCCCGCGCGTACTCTGCGGCCATCGACCCCGACACCCGTTGCATCATGAAAAAGAAATCCGCTACCGCGCGCATCGAACCGTACACCCACCCGGCCGCCGGCTGGGGTGCGCTGAAGGCCGTCACGATCAACCTGATCAAGGAAAAGGTCGCGGGCGGCAACTACCGCACGCTGCTGCGCCAGAACCAGCCGGACGGCTTCGACTGCCCGGGCTGCGCATGGCCCGACCGCCAGCACGCATCGACGTTCGAATTCTGCGAAAACGGCGTGAAGGCCGTGGCCGCCGAAGCGACCAGCAAGCGCGTGACGCCCGAATTCTTCGCCGCGCACACGGTCACCGAGCTGCTCGAACAGACGGACTTCGAACTCGAGCAGCACGGCCGGCTCACCGACCCGATGGTGTACGACGCGCAGACCGACCGCTACGTGCCGATCGCGTGGGACGACGCATTCGAGCTGATCGCGCGCCACCTGCGCGCGCTGCCCGATCCGAACCAGGCCGCGTTCTACACGTCCGGGCGCGCGAGCAACGAAGCGGCGTTCCTGTACCAGCTGCTCGTGCGGCTGTACGGCACGAACAACTTTCCCGACTGCTCGAACATGTGCCACGAGGCGACGAGCCGCGGGCTGCCGCCGTCGGTCGGCGTCGGCAAGGGCACCGTCACGCTCGACGATTTCGAGCACGCCGACACGCTGCTGATCTTCGGCCAGAACCCGGCCACCAACCACCCGCGGATGATGGGCGAGCTGCGCGAATGCGCGAAGCGCGGTGCGACGATCGTGTCGATCAACCCGCTGAAGGAGCGCGGCCTCGAACGTTTCGCCGATCCGCAGAGCCCGATCGAGATGCTGACGATGTCGGGCACGAAGATCGCTTCGACGTTCATCCAGCCGACGATCGGCGGCGATTTCGCGCTGATCAAGGGGATGGCGAAGCGCGTGCTCGAACTCGACGACGCCGCGCGCGCCGCCGGTGCGCCGCGCGTGCTCGACACCGCGTTCATCGGCGAGCACACGGCCGGCTTCGACGCGTTTGCCGACGATCTCCGCAACGAAAGCTGGTCCGCGCTGACCGCCGAAAGCGGCGTGCCGTACGAACAGATCGACAGCCTCGCGCAGCTCTACGCACGCAGCGAACGCGTGATCGCGACGTGGGGGATGGGCATCACGCAGCACAAGCATTCGGTCGCGACCGTGCAGATGCTGACGAACCTGATGCTGATGCGCGGCAACATCGGCCGCCCCGGCGCCGGCCTGTGCCCGGTGCGTGGCCACTCGAACGTGCAGGGCAACCGCACGGTCGGGATCGAGGAAAAGCCGTCGCAGGCGTTCCTCGACCGGCTCGGCCACGTGTTCGATTTCGAACCGCCGCGCCACCACGGCTACGACGTCGTCGAGACGATCGAAGGCATGCTCGAAGGCCACGTGAAGGTGCTGATCGGCCTCGGCGGCAACTTCGCGATGGCGACGCCCGACACGCCGCGCACGTGGGCAGGCATGCGCCGCTGCGATCTTTCCGTGCACATCACGACGAAGCTGAACCGCAGCCACCTGATCCACGGCCGCGACGCGCTGATCCTGCCGACGCTCGGCCGCACCGAGATCGACCTGCAGGACAACGTCGCGCAAGGCGTGACGGTCGAGGATTCGATGAGCATGGTCCACGTGTCGTACGGGATGAACAAGCCGGCCTCGCCGAACCTGATGTCGGAGCCCGCGATCGTCGCGCACATCGGCCATGCGCTGTTCGGCAGCGGCAAGGTCGACTGGCTCGCCTACAAGGACGATTACGCGAAGATTCGCGACGCGATCGAGGCCACCCTCGACGGCTTCTACGACTACAACACGCGCATCGCACGGCCGGGCGGCTTCCACCTGCGCGTCGCGTCGCGCGACCGCGAATGGCTCACGCCGACCGGCAAGGCGAACTTCTTCGCGCACCCGCTGCCCGCCGACACGCCGATCCAGCGCGCCCGCGCGCTGCACGGCGAACGCCTGATGACGCTGATGACGACGCGCTCGCACGACCAGTACAACACGACCGTCTACGGGCTCGACGACCGCTATCGCGGCGTGTTCGGCCAGCGTCGCGTGGTGTTCGCCAACCGCGACGATCTCGCGATGCTCGGCCTGAAGGCCGGCGAATGGGTCGACATGGAAACCGTGTGGCACGACGGCATCGAGCGGCGCGCGGACGGTTTCCTGCTCGTCGAATACGACATCCCGCGCGGCTGCATCGGCGCGTACTACCCGGAAACCAACCCGCTGGTGCCGCTCGACAGCGTCGGCGACGTGTGCAACACGCCGACGTCGAAGTCGGTACCCGTGCTGCTGCATCGCGCGGCCGCGCCGGCATCGATCGCCGCCTGACGGAGCACGCCGATGATCGTTCGTCCGCGCGAGCACTGGCTGCGGATGCTGCTCGTCTGGAACGGGTCGGTGCTGCCGACCATCCTGCCGCAACTCGTGCTGACGCTCGCGATCAGCGTCGTCGCGGTGTGGGGCGGCGGCCGCGTGCTCGGCGAGAAGGTGCCACTGAACCCGACGCCGTTCACGCTGATCGGCCTCACGCTCGCGATCTTCGCCGGGTTTCGCAACAATGCGAGCTACGAACGCTACCGCGAGGGCCGTCAGCTGTGGGGCGGCGTGCTGACCGCCACGCGCACGCTGGTGTCGCAGGCGCTCTGCTACGGCGCGATCGACGATGACGACGCGTCACGGCAGGCGTTCGTGCGCAAGGTCGTCGCGTTCGTCTATGCGCTGAAGCATCAGCTGCGCGGCACCGATCCGTCGGCCGACCTGCGCACGCTGCTCGACGGCGCCGCCTGTACGCGCATCGCCGCCGCCCGGTATGCGCCGGTCGCGATCGTTCACGAACTGCGCGAAGCATTCGCCGCGCGCGCCGACGCCGGGCGTCTCGCCGATACGCGACTGTGGATGCTCGACGCACGCCTCGACGATCTCGTCGCGATGGTGAGCGGCTGCGAGCGCATCGCGTCGACGCCGATCCCGTTCTCGTACGACGTGCTGCTGCACCGGACGATCTATGCGTACTGCGTGCTGCTGCCGTTCGGCCTCGTCGATTCGATCGGCGCGGCAACGCCGTTCGTCACCGTGTTCGTCGCCTATACGCTGATCGCGCTCGACGCGATCGCGCATGCGATCGCCGAACCGTTCGGCGACGGGCCGAACCATCTCGCGCTCGATGCAATGACGCGGACGATCGAGCGCACGCTGCTCGAACTGAACCGCGAGCCGCTACCGGCGGAAGTGACGCCCGGCAAGGCCTATCGCCTCAGTTGACGCGCGGGCCGCCGCTCGCGCGCCCCTCCGCCCTCCGCCCCTCCGCCTCTCAGTCCCTCAGTCCCTCAGTCCCTCAGTCCCTCAGTCCCTCAGTCCCTCAATCCCTCAGTCCCTCAATCCCGGCGGCCGCGCAGGAAGCGGTCATGCGCGGCCGCCGTCTCCGCGATCGTCCGCAGCAGCACGACACCGCGCAGCAGCGCGCGCCCGTCGTCGCTGTCGACCTCGGTCACGCGCCGCAGCAGCACGCGGGCCGCCGCGCCGCAAGCCCGCTCGAGCCCGGCGAAATCCGCGAGCCCGACCCGCCCCCGCACCAACGCGTCCGCACGGCGTGCCGCCGGCTCGCGCGCCGCCAGTTCGGCCAGCGCCAACAGGCTGTCGCCGATCGTCCAGGCCGCGAGCAAGTCGCGCAGGTCGCGCTCGATGAGGGTGGCCGGCAGACGGCCCGCGAAGCCGAGCTCGCGCCCGAGACGGTCGGCCGTGCGGCTCAGCCACGCGCTCGCCGGCCACGCCCGCGGATTGCGTGCGATGCGGGCGAGGTCGCCGCGCACCGCGCTATGCAGGCGCCGCCGGCTCGCGCCGGGATCGCCGGGGAACACGAGCGCGAACACCATCGCGCCGAACGCGATGCCGAGCAGCGTGGCGAGCGCCGAATTGAGAAAGGCGGCGTCGCCGATGCGCGCCGTATTGTCCGGCGACGTGAAATTCCAGAAGAAGATCGAGAAGCCGCTGCCGATGCCGGCCGCACGCGGATGGCGCATCGCGATGCCCGCGCCGATCGTGAACACGCCGAGGATGTACGCGAGCATCTCGAAGCCCGACACCGCCGGCAGCAGCACGAAGTTGCAAAGAGCACCCGCGACCGCCGCGCAAGCTGCTCCTTTCAGGAAGCCGACGGTGGCGCCCACCGAGTTCGGGCGCGTCGAGAACAGCGCGCAGACCACTCCCGTGATCGCGACGAACCCGGCGCCCGACGGCCACGCCGTCACGATCCAGAACACCGCGGCGATCAGCACCGCGATGAACGCGCGCATCCCGTTGTGCCACGCGAGCACCGGATCGTGGTGGAACGCATAGCGCACCCGCGACGCCGGCGGATTCGGCAGGTCCAGCAGCGCCTTGCCCGCAAAGGCGGCGTCGAACCCGGCAAGCAGCGCCGCCAGCCGGTCGAGCGTGAGCAGGCGCGACGGGTCCGAGCCGGACGGCTCCGCGGCCTCGGCGCGCACCGCGTCGTCCACGCGCGCCCGCAATGCGGTGAGCGCGGCGCCTGCTTCGCCCGACGCCGCCACGCCGTCGAGCACCTGCGCGGCATCGGCGACCAGCGGGTCCGGCGTGCCGCCGCTGCGCGCCGCGTGATCGTGCAGCGCCTGCCCCGCGGCCTGCGCGGACAGCACGCCCAGCACCGCCGAGCGCAGATGGCCGATCGCGTTGCGCACCGGCGGCGCGCCGGTGGCCGCATATTCGGCCGCCGTGTCGAGTTCGAGCGCATCCGCGAACAGCCGGTGCACGGCCGCGACGTTCGGCTCGCGGCGCAGCGCACCCGCGCCGACCGCCGCCGCGCGGTCGAGATAGCGCTTGAGACGCGTACGGACATCGTCCAGCGGCGTGCCCGGTGCGAAGACCGTATCGAACAGCGCGCCGCACAGGATGCCGACCACCACGTAGAGGAACCGCGCGACCGCGATGTCGAACGCGTGCAGCGGCGCGGATACCGCATCCATCGCGACGATCGCGGCCGTGTAGCCGGCGAGCACCGCCGCATAGGCGCGGAAATTCCGCTGGAACGTCGCGACGCCCGCGCACAGGCCGATCCAGGCAGCGAGCGCCGGCAGGAACAGCTCGGGGGTCTGCGCGAATGCACCGGTCAGCACGAGCGCGACGGCCGCGCCGATCGCGGTGCCGAGAATCCGGTACTGACTCTTCGACAAGCCCATCCCGCGGCTGCCCTGCGCGACGATCCACACCGTCGATGCGGCCCATTTCGGGTCGTCGAGATTCATCCGGAAGGCAATGTAGAGCGCGAGCAGCGACGCGGCCGTGTTGCGCAACGCGAAGGCGATCGCACCGGGCGGCAGCGTGGGCCGTGCGTCGCGCAGCACGGTGCGGAAGGCCGCAAGCGGCGGCAGATCGGGCAAGGCGAATTTCATGCGGCGAGCATACGGGCGCGCGCCGCCGCCACTAAGACGCATGGACGGGATGCGTTATTGCACCGGGCAGGATAATCGCCGCCGCACGGAACGATCCGGCCGGCGAAGGTAAGATGCGCGCGTGTCGAACACGCAAGCACCCCGTATGAATTTCGAAAGCATCCGCATATTCCTGCGCGTGGTCGAGCGCGGCAACTTCACCGCCGCCGCCACGCAACTCGACATGCCGCTCAGCCGCGTGAGCCGCAAGGTCAAGCAGCTCGAGGACGATCTCGGCGTCCAGCTGCTGTACCGGACCACGCGCCGCGTGTCCGTCACCGAGGCCGGACGCGACTACTACGAGCGCTGCCTGCGCGCCGAGGACATCCTGCTCGACGCGGACCGCCAGGCCCGCGCGCTGCGCATCGCGCCGGAGGGCACGCTGCGCGTGCTGGTGCCCTACTCGATCGGCCTGTTCGAACTGGAGCCTGCGCTCGCCGAGTTTCGCCGGCGCTACCCGCTCGTCCAGCTCGTGCTGATCTACGACAACAACCCGCTCGATCTCGTCGAGCACGGCTTCGACGTCGCGCTGCGCGCGGGCGTGCTGACCGACTCCAGCTACATCGCACGCTCGCTCGGCTGGTCGCAGGCGAAGCTCGCCGCGAGCCCCGCCTATCTCGACCGCGTCGGCCGGCCCGCCACGCCGCAGGACCTCGCGCAGCACGACCTGCTGCTCGTCGGCCGCGACGCGCCCGGCCAGACGCTGCGGCTCACCAATGCGGCCGGCGAAGTCGCCGACGTGCCGGTGCGGCCGGTGCTGATCACCAACGAATCGGTGACGGTGCTGCGCCAGGCCGCGAGCGGCGGCGGCATCGCGCTGGCCTCGACGCACTACACGGCCCGCCGGCTCGAACGGAACGAACTCGAAATCGTGCTGCCCGACTGGCACCGGGCCGACGACGTCGAACTGCACGTGCTGTACCCGCGGCGCGCGACGCTCGACAGCAAGGTGCGCGCGTTCGTCGAGTTCCTCGCGGAACTGTTCACCGCATGGCGAACCGCACCGTAACCGGCTCGGTTCGGCCCGGTTCGCACACCGATTATTGCGCGGCGCGAAATCGATTAATGAGCCGGCCCGTGTTGATGGCGGCTCGCCACATCGTTAGCCTGTCGCGATGCACAACGACTCCACCGGCGACGGCAGCCGCCTGACCGCTGCCCGCAGACGCGTCACGCGCGTCCCGCCTTCCTGACCGGCAGCATCCCGCCTTCCGAAGCCCGCCACGGCTTCGTGCATCCGATCGAGCCGCACATCGCACGCGTCCGCCCCGGCTACCGGGCCGCGTCGCGCGCCGTGCGCCCTTCCGTTCAGCAGCCGCGCCGCGCCTGCGTCGCCTTCGCGCGCGTGCGTGCGCGGTGGCGCGCGCCCGCCGCGACGGGCCGCAGCCGTCAAGCACCTTACGCCCCTTACGCTTCTTACGCAGGAAACCCATGTCCACTCCGTCATCTCCAGCCCCGCTGTCGGGCGGCAAGCTCGCGATCGGCACGATCGCGGTATCGCTCGCGATGTTCATGAACGTGCTCGACTCGTCGATCGCGAACGTCGCCATTCCGACCATCTCGGGCGACCTCGGCGTGTCGGTCGACGAAGGCACGTGGGTCATCACGATCTTTGCGGCCGCGAACGCGGTGTCGATTCCGTTGACGGGCTGGCTCACGCAGCGCTTCGGCCAGGTACGCCTGTTCGTCACGTCGATCCTGCTGTTCGTGTTCGCGTCGTGGCTGTGCGGGATCGCGCCGAACCTGCCGACACTGCTCGCCGCGCGGATCCTGCAGGGCGCGGTCGCCGGGCCGCTCGCGCCGCTGTCGCAGGCGCTGCTGCTCGGCGCGTGGCCGCGGCAGAAATCGTCGAGCGCGCTGGCGCTGTGGTCGATGACGGCGCTCGTCGGCCCGATCGCGGGGCCGTCGCTCGGCGGCTGGATCACGTATGACTACAACTGGTCGTGGATCTTCTACATCAACATCCCGGTGGGTTTCTTCGCGGCCGCCGTCACGTGGATCGTGTTCCGGGATCGCGAATCGGCCACGCGCCGCCTGCCGATCGATACGGTCGGCCTGCTGCTGCTCGTGCTGTGGGTCGCGTCGCTGCAGATCATGCTCGACAAGGGCAAGGATCTCGACTGGTTCAACTCGCCCGTCGTCGTCGCGCTCGGCATCGTCGCGCTGATCGGCTTCGCGTTCTTCCTCGTGTGGGAGCTGCACGAGGCCAACCCGATCGTCGACCTGCGGCTTTTCACGCAGCGCAATTTCGCGGGCGGCACGATCGCGATCTCGGTCGCGTACGGGATGTTCTTCGGCACGCTCGTGCTGCTGCCGCAGTGGATGCAGGGCTATCTCGGCTACCGCGCGGTCGATTCGGGGCTCGCCACCGCGCCGCTCGGGGTGTTCGCGATCCTGCTCACTCCGCTCATGGGGCGCCTGCTGCCGCGCACCGATCCGCGCTACATCGCGACGCTCGCGTTCGTCGGCTTCGCGGTCGTGTTCATGATGCGCACGACCTTCTACACCGACGTGTCGCGCTGGGACCTCGTGCTGCCGACGCTGCTGCAAGGCATCCCGATGGCGATGTTCTTCGTGCCGCTGACGTCGATCATCCTGTCCGGGCTGCCGCCGGAAAAGATCCCGGCCGCCGCCGGCCTGTCGAACTTCGGCCGCACGTTCTGCGGCGCGGTCGGCACGTCGCTGATCAGCAACGCCTGGAACGACCGCACGATCCTGCATCACGCGCGGCTCACCGAACAGGCGAGCATCGACAACCCGACCTTCGCGCAACACGTCGACACGACGCGCTCGCTGCTGCACCTGAGCCCCGATTCGGCGCTCGCGCTCTTCAACACGTCGGTCGATTCGCAAGCCGCCGTGATGGGGCTGAACGACATCTTCTATGTATCGGCGATCATCTTCATCGCGATCATTCCGCTGATCTGGATCACGAAACCGTCGCGCTCGGGCGGCGGCGATGCCGACGCGGCGGCGGCCGGCGCGCATTGATCCGCATGCGCGCCGGCCGGGCCCCGCGCCGCCATGCGCCGACGTAATAAAGACTTGCAATCGATACAGGCGGAAACGTCAACAGCCGGTGCCCGCGCCGCGTTTTCTGGACAAGCGCCCACGATCCGAGCGCGCAACGACAGGAGAAAACACCATGCGAGCCCTGACCCGCCATCTCGCGATTGCCGCCACCCTGATGTCGGTACTGACCGACACCGCGTTCGCCGACACGCCGTGGCAACAGGCGCATCCGCGCCGCGAAGAGGTCAACCAGCGCCTCGCAAACCAGAATCGCCGGATCCGTCACGAAGTGAAGGAAGGCGAGATGTCGCACGCACAGGCCGCGCGCCTGCACCGTGACGACCGCAAGATCCGCCGGGAAGAGCGGGACATGGCTGCGCAGGATCGCAGCCACATCACGAAGAGCGAAAAGCACGTGCTGAACCAGCAGGAAAATGCGGTCAGCCACCAGATCGGCCAATAAGATCGACAACACCGGCAGGTGCCCATTCGCCACCACCTGAAACGCCCGCTGCCGCCGCGCGGCAGCGGGTGCTTGTTGTGTATCGAATCGTTTCAACGCGCCAACGGCTTCAAATGCTGCGGGTATACTCCGTCGTCAGCCGCCTGCCGCATCGTCGTCCGTCAAAAATGGCCCGATTCCGGGCGGTTTCGTCGCGAAGCTTCGCGTTTCGCCTACCCCGCGCCCCAGCCTCGATACGAGACCCACGACGACCCACCATGAAACGATTCCTGCTGCTCCTTCCCGCCGCCCTGCTCGCCGCCTGCGGTTCCGCGCCGTCGTCCGACTCGGCCGCCTCGTCCGGCGCGGCGCCGATGATGTACGTGTCGTCGCAACGTCCGGCCTACGCGATCGCCAACTGCCTCGACAGCCGCCTGCCGGGCACCGAGCAATCGCAGCACAACGGCGTGACCGATATCGCCGTCGGCTCGAACTCGTACTTCGTCACGCTGACGCCGTCGGGCAGCGGTTCGGTCGTCAAGGTCGTGCGCGGCTCGGGTAGCGAGCCGCCCGAGGAAACGATGCGCTTCGCGCTCGCACGCTGCCTGATCTGATCCGAACCCCGCCGATGCCGGGCGCCCGCCCGGCTCGCTCCTGCGCGCCGGCCCGCCGGCGCGCCGGCGCGCCGGCGCGCACGCCGAATATTTTCATCCGGGTGGCCGTCGATGAGAGAATCGCACCCACGATTCCCTTTCAACGGAGCCCGCATGAAGCACCTGCTGTCCCGGCTGTTCGTCAGCGCCGCGCTCGTCGCGCTTGTCCCGGCGCTGCCGGCGCAGGCGGCCACGCCGCCCGGCATCTTCGTCGTCGCCACGCAGCTCGGCGAATTCACGACCCTCGACCCGAGCGGGATTTACGAACTGGTGCCGTCGGAGTACGTCGCGAATACCTACGAACGGCTCGTGCGCGTCGACCTGAAGGACCCGACGCGCTTCGACGGGCAGATCGCGCAATCGTGGACGGTCGGCGCCGACGGCGTGACCTACACGTTCAAGCTGCGCCCCGGCCTCACGTTCCATTCCGGCAACCCGGTCACCGCCGACGACGTCGCGTGGTCGCTGCAGCGCACCATCCTGCTCGACAAGGGCCCGGCCGGCGTGCTCGCCGACCTCGGCCTCACGAAAGCGAACGTGGCGCAGAAGGTGCGCGTGGTCGACCCGCAGACCGTCGTGCTCGAAACCGACCGCAAGTACGCACCGAGCTTCGTGCTCAACGTGCTGAGCGCATGCCCGGCATCGGTCTTCGACAAGAAGCTGCTGCTGTCGCACCAGCAGGGCAACGATTTCGGCAGCGGCTGGCTCCGGACCAACGACGCGGGCTCGGGCCCGTACCAGCTCGTCAAGTGGACGCCCAACGAAAACATCGTGCTGCAGCGCTTCGAGAAATACCGCACGCCGTACCCGATGAAGCGCGTCGTGCTGCGCCACGTGCCCGAAGCGTCCGCGCAACGGTTGCTGCTGGAGAACGGCGACGCCGACGCCGCGCGCAACCTGAGCCCCGACAGCCTCGCCGCGCTGACGAAGGCCGGCAAGATCAAGGTCGCGTCGTGGCCGGTGTCCGCGCTGCTGTACCTGAGCCTGAACACGAAGAACCCGAACCTCGCGAAACCCGAGGTGCAGCAGGCGATGAAATGGCTGGTCGACTATGACGGCATCCAGCGCAACATCGTCAGCACGACGTACAAGGTGCATGAAACCTTCCTGCCCGAAGGCTTCCTCGGCGCGTCGAACGCGCGGCCGTACAGGCAGGACGTCGCGAAGGCGAAGGCGCTGCTCGCCAAGGCCGGCCTGCCGAACGGCTTCGACGTGACGATGGACATGCCGAACGACTATCCGTACCTCGAGATCGCGCAGGCGCTGCAGGCGAACTTCGCGCTGGGCGGCATCCGCGTGAAGCTGATTCCGGGCGATGCGAAGCAGGCGATCGGCAAGTATCGCGCGCGCCAGCACGACATCTTCGTCGGCGAATGGTCGCCCGACTACATGGACCCGAACAGCAACGCGCGCGGCTTCGCGTGGAATCCGGACAACTCCGACCAGTCGCCGACGAAGATGCTCGCGTGGCGCAACAGCTGGGACATTCCGCAACTGACGAAGGACACCGAGGCCGCGCTCGTCGAGCCGTCGCCCGCGAAACGCGCGCAGCGTTACGAAGCGCTGCAGAAGGCCGTGCTCGCGAACTCGCCGTTCATCATCATGTTCGAGAAGGTCGTGCAGGTCGCGACGCGCCCCGGCGTGACCGGGCCGGAAATCGGGCCGATCAACGACCTCGTGTCATACCGCACGCTCGCGAAATAATGGCGCCCGCCCGCGCGCCCGGCCCTGCCGGCGCGCGGGTAATCGCCGCGGGCCGCCGGGGCGGTGCTATGCCGTGCGGCGCGGGCGATCTACAATGCGCGACGCCACGGACGCCGGCCGCGACCGGCGACGATCGGGACCATCGAATCCGCTAATCCGCTTCGCCAAGGAAAACAGGATGCGCACGCTACAACAACTGCGAATGGAGTTCCTTCAGTACAAGATCGAGCCGATCGGCTGGCTCGGCGACAGCCCTTCCCGCTTCGACTTCTATACGCAAACGGCCGCCGGATGCGACACCATCCTGGAGCTCGGCGTGTTCACCGGCCTGACCACGACGGCCTTCCTGCTCGCGCAGCCGAAGCGCCTCGTGTCGGTCGACATCTCCGACGAGTATTTCCAGATCCGGCCCGAACTGGAGCAGGCGGCGAAAGACCTGTCGATCGACTTCGAATTCCGGATCGCCGACGATCTCGCGATGGAGCCGCTCGCCGCCGACCTGCTGTTCATCGACACCACGCATACGTACGAGCAGACGCTCGCCGAACTGAACCGTTTCGGCCCGCTGGCGCGCAAGAAGATCGTGCTGCACGACATGACCGTGGCCGGCGTGTACCAGGCGGTGTTCCAGTGGCTGTGGGACAACAAGCAGTTTCATATTACGTATCACGACAGCCGCGGTTGCGGCGCGGTCGTCTGCGAGCGCCACGTCGGCTACTGAGCCGGGCGCGCGCAACGGGGGGCGAACATGCAATCGAGCGAACACGCGGTCTGCGTGGCGATCAACGACAACAACCGCGCGTGGTACGAGATGCTCGTGCCGTTCCTACTGTCGCTGCGGCACACCGGCTACGACGGGCGGATCGCGGTAATCGGCTACGGGCTGTCCGAACGCAAGCGGCAGATCCTCGCGAGCCAGTCGGTCGACGTGATCGACGCGTCGAGCGCGTATGCGCTGCCGGTCGGCCGCTTCATCGAGGCCGCCGAGTATTGCGCACGCAACCCGCAGATCCGCAAGCTCGCGCTGTACGACGCCGACATCTGGTTCTGCGCGCCGCCGTTCGACCTGTTCTCGCAGATCGGCGACGACCGGCTCCACGCGTGCCCCGACCCGCTGTTCTGCACGTTCGTCGTCACGCCGCTGATCGGCGAGCGGCGCGACCATCACTGGCGCCTCGTCGTCGACGAAGTCTCCGCGCGCCACGGCAGCGCGTTGCAGGCCGGGCTCGTTGCCGGGACCGCCGACGCGTGGGCACGCTACGCCGGCCACCTGCGCGACTGCACCGCCCGCATCGGCACCGATTTCCAGGAATGCTTCGGGATCGACACGACGTTCCTGCACCTGTGGAGCGCCCAGGGCGAAACGGCGCTGCTCGACCCGGTCCAGAACTTCGTCAGCAAGTACGGCATTCACGAAGCGTTCGATGCAGGCACCGGCACGACGACGCTCCGGTATCACGGCGAGCCGATCCGCGCGCTGCACATGACCGGCGACATCCGCTTCCTCGACCGCTGGCGCTACTACGCGAACCACGTCGACGCCGCGCTGCGCGACGGCGTGCCGTTCGCGCTGTCGGACGGCACGCCGGCGCAGTCCGACGCGGTCGCCGCGCGCATCGCGGCAACCGACTACGTGCGCTCGGCCGGGCTGACCGTTGCGGCCGCAACGATCGAGGCAAGCGCGGGCGCCTACCTGCAGGCGATCGACGAACCCGGCGGCACGATGCTGATCGGCAGCGGGAACCACGAGGTCGTGTTCACCGCGACACGCGACATCGCGCGGCTGAACGTCTACGTCACGCACCCGTCCGGGTCGCCGTCGCCGCTGCTGTGCGAAGTGCTGGTCGACGGGCAGCCGCAGCGGAAAGGCACCGAGCTGACGGCGCATTTCACGTACCGGATCGCGCCCGGCACCGTCATCGCGCTGCGCTCGACGAGCCTCGGCGGCCAGCAGTGCAATGCGATCTGGCGGCTGCGCGAGGCGCCGGACATGCAGCAGTAGGCAGCATGCGGCGGGCGGCGGCCCGCCGCCGGTCAATTGAATGCCGCCCACACCAGGTACGCATTCAACCCGACGATCACGACCGTCGCCGCGCCGGCGACGATCCGCAGCGGCATCCGCATCGCGTAAGCGCCCATCACGTCCGCGCGCGCCGACAGCATCAGCAGCGCGATCATCGGCATCGGCAGCACGAAACTCAGCACCACCTGGCTCGCGACCATCGCGCGCGTGACGTCGCAGCCGAGCGCGACCACCGCGAACGCGGGCACGACCGTCACCGCGCGCCGCACCCAGACCGGCACGCGGCGGTGGATGAACCCCTGCATCACGACCTGCCCGGCCATCGTGCCGACCACCGAACTCGACACGCCCGAGGTCAGCAGCGCGACGAGAAACAGCGCGCCCGCTGCCGGCCCGAGCACCGGGATCAGCGTGTGATACGCGTCGCCGATGTCGGTCATGCCCGGCGCGCTCGCGTGAAACGCCGACGACGCCATCATCACCATCGCGAGATTCACGAACCCGGCCAGCCCGAGCGCGACGACCACCTCGCGATTCGAAAAGCGCACGAGCCGCCGCCGCTCCGTATCGTCGCGCGGCGCGGTGCGATCCTGCGTGAGCCCCGAATGCAGATACAGCGTGTGCGGCATGATCGTCGCGCCGATGATCCCGACCGCGATCGTCAGCGCCGCGCGATCCGGAATCTGCGGGACGACCAGGTGGAACGCGGCCGCATGCCAGTCCTGCGGCGCGATCAGCAGTTCGCCGAGATAGCACGCGCCGATCACGCCGACCAGCGCCGCGATCGCGGCTTCCAGCGGCCGGAAGCCGCGCTTTTCGAGCGCGAGGATCGCGCAGGTCGCGAGCGCCGTCGCGATCATCCCCGCGAACAGCGACAGGTGGCACAACAGCCCGAATGCGAGCGCGCCGCCGAGGAATTCGGCGAGATCGGTCGCCATCGCGGCGATCTCGGACGCGACCCACATGCCCCATACGACCGGCGCGGGAAACCGGTCGCGGCACAGCTCCGCGAGATTGCGGCCGGTCACGATACCGAGCTTCGCCGACATCGCCTGGAACAGCATCGCGATCGCGTTCGCGGCCAGTACGACCCACAGCAGCCGGTAGCCGAACGCGGCACCGGCCTGGATGTTGGTCGCGAAGTTGCCGGGGTCCATATAACCGATCGACGCAATCACGGCCGGGCCGACGAACGGCAGCAGCGCGGCGACGCCGCTGCGGCGCCCTTCCAGCGCGGCACGCGCCGCGCCGTCGGTGTGGCCGGTGTGGCCGGTGTGGTCGGCAGGCAGGCCCGGCAGCGCGAAGCCGCCGGCAGGTTTGTTCGTGACGGGAATCATGGTGGTGTTCCGTTCGAATGAGGAAGGATTCCTGACGGTCGGGCGCCACGGCCGGCATGTCGGCTGCCGGCCGCGGCGCCCACGGCGGCGTTACAGCGGCACGACGTCGGGACGGTTGCGCGGAAACTGCGCGATCACGTCCGGCGCGACGTTCAGGTGCGCTTCGACGAGCTTCGGCGGCGTATGCGCGAGCCAGTCGGACAGCGACACTTCCGCATAGCGGTCGGTCTTGAAGATCTCGAGGAACACCAGATCGGTGTTGCCGGTGTTCTGCACGTAGTGCCCGAGGCTTTTCTTCACGTAGCCGACGTCGCCCGCGCGGAAGTCGGCCGTCTGTGCCTTCGGCCCCGTGTCGAACACGGTCATCCGTGCCTCGCCCTGCAGGTAGTACTGCCATTCATCCGCGTTCGGGTGCCAGTGCAACTCCCGCATGCCGCCCGGATGCACGGTGACGAGCGCCGCCGCGACGGTCGTCGACACATTGAAGTTCGTGCTGTCCGCGATCCGCACTTCGCCGCCGCGGGTCTTCCTGACCGGTTTCATGTCGCCGAGCGGGAAGATGAACGGATGCGGCGGCGCCCCTGCCGCCGACGCCGACGCGCGCTGGGCTTCCGCGAGCGGGCCCGGTTCGTCGCCCTGGAAGATCCACAGGTTGTCGAGCGGGATGTTCCGGAATGCGTCGGCCGGCACGCCGAAGTTGAGTGCGAGCACGTCGGGCGGCGTGTGCGCGACCCAGTCGGTCAGCAGCAGCGTGTTGAATTCGGACGCGCGTCCGTTATCGAACGCGAGCAGGAATTCGGCGCCGTCGGTGCCGAGGCCCTGCAGCGAATGCGGCAGGCCGGGCGGGAAATACCAGAGATCGCCGGTTTTCACGTCCTGCACCGATGGCCGCCCGAGTTCGTCGAGCACCGTGATCCGGCACCGGCCGTCGAGCATGATGGCCCACTCGGCCTGCTGGTGCCAGTGCATCTCGCGAATGCCGCCGCGCGTCAGGCGCATGTTGACGCCGGAAATGGTTTCGGAAATCGCAAAATCGTCCTGGGTGACTTCACGCGCCCATCCGCCATTTTGAATTCTTTTATGCGCATTATTGAACGAGGCCCAGAATAACGGCATGCCGTTGATATCGGTGGCAGGCGGATCCTGAAAGGACGGAAACTGGTTGGCAATAGCCGGATTTTTGGGCCCCGGATCGGTCAGGCTCTGGCGGTTGCGCGCATTGACCGCGCCTTCCGGCGGACTGTCCGGATTGCCGAACGAGGCGGCCTTCGCCGATACCGCAATACCGGCGGCAGCAATGGCGCCGGCCGTATTCGCCAGCATCCTGCGTCGAGAAAGATTCGTCATGACTTCTCCTTCATTCTTGCGATCAAGTGAATTCCCATTACGGAACACATGCCGTTTTTCGGATTATCGAAAATCGAACATCCCGTCACGCAAGTTAAATACAATTCGACGAATAACTTAAATGAATTATTAACCTGAATTAATGACTTAATCTGATCGACTTTAATTTTGTAATTATTGCGGTGCAGCGGGATGGCGGGAAGGGAACGGATTTCGGTGAATGAGGGGAGACGATTGCGCCCGGTCGTGACGACCCTGCATGGCGATAACACGAGATCGGGATACGACGCGGTCGACTCGAATCACCGATCGTTTCGAGCGGGCCCGTGCGGATGCGAATACGCCGGATCCCGGCGACCTGCGCCGCGACCGGAAGCGGTTCACTCTCGCGGCATCGCGTCGAGCCGTTGCGCGGCAAACCTCAAGCCGCCCAGAATCCGTTCCGCGACCCGTGCCGGAAAACCGGGCGGCAACGCCGCGGCGACCGATTCGATCACATGCGGCGTCATCCCGACGAGCCGTTCGACGATCGGCGTCGCGATATCGCCGAGCAGGCAGTGCTCGGCCATCGCGCTGAAGTGCCGTCGCGTGATGTCGCGCATCGCATAGTGCTTGCGCTTGCCGTGCACGGCCATCGCGAGCTTCGCCTTGTGCCACGACCACTGGTTCGCGCCGTCGCCTTCGACCGGCCAGATCGACATCACGTCGTAAAGCGGCGTCAGCCGGAAACGGCCGCCCGCCAGCAGGCGCAGGCTGAAGTTCTTCGCATGCCCGTCCGGTGCGGCAAGCATCCAGAACACGATCAGGGCGGCGAACAACGTGTCGAGATCTTCCCGCGACGTTTCGGAGCGGCGCAGGAGGCCTGCGAGATCGGGCACACCGGGGCCGCCGTGCGACTCGTACTTCAGATGAGGCGGCACGCCGAGCGCCTGGCAGAAGTCCTCCTGCGGCAAGCGCAACAGCCACCCGCCATCGCGATGCAACGCACGATCGAAGCGTGCGACGGACAGAACCTTGTGCGCGCCGAAACGCACGATTTCCGCCTGCGCGACCGACAAGCCGAACGCGCGCAGGATCGCGAGGCACAGCCACTCGTTCTCGACGGAGGCCGTCAGGTCGGCCCGCTTGTTGCCGACCAGCCCGAGCGGCAATTTCAGAATATGCGTCGTCGGCGTCGCGCCGTGCGGGCGCATCCAGCGCCCGTCATGAAACAGCAGTGCGGTCTTTTCCTGCGCGCCGGCCAGCGACAGCCGGAAATCGTCGTCGTCCCCGCCTGCCGTCGCCACCCCGCTCGCCTGATCGAGCACGCGTGCCACGTCGTCGTCCGACAGCGGCGTACCGTCGATGCGATTCAGGCCGGTCGGCGCATCGTCCTCGCCGAGCAATTGCACCGCGCCGATGCAGTCGCGGCCGAGCGCGGCGAGCAGGTCGAACGGCTCGGTCGTCGCCGTGCCGAACCGGGCGGCCAGGCGGCGCCGAATGGCATCGCTGTCCGGCAGCAGGTTGTCGAAGAAGTGATTCACGCGTTCGCCGCGCAGCGGTGCTTCGCCGACACCGAACGGCAGCGACAGCGACAACGGGCGGCCGACGGCTGATTGTTTCCAGTCGGCGTCGTACAGGAGTTCCATGTCGCCGCGCGCGGGAATCCGCCACGTGCCGACCCGCTGGCCGTTCGTCCAGATCGACAATGCGCGCGTGTGCGTTCTGCGTCCCATCGCTTACCACTCGACGTCGGCTGCGTCGTGCCCGTCCTTCGTGCGGATGCTGAGTTCGAGACCGTACAGCGCGGTCAACTCGAGCAACTGGCTGAGCGACAGGCTTTCGGTACGCGTGGTTTCGAGCGACGACAGGCGCGACTGGCCCACGCCGATTCTCCCGGCCGCTTCCGCTTGCGTCAGGCCCTTTGCCTGACGCGCGGAAGACAGGATTTCGCCCAGTTGCGCGGACGTATTGACGATGAAGTTCACGGCATGGATCCCCGAAGACAATAAATGCAGTATATGCCTGACAGACATAAACGCAAATTATCTCTATCAGACATAAACGCAAAATATGCCTGACAGAGATAAA
Source organism: Burkholderia sp. KL41 (assembly GCF_057005415.2). Taxonomy (NCBI): domain Bacteria; kingdom Pseudomonadati; phylum Pseudomonadota; class Betaproteobacteria; order Burkholderiales; family Burkholderiaceae; genus Burkholderia; species Burkholderia sp. KL41. The sequence continues at coordinate 1,418,202 of NZ_CM174447.1, read as the reverse complement.
ACCATTCCCCTTCCGGCGCGGACCGCCCCACCGTCAAACGCACTTCCGACCCTATCACCTATCCTCACACCATAGTTTTTATCCGCTGGCGCGAATGATTTTGGCTTCGTTAGATGGATGACATTCGATCATCAGACGACAACGATCTAACAGCCGATGACCTGCGCGTTCGCCCGTACCGTCGAATCCCGCTACGCCGAGCTCACGCCGACCGCGAAGCGCATCGCGAGCTACATGCTCGCGAACCTCGACCGGCTCGGGCTCGAAACGGCCGACCAGATCGCGCAGCAGGCCGACACGAGCGGCATCTCGGTCGGGCGCTTCCTGCGCAGCGTCGGCTACCGCAATCTCGACGACCTGAAACGCGAGCTGCGCGGCGGAGGCGATCGCCCGTGGATGATCACCGACCGGCTCGACGAATACCGCCGCGTCGCGGGTACGCAACCGGCCCACCGCAACGGCAACGGCAATGCCAATGCCGGCAACGGCCCGCTCGCGTCGTCGCTCGAGCGCGAGCTCGATGCGATCCGCCACGTGTACCGCCTCGCCGAAGGCCCGGTGTTCGCGCAGGTCGCCGACCGGATCGCGCAGGCGGACGCGGTATTCATCCTCGGCATCCAGTCGACGCGCGGGATCAGCAACGCGTTCAGCAGCTACCTCGAGTACCTGCGCCCGCGCGTGTTCTATTCCGACGGCCAGTCGGGCTCGTACGTCGACTCACTGAACTCCGAATTCGAACGGCCGTACTGCATCGTCACCGACACCCGCGCGTATTCGCGCAGCGCGCGCCGCTATTGCCAGGCGGCCGCCGAGCGCGGGCAGCCGTTCGCGCTGGTCACCGACCTCTCGTGCCCGTGGGCGCGCGACTGGCCGGCCGACCTGCTGCAGGTGAAGACCGACGTCGGTCAGTTCTGGGATTCGCTCGCACCGCTCACCTGCCTGTTCAACCTGCTGATCACGGCCGTGGTCGACCGCCTCGGCCCCGCGATCGACCGGCGCGTCGCGCGCAACCGCGAACTGCAGCACACGTTCGACCAATTCGAATCCTGAGCGAGCCCGACCGAACCGAACCGCCAATGAACGACCACCGCCTCGTCGAAATCACGCCCGCCACCCATCGCGTCGACATCGACCTCGTCTACGCGACCGACCGCAACCTGACCGGCAAGCCGATCTACCGCCGCGCGCACTGCCTGCTGCTGGCGCCGGCCGAGGCCGCGTTGCGCCGCGCGGTGAACGTCGCCGCGCAGGCCGGCTTCACGCTGCGCATCTACGATGCGTACCGGCCGCCGCAGGCGCAACAGGTGCTGTGGGATTTCCTGCCCGACCCGAACTTCGTCGCCGATCTCGGCCGCGGCTCGAATCACAGCCGCGGCACCGCGCTCGACCTGACGCTCGTCGGCGCGGATGGCGAGCCACTCGACATGGGCACCGGCTTCGACGAGATGGTCGCCGCATCCGGCCACTTCCACGCGGGGCTGCCCAAAGCCGTGCAACGCAACCGCCTGCTGCTGCTCGGCGTGATGCACGCGGCCGGCTTCGCGCACATCGACAGCGAATGGTGGCACTACGAACTGCCTGGCTCGCATGCGCTGCCCCAGATCGACAATGCGGCAAGCGGCCCGTGGCGCCTGATGTGATGGCCCGACGCATGCCCCCCACCGTTCACGTTCAACGACTTCAACGACACATGGAGCGCAGATGAAACCCCTGACATCCCGGCTCGTCGCGGCGCTGGCCGCCGCATCCGTTCTCGCCGCCGTTCCGCTGTCCGCCGCGCACGCGGAAACGCCGAAGGACATGTTCGTGATGGCCACGCTGCTCGACGAATTCACGACGCTGGACCCGGGCGAGGTCTACGAGCTGGTGCCGGAGGAATACGTCGCGAACACGTACGACCGGCTCGTGCGCGTCGACCTGCGCGACCCGTCGAAATTCAACGGCGACGTCGCGCAGTCGTGGACGGTGAGCACCGACGGGCTGACCTACACGTTCAAGCTGCGCCCCGACCTCAAGTTCCACTCGGGCAACCCGCTGACGGCCGACGACGTCGCGTGGTCGATCCAGCGCGCGGTGCTGCTCGACAAGGGGCCTGCGGCCGTGCTGACCGGCATCGGGCTCACGAAGGCGAACGTCGTCGCCAACGTGAAGAAGCTCGACGACCTGACGGTGTCGGTCACGACCGACCAGAAGTACGCGCCGACCTTCGTCCTGAACGTGCTGGGCTCCTGGCCCGCCTCGGTGCTCGACAGGAAGCTGCTGCTGTCGCACCAGCAGGGCAGCGACTTCGGCAACGCGTGGCTGAAGACCAACGAGGCCGGCTCCGGCGCGTACAAGCTGGTCAAGTGGACCGCCGGCGACAGCGTCGTGCTGCAGCGCTTCGACGGCTACCGGCTGCCGCTCGCGATGAAGCGCATCGTGCTGCGCCACGTGCCCGAAGCCGCGAGCCAGCGCCTGCTGCTGGAGAACGGCGACGTCGATGCGGCACGCGACCTGAGCCCCGACGATCTGGCGTCCGTCGTGAAATCCGGCAAGGCGAAGGTGTCGGCATCGCCGCAGGCGACGCTGCTGTACCTCGGCCTGAATACGAAGAATGCGACGCTCGCGAAACCCGACGTGCAGGAAGCGCTGAAGTGGCTCGTCGACTATGCGGGCATCCAGGGCAACGTGGTGAAGACGACCTACAAGGTCCACCAGACGTTCCTGCCCGAAGGCTTCCTCGGCACGCTGAACGCGAACCCGTACAGGCTCGACGTCGCGAAGGCGAAGGCGCTGCTCGCGAAGGCCGGCGTGCCGAACGGATTCTCGGTGACGATGGACGTGCGCAACGATTATCCGTACACCGAAATCGCGCAGGCCGTGCAGGCGAACTTCGCGCAGGCGGGCATCAAGGTGCAGCTGATCCCCGGCGACAACAAGCAGACGCTCGCGAAATACCGCGCGCGCCAGCACGACATCTACATCGGCGAATGGTCGGCCGACTACATCGACCCGCACAGCAACGCGCAGGGTTTTGCATGGAACCCCGACAATTCCGACAAGTCGAGCTATAAAATGCTGGCCTGGCGCAACAGCTGGGACATTCCGCAACTGACGAAGGAAACCGACGCCGCGCTCGCCGAGCCGACCGCCGCGAAACGCGCGCAACGGTATCAGGCGATGCAGAAGGAGATGCTCGCGCGCTCGCCGTTCGTGATCATGTTCGAGAAAGTCGCGCAGGTCGCGACGCGGCCCGGCGTGAGCGGGCTCGAAGTCGGGCCGATCAACGATCTCGTGTCGTACCGCAACCTGAAGAAGCAATAAGATTCACCGCATGTCGACTCCCGCCTCCTCCCTCGAAGCCCTGCGCACGCTGCCCGCGCGGCGCCCGGCCGTGCGCTGGGCACTGCGCGTGCTGCGCTGGGCGCTCACGCTCGCCGTCACGTTCGCGGGGCTGCTCGCGCTGACGTTCGTGATCGGCCGCAAGGTGCCGATCGATCCCGTGCTCGCGATCCTCGGCGATCGCGCGTCGGCCGACGCGTATGCGGCCGAACGCATCGCGCTCGGGCTCGACAAGCCGCTCGTCACGCAGTTCCTGATCTATGCGCGCGACGTGCTGCACGGCAATCTCGGCATGTCGCTGCTGACCGCGAACCCGGTGCTCGACGACATCAAGCGCGTGTTCCCGGCCACGCTCGAACTGGCGACGATCGCGACCTTGATCGGCATCGCGATCGGCGTGCCGCTCGGCGTCGCGGCCGCCGTGAAGCACAACCGTCCGATCGATCACATCGCGCGCTTCGTCGGGTTGATCGGCAATTCGGTGCCGGTGTTCTGGCTCGGGCTGATGGGGCTGCTGCTGTTCTACGCGCGGCTGCACTGGGTCGGCGGGCCGGGCCGGCTCGATCCCGTGTACGACGGGATGGTCGATCCGCGCACCGGCAGCCTGCTGATCGACGCGGCGCTCGCGGGCGAATGGGACGTGTTCCGCAACGCGGTATCGCACATCGCGCTGCCGGCCGCGATTCTCGGCTACTACTCGGTCGCGTATCTCAGCCGCATGACGCGCTCGTTCATGCTCGACCAGCTGAGCCAGGAATACATCGTCACCGCGCGCGCGAAAGGCTTGCCGGAGCGCCGCGTGATCTGGCGGCATGCGTTCGGCAACATCGCGGTGCCGCTGCTCACCGTGATCGCGCTCACGTACAGCAACCTGCTCGAAGGCTCGGTGCTGACCGAGATCGTGTTCGCGTGGCCCGGGCTCGGCTCGTACCTGACCGGCGCGCTGCTGAACGCCGACATGAACGCGGTGCTCGGCGCGACGCTCGTGATCGGCGCGATGTTCATCACCGTCAACCTGCTGACCGACGCGCTGTACCGCGTGTTCGATCCGCGCGCGCGCTGAGGCGCCGACACGACATGACCGCTTCCACCCTGCTTCTTTCATCGCCCATGCCGAAGGTCGTCCAACCATGAACGCCGAGCGTCTCACGCTGCGCGCGTGGCTGCTGTCCGACGCGCCCGCGTCGCGCTCGCAGGCCGCACTCGGCCTCGCGTATCGCCGCTGGCGCCGTTTCGCCGCCAACCCGCTCAACCTGTTCGGGCTCGCGATCCTCGTCGCGCTGATCGTCGTCGCGATCGTCGGCCCGCTGATCATGCCGCACGATCCGCTGCGCCAGGTGCTGTCCGACCGGCTGCTGTCGCCCGGCTCGCCGTCGCACTGGCTCGGCACCGACCAGCTCGGCCGCGACATCCTTTCGCGGCTGATCGCCGGTTCGCGCCTCACGCTCGGCATTGCGCTGCTCGTCGTCGTGATCGTCGTGCCGATCGGCCTCGCGATCGGCACGACGGCCGGCTATTGCGGCGGCTTCGTCGACAGCGTGCTGATGCGCATCACCGACATCGCGCTCGCGTTCCCGAAGATCGTGCTCGCGCTCGCATTCGCGGCCGCGCTCGGGCCCGGCGTGATCAACGCGGTCGTTGCGATCTCGATCACCGCATGGCCCGCGTATGCGCGGCTCGCGCGCGCGGAGACGATCCGCATCGCGCAGGCCGACTTCATCCACGCCGCCCGCCTGCAGGGCGCGTCGGGCCCGCGCATCCTGCTGCGCTACATCGTGCCGCTGTGCATGTCGTCGGTGATCGTGCGCGCGACGCTCGACATGGCCGGCATCATCCTGACCGTCGCGGGCCTCGGCTTCCTCGGCCTCGGCGCACAGCCTCCGAGCCCCGAGTGGGGCTTCATGGTCGCGTCGGGCCGCAACGTGCTGCTCGACGCGTGGTGGGTCGCGACGCTGCCCGGCATCGCGATCCTGCTCGTGAGCCTCGCGTTCAACCTGCTCGGCGACGGGCTGCGCGACGTCTTCGATCCCCGCCATGGAGCGTGACATGCCGATGAATACCGCTACCGCACCCGCGCCGCTCTGCGAGATCGACGGGCTGAAGATCGGCTTTCGCGGGCACGACGGCACCGTCACCGATGCCGTGCGCGACCTGTCGCTGACGCTCGCGCCCGGCGAACGCCTCGGCATCGTCGGCGAATCGGGCTCCGGCAAATCGCTGACGGGCCGCGCGCTGCTCGGCCTGCTGCCCGACGCCGCGCGCTGGACGGCACGCACGATGCGCTTCGCGGGCCACGACCTGCTCGCGATGTCGCCGCGCGAACGCCGGCGGCTGTGCGGCAGCCAGATGGGCATGATCCTGCAGGACCCGAAATATTCGCTGAACCCGGTGATGACGGTCGCGAAGCAGATGGGCGAAGCGTTCCGGCTGCACGAGCCCGGGCTGCGCGGCCGCGCGCTGCGCGAGCGGATCGTCGGTGCACTCGAGGCCGTGCAGATCCGCGACCCGGCGCGCGTGGCCGATGCGTATCCGCACGAGCTGTCGGGCGGCATGGGCCAGCGCGTGATGATCGCGATGATGGTGTCGACCGGCCCGCGCCTGCTGATCGCCGACGAACCGACCTCCGCGCTCGACGTCGCCGTGTCGATGCAGGTGCTCGCGGTGCTCGACGCGATGATCGCGCGCCACGACACGGGCCTGATGTTCATCAGCCACGACCTGCCGCTCGTGATGTCGTTCTGCGATCGCGTCGCGGTGATGTACGCGGGCCGCGTGGTCGAAACCTGCGCCGCGCGCGACCTGCGCAACGCTTCCCATCCCTATACGCGCGGGCTCCTCGCGGCGAACCCGCCGCTCGCGAATCCGCCGGACGAACTGCCCGTGCTGCGGCGCGATCCGGCGTGGCTCGAACCCGCGCCGCATGCCGGCACGCCCGCCGATCGACAGGAGGCCGCACGATGATCGACGTCGATCACGCATCGATCCGTTTCCCGACCCGCACGGGTCATGTCGACGCCGTGCGCGACGCGAGCTTCGCGGTGCGCGACGGCGAGGTGTTCGGGCTCGTCGGCGAATCGGGTTCCGGCAAGTCGACGCTACTGCGCGCGCTGACGGGTCTCGTGCCGCTCGCGTCCGGCAGCCTGTCGATCGACGGACGGCCGGTCGGCGGCACGCCCGACCGTGCATTTCGCCGCCACGTGCAGATGGTGTTCCAGGACCCTTACGCGTCGCTGCATCCGCGCTTCACGGTCGACCAGACACTGCGCGAACCGCTGTCGATCCACGGCATGAGCGACACCGATGCGCGCATCGCCCGCGCGCTGTCCGAGGTCGGCCTCGGCCCCACGTTCCGGTTTCGTTATCCGCACCAGTTGTCGGGCGGCCAGCGGCAGCGCGTCGCAATCGCACGCGCGCTGATCGTCGAGCCGCGCGTGCTGCTGCTCGACGAGCCGACGTCCGCGCTCGACGTGTCGGTGCAGGCCGAGATCCTGAACCTGCTGCGTCGACTGCATCGCGAACGCAACCTGACGATGATCCTCGTCAGCCACAACCTCGCGGTGATCGGCTTCCTGTGCCAGCGCGTCGCCGTGATGCAGCAGGGCGAGATCGTCGAGCAGTTGCGGATCGAGGACGTGCGGGCCGGACAGGTCGCACGCGACTATACGCGCACGCTGCTGCAAGCGACCGAAGGCTACCGCCGTCTCGACCCGGTCACGGGCGCGCCGGCCGCCTGACATCTGAACGACGCGCCGGCATGCGATACTCGGCGGGCCACGCGCCGGCTTGCCGCCGCATGGAACCCTTGTGCACTGCACGGGTCAATTTACTTTCGTCAACAGCTCAACAGCAATAGGGAGGCGTTCATGCTGCAATTCATCGAAACCCTGGTCGTCGGGCTCATCGTCGGCCTCCTCGCCCGCGCGCTCAAGCCCGGCGACGACAAGATGGGAATCCTGATGACCGTCGTGCTCGGCGTCGTCGGCTCGCTGGTCGCCGGCTACGTCGGCCGCGCGGCCGGCTGGTATGCGCCCGGCCAGGGCGCGGGCTGGATCGCGTCCATCATCGGCGCGATCGTGCTGCTCGTCGTCGTGGGTGCAATCCGCAAGCGCATGGGCTGATCGCACGTCCCACGCGTCAATCGCTGCAACGGTCGCTCACCACGAGCGGCCGTCCCGTCACCTGCATCGCATCTCCCCGTTTGAACCGCATCACACCCGTCGATCGGTTCGCCATCCTTCGCATGCGCGGCTTTCCACACGTATTCCATCCGCCACGCACCCATCGAGCCGGAGCCGACCGGTATACGAATGGCGCATGATGCGCCGCCATCCGTCGGATTCGATATCGGGACTGCTCAGTCCATGCCGTGCCCCGTCGGGCGTGATTCGAAGAATACGCACCCGGATTACGCGAACCGCTGCACGCGGGAACGCATCCGGTGCGCGCCGAAGCACTTCGAGTACGCGGCGAATCCGCTCCACCGGTTCACCGACATCGGTTGATGTGTCGTTGCCGATGCCGGCAAATATCCTCTCTCGCTCGAGCATGCACCCGACGATCCGATGTCGGCGTGATGAACGCACCCGCGTACGACGCTGTCGCGCCAGCCGGCCGTAGTCACGCAGCCACGCGTGCGCCGGTTCGCGTGCCATCCGCATTTCCAATCGATCGGCTCCCGTCGAATACCTCGTCGATATATTCCGCACCTCCCGCTGAAGGTGGATCGCTTCGTGGTTGTCCTTCGAACCACGAGCACCGCGCCCCATCGCGCGCCAGGCGACGGAACACCTTCAGGCATCACCCGAATCACATGCCCGGCCCGGCTCGATGCGCCATGTTCACCACATTTGGTACGAGTACTAGACGCATGAAAATAAAACTCGTTCTTGTCCTGTTAACCTGACATTTCCATTACATCAAAATAAACACCGAAACACATTTCATGTTTTTCAAATCATGAGAAGTGGTTTCCACACCTTATCCAAACAGGAGTTCCGATATGAAAATCAACTCAATCCCCGGCGTGCTGTCGTCCCTCCTCATCGTGGCGGGTATCGCGATTTCGTCCAACGCGCATGCAGTGGACGGCACCGTTTCGTTCGCGGGCCAGGTCATTTCGTCGACGTGCAAGGTCGAAGGCCAGTCCAACGACCTCTCCGTCACGCTCCCCCCGGTCAGCACGGCCGCGCTCGGCTCCGTCGGCACGGTCGCGGGCCGCACGCCGTTTGCGCTGTCGCTGACCGGGTGTACCACCGGCGACGGCAATCCGGTGAAGGTCGGCGTGTTGTTCGAGCCGGGCGCGAACGTCGATCAGTCGACCGGCCGCCTGACGGCTGACACCGGCGCCGGCAAGGCCGAAGGCGTTCAACTCAACGTGCTCGACGCGCAGCAGAAACATATCCCGGTCGGCTCGCAAACCCCCGCCAATACGCAGATGGTCGACATCGACGCGAACGGCGCCGCGAAGCTCGCCTATTTCGCCGAGTACTACGCGGCCGACGCGGTCAAGGCCGGAAACGTCACGTCGCGCGTCGAATACTCGCTGATCTACCAGTGATACCCCGCGCCGGGGATCGCTCGCGCCGATCTCCGGGCGCCGCTCCGCGCGATCGGCGAAATGCATGCACCGCCGATCGCATCACTCAACCACACGGACACATCGATGAAATTACCGAAACTTCTCTGTACGTTCTTCGCCGCCGCCGCGGCATGGGTTTCCCAGGCCGATGCAAGCGTCGTGATCGCCGGCACGCGCGTCATCTTTCCGTCAAGCGAGCGGGAAGTCACGATCCAGTTGACGAACGACGGCAAGCGGCCCGCGCTGGTTCAGGCGTGGCTCGACAACGGAGACAGTCATGCAGCGCCGGAGCGCATCGATGTGCCGTTCGTGCTGGCGCCCGCCATGTTCCGGATGGATCCGGGCAACGGGCAAACGCTGCGTCTGATTCACACCGGCGCGCCGCTTCCGGCCGACAAGGAATCGCTGTTCTGGCTGAACGTGCTCGAAGTACCGCCGAAGGCAGATGCCGCCGAGGATCGAAACCGGATCCAGCTCGCCTTCCGCTCGCGCATCAAGATCATGTATCGCCCCCACGAACTGACGGGCGACGCCAATGCCGCACCGCAACAGGTCACCTGGCGCGTGGTTCGCGCGGATGCCGGCAGCTATGCGCTGGCGGCCACGAATCCCACGCCGTATGTCGTCAATTTCGGCAACGTGATCCTGAAATCCGCCGAACGCAAATATGACGCAGGCGCCGGATACGTGCTGCCGGGCGCCACGCAGCAGTTCCCGATCAAGGATCTCTCCGGCCCGCCCGCCGCAAACGCATCGGTCGAATTCGGCAGCATCGACGACTGGGGCGCGGTCACCGACATCGAACGTCCGTTGTCCGCCGCGCCGTAACGCCCCGGCCGGATGGCAGGCGGCCCGGCCCGCCGCGTTCCCTCCTCCCCGCTCGTTTTTACTCAGGCGAGCCGCACCAACCGGCGCGGCGCGGTGCCGACGCGCGTCCATCGACGATATCTCGCGCGATCCGAAGCCATCGCAACCGCCCGGGTGCCTGACAGGAACCGCGAATGACTCCCATTCGACATTCACACCGTAAGCTGCACGATACGCCGCGCGAAAAACTGCTTCATCTGCTGGTGCTCGGCTGTATCGCCGTGTGGGCAAACGACGTCCGCGCCGAATCGGCGCCGGCTCCGAATCCGTCGATGCAGCTTGCGCACGTCGAATTCGACGACGCCTTTCTCGCCAATCGAGTCGGCAAGGATTTCGACATCTCGCGCTTCGCTCAACGCAACATCGCGGCGCCGGGCATCTACAGTCTCGACATCTACGTCGGACCGGAATGGGCCGGCCGCCACGACGTCCGTTTCGAGGTCGTGCCTGGTGCGGAAGATGCGCGGCCCTGCTTCGACGAAGCACTGCTGAAACGCGTCGGTGTCGATTTCCGCAAGCTCGCGCCGGATGTCGTCTCGCAACTGAGCGGAGAAAACGCCTGCCTGTCGATCGAGCGCGTCGTGCCGGAGGCCCGCGCCATGTTCGACTTCGCGCGACAGAAGCTGACGCTGAGCATTCCCCAGGCGTCGCTGGCGCGCCAGGCGCGCGGATACGTCAGCCGCGATCAATGGAGCTCGGGCGTGCCGGTCGGCATCCTCGGCTACAACGCCAACCTTTACACGTTCAAAGGCGCGGGCCAGTCGGCGCAAACTCAGGGGTATCTCGGGCTGAACGGCGGCGTCAACGTCGGCGACTGGCGCTTCCGGCACGAAGGCTCGTATACCTGGTCGTCGCAGGGCGAACACCGGTATCAGGGCATCGCCACCTACGTCCAGCGCGACCTGCCGTCGATCTCGTCGCAACTCGTCGTCGGCGAGAGCTACACCACGGGCGAACTGTTCGACTTGACACAATTCCGCGGCGTACATCTGTCCACAGACGACCGGATGCTGCCCGACTCGCTGCGGGGTTATGCCCCGGTGGTGCGCGGCATCGCGAACTCCAACGCGAAAGTGACGATTCGCCAGAACGGCGTGACGATCTACGAAACAACGGTCGCACCCGGCAATTTCGAAATCGACGATCTGTATCCGACCGGCTACGGCGGCGATCTTCACGTCTCCGTCACCGAATCCGACGGCGGCGTGCACACGTTTACCGTGCCGTACGCAGCGGTGCCGCTATCGCTGCGGCCCGGCATCGGCCGCTACAGCTTTGTCGCCGGCACGCTGCAAAACGCGCAAGGCGGCGGGCACCCGCTCTTCGCGCAGGCGACGTACCAGCGCGGGCTGACCAACCTGCTGACCGCCTATGGCGGCGCCACGATCGCGAGCAGCTACGCGTCGGTGATGATCGGCGGCGCCTTCAATACGTCGCTCGGCGCGATCGGCGCGGACGTCACGTACGCGACGACGTCGATTCCCGGCGTCCGGCGCTTCAACGGGACGAGCGCGCGCGTCAGCTTTGCGAAGTCGGTCGCAGCCACCGGCACCGACATCGCGATCGCCGCCTATCGCCATTCCACGAGCGGCTATTTCGGGCTCAACGAAGCAATGCAGGCACGCGAAGGTCAGGAGGCCGCGACGATCTGGCGACCGCGCCATCGTGCATCGCTGACGTTGACCCAGCGACTCGGCGAAAAAGGCGGGCGCCTCAACGTCGTCGCGTCGGCCTCGAACTACTGGAACCGCTCGGGCGCCGACGTCGACTATTCGCTCGGCTACACCAACCAGTTCAGGAATGTTTCGTACAGCCTCACGGCAACACGTCAGCGCAACGTCGGCGGCGAAATGGGCACGCTCTATTACGCAAGCGTCTCCATCCCGCTCGGCGGCAAGCAACCGGTCACGCTCACCGGCAACGTGTCGCGCGACACCTACGGCCGCACGCGCGTTCAGTCGACGCTGTCGGGCTCGCTCGGAACCGACAACGCGCTTTCGTACGGCATCAGCGCCAACCATGTGTCCGGCACCGGCACATCGACGACCGACGGCAGCGCCAACGTCACGTACCGCGCACGCAGCGCGGAATTCAGCGCCAGCGGCGGTGGCGGCGCCCACTACCAGCAAGGCTCGATCGGCATGCGCGGCGCGGTGGTCGCGCACGGCGGCGGCATCACGTTCTCGCAACCGGTGTCCGAAACGTTCGCCATCGTCGAAGCGCCGGGCGCGGCCGGCGCGCGCGTCGCGAACGCAACCGGCGTGCGGATCGACGGCAACGGCTATGCGGTCGTGCCTTACCTGACGCCGTACAACCTCAACACGATCTCGCTCGATCCGAAAGGCATCTCGATGGACGTCGAGATGAAGGAAACGAGCCGGCAGATCGCGCCGCGCGCGGGCGCGGTGCCGCTCATCCGGTTCGCGACCGAAACCGGCCGCTCGGCGATCGTCCAGGCGCACCGACAGGACGGCGAGCCGCTGCCGTTCGGGGCGACCGTCCACGACGAAACGGACAAGGAAATCGGCATCGTCGGCCAGGCGAGCCGGATCCTCGCGCGCGGGCTGAACGACAGCGGCGCGCTGACCGTGCGATGGGGCGCAGACGACGGTTCGGTGTGCCGGATCGCGTACGAACTGCCTACGATCAAGCGCCAGCGAAAGGCAACGGCAGTTCAGCAGATCACTGGCGTCTGCACGCCGATGGCGGCAGTCGCCGGTAACCAATAATCGATAAGGAAATCAAATGCTCCGCTCCCGTCAATCGAAAGTATGGAATCGAGCCGTCCGCGCCGTGCGTGCCGGTGATGCACGCACACGCGACGTTCCCGAACGACCGCGCATGGCTACGGTGTGCGCGGCCTTCCTGCTGGCAGCGACCGCGTTGGTTCCGTCCGTTGCCTCGGCCGTGGTTAGCCTTACGGCGTTCGGCAGTGGATCGGTTGCGGTTCCGTCGACCACGTCGCATGGAGCGGTCCTGGCGCGCGAGTACATCACGCCGCAGGAATTCTGCGGGGCCAGCACCTGCGAGATAACGGGTTCGAGCCTGGCCAACAAGGGCAATATCATATGGGGTTGGACATAGGGACCGGACCTTGAAACGAACGTTTCCGGCGTGTCGACACGGATGCTCATCGACGGCACTCCGCTCACGGAGACGAGCCAGGTGACGCTGCGCAACGTGGCCGAGGTCCAGTTGTTCCGCGACAGCCGCGCCGCCAAAAATGGCTCGCTGAATTCAGGTTCCTTCTCCCAGTACTTCAACGTCCGCTACAAGTCCGGGCTGCTTGGCGACTCGACGATCGTCTACCTCTCCGCAAGCGTCAACTTCATCAACGGCACCTGCTCCGTTCCCGACCAGACCGTCACGCTGCCGTCCGTTCAGCATCACGTTTTCACCGGCGTCGGCTCGACGGCGGGCACGACGGATTTTCAGCTCCACCTCAACAACTGCCCCGCCGGCTACAACCGGATCGGCTATCAGCTTTCCCCGCTCGACGGCGTGGTCGCCGGCGTCAGCGGCACGCTGAAATTGCGCCCGAGCGCCACCGCGACAGGTATCGGCATCCGGATCAACGACGGCGTGAGCAACGAAGCCATGACGTTCCAGCAATCGCGCGCGGTGGTCGGCTACAACAGCAGCACGGGCGGCTCGCCGTCGATTCCGCTGCGCGCGTCGTACGTGCAGACGGGCCAAACCGTCCGCGGCGGGTCGGTCAGCGCCGCCGCGCAGGTGCTGCTCGATTACCAGTGATCACGCCCGGCGGCGCCGTGCGATCCCGCATCCGCATGGCGCCGCATTCGCCGCACCGGGTCAGGCAATATCCCGACTTGCCGCCTCGAAAATCAAGCCTATATTTGATCGAACACGGTTGAAATCATCCGTTTATTCCAGTCACTCGCCATCTTTCACTCAAGAGGTCCGATGAATTGCCGTTTACGCACTTAGCATCGCGGCGTTGACGGACTGCCACCCGAGCGGCCCCGCTGCGACGCGCTTCCTCTCTGGAGCCTGTCATGAAGCATCGCCTGTTCGCCGCCTCGTTCGCCCTGGCTGCCTCGCTTCTGGCCATGTCCTCGTCCTTCGCCGCCGGCGCGTCCGGCATCATTCACTTCTCCGGCATGATCGTCGAGCCGCCCTGCTCGTTCGCGCTCGATACGGCCGATGCCGCCCACGCGCACGTGCGCCCCGACTGCCCGCGTCCGGCAAGCGGACAAGTCGCGTTCGTCGACGCGGCCAGCCTGCGCACGATCAAGACCACGACCTTTACGCAGGCCTCGCGCGCAATCGTTTTACCTGAGCGTGCGGGCAGCAATCATGCGCCGATGATCGCCGTCGTGACCTACCAGTAGAAACCCGCTGCCGGAGCTGCCGTGCGTCAGTCGCGATGGCGCGCGATCCAGTCGCTGAACGCGTGGATCTTCTGCTGGCTGCCGATGGTCTCGGGATACACGAAGAAGTAGCGCGCGCCGGTTTCGAGCACGATGTCGAACGGCCGTTCGAGCCGGTGTGCGCTGACGTCGTCGTCGACGAGCGTCACGTCGCCGATCGCGACGCCGAAGCCCTGCATCGCCGCGTTCGTCGCGAGATCGAGCGTGTCGAACGTCGGCCCGCGCGCGGGATCGACGCTGCGCTCGCCCGCATGATCGAGCCACGCGCGCCAGTCGCGATGGTCCCGAGTCGGATGCAGCAGCGTATGGCGCGCGAGATCGCCGACCGCATCGAGCGGCGATGCCTGCCGCAGCTCGGGCGCGCACACGGGCGTCAGCCGCTCGTCGAACAGCGGCAGTGCGAACACGCCGGGGCCCGGCGACGTGCCGTAGACGACGGCCGCATCGAACGGTTCGGTCGAGAAATCGACGACGTGCTGCCACGCGGTCGTGATCTGCACATGGAGATCGGGATGCTCGCCCTGGAAGCGCATGATGCGCGGCAGCATCCAGCGCATCACGCAGGTGGGCACCTTCAGCGCGAGATCGGTGCGCTGCCGCGTGAGCTTCATCGAGATGTCCTCGATCCGCGCGAAGCTCTCGTTGACGACCGGCAGCAACTGCTCGCCCTCCGCCGTCAGCGTGAGCCCCTTCGCATGCCGCTTGAACAGCGGAAAGCCATAGTGCGCCTCGAGCGTCTGGATCTGCCGGCTCACCGCGCCCTGCGTGATGCACAGCTGCTCGGCCGCGCGTGTGAAGCTGCGGTGGCGGGCCACCGTCGAGAAGATCTGCAGCGCGTGCAGAGGCGGAAGTCGGCGCATGAAGAAGGCAAACGCAAAAACGGCGCGGAAGGGCCGCGCACCGGCTCCGGCGCGCACTGTCCGACACGATAAGCCAAACGCCGGTTTTGCGCGAGGCGTCAGGGCCTGTTCATGCTGATAACGGGCCCTAGGCCGTCGCGGTGAGCGCGCCCGCCACGATGCGCGCCGCCGACGCGACGACGTCCGCGCGGGCCGCCGCCGCGGCTTGCGGCTGCGTGAACGACACGGCCATCACGATCGGCGCACGCGACGGCGGCCACAGCACCGCGATGTCGGTCGTCGTGCCGTAACCGCCCGTGCCGGCCTTGTCCGCGATGCGCCAGCCGGGCGGCACGCCCGCCGCGATGCCGGTCGCGCCGCGCGCGCCGCCGACCATCCATTCCGTCAGCTGCGCGCGCTGCGGTTCGGGCAGCGTGTTGCCGAGCAGCAGTCGCTGCAGCGTGTCGATCATCTCGACCGGTGTCGACGTGTCCCGCTCGTCGCCGGGCGCCGCGTGATTCAGTTCGGGTTCCCAGTGATCGAGGCGGAACGACGTGTCGCCGCTCGCGCGCGCGAACGACGTGACGGCCTGCGGGCCGCCCAGCACACCCATCAGCAGGTTGCCGGCCCCCTTGTCGCCCGACTGCAGCATCGCCACGCACAGCTGCTCGATCGTCATGCCCGTGTCGACGTGGCTTTCCGTGACCGGCGAGCCCGACACGATTTCATAGCGGCGGTAAAGAATTCGGCGCGGCAGCAGCGACGCGTCGAGCGAGCCGCGCGCGAGCATCGCGGCGGCCGCGACGACCGCATACGTGCCGCACAGCGGGAAGCGTTCGCGCGCATGGTGAGCGATGCGCACGCCGTTCGACGTATCGAGCGCGGCGACACCGAGCCGGCCGTTCGACGCCTTCTCGAGCGCGGTCAATTCGGCCTGGGCGGCGTGGGCGCGCCCCTGGTCGGCGACCGGCGCGGACGTGCACGCGGCGACGAACGGCGCGGCCACGGCGGCAAGCAACAGCGAGCGGCGTGTCGGAGAGTGTTCCATGGATGAGGTGTGTTCTGTCTTCTGTCGGAAACGGTGGCACGAAGCAACGCGGGCGCGCTTTAACGAAGCGCACCCGTTCGCACCGGCGGCCGGCCCGCGACGGCATTCACCGCGCATCCCCGAAAGACGGCCGTCGGCCCCGCGTGAAGCACGGGACTCGCATGAACAGGCCCTAGCGTAGCAGCGACCGCCGCCACGTTCCAGCGAAACGACCCTGCCTCACCCTTGCGACGAAGGCAGGTACGGCATCGGATTGACCGGCTTGCCGTCGCGCCGCACTTCGAACAGCAACGCGACACGCGAGTTGTCGAGGTCGCCCATCTCGGCGATCTCGTCGCCCTGGCGCACGATGTCGCCTGTCTTCACGAGCAGCTTGCGGTTGTGCGCATAGGCGGTCAGGAAATCCGCGTTGTGCTGGACGATGATCAGGCTGCCGTAATCGTTCAGGCCGGTGCCGGCGTACATCACGCGGCCGTCGGCCGCGGCGCGGACCGGGTCGCCCGGCCGGCCGGCGATCTGGATGCCGCGGTTCTGGCCCGGCCGGAACCCGTCGACGATCTTGCCGTTGGCGGGCCACTTGAGCGCGACACCGCCTGCATGCCGCTTCGTTTCCTTGACGACCTGACGGTCGCTCGCGGTCGACGCGGTGGCCTGCGCCGATGCCGGGCCGCTCCCCGCGCCATTGCTCGCAGCCGACGACGCGGCCTGCATGCCGGCCGTGCCCGGCGGCGGCAACGGCTGCTGCCTGACGATGCGCAGCACCTGCCCCATGCGCAGCCTGCCGTTCGCGCCCAGCTTGTTCCAAGTGCGCAGGTCGGCAATGCTGCAGCCGTTCGCGGACGCGACGCCCGTCAGCGTGTCGCCGCGCTTCACGACGTACTTCTGCGCAACGAGAATCGGCGCGGGAGGCGGGGTGGCGGCCGCCGGCGCAACAGCCGGCGGGCTCGACGGTAACGACTGTGCCGCCAGCGTGTCGCTCGGCGGAACGGACTGCGTGCTTGCACAACCGGCCATGACGAGCACGGCGGCCAGGCCCGGCAGCCACGCCGCGTGACGGTGAATCTCGTGCGATTTCATGGACGATCCGACTCCGGTTTGACAATCTTTCAAGCATCTCAAAAACGGAACGGCCGACGTGTAACCGGATGAAAACAATGATGACAAACGATCACGAACCGGATGCCGGCCGGCATTCGCTACCGGTAATACGGTCCGATTGGGAAAAACTTGATGGTCTTTTCGCGCAAAAACGGAAGAATTTTCGTTTCAGAAAACTATGGCGAACTCGTTTTGATAGGTGTCGCAGCGTGCCACTGCTGCGCACCACGACGCTCAACGCAGCCAAGCGGCGAGTTCGGAACAGGCCCACGCGATGCCGATGCACAGGAACAGCACGTGCAGCGCGATCTTGAACGACACGCCCCACGACGGATCGATCCGCATGACAGGCTCCCCCGGTTGATGTGCGGCCATGATCCGTCATCGATCGCGCCCCGAAAATGCGGAACCGGCGAATCGGGCCTCAGGCTGCGCCTGAGACCCGGCCTCGGTTCCCTGCTAACTTATCGGCCATTCCAACGCGATCGCCCCCACCCATCATGCGCTTCGACCTGACCGACCTGCGGCTCTTCCTGAACATCTGCGAGGCCGGCACGATCACGAGCGGCGCCGAGCGGACCCACATCACGCTGCAGGCCGCGAGCGAACGCATCCGCGGCATGGAGGACGAGCTCGGCGTACCGCTGCTGCACCGGACCAAGTCGGGCGCGCAGGCCACCGACGCAGGCCGCGCGCTCGAACACCACGCGCGCACCGTGCTGCAGCAGATCGACCACATGCGCGGCGAACTGCAGCAATTCGGCCAGGGGCTGCGCGGGCATATCCGGCTGCTGTGCAACACGGCGTCGCTGAGCGAATACCTGCCCGACGCGCTGGCCGACTACCTGCCGCATCATCCGAAGCTGTCGATCAGCGTCGAGGAGCGCTCGAGCCAGGAGATCGTGCATGCGATCCGCAACAAGACGGCCGAGGTCGGCATCGTCGCCGATTCGGTCGGGCTCGGCGGGCTCGAACAGAAGCCGTTCCGCGAGGACTGGCTGATCGTCGTCGTGCCGGCCGCGCATCCGCTCGCGTCACACGACAAGGTCGCGTTCGACGCGATCGCCGATGCCGACTTCATCGGCCTCACCGACGGCAGCGCACTGCAGGTGCATCTCGCCGACCAGGCGCGCGCGCTCGGCAAGCGGATCCGCTACCGCGTGCAGCTGAAAAGCTTCGATGCGATCTGCCGCGTGATCGCCAGCGGCGTGGGCATCGGCATCGTGTCGCGCCATGCGGCCGAGCGTGCGATGCAGACGATGGACGTGCGGCTCGTCGAGCTGTCCGATCCGTGGAGCCACCGTCGCCTGAAGCTGTGCGCGCGGTCGTTCGATGCGCTGCCGAAATACACGCGGGAGTTCGTGGCGTTTTTGTCCGGCGAAGCAACGTCGCGGTAACGCCCGCCGCATTCGCTCCACCCCTGCGACACACAGAAGCACGGCCATGGCCGACACCGATCTTGCCACCCGCTACCGCGCGGATATCGACTGCCTGAACCGACCGGTCTGGTCGGTGATCGACAAGGCGGCGATCAAGGCTCGGCTTTAGCAGCGCTGATCGCGACCGACGACCCGACGCGCGACCTGACGCCATTCGATTCATAAGGATAACGTTTTCTCTCGATTCTCAACGAGAACGCATAACCAGTCAGCCTTCCCGCCCGCCGCATTCACGCCTGCATTCCACGCCGCACCGCACCACCCATCGAAAAAACCCCGGCAATTTCCGCGCAATCCTGACCTCCCCCCTCCTCCCTCCGCTCCCACTATCCGGGTTTCTACCCGCGCCTCCGGCGTGAAAGTTCATTGACATCGCACCGTCCAATGCCTAAATTTGGAAAACGTTTTCCAATGTATCCGCGCGACGCCTTTCACGGCCCGCGCAGGGAGAACGCTTGCCCGCTCGAGTGGTGATTCGAGCTGTCCGTCTTCAGGGATCAGGGTTGCAAGGCGGCGGCCAGGCACGGGCATCGAGCGCGGCAACGGCCACACCCGCCCGTCCGTCATCACTATTCAAAACTGGAGACACAATGCATCCGCGCAGCAGATTCGCGCTCGGCGCCGCGCTCAGCGCCCTTTCCGTCCTGTTCGTCAGTGCCTGCGGCGGCAACGACATCACCGATCCGCCGTCTTCGTCGTCCCCGCCGTCGAACTCGACGCCGACGTCACCGCCCGCCTCCGCGCTCGCGTCGAACTCGCTGCAGGCGCTCGTCTACGGCGCGGCCGACACGAGCGTGCCGGCCGGCACGGATACGCCGATCACGATGATGGGCCAGATGCGCGCGCTGTTCGACCTGATCCGGAAGTCGCCCGACTTCACGCAGGTCGTGATGGATCTCGGCGACGGCACGCCCGTCCACGTGCTCGACACGAACACCGGCGACAAATTCCTGCCCGGCAAGCTCGCGCTCGGCCTGTCGTACATCCTGATCGACATGAAGTCGAAGAACGATCCGCAATACGCGAGCTACCTCGCGACCTACCAGAAGATCACGACCGCGATGATGGCGCAGTCGGGCGGCAACTATACGTATGCGAATACGTCGTGGGGCGAGTACTACTATCTCGTCGCGCTGAACAACCTGCAGGCGCACGGGATGCTCAACGAAGTCTTCAGCGACGCGATGCTCGCGACGCTGCAGCAGCGGCTGCGTTTCTGCGACATGTTCGGCCCCGACGCGAGCGGCAAGGTCGACACGTGCCCGGCCGCCGGCACGCCGATCGACATCGCGTCGCTCAACACCGCACAGAACTACTATGCGGTGTCCTACGGAATCGCCGGGCTGCGCCAGAAGCTCGGCTGGAGCAGCCCGTCGTTCGCATCGAAGACCGATCCGTCGGTCGCGACGATGGGCGCGCGCGACGCGCTGCTGTACACGCTCACGAACCATATCCGCAACGACTCGTCGGGCGGGTTCTCGGACGAAGCGTCGAACACGCACACGACCTACTACGACCAGGCGCGCTTCGACCGCTACAGCACGCTGCTGATCGGCGAAGTGACCGAGCGCACGTTCGAGATGGGCAACGAAGCGAATTTCACGCCGGAACTGAAGGGGTATCTGCGCAAGTCCGTCGACCTGATCCTGCCGCAGCTGAACGGCGACGGCGAAGGCTTCAACTACGGCCGCTCGATCGGCCCGTACGGCGATTCCGCGTTCATGGAAGTGCTGACGGCCGCGGCCAACGCCGGCGTGCTGTCCGACCAGGAGAAGCAGGTCGCATACACGTTCATCACGAAGGCGGCGCATCGCTTCGACACGTTCTGGTACGACCCGTCGCTGCCGACGCCTTCGGTGAACATGTGGGTCAAGGGTCGCGGCACGGACGCGTATCGCGGCAAGCCGCGCGTGATGGGGGAGAACTTCAGCCTGCTGCACCAGTACCTGTACGTGAACGCGTGGTGGAACAAGCTCGGCTTCGGCGGCAAGGCACCGATGGCCGACGCCGACTACAACGCATGGCTCGACGCGCGCCCGCACTACACGCTCACCTGGTACAACCAGCCGAACGACCCCGCGCATCCGTACAGCGCGGCGCTGGTAACCGTGCGCGACGGCCGGCGCGTGATCAACCTGAACCTCAGCCAGGCGCCCGACTACAACTCGTTCACGCCGTACTACCCGGTGCCGTCCTCCGACAAGCTGACCTACGGCACGACCGATCTCGGCTACGCGTTGCTGATTCCGCAGGTGTCGTACAACGGCAAGACCTACATTCCCGTCACGTACTACAAGAACCTGAATGTCCAGCAAGGCAACGGGCAGGTGATCGTGTCGTTCGATACCGCGAAGTTCAGGCTCGCATCGAAGAACGCGGCGTACACGACGGATCTCGACCTCCAGGTGCACACGGTGCTGACGTTCGCGCACGGCTCGGTGGCGCGCAGCGACACGCTGAGCACCGGCACGCTCACCGGCAACCTGTCGGTCGAAACGGACTTCACGTCGTTCGCGGATTTCGCGTCGACGCAGGCCAACGGCGACGGCGTGTCGGTCGCGTACGCGAACAGCCCCGCGACCGGTTATGCGGCGACCGGGTTCGACAACTGCGCGCTGTCCGCCTTCGATACGGTGAACGGCACGACGAATCCGCTGTCGACGACGCCGATCGGCCAGCTGCATTCGAACTTCGCGTGCACGACGAAGCCGTTCGCACTCGGCGCGGGCGCGACCCGTACCTTCGGATGGACGCTGAAGTACGCCGACCCGGCCTGAGCGGGGTGACCCGCGCCCGGTGAATGCACCCGAAGCCGGTTTCGTCAGCCGGCTTCGGGATCGTCACGGACAGCGGGCATCACGCTCGCCGGCGATGCCCGCTCACAGCCACCCCGAAGCCGCCATGTACGCGCCGAGCGCGATCAGCCCGACGAAGAAGCAGCGCTTGAACGCCTTCTCGCTCATCACGCGCCGTGCATACTGCCCGCCGGCCATACCCGCCAGCGCCGGCACGAGCGCGAGCGCCGACACGCCGAGATCGACCGTCTCCAGCGCACCCGTCACGCGCAACTGCAGGCCGAGCACGATCGTCGAGGCGGTGAACGACAGCCCGAGCGCCTGGATCAGGTCGTCCTTCGACAGCCGCAGCGCCTGCAGGTACGGCACGGCCGGCACGACGAACACGCCGGTCGCGGCCGTCACGACACCCGTCAGGTAACCGACCACGGCCGACAGCCATTTTTCGTGGCGCCCCGGCGCGGGCAGCCGCGCGGCGGCGAGCCCCCACAGCCCGTAGAGAATCAGCACCACGCCGAGCGCCGCATGCGTCCAGGTGCTGCCGGCCGCGAGCGCGGGCAACCCGCCCGTCAGCGTGCCGATCGTCAGGCCGGCGAGCAGCGGCCACAGCCGGCGCAGCAGCGGCCCGAACGACGGGCCGAGCCACAACTGCCACACGTTGGTGATGAACGACGGCACGAGCAGCAGGCTCGCGGCGGCCGACGGCGGCATCGCAAGCGTCAGCAAGCCCATCGCGATGGTCGGCAGGCCGAGCCCGATCATTCCCTTGACCGCGCCGGCCAGCAGGAAAACCACCACGACGATCGTCAGCGTGTGAATGTGCATGAAAGGCATTCCGTCCGGTTGAGTACGGCGCCGATGGTGAACCCCGATCGCGCCGCCCGCCATCTGGCTTTGCCTGAGGCTGGCTCGGGCCTGCCGCGCGGAGCCGGCGCGGCAGGCGCACGCGCGCCTTCGCACACCGCGCCGCCGCCGTCCGGCGCACGCCCGCCTTCGTTCAACGCAGGTCGCGTGCGCCGGCTACCGGCCCGGTCGATCAGTCCCCGTGAAATGTCCCCCGTCCCTGTTCGCTGTCGAGGTGAGCCATCTGTGCGGCCGGATAGCGCTCACCGGCAGCCGCCCCGGCGGGAACCGCCGCTTCGATGCGCATGATGTCATCGACCGTTAGTTGCATCTCAGCCGCCTGCAGCGCGTCCTGAAGCTGCGTGCGCTTGCGCGCGCCGATCAGCGGCACGATATCGCCGCCGCGCGACAGCACCCACGCGATCGCGACCTGCGCCGGATTGCTGCCCTTCTCGTCGGCGATGGCACGCAGCGCGTCGACGAGCGCGAGGTTGTGCGCGAGGTTCTCGCCCTGGAAGCGCGGGCTCGCCGCGCGGAAATCGCGCTCGCCCTGCCGCGCCGTGCTCCAGCGCCCGCCGAGCAGCCCGCGCGACAGCACGCCGTAGGCCGTCACGCCGATCCCGAGTTCACGGCACGCGGGCAGGATCCCGGCCTCGATACCGCGCGACAGCAGCGAATATTCGATCTGCAGGTCGGAGATCGGCGCGACGGCCGCCGCGCGGCGGATCGTGTCGACGCCGGCTTCCGACAGGCCGATATGGCGCACGTACCCGGCCTTCACGAGATCGGCGATCGCGCCGATCGTCTCCTCGATCGGCACCGCCGGATCGACGCGCGCCGGCCGGTAGATGTCGATGTAGTCGGTGCCGAGCCGTTTCAGCGAGTACGCGACGAAGTTGCGGATCGCCGCCGGCCGCGCGTCGTAGCCCGCAAACCCGCCGGCCGGATCGCGCAGCGCGCCGAATTTCACGCTGATCAGCACCTGGTCGCGTGCCCGGCCGCGCAGCGCATCGCGGATCAGCATCTCGTTGTCGCCCATTCCGTAGAAATCGCCGGTGTCGAGCATCGTGATGCCGTGGTCGAGCGCCGCGTGCAGCGTCGCGATGCTCTCGGCTCGATCGGCCGGCCCGTAGAAGTCCGACATCCCCATGCAGCCGAGCGCAAGCGCCGATACCCGCGGGCCCGACCGGCCCAGTTCACGCCTATCCATGTCCGTTTCCTCGAGTGATGAATCAACAGGCCGGATTCTGGGCGCATCGCGACGCACGATAAATGCGAAACACTCCACCAAACCATTCGACGCTGATTAACAATGGAGCCTGTCCATCCGCCCACACCCCCGCCCCGCATGGATCATCTGCATGCAATGCGCATCTTTGCGCGCGTCGCCCATCTCGGCAGCTTCACGAAGGCGGCCGAGCAGTTGCAACTGCCGCGCCCGACGGTCAGCAACGCTGTCCAGTATCTGGAAAAGCACCTGAAGGTCCGCCTGCTGCAGCGCACGACGCGGCGCGTCGCGCTGACGGCCGAGGGTGCGACCTACTACGAGCGCTGCATGCGGTTGCTGGCCGATCTCGACGATGCGGAGACGCTGTTCGAGGACGCCGGCGCGACGCCGCGCGGCGCGATCCGCGTCGACCTGCCCGAGCGCTTCGCGGTGAACCAGATGATTCCGGCGCTACCGGATTTCCACGCACGCTACCCCGACCTGCGCGTCGTGATCGGCACGACCGACCGCTTCGTCGACCTCGTCGCCGACGGCATCGACTGCGCGGTGCGGGTCGGCACGATGTCCGACACGTCGCTCGTCGCGCGGCGCATCGGCGAGCTGGCGCAGATCAACTGCGCGGCGCCCGCGTATCTCGAGCGGTACGGCACGCCGCGCTCGCCGGACGCGTTGCCCGACCACGTCGCGGTCGGCTATTTCTCGAGCCGCACGGGCCGTGAGCTGGACTGGGAATATGCGGACATGGATACGGGCGAGCTGCACGCGGTCAAGATGCGCAGCGTCGTGTCGGTCAACAGCTCGCAGGCGTATCTCGCGTGCTGTCTTGCGGGCCTCGGGCTGATCCAGGCGCCGCGCGAAGGGCTCGGGCCGCTGCTGGCGGACGGCTCGCTGGTCGAGGTGCTGCCGGAATGGAATGCCGAGCCGCTGCCCGTGTCGGTGGTGTTTCCGACCGGGCGGCATCTCGCGCCGCGCGTGCGGATCTTCGTCGACTGGCTCGCGGAGACGCTCGGCGCCGCGCCCTGGGTGACGTGACGGCAGCCGGGGCCGGTGCACCCGGCCCCGGCTGCCGCCTGTTCAGAACTTGTGGCGGATCGCGGCGCGCACCGCGAACTGGTTCGACGACGCCGACGGGCCGTCCGTCCCGACCACGTAGCCGCCGTCGGCCGCGGTGCCGGTCTTGTCGCCGGCAACCTTCTGCCATGCGCCCTGCAGGTAGACGTCGGTGCGCTTCGACAGGCTGTAGTCGGCCATCAGGCCGACCGTGTGGTATTTCGGCTTGAACGATCCGGCCGCGGCATCGAACTTGCCGTCCGTGTACACGTACTGCGCGCCGAGATAGAAATCGGGCGTGAGCTGGTACTTGCCGTTGATCTCGAAGTTCTGGAACTTCGTCGCCGTCAGCCCGAGGCCGGCGAACGTCGAAGCCGGCAGGTAGACCGTCGATACCGGATTCTTCACGTCCGTCTTCGTATAGACGAAACCGACCGTGGCCTGGCCGAACGTGTAGTTGACGCCGCCGCCGAAGATCCGCAGGCGGTCGGCGACGAAGTTCGCGTCATCCGCGGCGATCGCGCCCGCGTTGCCGACCCCCGGGTTGTTCGCCTGCAGGTACGCGGCCGCGACCTGCAGCCCGGCCAGCGAATACTGCGCACCGAGGCTGTACTGCCGGTTGTTCGAGAAGCCGGTGCTGTTGCTGAAGCTGTACGTGCCGCCGAACGTCAGGCCGTTCCAGTCGGCGCTCGCATACTTGACCGTGTTGTTGACGCGGAACGAGTTGTCCGTGTTGTCGTTGTCGAACGGGTGCGAGAACAGCGTGCCGCCCCAGTTGCCGTTGGCCGTGAGCGGCGCCAGATAATCGACGACCGAGTCGTACTGGCGGCCGAAGGTCAGCGTGCCGAAGCGCGACTCGGAGAGCCCGACGAACGCCTGGCGGCCGAACATGCGGCCGCCCTGCCCGAGCCGGCCGTTGTTGACGTCAAAACCGTTTTCCAGCGTGAAGATCGCCTTCAGCCCGCCGCCGAGATCCTCGCTGCCCTTCAGGCCCCAGCGGCTGCCTTGCGCATAGCCGCTCGCGAGCTGGTAGTTCGACTTTCCGACCCCATTCACATTCACGTTGTTCGTGTAGTTGAAGCCTTCGTCGATCACACCGTACAGCGTCACGCTGTTCTGGGCGAAGACCGGCGCGGCGAAAGCGGCCAGCGCGGCGGCAAAAATGACGTGCTTCTTCATGACGGATCTCCGGAGCCGGGGCCGGACGGGTCGCGCGCCCGGCGAATGTTTGATCTGTTGTATGTGTGGCCCGCAGGGCGGACGACGCGGTGTGCGGCCGCGTGAGGACAAAATGGTGTCACGTCGCAAACCGTCCGTCCATCGGGGCATGTGAACCCTGCGCAAAACGTTGCGCTCGTCCAACTGCCCCGCCGCGCGGACTGCCTGACCCGGCTTATCGGCAGCGGCGGGACGCGCCGCCATCCGCGTAAACCCGGGGCCTGGTGCATCGGTGGCACAATGCGCATCCGTTCGTCATTTCTTCACGAAGTCATGCTTCACCCCGATTCAAGTGCGGCGCGTGCCGGCCGTGCACGCGGCCCGCGCCGGAAGGCGGCCCGATGACCGCGCCGGCCCGGGCCGGCCGCTACGCCGAGCTCGATTTCTTTCGCGGCCTCGTGCTGCTCGTCATCGTCGTCGACCACATCGGCGGCAGCATCCTGTCGCGCGTGACGCTGCACGCGTACGCGCTGTGCGACGCAGCCGAGGTGTTCGTGTTCCTCGGCGGCTTCGCGACCGCGATCGCGTACAACTCGCTCGCCGAGCGGCACGACGAAGCCGCCGCGCGCCAGCGCTTCATCCGGCGCGCGTTCGAGATCTACCGTGCGTTCCTCGTGACGGCCGGCCTGATGCTGCTGATCACGGCCGTGCTGAACGCGTTCGCGATCGACGGCCCGAACATGCCGACCAACGACCTCGACGGCCTGCTCCACAAGCCGCTCGCCGCGCTGCGCGACATCCTGCTGTTCCGCCGCCAGCCGTACCTCGCGTCGGTGCTGCCGATGTACGCGTTCTTCGCGCTGCTCGTCCCGCTCACGCTGCCGCTCGCACGCACGCAGCCGTGGCTGCTGCTCGCGTTCAGCGGCTCGCTGTGGTTCGCGGCGCCGCATGTCGCGCGCTTCCTGCCGACCGTCGAAGGCGCGCCGTGGGACTTCAACCCGTTCGCGTGGCAGTTCCTGTTCGTGCTCGGCGTGATCGCGCGCTGCCAGCCCGTCTACCAGACGCTCGCGCCCAAGCCGCAGGGCTGGCTGCTGACGGCCGTGTCGCTCGCGATCGTCGCGGCCGGCGCGTACTACCGGCTGCGCATCGAACCGTTCCCGACCGATCCGTCGATCAAGCAGAACCTCGGCGCGCTGCGGCTCGCGAACTTCCTCGCGATCGCGTGGCTCGCGGCCAAGCTCGTCCACCTCGGCTGGATGAAGAAGGTCGCGCACGCGATGCCGTGGATCGGCACGATCGGCCGGCAGGGGCTGCTGTGCTTCGTCGCGGGCACCGGCATCTCGCTCGCGGTCGATTCGCTGCTTTACCAGGCGACGGAGGGCTATCTCGACGTGAAACTCGGGCTGACCGCCGACGTCGTCGCGATGGGCCTGCTGTATCTCGTCGCCAAACTCTACGGGCCGCTCGTCGCGCGGCTGCCGTTCCGATCGCGGCGATGACGCGCCGCGCCGTCATGCGCCGCTGCTACGATAGCCGGCGCCTCTCCTGAAACGATTCGACATGCGCCGACTCGCCCTTCCGTTCGCCCTCGCCCTGATCGCCGGCTCCATCGCCACCGCCGGCGCCACGCCGCCCGCGCCGGCGGCATCGCCCGCGCCGCCGCCTGCCGTCCAGACCGCGACGACCCCGTCGGCCGCCCAGGAGCCCGCGCTCAATCCGGGCAGCAGCGTCGTGCTGCGCACGTTCCGGTCGGCGTCGCTGAAGCGCGACTGGTCGTACACGGTCTACCTGCCGCCCGGCTACAACCCGGAAGGCGCGCGCTACCCGGTGATGTACCTGCTGCACGGCAATGCCGGCAACGCGAACGACTGGGTCACGCAGGGCCGGCTGCAGGCCACCGCCGACACGCTGATCGAGCGCCGCGAGATTCCGCCCGTCGTGATCGTGATGCCGCAGGGCGGCACCGACTGGTACGTCGACCGCAAGGAGAAGATGCAGAGCGCGTTCCTCAACGACCTGCTGCCCGAAGTCGAAGCGCACTTCGCGGTGTCGAACCAGCGCGCGGGCCGTGCGATCGGCGGCGTGTCGATGGGCGGCTTCGGCGCGCTGCGCTTCTCGCTGCTCGAGCCGGGGCTGTTCTGCGGCGCGATGCTGCTGAGCCCCGCGATCTACGCGAACGAGCCGCCGCTCAATTCCGCCGCGCGCTACGTCGGCGTGTTCGGCGACCGGCAGTTCGACCCGCGCGTGTGGCACGAACTCAACTACCCGGCGCTGATGCGCGGCTATTTCGCGCGCAGCTGGCGCATCCCGATGTTCATCGCGGCCGGCGACGACGACCTGACCATCCAGGCCGAATCGAGCGTGCTGTACACGCACCTGCGCCGCGCGCAGAACCCGGCCGAACTGCGCATCGTCGACGGCGGGCATACGTGGGACGTCTGGCGCGGGCTGCTCGGGACGGGACTGAAGTACGCGCTCGAGTGCGTGAAGTGACGGCGGGCGGGCGCTACCCCGCCCGTGTTCACCCAGCCCGACGGTGACCGGCCGGCCGCAGGCCGTCGCCCCGTCTCATGCGCTGCGCACGCCGTCCCGGCGCGTCCGGGCCTGACGGGGGGCTCAAAGCCACGTGCCGCCCTGCCGCTCGTCCGGCTCCCCGGCGAGCGCATCGAAATCGTGAATCCAGTCCAGGTGATGCAGCACGCTGTCGCGCTCGGCCAGACGCGCGTTGCGTGCCTGCGCGGCCGGCCCGTCGGGCAGGTGCAGCACATCGGCCACGGAAATCGACGCGTACTGCACCTTGCGCGTGCGGCCGCGGCGCAGCCGCTCGTACGCTTCCTGCGCTTCGCGCCAGTTGCCCGGCCCGGCCTGCGCCAGTTGCGCCGCCAGCACCACCGCATCCTCGATCGACTGGTTCGCGCCCTGCCCGTGGTGCGGCACCAGCGCATGCGCGGCGTCGCCGATCAGCGTCACGCGCCCGCGGCTCCAGCGGCCGAGCGGCGGCCGATGGAACAAGCCCCAGCGCTGGCTGATCGGCACCGCGGTGATCATCTGCACCACCGCTGGATGCCAGTCCCTGAATACACGCAATTGCTCGCCCTCTTCCGACGGCATCACCCAGTCGCGCGACGGCCACGGTGACGGATGACGCTCGACCAGCAGGAAATTCTGGTCGCCGCCGTCGCCGATCGGATAGTGCAGCAGGTGCCCGTGCGGCCCGATCCAGTACTGCAGCGTTTCGGGATCGGGCAGCAGGCTCAGCCGCGCGGCCGGCACCACGCCGCGAAACCCCGAACAGCCCGAATACAGCGCATCGTCGTAGCCGAGCATCCAGCGCCGCGTGATCGAGCGCGCGCCGTCCGCGCCGATCACGAGATCGGCGTCGATGCGCACGCCGTTGTCGAACGCCAGCGTGACGCGATCGGCGTGCTGCACGAGATCGATCAACCGGTGGCCGAGATGGATGCTGTCGAGGCCGACCGCCTTCGACAGCACGGCCTGCAGATCCGCGCGATGCACGCCCCAGTACGCGCCGCCGAATTGCCGGCGATAGTCGGGCTCGCCGCGATGATGGCCGATCACCGCGCCGCTGCGGCCGTCGCGATAGACGAGCCCCGGGATGTCCGCGCACACCGCGTCGAAGGCCGCACGCAGGCCCATGCGTTCGTAGAAGCGCGTCGCATTGGCCGACAGCGCGACGGCCGCGCCGACTTCGCGCAGCACCTCCGTCTGTTCGTAGATCTGCGCGTCGATGCCGTGCTCGCGCAGCGCGAGCGCGAGCGTCAGGCCGCCGATCCCGGCGCCGACGATCGCAATCTTCAGGTTCGTCTGCATGATGAAGGTGTCTCCGATATTCCGATGTGGGGTGTGCGACGTGCGCAGCGGCCATGCCGATTGCATGGGCCGTATCGGTATTCTCGGGAGCCGACTTTCATTCCACAATAAAATGAAATGAATCTGCATCATCACCGGATGCAATGAACCGGGCGAGGCAAAACCCATGGAACTGAGCGATATCGACCTCAACCTGCTGCTGCTGTTCCAGCGGCTGATGCAGGAACGGCGCGTGTCGAGCGTCGCCGAGCAGATGAACATGAGCCAGCCGGGCGTGAGCAACGCGCTCGCGAAGCTGCGCCGCCGGCTCGGCGATCCGCTGTTCGTGCGCGGGCCGGGCGGCGTGGTGCCGACGCCGTTCGCGCTGCGCCTGGCGGAACCGGTGTCGCACGCGCTCGCGACCCTGCACGCCGCGCTCAATCCCGAGACCGGTTTCGATCCGCTGCGCGCCACGCGCACGCTGACGATCGGCATGACCGACATCGGCGAAGTCGTGTTCCTGCCCGCGCTGCTGGAACACCGGTCGCAAGCGGCGCCGGGCATCGCGCTCAATACCGTGCGCAACACGAGCATCAACCTCGGCGACGAAATGGCCGACGGCCGCGTCGATCTCGCGATCGGCCTGCTGCCGCAGCTCAAGGGCGGCTTCTATCAGCGCCGGCTGTTCGATCAGCGTTATGTGTGCCTGTTCCGGCGGGGGCATCCGCTCGAGGACGCGCCGCTGACGGTCGACGCATGGCGCAATGCCGAACATCTGGTCGTGGTGTCGGCGGGCACCGGTCACGGGCAGGTGGACGAATGGCTGAAGCGCCGTCGCGTGACGCGACAGGTGCGGCTGACGGTGCCGCATTTCATGAGCGTCGGCTACATCCTGCAGCGCACCGACCTGATCGCGACGGTGCCCGAGCATCTCGCGCAGCAGCTCGCCGCACCGTTTTCGCT
Source organism: Burkholderia sp. KL41 (assembly GCF_057005415.2). Classification (NCBI taxonomy): domain Bacteria; kingdom Pseudomonadati; phylum Pseudomonadota; class Betaproteobacteria; order Burkholderiales; family Burkholderiaceae; genus Burkholderia; species Burkholderia sp. KL41. Next base: position 1,387,774 of record NZ_CM174447.1, on the reverse strand, counting down.
GGGCTGGCGCGCACTGCCCGTCGCGCTGCCGGGGACGCCGATTCACATGCTCTGGCATGCGCGGGTCAACCAGGACGAAGGGAACCGGTGGCTGCGCGACGTCGTGGTCGATCTGTTTGCGCAGACCGGCACGCGGGCACGCAGGGCCGTGCCCGGCCGGACGACGTAGTCAGTCGAGCGTGCGTTGCGATGTCGCCCGGACATGCGCGCCGCGCATTTCGACTACATTGCCGAATGCGGCGATGATCCCGGTCATCGGCCGCCTCGTCCTCTTTCAACCAGCAGGAAATCAAGCCATGTCTGTCTCGAAGAAATTCGCAGCCGTCACCGGCGCCGGCTCCGGCATCGGTCGTGCAGCGGCCGTCGCGCTCGCCCAGGCGGGATTCACCGTCGCGCTGCTCGGTCGCACGGAGGCCTCGTTGCGCGAAACGCAGGACGCGATCCGCGCCGCCGGCGGCGACGCGCACGCGTTTCCTGCGGACGTCACCGACGAAGCATCGGTCGACCACGCGTTTGCGCAGATCGCGCAGCAGTTCGGCCGGCTCGACGTGCTGTTCAACAATGCCGGCCGCAACGCCCCGCCAGTTTCGCTCGACGAATACGAATTCGACGTGTGGAACGGCGTCGTCGCGACGAACCTGACCGGCGTCTTTCTGTGCGCACGGGCCGCATGGCGCCTGATGAAAGCGCAAACGCCGCAGGGCGGCCGAATCATCAACAACGGCTCGATCTCGGCGCATGCGCCGCGCCCCGATACGATCGCGTACACGGCCACCAAGCATGCGGTGACCGGCATCACCAAGGCGCTGGCGCTCGACGGCCGCCGGTACAACATCGCGTGTGGCCAGATCGACATCGGCAACGCCGCGACGTCGCTGACGGAACGGATGACGCAAGGCGTCCCGCAAGCCGACGGCAGCCTCGCACCCGAGGCGCGCATGGACGTCACGCACGTCGCGAACGCGATCGTCCAGATGGCGAACCTGCCGCTGGACACGAACATCCTGAACATGACGATCATGGCGACGGCCATGCCGTTCGTCGGGCGGGGGTAAGCGCGCGCGACATCGAATCCCGTTCGGGCCGCCTGCGTCCGCGGCGCCGCATCGCCGGGCCGGCCCGAATCATGCCCGCTCAGCTCGCTGCGAGATATCGCTGCGGCGATTCGCCCGTGATCCGTCGGAACATGACGATGAACGCGCTCGCGCTGCGATACCCGAGATCCTTTGCCACCTGCGCAACCGACTGGCCGAGCGCAAGGCGCGTGATCGCTTCCGCGACGCGCATCTGCTGCCGCCAGGCCACGAACGTCAGCCCCGTCTCGGCATGCAGCCGGCGCGCGAGCGTACGGCCGCTCGCGCCGAATTGCTCGCCCCAGAAGTCCAGCGTGAGATCGCTCGCGGGGTCGTTCATCATGTGCTCGCACAGCTTGAGCAGGCGCTCGTCGCGCGGCAAGGGCACACCCGGCTCGGCGAGGCTCGGCGTTTCCGCGAGCACTTTCATCAGCAACGACGCGGCGAGTCCGGCACGGCTCGTGGCCGTATAAGTATCCGCCCCGTCGACCACCGTGAGCGCGAGTTCCCGCAGCAACACCGACACGGCGATGACCGCCGGCTCTTCCCAAGGCCACGGAAACACTTCGGGTTCCACATAGACGCTGCATAGCGCGGTGTCGCCCACCGCGTGCAGTTCGTGATCGACGTCCGACGGCAGCCACACCGCCCGCGACGGCGGGAGCGTCCACGTTCGGGCCGGCGTGAGCACGCGGACGACGCCCTTGGCTGCAAAGACGAGCTGGCCATGGCGATGCTGATGCCAGGCCACGCGTTCGCCTTGACGGTAGTTCACGAGGGTCGCGGCCACTTGGCGCGGCAGCGGCACCCGCGCCAGCGGATAGCGCTTGAGCAGGAAAGCCTTCATCGGAGACGGTCGAAAGGAAGTGCGCCATGATATTTCAAATTCACCAAATTCTGTCAAAAATTCGATATCGCCTGTCTACCTTTCGGCTGCGGAAGGCATTAATCTCCTTATCCATCAATGGTTACGGCCAAATCCCGCCCTCCATGTTTAATACGTCTCATTCTTATCTCTGAGACACAACACGTGCAGCCGGCACGTCCGCACGACCTTCGACGACTTATGCCTCCGATTGCCTCATTGCTCCGCTACTCACGCTGGTTGCTGCCGGTCGCGCTGCTCGCGAGTCTCGCGAGCGGCTTCGCGAACGCGGCGCTCGTGGCACTCATCAACCAGGCGCTGCAAGCATCGGGCGCACAGCTGATGCACCTGGGCATGCGCTTCGTACTGCTCGCCGCGCTGGTGCTCGTGACGCGCATCGGCTCGCAGGCGCTGTTCATGTATCTCGGTCAACGCGTCAAGGCTCAACTGCGCATGCAGACGATCGGACGCATTACCGCCGCGTCGTTCCGCGATCTGGAGCGGTGCGGCGCGGCCCGCGCGGTGGGCGCGCTGACCCAGGATCTCGACAGCATCGTCGTGTTCTTCGTGAGCCTGCCCTCCATTGCGATGCAGGGCGCCGTGATCGTCGGCTGTCTCGCGTACCTTGGCATGCTCTCGCTGCCGATCCTTGCGGTCGCGCTGGGCGTGCTCGGGGCCGGCACGCTCGGCACGCAGCTGGTGAGCGCCCGTGCGCTGCGTCATCTGCGCGCCTCGCGCGACCGAGAGGACACGCTGCTGAACCAGTTTCGTGCGTTGTTCGACGGCGCCAAGGAACTCAAGCTGCATCGCGCGCGCGCGGACGCGTTCGTCGGCAGCGAGCTCGCACCGCACGTGGAAGCGGTGCGCGTGCAGCGCACACGCGGCTATGTGCTGCACGCGCTCGCGGCAAGCTGGGGCAATTTGCTGCTGTTCGGCTTCGTCGGCCTGACGACTTTCGTGCTCGCACATCTGTTCGGCGCCGACGCACACGTCATGTCGGGCTACGCGCTCGTGTTCCTCTATCTGATCATGCCGGTCGAAGGGCTGCTCGCGGCGCTACCGTCGCTCAACTCGGCACGCGTTGCGTTCGAGCGCATCGGCGCGCTCGAAGCGGCGCTGCCTGCCGAACCAGGCAATCACGCCGATTCCGCCCCGGCCCCGGCCGAAGGATTCTCGCGCATCGCGTTCGAAGGTGTCGAACATCGTTATGTGCGCGAAAGCGACGACGGCCTGTTCACGCTCGGGCCCGTCGATCTGACGTTCGACGCCGGAGAGCTCGTGTATCTCGTCGGTGGCAACGGCAGCGGCAAGACCACGCTCGCGAAGCTGCTCGTCGGCCTTTACGCGCCCGAGCGCGGACGTCTGCTCGTCGACGGCGTCGCCGTGGACGACGCGACGCGTGCCGCGTATCGACAGCGTTTCTCGGTGGTCTTCAGCGATTTTCATCTGTTCGATTCGCTGCTCGGCCTGACCGGCGAACGCGAAGGGATGGTGCGTACGTTGCTCGTCGCGCTGCAACTCGACCACAAGGTGCGCATCGAGCGCGGCACGTTCTCCACGCTCGCCCTTTCGCAAGGTCAGCGCAAGCGCCTCGCGCTGCTGGTCGCATTCCTGGAGGATCGACCGTTCTATGTCTTCGACGAATGGGCGGCCGATCAGGACCCGGCCTTCAAGGACGTGTTCTATCGCACGCTGTTGCCCGCGCTGAAGGCGCGCGGCAAGACCGTGCTGGTCATCACGCACGACGATCGCTACTTCGATCTCGCCGACCGTCTCGTCAAACTCGAGAACGGGCGCATCGCCGCGATTACCGCGGACACGGCCGGCGCGGACAACACGCGGCGTACGGGCGGCAACGACATGGCGAGCGCGGCATGAGCCATATCGTGCGCGACGAAGCAGCCCGCTCCGCATGCGGCGACACCGGCAATGCCGCGACGTTCTCGCTCGAACGCGTGTCGTACGTCGCCAGCGGCCGTCCCCTGCTGCAATCGATCAATCTCGCGATCGAACCCGCATGCGTGACCGGGCTGGTCGGGCACAACGGTTCGGGCAAATCCACGCTCGTCAAATTGCTCGCTCGTCAGCTCGCCCCCACTACCGGCACGATTCGCTACGCGGGCAAGCCGCTCGCCGACTGGGGCGCACGCCAGTTCGCGCGCCAGGTCGCGTATCTACCGCAGCAGACGCCGCCCACCGACGGCATGACCGTGCACGAACTGGTCGCCCTCGGGCGTTATCCGTGGCATGGCGCGCTCGGACGCTTCGGGGACGAAGACGCCGCGCACGTCGAGCGCGCGATGCGTGCAGCGGATGTGCTCCGTCACGCCGATCGCCCCGTCGACGTACTGTCGGGCGGCGAGCGTCAGCGTGCATGGCTGGCGATGCTGGTCGCACAGGACTGCCGCTGCATGCTGCTCGACGAACCGACGTCGGCGCTCGACCTCAACCATCAGCTCTCGGTGCTCGAACTCGTGCGCACGCTCTGCGCGACGAGGGCGATGAGCGCCGTCGTCGTCCTGCACGACGTGAACATGGCCGCGCGGTTCTGCGACCGTATCGTTGCGCTGCGCGAGGGCCGTCTGCTGATGCGCGAACGCGCCGCCGACATCATGGACCCGGTACACCTCGAATCGATCTACGGCGTGCCGATGCGCGTGAGCGCCGATCCGGTCAGCGGGCGGCGCCTGGGGTTTCCGGCATGAACCTGCTCGTTGCGAATCCGCGCCGCCGGCAACTGCTCGTCGCGCTCACCGCGCTCGCCGGCTCAGGCCCACGGTTCTCCGCGGCATGCGTCGCTGCCGCGGTCACACGGTTCCCGCACCGCATCGTGGTGCTCAACTGGGAACTGACGGAAACGCTGCTCGCGCTCGGGCGCGCGCCCGTCGGCATTCCGTTGCCCGACTGGTATGCGAGCGGCATCGTGACGCCGCCGTTGCCGCCCGGCGTCGCCGATGTCGGCCTGCTCTATCAACCGAATTTCGAGGTGCTGCTCGCGCTCGCGCCGGATCTCATCATCGTCACGCCTGCGCATGCGGCGCTGATGACACCGCTCCGACGCATCGCGCCGACGCTCACGCTGGGCACATACATGAGCGCTGCACGACCGCTCGAAGTGCTCTGCGACGAAACATCCGCGATGGGGCGCGCGATCGATGCGCCGCTATGCGCCACCGAGCTGATCGCCGCCGCGCAACGGGAATTCGCGTCGGTGGCCACCCGGATCGCGAGCACCGGGGCTCACCCGGCGCGCGCCGTGATCGTCGCCGAAGCACTCGACGAGCGACATTTTCGCGTCTATGGCACGGGTAGCCTGTTCGACGACGTGCTCGCGCGCATCGGTGTCGACAATGCTGCCCATCCTCGCGACGCGGCGAGCCGCGCGGCCTCCACACCATGGCGCACCTCCGTAACCGGCTCGGCCACCGTCGCGCTGGAACGCCTGTTCGATGTCCCGCACGCGGACATTCTGCTGATCGGGCCGCTGCGCGCCGACGTGCGTGCCGCGCTGAACCAGAGCCCGTTGTGGCGTGCGTTGCCTGCCGTGCGCGAGAAACGCGTCGCAGTACTGCCGGTGATCGCGGCCTTCGGCGGACTCGTGTCGATGCAGCGCTTCGCCTCGGCCGTCTCGATCGCCCTCGCCACACTTGAGCACGGCGGAGGCAGCCTTGCGTAACCTCGTGCTGGCCGGACGCGTCGCGCGGACAAGCGATCGGCGCCTGGCGCTGGTCGGCGCCATGGCCGTACTCGCCGCCTGCCTCACCGGCACGGACGTGCATCGCGCACTGGCGGGCGCATCCTTTTGGCGCGCGCTCGCGGCCACCGCCGACACGCAGGACGTGGGGGCCTTGCTCGTCCACTACAGTCTGCTGCCACGCGTCGCGATGACGCTGCTGTGCGGCGCCGCACTCGGTCTCGCGGGCGCGCTGATGCAACAGGTGCTGCGCAATCCGCTCGCTGAACCCATGACGCTCGGGGTGTTCCCGGGCGCGTACCTCACGCTGTCTGTCGCGACGATCTGGATGCCCGGCTGGTTGGCCATGGGTCGAAGCACGCTGGCGCTCGCGGGCGGCGCGGCCGCGATGCTCGTCGTGTTCGCGCTGGCATGGGCGCAACGTATGTCGCCGCTCGGCGTGATCCTCGGCGGCATGGTGGTGAACCTGTACTGCGGCGCAATCAGTCTCGCGATCTCGGTGGTGCATTTCGACAGGCTTGCGGGCTTGCAGATCTGGGGCGGCGGCGCGCTCGACCAGAACGGCTGGCAACCGACGCTGCATCTGGGCATGCAGCTCGCCGCCTGCGCGGGCGGCGCCGCACTGCTCTATCGTCCGCTGAGTCTGTTCGACGCAGGCGACACCACGGCGCGCCATCTCGGTGTCGCGGTCGGATGGGTGCGCGGCGCCGCGTTGTTCGTCGCGGTCGCGCTCACGGCGTTCGTGGTCGCCGAAGTGGGCGTCATCGGCTTCATCGGCCTGGCCGCACCGTTGCTGGCCCGCCTGGCCGGCGCGCGGCAATTGCGCGCGCGGCTCGTGTGGTCACCGCTCACCGGCGCGGCGCTGCTGTGGCTCACCGATGAAATCGTGCGCACGGCCGCGCGGGCCGACCTGTTTTCCGCGCACGTGATCGCAACCGGAAGCGCGACCGCGATCGTGGGCGTGCCGCTGCTCGTCGCGTTGCTGCCGCGTTTGCGCACGCGGCCCGATGCGCATGCTGCAGCGGGCCCCCGGCATGATCGCCGCGCGCCTCGTGCGATGGCGCTGGTGTGGGCCATGCTGCTGCCGCTCGCATGCCTGCTGTCGCTGGCGGTCTCTCGCGGCCCCACCGGCACGAGCGTCGCAACGCTCACGCAAATCGAAAGCCTGCTGTTCTGGCGCGGCCCTCACCTCGTCGCGGCGCTGGCGGCGGGCGCTCTGCTGGCAGTCGCGGGAACACTGCTGCAACGCATGAGCGCGAATCCGATGGCGAGTCCCGACGTGCTCGGTGTGGGTTCCGGCGGCATGTTCGGCATGGTCGCCGTGCTGTTTCTCGGTCACCGCCTCGTTCCCGCCGCGCTGGTGGCAGGCTGCGTGGCCGGCACGTTCGCGACGTTGGTGCTGCTCGTCTGGTTCGGACGGCGCGCGCGATTCGCGCCCGAGCGCCTGCTGCTCGTCGGGCTGTCGATCAGTGCGCTGTTCAACACGGTAGTCGGCGCGCTGATGTCAAGCGGCGATCCGCGCGCGGGCGTGCTCGTCGATCTGCTGATCGGATCCACCTACTACGTCGCGCCCGACATCGCATGGAGCATCGCGGCACTCGCGCTCCTCACGCTCGCCGTTGCACCGCTGACCGGACGCTGGCTCGCCGCTCTGGCGCTCGGCACGGACGTCGCGGCGAGCGTCGGCGTGCCCGTGGGTCGCGCGCGCTTCGCATTGCTGCTGCTGGCGGCCATGTCAACGGCGGCGGCTACCGTGATTGTCGGGCCGTTGTCGTTCGTCGGGCTGATCGCGCCGCATATCGCACGGTTTTCCGGTGCGCGCCGCCCCGTGCCGCAGCTCTATCTGGCCGCAACCCTCGGCGCGCTGCTGATGGTGACGGCGGACTGGCTCGGGCGGCAGATCGCTTTTCCGCAGGAAATCGCGACCGGCCTCGTCGCCACGCTGCTCGGCGGACCGTGGCTCGTCGCGCTCGTGATGCTGCGCGGGTTGCGGCGGTAATTGCGTCGCGGGTCGCGGGATCGACCACGATGTCGGTCCCGCGATTGTTCGGTAGTGCATGGATTCAGGACAGACGAGGCCGTCAGATGCCCGTCGATAAAGATCGTCCCCCCCATTTTTCAACCCGCCGCTGGCGGGAGGAAGCAGTTCGACGTTTTTTCAACATCGGGATGATCAACCATGACAACGAGAATAGACCACCCGCGCGCGCGGCGCGTGACGACGGGACGACGCAGCGGTGCCCCGCTCGCCTTTTCGGCGCTGTGCCTCGCCTCCTCGTGGGCGAACGCGCAAGGCTCGCCCGCCCCGGCCGGCGGCATGCTGCCCGTCTTGACGGTGGTGGGCACAAAGGACGCCGACGCGACAACCGAAGGCAGCGGCAACTACGCTGCTAAGTGGGCCACCATCGGCGGAAAGGTCGCGCAATCGATCAAGGAGACGCCGAACTCGGTCTCGGTGCTCACGCGCGAGCGGATGGACGACCAGAACGTCACGACCATCCAGCAGGCGTTGCGCTCCGTGACCGGCGTCAGTTCGATCGACTACGGCGACGGTACCGCGTACTTCCGCGCGCGCGGCTCGCAGCTCGGCATTGAATTCGATGGGGTCCCGACACTGAGCGGCCTGCAGTACCAGTTGCAATTCGATCTGGCGATGTACGACCGCGTCGAGATCCTGCGCGGCCCGGCAGGCTCGATCGATGGCATGGGCGAGCCGGGCGGCGTCGTCAATCTCGTGCGCAAGCGCCCCCAGGATCAGTTCCACGTCGGCACGGAAACACAGGTCGATTCGTTCGGCAGCGTGCGCCAGATGATCGACGTCACCGGGCCGCTGAACAAGGACGGCACGCTGCGCGGACGCGCCGTTCTCGTGGGCAGCACCGGTACGCAATCCATAGAGCGCACGCGCAGCAAGGAGGTGATGGCCTATGGTGCGCTCGATTGGGACCTCACGCCGCGCACGACGCTGTCGTTCTCGGGCGGCTATCAGGTCTCGCCGATTTCCGGCATCGATTACGGTGCCGGCGGCGTGCTGAACAGCACGCGTACCGCGCTCACCGGGCGCGTGCCGAGCGAATACACGCGGAACTTCAGTCCGAGCTGGAACTACGCGTACACCTCGTTGCAGGAGGTCAACGCCAACCTCGTGCATCGGTTCGAAAACGCGTGGCAATCTTCGACCACGCTGTTCTACCGCCACGAACTCTCCAAGGCCTACTACGCGTACTCCGGCCCCGGTGCGACCGCAAACGGCCTCGCGCGCTTCGGAGACCAGCGGCAGCGCACGAGCTATGACTGGTTCGGCGCGGACACCAATGTATCCGGCCCGGTCCGCTTCTGGGGACAGACGCATACGCTGACCATCGGCGCGAACTACGCCGTGATGACATCGGGCGCGCAATCGGGTTACCGCGCGTTGAGCGGCCCGTACGGTGGCGCCTACAGTCTCTACGATCCCAATGCGGTACCCGCCGTGGACGTACCGTACACGTTCGGCACCAATCACCGCACCGTGCAATACGGCGTCTATGCGCAGGCGCGTATCAAGCTCGCCACGCCGCTGACGCTCGTGCTCGGCGGCCGCGAGGCGTTCCTGCAAGACCGCACGCAGTCGACGTTGCCGAGCGTCGCGGACTGGACGACCAACGCACAGGTCAATCATCGCTTCCTGCCGTCCGCCGGCTTGCTGTGGGACATCGTGCCGTCGCTGACGGCCTATGCCAACTATGCGCGTTTCCTCGATGCGCAAACGCAAGGCACGTACTCGGGGCCGGGCCTGCCGCCGCGCTCGGGTGAGCAGTACGAAGTAGGCATAAAAAGCAGCCTGCTCGATGGCCGCCTGAATGCGAACGCCGCGCTGTTCCGCATCAACGACGACAACCGCGCCGTTGCCGATCCTGCCCATCAGTTCTATTACGTGTCCGCAGGCAAGGCACGCAATCAGGGTATCGAGCTCGAACTCACTGGCCAGCCGACGCCGGACTGGAATCTCTATGCTGGCTACACGTATCTGAACGCACACTACGAGAACGACTCGCCCGATCTCACCGACGGCACGGATCCGAAGCATTTGTTCAAGCTGTGGACCCGATATACGCTCTCGCAAGGCCCGTTACGCGGATTCTCGATCGGGGGCGGCATGCTCGCCCAAACGCGGATTTCCCGTGGCGTCGAACAGGGTGGCTATGCGGTTTTCGACGCACAAGCGGGATATCGTTTCACCAAGCACGTGACGGCGTCCTTGCAATTGAATAACGTGTTCAATCGCAGGTACTACATTCGTCCGCCCAGCACCTATTACAGCGTATTCGGCGATGCGCGCAACGTGATGTTGACCGTGCGTTCGGATTTCTAGGGGCCGCCGCGCGACGAATACGTCGCGACGTACGGCGACCCTGATGATCGTCGCGAAGAGCGACATGAAGGTGGTGCTGCCGCGCCGCCTCACGCAGCACGTCGCGTTGTCGATGCCGGTCACGCTGGTGCCGCTGCCAGTCGAGGTCGCACCGTTCGCGTTGACGATGATCTGGCACGAGCGCACGCACGACGATCCGGCGCACGACGTCAACACAATGGAAGTCGTCACGTACGGCAGGACAGGCACGACTGGCAAATACACCGGGCGTCAGGTGTCAATCCGAAACGCGTGCGGTCGATCGCGCCCGGCCGGCGCCAATGGCAACGACCGCGCCACCCGGTATCGCCATGACGATCGAGGTCAACGTCACGACGGGCGCAACGCGCCCGTGGCCGGAAAAGCGCCCCACAAGCAGCCCGGCAAGCGGCTGCGTCGCGTTATTCAGCAAGACGATGACACCCGTCGTCTTGCCGTAGTCCCGAGGCGGGATGATGGCCTGCCGTGCACTGCGTATGTACGCGTTGAACATCTTGTCGAAGCCGACAACCAACAGGAAACCGGTGGCGTTCACCGCAATCGAACCCGCCATGCCCATCGCGAGGCCGCCGGCCGCGATCGCGACGAATGCGACGATTCCAAGCCGCACACGCGAGATCTCGATACGCGCGACGAACAACAGGATCGCGACCGCCGCAATCGCGCCCGCGACCTGCAGCGCGGCATAGACGCCGCCGGACTGCCGAAACGCGCCAGTGCCCGTCTCGCCGAGGATCAGCGCGGGCGCGGCACTGGGCCCGATCTGCTCGACGAAGCGCAGCACGGCACGCGATGCGGGATCGGCGAACACGAGCGCCTTCGCGCGCACCGAGAGTGGGCGATGCTCGCTTTCCGGCAGCGAAATGAGCGGTGGGGAATCTGTAGGGTTGTCCATGGTCCGGGCGCGGGCGGACCGGTTGACGATACGGGTGTCCGCCCGAGGGTTTGATCTTAGTCAACCTCCAGCGCGCCCAAAATACCGATTACTGGGATGCTTCGCTGCCGCGCGCAAATAACGAATCCCGTGTGCGTCGCGCAGCGCGCGGCATCCCGTGCGAGACACGCGCCACCGACGAGCAAGGCCAGCCAGGACGACCCGGCACCGGCCACACGAGTCGCCACCATAAAACCGCTATTCGCGCTCGACGCTGGCCTGGGCGTGCGCGCGGCCGAGGGCGTCGCCGTGATCGCGTTACACGGCACCCACCGCTCGTTCGCGAGATGCCCCCTGTCGCCCGAACGGCCGGCCGCCCCGCGTCAGTTGGCGCCCGCCGCCAGGTGTCCACACCGAGCCCGCTCGATACATGCGCACAGCGCTTCGGCGATAGCGTCGATCGGTGCGCCGGGCCCGAACGTCGCCGCGACACCCTTCATCTTCAGGTGTCGCGCATCCGCCACGGGAAAGATTCCGCCCAACACCACCTGAATCGCGGCGTCATACGACGCCAGTGCGTGGAGTAGCCCCTCGACCAGTTCGAGGTGGGCACCCGACAACGACGAAATGCCCACGATGTCGGCGCCATACGCCTGCGCGGCAGCCGCCACACATGCCGGCTGCTGAAACAGCGGCAGGCGCAGGACGTCGAATCCGGCGTCCTCGAGCGCAGCTGCGACGACGGCTGCACCGCGGTCGTGCCCGTCCTGGCCGAGCTTGGCGATCATGATGCGCGGCCTGCGTCCCACGCGTTTCGCCAGCCGGTCGACGCAGCCCTTCGCCGCCCGCCATGCAGCGTCGTCTCGCCGATGTTCGCCGTAGACGCCCTCGCCGTCCGCTTCCACCGCCACGACATGCCGCGGCCATACCGATTCCAGCGCGCGCGTACACTCCCCGACGGTCGCACGTGCCCGCATGCAGTCGATCGCCAGTGCCAGCAGGTTTCCGGTGCCGTCGCGCGCGGCATCGGCCAGCCGCTGCAACGCCGTCGCAACCCGCGCCGGATCGCGCGCGGCCTTGACGGCTGCGATTCGCCGCGCCTGCCCGGCACGCACATGACGGCCGTCGATCTCGCACACCATGAATTCGCCAGTCGTTTCGTCCGCGACGAAACGGTTCACGCCAACCACGGTCCGGCGCCCGGAATCGACCAGTGCCTGCGTCGCGGCCGCGGCGCGCAGCAAGCGCCGCTTGACCCAGCCGGACTCGATCGCGGCGATCACGCCGCCCTGCGCGTCGATGGCGGCCAGCTCGGCGCGCACGCGTGTCGCGATGTCGTCCGTCAGCGACTCCATCATGTACGAGCCGGCCCACGGATCGACCGTGTCGCACAGTCCCGTTTCATGCTGCAGAATCAGCTGCGTATTGCGCGCGAGGCGCGCCGCCGCCGCGGAAGGCAACGCAAGCGCTTCATCGTACGCATTCGTGTGCAGCGACTGCGTGCCGCCGAACGCCGCGGCCATCGCCTGCGCCGTCACGCGAACGATGTTGTTTTCCGGCTCCTGTGCCGTCAACGACCAGCCCGACGTCTGACAATGCATGCGCAGTGCACACGCCCGGGGCGAACGCGCGCCGCACGCGTGTGCGATCTCCGCCCACAGCAGGCGCACCGCGCGCAGCTTGGCGATTTCCGTATAGAAATCGCTGCCGACGCCGAAGAAAAAGCTCAAACGGGAGCAGGCTTCATCCGCAGGCATGCCGCGTGCGGCCAGCGTGTCGACGTACGCGCGCGCGTTCGACAGCGTCAGCGCGAGCTCGAGCACGGCATCGGCGCCGGCTTCCTGGAAGTGATATCCCGACACCGACAGCGCGTTGAAGCGCGGCGCATGCCGCGCGAGCCACAACGCGACGTCGGCGACGATCCGCATCGACGGCTCCGGCTCGAAGATCCACGTATTACGGACCATGTACTCCTTCAGGATGTCGTTCTGAATCGTTCCGCCGATCCGCTCGGGCGGCACGCCCTGCTCCTCGGCGGCCACGACGAACGCCGCCATGATCGGCAGGACCGCGCCATTCATCGTCATCGACACGGTCGTGGCGTCGAGCGCAATGCCGTCGAACAGCCGCACCATGTCCTCGACCGTATCGATCGCGACGCCGGCCAAGCCGACGTCGGCCCGCGCCTCGGTGCAGTCCGAGTCGTAGCCCCGCTGCGTTGCCAGGTCGAATGCCACGGACAACCCCTGCGCGCCCTGCTCGAGTGCCGTGCGAAACGCGAGATTGGAATCTGCGGCGTCGGCATGCCCCGTGTATTGCCGGATCGTCCATGGGCGATCGGTATACATCGACGCGTACGGCCCGCGCACATAGGGCCACGCTCCGGGCATGCCGTCGAGATGCGCGACGGCGTCGAGATCGCTGCGCGTGTAGAGTTTCCGCAGCGGCACCGCGCGCGCGCCTCGATCGTTCCGCGCGACGTTCTCCACGCCGGTGCCCGGCTCCTTGCATGCCGCTTCGTTCATGCCCGACTCCAGCGCTTTTGCGTGATCACATCGGCAATCTTCGTCCCGTCGCCGTCGCGCACGATTTCGCTCCAGTGCAACAGGCCATCCGCATCGGATCGAGCACGCGCGAAACGCACGGTCAACGAATCGCCGATGTCGAGATTTCCATGAAAGTACAGTTGACGCGCCGCCAGCACGGGTGCCTGCTCGAAGCGGTAATGCTGCCATTCCGCGCGGTCGACGAATGCCTGGAAGCTGGCGAAGTAAAGCAGGTCCGCGCCATTGAAATCCATGTTCGGGCACGGCAGAAACGAGACGCTTGCGCCGTCGCCCTCCGCGAGGCCGGCGAGCGCCGGCACGATCGACGCATCCCGCACGCGCAACTTCTTCGCACGTTCCGCCATCGCCAGCGCATCGGCCGGGACCGGTCCGGTGCGGCCGTCGATGCCGGTCATGCGTGCCTTCGCCACCGAGCGGTTGCTGCCGGCGTGCTCGCGCGTCACGAACGTCGACATCATCCGCACGATACCGGCTTCGTCGTCGCCGTGCCGGATCCGCTGCTCGCTGAAATGGCGAATCGGGCCGACCCTGCGAAGCGCGACATGAAGCGCGAACGTGTCGTTCTCGCGAATCGCGTGACGGCGGTTCATGTCGACGTGCACCGCAACGAACGACGCATAGGCGCGCCGCCCCTCGTCGTCGAAGAACTCGGGGACGTCGCGGCCGCCGTGCGCGGCCAACGCTTCCCAGTGACGCTGCCCGCACTCCTTGAGCAGCCAGTTCTCCGCGAGCCCCGTGTGCGCGAGTTGCGGCATGCCGGCCCGATAGCGATGGATGGCGGTATGCATCGGCGTCAGGCGGCCAGGCCTTCGGCCGAGCGTCGCGCGGCCGTCGTCCCGACCTGGATCTGGTCGACGATATGGGCGGCATCGCGCGCCACCCCGGAGAATCGCCCGGAACCCCACGTATATAGCCACGGCAGCCCGACGAAGTAGAGCCCCGGAACCGGCGTCACACCGCGCCGGTGCGCGGGATAACCGCGGCCGTTGAATACCGGCGCATCCAGCCAGCTGAAATCCGGAGTGAAGCCGATGCACCAGACGACCGATGCGATGCCGCTGGCCGCGAGATCGAGCGCCGTGCGCTCGCCGGCCGGACGCCACACGGGCTCGTAGCGCGTCGCCGGCGGCGCCGCGATCCCGTTCTTCTCGATATGGGCATCGATGCCGGCATTGATCCGGTTATACGTATCGTCGGCGCTGTCGAGCTGCGCCGACAGATCCGCGGAGAAGCGCAACTGCCCGCCCGCGAAATCCTCCAGCCGGCCGTACAGTTCCATCCCTTCGGCCGCAAAGCGGCGTAGATCGATATCGCGCCCGCCATCGCGGCCGGTCACATAGTGGTTGGTATTGTCGCGCACGCCTTCGCGCAGCGGATGCGCATCGACCGGCATGTCGTAGTACTGCATGTCGGCCAGCCAGTCGACGACGTCCCTGCCCCGGTAGAAACGGGCACAGCGCGGTGCATCGCCCACCGCGAGGAACACCTTCCGCCCGGCGAGGTGGAGGTCTTCCGCGATCTGCGCGCCCGACTGTCCCGATCCGACCACGAGAACCGGCCCGTCCGGCAATGCGGCCGGATTCCGGTATTCCGACGACTGGATCTGGACGATCGTTGCCGGCAACCGCTCGGCCATCCGCGGCACGATCGGCCGATGGTAGCCGCCCGATGCAACGACGACCTGATCCGCCGTGTACGCGCCGCGCGACGTCGCGATGCGATAACGTCCGTCCGCGTCGCGCGTCACACGCTCGACGGCGGTATGTTCCAGCACCGGTGCATCGACGCTGCGGATGAATCCGTCGAGATACTCGACGATCTCGTCCTTCGTCATGAAGCCGTGCGGATCGGCACCGCGATACGGATAACCCGGCAGCGCACACTGCCAGTTCGGCGTCACGAGACAGAACGCGTCCCAGCGCTGCTTGCGCCACGTGTGCGTCACGGTCTCCTTTTCGAATACGAGATGATCGATACCTGCCTGCTTCAGGTAGTAGCTGATCGACAACCCCGCCTGCCCGCCGCCGATGACGGCTACGCGCAGATGGGAATCGGAATCCGGGAGGCTGGATGAAACAACGGGTTCGCTTGACATGATGCAGTCCTGAATGTGTGTTGAAGAAGACAGTGGATTCCTGCGTGCCATACGCGTCAAACGAGTTCGATGACGGTCACGGTCGCGTCGCCCTGCGGCGCAAATCGTTCCGCGTTCGCTTCGATCCGTGCCAGCTCGTCCATCGCGGCCGAGCACGCGAATCCGTATTTCTCGCGAACGCGATCGGACGCGATACCCAGTGCGCGTCGGGCTCGCTCGACGAAGTCGTCGAGCGCGTACTGCGTCTCGGGCGTGAAGAATTCCGACACGACGGTCGAAGGCGAATAGCAATTTGTTTCCGACTGATCGGGCCAACGAACCCGAAAATGCATGACCGGCATGATTCCTCCTCATTCAGTGGACACGACTCGCGCACGCTGCGCCAGCCGGGCCCGGTAGATATCCAGATGCCTTCGCGCACTCGCTTCCCATGAGTAGCGGTTCAGCACTGCGGGGACGGCATGTGCGAAATCGGGAACACGCCGTCCCGAGAGCGCGTCGTGCAGCGCGTCGGCAATCGAATCCACATCGCCGGGATCGGCCCACACGCACGCGTGCTCGTCCAGATACTCGGTAAAGGGTTCGATTTCGGACACGACGACCGGCTTTCCGCAAGCAAGCCCCTCGAGCACGACCAGGCCGAATCCCTCTCGAACCGACACCATCGACACCACGTCGGCACAGTGCATCAGCGCGACCAGCGCCGCGTCGTCGAGTGGCCCCGTCGACACGACGGGTTCGTCGACGCCGATCCCCAGCCCGAGGGCAGCGGCGCGCGCGACGAAGCGGCGTGCGTATGCGTCGTGATCGAGAAGGCTCGCGCCGCCCGCGATCACGAGCCGTGCATCGGGCATCGTGCCGCGCAATCGGGCGAACGCCTCGAGCAACTCGATCGAGTTTTTTCGCTCCTCGATCCCGCCGATCGCCAGGACAATCGGACCGCCGTGCAGGCCATACCGCTGCCGCACCGCCTGCATGTCCGCCTGGTCCGCACGAGAGAACCGGGCAACGTCCACGCCGTTGGGCACCACGCTTGCGTCGACCCCGAACGTCTTGCGCATCGTGGCCGCCCACACGGCGCTCACGCACAGCACCTGGTCCGCCGCGCGCCACGCACGTTCCTGCCAGCGTTCGAGCTGCGGGTCGTCGAATACGTCGAGGTGATGCACGGTCCGTACGAAACCGTCTATTGCGCCTGACTGCCGCAACTCGGCCAGCGCATTGCCCGTGATGCTGTCCTGTGCATGCAGAACGTCGAACCCACCCGCCTCGTGCTCCAGCAATGCACGCCTGATCGCGGCAATCCGCGCGGACACCATTTCCGCGACGCTGCCAGGACGGCCATCGACGCACGCCAGCACGACGCGGCACGGGACATCGCGGAACATCGCCTCGCCCGGCGCGGCCGGCGCGAACACGGTGACGTCGCTGCCCGCTTCGTGCAGCGCACTGGCGAGTTCAAGTGCGTGCACGACACCGCCGCGCGGATTCACCGAATGGGTCAGCAGCGCGATGCGCAACGCATCGCCACTCATCGGACACCTCCGCCGCCGGTCATAAACGGTTCGATCCGGAAATCCCACAGCACCGCCGTTTCGCCCGCTTCTTCGACGACGACCTCGCGCGTGGCGTCGATATCGCCAATCACGGCGCACGCGAGCCCGCGCGCCGCGAAGCGTTCCACGATCGCGTCGGCATGCGCCGGCCGGACCGACATCAGGAACCCGTAGCTCGGAAAGGCCGTCAGCCAGCGATCGAAGTCGACGCCGGGCGGACGCGGAATCGCGTCGAGTTCGATGCGCGCGCCGACGCGCGAGCATTCGACGAGCATCAGCGCCGTACCGAGCACGCCCGCCATCGAGATATCCTTCGCGGCATCGCACAGCCCGTCTTCTGCCAGCGCCGGCAGGATCTCGAGATCGCCGCGCAGCCGGGCCGGCGGCGCGCCGACCGACGCATTCCAGAACGGATACGGATCCTCGAATGCGCCACGCAGGTCGACCGCCATCATCAGGCGATCGCCCGGCCGCGCGCTGAAGCTCGACAGCAGCGCGCGAGCCCGGCCCAGGATCGATACCGCAAGCTGCCCCTGCGCGCTGCGCGTGTTGCTGTGGCCGCCGACGATCGGCACGCCATACGCCGACGCAGCCGCGGCCATCCCGGCGAGCACCGGCCGCGCGGCGTCGATTCCGTCGCTCCACAATGCATCGACGACGGCGATCGGCCGCCCGCCCATCGCGTAGATGTCGCTGATGTTCGCCATCACGCCGCTGTACCCCGCGAACCACGGCATCGACTCGACGAAATCGCCGACCATGCCCTCGATCGCGAACAACAGGTAACCGTCCGCGTCGGGAATCGCCGCGCAGTCGTCGCCGAGTGCCACCGCCTGTGCAAGATCCCGCTCGCCGTTCGGCAATGACGCCGCGAGCGATGCGACCACGCCGGAGATGTCGTGCTTGTGCTGGAAGCCGCGACTTGCGCGCAGCGTCGCGATGCGATCGCCGACACTCATTGCCGCACCTCCGAGCGCAGGACGAAACCCTCGAACGGCGTGCCGCACGGCGGATAGTGTGCCAGCCGGGCCTGCATCAGTTGATGAGGACGTCCGAACAACGTTTCCTCGCCGAGCGCATCCCAGTGAAGCCGACGAAACAGCGGCACGTTCTGCGATTGCACGTGTGCGACGAAGGTCCGGCAACCTTCGGCATGCGCGCTGCTGACGGCAAGTGCGATCAGCATCGAGCCGATCCTGCCCTGCCTGCGGAACGCCGGATGCACCGCCAGCCGCGAGCCCATCCAGGTTCCGGGCACGGTTTCATGAATCCGCACCGTGCCGACCACCTGCTCGGGCAGCCCCGCGCAGCAGCTGACTGCGACCAGCAGTTGCGCGTGGCGATCGATATCGTCGCGATCGTCGCCGGCGAAGATCCCCTGCTCGATGCAGAACACCGCCCGGCGCAGTTTGTACGCTTCGTCGATTTCCCACGGAAGCGCCGCCCATTTGATCCGGTATTCGGCGGGCCGGTAGGTGTCGCGGCAGTCGGCCAGCCCCATCTCTGCGCAGTACATGCTCACCCCTCGTAGGTCGAAAGCGACGAGCAGGCGCCGCACTTTCCGCAGCCTGCCTTGATGTCGGCGGAGCGCATGCCGGCGTCGCGCAACATGGCGCCGAGCGGTTCGAGCACCGCCCGCATGAAGTCCGGCGACGGCGCGGGATGACTCTCCAGCGGCGTGCCGCTGATCGGGACGAACGGCACGACGAACGGATACACGCCCAACCCGATCAGTTCGCGCGACATGTCGAGGATCGCGGCCGCGCTGTCGCCGAGCCCGGCGAGGATGTAGGTGCTGACCTGGCCGCGGCCGAACACGCCGACGGCCGCGCGGAATGCCGCCATGTATCGGGACAGCGGCACGCTCGCCTTGCCCGGCATGATCCGTTCGCGCACCGCCGGCGTCACGGCTTCCAGATGCATGCCCAAGGTATCGATCCCGCTTGCCTTCATCCGGTCGAACCAGCTGTCGTCGTCGGGCGGCTCGCATTGCGCCTGGATCGGGAGATCGACGGCCGCCTTGATCGCGAACGCGCTTTCGCACAGCACGCGCGCACCGCGATCCGGCGTCGGCGGTGTGCCGGTCGTCAACACCATGTGCTTGACGCCGTCGAGCAGGACCGCCGCGCGCGCAACCTCGGCGAGCTGTTCCGGCGTCTTGCGGGCGATCGTCCGGCCGGCCGCGAGCGACTGGCCGATCGAGCAGAACTGGCAGGTCTTGCGCCGGCTCTCGTAGCGAATGCAGGTCTGCAACACCGTGGTCGCCAGCACGTCGGCACCATGCAGCGTCGCGATGTGCGAATACGGCACGCCCTCCAGGGTCTGCAACGCGTAGAAGCGCGGGCTCGACGGAAAGCTGATGCTCGCGATCGGGATGGTGCCGCGCGAGAGCAGGCTGACGCCCGCCGCATCGGGCGCCGCCGCGACGAACGGCGAATCCCACGCGGTACTCGTGTGCACCGGCACCATGATGGTCACGCCGTCGACCGTCACGGCCTTGTGATCGGACGGCCCGGCGCCACCGCGCCGGCTCGCGGCGCCCACCCGCGGATCCGCGAGGCGCAGCCCGACCGACTGCAGTTCAGTCATCAATTGCCGGCTCTGCACCGACGGTTTCGCGTTCGCGCTCATGGCAATGTCCCTCGAAGTCGCGTGCGGCCGGCACGCTGATCCCCATCGGGGTCACCGTCGTCGCCGGCCGATCGTTGATGGCAAGACTCAGCAGTTCCGGCCGCGCATAGTGGCCGACCGAATCCATCATTCGCTTGCGCTTGGTGATCAGCGACATGTCCAGGTCGGCGATCACCATCCCTTCGCCCTCCCGCAAGGGCTCGGCCAGATGCTGCCCCTCCGGTGACACGATCGCGGTATTGCATCCGCCGCGCAGGGCTTTCTGCAGATTCGGATCGCCCGTGATCGACTCGATCTGGGCGTCCGTCAGCCAGCCGGTCGCATTGACGACAAAGCAGCCCGCTTCCAGCGCGTGGTGGCGGATCGTGACTTCGATCTGTTCCGCAAAGATCGGGCCGACCAGCGAGCCGGGAAACTGACTGCAATGAATTTCCTCGTGCTGCGTCATCAGCGCATAACGGGCGAGCGGGTTGTAGTGCTCCCAGCACGCGAGCGCACCGACCCGTCCGACACCGGTCTGCGCAACCTTGAGTCCGGCCGCGTCGCCCTGCCCCCAGATCATCCGCTCGTGAAACGTCGGCGTGATCTTGCGGCGCTTCACCGCGAGGCGCCCGTCGACGTCGAAGATCAGCTGCGTGTTGTACAGGCTGCCGTGGTCGCGCTCGTTCACGCCGAGCACGACCACCATTCCGTGCAGACGCGCGCGCTCCGCAACGGCATGCGTCACGGGGCCCGGCACCGCCACCGCCTGCTCGTATAGCCGCATGTGATCGGCGCCGGATGCGACCGGCGTCCGCACGAACGAGAAGTACGGGTAGTACGGCACGAATGTTTCAGGAAAGACGATCAGCTGGACGCCCTTGCCAGCGGCCTCGTCGATCGCCGCGCAGACCTTGTCGAGCGTGCCGCCGGCGCGTTCCAGATCGGGAGCGATCTGGACGGCTGCCGCCCGGACGATGCGTTTGTCGGACATGATGGCACCCGTCATTCGATCAAACGGTCCAGGTATGGATGACCAGCGCGTTCTCCTTGCGGTGAAGCAGCTGGATATCCAGCACGTCGAGCGGATTGATCGGTCGAATGCCCTCGATCAACGACGCTTCGCCATGCCCGTAGAGCGCCTGCAGCGCAAAACGGCACGCGTAGACTTTCCCGCCTTCC
Organism: Burkholderia sp. KL41; assembly: GCF_057005415.2. NCBI lineage: Bacteria > Pseudomonadati > Pseudomonadota > Betaproteobacteria > Burkholderiales > Burkholderiaceae > Burkholderia > Burkholderia sp. KL41. Next base: position 1,366,865 of record NZ_CM174447.1, on the reverse strand, counting down.
TCCATGAACTTGACGAGTTGCTTGTTGAAGTTCAGATGACCGGGAAACGCCTCGTCGCCGAGCGTCGGAAACCCGCGCTGGAGGCCGAGCGTCACGCCGGGGCCATAGAGCAGCACCGACGTCTCGAATCCCTTGCGTTGCAGGCGAGTCGCCTGCAGCAGGTTCACGAAGCCGATCGATCCCTCGAACGCAACCGTGTGGAACGTCACGAGCGCTTTCTCGCCCGGTTCCGCCTTGACGTCTTCGAACACCTTTTCCTCGTAATCGACGAGGAAATCTCCCTTCTTGTGCAACGGCTGATTGACTGCGGGCATGGCACGCTCCGTTTGATAATGAGTTCAGTGATGTTCCCGAAAACTTTCGAGTCCGGGCGAACTCATTAACGCAACGCATATGCCAACCGGGCACAGACCTGATGCGATCACTCTCCGATCATTCAATCGATAAATGCCGATGCAGCCGGTCCGATCCTTGCGTGACCGAATGCGGTTCGGACGAGAAGTGGCCCGTCCGGGCGACGGCGCGCACCCGTGTGAAGCAACAAGCGAGCATGCGTGCGCATCGAGCGTGCATCCATGCATCAATCCGATACACGATGCGATCAATGCAATCATCTGGCTTCGGATTGGCGAGATAGATATTTCCGATTAATGCGCCATGCTAACGTTTTGATGAATCATCAAATGGAAACAGGTATGGATTACATCATCCATCATTGGTCGAAGCGACTCCTGGAAAGCAGGAAGCCGGCGTACCTGCTGATCCCGGACCTGATCGAGGAAGACCTGGCGGCGGGCCGGCTGAAACCACGCGACCGCCTACCCGGGCTGCGCGATCTTGCCGGTGCGCTGAACCTGAACTACACGACGGTGGCCCGCGCGTATGCTGAAGCCCGCAGACGCGGCTTGCTCGATACGCGGGCAGGAAGCGGAACGTTCGTGCGCGGCCCAACCCGGACGATCCCGCTGTCGGGCGGGAGCGGCATCGAGATGTCGATGAACATGCCACCGGAGCCACCCGGGATGGCCGGGCGGCTGCAGGAATCGGCTGCCGCATTGTTCGCCACGGCGGACCCTTACCAATTGATGCGATATCAGGATTTCGGCGGCACACCGGCGGATCGCGCCGCCGGCCGCGCATGGCTGGCCAATCGCCTGCCCGGCTGCAGCAGCGATACCGTGCTCGTTTGCCCGGGAATTCACAGCGCCCTCGTCGCGCTCGTTTCCCGGCTTGCGAGCCGCGGTGACTCGATCTGCCTCGATTCGCTCGCTTACCCCGGCATCAAGGCCATCGCATCGCAACTGGGCGTGCGGTTACAGCCGCTGCCGCGGGACGACGACGGGCCGTTGCCGCATGCCTTCGAATCGCTCTGCCGAAGCGGACAGCCCGCTGCGCTGTACTGCAACCCGACCCTGCAGAACCCGAGCACGCTCACGATACCGTTCCGACGCCGCGAAGCGTTGGCCGATATCGCCACACGCTACAACGTGCCCATCATCGAGGACGATGCCTATGCGATGCTGCCGCAGAGCGCGCCGCCCCCGCTGGCGCTGCTGGCCCCTGAACTGACCTACTACGTGACCGGCATGTCGAAGAATCTCGGCGCCGGGCTGCGAATCGCCTACCTGTTGGCACCGACGGTGCGCGAAGCACAGCGTGTCGCGGGTGCATTACGCGCCACGACCGTCATGCCGAGCCCGTTCACGATGCTGCTGTCCACCCAATGGATCAACGACGGCACGGCGAGCGAGATGCTGGCCGCGATTCGATCGGAGGCGCATGCACGGCAGGCGATCGCCAGCCGCGTTCTCGGCGCATGGCCTTTCGATGCCCACCCCGACGGTTTCCATCTCTGGTTGCCGATTCCGCGCGATTGCCTATGGACCGCACCGGATCTGGCGCAGCATCTGCGGAGTCGAAACGTCGCCGCCGTGGCGAGCGCGGCATTTTCGACGGACGGCGACCCGCCGGCGGCGATCCGTATCTGCCTTGGCGGGCCGCAGGATCGGGAGCAGTGCCGGGACGGCCTGGAACTCGTCGCGGATGCACTGACCGACGCGCATCATCTTTATGGTGCGGCGATGTAGCGGCCGATACCGCGTCGAAGACAAATAGGCGCCTCCCGGTTCGCCATCGCGCTCGACCCGCGACCGTCAAAACTTGTGGCGAATGCCGATCCGTGCCGCAGTCTGAAAACTCGTGCTGGACGGTGATCCGAGCGCTGCTTCGATTTGCGCGCCGTGTGCATGATCGTGCGCGAGCGCCCCGACGAAATACACGTCCGTTCGCTTGGAAATGAAGTAATCCGCCCCGATGGTCACCTGGTTCGCGCTGCCGACGCCGTTGTTGCGCTGTTGGAACTGGAACCCTGCTCCAAGCGAAATATCGGGCTTGACGAAGTAAGTCATGCCACCGTCGTAGGTCAGCGCCCGAGCCTGGGTGCCGCTGCTCAACTGAACATCGGTCACGACACCGAATATCTGCGCTTTCCCCAGGCTGTAGGTTGCACCGCCGGCGTATTCCGTCAGATTCGCGGAGCTGGTCGCGTTATGCTGCTTGAAATACGACAGCGATGCGGCGAGCCCGCCTTGGCTGTAGTTCAGCAGAAAGTTCATCGAGCTGTTGGTGCCCAACGAGCCGGCGACGTTGCCGAAACCGTACATCGCCCCGACACTGAAGCCCGAAATCGTTGGCGAAAGATACTTCACCGAGTTGTTGACGTTATCGCCCCACAGTCGGTTATCGAGCGTATATCCGCCAGCCGCATACGCCGGAATGCCCCATGCGAGGATCCCCGCTGCCGTATTTCCCGCAATCGAGTACGCCGGAAAGATATCGCCGATGAAGTCGTATTGCCGCCCGAGCGTCAGCGTCCCGAACCGCCCGTCAACGCCGACGAAGGCTGCACGATTGAACAGCAGCCCGCTTTGCGCCAGGGCCCCGTTGGAAAGTTGAAAGCCGCTTTCGAGCGTGAAGATCGCCTTGAGTCCGCCACCCAGGTCCTCTTTACCCGTCAGCCCCCAGCGATCTCCCTGCGAAGACCCGGACGCAAACTGCACGAGCGCGCCATGTCCGGTGCTCGATGTCGCATTGTTCGTGTACGTAATACCCGCATCCACCAGACCGTAAAGCGTCACTGAGGACTGTGCATGTGCCACGCCGCATCCGACCGCGGCGCACACCACCATGCTTCGCTTGATGACCGTATTCATATCGCTTTCCTAATTTTATGTGTAGCTTTCGTTGACGAAAATGACTGAGGAAAACGTCCCGCTGGAAATGCATCGGAATCGTTTGGTCAATGGGCAGGCGTGTCCGGGTAATCCTCCAGCTTGCCTCGCTACAACGAACCGTCTCGGCACGTCCGCTTCCCACTGCGCGTCTACTCTATGAGCACCGTTTTTTGAGCCCCATCGTTAGAAATATCGACAGGGAAAACTTGGCCTGAGCCCGCGCTCAAGAAATGCGGGCGCCCTCGCGAACCTCCCTTCCGATCTGCAATAGGCAGTGGACCTGACTGCGGCATGAATACAACGGACAGGCAACGGCAGTGAAGTTCGTTGCTGATCGGGATTTTTTGCCTTGCTATGCTTGATGTGTAATGCGAACCAGTCTTTCGAGGCTGTTGCGCATGCTGTCTCCCGATTCCACCTACCGATGAGGCACCCTTGAAGCCACAAGTTCACGATCTCACGCTCGACGAACTCCGACTTTTCGGTGACATCATCGGGCGGCTCGAGGAGCTCGGGCCGATCGTGGATGTCAGGCGCGTCGTTTTGTCAGACCTGACCCGGCTGCTGCGATCCGATTTCTGCGTCTCCTACAACTGGGATGCCGAAAAAGGGATGTACGCCGACCCGATTGCAGTCAATGTCGACTCGGATCACGTGCGTCGCTACACGAGCTGGTACCAGCACAATGACCCGATGACGGCGCAACTCTGCAAGCGGCGCAGGGCCACGTTGGTGGAAGAAGTGATGGACCGGCCTGCACTGGAGAAAAGCGAGTTCTACAACGAGTTTCTCGCGCAGGATGGGTTGCATCACGGGATCAACGTGTTTGTCTTCGACGGCGAACGCCAGCTCAGCGACCTGAGAATCTGGCGAACGAGGAATCGGCCTGAGTTCGAGATGCGCGACAAACTCGTGCTCGATGCGATCGAGCCGTTCCTTTGCCGCGCGATCAAACGCCGGGCAGGCAGCGCGACAGGGCTCACGGACCGTGAGAGCGAGATCGCCCAGCTGGTCGCAAAGGGTTGTACCGATCAGGATATCGGCCGTCTTCTCTGCATCAGCCTGTCGACCGTGCGCACCCATTTGCGGCGGATCATGGACAAGAAGGGATTCTCCAACCGCGCGGAGCTTGCTGCCTCCGTCGCCGCGGCCGGAACGCCCCCGCCGTCATGACGATCGAACGGCGCGGTCGACGGCCACGTACGCGCGACGCCGCGAATCATCCGATACAAGAGACTGAACCGCCAATACGGCTTCGAGCCGATGCCGGCACGAGCCCCCCAACGCCCACCGCGGCACTTGCAGCACCGAGCGCAATACTTTTCAGGATATTTCGACGATTCATTTGCTTGCCTTTTTCGTTAAGCCGTTGCCGGATGGATCAAACGTGTGCGTCGAGACGCGGGAACGTCGCGGCACACAGAACGCGCTCCATTTCCTTGCCGATTTGCAGGATGCGCTGATCCGAATGCGGCGCACCGTCCAGCGCCAATCCAACCGGCAGCCCGTCCCGGGTCAGACCTGCGGGAACGGTGATACCGGGTACTCCTGCGTTGCTGCCCGGTTCGGTATTTCGTGTGTATGCGGCAAAGACGTCGAGCGCTTCAGATCCGACCGCCATGGTTTCGGCGCCGATCGCACCGATCCGCCCGTGTCGGTGCCGAGCGCCGCCGGCACCGCACCACTCGCCACCAGCACGGCAGACCCGCCGCTGCTTCCGCCTGGAATGCTGGACGGGTCATACGGGTTGCGGGCCGGGCCGAAAAATCCGTTGTCGTTGGTGCAGCCGAAAGCGAGTTCGTGCATGTTGGCTTTGCCGGCGGCCAACGCTCCCGCGTCGATCACGCGTGCCACGACTGGTGCGTCAGCTCGAGGTACGGCGTCGCGGAGCGCTGCCGTTCCCGCGGCGGTCGGCATGCCCGCGCAGTCGATATTGTCCTTGATGGCCAATGGAATGCCGGAAAGCGGCAACCGGCCCGTTCGGGCCGTGAGCGATTCATCGTGTTCCCGCGCCGCTTGCAACAGCGCGTCACGGTCGAAAAACACGAACCCGTTCAGCGACTCGGTTTTGGCGTGTTGATCCACCAGCGCCTGAACGTATTCCAGGCAGGAGACCTCGCGTCGATCGATCGCGCCTTTTGCGTCGACGACTGAAAGCTGCGGCAGGGTTGGCATCTACGTCTCTCGTGCATTTCGGTCTTCGTAGATTGCGCGTCGGCTTTTTTGTAGCGCATCGTCAGAAATGACGACGGCGTAGCCAACCCTGTCAGCGCCCCTCATCGCCGCAGGTACCGCCCCGCGGCCGACGCAGGCGGCCTCGGTCGCGCGAGTCCGCGCAACGGTCTGAAATCCGCCTGCGCTTCGACGGACGTTCAGGCCGCGTCGATGTTCGAGACGGAATGCTTCGACGTCGCGGCGGGCACCGTTTCATCGAGAAACATCCCGACGAGCGCGCTCACCAACGACACGCCCCCGACGATCAGCATCGGATAACCCAGACCGAACGTGTCGGCGAGCCCACCTGCAACCACGGGCATCAGGACCCCGCCAATGAGTTCACTGACAGCGGTTGGAACGCCTACGGCCGAACCGGTCAGCGTGGACGGTACGGATTCGCAAGGAATCACGGCAAGAAAGAGAGGTGCGATGCCGAAGCCGCAAATCCCGGCAGCAAAGAGGTTGATGAACATCACGATCGGAGAAGCGTGACAAAGAACGAACGCCAACATCAGGACGCCATAACAAGCCGCCGAGACGACGAGCACGATACGCCGCCCGAGCCGATCCGATATCGCCGGAACGGCGACCATTCCGATAAATCCGCCGAAACCCCATCCGGAAATGATCAAGCCGACCGTGCCGAGGCTGAGGCCCACGACTTTGGTCAGATAGAGCGCGACGAACGTCGAGAACACGAACAGGCCCGTCTGGAAGAGCGATCCGATGACCGTGGTCAACCAGATGTTCTTGTATCTCAGCACGGTCAACGGGCCGCCCGAGGCCGCCCGGACCTGCCTGTCGCGACCGGCCTCCGTCTTCCGCATGGTCCTGCCGATCAGGAACGTCAGCAAAAGCCCCGGAATACCGAGCACGAAAAACACCCACTCCCAGCGCATGTGCATCACGAGCTGGGTAGCGATGATCGGTCCAAGGCCGATGCCCAGGAGCGGGAAAAACGATTGATGAATGCCCAGATTCAAGCCGCGCCGGCTCGGCGTCGATATTTCGTCGATCGTCGCGACGCTGGCGCTGAAGACGCCGCCCTCGCCCACGCCAAGGAGGCCTCGCACGAGCAGCATGCTGTGGAACGACTTGGCGACGCCGGTAAAGGAGGTCATCACCGAGAAGAAGATCGACGACCCCAGCAGAATCTTGCGACGCCCATGGCGATCGGACAGACTCCCGAGCACCCATGTCGAAATGGCCCAGGTCAACGCGAGAACCGACGCGATTGCGCCTGCCTGCGTGTTGTTCAGTTTGAGCTCCGGCAGAAGAACCGGAAACAGATACACGATGACCAGACGGTCGAGTCCAACGATGCCGAACAGCACCGCAAGAAAGATGACCATCTTCCATTCGTATTCTCTATTTTGTTTGTAGTTCATATCGATATCCTAAATATATCGTCGTGATTGAATGGCTGCTGTTTCAAGGAAAACCATCCCGCTTCAATCGGTATCGAGCCGATACGGCAGCGACACGAAAACCTCCGTCCGGCTCGCCACGGAATCGCATGGCGAGCCCGACAGGCCGCTACCGATCTCCGCCACTTCTCGCCAGCTCTGGCGAGCAACCGTTGTCCGATGATGTTTGATCATCGGCGACTGTCTCCGCGGCGGGGCCATCGAGGATCTCGGTGACCGGGGGGCGCGGTCGCCGGTCGATCAGCAACCGCAGGACGTCAGGCCGCGAGTAATGCCCCACGGGATCGAAAACGCACTTCGAAAGCGATTGCATGCCGAGGTCGATATCGGCGTAGAGCAGGCCTTCCGCGGTTTCGTCGATCTTGTCGAACAGTTCCGCCCCGTCGGGCCCGTATCCGACGCTATGGCCACCGCCTGCCCGCAACAGCTGACGTTTGTCCTCGGTGTCGCAAAGGCTCTCGACCATTTCCTCGGTGACGACTGTCGAAGGCGCGAGGACGAAGCAACCTCCTTCGACGGCATACGTCCGCGAAACCGCGTTGTTCACCTGGTGGCTCAATGCGCTGGCAAATTCATAGAGCGAGAAACTCGGCCAGGCCGCAACGTGGACCTGTTCGCCTTGCGCATACATTGCGGCCTTGGTCAAAGGCTGCACGTGTTCGGCACAACAAAGCCCGCCGAGCTTTCCCAACGGACTGTCGATTACGGTCAGGCCACTGCCCTCCCCGTCACCGAAGACCGTCCGCTCGAGGTGGGTAGGCTTGAGTTTCTGCCGTTGCAGGAGGGTTTCTCCGTCGGGGCCGATGATCCATTGGGAGATATATAACGAATGGCCCTTGCGCTCCGAGAGCCCCATCACCACCGTGATGCGGTTTCTTCTGGCCGCGGCCCTCAGTGCATCGGCTTCCGGACTGTCGTAGCTCAGCGAGTTGTCGAAATATCGCTGAACATAGCCTTTGCTCATATACCAGGCCGGTGTACCCAGCCAGATGTAGAACGGGTAGCCCGGCAGCCACACTTCAGGGAATGCGATCAGGGCGGCGCCGGCCTGCGCCGCCTCTTCAATCAGGCATATGGACTTTTCGATTCCGGCTTGAAGATCAAGGAACGCCGGGGCGGCCTGCACGACAGCCGCCTTATATTGGGGATGGTTGAGAGCCAAGATACTCCTCCACGACTCGCGGGACGGGACGCCCGCAACGTTGTAGAGGAAGTGTCCGGGGCCAATATGGCGGACGCTTGACTCTGACAGAACAGGATTTTTACTTATGCTGCCAGCCGGCGGGATTACCGCGCGGCCCGCTCACGGGCGATTCAACTAACGTCGCGATGCTTCGCACGGTAGTCGCGCGCAGACACGCCAAAGTGACGTCGAAACGTGCGACTGAAATGCGATGCGTTATTGAAACCCCAAGCCATCGCAATATCGGTAATCGAGCGATTAGCGTACGCGCGTTGCTGAAGCCACTCGCCGCACCCGTTGAGTCTGGCCGTACAGATGGTCTCGCCGATCGACTCCCCGGCCTCGGCGAACAGTCGATAGAGGTAACGGCTGGAAACCCCCAGTTCATCGGCGATCTGTTCGGGTCCCAGTTCCGGGTCGTGAATCCTGTCCTTGATCAACGCGCGCGCCCGCAGCAGATGCATCTCTTTCACGTTGGATCTGGGCAGCGGAACCGTGTTGAAATAATCCGCCAACGCCAGCGCGACCAGGTTGGCGGACACATCGCCAAGCCTCTCGCAAGCGGTCATCGCGCCTTCGTCTGACGAAAGCACTCGGTGCAGCGACGCGATATGGTCGGCGGCGATACGGCGTATCCCGGTGGCCGCAGGAATACGCACCGCGGTGTACTGCCGGCCGCACGGCACCAATTTCTCCAGCGCCTGGCGGGGAAAGCGGATCGTGTAGTGCTGTCCGGAAAAATGCCAGACGAAATGGCGCGACGAGTCGAACAGCACCATGTCGGTAGGGTCGACGAACGCGGTGCGGGCATCCTGCTCGAGTGCACCTCGCCCCTCGATCTGTATCGACACGAGCAGGTAGTCGTCCGCCGTGCGCCGCACGTCGTCCCAGTCATGAGCCGCGACGTGATCGACCGCCGCGATCCGCGACACACACACTCCGCCCGTGTTCACGCTGGAGATCTCGCCACGAAATCCCTGATCGGATTCGGTCCTGAAAACCATGGGGACGCAACTGGCCCGAACCTGATCCGCCCATGCCAAAAGCCGGTCGTCGCGATGGTAATGATCCGTGGTCGTCACTTGATTCATGGCACAAGGTTCCGGCGGCAAATACGCGGGAGTGTTACCCCGAACAATTGCGCATCCAGAATCCGCCGTCAATGCGCAGTTGCCTATGACGGCCGCTTCGAAACATAGCTGCGATCGAGCTCACCCACCGAGCGACAACCGATGAGGGCGAGCGTCCGGTCAGTTTCCCGTTTGATCATGTCGATGACGTCGCTCACGCCGGTTTCCCCTCTGGCAGCCAGCCCGTACAAGGTGGCCCGCCCCAGCATCACGGCGTGGGCCCCCAGCGCGACCGCCTTGACGACGTCGGCCCCCGTCCGGATGCCGCTGTCGAGAATGACCGTCGTGCCTGAGGTGCGCTCGACGATATCCGGCAGCACGTCGGCCGTCGCGGGCAGGTCGGCGAGTTGCCTGCCGCCGTGGTTCGAAACGATGACGCCGTCCGCGCCGAGCGCGACGCACCGCGCGGCATCGTCGGCCGTCACGATGCCCTTGACGAGGAGTTTGCCCGGCCATTCGTCCCGCAAACGGCGCAGGTCGTCCCAACTGAAGCTCGCATCCATCTGCCGGCGAAGAATCGCCGCCTGGGAGGCGGTGTCCGACGCATCGTCGGTGGCGAAATTCTTCAACTCCGGCATGCCGTTCATCAGATAGGACCAAAGCCAGCGCGGGTGCGACAGTCCGTCGACGGCCGCACGTGCACTTGCCTTGAACGGCATGGCAAAGCCATTGCGAAGATCGCGTCGGCGAAAGCCGTTCACCGCGACATCGGCGGTGAGGATCAAGGTCGTATAGCGAGCCGAACGGGCACGATTGACCAGACTCTTCGCGAGGTTGCGATGAACGACGTACAGCTGAAACCACAGGTCTCCGTCGGCCCCTTTTGCCACCTCTTCGATGGACATGTTGGAAGCCGTCGATAGCGCAAACGGAATACCGGCCTTGCCCGCTGCGCGCGCAAGTGCGAGGTCGCCCTTCGGCCAGAACGCGCTATTGAGGCCCGTCGGCGCGATCACCAGCGGTAACGGAATCAGCCGCCCTAAAAGCGGCACCGACTGCTCTCGCGTGCTGACATCCGACAGCCGGCGCGGCAACAACTGCAACCGGTCGAACGCCGAACGGTTATGCGTCAATCCCGATTCATCGTCCGCCGCGCCTTCCAGATAGTCGAACACCATGCGTGGCAACCGCCGTCTGGCTTCGTCACGATAGTCGCTGACGGAGAAAATGCCGGGAAATCCTGTTGTCATGATCGGGGTACTGTCAGAGTAAATCGTGATGCGAAAAGCACGAGACCCGCTGCACGCCGGTTTCGCGCGTCTCCCTCGGTCATTCGAGGCGGAAGACGGCCGAGTAACGACGCAAAGTCGAAAGCTAGACGACAACGCTCCCAACATAGTTTTCCGCCATGGACCTCGCCGCAGTCTCGGACGTAGTCACATGCTCGAGCTCGGCAACCTGCAACTGCTGTTCGAACGGCGAGGCATCGTCGAGACGATGCATCATGCGGGTCATCCAGTAGGAGAAATGCTCGGCGCGCCAGATCCGTTTCAGCGCAAGCTCGCTGTACGAAGCGAGTTGCGCTTCATCGCCGGTCCGGTAATACGCGTCGAGTCCGCTGCTCAGGATTCGCACGTCGGAGACTGCCAGATTGAGACCTTTTGCTCCGGTGGGAGGAACGATATGAGCGGCGTCGCCGGCAAGAAACAGTCGGCCGTGCTGCATCGTTGTCGAGACGAAGCTCCTCATGCCGACGATATTCTTCTGAAAGATCTTCCCGTCGACAACGCACTGACCATCGGCGGAGTCGACGCGTGCGTGCATTTCGGCCCAGATCCGGTCGTCGGACCAGTTGTCGACCGAATCTTTCGGGTCGCACTGGAAATACATGCGCTGAACCGTCGGCGAACGGGTACTGACCAAGGCAAAACCACGATCATGACGTGCATAGATCAGCTCGTCTGCGGACGGCGCACCTTCGACCAGAATGCCGAACCAACCGAACGGATAGACGCGCTCGAAATCGCGGCGAACGCTCTCGGGAATCACCGAACGGGACACCCCTTGCGAACCGTCGCATCCGATAACGAAATCACAGTCCAGCGTATGTGATTGCCCTTGATGCACGAACCGTATCGACGGGGCCGACGTGTCGATTTTGTGAATCGAGACATCCGCGACACCAAACAGGATAGAGCCGCCTGCAGCAACCCGAGCCGCCACCAGATCCTTGATGACTTCGTGTTGCGCATAGACGGTGATGGTCCGCCCGGTCAACGCCTTGAGGTCGATGCGCCGCCGCTTTCCGTCGAAGGCGAGTTCAAAGCCGTGATGCAACGCTCCTTCTGCCTTCATACGCTCACCGACACCGGACGCTTCGAGCAGGTCCATCGTCCCCTGCTCGAGTACACCCGCCCTGATCGTCGATTCGATCTGCTCGCGTCGGCGGGTTTCGAGCACGACAGACTCGATACCTTTCAGATGCAAAAGATGAGAAAGAAGGAGGCCGGCAGGACCGGCGCCAATAATGCCTACTTGAGTGCGCATGCTATCTCCAACTGAAGGTACTGCCGGACGTTTTCCGTCATTCGGTTCAACATGAGCGACATCGTTACGTGCTCTGCGCGGAGCGCGTGACAAACGTCGCCCTCGACACTGATCTCAAGCGCCCTTGATGGGCGGAATATGACGACGCACGATCATCAGGCAGATAAAAACCATCGCCATCGCGGCACCCAGCATGCCCAGGTACGCAGACGCTCCACCCTGCGTGATCACGAAAGCCCCCGCGAACGCGCTGAGAATCGCGCCGAGCCGCCCGAACGCGAGCGCGGATGCGGTCCCGGTCGCGCGAATCTCGGTGGGATAGACGTACGCGCAAAGGGCATACATCGTCGACTGAACCGCGTTCACGAAGAGGCCGTGCAACCCGATTCCGAACACGAGCAACGTCGTGTGGGCAGAGACGTCGAGACCGCGCAGGAAAAGCGCGCTCGCGGACGCCATCAGGCAACATACGAGCAAAGGCCAGCGCGACCCGAACCGACCGATCGCCACTGCGCAGCCCATTGCGCCGAGTACGCCGCCGAGGTTGTAGGCGGTAAGACCTGACCCCGCCACCGAAGCGCTGAGTCCCTCGCCTGCCAGCATCGTCGGCAGCCAGCTGAATGCGCTGTAGACCGCGACGAGGTTCATGAAGAAAGCGACCCAGATTGCGAGCGTGTCACGGCCTTGATGGTCCGCGAACAACGCGCGAAAGCCTGGGCGCTGCCCCGCTTTCTGCTCCTTCTGATCGGCGAATACGGCGTGCGGCTGAATCGAGCGGGACATGCGGGACAGCAGGTGACGCAGTTCATTCCAGCGTTCCTGATGACGCGCAAGATACCGTGGCGATTCCGGCATGACGAAATACAGCAGGAGCGCCAGTGCGACGGGAAGCGTGCCGCCAATCAGAAAGAGCCCGCGCCAGCCGTAATGCGGAAGCACGACACTCGCGAATAGCCCCGCAAGCATGCCCCCCAGCGGTACGCAAACGATGGTTGCGGTCACCGCGAGCGTCCGCCGGCGAGCGGGCGTAAATTCCGCCGTCATGGTCGTCGCGCTAGGCAGTGCGCCGCCGATACCCAGTCCCGCGAAGAAGCGCAGGATGGCAATGGTCGTCACGTCCGGCGATAGCGCAATCGAACTCGTCGCCAAGCCGAATACCAGCACGCTGCCGATGATTGCCCAGCGCCGACCGAACCTGTCCGCGAACAGCCCGGCGAACGCGCTCCCTATACCCATGCCGACGAGGCCGGCCGCAACGGCGGGCGCAAATGCGTTGCGCGTGATGCCCCATTCCTTGATCAAGCTGGGAATGGCGAACCCGATGAGCTGCCCATCGAAGCCATCCATCACGATCGCAAGCGCGGCGAGCAGGACGACCGTTCGCTGGAACGCCGAGAACGGTCCGTCATCGAGGGCACGGCCGATGTCTACGGTCGGCTGAGGTAGATTACGATCGTTCATTTCGCTCTCCCGGCCAGAGCGGCGAAGTCTGAATCGCAGTCCTGCGTAATTCGTTTTCCGACGCGACGGTCGGACTCGAACCGGATGCGATCGAGCGACGACTCGAAATTGATGACGGGCATTGCAGTCTCCTTAAGCCGGTCGCTCGTCGTTCCAGGAGCGAAGGCGTCTCAACGATATCGGGTTGTTATTGTGTTCGTGCCCACCATCCGGAAGCCCATCGCGTCCATGATGAGAAACACGTGCCATGACCGCGGCAACGATCAGAACGGATAGTGACGAGGCGTCGTTTGCACGGTGATCCAGCGCAAATCCGTAAATTCCGCGATTCCGGCCTTGCCGCCGAAATGCCCGAAACCACTGGACTTCATCCCGCCAAACGGCATTTGCGCCTCGTCGTGAACCGTCGGCCCATTGACGTGGCAAAGCCCGGATTCGATACGCTTCGCGACCGTCAACGCCCGCGCGACGTCACGGCTGAAGACTGCCGCCGACAGGCCATATTCGTTGTCGTTGGCACAGGCGATGGCTTCTTCGTCGCCATTGACGCGAACGATCGCCTTGACGGGCCCGAACGACTCCTCCCGGTAGATATGCATGTCCGCCGTCACGTGATCGAGCAACGTGGCCGGCATGAGCGTGGTCTCGGATTTCCCTCCGCATACCAGGGTCGCACCTTTCGCCAGCGCGTCGTCGATCAGGTCGTTGCATCTCCTGACCGTCGCCATGTCCACGACGGAGCCGAGCACGGTCGGCCCCTTTCTCGGATCGCCGAGCGGCAGGCTCCGTGCCTTTTCCGCCAGTCGCGCGACGAATTCATCGGCGATCTTCGTGTCGACGACGATGCGTTCGGTCGACATGCAGATCTGGCCGGAATTGGCGAACGCCCCGAATGCCGCGCCTTGAACCGCCGCTTCGATATCGGCATCGTGAAGCACCAGAAACGGTGCCTTTCCGCCGAGTTCGAGGACCGACGGCTTCAGATAGTTCGCGCACTGAGTCGCGACGATGCGGCCGACGCGCGTCGAACCCGTGAAGTTCACCCGCCTGACCGCCGGTTCGGCAATGATCGCTTCGACGATGTCGCCCGCATTCGCCGGCGCGTTCGTGACGAAGTTCACGACGCCGCGTGGCAGCCCGGCGTCCTGTAACGCTTCGATGATGAGGCCGTGGGTCGCGGGGCAGGTTTCGGAACCTTTGAGCACGACGGTATTGCCGCACGCCAGCGGCAACGCGATGGCACGCACGCCGAGGATGACGGGCGCGTTCCACGGTGCGATCCCGAGCACGACGCCGGCGGCCTGCCTCACGCCGAGCGCAAGACTGCCCGGCACGTCCGACGGAATCACCTCGCCGGAGATCTGCGTGATCATCGCAGCCGCTTCGCGCAGCCCGTCGGCAGCAAGCTTGACGTTGAAATCCGCCCACAGGCGGGACGCGCCCGTTTCGGTTGCCATTGCCAGCGCGAAAGCGTCGCCTTTTTCTTCGAGCGCATCCGCGGCCCGGTTCAGTAGAGCGCGTCGCTCGCCGGGGCCCATCGCCGACCATGCGGGAAACGCGGCGGCCGCCGCATGCACCGCCGCTTGTGCATCGGCGACAGTCGCGGCCGGCGCCGTGGAGGCAACCGTGTCATCGAGCGGGTTACGGCGCTCGAATGTCGCGCCGTCGCGAGCCATCGCACGCTCGCCGTTGATCAACATCGTTACCTGATTCATTACCGTCTCCTGGAATATTCTTGAAAAACCGGCCTGCCGAATCACCGACTCGCGGTCAGGCCACGACAATTTCGACGACGCGTGTTTTTCCCGAAGACAACGCGTCTTCCAGCGCGGGCTTCAGCGACAGCGCGTCGCTCACTCGAACGCCTTCGCACCCCATGCTGTTGGCCAGGGAAACGAAATCCAGCCCTGGCAGGTCGGTGCCCTGTACCGGATCCGACGCGGCGAAGCCGAACACGGGCGCGAATTCCTGCAAGGCGGCGTAGCGCGAGTTATTCAGGATCACGAATGTGATCGGAAGATCGAGCTGGACCGCGCTATAGATCGCTTGCGGCGAATACATCGCCGAGCCGTCGCCGATGAGGCCGATCACTCGGCTGCCGGGTCTGGCCAAGGCGACGCCCACCGCGGCGGGCATGCCGTAGCCCAGACCGCCGCTTGCCATCGTGTAGAACGTCTGACTGCGCGTGAACGGCAGATAACGTTGCATGACGGGGCGCGAACTGGGCGCCTCCTCGACCACGATATCGGCCGCGTTGCGGACTTCGGACAGCGTCTGCAACGCATAAGCGACCGACATCACTGCCGTGGGCTCGGCTCGCTCGACCGCCTCGCGCGGCGCCGGCAGGGGCCGGCCTCGCGGTGCCGGCCGGGCGAGCAGGTCCACCAGCCCCAGGCGAATGTTCGCCACCACCGACGTGCCGACCGGGGTCCAGGCAGCGGTAGCCGGATCGTCGATGAGCTGGTACAACGCCGCGCCATCGGGCACATGCGGGCCACTGCCTTCGACGTGATACGCAAAAGCCGGCGCCCCGACGACGAAGATCAGGTCATGCCCGTTCAGCATCCGAACGATTTTTTCGCGCATCGCCGGCAGGAAGCCGGCGAAAAGTCGATGATCTTCAGGGAAGCTGCAGCGTGACGACATCGGCGCAACATAAACCCGCGCGTTGTGGCGCTCGGCCAGCTGGATGGCCTCGCTCCACGCATCGGCACGATCGAGTTCCGCGCCGACGACGAGGGCCGGCCGCTGGCAGTGATCCAGCGCATCGCCGATCTCCTCGATCCGTTCCGGATCGGGGCGGGACCGGGTGCTGACCCGTGTCGCCTCGACGAAGCCGGCCGGTTGATCCCAGTCGTCGACCGGAATGGAAACGAACACCGGGCCACGCGGCTCCTGCATCGCCACGTGGTACGCACGGGCGAGCGCCAGCGGCACATCGGCGGCACGAGCCGGTTCGATGCTCCATTTCACGTAGGGGCGCGGCAACTCTGTTGCCTGCGATGCCGACAGAAACGGTTCGAACGGCAGGATCGAGCGGGCCTGCTGGCCGGCGGTCACGATCAGCGGCGTGCGGTTCTTGAACGCCGTGAAGATGTTGCCCATCGCGTTGCCGACGCCGGCCGCCGAATGCAGGTTGACCAGCGCGGCGTTGCCGGTCGCCTGGGCATATCCGTCCGCCATGCCGACAACGACCGCTTCCTGCAGGCCCAGCACGTACCGGAAATCCTCCGGGAAGTCGCGGAACATGGGCAGTTCGGTCGAGCCGGGATTGGCAAACACGGACGTCATGCCGAGGCGCCGCATCAAGTCCACGACGGCATCGCGAACGGTCGGCTGCCCACTTGTATTTCGTTGCATCTCGAATCCTCTGCGGTTCGCCACTCAGGCTGGCGGTGATTGGATGAGCCGCAGTATGGGATTCGATACCTTGTTTGAAAATTGCCAATAATGCTCAAAGTCATTACATTTAAGCATGGTATCACCGAGTGGCCTGACGGGCCCATTCAGGCCGGAAGCCTTACCGGGCGGGGCTGAGCGCCGCCAGCACCGGTTTTCCGGCAGCCGCCGCGAGCGTACGCGGCGGTGCCTTTCAGGGAAGACACCTAGCGCCGTCCAACTCGGGACCCTGCTCGCCCCCCTTTATTCCCTTTCAATCAGGTTCGCCGCGATGAGTTTCAATCTGCAGCAGTTGACGATGTTCACGACGATCGTGTCCGCCGGTAGCCTGGGACGAGCCGCGACGCTGCTCGACATGACCCAGCCCGCGCTGAGCAGATCGATCAAGCGGCTCGAGGAATCGGTCGGGGCGCCGCTGTTCGAGCGCCACACGAAAGGGATGCAGCTGACCGCGCTGGGCGAGGCATTGATGCCGCATGCCATGTTGCTGCAACGGGAAGCCGAACAGGCGCGCGAGGAACTGGACGCGATGCGCGGCCTGGCGAAAGGCGTGATCAAGGTCGGCGCGGTGGGCAGCATAGCGAGCCTCGTCTTGCCGATGGCCATCGCGTGTGTGCTGGAGAAATGGCCCAATCTGCGCGTCGAGGTGATCGAAGGCGTGTGGGATCGTCTCGTCGAGGGCTTGCTCGCTTATGAAATCGACCTGGCGCTTTGCACATCGGGAATCGAAACCGAGGACGTCGCTGCGCTCTCCGATTGTTCATGGACCGACAGGAGTTTCGTGGTCGCGGCACTCGATCATCCGTTGCGGGCGAAGCGCGGCCTTCGACTCGACGACACATTGACGCAACGGTGGGCACTCACGCCCAAGGGAACCGGACCTTATGCCCACATGCAGGAAACCTTCAGGGCCCGCGGCCTGCCAATGCCGGCCATCGCGGTCGAGACCCGTTCGGTCACCGTGCTCAAAAGCCTCGTCGCGCGATGTGGCTTTGTCTCGTGGATGGCCGAACCGATGTACGACACCGAAAGCAAAGCGGGCGTCATCGACGCTCTGGATATCGAAGGCCTGGATGCGCAACGCACTCTGACGGCATTCCGGCGCCGGCGAGGCACGCTACCCGCGCCCGCCGTCAAGCTGCTGGACGAATTGCGTCGCCTGACGGGGTCTTTGCGCAAGGAAGGGCAAAGCCTGCCTTGATGGCCGCGAATCGCGGCGTGCCCGCGATTCGTGCGTTTTGGCATGACCCAACGCGCACCCCGCCTTGTTCAATTGAAGTCAGCCCGGGTCTGGCGCCGCGTTTGCACGTTGATGCGCCGTCGCCAGCAGTCGCCACCCAGGGAATCCTGATGAAAATGCATTGGTTCAAGCATCAAACATCCGGATCCGGAATCCGAGTGTTGGTGTGCCTTCAGGAATGACTGCCAGTCATCGCTCGTGAATTGACTGCCTTGGTCGGAATGCACCATGACACCGGGTCCCGGTTTGCGTTTCCAAACCGCAGCCAACAGCGCCTGTAAAACCAGATCGCTGGTCATCGTCGAGCGCGTAGCCCAACCGACGATCTGGCGCGAGTACAGATCCATAACAGCCGCCAGATACAGCCAGCCCTCGTAGGTCCGGATGTACGTGATGTCCGTTACCCAGACCCGGTTCGGTGCGGTTGGCGCGAACTCACGGTTCAACACGTTGGCGATTACGCCGACCGGACCACCCCGATAGCGGGGCTTGCTGCCATAGCCCACTTCTGCCCGCAGACCTTCGCCTCTCATGAGGCGATGGACGCGGTGACGGCTGCACGTTTCGCCCGATT
Organism: Burkholderia sp. KL41; assembly: GCF_057005415.2. Taxonomy (NCBI): domain Bacteria; kingdom Pseudomonadati; phylum Pseudomonadota; class Betaproteobacteria; order Burkholderiales; family Burkholderiaceae; genus Burkholderia; species Burkholderia sp. KL41. Next base: position 1,348,514 of record NZ_CM174447.1, on the reverse strand, counting down.
CACGCAAATCCATCGTGACCTTGCGGTAGCCATAGACACCGCCGCTGGCCAGCCACGCATGCTTGATCAGACCGAGCAATCGCTCATCCTCACGCTTGCGGGCCCCGACTGTCTGCCGCTGCCAGACGTAATAGCCGCTACGATGCACGCCAAGGACCCGGCACATCGAGTACAAGCGGAACTCGCCGAGATGGGCTCGCATGAACGCGTACCTTGCCGCTATCCCTTTGCAAAGTACGCGGCGGCTTTTTTTAGAATGTCGCGCTCCTCGGTCACGCGTTTGAGCTCGGCCTTCAGTCGCCGAACCTCGGCGCTCTGATCCAGCTCCGCTTGCCGCACGACGTCGGGCCTGCCGAACTTCAGTTTCCAGGCGTAAAGGCTGTGGGTCGTGATGCCCAGCCGCTGCGCCACATCCGCCACCGAATGACCCCGTTCGGTTACCTGTTTGACTGCCTCGATCTTGAACTCATCCGTGTACCGCTTGCCGCTCATCCTGACCTCCTCGGTTGCCATAAATTATGGCTCGAAGATGTCTACGAAAGGCTGGCCGGTCCATGTTGCAGAAACGCAACGGCTAAGCAGCCGCCAGAAAACTTCAAAAAGTCCCTGTTCGCCAGGGCTTCTTTGAGAGTTTCCGCTAGCAACGTTTCTGAACACGGCTAGCGCTAATAATGAACGCCTACAATCGTCCCGGTGTAGCTCTCGTCCTTTGCTGACTACGCCACCGCAAACGCACCCATCAGCAGTATCGGCGGACACTGTCAGCAGAAACTTCGAACGGCAACAATCGGCCTGGCCTTGTGGTCGCTGGGGAACGGCCGCGCCGTGTCACGCATGCTGCTGCGGCAGCCGATGATAAGCGCGCCCGTGATAGACGAGGCCCGTACACGCGGAGCCGAGATGTAGCGCCTGCACGGCGCAGAAAAAGACCGTATGTGTGCCGATGTCGATGCTCCGGTCCACCGTGCAGTCGAGACTCGCGGCCGCTGTGGCCAGCACCGGCGCACCCGTGACGAGACGGATCCACTCGCCGTACGTGAAGCGCTCGGTCATCTGGACATCGCCCTTGCCCGCGAAGATCGGTGCAAGCATCTCGTGCTCATGGGAAAGAACGTTGACGCAGATGATGCCCGCCTTGCTGAAGTGTCCATATTGACGGCTGGACCGACCTATGCAAACGAGCACCGTAGCAGGATCGTCGGTGACGGAGCACACCGCGGACACCGTCATGCCGACATCGCCGGAAGGTGTCGTGGTGGTGATGATATTCACCGCTGCGCCGATACGGGACATGGCTTCGCGGAAGGTCGTGCGGTCGGGGGAAAGTGCTATCACGGCGGTACCTCTCTCGGTGGACGGAACGGCGGTGCGGCTTCGTGGCGGCGCGCCACGGGTCCTTGCATGAAGCATGCGTGGCGAAGTACCCGTGGCGTTGCACCGTTCATCACCCACGCCGCACCGTCGACGGGTTCTCGTGGCCAATTGCGCTGCCGGCGATTCCTATTGCCGGTGAACGGACGCTGCTGTCCCTGAACCGACGAGCTGCTCCTTGATCAACTGCTCTTCGGCATCGTCGTAAAGGCCGGCAATAATGTGCGCGTAGCGTGCCATCAATGCCTTGCGGCGTTTCTTGCGCGTGGCGGTCATCACGCCGTTTTCCGGTGTGAGTTCCTCGGGGAATATCCTGAACGCCTTGATCTGCTCCGCGCGCGCCAACCTCGCATTTGCCTTTTCCACTTCTTCACGGATCAGGTCGATAACGGGCTGCGAACTGGCCAGATCGGCGTACTGCGTGACCGACGGGTCGTGCGTCCTGGCCCAGTCCATGGCGAGCGTGCCGTCGACTTCGATCAACGCCGTCAGATACTTGCGCCCTTCGCCGATCACGAGTGCCTCAGTAATGTACGGACTCTGGCGCAGTTCGTTTTCGACCTGCACCGGGCTGATCGATTTGCCGGCGGCCGTATTGATGAGCTCCTTCTTTCGATCGATCAGCTTGTACGACCCGTCCGCGCCGACGTCGACGATATCGCCGGTGTACAGCCAGCCGTCCCGCAGCGCGGCCTTCGTTTCGGCTTCCTTGTTCCAGTAGCCGATGAACAGCCCCGGCCCCCGAACGATCATTTCGCCGTCCGGCAACACGCGGGTTTCCCAGGCGGGGTCGTCGAGCGGGACGCCGGAGTTGCCGGGCCTCGACCAGTCGGTCACCTGCGCGAGGTTGCCGCCGACCATCTCCGTTTGCCCGTAATTCTCTTTCAGGTTGACGCCCCACAACTGAAACAGCGTGACGACCTCGGGCGGCACCGGAGCGGAGGCCGTGTACGGATAACGCAAATCGTCGAAGCCGATTCTGGCCAGCAACGGCTTGAACACGTGCTCACGGCAGATGGCGTAGAGCTGTTCCTTGAACGGGTCGCCCGTGCCTGCATCCTGGCGATCGGCCAGCACTTCCCGCGCGATGCCGAGCGCGAGCGTGTAGTTTCTCCGCTCGGCTTCGCTGCTGCCGTTCACGTGGTTGATGATCTGGGTCGCGAACTTCTGATAGAAGCGCGGCGGCGCCATATAGGACGTCGGTCTGACTTCCTGAATGCACTTCGCGAAATCGGCCGACACGTCGACGAAGTAAGGTACCGTCTTCGCGATCAACGGCAGCGTCGTCGCCTGAATGCGCGCGACCGTGTGCGAAAGCGGCAGATGGATCACCATGCGCTGCGGTTCGGACAACATCGCCGGACAGAAGGTCGGCCACGTGAACGCGCCCGCGAGCATCGACACGTGCGTCAGCATCGCGCCTTTCGGCGCCCCCGTGGTTCCCGAGGTGTAACCCAGGCTCACCAGGTCCGTCGGCCGCGCAAGCTCGGACTGCTCACGCAGATAAGCGACTTCGTCGCCGTCAAAATGCGACGCGAACTCGGCGAGTGAAACGACATTCATGCCGGTTTCGTCAGGCGAGCGCTTCCAGTCCGGATCGAGCACCACGATCTTGAGGAGCCGGCTGGACGTATCGGCCGCTTTCATGACCCGAAGCTGTTCGGCACTTCCGGCAAAAGCGAGTGTCGCCCCTGAATCCTCCAGGTAGTAGCGCACCTCTTCGACCGACGCGGTGAAATAGACGCCTACCGTCACCGCGCCCGAGCAGATCGTCGCCATGTCGGCAATCAGCCACTCCTGCGATACGTCGCCCATGATGGCAATCCGATCGCCTCGTGCGACACCGGCCGCGCCGAGGGCTGCGGATACGGAACAGACTGCGTTCGCATAGCCCTTCCAGGTGGTGGGCACCCACGCTCCGGCACGCCTCTGAAAGAACGCGTTTGCGTCGGCGTCGTTCTTCACGCGCTCGATCAGCAAGGCCGGAATGGTGGTGGTCGCGAATTGATTGCCGGAAGTCCACGGTGCCGCGCTCATTTCCAGTTGTCTCCAAAGCGCTTGCGCCTTTCGGTAAACGAAGCCACCGCTTCGCGGCGCTCGGGGGAATTGAACGTGATCGTCTCCAGAGCGATCGACGTGTCGAGAAGCAGATGGGCATTCTGCTTGACGAGCTTGTTGACGCAGTACTTCGTCCAGACGATCGCGTCGCGCGGGCCGCTCGCGAGCAGTTCCGCGTAATCGATCGCCGCCTCCAGCAGCTTGTCGCTTTCGACGATCTTGTTGATCATCCCCATCGTCAGCGCTTCCTCCGCGCTGACGAAGTCGCCCGTCATCAGATAGTGCCGCGCGCGGACCGGCCCGAGCAGAAGCGGCCAGATCACCGCACCGCCGTCGCCCGCGACGACACCGGCATTGACGTGCGTATCGGCGAACCGTGCGGTCGGGCTCGCATAAATCATGTCGCAGAACAGCGCGAGCGTCGCGCCCAGGCCCACGGCCACGCCATTGACCGCCGCCACGATCGGCACCTCGACCTCCAGCATGTTTCTTATGAGGTGACGGCCACCACGCGTCGCCGACGGGATATTGCCGTTGTCGATCGACTTCTGGTCGCCGCCCGAGCAGAACCCGCGACCGGCGCCGGTCAACACGATCGCCTTGACCGCTTTGTCGTGATCCAGCTCGACGAATACCCGTTCGAGTTCGTCGTGCATGTCCCAATTGATGGCGTTCAGGATTTCCGGGCGATTCATCGTAACGATCGCGACACCGGAGGACCGTTGTTCGACATTCAGATACTGATAGCGCGAAGACGTATTCATAGGTTCATCCTTGACTTTGCTTCGGGTTGGCGGCCTGCGGACGCATGGCGCGAATCTTCTCGAGCAACTCGTCGGTCGGGCGGACGATATTGTTGCGATCGTTGAAATGCGGAATCACGTAACGGCCCACCATGTCGATCGTCGACATGATCTGCTCGTGCGGCACCGAGTCGATATGCAGCAGCACCTCGTCGATTCCGAGCTTCTCGTATTGCTCCAACTGACGGATGACGGTATCGGGGCTTCCGCACACCGTGGTGGCGGATTCGTTCAGCAGGTAGTCCCAATCTTCGGCGGCGCGCTGCATCGCGGGCACGCTTTCGGCCATGTATGCGTAGTTGTCCGCGAGTTTGGCGAGCCGCGGATACGCATCGGTCGAGATGCGCGCATAGTTCATGATCGCGCCGGCGTAAATGTCCTTCGCTTCCTGGTCGGTCTTGCCGATACCGATGAAGATCGGCATGCCGGCGCGCGGCTTGTGCAACGGCCCGGTCTCATCGCGCTTCCAGCTGTTCCAGTAGGTGTCCAGCAGCCCCTTCTGTTTCTCCCATCCCTGATAAATCGCATGGCTCATCACCGCGAGACCTTCCGAGCCGGCCCAGGCATGGCTGTTCGCACTGGTGGCTGCAACGCCGAGGACGGGATACGGTTTTTGCAACGGCTTCGGCACGAGCGACCGGGGCGGCACCTGGTAATACTTTCCCTCGAAGGTGAACACGTCCTCACGCATCGCTTTGCGCAACAGCGCCATGCCCTCTTCCATTTGCGGCAGGGTTTCCTCCGGCGATACGTTGAACGCGCGCATTGCGATCGTCGTGTTCGCGCGCCCGCAATACATCTCCATCCGGCCTTCGGAGAGGATGTCGGTGGCCGCCAGCCGTTCCGCGGTACGCAGCGCGTGATTGATGGCCTTCGGCATCAGCGCCACGGCAGGACGCAGCTTGATTCGCGAAGTGACGGCCGCGAGATAACCGAACACCACTTCAGGCGCCGAACTCGACACGCCGCCAAGCGCAAAGTGCTGCTCCGACAACGCAACAAAGTCGAAACCCATTTGCTCGGCGAAGCGCGCTTCGCGAACCAGCTCGCGAAGCCTGTTCGAGTAGCTATGCCCGACCTGCGTCTCCTGCTCGGACCAAAAACCGAATTTCAATGGCATTTTCTTTTCCTTGACAGTCGTAATTCGAAAATTCACGGCGCGCGCGAACTGCTGCCGAGGTTCGGGCAGTGTCACGCCGCCAACCAATTAACATCGTCGTTTAACTTGATTTAGAAACAGCCCATCCAGATTGGATAGCGATACTCATCCATCCGGATGCCTTTTCTGTCTTGATGTCTCTTTTGTTTTCGTGAATAAATATTGCCGCACATCCCGCAGCATTTTTTATTCTTTTCATGCCGCAACCTTGCCGATACCGGCAGATCATGCTGCCGGCTCTCCGTCTTTTTCTAGGTCGACGATTCGGCCGCAAATGCCGACGCGAGAAGCCTCGCGGTCGCACGCAAACAGGCCTCGCCGATCTCGCGTGACGATCCTCGCGCATCGCCCAGCACGCCGTTTCGGGAGATCGACGCCACGCCTTCCTTCCACATCCGGTTCAATTGCTCGGTCGTCATGGCGCCCACGTGGCCGGCCGTGAGTCGAGCGAGTCGCACACTGTCCGGATCAAGGTGGATCATCAGGGAGGTTTCGGCGATGTCTGCGTGTCCGCCCACGGATTCCGGATCGCCGCCGGCTTCCTCGACGGCCAGTCGCCATTCGCGCAGCCACGCCTGATGATCCGTATAGGCAAGCACCTGGACGTCTGGCCCGACGGCCTGTCGCAATTCCGGCAACATCGCATGAAGGGCATTGAAGTTACCGACATGCGCCGAGAACAGATAGATGCACTTGAATCCATGTGCCGCGAGGCTCACGCAGTAATCGTGGCAGAGCGCGGCATACGTGTGCTCCTGCAACGAGATCGTGCCCGGGAAGGCCATGTGGTGCTTCGAGCATCCCACTCGTATCGTCGGCGCGATCAGGGTTCGCCCCAGCAACGTGGCGATTTCCACGGCCAGCGCGTCAGCATGATCGGCATCCATGCTCAGCGGCAGATGGGGGCCGTGCTGCTCGATTGCGCCGCAAGGAATGATGACGCGATCGAACTGCGTGGCCAATGCGGCCGCCACGCCCTCATACGTCATGCGCGCAAGATGCAGCGTTTCCGGCAGTTTGAGATTGCTCACGATCAGGCCTTCTTATTGCGGTTCAGAAATATGGATCTTGCGTCCGCGGTCCGCGCGTTGCCGAGATATCCACGCAGGTCATCGAGCGTCATCTGCAGCAGAGCTTCGTCGTTCATCCGTGGACTCTCGCGCAGCGTTCGCTTGATGGCGGCGAACAGCTGGCGATCTTTGGCGCAAAGCGCGCGGCATTTGGCCAGCGCGTCTCTCAGCGTTTCATCGTGCGGGGAGATCGCGTCCACCGCGCCTATCGCCAACGCTTCTCCGGCCGTGATCAGTTCACCGGAGAAAAGCAGCGAACGCGCGGCACGCCGACCCAGCAGGGCCGCTGCGTGGCGCATGCCTTTTGCCGCGGGCAACAGGCCGTGATTGATCTCGGGAAATCCTAGCCGGGATTCAGCGGACGCGACGACGTAGTCCGCATGCAGCGCCATTTCGAATCCGGCACCCACTGCATAGCCGTTGACCGCGCACACGAGCGGGCTCGGATATTGCTCGAGTTGCGCCAGGAACGCATGGAACGCTTCCATGCGCGACAGGGCGAGCTCATGGTCCGCCACTTCATTGATATCGCCGCCGGCACAAAAGAACTTCTCTCCCGCCCCGGTGAGCACGATGCCGGGTGGCACGTCGTGTCGAGCGAAGTCGCGGAAGACGGACATCAATGCGGTGATGAGCGGTTCGTTCAGTGCGTTCGCCGGCGGCCGGTCGATCGTCAGTTGCACGACGTCCGCGTCGATCCGTGTGCAAATCAATTCGTCGGTTTTCATACCTGATGTCTCGTGAATTTACATCGAGTCAGTGTAGGTCCGACGGGGCCAAATTTAATTTTGATTTGCCGGCGCCATCGTTGATTCGGCGGATTAAAATCGCGTCAGTCGGATGGCCCACCGTATGTTGCACCGAGGGCGGCGATACATGAATTCACCGAGGCCAGGCAGGCGCAGAAAGCGAGTGAACCGTGGAACCCAACAATCCTGAAATCGGCATGTCCGCTTCGCGAGCCATGACAGACCCGGTGAAGATCAACTATCAGCCGTTCGATCCGGACTCCGTCGATTTGCCGGTCATTTCCGTTCTCCTGGAGACGAGCGGAAAAGAGGATGAGCTGCCGATGCACGTTCATCGCAAGGGGCAATTGGTCGTCGCATTGAGCGGGTCGGTCATGTGCCGATCGCCGAGCGGATGGTGGATCGTCCCGCCCAACGGCGCGGTGTGGATTCCGGGCGGCATTCCGCACAGCAATCATGCTTCCGATTTCGCCAAGCTGTACGTCATCTTCATTCCGCCCGACGAGGCCGGCCTGCCCACCGACTGCCGCAGCTTTACGATCACGCCGCTCATCCGCGAGTTGATCCGTTCACTGGCCAGGTTTCCGCCCGACTATCCGAAGGACGGCCCGGTGGGCCGGCTCGCCAGAGTGCTGCTGGATCAGCTCGCGCTGCTGGCGCCCGACGACGTCTTTCTCCCGATCTCCGACAATCCCCGTCTTCAACAGATCGCTTCGGCGTTGCTCGACAACCCCGCCGACCGCAGCACGATCGCGGAATGGGGGCGCCGATATGCGATGAGCGAACGTACGCTCGCGCGGCTGGTACGCAGCGAAACCGGCATGACCTTCGGGCGCTGGCGCGAGCGTCTGCATATCATCATTGCGCTTCAGCGATTGTCGGCAGGCGCGTCGGTTCACGCAGTGGCGCTCGAGCTCGGCTATGAAGGTCCGAACTCGTTCATCACCATGTTCAAGAAGACCATGGGACAAAGTCCCGGCAAGTTTCGCGTGGACCAGAAGGAGGCGTCCTCGCGCTGATCGAAACGCGGCGGCTGGCGCTATGCCGCCGCCCCTTTCACAGCTGGCGCGCCCGCTCCCTCAAGTGGAACTTCTGGATCTTGCCGGTCGCTGTCTTCGGCAGCGGCGAGAACACGATGGTCTTGGGCACCTTGAAATGTGCCAGCCGCTCGCGGCAAAACGCGATGATTTCCGCTTCGGTCACCGCCGAATCGTCTTTGAGCGCGATGAAAGCACAAGGTGTCTCGCCCCACTTGTCGTCGGGACGCGCGACGATTGCCGCCTCCAGAACGGCGGGATGGGAATACAGTATGTCCTCGATCTCGATCGACGAAATGTTTTCGCCTCCCGAGATGATGATGTCCTTCGAGCGATCCTTGATTTCCAGGTAGCCATCGGGATGCCATACCGCGAGATCGCCCGTGTGAAACCACCCGCCGGAAAATGCCTCCACGGTGGCGTCCGAATTCTTCAGGTAGCCCTTCATCACGTTGTTGCCGCGCAGAAATACCTCGCCGAGCGTTTGCCCGTCTTTTGGAACAGGCTCCAGCGTATCGGGGCTGGCTACCATCACTGCCTCGAGAGCGGGGCCGCGCACTCCCTGGCGGGCCTTGAGCCGCGCTTTCGCATCGAGATCGAGTGCATTCCACGAGTCGCGCCACACGCATTGCACGACCGGCCCATAGGACTCGGTCAACCCGTAGGCGTGCGTCACGTCCCAGCCCATGCGCTCCATGCCGGCGATCACCGAAGCGGGCGGCGGCGCACCGCCGGTCATGACCTTGACTCCATGACGGATGCTGGCTTTCAGCTCCGGCGCGGCGTTATTGATCATGTTCAACACTACGGACGCCGCACAAAAATGCGTGACCGCCTCGGTGCGGATGGCGGCGAGAATCCGCTCGGCCCGCGTATGGCGCAGAAAAACACTGGTGCCGGCCACCAACGCCATGGTCCACGGAAAGCACCAGCCATTGCAGTGAAACATCGGCAAGGTCCATAGATAGGTCGTGTCCTCGTCCAGATGCCACGATAGTGCGTTCGATACTGCGTTCAGATATGCGCCGCGATGGTGATACACGACGCCCTTGGGATTGCCCGTCGTGCCGGATGTGTAGTTCAGCGATATGGCCTGCCATTCGTCTTCCGGCATCGCGACAGAAAATTCTGTGTGCGCGGCCTCCTGCAGCAACGCCTCGTAGTCTTTTTCGCCGAGCAGATCACCTTCTCCGAACTGTGGGTCGTCGATGTCGATGACCTGAATGGCGCGGCCGAGCCGTGCCAGGGCCTTCTTCACCGTCGAGGAGAATTCGCGGTCGGTGATCAGCAGCTTCGCGTCGCCGTGGCCGAGAATGAACGCGATCGTGTCGGCGTCGAGCCGTGTGTTGATGGTGTTCAGGACAGCGCCGCAAAGCGGTACACCGAAATGTGCCTCGAACAGTTCGGGCGTATTGGCCGCGATCATCGCCACCGTATCGCCGTTGCCGATGCCGCGCCCGCGCAGCGCGCCGGCGAGCATCCGGCACCGCCGGTAGGTTTCGGCCCAGTCGCGGCGTATCGTGCCGTGCACGATGGCCGTGCGCTCCGGCCAGACGGACGCGGCGCGTTCGAGAAACGTCAGCGGCGACAAGGCAATGAAGTTCGCCGGGTCGCGCTCGAGTCCGATCGTATAGGGATTTTCCGCCGTCGTTTTCATGCGGGCCGCCCCGCGGCCACGGCGCTCGCGCGCGCGCCGACGATGTCGGGGTTTTCTGCGTGTCTCATCTCTCCTCCAGTTGCATTTATGGTCACGAAACGCCCTGCGATGAGCGTCACGACTTCATCCGGAACAACGCTCCCGCGATCGGAACGGGACGACCCGATTTCTGCATCGGCACGGCGGCGCGACCGGATGGCGTCAAACTTCCTGATCGTCGTGAATTCGCTCTATTTTTCTCTGCTCGACCATGTTCAAACCGTAGCCCTCCAGGCCCACGATCGTTCTTTCATGATTGGAGAGCAGGATCATGTTCTTCACGCCGAGTTCGGTGAGAATTTGCGCGCCTATTCCGTAATCGCGCAGTTCCGGCTCGGCAGGCTTGGGATGCATCATGGCACGCACCCGCTCGGACACGGCCGTCGGGCGGGATTCGCGGATCACCACGATGACGCCGCGATTCTCGTTCTCCAGCAAACGCGCCGCGCCGCGCAGGGACGCGAGGTGGTGACCGCCGATGACGTCGTTCATGGTATCCATCGCATGCATGCGCACGAGAACGGGGTCGGCGCCCCGTAGATCGCCCATGACGAAGGCGATATGCTCGACCTGATCGATCCGGTTCCGGTAGACCACGATCCGCCAATGCCGTCCATTCGGCTCGGTGAAGCTCCCGTGTTCAACGGCCTCGACGAGCCGTTCCGTTCGTCGGCGATACGCGATGAGATCGGCGATCGTGCCCAGCTTCAGCTGATGCCGCCGTGAAAAGGCGATGAGGTCCGGCAGCCTCGCCATGGTGCCGTCGTCGTTCATGATTTCGCAGATCGCACCGGCCGGTGCGAGCCCGGCCAGCCGGGCGATATCTACCGCCGCCTCGGTGTGGCCCGCGCGCACGAGCGTGCCGCCGTCTCGCGCCATGAGCGGAAAGACGTGTCCGGGAGAAACGAGCTCGTCTCGCCCCGTTTCCGGATTGATCGCCAGCGAAATCGTGCGGGAGCGGTCGGCCGCCGAGATGCCGGTGCTCACACCGTCACGCGCCTCGATCGACACCGTGAAGGCCGTCTCGTGCCGCGAACCGTTGATTCGGCTCATCAAATGCAAACCCAGCGATTCGCAGCGCGAGCGAGTCATCGCGAGACAGATCAAGCCGCGCGCATGCGTCGCCATGAAGTTGACGGCGTCGGGCGTGGCGAATTGCGCGGGAATGACGAGGTCGCCTTCGTTCTCACGGTCCTCGTCGTCGACCAGAATGAACATCCGCCCGGCGCGCGCTTCTTCGATAATCTCCAACGCCGTTGCGATGTCGGCGCGCGAATCTGCCGGCCGGCCGGCGGACATTGCGTTACTCATGAGAGCACCTTACGCGATGTGATCACGACGCCTGCGCCAGTCCATGAATCTGGATAGGCCGCGTCTTGTCGATGGGAAGCGTCGTCTTGTTGGCAAGCCGTTTCAGGACGACGTTCGAGCGAACGCTGGCCACACCGGGAAGCGACGTCAGCTTGTGCGTGATGATGTGTTCGAGTTCGACGAGATCTCTCGCCACCACCCGCAGCAGATAGTCGGTTTGCCCGGTCATCATGAAGCAGTCCATGACTTCGGTGATGCCTCTGACCGTGTCGGCAAAACTCTCCCGCGCCTGCATGCCCTGCCGCTCCAGACTGATCTCGACGATGGCCATGATGCCCAGGCCGAGCAGGGACGCATTGAGCACGGCGACGCGTCGGCTGATTACACCGAGACGCTCCAGATTTCTGACCCTGACGAGACAGGGAGAGGGCGACAGGTTGACTCGAGCCGCCAGTTCGAGATTCGTCAAACTTGAGTCCTCCTGAAGTTCACTCAGGATGCTAAGGTCTATCCTGTCCAGCGCAACGTTCATAGCCCGCGTCTCCTCTTTGCACAAGGCTCCGGTGCCCTGAAGTTCGAACGCTCGCTTGCGCGGCAGAACATCGATTTCCGCTCCAGCAGGCATTCGAACAACATCACCTGATGAACAAGTTTATGCCTGGCAGCTCCGCGGAAAATTCTGATAAAAAGTCGAGTTATCACCAAAAACGGTCATTGTCGCCGCACGTTCGGGAAAACCCGCAACTCGTCATACTTGCGACACGCAAGCCGAGATGGCGATCAGGCCTTTCTGGGCGGCGGCAAGTCCGTGCAGACGCCTTCATACAATTCGGCGGCCATGCCGACCGATTCGCCGAGTGTCGGGTGCGGATGGATCGTCTTGCCGATGTCTTCCGCGTCCGCGCCCATCTCGACGGCGAGGCAGACTTCGCTGATCAGGTCGCCCGCGTTCAGGCCGACGATCGCGCCGCCGATCACGCGATGGGTTTCCTCGTCGAAGATCAGCTTCGTGAAGCCTTCGTCGCGGCCGTTTGCGATCGCGCGGCCCGATGCGGCCCACGGGAACACGGCCTTGCCGTACTTGATGCCTTCGGCCTTGCACTGGTCTTCCGTCTTGCCGGCCCACGCCACTTCCGGATCGGTGTAAGCCACCGACGGGATCTGCAGCGCGTCGAAGTACGCCTTCTCGCCGTGCGCGGCTTCCGCTGCGACGTGGCCTTCATGCACGGCCTTGTGCGCGAGCATCGGCTGGCCGACGATGTCGCCGATCGCGAAGATGTGCGGGACGTTCGTGCGCATCTGCTTGTCGACGTCGATGAAGCCGCGCTCGGTGACGGCGACGCCCGCCTTGTCGGCGCCGATCTTCTTGCCGTTCGGGCTGCGGCCTACCGCGACGAGCACGAGGTCGTAGCGCTGCGCTTCCGCGGGTGCCTTCTCGCCTTCGAACTTCACGTAGATGCCGTCTTCCTTCGCTTCCGCGCCGACCGTCTTGGTCTTCAGCATCACGTTGCCGAAGCGCTTCGCGTTGAACTTTTCCCAGACCTTCACGAGATCGCGGTCGGCGCCCATCATCAGGCCGTCCATCATTTCAACGACGTCGATCTCGGCGCCGAGCGTCGAGTACACCGTCGCCATTTCGAGGCCGATGATGCCGCCGCCGATCACGAGCATGCGCTTCGGCAGCTGGCGCAGTTCGAGTGCACCGGTCGAATCGACAACGCGCGGGTCTTCCGGCATGAACGGCAGCTTCACTGCTTGAGAGCCGGCGGCGATGATGGCCTGCTTGAACTTGACGATCTTCTTGCCGTTGTCGCCCTGCACTTCCATGTGGAACGGGTCGACGAATGCGCCGATGCCGGTCACGACTTCGACCTTGCGCGCCCTCGCCATGCCGGCGAGGCCGCTGGTCAGCTTCTTGACGACGCCGCCCTTGAAGTCGCGCAGCTTGTCGAGGTCGACTTGGGGCTTGCAGAACGTGATGCCGTGCGACGCGAGCGCTGCGGCTTCCTCGACGACCAGCGCCGTGTGCAGCAGCGCTTTCGACGGGATGCAGCCGACGTTCAGGCATACGCCGCCGAGTGTCGAATAGCGTTCGACGAGCACCGTCTTCATGCCGAGGTCGGCGGCGCGGAACGCGGCCGAGTAGCCGCCGGGGCCGGCGCCGAGCACGAGCATGTCGCACTCGATGTCGGCTGAGCCGCCGTAGCTGCCGGCTTGCGGCGCCGGAGCGGCAGCGGCAGCGGCTGCGGCCTGTGCCGGAGCCGCTGCCGGTGCCGCGGCCGCGACGGGCTTGGCGGGCTCTGGTGCTTTCGCCGGTGCGGTGGCGTTTGCGGACGCTTCGACGAGTGCGATCACGGTGCCTTGGGAGACTTTGTCGCCGGCTTTGACTTTGATTTCCTTGATGGTGCCTGCGATGTGGCTGGGCACTTCCATGGATGCCTTATCGGATTCGAGCGTGAGGAGCGTTTGCTCTTTTTCGATCACGTCGCCGGGTTTGATGTTGACTTCGATGACATCGATGCCGTTGAAATCGCCGATATCTGGAACTTTGACTTCGATGAGACTCATGTACGTCCCCTTCTTGTTGGCTACGGAGAGAGGGAATGGAAACTCGCACGATGAACCGGCCACGGCCTGACAAGAGAACGCGAACCTGGGCAGAACCACCTTTGCTGTCCGCCCAAGGACGCGCCTTTCTTTTGGTTACTTTTCTTTGGAAGACAAAGAAAAGTAACCGCCGCCCCGCGCAGGGGCGACGCTAGCAGACCGTATGCAAAACAGGTTCAACGACAGTACGGGGCGCACCGACAAAAACGCACGCCCCCGCGAGCCCCTCTTCTCATCAAAGAATGATGCGACGGAAATCCGCGAGCAACGCGCCAAGATAAGCATTGAACCGCGCGGCTTCGGCGCCATCTATCACGCGATGATCGAACGCCAGGGAAAGCGGTATCGTCAACCGCGGCACGAACTGCTTGCCGTCCCACACCGGCTTCATCTGCCCGCGCGACAACCCGAGGATCGCCACTTCCGGCGCGTTGATGATCGGCGTGAAGTGCGTGCCGCCGATCCCGCCGAGCGACGAGATCGAGAAGCAGCCACCCTGCATCTGATCGGGCTTGAGCTTGCCGTCGCGCGCGGCCTTCGACAGCTCGGCCATTTCCTTCGCGATGTCGACGAGGCCCTTCTTGTCCGCATCGCGGATCACCGGCACGACCAGACCGTTCGGCGTGTCGGCCGCGAACCCGATGTGGTAGTACTGCTTGAACACCAGGTTGTCGCCGTCGAGGCTCGCGTTGAAGGTCGGGAATTTCTTCAGCGCGGCGACGACCGCCTTGATCACGAACGCGAGCATCGTGAACTTCACGCCCGCCTTTTCGTGCTCCTTGTTCAGCTGCACGCGCAGCGCTTCGAGCTCGGTGATGTCCGCTTCGTCGTTGTTCGTGACGTGCGGGATCATCACCCAGTTGCGATGCAGGTTCGCGCCCGAGATCTTCTTGATGCGCGACAGCGGCTTCGGCTCGAACGGGCCGAACTTCGCGAAGTCGACCTTCGGCCACGGCAGCAGGTTCAGCTCGCCGCCGCCTGCCGGCGCGGCTGCCGCGCCCGGCGCCGCGCGCTGGCCCGACATCACGCCCTTCACGAAGCCCGTGATGTCGTCCTTGGTGATGCGGCCCTTCGGGCCGCTGCCCGACACGCGCGCGACGTCGACGCCGAGTTCGCGCGCGAACTTGCGCACCGACGGCGATGCGTGACTGGCGCGAGACGGCTCGCCTTCGCGCGCCGGCGCGCGATGCAATGGCGCGGATGCGGAGTTCAGTTCGGGCGCCGGCGCAAGCGCCGGCACCAGCCCTGTCGCGACATTCGCCGACGGACACGCGAGATCGCGCGCAGCCGAGGCGGCCGCAGGCACAGGCGCCGCGTCGTCCTGCCGCTCGCCGTCGCTGTCGAGCAGCGCGATCAACGTGCCTTGCGACACCGTCTCGCCGACGGCGACCTTCATCTCCTTGATCACGCCAGCGGTGGGACTGGGCACATCCATCGTCGCCTTGTCCGACTCGAGCACGACGAGCGACTGCTCCCGTTCGACGCGTTGTCCGACTCCCACCAGAACTTCGATCACGGGGATGTTCTTGTAATCGCCGATATCCGGCACTTCTATTCGTGTCACCCGCACATTCGTCTCCAACAGCAAGCATTTCAACAGTCAACGCCCCCTCTTCATCAGGTCGGACGCACTTGATTCGATCGGATTTCCCGCGATGGACCGATGGACGCGCAAGGCCTTCGAGCAGCCACTTCGCGCGCCGCTCGCACGACGCTCACCGGTCAACGGGTGCTAGACCAGCCAGGGTTCGGTCAGCCCGGTTCCGCTTCGCCCGTATCGGTCGATCGCCTGACGCACGACGTCAGGGTCCTGCCGGCCCTCGTCGACGAGTGCTTTCAGCGCGGCGATCACGATCGACGCACGGTCCACTTCGAAGAACGCACGCAACGCCGCACGTGTATCGCTGCGCCCGAAGCCGTCGGTGCCGAGCACGACGTAGCGGGACGGTACATACGCGCGGATCAGCTCGGGCACGGCGCGCACATAGTCGGTCGCGGCGATCACCGGTCCACGTGCGGCGCCCAGGGCGGCCGTCACGTAGGGCACCGCAGGCTCGCCGTGATCCAGTAGCCGCTGCGCACGCTCCGCGGACACGCCGTCGCGATGCAATTCGGTAAAGCTCGTCACGCTCCAGACGGCCGCGTCGATATTCCAGTCGTCTTTCAACATCCGTGCCGCGGCCTGGACCTCACCGAGAATCGCGCCCGAGCCGAGCAACTGCACCTGCGCGATCTCGATCTGCGCGGGCTCCAGCACGTACATCCCCTTGAGCACGCCGCTACGGACGCGATCGAGATCCGCTTCAGTCAACGAACGTTGTGCGTAGTTTTCGTTGGTGACCGTCATGTAGTAAAAGACGTCGCGCTGACGCGCGATCATCTCCTGCATGCCCTCGTCGACGATCATCGCCACTTCGTACGCGAAGGCCGGATCGTACGCGCGGCAGTTCGGTATCGTCGAGGCCGCGAGGTGGCTCGTGCCGTCTTGATGCTGCAGACCTTCACCGCCGAGCGTCGTCTTGCCGGCCGTCGCGCCGATCAGGAAACCGCGCGCGCGCTGATCGGCAGCCGCCCAGATCAGGTCGCCGATGCGCTGGAAACCGAACATCGAGTAGTAGATATAGAACGGCAGCATCGTCAGATCGTGCACGCTGTATGACGTCGCCGCGGCAATCCACGACGACACCGCGCCCGCCTCGGAGATGCCCTCTTCCAGAATCTGGCCGCCGGTATCCTCACGGTAATAAAGCATCGAACCCATGTCTTCCGGCTCGTACAGTTGACCGAGCGGAGAATAGATGCCGATTTGCCGGAACAGATTCGCCATGCCGAAGGTGCGCGCCTCGTCGGCGACGACGGGCACCACACGCGGCCCCAGCTCGGCGTCCTTCAACAGGTTGCCGAGCATGCGCACGAACGCCATCGTGGTCGACATTTCCTTGTCGTTGGTATCGAGCGCGAATCGTCCCCACGACGACATCGCGGGCACGGCCGGCGCGTGCGACGCCGCAGTGCGCCTGCGCGGAAGGTAGCCGCCCAGCGCCGCACGGCGCGCGTGCAGATACTGCATGACGGCACTGCTTTCGTCCGGCTTGTAGAACTTGAGTTGTTCGACATCGTCGTCGGAGAGCGGCAGGCGAAAGCGGTCGCGAAACGCCTTCAACTGTTCGATGTCGAGCTTCTTCTGCTGATGTGTGGTCATGCGCCCCTGGCCGATCGAGCCCATGCCGAAGCCCTTCATCGTCTTCGCGAGAATCACCGTAGGTTGCCCGCTGTGTTTCGACGCCTTGTCGTAGGCAGCGTGCAATTTGCGCACATCGTGGCCGCCGCGCCGCAGGCGGTCGATATCGTCGTTGCTCAGATGCGCGGCGAGTGCGGCCAGTTCGGCGTTCTGACCGAAAAAGCGGTCACGATTGTAGGCACCGTCGTTGGCGGAAAAAGTCTGGAACTGGCCGTCCACGGTGTGCGCGAACGCGCGCAACAGCGCCCCACTGCGATCGCGTGCGAACAGGGGATCCCAGTCCGAACCCCACAACACCTTGATGACGTTCCAGCCCGCCCCCGTAAACTGCGCCTCGAGTTCGTCGATGATGCGGCCATTGCTGCGCACCGGTCCGTCGAGCCGCTGCAAATTGCAGTTGATCACGAACACGAGATTGTCGAGCCGCTCGCGCGCGGCCAGCGACAGCGCGCCGATCGCCTCGGGTTCGTCCATTTCGCCATCGCCGAAATAGCCCCACACCTTGCGGCCTTCCGTGCGTTGCAGTCCGCGGTTCTGCAGATAGCGCATGAAGCGCGCCTGGTAGATCGAGTTGATCGGCCCAATGCCCATCGAGCCGGTCGGGAACTGCCAGAAGTCCGGCATCAGCCACGGATGCGGGTAGGAACACAGGCCCGCACCGGTGATTTCCTGTCGGTAATGCTCGAGATGCGCTTCGTCGAGAAAACCTTCGAGGTAAGCCCGCGCGTAAACGCCCGGCGCGGAATGGGGTTGAAAATAGACGAGATCGCCACCGTTGGCATCGTTCGCGCCGCGAAAGAAATGATTGAAGCCCACTTCGAACAGGTCGGCCGCCGACGCATAGCTGGCAATATGCCCGCCGAGTTCACCGTAGGCGCGATTGGCCCGCACGACCATGGCCAGCGCATTCCAGCGCAGCGCGGCGGCAAGCTTTTCTTCGATATCGAAGTCTCCCGGATACGGCGGCTGCTGAGCGACGGCGATCGTATTCACGTAGGGCGTGACATTGAGGCGCGCCGTTGCGATACCGTTGGACGACGCGTGGGCCGCGAGCCGATCGAACAGGTACTGAGCCCGTTCGGCACCGGCATGCCGAACCACGCCATCGAGCGCATCGAGCCATTCGGCGGTTTCGAGTGGGTCGTCGTCGACTTTCGTCTGGCCCAGGGAAAGGATCGAGGGTGTCCCCGTCGATAAGTCGGTCATCTTGCAACTCCGTAAAAGCAATGCGAGTTCAGTGGCGAGTGCGCAAAGATTACGGGGGATGCCGCAGAATGTGTGGTCGTATTGAAGGCCGCCAAAGCGGTATCGGCTGCAGTGTCTTCTGCGGAATGCGCGATCTACAGCATTTCTATTCGATGCGCGCGGTCTCGCATGGAGAACCCGGCGTCACGGGCGGGAAAATGGGCGAAGGCGCGGCTTCATGCATCGCCCACAACGTCCGCTGCGCCATCCGCTCGGTCGTCCATCTCGGTCGCAGCCGCCGGCGCGAGCCCGGCCTCCGATTGCGTGCGAGCCAGCGCGGCGAAATAGCGGCCTGGCGAATGCCCGAGCGCTTTCTTGAACATGGTGATGAAGGCGGTTACCGACTCATAGCCGAGCTCGTCCGACACGCGTTGCACGGAAGCGCCGCCGGCAAGCTCGCGCACCGCAACGAGCAGTTGCAACTGCTGCCGCCAGCGGCCGAAGGTCAGTCCCGTTTCACTGACGACGAGTCTTGCCAGCGAACGCTCGCTCATGGCGAGACGCTTCGCCCATTGCGCGACGGTGCTGCGATCGCCGGGATTGGCGTTCAATGCGTCCGCCATCTGCCGGATGCGCGGATGATCCGTAACCGGCAGATAGAGGCGCTCGACCGGCATCAACGTCAGCTCATGCAACAGCACGCGCGCAAGCCGGTCGGTATGGCCGCCCTGCTCGTAGTCGAGCGGCGCACCGGCCAGATGCAGAATCATTTCGCGCAGCATCGGCGAAATGGACAGCGTGCAGCACTCCGTCGGCAAGTCGACGACACCGGGCTCGGCGAACAGATAGCAAAGCCGGGCATTGGGTGTCGCATGGTTACTGTGCGGCATCTCGCCGGGAATCCAGACGCCGCATTGCGGCGGGACGATCCAGAACGCGCCCGCGACCCGGCAGGTCACGGCGCCGTGCAACGCCAGCACCAGCTGCCCCTTCTGGTGCTTGTGAACCGGAATTTCGGCAGCATGCTCGTCGACGTGCATGCACATCGCTACCGCCGGCCGATCGATCGCGTCCGGATCCGCAAAATCAGGAAGGCTAACGTAACGGTTCATATCGGGCATTCTAGCGACATGTTGAAATTGTGGCGAACGATGCGAAGCATAACCAGGCACAGCCGCATCACGTGCCACGCTGGAATGGCGCCACGACTTCATTGCGCGAGACCGCCCCTTCCCGGACGCCCGACGTCCGGGCTCGCGCGTGAGCGGTTCGACGGTGTCGATGCCCATGCAGTCCGGTTCGGCCCCGATTGTGCTTCGTACATGGGCTGTGGCGCGTCACGTGCACGCTCGACGAGCCGGGCGAACCCCACGATGGCGTCGAGCAGATCGGCGTGGACGGCACCGCGAAGTTCAGCGGGCCACCGACCGCGAATTACGCTTCGATCGACCGCTCTCACCGCACAATCTGCCGAACGGAGCACCGCCGCGGCAACACAAGAATAATAAATACTGCCTGGACTGCGGCAATATTTCTCCGTGCAATCAAGATGACTTCACGATCCCGGCGCCCCGGATTTCTTCAAACGCAATGAAATACGGAGCGACGGAATAATAAATCAAGCGAGACAGTTTTTTCACACCAATACCGAACGGACGATGGCGCCGCACCATTGTGCATGGCGCTTGCCCCGTTCGGGACGGGACGGCACGGTCGTCGATCGAATCCGCCGGGCCGCCGCATTTGCATCAACAATCAGCTTCGTAAATTAATCAAGTATTCGTCGCATTAATCGTCGATTCTTCAATCCCATTTTAATGGCACCGAATGCTCGCCCATTCGCGCCACCACCTTTAACCCGGCAAGAAAATGCAATACCCGAAGTAAAACCTTTTCTTTTAACGCGAGGAGAACGATGTGGAAATACGGAAAATCAACGTCTACGACATCATCGACAGTCGCAGAATCGGCAGGAGGCAGTATTTCATCGTCGCCTTCTGCGCGCTGCTGATGCTTTTCGACGGCTTCGACACCCAGGTCATCAGCTTCATCGTGCCCGTTCTCGCGAAAGAATGGCAACTGCCCAAGGCGGTATTCGGCGCGATTTTTTCAGCGGTGTTCTTCGGGTTGCTGATCGGCAATTTCGGCATTCCGTTCGCGACCCGACGCTTCGGCACGAAGAAGATCGCTTTCGTGGCAACCGCTGCTTTCGGCCTGTTCACCGTCCTGACCGTCTTTGCCACCAGCGTGCCGCAGCTGATCGCCTTGAGGTTCCTCACCGGCATCGGGCTCGGAGCGGCCACGCCTTGCGCGGTGGGCCTCGTTTCGGAATTCAGCCCGAAGAGAACCCGCGCGACTTTCGTCATTCTCGTCTACATGGGATATGCGCTGGGGTTCATCTTCGCGGGCATCTGCAGCAGCGCGTTGATCCCGCGGTTCGGCTGGGAAGGCCCACTGTGGCTGGGCGGGCTCGCGGCAGTCGGCTTGACGGTGTTGCTCGTCCCGCTGCTGCCGGAATCCGTGGCCTACCTGTCGGCGAACGCGCAGCCCGGTGAATTGCTTCGTGCAACCAAGCGCCTCTTTCCCGATTTCACGCTGCAAGCGGACAGCGAACTGGTCACTCACGAAGAGAAGCCGGCAGACGCAAGTGTGCTCGGGTTGTTCTCCGCACAATTCCGCGTGGGGACATTCCTGCTGTGGGCCGTATTCGCCATCAACCTGGCCGCGTTCTATTTTCTGCAGAGCTGGCTGCCGACCGTTCTCGCGTCCATCTCGTTCCCACCCGCGCTCGTGGTCTGGGCGACCATCACCGTGATCATCGGCGGCATGGTGGCCAGTCTGCTGATGGGACCCATCATGGATCGCACGAGCCCTTACAGAATTCTGTCCGCGGTCTACGTCGGCGGCGCCGTGTCGATGTACGCAATCTCCATCGCGATCGGCTCATCGCATCTCGCTTTACTCACGACGATCTTCTTTTGCGGCTTTTGCATCAGCGGCGGACAAACCTGCGCGATCGCGTTGTGCACGCTGTTCTATAGCCCGGAATTGCGCGCCCCGGGCGTCGCGTGGGCCTACGGATTCGGTCGGCTCGGCGCCGCGGGCGGCACTTACCTCGCGGGCGTCCTGTACGCGAACAACTGGAGCGTCGACGCGATGTTTCGCGTGGCAGCCGCGCCAATCCTCATTGCAGCGGCTTGCGTGGCGCTGATGGGCGCTTGCTATGGCCTGACGAAGAACGGCCTGAAGAAATCCTTTTCGGCCTGACCGGTACCGCTCGCTGAATCGATGAACGTCAAGTGAACCGTTCTTTTGTATGGCCTTTTGATTGCGGAGATCTCATGAAAACCAAAAAAATCGAAATCATTGTCGGCTCGCTCGTGGGGCTGGCCAGTTCCGTCGCGCATAGCCAGAGCAGCGTCACACTCTATGGCGAGATCGACAACGGCATTCATTACCAGACCAACGTAGGCGGCGGCAAAGCCGTCTACATGGACTCGCTGGACGGCATCGACGGCAGCCGCTGGGGGCTGACCGGCAAGGAAGACCTGGGTGGCGGTCTCAAGGCGATTTTTACGCTCGAGTCCGGCATCAACGTGAACAACGGACAGTTTGCCCAGGGCGGCACGGCGTTCGGCCGGCAGGCTTTCGTCGGACTGAGCAGCGACACTTACGGCTCTCTCACCGCCGGCCGTCAGTACGACATGGTGTGGTATTTCCCCGAGTTTCTTGCCGGATCCGCGGCGGTTGGCGACCTGCCGAGCGCGCATCCGGGAGATTTCGACAACACCAGCAACAGCGTGCGATTCAACAACTCCGTGCGCTACATGAGCCCGGACTTCCGCGGCTTCTCCTTTGGCGTCGAATATAGCCTTGGCGGCGTACCCGGCGACTTCACGTCGATGTCGGGCTATTCGCTTGGAGTCGGTTACACACACGGTCCGCTTCAGATCGGCGCGGCGTTCGATTACTTCAAACACCCGACCTCGACGCCAGGCAACGGATGGTTCACCAACTATGCAAGCGGCTTCAATCTACTCGCCTCCTCTCTGAACTCGGCCTATCAGGTCGCGCAGGCCTATCAGGACGCCGTCATCGCGGCGGCCTACACGATCGGAAACGCGACGATCAGCGCATCGTATTCGAACGTTCAATACGCCAATCTCGGTGCGGGGTTCATGAACGGTACCGCCGTCTTCAACAACTACGACATCGGGTTGAACTACCGTGTCACGCCGGTCTTTTTCGTCGGCGTCGCGTACGACTACATGAACGCGCGGAGCGTCACGACGGCACAAGGCAATGCCGTCGGCAACCAGCACTACAATCAGGTGGCGTTCACGCTGGATTATCTGCTGTCGAAGCGTACCGACGTGTACTTCTCCGGCGGCTGGCAGCGCGCTTCGGGCACATCGTCGACGGGCGCGCCAGCCGTCGCCAACATCGGCGGCTCCGGAGATTCGTCGAATAACCACCAGATGGTTTATCGGCTCGCTATACGACATAAGTTCTGAGCGTGGCTCGCCCTGGAGCCTACATGACGATGCAGCGATATTGCAGCGCCAGCATGCGGACGCCAGGGTCATTGTTCAAGGCTGCTGGTTCGACGCCTGCAAGGATGGCGTCGCCACCGCGCCTGCATCGCGGACATCCCGATTCCGGCGAGCCTGCGCCATATCGGGCGGATAGGTCCGCTGCCTGGGCGAGTGAGTCGAAATCCAGCCGTCGCGTTCTGCCTGAACGAGTTCGACCCGCACTTCGGCGCGCGTCTTTCCGCTCGTGACCACGGCCGCGGCGCAGCCCGCATCGACTACACCGGCGCTCGCGGCAAACGGGATGCACGTGACGAACCAGAGTATCGCTGCAATTGTCGTGCGCATGAGAATCTCCTTCCTTGTGAGGCCGTGGCGCCGCGCTCAGACGAAGCCATACATGGTGAACAACATGACGTACGGGATCTGCTGTCCCGCCGAATTGCAGACCATGACGTCGGCCCTCTGAATGGCGCACGCGGACACGATTGCCTTTGCGACTTTCGAAATGACAAGTTTCATGATGATTGACTCCCCAATCTGACCCGACCTTACGGTCGATCTCTCGGCAATCCGTCGATGGTGCTGAGCAGCGCTCGAAGCGCTGCATCATGGGTTCATGACGCATTGCGGCCATCGACATCGCACAACGCTTGTTCACTACCGGGTCGAAGCACGGGAACCCGGCACGTCGGTGCTTTGAAGCGTCTGCGTGATGCGTACTTTATCGACATCCAGCCAGCATGAATTTGTGGAAGATGACAACGCATCTGCAAAAACTGCCAGAGTTTTGCTGATGCACGATGTCCTGTCGGCGGTCCATTGCCGAACCGCCATGTTGAACCGGGGCAAGACAAAGTCAACGCGCGGCCGCGCGATAGGCCCGCGCGTCGACATAGTGGATCAACGTTGCACGTAAGTGCAGCGAAATGCCGCGATCAGGGCCCTCTGCTGCAGCGTCATTCCCGACCCAGGCTGCTATCGTGCGAGGGGCGCAAACGTCTTGGGTTTCGCCCATTCGCCCAGCGCCTGTAGTCGGCCGGCGTCATACCGGTGAGTTGACCGAAGGCCCGTCGGAATGATGTTTCGTCGCTGTAGCCGCATTGCGATGCGACTTGCTTAATGCTTGCTCCAGGCCGCTCGAGCAACATGCAGGCCATTTCGATCCGCACGCGGGTAATGAACCCTTTGGGTGACTCGTTGGTCAAGCCCTTCAGCCGCCGATGCAGTGTTCGTTCGCTAAGACTTAGCGCGCTCGCCAGCGCTTCAGCGGACAATCCGGGGCTAGCATGGCGAACGATCTGCTCTGCTTGCAGAAGCAGCGGGTCGGTGGCATTGACGAACCCGCGGGGCGCATAAACCAGTTGCGGCAGCGGCAAGCTGTCGGCCACGGAGATATCTGCCGCGAGACGGGCCACATCGGGCCCTGCCTCGCTTCTGATCACGTGCAAGGCCAGATCCACCCAGGACAGCGGACCGCCTGTCGTCACGATCCGATCCTGCTCTTCCACTGCAGTGCCCCAAACCGCGCATGCCTTGGGAAACCGCTGCCTGAACGCATGGTGGAGCCACCAAGTGGTCGTACAACGCCTGCCGTTCAGCAATCCGGCCTCTCCCAGCACGAAGGTACCTGCACACGCAGCACCCACCAAAGCACCGGCCTGATGGCGCGCTTGCAGCCACGTTGCCGCGTGGCTGATCGATGCGGATACAGGAGGGAGCCGGTCCGGCCCCAGCGCCATGCCTGTGACAAGCGCCACGTCGCAATGCGTCAATTCCCGAAACGAAGCGTCGACCGGAATCAACCGGCCCTGCGGGTCGCACCGGGCCTTTCCATCCGCGCTTGCGATGATGGTCTCGAAGGTTGGGAGGGCTCGGCCGGGCAGGTCATATGACGCTTCGGCAGGCGGTGCGCGTAACGCCTGCTCCGTCATCCAGAACAGGTCGGCAAGGCCGCTAATGGCGGAGAGCAGGCTGCCTTCGACTGCAACGATTCCTATGCGCACGGCGCGCTCCGTGTCTCAGGGAGGGTTGGCGAATTTTGCATGAATGTTGGCGGGTTTGCCACCTGCAACGGTTCACTGAAGTCAGATAGATTTGACACGTCCCCTCAACGATTCGCTTTCACATGAAATTCCCATTCCTTCACAACTGTCCGGTCTCGCTCTTTCAGAGATGCGCGCGCCGTCGGTCCGCATGGTTCAGCCGGCTGGTTGCTGCCGTAGCCTTCACGGCGACGCTGACAACGGCTCATGCGGCAGCGACTGCGGCGCCGGCTGTGCGCAACATTGTCCTCGTGCATGGTGCCTTTGCGGATGGATCGAGCTGGAGCCCGGTGATCGTCAGGCTGCAACGCATGGGTTACCGAGTCACTGCCGTGCAAAACCCGCTCACTTCGCTGGCAGACGACGTTGCCGCCACCGAGAGCGTCTTGCATCGGCAAACCGGCGACGTACTGCTGGTGGGCCATTCCTGGGCCGGCGCGGTCATCACGCAAGCAGGCAATGCTGCCAATGTGAAAGGCCTGGTCTACCTGTCCGCGCTGGTACCGGACAACGGCGAGTCCGTCGCCGACCTTCTACAACGCCTCAACGCGCCAATGACCGGCCTCACACCGGACGCCCAGGGGCTGATCTGGCTCGACGATGCACGCGCATTTCAGCACGTCATGGCGGCAGACATTCCGCTTGAGCAGGCTCGAGTCCTGACATCGGTCCAGCAGCCTGTCGCGGCGGCCTGCTTCACCGGGAAGATCCAGCACGCGGCATGGCACGACAAGCCTGTCTGGTATCTGCGAACCACCAACGACAATGCGCTGAAGCCCGCCGTACAGCAAGCAATTGCACAGAACATCGGCGCAACCGTCACATCGATTCGCTCCAGCCACATGTCGATGCTGTCTCACCCGGACGAGGTCGCGAAGCTGATCGACCTAGCCGCCCGGAAGGCATCGCAATGAATTCCAGCACGTTTCGACGCGCTTCACTCCTCCCCTGACAGCGAGGCTTCAATGAACATCCTTCATCTCGATTCGAGCATACTCGGCAGCAGCTCCATCACGCGAGAACTGTCCGCGGTCGTGGTAGCTGGTCTCCGGGCGCAGCATCAATCAGCGCAGGTGACGTACCGTGATCTCGTCGGCGACGAAATCCGGCATCTCACCGGTCCGATCGCAGCCGGATTTCGCCAGATCGACGTCGGTGCTTTTGAC
Organism: Burkholderia sp. KL41; assembly: GCF_057005415.2. Taxonomy (NCBI): domain Bacteria; kingdom Pseudomonadati; phylum Pseudomonadota; class Betaproteobacteria; order Burkholderiales; family Burkholderiaceae; genus Burkholderia; species Burkholderia sp. KL41. Next base: position 1,322,484 of record NZ_CM174447.1, on the reverse strand, counting down.
ACCAACACCGCACACGAACATCGGCTATCCGAAGTACTCGTCACAGAGTTTCTGGCGAGCGACGTCATTGTCATCGGTGCGCCAATGTACAACTTTTCGGTACCGAGCCAGTTGAAGGCATGGCTCGATCGTGTGGCACAGGCGGGGCGCACGTTCCGGTATACCGAAAGCGGCCCGGTCGGCCTGGCGAGCGGCAAGCGGGTAATCGTAGCCTCTGCGCGCGGCGGGTTTTACGCGGAGACACCGCTCGCGCACATGGACTTTCAGGAAGGCTATCTGAAGGCGTTCTTCGGTTTCCTGGGGATCACCGACGTCCGGTTCGTACGGGCGGAGGGGGCGTCGAAAGGTCAAATCGTCCGGGACCAGGGCATCGCACTCGCCAGGGCGTCCCTGACCGAGATACTCGTCAACTCGCGCACGTCCGGTGCGCAAACCGTCCAGTAACAGAGGTCGCTTATGCTGTTTGCCATCAAGCTCGGCTACGTCCGTCCGATTGAAGAGATCCAGGCGCATCTCGATGCTCACAAGGCATGGCTCGTCAGATACGCTCAGGCGGGAAATATCCTTGCCGCGGGTCCGCTGCATGAAGAGAACGGCGGCTTCGTACTGGCGTATGCGGGCCAACCACGGGATATCGAGAAAATGATTGCCGAAGACCCATTCCATATTCACGGGTTGGCCACGTTCGACGCTCGCTGCTGCGAACCTGCCCTATGTGCGGCAGATTTTCCTGCACGCTGGGCAGCAGGCGCAAGGTCGATATGATGAGCTTCATTTGCGGGACGTGCTCACGCTGACCCGCGGCGGAATTCTGTGACCAATCGTACCGTGAGCCGATATCCGGGCGATAGCCGACGTGCCGCAACTCTTGCGCGGCGCACGTCTGCCTCTCGCCCAGACTCCGGTCCTTCCACGGGCGCAACGGACACGCCGTTCCTGCGTGGTCCGGCACGCGCGGCAATGCATCCTGCCGGCCGTCGATGTCAGTTCGTATCGACGCTCCCGAGCGAACCGCCGGCTTGCTTGAGCGCATACGGCAGGATCCGGAAGACCGCCACAACCACGTCGCCGCGCGAGATGCCATTCACCCGGCACGCCCGCGCTTCCGATTCGTCATCCGAGCCAGGACCTGATATTCGCGCGCATCGCTCCGGTCGAGATCCCGTAGCGGTCGTGCAACGTCGGCAACGCACCCGCGGCGAGATACGCATCCGGCAGCGCGATCTGGCGGAACGGTACGACGACACCAGCCCCGAGCAACGCCGTTGCGACCGCTTCGCCAAGCCCGCCAATCACCGTATGGTTCTCCGCGACGATTACCATGCGCCCCTTGCGCGCGGCCTCGCGGACGATGGTCGCCGTGTCGAGCGGCTTGATCGTCGGCACGTGCAGCACGGCGACATCGACGCGATCGGCTTCGAGCGCCTTCGCCACCTCGAGCGCACGCATCGTCATGATCCCGGACGAGATCAGCAGCACATCGTTGCCGTCGCGCAGCAGCTTGGCCTTGCCGAGCTCGAACCGGTAGTCGTACTCGTCGAGCACGGCCGGCACGTTGCCGCGCAGCAGGCGCGCGTACACCGGCCCCTTGTGCGCCGCAATCGCCGGCACCATCTGCTCGATGTCCAGCGCGTCGCACGGGTCGATCACCGTCATGTTCGGCATCGCACGCATCAGCGCGAGGTCCTCGGCGGCCTGGTGGCTCGGCCCGTAGCCGGTCGTGAGCCCCGGCAATGCGCAGATCAGCTTCACGTCGAGATTGTCCTCGGCGATCGCCTGATGAATGAAGTCGTACGCGCGGCGCGTCGCAAACACCGCATAGGTCGTGACGAACGGCTGCGCGCCTTCGTGCGCGAAGCCGGCGGCGGCCCCCATCAGCAGTTGCTCGGCCATCCCCATCTGGTAGTACCGCTCCGGGAACGCCTTCGCGAAGATGTGCAGGTCGGTGTACTTGCCGAGATCGGCTGTCATGCCGATCACGTTGGCGTTGGTGCGGGCGAGTTCGGTCAGCGCATGGCCGAACGGCGCGGAGCGGGTCGCCTGCCCTTCCGCGGCGATGGAGGCGATCATCGCCGACGTCTTCAGGCGCGGCTTGTTGTCGGCGGTGCTCATGCGTGTCTCCCTGCTTCGAGTGCGTCGAGCGCGAGTTGCCACTCGTGCGCATCGACGCGAATGAAATGGCTCTTCTCGCGTGCTTCGAGGAACGGCACGCCGCACCCCATCTTCGTGTCGCAGACGATGATGCGCGGCTGCGGCGCGTCGTGCCGGCGCGCATCGTCGAACGCACGTTTCACCGCGTCGATGTCGTTGCCGTCCACCCGTTGCACGTACCAGCCGAACGCCTCGAGCTTGTCGACCAGCGGCTCGAACGCCATGACCTGCGTCGACGGGCCGTCGGCCTGCTGGTTGTTCACGTCGACGATCGCGATCAGGTTGTCGAGCTTCCAGTGCGCGGCCGACATCAGCCCTTCCCAGATCGCGCCTTCGTCGAGCTCGCCGTCGGAGAACAGCGTATAGACGAACGCATCGGAGCCCTTGCGCTTCAGGCCGAGACACCGGCCGACCGCGATCGTCAGCCCCTGCCCGAGCGAGCCGCCGGACATTTCCATGCCGGGCGTGTAGCTGGCCATGCCGGACATCGGCAAGCGACTGTCGTCGCTGCCATAGGTTTCGAGTTCCGCGGCCGGCAGGATGCCGGCTTCGAACAGCGCCGCGTACAGCGCGATCGCGTAGTGCCCGTTCGACAGCAGGAAGCGGTCGCGCCCTTCCCAGTCGGGATCGTCGGCGCGATAGCGCATCGCGCCGAAATAGGCGACGGCCAGCACGTCGGCGATGTCGAGTGCCTGGCCGACATAGCCCTGCCCCTGCACTTCGCCCATCAGCACGGCGTTTCTTCGGATACGGTACGCGCGCTCGGCGAGCGTGACCGCTTCATGGACGGTTTCGGTTTCCATCGATCACTCCAGTATCGGGTCGGAAGGAATGCAAATGAATCAGCGGTGATCAGCGGTTCACGGATCGGGGCACGAGGAACACCAGCAGCGCGCCGGCCGTGATCGCGACGGAGATGAACACGAGCCCCGCGGTGGACTTGCCGGTCAGGTCGTTCAGCCAGCCGACGATCGCCGGCGAGAAGAAGCCCGCGAGGTTCGCGAAGCAGTTGACCGCGGCGATGCCCGCCGCCGCCGACATCCCGCCCAGCAACGCGGTCGGCAGCGACCAGAACTGCGACGACGACGCGAGGATGCCGGCGGACGCGATGCTCAGGCACACGATCGACGCGCCGACGCTGCCGAGCATCGGCAACGTGGCGAAGCCCGCCGCCGCGACCAGCATCGGCACCGCGAGATGGAAGCGTCGCTCGCGGCGACGATCCGCGCTGATGCCGATCAGCGGCAGCGCGACGATCGCGCACGCATACGGAATCGCGGTGAACAGGCCGACCCACAGCGGATCGGCCACGCCCGCCTTGCGAATGATCGTCGGCAGCCAGAACGTAAGGCCGTACTGCCCGAGCACCACGCAGAAGTAGATCGCGGCCATCAGCCACAGCCGGCGGTCCGCGACGAAGGTCCGAATCGACAGGTGGGCGGTGGTGTGCGCGGCGTCGGCCGACACGTTGCGCGCGAGCAAGGCTTTTTCGGCGTCGGTCAGCCATTTCGCGCCGGCGATGCCGTCGTCGAGATACAGCAGGATCGCGAAACCCAGCACGAACGACGGCAGCGCCTCGAGCAGGAACAGCCACTTCCAGCCGGCCATCGACATCGCGCCGTGCAGCGAATGCATGATCGCGCCCGACAGCGGCCCGCCGATGATCCCGGCGAGCGGAATCGCCATGAAGAACAGCGACAGCGCCTTCGCGCGCCGCGCCGACGGGAACCAGTACGTGAGGTACAGGATCACGCCCGGCGCGAAGCCGGCTTCGGCGACGCCGAGCAGAAATCGCAGCACGTAGAACGCGGTGGGCGACTTGACGAACACGAAGCTCGCCGAGATCACCGCCCAGGTCAGCATGATGCGCGCGAGCCAGCGGCGCGCGCCGACGCGATGCAGGATCAGGTTGCTCGGCACCTCGAACAGGAAATAGCCGAGGAAGAAGATGCCGGCGCCCATCCCGTAGACCGTCTCGCTGAAGCGCAGGTCGTTGAGCATCTGCAGTTTCGCGAAGCCGACGTTGACGCGGTCGAGATACGCGCCGAGGTAGCACAACATCAGGAACGGGATCAGCCGTCGCGCGACCTTCGCGTAGGTGGCCGCTTCGAACGTCCGCGCGTCGTCCCGTTGCAGCATCTCGCCCTCGACGGGCGGTGCGGGGTACTTTGCTCTCATCCTTGTCTCCTGCCATGGCCCCGGGTTGTCCCGGGTGCATGATGGTCGGCGCCGCGCATCGGGCGGCGCCGTTCTCAGTGAATCAGCATCCCGCCGTTGACGTCGAGCGTGATGCCCGTCAGGTAGCTCGACAGGTCGCTCAGCAGGAACAGGCACGCATGCGCGACGTCGGCGGCCTCGCCGAGCCGGCCGAGGGGAATGCCCTTGATGATGTCCTCGCGCATGTCGGGCGTCAGCTTGTCGCCGGTGATGTCGGTCTGGATCAGGCCCGGCGTGATCGAATTGACGCGGACCCGGTCGGCGCCGAATTCGCGCGCCATCGCCTTCGCGAGGCCGAGCACGCCGGCCTTGGCGGCGCTATAGTGCGGCCCGCCGAAGATGCCGCCGCCGCGTTGCGCGGACACCGACGACATGCAGACGATGCTGCCGCCGCGCTGCTCTTTCATCGCGGGTAGCACCGCTTGCGACATGTACAGCGTGCCGCGCAGGTTCACGTCGACGATCGCATCGAAGTCGCGCGCCGAGATCTCCAGCGTGCGCACCGGCTGCGTGATGCCGGCGTTGTTCACGAGGCCGTCGATGCGGCCGAAGTGCTCAAGCGCGACGCGGGCTGCCGCCGCGCACGCGTCGCGGTCGGTTACGTCGCAGGCGAGGCCGAGATGGCCGGCGCCCAGTTCGGCGGCGGCCGCTTCCGCGTCGTCGCGGCGAAGGTCGAGGATCGCCACCCGTGCGCCGTGCGCGGCCAGCGCGCGGGCCGTTGCCTTGCCGATTCCGCGTGGCGATGCGGCGCCGGTCACGATGATGGTCCTGTTGTCGAGCAACATCGCTTGTCTCCTGTGTTGATGTGTTGTCCGGAGTGTCGGCTTACCGGACACCCGCATCAACGCGGAAACGCTCAGCCATAGTTGAGAAAATTTCAGATGACGGCGAATAGCCGGTGCTGCAGCGCAATATCGCGGGGCGTGCCGCCGGATGACGCGGTCAACCCGCTTGCCGATGAGCGGCGACTTCCCGCTCGATCCACGCCAGGAAGCGCTTCACGCGCGGCAATTCCGCGTTCTGCCGCGGGTAAACGAGATGATGAGCACCGACTTCGACCGCATGGCGCTCGCCGAACACCGGCACCAGCAGCCCTTGACGGATCTTCACCGACGCGAGCATCAGGCTTTCGAGCGCGATGCCGAGGCCGAGCGCGGCGGTTTCGAGCGACATGTACGAGCGGTCGAACGAGAAGTCGAAGGTTTTCTGCGCCGCCAGCGGCACGCCGGTGCGACCGAACCACTGCTTCCACTGGACCAGCGGCGTTTCGGAATAGATCAGACGATGGGCGAGCAGGTCTTCCGGTGCGTGCACCGGATGTTGCTCGAGGTACCGCGGTGACGCGAGCGGCGCGATGAACTCGCCGCGCACCGTCTTCACCTCGAGGTTGTCCCAGTTGCCATAGCCGTGCCGGACGTCGATATCGTAGAAGCCGTTCGAGAACGACACGTTTTCGTACGAGCACGCGAGGTTCAGCTGGATATCGCCGTTCGCCTCCTGAAACGACGACAGCCGCGGCAGCAGCCACATCAGCCCGAAGCTCGGGCTCGAATGCACGCGCAGGATATCGACTTCGGTGCGGCTCGACGCGCGCTCGGTCGCGCGGCTGAGGTCGGCCAGCGAGCCGGTGACGTCGGCCAGGTAGCGTTCGCCGGTCGGCGTGAGGACGAGGCCTCGCCCCGAGCGCTGAAACAGCGGTTGACCGATCTGCGCTTCGAGGTTGCTGAGCTGGTGACTGACGGCGGACGCGGTCAGGCCGAGCTCTTCCGCCGCTCGGTTGACGCTTTTGGTCCGGGCGACGCTTTCGAACGCGATGATCGCCTTGAGCGGAGGGATACGCATGTGGGAGTCTTGGAGAATTTGTCGAACGCCAGCAAAGCGATATCGTGCTCGGGCGATCGCCCAAGCAAAGCCAGTCCAATATATTACGCGTCAATTCTGGGCCGCCGGAGCACGTCCAGTCACCGCATTGTCACCGAGCCCAGAGTCGCGAGGAGCGATGTCAACTTCCCGGGAAGCTGGCATCAGCAACCACGCGGTATGCGGAACCTGAGTTTGAACCGACCATCGCGCCATGGTGATAAGGTTCCCAATCTCGCTGTCGCGTTCATCCCGACGTCAGGATTGGCACGCGACCGCGAATGGCGGTTCTGGCACGACGCGAACGTCTCTGAACGACACGAAGTGGCGTTCAGACAGTGATGGAAATCGCTCCCCACGACGAGTCCGGTTTCTAGGAGCGGCGGACGGATGACCTTTGAAGGCGAGTGGTGACAGAAGAATAGGCGGAGCGGCGTTGCAACGGCCGGATGGCAACTGCCGGGGCGTTTCCTCAAGCCGCGTCTGCGCAGTCTTTGCATGCCGCTTTGAGAACATGGTTGATCGGCGCTAGATCGACTAGAAGCGCTCTGCGGATCTCTCGCAGGGGCCTGTCAGCAATTTCGTGTTCAAGGCATATGATGCTCCGAAGGAGACTATATGCCTCGCAAACCGAAAGCCAAACCGATAGACCTGCCGGCGATTCCCGCCGCGTTGCTTGAGCAATTCGGCAGCGGTCCGATGACGGCCGAAGCGATCAACGCCGCAACGATGGCCCTCAAGAAGGCGCTGATCGAGCGAGCACTGGGCGGTGAGATGAGTCATCATCTGGGCTACCCGCCTGGCGCGGCCAAGCCGAGCGCCGTAACCAATCAGCGCAATGGCACGGGCGCCAAGACGGTGCTGACCGAGGACGGCCCGATCCGTATCGAGGTGCCTCGTGACCGCGACGGCAGCTTCGAACCGCTGCTGATTCCCAAACACGAACGACGCTTCACGGGCTTCGACGACAAGATCGTCGCCATGTACGCCCGGGGCATGACCGTGCGTGAGATTCAGGGATTTTTGCAAGAGCAATACGGTACCGAGGTTTCGCCCGATTTCATCAGCTCGGTCACCGACGAGGTCATGGCCGAAGTGACCGCCTGGCAAGCGCGGCCGCTCGAGCCGATGTATCCGGTGGTGTTCTTTGACGCGCTGCGGGTCAAGATTCGCGAAGACGCCGTGGTGCGCAACAAGGCGATCTACCTTGCGCTGGGCGTTCTGCCCGACGGCACGCGCGATATTCTAGGCTTGTGGATCGAAGGCACCGAAGGCGCCAAGTTCTGGATGAAGGTGTTCAACGATCTCAAGACACGTGGCGTTCACGACATCCTAATCGCCGTGACCGACGGCCTCAAAGGCATGCCCGAGGCGCTGGCTGCCGTGTTTCCGGCGACCACGCTGCAGACCTGCATCGTTCACCTGATCCGCAACAGCCTCGATTACGCCAGCTGGAAAGACCGTCGAGGATTAGCCGCAGTGATTCGCCCAATCTACTGCGCACCGAGTGCGGAGGCGGCTCAGGCAGAACTCGACGCCTTTGCCGCAGGGCCATGGGGCCAGAAATTCCCGACAGTCAGTGCGGCATGGCGCAACGCCTGGGATCGTGTGATTCCGTTCTTCGCGTTTCCGCCGGCGGTTCGCAAGGTTATATACACTACGAACGCCATCGAGAACATCAACTCGCAGCTGCGCAAGATCATCAAGACTCGAGGACACTTCCCGACCGATGAGGCTGCCACCAAGCTCATCTGGCTGGCACTGCGCAACATCACCGCCGATTGGGGGCGTGCTGCTCATGACTGGAAGGCGGCTATGAACCAGTTCGCCATCCTTTACGAGGATCGATTCGTTCGACCATCCGTGTGAATCTCAACCCGCCTTGAACACGGAAATCCTGACACCCCCCTCTCGCAGATCGGCGTCCTCGTAATTCCGCCTAAGCAGGTTCTCGATGAGTTCCTGCTGTCTCGGCTGGCCGAACGACAATCGATAAAGAGAGAGAATCCGCAGAATCTCATCAAGCCGGTCAATTTCGCTGCTGAACGGTGCCACCGGCACGATCCGTTCTAGGCACGCGTAGCCACGCGGGACGTACCAGTACGGCACGAGATCCGTGCGGCGCTCATCCTTGCTTGCCAAATCGAAAAGACGCGTCCATACGTCGAGTGACTGCGACGCCACTGGGAAAGTCAACGCGTTGCCATAAGCCTGCGCGACACGCTGGCGCACCACCAGCGATTTATAGCGGTTGATGCGCCCTTCACGTTGCTCGAGATCGATCGGATTGGCAGGCAGGCTCCAATGCACGACGCGCCGGCAATACCAGTGAAAATCAAGTCCTTCCTGACCGATGGACGTCGAATTGAGCATGAACGGCCAGAACGGCGAATTGAACGATGCACGCACGTTGGCGATCCGCTTGATGCCCTCTTCCTCTGTGCTGCTTTGATTACCGAACGGCACGGCATAGTGGCAGTGGAACGTCACGTCGTGCCGTTTCACCTGGCCTTTCAGCGGCGGCAGTGCGGTCTGCGCCGTGAGCGACACCGCACCCGGCGCAATGGCCACGTGAAACGCCCCGACCGACTCGTCTATGCCGCGATAAACCGATTTGAGCAGATGCAGGAACTCGTCGAACACGGCCTGCAAATTGCCCATCGCAGCGTACGATGAGACGGCTACCCAGGGCTTGGCGCCCGGCAGCACGGCCCGTAGCACACGCTGCGATTCCATGCGGTTCATCTTGTCGATGAACGACGATGCGCAGTCCGTCGCGTGCGCTAGCAGTTTGTCGTCGGACTCGTCGGCCGCGCCGGTCTCCCAGACCGTCCAGAGCGTGCGCCGCATACACACCGCCGGCCCGGCGATGGCAAGATCCACGAGCCAGCCGAGCAGGTCGTCAGGCGGCTCACCGAGTCCGCCACCGGCGCGGGCAAGGAGCTCCAGAACGCGCGGCACGTGAGCCTTACGCGCCTGACTGGCCGCCGAAAATCGCTCGAATGCGCGCGCCCAGCGCGTCACGCTTGCCTGCGTGTCGTTGTCCCCATCGCGAATCATGTCGAGCAGGAACGGCGCGAGCGCGTACCAGCGCGCGCTGTAACGCTGCGCGCCGTGCCCGTAGCGCTCGCACAGCAGGCGGAAATCCGCCGTCAGTTCGTCGCGCACGCGCTGCCTGACTTCATCGAGCGAGGCGCCGGGATGACATACCGGCACGGCCGCCAGACGCGCGGACGGATAAATCAGCCCCCACGCCGGGCCGATCTTCGATCCGTCGAACAGCAAGGTGCCTTTGTACGCGTCGCGGTTGTCGAGATAATCGTGACGCCTGCGCCCCCTGGCCAGCAAACGCCGTTCGCACTCGTACGAAACGTAGCTGCTCAGCGCACGCGGAGCCAGTACAAGCGAGGAAAACAACAATGTCTTGCTGAAGCCTTCCTTGTCCTTGAAGGGGCCGCAGCCTGCATAGTTGGACAGGCTCGGCGGCACCCAGAGCAAGCGTTCGGCGCCCTCTGGCGCGGCCGCACGCAACACTTGCGCGAAGCGTCCGCTCGGCGCCTCGCGCGTCAGATCCAGACTGTAGTTCCGGAAGCGCTGGTACGGAATCCAGCCCGCGCCGGCTTCCTTCAGCGCCTCCTTGACGGGCGTCTCTCTGGCATGCAGGCGCAGCGTCTCACGAAGCTGATAGCCGCTCAGGAAAGACAGGCTCCAGGGCGCGGCCTTGTGGAACTGCATGACATCGCTCACGGCGTGACCACGGCTAACCGACTTGAGCGCCTGGGCGAGCCGGTCGAGCGCGACGAATCCATCGATCTCCGCCGTTTGCGGGCGTGCATCCAGTTCGTGCGCCCGTACTGTCACGAAGATCTTCTCGATGTCCGGCTCGATTGCACCCCGCTCAGAACGGCAGATATAAGGACGTAGCGCATCCTCGACGCGGTCGCGCTCGGCCGTGCTGAGCGTGCCCGGTACAAGCGGTGCTGCCGGCAGCGTCAGCAATTGGCGCAGCAGGGCATCGCGCGCCCTAGCGTAATGACAGAGCACGTCCTTATTGTCCCGGCACAGGTAGCCGAGCAGCTCGTTGAGCTGCTTCTCGTGCGCCTGGCCTTCCTGATCTTCGTCCAGATGCGTCAGCGCCTTGAACGGCGTTGCCGATAACAGAAGCGTTGCATAGCCGGTGCCTTCATGCAGCACCCGCCGCGCGATGATCTGCTCCTCCGAAACGGCGTCCTCGCCGGTAGCCGCATCCGCCGTAACGGAGCCGGCGTGCAGCAGTGCCGAAAACCGCTGGAATTCATCCAGGATGAAGATATCCGCCTTCAGATTGCGCGCGCAGGCTTCGACAAACATCTGCCGGATGCCGCCGCGCACACAGGTCGTCAGATGCGTGCCGTGTTTGATCGCCCTGACATCTTCCGCCGCCGCTTCGGATAGGCTCTGGATCAGCGTGGCCCACGAATGCAGATTCAGTTGCAACGCTTTCGCCGCGGTTCGCGCGGACGCATCGAGCTTCGGCCGCTCCTTGAGGCGCCCAATGAACTCCGCGAGCGCCTGAGCCTCAAGCTCCCGGTTATCGCAATAACACGCGGCATACTCCCATGCGCCCTTCACGCCGTTGCGAAAGAATTCTTCCAGTTGCTCGGTGTCATTAATCTGGCGTGCGCTCCTCACGGCGAGCCAGAGAATGTAGCGCTCCAGCGCGTTCCCGCCTCCCCGGCTCAGCGAAAACGAAGTCGCTGGCGTGAGCGAGCACGATTCCATCAGCGTGCCGGGTTCCGGGTCGTCCTGCTTGAGACCGAGTTCCGCGAGACGGCCGAATTTCAGCGAACTGACCCACTGCTCCTGTTCACTGCCGCTGAACACTGCGAGCTTGCCCGCGTTCTCGTGCGCGAGCGCTTGATTCGAGCAGATATAGACCACTCTGAGCGGTTGCGCCGCAAGATTGTCTTCCAGGCGGCGGCTCAAAAGCGAAGCCACGACCCCGCGCGCCACCAGCGTCTTGCCAAGTCCAACTTCATCGCCGACCAGCAGCCGGCCGTGCAGTCCGTTCGGGCCATCGAGACGCATGCACGCTTGCGTGACTGTTGCGCGCTGAAAGTCCCTCAAGTCACCGAGCGCGTCCTGGATGCGCTGTTGCGCTTCATGCATCATGCGTTTCGTTCCCGATGGTAGGCGACAAAACTGTCGAAGAGCGCGTCCAGCCCTTCCGGCAAAGTCTCGACCTCGGCGCGAATGCGCCGGTAAATATCGACGGCACGGCTCATCCGGCGCGGCGCGCGGGAGGCCGCCCGCAGAAGTTGCTCGTAGAGCGCGCCCTTGCCGTCGAGCCCGAACACGTCTGCGCCCTGCCCGTTGCCGTCGGCGCGCGACCAGTCGGTGCGCGACGGATCCAGGTGCAGAATCAATTCGAGGTAACGCAGGAGCTTTCGGCCGTCGCCGACGATATCCCGGAACAGCGCACCCTTGCGCCGCTCGAGCAAGTCGACGGACAACGCCGCCTGCACGACGAATCGCTTGCGCACGCCCTTCGGCGACACGATCTCGACCGGCAGGAATGCGCTAATGTCCGTCAGGCTGACGCCGGTCCACGTCATCGAAGCGCCGAGCGCGCGCGGATCGTCGCGGCAGAGCAGGCGCGCGGTGGCCTCATAGCCCGCCGGCAATCGTACGGCCGCGCCGTCAGGCTGCATGTCGAGCCGCAGGTCGAACCGGCCCGGCTCACTCCGATATTCCTTCACGTGGAGCAGCCACCCGGCGGAACTTAGTGCATGCACGGCGCGGCGCATCGCGCTGTCTTCCTCGGGGCTGGCCGGCCCGGCCTCGCGAAACTCGTGCTTATGGAACACGTTGGACGTCTTCCATGCTTCCAGCAAGGCGTCGGGACCGATCTTGCGGTTCCTGCCCGTCAGTCGCAGCATCAGTTCGCGATTGCGGGGCGGCGCCAGCTTGCCCGGCTGCCCGAACGCGGCGTTCGTCATATTGGCCGAACCAACATGCCAGATGGCCTGCGCGCCGTACTTCGCGACGATGAGCTTGGCGTGAAGATTCTGTTGCGCTGGCGCGCGGCTTTCGAGCCGCTCCTCGCCGTCGACCACGCGCTCCGACAGCGACAGGCAATCCCAGTTGTCCAGCGCGTCTCTGCCAATCTTGTCGAGCGTGTCACCCCGGCTGATGAGCGTGCGTCTCGCGTCATCGCGCGTGCGGCTGGCCAGCTCGGCGAGCATGCTTTGTCCATCGGCATCGAGAAAAGGTGACACGACCAGCAAATCGTCGAACTTGTCCGGCAGATCCAGCGGCACGCCAGCGGTCTTCTCGTCGCCGTGAAAGCCCGGCAGCACCTCGAACGCCGGGTCGAACTGATCGGGCGCCGTCCAGGCGACGTGTCCGAGGGCATCGCACCAGGCTTCGATCTCCGCAATGTTGTGAGCGTCCTGCGCCAGAGAACGCAGAAACGCGAGGAGGCGCGGATCGCCGTTGCCGTTGCGTGCCGTTTCGCCGTCGATCGACACGGCGAGATCCCAGCTACGATCAAACGTGAGGTTGCGCGACAACACCAGCAAGCGCCAGCGATCCGCACCATCCTCATCCAGCGCGGTGAAGCGTAGCAGCCACACTTTAGGATGGAACGACGCGAACGCGCCGTCTGCGCCTTCGAGCGCGACGACCGGCACGAGCAGCGGCTCGAGCAACGTAAAGAGGCGATTGAACTTGCCCGGCACCTTGATGTTGCCGCGCTGATAAAACACCATCAGGCGCTTCTGAAGCTGATCGATGGATTCGAGCAACGCCACACGCTCGCCCGACAGTTCGCCTTCCTCCTCTTCTTCCAGCGTCTGATCCAGCGTGAGCGCGAGCGAAGCGGCGGCGAGCGTTTCGAGATCGAGCGAGAAGGTGGTTGCGATAGCTGAGTGCAACGCATAGCCCGGCGGCGCGCGCAATTGACCGCCGTAGTCGAGACGATCGTTTTCGAGCGTCAGCAAGGCAACACCTCGACGATATCGTTCAACATGCGCCGCACGGTCTGCCAGCGGTAGTCGAGCGCACTCATGCCGTACCAGTCGGCACGCTCGCGCGGTAGTTTGATCAACAACGAGCGCGCGGGCTTGTTGTCGACGGCCTGAGTACGGACAAGTGCATCGAGATCGGCCTGCTTTGGCGCGTCAGCCTGATTCAGCGCATTCCATCGTTCGAGGAATTCGATGGTCCGCCGCTTCACACGCGTGCCGCCCGCTTCGGCGACGCTCAGCCACTCGAGATCCGCACCCGGATGGAAGATACCGGCGAGTTTGACTGTTACGCGCCAATCGGAGTAGAGCTCATCGCAGACCGCGTGCAGACGGTCATCGTCGATGCCTTCCGCAATCAGCCGGTTGAAAACGATATGCGCGCCCTCGACTGCAAGGCTGAAGCGCTGCGCTGCCGCGATGTTGTTGCGGCATGTCTGGCTGAGCGAAATTTGTCTGGCTGCCCATGCGCTGAACGCGGCAAAGCTGGCGTGATCGTCGCTCAGCGCACTGACCGTCAGGTCGTTGGAAAGCAACTGGGCGCAAACCGTGTCATCAAGGTCACGCGCGGTAGTGAAGCGCTCGCGCAGGAAACGCGCTTCATCCTCGTCCAATTTCAAGGTGAGACCGGCCGGCCAGTCGCCTCGCGATCCGGGCGGCCGACGCACGACGGATTCGACGCGTTGCCCGGCGTCATCGCTGCCTTCCTCGGAGCTTACGGCTTCCTGAGCATCCCCGTCGCGATGCCAGTAGCGGCAGAATTCCGCGAGCGAACTTTTCGTGCGTACGATTTCAAACACGCGCAGGCCGTTCCAGTAAGTTGAGGACGGACGTCGCGCAACACCGCCCTGCTCCACCACGGTGTGACCGATCACGCCTTCAGGTTCCAGATCCGCCGCATCGTAGTTGGTCTTGAGCGTCCTGGCGAATTCGTTCTCCGCGATCTTCAGATATTCGTCGAGCGGTCGGCGGCGGCGCTTCGCGTCTGGCAACTCCGCCCAGTCCAGCATGATCTTCGGCACGGCGAGGAAATACCTTGCGCGCGTCTGAACCGTAGTGAAGCCGGGAAAGAGCGTGTCCGCGTATGCATCTCGGAGTTGTCCGAAGCCCAGCTCATCTAGTGTGCCCGGTTCTTTCATCAGCGCGAGCACTTCGTGCACGCGCTTGCGATCCGTCGAAGAAAAATCGATCCATCCGATACGGCTCATCCAGTCACCCGTTAATTTTCATGCCGTCCTAACCTCCGGACAAGTCAGTTGCGCATTACTTCGGTCAAGCCTGCTGAAAGATATCGGAAACTCAGGACAAGTCTTGTCCAGTTGCGTCCAGCTGAAACGCGAAAGCAACACCCGGCCAAGCGACTCATCGCCATCAGACATTCAGCGGCAAGCGAGGTGACGTCTCTCCGCATGATGCTCTCGCTCGATGTGCCGGCACGCCTCGTCGTGAAACAGGTCCGTGGTCGTGACGATTGAGTACGTATCGTAGTCGCTCACCAGCTTTTCCGAGTTCAAACGGATTTCATCTTCCGGCCGAAAAAATGGCTAGTCCGTGTCAGCAATGAAGGCTAGATCCGTGCGCCGGTGGCCCACCATTCGGAGTAAGCCACCACTACTGCTCGGCATCCGAAGGAGTCGCCTTGCTGGATCGGTGCAACGACCTGGGCGCCCTCACCCTCAGGCGAATGAACTTGGCACTCCCGCGGCTGTCCAGCGACACCCAGTGGGCTTGACACAAGGCATGCAGCGCCCGCTTGCAACGGGCATCGTCGAGACCAAATCCAGGGGCCATGTCCGCGAGCTCTCCTCTGGTGACAAACGGACGGCGGCACCGGAGAACATGGACACGTAGCATGTGCACGAGTATGTCGATGTCGTTCTTGTCCGCTGCTGAAGGCTCTTTCGAGCGCAAAAGCACCTGGCTCGTCTCCTGCGCCAACCAGAACCCCAGCTCAGCAGCCACCCGCATCGTTGCAACCGAGATCAGCCCTTCATCGCCTTCGAAGCGATGAAGTACGCCAGCAGTTCGCGCCATGAGAACGGGAAGCCGCAATAGATACGGCTCCATTTCAGGCAATTGTCCGACGCTCCAGAACCGCGCCTTGATCATTTGCGGCATGCTATCGAGCATGCGACCTGCGGCCTCGGAAAATTCAAGAACTACCGGGTCGAAAGTGCCATCGCTGCGCATGCGCTTAAAGCCTCGATTCGATTGTCCTTGTTGCAGGTCGTAGTCTTTTACCGTTTTCGCATCCCCCGTGGGCGAAGCGGTTTCGCCGTCACACCCCTCAATCACAAAAAGCCAGCTAAGGCACCGATGAGCGCCAACGAATGTGCTATGCCGGCTTCGTCCAAATGAGCGCGCCATTCCTCGAGTATGCGCACACACAGTCGCACCAGACAGCGCACCTGCGGCGATCGGCGTTGATATAAGTTCCTCCAGAACGCCTACACGGTGCCTACACATGAGGAATGAAACAAAAAATTTATCGAGGGAAACGAACGCAATACATTGAAAATATTATTTTTTTAAGAATCATCCAACCCTAAACATCCGGATCCGGAATCCGCGCCGACTGAATCACAACCAGCGTGTCCCCTGCCTCGATCCGGCAAGGCGGGTCCTCGTAGAACGAAAAAATCTTCCCGCACCGATCGAGCCCGACGACGATCGCACCCGGCACGACGTTCGTCATGCAGCCGACCTCTTGCGGCATCGCCTCGCGCTCCAGCAGCGTCGCGCGCCCTCGCGTCGACAGCATGTCGTTCACGAACGGCACGATATAGCGGCTATGCACGGCGTCCGCGAGCAGCAGCGCGCCGATCTTCGTCGACGACACGATCACGTCGGCACCCGCCTGCCGCAGTTGCCGCTGGTACAGGTTCTCCTGGATCCGGACGACGATCTTCGTATCGGGCGCGATGCTGCGCACCGACAGCGTCAGCAGGATCGCGGTCGGATCGTCGGTCACCGAAATGATCACCGCCTTCGCCGAACGCACCTGCGCCTGCTGCAGCAGATCCTCGTGCGCGGGATCGCCGAGCAGCCCCGTCACACCGAGCGACGTCGCGGCCTCGAGCGCCTGCTGCTGCGAATCGATCACGATGACCGTCGCCGGATCGACGCCGCTCTCGAGCAATTCGCGTACCGCGATCGAGCCCGACAGGCCATAACCGCATACGACGATGTGATCGGACAATTGCTTTTGCAGGCGTTTCATGCGGAATTCCTCGACGACGCGCTGGATCACGAACTGATAGGCCGTGCCCAGGAAAATGAACCAGATGACGATGCGGATCGGCACGATGAAGAACGCATCGATGAGACGCGCCCGTGCGGTGATGGGCACGATGTCGCCGTAGCCGACCGTCGCGACCGTGACCATCGTGAAGTACACGAGATCGGCGACGGTCATCGGCGTGCTCTTGGTCGAATCGCGCAACCCGTCGCGATCGAGATACAGCACGAGGAACGCGAGCGTGCACAGCAGCGCGACCGCGCCGAGACGGAACAGCAGCGTGCGGCGCGGCGACGTCGCGCGACGCGTGAACAGCGTGCGCGCGCGCGGCGCCTGCCACGGGTTGCGCGCGCGACGCAGGCGTGAGCGCAACGAACGGCGCTGGGCGGAGGGCGATGCCAACGGGGAATCTCCTGAAGGATGCGGGCTCGATTCTACGATGGGTCGGCCGCGACCGGCCGACGTCATCGCATCGATTCGTCCGTTACAGCATGCTGCGCGGCCGCACCATCGTCCCGTCGACGAAGCGCTGCGCGCGAAACGCCGACAGGTCGAGCGACGGCGCGCCGGTGTCGATCCATTCGGCAAGCAGCCGCCCGACGATCGGCCCCATCGCGAAACCGTGGCCGCAGAACCCCGTCGCAATCGCGAGCCCGGACGGCGTGCCCGGCGCGTCGATCACCGGAATGCCGTCGGGCAGCACGTCGATCAGGCCGGCCCAGGCCTCGACGATCTGCGCGTCCTTCAGCGCGGGAAAGATCGTCTTGAGTTTCGCGAGTGCACGCGGCGCATGCGCGCGATTCGGCTGCGGCTGCGGATCGCGCGGCTCGATCGGCCCGGTCGCACCGTTGATGCGCGCAAGCGCATCGCGCCAGGCAGCCCCGTTCACGTGCAGCCGGAATTTGTCGCGCTGCGACCAGAACTCCGGCCAGAACAGGCTCAACCCGCGCAGGTGGCCGAGCGTCAGGTCGACGTCGACCTGCATGTCGTCGGCGAGATTGATCGCGCCGTTCTTGCGCTGCCGGATGCCGAGGCCGTGCCCCCACACCGTCGACGCCGACACCGGCGGCACCACATTGGTGCGCATGCAGGTACCGCGGACGGCCTGCTGCGGCAGCCGGATGCCGACGCCGTCGAGCAGCCGGAAGCTGGTCGCGCCCGCCGCGCAGATCACGCGCCGCGTGCGGATCGTGCCGCGCTCGGTCACGACGCCGACCACCGCGCCGCCGGCCGTCTCGATCGCGGTCACGCCGCAGCCTTCGAAGAAGCGCGCGCCGGCCTCGACGGCACGCGCGGCGAACGCGGCAGCCACCCGGCGCGGCTCGGCCTGCCCGTCGGTCGCCGTATACAGCCCGCCGAGCGTGCGTGCCTGCGGCGAAAGGCCGCTGACGCGCTCGTCGATCTGCGCGCGCGTCAGCGTGCGCGTGTCGAGTCCGTGCTCGCGCGCGACCGCGAGCCACGCGTTGAACGACGCCCAGTCCGTTTCGTTGTCCGCAATATAAAGACAGCCGCCCTGCCGCCATTCGAGATCGAAACCGAGGGTTTCCTCTAACGTTTCCCAGATCCGCATGCCGGCCATCATCAGCGGCACCTCGGCAGCTTCCCGGCCCTGCTGCCGCACGAAGCCCCACGCCCGTGTCGACTGCTGCCCGGCGATACGCGACTTGTCGAGCACGACGGCCTTCAGGCCGCGCAGACCCAGGTAATACGCGGCTGCGCAGCCCATGATGCCGGCGCCGGCGATCACGACGTCGGCGTCGGCCGGGAATGGCGTATCGCCAAGGGTCAGGGCATCGTGCAGCGGATAGGTGGTCGTCATTGTTTCCTGTCAGGGGTTAATACATCCGGATACGGGCGGCGGTGGTAACGTCGTGACACACCTTTCACACAAACGCACCTTTCACGACGCTGAATAACGACCATTTTGCGGTAAAGTTATCTTTTCCGCGCGTGGCCGGTCGGCTCGCCCCTGGACGTCACGAAGACTGTCCGTCGAGACTGCCGCAAGGCGTCGTTCTGAACGTCACGATCCGTTCCCGTAGCATGACCACTGAAGCAATCACCACGGATTCCCTCGCGGTTGCCGAGCGCGTGCGCGAGCTGATGACCCGCAACGGCATCGGCAAGCGCCAGCAGACCACCGAGCTATGCCGCATCCTCGACCTGAGCTTTTCGCAAGGCCATCGTAAGCTGCGCGGCAGCAGCCCCTGGACGCTCGCGCAGATCAAGAAAGTCGCCGAAGCGTACGGCGAACCCGCCGCCCAGCTGTTCGGCGCGCAAACGCTCGACCCCGGCATGGTCGGCGCCTATTCGCAGGAGGCCGTACTTTATGCGGGCGTCGCCGAGATTCCGTGCACCGCATGGATCGGCGCGCCGCTCGAAGCCGGCGCGCGCCCCGAATTCGTCGCGTACGAACAGAACGGCCGCTGGCGCGTGCTGCGCCACACCGGCGTGCTGTACCAGAACGCGTACGACGTGCACAAGATCGAGATCTATCCGCGCCGCGCGGAGAGCGACAAGCTCGTCGTCGCGGTGATCGACCCCGATCGCGTCAGCGCGACCGAGCTGTGCCGCTATCTCGAACGCCAGGGTTTCGCGACGGCCGCATTCGACGGCCTCGCGCCGTTCGTCGACGCGCTGCAGGGCCAGGCGTTCGACGCGGTCCTGACCGAATGGCTGTTCGACGACAGCACGGCCGCCACCGCGATCAAGGCCGTGCGCACGTCCGACAACCCGGGCGCGCCGATCTTCGTGCTGACGGGCGACCTGCTCACCGGCCGCGCGAGCGAGGCCGACATCAGCGAAGTGATCCGCGCGTTCGACGTCGTCTGCTACGAAAAACCCGCGCGCATGGCGATCCTCAGCGCCGATCTCGCGAAACGGCTCGCACGCGGGTAACGTCCCCGGGCCGTTCCCCGTCCGGACGGCCATCGTCCGCGCGGCACGGCGGTCGTGAACAGGGTCGTGGATCAGTACAATAGCCGCACCCGTTCACGCCCACGCCGGCATCCGCCGCCCGACGCCATGGCCCGCCTCATCCCCGACGACTGGAAAAGCCTCGCCGCGACCGGCGCGGCCGAACGCGAGCGCGAAACGCTCGCGGCCCTCGAACACGCGCTGCCCGACGGCTACACCGTGTATCACGGCGTGCACTGGACGCGCGCCGACCAGGCGTTCTCGGTGTTCGGCGAGGCCGCGTTCGTCGTCGTGAGCCCGGCCGGCCGCGTGCTGCTGATCGAGCAGAAAGCCGGCTTCCTGCGCGAAACGCCGAAGGGGCTCGTGAAGGTCTATCTGCAGAAGGAACGCAACGTCCCGATCCAGCTCGCGCGCACGCAGGAAACGCTGCACCGGCGCCTGACGGCCGCGCTCGGCGCGGGTGTCTACGGCGTCGAGGCGCTGCTGTACTGCCCCGACTACTCGATCCGCGACGCGTCGATCGCCGGCGTCGCGGCCGACCGCATCGTCGACGCGTCGCGCAAGGCGCAGCTCGCGCAGGTGATCCTGCGGATCCTGCCCGAGGACGACGAGCACTTTCCGAACGCGCCGAAACTCCACCATTTCCTCGCGGACGAGCTCGCACTCACGCCCGATACGAGCGCGCTCGTCGGGCAGGCCGGCACGCTTGTCACGCGGCTGTCGGGCGGGCTCGCCGCATGGGCGCGCCAGCTCGAATTCGCGCCGTTCCGGCTGCGCGTCACCGGCACGGCCGGCTCGGGCAAGACGCAGCTCGCGGTGCAGGCGATGCGCGATGCCGTCGCGGCCGGCAAGCGCGTGCTCTATGTGTGCTTCAACCGGCCGCTCGCCGACTACATCACGCGCATCGCGCCGCCCGGCGCGAAGATCGCGAATTACCACCAGCTGTGCGACTGGGTCGCGCGCGACGGCGGTTATACGCCGGACTTCCAGGTGCCCGGCGAATTCGAACGGCTCGAGGCGCGCTTCGCGCAAACGCCCATTTCCGAACGCTGGCGCTTCGACGTGCTGGTCGTCGACGAAGGGCAGGATTTCCATGCGCCGTGGGCGGCCGCGCTGGAACGCCTGCTGGTGCCGGACGGCGCATGGTGGTGGCTGGAAGATCCGCTGCAGAACCTGTACATGCGCGAGCCCGTCGCGCTGCCGGGCTGGGTCACGCTGAAGGCGCTCACGAACTACCGGAGCCCGCGCGACCTGCTCGAATTCGTGCGCGACATCGTCGGCAGGGTCGAGCCGCTCGCGGCCGAGCTGCGCTCGGGCAGCCCGTTCGACGGTTCGGATCCGTCGGTGTCGGCGTACGGGGAAGAAGGCGCGTCGCAAGACGCGTTGGCCGAAGCCTGCGTCGACGCGACCAAGCGGGCGATCACGCACGCGCTGTCGCTTGGCTTTCGCAAGCAGGACATCGCGGTGCTGTCGTATCGCGGCCGCGAAGGCTCGGTGCTCGCGCCGCTCGACCAGCTCGGCCCGCATCGGCTCAAGAGTTTCACCGGCAAGTACGACCTGTTCGGCAACCCGGAATATCGCGAAGGCGACGTGCTGCTCGATTCGATCTACCGCTTCAAGGGCCAGTCGGCGCCTTGCGTGATCCTCACCGAGGTCGACTTCGACACGCTCGACGCGCGTGCCGCGCGCAAGCTGTTCGTCGGCGCGACGCGCGCGACGATGAAGCTGCTGATCGTCGCGTCGTCGCGCGCGGCCGCGCAGCTCGCGGCGGGTTGAAATCGCTTTAGATTTCGGCAGGCAAGCCACCTGGAACAATCCCGTTTCTCCGGGCGCATTGACGTTCCAACCAAGACGAGACACGGACGAGCCGGCCGCAAGCGTCGCGAACGACACGCACAGAGCGCTGGATTACATACACCGGCAGGGGATTTCATTCATGGGCAACGTGACTTACCAAAGCGTGATCGGGCTCGACGACATGCCGACCTTCCACGATGCCGAACTCGTCACCATTGACCATCGTCCGACTGCTCGGGAATTGCGGCTTCGGTTTCGTCGAATCGACGGAAGGGTCGGCACGTTTCGCTTCACCGGCGTCATCTCCCAACGCGTAATCGATTTTGCGGAACAGAATGTCGTGTCACGCCTTCTGATATCCCCCGCATACGCGTTTTCGGCGGCCGACGTATGCGAGTGGCTGAAGTGGATGCACAGCCGGGAAGATTTCGAAGCAGCAAGCGTCGACGAGGCGCTGCTCGATCAATATCTGGCCGATCTCGACGCGAATCGCAAGGCGTTGTTCGTGCTCGAGCCTTCATGCGGCGCGGAAGTCGCCGTGCTGTGCGAGGCGATCGGGTTGAGCCTGGCCCCGGGCGTTTGAACTTGCGGCGGCATGAAGTGGCAAGCGAACTACTTGGGCGATCACGCAAGGGCACGTGTTCAGCAAACAATCCTTCGGGTCATGACCACACATCCGCTATTCAACCTGCTCGACCGCCTCGATACCGCGAAGATCCATTACACGTTGAGCCGCAACCGACCGGACAGCGTGCTGGTCTCGATGACGATAGTCGCACTGCGCGTCGAAGTAGACGTATTTCGTGACGGGCACATCGAAGTGTGTACGTTCACGGGTTCAGAGGCACCTTCCGACATCCCCGATCTGCTCGACCGGATCATCCGCGAGCACACGGACTGATCCGCGAGACGGGTTACGTCAACCGACAAACCCGCCACCACGCCACGCCGTCGCTCAAGCCACCCGGAACGCCCCCACCGCGCGACGCAACCCGTCCGCCTGCTCCTCCAGCGAAGCCGCCGCAGCCGCAGCCTGCTCGACGAGCGCCGCGTTCTGCTGCGAGACCTGGTCCATCTGCGACACCGCGCGGTTCACCTGCTCGATCCCGTCGCGCTGCTCGTTCGACGCGGCCGCGATCTCCGTCATGATGCCCGTCACGCGGCCGATCGCCTGCTGGATGTCCTGCATCGTCGTACCGGCCACGCCGACGAGCCGCGAGCCGTTCGCGACGCGCTCGACCGATTCGCCGATCAGCGTGCGGATTTCCTTCGCCGCCGACGCCGAGCGTTGCGCGAGCGTGCGCACCTCGCCCGCGACCACCGCGAAGCCGCGGCCCTGCTCGCCGGCACGCGCGGCTTCGACCGCCGCATTCAGCGCGAGGATGTTGGTCTGGAACGCGATCCCCTCGATCGTGCCGATGATGTCGGCGACCTTCTGCGAGCTCTGGTCGATCTCGTTCATCGTGCCGATCACCTCGCCGACCACGGTCGCGCCGCGCGTGGCGATCTCGCTCGCGGTGTCCGCGCAGGCCTGCGCCTCCACCGCGTTGTCCGCGTTCTGCTTCACGGTCGCGGTGAGCTGCTCCATGCTCGCGGCAGTCTCCTGCAATGCGGACGCCTGTTCCTCGGTACGCTGCGACAGGTCGGTGTTGCCGGCCGCGATCTGGTGCGTCGCCGTCGAGATCGCCTCGGAACCCTGGCTGACCTGGCGCACGGTGTCCGCGAGGCTGCGCTGCATGCCGGTCACGCCGTTGACCAGTTCGGCCATCTCGTCGCGCGACGACCAGCGCACTTCCGACGTCAGGTCGCCTTCCGACAGGCGGCGGAAATGCGACAGCAGGCGGTTCACCGGCTGCGTGATCGCGTAATGCAGGCCGATCGCGCAGCCGAGGCACGCGGCCAGGCCGAACGCGATACCCGCGATCGCGCCCGCACGCATCCAGCCGTAGTAGGTCTGCGCGGTGTCGTACACCTCCTTGCCGCGTGCGCCCTGGTACGCATCGAGCGCATCGGTCGCCTGCGTGAGCGCAACCGACAGCGGCGGCGCGACCGACATCAGCAGCCGGTCGGCCTCGTCGCGGCGGCCGTCGCGGACCGCGTCGATCATCGGCTTCAGCGCCTGCCCGATCAGCGCCTGGCGCGCGGCATCGAGGCGGCTCGCGAGCGGGCCTTCGTCGCCGTCGTGCGGCATCGACGCGTAGCCGCGCCACGCGGTGTCGGCCTTCGCGAGATAACTCTCGGCCTTCTTGACGAGATCGGGCACGTCCGGCGCTTCCGGGTGCAGCAGCGCGCGGTCGAGCGTCGTGCGCACGATCGTCAGGTTGAGACTGGCCGTCGACAGCGCGGTCTTCGCCGCCAGCTGCTGCGTATAGGCCTCGTCGAGCGCGCGGTTCGAGCTCTGCATGCCGGCGAGGCCGATCAGCCCCGACACGACGAGCAGCACGGCGACAAGGCCGAGCGTGGAGAAGATCCGCGTGCGGATCGAGAAACGGGAAAACAGGGCGTTCAGGTTCATGACGGGACGTGAGCGGTGAAAAGTGCCGCGGAAATCGGTCCGCAGCACGCTGTATTACGGATTGCCTGCAAAAAACTTGAGTCCGGCCCTGCTATCCGACTGATCCCGGTCAATTTTTTGCGTCGGCAATCTACGGTTACGGTTGCAACAGATCGAGGCTGGGCAGAAATTGACTGGTCAACTATCCATCGCTATAGTTCGAACCAATTCCCTGCCATGGCAGATATATCGATGACTACCGACACCCTCCTCACTCCGCCGGCCGCCGAAACGGCCCGCCGCGACGCGCCGACCGGGCTGATCGTCGCCGCGCTGCTGCTCGTCATGCTGCTGTCCGCGCTCGACCAGACGATCGTGTCGACCGCGCTGCCGACGATCGTCGGCGAGCTCGGCGGGCTCGACCAGTTGTCGTGGGTCGTTACCGCGTACCTGCTGTCGTCCACCGTCGTGCTGCCGTTGTACGGCAAGCTCGGCGACCTGTACGGCCGCAAGATCGTGCTGCAGGCCGCGATCGTGCTGTTCCTCGCCGGCTCCGCGCTGTGCGGCGTCGCGCAGGACATGACGCAGCTGATCGTGCTGCGCGCGCTGCAGGGGCTCGGCGGCGGCGGCCTGATGGTCGTGACGATGGCCGCGATCGGCGATCTGGTGCCGCCCGATCGCCGCGCGCGCTATCAGGGGATGTTCGGCGGCGTGTACGGCCTCGCGACGATCGTCGGCCCGCTGCTCGGCGGCTTCCTGGTCGAGCACCTGTCGTGGCGCTGGATCTTCACGATCAACCTGCCGCTCGGCTTTCTCGCGCTCGCGGTGATCGGCGTCGCGTTCCGCCCGCACACCGCGCACGTGAAGCACCGGATCGACTACATGGGCGCCGCGTTCCTCGCCACCGCCCTCACCTGCGTGATCCTGTTCACGAGCGAAGGCGGCTCGCTGCTGCCGTGGACGTCGCCGCAGCTGTGGATGACGCTCGTGCTCGGCGTCGTCGCGATCGGCGGCTTCATTTACGAAGAACGGCTCGCGGCCGAGCCGATCATGCCGCTCGAACTGTTCCGCCATCGCACCTTCGTGCTGGTCAGCCTGATCGGCTTCGTCGTCGGCATCGCGCTGTTCGGCTCGGTCACGTTCATTCCGCTTTACCTGCAGGTCGTGAAGGGTTCGACGCCGTCGCAGGCCGGGATGCAGCTGTTGCCGATGATGGGCGGGATGCTCGTGACGTCGGTCGTCAGCGGCCGGCTGATCTCGCGGCTCGGCTCGTACCGGATGTTTCCGATCCTGGGCACGCTGACCGGCGGCGTCGCGATGGCGCTGCTGTCCACACTGACGCTCGATACGCCGCTGCACACGATGTATGCGTACATGGCGCTGCTCGGGATCGGCCTCGGCATGGTGATGCCCGTGCTCACGCTCGCCGTGCAGAACACGGTCGAATTCCGGCACATGGGCGTCGCGACGTCGGGTGCGACGCTGTTCCGCTCGATCGGCGGCTCGCTCGGCGTCGCGGCGTTCGGCGCGCTGTTCTCGCACGGGCTGCAGTCGCGGGTGACGGCTGCGCTGCCGGCCGGCACGGAGCTGCCGCCCGCGCTCGGCCCGGCCGCCGTGCAGCAGTTGCCGGATGCCGTGCGCGACGCGTACCTGCATGCGTTCGCCGGTTCGCTGCACGTCGTCTATCTCGCGGCGGCGACGGTCATCGCGATCGCGTTCGTGCTCGCGTGGTTCGTCGAGGATGCGCCGTTGCGCAAGCACAACTGACTGGCCGGTGAACCGCGATGCAGCCGCCGGGCCGCCTCGCGATTCGCCGCCACCCGCCGTTACGGCACCAGCACGACCCCGCCCGTCGTCGCGCGCGACTCCAGCAGCCGGTGCGCGTCGGCCGCCTGTTCGAGCGGCAGCCGCGCACCGATCTCCACGTGCATCCCGCTCGCCAGCCGTTCGAGTGTCGCGCGCGCAGCCTCCCGATAACCGTCGACGTCGCGCGCGATGAAGCCGAGCACGCTCGGCCGCGCCAGCGCGATCGAGCGCGCCGGCCCCAGTTCGTCGAGATCGAACGTGTGCCGTGCGCCGATCGCGGCCACCTGCCCGATGCTCGCGACCATCCCGAACGGACGGACCGCACCGAGCGTGCGCGTCAGCACGTCGCCGCCGATTCCGTCGATCGCGTAATCGACCCCGGTGCCGCCGCCGAACGCGCGCGCCGCCGCGACGAAATCCTCCTCGCGATAATCGACGACCGCCTCGGCGCCATGCGTGCGCACGAGCGCGGCTTTCGCCGCCGACCCGACCGTGCCGATCACCCGCGCACCGAGCGCACGCGCCCATTGCGTCGCCAGCAGTCCTACACCGCCGGCGGCAGCATGCACGAGCACCGTGTCGCCCGCGCGGACCTGCCGGACGCGATGCATCAGCATGTAGACGGTGATCCCTTTCAGCAGCCCGGCGGCCGCTGCATCATCGCTCAAGCCGTCGGGGATCGGCACCACGCGCTCGGCCGGCATCGTGCGCAGGCTCGCATAGCTGCCGGTCGGCATGCCCGCATACGCGACGCGCTGGCCGGGGACGAGATCCGTCACGCCCGGCCCGACCGCGTCGATCACACCCGCCGCCTCGACGCCGAGCGCGTCCGGCAGCGCGGGCAACGCATGCGCGCCCGTCCTGAAATAGATGTCGACGAAATTCACGCCGATCGCGGTCTGGCGAATCCGTACCTCGCCGGCATCGGGCGGCGCGACGGGTGCATCGACGCGGCGCAGCACGCCGGCGTCGCCGTAGCGGTCGATCCCGATCCGGATGGCGGTCGTGGTTTGGGTCATGACGTTCCTCGCAATCGAATGAAGTGACACGATCATCCCATCGTGCATAATCGATCGGAATTCCCGCTGATCGCCCATCTACTGTGCAAAATTCGACCGATCGAGCATCCACATCCACGGCCGCGCCGCCGATGAGCTGGGACGACATCCGCTACTTCCTCGCGGTGATGCGCGGCGGCAGCCTGTCGGCGGCCGCGCGGACGCTGCAGGTTCAGCATTCGACGGTCGCGCGCCGCATCGACACGCTGGAATCCGCGCTCGGCATCCGGCTGTTCGACCGGCTGCCGCGCGGCTGGCCGCCCACCGACGAAGGGCTGCACCTTGCCGAGCACGCCGCACGCCTCGAAGCGGACGCGCATGCGTTCGCGCGCGCCGCCCAGGGTGCGGCTGCGCTCGACGGCGTGGTACGCGTATCGGCGTCGCCGGTGTTTGCCAGCCATTTCCTCGCGCCGCGTCTGGCCCGCGCGCAGCGCGCATGGCCGGCGCTGCGGATCGACCTGATGGGCGAGATGCACGCGGCGAACCTGTACGCGCGCGAAGCCGATCTCGCGGTGCGGCTGTCGCGGCCGACCGAGCCGGGGCTCGCGGCGCGGCGGCTCGGCACGATGCGCTTCGCGCTGTGCGCATCGCCGGAATGGGCGAGCGCGCCGCCCGACACCTGGACGTTCGTCGGCTACGACGACGCGCTCGCGCAAACGCCGCAGCAGCAGTGGCTCGAGCGTTTCGCGGCCGGGCGCCGTTTCGCGTTCATCGCGAACGACCTCGCCGCGCAGCATCGCGCGTGCGCGGCGGGCGCCGGCGTCGCGCTGCTGCCGCGCTTTCTCGTCGACGATCCGGCCGCGCAGGCCGGTGCGCCGCTCGTCGAACTGACCGCCGCGCCGCGTTGCGATATCGAGCGCGAAATCTGGCTCGTCGTCCACCCGGACGTGCGCCGCTCGCCGCGCGTACAGCGTGTCGCGGATGCGATCGCCGAGGCGGTTCGCGCGGCGGATGGGCGGCTCTGACGCCCCGGCTTCGTCAGAACCGCTGCTGTAGCCCGGCCATGATCCCCAGCTGGCTCTGCCCCGTTTCGACCGTGCCACCGGCGGCGACCGCCTTGCCTGCGGTCGCGCCGTTCAGCATGTAGCCGACCGACGTATAGACGCGCGTCCGCTTGGACAGCTGATGGTTGGCGCGCCCGGCCAGCAACGTCGCGTTCGCATTGCTCGCGGGCCCGCGTTGCAGATAACGCGTGCCTTGTGCATCGAACGTGACCGCAGGCGTCAGCACATAGGCAACGCCCGCGAAGACAATATCGGTCTGCAAATGGCCGGCCGCCGCGACGTTGTTCCTGATCCATCCCGCACCGAGCTTCGCGCGCCCCACCACCGCATAGCCGCCGACGACGCCGTGCGTGCTCGTATGGGCGCTGCTGTCGAGCGGCGCCGACGCGCCCGCCCCGCCGCGCTTCACGTCGTAGGACGCCGCGACGCCAAAGCGCGCCGCGTCGTAAGCGACCAGCGCCGTATATTGCCGGCAGGCGAGCGGATTGCCCGGCACCTGCCCCGCGCAGCCGGTCGCGGAAGGCCCGGCCGGCCCGGCGGCATCGCGGCCGAAGCTGTAGGTGCCGCCGATCGTGAGCCCGCGGAACTTGCCCAGGTAACCGATCGCGTTGTCGCTGCGCGCATTCGGCAGATAGGCGTCGAAGTTGCTCGGCGAATGAATGGACGGCCCGATCACGTCGGCGTTGGCCAGCGCATGGGCCGTCATGTTCATTTGCCTGCCGAGCGTGAGCGTTCCGTATGCGCTGCTCAGCCCCACGTTCGCCTGCCGGCCAAACAGTCGCCCGCCGTAGTTGAGCCGACCGGTGCCGGGCTGAAAGCCGTTCTCCAGCACGAAAAACGCCCGGTTGCCGCCCCCCAGGTCTTCGGTACCCTTCACGCCCCACCGCGACGGCAATTCGCCGGTCAGATGCGGCATGCCCACCGCCGATCCGCCCTTCGCCGCATGGTTGTAGTACGAAACGCCGGTGTCGACGATGCCGTACAGCGTCACACTGCCCTGCGCCTGTACGGTGCCCGTCGTCGCGGTCAGCGACGATGCGAACACACTCCACCCCAGCATCGCCTTCGACGCCCTTGAATCGAGATGCATGACTGACTGTCCCCTTCACAGGATGCGGGCCGCGGCGTCGCCGTGCGCGAACGGCCGGCGGCCGCGCGCCGGCGCCGCGGATAAGCCGTTCAGGACTGCCGGGCGGACGGCACGTGCCGTTCGGCGGCCGAAGCCGCCAGGCCGTGGCGCGACGCCGAGCGCCGCTGATCGATCAAGCCGACCGCGACGGCCGCCACCAGCGCGGGCAGCCCGATCGCCATGAAGTTCTGTGCCAGCGGCAGATCGATGCCCACCAGCACGCCGATGACGATCGGCGCCAGGATCGCGCCGCTGCGGCCCACACCCAACGTCCAGCCGATACCGGTCGATCGGATCGCCATCGGATAGAACTGCCCCGCATATGCGCAGTTGACGATCTGCGTGCCGATCGTCGACGCACCCGCGAGGCCGACCAGCACGAACAGCAGCGCGGTCGGCATCGGGTAGCCGAGCAGCGTGATCGACACGGCGGCAAGGAGGTACATCGACACGAGCACCGTCTTGATCGGCAGGCGATCGGCCAGCCAGCCGCCGCCGATCGCGCCGGCCATCGCGCCGGCGTTCAGCACCAGCACGAACGTCAACGCCGAGCCGAGGCTGTAGCCGGCGCCCGCCATCAGCCGCGTCAACCACGAACTGAGCGCGTACACCATGAACAGGCACATGAAGCACGCGATCCAGAACATGACCGTGCTGAACCCGCGGCCGTCGTCGAACAGCTGCCGGACCGGCGCGTTGCCCGCGTGGTCGGCGCGCGGAACGACATAACAGTCGCCCGGTTGCGGCCGATAGGCGGGATCGAGCCGCTGCGCGATGCGCGCGAGTTCGTCCGTCCTGCCGTGCCGGATCAGGAACGGCAGCGATTCCGGCATCCATTTCATGAGCAGCGGGACGAGCAACACCGGCGCGCCCGCGGCGACGAACACGGATTGCCATCCATGGGCGTCGATCATCCCCTTGCCCATGACCGCCGCCAGCATGCCGCCGACGGAATAGCCGCTGAACATCAGCGTCACCAGCGTATTGCGCACGCGGCGCGGCGCGTATTCGGTCATGTGGGCGATCACGTTCGGCATGACGCCGCCGATGCCGATGCCCGCGAGGAAGCGCGCGACGCCGAACAGCACGGGCGTCGGCGCCAACCCGGCCGCCGCGGTAAAGACGCTGAACAACGTCAGGCAGGCCGCGATGGCCCGGCGGCGCCCGATCCTCTCGGCGACGGTCCCGAACACGATGTTGCCGAACATCATGCCGAACAGCGCCGAGCTGACCATGAAGCCGGCCTGCGCGGGGTTGACGCCCATCTCGTTCATGATCGCCGGCAGCGCGATGCCGGCCACTGCCAGGTCGTAACCGTCGAACACGATGATCAGCGCGCACCAGAACAGCACGACGCCGTGCAGCTTGCCCAGCCGCGCATCGTCCGAGAGCGCCTGCAGGTTGATTTGACGCATGGAGCTTCCTTCCTTTTCCAGAGGGGATCCGGGCCCGGCGGTAGCCGTCGCATGACGCGAGTTCGAACCAATACGGTCGATCGACCCATCAATTTAGTAGTTGTACGAATCATTGCCATGAAATGCGCCGCTGTTCGTCCGGCTGCCGGCGCAGTGTAGGAAGCCACAATGATTTCCACTATCCGGAATTTGCAGGCCGCTCGCGAATCCGGTTCGTTTTTCTCGTGCGGCACGCCGTGCGCTATCCGGATTTTTCCCCGGCGGGGACGGGACTATCCGATTCTTGCGAAACTTTCGACAAGCCTGACAAAGATCAATATCATCCTTTCAGGATATCTCGCTCACAAGAGAAACCGATGTGGCACGACGCGCATCCGCGGCCAGCTGATGTGCTGCGCGAAAAACGCCACGCAGGAGACGCCCCATGCCCCTCACCCCGAATGCGGACGCATTGTCCGCGCTGTATCGGAATTGCGTGTTCCGATCCGGCCTGCGCACGGATGCGCACGAGCAGGTCTCGCTGGAACTGGCCGAGCATGCGCTGCGCTGGAAGCAGGGCGTACCCGACGCAGCGCTGTTCAAGGGGCAACTGAATCACCTGAGCGTCTACGCGCTGCAGTACGGCGCCGAGGTCGAAGTCGCCCCGCGCCCGTTCGACGGCTTTTCGCTCGTCCACACGTCCCTCGCGGGCGGCGCCGAAATCGAGTGCGACGGGCACGTGATGGGCGTGTCCGAAGGGCGCACCGCCGTGCTGGCACCGACGTCGCGCATCCGCCTCCGCTGGCGAACCGGCACCCGGCAGCTGATCGTCAAGGTGCCCGATTCGCTGATGCGCGCAGTCTGCGGCCGCCGGCCCGACGACGCGGCGCCCGGCCTCGCGCCAGGCTTCCTGTTGCCGACGGCGCTTGCGTCGCAGTGGGATCTGATCGCGCAGTCGCTGCTCAACGTGCTCGCCGTTGCCGACGACGGCGGCATACGGGCCGAATGGCGCGACCACTTCGAACAGAGCCTCGCGCTGTTCCTGCTCGTGCATTGCCCGCCGTCGCCCGCCGCCGTGCAAGCCGGCCCGGCGCTGCAAGCACGCGGCGCCCCCGCGCAAGCCGGATCGCGTGGCGACATCCGGCAGATGGATGCGCTGCACGAATTCATCCACGCGCGGCTCTGCGCGCCGATCTCGCTCGAGGATCTCGCCCGCGCGGCCGGTGTCAGCCTGCGGACGCTGAACGTGCTGTGTCGCCGCTATCACGGCGCGACCCCGATGGAGCTGCTGCGCAACATCCGGCTGGACGCCGCGCGCGTGCAGTTGCTGACCGACCCGGCCGCCAGCATCACCGATACGGCGCTGACGTTCGGCTTCGGGCACCTCGGCCGCTTTTCCGCCTACTACTTCGCCCGCTTCGACGAGTTGCCGCGCGACACGCAGAAGAAGCGGGCGCCGAACTGAACCCCGCGGCGCCGGACACGCGGTTACCGCCGCAGTCGCCGCCGCTCGCCGCTCGCCGCTCGCCGCTCGCCGCTCGCCATCGCCATCGCCATCGCCATCGCCATCGCCATCGCCATCGCCATCGCCGCAGCCACCGCTTTACGCGCCGGGCATTCGCCCGCATAGTAGTGGTTTTCCCGCACCCCACCCTGTCGCTCCGTCGCCATGTCCATCTCGCCAGCCGCCTGCGTCGTCCGCGACGCGATCGACGCCGATCTCGACGCGATCCACGCGATCTATGCGCACCACGTGCACCACAGCGTCGCCTCCTTCGAGGAAACGCCGCCCGACGTCGCCGAACTACGCGCGCGCCGCGACGCGGTACTGGGCCACGGGCTGCCGTACCTCGTCGCCGAATGCGACGGCCGCGTGGCCGGCTACGCATACGCGACGCCGTACCGCGCGCGTAGCGCGTACCGCTTCACGATCGAGGATTCGATCTACATCGACGATGCGCAGCGCGGGCGCGGGATCGGCCGCGCGCTGCTCGCGGCGCTGATCAAACGCTGCGAGGCCGGCCCGTGGCGGCAGATGATCGCGGTGATCGCCGATGGCGGCACCGGCGGCTCGACGTCGCTGCATCACGCGTTCGGCTTCGAGCCGGCCGGCATGCTGAAGGCGGCCGGTTTCAAGCACGGCCGCTGGATCGATACGGCGCTGCTGCAGCGGCCGCTCGGCGACGGCGCGCGCACGCTCCCCGTCTCGCCATAAGGTCCGGTCATGCGAATGACCGGCTCGCGCCGGCCCTTCATGCGCGTGAACGGACCCTGGCGCGCCACGTCGCGCTAGAATGGCCGCATGTCAAAACAGACTCATTCCACACCCGACGAGGCCGCGCCGGACTCCCGCAACGAGTACACGGTCGACGAGCTTGCGCGCGTGTCCGACACGACCGTGCGCAATGTCCGCGCGTACCAGGATCGCGGCTTGCTCGCGCCGCCGGAAAAGCGCGGCCGCGTCGGCATTTACGACGACACGCACGTCGCGCGCCTGAAGCTGATCAACCACCTGCTCGCGCGCGGCTACACGCTGTCGAACATCCAGGACCTGATCAAGGCGATCGACGAAGGCCACGACCTGCGCTCGATCCTCGGCCTCGAAAACGCGATCGGCGGCCGCTGGTCGCACGAACTGCCGAAAACCTATTCGCTCGCCGCGCTCGCGCAGATGTTCGGCCCGCAGGCGACCACGCAGTTGTCTCGCGTCACCGAACTCGGCCTGCTCGAACGGCGCGGCCTGTCGTTCGTCGCGAAGAGCCCCGCGCTGCTCGAAGCGGCGGCCGCGATGACGAAGGAAGGCATCCCGCCGCGCGAGCTGCTCGACGTGATCAGCCTCGCGCGGCCGCATTTCGACGCGATCGCGCGGCTGCTCGTCGATCTCGTCGTGAAGCGGCTCGACCGCTACGACGCCGGCACGCTGCCGCCCGCCACCGACGTGCCCGAGCTGGTCGACGCGATCTGGCGCCTGCGTCCGCTCGCGGCCGTGTTCGTCGAAGGCGAGACGAACCGCGCGCTGGAAACCGCCGCGAGCGCCTATCTCGGCGGCCGCGTCGCGACGATCCTCGACAAAAAGCTCAGCGACGAGGCCGCACGGCAGTCCGGCACGCCGGCATCGGAACACGACGACGAAGCATAGGCGCACCGCCGTCATATTCATATCGGCAATGCTTCGTTTGCGGGCGCGACCGCCCATGCGACGATTCTTCCAACCGAGCGGCACAGCCGCTCGCCCGAAGACGTTTTGCATGGAGTCCGTTCGATGATTCGTTTCACCCGCTGGATCGCCCGCACCGCCGCCGTCACGCTCGTCACGCTGTCTGCGGCATCGGCCTTCGCACAAGGTAGCGCCGACAAGGTCGTGCGCATCGGCTACCAGAAGGCCGGCCTGCTGTCGGTCGTCAAGGCCCAAGGTTCGCTCGAAGCGCGGCTCAAGCCGCTCGGTTATGGCGTCCAGTGGTTCGAATTCCCGGCCGGGCCGCAACTGCTCGAAGCACTGAACGCGAACAGCATCGACTTCGGCTATACGGGCGCGCCGCCGCCCGTGTTCGCGCAGGCGGCCGGCGTGCACTTCGTCTACGTCGGCGCGGAACCGCCGGCGCCGCACAACGAAGCCGTGCTCGTGAAGGCCGATTCGCCGATCCGTTCGGTTACGGGCCTGCGCGGCAAGAAAATCGCGCTGCAGAAGGGCTCGAGCGCGAACTACCTGCTGCTCGAAGCCTTGCAGAAGGCCGGCGTGCGCTACGACGAAATCCACCCCGTGTACCTTGCGCCGGCCGACGCGCGTGCCGCGTTCGAAAGCGGCAACGTCGATGCGTGGGTCGTCTGGGATCCGTACTACGCGGCCGCGCAAAACACGCTGAAGGTACGCACGCTGTCCGACTACACGGGCCTCGCGGCGACCAACAACTTCTACGAAGCGACGCGGGACTTCGCGCAGCAGCATCCCGACGTGGTCGGCGCGATCCTGAAGCAGGCGCGCGAGACGGGCCTGTGGGTCAACGCGCATCCGGCCGACACCGCCGCGCTGATCGCGCCGAAGGTCGGCCTGCCGCAACCGCTCGTCGAGACGTGGATCAAGCGTGTCCCGTTTGGCGCGGTGCCGATCGACGACCGGATCGTCGCGGCCCAGCAAGGCGTCGCCGATGCGTTCTACGCGGCGAAGCTGATTCCGCAGAAGCTGAGCGTGGCCGACAACGCGTGGAGCGACAAGAGCATCGCATCCGCGCTCGCCGCGAAGTAGCGCGAACCCACGCTCGCACACGTCCATACGAAAAAGGCCGACGGGCACACTGCCCGCCGGCCTTTTCTGCACTGCCCGACGTTGCGGAATCCGGGCGGCGAGCAACTGCCCGCTTCGCCAACGTCCCCGCTCCGCGCCTCCATTGACCCGGTTGCTCCATGTGGTCACGTGCCGGCCGACGGTGTCGGCAGCCGTCCGGCCGTTCATCGCCTGTGCCTTCATCGCGTCACGTTGACCTTCCGGGCGGGCGGCGCCGAAGACCGGGAAACGCGCTTCCTCAAAGATCGTCGTTCGACGACAACCACCCGGGTTCATATGCACCCAGTGCACGTGCCGGATAAAACCATCGCAGCGGCGCATCGTCGATCTGCAATGGCGGGCGGAGCCGCGATGCCGGCCCCCACGATGTGAGCTCGACGTGGTCCGCCCGATCTCGCTGACCGTCGGCGACCAGTTCGACCACCTCGCTCATCGGCTCCGGGCGCAACTGCAAGACGGCCGCCGTGCGCGCCAGCGAGGCGCGGACCTCGGTACCGACACCCTGCGTCATTCGCGTCGTCAGCCCGCGGATGGCGGCCGTCGCCATCAGGTAGCCCGTCGCATGGTCGATCGCCTGGACCGGCAGGTTCACCGGTTCATCGCTGCCCGTCACGCGCATGCCCGCCTCGGCGATTCCCGTGCTCATCTGAATGAGGCTGTCGAAGCCGCGTCGGCAACGCCACGCGCCGGTCCAGCCATAGGCGTCGAGCGACACGTCGATGAGCGCGGGATTCAGTTCGCGCCGTTGCGCGGCATCGAGCCCGAGGCGCGCGAGCGCATCCGACCGGTAACCGTGCACGACGATATCCGCGCGGCGCAGCAACTGCCTGAGCGTATCGAGGTCCGCGGCATCCTTCAGGTTCAGCCGCGCACAGCGCTTGCCGAGGACGACTTCGGGCACCGTACCCGGTTCTTCCCAGCCGTACGGATCGATGCGCAGCACCTCGGCACCCAGGCCCGCGAGAAATCGTGTCGCCACGGGGCCGGCGAGAATGCGCGTCAGGTCGAGCACGCGAATGCCGCGCAGCGGCCGGTCGCTCGAAGGCCGCCACGCATGCGCGACGGCATCCGTCGCGGGATGAACGTGCAGCAACGGTTCAGTTGCGACCGCCTGCCCCTGCGGATGCCCGGCCCACTCCTGCGCCGAGTACATCGCCGCGGCACACCCGCCACGTTCGACGATCGCCGCCTCGAGCGCGCCGGCATCCCAGCGACTCACCGCCTGCGCGACCGACTCCGCATCGGCGGCACAGCCGAGTACCGACAACGCGGCCAGTCGATGATGCGGCGCGTTGGTGTGCAACCTGATCCAGCGATCGCGCGCCCGATAGTTGCCGGCCACCGGATCCCATTGAGGCGGCATCGTCCAGCCCTGCGGACGCAGCGACGTGCCGAACCACAGCGACGCCATGCGCCGGTCGACCTGTACCGCCGGCAACGTTCCTGCCGATGCATGCAGCAATTCGGCGACGGACGTCCCCGCCGCCCCGATTGCCGCCGCGGCCATGTCGGTTACGCGAAACGCGGAGACCAGTTCTCCGGCGCCGCTGAAGCTGCACGATTCGAGGAACGCCGGAGAGCCGCCGGCCGCCAGCCAGAACGTCCGCAGATGGCGCGACACCCGATCCTCGTCGTCCGTGGCCCGTTCCCGCGATATTTGATCGACACGCATGTTCGCCTCGCATGAATTAGGTGACGCAAAGATCGTCTCGCTCGCATTTGCTGTCAACGTTGATTATCCTGATCAACCTGTCGAACGATTCACTCTGCGCACGATGTCGAACTACCTGAATTCGACCGACGCCGCGGCAAGGCTCGGCGTCTCGCGGCAAACGCTTTATGCATACGTCAGCCGCGGCCTGCTTCGCGCGGAACCCGGCGGCAGCCACCGTGAAAGCCGCTACCTCGCGGCCGACGTCGACCGGCTCGCGGATCAACGCGCACGAGGCCGCAAGCCGAAGGAAGTGGCAAAGGCCGCGCTGAACTGGGGTGCCCCGGTGCTCGAATCGAGCATCACGTTGATCGACGGCGGCCGGCTCTTCTATCGCGGTACGGATGCGCTCGATCTCGCGAGCCGGGCGAGCCTCGAGGAAGTCGCGGCGCTGCTATGGCGAAACGACGAGCAGACCGCTTTCGGCCGCCAGGCCCCTGCTACGCCCGCGGTACTGCGAACGCTCTTCAGGCACTACGGCGACCAACGTGCCGAGCAGGCGCTGCTGCCGCTCTTCACCGTCGCGAGCGAGGACGCGCCGACGGCGATCTGGCAGCAATCGTCCGATCGTCACGCACAGGGCTGCGGCGATCTCGTGCGGATTCTGGCGGCGTGCCTGCTGCGCACCCGGATCGATACGGCCCCCGTCCACGTGCAATGCGCGCGGGCATGGGGCGTCGGGCCCGCGGGCGCCGAGCTGATCAGGGCGGCGCTCGTGCTGTGCGCGGATCACGAACTGAACGCGTCGAGCTTCACGGGCCGGTGCATTGCGTCGACGAACGCGAGCCTGCGGGCCGTCGTGGTCGGCGGCCTGGCCGGCCTGTCGGGCGAACGTCACGGCGCCACCACGGCGCGCGGCGAAGCGCTGTGGGACGAAATCGGCAATAAGGATGTCGA
Organism: Burkholderia sp. KL41; assembly: GCF_057005415.2. NCBI lineage: Bacteria > Pseudomonadati > Pseudomonadota > Betaproteobacteria > Burkholderiales > Burkholderiaceae > Burkholderia > Burkholderia sp. KL41. The sequence continues at coordinate 1,285,526 of NZ_CM174447.1, read as the reverse complement.
ACGGAAAATGAGCGAGCGTCTCGCCCGGGGTGACGGCTTGCCGGGCTTCGGGCATTCGCTCTATCCCGACGGCGACGTGCGCGCGACGTACCTGTTGTCGCGGATCCTGCCGCGCCACCCTCAATGGAACAGGATGCTCGATGCAGGGAGCGCGCTCACCGGCCAGAAGCCCTCCGTGGATCTCGCGCTGGAGGCACTGCGCAGACATTTGCGGCTTCCCGTCGGTGCAGCATTCGGCCTGTTCGCACTGGGCCGCTCGATCGGCTGGATCGCGCACGGGCTGGAGCAGCGCGCGCAATCCGATCTCATCCGGCCGCGTGCGGTTTATACAGGAACATGGCCGGTTGGCACCGGTGTCGAGCCGGATCGCGCGCGATCCCGCGGACGATCGGGAAAGCAGCGAGCGACGCAGCATCGTGCTGCTCCGGTCGACGACATGCTTTCCGCTTTCTTCAGGAATCGATAGCTTTTCGCTCGATGACGCCGGCACGCAGCATCGGTGACACGCGAATGCCTCGCCGGCAGACGAAGGCAGCCACCCGCTGACGTTTCGCTGATGTCGCCAACGGATCGGCAAGAACCTTCCGCGGAATTCCCCGATGGCCTGTTGCCGGATCCACCGGATGCAAACGGCAATCGGCACACCGCGCATCGAGCCGAGCCCAGCCGAGCCGACAACGTGCGCGCGCCGCGCCGTCGGCACGCGCGCACCCGGCATGCCCGCTTACTTCAGCGCCCCCGCCACCTTCTTCTGCCGCCACAGACACAGCAAGTCACACGCGACATGCGCGGCCGCGATCGCCGTGATGTCCGCGTGGTCGTACGCAGGTGCCACCTCGACCACATCCGCACCGACCAGGTCGATCGCGCCGAGCGCGCGCACGATCGCGAGGGCCTGTGCCGACGACAGCCCGCCCGCGACCGGCGTACCGGTGCCGGGCGCGAACGCCGGATCGAGGCAATCGATGTCGAACGTCAGGTACGCGGGCCGCGCGCCGACGATGTCGACGATCCGCTCGACCGCCGCGCGCGCACCGTGGTCGTGCACCCACGCGGCATCGAGCCGCTCGATCCCGAGGAAATCGTCGTTCCACGTGCGGATGCCGACCTGCACCGACGTCGCGGGATCGATCAGCCCTTCCTTCACGGCCTTGTAGAACATCGTCCCGTGATTGAGGCTGTCCGGATCGTCGTCGGCCCACGTATCGCAGTGCGCGTCGAAATGGATCAGCGACAGCGGCTTGCCGTAGCGCTCCGCGTGCGCGACCAGCAGCGGATACGTGATGTAGTGGTCGCCGCCGAGCGTCAGCATCTTCGCGCCCGAGCGCAGGATCGTGCGCGCATGCTCGACGATCGCGGGCTTGATCGACAGCGGGTTGTGCGCGTCGAACCAGCAGTCGCCGTAGTCGACGGCCGCGAGATCGTCGAACGGGTTGAAACCCCACGGATACGGGTGAAGCTCCGCGAGCTGCACGCTCGCCGCGCGAATCGCGGCCGGGCCGAGCCGCGCGCCGGAGCGATAGGTCGTCGCGAGGTCGAGCGGCACGCCGGAGATCGCGACGTCGACCCCGTCGAGCGCGCGCGAATAGTTGCGGCGCATGAACGACAGCACGCCCGCATAGGTGTTTTCGATCGACGAGCCGTACGGCGTCGTGCGACGGATCGCGCCGTCGCCATGGAGAAGTTCGGTCATGGTCGGACCATTTTTCGTGGGGGCCGGCCCGCGCCGCGTTGCATCGACGCGCGGAGCGGGCACGGCATGGATTCATCGGGCACACACCGGCTTGCGCATCCTGTCACGCGGCCGGGCGGAACAACGACAACGGCAATACCGCGGCGATCATAACAAGCCGAATTGATGTCGTTGCCACGGCTCGACCGGGGCAACACGTCGAAGAAACCGGGTGAAGGCGTTCGCCCGTCGTGCGCGCGGCAACGCCGGATCGCCATGGCTGCGGCCAGGCGCCTTTGCGTACCCTGCCTGCCGCGTCCTAGAAGGATTCGCCGGTTTTCCCGCGCCCGTTCTTCCGGATAATGGCCGGCAGCCGCGCCCTCGACCGTGCGCCGTCCACCGCAGACAACAACAAACCGGAGACACCCGCCTTGATCGCCACGCTTCCCGCCACCTACCGCCGGCTCTGGCCGCTTGCCGTCGTCGCCGCGCTGCTGTACGGGCTGTCGCTCGCTGCCGCCCCCTATCCGGGCCAGGCCGCCGCGAAAGCCGCGATGGGCATCCTGCTGCTCGCGGCGGGCAGCACCTGCGGCGCGGCGCGCGAACGCGCGTGGCTGTGCGCGGCGCTCGTGACCGCCGTGCTCGGCGACGTGCTGCTCGCGCTGCCCGACTGGCCGCTGTCGTTCGTCCTCGGCCTCGGCGCGTTCCTGCTCACGCACCTGTGCTATTGCGCGATCTTCATGCGCTGGCGCGCACGGCCGCACGGCTGGCGCGTCGTCGCGCTCGTCGGGCTGTGGATCGCCGCCCCGGCGTTCTACGTGGCGTTCTTCCCGCACCTCGGCGAGCTGCTCGCACCCGTCGCCGTCTACATGCTCGTGCTCTGCGTGATGGCGAGCTTCGCGCTCGCGGCCCGCACGCGCGGCCCGCTGGTGGCCGTCGGCAGCCTGATCTTCGTCGGCTCCGATACGCTGATCGGCGTCGGCCGTTTCCTCGGCGGCTTTCCGGGCATCGAGTACCTGATCTGGGGCCTCTACGCGCTCGCGCAGGTCACGATCGTGGCCGGGGTTTTCCATGAGACGGCCGCCCAACCGATCCGTCCCTGATACCGTTTCAAACAGACCGCCGCACGCCGGCGGTCTCGTCCGCTCCCTCTCTTGCCCTGCCGACGGCCCTTTCCGCGCATTCCGCGATGCGGAAACCGGCCTGTTCCAAACCCCGCTCAGCCTTTTCCAGCCTGGCTTCCGGCCCTTAGAGCGCCGCTTCTAGCCTCTTGCGGTTTCCGGGTTCACCCACTATCGTTACATCAAACAATGTAACATTCGAAAATGAGCCAAATCGGAGACACCCGGATGAATGCTCGCACGTTGCCTTTCGGTCCGCCCGGCCACGACGGCCTGGACGAAACCATCGACATCGCCATCATCGGCACCGGCTTCGCCGGCCTCGGGATGGCGATCCGCCTGCGGCAAACAGGCGTGACCGACTTCGTCGTCCTCGAGAAGGCCGCGTCGGTCGGCGGCACGTGGCGCGACAATCATTACCCCGGGTGTGCATGCGACGTGCAATCGCACGTCTATTCGTTCTCGTTCGCGCCGAACCCGCGCTGGACGCGCATGTTCGCGCCGCAACCCGAGATCCGCGCATACCTGGAAGACTGCGTGCAGCGCTTCGGGATCGGCGCGCACCTGCGCCTGAACCACGAACTGCAGCGCGCCGAATACGACGACGCCGCGCAACGCTGGCGCCTCACGTTCGCGAACGGCAAGCGGCTGTCGGCACGCGTGCTGGTGTCCGGGATGGGCGGCCTGTCGCGCGCCGCGCTGCCGTCGATACCCGGCGTCGAGAACTTCAAGGGCCGCGCGTTCCACTCGCAGCACTGGGATCACGACTATGCGCTCGAAGGCAAGCGCGTCGCGGTGATCGGCACCGGCGCGAGCGCCATCCAGTTCGTGCCGCAGATCGCGCCGCGCGTGAAGGCACTCGCGCTGTTCCAGCGCACGCCGCCGTGGATCATGCCGAAGCCCGACCGCAACCTGACCGGGTTCGAGAAGTGGCTGTTCCGTACGCTGCCGTTCACGCAGAAGGCCGTGCGCAGCGGCATCTACTGGATGCTCGAATCGCGCGTGCTCGGCTTCGCGATCCATCCGTCGCTGATGAAGAACGTGCAGAAGCTCGCGCTGCGCCACATCCGCAAGCAGATTCCCGATCCGGAGCTGCGCAAGACCGTCACGCCGAACTACACGCTCGGCTGCAAGCGCGTGCTGATCTCGAACGACTACTACCCGGCGCTGTCGCGCAAGAACGTCGACGTGATCACGACCGGCATCGACCACATCGAAGCCGACGCGGTCGTGACGACCGACGGCCGCCGCCATGAAGTCGACTGCCTGATCTACGGCACCGGCTTCCAGGTGGCCGATCCGTTTCCGCGCGGCGCGATCATCGGCCGCGGCGGGCTCGACATCGTCGACGCATGGCGCGACGGCGCGCACGCGTATCTCGGCTCGACGCTCCCCGGCTACCCGAACTTCTTCATGATCGTCGGCCCGAACACGGGCCTCGGCCACAACTCGATGGTGTTCATGATCGAGTCGCAGATCGAGTACATCCTCGGCGCATTGCAGGCGATGCGTCGCGAACGCGCGGATGCGATCGAGGTACGCCCGCTCGTCGAGGCGCAATTCAACAGCGACCTGCAGGGCAAGCTGAAAAAGGCGATCTGGTCGACGGGCGGCTGCAAGAGCTGGTACCTCGATCCGCGCACCGGCAAGAACACCACGCTGTGGCCGGGCTTCACGTGGCGCTTCCGCCAGGCGACCGCCCATTTCTCGATCGCCGATTACCACGCGTATCGCGCGCCGCAACTCGACACCACGGCGCAGCCCGCCGCCGCGCCGGCCGCTGCTGCTTCGACTTCGACTTCCGCCGAAGCAGCCTGAGCCAGACAAGGAGCAACCGACATGAGAGATTTCGCCAACAAGGTCGCCGCGATCACGGGTGCCGGCTCGGGCATGGGCCGCTCGCTCGCGATCCAGCTCGCACAGGCAAGCTGCCACGTGTCGCTCGCCGACAAGAACGGCGTGGGCCTCGCCGAAACCGAACGGATCGTCCGCACGATCGCGCCGAACGTGCGTGTCTCGACGCGCGTGCTCGACGTCGGCGAGCGCGATGCGATGTTCGCGTGGGCCGACGACACCGCGAAAGAACACGGCAAGGTCAACCTGGTCTTCAACAACGCGGGCGTCGCGCTGTCGAGCACGATCGAAGGGATGGACTACAACGATCTCGAGTGGATCGTGAACATCAATTTCTGGGGCGTCGTGCACGGCACGAAGGCGTTCCTGCCGTACCTGAAGGCATCGGGCGACGGCCACGTGATCAACACGTCGAGCCTGTTCGGGATCTTCGCGCAACCGGGCATGAGCGGCTACAACGCGACCAAGTTCGCGGTGCGCGGCTTCACCGAATCGCTGCGCCAGGAACTCGACATGATGAAGTGCGGCGTATCGGCGACCTGCGTGCATCCGGGCGGCATCCGCACGAACATCGCGCAGGCGAGCCGCGTGTCGAAGAACATGGTCGGCTTCATGGTCGCGAGCGAGCAGCAAGGCCGCGACACGTTCGAGAAGTTCTTCATCACGACCGCCGACGATGCCGCGCGCACGATCCTCGCGGGCGTGCGCAAGAACAAGCGCCGCGTGCTGATCGGCCGCGACGCGAAGGCCGGCGACTGGATGGCGCGCGTGCTGCCGTCCGCGTACCAGGCGCTCGTCGTGTTCGCGACGCGCCGCGAGGCCGCCCGCGCGCGCCGTGACGCCGCCCGCGGCACGCCGGCGCCCGCGCCGCTGCATGCCACCTACAACAATGCAGGCAATCAGGGAGGAGAACAATCATGACGACCCCGAACATGATGCCGGTGCGGCGCGACATCCGTTTCGCGCTGCCGCCGGAACGCGCGAAGGACTGGCATGTACAGGGCGTGCCGGTCACGCACTTCATGAACGCGCTGTCGCTGCTGTTCCCGGCCGGCGAACGCTTCTTCATGGACTCGGTGCGCAACTATCGCGACCGGATCGAGGATCCCGAACTGAAGAAGCAGGTACTCGGCTTCATCGGCCAGGAAGCGATGCACACGCGAGAGCACATCGAATACAACGACCTGCTGCAGTCGTCCGGCCTGCCCGCGCACAAGCTCGACAAGCGCCTGTGGACGATCCTCGGCTGGTTCAAGAAGGTGCTGCCGCATTCGATGCAGCTCGCGATCACGATCGCGCTCGAGCACTACACGGCGATCCTCGCGAACCAGTTGCTGTCGGGCCACGAGCACCGGATCGACGGCTCGGTCGAAGGCTACCAGCAGATGTGGATGTGGCATGCGATGGAGGAAACCGAGCACAAGGCCGTGTCGTACGACGTATGGACCACCGTGATGAAGCCGGGCCTCGGCAGCTACCTGCTGCGCACGGGCACGATGCTGACGACGACCGTGTTCTTCTGGACGATCGTGTTCGACTTCCACGTGCGCCTGATGCGCGCGCACCGTCGCGAACACGGCAAGTTCGGCGGCATGTGGCGGCTCGTGAAGTACCTGTACGGCCCGAAACACGGCGTGTTCCCGAGCATCGCGCGCGAATGGCTCGACTACTTCCGCCCCGGCTTCCACCCGTGGGACCACGACAACCACCAGTACCTGCAGGGGCTCAACACGCTGCTCGAGAACATCGACGCGACCAACGCGCGCTACGCCGCGCAAGCCGCCCCGCGCCGCGTGCCGCTGCACCCGGTTGCGCAGGCATGACGCCATGGCGCGCGCCCACGAGATGCTGACCGTCCAGTCCGGCGACGTGAAACTCGCCGTCTACGTGAGCGGGTCGCGTCGCGCCCCGCCGCTGATCCTCGTGCACGGCTACCCCGATTCGGCGGCCGTGTGGGCGCCGATCCGCGCGCGGCTCGCGAAGCGCTACCGCGTGATCGCGTACGACGTGCGCGGCGCCGGCGCGTCCGATGCACCGCGCCGCCGCGCCGACTACACGCTCGAACGGCTCGCTGGCGACCTGAAGGCCGTGGCCGACGCGACCTGCGGCGGCCGGCCGTTCCATCTGGTCGGCCACGACTGGGGCTCGATCCAGTGCTGGGAGGCCGTGACCGACCCCGCGTTCCGCGGCCGGATCGCGTCGTACACGTCGATCTCGGGCCCCTGCCTCGATCACGTGTTCCGCGCGAAGATGCGGCTCAAGCAGAGCCTGAAGTCGTGGTACATCGCGTTCTTCCACCTGCCGGTCGTGCCGTCGCTGGTGTGGCGGCTCGGCGGCGCGGCGCTGTGGCCGCGCTGGCTGCAGATCACCGAACGCGTGCGTGCCGAGCGCGATCCCGTGCAACTGAAGAATGCGCTGAACGGCATGCAGCTTTACCGCGCGAACTTCCTTGCGCGGGCGCGCAAACCGCGCGAACGGTATGCGCAGGCGCCGGTGCAGATCCTCGTGCCGGTGCGCGACCGCTACGTGACGCCCGAAATGTCGGTCGACCTCGACCGCTGGCTCGGCGACCACGTGCGCGAGGAAATCGACGGCAGCCACTGGGTCGTGCTGCGCCACCCCGACATCATCGCGTCGCGGATCGACCGCTTCGCGTCCGCGCAGGAGCGGCCGGCCGTCGAGAACGCCGCGGCTCAGCGGCCCGTCGGCGCCGGCAGGCGTCTGAACAGCGTCTCGTAGTCGATCACGAGCCCGTCTTCGTCGATGTCCATCTCGGCCGTGAAATTCCGGAAGATGCCTTCGTAGCGGTAGCGCCGGCCCGGCTCGATGCACGCGTAAGCCTGCTTGACCGGCGTGACCGTCAGGTCCGGCGTCGAGATGTACGCGACGTCGATCGGCCGCCGCTCGCCGCGCGCGAGCCCGAGGCGGCCGATCGGCAGCGCGTTCGTGAACGGCGTCGCCGCGATGTCGATGTCGATGCAGCCGTCGAGTTCGGGCAGCGCGCGGCCCGTGCCGTCGCGCCAGTGGCCTTCGCCGTCGCCGCGCAGTTCGAGCGTGCCGCCGCCCATCACCTTCAACACCGCATACGTCACGCGCCAGTGCGCGTCGCACTCGACGCGATACGCGAGCCCGTACGCACGGCCGTACCGCTGGCCGACCACCGCGCTTTCGACGACGATCCCGCCGCCGCTCCGGTCGAACGCCAGATGTTCGACCCCGTCGCCTTCGAGCGACGCCCATCGCACTTCACGCATCGTTCCCCCTCCCGGTTTCCCCGCTGCGGGACACTGTCGCACGAATCCACCGACGAAAACGCCGGCGGATGCCTGAATTCCCTCACCACGAAACGTTCGCCCCGAAAAACGCCAATGCAACGCCCGCCAGGACACGGCCAGCCACCCGCATTCCCCATTTCGGGGCAGCGCCGACAAATCCTGACTATCCAGAATTCCCTATTCCGGTGCATCGGATTGTGTCCTATGCTCGCGGCTCGTCCTGTTCCGCCGCCATCATGCCTATCGCCCGCCCCGCCTCGCCGTCGATCGACCTGCGCATTCTGCTGCGCGGCATCGGTCAGATCGTACTGCAGGCGAACGCGCTCACCGGCGCGCTGCTGCTCGCCGCGCTGGCGCTGACCGATCTGCGGCTGGCATGCGCGGCGCTGCTCGGCTCGGCCGCCGCCAGCATGACCGCCGTGCTGACGGGCGCCGAGCGCCACGACGTCGAACAGGGGCTGCACGGCTTCAACGGCGCGCTCGCCGCGCTGATCGCGGCGCTGTTCGCGCCCGCTTCCCTTGCGGCCGTCACGCTGGCGCCGCTGGCCGCGATCGGCGCGGCGCTCGTGCAGCGCGCGATGCGCATGCCGCTCGCCCGCTGGCGCCAGTGCCCGTATTCGAGCCCGTGCCTCGCCGTCACCGCGCTGTGGCTGCCGTTTGTCGCACCGCAACACGCGACCGATGCGATGGCCGGCGCGGCACTGACGCCGTCGTCCGTCACCGGCGCATTGCTGTCGGGAGTTGCTCAGACCACCTTCGCGCAAGGCGCATGGGCCGGCGCGCTGATCGTCGCGGGCCTCGCCGTCGCGTCGCGCCGCGCGGCCGCGTTCGCGCTCGGCGGCGCGATCGTGTCGACCGTGCTGCTGCTCATGCTCGGCGCGACCGGCGCGCTGTTAGCCGACGGCCTGCTCGGCTTCAACGGCGCGCTCGCCGCACTGGCGCTGATGTCGCGCGGCCCGCGCGCGGCACTTGCAGCCGCCGCACTCGCCGCGCTGATCCAGTGGCTCGCGATGCGTGCCGGCGTCCCCGTGTTCACGGCGCCGTTCGCCCTTGCATCGTGGGTGACCGTAGCCGTCGCGCGCCGCCTCACCTTCGGAGAACCCGATGTCGTCATTCGCACACCGTCCTGATGCCGTGAAACCCGGCGGCCCGATCTCGGACGCCGAACGCCGGCTGCGCGTCGACCTCGCCGCCGCCTACCGGCTCGTCGCGCTGAACGGCTGGGACGACCTGATCTACACGCATCTTTCCGCGACCGTGCCCGGCGAGCCCGGCCACTTCCTGATCAATCCGTTCGGCCTGACGTTCGACGAGGTCCGCGCATCGAACCTCGTGAAGATCGACCTGGCCGGCAACCGGATCGGCGCCGGCGAGCACGCGGTCAACGTGACGGGCTTCGCGCTGCATGCGGCCGTGCATGCCGCCCGCGCCGACGCCGTCTGCGTGATGCATCTGCACAATACGGCCGGCATCGCCGTATCGATCCAGCGCGACGGGCTGCTGCCCGCGTCGCAGCACGCGCTGCGCTTTCACGGCGACCTCGCGTACCACGACTACGAGGCGCTCGCGTTCTCGCCGGCCGAAGGCGCGCGGCTGACCGCGAGCCTCGGCGCGAAATCCGCGATGCTGCTGCGCAACCACGGCACGCTGACGGTCGGCCGCACCGTCGCCGAAGCCTATGTGCTGATGGACACGCTGATCAAGGCCTGCGATATCCAGGTGCGCGCGCAGGCCGGCGGCGGGCCGCTCGTGCTGCCCGACCCGGCGGTGGCCGACCGCACCGCCGAACAACTGCGCGACGGCGGCGCGATCGAGGGCGAACTGGAATGGCCGGCGCTGCTGCGCCGGCTCGACCGGATCGATCCGTCGTATCGCGACTGACGCCGCATCCCTGGCCGCGATCGCGGCCGAACCCGACACACTCAACCGGAGCACTTGTCATGCCGACTTTCAATATCCAGCTCTTCGAAGGCCGCACCGTCGAACAGAAGCGCGAATTCGTCGAAGCAATCACGCGCGTCACGTGCGAGACGCTCGGCTGCGAGCCGGGCGCGGTCGACATCATCCTGACCGACGTGAAGAAGGAGAACTGGGCGACGGCCGGGAAGCTGTGGAGCGACGAGCGCTGAACGTCACACCCGGCGATGCTTGAACACCCGCCTGCATCGCACTGATACATCACCTGCGGCGCCCGCCAGGCGGCGCTGCAGGCGGCTTCCTTCTCCGCTTCCCGTTGTGCGCGCGCACATCGCATTGTCACGCGATCGGTGCATATAATGCGGCTCAGACGCAGCAGCCGATGGCCACCCGACGAGGAGACCGCCATGGAAGCGAAGAACGAGGAAGTCGTCGCACACCTGCTCTCGGACGTCGTCGAATTCGCGCGCGGGCGCCTGCCCGAAGCCACGTTCCGGATCGTCGAACCCTTCCTGCGTCATTACTACGATTTCGCCGATGCCGACGATCTGCAGAGCCGCAGCATCGCGGATCTCTACGGCGCCGCGATGGCGCACTGGCAGACCGCCCAGAAATTCGTGCCCGGCAGCGAACGGCTGCGCGTGTACAACCCGATCCTCGAACAGCACGGCTGGCATTCCGACCACACGGTCATCGAGATCGTCAACGACGACATGCCGTTCCTCGTCGATTCGGTGACGATGGCCGTCAACCGCCTCGGGCTCGCGCTGCATTCGGCACTGCACCCGGTGTTCCGCATCTGGCGCGGCGCCGATGGCGGCATCGAGCGCGTCGATGCGGGCGGCGCGACGCCCGGCGACGGCCAGTCGCAGCTCGCGTCGTTCATCCATTTCGAAGTCGATCGCTGCGGCGATGCCGCGCTGCTCAACACCTTGCGCAACGACATCGCGCACGTGCTCGGCGACGTGCGCGCATCGGTGGAAGACTGGCCGAAGATCGTCGACATCGCCCGCGCGACGATCAAGGAGATGAAGGCGCGCGAATCGACCGCGGAAGACATCGAGGCGCGCGCGTTCCTCGAATGGATGGCCGCCGATCACTTCACGTTCCTCGGCCAGCGCGACTACGCGCTCGTGTCCGACGGCACGGGCTTCGGGCTGCGCGGCATCGAGGGCACCGGCTTCGGCATCCTGCGCGAATCGCTGCGCACGTCCGGCGCCCCCGACGTCACGCCGCTGCCGCAGGCCGCCGCCGACATCATCACCGGCCCCTGGCCGATCTTCCTGACCAAGGCGAATTCGCGCGCGACCGTGCACCGGCCCGGCTATCTCGACTACGTCGGCGTGAAACTCGTCGGCGCCGACGGCAAGGTCGCCGGCGAACGCCGCTTCATCGGGCTCTATACGTCGACCGCCTATTTCGGTTCGTATACCGAGATCCCGATCGTGCGCCGCAAGTGCGCGAACATCGTGCGGCGCGCGGGCTTCCTGCCGAAGGGCCATCTCGGCAAGTCGCTCGTGACGGTGCTCGAAACCTATCCGCGCGACGAACTGTTCCAGGCCGACGAAGACCAGCTCTACGACATCGCGCTCGGCGTCCTGCGGCTGCAGGAACACCAGCGCACGCGCCTGTTCGTGCGGCGCGACCGCTTCGACCGCTTCGTGTCGTGCCTCGTGTTCGTGCCGCGCGACAAGTACAACACCGACCTGCGCCGGCGCATCGCGAAGCTGCTCGTCGATGCGTACAACGGCGTGAACGTCGAATTCACGCCGCTGCTGTCGGAATCGGCGATCGCGCGCATTCATTTCGTCGTGCATGCGGAACCGGGCACGATGCCCGACGTCGACACGCGCGAGCTCGAAACGCGGCTCGTGCAGGTCACGCGCCGCTGGCAGGACGATCTCGCCGACGCGCTGCTCGACGCCTTCGGCGAAGAGCAAGGCAACCGGCTGCTGCAGCGCTATGCCGATTCGTTCCCGGCCGGCTACCGCGACGACTATCCGGCGCGCACGGCCGTGCGCGACATCGAGCTGATCGAGCGGGTGAAGGATTCGGGGCAGCTCGCGATGAACCTGTACCGGCCGATCGAGGCGGAAGCGCGTGCGTTCCGCTTCAAGGTCTTTCGCGCGGGCGACCCGATCGCGCTGTCGCGCAGCCTGCCGATGCTCGAGCATCTCGGCGTGCGCGTGGACGAGGAGCGGCCGTACCGGATCCAGACGCAGGACGCCGCGCATGCGTGGGTGCACGACTTCGGCCTCGAGCTCGCGGACGACACCGAATTCGACATCGAGCGCGTGAAAGGCCTGTTCGAGGATGCGTTCGACCAGATCTGGAGCGGCCGGATCGAGAACGACGACTTCAACCGCCTCGTGCTGCGCGCCCATCTGAGTGCGCGCGAAGTGACGATCCTGCGCGCGTATGCGAAGTATCTGCGGCAAGTCGGCTCGACCTTCAGCGACGCATATATCGAGCGCGCGCTGACCGGCAACCCGGCGATCGCACGGCAGCTCGTCGAGCTGTTCCTGCTGCGCTTCGACCCGGCCACCGGCGACACGCGCGACGTGCAGGCCGAGCGGCTGCTGAAGGCGATCGAAGGCGCGCTCGACCAGGTGCCGAACCTCGACGAAGACCGCATCCTGCGGCAGTTCCTCGGCGTGATCAACGCGACCGAGCGCACGAACTACTTCCTCGTCGACGCAAACGGTGAGTCGAAACCGTACCTGTCGTTCAAGTTCAATCCGGCGAAGGTGCCCGGGCTGCCCGAACCGAAGCCGATGTTCGAGATCTGGGTGTACTCGCCGCGTGTCGAGGGCGTGCACCTGCGCGGCGGGCGCGTCGCGCGCGGCGGCCTGCGCTGGTCGGATCGCCGCGAGGATTTCCGCACCGAAGTGCTCGGGCTGATGAAGGCGCAGATGGTGAAGAACGTCGTGATCGTGCCGGTCGGCTCGAAAGGCGGCTTCGTCGTGAAGAACCCGCCGCCGCCGAGCGATCGCGAAGCGTGGATGCGCGAAGGCATCGCGTGTTACCAGACCTTCCTGCGCGGCCTGCTCGACCTGACCGACAACCTGGCCGGCAACGCGATCGTGCCGCCGCCCGACGTGGTGCGGCACGACCCCGACGATCCGTACCTGGTGGTCGCCGCCGACAAGGGCACGGCCACCTTCTCCGACTACGCGAACGCGATCTCGCACGAATACGGCTTCTGGCTCGACGACGCGTTCGCGTCCGGCGGCTCGGTCGGCTACGACCACAAGAAGATGGCGATCACCGCGCGCGGCGCGTGGGAATCGGTCAAGCGCCACTTCCGCGAGATGGGCATCGATACGCAGACGACCGACTTCACGGTGGTCGGCGTCGGCGACATGTCGGGCGACGTGTTCGGCAACGGGATGCTGCTGTCGCCGCATATCCGGCTCGTCGCCGCGTTCGATCACCGGCACGTGTTCCTCGACCCGAACCCCGATCCCGCGACGAGCTTCGCGGAGCGCGCGCGCATGTTCGCGCTCGAACGCTCGAGCTGGGCCGACTACGATCCGGCCGCGATCTCGTCGGGCGGCGGCGTCTATCCGCGCACCGCGAAAACGATCCCGCTGTCGCCCGCCGTGCAGGCCGCGCTCGGCATCGACGCGCACGCGCTGCCGCCGGCCGAGCTGATCCGCGCGATCCTGCAGGCGCCGGTCGACCTGCTGTACAACGGCGGCATCGGCACCTACGTGAAGGCGGCGCGCGAAACCCACCTGCAAGTGGGCGACCGCGCAAACGACGCGGTGCGCGTGAACGGCGCGGATCTGCGCTGCAAGGTCGTCGGCGAAGGCGGCAACCTCGGTTGCACGCAATTTGGCCGGATCGAGTTCGCGCAGCGCGGCGGCCGCATCAACACCGACGCGATCGACAACTCGGCCGGCGTCGATTGTTCGGATCACGAAGTCAACATCAAGATCCTGCTCGGGCTCGTCGTGTCCGACGGCGAGATGACCGAGAAGCAGCGCAACGCCCTGCTCGCGGAGATGACCGACGAAGTCGGGCTGCTCGTGCTGCGCGACAACTACTACCAGACGCAGGCGCTGTCGATCGCCGGTCGTTATGCGGTCGAGCAGCTCGATGCCGAGGCGCGCCTGATGCGCTGGCTCGAACGCGCGGGCCGCCTGAACCGCGTGATCGAATTCCTGCCGACCGACGACGAAGTCGCCGAACGGCAAGCCGCGAAGCTCGGCCTCACGTCGCCGGAACGCGCGGTGCTGCTCGCGTACAGCAAGATGTGGCTGTATGACGCGCTGCTCGAATCCGACGTGCCCGAGGATCCGCTGGTTGCCGCGATGCTCGTCGACTACTTCCCCAAGCCGTTGCAGCAGCGCTTCAGCGAACCGATGCGCCGCCATCCGCTGCGCCGCGAGATTCTCGCGACGCATCTGACCAACGCGCTCGTGAACCGCGTCGGCTGCGCATTCGTGCATCGGCTGATGGAGGAAACCGACGCGAAGCCCGGCGACATCGTGCGGGCGTGCATCATGGCGCGCGACGTGTTCGACCTCGATGCGGTGTGGCGCGACATCGATGCGCTCGACAACCGCGTCGCCGACGACGTGCAGGCGCGCATGTTCGTCGACGTCGCGCGCCTGCTGGAACGCGCGGCGCTGTGGTTCCTGCGGCATCTGCAATCCGGCGCGGTGGCCGACGGCGGCGTCGCCGAGCTGATCGCGCGCTGCCGCGACGCGGCCGAGCGGCTTGCGCCGCAACTGCCGTCGCTGTTGCCGGCCGATGATCTCGAAGCGCTGTCCGAGCGGCAGCGCGTGCTGGTGGAAGCCGGCGTCGACAGCGCGCTCGCGGTGCGCGTCGCGAGCGGCGACATCTCGGCCGCGCTACTCGACATCGCCGAAGTGGCCGCGACCAGCAACCGCAGCCTCGAACTCGTCGCGGGCGTGTATTTCTCGCTCGGCACGCTGCTCAATTACAGCTGGATCGGCGAGCGCGCGGCGACGCTGCCGACCCCGACGCACTGGGACATGCTGGCGCGCGCGGCCGCGCTCGCGGAAGTCGCGCGCCTCAAGCGCACGCTCGCGGCGAGCGCGCTTGCGGAATCGCCGGATTCGACCACGCCGGAGACGATCGTCGGCGCGTGGCGCGCGCGCCGCGAAGCCGCGCTCGCACGCTACGAGCACCTGCTCGCCGACTTGCGCGCGTCCGGCGGCGCGAGCCTCGCGGTGCTGCTCGTGGTCGTGCGGGAAATGGCCGTGCTCGAACGCGCGTGACCAGGCTGGCCGGTTCCGCGTGACCGGAACCGGCGCGCTGCCGGCATGCTTGCGTACGCGCGAGGCTAGACCGTCGCGACCAGCAGTTCCTCCGCGTTGTTCGGCGGCCTGAGTCCGTCCGCACGATCCGCGAAATAGCGGCGCGTCAGTTCGGCAGCCGAAACGTGCTCGGTCTTCGTGAAGCCGGCCTCCCGCGCGAGCGCCTGCATCTGCGCCGGCATGAAGAAGCTGATGAACGGCGTGCCGCTTGCGCGCGCGCCCTTCGCGGCCATTTCCAGCCCCGGACGCACGTCCGGATCGGCATTTTCCAGCGGCAGCAGGAACGTCATCGCGAGCGTCGAGCCCGGCGCGAGCGAGGCGACTTCGCGCAACGCGGCCGCGTTCGCCTCGCGCGTCAGGTACATGCTGACGCCGGTGGACACGACGACCGCCGGCTTGCCGGCATCGAAGCCCGCACCGACGAGCGCCGCGCGCCACGACTGTTTCGCCTCGAAATCGACCGGCACGAAACGCAGCCAGTCGGGCACGCCGAAACCCAGCTCGACGAGGCGCCGTTGCTTCCAGCGCTGCGGCGCCGGCTGGTCGACTTCGAAGACGGTCACACGCGACGCCATGTCGGGCCGACGCTGCACGAAGCTGTCGAGCCCTGCGCCGAGGATCACGTACTGGCGCACGCCGCGCGCGGCCTGCTCCACCACGAGATCCTCGATGAAGCGCGCCCGCGCGACGATCGACGCGCGAAACGGCCGCGTGAACTGCGGATCCATGTCACCGCGCTGCTGCCAGCCGGGTTCCGGTGCGAGCAATTGCCGCCCGACTTCGTCGGCGAGCACATGCGGCGGCGCATCGAGTTCGACGTGCAGCGCACGCCACAGCGCGACGCGCGCGGCGGTGCTGTCGGGGGCGCTTTCGCGGGGTTCGGTCATGTCGGCCTCACGCGCCCTGCTGCCCTGGCGCCTGCAGGCGCCACACGCGACCGTCCGGATCGCGTACGGTCATGTCGCGCGTGCCCCAGTGCGTGTCCTCGAACGGCGTGACGACGTCGACGATCGGCTGCGGCTGCACCGCCTGTTCATTCGGCACCTTGAGCACGACCTGCATGTCCGGCGTTTCGCCCGGCGGCACTTCGGCGATGAACAGGAAGGGGCCGTCGCCACGACGCAGCTGGCCCGAGTTGTGATCGGTTTCGAACTCCAGCGTAAAGCCCAGCGCCTGGAAAAACTTCGCCGACTTGCCCCAGTTGTGCGTCGTCAGGTACACGGCTTCGATTCGCTCGGATGACATGTCACTCCTCCTCGATGGACGGCCCCGCGCCCGGCTGCGGCGCGGCCAGGTACGCGCGCAATGCATCGGCCACCAGCGCGGACAGCGACTGCTCCGTTTCGATGGCGCGATGCTTGACCTGCCGGATCAGGCTCGGCGGCAGGTACACGTTGAATTGCTTCACTTCTTCGTCGGTCATGATGGCTAGTATGCTAGCAATCTAGCAAAAATCAAGTGCGGATGCAGCCCATTTGCGCGGGCCGCGATCGGGTATCGTGAGCCCGCGTTACGTCGCAGCGCGCGCCGCCAGCCGCGCGAACAGCGCGTCGAGATCGAATCCCGTCGTATCGATGCCGATCGTGTCGCGCAGGCACGCGCCCCATGCGGCCGCATCGTCGAACGTGACGGAGTGCCCGGCGCCCGCTGCATCGCGGATCGTCAGCGTGGTGTTGCGCAGCGCAGCGCGGCCGTCCGGCAGCACGCGGCATGCGATCAGGTTGTGCAGGAAGATCGATTCGGGATACGTCGACGTAAACCAGTTCGCGGCGTCGTAATCGATCCATTCGACCCGCTTCGACTGGAAGCGGTAGGTGGTCTGCCAGCCGTCGGGCGTCTCGAACTGCATGTCGAATTCACCGTCGACCGGCGCGGCGACGACGCGGAACGCGCCGTGCGGCGTCAGTTGCCGCTCGTCCGGCACGAACCGTAGCGGCGCGGTCAGCGTGGCGCTGCCGAAGCCGATGTCGGCGAGCCACGCCGCGCCGTCGAGATCGATGCGCAGCAGCATGTGCGTATGCGCGGTGGCGACTTCCGGCGGCTGCATCCAGCGCACACGCGCGATCATCGGCGTCACGCGAAAGCCGATCGTCGTGAGCGCGGTGTAGAACAGCTTGTTGAGTTCGAAGCAGTAGCCGCCGCGGCGGCGTTCGATCACCTTGTCGACGATCGCGGGCAGGTCGAGCGCGACGCGCGCGCCGGTCAGCGGATTGAGGTTTTCGAACGGAATCGCTTGCGGGTGCAGCAGGTGCAGCCGGCGCAGCACGTCGAGCGTCGGCTCGACCGGGCCGTCGTAGCCGATGCGGGAGAAATAGCGCGAGAGGTCGAACGAGTCAGTCATGAACCTGCACCGAAAAAAGGGACACGCCACGATAACATCGCGCGAAATCCCCATGTTGTGCGGGGCGATCTTCGTCGTCGCGCGCGATGCCGGCACAGCATCGCGCGGCCCCGCGCAACGTTACGGCAGCAGCTTCAGCGCGGACGATGCGACCGACGGCACCGAAATACCCTGGCTCGTCGCGAACTGCACGGCCTGGCTGAGCGTCGCCGCGAGCGACTGCAACTGGCCCGGCGCACTTTGCGCGATATATGACGCAGCCTGCATGTTCTGCGGGTTCAGGCCCGACTGCAACAGCGACGCCGCGCTCGTCGAGCCGAGATTGCCGAGCCCCGACTGCAGCTGCGAATACTGCGTGAGCCCCTGCCCGAGCGACGCGAGGCCGTTGCTGAACGCCTGCTTGTCGATCGGCCCGTGCGTCGCGCCGCCGCTCGCGAACGCCTGGCCGAGCGCCTGCGACACCGATTGCTGCGCGCCGCCCATCTGCGACAGCGCGGCCGGCGTCAGCGCATCGCCGCCGGCCAGCTGGCTCGCGGCCTGCTGCGCCTGCCCGGCCGCGCCGGTCAGGCCCATCGCCGACGCGAGCGAAGACTGGCCGGTCAGCACCTGCTGGTTCGCGCCGACGTAAGCCTGCAGCAATTGGGAAACGCCGCCCTGCGCGGGTGCCACCTGCTGCTGCCCGCCGCCGAGCAGCGACGCGCCGAGCGACTGCAGGTCGAGCTGCGCGTGTGCGGCGCCGCTTGCCAGGATGCCGAACGCGATGCCTGCCGAGGCCAGGTACCGGCCCGTCGCGCGAATGTGTTTCATGTGTGTTCCTCGTGCCGGAATGATCGAGGCCGATATTGTCGAAGCGCGCCGCGCGCCGCCGCAACGACTGAAACACATCGAAACGAAATCATGAGGCACGGAGGCTTGTAATTCCGCGGCCGGCGTACGCGCTCGAGTGGATTTGTCCCGGTTTGCCGCGCGATATCGCGCGTGTGCCGACATTCGTTCTCGAGGCGCATCAATGGCGGCGAATGTCGGCGTCTGCACGGTGACGCGGCCGGTGGCCTGCCAGCCGTCGCACGTCTTGAACCGCACGTCGGATTCAACATCGACCGGCGGTATGTGACGCGGAACGTGCCGTGCCGCGTCAATCACATGACGCCACACCGTCGCGCAAATGCGCCCGTGCCGGGATCAGCATGATGCGCGCCGACGAACAGCACGGCGCAGCGTGACGCGGAACGTGCCGTGCCGCGTCATTGACATGACGCCACGCCGTCGCGCACATGCGCCCGTGCCACGGGCTCGGCCTGACATGCCCCGGCAACACGTTCGAAAACAAAAGCAAAACGAGCGGCTTGCCGCCGCCCGCTTGGTCATCCGCCATCCGCTACCGGCTATCGCCCGGCCGCCGTATCACCCCGCCATCCACGCCGGCAGCCGCCCGTCCACCCAGCCGGCCGCCTGCTCGTAGCCGCGCGCGAGCTGCAACACGGCGAGATCGGCACGCGGGCGCCCGATCAGTTGCATCCCCATCGGCAGCCCCGCGTCGTTGAAGCCGACCGGCACGCTGATCACCGGGCAGCCGGCCAGCGTCCACGGCACGACCGTTTCCATCCAGCGGTGGTAGGTATCCATCGCACGGCCCGCGATCTCCGTCGGCCAGCGCTGGTCGACGTCGAACGGGAACACCTGCGCGGTCGGCGCCGCGATGAAGTCGTAACGGTCGAAGAAGCTCAGCACGGCCTGATGCCACGCGGTGCGCTCGACGCTCGCCTCGAACACGGCCGCGCCCTGCATCGCGAGCAGCCCTTCGACCTCGTAGATCGCCTCGGGCTTCAGCAACGCGCGCCGCGCCGGGTCGCGATAGTGCGCCAGCAGCCCGCCGCCGGACAACAAGTGCCGGTGCGCGAGCCACAGGCGCCAGATCCGGTCGGGCGCGAACGCCGGCAGTGCGGCGTCGACGTCGCAGCCGATCTCGCGCAGCGTCGCCAGCCCCTGTTCGCACAGCGCGAGCACGCCGGCCTCGGTCGCGAGATAGCCGTTCCAGTCGCCGACCCACGCGACGCGCTTGCCGCGCAGGTCGGTGTCGAGCGGCTGCGCGAACACGGCCGGATCCTCCGCGAGCGACAGCGGATCGTTGCGGTCGTAGCCGGCCTGGATCGCGAGCAGCTGCGCGACGTCGCCGACCGTGCGGCCCATCGGCCCTTCGATGCCGAGCTGCTGCACGAACACGTCGACGCCCGGCCAGCGCGGCACGCGCCCCTGAGACGGGCGGAAGCCGTAGATGTTGCAGAACGCGGCCGGATTGCGCAGCGAACCACCGAAGTCGCTGCCGTCCGCGACCGGCAGCATCCGCGACGCGAGCGCCGCCGCCGTGCCGCCGCTGCTGCCGCCCGCGCTTTTCGTCAGGTCGTAAGGGTTGCGCGTCGCGCCGAAGACTTCGTTGAACGTGTGCGAGCCGAGCCCGAATTCGGGCGTGTTGGTCTTGCCGATGAAGATCGCGCCGGCCGCGCGCATCCGCGCGACGCACACGGAATCGGCCTGCGGCACGTTTTCGCGAAAGATCGGCGAGCCGTAGGTCGTCCGCAGCCCCTTCGTCATCGCCAGATCCTTCGGCGCCTGCGGCATCCCGTGCATCCAGCCGTGGTACTCGCCACGCGCCAGTGCGGCATCCTTTTCCGCGGCTTCGGCGAGCAGCGCGTCGCGATCGCGCAGCGCGACGATCGCGTTGACCGCACCGTTCACGCGCTCGACGTGATCGAGATACGCGCGCATCGTCTCGACGCACGACACGGCCTTGCCGCGGATCGCCGACGCGAGTTCGCCGGCCGACAGGCGCACGATCGGGTCGACGGGGATGGAAGCGGGAGCGAGAAGCTGCGGGGCGCCGTGCGGCATGCGGAGTCTCCTGGAATCGGAACGGGATGGCGGGCCGCCTGGCGGCGGACGCCCCCCGAAACGGACGGGCGGGGCCGCGCCGCGGCCGATGCACTACTCTACGCGACGCCGGATCGGCAACCTCCGATATTTTCCGCCGCGATTCATTGCGGTTCCGACTAAATCGGGGCGACATGCCACGCTGCGCACGCGCCGCCCTCGCGGATGAAATCGTTTATGCGCATAAACTTAAATTTCTTATATTTCTATCAGGCGCAGCACGAGACGGCGCGCGTTAACGACATTTTTACGCGGTCGGCCGTTCTCTTTAGATCGTTCGTCCCGGCGGCACGCTACGCTGGAATCATCTCGTTTCCTGGACAACGTTCATGCTCAAGCTGCTGGTTCCGGTCGGCCACTCTCCCCGCTCGCTACAGGCGGTTCGCCACGCGACATTCCTGTATCGCGAACGGTGCGCGTCGGAAATCGTACTGATCAACGTACAGGCGCCGCTCGAATCGACGCGGCTCGAGGCCTACCATCCGCTGTCGCGGCTGCGTTCGATCGAGGAGAAGTTCGCGTCCGCCGATCTGGCCACGGCCGAGCGGATCCTGCGGGAAGCCGGCGTCAAGTACAGCGTCGTGATGAAGGTCGGCCCGGTGGCCGATACGATCGCGGCCGTAGCGGCGGAGATGGGGTGCGACGAGATCGTGGTCGTCGCGCCGCGGCACGATCCGTTGCATGCGCTGATGTCGGTGTTCCGCCGCAGCGTGATGAGCCGGCTGGTGCGGATTTCGAACGTGCCGGTCACGGCCGTGCAATGACGGCGATGACGCGCGGCAACGCGACGGCGGCCGTTCGCTGACGGACCGCAGGTTTGCAGCGAGCGGTGCGACACTCGTGCGCGTTCCGCGTTACCGCCCACGCACGCACCGGCCTTCTCGCCGCGCTTACTTGATGACCTTGCGCCAGAACACGAAATAGGCGGCTGCCGAAGACGCAACGAGCAGGATGGCCCACATCGGAGCGAGGCTGATCAGGACGGAAGAGACGTTAAGCATTTGGATTCCTCACTATTTCGACAGCGATGTTCAACACGCACCTGCTTGCCGGAACCGATGCACTCCTCCGCGATCGCGTTCCGTCAAATCATGCGTTCATGCTATCGCTGTGAACGGCCGTCCGACCGCCCCCTCCCGCCCGTCTCCTGACATTCGTCAAACTCGCGCGAATCGCGTGCCTGTCGCGCTGAAAACCATCGCTCGAATGTCTCGCCGCACGTCCGGTTTCGCCCGCCGGCCGCATGGAAACCGTGCCTTCGCTCCGCCCGCAACACGCGAAAACGGGACACGATCACCCCGCCCGCCCCCCGATTCAGCAGACGTTTACCGGGGGAACCCCCAAGTGCTTCGTCGAACGTGTCCGCGTTACGCTTGTGCGACGAGGAGACGAACCATGAGACGAGCCGTACATATCGCTGTTTTCGCGCTGCTGGCGTATCTCATCGGCGATCGCGCGATCCTGCATGCGCAGGGCCGCGACACCAGCCCGCTCGCGTGCGAACAGGGCGCCGCGCAAGTGAAGGTCGACGCGCTCGGCCGCGGCTTCGGCGAAGCAGCGGCCAGCAGCCAGGGCGAGGCATTCATGTCGGGCTGCCTGGTGACGGGGCGCGGCAACCAGGACGTGGCGCTGGCGAACCGCTGACGTGCATTCGCCGACGCTCCGGCCGGGTTCCGGTCGCGACGGCTGAACCGGTGGAGCCGCGCACGCCCTTATCCCTTCCCGCTTGTTTCGATCGATATCGCGACATGCCGCGACGCATGTCACGTTCAGGGCGGCGGTCACGCCGAACGCCCGCACGTGACCTGCATCGTCGCGCGGAAGACACGTCGACATCCGCTCGATCGGGGCATTCCTGCCGTATGGCGCGCCCCCGTCGATCAACCGGTCGAATGTCCGGCCGCCGCGTCGAGACTCCGTTTCATCTGCAACGACACCCCACCCAACGATGAGCCATCCGCACACCGAGTTGATCCAGCGCTTCTACACGGCGTTCCAGCAGCGCGACATCGACGCGATGCTCGCCTGCTATGCCGATGACGTCGTCTTCAGCGATCCCGCGTTCGGCGAGCTGCGCGGCGACCTCGCACGCGACATGTGGCGCATGCTGGTCGCGCGTGCGCAGGACTTTTCCCTGACGTTCAGCGACGTCGCCGCGGATCAGCAGGCCGGGCGCGCCGAATGGATCGCCCATTACCGGTTCACCACGACCGGCCGGATGGTGGTCAACCGGATTAACGCGCGGTTCCGGTTTCGCGACGGGCGCATCGTCGAGCATCGCGACAGCTTCGACCTGTGGCGCTGGGCGCGTCAGGCGCTTGGACTGAAAGGCGCGCTGCTCGGCTGGACGCCTTTCGTGCAACGCGCGATCCGCGCACAGGCGCGGAAGAATCTTGACGCGTATCGCGCACGGCGGAATTAGCTCGCGCACCGTCATGGCTTCATCGTCGCGTTGATCAGGTCGTACGCCATGTCCGGCAGAACCCCGTCCGGATTCCGGAGACCGTACTCGCGATACCAGCTTTCGTCGGCTTCGGGATGCGGGCCGACAAGACCGACGCGCCCTTTGCCGTAGCGATAGGTCGCGGCTGCGATATCGCGGTTCGGATAGGTCGCCAGCACGGCCGCGCCGGGGGCGGCCGGGAGCATCGCGCCGTCCTGGAAGTAGATCCAGCGTTTTTTCCCGCGCCATACCACCGGCGTCACCGTGTCCGCGATACCGTGAAGCGTCGAGCGCGGCCGGTCGACCTCCGAGTCGATCTCGCCCGCGACCAGCCCGAAACCCGGGTCGCCCGCCAGGTAGGCGCCCATGCAGATGCCCAGATAGCGCCCGCCGTTCGACACGTATTGCCGCACGGCCTCGATCGAGGCTTTCCCGATGCTGGCCGCCGCGCCGGGAATGTCCTGCCCGCCGCCGGGCTGGACATACAGCGCGGCGCCGGCGAGGACAGCAGGCGTGATCCGGCGTTTTTCCGCGGGCCCGACGTAAAGCACCCGGAACTTGTGCTCGGATTCCCGCAGGCGCCTCGCAATCGTCTCGGGGCAACCGTCGCATGCGGCCGGGCCGCGATAGACCAGTGCGACGGGACGGCTGTCGAAGCCGCGCGTTTCGTCGTCGGCCGCCGCCGCATGAACGAGCGACGACGCGACGAGCGACAGGACAACGAAAATCGATTCTCTGGATCGCATGTTCCGGATTGACGGGACTTGAGGGTTCGCGGCCGGCCGTTCACGACGAAGCGACCGGCACGCGCCAATGCCCCACTTTTTTTGAAATATCGCTGAAAGGCACGTGAAATACAGCGTAGGCGCCCGAAAGCGGTATGTGTGTACCGTTTCCTGTGTGCTTGTGCAGAAATGTGCGCCGCCGGCTTCCGGGATTCCGGGCTTCCGGGATTCGTAACCAGCAGCGCCCCCGCGCGGGCGGCAGCCTCGGGCGCCCCTTGCCTGTTCACACGACAGCGGCCAGCGCCGCGACGCGGGCGACACGACGCAGACGGACACCCCGGATCCCGGTCACGCACACCGCCGCCCCGCTCCTCGCATCAACAGTCGGGACACCCGAGACACCGCGCCCGCAGGCATGCCCCGGCGCGCCGCCGAAACACGTCCGCAAACACCGGCTCCCCCGCGCCACCGCACTTTCCCGTACCCAAGTCTCAACTCTTATATAAGACATAAGACATTTGACGTTACAGATCATTGAGATTAGAATCCCGCTCAAAGCAGTGCCTGGAACAGCCCCGGAGTGCCGGCAAGGCCTTCCCCTCAAACGCAATATCAGCAGGTCTCCCCATGCTTGAAAACTTTCGTGCTCACGTGGCCGCCCGCGCCGCGCTCGGTATTCCTCCCCTGCCGCTGACGGCTCAGCAGACCGCCGAACTGGTGGAACTGCTGACCAACCCGCCCGCCGGCGAAGAGCAGACGCTCGTCGACCTGATCACCCATCGCGTGCCGGCCGGCGTCGACGAAGCCGCCCGCGTGAAGGCCGGCTTCCTGGCCGCCGTGGCCAAGGGCGAGACCGCCTGCCCGCTGATCTCGCGCGAACGCGCCACCGAACTGCTCGGCACGATGCTGGGCGGCTACAACATCCAGCCGCTGATCGAGCTGCTGTCCGACGAGGCAGTCGCTGCCGTCGCCGCTGACGCACTGAAGAAAACCCTGCTGATGTTCGACCAGTTCCATGACGTCAAGGAACTCGCCGACAAGGGCAACGCGCACGCGAAGGCCGTGCTGCAAAGCTGGGCCGACGCCGAATGGTTCACGAGCCGTCCGGAAGTGCCGCAAAGCCTGACCATCACCGTGTTCAAGGTGACGGGCGAAACGAACACCGACGACCTGTCGCCGGCCCCGGACGCCACCACCCGCCCGGACATCCCGATGCACGCGCTGGCGATGCTGAAGAACGCCCGCCCGGGCATCACGCCGGAAGAAGACGGCAAGCGCGGCCCGGTCAAGTTCATCGAATCGCTGAAGGAAAAGGGTCACCTGGTCGCCTACGTGGGCGACGTGGTCGGCACCGGCTCCTCGCGCAAGTCGGCCACCAACTCGGTGCTGTGGTTCACGGGCGAAGACATCCCGTTCGTGCCGAA
Organism: Burkholderia sp. KL41; assembly: GCF_057005415.2. Classification (NCBI taxonomy): domain Bacteria; kingdom Pseudomonadati; phylum Pseudomonadota; class Betaproteobacteria; order Burkholderiales; family Burkholderiaceae; genus Burkholderia; species Burkholderia sp. KL41. The sequence continues at coordinate 1,260,538 of NZ_CM174447.1, read as the reverse complement.
CAAGCGCTTCGGCGGCGTGTGCCTCGGCGGCAAGATCGCCCCGATCTTCTACAACACGATGGAAGACGCCGGCGCGCTGCCGATCGAGCTCGACGTGTCGCAGATGGAAATGGGCGACGTGGTCGAACTGCGCCCGTATGAAGGCAAGGCGCTGAAGGACGGCAACGTGATCGCCGAATTCCAGGTCAAGTCCGACGTGCTGTTCGACGAAGTGCGCGCCGGCGGCCGCATTCCGCTGATCATCGGCCGCGGCCTGACCGCGAAGGCGCGTGAAGCGCTGGGCCTCGCGCCGTCGACGCTGTTCCGCCTGCCGCACCAGCCGGCCGACAGCGGCAAGGGCTTCTCGCTCGCGCAGAAGATGGTCGGCCGCGCATGCGGTCTGCCGGAAGGCCAGGGCGTGCGCCCGGGCACGTACTGCGAACCGAAGATGACCTCGGTCGGCTCGCAGGACACCACGGGCCCGATGACCCGCGACGAACTGAAGGATCTCGCCTGCCTCGGCTTCTCGGCCGACCTCGTGATGCAGTCGTTCTGCCACACCGCCGCATATCCGAAGCCGGTCGACGTGAAGACGCACCAGACGCTGCCGAACTTCATCAGCACGCGTGGCGGCATCGCGCTGCGCCCGGGCGACGGCGTGATCCACTCGTGGCTGAACCGCATGCTGCTGCCCGACACCGTCGGCACCGGCGGCGATTCGCACACGCGTTTCCCGATCGGCATCAGCTTCCCGGCAGGTTCGGGCCTGGTCGCGTTCGCGGCCGCCACCGGCACGATGCCGCTGGACATGCCGGAATCGGTGCTGGTCCGCTTCAAGGGCAAGATGCAGCCGGGCGTCACGCTGCGTGACCTCGTCAACGCGATCCCGCTGTACGCGATCAAGCAAGGCATGCTGACGGTCGCCAAGCAAGGCAAGAAGAACATCTTCTCGGGCCGCATCCTCGAAATCGAAGGCCTGCCCGACCTGAAGGTCGAGCAAGCGTTCGAGCTGTCGGATGCGTCCGCCGAGCGTTCGGCCGCCGGTTGCTCGGTGCGCCTGAACAAGGAACCGATCATCGAATACCTGAACAGCAACATCACGCTGCTGAAGTGGATGATCGCGCAGGGCTACCAGGATCCGCGCAGCCTGCAGCGCCGTATCGCGGCGATGGAGCAGTGGCTGGCCGACCCGCAACTGCTGTCGCCGGATGCCGACGCCGAGTACGCGGCCGTCATCGAGATCGACCTCGCCGACATCCACGAGCCGATCGTCGCCTGCCCGAACGACCCGGACGACGTGAAGACGCTGTCGGACGTCGCCGGCGCCAAGATCGACGAAGTGTTCATCGGCTCGTGCATGACCAACATCGGTCACTTCCGCGCCGCGTCGAAGCTGCTCGAAGGCAAGCGCGACATCCCGGTCAAGCTGTGGGTCGCGCCGCCGACCAAGATGGACCAGAAGCAGCTGACGGAAGAAGGCCACTACGGCGTGTTCGGCACGGCCGGTGCGCGTACCGAAATGCCGGGCTGCTCGCTGTGCATGGGTAACCAGGCCCAGGTGCGCGAAGGCGCGACGGTCATGTCGACGTCGACCCGCAACTTCCCGAACCGTCTCGGCAAGAACACGAACGTGTATCTCGGCTCGGCGGAACTGGCGGCCATCTGCTCGCGTCTGGGCAAGATCCCGACCAAGGAAGAGTACATGGCGGACATGGGCGTGCTCAGCGCCAACGGCGACAAGATCTACAAGTACATGAACTTCGACCAGATCGAAGACTTCAAGGAAGTGGCCGACACCGTGCAGATGTAAGCACGCACGGCGAGCTGCGACGGGCGGTTGACACGTCGCAGCGCCGCGCAATGGCGCCGCAGGCTGAAAGGCCTGCGGCGCTTTTTTATGCCGTTTCGCCGCCCGGCTCTCGCCGGATCACCAGCTCGTTGAAGCCGGTGCCCGCATCGGGTTCGCGAGAGAAACGATGGGCGGGCAGCAGCGCGAGCAGGATCTCGGCGGTCGTGCGCACCACGCAACCACTCACCACATGGCCGCCCGACACGCGGCCGCTCGCGTCGGAAACGGACATGTGCAGGTGCGCGCCGTCCGGCGACACCGAACCGGCCAGCGTCAGAATTTCGAGGTCGCCGCGCAATTCGGTCGGCTGGTCGACGCCGGCGAAGCGCAATTGCGCGACACTCAGGCTGCCGATGCCCTGGATCACGAAGGCCGCGTGCGCACCGTGCGGGCGCAATGCTTCCTCGATCGAACGGCGCAGATCGTCGCCGGGGGAAAGACGCAGAGGATGGGCTTGCATGGTCGATCCTGTTCGTGGGCCGGGGTGCCGGCCAAGCGTAAGTTTGCGCCGGCAATCCGGCAAGGCCGTCAGTCGCTCGGCCGCTCAGAGGTCGAGCCGCAGACACTCGAATTCGACCGCGCCACCGCATGGCAGCGCGCCGTGCCGCCGAACGAGAACACCGTGATCTCGTGCTCGCCGCAGCATGGCGTCACTTCCGCGTATTCACTGTCGACGGAATACGCTGCGACGCGCGTTACCACGATCTGTTTCATGTCGTTGCTCCCTACTCGGCGCCACCCGCTCCGCAGTCGGTCAGCGAATCCGGTCCTGACTCGCAAGCATACCTCCGGCGATTCGCGCGCACCGCTGCCTACGGCCCTTCGGCATGCGCCGGCTAGGCACGCGAATGCGATTGGTCTAATCTGCAACGCGAGCCGCCAACCCCAACCTCTTCCGATGACGACCCTTCCGAACCGACAATCCCGCCTGCGCGGCGGCCTGCTTGGCCTGCTGATCGGCGACGCACTGGGCGTGCCGTACGAATTCCACGATGCCGCGTCGATCCCGCCGCCCGCCGCGATCGACATGACGCCGCCGCCCGGCTTTGCGCGTGCACACGACGGCGTGCCGCCCGGCACCTGGAGCGACGACGGCGCGCAGGCGCTCGCGCTGCTCGACGCGCTCGCGGATGACCGTGACCTGAATCTCGACACGTTCGCCCGCAACCTGCAGGACTGGTTTCATCGCGGCGCCTTCACGCCGGACGGCCGCGTGTTCGATGTCGGCCTGCAGACGCAGCGTGCGTTCCATGCGCTGGCGGCCGGCGCGGCGCCCGCCGTTGCCGGCCCTGACGGCGAGCGCGACAACGGCAACGGCTCGCTGATGCGCTGCTTCCCGGTGGTGATGGTCGCCGCCTCGCGCGACGACGCGATCCGGCTTGCGTGCAAGCAAAGCGTCGTCACGCACGGCCACGTGCGCTCGCAGCTGTGCTGTGCGCTTTATGGCCTGACGGCATGGGGCATCGTCAAGGGCAAGCCGGCGCCGGATGCGGTGCGCGCGGCCGAGGACGAGTTGCTCACACGCTACGCGGGCACCGCAGACGAAGTCGAACTGAAGATCGTGCTCGATGGCCGCTTCGACGCGCCGCAAGGGTCCGGTTACGTGGTCGACAGCTTCTGGTCGTCGATCCATTGCCTGTTGTCGACGCGCAGCTACGAAGACTGCGTGAAGCGCGCGATCGCGCTCGGCAACGACACGGACACGACGGCGGCCATCGCCGGCAGCCTCGCCGGCGCGTTGTACGGCGAGCACGCGTTACCCGACCGGTGGGTCGCGGCACTGCGCGGGAAAGAACAGGTCGAGGGCCTGCTCGCGAAATCGTGAGCGTTCGACGAGCATGCGCGGCCGGCGACAGAGAGACCGGACGGGAGAGTACGCAGACGCGAACGGGTACAACCGGCGCGTGGCCGACATGAAAGACAGCCGCCGGGATTGACCTGACCGGGCCATCGCCGGCCCGGCCGCCTCACGCGCGCCGGTCGCTCGCCAGCAATCCGTACAGCGCGCTGTCCGACACTTCGTCACCGACGATCCAGCGTTCGCGCAGCACCCCTTCCCGCGCGAAGCCGAGCCGTTCGAGCAGCCGCGCCGACGCGACGTTGCGCGGATCGATATCGGCTTCGATCCGGTTCAGCCGCAACGTGCCGAACGCGTGATCGATCACGGCCGACGCCGCCTCGCGCATGTAGCCGCCGCGCCAGTACCGGCGCCGCAGGCTGAAGCCGATCTCCGCACGCCGGCATTGCTCGTTCGCATGGAACAGCACGCATTCGCCGAGTGCTTCGCCGGTTTCCCGCAGTTCGAGCACGCAGATCAGGTCCTGCCCGCTCGCGGACGTGTTCAGGTTGCGCGTGACGCGCTCGACGGCCTGTTCGATGTGCGTCATCGGCGAGAACGAGAAATAGCGCATCGCTTCCGCATCCGACCAGATCTCGAAGAAGGCGTGCGCGTCGGCTTCGCGCAGCGGCCGCAGGACGAGGCGGGATGTTTCCAGCGTGACGGGTTCGAACAGGGGCATGACAACACTCGATCGAAAAACGGGAGCGTGAATTAGAACACGCAAGCCTCGAGTCGGCCACGCCAACATCACCGCGAAAAACAAAAAGCCCGGGCATCGCCCGGGCCTCCGCACGTCATCCGTTACCGCCGGCCGCGCTTACGCTTCAAGCGCTTCGAGCACCTTCCCCTTCGTCTCGATCCCGACGAAGTGCACGGTCACCGCCGCGATCAGCGGCACGATGCCGATCAGGTAGAACGCCGGCGCGAGATTCCCGCCGATGATCGCGTGCGGCACCACCATCGGCGCGACGAACGACGCGATCTTCAGCCACGCGCTGCCGAGCCCGCAGCCCGACGCGCGGATGCTCGTCGGATACTGCTCCGGCGTATAGACGTACGCGGTGATGAACCCCGACGCCATCAACCCGAGCGACAGCGAGCAGAAGATCGAGACGACATACACCGACGACGCGTGATAGACACCCGCGAACGCCAGCGACAGCGCGCACAGCACGAACGACCACACGATCACCGGCTTGCGGCCGAGCTTGTCGACGAGCAGCGCCGACGCCAGCGACCCGAGCACACCCATCACCGAGCCGATCACCGCGAGGTTCAGCGCGAGCTGTAGCGGCGCGTGATAGAAGTTCTTGTAGATCGTCGGCAGCCACGTCGACAGCCCGTACTGGATGAACCCGCAGGTCGCCCACAACGTCGCCACCGCGAGCGTGCGCTTGCGATACGCGGCGCTGAACAGGTCGCTCATCCGGCGCTTCGGGTGCTGGCGCACCATCTCGTCGAACGCGGCCACCTGCGTGACGGGCGGCAGCTCGCCGCGCACCGACGCTTCGAACGCGCTCGTCGCCCGCCCGGCTTCCGCGAGCCGCCCGCGCGACGCGAGCCAGCGCGGCGATTCCGGCACGAGGCGCGTCAGCACGAGCGACAGGATCAGCGGCAGCCCGCCGACGAAGTACATGATCTCCCAGCCGAAGCGCGGCACGAGCCACGCGCCGAGTGCCATCGACACGAGCAGGCCGATCGGGAACACGATCTCGTACAGCAGCACGAAGCGGCCGCGGCCATGTGCGCGCGTGATCTCGTTGATGTACGTCGCGGCGACCGGCAACTCGCCGCCCAGCCCCAGGCCCTGCAGGATCCGCAGCAGCACGAAGATCTCGAACGTCGGCGCGAAGCCGCACGCGATGCTCGTGATGCCGATCACGGCCGAGCTCCACGCGATCGCCTTCACGCGGCCGTGCTTCTCCGCCAGCGCGGGAAACAGGAATGCGCCGATCAGCTGGCCGATCGCGCCGGACGCGATCAGCAGGCCGATCTGGGTCGGCGACAGCCCCCATTTGTGAATCAGCAGCGGCAGCGTGGCCGCGATCGTGATCACGTCGAAGCCGTCGAAGAACGTCGCGGTGCCGATCAGCACGCGGGCGCGGATCTGCATTGCGTTGGCCGGAAGCCGCTCGAGCCGCGCGATGATCGCGCCGGGCGTGGAGGCGGCAGCTTCCATCGTGGCGCGACCGGCCACGACATTGTCGAAAGTGCTCATGCGGAGGATCTCCTGGGTTTCGTCGCCCGGTCAGGCCAGTGTCTTGCTCGTGTCTGCCAGCGCTTCCGTATCCACTGCCCGGCCCTGGTTCATCCACTTGCGCGCGAGCTTCAGCTCACGCGCGTTGTTCACGGCGATGACACCTCTCACATGCCCTTCGCCCACGAAAAACAGCGTCGCGCGTCGCGCGGCAAGCTCGCCGCGCACGACGAGCTGCGCATCGGCCGGCAGATCGCCGAGGATCTGCAGGTTCACGTCGTACTGATCCGACCAGAACCACGGAATCTCCACGTACGGTGCGCGCACGCCCAGCACGGCCTTCGCGGCCGCGATCGCCTGGTTCTGCGCATTGGCCCACGATTCGAGCCGCACGCGCCGCTTCAGCCAGCCGTTGTGATGGTTCGCGACGTCGCCGCACGCGAAGATCGCCGGGTCGCTCGTCGCGCCGAATTCGTCGACGACGATGCCGTCGTCGATCGCCAGCCCCGCGTCGCTCGCGAGCGACGCGTTCAGCGCGAGGCCGATGCCGGCCACCGCGAAATCGGCGTCGATCGTCGTGCCGTCGGCGAGCGTCGCGCGTACCTTCGACGCGTCGTCCGGCTGTGCGTCGAGCGACGCGAGCGCCGCGCCGAGCCGCACGTCGACGCCGTTCGCGCGATGCAGGTCGAGCAGGAAATCCGACACGATCTGCGGCACCGAGCGGCCGCACAGCCGCGGCGCGCCTTCGACCACGACCGCCTCGACGCCGAGCTTGCGCGCGGTCGCCGCGACTTCGAGGCCGATCCAGCCGCCGCCGATCACGAGCACGCGCCGGCTCGCGCGCAGCTTCTCGCCGAGTGCGGCCGCTTCGTCGAGCGTGCGCAGGTAATGCAGGTTCGGCGTCTTCACGAGCGCATCCGGCAGGCGGCGCGACGTGCCGCCGGTCGCGATCACGAGGCGGTCGTATTCGATCTCGCGGCCGCTTTCGGTGCGCACCACGCGGCGCGCACGGTCGATCGACGCGGCGCGTTCCGGCTGCCACGCCTCGACGTTCAGCGCGTCGAATTCGTCGGGACGCACGACGCGCACGGTTTCGATGTCGGCGTCGCCGGCCAGCACGGCCTTCGACAGCGGCGGCCGCTCGTACGGCAGATGCGGCTCGTCGGCGATCATCACGAGACGGCCCGCAAAACCTTCCGCGCGCAGCGTCTTCAGCACCCAGCCGGCGGCCTGGCCGCCGCCGATCACGACGACCGTGCCCGGCGCGGCGTGCGCCTGTGCGTTCTCTTCGCTCACGATTTGCGCTCCGTCATGAACTTGCCTTCCGGCGCCTTTGCGTGCTTCTGCCGGCGCGTGTTGCCGTCGAGGCCGCCGTCGACGGCCCATTCGGCGAACACGGTCGGGCCCGGTTCGAATTCGCGCGGCTGCCACTCGGGCGTCAGCATGTCTTCGTCCGCGTAGTACTCGATCAGGCCGCCTGCCGGGTTCTGGAAGTACCAGAAGTACGCGGACGACACCGGATGACGACCCGGGCCGAGTTGCGTTTCCCAGCCGCAGCGGTCGATGTGCAGGCCGCCGCCGAACACTTCGTGGATGTCGCGCACGGTGAACGCGACGTGGTTCAGGCCGCGTTTGGCCGTAGGCAGCGCGAGCAGGAACAGGTCGTGGTGGCCGCCGTGCGGCGCGCAGCGCATGAACGCGCCGCGGCCCGGGTAGCGGTCGGACGTCTCGAAGCCCAGCAGCTCGTGATAGAACTTTTCCTGCGCGTCGAGGCAGTTCGTGAAGAACACGACATGCCCGACCTCGACCGGCTCCGCACGCGCATAGATCGGGCTCGGCTGGTCGACGCGCAGCGTCCGGCCCCACACGTTCGACGGCGAGCCCGTGATGTCGAGTGCGCGCTTGCGCGTGACTTCGATGCGGATCGCCATCCCGTTCGGGTCGATGCAACCGAGCGCATCCTTCCGCGCATAAAAGCCGGGCTGGCCTGCAAGCTTGCCGCGCAGCGCGTCGAGTTCCTGCTGCGTCGCGACGCCCCACGTGACTTCACGCAGCGTCGGGCCCGCTTCGAACGCGGGCGGCAGCGCCGGGTCGTCGGCCTTGACGACCAGCACGGTGCAGCCGTTCAGCGTCTCGAAGCGCGCCTGCGTGTCGTCGTGCTCGACTTCCTTCAGCCCCCAGTCGGCGAAGAAGCGCCGGCAGGTGGCGAGATCGTCGACCCCGTACGTGATCTGCTCGATTCCCAGAATGCTCATTGCGTTTTTCCCCTTCGCTCAGTTCGCCCACGGCAGCGGCGCGTCGTTCAAGCCCCAGTAGAGGCTCTTCTGCTGCATGTACTCGCGGATGCCGAGACGCCCCTTCTCGCGGCCCATCCCGCTCTCCTTCCAGCCCGAGAACGGCGTGGAGATCGAGAACAGCTTGTACGTATTGATCCAGACGGTGCCCGTCTCCAGCGCGCGCGCGATGCGCCACGCGCGCTTGTAGTCGCGCGTCCAGATGCCGGCGGCCAGGCCGAACACGCTGTCGTTCGCCTGCGCGATCAGCGACGCTTCGTCGTCGAACGGCATCGCGACGAGCACGGGGCCGAAGATTTCCTCCTGGCAGATGCGCGCGCTGTTCGGCAGGCCTTCGAGAATCGTCGGCTGATAGAAGAAGCCGTTCTCGCGACCGTCGCCCGACGGCCGCTCGCCGCCGCACAGCAGGCGGCCGCCTTCCTCGAGGCCGAGCGCCACATAGCGCTCCACCGACTCGCGATGCTTCGCGGTGATCAGCGGCCCCATCTGCGTGTCGGGGCGCGTCGGGTCGCCCACGCGCAGCTTGCGTGCGCCCGCGACCAGGCGCTGCATGAATTCGTCGTACACCGCGCGCTGCACGAACAGCCGCGAACCCGCGATGCACGCTTCGCCCGACGAGCTGAAGATGCCGTACAGCACGCCGTTCACTGCATGATCGAGATCGGCGTCGTCGCACACGATCGTCGGCGACTTGCCGCCGAGCTCGAGCGACACGGGCATCAGCTTTTCCGCAGCGATGCGCGCGATGCTGCGGCCCACCTCGGTGCCGCCCGTGAACGACACCTTCTTCACGAGCGGATGACGCACCAGCACGTCGCCGATCACCGAGCCCTTGCCCGGCAGCACGCTCAGCACGCCCTTCGGCACGCCGGCCTCCTCGCAGATGCGGGCCAGCGCGAGCGACACGAGCGGCGTGACCTCGGCCGGCTTGAGCACCACCGCGTTGCCGCCGGCGAGCGCCGGCGCGAGCTTCTGCGCGTCGGACGCGATCGGCGAATTCCACGGCGTGATCGCCGCGATCACGCCGATCGGCTCGTGCACGCTCATCGTCAGGTAGTCGCCGCGCGACGGCGTCAGTTCCTCGTCGAGCGTTTCGAGGCACGCCGCGAAATAGCGGAACGTGTTCGCCGCGCTCGCCACCAGCACGCGCGTCTCGCCGATCGGCTTGCCGTTGTCGCGACGCTGCAGGTTCGCAAGCGCCTCGTGGCGCTGCATGATCAGGTCGGCGATGCGGTACAGCACCTGCGCGCGCAGGTGCGGCTTCAGCCCGGCCCAGTCGGCGCGGCGCCACGCGGCGTCGGCGGCCACGACGGCTTCGGCCGCGTCTTCCGCGTTCGCCGTCGACACTTCCATGTTCAGCGACTGGTCGGCCGGATAAATGCTCGCGTAAGGCGCGCCACGGCCGCGCCGCCACTCGCCGCCGATCAGGATGTTGCCGTCGGGCACGAGGCTCGTATCGAAAGGAGTCATGTCACAAGTCCCACAAATCTGTCTCTGCACGTCCGCCCTCGCGGTGGCGCGGGCAGACATTCAATGGCCCGGTCAGATCACGCAGCGGGCCGCGCGGTTGCGCAGCGCGCGGATCGCGCTGTACGCCGTCAGCGCGGACGTCTTCGGGTTGTCGGGCAGCGGCTTGCCGCTCATTTCCAGCGACATCTCGCCGAATGCGCCGCGCGCGGTGATGCGGTGCACGTTGCGCTCGACCGCCGGATCGGCGATCAGGCGCACGTGCGTCGCGTCGAGGCCGAGGCCCGCGAGCGCCACGGTGGCCGCGACGTTCGCGTTCTTCGGATACAGGCGCGCGGCGTCGCGCGCGGTGCCTTCGAAGATCACCTTCGCCTCGCTCATCGCGCGCAGGTCGCACATCCCCTCGGCGGGCGTGCCGAGCCAGCCGAGCAGCGGCTTGCGGCCCACGTACAGCACTTCGTCGAGGCCGCCCTGCTTCGCGGAGGCCAGCGCGTCGATGCCGCCGATCGCGCCGGACAGCAGCGTGACCGTCGCGTCGCCTTCGTTGGCCGCCTGCGCGAGCACGTCGAGCAGCGCGAGGTCGGACAGCGCGCCGATCGACGCGACCGCGCAATCGGTGCCTGCCTTCAGCAGCGGCACGACGTGATCGACGAGCGCGCTGTGGCCCGCGCATTCGAGCGCGAACTCGGGGCGGCGGGCCAGTGCGTCGACCGACGACACGACCTCCACCGCGCCGCCCAGCACGCCCTGCACCGCCGCGCGCTGGTGTTCCGGCACGATCACGTGCGCGACGCGCAGCGACGCATCGTGCTCGACCGCGTGGTACACGGCCGCACCGATCGCACCGAAGCCGATCATCACGACGTCGACGGGGGCGTGGGCCCGCTTTTGCCCGTTAAGCATACTGGCGCTCCGTCGGCGCTTCCTTCTTCACCGGCGGGCCCGCGAACTGCGATGCGAACGAGCCGACCGACAGCATGTCGACCTCGACCATCACCGGCCCTTCCTTGGCCATCCCTTCGCGCACGATCGCCTCGGCGTCGTCGAGCGACGTGATCCGGTAATGCGTGAGGCCGAAGCTCGCGCAGAACTGCGCGAAATCGGGCTGGTGCAGCTGCACGAAGCAGCGGCGGCCGCCGTAGTGCGCGTCCTGGATGTTGCGGATCACGCCGTAGCACTGGTCGTTCATCAGCACGATCATCACGTTCGCGTTTTCCTGCACGGCCGTCACGAGCTCGCCGACGTTGACCATCAGGCCGCCGTCGCCGACCAGGCAGACCGTCTTCGCCGCCGCGCCCGCGAGCGCCGCGCCGATGCCCATCTGGATGCCCTGGCCGATGCCGCCGCCAAGCGCATGCACGCCCGAGCGCGGCTCGAAGATCTTCAGCAGGCGGTTGCCCCACGTGCTGTTCGAGATCGTCACGTCGCGCACCCAGTTGTAGTCGCGGCCGACCGCACCCTGCAGCGTGTCGACCAGCTTCTTGTACGGCCCGAGGCCCTTCGACACATCGGCCACCGCCTGCTCGCGGGCCGCCGCGAGATCGGCGGCGAACTGCGGATCGACCGACAGGCGGCCTTCGAGCCGGTCGGCCAGCTCGGCCAGCACGCGCTTCGAATCGCCATGCACGAACAGCTCGTTGCGATAGCCACGGTTGTCGGCGAGTGCCTCGGCATCGACGCGGAACAGCGGCTGCGGCAGCGCGAGCTTGTACTTCAGCGTTTCGTTGCCGCGCAGGCGCGAACCGACGACGACGAGCGCATCGCAGGTCTTGTAGAACGCTTCGACGGACGCGTGCACGTTGAACGCGCCGAGCGTCGCCGGGTGATCCTCGGGCAGCACGCCACGGCCCTGCACGCTCGTCACGACGCCGAAGCCGAGCTTCACGAGGCGCTCGACTTCCGCACGTGCATGGCGCGCGCCGCCGCCGAGCCACAGCAGCGGACGGCGCTTCGCCGCGAGGGCATCGGCGAGCTTCGCGACGCGTGCGGAATCGTGCTCGCGCACCGTGACGTGCGCCGGTGCGAGGTCTTCCGGCCATTCGATTTCAGCTGCCTGGATGTCGATCGGAATCTCGACCGACACCGGGCCCGTCGGCGCCGTCTGCGCGATGCGCACGGCTTCGCGAATCGTCGGCAGCACGGTTTCGACGGTGCGCACGCGGAAGGCGGCCTTCGAGATCGAGTCCAGCATCGACAGTTGATCCGGCGCTTCGTGGATATACGCGAGATCCTGGTCGAGATACGGCGTCTCGATCTGCCCCGTGACGTGCAGCAGCGCGGTGCCTGCCGTCAGCGCCTCGACCATCGCGCCCGCCGCGTTGCCTGCCGCCGTGCCCGTGCTCGTGAACGCGACGCCGAGGCCGCCCGACACGCGGGCCAGGCCGTCGGCCATGTTCAGTGCACCGGCTTCGCCGCGTGCGCCGACGTACCGGATGTTGCCGCGTGAGTTGATCGCGTCGAGGATCGGCATGTTGTGGATCGAGATGACACCGAATGCGGTCTTCACGCCGCACTGCTCGAGAAAGGCGGCAATCAGCTCGCCAACCGTGGTTTTTTCAGACATGGCGTGCAAAGCCTCCAGAAACGTCGATATGGCTGCCCGTCGTGTAGGACGACAGATGCGTTGCGAGATAAAAAAGTGCCCAGGCTGCCTCGTCGGGCTTGCCGAAGCGGTTCAGCGGAATGTGCTTCGTGCGGGCGATCGCGCCCGTCCAGTCCTCCCAGCTTTCGCCGGCCTGCGCCTGCGCTTCGTAACGGCGGCGCCACTGGCCCGACTCGACGATGCCGATCAGGATCGAGTTCACGCGGATGCGCTGCGGCGCGAGTTCGTTCGCGAGCGACTTCACGAGGCTCAGCACGCCCGCGCGCGCCGACGACGTCGCGACCATGTGCGGCTCCGGCTGCAGTGCGAGCAGCGAGTTCACGCAGGTGATCGTCGGCGCCTGCGCATCGCGCAGCAGCGGCAGGAACGCGCGCGTCGGGCGGATGATGCTGAAATACTTCAGTTCGAGCTCGTCGCGCCACGCGTCGTCGGTCGTGTCCGCGAAGGTCGACACGCGGCCCTGGCCGGCGTTGTTGACCAGCATGTCGGCGCGGCCGAAGCGTGCGGACACCGCTTGCGCGAACGCGGCGACGTCATGCTCGTCGAGCACGTTGCAGCGCGCGGCGAGCAGTTGCGCGCCCTGATATTTTTCGTCGAGCATCGCCTCGGCGCGCGCCAGGCGCTCGCCGTCGCGGCCGCAAATCGCGACCGATGCGCCTGCCTGCAGGAACCGTTCGGCGGTCGCGAGGCCGATGCCGGACGAACCGCCCGTCACCACCGCCACCTGCCCGGTCAGATCGATCTGGATCATCGGAGTCCTAATGCTTTCATAAACGTGTGCTCGTCATCCGAGCGGTAATTGAGCCGCCGCGACAGTTCCGCCGCCGCGCGCTGCACCTTGTCGATCAGCCCGTCCGCGATCAGCGCCGCGTCGATTTCCGGCCGCGGCACCGTCACCGTGATGCACGCGACGATCTTCTGCGTCTCGTTGCGCACCGGCGCCGTGACCACCGAGATGCCGCGCTCGAACGACGAATTGCTGACGCCGTAGCCGCGCAGCGCATCCTCGCGGATCACTTCGTACAGTGCGTCGACCGTTTCCGGTGTCGCGTTCGTCATCCGGTTCAGCGCGCCTTCCGGATACAGCGAGCGCAGCTCCTTCAGCGACAGGTCGCCCATCAGCACGTGGCCGTGCGTCGTCGCATGCGCGGGCAAGCGCGTGCCGACGTTGACGCGGATCGAGCTGAACACCGGCGACTGGCTCTGCGCCTTCGCGACGAACACCACGTCGCGGCCGTCACGGATCACGATGTGCGTCGTGAAGCCGGTGGCGTCGCGCAGGCTCTCGATCACGGGCAGGCCGAGATCGGTCAGCTCCAGCGAGCTCAGGTATTCGAAGCCGAGCCGCAGCACGGCGATGCCGAGCTTGTAGTTGCGATCCTTGTCCGCGCGCTCGAGGAAGCCGAGCGATTCGAGCGTCTGCAGCAGGCGGAACACCGTCGTGCGCGGAATGCCGAGCCGCTTCGACAGCTCGGGCGCACCGAGCACGGGCTCGCGCGGCGAGAATTCGGCGAGGAGCCGCAGCCCGCGTTCGAGGCCGGGCACCACATAGCTGGCTTCGGCCTTGTCGTTTTCGGGTTCGGGTCGTTGCAGCGGTTCGTTCATGCCAGCCCCCGCTGTTGGTCGCACTGACGGCAGAACGAGTCGATCAGTGCGGAATAGACGGCCGGAGCCTCGACATAACCGGCATGCCCGGCTTGCGGAATCACCTGCAGCCCGACGTGCGCGGCCGCGGCGATCCGCTCGCACGCGGCGGGCGGCGTGATCGCGTCGTTCGCGCCGACGGCCACGGCCGTGCGACCGCGAAAACCGGCGAGATCGGCCGCGAGATCGGCGTTCGCGAGCAGATGCGTGGCCTGCGCATAGCCGGCCGGCACGATACGCGCCATGTTCCAGCGCACCCACGCACGTGCCTCCTCGTTCGCGAAACCGGACAGCATGTTGCCGCTGCGCTGCTCGGCGAGCCCGGCCGGGCCGAGTTCGGCGAGCATCGCGAGCCGCGCGTCGCGGCGCGATTCGCGCGTTTCGGCCGGTGCGCTGCCGTAGCCGCCCGCGGGCGACACCAGCAGCAGGCCGGCGATCCGCGCGGGCATCACGCGGGCGAGGCCGCCCGCGACGATCGCGCCGAGCGAATGGCCGACCAGCACACAGCGTTCGATGCCGAGTGCCTCGAGCCACGCATTCAGCGATGCCGCGTAATCGGCGGCGGCCGGCGACGCGCCGTGCACGGGCGTCGACACGCCGTAACCGGGCGCGTCCCACGCGAGCACGCGCCGCGACGCGCCGAGCGTGTCGAGCTGGCTGACCCACGATGCGGCGCCCGAGCCGATGCCGTGCAGCAGCACGACGGGCAGCGCACGGCCCGCATGCTGCGCGCCGGCATCACGGTAACCGATCGTGCCCGCCGCGCCGGCCGCGCAACGCTGCTCGGGAAACTGCCCGAGCAGCGCGGCGAACACCGCGGTGCGGTCGCGCTCACGTTTGTCGATGACACTCATTGCTTCACCCGTCCCGTCTCAGCGCTTGATCTTCGCGAGCGGCGAATCGGGCGGATACGTCGGCGTGACCGGCTTCGGCGAACCGAGCATCACGCACATCAGCGCATCTTCCTCGCCGATGTTGATTTCCGTGCGATACACGCCCGGCGGCACCGAGATCAGGTCGCGCTCGCCGAGGATCGCTTCCCACGTCTCGCCGTCGCGCTCGCAGATCACCTTCATCTTGCCGCGCAGCACGAAGAAGATCTCTTCCACGTCGATGTGGATGTGGCTCGGGCCGATGTTGCCGGCCGGGATGACCATCGTCGAGAACGTGAAGTTGCCGGCCGGCACCGTGTTGACGTCCTTCGCGACGCCCGTGCCGCCCGTGCCGACGTAGCGCATCTGCGCGCGGCGGTACTTCGGGTCGTAGTCGGCCTGGAACTTCAGTGCGTCCCAGTCGTAGCGCCGCGTCGCGTAGCGAGCAACGCGCCCTTCCATCCAGTCGTTGAAGCTTGCGCCTTCCGGCTGGTCCCACGACTTGCGTTCGAGATCGGCGTCCGCCATCGTCCTCTCCTTCATCAGAGTGAAAACTTCAATTCAATTCATTACGAAGCCGCCGTTCACCGGCAGCAGTTGACCCGTCACGAAGCGCGCGCCGTCCGACAGCAGGAACAGCACGGGGCCCGTCACGTCGTCGGGCACCTGCGCGCGCGTCAGCGCACGGCCCTGCATGTAGAACGCGTGGCGCTCGGCCGGCACGTAGGCGGTCGCCTCGACTTCCGTCAGCCCCGGCGCGATTGCATTGACCGTCACGCCGTGCGCGCCGAATTCGCGTGCCTGCGCGTGCGTCATCGCGATCACCGCGCCCTTGCTCGCGACGTATGCGAGCAGCTTCGGCGCGCCCCACAGCGCGGTGTCCGATGCGAGGTTCACGATCGCGCCGCGCCCCGACTGCGCGAGGTGCGGCAACGCCGCATTGCTGACGAGCCACACGCCGCGCACGTTCACGTTCATCACCGCGTCCCAGGTCGACACGTCGAGCTCCGTCGACAATTTGCCGCCCGAGTTCGTGATCGCCGCGTTGTTGATCAGCGCGTCGATGCCGCCGAGCGCCGCCGCGCCCTGCGCGACGAATGCGTCGACGCTCGCCGGATCGGCCAGGTCGAGCGTGAAGAAAAACGCGGTGTGGCCGGCTTGCGTGAGCTGCGCGGCCAGCGCGCGGCCTTCTTCGGCGAGCACGTCGCCGAACGCGACCTGCGCACCCGCCGCGACCAGCGCCTTCACGAACGCCGCGCCCAGCCCGCGCGCGCCGCCCGTGACGAGCACGCGGCGCCCCGGCAGCGACACGACCGGAGCAAGCTCAGCCATTCGAGGGCTCCGCCGCGGCCTGCGCCGCGCGATGCGCGTCGAGCGCGGAAAGATGCTCCTGCGCACGCTGGCGCAGCATCCGGCGCACGCGCGTGATGCCGACGTCGTGCTGGTACAGGTATTCGTGATCGCGCGCGTGCGGCGCGAGGCTTTCGAGGACGTAGCGGTCCTGCTCGAGCACATCCCAGTGCAGCCCTTCGAGGCGGTTGCGGTACATGAAGCGCCACACGTCGCGCTGCCAGCCGCTGACCTTGCGCGTGCGCCAGAAATAGACCTGGCAGTTGTCGCCGTCGACCGGCGTCGCGAAGCCGATGATCCCGAAGTTGCCGCCGGGGCCGAATTTCTGCTTGTACGGAATCGCGAGGCGCATCCACAGGCAGCCGGTTTCGCCGAGCTCGACCCAGTCGAAGTTCACGTCGCGCTGGCCGATCTTCTCGAACATCAGGCCCGTTTCCGTCTTGCGCACGCGCATGTCGGCCTGCTTGTCGCCTTCGGCCATCGAGTGCGACGTCGCGTGCAGGTACGCGCCGTGCATCGGGTCCATCACGTTGTCGATCGCGTACTGGTAATTGCACTTCCAGTTCGATACGCACAGGAAGTGGCCGTATTCGTCGGCAACCAGTTCCTCGGGCAGGTTCAGCGGCGCCGGCTCGCCGTGCGCTTCATCGCCGAACCACAGGAAGATCGCGCCGGCCTTCTCCTCGACCGGATACGACTTCACGCACTTCGTGCCTTCGAGCGGACAGTTCGACACGGCCGGCACGCGGTTGACCGTGCCGCCGCCGTCGACTTCGATGCCGTGATACCAGCACGCGATGTTGCCGCCGAGGTTCCAGCCGAGCGACAGGCGTGCGCCGCGGTGCGGGCAGCGATCTTCGAGTGCGTGAACCTTGCCCTCGTGATCGCGCCACAGCACGATCTGCTCGGACAGGCGCGTGAGGCCGACGGGTGCGTTCGACACCTGCCAGCTCGGCGCGACGGGATACCAGTAGTTCTTGATGCCGCGGTCGAGATAGTCACGGACCGGGTCGTGTTGGACTGCGTGTTGTACGGGGGACGTCATCAGTGTGCTCCGGATGCGGTTGTCGTCGGGTCGGCGGTCACGCGCTCGGCGCGGTCATTCCGCGAGCGAGGCCATTTCGGCGCGGAAGCGCTCGGCGGTCCACGCGGTGCCGTCCGGTGCGCGGAAGCCGATGCGGTTCAGGCCCGCGACGACATCGTCCAGCTCGATCGCGCCGGCTTCGAACACGCGCTCGAGCGCATCGCCGAGGTCGTTTTCGTACTGGGTCGGGGCGGCCTTGCGGTTCTGCCAGACCTGGTTCTCGACCTGGCCGGGGATCTCGATCTGCCCCTTGCCCGCGACGTTGTTCGGCTGCGGCGCCACCCACGGCTTCAGGAAGGGATTGAAGTTGACGGTCGCTTCTTTCATGTCATTCCACCTTGATCTGGATTTCCTCGCCGGCAAGGCGCACCGCGTACTGCTTCAGCGCGCGCCCGCCCGGACCCTTCAGGCATTCGCCCGTCCTGATGTCGAACACGGCCTCGTGCAGCGGGCATTCGACCGTGCCTTCGTCGACGAACCCCTGCGTCAGCAGCGCGTACGCATGCGGGCACACGTTCTCGAGCGCATACACGTCGTCGCCGACGCGGTAGATCCCGATTTCGACGCCGTCGGTCCGCTTGAACTCGATCGGCGTGTCTTCCGACAGCGCGCCGGCGTGCCCGGCGCAAACCCATTGTTCAGACATCTCACACCCTTCCTTCTGATCGACTCTCGGTTTGTTCAGATTTGTTCCATATCCGGAACAGCAGTTTATGGATGGTGATTATAGGAGCGACTTTTCACGAGTAAAACAAAAAGCTGCACGCCCTAGGGAAAACACCGACCATCGGGTCGGCAGTTACTTCCGCCTGCCTTGCCAAATGTAATTTTTTGTTGTGTAGCGGGCATTTACGGCCTTTTTTCGGGCGTCGTGCACCGCAACCGGGCACCGTCACGAATTCCATCCGTCCCGAAAAAATTATTTTTGATACGGCGCTCGACGCCCCTATACTCCATTCCATCAGAGGCACGTTGTTCCTTGTATGGAACATAAAAAATGCCCGCTCGATGGCGAAGACGCGCAACGGCAGGCCGTTCCCGCGCAGGCCGCCACGGCACGTTTTCATCAGGTTGGAGATTCAGGAGATCAAATGGTCAAGCATGCGGTAGCAGCAACAGTGATCGGATTGGGCGCCGTGTCGGGCGCGTGGGCGCAGAGCAGCGTGGTGCTGTACGGCAGCATGGATGCGGGGGTCGCGTACGTGAACAACGTCGGCGGCCATGCGAAATGGGCGATGATCCAGGGCAATACGCAGCCCGACCGGTGGGGCCTGAAGGGCAAGGAAGACCTCGGCGACGGCCTGTCGGCGATCTTCCAGCTCGAAAACGGCTTCTATACGAACAACGGCCAGTTCGCGACCGCGAACACGATCTGGAACCGCGCGGCCTTCGTCGGCCTCAGCTCGGAACGCTACGGCACGCTGACGCTCGGCCGCCAGACGCCGCTGTCGTTCGACTATCTCGATCCGCTCAGCACGGCCTACCTCGCGATGAGCTGGTATGCGTTCCACCCCGGCAACATCGACGGGCTCGCCGCGACCGGCAACGTGCCGTACAACAACGCGGTCAAGTATCGTTCGCCGACCTTCGCGGGCTTCTCGGCCGCGGCGACGATGGCGCTCGGCAACACGACGAACTTCTCGACCGGCAAGTCGGTCGGCGTCGCGCTGAACTATGCGAACGGGCCGTTCAAGGCGTCGGCCGTGTACTCGAACGAGCACGACCGCTCGATCCTGATCAGCACGACCGGCATCACGTCCTTCCAGGGGCAGAACACCGCGAACGGCTATATCGCGAACAAGGTCGAGAACATCGGCGCGGGCGCGTCCTACCAGTTCGGCGACTTCCTCGTGCATGGCCTGTACACGCGCACGAAAATGCAGTCGAACGGCTATTCGGACACGTTCCAGAGCTACGACGCGGGTGTGAACTATCGCAGCAGCGCGTTCAACACGATCGCGGGCGGCGCGGCAACCACGACGCTGGCCGGCCGCCGCTGGACGCAGGTCGAACTCGGCGACATCTATTCGCTGTCGAAGCGCACGCAGCTTTATGCGAACGTGCTGTACGAGCATGGTTCGGGCGGCGCAAAGGCCGCGTTCTTCACGGCCGGCGTGTCGAGCACCGCGAACCAGGTGGTCGTGCTCACCGGGATCCACCACTCGTTCTGAACGGCGCCGGGCAGTCGGTGCCTGAAATGAAATGAGGGGCCCGCGGGCCCCTCATTTTCTTGATTGCGGTGCCGCGTGCGGCGGCCCGCCCGACAAGTCGGCGTCAGAACATCGCGACCTTGTGGCGCGCGTGCGCGAACGTCGGGTCGCTTTCGAGCGGACGATAGTTCAGGCGCTGGGACAGGTCGACCGCCGCGCCGCACACGGCTTCGACGAGCCGTTCCTTCTCGCCGGCCTCGCCGATCTCCGAGCGCGGCACCGTCGCGGTGATCGCCGCGACGATCGAGCCCGAATGATCGCGCACGGGCGCCGTGACCGCCGAAATGCCGCTCTCGAACGCCGCCTCGCTGACCGCATAACCGAGCCGTGCGTAATGGCGCACACGCTCGTACAGTTCGTCGACGGTGCCCGGCGTGCGCTCGGTGAACTGTTCGAGTTTTTTCTCCGGATAGAGCTGGCGCAGTGCGTCGCGCGTCAGGTCGCCCATCAACACGTGGCCATGCACGGTCGCATGCGCGGGCAGGCGCGTGCCGACGTGCACCTTCACCGAACCGAACATCGACGCGTTGCTCTGCGCCTTCGCGACGAACACGACGTCGCGCTGGTCGCGGATCAGCAGATGCGTCGACAGGCCCGTCGTATCGCGCAGCCGCTCGAGCACGGGCGTGCCGAGATCGGTCAGTTCGAGCGAATTCAGGTATTCGAAGCCGAGCCGCAGCACACCGACGCCGAGCCGGAAATAACGGTCGCCGTTCACGCGCTCGAGGAAACCGAGCGCTTCGAGCGTCTGCAGCAGGCGGAACGTGGTCGTGCGCGGAATGCCGATGCGCTTCGACAACTCGGGCGCGCCGAGCACGGGCTCGCGCGCGGAGAATTCTGCGAGGATCCGCAGCCCGCGTTCGAGCCCCGGCACCAGGTAGGACGATGCGCCGCCGGACGATTCGTCGTCGCCGGGCGCCGCGGATTCAGGCGCGTCGCTCATCGTTGTCTTGGCCATGTGGACATGGACGGAAGGAAATCAATCACGAAACGGGTCATGGATCGTCGTGGGCAGGCGGCCATGCGACCCCGGCGTGCACGCGGGCTCGCACCCGCGTGAATCGCCGCGGCGCAGCATGCGCTTCCACGGCCCCACGAATAGTCATTCACGGTCGAGAGGATAGCAGCGATGGACAGCGCGGCGCCATGCGGAAATCGCCGAACGACGCGATGCCGGCCGTGGGCGCGGCGCGCGGCGGCCGGCGTGGCAGCCGAAGCCGCGCCGCCTACAGGCGCGACAGGTGTACCCGGATGTTCGCGCGGTCATACGTGAATCCGCCGGCCGCGTCCGGCTCGAGCACCCGCGCAAGGTCGACCGCGTACATCCAGCCGCTGCCGAGACGGCCCCCGTTGATCGCCCGGATCCGGCTGCCGCCGACGGCGATCGCGGCATGAAAAACGGTGCCGCCCCGCGAGAAGCCGACCGCGGTTCCGGCCGGAATGCTCGCGCGCCCGTCCCATTCGCCGCCGGTCTCGAAGTTGAAGCGGGTCCGCCAGTGCTGGCCGATCGTGTCGAGCAGCGCACCGGGCGCGATCATCGCGTCGCTACGCAGCAGATACCGGACATAGGCCGCGGCGTCGTAACAGACGCCGCCGGACACGTACTCGTTGATGTCGGCCATGCCGAACATCAGCGCCTGCGCGTGCTTCTGCCGTTCGGCGAAACCGGATTGGGCGACATGCCCGCCTAACTGGCTCAGTTGCATGGGTGGCTCCTCGTGAAGAAGCAGGACGTCATCGTCCTGCCGACGCAATAACGTCATATGTTATTACGATATCCGGCCACGCCCGCATTCCGGCCCGGGCGTCACGGCATGCGGGCGGCCGATGCCGGCGCGGCAGCGGCCGCATCGGGATTCGGCGCGAGCCGCAGGCGCACGCGCAACGGCTGCAGCATGTCGGGCGGCGGTGGTTCCACCAGCGGGCCGGCCGTGAGCAGTTGCCGCAGTGTCGCGTCTGCATCGGGATCGCCGAGCGACGCGAATTCGACACGCGTGACGGCGCCGTTCGGGCCGATCCACGCGCGCACGACGATCGCGGGCGGCGGCGCGGCGGCGCTCGCGTTCAGCACGCGCGCCTCGAGATAGCGGTGCAGCCGATCGGCCGCATCGCCATCGGCTTCGAGCCAGGTCTGGAACTGCTGCCCGGCGAGCTGTCCGTAGCGCATCCATGCCTGCGGCACGTCGGCCGTCTGCGCGACGGCCGGTGCAACAGCCGGCGCGATACCCGGCACGAGCGCCCACGCGACGACGATCGCCCGCCACCCGCCGGATACGCGCCATTCCTGCCTTCGTTTCATCCCGCCTCCCGTTTCGACGATGAGCCGTCGTGCCGCGTGACATCGCCCGCTCAACCGCTCAACCGATCTCGATCGGCACATACAGACGCGTGCCGCCGCGCTGGACGAGCAGCGCGACATTGCCGTGCGCGGCATCGATCTCGGTCATCAGCGCGCCGATGTTCGCGACCGGCGTGCCGTTGACCGACAGCACGATATCGCCGGCCTGCAATCCCGCGCGCGCGGCCTGGCCGCTCGCCTGCTCGACGACGAGCGCCTGGCCGACGCCGAGCCGCTGGCGCTCCTGCTCGGTCGCCGCGCGCAACGCGAGCCCGAACCGCGCGGGCCCTTGCTCGCCGCTTGCCGGTGCCGACCCGCTGTCGAATGCGGCGACGGTCGCGATCACGTGCCTCGCCCTGCCCGCGCGCCACACCAGCAGGTCGGCTTGCCGCCCGGCCCGCATGAGCGCGACCGTGCCGAGCAAATCCGCCGATTCGGCGACCGGCTTGCCGTCGACGGCGAGCACGACGTCGCCCGGTTGCAGGCCCGCGTGCGCGGCCGGGCCGTCCGGTTCGACCATCGTGATCAGCGCGCCGTCCGGGCTCGCGAGGCCGAACGAACGCGCGAGTGCCTGGCTCACCTCCTGCACGGCCACGCCGAGCCGGCCGCGCGTGACCTTGCCGGTGCGCAGCAGCTGGTCCTTCACGTCGAGCGCGATGTCGATCGGGATCGCGAACGCGAGCCCCTGGTAGCCGCCCGTCTTCGAGAAAATCATCGAGTTGATCGCGATCACGCGGCCGCCGAGATCGAACAGCGGGCCGCCCGAATTGCCGGGGTTGATCGGCACGTCGGTCTGGATGAACGGAATCGCGCGCTCGCCGGGCAACGCGCGCGATTTCGCGCTGACGATGCCCTGCGTGACCGTGTTCGCGAACCCGTACGGCGAACCGATCGCCATCACCCAGTCGCCCACCTCGGTGCGTGCCGGGTCGCCGGTCGCGACGACCGGCAGGTCGTGCGCGTCGATGCGGATCACGGCAACGTCGGAGACGGGGTCGCTGCCGATCACGCGCCCCTTGAACTGCCGCTTGTCGGTCAGCTTCACGTCGATCGCGACGGCGTCGCCGACCACGTGCCGGTTGGTCAGGATCACGCCGTCCGCACTGACGATGAAGCCGGAGCCGAGGCTCACTTCCTCGCGATTGCCGATCACTCGCCGCGCGAGAAACGGCGCGAGCGGATGATCGGGCGCGATGCCCGGCGGCAGCTGGATGCCCATCTGCGTGACTTCGCGCGTGACGCTGATGTTGACGACGGCCGGGCCGACGCGCCGCACCAGCACGGCGAAGTTCGGCAGCGTAACGGCCGGCGCAGGCGATGCGGCAACCGGCTGCGCCGGCCGCTCGGCGGCCGGTGCCGGTGTCGTTGCACCGGCGCACGCGCAGGTCAGCGCCAGCCCGCCCGCCATCGCTCGCAGCACAACCGCCCGGTTCGTGTGCCTGCCCGCCTTCATGTCGCTGCTCCTCGTCGGTTCGCGCCGGAACGCCGCCGGCTCATCGATACGCGCGCGGCACGCCCGGCCGCACGCATTACTTCGGCGGCACCGCGACCGGCGCATCCGGCCGCTGCGGCGTTACCGACCGGCCCCAGTTCGAGCCGAACCGGTTCCGCTCGGTCGACAGGTTGAACGTGCCGAGACGGTTCGACGGCTGCTTCGACAGTCGCTCCGCATCCGTCTGCGATGCGCCCGCCTGCGGATCGGCCTTCGGCTTCAGTTGCTGGCTCAGGCAGTCGTAGGACAGCGCACGCTTGCCGTCGACTTCCGCATCGACGCACACCGGCTTCGTGGCCGCCCCCGCGCTCGCCGCCGCGCGGCCGCCCTGTGCGTGCATGCCGGTTGCCACTAGCAGGCAGACGATCGTCGCGCTTGCGCTTCGTCGCATCTTCATGCGCGCTCCTTCAGAAAGGACTCCATGGCACCCGCGCTGCGGCGGTCACACGTTCGTGCCCGGCGCCGACGCGCGCGCCAGGAAACGCGCGAACGCCGCGCGATCGGCGTCGTCGACGGCCGGCTCTTGCGCATCGACCCGCTGCGCCCAGGCGTCGCGCATGCCGTCGACCGGCTGCCACGCCTGCACCTGCGCGCCGGTCGGATACGGCGTGACGAGCGGCTCGCGATAGTCGACGCGAAACAGCGACGGCGCGCCGTTGCCGGCCGCCCACAGATCGCCGACGTCGCGCACGCTCGCGTCGAACCAGAATCGCACCCACCGCACGGTCGGCGCGCGCACGTCGACGCCCGGCGCATCGGCGCCCGGCGCATCGGCGCCCGACGCATCGGTTCCCGAAACATCGGCGCCCGACGCGTCCGGCACGCGCATGAAACCGGCCAGCACGAGCAGCACGGCCGCCAGATCGTCGTCGCGCAACATCCGGTACGACCAGAGATCCGCGACGTCGACACAGGCGATCACCGCGATGAAGCGCCCGATCGTGAGCGCGGGCCACGCGCGCCGCATCAGTGCGTAATGACGCGCCCAGTGCGCCACGAAGCGCTCGCGATGCCGGGCGGCCACCTGCACGTCGCGCGAGCCGCGAATCGTCAGGTCCTCCGGCTGGTACTGGCGCGTGGTGAGCACGCACTGCGCGGAGCATCGCGCGCTCCGGTGCCGCGCGTAACCGCCCGCACCGGGCAACGGCTCCAGCGCGCCGAAGCACAGCGGGCAATGCGTGGGCCACTCGCCGGGCCGGCCCGGCCACGGGTTCGCTTTCGGCATGCGCGGGCGGTCGGCGGCCGCGGCCGGGCGGCGGCGGCCCGGCGTGCGCGCGTCGGGTGCGCCGACGCGCGGTGTCGAACGGACGGTTCCCATGCGCGCGCCTACCGGGCGGACGTGAGCGCTTTCTTCAGCGCGTCTTCGTTGATCGGTGCGTTCGCGGCGAGCTTCGCGAGATACGCCTGCGCATTCTGCTGCGTGCGCTGCGCGCGCAGCATCGCGCGCAGTTGCTCCTTCACGTCGGCCAGCGGGCGCGGCGCGGCCGCGCGAACGTCGATCAGCTTCACGACATGAAAGCCGGCCGGCGTCTGGATCGGCGCGGAGACCTGGCCCGGCTTCAACGCGTCGGCCGCCTGACGGAGCGCCGGCACCATCAGCTGATCGGGCACGAACCCGAGATCGCCGCCGTTCGCGGCGCTCGCCTTGTCCTGCGAATTCGCCTTCGCGAGCGCCGCGAAATCGCCGCCGCGCGCGCGGCTCGCGAGATCGGCCGCCTGCTTGCGCGCCTTGTCGAGCGTCGCGGCATCCGCGTTCGGCGGCACCGCGATATAGATCTGCGCGACGTGCAGCGCGCGCGGCGCGGTGAACGCGGCGCGATTCTTGTCATACGCGGACTGCAGCTCCGCGTCCGACGGATAGTCGGCCGGCGGCGCATTCGCCGACGCCAGGTAGCTGCGCACGACGATGTCGCGCTGCGCCTGTTCGACGGCCGCCTGCACCTGCGCCTGCTTGTCCCAGCCCTTCGATTTCGCCTCGGCCAGCACGGCCTTCTGCGCGAGCGTCGAACGCACGACCTGGTCGAGCGCCGCGGGATCGGCCGCGAGACGCTCGCGCCCTTCCGGGCTCACCGACTTCAGCAGCCCCGCGATATCGGCCTGCGTGACCGATGCCTGAGCGGCATTCGCGATCACGTCGTCCTGTGCGTGCGCAATGAACGGCGCGCCCAGCACGAGACTGCCTGCCACCGTCGCCAGCATCTTCATCTTCGTCATCATCGTTCGACTGCCCTCTCGATCGTTCCTGAATTGCGGACGCCGCGTCAGCGCGCGTCCGTCAGCGTCATGCGCAGGACGAGCGGCTGCGCCATCCCGCGTGGCGGCGCCGCGCCGACCGCCCGGCCGACGAGTGCGGCGTGCAGCGCCGCGTCGAGCGCCGCTTGCCCGGCCGCACCGCTGTCGATGCGCGTCACGTGCCCGTACCGGTCGAGCCACGCGCGCACCGGCAGCACGGGACGGTCGTCGCCCGCATCGGCCCGTTCGCCGGCCCAGCGCTCGATGCCGGCGCGCAGGCTGCAAACCGCCGCGTCGTCGCTTTCGTCGTCGAGCGTCGCCTGCAGCCACTGCGCGATGCGCTGTGCATACGCGCCCCACGCGGCGGGTACATCGCCCGCGGCCGAGGCTTTCGCGTGGTGCCGCGCGCGGCCCGGCAACCACGCACGCAGCATGGCGCCGATCCGGCTGCCGGCGCGCGTCACTGCGCGGCAGCCTCGACTGCTGCCGTGGCCGCTCCGGCGGTCGATGCGCGTGCCTGGTCGCCGGCCGCCGCACGCGCCGCCGCTTCCTGCCCGGCCATCGCGGGACGGTTGCGCAGGTGCAGC
The DNA here is from genome assembly GCF_057005415.2 of Burkholderia sp. KL41. Taxonomy (NCBI): domain Bacteria; kingdom Pseudomonadati; phylum Pseudomonadota; class Betaproteobacteria; order Burkholderiales; family Burkholderiaceae; genus Burkholderia; species Burkholderia sp. KL41. The sequence goes on along the minus strand of NZ_CM174447.1, from coordinate 1,234,501 downwards.
AGGAATTCCTGGATCAGCCGGTCCCACAGCTCGATCGTCGAGCGCAGGTAGCGCTCGGACACGCCGCCCGCGACGATCACGTCCATTTCCAGCGCGAGAAACTGCCCGTGGCTCGCGAGACGCGCGAAGCGCTTGGTCCGGTTCCAGTCCGCGACGAGCTCGGCCGGCAATTCACCCTGCACCTGCAGCACGCACGACAGCGTGTAATCGATGTACGGCAGCGCGGCGGGCGTTGCATCGGCACCCTGCGGCGCGAGCGCGGCAGCCGGGTTGCCGAAGCGCACCGCGAAGCCGATGCCCTGGCTCGCGCTCATCAGCTGCACCGCGCCGTTCTGCTCGGCCGCCGTCACGCGATAGCCCGCACGGCGCAGCACGTCGGCGAGACGGTCGGCGCTGATCGCTTCGATCGGCGCGTCGTGTGCCGCGCGTTCGTCGCCGGCGTTCGGTTGCTTGTCTTGCATGTCTGTCTTCCCCATGTTCAACGAATCGATCGGTTCAATCCCGGTTGCGGGCCGCGCGCTCACTGCGCGTTCGCCGAAGCGGCCGAAGCGGCCGACGCCGACGCCGGTGCCGGCGCGGCGGCAACCGGCCGCGCGGCCGGATCGTACTTGCCCGCGTACAGCGCATCGCCGTAGCGTTGCGCGAGGTCGTCGTACTTCACACGCGCCGACTGCGCGAACGGCTGACGCGACGAGAACAGCGTGCCGATGCCGACGTGCTCGTACGCGTCGAGAATCTCGTGCCCCACGCGATACAGCTCGGCATTGTGTGCCTGGCAGGTTTTCAGCTGCGTGTCACGCGCGGCGACGTCCTTCTGCAGTTGCGTGTGCTGCGCATCGCGGGCTCGCGACACGGTCAGCAGGTCCTCGTAGGACGATTTGTATTTCGCCAGCGACTTCGCGTCCTGCTCGCGGCCCGCCCGTTCCTGCGCAAGCGCGCGCTTCGCCGCGGCCTCGGCGCCCGAGTCGCCGCGCGCGGCCGCCAGTTGCCCCTGCATCGCCTTCAGTTGCGCAAGTGCGTCGTCGCGCTGCTTCTCGGCCGCCGCCTTGTCGCTCTGCAACTGCGCCTGGCTGTCCTGCAACTGGCGCAGCTCCTGCACGGTCGAGCGCAACTGGCTGCGCAGCTTGTCCTCGATGCTCTGCGCATGCGCGCCGCCGGCCGCGGACAGCAGCGTGCCGGCCAGGGCGGCCGCGAGCATCGTGCGAGTGGTCGTATTCATCCCCGGCTCCGGTCAGAAGCGAGCATTCAGCTCGATCTGCAGCACGTCGATCGATACCGGCGGCCCGTACACTTCCTTCGAGCTCAGGTAACGGGCCGACACCCACGTGTCCCGTGCAACCGCGTAGGCGGCGCCGAGCACGTAACCGCGCGCGTTGGTGCCGCCCAGGTGGAAGTCGGGATCGTTGAACGCGTCGAGCACGGCGTCCGGCTGCAGGTACTTGTATGCGATCGAGAAGTTCCACTGGCCCTTCTCGCGCGGCTCCGGCTCGCCGAATGTCGCCTTCGCGAGGAAGCCGTTCGGGCCGCTGCGGTAGTCGGCACGCGTCGCGTTGACCGACGTCGACTCGTAGTTGTTGACCGGCAGCGACGCCCCCGCGAACGCCTTGTTGTCGTTGTACGCGAGGTTGCGCACGTATTCGCCGTCGAGGCGCAGCTTGAAGCGGTCGGCGACGACCGTATCCCACTGCGCCTTCAGGTCGAGTAGCCGGTAGTTGTACGCGAGACCGAAAAGCTGCGGCTGCGGCGTCATCCCCGGCGCGAGGTTCGGGTTCTGCACGATGTTGCGCAGCGCGATCAGCGTGTTGCCGCCCTGCATGAATGCCGGCGCCTCGTTGTCGGTGCTGCAGCTCGTCGCGCCGAGATACAGCGCGCACGGCGACGACAGCGTGCCGCGCATGTTCTGGAAGTCGTAATACGCGACGGCGCCACGCAGCCGGTTCTTCGCATCGATCTTCCAGTCGGCGCCGAATTGCGCGCCGATCATCCACTTCGTGTCGCTGCCGGCCTTGTCGGTGCTGTTCGACGGGAAGTTCTCGCTCGTGTACTGGATCGGGAACACGCCGAGCGTGCCGAACAGCGTGACGTCCGGATTCCACGGCAGCGCATGGCGCAGGTTCGCGGCGAGCCCGTCCATCATCAGGTCGTCCGAGAACACCAGGTCCGACTTGAAGAACGGGTTGTCGAAACGGCCGGCCGTCAGGTTCAGCCACGACGTCGGCCTGTACGCGAAGAACGCCTTGTTCAGCCAGATGTTCTTCTTCCCCCAGCCGCCCCCGGCCGTTCCCGTCGTCGAAACCGGGCCGTTGTCGTTGCCGCTCGCGAGCTGGAGGCCGGCGATCATCTCGTCGGACAGCGTTGCCGTCACGCCGAGCCGCGCGCGGTAGCGCAGCAGGTTGTTGCGGTTCTGCGTGGTGTTCTGGGTCGGCAGCTGCGTCGTGTTGGTGTTCGAGTTGATGTCGAACCCGTTGCCCTGGTTGATCGCCGCGAAGTTCGTCACGTTGTTCGCGTTGCGGCTGCCGTAGAAGTGATACTCGTCACGCACGCGCAAGTCGCCGTCGAGCTTGATGCGCGACACCCAATCGGGGAACGTGTTCGGCTGCGCCCAGTTCTCGGCCTTCGCCTGCGCGACGACTTCCTGTTTCACCTGGTCGCGGATCTGGTCGCGCACGAGCTGCGGCACGTACGGCACCGCGACGTCGCCCGGCTGCGTCGGCGGGTTGACCACGCCGCCCGCCACGACCGGCGCACCCGACGCGCGTGCCGACCGCGCCTGCATGGCCTCCGTGCGTGCCTCGCTGATCAGCTGGTTCGCGTTCTGCTGCGTGAGCACGCCGCGCTTCACGAGCAGGTTGATCAGGTTGATCACCACGCTCTCGGTCGGCGCGGCTTTCCCCGATGCCGCCTGCGCCTCGAGCGATTGCCCGTGCGCGGCGGACGCGCACGTCAGCCCGAGCATGACCACGGTGGCACTGACACGCGAGCGCCTCGTCTGCAGTCCTTCGTTGCCGTCACGCTCACCACAACTTCTCTTCTTCCGAATCATTCCAGCTCTCCGCGTATCTACTGTATTTTCCTTGGCACAGCCCTCTCGCCGGACCCGCCCCGTGATTCCCGTACCGCCCTCATCTAGCTCCGTCCGGTCAGAGTCACCCACTTCGGATAGCGCACGCCGGGAGGCGGTGGTTCGTCGATCTTGCCGATCGACTCGATCGACGCAACGATCGCTGCATCCAGCCTCGGATCGCCGGTCGATTGCGTAATGTCGACCTTCGTGATGTGCCCGGCTGGGTCCAGCCACAGATTCAGGCGGACCGTATATCGACTTCCGCCGGCCTCTTGCACGCGCTTGTCCTGCTGAACCGCGCGCTGGAAAACATTGCTGAGATACTGCGAGTAACCGTCACTGCCAAACGCCCCGCCGCCCCCGCCGCTGCCGACCATCCCCGAGCCATCGCCCGCGCCGATGCCGAAGTTGTCGGTGCCCGCCTGCGCATCGGCATTCATCGTCATCTGCTTCGGCTGGTTGTCCGACGGCTTCGGCGCCTCGGACGGCTTCGGCGCGATCGTCGGCCGCTCGACCGGCGTCTTGACCTCTTCCTTCACCTTCTCGGGCGGCGGCTTCTGTTTCGGCGGCGGCGGGGGCGGCGGCAGCGGGATCACCGTCGTCACCTGCGGCGCGCTCACGCGCTTCACGCCCGCGGTATCGCCCGCGAAATGCCAGATCAGCGCGGCCACGCCCGCGAGCACCAGCGCGATCGCAACGGGCTTCACGTAGCGGCCGGGGCCCTTGTCCGGCGGGCCGCCGTTGTAGGTCATCTCCATCGCGTCAGCCGCCCTGCTTCGCCTTGCCGGTCACCAGGCCGACCTGCGACAGGTCGAGGCGGCGCAGCAGGTCGAGCACGTCCATCACCTTCTGGTACTGCACGGCCGCGTCGCCCTTCAGCACGATCGGGAAATCCGGATTGGTCGCCTTCTCGGTGCGCAGCCGGCTTTCGAGCTCGTCCATCGTCACCGGGTACGCGTCGAGGAACACCTGCCCCGAATCGGCGACCGTGATCGCCTTCGTCTTCGGCTTCGCGAGACTCGCGGACGAGCTCGCCTTCGGCAGATCGACCTTGATGCCCTGCACCGACGCGGTCGTCATGATGATGAAGATGATCAGCAGCACGTACGCGAGGTCGAGCATCGGCGTGATGTTGATGTCGTCGTACGGCTTGTCGTCGTCCTGAACCTGCATGGTGGTCTCCTGCGTGCGATGCGGTCAGTCGGCCAGCACCGCGTGGTCGGGCGCGCGGTGCGCTTCGGCGAGGCGCGTGACGAATTCGTCGACGAACACCTGCATGTTCGCGGTCACGTTCTTGTTGCGGATCAGCAGGTAGTTGTAGCCGAACAGCGCGGGGATCGCGACGAACAGCCCCGTGACGGTGGCGAGCAGCGCGGCCGCGATACCCGGCGCGATCGCGTTCACGTTGACGTCGCCGGCCGCCGCGATCGCCGCGAACGTGATCATCACGCCGACCACCGTGCCCAGCAGCCCGAGGAACGGGCCGCCCGAGATCGCGATCGTCAGCAGCACCATCGACTTCGACAGCCGCTGGTTTTCGCGCACGAGCGTCGCATCCATCGACGCGCGGATCGCCTCGATCGATTCGGACGTGATCACCGTGCGGCCGTTGCCGTCCACGCGGCTGTGGATTTCATGCACGCCGGCCTTGTACAGCCGGTACAGCGACGACTGGTACAGCCGGCGGCCGTCGGCGCTCGCTTCGTCGACATGCGCGAGACCGACCAGGTGGCGGCCCGCCACTTCGCGGAAACGCTGCACGAAATACTGGTTCGCCTTGTCGACGGTGCCGACGTAGCGCGCCTTGGTCCACATCACGATCCACGACACGAGCGCCATGCCGAGCAGGATCGTGATGACGACCCACGCGTCGACGGTCACCGACTGCACGATCACGCCGAAATAGCCGAAGCCGAAGCCCGACTGCTTCTCGTCCGCGCCATACGCGACGAGCTTCGATTCCGAGCCCTGCGCGAGCGCGTCGACCGCGATCGCGGCCGGCGAGCGCGCGATCTTCGACAGGCGCAGCTCGTCGAGCGCGCCCGCATACGCGGCGAACCCGGCCGGCGCGCCCGGCGCGTCCGCCGCGACCGTCGCCGCGCCGGTCAACGCGGGCAGCGTCGCCGCGACTTGCGCGGCCTGCTTGCCGTTCACGTAGACGGTGAGGTTCTTGCCGTCGGCCGTGACCGCGAGATAGGTCCACTGGTTCGCGGCGACCGGCGAGGCGGCCGGCGTGCGCACCGGTGCCGGATTGCCGGCTGCGCCCTGGACTTCCGCGAACGGCACGCCGTTGTCGAGGCCGACCAGCAGCGCATTCGCGCCATCGCGGCGGCTGTAGAGCAGCGTGTTCGGCGCCAGCGCCGACGGCTTCACCCACGCACTGAACGTGAAGCTGCCGCCGGCCGCCACATTCAGCGATGCGCTTGCCGGCAACGTCAGCGACCCCGTACCGTCGAAGCGCGCACCCTTGCCGACGATGCCGTCCTCGACCGTGCGGAACGACGCGTTCGGCGCGTGGTTGCCGTATGCGGTCAGGTCCTTCGGCGGCGTACCCGCCGCACCGTTGAAGTGGTAGACGAGCGTGTAGTCGGCATCGAACGTCTCGGCCGGCTTGCTGCCGTCGGGCGCCTTCTTGTTGCCGTAGTACATCCAGATCGACTCCGCGGCGCCGGCCGGCATCTTCGGCACGTCGACCCAGATCAGCGCGACACCGAGCACCGGATCGTATTGCTCGACGTGGTAGTTCAGCGGCGTCTTGTCGTCACCGGCGACGAAGCGGATGTCGGCGCCGTTGTCGGCCAGCCCGTCGAACTGGAAATTGCCCGAGTGCAGGCGGATCAGCAGCGGCACGCGGCCGGCCGACTCCGCGAGGTTCGCGCCTTTCGCGCTCGCGTCGATCGTGATCGCCTTCCGGTACGACCAGTCGTTCTGCCACCATGCGTTCGCGATGCCGGGCAGCACGCCGAGCATCACTGCCAACAGGAAAACCAAGACTCGCTTCACGATCCACTCCCCGAATGTGCGGGCGCCGCGCTCGTCGCATCGCCCCGGCACGATCAAAAAAACCGTCAGAACCCCAGCCTTACGAAGAAATCGAACCGCGGGCTGTACTGCCGCGTATAGACGCCCGCCTTCAATGGCCAGCCGGCCTCGAAATCCGCGCTCGCATACTTCATGATCTGCACCCGCGTGCCGACGCCGACACTCATCAGGTTGAAGCGCGCCGTCTGCTCCGGCAGCGGGCTCAGCAGCCACAGGTGCGCCGCGTCGAAGAACGCGTGGAAGCGCCACTCGTTCACGCGGCTGCCGACCGCGCCGCCGAGCCATTTCGCGAGCGACGGGCTGCGCAGCTCGAGCGACGCGATCACGCCGCTGTCGGCCGTGTCCTCGGCCTGCATGTAGCCGCGCACGCTGTTCATCCCGCCCGCGGCGAACTGCTCGCTCGACACGAGCGGCGAGTTCGAGATCTGGGCGTTCACGTGCGCGTTGGCCTGCATGTCGTTCGCGAAGCGCTGCGTGTGGTTCACGTCGAACTTGCCGTACACGAAATCGGGCGTCGCGTTGTAGCGCTTGTTGTCCCATGCGCCCCAGTCGCTGCCGAGGCCGCGGATGTTCGTCGTCAGCGACGCGGAGAACGACGTCTGCGAGTTCTTCAGGCTCAACTGGCCGTTGTACGACAGCGTCACCGGCACGTAGGTGAGCGGCGCCGTCGAGCCGCCCTGCCCCGGCAGCGACACGTCCTCGTCGTAATGCTTGCGATCGATCTCGATGCTGACCGAATGCGCGTAGGTCTCCGTCGCCGGCAGCGAATAGATCGCGGTGAAGCCGTAGGTGGTGCCCTTGCCCAGCACGTTGGTGTTGCCGACCGACGCGACGTTGCTGTCCGAATGCACGACGGTCGCGAGGAAGCTCCAGCGCGAATCCTTGATCGGCGCGAGATACGAGAACGCGTAGACACGCGCATCGTTCGGATGCTGCGGCGCGATCACGTAGGTGCCGGAAATCACGTGGCCGAGCTGCCACAGATTCGAATAGCTGAGGCTCGCGGTCGTGCGCAGCGTCGACGTGCCCGGGCTGTTGTCGTTGTTCAGTTCGAGCGAGCCGTGCAGCGGGCTGTGATCGTCGACCTTCAGGTCGACGTCGACCGTCTGCGGCAACGCGCCCGGCTTGAGGACCGGAATCACCTGGCGGTCCGCCGAGCGGTTCAGGTCGGTGAGCTGCTGCTGGGCCTGGTTGAAATCGGGCACCCGGCCTTCGGCGAGCGCGGGCACCGCGTCGCGGATGTTCTGCGGCGAGTTGTATTTCGCGCCGTCCACGCGCAGGCGCCCGACCTTCGCCTCGGTCACCTGCAGCAGGATCACGCCGTTCTTCACCTGCTGCTGCGGCAGCTCGACGACGACCGACTGGTAGCCGCGATCCTGGTATGCCTTCTGCAACGCGTCACGTGCCGCGTTCACGTCGGCGAGCGTGCGGCCCGGCCCTTCGAACGGATACACGGCCTTCTCGATCTCGAGCGTCGGCAACGTCGTGTTGCCACGCACCACGAAGGCATTCACGTCGAACGACTGCGGCGCGGCCGGTGCCGCCTTCGCGGCCGGCACGGCTTCCTGCGCATGAACGCCCGGTGCGAGGCCCACCCCTCCGGCCAGCACGACGCCCGCCAGGCATCGGCAGTTCAGCCGCCATCGTTCGCGTGACTTGCGGTCTACTCTCGGCGGCATGCGCCATTCCCCTTTGTTGTTCCGGATCGAAGCGAAGCCGTCGCGAACTGCCGCCCGCTCCGCTATCAGTTGCCTGTTTCACTTTGATGACGATTTATTCGTCATCCTTAGCATGAATCGCGAAATACTATTTCCGGCTATCGATCCAGTCTCAGCCGTGCCGCATCGGCGACGCCTGCGCATCGGCCGCACCACCGAACTGCGCGATGGCGAACCGCATCAGCGTGTCGACGCACATCGCAAGCGACGCGCGGCCGGTGTCGATCGTGAGATCGGCTTCGACCGGTGGCTCGTACGGCGCCGAAACACCGGTGAATTCCGGCAGCACGCCGCGCCGCGCCTTCGCATACAGCCCTTTCGGATCCCGCGCCTCGCAGCAGGCGAGCGGCGTGCTCACATACACTTCACGGAATGCCGGCCCGACGATCGCTCTCGCGGCATCGCGCATCGCCGCGAGCGGCGAAATGACCGCGACGATCGCAAGCGCGCCCGATTCGCTCGTCAGTGCCGCGACTTCGGCGATGCGCCGCACGTTCTCGAAACGGTCCTGCACCGTAAAGCCGAGATCCCGATTCAGCCCCGTCCGCAGCCGGTCGCCGTCGAGCACCACCGGATGCACGGATCGGTCGCGCAGTTGCGCCGCCACCGCATCGGCCAGCGTCGTCTTGCCCGCGCCCGACAGCCCCGTGAGCCACAACACCCCGCCGGCCCGCGGCGACGCTCTCCCCCCTGCGCACGCTCCGTCTACCGATAAGGACGAAACGACGCCGGGAAACCCGCAACGATCGATCGTCATCACGCCTACTCCACCGCGTTCGCGGGTTCATCGTCCTCGCGCGGACGCGTCTGCCAGAAGCCGCCCTGCATCGTCACGATCGACGGCGTCTCGGCCCATTGATGCGGGCTGAGGATTTCGGCACGTCGCACGTTCGGGATCACCTGCACGTCGAAGATCTCGTCGACGCCGTTGAAGAACTGCAGGATGCCGAGCACGTCGCCGGTGCGCGCGTCGAGCGCGGCGACACCCGCGACCAGCACATCCGGTTCGCTTTCGATCGGCAACCCCTGCGGACCGCGTTTGTCGCGCAGCTTCGACAGCCCGACGAACAGCACGCCGCCGTACTCGGCGAGACCGTGCGTGAAGCCCGGCAGCTTCGCGAGCACGCGCCGCGCGCCGGACTGCGGATCGATCTGCAGCACGTGGCCGCGACCGCCTTCGAGCACATGCAGCCGCCCGCCGATCACACGCGGCGAATGCGGCATCGACAGTCCCGACGCGACGACCCGGCCGGACGGCACCTCCATCACGATGCCGCTGCCGGCCATGCCGCTCCGCCAGCCGAACGGCTCGTTGCTCATGCCGAGCGCGGTCACGAACCGCACCTTGCCGTCGGCGAACGCCATGCCGTTCAGGTGGCAACGATCGTCGGGCATGGTCTCCGTCACGAACGGCGGCTGCCAGATCGGCGTGAAATTGAAATAACCGTCGATCACGCTGATGCACGAGTAGCGCGTGTTGACCGCGAGCAGCACGTGCTTGTCGAACGCCATGTCGTGCAGGTCGAGATCGCCGGTGTAGTACGACATGCGCGGCACGAACATCGCGTCGTAATGATCCGGGCGGAGCGGATAGCGCGGCGCGAGTGTCGACACGTTGGCGAACACCATCAGCTCGTGCATCGTCGCGACCGCGAGCCGGTTGCCCGACACGGCCATCCCCATCGAGCGCGGCAACAGGCACGCGGACAGCGTGGGCACACCGTCGTCGACGCCGATCACGGCCACGCCGGACGGGCGGCGGCTCACGGCCAGCGAGCACCCGAGCGCCTCGAGCACCTGCAGGAAGCGCCCCGTGTCGCGCAGGTTGATGACCGGCGACAGCGCTTCCGCCTGCCGCGCCGATACGTCGTCCGTCGGCGCGCCGCTCTCGCCGGCCGGCCGGGTTTCCTCGAACTGTTCCACTGTCATGCACCTGTCGGCTTCACGCCGCCTGATGAGAAAAAATGCGCGCGTCCGCGTGTTCCCGCGCGCCGGTCGCGGACGGGGCCGCATACGGCACACCGAGTCGCAGCTCCCACCTACCTAGACGGAACAAAGCGCGCATTGCCGCAATGTTTTTTTGCGTGACGTCGACCGGTCCGCCGGCACGGGCAGGCGGTCGACGCAAGCGGCCTGCAATGCGCGCGCAGCCGCGCCCTCGCGCAAGACTCGCGAGACGCAGCGCATGACCTTGCGTGGCCCCCGTTTCGTGTACGTGTCGTCGTCCGGTCTCCTGCGGCGCGTCAGCGTGCCACCATTGCGCGCGGACGACCGGAAAACGTGTCGCCGTCTGGCCGGCCCGCGCGAAAACGCGACTTGCCGGCGTGCGGCCCGACAATCCTCGGGTTTCAACCGGGAAGTTTTTGTGACATTCCGCTGAAGATATTCACGAAACGCTCGTGAAACACGGCACGGGATCGCCGGGACCGTTTACGGCGCATCGCCGCATCGCGACGCACGCAACGGCACGCACGAAATCCTGCGGCTTGCGCGCGCCCGCTTCGTCCTAGCTATTGAGAACGAAACACGTCAACGACAGGACACTCCATGTCATTCGCCACGATGCTCGTACGGTGGCTCGCCGGGCGGTTGTCCGGCGCCGCCGGAATGCCCGGCCGGCCGCTGCCGCCCGCCGCTCATGTCGCGCCGCATCCGCCGCTGCGCTGGCGCACGCCGTGGCTCGCGTGGCAGTTGCTGTCGTGGTCCGCGCTCACGCTGCTCGCGCCGCCGATCTGGACGATCGGCACGCTGCTGCTGATCAATCCGTCGAGCGACCAGCCGCTGTTCTGGGCGCTCGCGATGGCGATCGTGCCCGTCGCGAACGGGGTCGCGATCGTCGCGACGAACCAGCGCCATCACCGCACGCCGTTCACGCGGCGCCCGGCGGTCGCGGCGCACATGTTCGCGGTCTCGATGGCCGTCGGCTGCGCGCTGTTCGTGCTGCTGCTGTGGCGGTCGCACGCGATCGCCGGCCTCGTCGGCCCGCTTGCCGACGACGGCATGCGTCCCGCGACGCTCGCATGCTGGGTCGCGGGGCTGGCCGCGCTGTTCGGCGTCGCGTCATCCGCGCATGCGAGCATCGCGCATGCATGGCTGGCGTTCGAGGTGTGAGCGCGCCGCGCCGACACTGCGGGGGCACGCGGATGCATCGATACGGAAAAGACAGAACGGCGCACGCGCGACGCGAACGCGGCATCGCGATCGTGACGGTGCTGCTCGTCGTCGCGCTGGCGGCCACGCTCGCGGCGAGCGTGCTGTGGCGCCAGCAGGTCGCGACGCGCGACGTCGAGAACCAGCGGCTCGCGACGCAGACGATGTGGATCGAGCGCGCCGCGGTCGAATGGGCACGCGCGACGCTGCGCGCACAAAGCGCGACGTCGAACGTCACGTTCGCCGGCCAGACGTGGTCGGCACCGGTTGCCGACGTGCCGCTCTCGGACCTGTTGCCGTCCGACGCGCTAACGGTCAACGCCGAGCTGTCGCGCGCGTGGATCTCGGGCAGCGTCGAGGATGCGCAGGCGCGCTTCAACCTGACGAACCTCGTGTCGCGCGCCGCGCCCGGCAAGCCGTGGCAGTCCAACGGCGAAGGCGTGCTGGCGTACCGGCGCCTGCTCGGGCAGCTGTCGCTCGACCCGGCGCTCGCGCAACCGACGGCCGACTACATGCTGCGCTCGCTGCGCGACACGAACGGCCCGGGCGGCTGGCCGCTGCAGCTCGTGTCCGTCGACGATCTCGCACGCATTCCCGGCTACGACGCGCATGCGGTCGCAGCGCTCGCGCCGTTCGTCACGATCCTGCCCGACCTGACCGTCGTCAACGCGAACACCGCGGCCGAACCCGTGCTCGTCGCCGCGATTCCGACGCTGTCGGCGAGCCAGGCCAGGCGGCTCGTCGACCGGCGCGCCACCGCCTACTTCGTCAGCACCGGCGACATCGCCGAATACCTGTTGCCCGCGCAGGGCGGCAACCCGACGCTGCCGGACGGCTCCGCCGTGGGCGTGAACAGCGGCTATTTCATCGTGCACTGCCGCGTGCATTCGGCGCGGATCAACGCACGCATCGACACGCTGATCGCGCGCTACGGCAGCGGCAATTTCGCGTGGACGTCGGTCATCTGGGTGCGGCGGCTGACGAGCTGAAGCCGGGGGCGGCACGCGCCGGCGCGATGAACGGCAAGCCGGGCCGGCAACGTGCGGCCGGCGCCCGCTAATTCAACGGCGATTCGCTCAGCGTCACCGGGCGCAGGCCCGGCGACGCGGCCGCATCGAACGACAGCCGCGTGAAGCTCGTCTCGCGCACTTCGCCGAGCAGCCGGTTCCAGTCGTCGATCGACACGAGCAGCGCGATCGGCCGGTTGTACTTGGTGACCATCACGAGCGCCTCGCCCGCGTGCCGCAGCGCCTTCGACGGATTGCTGCTGAAGTCGCGCGTCGCCATTGCGATCGTGCGCAGGCTGAACACGTTCGCGGCCGGATCGTCGCCGTCGTCGTGCATCAGGCGCTCGAGCGTCGCCGCCCGCAGCATCGCCTGCGACTTCGCGGACAGCCGGTTGTCACGGCGCCGCCGCCGCTCGCTGCGCGGGTCGACGTGCGCGGCAAGCATCCGCACGATCTGGCCGAGCGCCGTCGCGGGCAACTGGTCGTAACGCTGCCACCAGTCCGGCGGCAGCGCGATCATCATGCCCGCGTAGGTGGCCGCCACGCCGTCGGCGATCAACGACGGCAGGCGCTCGACGTCACGCGCGTCGAGATCGAGCGTGCCGCCGACGACGCGCGTCATCACGCTGAACGCGTTGTAGGCAATCGCGGCGATCCCGCTCGCCAGCAGCGCCGCCCGCGCGGGCACGGCGCCGAACGGCGCGCCGCCCGCGACGGGCTCGAGCGCCAGCGGCAACGCGTCACGCCAGCGCCGGCACGACAGTGCAACGACCTGCGGCGCGTCGAACCGCCCGGCCGGCAGATCGGTCAACAGCGTGACGATGTCGCCGGGTGCCGCCGCGCCGTGCCATTCGATCCGCCGAAACGCGCCCGACACCCCGCCTTCGCCGGCCATCCCGACGGATTGTTCGCGCACGCGCCCGGCGCCGAACACGCCCGCTTCCCGCCAGTCGCCAAGCGGCCGGCACGCCGCCGGGCAGGCGTATTCGCGCAGCACGAGCGCACCGCCGCGACGCGGCCAGCCGGACAGGATCGCATCCGTATCGAAGCGCCCGTCGACGATCCACAGCTCGCCCGGTCGAACCGTTTCCAGCAGCGCGCCGACGAATGCACGCTCGTGCGACCGACCCCGCTCGCACGGCAGCAGGTCGACGATCATCCCGAGATCCGGATCGTAGACCGGCAGGACGCGCACACCGCCCGCCGCCGCATCGCGCGCGGGGTCGTCGCACGCGCGCCCGCAGTCGCAACCGCCGGCCCGCGGCGCGCAGGCCTCGCCGGCCCCGTCCAGCACGCGCAGCCGCATCCCGTCGACTGCACGCGCACCGTCGACGCCGCGCACCGACGCGACCGGCAGCAGCAGGTCGACGCTGTCCTTTACCAGCGCGCGCCCCCAGCCGGACCGCCACCGGCTCATGCAATCGTGCAGCGCAGTCACGGCCGTACCCAACCCCGGCGCAGCAGCCGCCGCGCCATCGGACATCCGCCGGCGCGCGGCAATCGACGCGATCGCGTCGACGGCCAGGGCAAACAGCGCCTCGCGGATCGACTCGCCGTCGGGTTCGTCGCCGGCGTCCGCCGCGGCGCCGAACCAGTCGTCGTGCAGCGCGCATTGCAGCACGAGCCGCGCCATGATCGTCATCGGGCTCTGCTCGACAAAGCGTTCCACGATCGTGCGCATCATCGGGTTACCCCACATTGTCCGGTTGATCGCGCGGGCCGCCGCAACGGCACGCGCACGCGTGCGTCGCGATGCGTTCGCACTTGACGGCGCGCGGTCGACACCGCAGCATCGTGGGCGACCCGATCCGCGCGACGACGCGCCGTCGCGACGGTCCGCCCGCAATCGATGCACGAGGCACCGGCATGTACGTAGATCCCCGCGTGGCGCACGGCCGCGCCCGGTTCGACCTGAGCGGCTCCCCGCGGCTCGTCGCCGACGAGCGCCGCTGGGAAATCAGCGACGTCGTCACGCGCGGCATCGACGATTTCAAGGGCGTGCGCAACCGCCGCAACCTGCTGCGGCTGCTCGAACGCCAGATCGCGCCGAAACTCGCGCGCCTCGGGCTCGAACCGTACGTCGGTGCGCTCGGCCGGGCCGAAGGGCTGTTCGTCAATTTCTCGACGATGAGCGCCGAGCACGGGCTGCGCGAATTCCAGCTTCAGCTGACGGTGCCCGACCTCGTGCTGCGCAGCTTCGCGTCGAACGTGATCCGGCCGCACGCGGTCGCGCGCTGCATGCAGCGCAACGGCGTGATGTCGCTGGCGGAAGTCGAACATGAAACGCGCATCGCATTCGTCGCGGCACGCGTGATGCGCTCGCTCGCGCTCGCGGAAGGCTGGCGGCAGATCGGCGTGCCGACGCCGCACGGGTTGTTCGTCGGCACGCTGACCGATGCGGACGACGTCGCGATGAACACGTATTTCCGGCCCGGCGACAACGACCGGCCGTCGCGCTGGAGCGGCTTCTCGGCCGTCTTCGCGGCAATGCCGGACTGGCGCCCGGAACAGGTCCGGCACGGCGGCGAACTGCTGCAATGGATGGTCAACCATATCGTGGCCCTGCAAGAATCCGCATCGTTCGTCGAACGCTTTCCCTTTCTGCGCGAGCCGCTGCGCGATGCCGGCGATCCGCTCGACGCCGCATGGAACGGCGCACGCGCGGGCCTGCAGCCCGGGTCGCCATCCTGAATCGGGAATCCGTGTTGTCGTGACGCGGCCGGCACGTACTCGCCACGCGCGCCGCCGCCATGCGTGAACGGTGATCCGGGAGCCGTCTCCGGCCCCCGTTCCCCGGTCTCCGCTTTACCGCCCCTCCTCACGGTCCTGCTACACGGCCCCCTCGCTCTCTCATATACAAGGTCGAAGCGGGCCTGCATAACCCGCAGACTTTCTTCCGGCGCCCGTGGGTCATCGCGCGAACGCGATCGCGCACCACACCGGTGCGTGCGCGAACCGCCGCCATGTCAATGCGTGCGCGTCGACCCGCCGGGCTCCTGACGGCCGACCGCCTCCAGCAGCGCCCACATCCAGATCAGCTCGCGGACCGTGCGCGCATGCTCGTCGCTCTGCGCGCGCCAGCGCGCGAAAGCGTCGTGTTCCTGCTCCGTCGTATCGCCGGCGCGCAGCCACAGCAGCCAGCGCACCGCGCCCTCGCGGATCGCATCGGCGCGCGTATTCGCGTCGCCGGGATCCGTGTCCCGTTGCGATTCGTTCATGATCACGCCACCGCCCGAAGCTCCATCGACACACATCCCCCGCACCGCGCATCGCTGCGCGGCCGGGGCGCTTGCCACCCACGCCTCGGGTCCGACGACGTCACACCGGGCCGCCATCAAGGACAGCCCGGCGTTTGCCGGCCCTCATTGATCAAGTCGTATCGGACGGCCGTAACCCGCAGTGCGCGGACGGCCGCAAGCGACGCGAACGCGTCGCGCGCAGGGGGAAGACGGAGGAAACGAAACGCGGGAAGCCGCTCAGCTCAACAGCACGATGTTGCCGGGCAGGCGCGTGATGTGCGCGCCGTACAGGCGGCCGACCATGTCGATCACGTCGTCGAGCCGCGTGATCGGGAACTGCGCCTGCATCCGGTTCGCGCCGAGCGACGCGCGGCGCAGGATGACCTTGCCGCGCCGGTAGCGGTTGATCTCGTCGACGACGTCCGACAGCGGCACGCCGTTGAACACCAGCATGCCGCGCCGCCATGCGCTGACGGCGCCCGGATCGATCCGCGACACGGGCTGCACGCCGCGATCGTCGTAGACGACCTGATCGTCGGCGTTCAACATGCGCGCGCCGCGCGGATGCTGGAGCGCGACCGTACCGGACAGGCAGGTCACGCAGACCTGCGTGCCCGTGCGCCGCACGTTGAAGCGCGCGACGGTCGCCTGCATGCGGCCGCCGCCCGCCACCACCGTGACGGGCTGGATCGGCGTCGCGCGGCCGGCCGGCGGTGCGACCGCGTCGATCTCCGCTTCGCCGGCGACGACTTCGACGCCGTGCGCGGCGTCGCTCGCGGCCAGCACGTCGAGACGCGTCTGCGTATTCAGCTCGACCGTCACGCGCGACGACAGCGCGACGCTGCGCTGTTCGCCGGTGCCCGTGTGGTAATCGGCGGCGATATCGCCGAGCGACGGCCACAGCTGCATCGGCGGGCGTACCGCGAGCCACGACGCGCCGGCCGCGACCGCGAAACCGATGAATGCGCGCCGCCCGGTGCGCATCGTGCGCTCGCGCCTTGCAACGTTTGCCCAGGCAGCGGCCGCCCGCTCCTCGTGCGCAAGCTCGGTCGCCGCCGTGCGCAGCGAACTCCAGGTGTCGCGCAGCAGATCGGCGGCCTGCGGACGATCGGCACACCAGCGCTCGAACGCGTCGGCTTCGGCCTGGCTCGCTTCTCCCGAGCGCAGACGCAGCAGCCACGCACTCGCTTCGTCGAGTTCGTCGTGGGCAGGTTGGGCCTGGGCTTTCGTCATCGTCCTGATGCTCAAAATTTACGCGGGCCGCCTCGCGTGCCCGTGTACGGATCACCGTCTTCCTGCATGCGCTGCAGGCAGTACTTCATCGCCGCGCTCAGCTCGCTTTCGACGAGCCGCAGCGAAATGCCGAAATGCTCGGCGATCTCGCGGTTCAGCAGGCCGTCCACGCGGGCGGCCAGCAGGATCGCGCGGCGCCGCGGCGGCAGGCCGCGCAGCACGTCCTTCAGGGTCTCGACCTTGCGGCGCGCCGCCACGATCCGCTCGGGATCGGCCAGCTCGTCGGGCATCTCGAGCAGCGTCTCGACATCGTCGTCGTGCAGATGCCGCCGTTCGCGGCGATGCTGGTCGATCGCGACATTGTTCGCCATCCCGAGTATATAGGCGTCCGCGTTCGTCACCTGCGTGGAGACGTTCGCGTTCTCGAGGCGCAGCCAGGTTTCGTGCAGCGCATCGGCGGCGCCGTCCTTCGACCCCGTCACGCGTTCGAGCCGCCTGACCAGGTACGCGTAGCGCGTCGCCAGCAGATTCCGGAGCCCGGAGCGGTTGCTGTCGGACATGGCGGCCTAGCCCCGCACGGCCGGCTGCGGCGCCGGGCAACGGAAATGCACGCCGTTGCCGGCCGGCCGCAACAGGATCGTGACCGGCTGCGGCAGGTCCGCAGGCGGCGCGTCGTCCAGCTTCAGTGCGCGCAGCGCGCGCATCACCGCCGCGTCGCGGGCGGCCGAGCCGCTCGATGCCACCATGTTGACCGCCACCACCGCCCCCCTGTTGTCGATGCGCACCTGCGCGACGAGTCGATAGCTGCCCGGCACGGCCGCCGGCTGCGCACACAGTGCATCGATCAGATGCGCCTGCAGCAGGCCCGCGAACGTGCGCCGCTCGCCGGAATCGCCGATCCCGTCGATCGGCAGCGCCGCGTCCGCCGGCGTGTCGGCCGTCGCGGGCGGCGTCTCGGCGGCCGGCTGCGCGACGATGATCGCTTCGTCCGGACGCGAGAATTCCGCACGCAACCCCGTTCCCGCCAGCATCCGCGCGAGCGCATCGCGCGGCGCGAAGTCGCCCTGCACCGGCGCACTCGTGCGCCCGTCGAGCAGCGGCGCCGGCGCCAGCACGATCAGCTCGGTGAGCCGCGCGAAGTCCTGCAAGGTCTTCGCGAGCGGCTGCGCGGGCAGATCGAAATGCACCGCGCTGCCCGGCTGGCGGCCGATGGAGCCGGCCTCCTGTGCCTGTACGCCGCGCATGCACAGCACGACGAACGCGAGCCCCGCGACGAGCGCCAGGACACCGGTCGGCGCCCGTGAACGAGTCATGAATTCCTGGACGGAAGTGGAGTTGCACGCTGCCGGCGAAACGCGCTCCCCCGTGAGCGGTTCCGTCGCAAGCGAACGACAGATTGTGCGCGGGCACTGTGACAGTCAGGTGAAGCGTGCAGGGGCATGATTCAATCGCGACGCGTTCGCGCGTCGTATCCGCACCCGGTGCCACGCGTCGCTCAAGGCCGGCGCACGACGAAGTTGCCGATGCCCGTGCCGACGACGGCCATGCGCACGTCGCCGGACCACAGCGTGATCGTCACCGGCACGTCGATGCTTTCGCTGCCGAGCACCACGCGCGACGGCACTTCGCCGCCGCCGGTGTAGCGCACCGACACGCCCGTCACCGCGGTGCCCCAGCGGCGTGCGCGGTACAGGTCGTCCGTCATCGGCGCCCAGCCGCCGCTTTCGGTGCGTTGCACGAAGCGATAGCCGCCGCCGACCGGCTGCCATGCGATCGGCATCGAGCGCACCTGCGCTTCGTCGCCGGCCGATTCGAGCAGGTTCGCCAGGCGTTGCGCCTCCTCCGCCAGATCGGTGCGGCGATTGCGCGACGGCGCGAGCGTCACGACCGCGACCAGCAGCCCGACGATCACGAGCACGACGAGCATCTCCAGCAGCGTGAAGCCCGATTGACGATATCCACGCAATCGCAGCCGCATGTTCGTGCGTTTCATGGGTATGCCGTTACTGCCATGAGCCGATATCCCCATCGTTCCCCTCGCCACCCGGTTTGCCGTCCGCGCCGTAGCTGAACACGTCGATCGCGCCGTGCGCGCCCGGGTTCAGGTACTGATACGCGTTGCCCCACGGGTCCTTCGGCAACCGCTCCAGATAGCCGCCGTCCTTCCAGTTGTTCGGCACCGGATCGGTGGCCGGCTTCTGGACCAGCGCGGTCAGCCCCTGCTCCTGCGACGGATAACGACCGTTGTCGAGGCGGTACAGGTTCAGCGACTGCATCATCGTGCCGATGTCCTGCTTCGCGGCGATGCGGCGCGCCTCGTCCGGGCGGCTCATGATCTTCGGCACGATCAGCGCCGCGAGAATCCCGAGGATCGCGACCACCACCATGATCTCGATCAGCGTGAAGCCGCGTTGCGTGCGGCGACGCATGTATCCACACGACTGGCCGGCGTACGACGCCCGCGTTTCGTTGAAGCCCGTCATCATGCATTCACCCTCGCAGCAAAGAATGGAAAACGTCTTCTGTCCATTGCATCGGCCTGTCGCCATGAAACCCTTCGACCTGCTTCGCATTGCGCCTTCCCGCACCGATCTCGTACCGCTTGCGGCAACGCTCGCCGCCGCCGCGGCACTCATTGCCGTATCGCTTTGGGCCGTGCGCGTATTGAGCGCCGCCGATGCGCCGGTCGCGTCGCTTGCACCGCCGCCAGCACCGATCGACGTCGCGGCCGGCGCGCGGCTGTTCGGCGCGAAACCCGACGACGGCCGCGATGCCATCCAGCTGCTCGGCGTACTCGCCATCGATGCGCGCCGCGCCGCCGCGATCGTCAGCGTCGGCGGCGACGCATCGCGCGTCGTGTCGCTCGGCGCGGCGATCGGCGAAGCCGCGAAGCTTGCCGAGGTTCGCGCACGCTCGATCGTCGTCGATCGCAACGGCCTGCAACGCGAGATCACGTTGCCCGTCGCGGAAAAGGCCAACGCGTTCGTGCGCTGAGCCGAACCGCGCATCACTGCACCATGTTGTTCAGCTCGATGATCGGCATCATCACCGCCAGCACGATCACGAGCACCACGCCACCCATCGCGAGGATCAACAGCGGCTCCAGCAGGCTCGTCAGGAACATCGTGCGGCGCTCCAGCTCGCGCGATTCGCCTTCGGATGCGCGATCGAGCATCGTGGTCACGTCGCCCGTCGCCTCGCCCGAGCGGATCAGGTGCACGAGTACCGGCGGGAACGTCTTCGTATGGGCCAACGCACGCGACAGCGCGGAGCCCTCGCGCACGCGGACGATCGCGTCGTCGACGTTCGCGCGCATCGCACGGTTCGACAACGTCTCGCCGGCCGCCTGCAACGCGCGCAGGATCGGCACGCCGGCCGCGGTGAGGATGCCGAGCGTGCTCGCGAAGCGCACCGTGTTGTAGCCGCGCACGAGCTTGCCTGCCAGCGGCGTGGTCAGCAGCCACGTGTCGAACCTGAGCCGCGGCGCATCGCGCGACAGCACCTTGCGGATCGCATAGACGATCGCGACCGTCGCCGCGAGCGACGCCCACCACCAGTGCCGCACGAAATCCGACAGCGCGAGCATCACGACCGTCAGCGTCGGCAGTTGCTGCTTGGTGCTGGTGAACACGTTCGCGACCTGCGGCACCACGTAGCTCAGCAGGAACGTGACGATGCCGAACGCGATCAGCGTGACGATGCCCGGATACGTGAACGCGAGCAGGATCTTCTGTTTCAGCGCGTTGCTTTGTTCGATGTAGTCGGCCAGGCGCGACAGCACGATGCCGAGCTTGCCGGTGTGCTCGCCGGCCGCGACGAGCGCGCGGTAGATTTCCGGGAAATCGCGCGGATGCTGGGTCAGCGCATTCGCGAACGAATGGCCGCCGACGACTTCCGCGCGGATCGCGGCCATCAGCTCGCGCACGTATTCACGCTCGGCCTGCTCGCTCAGCACCGACAGCGATTCGTCGAGCGGCAGCCCTGCGACCAGCAGGCTCGCGAGCTGGCGCGTGATGATCGCCTGCTCGCGCTGCGACAGCTTGCGGCCGAGCGACAGACGCTGGTGGCGCTCGCCGTACAGGCGCTGTGCCGCCAGTTCGACGACGAGCGGCGTGAGACCTTGCGTGCGCAGATGGCTGCGGCCCGCGCGCGCGCTGTCGGCTTCGAGCACGCCTTTCAGCGTGCGGCCGGTGGGATCGATCGCTTCGTAGCGGAATGCCGACATGCCAGTGCTCTCCTGTCACGTGCGCGACTGCTTTCGATGACGTCGCGCAGCATGCCGGACGGAGTCGCCGGGGAAGACTACGGAGCGAACCGGCGCAAATTTGTGACGGATGTTGGGCTACCTTTTTGGGCGGGGTTTATTACCCGGCTTATCCATTCTTATAACGTAAAAACGATTTCATTTTTATCCAATCAATCATTCGATCGCACATTAAATACACACACCTTGCCTCTCGCTTCAATTTACGGATTCGCACGGCCAACCAAAGCAATACACCAAAGAAGTGGATATTCATCGACGCACGGAATGTTCCGTAGCATCCGCCACAAAACCGTCTTGAAACTGAGATAGCACTGCGCAGATTCGCGCGACGTCGACGGGTTCCACCATGCTTGATGCCGGCATAATCCGCCGAACGGGTTCCGGCTGAATCCCAACATTTTGACGCTCCAGCCTGAGACGAATAACGTTCCAATCGACGCTTTATCAATTCGAATTATTCAATGAGTTTATCGATAAAAATGTTACGCACCATTCGTTATGAAAAATTCACACGCGTCATTCGGATTTCCCCCTACATTTACCCGGCGGTCCATAAGCACTCCAACCGCAGTAGCAGGGGTTCCCGTTTATCTTCGTCCAAGGACATTTCTCATGAAATCCAGCAAGCGCAAGATCTGTCAAGTCCTCGCTCTCGTTGTTTCCGGTCTGGGCGCCACGGCCGCGATGGCCTCGCCGAACGTTCAAGGCGGCGGTTCGTCGCTCGTCGCCCCGACCATCGGCGCGATCGGCAACGCCGCGACCGAAATCGGCCTGTTCGGCACGTCCGAAGGCTCGTTCACGTATTTCTCGGTGGGTTCGGGCGCCGGTCAGAACGCGTTCCTGAACAACCAGCCGACGTATCTCAGCCCGGGCCTCACGGGCACGGTCCACTTCGCGAACAGCGATGCGGCACTGTCGACCACGCAGATCTCGTCGTACAAAGCTGGCCTTGGCACGACCAACGGCCCGCTGATCCAGATCCCGTACATCGTCACGCCGATCACGGTGCCGGTCGTCAACGGCCCGGCCGTGACGAGCACGACGACGCCGCAAACGACGCCGGGTCAAGCGCACAGCATCGCGCTGAACGACGACGATCTGTGCGGCATCTTCTCGGGTCGTATCACCAACTGGGCTGGCGTGAGCGGCGCCAATCCCGTCATCAACCCGCAAACGGGCTCGGCTTACACGACGACCAGCACGCCGATCAAGGTGGTTTATCGCGCTGACGGCAGCGGTACGACCGAACTGCTGACGCGTCACCTGGCCGCCGTCTGTACAACGGCCAACACGCAAGCCGGTGTCACGTTCGTCGACTCGCTGACGTTCACGTCGTCGTTCCCGGGTGGCGTCGTGCCGGCAAACTTCGTTGCAGCATCGGGCAGCGGTGGCGTGCGTAATGCGGTTGCGAGCTTCTCGTCGGCCGGTACGTCAGCGTTCGCCTACCTGAGCCCGGACTACACGAACACGTTCCTCGCCCCGTCGAGCACGGTCGTGACGCCGGCCGGCGCGCTGCAACTGCCGGTGGCCAGCCTCGTGAACAAGACCAACGGTGTCTACTACGCACCGACGTATGCGAACGCGACGACGGCGCTCGGTTCGATTGCGCCGCCGGCCACCAAGGTTCAGGCCTCCAACCAGGTGAATTGGGTTCCGAATGCCGGCAATCCGGCTTCCGGCTATCCGGTTTCCGGCACGAGCCAGATCATCCTGAGCCAGTGCTACGCCGACTCGACCGTCAAAACGGCCGTTCATGACTTCCTGAACGCCCACTTCACGAACGCCAGCTTCGCGTCGATCGTTCACGGCAATGGCTTCGATACGGTTCCGTCGAACTACCAGACTGCCATCTCGAACGACTTCCTGAGCAACGCGACGGGCTTCAATCTCGACATCGGCAACACGAGCGTCTGCACGGGTACGGTGGTCGGTCGCTAAGCGATCGACAGACGAATTACCCGCTGTTGAACAACAGCTCCCTTGGGAATCCAAGGGAGCTGTTTTAGGTTATGCCTCGGATCCGCGCTACACGAGTGTGTCGGAATATTGGACTCGCCGCTGGTGTTCGCTTCACGACTCATATCATCCTGAGCAGGAATCTCCCACGGAATTTCGTCGTCGCAAGCTCCGTCACCTCCTCGCACTCGCATTGTCCAGCATGAGTGCTGCGGCCGCGATGGCCTCGTCGAACGTG
The DNA here is from genome assembly GCF_057005415.2 of Burkholderia sp. KL41. Taxonomy (NCBI): domain Bacteria; kingdom Pseudomonadati; phylum Pseudomonadota; class Betaproteobacteria; order Burkholderiales; family Burkholderiaceae; genus Burkholderia; species Burkholderia sp. KL41. The sequence goes on along the minus strand of NZ_CM174447.1, from coordinate 1,211,587 downwards.
CAAGGCGGCAGTTCGATGCTCGTCGCTCCGACCATCGGCACGATCGGCGACAGCACCACCGATCATGAACGACTTCCTGAGCAACGCGAGCGGCTTCAACCTCGAAATCGGCAACTCGAGCGTCTGTACAGGTACAGTAGTCGGCCGCCAACACGATCGGCAAACCACACGCCAACGTTGCGGAAATTGCGCCCCTGAGAAATCCGGGGCGTCAATTTTTCAGCCCCATTTCACCCGTCCGTCACAACGTTGCCGAGACGAATCCGGTCGTCTCGCTTCGAGGTCAGGCCCGCACTCACGCTATAAAAATCTCCCGGAGATCGGGTCAGCAAGAAATCGGGGAAGCACTTTCTCACTCAACAGCCATTCTGATCGGCTTTCCGAACGATCGCCCCCCGTCGCTTTCCTCAACCACACATACCTGCTTCGTTATCCAAACATCCAACCGAATCAGATCACAAAAAAACGGACGCCGACAGGTAACCAGGCGCCCCGAAATTTCCCTGCACTCACCTCAGATCTTGCCCAGACGCTCGCGCTCTTCCGCCGTCAGTACCGCGCGTTGCGCCGCCCCGGCTGGTCCGAATCCGACAACCGACACGGCATTCGACGGATCGTATCCGACCTGCCGGCGCTTCTTCGGATTGTCGTCATCACCGGTGCCGAACCCCTCGACCTGCACCGAAATCGTCCAGCGACGCGACGCCCCGCCTGTTGCGTTGTTCTTCGCGACGTCCTGCGCCACCTGGGTCGCGGCCGACGCAGCCGCACTCGCAGCCGTCAATGCGCCGGTATTCACCGCCTGCACGAGCGGAACGCCGGATGCTTTGCCTGTCACCTGGATGTTGTCCGCATTCACTACACGCAGCGCCGCCACGTTGAGGTTGCCCGCGCGAATGCCGGCGTCGCCCGCATCCACGGTGCCGCGTGGTGCGATCAGGTTGATCGTGCCCGGCGGCACGCCCGGCGTGCTCTGCAGCGTCGCGATACCTGCCCCGGTCACCAGACCGCGTGCGTCGACCGTACAGTAATGGTTAGGATCGCAAACGTACTGAGGCGTCGGCGTATCGGCCGACGACTTTGCACCTTTTCCCGCATTGATATCGCCGTTCGAACTCCAGATCGTCATGTCGCCGCCCTGCTCCGTGAAGATCCGGCTTTGCGCAAGCAGCACGCTACGATCCGTGAAGATGTTCACGTCGCCCTTCTCCAGCGTCAGGATGCCCATCGAACCGGGGCCGGCGATCACCTTGCCCCCGGCATCCGTGATCTGCGGCGGTGCGGACGCGCTGCCCACCAGGGCCTGCCCGCCGGGTCCGAGGATCGAGATATTGCCACCTTGCTGCGTCTGGATCGTCGTGTTGCGGATATCGAGATCGCCGGTGTCCACCGGTTTGTTCGCACCATTCCCGCCACCGCCGAGGTTGTTCGCCGTATAGCCGAACGATGCAGGAAACAACGTGTTGATCGCCTCATAACCGCGTGCGTACTTCTGGAAATAAGGACTGCCGGCATTGTTGTAGTCTTCGCCAACGCGAGTCAGCACATTGAACAGCACCTGTTCCGCGAAGAGTTGTCGAATATACGCCGGCAATGTCTTGAACGTCGCCCACGCCTGGGCCGCGTCGAGCGGTGCAAGCGCGGGCCGGTCCTTGACAAGCCCCGTGTCGATCGTCAGACCCGCCTGATACTGTTGCACGAACGAGATCAGCGCAGACGCCGTGCCCGGCACGCCCGGTACCGAGCTCGCCGGGTCGATGTATTTCGAAACGAACGTGTCTGTATCGACACCGGGCCCGATGCCGAACAATACATTCACGTTCGCGCCATCGTGCGGCAAGTTCGGATTGGCGACATTGCCGATTGCATCGATGCCCGTCAGGAGCCCGTTAGCCCGGGTCAACGGGCCGATATTCCGTCCGGCTTCGACATCGAACGTCCCCGGGCCGCCGAGTACCAATGCCGGACTGAAGTCTGAGCTCATCCCCGAAACGGCGGATGCGTCGTAAATGTCTCGCCCCGCCACGACGCGTGTCACATCCGACTTCCGAAGATTCTGCCCCTGGAACGACAGGTTCACGATATCCCGCCCGGCCTGGATCAATGCCGGCTTGTCGATCACGATCGACATCGCCCCCGTGTAGACTCCCGTGCTTCCGTCCGTCTGTACACCGTTCACCAGGTCGCCCGTCAAACTATAGATCCGCACAGGCACCGGATCGTCGGCATGCAGCGCATCGACGGCGTGAGCAGCAATCGTCGGATCGGTAAGCCGCGCTATTGCCGCAAACGGCTTCGTGGCGGAAGGCATGGCCGACGGATCGCTGTCCGCCATGCCGAACGTGACATTGTGCAAGTCCGCAATCTGGCCTAGATTCGCGAAATTGATCGACTGATCGGCAATGAGACTCAGATTGCCTGTTGCGGACGGAAAAAGCGCGCCCTCCGCCCTCACGTCGATCCCCCCGGAAAACGCCGTCGCGTTCACGGTTGCAGGCAAAATGCTCGATGGATCCGCCGCATTTCTAAAGTTGGCTGTGCCTCTGAGCAGTAGTTTCGACGACAGGGAATTCAGCGTCACATCGCCTGTCGTGGCCAGGACGCCAACCGCCGAATCCGGTGAATAAGCTTGTGCGTCAGCATACTGCCCATACTGATTCTGAAGGAGATAGCCTCCTATCTGAAGGTAGGAAGGGTTGAACACGCCCCCGATATCCACGCCTTGCCGTGCAACGACGTCGATCACGCCGTCCTGCGTCGCCAGCAAGGTCGAGAGCGACATCGGCGATTGCGCGACAAGCCACGGCTGCACGACGATGTCCGAACCGATACGACCTCCCGCCGTAATCGCCCCCGCCCCCTTCGCGACGAAGTAGTCGCCGCTCAGGATGTCCCCGCCTGCCCGAACTGTCAGATTGCCACCGCCGACCGTAACAGGCGTGCCGCTAGCGTCCTTGTACCACGTCGTCGGCAACGACACGCCCAGATCGGCGATAGTGCCGCCGGCGTTGATCGAGACGTTGCCGCCGACACTCATAACACCCTGATCGAACGCGCCGAAATCGATGGACGTCCGGTCGAGCGGCACGAACTTTCCACTATCCTGCCACGTCGGCTTGGCCGTCACCTGCATCCATTGCCACCAGAACTGGCCGACTGGTGTACCGGCCTGCCCCGTGATCGCGCCATTCGCATCAACGACGTTTTCGATACCGGTGATATTGCCCTGTGCATGAATCGAAATATCGCCGGCAGCCTCCGGGCTGACGGGTGCGGTGACCAGGATGTTGCCGCGTGTCTGGCTGCCGCCCTGCACAATCGTGGCGTTGTTGGGGACAACCGGTGCGCCCGACGACGGCACGCCTGCCGTATAGATTGCACCGGGGATGATCGTGGTGTTCGAATCCGCCGGTCTCGACGGATCGAACAGCGACACGTTTCCGGCGGCCGATACGTCGATAGACCCGTTGCCCGTCCGAATCAGCGTTGGTGCAATCACAACCAGGCCGTTCGGGTTGCCGAGATTCGGATTGGTCGCGTTGTTGTATTCGAAGTGCCCGTCAAGTACCACGTTGCCACCCGTCGACGACGAAAATCCGTCAGCCGGCTTCAATGCGAGCGGATCGGTACTAGAAAGATCGGCCCCCGCGACGAGCCGGTAAGACGAACTGCTGCCCGGGTTCAGGCTGGCGGAAAGCAGCGGCAGCGCGTTCGCGACAACAGCCACCGGTGCCGGCGTATTGTCCGTTTGGGGCGGCTTGATCACGATGTCCCCGGCGATGACCGGCACCAGCACATTCGGAGGAGCCTGTACCTGGTCGACATGCGGCGTGATGCCCGGATTGGCGGCTTGCCACTTGATCAAGTCGTTGACGTACGACTGGTACTGAGCGAGATAGCGCGGATACCACGTCGGATCCGACTGTTCCTGAGCCGCCGTCGGCGCCTGAAGCGACAGGACCGGCTGCCCTGCGGCGTTCGGCGCGTTCTGATGCATCGGATCGGCAAAGACAAATGCCCAGGTACCGTTGGACAGTTGCGATTGCAGGTACTGCGTGTACCCCCGGTACATGCCGTAATACTGCGCAATCTCGTCGCTATTTCCCGTCGTCCAGTTATATGGGCCGGTCAGGCCCATATAACTATAGTTCGCCAGCACGTAATTGAACGTGCCGAACGGCATTTCCGACCACATGTAGTTCGTTGCAGCATACGTCGACGGCGTCGGTCGCGGCGCGACAATGCTGCTCCCGATCGGGTTGTCGATCTGGAAGAAGCCATCCGACAAACTCGCCCTGACCTCGACGTCGTTCTCGGCTCGCAGTGTGACGATCGGCGCCTGCCCGTTGAACCTGAATGCCTGATTCGTCGGCGACGTCCCCGCCCCGAGGTTCCAGTTCGTCAGCACCTCGATGTTGCCACCATTGATCGCCTGGCTCGGATTTTCCAGCTCGATGCCTGGCACGATGCGCGCATTCGCGATTCCCGAGCCATCGAACGGATTCTTCAACGCATCGAGCCCATGCTGCACGAAGCCCATCAGCGTGCCGGGCGCGGCCGTCGTCGCATCGCCGTCCCGATACCCGTAGAACGTCTGGTGATCGGCATTCGAACCACCTGACACCGGTGCAAAGAACATGCTTTGCAGGCCGCCAAAGCCGATCGCGCTGTTGCCGCTTTGCAATTGCGCCTGCGTCACCGTCTCGGTTGCGCCAGTCGCATTGTTCTTCACGGTTCCACCGCCGCTGCCGTCCGGCGTGAACGTGAAAGTCGTCGGCGTGCTGGACGTACTCTGCGCAGTGAAGGTGCCGGCCAGCAAGTGGCCGCTTGCGTCATACCATCCTGCCGGATCGACGATGCCATCGAAGTGCTTCGCGCCCGTCGTCGCATCCGTCGTACTCCACGTCGCATACGCCTCGAGCGTCGTAGCACGCGAGCCGGAAATTCCCTTGCCCGGCTCGAACCCTGACGACGGCAACGACACGTTCACGGTACCGTCCGACAGCAGCGGCGCACGGAAATTCACCGTACCGCCCGACAGGCCGCCCGCCGTTCCGCCCGACACATCGATCAGCGCATTCGCGCCGACCCGGATCAGCCCCGCGCGCGACGGATCAATGTTCTCATAGCCGTAAGTCGCGTTGTACGGATTGGCCGCGCCCGGATCAAACATGCCGCTCGTGCCGATGTCTACCCTGCCGCCACGCTGTTTCGGATCTGAACCGCGCGCGAGCAGCGTACCTTCGACGTCCACGCCACTGTGCCCATACAGCGCGATCGCGCCGCCCGCCTTGCCCGATGCGTCGATCGTGCCCAGCACGTTGACATTGCCGTTCGCGGAATCCGACGCGTTGCCCGCGCCGCCGTCCGCCGTCAATGACACCGCGTGCGCGGTCAGCGCGTTGCCGGCCGACAGTGCAAGATTGCCCGACCGCGTATGGATGGCGATCGCCTGGTTCACGCCGCTCGATGCGAGCGTTTTCGCGAGTGCGTCGAGATCGGCCGCACCGCCCGTGTCGAGCGACAACGAACCGCCCGCATAGCCGCTCGCCGCGCCCCCCTTGATCGTCCCGTTCAGATTCACGACCTGCTTCGGCGCCGACAGTGCCAGGCTTCCGGCTGCACCGCCACCATTCGCACCAGAGAAATCCAGCGTCGAACCCGTCTGAACGTCAACCGTGCCGCTATCTGCCGTCAACGTGATCGCACCGGCCGGCGCATACTGCACGACGTCGAAGAACTGCTTCGATACACCCGCCGCGCTCACCGTCGAGCCACTGCCGATCGTCAGATTGCCGGTCGTCGCCTCGAGACTCACATTGCCCGCCGGCGCAGCGATCGTCGCACCGTTGTCGGCAATCGCGCCGCCGACGAAATGCCATGCGCCGCCGACCGGTTTCCTGGCCGGCGCGGTGCCCGACGCACCGTTCAGCGTCAGCACACCTGCCGTCTTCACGGTCGACGCCGAACTCGTATCAGCGAGATACACGGGCGCATTCAGCGTGACCGGCAGCGCGCCGAAATCGAACGTGCCGGTTCCCTGCCCGACGATACCGGCCGTCGCCGTCATGATCGCTGAGCCGAAGCCGCTCACCGCCTTCGTACCCGAGCCGAAATCGATCTCCTTCGCATTGACCGTCAGTGTGCCGTTCCCCGACCCGGACGTGCCGCTCGACGCACCGGTTTCGTTCGTAAACGCAATCTGCTGCGCGCTCAACGTCACGTGACCGCCATCGCTCGTGAACGCGCCCGCGCTCAGGTTCACGCTGTTGCCGAACGTCGCGTTCACGTCGCCAACGAAGCCGATCGCGCCATAGCTGCGCAACGTCACTTGCTGCGCTTTGCCGAATTGGGCGAGGCCGGCCGGATCGATGACGAAGCCGGGCAACGCCGTCGCGGCTGCACCATTCGTCCCGGTAAACGTGATCGCCGAGCCGTCCGCCGTGATCGCATTCGCCGACAGTACCGCGCTCGGATCGACTTTCAGGTTCCCCGACGAATCCAGCGTCAGGGCCTGCCCGCCCACGAGCGTCGCGCCTGCACCGACGGTCAGCAAACCGCTGCCGGTCGAGCCGGTACGCTTAAGCGGCGCCGTCGCGCCGTTCGACACCCGCAGCAATGCACCGTCGCCCGCGATCGCGATCGGCTGATCCTTCGCCGCGGGATAATCGCCGGCTGTGGCGATCGACGCGCCCGCATCGACGCGGAGGCCGTTCGCTGCGTTCGAATCGGTACCGCTCGCGTCCGTCTTCGTGACGAGCAGGATTTCCGGTCCTTTGAGCGCCGTGTTGCCGTCGTTCGACACGACGACGCTGTTCGCAATCGGCGTGATTGTCACACCGTTCGCCGTCGCCGCACGTGTGCCGCCGATCAGCAGGCTGCCCGCGTTGAGCGAATCGAGCGCGTCGCTGCCGATCTGCAGATAGCCAGGCAATGCGGCGCTCCCGTTACCGGTGATCTGGATATCCTGCGACGCAATGTCGACTTCGGCCGGCGCGCCGCCGGTTCCGGCGGCCGTGTTCAGCGTCGCGCCGAGCGTCAGTGCCCTGGTCGCCGCCAGTACGAGCTGGCCGCCGTCCACCGGCGACGGCGGCGTCACGTTGCCCTTCTTCGCGGCCTGTGCGGCAAAGAAGCTGTTCGCCCCCGTCAGCGTGTACTGCGAGTATTGCTGCCACACCGGGCCCGACTGCACATTGAATAGCGTCGGCGTCGCGCTGCGGCCGCCGGTCAACGCATCGGCGAAGTAGCCGGCTGTCGTCACCGTGCCGTCCGGCAGCACCTGGCTCGCGCCCGGCACGATATTGCCCGGCACACTCGCGACCGTCACCCGATACGCGCCCGGCAGCGTCGCGTATTTGCCCGGGAGCAACGTGTAATAGCCGGCGGCCAAACCAGGCACGCTCGACAGGTAGACGGCCTTGCCGACCGCATCGGTCACGCCGGCCTGACCGACGCCGAGCGTCGCCGTCGTGCTGCCCGTCGTACCGTCGGCCGACGGCTGGGCAGATTGCGCGAACACCGGGTCATAGGCTGCGACGGGGGACTGCTTGCCCGGCACGATCGCATAGACTGCCGCCGCGCCCGGATTGACAGGCACCGTCGTGCCGGCCGGGTTGTTCGCATAGCTGACGTTGTATTGCGACAGCACGTCGCGCGTACCGCCGGTGCCTGGCACCCATTCGGCCGCTTGCAGGTCGCCACCACCCGACAGATCGATCGTCGCGCCCTTGTCGAGCGCGATGCGAGCGCCGTTGACACCGACGTACTTCGCTGGTGGCGCGTTAAGGTCGACGGGCAACGCAGTGCGTACGAGCGGGTTGAACTGCCATTCGATACCGTCGATCGTCGTACCGTAAGGGATGGTCGCATTGCCGTTCGAAACCGACGTCAAGCTGCCGTTCGCGAATGTGACCGAATGCGTCGCGACGAGCGGCAGGCCTGCGAATTGCGCCTGCGTGGCGCTGTTCGACGGATCGCCGACACCGAACACGAGCGTACCCGACGGCGCCCGCACCGTGCCCCCCTGCACAATGTCGGTCGCGTCGATCAGCAGCGTGCCGCCTGCCGACAACGGTGTGCCCGATGCGCCGTTCGACGCGAACGTGACTGTCGTCGGCGTCGCGTTGCCGGTCGCCGGATCGGTCGGACCGGCCGCATCGATGATGAACGTGCTGCCGGTGGCCGGATACACGCTTGCCGCCTCGAACATCAGGTTGCCGGGCGTGTAAAGGATTCCCGGCACCGGGCCGGACACCATGGATTGAACGAGGCGGATATCGCCGTGGCTCGTGAAGTGCGCCTGCCCGATGTTGTTCAGCTGGAACTGATTGCGCAGATCGATAAACGACGCGTTCACGTTCAGCGTAGCGTCGGACACCGTCGCAACCGGTGCAAATGCCGGGGACTGCGTCGTCAGTGTCGGCCCAACCAGCGCGACATACGGAGCGTCGATTTCGACGGTCGTGCCGGACGGATGTTGCGGCGGTCCCGCAAGGAGCGTCTGCAAGACGGACGTCGGATTCGTGGTGCCATCCGATTGCGTGGCAGGTCTCGAAAGCAACGTCGCAAACTGGTCCATGCCGAGTGCCGCAATGCGCCCGGTATTCAAAGTGACCGATTCAGGCAGTGCCAGCCTGACGTCGCCGGCAAAGGCGATAGGAGGCACCTCCATGCCGGCCGTCGATGGGGTGGCGTCCCCAAGCACGAGGTTCGCGATCCCGGATCCATCAAGACGGTCTGCCGAGAACTGAATCACGCCGGTCGGATGGCCGATCGGCAAACCGGTGGTCCGGTCAATCGCCGTTGCGAAACTTTGGCCGGCCTCAAGGCCCGTCGGTGTCAGCTCGCCGCTTTGCCGGACGACCAGCGCGGTTGCTCCGGCTGCCCGGTTGTTTTGATGCGGCAGAATCGTCAGCGTGCCGCCACGCGCCTGGGGTGCACCCGCGTGCGCGGCGAGCGTCGCATCGGCAAAAAGGCCGTATGCGGCGGACAGCGTAATCGCGCCGGCGTCGCTCCAAACCGGCTGCGATGCGTAAGTGCCGTTCGGCTGCAATCGGTCGAAGTCCACCGACGTGCCGGACACATCGATCCGCGAGCCCGGCTGCGCGACCACATAACCCGCATCGCTCGACAGCGTGACCGCCCCACCTGCCAGGACCTTGCCCGTGTTCGGCACAACCGCCGCCCCACCCATCTTGACCGGCGTGGCGAGCGGATTCGCGAGCGCGGTGCCGGCGACGTCGAGCGTCGCATCCGCGCCGAGCCAGACCGACCTGCTGTCGCTCGGCGTGAATATGCTGTATTGCCCCTTCTGCCCGAACGTCCCGCCCGAATCAGCACTGAGCGTAATCACCCCGCCAGGCGCAACGATCGATCCGAGTACCGTCACCTGTGTCGGCGACCCGAAGCCGATGTTCGCACCGGCGTCCGCATGAATCGACGCGTCGGACGACAATGTGACCGCCCCCGTCACGCCCGAATACGACGGCACCTTGTTCTCGCCCGTCAGCCAGGACACGTAATTGCCGCCCGTCACCACCAGGCTCGTCGGCTGCCGGTGATAGTCATCCAGACGCCCCGCTGTCGTCAGCCCCGCGGTTGACAGGTTCGTGCCCGTGGCTGCCTGCTGAAGCGCGAGTGCGTCGGGAATCAGATTGCGCTGCGTGAGCGCAACCGTCGCGCCCGGCGCCACGGTCGCGTCGTAGTACGCATTCAGCACGTACTTGCCAAACCCCTGCTGCGCGAAGAAACTCTCCGGCAAATAGACGTCCCACGGCGCAGCAGCTTTCGGGTCGCCACCGATCCGGAAGCCGAGTGCCTGCAGCGTCAGCGTGCCGCCACCCGAGAAACCGTCGCCAAGGATCGTGCCGCCAAGCTGGATCGTGCCGTTCGCGGGCTGCGCGGCCGGCAGGATTGCACCACCGTCGCTGACGTGGCCATACTGCTTTGTTTGGGACGTCTCGTAGGTCCGCAGCGTCACATCACCGCCCCGCCCGACCGGAACACCGTTCTGCGTCAGCAACTGGCCATTCGACAGCAGCTCGCCGCCGCTCGATACGTCCAGCACGCTGCCGGGACGCAGCAGAATCGATCCCGTCGTGTCCGCGACGCGGCTGGCTTGCTCGCTGCTCGCCAGAGAAATGCTGCCGCCATTGATGAACTGGGTATTGCCGGGTGTCGTGCCCGGTGCCGCCTGCACGTCGTTGTTGACCCATTGACCGGCCGCGCTAAGCACGGCCTGCGGACCGACGACGATATTGCCTGCGCTGGTGATCGAAATCGTGCCGCCCGGCGCAGACAACCGACCCGCCACAGTGACGTCGGCAAGGCCGGTCAGACTGTTGAGCACGATGGAGCCGCCCGGCTGCACGCCAAGGCGCGTACCCTGCGCGACGACGATGCCCTTGCCGCCGTCCTTGTCCTGCGTCACGTTTACGTTCGAGAAACCGCCGGCGTTCAGGGCAGCGACCGGCACCACCATCGTGGTCAGCACGTTGCGCGGATCGGTGGCGGCGACATTCTGCAGCGCCGTCTTGTCGATCGGCGTGTTGCTCGAGAAACCCGGCGCAAGCTCGTCGAGCTGCGGTGCCTGGTCCTGCAGGATCGTCAATCCCAGCACGCCGGACGGCGTGGCAAACGGGGCGTTGTTCCAGGTGAGGCCGGCGAGCGTGCCGCCGGTAAGCTTCGGATCGGCACCGAGATTGAACGTCCCACCCGAAGGCAGGCTGTTGCCCTGCATCTGCTTCGCGCCGCCGAACGACTGCGCACTGATGTCGCCATCGAGCACTAGCGCCGAGGTCGCAAAGAGGTCGAGCGTGCCGGCATTGCCGCCGACGATATAGTCGCCCTGGTACACGCCCCCCGTCTGCAGCGGGTTGTACCACGATTTCGTTACGCCCCAGCGCGGGTGATTCTCGACGAACTGCCCGGCAATGCCGACATAGCGCTCGTACGGGCTCGCCTGCCCGATCGGAACGATCGCGCCATTGGCGTCAACGAGCCGCGTCGTGTTCACCATCCCGCCGTCGACATGCAAGTACCCGCCGTTCAGGTTCATCGACGAGCCGGCCACCGTCAACACCTCGTTGCCCGACAGCGTGATCGTGCCGCCATTGGTCAACAACTGATCGACCGTGCGCGGAATCAGGTTCACATAGCCCGACAGGTTCAGGATCGGGCTACCGACCCATGACACGCCGTCACTGCGCGTGCCCGTCAGCGTACTGTCGACGACGACGCCCTTCAACCCGGCCAGAAAGCTGTCCCGCAACAGCGGCGAATCAGCGAGTTCGTTCTGGCCGATCCGGTCGATCGCGACGAGCGTCTGCGCGATCGGCAGTTCGACGTTCGCCAGCCCGGATACGTCGATCGTCGAGCCGGCATCCTGATAGATGCGCCCGGGTGCCGCGTTCTGCTTGACGTCGGCCGTATAGGCCGTCACCGACGGCGAAAGCGCCGTCACCGATACGTTCGAGCCAGGCGCCTCGATCAGCGAGCCGCCCTGGAACCAAACGGCGCCGGCCGTCATCGCGATGCCACCGGGTGTGAACGCCGTACCCGGCGTCGATGTCGCCGTTTGACCGGTGGTGTCCGGGAGCACCGTTGTCACCGAGCCCGGGCCGAACGTGAGCAGACCCGAACGATGCGCGTCGTCGGCGCCGCCGTTTCCGGCCGTCGCCAACGACGCCCCCGGATACGCATTGCCGAACGGATCGTTCGAACTGTATTCGTCGACGGTCGAGATCGTGATCCGGCCCGGCGTGTTCACGCTCGTCGTGACGCCCACCACGCCATTCTGCGCAACACGGCCACCAAGCAGGTTCACGTTGCCGCGCGACGCCTGCACGATACCCGTGTTCGTCAGCGTCCCCACCGGCGTGAGGTCAACCGTCGTACCGTTCTGCGTCGTGACGATCTGGCCGCTCAACTCGGGCAGCAACACTTGCGGATTGCTTTTCGGCCAACCGCTGTTCGGCCGCAGGCTCACGCCGACGCCTGCCGCCAGCACGACCTGACCGTCGTTCGCCGTAATGCTCCCGCCGTTCGTCACGTTAGGCGCAGCGACCAGCACGAATCCCCCGTCGCTGACCGTGCCGTTCGTATGCGTTGCAATCGACGCACCCTGCTCGATCGTGATGTCACCCGGTGCCTGATAGGCGCCATTCGTCTTCGCAACGTTGCCAAGTCCCAGCACCTCGTTCGGGCGAGTCGACGACCCTGCCACGCCGTTCGAATTGCCCGATTCCGGATACGCGAGCCCGCCCGTCGTCCCGGCAGGCAAGCTAAGGAACTGCTGGTTGCTCGCCACGATGCCGTCGGGCGTCGGTACGATCTGATTCTTCATGTCCAGCAGGTTCAGCGACGACGCCACCAGCGAATGCACGTTCACCTGCGACCCGGCCCCGAACAGCACGCCATTCCGGTTGATCACATACACCGCGCCCTGCGCGGTGATGTTCCCCAGAATCTGGCTCGGCCTGCCGCTCGGATCGTTGATCCGGTTCAGCACGGCCCAGTTGTTCGCGCCGTTCGTCTGCGTGCCGCCCGACTGGTCGAAGTTCAGCGTGGTCTGCCGGCCGACGTTCATCGTTTCCCACGTCAGCACCGCGTTCTGCCCGGTCTGCTTGACGTCGACGTTCACGTGGCCGTTCGCGTCGGTGTTTTGCGTCGGCGCGTTCGCGTTGAACCACAGCACCGGATTGTTCGTATCGCCCGAGGCGCCCGCCGCCACCTGCAGCCCGCCCGGCGCGAGCCCGTTCGGCACGGTCGACGGCAGCTTCGCCGCGGCCGCCGCCGCATTCTGCTGCGCGGCGATCTGCGCGGCGATCGCGTGGGCGGCATAACCGAGGTTGCGGATCGACGGCTGGCTCGCCTGCAACGCCTGCTGCGGCGACACGCCGAGATTCGGCATGCCCGGCACGCCGCCGGCACCGCCCGCGCCGCCTCCCGGGGCACGCGCGGTAGCCTGCCCGAGGTTCATGATGCCCGCCGCGTGCGCATGCGCGGACACGCCCGCCGCGAGCATCAGCACGACCGCCCGGTAAAGCGGGCTCAGCTCCGATTTCAGGACCGACCGCGAGGCCGTTGCGCGAAGTTGCCGTTCCGTACGTGCGCGTGCTGCCATTCTTGCCACCCCGATGCTAGGAATTTGCTCGCGGTGCCGGTCCGGCACCGCGCATGTCGTTGAGCCTGAAACAGGCCGCTGGAATCCGAAGACCATACGAAGCGCGGATGGCAGCGACATGGCGACTGTTACGGACCATTCCGGCCGCCGCGAAAAGGTCCGTAGCTTTTGTCATGGAAGGCCGGTCACGCCGCAGGGCGGTCGCGGCGCACCGTGCCGAGCGCGTCGGTCACCCGGGCGACGACTGCCGGCCAGTCTCCCGGCCGCGCCTGCCGGAACAGCGTCGCGGCCGGATACCACGGGCAGTCGTCGCGGTCGAGCAGCCAGCGCCAGTCCGGCACGCGCGGCAGCAGCACCCATACCGGCCGCCCGAGCGCGCCGGCCAGATGCGCAACCGACGTGTCGACGCTGATCACGAGATCCAGCGTGTCGACCAGGGCAGCCGTTTCGGAGAAATCCTGCAACGCGTCCGCGAACGACAGCACGCCGCTCGCGGCGAGCGCGTCGGCATCACGCGCACGCACCTGCGGCTGCAGGCTCACGAACGTCACGTCGGGCGCCTCGCGCCCGACGAGCGGCGCGAGCATCGCAAACGGTATCGAGCGGTTCTCGTCGTTCGCATGGCGCGGATTGCCGGACCACGCGAGCCCGACCCGCAGCCGTCCCGGCGGCGCCATCGCATCGATGCGCTGCGTCCACGCGGCACGCCGCAATGCATCGGCGCGCAGGTACGGCACGTCGGCCGGCACCGTATCGAGCGTCGTGCGGAACGCATACGGCAGGCTCATCAGCGGACACTGCAGGTCGAACGCCGGCATCGGCTGCCCTTCGGTGACGACCCGGCTCACGCCGCGCAACGTGCCGAGCAGCTCGCCGAGCGCGGCCGGCGCCTCGACGATCACGGTCGCGCCCGCGTCCTGCGCCAGGCTCGCATAGCGGCAGAACTGCAGCGTGTCGCCGTAACCCTGCTCCGCATGCAGCAGCAGCGTGCGGCCGGCGAGCGGTTCGGCGCCGGTCCACAGCGGCCGGTCCGCATGACGCCGGTGCAGCATCGCGTCGGCCGCCTCCCAGCGCGCCTCGTGCTGCCGCCAGCCCGCGTCGAAATCGCCCGTCAGCAGCCGGCAGAACGCCTCGGAACGGCGCGCGGCGCCATGGTTCGGATCGCGCCGGCAGGCATCGGCGTAGTCGGTCAGCGCCGCGTCGTCGTCGCCGAGGTGCTGGCGCGCGAGCGCACGCGTGAACAACGCCTGCGCCGTGTCCGCCGGCGCGGCGGCCGCCGCCGCATGGCTCGCGAGCGCCTCGTCGTAGCGGCCGAGCTGCTGCAGCGCGAGCGCGCGGTTGTAATGCAGTTCCGCATGCGGGCCTGTCTGCGCCAGCGCCGCGTCGTAATCGGCGAGCGCGTCGTCGAACCGGCCGAGCGCACGCAGCGCGGCCGCGCTGTTGCGGCGCGCGTCGATATCGTCGGGTTTGCGCGCCAGCGCCTGCGCGTATGCTTCGGCGGCTTCGGCGTGACGTTCGAGCCCGAGCAGCGCATTGCCGCGCCCGACCCATGCCGCGACGTTGTCACGATTCAGAACGAGCAGCCGGTTGCAGCGCTTCAGCAATTCGTCGCGAGCGTGCAGCAGATCCAGCGCGACGCAGCTCGCGTACAGCAACTGCTCGTCCTTCGGCAACCGTGCGAGCCCTTCGTCGAGACACGCGAGCGCGTCGGCCGGGCGGCCGAGTTCGGTCATCACGACGCCGCACGCGTAGACCAGCTCGGGCGTCTTGCCGCGCACGACCATCGCGAGCTGATAGCTGTGCAGCGCCTGCTCGCGGTGGCCGAGCGCGCGCAGCGCATGCCCGCGCTCGAGATTCGCCGCCGCCTCGTTCGGGTCGATCCGCAACGCGCGTTCGATGCTGATCAGCGCATCGGCGGGCCGATCGAGCCAGCGCAACGTCTCGCCGCGCTTGCGCCACGCCGTTGCATGCGCCGGTTCCCGCACGAGTGCCCGATCGTAGGCGGCAAGGGCCGCGTCGTATTGACCGAGCGCGAGCAGCGCATCGCCGCGTGCCGCATGCGACGGCGCATGGTCCGGATCGGCCGCGAGTGCGCGATCGGCGAGCGCGAGCGCGTCGCGATGACGGCCGACACCGGTCAGCGCCGCCGCGTGGTTCGCCAGGTTCCACGGCTGGTTCAATCCGAACCCCATCGACCGCGCGATCAGCGGCTCCGCCCGCACGGGATCGCCGAGTTGCAGATACACGAGCCCCAGCAGGTGCAGCGCCTCGACATGGTCGGGCGCCATCGTCAGCACGCCTTCATAGAGCCGTCCGGCCCCCGCGAAGTCGCGCAGTTCGAGCCGTGCGCGCGCCTGGCGCAGCGCATCGTCGAGCACCGCGCGCAACGGCGCGGCACGTGCGCCGAAGCCGGCAGCGGGCAACGGCGCGGCCTCGCGGCGCGCACTCATCGCGCACCTGCGCCGACGAGCGTCGGCAACGCCGTCGCGATCCGCTCGACGACGGGCGCCCATTGCCCGCCCTCGGGCTGGCGGAACAGCCGCGCCGACGGATACCACGGGCTGTCGTCCCGCTCGAGCAGCCAGCGGAAATCGGGCGTGTGCGGAATCATCAGCGCAAGCGGCCGGCCGAGCGCGCCGGCGAGGTGCGCGACGGACGTATCGACGCTGACGATGCCGTCCATCAGCGCGGTCAGCGCGGCCGTGTCGGCGAAGTCCGCGAGGTCGTCGCCGACGAAGCGCACCGCGCTCGCGTCGAGCACCGGGCGATCGTCGTCGCGAACCACCTTCTGCAGGCTGATCCACTCGTAACGGTCGTCGAACAGCGGCAGCAGATCCGCGAGCGTCATCGAGCGGTTGCGGTCGTTCAGGTGCAGCGGGTTACCGGACCACACGAGACCGATACGCGGCCGTGTCGCTGCGCCGAGCCGTTCGCGCCATTGCGCGACACGCGCGGGGTCGGCCGCGAGATACGGCACGCCGGCCGGAATCGATGCCAGGTCCGTGCGGAACTCGAGCGGCAGGCTCAGCAGCGGGCAATGCAGGTCGAACGGCGGCAGCGGTTCGCCGCGCGCGACGAGCGTATCGACACCGTCGAGCGTCGCGAACAGCATCTTCAGTTCGACCGGCGCTTCGAGCACGACGCGCGCGCCGAGCGCTTTCACGAGCGGGACGTAGCGGCAGAACTGCAGCGTGTCGCCGAGCCCCTGTTCCGGGTACAGCAGGATCGTCTTGCCGTCGAGCAGCATCCCGTGCGTCCAGCGCGGCTGCGCGAACGTGCGCCGGCTCGCGTCGAGCTGCGTGTCGCGCCAGCGCCATTCGTACTCGGCCCAGCCCGCTTCGAAATCGCCGATCGACAGGCACAGGAACGCGCGCATGCAGTGCGCGAGCACGTAGTCGGGATCGATCCCGATCGCATCCGCATACGCCTGCCGCGCGGCGTCGTGACGCCGCAGCGCGCGCAGCGCGTTGCCCTTGTGAAAGTGTGCGAGCTTGTCGCGCGGGGTTGCTTCGATCACGCGCGTGAAATCGTCGAGCGCGGCCGCGTAGCGGTGCGTTTCGAGCTGCACGCGGCCACGCGTGAACCACGCGGGCACGTAGCCCGCATCGAGCGCAAGCGCACGGTCGCACATCTCGCGCGCATCGTCGTGGCGCTCGATGCGCATCAGCGCGCTCGCGTAGTTGCACAGCACGCCGGTGCTGCGCGGTTCCGCGTCGAGCGCGCGCGCATAGCTGTCGGCCGCATCGCGATAACGCTCCAGGTGGCTGGCCGCGTTGCCGCGGTTCGCCAGCGCCCGCGCATGACGCGGATCGATCGCGAGCACGCGGTCGCAGCGCACGAGCGCCTCGTCGTGCCGGCCGAGCAGTTCGAGCGCGATCGAACTGTTGAAGATCGCATCGACGAAGGTCGGGCTCGCCGCGATCGCCGCATTGAAATCCGCGAGCGCACGCTCGGGATCGGTCAGGTCGAGATACGCGACACCGCGCAGGAACAGCACCTCGGCACTACCCGGCGTCTGCGCAAGCGCGTAGCCGTAGCTGTCGACGGCATCGCGAAAGCGGCCGAGTTCGCGCAGCGCGAGACCGCGCCCGCGCATCGCGTCGAACGAACGCCCGGCCAGCGCGATCGATCGATCGCAATCGGCAAGCGCTTCGTCGTGACGGCCGAGCGCGCGCAGCATGTCGCTGCGCTTCACATAACCGTCGGCAAAACCCGGCGTCAGTTCCAGCAGCCGGTCGTAGACCGCACACGCATCGCCGTGCCGCGCGAGTTGCGCGAGCAGGCCCGCGCGCTGAAACAGCACGCGCTGATGAACCGGATTGATCGCGAGCGCTTCGTCGAGACGCACGAGCGCGTCGTGCTCCCGTCCGAGCCCCGTCAGCACCGCCGCGTAGTTCGCGAGCGCGAGCGGCACCGGCCGGCGCTCGATCGAGCGCCGCATCAGCGGTTCGGCATCGTCGAGCCGCCCCTGCTGGAAACGCACCGCGCCGAGCAGGTGCAGCGCCTCCGGATGCTCGGGATCGAGCGTCAGCAATTCGGTATATGCGTGTTCCGCATGCTGCAGCGCGCCCTCGTGGTGCGCCTTGCGCGCACGCAAGAGCAACCGCTCGAGTTGCGCGGTGTCGGGCGGACGGCGATCCGGCGCGACCGGCGCGCTCGCGAGTGTCGTCCCTTCCCCGTTCGGTGTCATCGTGTGGCCCCCACTTGTCGCTGTTCGTATCGTGTGTCGTGTCTAACGTGTCATCGGTGCAATCGCGGCACGCACCGCGTCGATCGCGCCCGCCCAGTCGCCCGGCGCCGCCTGCCGGAACAGCCGCGCGGACGGATACCACGGGCTGTCGCCGCGCGTGCGCATCCAGCGCCACTCGGCCGGATCGGGCAGCAGCACCCAGACCGCATGCCCCAGCGCACCCGCCAGATGCGCGACGGCGGAATCGACCGCAATCACGAGATCCAGCGTGCCGATCAGCGCGGCCGTGTCCGCGAAGTCGCCGAGTTCGTCGTCGACGCGGCGCACCGGCGCCTCCGCGAGCAACGCCGCGTCGCGTTCGCGCACGGGCTTCTGCAGGCTGATCCAGTCGACGTCGAGATCGAACAGCGGCGCGAGCCGCGAGAGATCGATCGACCGGTTGTGATCGTTCCGGTGCTCCGGATTGCCGGCCCACGCGATCCCGATCCGCGGCCGGCGCCGTTCGCCGAGCAGCGCTTCCCACTGGCGCGTGCGCTGCGGGTCGGCCTGCAGATAGGCGCCGGCATGCGGAATCATGGCTTCGTCGGTGCGAAACGCATGCGGCAGGCTCAACAGCGGCGCCTGACAATCGAACGCCGGCAGCGGCTCGCCGCGCGCGATCACGTCGACCGACCCGGGCAGCGACGCCATCAGCGCGCGCAGCTGCGGCTGCACCTCGAACACGACCCGCGCACCGCGCGCGGCGACCAACGGAACGTAGCGGCAAAAATGCAGCGTGTCGCCGAACCCTTGTTCCGCATGAATCAGCACCGTCCTGCCGTCGAGCGGCGTGTCGCCCTGCCACGCCGGCTGCGTGAACGGCCGGTAGTGCCGCGCAAGCTGCGCGTCGCGCAGCCGCCATTCGTATTCGGGCCAGCCGCGCGCGAAATCGCCTTCGATCAGGTACAGCGACGCGCGCGCGAAATGCGCTTCCGCATAGTCGGGCTGCAGCGCGATCGCGCGGTCGTATGCGGCGAGCGCGTCGTCCGTGCGCGCCGTTTCGAAATACAGGTTGCCGCGATTGAGCCAGTTCGTCGCGTGATCGGGACGCAGCGCGAGCGCACGGTCGAGCGACGCCATCGCTTCGTCGTAGCGGTGCAGATCCTGCAACACGCTGCTGCGATTGGTCCACGCTTCGGCGAACCGCGCGTCGCGTGCGAGCGCGGCGTCATAGCTGGCCAGTGCTTCGTCGTAACGCTTCAGGTCACGCAGCGCGGTGCCGCGGTTGCACAACGTCTCCGCCGAATGCGGATCGCGTGCCAGCGCGCGCGCATAGGCGGCCAGCGCGTCGTCGTGGCGCTTGAGCTGCAGCAACGCGTTGCCGCGACTCGCATGGGCGCGGACATGATCCGGATCGACCGCCAGCACGCGCTCGCAGCGGGCCAGCGCTTCGTCTGCGCGGCCGAGCCGTTCGAGCGCGACCGCGCTGTTGTAGAGCACGTCGATCCGCGCGGGATCGGCGGCGATCGCTTCGTTGAACGCGTCGAGCGCCTCGCCCGGCCGATCGAGATCGATCAGCGTGCGGCCGCGCTCGGCCAGGATCGCGGCCACGCCGGGCCGGATCGCGTTGGCACGCTCGAAGCACTGCAGCGCATCGGCCGGCCGCTGCAGTTCGCGCAGCACGAGGCCTCGGTTGAACCACGATTCGAACGAGCGCGGGTCGACCATCAGCGCGCGGTCGTAGGTATCGAGCGCTTCGTCGAAACGGCGCAGTGCACGCAGCGCGCTGCCGCGATTGCAGAGCGCATCGAGCACCAGCGGCGACACCGCGAGCGCGCGGTCGAACGACGCGAGCGCGTCGTCATGGCGGCGCAATCCGAGCAGCGTGTTGCCGCGGCGCACGAGCGTCTGTACGTCGTCGGGCGTCGCGCGCAGCGCGGCCGCGAAGTGCTCGAGCGCCTCGCCAACGCGGCCGCGCTCGCCGGCGATCGAGCCGAGATCCGACAGCACGCGCGTGCCGGGTGCGATCGCGATCGACCGACGCAGCAACGCTTCGGCGTCATCGGCCGCGCCGCGCTGGAACTGCAGCACGCCGTACAGGTGCAATGCCTGGGGATTGTCCGGCTCCTTCTCGAGCACGGCGAGGTATTCGCGCGCCGCGTCGTCGAATCGTCCGGCGCTGTGCCAGTTCTGTGCGCGGCTCAGGATCGCCGCCGATTGCCGTTGACCGCGCGCGTCGAGTCCCGACGCGCCCGCGTGTGCATCATGCCGGTGCTCGACCGTCACGTTCGCCCCCTTCCCGTTTGCCGATGCCGCCGCTGGCCCGGCTCAATGGAACCGGTCGCGGCGATCATGCTCGTCACGAGACTAACGGACGGGCAATAACAGACGTATGACGAAAGTTACGGACCATTTTGTCCGGGGGACGGAACGCGTTCCGGGCCGCGGGCAGCCCGCTGCCGACGTCACTGGCCGATCGGGATCGTGCGCACGTATTCGACGGCCGGCGCGCCCATCGTGACCGCGAAGCGCACGCCGCGCGGCAGCGGCATGCCGAGCGACGTGATGTTGCTGATCCCATGCTGCGCGAGAAACTGCGCATAGCTCTGCTCGATGGCGGCCTGGTTCGTCGTCCATCCGCTCGGCGGAATCCATACGGAAAGCTGCATCGTCCGCGCATCATTGCTGACCACCACACGCGCGAACGCGTCCATGTGTTGCAACGCGTCCTCGACGTCGGCCAGCGACGCGAGCGGCTGCGACGCGCTGCGCACGAGCTCGCGCCCCTTGAGCTGGTAGCGCACGACCTGCATCTGCGCCGGCCCGCCGCCGACGCCGAGATGACGCACCATCACGAGTTCGTTCGGGCGAATGCGCAGCGGCGGCCCGAACACTTCGTCGGCCGTGACGAGGTTCGCCAGGTCGAACTGCAACTGGGAGAAGTAGCGGCCGAGCAGACGTGTTTGCGCCAGATTCGACGCGATATCGTCGCGGCCGCGGATCGTCGCGTCGAGGCCGCGCCACGACAGCAGCGCGATCACGGCGAGCAGCGCGATCGCGACCAGCATCTCGATCAGCGTGAAGCCGCGGGCACGCGCCGCCGCGCGCGGTTCAGTGGCGCGCTTCATTCTGGATCACCGTGACGACTTCGGCGAGCACGTTGCGGCTCGACGCGGACGGATACACGCTCACCGTCACGCGCCGCACGAGCGGGCTCGGCAACGCGGCCACCGACTGGCGGCACACGAACCGGTAGCGGCCCTGCGGGCATGCAAACGTGTTCGTGCCGACGGACGGCCAGGTCGAGGCGATGCGGATCTCGCCGAGCGCGTTGTCGGCGCTCCACAACGCGAGCAGGCGCATGCGCGCCATGTCGGTATCCGCCGCGAGCGCGCCGATCGCGCGCATCACGGCACCCAGCGCCACCGCGACGATCGCCAGCGCGATCAGCACCTCGATCAGCGTGAATCCCCGTTGCGGCGCCCGCGCCGTGCGCGATCCGCCGCGCGCATGGCGGTTGTAGTCGGTTCTGTCGTCGCACATGACCTGCATTCTTGTCGATGGGTCGTCGTCCGGCGGCCGGCGTGCCGATCGCGGCACGCAGCCGCATCGCCGGCGCGACGGACGCCGTGCACGGACGTTAAGCGCCGCGTATGGCACACACGTGTCGAATGGTACGGACCATTTGGCGCGGGCGGCCCGGACGGACAGGTGCCCGGGCGCGCCGCATCCGCTATCGTGCGACGGGCATGGCGCAACGCGGCCCGGCGGGCGGGCAAACGGATGGAAAACGGGAAGCGATCGAAAGAAACACCCGGCAGCGGGTGGTGAGCGGTGAAGACGATCCTCGGGCGGGATCGCCGCGACGGCGTCAGGCCGTCACGGCGGCGTCATACTCGGCGCGGGCAAGCTGGCCGGCGGCATAAGCCTCGGCCTCGCCGCGAAAGCCTTCCCGGCTGAACGCAACGACTTTCACGCCAACGCCGGTCGCCCGCTTCACCGTCAGCGCCCATTGCCATCCGCCGTCTTGTTCAAAGACGTGCAGCGAGGGTTCGAAGGAAGGGTCGATTACGGTCACGCGTTTTACTCCTGCCCCCTTGCGCGCCGCATCGGCGACGCTCGGGGCATGTCGAAAGGGTCGCGCCGGGATACGACGCGCTTCTGCCATTCGACAGTCTAGTCAAGGATTGTTGCGACGCACCATCAGAGGTTTCACTCATCTATCGGTACCGGGCGGTCGATCGAATCTACCTGAAACCCAGATGGGATAGGGCTCAGCGCCGTTTCGCGGCGCACGGCGCGACATTCGTGCGTCAACGTGCCGCACACGCGACCGCTTGCCTGTGTCGGTCGCCCGTGCCCCGCAAAGAAACGGGGCGCGAATCGCCCGGCGATCCGGGCACCTCGGCGACGAGGATCGTTACCGGCCCGTACCAGCCGGCATCACGCGCCGGAACGTCAGGTTCACGCGCTCGCCCTGCACGCCCGGCGCCTTCGGCACGCGATGCTGCCATTCGGCCTGCGTGCGTCCGCGCATCACGAGCAGGCTGCCGTGCACGAGGCGATACGCATGCGTGACACCGGTCGCGCGATGGCGCAGGTCGAACACGCGCATCGCACCGAGGCTCACCGACGCGATCACCGGCGCATCGCCAAGCTCGGGCTCGTTGTCCGCGTGCCAGCCGAGGCTGTCCAGCCCGTTGCGGTAGCGATTGAGCAGCACGCTGTTGAAACGCGCGCCGCACGTCGCCTCGACCGCGCGCTTCAGGTCGAGCACGGCCGGCGTCCACGGCGCCGGCACGTTGCGGATCCCCGAATACACGTAGACGGCATCCGGCTCGCCCTGCCACGCGGTGAGCCGCGGCAACGGAATGCGTCCGCGCGGCGTGCGGATCGTGTCCTGACGCCACGCGACCCCGTCGATCAGCGCGGCCAGCGCGCGATCGGCATCGGGCGGCGCCAGCCAGTCCGGGTACCAGTCCACGTCGGGTGCGGGCGTGTCAGCAAAGAGATCGGGCGTCGACATGTCGGGAGGAACGGGCGATGAGCGGAGTGAACGGTGCATGCCTGCATACTAGCCAACGGCATCGCACGCCGCCATGCGCTGTCATTCGCAGACGAGGCAGGCGGCCGCCTGCCCGGCTCCCGCTGACGACGGGCTTGCGCCGGCCCCGCGAATGGTTTTCCCCTGACGGGAACCGTGCGCTACCCGCCGCGCGTCAGCCGGATCAGCGTGATCTCGGACGGCACGCCGAAGCGGTTCGGCGGTCCCCAGTATCCGGTGCCGCGGCTCGTATAGAGCCACAGATCGCCGAAGCGGCTCAGCCCGCCGATCACCGGCTGCTGCAGCCTCACGAACGGCGGCCACGGCAGGAACTGGCCGCCGTGCGTGTGCCCCGACAACTGCACGGTAAACCCCGCGCGGTTCGCCGCTTCCGCGCTGCGCGGCTGGTGCGCGAGCAGGATCTTCGTGGCCACCTCGCGCGGCGCACCCGCCAGCGCCTGCTCGGGATCGCTGCGATGGGCGGGATCGAAGCCGCCCGCCGTGAAGTCGGTGACGCCCGCGAGCACCGCGTGCGCGCCGTCGTGCTCGATCAGCACGTGCTCGTTGAGCAGCACCGTCAGCCCGATGCGCCGGAATTCGTCGATCCACGCGTGCGCGCCCGCGTAATACTCGTGGTTGCCCGTCACCAGGAAGCTGCCGTGCCGCGACTGCATGCGGCCGAGCGGCGCCGTGTGCTCGCGCAGGCGCTTGACCGAGCCGTCGACCACGTCGCCCGTCACGACGACGAGGTCGGCATCGAGCGCATTGACCGTACGCACGATCCGTTCGACATAGGGCCGCTTGATCGTCGGCCCGACATGGATGTCGGACAGTTGCACGATCGTCAGCCCGTCGAGCCCCGCCGGCAGCCCCTCGACCGGGATCGACACGCGCTTGACCGCCGCCGTGCGGCGCGCGCCGACGAACCCGACCACGGTAACGAACACCGCAGCGGCCAGCACGCCGAGCGCCGTGCCGGTCGCCGCGCCGGGCCACGCGCCGTCGTGCCCGAGATGCCGCCATGCAAACACGCCGAGCAGCACGAATTCGCGGAGGAACGTCAGCAGGAGCAGCGACGAGAAGAAGCCCATCACGACCGAGCCGGCCCAGCCGACCAGCGTCGCGGCCCAGCCTTCGTCGAAGCGGCGCGAGAACATGCCGACCGGGATCAGCACGACGAAGCTCGCCAGCACGAGCGCCGCGATCGTGCGCACGACCGGCGACGCGAACGCATCGGGAATGATCCGCATCCCGACGTACAGATGGAACAGCACGCCGATTGCAATGAACCGGACAAAAAAACTTCGCATGGAACGTTCACCTTCGTTGCGATACGGCCTTGACGCTTCCGCGACGCGCGTTGCACGAGGCCGTGAGGCTCCGTTCCGCGCGCCGCGCCATGCGTACGATGGTACACAGATCGCGGCGGCGACGACCGGTCGCCGGATTTGGCGTCGATGCCGTCCGGCACGGCGCGCGACCGCGCCCTCGTCGGCCAGCCGGGGCCCGCCTGATTACCATGCGTTCAAACGACAATCGACCGCTTCCGCACTGATTGCGCACCGATTCCGCTCTCCCGACGTCGCAAATTCAGCCCCGCTCCGTTCGTCTGACGATCCTTTACAGTCCGTTAGCAACCCTACGCGAGCCTGCACTGGCAGAATCGCGACGGCCCGGTCTGCGCTGCCCCCGGTTGCGCAAACGCGATGCCGGCCGTGCGGACCCGCCCCCTGAACCGCCAACGCGCCGCCACGGTGAGCAGGACGGATGGCTGGCGATCCGCACCGCGCTGATTTATTATCGGCTCCGTATCCCGGAATCGTCGTCGCGGCGACGATCCGCATTGCGCCGCGCCCGGCATCCACCCCCACCGTCGAGCTCGTCACATCATGAGAAAAACAATGCCGCGCGCGCCCTTGCGCGTCGCCGCCGTCCTTGCGCCAGCCCTGCCGCTCGCGGGCTGCGCATCGCGCGGCGCACCGTCGTACGTCCTGTTCGGCGCATATTTCCCGCTTTGGCTCGTCAGCGCGATCGTCGGCGTGATCGGTGCGATCGTCGCGCACCGCGTATTCGTCGCGACCGGCTGGGCCGCCACGGTGCCCTACCAGCTTGCCGTCTGCACCGCGATCGGGCTCGTGGTCGCCGTGATCGTGTGGCTCACCGGCACGGGGCCGTTCGCATGAAGGCCGCCGGCACCACCCGCCCCTCCGTCAAAGGCCGCGTGATCGCCCTCGCGATCGTCGCGCTCGGCATCGCCGCACTCGCATACGCGTACCACCGCACGACGGCCTACCCGTCCACCGACGACGCGTCGATCGACGCGGACGTCGTGCACGTCGCGTCGCCGGTCGGCGGCCGCATCGTGCAGCTCGCGGTGCATGAAAACCAGCGCGTCGCGAAGGGTGACCTGTTGTACGTGATCGATCCCGTGCCGTACCGGCTGACGGTTGCACAGGCGCAGGCCGACCTCGAGCTCGCACGCGCGTCGCTCGACACGCGCCGCCGTTCGCTGATCGGCGAGCGCTCCAACGCCGCCGTGGCCGCCGAACAGGTCAAGCGCGCGACGCAGAACCACGATCTCGCGACGCGCGACGTGAACCGGCTCGCACCGCTCGCCGCGCAGGGCTACGTCAGCGCGCAGCAGTTCGACCAGGCGAAGGTTCGCCAGCGCGACGCCGCCGTGTCGCTCACGCAGGCACAGGAACAGCAGCGCGCATCCGCGCAGACGATCGGCGACGAAGCCGACGCGATCGCGACGCTGCATGCACGCGAGGCCGCGCTGGCGCGCGCGCAGCATGCGCTCGAAGACACCGTCGTGCGCGCACCGCACGACGGGCTCGTGACGGGCCTGACCGTTCTCGCCGGCGAAACTCTCGCGCCGAACCAGTCGATCTTCACGCTGATCGACGCGCGCGAATGGTTCGCGGTCGGCAATTTCCGCGAGACGGCGCTGAGCCGCATCGCGGTCGGCGACTGCGCGACCGTCTATTCGATGATCGACCGCAGCCGCCCGCTGACGGGCAAGGTCGTCGGCATCGGCGCCGGCATCGCCGACAGCGCGCGCATCAACCTGCCGCGCTCGCTGCCGATCGTGCAGAACTCGGTGAACTGGGTGCACGTCGCGCAGCGCTTCCCGGTGCGCGTGAAGCTCGACGAACCCGACGGCACGCTCGTGCGCGTCGGCGCCAGCGCGATCGTCGAGGTCCGGCATGGCACTGCCTGCCGCTGAGGTTCGCTCGCCGGGCCCGCGCGAAGTCCTGCGGCTGCTCGCACCGTTTCCGGGGCGCGCGTCGATTGCCGCGCGGGTCGCACTGATCTGCGCGCTGACCGCGTTCGTGACGGCCGCATACGGCACGCCCGAAGCCGCGCTGTCCGCATACGTCGTGTTCTTCATGATCCGTGCCGACCGCGTGACGAGCGTCGTGCTCGCGGCCGCGCTGCTGCTGATCGTCACGATCGTGATCGGGCTCGTGCTCGGCGTCGCGATCTTCAGCATCGACTATTCGATCCTGCGGGTCGCGTGCATGGCCGTGCTGTCGGTCGCCCTCCTGTACCTGACTTCCGCCAGCAAGCTGCGCCCGGTGGGCGCGATCCTCGCGATGATCGTCGGCTTCGGGCTCGACCAGCTCGGCCTCGCGCCGTTCGGCGAAGCCGCGACGCGCGCGCTGCTGTACATCTGGCTGACGATCGCGATCCCGGCCGGTGTCGCGATCGTCGTCAACCTGCTGATCGCGCCGTCGCCGCGCAAGCTCGCGCACGCGCAGCTCGCGAAGCGCCTGCGGCTCGCCGCGCAGCGGCTGCGCGGCGACGATGCGGCGCGCGACGCATTCGATGCCAGCCTTCACGAAGGCGACAAGCAGTTGCTCACATGGCTCAAGCTGTCGACGCTCGAAGGCACGTCGTCCGCCGCCGACTTCGCGGCGTTGCGGCAGGCCGTGGCATCGAGCACCGCGCTGCTCGTCGGCGTCGCGCTGGCCGATCGCGAACCGGGCGCGCGCCTGCCCGACACATACGCCACCCCGATCGCCGCGACGCTCGACGAGATGGCCGACATTCTCGACCAGGGCGGCTACCCCGTCGACGTGACGCTCACGCTGCCGCCGGCCGACACATTGCCGCCGCTCGCGCGCGTCGCCGTCACGGATATCCATGCGGCGATCACGCGCTTCGCGGAACCGGTCGCAGCGGCCGAAGCCACGACGGATGCACCGGCCGCCGCGGCCAACGCGCCGGCGGCCGCGCCCGGAACGCCTGCCGCCGCGGAAGCCGCCGCGCCGCGCAGCGGCTTCTTCCTGCCCGACGCGCGCACCAATCCCGACCACATCCGCTACGCACTGAAGACGACCGCCGCGGCGATCTTCTGCTATCTGCTGTATTCGCAGCTCGACTGGTCGGGCATCCATACGTGCGTCGTCACCTGCTACATCGTGTCGCTCGGCTCGACGGCCGAGACGGTCGAGAAGCTCACGCTGCGGATTCTCGGCTGCATCGTCGGCGCGCTGCTCGGCACCGCCGCGCTCGTGTTCGTCGTGCCGTCGCTGTCATCGGTCGGCCATCTGATGGCGCTGGTGTTCGCCGGCGGCTGGCTCGCCGCGTGGGTCGCATTCGGCTCGCCGCGCATCGCATACGCGGGCTTCCAGATCGCGTTCGCGTTTTTCCTGTGCGTGATCCAGGGCGCCGGCCCCGGTTTCGACCTGACGATCGCGCGCGACCGCACGATCGGCATCCTGCTCGGCAACGTCGTCGTGTATCTCGTGTTCACGCGCATCTGGCCCGTTAGCATCGGCAAGCAGATCGACGCCGGGCTCGCCGCGCTGACGGATCAGTGGCGGCGCCTCGCGCAGGTCGCGCAGCCGGCCGAGCGGCGCGCGCTCGCGGCCGACGCGTTCGCCCGCCACGGCGCGATCGCGCAGGCGCTCGGGCTGGTTCACTACGAACCGTCGTGGGTGCGGCCGGCCGCCACGTGGCTTGCCACGCGGCGGCGCGCGCTCGCGGAACTCGGCGCGCTCGAAGGCCCGCTGTTCCTGCTCGCCGAACGCAAGCCCGGCGACGCGGCGATCGCCGCGCAGCTCGCGCGCGTGACCGACCCGCGCGACGACGAAGCCGCGCGTCATGCGGATTCGCCCGCGCCGCCGGCCACCGCGCCGGGCCTCGCCCCTGCCGACCCCGCGCGCGACGCACTGCTGAACCTGATCGACACGCGGCTCGCGCACATCGCCGACGCCGCCCGTCAAGCCACACCGAAGGAGCCTGCCCCCCATGCGCCTACCTGAACCGCCGGCCGCCTCGATCGCCGCCGCCCTCGCGACCGCCGTCGCGCTGGCCGGCTGCGCGACGTCGTCGATCGATCTGGCGCCGGAGGCGTCCGACCGCCCATGGCAGCCGCAGACGTCGGCTGCCGGCGACATCGTGCCGGGCCCGCCGCGCGCGTCCGCGCAAGGTTCGCACGACTACACGCTGCCCGCGTCGCCCGCGCTCGCATCCGTCTCGCCGCCGGCTGCGCTCGATGCCGCGCACGCGTACACGCTGCCCGAACTGATCGATCTCGCCGAATCGGCGAACCCGCTGACCCGCATCGCCTGGAACGACGCGCGCAACGCAGCGCTCGCGGTCGGCCTGGCCAAGGCCGCCTACCTGCCGAGGTTGTCGGCGACGGCCATGGGCGCGTACCAGGCAAACCACGGCTCGACGTCGACGATCCTCGGCGACTCGTCGAGCGACACCACCGTTCACGGCACGATCTCGGCGCTGTCGCTGCAATGGCTGCTGTTCGATTTCGGCGGCCGCGCGGCGCGCGTCGAGGCAGCCGAGCAGGCGTCGATCGCGTCGAACGTCGCGTTCACGGCCGTGCACCAGCAGGTGATCCACGACGTGACCGTCGCGTACTACCGCTACGAAGCCGCGCGCTCGCGCGCCCTCAGCGCGCAGCAGGGCCTCGCGAACGCGGACGCGATCCTCGCGGCCTCCCGCGCGCGGCTCAAGCACGGCGTCGGCACGGTCGTCGAGCTCGCGCAGGCGACGCAGAACCGCGCGCAGGCAAACCTCGCGCTCGTGCAGGCGAACGGCGCGGAGAGCGACAGCTACCTCGCCCTCGTCTCCGCGCTCGGCATCTCGCCGCTGTCGAAGCCGACCATCGCCGCGCTGCCGAAGCGGCCGCTGCCGCCCGCACTCGGCTCGTCGGTCGACGCGATCGTGTCGGACGCAATTGCGCGCCGCCCCGACCTGCAGGGCGCGTTCGCGCTTGAAAAAGCCAATCGCGCGAAGATCAAGGCCGCGGAAGCCGCGTTCATGCCGAAGATCTTCCTGTCCGCGTCGACGTCGTATGCGAGCGGCGGCACGTCCATCTCCGCGCTGCCCGCGATCGGCGACCAGTCACCGACCGTCAACCTGAACGGCAGCCGCTACGGCGGCGGCGTGTTCCTCGGCGTGACGATCCCGCTGTACGACGGCGGCCTGCGCTCGGCCGTGCTGATGCAGGCGCGCAACGACGCGGAAAGCGCGTCCGCGCGACTCACGCGGACCAAGGAGGAAGCCGTCCGCCAGGTCGTCGCCGCGCAGAACGCGGTGCAGACGAGCCTTGCGTCGCACGACGCCGCGAAGGCGCTCGTCGACGCCGCGCAGACGAGCTACGACGCGGCGCTGACCGCGTACCGGAACGGCGTCGGTTCAGTCACCGATGCGACGATCGCGCAAAGCCAGTTGCTCGCCGCGCGCAACGCGGAGGTCGACAGCTATGCCGGTGCGCTGTCCGCTGCCGCCGCGCTCGCGCTCGCAACGGGGACGATCGGCTCGGCGCTGTAGCACGAACGCCGCGAGGCGGTTGACGCATGCGCGCGCCGCCCACTAGAATGCCGCCCATTCTTCCTTCAGGAACCATCGTGGACAGTTGCAGCACTCCGTTGCGTGCGCCGCTTGCCGCCTGAACGCCTGTCCGACGCAGTTCTCCTGCCCGGCTCGCGTTCCGCGAGCCGCACGCCTACCGTTTCACACTGAATGACGCATTCGCGCGGTACAGTACCGCGCGATGACGGCTATCGTCGTGTCGCCTTCGGCCTTGCGCCGCAGCGGCGCGGGACGGCACGCGCTTCTTGCACGGCAGGACAACCATGACTTTCGATTTCGCACTCCGCCTTTTCACCGCGTTCGCCTGCGGCGTCGCCATCGGCCTCGAGCGCCAGATGCGCCAGCGCACGGCCGGCCTGCGCACGATCACGCTCGTCGCGAGCGGCGCGTGCCTGTTCGTCACGCTCGGCGTGCTGACCGGCAACGGCGTCGCGGGCGTCACGCAGATCGCCGCATACGTCGTGTCGGGCGTCGGCTTTCTCGGCGGCGGCGTAATCATGCGCGACAAGGGCTCGATCCAGGGCATCAACACGGCCGCGACCCTGTGGTGCTCGGCCGCCGTCGGCGTACTGGCCGGCTCCGGTCATTACGTGCCCGCGCTTGCCGGCACGGGCGTCGTACTCCTCACCAACACGGTGCTGCGCGGCGTCAGCCAGGCGATCAACGCAACCCCGGTGTCGAACGCCGATCTCGTGCGCGAATACCAGATCACCGTGATCTGCCTGACGGCCGACGAAGTGCACATCCGCACGCTGCTGTCGAACTCGATGTATGCAAAGCCGCTGTCGTTCCAGAGCCTCACGAGCGAGGACGTGCCCGACCAGCCGGACCGGCTGAAGGTGACCGCGACACTGAAGCTGCATCCGAAGGATCAGCAGAAGCTCGAGCAGATCGCGAGCCGGATGAGCATGGAGAAAAGCATTTCCAGCGTGAGCTGGACCGCGAAGGAAGCGGAGCCGATGATGGAGTGAGCGGCCTGGCGGCAGCGGCATTTCGCGCTGCCGCCCGCCCTCGTTCGAGGTCAGGGCGCCTCGATCAGCCCGGCCGAGATTGCCTTGACGACCGCCTGGACCTTGTTCGTCGCACCCAGTTTCTCGAGGATGTTGTTGACATGGAAGTTGACCGTTCGCTCCGAGATGCTGAGGATCTGGCCGATTTCGCACGCGGTCTTGCCCTCGGCCGTCCAGCACAGCACCTCGCGCTCGCGCGCGGTCAGCGTGACGCCCGCCGCCGGCGACAGCTTCGGCACCATGAAACGGCTCATCAGCGAATGCGACAGGTTCGCGAGCCAGTTCGTCTGGAGCGTCAGCATGTTGATTTCGGCCGGCGTCAGGCGGTCCGCATGGCGTGCGATGCTCAGCAGGCCGAATGCGCCGCGGGCCGCCCAGCTCGATTGCGCGACGCCCACCGACAGCCCGAAATCACGCGCGTCCTGCCACAGCGGGCACGGTGCGATCTGGTCGACGTCCGGCCAGACGATCATGTTGGTGCTGAGCGCGCCGTCGCGAACCGTCGAATCGATCTCGATGTAGTTGTGCGCCTGATAGTGCGCCATCCAGCCGTCGGGATAGGTATCGAAGATGGCTACCGACGGCTTCGATACCGGCAGCGGCACGCGAATGCCATAACAGCAGTATTCGAATCCCAGCCGTTTGGAATAGGCGGCGATCCGCTGGAAGAGCTGCTGCTCGTCTTCCGCGGCACTGAATTGTTGATAGGCATCCTGCCAGCGCAGTTCCATTCATTCTCCGACAACGTCACGCTGTCATACTTGTCAGGTTCCAGCACCCGTTCGACGCTGATACATTCCGCGCATGACTTCACCTTTGCTGCACCCGGTCCCCGGCCCGTCCCCGGACGGCTACGTACGCCTGTCAGAAAGCGCACTGGCCGTGCTTGCGCTCGACCATGTCGCAAGCGGCCTCGACGCATCGCTGCGTGCGGAACTGCGCGACAGCGCAATCGACGCACGCCTCGCCGGTTATACCGAATGGCATCGCCCGGCCAGTGCCGGCGTCGCTTACGTGACGGTCGGCTGGGACTGGTACCTCGAACGCGCGACGGGCACGTTCGTGATCGCGGGCGGCGACGTCCGCAGCAACGTGATGGCCGTCGACGCCACGGGTGCCGACATCGGCATGCTCCGCACGGCCGCCGCGCTTGCCGCGCGGCTCGCGTGCATCGACTGGCCCGCAGCGGTCGCGTCGGCCCTGCTCGGGCACAACGACGCCTATCATGCCGGTCCGACGCTCCAGTGACAACTGGCCCCGCATTCCTCTGACAATTTACGCAGTGCTGGCGCTCTTTATAAGCAAAAGCGGCACGGTTTTCAATCCCGTTGATCAAGAAACCGTTACCACGTCCTGATCGGCGTCATTCCACCGTCACCCTGTAAGAGTTACCAGTTACAGCCCCCTCGTGCGGCGCGATGTAATGCGCACATACAAAAGCACAGATCCGAGGACACCATGCGGACCTTCGTTCACGAGGAAGGGCGGTTGCCACACGAACTTGCAGCGGATCTCGGGCGCTATCGGCGCCGTGTGTTCGTCGAACAGCTCGGATGGGCGCTCCCGTCGGCGAACGAAAGCTTCGAGCGCGACCAGTTCGATCGCGACGATACCGTCTACGTGTTTGCGCGAAACGCCAGCGGCGACATGTGCGGATGTGCACGCCTGCTGCCGACCACGCGCCCGTATCTGCTGAAGTCGCTGTTCGCCGACCTGATCGCCGAAGACATGCCGCTGCCGCAATCGGCCGCTGTCTGGGAGCTGTCCCGGTTCGCGGCGACCGACGACGAAGGCGGGCCGGGCAACGCCGAATGGGCCGTGCGCCCGATGCTCGCGGCCGTCGTCGAGTGCGCGGCGCAGCTCGGCGCGCGACAGCTGATCGGCGTGACGTTCGCGAGCATGGAGCGGCTGTTCCGCCGGATCGGCATACACGCGCACCGCGCAGGCCCGCCGAAGCAGGTGGATGGGCGTCTGGTGGTCGCGTGCTGGATCGACATCGATCCGCAAACGTTTGCCGCACTAGGAATCGAGCCGGGGCAGGCCGCCCGGCAAGCCATCGCCGCCTGACCCGGAACGCGCGTTCCTGTCCGGGCGGCATCGTAACGAAGGAGAATCAACGTGGACCAGTCTCAGGTCTTTCGCGCGATGATGCCCGGGTTGACGAGCGCCGGCGGCGCCCGCATTACGGTCGCCTACCCGTCGTTTCCACGGCCGCTGCCGCTCGTGCGGCTCGACCGTCGCGGCCTCGTGTTCCGTGCCGCCGGCGCGGCGCCGCTGGTCTGCGGGCTGCCGCGTGCGGCGACGTTGCTGGTCGCGGACGAGCCGCTCTGCTCGCTGCGCCTCGTGATCCGCGACATCGCCCCGGCCGGCGAAGGCCGGCATGACCTGACGATGCAGCCGTCCGGCGCCGCCGGTGACGAATTGCTGTGGCATGCGCTGCGCGATCGCGAGCCCTACCGCCGGCTTCAGCATCCGCTCGCCCCTGTCGACACGTCCATCGCCACCGACGGCGAGCCGCACGCACCGGCCGGTGAAGCCGGGCCGCGTCCGTCGCGCAGCGCGGCCTTCCGGCTGCCATGCCACAGCGACGCGCTGTTCTTTGCCGACTGGCTCGAATATCACTTCGACGAATTGCGCGCGCTGTCGCAACAGCACGGGCCGCAACTGCAGCTCAACCAGCTCGAGCGACAGGTCGCCGACGACGAGGTCGGCGTGCGCTTCGTCTACGACATCGACGGGCATGCGACACGCCACGCGCTGACCGACTGCGCACGCGAGGCCTGTGCATGGATCGAGACGGAGATGCGCGACAAATTCGCGTTGCCGGTCGCACAGGAACGATTCAGCGCGTTTGCGGCGCACGCGCGGGCCGGCGGTATGTGAACGCGGCGCAACAGGAAGTTGTATCGATACAACTAGGGCTTGCCATGCCTCGGGTTTTCCCTTAAATTCACGTCTGTCTCCTCCATGTCTCCAAACATGGATTCAGCCCGCTCAATGTAGCGGGCTTTTTCTTGCCTGCTCGAATTGCGGGGCCATACCACCGCCCTCCTTCATTGATTGCCTGCCCGGGCATTCCGGCGCGCCACAATCCGGATCGATTATCATCGGCGGGTCTGCCACGCTCCCCCGAGGCCATCTTGCACGCCCACCTGCGCATTGCCCGCCCGGTCAGCAACCTCGCCCGAACCGAGCGCATGTATCGCGACGCTCTCGACCTGTCCGTTCTCGCACGCTTTGAGGATCACGACGGCTTTTCCGGCGTGATGCTCGGACGCGACGGCCTCGACTATCACTTCGAATTCACGCACTGCCCCGACCATCCGATCGCGCCGTCGCCGACGCCGGAAGACCTGATCGTGTTCTACCTGCCCGATCGGCCGGAATGGGAAGCCGCCTGCGCGCGCGCCACGGCGCACGGCTTCATGCCCGTGACGTCGTTCAACCCGTACTGGGAAATATCCGGCCAGACCTTCGAGGATGCCGACGGCTACCGGATCGTGCTGCAAAACGGTACGTGGCGTTGACGGGTGAATCCGCGTGAGTCGTTACGCCCGGCCAGGCCGGCGGCGCGCGCGGCATACACGACGTGCCGACGCAGCGCGTGCCCTTCCGGCAACGCGGGATGGTCGAAATCGCGCGCGGGCTGACGCTGCATGTCGAGCCGCTGCATCACGTGCTGCGATCGTAGATTGGTGTCGGCGGTCCACGCGAGAATCTCGCCGAGCCCGATCCGCTCGAACCCGTCGGCCAACGCGGCAGCAGCCGCTTCGGCGACGTAGCCATGCCCCCATGCGTGGCGAGCCTGCCGCCACATGATCTCGACGCACGGCGCCATCGGGTGCGTTGCGCGCACCTCGCGCGACAGGCCGCACACCCCGACCAACATCCCGTCGG
Organism: Burkholderia sp. KL41; assembly: GCF_057005415.2. Classification (NCBI taxonomy): domain Bacteria; kingdom Pseudomonadati; phylum Pseudomonadota; class Betaproteobacteria; order Burkholderiales; family Burkholderiaceae; genus Burkholderia; species Burkholderia sp. KL41. The sequence goes on along the minus strand of NZ_CM174447.1, from coordinate 1,177,001 downwards.
CGCGGCGCTCGACCACCCACGGACCGAAACCGTACGCATCGAAATGCGCGTCGAAGCGCGCGATGACGTCGCTCGCCTCGCCAACGGACATCGGGCCGCGCGCGAGCCACGCGGTCACGTCCGGATCCGCATGCAGCACCGACAGCGCGCCCGCATCCACCGGCTGCCAGCGACGCAGCGTCAGACGCGCGGTTTCGATTTTCGACGGTGTGGACATGGGGAACAGGATCGTTCAGGCGGCGTGACACGAGTGTCGTCACCAACCCGAAGGCAGGGCGGACGAAGGGGGGAATCGTGATCGTCGCGTCCGCCGGCGACGATCACGGGAACAGATGACGAGAAACGGGCGCCGGCAGCGCCCGCGGGGATTACTCGTTCTCTTCGAAGTAATGCCCGAACTTCGTCTGCTTCGTGCGGATATAACGCTCGTTTTCCTCGCGCACGGGCACCGCAAGCGCCACGCGTTCGCAGACGGGAATGCCGTGCTTCGCGAGCGTGTCGAACTTCGCCGGGTTGTTGCTCATCAGCCGCACCGACGTCACGCCGAGGATCCGGAGGATCGCGGCGGCCGAGTCGTATTCGCGGGCGTCGTCGGGCAGGCCAAGGTCGAGGTTCGCCTCGACGGTGTCGCGCCCCTGCTCCTGCAGCGCGTAAGCGCGAATCTTGTTGCTCAGGCCGATCCCGCGCCCTTCATGCCCGCGCAGATACAGCAGCACGCCGCGGTCTTCGGCCGCGATGTAGCGCAATGCGAGATCGAGTTGCTCGCCGCAGTCGCAGCGGTACGAGCCGAACACGTCGCCGGTCAGGCATTCGGAATGCAGCCGCGTCAGCACGGACTGCTCGCCGGCGACGTCGCCCATCACGAGCGCGAGATGTTCGGCATCGCTGCCCGATACGCGGAAAGCGTACGACTTGAACGTACCGTAGCGTGTGGGCAGCGACGCGGTGGCGACGAGCGTCACGCACTCGTCGGCCTGGCCATTGCCCGGCGTGGGCGATTGTGGACGCGAAGACATCATGAATTCAATCGAAACGTTCAGGAATGTAGGAGTTGTGTGGATAGTGCGTGACGGGAGTTTACCGCTAATCTGGAATCGTCACGCGACTGCCGCCACCTGCGCGGCTATACTGGGCTCATCGGGTGACACGCATCACGCCCTGCCTGCCCAGCATCGACCTGCACACGGAGAAAGCGAATGAGCACGACTGTCGCGCAGATTCTCAAGGCCAAGCCGGATTCGGGCCGCACCATCTATACCGTCACGAAGACCGATCTCGTCTACGACGCCATCAAGCTGATGGCGGAAAAGGGCATCGGCGCGCTGCTGGTCGTGGACGGCGACGACATAGCAGGCATCGTCACCGAGCGCGATTACGCGCGCAAGGTCGTCCTGCAGGATCGCTCGTCGAAAGCCACCCGCGTCGAGGAAATCATGACGGCGAAGGTGCGCTACGTCGAACCGTCGCAATCCACCGACGAGTGCATGGCGCTGATGACCGAACACCGGATGCGCCACCTGCCCGTCCTCGACGGCGGCAAGCTGGTCGGCCTCATCTCGATCGGCGACCTCGTCAAGAGCGTGATTGCCGATCAGCAGTTCACGATCAGCCAGCTCGAACACTATATCCACGGCACGCCTGCGGTTACGTCCGCCTGACCCGCCCCAGCAAAAAAGGCCCAAACGCGTGAGCGTCTGGGCGGAAAGCCGCCGGAATGCGGCGACGGAGGTTCTGCTCCTGCGGGCGAATGACGCGCGCAACTGGCGCGCGTCTCGTCGATTAAGCGGTGCGCTCGGGCAGACCCGGCGGTATTCAGTTCCCGAAGTAGACCGAGTTCACGGGGTTCGGTGCTTCACGCGTCATGCGGCGGCCGGCTTGCCCGGCACCCGTTGCCACGGCACCGTAGCCGCTCGTATCGGCTTGCGCGAGCATCGGCTGGTTCGGTTGAATGCGTTGTTCGGCGGCCTGGATGTTGTCCGGATACTGCGAATCGCTCGCCAGCGGCTTGTAGCCGTTCTGTTCGAGTTGCACGAGTTCGGCCTTGACCTGGTCGCGGGTCAAACCCTGCTCGGACTGTGCGAACGATGCGATCGGGGCGGCAAGGACGGATGCGGCGATGGCTGCGTAGATGATCGACTTCATGATTTACCTCCGGAATATGTTCTCTTATGACGTCGCCTCGGCAGGACTGTCTGAAGCGATTGAATGCAGTGTAGTTCTCGTATCTCCAAGGGGAAACCCTTAGTTTGAACATACAGCGTTGCGATTTCGACAAAAATAGCCGACATTTTTCGGGCGATATCGCGACAACTTGCTTCAGCAGCACAACAATCGCTGACGAACTGCCGACGGCCAGATCACATATTCCGAAGGTTGTGTTGTAGAATCGTAAGGTTTTATTCGCCAGTCGATATTCCATCCACCATGTACGCGTTCACGCCTCTTTCGGTTTCGCCGTCCGGCCCGGCCGGCGTGCGCGCGCGCGCCGGCCATCCGGCGCATCCCCTCGCTCGACGCACGGCCCAAGCGCCGCTCGCCCCTGCCCGGCGCCTGATCTGACGGCTCGGCCTCCTCCCGGAGCCAGGTCAGACAGGCTCCGGGCGATCCTCATAGGCACGCCACGCCTGCCCCTGCCGATCATTTGGAGAACAGCCATGAAACAACGCCTTTACCAGTTGACCGAACTCGACGTTGCTCGCCTCGAGAAGCACGCCGAACACAACCCGCGCTTCCAGACGATGCTCGATACGCTGCTCGAGCGCGCCGACATCGTCCAGCCCGATGCCATCAAGGCGAACGTCGTCACGATGAATTCGCAAATCACGCTGCTTGACGAAGCGTCCCAGGAACAGGCCACCTGGACGATTGTTTATCCGGATGCCGCCAATCTCGAACTGGGCCGCCTGAACGTCTTCTCGCCCGTCGGTATGGCACTGCTGGGCACCCAACGCGGCCAGATGGTCAAGGTGATGCAGCCGAGCGGCGCCGAAAAGCTGATGAAGGTCGCCGCGATCGTGTTCCAGCCGGAAGCCAACGGCGAATACACGCGCTGAGCCGTCTGCGGCGGGTATTGCCCCGCAACGGCGCACAACGAGAAAAGCGAGGCATGGGCCTCGCTTTTTTGCATCCGGAGGATGCGAATCGCCGATGTCTCGTTCCACAGACGAAAAAAAGGCGCCCGAAGGCGCCTTTTTCGATGCTGCGAAGCGGGTTACCCCGCCGTCACGCTTAGAAGCGGTGACGCAGACCAACCGTTGCTGCGGTTTGGTTGATCGACGAGCTCGAAGCCGTCGAGTTGTCGCCGTTGTAGATGCCCGTGCCGACGATGTTGTTGCCCTTCGCGCCACGCTGGTACACAGCTTGTGCGTAGACGTCGGTGCGCTTCGACAGAGCGTAGTCAGCTTGAACGCCGAACTGGTTCCAGTGCGAGCTGCCGTTGTTGACCTTCGCGTTCGTGTACGTGTAAGCAGCACCCAGGCCGAGAGCCGGCGTCAGGTTGTACTTTGCGTTGACTTCGTAGTTGTCAGCGCGCAGCGTGCCAACACCGTTAGCCTGGTTGTCGATACGCGATTGCGTCCATGCAGCACCGACTTGTGCCGGGCCGAATGCGTAGCCAGCAGCAGCGCCGTACGTACGGACACGGCCTTGTGCGTTGATCGACGATGCGCCGCTCGTGTTCGTACCGTCACCCAGGTTCGCTTGCGAGTAAGCTGCTGCCAGCTTCAGGCCTTGGAACTGGTATGCAGCACCCGCGCTGTATGCACGGTTGTTGCCGAAGTTCGTGTTGTTCGAGAACGAGTACGTGCCGCCGAATTGCAGGCCAGCGTAGTTAGCGCTCGTGTACTTGATCGAGTTGTTCAGCGCGACGTCACCGTTCGTGCTCAGACGATCGTTGTTGATCGGGTGCGCGAAGTACGTGCCGCCCCACGAGCCCGTTGCCGTCAGCGGCGCCAGGTAATCTTGCGTTGCGTCGTATTGCTTACCCAGCGTAACCGTGCCGTACTGGCTCGACAGGCCAACGAAAGCCTGGCGGTTGAACATGCCGCCGTTGTTGCCCAGCTTGCCGTTACCGATGTTGAAGCCGCTTTCCAACGTGAAGATTGCCTTCAGGCCGCCACCGAGGTCTTCCGAACCACGCAGACCGAAACGGCTTTGGTCAACGCCCGAGCCCATCGACCACAGCGACTTGCCGCCGACGTTGCTTTGGTAGGTGATGCCTGCGTCCAGCACGCCGTACAGCGTGACGCTGCTTTGCGCGTGAGCGACGGTTGCGAACGATGCTGCAGCTGCTGCAACGATCAGAGTCTTGTTCATTCGTGGAGCTCCCTTCTAAAAAGAGGCAGGTCTCGCGACCTTGTTCATAAACGGTCTGCAACCGCCCGGGAGCGCCATCGATCCTGCTGGCCACGCCCGGATAGTTGCCCGTTTGGGAACCGTGAGTTTAGGGGTGTACCCTAGGGGAGCGATCCGCAAATAAAGAAATAAGCTTTTCCAGAACTAGAAATAATGAAAGTAGGGACGAGTTATAAGTATTTGTTTTGACGTTTGTTTTTGACTTCTTGACGGGGGCTTTTTGGAGGCTTCCATCGCACCATTCTTTCATGTCATCGTCTTGACGGTTGCATAGAAACAACAAACGGATTCGGCGCGACACCCCAGAATCGGCAAATTTTACCCGATTCGATCTCGAATTTCGGGCTCCGAGCGCCTAAAACACATCCGTCAGCCGGTAAACAGGACGCGACGTTCGTGCAGCGCGGGCAACATCCACCGTCAGCCGCAGAAAAACAGGGAGACCGGCCTCCGCCCGCTGGCGGCTCGCCCGCCCGCCGTGACACACGGTAACAGCCTTGACCGCACGCGTAACCCGCCCGGCGGACTGGCCGGCTAATGTAAGGCAGCCTCGAATACTGAACAGGACACGCCATGAATCGACGCTCCTTGTTGCGCGCCATCGGATTGACCGCCGCCTTCGTCGGCACCGGCGGCTGGCTCCGTGCCGCTTCGGCCCAGCCCGTGCCGCCCCCACCGCCCGGATATCGGCCGCCCGGCCCGAACCGCGTGCCCGGCAGGCCGCCCTATGCGGACCGCCCGGGCTTCGCGCCGCCGGCCGCGAGACACGATCGCCGCCCGCCGCCGCCGCGGCCGCACGGCTATATATGGACGGACGGTTACTGGCGCTGGCAGCGAGGCCGCTATATATGGGTGCCGGGCCGCTGGGTCGCACGGCGCCCCGGGCGTCGATGGGTGCCCGGCTACTGGCGCCGCCAGGGACAGGTGTGGATCTACGTCGACGGCACGTGGCGATAGGCAGGCGCGCGGCACCCCGAACTCGGCCGATGGCAGCCCCGGAACCAGGCGGCGCGACGAACCCGCGCCTTTCAGCCTCGACATCATGATGCCTGGCAGGCGCCCCCGCGCGCCCAGCCCCACCTCGCCGCCACGCATGCGCCCAGGCGTCCATCGGATCAGGCACCCTCGGCCACCGATATGCCCGCCGGTCTGCGGTGCGCCGTCCCGGTTCGGCCAGCCCCTGCCGCACCTCTCACGCGCCGTGCAGCGAAAGACCGCCATTGCAGTCGCCCCGGCGCGCACCCCGCAAGCGATGCACCGCCAGTGCATTCCCGCATTCGGGACGAACGGAGCACATTGAAACATCGGCGATGCCTGCCCCCCGTCGATATCATTCGGATAACGAAATCACGTGCGGCACCGCACGTGCAGTCACGGCATGCCTCGTCGCATCGCCCTCGATCCGCAGCACACCGTCCATCGACAAAACAGCGTGTACGCCCTGCTCAGCGCCCGCCGCCGTCCAGCTCCCGTGCACGGCGCCGCGCGGCGCAGATCGCGTGATGATGTTCGTCCGCCCACCGGATCATCGCCTGCATCGGCGTCAGGAACGAACGCCCGAGGTCGGTCAGCGCATATTCGACGCGCGGCGGCACTTCGGCGAACAGCGTGCGACTGACGAAGCCGTCCTGTTCGAGCCGCTTGAGCGTGCGTGACAGCATCTGCTTCGACACATCGCCGATCGTGCGAGCGAGTTCGTTGAAACGCATCGTCCCGCCGGACAGCGCTTCGAGCACGAGCAGGCTCCACTGGTCGCCGATGCGATCGAGCACATCACGGATCGGGCAGGGCTGATCGAGTTCGACGGTTTCGTCGGCGGGCGGGAACGGCATGACGGGATTCTCTTTCAAGGGCAACGCATGGTCAGCGCGGCGTGACCTGTTCACACCGCGCTGACTTCTTGTGACGGGTTCGCGGCAACTGTACCATTCGAGCGGCCCGGCAGCCGCGCGGATTCGCCAGTTCAACGAAGCATGACGACGACGCGCTGAGTCCGTATCTCGACGATACGAACCGGGCGGCGAATCCCGCGCGTCGACAGCGCACCTGCATCCGCAACCCTGCCCCGTCGTCCGTCGATCGTCATGGCCGGCTCGACCCGCCGTCGCGCATCGCGCGCCAACCCACGCTTCGTCAGACAAGGAACCCGCTACATGTCATCGCTCCGCTCCCCCGTTCGCACCGTTGCCGCGCTCGTCCTGCTGGCCGCGTCGACGGCCGCGCTGGCCGCCGGCCCGGCCACGCGCAACCTGGCCGCCGAGGAAGCCAACCGCCAGCTCGTGCTGACGTTCTACGACCGCTTCTTCAACAAGCACGAAGCGGTCGAGGCCGCCGCCGTCGTCGCGGACGACTACAAGCAGCACAACCCGCACGTACCGGACGGCAAGAAGCCGTTCGTGTCGTACTTCGTCGGCGCCTTCCAGAAGAACCCGGCGTCGCGCGCGCGCATCGTGCGCAGCGCAACCGACGGCGACCTCGTCTACCTGCACGTGCACGCGACCGAGCGTCCGGGCGACCGCGGCGAAGCCGTCGTCGACATCTTCCGCGTGAAGAACGGCAAGATCGTCGAACACTGGGACGTGATCCAGCCGGTACCCGAAACGTCCGCGAACGCGAACACGATGTTCTGACGCGCGGGGCCGCCACGCGGTGCGCAACGATGCGCGCCGCCCGTCGACGGACGATCGGCCGCCCGCCGGGCAAGCGCGAATGCCTCGCGGCGGCGAAGTCCCCTACAATCGAGCCTCGCCGCCGCGCCGGCCTCCGTCCCGCATGACCGCACCGCCGGCCGCCTCGCCGCCGGCTCGCCGTCGCACGCGAAACACGGCCGGCACGGGCGGCCGTTCGCGAAGACGGTGTCAACGATGAGCCCCGCCCATATTTCCCTCAGCAATGCCGGCGACCTGGTCGCCAGCCTCGGCAGTCCGCAGTTTCCCGCCCGGCTTTGGGCATGGCTGCGCGAAACCGTCGATCCGCAGTCCCATTACAGCGTCGCAACGCGCTACCGGCGTGACGCGCCGTCGCATTCGGTCGACAGCGTCGACGTGCTGTTCTTCGCCGGCGGCGACGATCCCGACGGCACGCGCCACGCACTCGATCTGTATACACAGGGCGACTGGCGCAACGACACGCTGCTCCCGCATATCGAGCGCGCTACCGATTCGCAGCTCGTGTTCTCGTGCAACGAGGACGTCGACACGGCAACCGAATACGGCCGCCAGTTCGCGCTCGGCGAACTCGGCGAAGACTGCACGCTGCTCGGCAGCGAGCGCGACTATGTCTATGCGTTCTCGCTGTTCCGCCGGCGCGGCCAGCCGTCCTATACGCTGGCCGAACTGGCGCTGCTGCGGCAGCTCGGCGATTTCGTGCTGCCGCTGCTGATCCAGCACGCGCGGCTCGCCCGCCTGACGCCCCGCTCGGACGACGGCGCGCTGCTGCAGCGGTTCGAACAGCGCCTGTCGGCCAGCGGCGCAGCGCTGTCGCAGCGTGAACGGCTCGTGTGCCGCGCGGTGCTGCAAGGCCGGGCCGTCCCCCAGATCGCCGACACGCTCGCGCTCAAACCGAGCAGCGTGCGCACCTATCTCGGGCGCGCGCTCGCGAAACTCGGCGTGGCGAACCGGGCCGGGCTGTTCGCGTGGTGCGTGACCGAGGAAGAACCGCCGGAAGACCGCGGGCGCTAGACGACGACTCCGCATCTCGGGCGCCCCCGCCGCCTTTGTCGCCTTTGTCGCCTTTGTCGCCTTTGTCGCCTTTGTCGCCCCCGCCGCCCTCGCCGCCTTTGTCGCAGGTTGTCCTAAAAACGATGACAGACAGCCAGCCGCCCCGCTCCTAGTATCTGACTCACCCGACGACGGGAACGCGTCGGATGCCACGGAGACACCGAATGCCGAATACCGGATGGACGCCGGCCCGCACGGCCGCGCGCGCGTCGCCCATCGATCTGCCGCTTCAGGCCCGGCGGCGGGATCGGCATGACGCCCCGGCGGCGGCCGGCCTTCACCGCGACGCATCGCGGCGCCTGCCGCGCAGCACCGGCACATAGCCGCCCCCCACCCCATTCCAACCCGACCGGGTTCACGCGACCGGACGAGCCCCTCGGCCCGCCCGCCGGAGACGTGCGCCCGTCGAACAGCCCCCATCCGGAGGAGACACATGCAATACGCCGACACCGCCTACCTGAACGGCCTGCTTTACACCGGCGACGCGCAGCGCCGCTTCGCGCAGGCGCTCGCCACCCGGGACGGCAAGATCGTCGCGGTCGGCCGCGACGACGATATCCGTCCGCTCATCGGCCCCGCGACGCGCACCGTCGATCTGGCCGGCAGGCTGATGCTGCCGGGCCTCATCGACGGCCACGTGCACCCGCTCGAAGGCCACCAGATCCTCGGCGACTTCGACCTGTCCGGCATCAACGATCCCGATACGATCCTGCAGCGCATCCGCGCCTGCGCCGACGCGACGCCGAACGAGCCGTGGGTCTATCTCGGCGGCGCCAACCTGGCCGCATTCGGCGCGTATCCGACCCGCGAACTGCTCGACCGGATCGTGCCCGACCGGCCGCTGCTCGTGGTCGGCTTCGACGTGCACAGCGGCTGCTTCAACACGAAGGGCCTCGAAGCGGCCGGCATCCACGCCGACACGCCCGACCCGGCCGGCGGCGTTTACGAGCGCGATGCGTCCGGCGCACCGAACGGTGTCGTGCACGAAGCGGCGTTCTATCGCGTCTGCCCGCTCATTCCGCAACTGAGCCCGGCCGGCTACCCGAAGTCGCTCGCGAAAGCGCACGCGATGGCGCACGGCTACGGCATCACCGGCTGGTTCGACGCACGCGTCGAGGAGGCCGAACTCAAGGCGTATGCCGACGCGCAGCGCGCGGGCACGCTGAAGGTCTACATGAGCGCGGGCCTCTATGCGAACCCGCGCCGCGATCCGCGCGAGCAGGTCGAGCGCTTCGCCGCATGGCGTCGCGCATACGAATGCGACAACCTGCGCCTGCATACGGTGAAGATCTTCGTCGACGGCGTGCCCGAATCGAAAACCGCCGCGCTGCTCGAGCCGTACGCCGGCACCGACGACTGCGGCCTCGCGCTGTGGAGCCAGGACGCGCTGAACGAGATCTGCCTGCTCGCCGATTCCGCCGGCTTCGACCTGCACTTCCACACGCTCGCCGACCGCGCGGTGCGCATGACGCTCGACGCGCTCGAATATGTCCGGATCCGCAACGGTATGCGCGACCGCCGCGCGCAGCTCGCGCACCTGCAGCTCGTCGATCCGGCCGACATGAGCCGCTTCAACCGGCTCGGCGCAATCGCCAGCGTGCAGACGCTGTGGACGGCCGCGCGCGAAGAGCAGCAGCAGCTCTATCGCGACCTGCTCGGCGCCGAACGCACCGCGCGCAACTATCCGTTCCGCAGCCTGCGCAACGCCGGCGCGATGCTCGCGGCCGGCTCCGACTGGTCGGTCAGCACGATGGACCCGATGCAGATCATCCAGACGGGCGTCACGCACCTGCTGATCGACCAGCCCGACAGCCCGCCGTGGAATCCGCACGAACGCCTCGACCTGCTCACGATGCTCGAGGCCTATACGGTGAACACCGCGTATGCGCTGCGCTTCGACGACTGCACGGGTTCGCTCGAGGCGGGCAAGGACGCGAGCTTCGCGATCCTCGATCGCAATCCGTTCGCCCATCCCGTCGAGACGTTCGCGCAAACCCGCGTGATCGAGACGTGCTTCCGCGGCGAAGTCGTGTACGCCGCGCCGGGCTGGGCCGACTGAAGCACGAACCCGGCGGCCGTCAGGCGACGCCGAGCGCCAGCACCTGCTCGGTCGTCAGCACGTCGCCGAACGTGTCCGACAGCGCAGCCAGCGTCGCGCGATGGAGGTCGCGGTGCGATACCGTGCCGCCCTCCGCGATGTCGAGGTCGCGCGTCGCGCAGGCGTCGTCGACGACGATCACCGCGTAGCCGAGCGGCACCGCATCGCGTGCCGCGCCGGCCACGCAGGCATGCGTCATCAGGCCCGTGACGATCAGCGTGTCGATACCGGCCGCCTTCAGGCGTGCATCGATGTCCGTCGTCGGGAACACGCTCACCGAGGTTTTCTTCACGACCGCGTGATGCGGTGCCGGCTGCAGGCTCGCATGAAAGCGGAAGCCGTCGCTGCCGTCCGCGAAGATCGGGCTGTCGGTCGAATCGACGTGCTGGACGTGAAACACCGGAATGCCCGCGCGATCGGCGAACGCGATCACGCGCTGCGCATTGCCCAGCGCGCGCGGTCCCTCGGGAATCGGCAGCCGGCCGCTGAAATATTCGTTCTGGAAATCGATCACCAGCAGCGCGGTGCGGGCGGCGGCGATCGACGTCGGCGCGGTCGCGCCTGCCAGGGTACGGATGGTCGGATGTTGCATGGGTCGCTCTCTCGGTTGGCGTATCGAAGGAACGGCGCACCGGACCAGCCGGCGTCGCCGCACGCGGCCCGGACGTTCCCCGGCCGCGAGGCGCCAGTGTCGGGCCGCGCGGCCGGGCGCGACAGCCGCGCGCGGGACAACGTCCGACAGGATCGGGCCAACGTGCCTGCCGCCTACGACAACGCGGCCGTTCGCGCACCCGGCTGCGTGCGGCCGTACGCGACCATCATCGCGAAGCTGAGCAGGAAGCCCGCGCCGCCGATCAGCAGCAGGCCAATCTCGCCGAACACCGGCAGCAGGTTCGTGAGCGCCCCCGTGACGACCCACGCGACGGCCATCACCGAGCCCGCGACGCCGAGTGCCCAGCCTTGCCGGTCCTCGCTGACCGCGTCGGAGAACGCCGTGTACATCGTCGTATAAGCGACCATGTCGAAGCAGCCGACCACCATCGCGAGCGCCCACAGCACCGGCTCGTGCGGAAACAGCGCGGACAGGACCTGGCCGACGCCCGCGACGAGGAGGCCCGTCTTCGCGATGTCGACCACGTGCCATACGCGCAGCATCAGCCGCACGACGAACAGCAGGCCGAACACGAAGCAGAGGCCGATCACGCCGCTGAACAGCCCGAGCCGCGCGCTCGTGTAGCCGAATTTCGCCTGCAGCAGCAGCATGATGGTCTGCAGGTAGAGCCCGTAGCCGACCTGCATCAGGAAGAACACCACCGACAGGAACGCGACGTTACGCTGGCGCGCGGCCTCTCCGATGATGCGCAGCGGCAGCAGCGGATCGATACGCGTGTCGCCGCGCGGCACGGCCGAGTCGCGATACGACGCCCAGGTCCAGAACGCGCCGATTAGCGACAACCCGGCGACGAGCACGAACGGCGTGCCGTAGTCGAACAGCGGCGAAATCGTGCGGTCGGACGTGACGCCGCCGAGCACCGGGCCGACGATCACGCCTGCGCTGAACGCGAGCGACATGATGCTCATGTTGTACGCCTTGTTTTCCGGCGTGCTCAGGTCGGTGATGGCCGCCTGCGCGATGCCCTGGCAGCCGGCCATCAGCCCGGTGAGCCCGCGGCCGGTCAACAGCAGCGCGACGCTCGCATGCCACGCACCGGCCGCCATCATCGCGTAGCCGGCCGCGAGGCCGGTCACGCACAGCAGCAGGATCTTGCGGCGGCCGTAGCGATCGGACAGTTCGCCCATCAGCGACGAGCCGAAGAACATGCACAACGGATAGATCCCGTAGCCGAGACCGAGGTAGAAATTGCGCGCGTGCGCGCCGGCGTCGGCCGGCAGGATGCCCGCGTGCGGATCGCTGAAGATCGCGGACATCATCGGATAGACGAGCCCGAATCCCATCGCGTCGAGCGCGATCGCGAGCAGACAGGGGCCGAGCAACTTGTAATCGAGCCGGGACATGGCGACCTTCCGGACAGAGTGGATGATCGCCCAAGCGTAACGACCGGACGGCGGCCGCGGTAGGCCGCCGCCCGCGATGCTGACCATCGGCGGAACCGGCACCCTGCCTGCCTCCCGCGCCGATGGGCCGCCAGCGTTGGCGCGGAGCGGCGGGCAGCGGCCGCTACCTGGCGCTCGACGCACCGGCATCGTCGCGACGACCCGCGCCCACTCATCCGTTTGGATGGCACGCCGTGCGCGCTTTGTTGCGATCATGACCGCCATTCAATGCGCGGCACGCACACGGGCGTCCGCCACGGAGACGCCATGAACGACCCAGTCCTCGGCCCCATCGACCAGATCGGCTACGTGGTCGCCGATCTCGACCGCAGCATCGCGCGCTGGCGCGAACGCCACGACATCGCCCCGTGGACCGTATTCCGCAACGTGCGCCTCGACGGCCATCATCTCGGCGAGCCGGTGTCGGTCACGATGGACGTCGGGCTCGCCTATCGCGGCAATCTGCAGATCGAACTGATTCACGTGACGAACGACACGTCGTCGCCGTACCGCGATGTGCACGGGCAACCGCTCGTCGGGCTGCATCACGTCGCGTGGGTCGTCGACGATCTCGATGCGGCGATCGCACGGTTCACCGCACGCGGCTTGCGCGTCGTGTTCGAAGCAGGCAACCCGGCCACGCGCGTCGCGTATCTCGACGACCCCGACGACCCCGGCGTGCGCGTCGAATTCATCGAGGGCGCCGGCATGCGCGACATGATCGCGCGCGGCATCGCCGAATCACACACCCGGGACGGCACCGATCCGGTTCGCATCATCGACGCGACAGCCGCCCCCACATGAGCGGACCCGCGCCCCCCTACACTCAACAGGAGCAAGCAGCATGAAACGACTCGAAGGCAAGGTGGCGCTGATCACGGGTGCTGCCCGCGGCCAGGGCGAAGCGGAAGCGCGCCGGTTCGTCGCCGAAGGCGCACGCGTGGTGATCGCCGACGTGCTGGACGACGCCGGCCGGCGCGTCGCGGCCGAACTCGGCGACGCCGCCCGATTCCAGCATCTCGACGTGACGAGCGAGGCCGGCTGGCAGGCTGCCGTCGATGCAACGCTCGCGCATTTCGGCCGGCTCGACATCCTCGTGAACAACGCGGCCATCCTGAAGCTCGTGCCGATCGAAGCGTGTTCGCTCGACGACTATCGCAAGGTGATCGACGTGAACCAGGTCGGCTGCTGGCTCGGCATGAAATCGGCCGTGGCCGCGCTGAAGGAAGCCGGTGGCGGCTCGATCGTCAACGTGTCGTCGACGGCCGGGATGGAAGGCGTCGCGGGCGGCAGCGCGTACGTGTCCAGCAAGTTCGCGGTACGCGGAATGACGAAGGCCGCCGCGCTCGAATTCGGCCGCTACGGCATTCGCGTGAACTCGGTGCACCCGGGAGGCATCGATACCGTGATGGCGCGCCCGCCCGAGTTCGCGGATTTCGATCCGTCGTCGATCTACAGCGGCCTGCCGATCGCGCGCATCGGCAAGCCCGAGGAAGTCGCCAGCCTCGTGCTGTTCCTCGCGTCCGACGAATCCGCGTACTGCACGGGGTCGGAATTCATCGTCGACGGCGGGATGCTCGCGGGCAGCACGTTCCACTGACGCGCATCGAAGCCGGCGCGCGCCTGCCAGCCCGGCAGGCGTTTTCGTTCGCGGCGGCGGCAGGTGGAAGTTACGGCCGCCTCCTGTCGCGATCACACGCCCGGAAACGACGATGCCGCCGGCGGCTCTCCCGCGCGGCGGCGTCGTCATCTGCGCAGCGACGCACCACGCGCCGCTCAATATCCCTTCGGCTGGATCGCCGGCGCGCCGTTGCCGCGCGCCGCCTGCGTGCCGCCGCGCACGAAGCGGCGCCCGTGCGGGCCGTACACGCCGTCCGGTTCCGGGTACAGCGTCAGCAGCACGAAATACAACATCCCGCCCATCACCAGCGACACCGGCACGCTCAGGTCGAGCCCGCCCGCGAGGTTGCCGAGCGGCCCGACGAACTGGCCCGGCAGGTTCACGAACGACAGCCCGACGAACGCGGCCGGCAGCCATGCGCCCATCGCGCGCACGTTCCAGCCGTGCGTGAACCAGTAATGGCCGCCGTGCAGCCCGCGGTTGAACACCTGCAGGTCGTCGGCGAGATAGTGGCCGCGCCGCGTCACGTAGCCGATCACCATGATCGCCATCCACGGGCAACTGAAGGTATCGATCAGCGTCGAGAACGTCGCGACGCTTTCGACGAGGTTGAACCAGAAGCGGCCGACGAAGATGAACGCGATCGCGATCGTGCCGATCAGCAGCGTCGCACGCACGCGATTCAGGAGGCGCGGGAACATGCTCGACACGTCCAGGCCGGTACCGTACAGCGCGGTCGTGCCGGTCGACATCCCGCCGATGATCGCGATCAGGCACATCGGCAGCAGGAACCAGCGCGGCGAGATCGCGAGCAGGCCGCCGACGTAGTCGTTCGACGCAATGAATGCAGGTGCCTTCGCCGCGATGATCGTCGCGGTCGCGAGGCCGAAGAAGAACGGCACGAAGGTCGCGATCTGCGCGGCGAACACGGCGCCCATCACACGATGCTTCGGCGTGTGCTGCGGGATGTAGCGGGCCCAGTCGCCGAGCGTCGACGCAAACGACACCGGGTTGCTCAGCGCAACCAGCACCGCGCCGACGAACGCGGCCCAGAAGCCCGCGCTGCCCTGCTGCACCGTGCCCGCGTAGTTCATGTCGAACAGGCCGGCGAACGCGAACAGGCCCGCGACGAACAGCACGCTCGCGGCCCACACGGCAATCTTGTTGACCCACAGCATGAAGCGGAAGCCGTAGATGCAGACGATCAGCACGAGCACCGCGAACACCATGTACGCCGCACCGAGCGTGAAGCCGTTGACCGGCACGCCGACCATGTTGTGCGCGCCGCCGACGAGCGCGTCGCCCGAGCTCCACACCGCGAGCGAGAAGAACGCGATCGACGTGAGCAGCGCGAGGAACGAGCCGACGATCCGGCCGTGGATGCCGAAATGCGCGCCGGACGACACGGGGTCGCTGGTGCCGTTGCGCGGGCCGAACAGGCTCATCGGCGCGAGGATGCAGGTGCCCGCGAGCACGCCGAGCACGATCGCGCAGACACCCGCCTTGAACGACAGCCCGACCAGCACGGGAAAGCTGCCGAGCACCGATGTGGAAAACGTATTGCAGCCGCCGAACAGCAACCTGAACAGATCGATCGGCCGTGCATAGCGCGATGCATCGGGAATGCGCTCGAAACCGAACGATTCGACCTGCGTAATCCTGCCTTCACTCATTTGTCTCCAGCTCCTCTTGTGCATCTGTACGGCCCAGGACTGCGGCGATACGACACATCGTCATCGATTCGCGGCCACTCTAAACCGGATCGCGCGGCGCAAATATCACGCATTCGAGACGTTTACGACGAAGGAGAACAATGTTTCCCCGCAGACCGGCGGCTGGCGCCCGCGCCATCCGTTCAGCGTGGGCGATGCGACGTCAGTTCGCGCGCGCTGCCGCCGGTGCGCGGCATGCGACCAGGCCCCGCTGAACGGCTTGCCGCGCCTCGATATCGGCGAGCCAGCGCTCGACGTGCGGGTAGCCGGCAAGGTCGAGATCGAGCTCGGCCGCCGCGCGCAGCCACGGGAACGCGGCGATGTCGGCGATCGAGTACCGCGACGAAGCGAGATACGCCGATTCCGCCAATCGGCCGTTCACGACGCCATAGAGGCGCCGCGCTTCGTTCCGGTAGCGCTCGATCGCTTGCGCATTGACCGTCTTCGATGCATGCAGGAACCACCAGAGCTGGCCGAGCATCGGCCCGATCCCGCCGATCTGGAAGTGCAGCCATTGCTGCACCGCCGTGCGCTCGGCCAGCGTTTCGGGATGCAGAAAGCGCGTCTTCGCAGCGAGATAGCTGAGGATCGCACCGGATTCGAACACGGTCAGCCCGGTGTCGTGGTCGACGATGGCCGGGATCTTGCCGTTCGGGTTGATCGCGAGATACGCCGGGCTGCGCTGCTCGCCGGCGGACAGGTTCACGTGCACGCGCTCGTGCGCGAGCCCGGCCTCCTCCAGGTAGATCGCGATCTTGTGCCCGTTCGGCGTGTCGGCCGTATAGAACGTGAGGGAATGCGTCGAAGTCATGTCGGTCCTTGTCTTCCGGTTGTCGTTGCAACTACAATCGTTGCAATTGCAATCATATGCCGGAACCGACGCCCCGGCGACATGCCAATACCAGAAGGAGGGACATGCAGACTGCGCGATCTGGTCCGCCCGTGCGGACGCCCGACACCCGCCGCGCCGCGGTGGCCTGCCTCGAAAGGCTGCTGACGCAGCGGCTCGCGCCGCGTGGCCGTGCGGTGTCGCCGCTCGGCGCGATGCGCGCGGCCGCCGATTGCCTCGAACGCGATGCGGCGACATCGGAACACGTCTGGATCGTGCGAGCCGACACGCGTGCGCCGTTTGCAGACGCGGGGGCGCATCGCCGCATCAGCGCCTGGCCGCTGCGGTTTCTCGATGCGCGCAAGCGGTTCGAGCGGCCGCTGCTGTACCTGCTGCATGCACGTGCGACCGACCGGCTGCGGCTGGCGTCGATCGAAACCGTCGACCGCGGGATCTTCGTGAACGATGCCGAAACGCTCGCGTCGTCCTGGCCGAAAGGCGTGACGCCCGACGTCCCGCACTGGCTGGCCGCGAACCCCGCGTGCACGCCATACGATCCGGCCTCGGGGCATGAGGCGATCGCGATCCTGCGCCACGCGCTGCGAACGCTTTATGTCGCCGGCCAGCCGGGGTTCTGCTACCTCGCGAGCCACGACGACCCCGTGCCCGATGCGAAACCGCTGTCGGCCACCGCGGCCCGCGATGCGTTCAGCGGCATGGTGCGGGCCGGCCGGCCGGCGGCGGCCGCCCGGATCCGGCTGTGCGGCGCGGGCAGCACGCTGGCACAGGTGCAGGAGGCGGCCGATCTGCTGCGCGACGAATGGCGCGTCGATTCGACGATCTGGAGTTGCCCGAGCTACACGCAGCTCGCCCGCGACGGTCACGCGGCCGACCGGTGGAACCTGCTGCACCCGCACGACGAGCCGCAGGTCGCGCATGTGCGCCGATGCATCGGCGACAGCCGCACGCCGGTGCTCGCCGTGACGGGCTATGCGCGGCACGTCGCCGCGCAGATCGGCGCGTTCGTCCCGGCCCGCTTCGCGGCGCTCGGTGCGGACTCGGCGGGCCCGGACGCCGGCGCACGCGCGCCGAATGCGCGCTGGATCGCCGCGGTCGCGCTTCGCCTGCTGGCCGACGACGGCCGCGTGCCTGCCGACTGGGCCGTGCAGGCGATGCGCCGCCACGCGAGCGGCTGACGCGCCGGCGGGCCGCCGCTACTTCGCGTCGGCTGCCGCCTCGCGCGCCGCGGCGGTCGCACGATCGAGCGCGGCGGCCATCGCCGCCTGCTCCTTGCCGCCGAACTGATCGAGGAAGAGTTCCGCGACCGTCGACTGGTACACCTTCCACATCTTCTTGCGCAGCGTGCGCCCCTTGTCGGTGATGCTCGCGTACGCGGCGCGGCCGTCGTCCGCCGAACGGGCGCGCGTGACGAGCCCTTCCTGTTCGAGCCGGTCGACCAGCCGCGTGAGGTTGTAACGCTCGATCGCAAGCACGTCGGCCAGCTCGTGCATCCGGCGCGTGCCGTCAGGCCCGCTCTCGAGCCCCCACAACGCGTCGTACCACGCATACGCCGGCAGGCCGGCAGCCGCGAGGCGGCGCTCGATTTCGCGAATCATCGTCCGGTGCGCGCGGACGAACGAGAACCACAGATCGGGTTCGGGTGCGCTCATGTCAGGTCGTTCCTCTCATTGAATTGCAGTTGCAATTAAATTTTACCTCGATAACAATTGCCGCCATACGATTGCAATTGCAATTATCTGCCCGCCGATCGACGGGCGTCCCGTCGCGCGATGCGCCGCCACGACCGCCGCCCCGCGCAGCCTTATGCTTCTGGAGACATTGCATGACCGCACCTCTCGCGCTACCCGACATCGACCCGCAGGAAACCCGCGAATGGCTCGATGCGCTCGAATCCGTGATCGCGATCGAAGGCCGCCCGCGCGCGCATTACCTGATCGACCGGCTTTCCGACCTCGACGCAGCACGCCACGGCGACCTGCACGGCCGCGTGACGACCGCGTACGTGAACACGGTGCCGCGCGAACGGCAGCCGGCCTATCCGGGTGATCTCGCGCTCGAACGGCGCCTCAACGCGATGATTCGCTGGAACGCGATGGTGATGGTGCTGCGCGCCGGCCGGCATTCGAACGTCGGCGGTCACATCGCGACCTACCAGTCGGCCGCGGTGCTGTACGACGTCGGGTTCGATCACTTCTTCCGCGGCCGCACCGATACCTTCGATGGCGACATGGTCTACATCCAGGGCCATTCGGCGCCCGGCATCTACGGCCGCGCGTACCTGGAAAGCCGCATCACGGACGCGCAACTCGACAACTTCCGCCGAGAGACCGGCCGCGAAGCGGGACGCGACGGGCTGTCGTCGTATCCGCATCCGCGGCTGATGCCGGATTTCTGGCAATTCCCCACCGTGTCGATGGGGCTCGGGCCGCTCACGGCCGCCTGTCAGGCGCGCTTCATGCGCTACCTCGAATATCGCGGGCTGAAAGCGCATCAGGGCCGCAAGGTCTGGGCATTTCTCGGCGACGGCGAAATGGACCAGCCCGAATCGCTCGCCGCGATCTCGCTCGCCGGGCGCGAACGGCTCGACAACCTGATCTTCGTCGTCAACTGCAACCTGCAGCGTCTCGACGGCCCGGTACGCGGCAACGGCAAGGTCATCCAGGAACTCGAAGGCACGTTCCGCGCGGCGGGCTGGAACGTCGTGAAGGTGATCTGGGGCGGCGGCTGGGATCGCCTGCTCGAACGCGACACAACGGGCCTGCTGCGTCAGCGCATGATGGAATGCGTCGACGGCGACTACCAGACCTTCAAGTCGCAGAGCGGCGCGTACGTGCGCGAGCATTTCTTCGGCAAGTATCCCGAACTGCTCGAGCTCGTCGCCGACCTGTCCGACGACGACATCTGGAAACTCGCGCGCGGCGGCCACGATCCGGAAAAGGTGCATGCGGCCTATACGCAGGCGATGCACGCGGACGGGCGGCCGACCGTCGTGCTCGCGAAGACGGTCAAGGGCTTCGGAATGGGCGAAGCCGGCGAAGGCCAGAACGTGAACCACCAGTTGAAGAAGATGAGCGCGGACGCCGTACGCGCGTTCCGCGACCGCTTCGCGCTGCCGGTCAGCGACGCGCAACTCGACGACCTGCCGTACCTGAAACCCGAACCCGGCAGCGCCGAGGCACGCTACTTCGCGGAACGCCGCGCCGCGCTCGGCGGCCACGTGCCGGCCCGCTTCAGCGACGTGGCGCCGCTGCCGGTGCCGCCGCTCGCCGCATTCGACGCGCAGCTCAAGGACAGCGGCGAACGCGCGCTGTCCACGACGATGGCGTTCGTGCGCATCCTCGGCACGCTGCTGAAGGACCCGGCACTCGGCAAGCTGGTCGTCCCGATCGTGCCGGACGAATCCCGCACGTTCGGGATGGAGGGGCTGTTCCGCCAGATCGGCATCCACTCGCATCTCGGCCAGCTCTACACGCCGCAGGACGCGGGCCAGCTCAGCTACTACCGGGAAGCGAAGGACGGGCAGATCCTGCAGGAAGGGATCAACGAATCGGGCGCGATCGCGTCGTGGATCGCGGCCGGTACCGCCTACAGCAACCACGGCCTGCCGGCGATCCCGTTCTACATCTTCTATTCGATGTTCGGGCTGCAGCGGGTCGGCGATCTCGCGTGGGCGGCCGGCGACGCGCGTACGCGCGGCTTCCTGCTCGGCGCGACGTCGGGCCGCACGACGCTGATGGGCGAAGGGCTGCAGCACGACGACGGGCACAGCCACGTGCTGTCGTCGGTGATTCCGAACTGCGTGTCGTACGACCCGACCTATGCGTACGAACTCGCGGTGATCGTGCGCGACGGCCTGCGGCGGATGTTCGCGGAACAGGAGGACGTCTACTACTACATCACGCTGCTCAACGAGAACTACCCGCATCCGGCGCTGCCCGACGGCGCGGAGGCCGGCATTCTCAAGGGCCTCTACCTGCTGCGCGAAGGCACGTCGCGCGCGGCCGACGTGCCGCACGTGCAGTTGATGGGCAGCGGCGCGATCCTGCGTGAAGTGATCGCCGCGAGCGACCTGCTCGCGCAGGACTTCGGCGTGTCGAGCGACGTGTGGAGCGCGACGAGCCTGAACGAGCTGCGCCGCGACGGGCTGGCCGCCGAACGCTGGAACCTGCTGCATCCCGACGAGGCGCCGCGCGTGCCGTACGTGCAGCAATGCCTCGACGGCCGCACGGGGCCGGTGGTCGTCGCGACCGATTACATGAAGATCGTCGGCGACCAGATCCGTGCGTTCGTCGACGGCCGGCGCTTCGTGTCGCTCGGCACCGACGGCTTCGGCCGCTCGGATACGCGCGACGCGCTGCGCACGTTCTTCGAGGTCGACCGGCACTTCATCGTGGTCGCGGCGCTGAAGGCGCTCGCCGACGACGGCGCGATCCCGCGTGCGCGCGTCGGCGAAGCCATCCGGCGCTACGGCATCGACATCGACAAGATCGATCCGGCCAGCGTGTAGTCACGCGGCGCGCGGCAGGCAGGATTGCGCCGGCCTGCCGCGCCGCCTTGCCCGCGCTACTGCCCCGACTGCGCGAGCGGGCCTTGCGGCCCCTGCCCCGTTCCCGACGGCCAGCCGCCCGCAAGCGCCTTGTACAGCGCGACCGTCGACGCCGCACTGCGCATCCGCCCGTCGGCCGCCGCATCCTGCGCCTGCAGCAGCGTGCGTTGCGCGTCGAGTACTTCGTAGTAGTCGATCGCGCCCGCCGAAAAACGCGCCTGCGCCAGTTGCGCGGCACGCGCGCTGTCGGTCGCGGCCCGCACGAGATGGTCCGTCTCGTCGCGCGTGCGTGCCGCCCGCAGCAGCGCGTTCTCCGTTTCCTCCAGCGCCCCGAGCACGGTCTGCCGGTATTGCGCGAGCTGCCCGGCCGCTTCCGCGTCGCTCGCGGCGATCCGTGCGCGCACGCGGCCGACGTCGAGGAACGACCAGTCGATGCCGAGCGCGATCAGGTTCGTATCGCTGCCCGCGCGGAAGAACCCGTAGCTGCTCGTCGCGCTGCCGAGCAGGCCCGACAGCGTGAAGCGCGGAAACAGGTCGGCCGTCGCGACGCCGACGCGTGCGGTCGCCGCGTGCAGCCGCGCCTCGGCGGCCGCGACGTCAGGCCGGCGCCGCAGCAGGTCGCCCGGCGTGCCGGGATCGATGCGGGCGGCCAGCACCGGCAGCGGCACGGGCGTGCCCGCCGATGCGGCGGCCTTCGGGAGATCGAAGCGGCCGATCAGCGCATCCGGCGTCTGCCCGGTCAGCACTGCGAGCCGATGCTCGTCGACGCCGATCGCCGCTTCATACACGGCGATCCGCGACGTCGTCGATTCGTACTGCGCGCGCGCCCGCGCCGCATCGAGTTCGGAGCCGCGCCCCGCGCCGACGCGCGCATTGATCAGCGCGAGCGTCTGCTTCTGGTTGTCGGCGTTCTCGCGTGCGATCCGCAGCCGCTCCTGCGAGCCGCGCAAGTCGACGTACGTGCTCGCCACCTCGCCGGCGATCGCGACGCGCACCGCGCGCACGTCCGCCGCGCTGGCGGCCGTCTCCGCGCGCTGCGACTCGATCGAACGACGCACGCGGCCGAACAGGTCGAGTTCCCACGCCGCATTGATCCCGACGCTGGACGTCGGCGTATCGCGCTGGCTGCGCGGCGCCCCGAACGCCTGGTCCTTGCTCATCAGCTGATGGCCGATCTTCCCGCTCGCGGTGATCGTCGGGTAACGATCGAACGTGGCCTGTGACAGCAGCGCATTCGATGCGTCGTAACGCGACACGGCGACCTGGAGATCCTGGTTCGCCGCGAGCGCCGTGTCGATCAGCTGCGTCAGCTGCGGATCGCCGAAGCCGCGCCAGAATGCGGCATCGGCATCCGCCGACACGTCGGGCGGCATATCCGGCGTCTTGCCGGACGGCAATGCGTCGCGCTGCGCCGCCGGATGCGCGTCGCGGGCAAACCGCTCGGCCGTGGCCGTATCGGGCCGCCTGAAATCGGGGCCGACCGCGCATGCGGCAAGCGTCACCGACATCGCGAGCGCGGAAAGACGGAAAGCGGCGCTCATCGGTTTTCTCCTTCGAGGGTGCCGTGGTGTTCGCTCCACACGGCCGGCGTGCCGCCCGCGAGCTTGCGGATCGCCACATAGAACACGGGCGTCAGGAACAGCCCGAACAGCGTGACGCCGAGCATCCCCGCGAACACGGTGATGCCGGTGGCGGCCCGCACTTCGCTGCCCGCGCCGCCGCCGATCAGGAGCGGCACCGAACCCGCGATGAACGCGACCGACGTCATCACGATCGGACGCAGCCGCAGCTTGCATGCTTCCAGTGCGGACTCGATCACGCCCTTGCCCTGGATTTCCAGCTCGCGCGCGAACTCGACGATCAGGATCGCGTTCTTGCACGCCAGCCCCATCAGCACGACGAGCCCGACCTGCACGAACACGTTGTTGTCGCCTCCCGACAGCCACACACCGAACAGCGCCGCACAGATGCACACGGGCACGATCAGGATCACCGCGAGCGGCAGCGTCCAGCTCTCGTACAGCGACGCGAGCACGAGGAACACGAGCATCACCGCGAGCGGGAACACGACGATCGCGGCGTTGCTCTGCGTGACCTGCTGGTAGCTGAGGTCGGTCCACTCGAGCACGATCCCCGGCGGCAGCACGTCCTTCGCGATCTGCTGCAGCTTCTCGATCGCCTGCGACGACGACATCACCTTCGGATCCGCGTCGCCGATCAGGTTGGCGGCCGGATAGCCGTTGTAGCGGACGACCGGATCGGGCCCGAACGCGGGCACCACCGTCACCATCGAGCCGATCGGCACCATCTCGCCCTTCGCGTTGCGCGTGCGCAGGTTCGCGATGTCGGCGGCCGTCTGCCGGTGGCCGGCATCCGCCTGCGCCATCACGCGGTACACGCGGCCGAACAGGTTGAAGTCGTTCACGTACATCGAGCCGAGATAGACCTGCAGCGTGCTGAACAGGTCGGTCAGCGCGACGCCCTGCGCCTTCGCCTTCAACCGGTCGACCTTCACCTCGAGCTGCGGGATGTTGGCCTGGTACGAGCTGACCGGGTAGCTCATCCCCGGCGTCTTCGCGACCGCGGCCTGAAACGCGGTGAGCGCGTTCTGCAAAGCGCCGTAGCCGAGCCCGCCGCGATCCTCCAGGTACAGCGAATAACCCGAGCCGTTGCCGAGGCCCTGGATCGGCGGCGGCATCAGCGCATAGGTGATGCCGCCGCCGATGGTCGCGAAGCGTGCGTTCAGGTCCGCATTGATCTGCGCGGCGCTGCGGTGGCGCTGGTCGAACGGCTTCAGGATCACGTACGAGTTCGTGATGTTCGGCGTGTTCACGCCCTGCAGCGCATTCAGCCCGGCAAACGCCGGCACCATCTCGACACCGTCGGTGCCGAGCGCGATCTTCGTCATCTGCTCGGTCACCTCGCTGGTGCGCGCCAGCGACGCGCCTTCCGGCAGCTTCGCGCCCGCGAACAGGTACAGCTTGTCCTGCACCGGGATGAAGCCGCCCGGCACTGCGTTGAGCAGCAGCGCGGTCGCCCCGAGCAACGCCGCATAGACCGCGAACACCACCCCGCGCCGCTTCAGCGTGCGCGAGACGACGCCGTGATAGCGATCCGAGCTGCGATCGAAG
Source organism: Burkholderia sp. KL41 (assembly GCF_057005415.2). NCBI lineage: Bacteria > Pseudomonadati > Pseudomonadota > Betaproteobacteria > Burkholderiales > Burkholderiaceae > Burkholderia > Burkholderia sp. KL41. The sequence continues at coordinate 1,152,916 of NZ_CM174447.1, read as the reverse complement.
AAGCGGTTGAACGGACGGAACAGCCAGCCGAACGCGCGGTCGAGCCCGCGCGTGAGCGCATCCTTCGGCGCGCCGTGCGGACGCAGCAGCTTCGCGGCGAGCGCGGGCGACAGCGTCAGCGAGTTGATCGCGGAGATCACCGTCGAGATCGCGATCGTCACCGCGAACTGCCGGTAGAACTGCCCCGTGACGCCCGACATGAACGCCATCGGCACGAACACCGCGCACAGCACGAGCGCGATCGCGACGATCGGCCCCGACACCTCGCGCATCGCCTGGTGCGCGGCGTCGCGCGGGCTCAAGCCCTGCGCGATGTTGCGCTCGACGTTCTCGACGACCACGATCGCATCGTCGACCACGATCCCGATCGCGAGCACGAGCCCGAACAGCGTCAGCGTGTTGATCGAATAGCCGAGCAGATAGAGCCACGCGAACGTGCCGACCACCGAGACGGGTACCGCGACGAGCGGAATGATCGACGCGCGCCACGTCTGCAGGAACAGGATCACGACGAGCACGACCAGCACGACGGCCTCGATCAGCGTGTGCTGCACCGCACGGATCGAATCGCGCACGAATACCGTCGGATCCCACACGGGACGGTACGCGACGCCGGGCGGGAAGCGCTTCGACAGTTCGTCGAACTTCGCATACACGGCCTTCGCGACTTCGAGCGCGTTCGCCCCCGGCGACAGGAAGATGCCGACCACGGCCGATTGTTTGTCGTTGAAGTACGAGCGCAGCGTGTAATCGCCCGCACCGAGCTCGACGCGCGCGACATCGGACAGCTTCACGACCTGGCCGTCGTCGCCGTTGCGCAGCACGATGTCGCCGAACTCCTGCGCCGTGCGCAGCCGGCCGCGCACGTTGATCGACAGGAGGAAGTCGTTTTTCTTCGGCGTCGGCTCCGCGCCGAGCTGGCCGGCCGACACCTGCACGTTCTGCTCGCGCACGGCGGCAATCACGTCGCTCGCGGTCAGCCCGCGCGACGCGAGCCGGTTCGGGTCGAGCCACAGCCGCATCGCGTAGTCGCCGGAGCCGGACAAGCCGACGTCGCCGACACCGGTCAGCCGCGACAGCTCGTCCTTCACGTGCAGCGTCAGGTAGTTGCGCAGGTACAGCGAATCGCGGCTGTTGTCCGGCGAATAGAGGCTCACGTACATCAGCGGCGTCGGCGACTGCTTCTGCGTGGTCACGCCGTACTGGCGCACCTCGTCGGGCAGGCGCGACAGCGCCTGGCTCACGCGGTTCTGCACGCGCACGGCGGCCGTGTCGGGATCGACGCCCTGCAGGAACGTGACGACGACCTGCAGGCTGCCGTCCGACCCGGCGACCGACTTCATGTACATGATGCCTTCGACGCCGTTGATCGCCTCTTCCAGCGGTTCGGCGACCGATTCGGCGATTTCCTTCGGGTTCGCGCCCGGGTACGTCGCACGCACGACGACACTCGGCGGCACGACTTCCGGGTATTCGCCGGCGGGCAGCATCGGAATCGAGATCAGGCCGATCGCGAAGATGACGATCGACAGCACGACCGCGAAGATCGGCCGGTCGATGAAGAATCGGGAGAAATCCATCGTATCGCTCCCGTCACTGCACGGCCGGCGCGCCGGCATCGGCGACGGCCTGCGTGCCGTTGCCCGATCCGCTGCCCGCGCCATGACCAGCACCGGCATCGGCACGGGCGGGCAGTGCCTTCGGCTTCACCTGCGCGCCCGGATAGTAGATCCGCTGCATGCCGTCGACGACCACGCGGTCGCCCGCCTGGATCCCCTTCTCGATGATCCGCTCGCCGTCCAGCCCGCGGCCGATCGTCACGTCACGGCGCAGCGCCTTGTCGCCGGGGCCGATCACATAGACGTACTTACGGTCCTGGTCGGTGAGCACCGCCTTGTCGTCGACGAGCAGCGCATCCTGGTCGCGGCCGCTGACGAGCTGCACGCGCGCATACAGGCCGGGCGTAAACGCATGGTCCGCATTCGGCAGCCGCACGCGCGCGCGGATCGTGCCCGTCTGCGGGTCGAGACGGTTGTCGAGGAAATCGACGGTGCCCGCATGCGGGAAGCCCGTCTCGTTCGCGAGGCCCACGCGAACCGGATCGGCGCCGATCGCGCGATGCGTCGGGTCGGCACGCCGTGCGTTGTAGCGCAGGTAGCTCTGTTCGTCGCAGTCGAAATACACGTAGACGGGGTTCTGCGACACGACGGTTGTCAGCAGCGTGTCGTCCGCGCGCGCCAGATTGCCGACGGTGGCGACCGCGCGGCCGACGCGGCCCGCGATCGGCGCGCGCACTTCGGTGAAACCGAGATTGAGCTTCGCATCGGCGACGGCCGCATCGGCCGCTTGCAGGTCCGCCCGCGCCTGCTCGGCCGTGGCGCGCGCGTTGTCGAGTTCTTCCTGCGACGTCGCATGCGCATCGATCAGCGTCTGCACGCGCTTGAGCTGCACGTTCGCGAGGCTCGCGGCCGCGCGGGCCCGCTGCAGCTGCGCGTTCGCACGATCGAGTGCGATCCGGTACGGGCGCGGGTCGATCTCGAACAGCAGCGCGCCCTGCGCGACCAGGTCGCCCTCCTTGTAGGCGACGCGCTGCAGATAGCCGCTCACGCGCGGCCGCAGTTCGACTGCGTCGACCGCTTCGACGCGTCCGTTGAATTCGTCCGCGAGGCGGATCGTGCGCGGCGCGATGGTGGCAACGCCGACTTCGGGAAGGGCCGGGGCCGACGATGCGCCTTTGCCGTCGTGACAGCCCGACAACGCCAGCAGCAGTGCACAGGCCGCGCCCAAAGGCGACGTCCTGCGTAGGGATAAGGAGAGCATGATGCCTCGCGACGGGTTAAACTGCCGCGTAGCATAAAAGTTGAAGTTAACTTCAAGTCAAGCTTTCCCGGAGGGGTGTCATGGGTATCCAGGAAATCCCGCAATGGCCGCTGATGTCGATTCGCGAAGTGGCCGCGCGCAGCGGCGTGCCGGCGTCGACATTGCGGTTCTACGAGACGCGCGGGCTCATCAAGTCGCACCGCAACGGCTCGAGCCATCGCCACTATTCGCGCGCGGTGCTGCGGCTGATCGCGTTCATCGTGTTCGCGCAGAAGATCGGCTATTCGCTCGACGAGATCGCCGAGCAGCTCGTCAGCCTGCCCGAGGACACCGCGCCGAGCAACAAGGATTGGCAGCGGCTGTCGCGTGGCTGGAAGCAACGCGTCGCGAGCCGGATCGAGGAGCTGCAGCGGCTCTACATCAACCTCGACGAATGCATCGGCTGCGGCTGCCTGTCGCTGAAGCGCTGCAAGCTGACGAACCCGGAAGACCGCGCGGGCCGCAACGGGCCCGGCGCGCGGCGCTGGCTCGGCGATGCGCCGCCCAAGGATCTCGAATGACCGGCGGCCGGGCGTGGCGCGCGATGCCGTGCCCGGCCGCCGGTACGGATGGCGTCACCCGACGCGCCAGCCGCCGTTCACCGCGATCGTCGCGCCGGTGACGAACGACGCGCGCGGTCCGGCGAGCCACGCGACCGCGTCCGCGATGTCGTCCGGATGCCCGGCGCGGCCGGCCGGCGTCTGCTCGCGAATCGTCGCCGCGATGGCCGGCGCGACGCCGCCGTCGCCGAAGAAGCGTGTGTCGGCGATATAGCCTGGCGCGACCGTATTGACCGTCGTGCCGCGCGGCCCGAGTTCGCGCGCCAACGCAACGGTGAACCCTTCGACGCCGGCCTTCGCCGCCGCGTATGCCAGGCCGCCCGGCAGCAGGCTGCCGGCGCGCGCCGCGATCGAGCCGAGGTTGACGATCCGCGCGTCGCGCCCGGCCAGGTGCGGCAGCACGGCGAGGGTCGTCACGAACAGGCTTTTCAGGTTCGCGTCGAGCACGGCATCCCACACGGTCTCGGCCTCGCCCGCCTCGGTGTCCGCGCTAACGCGGCCGGTCAGCCCCGCGTTGTTGACCAGCACGTCCACGCAGGGCCACTGCGCGACGATCGCGGCGACCGCCGCCTCAGCCTCGCGCCGCACGCTCAAATCACCGGCCTGCCCGATCGCCGCGCCGCCGAGACGCGCGACGGCCGCGTCCAGCCGCGCCGTGTCGCGCCCGACGATCGCGACGCGATACCCGTCCTCCACCAGCCGCCGTGCGATCGCGAAGCCGATCCCGCTCGACCCGCCCGTGACGATCGCCGTCCGTTGCCGTTCACTGTCCGTCATGTCCTGCCCTCCCGAATGTTGACGATTGGCGACAGTGCAAGTCTGGGCGTGGTGAGGTGATAGGTAAAATACGAATTCGATGATCCACTGATACACGAGAGGTATCGCATGATCGATCTGCGCCAGTTCAGGCAATTCATCGCGGTTGCCGAGACGCTCAGCTTCCGGCGTGCGGCCGAGCGGCTGCACATGGCGCAGCCGCCGCTCAGCGCGGCGATCCGCAAGCTCGAGGACGAGCTGGGCGTCTCGCTGCTCGAGCGCGACAACCGCGGCTCGACGCTCACGCCGGCCGGCGAGGCCTTCCTGCTCGAAGCGCGGCGCGCGCTCGAACAGGCCGAGCGCGCGGTGGCCGTGGCCCGCCGCGCGGGCGCGGGCCTCGGCGGCACGCTGCGGCTGCGCTTCGTCGACAGCACCGTCAACGCGCTATTGCCGCTGATCTTGCGGGCGTTCCAGGAACGCCATCCAGGCGTCGATTTCCAGCTCGAGGAAGGCACGACCGCCGAGCAGGTGCTCGCGCTGCGCCACGACCGCACGGACGTCGGCCTCGTCGTGCTGCCGGTGGCCGACGCGGGCGACGTGCGCGTCGAGCCGCTGCTGCGCGACCGGATGGTCGCGGCGCTGCCCGACGGTCACCGGCTCGCGCGCCGCCGGCACATCGCGCTCGCCGACCTGGCGGACGACCCGTGGGTCATGTTCGCCGCGCACCACGGTCCCGGCATGCATGCGCTGCTCGTGACCGCATGCGCGCAGGCCGGCTTCGCGCCGCGCGTCGTCCAGCAGCCGCGCCAGATGCAGACGACGGCCGGGCTCGTCGCGGGCGGTATCGGCGTCGCGCTGATGCCGCGCCTGTTCGTGCCGATGCAACCGAAAGGCATTACGTTCTGCGAACTGAAGGGTGCGGGCAGCCTGCTCGCGTACGAGCTGGCGATCGCGTACCGGACGCCATCGCCGCTCGTCGATGCGCTGCGCGAGACCGCGCGGAACGCGGTGCGCGAACTGGGGCTGGTTGCCGCGACGTGAGTGTGCGCGTGGCGCGCGGCGCTCAGTCGCCGACGAGGTTGAGCGCGGCGTCGGTCACGGCACGCCGGAACGCGTCCGGCTGCGTGGGCAGCGACGTGAACTCCAGCATGATGTGGCTGTACGACACCGTGTTGCCGATCGCGCTCGCGATCATGAAGAACAGCACGTTCGGATCGACCGCGCGAATCGCGCCGGCCTGCACGGCGTCCGCCAGCAGCGGGAACATCACGTCGTAATACGGACGGACGAGCCGCTCCTGCAGCCGGTCGAGCCGCCCGCCCACTTCGGTCGCCGCCGTCGAGAAGAACATGCCCATGTCGGGTTCGTCGAACTCATGGTCGACGCACAGCTCGAGCGCGCGCCGCACGCGTTCGCGATGCGACAGCGGCGACGTGCGCAACGCACGCAGCGCATCGAACATCGGCTCGGCGATCTCGACGATCTGCTCGACGACGGCCAGCCACAACGTTTCCTTCGTACCGAAATGATGGGCGATCAGCGCCGCGTCGATGCCCAGCTCGCGCGCGACCTCGCGCACGCTCGTCGCGTCGTAGCCCCGCTTCGCGAACGTACGGCGCGCGGCCCGCAATATCACGTCCGGTCCGACGGACGCCCCGGCCAGCGGCCGCCCTCGCATACGCCGCTTGCCCGGCGCGCGCTCAGTGACTTCAGCCACGTTTCCCTGCTCTCCTTGAATGATTCGAATGCGCCTGCTCCGGCCCCGCTTCAGCACCGCCGAAACCGCGTGATTTGCCCCGCTCCGTTGACACGCGAAGCCGGGAAGCGCTAGGATCATACCTTATTCATCACGCGATGATTTATCCATGGCAACCCCTACACGTATCGTCATCGTCGGCGGCGGGATCGCCGGACTGCAGCTCGCCACGCGTCTGGGCGAGCGTCTTGGCCGGTCCGGGCGCGCCCAGGTCACCGTCGTCGACCGCAGCCCGACCCACATCTGGAAACCGATGCTGCACACGATCGCGGCCGGTACGCGCGACGTGCAGCAGCAGCAGGTGATCTTCCTCGCGCATGCCCGCGATCACGGTTATACGTACCAGCCCGGCGAACTGAAGGGGCTCGATCGCGCGCGGCGCCGCGTGCAGCTCGGCGAGATCCGCTCGCAGGACGGCGCACTCGTGCTCGACGCCCGTGAACTCGAATACGACGTGCTGATCCTCGCGCTCGGCAGCCAGGCCAACGATTTCGGCACGCCGGGCGTACGCGAGCACTGCTATTTCATCGACAGCCAGCCGCAGGCCGAGACCTTCAACGAAGCGTTGCGGATGCGTGTATTTCGCAGCATCGCGCGCGACGAGCCGTTCCGCGTCGCGATCGTCGGTGCCGGCGCGACCGGCGTCGAGCTTGCCGCGGAGCTGAGCCGCCTGCTGGAAGTGGCACAAGCCTATGGCGACGAAACGGTACGCGACCGGCTGCAACTCACGCTGCTTGAAAGCGGTCCGCGCATCCTCGCCGCATTTCCGCCGAAGATTTCCGCATCGGCACAGCAACGGCTCGAACAGATCGGCTTTCACGTGCTGACGTCGACCCGCGTCACGTCGGCCGACGCGAACGGCTTCCACTACGGCGACGGTTCGTTCGCGGAAGCCGACCTGATGGTGTGGGCGGCCGGCGTGAAGGCGCCCGATTTCATGCAGGCGCTCGGCGGCCTCGACACGAATCGCGCGAACCAGATCGTCGTCGGCCCGACGCTGCAGGCAACGGGCGACGAACACGTGTTCGCGATCGGCGATTGCGCGAGCCTGTTGCCCGACGGCCAGGAACGGCCGCTGCCGCCCACCGCGCAGGTCGCGACGCAGCAGGCCGAGCATCTCGCGAAGCACCTGCCCGCGTGGCTCGACGGCAAGCCGATGCCGCCGTTCGCGTTCCACGATTTCGGCGCGCTCGTGTCGATCAGCGACTACGACGCGTTCGGCACGCTCGGGCAGTTCGGGTTCTTTCGTGGCGGCTTCATCCAGGGGCGATTCGCGCAGTTCAGCCACCTGATGCTCTACCGGCGGCACCAGCAGGCGCTGCACGGCTTCTCCAAGGCGAGCCTGCTGTGGATCGCCGAACGGATCAACGGCTGCGCGCGGCCGCGCATCCGCCTGTCGTGATGCCGCGCGTTGCGGTGCCGCGTAACGTTTCGAGGAAAACTGACATGAACAACCGTATCGCCCCCTGGCTCATGACCGTCGCCGCGATCGGCAGCTTCGACATGCCGTCCGTCTCGTGGGGCACGCCGCGGCGGCGCAGCGTCACGCGCGACCGGCTGCCGTCGTGGGACGCGACGAGCAAGCCGGCCATCAGCGTACTCGAGCGGCCCACGGCCGACACCGTGATGATTTCCTGGCGCGACGCATGCACCGGGCACTACGGTTATCAGAAGTGGCGGCTGTTCACCACGCGCAAGCGCGGCGTGTGTGCGCTGTCGGGGCAGCCGATCGAGATCGGCGACAGCGTCTATGCGCCGCAATTGCTCGGCTCGACGCCGGGCAACGCCGCCGCGATGGTGCTGGCCGCGTGCATCGACGCGGCCCGCCCCGCCGAGGCGGCCTGAAGGCCCGGGATACCGCTTCAGGCCGTGGTGACGCGATCCGCCTCGCGGGCGGCCTCGTTCATCCGTGCTTCGGCTTCCTCATCCAGCCGCGCCGCATTCGCTTCGGCTTCTGCTTCGGGCATCAGCTCGCCTTCCCATTTCGCGACCACCGCGCTGGCGATCGAGTTGCCCACTGCGTTCGTGGCCGAACGGCCCATGTCGAGGAACGTGTCGACGCCGAGAATCAGCAGCAGCCCGGCTTCCGGGATGTTGAACTGGTGCAGCGTCGCGGCGATCACGACGAGCGACGCGCGCGGCACGCCGGCCATGCCTTTCGACGTCAGCATCAGGATCAGCAGCATCGTGACCTGCGTGCCGAGCGACAGGTGAATGCCGTACGCCTGCGCGATGAACAGCGACGCGAACGTGCAGTACATCATCGAGCCGTCGAGGTTGAACGAATACCCCATCGGCATCACGAAGCTCGAGATCTTGCGGCGCACGCCGAAACGGTCGAGCGCATCGAGGATCTTCGGATACGCGGCTTCCGAGCTCGCGGTCGCGAACGACAGCATGAACGCTTCCTTGATCAGCACCAGCAGCTTGAACACGCGGCGGCCGAGGAACAGCAGCCCGGCGATGACGAGCGTGCCCCACAGCAGGAACAGGCTCAGGTAGAAGTCGCCCATGAACACCGCGAACTTCAGCAGGATCGACAGGCCGTTGATCGCGACCGTCGACGCCATCGCCGCCAGCACCGCGAGCGGCGCGAGCTTCATCACATAGCCGGTAATCCTGAGCATCACGTGCGCGAGCTGGTCGATCGCCGCGACGAGAATCTTGCCGCGCTCGCCGAGCGACGCAAGCGCCACGCCGAAGAACATCGAGAACACGACGATCTGCAGGATCTCGTTGTTCGCCATCGCCTCGGCGATCGACTTCGGCACCATGTGGCCGACGAAATCCTTCAGCGTGAACTTGGACGTCGCCAGATGCGCGGACGCGCCGATATCCGGCAGCGGCAACCCGAGGTTCTCGCCGGGCCGCAGCAGGTTCGCCATCAACAGGCCGAGCAGCAGCGAGATCAGCGACGCGGTGACGAACCAGCCGAGCGCCTTCACGAACACGCGCCCCACCGACGACGCGTCGCCCATGTGCGCGATGCCGACGACCAGCGTCGAGAACACCAGCGGGCCGATCACCATCTTGATCAGCCGCAGGAACACGTCGGACACCAGCGAGATGTACCCGGCGATCTCCGCCGCGGACTGCTTGTCCGGCAGTTGCGTATAAATCATGTAGCCGATCAGGATGCCGGCCGCCATCGCGAGCAGGATCCAGCCTGCCGCGGACATTCGTTTGTTCATGATGGAATTCGATGCACGGGAAGAAGTTGAAGGATGAAAGGCGCGCGTCCCGTGCCGTGCCAGGGAGCGTGCGTGGCGAGCCGGCCGTGCCCGGTGTGTCGGCCACGGCCGGCGGCGCCGGTCAGGCTCGCGGATGTCCGCGAACCGACGGACTGCCGCCGCAACGACGCTCGCGCAAGGGCGAACGTCGGCGGCGGCGATTCAGCTCGATGCCGACGGAATCGGGTCAGTAGCCGATTGCCGATCCGGCCGGACGGCGCGGGTCGTTGTAGCCGTAGATGAAGCCGACACGCACGTTGCCGGACACGGACGAATCGTTCCCGGAACTCTGGCGGCTCGCGGCTTCGGTGCCCGGCAGGCCGACCATGATCAGCTCGGCGGCGCCCCACGGCGTCTGCTCGACCATCTTGTAGCCCATGTTGCGCAGGATCGCGAGCGTGTCGGGCGACAGGCCGTAGGTTTCGTAATAGACCTCGTCAGGCAGCCACTGGTGATGGATGCGCGGCGCGGTGACGGCATCCTGCGGCGTCATCCCGTAGTCGATCACGTTCAGCACCGTCTGCAACGTGATCGTGATGATGCGCGACCCGCCCGGCGAACCCACCACCATGAACACCTTGCCGTCCTTCTTCACGATGGTCGGCGCCATCGACGACAGCGGACGCTTGCCCGGCGCGATCGAGTTGCGCGTGCCCTGCACGAGACCGAACAGGTTCTGCGCGCCGACCTTCACGGTGAAGTCGTCCATCTCGTCGTTCAGGAAGAAGCCCGTGCCCGGCGCGATGACCACGGCGCCGAAGCGGCCGTTGACCGTGTAGGTCGTCGACACCGCGTTGCCGTCCTTGTCGACGATCGAATAGTGGGTCGTCTCCGGCTTCTCGTGCACGCCGACGCCCGGCTGCACGTCCACCGACGGCGTCGCCGTGTCGGCATGGATGCTCTTGCGGATCTGCGCCGCGTACTCCTTGCTCGTCAGCTTCGCGACCGGGTTGTCGATGAAGTTCGGATCGCCGAGCAGCGTATTGCGATCCTCGTATGCGTGCCGCATCGCTTCGGTCATGTAGTGGACCGCCGCGGCCGAGTGGTAGCCGAGCTTGCGCAGGTCGTACCCTTCGAGGATGTTCAGCGTCTCGCACATCGTCACGCCGCCCGAGCTCGGCGGCGGCGCCGACACGAACTCGTAACCGCGATACGTGCACGTCAGCGGCGCCATGTCCTGCGCGCGGTAGGACGCGAAATCGGCGGCCGTGATCACGCCGCCCGCGCGCCGGGCCGCGGCCTCGACGATCTTCGGGATCTCGCCGTGATAGAACGCGTCGGGCCCCTGCTCCGCGATGCGCTCGAGCGTGCGGGCGAGGTCCTTCTGCACGAGGCGGTCGCCCGGCTGCAGCGGCGTGCCGTCTGGGCGGAGGAAGATGCGGGCCGCTTCCGGGTCCTTCCTGAAGCGCGCGACCGTCGTGTCGAGGATGTCCGTATCGCCGCGCGTCAGCACGAAGCCGTCGCGCGCGAGCCGGATCGCCGGCTCCATCACCTGCCTGCGCGTCAGCTTGCCGTACTTGCGCTGCGCGAGATCGAGGCCCGCGACCGTGCCCGGCACGCCGACCGCGCGATAGCCGTACAGGCTGTCGTCGGGGATGACGTTGCCCTTCGCGTCGAGGTACATGTTCGCGGAAGCCGCGGCCGGTGCGGTCTCGCGGAAATTGATGAAGCGGTCGCGGCCGTCGGCCAGGTGAAGGGTCATGAAACCGCCGCCGCCGATATTGCCGCAGCACGAATTGGTCACGGCCTGCGCATAACCGACCGCCACCGCCGCATCCACCGCGTTGCCGCCTTCCTTCAGGATGTCGACGCCGATCTGCGACGCGAAGTGCTGCGAGGACACGACCATGCCGTTCTTCGCTTCGACCGCCGGGTCCGACGCGGCGAATGCGCACACGCTCATTGCCGACAACAGGGTGAGTACTACGAGCCGCCTCATGACGGAATCCTCCAGACAAATAAACCGTGCCATGCCGGAATGCGACGCCGCATCGTCACGTGTCGACACGTCGATTCGCGATGTAATGAATCATACATTCCAGCGAGGCCGCGATCATAGCACTCGGTTTTTTGCACCAAAACCTAGGGTTATCACTGAACTAAGAACGAATATCGACTGGATGGCTTCTTTATAAATGTATGTTTCATTACATTCGTCGACGAGCCTGCCGACCGTGCGATGCGTCCCTCTAATTCCGGGGTGCGGGCGGCCCGCCGCACGTCAATCGGCTAACATGCGTGGATTCGCCGGCAGACGCACGTCTGCCGTTTGTCATTCGGATCGAGAGAGTCGGAGTGCCCGATGGGGACGAGCATCAGGGCGTTGCTGTTATCCCAGATGGATAGCTTCACGCCGTCGGAACAGAAGGTTGCCCAGGCGTTGCTGGATCGCTATCCCAGTCTCGGGCTGGGGCCCATCGCGCAGTTCGCGAAGCAGGCCGACGTGAGCGACCCGACCGTGTTTCGGTTCGTCGTCAGGATCGGGTTTCCCAACTATTCGTCGTTCCAGCAGGCGCTGTATGGCGAAATCGACACCGCGATGAATTCGCCGCTCGCGCGAATGGATGCGTTTCACTCGGCTTCGGGGCTGCGCGACAGTCATGCGGCGATTTTCCAGCGGTTGTCGCAATCGCTGGCCACTACGATCGAAGGGCTCGATGCGGCGGCGTTCGATGCTGCCGTGGCACTGCTGGCCGATCAGGACGTTCGCGTTTTCTGCGGTGGCGGGCGTTACACCGCGCCGCTCGCTTCGCTGTTTTCGTTCACGCTCGCGTATGCGCGGCCACGCGTCCAGTATGTCGAACCGAATGTGAACCTCGCCTCGGTCGCCCTCGCGGACATGGGGCCCGGCGACGTGCTCGTCATTTTCGATTTTCGCCGCTACCAGCGCGACAGCATCCGGTTCGCGCAAGCTGCACACCAGCTCGGCACGCGCGTGCTGCTGGTCACCGACGAATGGCATTCGCCGATCGGGGAATTTGCGGAGATCGTGCTGCGGATCCAGGGGCAGCCGTTCGCGATGCTGCAGACCAACGTGCCGGCGCTCGCGCTCGCCGAAGCACTCGTGATCGGCGTGACGAACCGGTTGCCCGAGCTGGCAAGGCAGCGGATGGAGAGGATCGAATCGCTCAATACCGGCGGAATCGAGCAGCACGCCAACAGCCGCGATTTGCCCGAATGACGATCGCTCGCCATTCGGGCACGGACTTCAGCTCTCGACATCCTCGAGACTGAACACTTCCGTCTTGTCGTTATACGAAAAGACTTCGCCGTAACGCCCCCAGTCGATCACCGCGTCGAGCGTTTCCTCGGCGGCTTCATCGGACAGGAAATCCTCCAGCTCCTGCTCGAAGCGCACACGCGGCGCGCGATGGCCCGGGCGCTCGTTCAGCACCTTCCTGATCCGTGCGGCCAGCGGCACGTGCTTCAGCAGGTGGTCCGCGAACATCAGCTTGCGCTCCTGCGTGCCGAATTCCGCGAACACACGCGCCGGCGGCGTCAGGAACACGTCCCCTTCCCGCACGTCCGCGAAGCCGAGGTATTGCAGCACTTCGGCGATCGGGAACAGTTCGTCGACCTCGAGGTGCAGCGTGCGCGCGATTTCCGGCATGTCCGCGCGGCCGTGGTACGGCGCCATCGCGAGCGTCTCGATCAGGCCGGCCATCAGGTTGGTCGACACGCGCGGCATCCAGCTGCCGAGCTCCAGCCCCTTCTTCGTCGCCTCGTTGGTCTGGCGCGCGGTCATCTTCGCGTAGATGTCGTCGACGAGCTTGCGGAAATCCGTGTCGAGCCGGTTGCGCGGATGCTTGAACGGCACCTTGATCTCGGCGATCACGCGACCCGGATTCGACGACAGCACCAGGATCCGGTCGCACATGAACACCGCTTCCTCGATGTTGTGCGTGACGATCAGCACCGACTTGATCGGCATGCGGCCTTGGGTCCACAGGTCGAGCAGGTCGGTACGCAGCGTCTCGGCGGTCAGCACGTCGAGCGCGGAGAACGGCTCGTCCATCAGCAGGATCGTCGGATCGACGACGAGCGCGCGCGCAAAGCCCACACGCTGGCGCATGCCGCCCGACAGCTCGCGCGGGTACGCGTTCTCGAAGCCGTCGAGACCGATCAGGTCGATCGCCGCAAGCGCACGCTCGCGCCGCTCGCGCGCGCCGACGCCGAGCGCTTCCAGCCCGGCTTCCACGTTCTGCAGCACGGTGAGCCACGGGAACAGCGCGAAGGTCTGGAACACCATCGCGACGCCTTCGGCCGGGCCGCGCAGCGGCTTGCCGAGGTAGGTCACCTCGCCGCCGGTCGGCTCGATCAGCCCGGCGATGATGCGCAGCAGCGTCGACTTGCCCGAGCCGGAACGGCCGAGCAGGCCGACGATCTCGCCTTCGCGCAGCGACAGGTTCGCATCGTCGAGCACGAGCAGTTCGCCCTGCGTCTTGTTGAAGCCGCGGTTCACGTGCTCCACGCGCAGGATTTCTTCGCCGAGGCGCGGCGGCTGCAGCGGCTGTGACGTCTTGACGGGGGCGTTGATAACGTTCGAATTTTGCATCGCGCTTACTCTCAATCGAGACGGAGCCGGGATTCCGCATAGGCGTACATCGGACGCCACAGCAGACGGTTGAACAAGGTGACGAACAGGGACATCACGGCGATGCCCAGGATGATCTTCGGAAAATCGCCGGCGGCGGTGGTCTGCGCGATGTACGAGCCCAGGCCGTGCGCGACGACCTTCGTGTCGCCCCACTGCACGAACTCGGACACGATGCTCGCGTTCCACGCACCGCCCGACGCGGTGATCGCGCCAGTCACGTAGTACGGGAAGATCCCGGGCAGGATCGCCTGCCGCCACCACTGCCAGCCGCGGATGCGGAAATTCTTCGTCGCTTCCTTGTAGTCGTTCGGGTAGGACATCGCACCGGCGATCACGTTGAACAGGATGTACCACTGCGTGCCGAGCACGATCAGCGGCGACAGCCAGATGTCGGCATTCAGGTGGAAGCGGACGATCACGATCACGAACACCGGGAACAGCAGGTTCGCCGGGAACGCGGCGAGGAACTGCGCGAGCGGCTGGATCTTCTCGGCCAGCTTCGGGCGCAGCCCGATCAGCACGCCGAGCGGCACCCAGACCAGCGACGCGATCGCGATCAGCACCAGCACGCGCAGCAGCGTCACGAGTCCGAGCACGAGCACGTGGCCGACCTCGCCCATCGTCACGCCGGTCGCGACGAAGCTGACGACGCGCCACACGACGTACACCGTCAGCAGGATCACGAACGCGCCCCACACGATGTCGCCGATGCGCGACGCGCGGCGCGCCGATGCGCCGCGCGCACGCGTACCCTGCCGCGACGGCGCGCGCAGCGGAATCCGCGCGGCCTGCGACAGCAGCCAGCCGGCCGGCACGAGCAGCTGATGGATCAGGTGCGTGCGGCGCATCATGTCGAGCAGCCAGGATTGCGGCGCATCGCCCGACGCGGTGTTCTCCATCCGGAACTTGTCGGCCCAGGCGACGAGCGGGCGGAACAGGAACTGGTCATAGGCGAGGATCACGACCGACATCGCGACGATCACCCAGCCGACCGCGCCGAGGTTCTTGTCGGAGATCGCCTGCGCGAGATACGCGCCGATGCCCGGCAGCGTGATGGTCTGGTTGCCGACGGTGATCGCCTCGGATGCGACGACGAAGAACCAGCCGCCGGACATCGACATCATCATGTTCCAGATCAGGCCCGGCATCGAGAACGGCACTTCGAGCTTCCAGAAGCGTTGCCACGGCGTCAGGTGAAAGCCGCGCGACACTTCGCTCAGGTCGCGCGGCACCGTGCGCAGCGACTGGTAGAAGCTGAACGTCATGTTCCAGGCCTGGCTCGTGAAGATCGCGAAGATCGCAGCCAGCTCGGCACCGAGCACGCGGCCCGGAAACAGTGCGAGGAAGAACGTGACGGTAAACGAGATGTAGCCGAGCACCGGCACCGACTGCAGGATGTCGAGGATCGGGATCAGCACCATGCCGGCACGGCGGCTCTTGGCCGCGAGCGTGCCGTAGACGAGCGTGAACGCGAGCGACGCGACCATCGCGGCGAGCATCCGCAGCGTGGTGCGCAACGCGTATTCGGGCAGGTTCGACGGGTCGAGCGAGATCTTCTGCGTCTGCAGGGTGCCGATCGGCGCCATCGTCTGATGGAAGCCGACGATCGCCATCGCGAGCAGGCAGATGATCAGCGGAAACGCGATGGCATCCCAGCGGTTGGGGAGCACGCGCCACGCCGAAGCGTTCGCGGTGCGATTCGGATCGAAGAACCTGATATCCATCGGTAGCGTCTTGTGTTGAATTGAAAATCGACGGGACCGGCCACGCGTCGCGCGGCCGGAAGGCGCCCCCCGGCGCGAATCAGAACAGCCCGTGCAGCGCCCGGTACGGCACGGCCGACAGCGCGATCGACACCGGCAACGTCAGCACCCGCGCGAGCAACAGGCTATGCACCGCATCCCGGCGCAGGCCCGAGCCGCTCGATACGCGCACGCCGAACAGGTTCCGGAGGCCCGACCGCACGACGGCGAGGGGCGGATCGAGCGGGTGCGTATGGATGACGGTCGCGACCGCATTCGCGGTGTCGCGGAAACCGTTGGCGAACTCGAAGCCGAGTGCGACCAGCGGCGCGACAACCAGCAGCAGGAACGGGAGGATCGAGCTTTCCTTGACGGAGCCGAAATCGGCGCCCGGATGGATGCCGACGTAGACGATGCCGCAGGCAACGATCAGAAAAAACAGCGCGAGGCTGACGGCACGCGTGCAGTTGCCGACCGCACCGCTGGTTTCCGTTGCCGCGAGATTCGGCATGAAGGGGCTCCGGAGAGGTGACTCGGAGTGGCAGGCTATCGATCGGCCGTGACGCAAATGTGACGTGTCACTTACAGGACATTGACAGGTCATTTATCAGGAACAGCGCATCGCCGCGCAAGCCGCGAACACGGGTGATCGACCGTGTCGCGCGCGGGAATAAATCCGCCGCTTCGCCGGTATGGCACGCGAAGGCGCCGGTTTATTCCAGGACGATCCGGCCGTCCGGTTTCGTCACACGATTGCGAGGCTCCCATGTCTTCATCGACCCCCACCCGCCCGTCGCGCCGCAAGGCCCTGCAGTGCATGGCCTTCGGCGGCCTCGGCACGCTGTTTACGCTGTCGGGCGGCATCCTGACGCCGTTCGACCTGGCGCTCGCGCAGACCGGCGACACGCTCCCGGCCAACGCGGGCAAGCCGCTGTTCGTGCAGGTCAGCGACACGCACATCGGCTTCAACAAGGACGCGAATCCCGATGTATCGGCCACGCTCAAGCAGACGATCGAACTCGTCAACGGGATGCCCGCGATGCCCGCGCTGGCCATCCACACGGGCGACATCACGCACCTGTCCAAGGCCGAGGAGTTCGACCACGCGTCGCAGCTGCTGTCCGCGCTGCGCGTGCCGGAACTGCATACGGTGCCCGGCGAGCACGACGTCACCGACGGTTCGGGCGCCGAATATTTCAGCCGGTTCGGCAAGGCGTCGGACAACCGCGGCTATTACAGCTTCGATCACGCGGGCGTGCACTTCATCGGCCTCGTCAACGTGATGCACTTCAAGCCGAACGGGCTCGGCAGCTTCGGCGACGACCAGCTCGCGTGGCTCGCACAGGATCTCAAGGGCCGCTCGTCGAGCACGCCGATCGTCGTGTTCTCGCACATGCCGATGTGGACCATCTACGAGCCGTGGGGCTGGGGCACCGGCGACGCGCCGCAAACGATGGCGCTGCTGCGCCGCTTCGGCTCGGTCACCGTGCTGAACGGACACATCCACCAGATCGTGTCGAAGGTCGAGGGCAACGTGACGTTCCACACCGCGCGCTCCACCGCGTTCCCGCAGCCGACGGCCGGCAACGGCCCGGGCCCCGTGCCGCTCACCGTGCCGCGCGACCGGCTGCCGTCGATGCTCGGCGTGACGACCGTCGAATTCGCGGGCCATCCGGTTGCGTCGTCGCTGCACGATGCGACGCTGGCCTGACGCACCGAACCGCAAGGAGACCGACATGACCCGCTTCAAGCACGCCAGCCTCGTCGCGGCGCTGATCCTGTGCACCACCGCCCCGCTCGCCGCGTTCGCCCAGGGCCCGGGCGGCCCGCTCGTGACGATCCGCAATTTCATGTTTTCGCCGATGTCGACCACGATCAAGGCCGGCACGACGGTCACGTGGAAGAACCTCGACGGGGAGCCGCATACGGTCGTCAACGACGCCGGCATCTTTCACTCGTCGGCGCTCGACCAGGGCGACACGTACTCGTTCCGCTTCGACAAGCCGGGCGTCTACAAGGTGTTCTGCGGGATTCACCCGTACATGAAGGAGACCATCACGGTGGAATGACGCGGCGCACCACGACACGCGCGGACGAATGGCGGGCCGCGGCGCCTACCATGCCCGCATCCCATTCGCCCGCGTGGCCGACGGAGCCGCCCATGCCCAGGATCGACCTCAACGCCGTGCCCGAACGCCGCGGCAGCGGCTATCCGCGGCCGTTCGACGCGCCGTGCGCGCAGCGCATCCGCCAGCGCGTCGGCGACGCCGGCGGGTTGCGCGATTTCGGCGTCAACCTGATGCGCGTGCCGCCGGGCGGCTGGTCGGCGCAGCGCCACTGGCATTCCGACGAAGACGAATTCGTCTACGTGCTCGAAGGCGAACTCGTGATGATCGAGGACGACGGCGAAACCGTGCTGCGCGCGGGCGACTGCGCGGCGTTTCCGAAAGGCTCCGGCAACGGTCATCACCTGGTCAACCGGTCGGAGGCGCTCGCCGTCTATCTCGAGGTCGGCTCGCGCTCGCCGGACGACGTGATCACCTGCGCCGACATCGACATGATGAGCCCGAGCCGCGACGGCCGGTTCCTGCACAAGGACGGCACGCCTTACCCGGACGCGTGACGCCGGTCGCTCGCGGATGCACCGCGAAGCACGGCGCGCGCGCCGAGCGCCGTCTTCGCGAGGCCACCACCGCGCCGAAGCGCCGGAAGCGCCGGAAGCGACCGGCGAAGCAGGCGCGAATCGCCGATGCGCGGCGCGCGATCCCCGCCGGCCATCGCCTACACTGAATCGAGCCATTCGGTTCCGACCCACCTTCACACGCAGCGAGGCGAGCCATGACCGCGAGCGAACCGGCACGCATGAACCTCCCCGGACAAGTCGTACTCGTGCTCCAGGGCGGCGGCGCACTGGGCGCGTTCCAGCTCGGCGTCTTTCAGGCGATGGACGAAGCCGGGATCCGGCCCGACTGGGTGGTCGGCACGTCGATCGGTGCGATCAACGCGGCGCTGATCGCCGGGAATCCGCCGGAACAGCGTTACGACAGGCTTTCGGCGTTCTGGCGGCGCGTGACCGAACGAACCCGTTTCGACGTCCCGCCGCTGGTGCCCGGCTGGGACCGGATGCTGGCCGAGATGATGATCATCGGCGGCGGCATCGCGGGGTTCTTCCAGCCCAATCCGGCCTCGTGGCTCGGGCCGATGGTGCGCCTCGGTGTCGATCGTGCGTCGTATTACCGGATCGCACCGCTGCGCGACACACTCGCGTCGCTGATCGACCCCGACCTGCTGAACGCGGGCCACCCGCGCCTGACCGTCAGCGCGGTCAATGCGTGCACCGGCACGATGCGCTATTTCGATTCGCGCGATACGCGGCTCGGGATCGAGCACATCATGAGCTCGGGCGCGCTGCCGCCCGCGTTTCCGGCGATACGGATCGACGGCGAGCCTTACTGGGACGGCGGCGTGTATTCGAATACGCCGGTCGAAGTCGTGCTCGACGACAATCCGCGCCGCAGTTCGATCATCTTCTCGGTGCAGATGTGGAATCCGGCGGGCCCGGAGCCCGAGAGCATCTGGCAGGTGTCGGAGCGACAGAAGGACATCCAGTACGCGAGCCGCACCGACAGCCACATCGCGCGCCAGCAGCAGATCCACCGGCTGCGCCACGTGATCCGCGAACTGGCCCGCCACGTGCCGGAAGCCGAACGCGCGTCGCCGGCCGTGCGCCGGCTCGCCGCGTGGGGATGCGAAACCACGATGCACCTGGTCAAGCTCGCGGCGCCGCGCCTCGCCAGCGACAATCAGCTGAAGGACATCGATTTCACGCCGGCCGGCATCGCGGCCCGCCGGCAGGCCGGTTACGACGCCGCGCGGCGGGCGATCGCCGCACGTCCGTGGGAGCTGCCGACGGACCCGACGGAAGGGCTGACGGTATTCGACCCGGACGCGGCGCCGGGCGTCGGCACACCGGCATGACGCGCGGCGCCGCCATCGCGCGCCGGCAGCATGGCGAAATCACGCGCGCTCGGCCTCCGATCGATCGTCGACGCGGCGGCTATCACACGACGGCACGAAGGCACGAAGGCACGAAGGCACGACGGCTTACGGCAATTCCGCGCGCACGGCCGGCGCGGTACCGGCGACGACCGGACACGATTGCGGCAGCGCCTGCCCGAACAGCACGGCGAGCCCGCAGGCGGACGTGAACATGCCGAGATTGTCGTGCCCGACGCCCGGCACTTCGACGACCTGCTGCGCGAGATCGTCCGGATGCCGATTCTTCAGGTAATCGAAATACGCGAGCCCGCGCGCGAGCCGGTACGGGCCTTGCGCCATCGCCGCGCACGAACGGTCGATGAAGTGCGTGTAAGGGTTCGTGTCGGCCTGCCCGAGCAGGTACACGACATGACGCGCCGCGTAGCGCGTTTCGAGTGCGCGCACGTCCTGCGACGCGACATAGGGCGGCGCCGACTCCAGCCCGTATTTCCACTCGTTCGCGCGCGGGCAGGTGCCGCCTGCGATCGCCTGGCCGTCCGGCCGTTCGTCGTCGAAATACAGGTAGCTCGACGGGTTCGCGACCACATAACGCACGGCGATGCCGGCCCGCACCAGCGCGTCGCCTTCGTGCCCGGCCACCGCATAGCGCTGCAGCAACTGCGCGCCGGCGGAATGGCCGATCACGACCACGCTCGACAACGCGGGATACAGGCTGCGGTCGGCGAAATGCGCGAGCAATGCGTCGAGCGCGGTAAACGAACTGATCGGCCCCGGCTGACGGGCCGCGTCGCCGCCCTTCCATCCTTCCTGCGTCCAGGCGAGCGTCTGCGCGGGCAACGAAAACGCGCGCGTATCGGCGCGCGTCAGGAACTGCGGTGCGACAACCATCGTGCCCTTGCCGGCCGCCCCGGCCTTTTCGACGACCTCGCGCCCCGATGCGTAGTACGCGTCGGCATTGCGAAGCGTGCCGTGAATCACGACGAAGACCCGCGTGACATCGGGCGCGGCCTGGTCGAGCGGACGATCGGCGTAGACGGGCAGCACCGCATGGCCCTGCGGCGTATCGACGGCCACGCGCTGGCCGGCGACGGCCTTGACCGGCGCCTCGAGGCGTTCGCGCTGCGTGAGCGTGGCGGCTTCGGCCGGACGCGCGCCGCCCGGCATGCCGATGGCGGCACAGGCTGCCGCGAGCGAAACGGCGCATGACAGCATTCGGGCGGCCGGCAGCACGCGAAAGAACCGGAGGTTGGCGAAGGCGACGGAAATGAGTGACATGGCGACGGATCGAGTGGCGGATATGACTTTAACGGCGAGGGTCGCGAAATCCGTCGCCGGTGGCCGGGTAGTCGAACACCGGCACGCGCTGCGAATCGGGCAGCGTGCCGATATCCGCACCGAGTGCATGGTGTTGAGGATCGTAGCAGAGCGAATCGTCGACGACCCGCTCGCCGACGCGGCGGTTGCGCCCCCTCCGCAGTGAACGTGTGCTCGACACCGCGATTCCCGCCTCGGCAAGGGGCGCAACGCTACCCGCGGCGCGTCGGCGCGGGCGCCGCCCGGGGGCGCGTCAGCCCGATGCCGCGGACGAGTCGCGCCGCATCCGCTGCACGATCGTGTCCAGTTCGCCGATATGGTTGGCGACCGCCTGCTTGCCCGCGCGTGTCCATCCGTCGAACGACGTCATCCCGCTCACCGCGCCGACGAACGCCACGCCGGCGCGCTCGGCCGCCTGCGCGTCCACCGCGTGGTCGCCCACGTAGATCGCCGAACGAGCGGGCAAGCCAAGCCGCGCCAACGCCAGCACGAGCCCTTCGGGATCGGGCTTGTGACGCTGTACGTCTTCCCCGCCGATCAGCACGTCGACGAGCGATTGCAACTGGTTCAGCGCAAGGATCGCCTCGATCCGGTAGCGAAACTTCGACGAAACGATCGCGACCGCGAGCCCCTGCTCGCGCAGACGCGCGAGCAGGGGCGGCACCTCGGGATAGATGCGCGTGCCGCGCACCATGATCTCGTCGGCCCGCACCACGAAGTGACGTGCGAACGCGTCGGCCCGCGCCGGCTCGGTTTCGCCCGTCAGCGAGCGGAACATCTCGTGCAGCGGCAGCCCGATCACGGCCGCGATCTGCGCCGGCGTCGCGCCGGCGGCATCCAGCTGATGCAACGCGTACTCCGTGCACGCGACGATCGCGGCGGACGAATCCGCCAGCGTCAGATCGAAATCGAAGATGACGGCCCGAACAGACATGAAAGGACTCCGCAAAAAAATCGGTTCGTGCGCGATGGACGAACCGGCATGACGTTGCGATGCGCACGCGCGCGTCGATCGATCGGCGCGCCTGGCCGGATGGCTCGCGATCGGCCGCGTCGAACCCGTCCGGGTCGCGCCTCGCCGCGTAGCATCCCACAGGATGCGCAACGTGGTGCGTCGCCCGGGCAGATCCAGCGACGAGGCGCTGCTCGAGTTGCCGAAGCTCGCGGCTACCCGCCCGCGATACGCGTGCCCGATACGCTCGCGCACGTCGATGCGACGCAGGGGAGGTACGAGATCGTCGACGTGCCCGACTGAGGGCCGGATGGCGCGTGGCGGGACGGCGGCTCCGCTCCGCGTCCTTCGCGGTCGCCTTGCTCTGTCCCCGCAATCGCCCTTCGCTATCAACCCTATTGCCGGCAATGCTTTCAAACATATCGTCAAGTTCCGATATAAGATTCGCCTATCGACGATACCTCGTTACCCGAGCGAAACGCCAAACCTGTCCATGCCGACCGAACTCGACATCGAAGCGATCCTGAAAGCGCTCTCGAACCCCGTGCGCCGGGAAATCCTCGCCTGGCTGAAAACGCCGGACGTGCATTTCCCGAACCAGACGCTGCCGTATGAACACGGCGTCTGCGCGGGCCAGATCGACGCGCGCTGCGGGCTGTCGCAATCGACCGTCTCCGCGCACCTCGCGACGCTGCAGCGCGCGGGGCTCGTGACGTCGACGCGGATCGGCCAGTGGGCGTTTTTCCAGCGCAACGAGGCCGTCATCGACGCATTTCACGACGCACTGCGCCGCGAACTCTAGCCAACGGCCGAACCGGCCATGCGGGCCGCCGCCGCACATGACGCGCCGGCTTCCCCGCCTTTCGTGAAGAGGTTATTTGCCATGCCTACACTGTTCGACCCCGTTACCCTCGGCGACCTGACCCTGCCGAACCGCATCGTGATGGCGCCGCTCACCCGCGCCCGTGCGGGTACGGCGCGCGTGCCGAACGCACTGATGGCGCGCTATTACCGCGAGCGTGCATCGGCCGGCCTGATCATTACCGAAGCGACGTCGGTCACGCCGCAGGGCGTCGGTTATGCCGACACGCCCGGCATCTGGTCCGACGAACAGGTCGAAGGCTGGAAGCAGGTGACGCAGGCCGTGCACGCGGCCGGCGGGCGCATCGTGCTGCAGCTCTGGCACGTCGGCCGGATCTCCGACCCGGTGTTCCTGAACGGTGACCTGCCGGTCGCACCGAGCGCAATCGCCGCGGGTGGCCACGTGAGCCTGGTGCGTCCGCAGCGCCCGTACGTGACGCCGCGCGCGCTCGAACTCGACGAGATCCCGGGCATCGTCGCCGCGTACCGCAAGGGTGCCGAGAACGCGAAGGCCGCCGGCTTCGACGGTGTCGAGATCCACGGCGCGAACGGCTACCTGCTCGACCAGTTCCTGCAGGACAGCACCAACCACCGCACCGATGCGTACGGCGGCCCGATCGAGAACCGCGCACGCCTGCTGCTCGAAGTGGTCGACGCCGCGATCGACGTGTGGGGCGCCGGCCGTGTCGGCGTGCACCTCGCACCGCGCGGTGACGCGCACACGATGGGCGATTCCGATCCGGCGGCCACGTTCGGCTATGTCGCGCGCGAACTCGGCCGCCGCAAGATCGCGTTCATCTTCACGCGCGAATCGTATTCGGGCGACCACCTGAGCCCGCGCCTGAAGGAAGCGTTCGGCGGCCCGCTGATCGCCAACGAGCAGTTCACGCTCGACACCGCGCAAGCCGCGCTCGCCAGCGGCAACGCCGACGCGATCGCATGGGGCAAGCTGTTCATCGCGAACCCCGACCTGCCGCGCCGCCTCGAACTCGGCGCACCGCTCAACCAGCCGGTGCCGGAGACGTTCTACGCGGAAGGCGAAACGGGTTATACCGATTACCCGGCGCTAAGCGACGCGGCCTGATTGCGCGACAGCGCACGCGCGATGAACGGAGCGGCCCCGCCCGTCCGTTCGTCGCGCGCACCATCCCCAGGGCGGGCACGTCACGTGTCCGCCCCTCCCGTTCACCGCCTGCCTTCCACGTCGGACGCTTCCGCGAACAGCGACAGACCGACCAGACTCGCGACGCTGCATCCCAGCACATACCACGCAGGCGCGTAAAAGCTGCCGGTCGCGCGCCACATCGCGCCGACGATCAGTTGCGCGAACCCGCCGAAAATCGTCACGCCGAGCGCATAGATCATCCCGAGCGACATCGCCCGCACCTCGGGCCGAAACGCATCGAGGATCATCACGAAGCCGGCGGGACTCGACAGCGTCATCAAGCCGATCAGCACGATCACGACCGCAACCGCGGTGCCCGCCGACGGCCACATCTTCATCGCGTAAAACGCCGGCAGCACGAGCACGGCCGACGCGACGCACGTCACGCCCACCAGCCGCTTGCGACGACGCACGCGATCCGCGAGCCGCCCCGCGAACGGCGAACCGATCAGCAGCACTGCACCTGCCGCGCAGCCCGACAGCAGCGACACCGATGCCGGCATGCCGACGGTCAGCGTCAGGAACGACGGCAGGAAAAACACGATCGTATAGGTGGTCGACGTGCCGCCGATCACGAGCAGCGTGCCGGCCACGACCTGCCGCCACGGAATGCGCGCACGCTCGCGCGGTGCGCCGGCCGCTGGGTGCGGCAGCGTATCGTCCAGATGGCGCCGCAGGTAAAAGCCGACCGGGCCGATCAGCAGACCGAGCACGAACGGGACGCGCCACCCCCACGCGTGCAGCGCGTCGGGCGGCAGTGCGCGCGACAGCGTCAGCGCGACGAACGCGCCGACGAGCGTCGCACCGCCCTGGCTCGCCATCTGCCAGCTCACCCGCTCGCCGCGCCGGCCGGTGTCACCCGACTCCATCAGCAGGGTCGTCGCGGCCCCCACTTCGCCACCCGCCGAAAAGCCCTGCAGCAGACGCCCGATGACGATCAGCAGCGGCGCGGCGATGCCGATCTGCGCATAGGTCGGCGCGAAGCCGATGATCCCGGTGCCAAGCGCCATCAATGCGACCGTCAGCACGAGCGCGGGCTTGCGGCCGGCACGGTCCGCATAGGCGCCGATCGCGACGCTGCCGAGCGGCCGTGCGACGAACCCGACACCGAACGTCGCGAGCGACAGCATCAACGCGCCTGCATCGCTCGACGCGGGAAAGAACAGCTTGCCGATCAATGCGGCGAAGAAACTGTAGACGGTGAAGTCGAAGAATTCGAGCCCGTTGCCGAGTGCGGCCGCAACGACCGTGCGGCGCGTTACGCGCGGCCCGGATTCGACCGGCGCAGCGGCCGTGCGATTCAGGGTATGCATCGAAAATTCCCGTTCAGAAGTTGTGGTACATGCCGAGCGACAGCGTCACGGGTGTCGTCCCGGTGCGCGGTGTCGTTCCGCCCGGTTCGGTCGGCAGCGGATTGCCGTTCAGCAACACCGTCGAGATGCCGTAGTTGCGGATGAACCCCGCACGCGCATAGAGGCCCGTGCGTTTCGACAGCAGGTAGTCGTAGCCCAGCATCGCACCGAGTGCCGAATCCCTGGCCGGCTGGCCGGCCGCGTCGCGCACACCCGACGTATCGCGATAGACAACCGACGCGCGAATCGCATTGACGCCGAACGGCACGATCGCGCCGAGCGTGTAGACGCGCGCGATGCCGTCGCCGGCCAGCTTCGGCGCGTACTGGTTGAACGATGCGGACAGCACGATCCGCCCGGTGTCATAGACGGCGCCGAGCCCGTACAGGTCGTTGCGCACGGTGCTCGCCCCGTTGAGGCCCCACACCTGGTTGTAGCTCGCGGCCAGATAGGTCGTGCCGTTGTACCACTGCAGCAGCGCGCCTTGCGCGGACGCCGCGGGGGCCCGCCCGGCCACGTTGCTCGGCGCAACCATCAGCATCAGCGACGTGGTGCCCGCGACGATCGGCGTACGGTACGTGATGGCGTTGTCGACGCGCGCCGGCAATTGCGTCGCCCCCGGCCCGAGGTCCGAGTTGTAGCCGACGCCGCGGCTCGTCTGCACGGCTGCCGCGCCCAGCCACGTATAGACCGAGTTCGTGCCCACCGTGCCGAACACGTCGATGAACAGCGGCAGCGCCGTGCCGATCTGCTTGCCGAAACGCAACCGGCCGTAGCTGTCCGACGACAGGCCGACCCACGATTGCCTGTTGTACGTCGATTGCGCATCCTGCTGCGCGCCGCTGTTCGCGAGAAAACCGCTTTCGAGGTTGAACTCGGCGCGCCAGCCGCCGCCGAGGTTCTCGCGGCCGAAGAAGCCGAACTTGGAGGTCCACTCGCCGCCGCTCTGCGTCTGCCACAGCGAACGGCCGCCGACCGTCTGGTAGTTGATCCCCATGTCGAGCGAACCGTACAGCGCGACGCCCTCCGTCATCCTGCCGTTGTACTCGGGCACCGCCGCCAGCAACACGTCCTGATAGGGCACGGCGCGCGCGTTGCCGGCGCCGAACGCGAGACAGGCCGCGCCTAATGCAAATCGCTTTTTCATTCGTCATCCTTATCGTCAAGTCAACCCGGGTCCGGCCAGCGCGTCTCCTTTGCGCCTTCGTCAGTCCATCTTCAGGAAGCGTTCGGCAATCCCGGCGAAATAGGCTGCCCCCCAGCTCAGCGCGGAGTCGTTGAAGTCGTAATGCGGGTTGTGCACCGAACATCCGCCCCGGGAATCGACGCCATTACCGACCAGCACGTAGCAACACGGTGCGCATTCGGTCATCCACGAGAAATCCTCGCTGCCCATCACGCCATCGGGCAACAGCGTGAGCGCGCCTTCGCCGGCCAGCGCCGCGATCGTCTCCACCGCGAGATCCGACGCCGCACGGTCGTTGTCCACGACACGCGAGATCGACTGGTATTCGATCTGCGCGGTCATCCCGAACGCCTGCGCCTGCGCGTCGACGATCCGGCGGATCCGCGCCTCGATTTCGTCGCGCGTGGTCGCGTCGAGCGCGCGCACGGACAACTGCAGCGTCGCCGTTTCCGGGATCACGTTCGGGGCAGTGCCCGCATGGAACGTGCCGACGGTCACGACGGCCGGCTTCAGCGGATCGACGTTGCGGGAGACGATCGATTGCAGCGCGGTCACGATTTGCGCGCCCGCGACGATCGGGTCGCTCGCGAGCTGCGGCATCGCACCATGCCCGCCTTTGCCCGTCACGGTGATCGTCACCGAATCGGACGACGCCATCATCGGCCCGTAGCGCAACGCGAAATGGCCGACCGGCACGCCCGGCGCGTTGTGCAGCGCATACACGCGTTCGCACGGGAAACGTTCGAACAGGCCGTCGTCGATCATCCGCTTTGCGCCACCGAGCCCTTCCTCGGCCGGCTGGAAGATCACGTTGAGCGTGCCGTCGAAACGGCCCTGTTCGGCAAGATAGTGGGCGGCGGCCAGCAAGATCGCCGTGTGGCCGTCGTGACCGCATGCGTGCATCGTGCGCGCAACCGTGCTCGCATACGGCAGCCCCGTCGCCTCCTCGATCGGCAGCGCATCCATGTCGGCGCGCAGGCCGAGCGTGCGCACCGACGCGCCGCGCCGCAACTGGCCGACGACGCCGGTGCCTCCCACCCCCGTCGTCACGTCGTAGCCCCATGTGGCCAGTTGTTCGGCGACGAGCTGCGCGGTGCGGGTCTCGGCGAAACCGAGTTCGGGATGGGCGTGGATGTCGTGGCGGATCGCAACGAATCGGGGCTCCGACTCGCGAATCGCCGCGAGTACGTGAGCAAGGTTCTGCGTCATGGATGGCTCCGTGGAATCGGCCGCCTCGCGACCGTCCCGACCAAGCATAAAGACGCGTTTCGGGTCAAAAAACTCACGAATTTTGATGCGAATAACTTTTGGTAATATCTTCCGCATCATGAAAATCCATCAATTGCGCGCACTCGTCGCCGTCACGACGGCCGGCAGCATCAAGGCGGCGGCCAGGACCCTGCACGTCACGCAGCCGGCCATCAGCAAGGCGATCCAGGAACTGGAAAACGAGTTCGGCGTGACGCTCCTCGAGCGCAAACCGTGGGGCGTGGTGCCGACGCCGGAAGGCGACGCATTGCTCGGGCGCGCCCAGGCCGTCGTGCGCGAGCTCGAACGGGCGAGCGAGGACATGGCGCACATGAAGGGGCTGCGCGACGGGCGGCTCGTGATCGGCTTCACGCCGATCGTCGCGGTGACGGGCTTTGCGGAAGCCTACGCCGCCTTCCGCCGCCACTGGCCGAACGTCGAATGCGAACTTCGGGAACTGACGTTCAACCTGCTCACGGAACAGTTGCGCAATCGCACGCTCGATCTCGCCTTCGTCGCCGTCACGGGCCCCATTGCCGAGTCGGTCGACATCAGGGCGATCCGCACGTTCGACACCGCGTTCGTCACCCGCGAGAACGGGCGCTTCGCGGGCGCAACATCGCTCGAGGCGCTGCGCGACGCGGAATGGATCCACGCCGACGCCAGCGACAACTTCCCCACCTATATCCGCGACCTGCATGAACACGCGGGCCTGCCCCCGCCGCGCTGCATCACGCGCTGCACGTCGTATGCGCTGTTCTACAGCCTGCTCATGACCAACGATGCGATTTTCTCGTGGACCCGGCTGTCGCTCGCGGAAACCGTGTTCGGCCAGAAGCTGACGCCGCTGCCATTGCCGATGTCGCCGCCACCGCTTCAGTTGTACCGGCTCACGCCGCCCGGCCTGCAACTGACGCGGCCCGCGTCCGATTTTCTGGCGCACGTGGAGGCCGCGTTCGCGTCGCTGCCGGTGACCGGAAGCCGGGCATTGCGCTGACACCCGGTCGCGCTGCCTGCACCGCAACCCGCCGCGGCTGCGTCAGCCCGGGACGCGCATCCGCATGAACACGCGCCGCGTTTCATCGAGCCCGAGCGCGACGTGGTGTGCGCGGATCGCACGCAGCGTGTCGTCGAGCGTGGCGTCGTCGACGATGCTGAAACCCAGGCGCGCGTAATACGGCGCATTCCACGGCGCATCGCGAAACGTCGACAGCACGACCTCCGCGATGCCTTCCCGCGCGGCGCGTGCGCTCACCTGTTCGATCAGGCGCGCGCCGATCCGCTGTCCGGCATGCGACGGCGCGACATCCAGTTCCTCCAGATAGAGCCGCCGCGCATCCAGCAGCCGATAGAACGCGAACCCGACGCACGCCCCTTGCATATCGACCGCCACATACGCGCGGCCGCCATCGATGCGCGCGAGCACGGCAGCCGTATCGGTCGGCTCGGCTTCGGCGATGTCGGTCATGCCGATTTCGCGAAACCGCTGCGCGGCGGCGACTTCCACGGCGGCCATTGCGGCCGCGTCTTCCCGCATGGCGGGGCGAATCACGATCGATGCGGTCATTGCGGCAATTCAGGCAGGCAGTCTGGAACGGCCGTCACTATAATCGAAACTTCATACGTTTCGAACGCCCCACCCACGAGGTTCGTCATGACGTTGTCCGCGCTCGCCGTCTTCGCTGTCACCCTGCTTGTCACCGCCGGCACCCCCGGGCCGAGCGTCGCCGCGCTCGTCGCGCGCGTGCTGACCAACGGCGTGCGCGACGTGCTGCCGTTCCTCGCCGCCATGTGGCTCGGCGAAGCGTTGTGGCTCACGCTTGCGGTCGCGGGGCTGTCCGCGTTCGCGCGCACGTTCGCGGCCGGCCTGATCGTGCTGAAGCTGCTCGGCGTCGCGTACCTGCTGTTCCTCGCGTGGAAGATGTGGACCGCGCCGACCGAGGCCGGCGCCGACGACCTGCCGCGCGGCCAGTCGCCGTCGCGCATGTTCGTCGCAGGCATGCTCGTCACGCTCGGCAACCCGAAGATCATGGTGTTCTATCTCGCGCTGCTGCCGACCATCGTCGATCTCACGCACGTCGGTGTGACCGCGTGGGCCGAACTCGTCGCCACGATGCTCGCGGTGCTGATCCTCGCCGACTGCTTCTGGTCACTGCTCGCGGCGCGCGCGCGGGCTTTTCTCACTTCGGCGCGCGCGAAACGGATCGCGAACCGCACGAGCGCGACCGCAATGGCCGGCGCGGCAGTGGCAATCGCGACGCGGTAGCCCGCCGGTCCCGCACCACACCGCCCCTGCCGCCCGCCATGTCGCAACTCGGGAAGATTCCTGCCGCTCTCGCCGCACAATCGATTTCCGGTCGCGAGATCGTGCTTCCGCTCGACGCCGCGCTCGAATGCATCGATTATTGCGTGCGTCATCGCATTCCGATCTACGGATGGGAAGGCTGGGTCCTGACTGCCGACGGACGGGTCGGACACGGCAGCGCACCGCAGGGCACCGTGTGTCTTGCAGACTGGCCGCTGGCGGATGCTGCCGCGTTCTGCCGCAGCACGATGACGTCCGACGCCCAGGCGT
The DNA here is from genome assembly GCF_057005415.2 of Burkholderia sp. KL41. Classification (NCBI taxonomy): domain Bacteria; kingdom Pseudomonadati; phylum Pseudomonadota; class Betaproteobacteria; order Burkholderiales; family Burkholderiaceae; genus Burkholderia; species Burkholderia sp. KL41. The sequence continues at coordinate 1,122,764 of NZ_CM174447.1, read as the reverse complement.
GGCACGACGAATACCACGCAACGACCGACCGGCTGCATTTCTGCATCACGATCGGTGACGCACACTGATCTTCATACCTGTGCAATCGCACGCTGGCGCCCGACCGGCGATCCGCAACGGCAGTCTGCTCAGTGTCCCGGAGGGATGCACCATGAAAGCCTGGCTATCGGCTGCCCTGCTCTGCCTGTCCGCCACGGTCGCGCACGCGGCCGGCGTCAAGTTCGTCCGGATTCCGGCCGACGCCGGCGGCCCCGAACTGAAGGCAGTCGTATGGACGCCCTGCGCTGACGCCGCCCGGACGTTCACGATCGGGCCTTCCGAATTGAAAGGGCAACGCGACTGCCCGACCGTCGGCGACAAGCTGCCGCTCGTCGTGATCTCGCACGGTCACGCCGGCACGTACTTCGGCCATCACGACCTCGCCGAAACGCTCGCCGACGCGGGCTTCGTCGTCGCAGCGATCAATCATCCCGGCGACACGCATGCCGACATGAGCCACGCGGCCGACCTGCGGGAGCTGGCCGAGCGGCCGGCGGACATCAAGCGCCTCGTCGACTACATGCTGGCCAACGCGCCCGACGCCGCGCATGTCGATCCCGCGCGGATCGGCTTCTTCGGCTTCTCGCGCGGCGGTTATACGGGCCTCGTGCTGGCCGGCGCGAATCCGGATTTCGTGCACGCACGGGTGGCCTGCCCGGACCCGACCTGGCTGATCTGCAAGCAGATCCGCGACCACGACCTGCCGCGCCAGCCGCTGACGCACGATCCGAGGATCAAGGCCTACGTGCTCGCCGACCCGCTCGACGAATTCCCGACCGCCGAAACGCTGAAGGACGTGCACGCGCCGATCCAGCTCTGGGCGTCCGAAGCGGGCGGCGACGGCGTGGAGCCGGAAACGATCTCCGCGCTGGCCGGCCTGCTGCCTCAACGGCCGGAATTCCACGTCGTGCCGAATTCCGCGCACTTCGCGTTTCTCGCGCCGTGCCCCGAACAGCTGGCACACGACTCGCCTGAAGTCTGTACCGATGCGAAGGGATTCGACCGCGCGGCGTTCCACACGATGCTCGATGCAAAGGCGCTCGCATTCTTCACCGCCCATCTTCGCTAACAGCGAAACGCCTTGCGCCACGCACCCTGCACCGGCGCATGGTCGTTGCACGCGATCAGCGCGCGCACCAGCGCCCAATCGTCGTCATCGCAGAAATCGAGCAGCATCGCGCCGCACGGGCCGCGCTGCTCGCGCAGCCGTGCGGCCAGCCGCGCATGAATGCCCTGCACCCGGCCGTCGCCGTGGGCAACGACCGACGGATTCGCGCCCATGCCGGTCCCGCTGCAGAAGTTGATCGCCCAGCGGCCACTGTCCGGCGACGGCAGGTCCGTCAGCAGCGCGTCGATCGCACGCCACTTCCAGCCGATCGACGCCGCCACCGGCACGCGATATTCGTCCTGGATCACGAACGCGCCGTCGGGATGATCGATCGTGAACGTCGCGTTGTCGGGCCACGCGGTCAGGTCGATGCCGAGCGGCCGGCTGCTGCGAAAGCGCCGCAGCAGCACGATCGCGCCGCGCACGTCGCCGAGCGCGGGCAGCGTGCCGCCGGCATGCCAGCGCAGCCGCGGATGTCGCGCGCGATGCGCATCGAACGTCGCATCGAAACTGCGTGTGCACACGTGCGCCGGCCATTCGTCCTTCACCGACATCACGATGCATTCGCGCGGATGTTCGTCGAGAAATCGCAAACAATCGGCCAGCACGTCGTCGAACGTCATGCCGAGCGCGATGCCGCCGTGATGGATGTCGAACGCGTCGCGCACGTGCCGGCAGCGGATGTCGAGCAGCCGCACGCCATGCGCGAGCTGCGCATCGAGCGGCGCATGCTGGGTGCGCACGAGCCCATCGTCGACGGTATACGCACAAGTGTCATGGCTGCCCGGTAGGGTCAGCGTATGCAGCGGCCGCGCGTCGTCGAGCGCCGACATCCAGTCGGCAGGCGGCGTGCGCGTATCGTGGCTCGAAGGAATCATGAATCGATGAATGACAAGGAAAGAAAACCGTGGGTGACGGCGTCGGATGTCGCGGCGCGCGCCGGCGTATCGCGCTCCGCGGTGTCGCGTGCATTCTCGCCGACGGCGAGCATCGCACCGCAAACCCGTGAGCGCGTGATGGTCGCCGCGCGCGCGCTCGGCTACCAGGTCAACCTGATCGCGCGCGACATGATCACGCAGCGCAGCAGCATGATCGGCGTCGTGACGGCCGGGTTCGAGAATCCGTTTCGCGCGCGGCTGCTGTCGGACCTGATGGCCGCGCTCGGGCAGCGCGCGCTCACGCCGCTCGTGACCAATGCGGAAGACCCGCGCCAGGTCCGGCAATCGCTCGAGCAACTGCTCAGCTACCGGATCGCGGGCCTCGTGATGACGTCCGCGTCGCCGCCGCTGTCGGTCGCGCAGCAGTATCTCGAACACCGGGTCCCGGTCGTGATGATCAACCGCGACGCGAACCTGCCGGGCGCGGATATCGTCGTCAGCGACAACGCGGCCGGCGCCGCGCATGCCGCGCGAATGCTCGCGCAGGCGGGCGCGCGCCGGGTCGCGTTCGTCGGGCCGCGCAACGCGAGCTACAGTGCGAGCGCGCGTGCCGCCGCGTTCGTCGAAGCGCTTCGTCGTCACGGCGATACCGATGGCGTCGCAAGCGTACGGATTCAGGACACGCCGTCCGACACATACGCATGCGGTGTCGAAGCGGCACGGCATCTGCTGTCCGGCGACACCGTTCCGGACGGCGTGTTCTGCTCGTCCGACCTGCTCGCGTTGGGCATGATCGACACCGCGCGCCAGCAGTTCGGGCTGCGCGTGCCGGAAGACTTGCGCGTCATCGGCTTCGACGACATTCCTGCCGCCGCATTCGACGGCTATGCGCTGACGACGCTCCGTCAGGACACGCAAGGCCTCGCGAACGCGGCCGTCGACATGCTTGCCGAGCGGATGCAGGCGTTCGCCGGCGCATCGCGCACGCGGGTCGTGCCGGTGACCTGCGTCGTTCGTCACAGCTGCGCCGGCCGTCCAGCGTAGCGACGTGCGATGCGCACGCGTGCGCCAACGTGTTGCATGACAGGCGCGAGCGCGCAGCGAAGCCTGCCGCGCGGCGCACCGCCGCCCTGCATCGGCGTCACTTCAACCCGCCCGCGAACCCGCGCAACAGGTAACGCTGCACATAGCCGGCCACGGCCAGCGTGGGCAGCGACGCCATCAGCCCCGCGCTCATCAGGTCACCCCAGTCGATGCCGTTCTCCGTCACGTAGCCGGCAATCGCGAGCGGCAGCGTGAAGCGGCTCGGCGTCGACACGAACAGCAGCGCGATCAGGAATTCGTTCCAAGCGGCGATGAACACGAAGATCGCGGTCGCGATCAGGCCCGGCGCGCACAGCGGCAGCACGATCTGCACGAGCCGTCGAGCCAGCCCCGCGCCGTCGATGCAGGCCGCTTCCTCGTATTCGATCGGCACGTCGCGCACGAACGCGAGCAGCATCCAGATCGCCATCGGCAGCGCGTAAATCTGATACGCGAGCATCAGGCCGGGCATCGAATCGAGCAGGTGCAGCCGTTTCGCGAGCGCGAACAGCGGCACCGCGATCGTGATCGGCGGCATCAGCTTCAACGCGAGCACGAGCACCAGGAACAGCAGGTCGAGCCGCGCCGGAAACCGCAGCCGCACGAGCGCATATGCGGCCGGAAACGCGAGCGCCAGCGCGAGCAGCGTCGTGCCGAAGCCGACCAGCAATGAATTGACGAGCGGCGCGCCGATGCCGTTGGACCATACCGATGCGAAATGCGCGAAGGTCGGCGCGGCTGGCCAGATCCGCAGCGGATGATCGAGACGTTCGAGCGTCGGCATGAAGGCCGCGCCGGCCATCCACAGGCACGGCAGCAGCAACAGCGCGAGCGCGGCGGTGCGCAGCGCCCACGGCAGCGCGCGACCGAATGCGGCGCCCGTTCGCGCGCGCGAAATGCCTGCGGATTGCGCCGTCATGCGCGCCGCTTGCGAACCGTCTGCCATACGTACCCCGAGACCAGCAGCGCGGACGCCGCGAGCATCAGCACCGACGCGGCGCTCGCCGGCCCGACGTTGAAGAAGCGGAAGCCCGTGTCGTAGATATAGGTCGACAGCGTCTGCGTCGCGTTGCCGGGGCCGCCGCCCGTCAGCGCATAGACCTTGTCGAACAGCTTGAACGTGTCGATCGAGCGCAGCAGCAGCGCGAGGCCGATCTGCGGCGCCGCGAGCGGCAGCGTGATGTCGCGCAGGCACTGCCACTCGCTCGCGCCGTCGGTGCGTGCGGCTTCGTACAGTTCCTGCGGGATCGACTGCAACCCGGCCAGCACGATCAGGAAGGCCATCGGCGTCCACTGCCATACGTCGACGAGCGCGAGCGACCACAACGCGAGATGCGGATCGGACAGCCAGCGCACGCCTTCGACGCCGAACGCCGCGAGGAGCGCGTTCAGGAAGCCGTCGAAGTTGAGCCAGTTGCGCCAGATCGCCGAGCACACGAGCGTGGACAGCATCATCGGCAGGATCGCGAGCGGCAGCGCGATGCGCCGCCCCGGAAACGCGCGCACGAACAGCAGCGCAAGGCCGAAACCCAGCGCGACTTCGGCGAGCGACGCGACGATCGTGAAGCGCAGCGTGTTGCCGAAGCCGGCCGTGAACGCGTCGTCGCCGAGCACCGCGCGATAGTTCGCGAGCCCCGCGAACGCGCGGCGGCCGGCCGAGTAGTCGACGTGGCAGAACGAATCGATCAGCACCTGCGCGACCGGATACAGCGCGAGCGCGGCGAGCACCAGCAGCGCGGGCCCGAGCAGTGCGACGAACGGCAGGCTGCGGCCGAAGGACTTCATGCGCGACCTCCGGCTGCCGAGTTGACGCGCGTCGTCACTTGCCGGCCGCGGCCGTCGCCTGCGCGATCTTCTGCTGCGCCTGGCGCAGCGCGGCGTCGGGCGCGGCCTGCCCCGTCAGCGCGAGCTGCAGCTGGTCGCCGAGAATGCTCTCGACCTGCTGCCAGTCCTTCACGCGCGGCCGCGCACGGCCGGCCTCGAGCGCCTTCAGCTGATCCGGATACCAGCGATACTGGCGCACCAGCGCCGGATCGTTGAACACGCTGCGGCGGGTCGGCGGAATGCCGATGCCGGCGAGGCGCGTCTGCGTGTCGCGGTTGGTCAGGTACGCGAGGAAGTCCTGCGCGAGCTTCGCGTGCGGCGCGTCCTTCGGAATGCCCATCTGCCAGATGCCGAGCATCGGCGCCGGGCCGGCGGTCTGCCCGGGCGGCGGCTGCAGCGCGATCTGCCCGACCACGCGCGACTGCTTCGGATCGTCGAGGGCCGGCACCCACGCCGGCCACACTTCGATCGACTGCGCGGCCGTGCCGCGCTGCAGCGCGTCGCGCACTTCCGCCGCGCCGTAGACGTCGACGTCCTTCGGCGCGGACGCCTTCAGCGCGAGGAAGGTCTTCAGCGCGGCCTGCGCCTCGCGCGAATCGATCGTCACGTTGCCGGCACGGTCGAACACGTCGCCGCCGTAGGCCCACAGGATCGGCAGGAAGCCCGTCACGACCGGGTTGCCCTTCGTGCCGCGGAACACGACACCCGAAACGCTCTTGTCCGCGCCGCCGACGGTCTGCGCGATCTTCAGCACGTCGTCCCAGTTGCGCGGCGGCTGCAGCTTGTATTTCGCGAGCAGGTCCTTGCGGTACGCGAACATCTCGACGTTGCCGACGATCGGCAGCGCATACAGCGCGCCGGCCGCGTTGCGGCCGAGCGCGACGGCGGACGGCACGAGGTCGGCGTCGGCCAGCGATGCCGGCAGCGGCTTCAGCCAGCCGTTGCCGATGAATTCGGGTGCCCACGTGTCGTCCATCATCACGAGGTCGTACGCGCCCGTGCCTTCGCGCATCGACAGCTTGAGCTTCTGGTACAGGTTCGCGTTCGGCAGCTTGAGCAGCTCGATCTCGGTGCCCGGGTGCAGCTTGTTGAAGCCGGCGACGGCGTCGGCCAGCCCCTTTCCGTAGATGTCGTCGCGGCCCGCGATGACGAGATCCGCCGCGAAGGCGTGCGAGGCGGCAAGGGACAGCGCAACGGCGGCGGACAGCGCGCGCAGGCGGCTCAGCAAGGTCATGAGGTCTCTCTCGTTCGGCGTGGTGGCGGGACGGCCAGGCGTTGCACACGTGTGCAACGCGGGCGACGCTTCTGGCCGCCTGAAGCGAACGCCATTGTTCACGCCGATCGTTAAGAATTTATGGCACGCGGCGGGAACGGCCGTCGCCGTGCCCGGCTGCCCCGCCCCGCCTGCCGCTCCGTGCCTCCGCCCCGGTCAGAAATTCACGCGGATCCCGGCCATCACCGCCAGCTGCCGGCTCGAGTTGCTGTTCGCGAGCACCGGAATCTGCGCGTAGTTCACCGCGTCCCCGCTCGCGTCGGTGCCGAGCCCCGTCCCGCTCGCGATCTGGCCGATCGCGACCGCGTACAGCGCCGTGCGCTTCGACAGGCTGTAGTTCGTGCCGACGTTCACCTGGTGGAACCGCGTCGTGCCGCGCCCGTCGGTATGCGCGGCGTTGAAGATGTAGGCAACGCCGCCCTGCAACGCGGGCGTGAACAGGTACGTGGCGTTCAGTTCGCCGATGTCGAACGTGAACGCCTGCGTGCGCGGCTGCGCGGTGGTCGAGAAGTAGCGGCTGTCGCCGAGGCGCGTATGCGTGTAGGTGAGCGCGATCGTCGCCGCGCCGAACGTGACCGACCCGCCCGCACCGAACGCGCGCATCGAGCCGGCATCCTGCAGCAGGCAGTACATCGCGCCCGGATTGCTGCACGCGAAATCGCCGATATAGCCGCTCGCGCCGCCGAGCGCCGCGTCGAGCGGCTGGTGCAGGTCGAGGTAGCCGACCGAGAACGCCACCGGCGCGCGCGTGTACGTCGCGGCCACCGCATAGCCGCGCTTCGCGGAGAAATCGCCGGCCTGCCCGCCGAAGCTGAACGTGCCGCCGAACGTGAAGCCGTTGAAATCGGCGCTGGTGAACTTCACCGCGTTGTTGAAGTTGAATGCGGCGTTCAGGTTGTCGACGTCGCCGAGGTGCGAGCCGTACGGTGTCGCCCAGTTGTTGCTCGACACATACGCGCCGAGCATGTCCGTGTACGAGTCGTATTGGCGGCCGAGGCCGAGCGTGCCGATCCCGTCCTGGCGCAGCCCGACCCACGCCTGCCGGCTGAACGCCGTGCCGCCCTGCAGCGCCTGCCCGTTCGCGGACAGGAACTGCTGCTCGAGCGTGAACACCGCGTCGAGCCCGCCGCCGAGCGGCTCGGCCCCCTGGAAACCGAAGCGCGACGGCACGAGGTTGCCGCCGCCCATCTGCCACGCATGGCCGCCGCCCGTGCTGCCGTCCGCGCGCGTGAACTGCTGGTTCGTCGAGTAGATGATGCCGGTGTCCACAGTGCCGTACAGCGTCACGCTGCCGGAGGTCTGCGCGTGTGCGTGCATGCACCCGAGCGTGGCCGCGGCCGCGGCCAGTCGTCTTCCGATTCTCATGTCCCGCCCCTCTGTTGTCATCGATACGCAGTGCAGATCGATGGAGTTGTCGATATGGGTGACAGGACTCTATCCAGCGAAAATTCAGGACCTCTATCGCAAATCGGCAAACCGTGGCGCGCATGGCCGGCGACGTTGCCCGGCGGCGCCGTCGCGGTGCGCGTGCGTCATTCGGGACGCGTGGTCTGGGAAGGCAGCTCGCCGAACAGGTCGCGATACTCGCGCGCGAAATAACCGAGGTGCGTGAACCCCCAGCTCGCGGCGGCCTCGCCGACGCCGAGCTGCTGCACGGATGTCGTGCGCAGCATGCGGCGCACCGCGTTCAGCCGGATCGTGCGCAGATAGCCGACCGGCGTGACGTCGGCCACGCGTTGAAAGCTCGTCTGCAGCGTGCGGCGGCTGCAGCGCAGCGCGCGGCACAGTTCGAGCACGGTGACGGGTTCCTCGGGGCGGTCGCGCAGATGCTTCTCGCAACGGCTCACGATGTCGCTGTAGGTGGCGTGCGTGATGTCGCGGCGCTCGACGCCGATGCCCTGCTCGAGCGCGTCGAGGAACATGCCGAGCATCGCGTCGCGGAACATCTTGCGGGTGGCCGCGTATTCGAGGTGGCCCGGGTTGCGCTGCGCATCGTCGATCAACGACGACAGCCGCACGCCGAGCGCGACACCCTGCTCGTCGGACAGCCGGGTCACGTGGCGCAGCTTGCGCGCGCCGGATGCGCCGAATTCGGCTTCGCACAGCTCGTCGACCATGTCGGACGCCGCGCTGATCCCGACGAGCCCCATCCCTTCCGGCGTGTGGAATTCGAAATCCTCGCCGGCGCGCAGCGCGAGCAGCGCATAGCCGTCGACGGGCTGGCCCTGGAACGTGCCCGCGAGCGGCACCGACAGCGGCACCGCGAGCGACGTGCGCCCGGCCGGCGCGAGCCCGGTTTGCGCGACGCGCCGGTTGGTCGTCTCGCGGAAGAAGTGGAAATCGTCGTACAGCACCTGCGTGACGGTGCCCTTGAAGCGGCCCGGCGTCATCTGGCGGTAGACCTGATGCCAGCCCGCGATCGCGAGCCCGTGATCGTGCACGTCTTCGTGTGAGCGTGACTGGAACAGCATCGGCATCTCCGGTAAAACCCCTAAACGCGGCCGCCGGGTTCCCCGGCGCGCAACGCCACAGCTTACCCGTGCAAAATCCTGCGTAGTGCGGTTTCGAACGCAAGACAGGCCGCCGACAGCGCGGCGGCCTGCTCGCCCGTCAGGCGGACGTAGCGGCGGAACGACGGCATCCGGTTCACGACCTCGCTGCCGCCGAACGGCACGATCGCGAGCGTCCAGCGGCCGTCGCGCGCGTCGATCGCGCAGTCGGTCAGGTGCAGCGGCCGCAGCGCGTCGGCCAGCGACGGCTCGGCGACCAGTGCGGCCACCGTGTCGACGAATCCGGGGTCGCATCCCGGCTCGGCCATCGCGTCGATGCCCGTGCGGCGCAGCCAGCCGGTCTGCGTCACCCGCGCTCGGCCCTGCACGGCCGGGCCGCGCGCGGTTGCCGCCACCTTCACGCTGACCGTATGCATCAGGAACTGGCGATCGACACGCTCGTCGATGCCCACGCGCACGCCGTTCGGCAATCGGGCCGTCAGACTGCCGCCCCCGTCGGCATCGCGCACGGCGCCCAGATCGGCGAGCACGCGCGCGGCGATCGCGCCGGGCCGATGGCCGGGCGGCGGCGCATCGGGCGCCACGCGCCAGCGGGCGAGCGCAGCCTTCACGACGCGACGTGCTCGTTGCGCAGCACTTCTTCCACCGGCACCGGCTTGAACGGATGCCGGCGCTGCACGACGAGCGTCCAGAACAGCGCGTACAGCGCGGTGAGCCCGAGCATCGCGCCGAACGGCACGTAGATGTCGCGCGCGTTCATGCCCGGCGGCGTGATGTACCAGATCGCGAGCACGATGCCGACGCTCGACACGATCTGCGGCAGCGGGAACAGCGGCGAACGGTACGGGCGCGGCAGGTCCGGGCGGCGAATCCGCAGCATCACGACCGACGCGGTGACGAGCAGGTACGCGGTGCCCCACGCGCAGGTCGCCGCGAGCACGAGGTGCAGGATGCTGTCGAGATTGCCGTTGATCAGCCAAGCATGGAAGATCGGCACGATCGCCGCCGCGACGATGCCGACCACCGGCGTCTTGAAGCGCGGATGCAGGTACGCGAAGCAGCGCGGCAGCGCGCCGTCGATCGCCATCCCGTACAGGATGCGCGGCAGCCCGGCCATCAGCGTGTTGATCGTCGCGGCGCCCGCGCACAGGAACGCGATGCCGAACCAGATGCGGCCGAAGGGCCCAAGCACCTGCAGCGCGAACGCGGGAATCGCGCCCGGCGTGTCGAGCAGGTGCGTGAGGCCGTCGGGGCTCACGGGCACGTTCGCGACCTGGCGGCGGATCGCCGCGCCGTACAGGAACATGCAGATCGCGACGCCGACGAGGCCGAGCGCCATCGCGCGCGGAATCGTCTTGCCCGGCGTCTTCATTTCCGGCGCGAGCGGCGTGACGAACTCGCAGCCGACGAACATGAACATCGCCATCCCGACGAGCGACAGCACGGCCGGCACCGACGTGCCGACTTCCGAGCCGCCGAACCAGCCGTCGAGATGCACGGCCGGCGCGGCCGCGAGCCCGAGGATGCCGAAGATCATCAGCGACAGCCACATGCCGGCCGTCAGCACGATCTCGAGCTTGCTGAACACCTTGATGCCGATGATGTTGGTGATCGCGAACGTGACCACGAGGCCGACGCCGACGAGCCACGAGCTGTTGTGCTTCTCGAAGGCGGCATTCAGCGATTCGAAATTGACGAGCGCCATGATGCCGCTCAGGATCGTTTCCGCCGTGCCGGCGAACACGTGCACGAGGAAATACGCGGAGATCGTGCCGGTGATCGCCCAGAAGCGGCCGAGCCCGCACGACAGGTAATCGTAAACCGAGCCGGCCGTCGGCAGCATCGCGGCGGCTTCCGAGAACGTGGTCGCCTGCGCCTGCATCATCACGAACGCGATGATCATCGCGACCGCGAACGCCCAGCCGCCCATCCCGAAGCCCGACGTCGCGGTGAGAATCACCGGGCTTGCCATGATGAGGCCGACGGCGCTCGCCAGCGCGGTCGGAAAGCCGACCGCACCCGCCTTCAGCGCCGTGCCGCCGCCTGCCTCGGCCGGCGTGCCGGCGGGCGCGCCGCCCGCGGCGCCGGTAATTCCTGACCATCCCGACATCTTCGTCTCCTTCCTGAACGGGCCCGAACCTGCGCTCCGGCAGCTATCGGGGCCCCATGCTTTGCGGTCGGCCCGGGGCGGCGCTTCAGCGCTTCGATTCCCGGGCCCCCTGTCGATCACACCTTGATCCGATGTCGAAAAAATACGCAGGCAAAATAATCCGGTCATAGCGCAAATCGGCAAACCGGCGGCGGCCGCACTGCCCGCCGCCGGTGTGCCGTCACGCGATCACGCCGTCACGCGAACGGCACGGCCTCGAAGCCCGCCGCGAGCGCGTCGACGATCCGGTCGAGCTGCTCGCGCTGGATCACGAGCGGCGGCGACAGGATGATCTTCGTGCCGACCGGACGCACCAGCACGCCGTTCTCGCGCGCGACTTCCGCGACCGCGTTCGCGTAGCCGGACAGCGGGTCGATCGGCTCGCGCGTGTCCTTGTTCGCGACGAGGTCGAGCGCGAGCATCAGCCCCTTGCCGCGCACCTCGCCGACTGCCGCGAAGCGTTCCGCGAACGGCTGCAGCGCTTCGAGCAGATACGCGCCCTGCTTCGCCGCATTCGCCGGCAGGTCTTCCTTCACGACGATGTCGAGGCTCGCGATCGCGGCCGCGCATGCGACCGGGTGGCCCGCATACGTGTAGCCGTGCATGATCGCGCCGCCGAAATCGGCGTTCGCGGCGAACGCGTCCTCGATCCGCGCGTTCACGACCGTCGCGCCGAGCGGCACGTAGCCCGACGAGATCCCCTTCGCGAGACACATGATGTCCGGGCGCACGCCCCAGCCGCGGCTGCCGAACATGCTGCCGCTGCGGCCGAAGCCCGTCACGACCTCATCGGCGATCAGCAGGACGCCGTAACGGTCGCACACCTCGCGCACAAGCGGCCAGTAGTTGGCCGGCGGCACGATTACGCCGCCCGCGCCCTGGATCGGCTCCGCGATGAATGCCGCCACCGTGTCCGGGCTCTGGAACTGGATCTCGCGCTCGAGCATTTCCGCGCAGATCCGGCCGAGTTCTTCGGGGTCCTGCGTGAACGGGTTGCGGTACAGCCACGGCGTCTCGACGTGGAAGCAGCCCGGCAGGTTCGGCTCGTAGTTGCGGCGGAACACCGTGTTGCCGTTCACCGACGCGCCGCCGAAGTGCGTGCCGTGATAACCCTGCTTCAGCGAGATGAACTTCGTGCGGTCGGCCTGGCCGCGCACCTTCCAGTACTGGCGCGCGATCTTCAGCGCGGTCTCGATCGAATCGGAGCCGCCCGAGCTGTACAGCACGCGGCGCATCCCTTCCGGTTCGAGCAGGTCGATCACCTTCTTCGACAGCTCTTCCGCGCGCGGATGCGAGATCCCGTCGAACAGCTGGAAGTATTCGAGCTCGTCGAGCTGGCGCACGATCGCGTCCTTCACTTCCTGGCGGTTGTGGCCGACGTTCACGTTCCACAGGCCCGCGACGCCGTCGACGAGCTTGCGTCCCTCTTCGTCGAACACGTAGCAGCCGTCGCCGCGCACGATGCGGATCGGCTTGCGCTGCTTCATCTCGTTCGGGTGCAGCATCGGGTGCCAGAATTTTGCTTCGTTGTAGCTCATTGCAGTCTCCACTGTCGGATCGGTTGAACCTGGGTCGTCCGGGTTCAGGGTTCGAGGTTGATGCCGCGCGTCAGTGCGCGATGCAGACGGATTTGGTTTCGGTGAAGCCTTCGATCGCGTACTGGCCGAACTCCCGGCCGATGCCCGATTGCTTGTAGCCGCCGAACGGCATCGACGGATCGAGCGGGATATGGCAGTTCACCCACACGGTGCCGGCCTCGATCTGCGGCACGAGGTTCATCACGCGCTTCAGGTCGTTGCTCCAGATGCTCGCGGCGAGGCCGTACGGCGACGCGTTCGCGAGACGCACCGCGTCGGCCGCGTCGTCGAACGGCACGACGACGATCACCGGGCCGAACACTTCGTCGCGCACGATCGCGCTGTCGGGATGCGGATCGGCGATCACGGCCGGCTTCACGTAGTAGCCGGGCAGGTCGTCGGCCGGCGTGCCGCCCGCGAGGAACGTCAGGCCCGCGCGGCGCGCGCCCTCGATGTGCTGGACGACCTTGTCGCGATGGTGCGCGGAGACCAGCGGGTTGATCTGCGCGGTCGTGTCGAGTCCCGCGCCGAGCTTCATCGACTGCGCGACGCCTGCGAGGCCGTCGGCAAGCTGCGCGAACTTGCTGCGGTGCACATAGATGCGCGACGCGGCCGCGCACACCTGCCCCTGGTTGAAGAACGCGCCGGCGGCGACGCCGTCGAGCGCCTGTGCGACGTCGATGTCGTCGAGCATCACGATCGGGTTCTTGCCGCCGAGCTCGAGCGAGAAGCGCGTCATGTTCTGCACGGCCGCCGCGCCGACCAGCTTGCCGGTCGCGGTCGAGCCCGTGAACGAGATCTTCGCGATCGACGGGTGGCTCGCGAGCGCGGCGCCGCACACGCGGCCGCCGGTGACGACGTTGAACACGCCGGGCGGCACGCCGGCTTCGCGTGCGAGCTCGGCCAGGCGCAGCGCGGTGAGCGGCGTTTCCGGCGACGGCTTCAGCACGATCGTGCAGCCGGCCGCGAGCGCGGGGATCAGCTTCCACACCGCGATCATCAGCGGGAAATTCCACGGCACGATCGCGGCGACCACGCCGACCGGCTCCTTGCGCGTATAGGCCGTATAACGCGCGCCGGGCGGAAACGGGATCGACACGTCGAGCGTCTGGCCGGTGATCTTGGTCGCCCAGCCGGCCATGTAGCGCACGTATTCGACGCTCGCGCCGACCTCGATCGCGCGCGACACGTGAATCGACTTGCCCTGGTTCAGCGTTTCGAGCTGCGCGAGCGTTTCGGCGTCGGCCTCGATCAGGTCGGCGAGTTTCAGCAGGATGCGTTCGCGGTCGGCCGGGCGCAGGCCGCTCCACACGCGGGTGTCGAACGCGTGCTTCGCGCTGGCGACCGCGCGGTCGACGTCGCGTTCGTCGGCGTCCGCGACCGTCGCGAGCCGCTCGCCCGTCGCGGGGTCGTACACGTCGAGTCGCGCGGCCGCGTGGGCGGGCTGCATTTCGCCGTCGATGAAGAGGCCGAAATCGCGCGCAACGAAAGTGCGCACGGTGTCGCTGACGGCGACGAAGTTCGTGGTGCTCATGGGCGTCTCGAGGATTGTCGTGGCTGGACCGCGTGCGTGTGAGGCACGCGGGCGTCGGATCACTGTATCGACGAGGGTTCACGCCCGGTGAGCGCAAATTGGCAGCGCGTGGGGAGAAGGCGGCGGGGTCGAACCGCGCGGGAGGTCAGGCGGGGCGAGGCGAAAAGCCGGTACAGGAACGGACCGGACGGCTAGTTTCTGAAACCGTGCGCCATCGACGTCAGGAAATCGTATGCCTGGTAATCCAGCCAGTAAATGCCGAGTGCAAGCGGGATCAGGAAATACAGCGAGTCGTAAGTCCCGCTTCGCACGGTTCTGATGATGAAAATCGGTAGCGCAATGCTCAAGGCGATGACCACCAGCGAAGCGGCAATGATTGCGACGTCCATGTTCCCGGCCCTTTGATTGTTATCGAAACGACGAGCGCGAAGGTTTGAATTCCGGACCGCAATTATCCGATGAATTACAGGAACAGCGCCCCCACCAGTTCGGTGCGGTTCGACACGCCGAGCTTGCGGTACATGCGCATCAGGTGCGTCTTGACGGTCGGCTGGCCGAGCGCGAGATCGCGCGCGATCTCCTTGTTCGAGCGGCCGTCGCGCACGAGGCGCGCGATCTGCTCCTCGCGGTAGGTCAGCCGCTCCTCGCAGCCGATCCGGTGGATCCCGCGCCGCGCGCGCAGCAGCGGGCTCAGCGCGGCTTCGGCAACTGGCTGCAGCCGCGCGAGCGCATCGATCTCGCCGGGTGCGAACCGCCCGGCCGTGGCGTTACCGGCCGCGCTGCCGCGCGCGCCGCCGGCCCCGAAGCGCAACAGCGAGAACGCGCCGACCGTCCGGCCCGCGTCGCGCAGCCAGATCTCGACGACGTCGGCCACGTCGTGGCGCCGCAGGAAACGGGTCCAGTACGCGGACGCGTCGCGTCTTTCGTCAGGCAATTGCGACGCGAGCGTGACGACCGCGCGGTCGCCCGCCGCGCAACGCGACGGATGCAGCGGATCGAGCATCCGGTAGCGCGCGACATAGGTGCGATGCATCGATTCCGGCATCCCGAACAGCTCGAAATCGGCCGGCTCGCCGCTCTGGTCGAGCCGGTAGAACACGATCGCGGACGGGCTCGCGAACGCGTCGAACGCATCCACGCACGCGCGCAGCGCGCGTGGCCAGTCGTCGGAGGCCGGATCGGCGGGAACGGTCGGGAGCGGCATGGTGGAATCGGCTGGCGGCGCGAACGTCTCGAAAATCGAAGTTCGGGCCAGCCTATCGGCGCCGAAAAGCGCCGGTGAGCACAAATCGGCAAATCGTCGCGGTTTGGCGGCGGGGGCTGGTGTGGCTGGTGTGGCTGGTGTGGCTGGTGTGGCTGGTGTGGCTGGTGTGGCTGGTGTGGCTGGTGTGGCTGGTGTGGCTGGTGTGGCTGGTGTGGCTGATGCGACCGGTGCAGCCGATGCAATCCGTGCAACCCGTGCAACCCGTGCAACCGGGACGATAAAGGCGCGCGACGACGCGCGCGCCGCGTGTCAGCGCGCGTTCGACGCGAACGTGTCGCAGGCGCTCAGCTCGCCCGATTCCATCCCGCGCCGCAGCCAGTACACGCGCTGGTCGCTGGTGCCGTGCGTGAAGCTCTCCGGCACCACGTAACCCTGCCCTTGCTGCTGCAGCCGGTCGTCGCCGATCGCGGCGGCCGCCTTCAGCCCCTGCTCGAAATCGCCGGGTTCCATCAGCCGCTGGTTCGCGCGCTGCGCGTTGTTCGCCCATACGCCGGCAAAGCAGTCGGCCTGCAGCTCCATCCGTACCGACAGCGCGTTCGAGTGCGCCTGGCTCGCCCGCCGGCGCGCGGCGTCGACCTTGTCGGAAATGCCGAGCAGGTTCTGCACGTGATGGCCGACTTCGTGCGCGACCACGTAAGCCTGCGCGAAATCGCCGCCCGCGCCGAAACGCTGGCGCAGCTCGTCGTAGAAACCGAGATCGATATACACCTTGCGGTCGGCCGGGCAATAAAACGGCCCCATCGCCGTCTGGCCCGTGCCGCATGCGGTCGGGGTCGAGTTCGTGAACATCACGAGCGTCGGCGGCTGGTATTGCGCATGCAGCTGGGTATTGAACACGCCCGTCCACGTGCGCTCGATATTGCCGAGCACCTTGCGCGTGAACACCGCGCCCGGCTCGTTCGCCGGCACGCCCTGCCGCTGCGTGGGCGCGGGCTGCGCCTGCTGCTGACGGCCCTGCAGCACCGATGCGCCTTCGAGCACCACGCGCGGGTCGATCCCGAAGAAATACGACGCGGCGAACGCGATCACGATCGTGCCGATGCCGATCGTCGCGCCCCGCCCGCCGCCGAACCCGCCCGCGCCACGGCGATCCTCGACGTTCGTGCTTTCCCTTTCGTCGTCCAGCCTCATAACCGGCCCTCCCTGTTCCTGTCGATGGCCGGCGCGCGGGCGCGCAACCGGGCAATATGTTGTGTTGTCGCGGCACGATCGTTCGGCAGAGGCAACGCCTGCGTGCCGGGATCGCCAGCCCGCCGCTCCGCTCGCACGACGGAATCGGCCGGCCGATGCGCCGCGCGTCGATACGCGGCCCGCCCGCGCTATTCTGCCGGGCTTTCGTGACTTATCGCAAAAATGTGGAGGATAGTGCGATTCGGCGCCGGACATCGTCAGCCTTTGCAAAATGGCCCCGCCCGCTCCGGATGCGGCCCGCGTTCATCCTTTCGGCTGATACCGGCGCTCGCCGGCCCCGCCTAAAGTGACCGGAAACCACCCCTTTCCGGAGCACGACATGACACACCCGCCCCCCCGCACGATCGCGATCACAGGCGCCGGCACCGGCATCGGCGCCGCGTGCGCGCGCCGCTTCGCACGCGGCGGCGACCGCGTCGTGCTGATCGGGCGGCGTCAGGCGCCGCTCGACGCGCTGGCCGCCGAAACGGGCGGCCTCGCGCTTGCCGGCGATGCCGCGAGCGCCACCGACTGGGCCCGCTTCCTGCCGCACATCGCCGAACGCGTCGGCCGCGTCGACGCGCTCGTGGCCTGCGCGGGCGGCCACGGGCTCGGCCGCGCGGACGAAACCGACGACGCGCAGTGGCGCGACGCGATGCACGCGAACCTCGACACCGCGTTCGTGAGCGCGCGCGCGTGCCTGCCCGACCTGATCGCGCAGCGCGGCAGCATCGTGCTGGTCGCGTCGATCGCCGCGCTCGCAGCCGGGCCGGGCGTGTGCGGTTACACGGTCGGCAAACATGCGCTGCTCGGGCTCGCGCGGTCGCTCGCGCGCGACTACGGGCCGCACGGCGTGCGGGCGAACGCGGTGTGCCCCGGCTGGGTCCGCACGCCGATGGCCGATGCGGAGATGGAACCGCTGATGTCGGCGCACGGCGACACGCTCGACGGCGCGTATGCGCGCGTCAGCGCCGACGTGCCGCTGCGCCGCGCGGCCGCCCCCGACGAGATCGCGGCCGTGTGCGCGTTCCTCGCGTCGCCGGACGCGTCGTTCGTGACCGGTGCGACGCTCGTCGCGGACGGCGGCGCGATGGTCGTCGACGTGCCGACGCTCGCATTCGACACGCTCTGATGCGCGCGGGCGCCCCGCCCGCGACACCCTTCGTTGCACCGGGCGCGTCGTGCGGGCTTGCCGGCACGCCGCCGCCCATCCGCCCCCACGACGCGCACCGCGCCGCCCGCTCGTTTCCCGGCGCCGAAAATCCGCTACCATCGACCGGTCCCGCCGCCCCGCCCGGCACCGCCTCACGTTTCGGACTTCGATGAACATCCGGTTTCTTGAAACCTTCGTCTGGCTCGCGAAGCTGGAAAATTTCCGGCTCACGGCCGAAAAGCTGCACACGACGCAGGCCGCCGTGTCGAGCCGCATCGCGTCGCTCGAGGAAGCGTTCGACGTGCGCCTGTTCGACCGCAACACGCGCTCGGCCACGCTCACGCCCGCCGGGCGCCGCATGCTCGCGTACGCGGAGCGGATCGTGCGGCTCGACGGCGAAATGCGGCGCGACATCGACGCGGCGAGCGACGCGGGCCTGATCCGGATCGGCGTGATCGAATCGATCGTGCACAGCTGGTTTCCCGCGCTGATGGCGCAACTGCGCGAGCGCTATCCGCGCCTCGACGTCGAGATCACGAGCGACACGACGCTGCACCTGATCCGCCTGCTCAGCACCGACGGCGTCGACCTGATCCTGCAGACCGACCCGGTGCCGGGCCCCGACTTCACGAACCTGCCGCTGTGCGAATTCCCGGTGCGCTGGGCGGCCAGCCCGCGCCTCGGGCTCGGCGGCCAGCCGCTCGACGTCGCGCGCCTGGCCGAATTCCCGATCATCAGCTTCTCGCGCCACTCGGGGCCGCACGCGACGATCGAACGGCTGTTCGCGGCCGTCGAGCGGCCGGCCAGCATCAACTGCATCACGTCGGTCGCCGCGATGATCCGCCTCGTCGCCGACGGCTTCGGCGTGGCCGCGTTGCCGCCCGCGATCATCGGGCGCGAGCTGCACGAAGGTGCGCTGGAGCTGCTCGACGTCGAACCCGAATTCCCCGCGCTGCCGCTCGTCGCGACGTACCGCAGCCAGGGCCTGCCGGTGGCCGCGCGCATCGCGGAACTGGCCAGCGAAGTCGCGCGCGCGATGCCGGCCGCCGCAAGCCACGCCAAGCCGGCGACGGTGACACCGACACCGACCACGGCCGATCGCACGGACAACACACCCGCCCGCCCCGCGACAAAGGCAACAGCCCAAACACCGGCGAAAGCGAAACGCACGACGCCATCCGCACCACCCGCCACGTCCCCCGCGAAACGCCGCCCGCGCCGCTCATAAGAAAACCTGTTCACCGCGAATTTGTTTTCTTGTTGGACGGGCACGGCCCGTCTTCGGGACACTGCGGTTCCTGACACGCCCCCCGTCACGAGGAACCCGCAATGACCCGCTTTTCCCTTCCGCACGGCCAGCTTTGCGTCTGGACGGATATCGACCCCGCGCACGAAGCCGATTTCAACGCGTGGTACGACCGCGAGCACATGCAGGAACGTGTCGCGATTCCAGGCTTCACGCATGCACGGCGCTTTCGCGCGACCGATCGCGGCCCGCGCAAGTACCTCGCGCTGTACGTGACGGACGCACTCGACGTGTTCCACGGCGATGCGTACCGGCGCGCGTTCACGCAGCAGACCGCATGGTCGCTCGCGAACTTCGAGCGCATGACGGGCACGCAGCGGCGTGTCGGCGAACTGACGATCGAGGCCGGCGACGGCGAAGGCGCGCATCTCGCGCTGTTCGTACTGCCGCCGGATCGCATCGACGTGCCGCACCTGCGCGAACGCTTCGACGACGTGCTGCACGAACCGGGCATCCACGCCGCACGGCTTTTTCGCACCGCGCCCGACCTGTCCGCGCCGATCGGCGCCGATGCGGCCGCCCGCCCGGCCGCCGATGCGCTCGTGCTGATCGAAGGCAGCGATGCGGCCGCGACGCGCCGCGTGGCCGCCACGCTCGCCGGGCACGACGACGTGCGCACCTTCGCGCTGCTGTGGCGCGCCGCCGCGCCGCTGCATGCGGCACGCGGCGCCGTCGACACCGAGCCTGCCGCCGCCGCGCTGCCGGCCTGATCGCCCGCGCCGGTCGCCCACGCCGGTCGCCCACGCCGGTCGCCCCGCATGCGCGCGGCACGCCCGCGCATCGGCCCGGCGCTCCATCCCGTTCCCTTCACGACATGCCCGACACCATGAGCACTCTCGCCCAGCCCGCCGCCCACGCGCCCCGCCGCGTCCGCAACAGCCGACTCGCGACCGCGAGCATGATCGGCACGTCACTCGAGTGGTACGACTTCACGATCTACAACACGCTCGCCGCGCTCGTCTTCAACCACCTGTTCTTCCCTTCGGTCGATCCGCTCGCCGGCACGATCCTCGCGTTCTCGACCTATGCGGTCGGCTACGTGTCGCGCCCGCTCGGCGGTTTCGTGTTCGGCAATCTCGGCGACCGCATCGGCCGCCGCGCGGTGCTGATGCTCACGCTCGTGCTGATGGGCGTGACGACCGCGCTGATGGGGGCGCTGCCGACTTATGCGCAGGCCGGCATCCTGAGCCCGATCCTGCTCGTCGCGCTGCGCTTCGTGCAGGGCGTCGCGCTCGGCGGCGAATGGGCCGGCGCGGTGCTGCTGTCGGTCGAGCACGGCGACCAGAAGCGGCGCGGGTTGTCCGCATCGTGGACGCAGATCGGCCCGTCGTTCGGCACGCTGCTCGGCACCGGCTGCATCGCGCTCGTGACGCTGTCGACCACGTCCGGGGACTTCCTGTCGTGGGGCTGGCGCGTGCCGTTCGCGGCCAGCGCGCTGCTCGTCGTGTTCGGTTTCTGGCTGCGCCGCGGCGTCGACGAAACGCCGCAGTTCGAACAGCTCGCCGAATCGCACGCGACCGCCGAGGTGCCGGTCGCGGACGTGCTGAAGTACCACTGGAAGCGCCTGCTGATCGCGGGCGGTTCGCGAATCGGTTCGGACGTGCTGTATGCGCTGATCGTCGTGTTCACGCTGACCTACGTGACGACCGTGCTGCACCTGTCGCGCCCCGTCGCCCTGACGGCCGTGATGATCGGCACGGCCTGCAATGCGCTCGCGGTGCCGTTCTTTGGCGCGCTGTCGGATCGCTTCGGCCGCCGGCCCGTCTATCTCGCCGGCGCGCTCGCCGGGATCGTGTGGGCGTTCGTGTTCTTCGCGATGCTCGATTCGGCGCGCCCGGGCGCGATCGTCGCGGCCGTCGCGATCGGCCTCGTGATCCACGCGGTGATGTACGGCCCGCAGGGCGCGTTCGTGACCGAGCAGTTCCCGACCCGCGTGCGCTATGCGGGCTCGTCGCTCGCGTACACGCTCGCCGGCATCGTCGGCGGCGGCTTCGCGCCGCTCGTGATCGCCACGCTGTTCCGGCAGACCGGCACGACGACGGCCGTGTCGCTGTACGTCGCCGCCGCGCTCGTCGTCACGTCGATCGCGCTCCTCGTCGCGCGCGAAACCGCGCACCGGCCGCTCGCGGATTGAGCATCGCCGCGAGTCGCTCCCTTCCTTCGGACTTCAAACGGATACCCGCATGCCAACCCTGTCGTTCAACGTGATTTCCCGGCACCCCGCACCGGCCACCGTCGACGTCGACGTCGAGATCGAGCGCGTCGTGATCGCCGGCTGGGCCGGCCGCGATCCGGCGGCGATCCGCGCGCATATCGACGAACTCGCGGCGCTCGGCGTTGCGCCGCCGTCGACCACGCCCTGCTTCTATCGCGTGTCGGCCGCGCTGCTCACGCAGGCACCGTCGATCGGCGTGCTCGGCGCGCGCTCGGGTGGCGAGATCGAATGCGTGCTGGTCGACAGCCCGGCCGGCACGCTCGTGACCGTCGGCTCCGACCATACGGATCGCGAGGTCGAGGCCTACGGCGTCGCGGTGTCGAAGCAGGTGTGCGCGAAGCCGCTCGGTCGCGACGCGTGGCTTTATGCGGATGTCGCCGATCACTGGGATGCAATCGAGATGCGTGCGTGGCTGATCCCGCGCGATGGCGAGCGCGCGGCCTACCAGCACGGCGCGGTCAGCGGCCTGCTCGCGCCCGACGAGCTGTGGCATCGCTTCGACTATCGCCGCACGATGCCCGCGCGCTGCGCGATGTATGGCGGCACGGTCGCCGTGCATGGCGCAATCGCGGCGATGGGCGACGGCGATGCGTTCGAAATGGAACTGCACGATCCGGTGCTCGGGCGCAGCCTTCGGCACCGCTATGCGGTGGAGGTGCTGCCGGTCGTCGCGTGACGGGCCAGCGCTCCGTCGCCGCGCCCGCCCCGGCTAGTACGGCTGAAAGCAGTGATAGTCCGGGAAGTTGACCTGCGAGTTGTCGCAATACAGCACACCCACCAGGTTGGTGCACCCGCTCAACGCGAACATGATTGCCCCCGCAACCGACACTTTCCATCCGAAATGCAGCATTGCGCCCCCGGTTTCGCTTTATCGACGTTGCCGCCATGATGCTCACCGGACGCGCCCGGGTATGTGGAGAATTGTTGTCCCGAGGGTTCGTCGGTTAACCGGGACACTTTCCCGTGCTCATGCCCATGCCCGGGCAAAACCGCGGCCCGGGAAAGCGGACGACGTATCGCCGGCCCCGGCGCAAGCCGCGGCGGCGGCCGGCGTGCGCGCCGCCCCCGCCGCCCGTCATGCCTTGAACGTGACCCACGGCTTCAACCGGACCGCGCTGCGAATGAGGCCGGCCTGCTCCTGCGCGTCGATCACGGGCCCGATCGGCTTGTAGGCTTCCGGCGCTTCCTCGATGCGGCGCTCGTCGCGCAGCGTCACACAGCGCCACGTGCCCGGCGCCTGCTCCGCGCGCATCCGCCGCACCGCCTGCCGGCGCACGCTGCGGCCGGCGCCGTGGCTGCACGACCACAGCCAGTCGGGATGGCCGAGCCCGGTCGCAAGAAACGACGCATCGCCCATCGATCCGGGAATCAGCGCGAGATCGCCGTCGCGGGCGGGGGTCGCCCCCTTGCGATGGATGTTCATCCCGTTTTCGCGCAGCACGACGTTGTGCGGCACGTCGACCACGAGTGCCGAGCGGGTCTCGCCGATGAGCTCCGCCAGTTCCTTGCGAACCATCTCGGCAAGCACGACACGGTTGAGCCACGCATAACGCGCGGCGGTGCCCATCGCGACGAGATAGTCGCGCGCCAGCTCGCCTGAAAGGCCGTACAGGCCGCTTTCCGGATGCCTGACGCCCGCCGGCCATGCCGCGCGCGCCCGGTCCATCCAGCGTCGCCCGACGTAGAAGCCGACATCGCGCGAACCGCTGTGGATCATCACGACGACGTCGTCCTTCGCGAGTCCCGCCCGGTAGGCCGCATGCCGGTCGAGCACGGCGTCGACCACCTGCAGTTCGACGAAATGATTCCCCGAGCCCGGGGTGCCGAGGCAAGGGTCGCGGAATACCTCGCGCGACCCGACGTGCGCGTCGGGCGCGTATTTCGCGCTGCCGTCGAACCGGTCGAGGCCGATGCACGACGACAGTTCGTCGATGAGCCGGTCGCGGTCGACGTGCGCCCAGAGCCCCTGCGACGCGACACGATCGACGAATGCCGCCGGGCCCGCGTCGAACAGCGCGCGGAAGGCATCGCTGCCGACCGGCACGTCGCGCCGGTCCGCGAGAATCGCGCGCGTCAGCCGCTCGACGAGCGCCGTCTCGAACGGCGCGAGCGCCGAGCGCTTGAGGCCCGTGGTGACGAGACGCATCCCGCAGTTGATATCGGTGCCGATCGCGGCGGGAATCACGAACGCGTCGTCGGTCGCGACGATCGAGCCGACGGGCGCGACCCCGCCCGGATGAAAGTCCGGCGTCGCGCAGGCCTTGCATACGCGCTGATGGCCATCCGGCGAACGGACGGCCGCGAACGCGAGCAACTGCTGGACGGCCTTCTCCTCGAGCGGGAGCGAAGCGGGCAACAGGACGGACGCCTGCGCCAGTTCATTGCGCAGGTGATAGATGCCGGCGTGATGGTCGACACGGATGCCTTGCCGTTGCAAGGCCTTTTTTAAACGAGGAAAGGTAGACATCGCTGCTGAAAATGAAAAAGGTACGACGCGGCCTCCGGCATTCCGGCGGTCGTGGGTACCTTCCTGCAGCAGCGTCGAGGAAGGGAGCGCGGATCATAGCAGAACGCGATTGCGTTCGCGCCCCCCCGTTGCTCACTTGAGACACCCGAGCCCCGCCAGCGTCGCCTCGATCGCGGTATCGAGCGGCGTGACGGGCTCGCGGCCGAGCAGCGCGGTCACCCGCGTGTTGTCCAGCCGGATCGGCTCGCGCCACAGGTAGCGCATTTCGAGCAATTCGCGCAGCGTCGTGACGAACGGCGCCGCGACCCACACGAACCACCACGGGAACTTGCGCATCGTCGGACGCAGCCCGTGCCGCTGCGCGACGCGGCGCACGGCCTCCGCCATCTGCGTGCCGTCCGCGTCCCAGTGCCCGCCGAGGTGAAAGCGCGCGAACGGTTCGAGCGTGTCGCGCCGCTCGATCAGCTCGACCATCGTGCGCGCGGCATCCGGCACATACGACCACTGATGCCCGACGCCGTCGCGCCCCGGCACGCTGATGGCCGCAACCGGCTGCCCGGCCTTGACGAGCCCCGCCGCAAACCAGCTGTTGCCGGTGAGCTTCGGCCCGAAGAAATCGCCTGCGCGCACGATGATCGTGCGAACGCCCTGAGCGGCCGCATCCTGCAGCCGGCGCTCCAGTTCGACGCGGATCGCACCCTTGCGCGTCGACGGATGCTGCGGCGCATCTTCGTGCAGCACCGGAAACGCGTCGGCGCCGTAGTTGTACACCGTGCCCGGCAGCACCACGGTGGCCTGCTCCGCCCGCGCCGCCGCGATCGTGTTGTCGATCATCGGCAGCACCTGCCCGGCCCAGTTCCGGTAGCCGGGCGGATTCACCGCGTGCACGATCACGCTGCACCCGCGCGCGGCCCGGACGACCGCGTCGCGGTCCATCGCGTCGCCGCGCATCCATGTGATGCCGTCGCGCTCCACGGCCTCGGCGTCGAGCCCGCGCTTCAGCGCGCGCACCTGCCAGCCCGCATCGCGCAGCTGCCGCGCGACTTCCCCGCCAATCCCGCCGCTTGCACCGAGCACGAGCGCCTGCCGTTGCGTCCCGCCTGCGTGGTTCGTCATTGCCGCTCTCCTTGAATGAACCGTCATGACACGCATTCTGGCGCGCCGGAGGCTATCAAGGAATTGCCGAACCCAATGGATCAGCTATACATTTATGCATGACCACCGATCTGAACTGGGAACGCTACCGCACCTTCCTGGCCGTGCTGACGGAAGGCTCGCTGTCCGGCGCGGCGCGGGCGCTCGGCATCACGCAGCCGACGGCCGGCCGCCACGTCGCGGCACTCGAGGCCGCGTTCGGCCAGACGCTGTTCACGCGCTCGCCGTCCGGCCTGCTGCCGACCGAGGCGGCGCTCGCGCTGCGCGGCCATGCGGAGGCGCTGCGCAGTGCGGCCGCCGCGTTCGAGCGGGCGGCCGCGAGCCACGGCGCCGGCGTGCGCGGCATCGTGCGGATCTCGGCCAGCGACGTGATCGCCGTCGAAGTGCTCCCGCCGGTTCTCGCGCAATTGCGGCGCAACCATCCGGGGCTCGTCATCGAGCTGGTGCCGACCGACCGCATCCAGGACGTGCTCAAGCGCGAGGCCGACATCGCGGTCCGGATGGCGCCGCCCGCGCAGGAGGCGCTCGTGGCGCGACGCATCGGCGAAATCGATGTCGCGCTGTATGCGCGCGACGACTACCTGGCGCGCAACGGGGCGCCCGCGACGATCGACGAACTCGCGCATCACGCGCTGATCGGCTTCGACACGGTCACGCCGTTCATCCGCTCGGCGGGCCGCGGCATGCCGATGTGGAAGCGCGACGCGTTCTCGCTGCGCACCGACAGCAACCTGGCGCAGCTCGCGATGATCCGCGCCGGCTACGGAATCGGCTTCTGCCAGACCGGGCTCGCGAAACGGGACGCGCGGCTCGTGCGCGTGCTGCCGGACGGGCCCGCGATGCAGCTGGAAACCTGGGTCGTGATGCACGAGGACCTGCGCACGAGCCCGCGCTGCCGTGCGGTGTTCGATGCGCTGGCCGACGGGCTGCGTGCGTATGTGAACGGCGAACCGGTCGAATAGGCGAATAGGCGAATAGGCGATTGAACGGTTGGGCGATTCGCAGCGGCGAACGTGCAGCGAACGAATCGCCCGAGCGGCGCTATTCGTAGCTTTTCCCGGCGAACAGGATGTCCGCCATGCGCCGCCACGGATTGTCGGGCAAGTCGTAGTAGCGCAGCCCTTCCTCCGATGCCTCGGCCCAGTCGACCATCGCGTCCAGGTACGCGCCGATCGAGTGGTTTTCCCAGCCGAGCGCGGCGCGCGCATACGGCGACGGCGGCAGGTCGGCCTCGAGCTGCCGCTCCTTGTTCCAGTCGTGGCCGAGCACGCGCAGGAAGTGGATCAGCGAGCGTTCGTCGACCACGCGCTCCAGCGCATCCTGCAGCTTCGCGGCCATCTGGCGTTGCAGTTCGTCGTTCATTTTTTCTCCTGGCGCGCCTCTCAGTTACGCGCCGCCGCGCATCGCGCGGCCGGTTCTACATCAGCAATTGCCGCGACAGCACCTCGCGCGCCTGCGTGACGGTTTCGCGTTCGCCCGGCATCGGCGGCGTCAGCGAAAACACCGCATCGGGCAGCGGCGGCAGACGGTATTTCGCGCCGAGCCGCATCATGCCCTCGCCGATCGCCGACGCGCACAGACAGCCCACACCGAGCCCCGCCGCCAGCATCGACTGCAGCCCCGCGACCCCCGACGCGCTGTGCACGAGCCGGTACGGCATATGCCGCTCGTCGAGCGCGCGCACCGCGACCTGATGCATCATGCAGTCGTCCGGCAGCAGCACGAGCGGCAACGGCTCGGGCAGTTGCTCGGCCAGCGCGGGCGACGCGACCCACGACAGCGGCTCGCGCCGCAGCACCCAGCGCGTATCGGCCGACGCCGGCCGGAACGGCCCGCTCGACAGGTTCATCACCACGCCGAGATCGACCTGCCCCCGCGCATGCGCCGCCTCGATATCCGCGCTCTTCATCGCGCTGACGTGCAGGCTCAGTTGCGGGTAGCACTCCCGCAGCCGGGCCAGCAGGCCCGCGACTTCGTTCGTCCGGTAGTAATCGGTGATCGCGACGCGCAGCTCGCCCTTGATCGCCTGCCCGCGCACTTCGTCGAACGCGGCCTCGTTCAGCGCGACGATGCGCCGCGCGTGCTGCAGCAGCCGCGAGCCGGCCGGGGTCGGCTCGACGCCGCGCTTGCTGCGCACGAACAGCGGCACGCCGGCGCGCGATTCGAGCTTGCGCACCTGCTCGCTGACCGTCGACTGCGACAGGTGCAGCAGCGGCGCGGCGGCCGTCAGGCTGCCGGCATCCGCGACCGCCGCGAAAGTACGCAACTGATCCAGGTCGAAACCGCGCATCGCCCTTCTCCATCCATCGAATAACCCGATGGATGCTACCACCAATTCCCGCTTTTCCGATTCATTGACACCACCCAGAATGGGGGTCAATCGCCCGCCCCCGGCCGAACCGGCGCCCCCGGCGCCGCGTCCGGCGTGGATGCGGCCCTCGTTTCTTCGGACTGGTTTCCATGACCCACGACACCCTTGCCCCCTGCGGCCCGGCCGGCACGGCCGCCGCGGCGACACCGCGCAGCCACCACGGCTGGGCGCTGGTGGTCCTGCTGGTTGGCGCGATTTTGCCGCCGCTCGACTACTTCATTGTGAATCTGGCGCTACCGGCCATCCGCGACGGCATCGGCGCACGCCCGGCCGAGCTGCAGCTCGTCGTGTCGGCATACGCGTGCGCGAACGCCGTCGTGCAGATCACCGGCGGCCGGCTCGGCGACCTGTACGGCCGCAAGCGCATGTTCATGATCGGGATGGCCGGCTTCGTCGTCGCGTCGACGCTGTGCGGGCTCGCCGGCAGCGGCGCGGTGCTGGTCGGCGGCCGCGTGCTGCAGGGCCTGTTCGCCGCGATCCTCGCGCCGCAGGTGCTCGCGACGATCCGCAGCGTGTTCAGCCCGCAGGAGCAGGTGCGCGTGATGGGCTTCTACGGTTTCGTGTTCGGCCTCGCGGCCGTGATCGGCCAGCTCGGCGGCGGTGCGCTGATCAGCCTGCATCCGTTCGGGCTCGGCTGGCGCGCGATCTTCCTCGTCAATCTGCCGATCGGCATCCTGGCGCTGATCGGCAGCTGGCGCTTCATCCCGGAAAGCCGGCCGCCGCGCGGCCAGCGCATCGACGTGCCCGGCATGGCACTGCTGTCGCTGTTCCTGCTGATGCTCGTCTACCCGCTCACGCACGGGCGCGAGGCTGGCTGGCCGCTCTGGATGGTCGCGTGCCTCGTCGGCGCGCTGCCGATGCTCGGCGCGCTGCTGGCGGTCGAGGCGCGCCGTCTCGCGGGCGGCCACGATCCGCTGCTCGACGTGCGCCTGTTCCGGAACCCGGTCGTCGCACTCGGGCTCGTGCTGGCGTTCCTGTTCTATACGCTGAGCGCGTTCTTCCTGAGCTACGGGATCTATCTACAGGGCTGCCTGAACTGGTCGCCGCTCGCATCGGGGCTCGCGATCCTGCCGCTCGGGCTCGGCTTCCTGTCGAGCCCGCTGCTGATGCCGCGACTCGTCGGCCGGTTCGGCGGCTATCGCGTGCTCACGCTCGGTTTCGCGATGCTCGCGGCCGGCGTCGCGACGGCCGCCGCGCTCGCCGGTGCGGCCGCGCCGGGCCCCGGCTTCTACGTGGGGATCGCGGCGATCGGTGTCGGCCAGGGCCTCGTGCTGCCGTCGGTCGTGCGGATCGTGCTCGCGGAAGTCGATACCGCGCGCGCGGGCGTGGCGTCCGGCATGGTCACCGCGATGCTGCAGATCGGCGCGGCCGTCGGCGCGGCGACGCTCGGCGGCGTGTTCTTCGCCCGGCTCGGCACGCATCCGGCCGCGCTCGATTATGTGCAGGGCTTCAGAACGTCGATGTTCGCGCTGACGGCCGTGCTGCTCGCGTGCATCGCGCTGTCGGCCATGCTCGGGCCGCTGCATCGGCGGCTGCATGCGGGCGCGTGACGCGGAGCCGGTGCGCACTGCCGGCGCGGCTCGAGACGCGCGGCAAATGCGCACCGCTTGCCGGCATCGGGCGTGTCGTCATGGCTTGGGCTGCGCGTGCCGCGCTTCCCACTCCGCCAGTTCGACGCGATAGCGCGCCAGTGCTTCGTCGTACAGGTCGAAAACGCACGGCGAACAACCGCTGTTGCAGCAGTCTTCCAGTTCGGGTTGTACGGGCGGGGTCGGACGCGGATCGTCGATGGACGGATCGGTGGGGGCAGGCGTGGGCACGGCGAAAATCGAATGGCGGAAAAGCTTGAGTATAAGTGGATGCCGCCCGGCCTGTCGGCGGTGACACCCGGCACGCGCCGCGTCACATCCCGAGGATCGTCACCTGGTCGTGGCGAAGCCGAACTTCGCGTGTCCACGCGTCGACTTCCGCGATCACGCCGGCCAGCGCGGCGCAGCTTGCGTCGAGACGCGCGACGAAAGCCTGCCGCGATCCGCTGAAAATGAAACCGAGCCGGTCGAGCGCGTCGGTGCGCTGCGCGGCGTTGCCGAGCCTCCTGCCCGTGTCGGCCAGTTCGGCGACGATCACAAGCCAGTCGGCCATGCCGACGGCGTTGAACGTGTAATGGTCGTAGTCGGGGATCTGCCGCGCGATTGCCGCCTCGAGCAGCCCGAACACTTCCTCGTCGAAGAACAGCGACCCGGCATTCCAGCAGGTGCGCGCATACGGCCCGCCCATGAGTTCGACGTACGCGGTGCCGTCGAGCGCCGCACGATCCTTAATGACGCGGATATCGTCCATGTGTGTCGTCGTGATCGCGGAACAACGCCCCATGCGTCGCCGCGCGTTCATCCATAATGGCGCGATTGTCGACGAAGCGAGCGGTGCTGTCGACGGCGCGCCCTCGTTGCGCGGCCGCTCGCCGCAAGCCGTGCAGCCGCCGCCCCACAGGAGCCGCGTGATGGCCGAAGCAGTGAATCCGCCGGAAGTCTGGGCGCCGTTCGGCGCGTTCTCGATGGCCGTGATCCAGGGCGACGGCCGGATCGTGCATCTGAAGGGGCAAGTGGCGCTCGACCGCGACGGCCGGGTGGTCGGCCACGGCGACATGCGCACGCAGGTGCGGCAGACGCTCGACAACATCCGCGCCGTGCTCGCCGCGATGGGCGGGCAGATGCAGGACGTGATCTCGCTCGTCCACTACGCGACCGACATCGATGCCTTCATGCAGGCCGGCGACATCCGCAACACGTATTTCGCCGCGCCCTATCCGGTGACGACGACCGTCCAGGTCGAACGTCTCTACCATCCCGACCTGCTGATCGAGATCACCGCCGTCGCCGAAATTCCGCTCGCGCGTTTTCGCCGGCCCGCACCGCGCGCGTGAAGCGCGGCTGTCCCGCGCCGGATGACGCGCCGGCCGTCGCGTTGCCGACCGGCGCGCTCGCCACCCGCGTGCCTACTTCGCCTGCGCGCCCGGCTTCACGGCGCCCACGCCCGCGGCCGCCTTGTCGGCCAACGGTTGCCACGCGGCGCCGAGCGAATACCAGTCGACGCGGCGCGTGAGCGTCATGATGCCGGCGAGGATCGCGAACAGCAGCAGCGAACCGAGCATCAGCGCGTTGTCTTCCGACAGCAGCAGCCCGTAGAGCGCCGCGTACAGCACCGCGAGCAGCGCCGAGAACACCGCGCCGCGCTTCACGCTGTGCAGCACGAACGACAGGTAGAAGCCGAGCAGCCCGATGCATGCGCCGCTCGCCGCGAGATACGCATACGCGAACGCGATGTGTTCGGAGAGGCTCAGCAGCAGCAGGAAGAACAACGCGAGCGACAGGCCGACCAGCGTGTACTGGATCGGGTGAATGCGCAGCCGCTTCACGAGCTCGTACATGAAGAAGCTCGCGAACGTGAGCATCACGAACAGCGCGCCGTACTTCGTTGCGCGTTCGGCCTGCAGATAGACGTTCACGGGTTCGATCATCGACACCGACGCCGTTTCGATCGCGCCTTCCCCGTTGCCGGTGGCGATCTGCTCGCGCGCCTTCGTGTTGAACGAGGTCACGCGCCAGTTGCCGGTGAAGCCGCGCGCATCGACCGTGCGGTTGTTCGGCAGGAACGCGCCGTCGAAACTCGGATGCGGCCACGTCGACTTCAGCGAGAAATCGTTCTGGTCGCCCACCGGCGCGAACGCGACGGACTCCGCGCCCCGCAGCGGCAGGTCGATGCTGAACGGCACGACCGCGCCAGCTCCCGCTCCCGCGCCTGCTTCGGCCAGCGCCGCGAGGTCGACGTTCGCGTGCACACCCTGGCGCAGGCTGTCCAGCCGCGTGCCCTGCTCCACGTCGAAACGCGCGCCGCCGATACGCACGTCGGGTTGCGCGGTCAGCCCGCGAATGTCGC
This sequence comes from Burkholderia sp. KL41, assembly GCF_057005415.2. Taxonomy (NCBI): domain Bacteria; kingdom Pseudomonadati; phylum Pseudomonadota; class Betaproteobacteria; order Burkholderiales; family Burkholderiaceae; genus Burkholderia; species Burkholderia sp. KL41. The sequence goes on along the minus strand of NZ_CM174447.1, from coordinate 1,091,752 downwards.
CGATGCCGATCGCGACATAGGCGTTGTCGACCTTGAAGCTCACGTGGCCGTCCGCCTGCGGCAGCTTCTTCAGGTCCGGCAACGCCAGCGTGCCGGTCAACCGGCTCGTCAGTTCGTACACGAGCGCCTTGTGGATGCCGCGATAGCGGACGCTGGTCGTCAGCGTGCCGTCGACGTTCAGCGTCTTCGGAAACACGAGCAGGCGCTTCGTCTCGCTTCTCAGGCTCGTCTTCGTCGCGCCGCCGGCGGGCGTCTCGTCGCGCACGCGCGTGACTTCCGTGTAAGGCACGACAAGCATGGGCCCCGACACCGTCTGCGGCCCCGCATAGCTCGACCAGATGCTCTGCAGCGCGTCCATGCGATACGCGGAGCGTTCGTGCACGATGCTTTGCACCATCTGCAGCGGGATCAGGATCAGCAGCGCAAGCAACGCGGTGATCGCGAATTTGAACAACAGGACTCGATTCATGGCCGACAGGTACCGGAGTAAAAGGTACCGCCAGCATGCGCCGGCCCGGTGAAGGGCGATTGAAGCCGGTGTGAAGCGAATGTGGGGCGAACGTGAAGCGCGATCAGGCCGCCGACGGCAGCGTGAGCGTCGCGCACGCGCCGCCTTCGTCCCGGTTCGCGAGCGCGACCTGGCCGCGGTGCAGCATCGCGACTTCGCGGACGAAACACAGCCCGAGGCCCGTGCTGCGATCCTGCCCGTCGGGGCGCGGCAGCGAATAGAAGCGCTCGAACACGCGCGCCAGTGCGTAGTCGGGCACGCCGGGACCGTCATCGGCGACGCGCACGATCGCGACGTGCGCCCTGCCCGCCGGCTGCCGTTCGAGCGCGATGCGGATCGTGCTGCCCCGCGGCGCGAAATCCAGCGCGTTGTCGAGCAGGTTGCCGAGCGCCTGGCGCAGCAGGAACGGATCGCCTTCGACGACCGCCGGGTCGGCCGCGTCGTGCGCGTCGATCGCCAGGTTCACGCCGCGCTGCCGTGCGCGCGGCTCGATATCGTCGACGAGCTGTTCGAGCACCGGCCGCAGCGCGACCGGTTCGCGCACCGACAGCCGCTGCTTCTGTTCGACTTCGGCGAGCGCGAGCAGCTTGCGGATCATCTGTTCGAGGCGGCCGGCCTGGCGACGGATGTTCTCGGTGAAGCGCCGGCGGTTCGCAACCGGCATGTCTTCCTGCAGCAGTTCGGCTGCACCGCTGATCGCCGCCAGCGGGCTTTTCATCTCGTGCGTGAGCGTGTGGATGTAGGTCTCGACGTACTGCCGGTCCTCCAGCCGCTGATGCATGCTTTCCACCGCGCGCCCGAGCTCGGCCAGCTCGCTCGCGCCCTGCAGCGGCATCTCGGCCCGCTCGCCCGCCGCAATCGCGCGCGCATAGCGCTGCAGGCGACGCAGCCCGACCACCAGCCACCAGGTGCACGCGACGCCGATCAGGATCGCGCCGCCCATCAGCAGCGCGCCGTACAGCATGATCTTGCGCTGGCTGCGCGCGATGAACGGCGCGACCGTCTGGTTCGGCTTCGCGATCGTCAGCACGCCGATGATCTCGTTGCCGCGCCGGATCGGTGCCGCCACGTGCATCACGGTGCTGCTGTCGTCGTTCGGATCGCTGCGCGTGCTGCGCGCGCCGTATTCGCCGCGCAGCGTCCGGTACACGTCGTTCCAGCGCGAATAGTCCTGCCCGAGCGCGCGGCCGGTCGAGTCGTAGCGCACGATGCCGTGCGCGTCGGTGATGTAGAGGCGGTAGCCGATCACGTTCTTCTGCACGCCCCACACGTTCGCGCTGACCGGGCGTTCGTGAAGTTGTGCGAGCTGCCGCGCGAAAGCGCCGTCGGCGATATGGCCGCTGGCCATGTCGTCGGCGGCCAGCGTCGCGAGCACTTGCGCGGTATCGACGAGGGTGTCCTCCATCGCCTCGCGCACACCGGGCTTCACCTCCTGCACGAACACGCGCAGCGTGATCAGCGCGGCCAGCCCGACGATCAGGAAAAAGCCGAAGAAGATGCGCAGGCCGATATGCATGGGCGGTGCCGGTCGTTACGGTTGCAGCGAATAACCCATCCCGCGATGGGTGCGGATCGGGTCGCGCTCGGGGTCGATCGCGCGCAGCTTGGCGCGCAGCGTCTTGATGTGCGTGTCGACGGTGCGGTCGGCCGAATCGAAGGCCTCGTGCCACACGAGATCCATCAGCTGCTCGCGCGAATAGATGCGCCCGGGATGCCGGACCAGCAGCGCCAGCAGCCCGAATTCGTAGCGCGTGAGATCCAGTGCGTGGCCGAGCCACGACACGCGCGCGCCATCGGTATCGACCGTGAAGCCCGGTGCGGTCGTCGCGGCGGGTGCCGGCGCGGGCGCGGGTATCGATTCGGGGGCGGCCGCCCGGTGGAAACGCCGCAGGATCACGCGCACCCGGGCCGCCAGCTCGCGTGGCGAAAACGGCTTGACCACGTAATCGTCGGCACCGATCTCGAGCCCGACGATCCGGTCGATTTCGTCGTGCCGCGCCGTGAGGAAGATCACCGGCACGTCGGAGAACGTGCGCAGCCGCCGGCATACCTCGAAGCCGCTGAGGTCCGGCAGGCCGACGTCGAGCACGACGAGGTCGAAGCGCGCATCGCGCAGGCGGTCGAGCGCCGCCTGCCCGAGGGTGCAGTGGACGGTCTGCATGCCGTCGGTGCCGAGGGCGTAGACGATCGTGTCCGCGATCGCCACTTCATCTTCGACGATCAGGATATGGGGCTGATGCATGGTCTCGGGCTGGGCTCGCGTGTGTCCGGTGCGCCATTGTACGCACGGCCGGCCGCCGCGCGAGCGCGAGCCCGTGCCCGCCGGACTACGCGACGCGGCCGGTCACCGGAATCGACGCGCCGGTGATCGCCTGCGCATCGGCCGACAGCAGGAACCCGATCGTCGCCGCGATCTGTTCCGGCCGCACCCAGCGCGTGAAATCCGCGTCCGGCATGTCCGCGCGGTTCGGCGGCGTATCGATGATGCTCGGCAGGATCGCGTTCACCGTCACGCCACGGTCGAGCAGTTCGGCCGCCAGCGCCTCGGTGAGCCGCGCGACGCCGGCCTTCGCGGCCGCATAGGCGCCCATTCCCGCGCCGGCCTTGAACGCCGCGCCCGCGCCGATGTTGACGATACGTCCGGCCGGGCTCGCCAGCAGGTGCGGCAGCGCGGCCTTCGATGCGTTCAGCGCGGTCTTCACGTTCAGTTCGTACATGCGGTCCCACGTGGCGGCGTCGCCGTCGGCGATCGTCTGCCACACGAATGCGCCCGCGATGTTCAGCAGCGCGTCGACCCGGCCGAATTCGCGCTGCACGGTATCGAGCGCCCGCGCGGCGGCCTGCGGATCGACCAGATCGATGCCGCCGATGCGCAGCGCGTCGGCCGGCACGCCGGGCAGTGCCTCTGCCGCCGGGGCCGCGCCGCGGCCGATCAGCGCGACGCGTACGCCGCGCGCGCCGAGCCACGCGGCCGTCGCGACGCCCAGATGGCCGAATCCGCCGGTGATCGCGACTGCCTTGCCTTTGAAATCGTGTTCCATCGATGTTTTCTCCTGGATCGAGGGTTGCCTGATGATGCGTATTGCATGGGTCATGCCGGCCGCGGCACGCATGCGCGGCCGGCAATTCGACACAGCGTAGCGCGTTCACGCATCCGTGCGCACGGCGACGAGGCTGCGGCGGCGCAGTTCCTCCGTCGTTTCGCCCTGGTTGTCCGGGCGCCAGCCCGGCGGCAGCAGTACGAAGCGGATCGCCGTCCACGCGTCGCGGGCCGTCGCGACGTCGCGGGCGAGGCTCGCCCAGTGTTCGAGTTCGACGACGAACGGATTGCGCGAACGGGTCGGCGTGACGAGGCCGAAACGGCACGGCTCGTCGGCGCGCTCGGCGACATAGGTGCCGAACAGCCGGTCGAACACGATCAGCACGCCGCCGTAGTTCGCATCGAGGTAGTCGAGGTTCGACGCATGGTGCACGCGGTGCGCGGACGGCGTATTGAACACGTATTCGAGCCAGCCGAGCTTCGGCATCCACGTGTTGTGCAGCCAGAACTGGTACATCAGGTTGAACGACAGGATCGCGAGCACGGCTTCCGGACGCACGCCGAGCCATACAAGCGGCGTGAAGAACATCGCGGCGCCGGCGATCTTGCCGGTCCAGCCGAGGCGAAATGCGGACGACAGCGTCAACTGGTTCGGCGAGTGATGCACCGCATGGGTCGACCAGAAGAAGCGCACGCGGTGTGACGCGCGGTGATACCAGTAGTAGCAGAACTCCTGGCCGACAAACACGAGCAGCGCGAGCGCGACGCTGTGGAGCGGGATCGTGAAGAGCCGGTGCGCCCACGCGAAATCGAACACCGGCGTGGCGAGCGACAGCGGCACCAGCGCGAGCAGCTTGCGGCCCGCGAGGTCGGCGAGCGACAGCCATACCTCGTTCCAGTCGAACGGTTCGGGCCCGCGGGCGCGGCGCCAGGTGAGCACCGCCGCCTCGACGAGCGAGACGGCGACGATGAAGAGCGTGACGTAGTACGCGAGCTTTCCGGTGGTCGTGAGCATGATGGGTCGTTCCTTCGGTTGAGTCTGACGCGTCATGGGCGGCACGGGCCGCCATCGCGTCGGATGGAACGCACTGTAGTGGGCGCGGAACGGAAAGACCACGCGGGAAATATGTCGCCGTATGTCGCGGTACGTCGCGGTCGGCGGCATTCAGGTGATGCGCGGCGGTCACATGCGCTTGTCGGCTGGAGCCTGGCCGGTTCGCGGTGGCGCGTGGGCATCTCCGGCGGGAAATGTGTCGCCGCATGTCGTGACGAAGGCGGCCGACAGTGTGCAAGACATGACAATGACATGGGCCGATGGACAAGCCTGCGCGACAGGCGAGCACAGTCGTGACCGGCCGGAGGCCAATTCTTCGGACGGTATGCGACGGCGGACGATTCCCTTCATGTTTCGGAGAAGCCGGTTCCGGTCGCATGTGGCGTACCGCATGCGTTCAACTGCATGCGTTCAATTCGCGCGACGTGGCTCGACACGGCGCACGCTTGGATCGGCCCGCAAATATGTCGCCGCATGTCGCCGCGACACGGTTTCGCGCCGCGCACGCCACGTTCCGCCCCGCGCCGCCGCCCTCCGCCTTCACGCGATCGCACTGCCGGCAGCCTTGCCCGGCGCGGCATGCCCGCGATCGGCGCGGCCGGCGCACGCATTCGTCGTACCTCGAAACAGCACGACACGTGTAACACCGCGACATCTTTTATGACGCGACGGGCGCGTGTCGTCGCCCTAAAGTTCGTTCCGTCGCCACGCCACCGCGTGCACCGAAACGAACCGCAAGGACACCCGATGAAAACCCGCTTCCTCGTCACCGCCGCCGCACTCGCCCTCGCCTGCGCGCCGGCCTTCGCCGGCTGGTCCGGCCACGGCACCGCGTACACCCCGCGCGGCACCTACAACGGCGCGCACGCCGGTTCGTGCGGCGGCGGCAGCTGCTCGCATGCGGGCGGCGTGATCGGCCCCGGCGGCGGGATCGCGACCAATACCGGCACCGTCACGCGCACCGCGCCCGGCCAGTTCTCGAACAGCGGCACGGCCGTCGGCCCGAACGGGCGCTCGGTGGAACACAGCGGCGACACGAGCTGCGCGGACGGCACCTGTTCGCATACCGGTTCGCTCACGGGCTCGGACGGCCACAGCGCCACGACATCGGGCAGCGTGACGCGCAACGGCCCGGGCCAGTATGCGTCGAGCGGCACGATCACGGGATCGAACGGCAATACGGCCAGCCATACGGCGTCGACGAATTGCGCAGGCTCGACCTGCTCGCGCTCGGGCACCGCGACGGGCACCGACGGCGCAAGCGTCACGCACTCCGGCAGCGCGACGCGCGTGGCGCCGGGCGTCGTGACGACGTCGGGGGGCTCGACGGTCGTACACGGCGGCACCGTCTCGACCGGCGGCACGACGGTGATCCACGGCAGCACGGCGGCAGGCGGTGCGGTCGTCGTGGCCGGCGGGACGGTGCCGGTTCCTGTCGCGGTGCCGGTGCCCGTGCCCGTCGCACCGCCTCCGCCCGCTGCGGTGGTCGTGACGCCCCCGCCGCCCGCTGCCACGGTCGCTGTCGCGGTACCGGCACCTGCCGCCGTCGTGGTCACGCCCCCGCCGCCCGCGCCGGCCGCCGTCGTCGTCACGCCCCCGCCGAAGGTCGTGCATGTTGCGCCGCCGAAGGCCGTCGTGGTCGCACCCGCGCCGCGCGTCGTCTACGTCGCGCCGCCGCCGCCGAAGGTCCTGTACCTCGCACCGCCGCTGCCGCGTGCCGTGTACGTCGCCCCGCGCGCCGTGTATGTCGCCCACCCGCCGCGCGCCGTCGTCTGGGTGCCCGGCCACTGGGCCGGCCGCGTGTGGGTGCCCGCGCACTGGGCATGACCCGGCCCCGCTCCGGTCTGTTTCGTTTTCCATCCGTTTCATCAACCACCCGGCCGGCGCAGACCGTCGGCCACGCAAGGAGAAACCCCATGAAGTCCATCAAGAAGATGATTGCCGTCGTCGTTTTGTGTATCGTCTCAGCAGCAGCGTCGGCCCAGCAGGTGCCGCCCGGCGCGGCGAACGGCGGTGCACGCGTCGAACATGCGCTGATGCAGTTGCAGGCCCGCTTCGCCAGCGCGAACACGACGCACGACGGCAGGCTCACCCGCGAGCAGGCCGCCGCCGGCATGCCGATGGTCGCGCAGCATTTCGACGAAATCGATACGCAGCACAACGGCTACGTCACGCTTGAGCAGTTGGCCGGTTTCATGCGCCAGCGCATGGCGGCCCGTTGAACCCGCACGACGATCCGGCCGCGCACGCACCGGGAGGCAAGCGATGGAACAGTCCTGCAGGATCGTCGTGCTCGACGACGAAGCCGAGCTGCGCAACATGCTGCAGCGCTTCCTGACCGGCCACGGCTTCCAGGTCCGCGCGGTCGCCGACGGCAAGCGGCTCGACCGCCTGCTGCAGCGCGAGCCGTACGACCTGCTGGTGCTCGACCTGATGATGGAGCCCGAGGACGGCCTGAGCGTGTGCCGGCGCCTGCGCGCCGAAGGCCAGACGCTGCCGATCCTGATGCTCACCGCAAAAGGCGATGCCGCGGACAAGGTCGTCGGCCTCGAGACGGGCGCCGACGATTACCTGGCGAAGCCGTTTCTCCCCGACGAACTCGTCGCCCGCGTCCGCGCGCTGCTGCGGCGGCAGAAGATGGCGGCCGGCGAGCCGACGGTCACGTCGCAGCGCCTGCGTTTCGGCGCGTTCACGTTCGACGTCGGCCAGCAGACGCTGATGCGCGACGGCACGCCCGTCGAGATCCATTCGGCGCAGATGCTGCTGTTGCACGCGCTCGGCTCGTCGCCGAATCGCGCGGTGAGCCGCGAGAACCTGCTCGCCCGCGCGCGCGGCCGCGACCATGCCGCACTCGACCGCAGCGTCGACGTCCAGATCCTGCGGCTGCGCCAGATCGTCGAGGACGATCCCGCCAAGCCGCGCTTCATCAAGACCGTCTGGGGCATCGGCTACATGCTGGTGGCCGGCATCGAGCCGTGATGCGCATCCCGCTGCCGCGCTCGCTGCTTGCGCGCAACATCGCGCTGCTGGTGGCGCTCGTCGCGCTCTCGCTCGCCTGTTCGCTCACGGTGCTGCTGCACTACGTGCAGCGCCCGCGCATCGAGCGGGCCTCGATCGTCTTCGCCGACTACGTGCAGTTGCTCGACCGCACGCTCGCCAGCCTGCCGCCCGATGCCGGCCGCACGGCCGTCGCGCAGTTCGGCGGCCAGGCCGCGCTGCCGCCGGCCGCACCGCCGCAAGCGCCGAACCTGGCGGCCTTCTTCCGCACCTGGCAGCGCGACGTGTTCATGCAGGCACTGGAACGCCACCTGCCGCCGGACCTCCCGGCGCGCTGGCAATCCGGCGACGACGAGCGCCTGTGGATCCGGCTGCACGCGGCCGGCTCGCCTGTCTGGGTGCCGCTGCCGATGGCCGCCGACGCGCAGGCGAGCGGCATCGCGACGGCCCTCGTGCTGTCGATCGGGCTGGCGCTGCTCGCGGCGCTGACCGGCTACCTGATCCAGCTCCACCTGAACCGGCCGCTCGACGCGCTGGCGCGGGCGGCGCAGCGCGTCAGCGCGGGCGAGCGCCCGCCGCCGCTGCCCACCGACGGCCCGACCGAAATCGCCGACGTGAGCCGCGCATTCAACCAGATGGCCGACGCACTGCAGCAGGCGGAAGCGACCCGCTCACTGATGCTGGCCGGCGTGTCGCACGACATCCGCACGCCGCTCACCAAGCTGCGCCTGGCGATCGCGATGGCGCTGCCGCGCGGCACGCACGACGCGCTCACCGCATCGGCCGAGCACTATCTCGACCAGATCGACACGATCCTGCAGCAATTCATGGACTACGCGGGCAGCGGCGAACGCGAAACGCCGCAAACCGGCGACCTGAACGCGCTGATCGGCCAGCTCGTCGCGGATTTCGCGGGGCTCGGCCATGAATTCGAATTCGACGAAGGCGAGGTGCCCCTGTTCGCGTTTCGTCCAATCAGCCTGATGCGGCTGCTGATGAACCTGATGCAGAACGCGGTCGTCTATGGCCGCACGGGCCTCGGCGTGCGCACGTGGGCCGAAGGCGGGATCGCGTATGCGGTGGTCGGCGATCGCGGCAACGGCATTCGCGCGGCCGAACTCGAACGGCTCAAGGCACCGTTCAGCCGGGGCGCGAACGCACGCAGCCATGCGGGCGGCACGGGCCTGGGCCTCGCGATCGTCGAGCGGATCGCCCGCCTGCACGGCGGCTCGCTGACGTTCCGCGACCGCGACGGCGGCGGCCTGGAGGCCGTCGTCGCGCTGCCGCTCGATTCGTCCGGGCAGGCGCGGCGGGGGCTTTCGGGTTGAGTGGCCGCTCGCCGGTTCTTCGGTTCTTCGGTTCTTCGGTTCTTCTGTCCGCCTTACTGCCCTACTGCCCTACTGCCTTACCGCCTTGCCGCCTTGCCGCCTTACTCCCTTACTGCCTGACGATCCGACGATCCGGCGGCCCAGCGTGCCCGCGCGCGGCGGCACGTGACATGCGCCGACATAATTCCTGCGTGGCGCATCACGCCCGGCCTCCGCATACTTGCGCCTGCGTGTTGCGCAACGGCATGAAACCCCTCCCTCGCCAGCGATCACGCCCCGCTTCCGATCGTTCGCGTTCCTGAATGCCGCGACAGTATCGGCAACTTCATCCAGGCCTCGGAGATCGACATGCTCACTTCCCTTCACACACTTGCCACCCACGCCAAACGTCTGACGAGCGTCGCGCTGATCGCCGGCGCACTCGCGATGACCGGCTGCGCGTCGACCGCGACCACCGCCATGACCGCCGCGCCGGCGGCCCGCACGCAGCCGCAGGTTCGTGCGGACGTCGTCTACGTGTCCGCGTTCGACGTGGACACGAACGACGTCAAGGTCGACGGCGGCATGATCGGCAAGCTCACGACCCTCGCGAGCGGTTCGTCCGCCGACGTGCAACGCCAGCAGAGCGCGCTGACGACCCGCGAGCGGCTCGCCGACGCGCTCGTGCGCGAACTCCGGTCGCAAGGCATCCCCGCGCTGCGCGGCCCGGTGCCCGACGGCCGCGACGCGCTGGTGATCGAAGGCCGGTTCGAGTCGATCGACGCCGGCAACCGCCGCCGCCGCACCCTGATCGGGCTCGGGGCGGGCAAGAGCGAAGTGAAGGCATCGGTCACCGTGCTGTTCCGGCCGGCGCATGGCGCGCCGCAACCGCTCGGCACGTTCTCGTCCAGCGCGAACAGCGGCCACCTGCCCGGCATGGTGGAAACCGCCGGGGTCGGCGCGGCGGCCGGCCGCCTCGCGACATCGGCAGCGGTCGGCGCCGGCCTGCATGGCGTGTCGGAAGCGAAGCACGACACGGTGGCGTCCGATACGGATCGACTCGCGCGCTCGATCGCGAAGCAGCTCGCCACGCAGAATGCGGCGAACGCGTGGCTGCCGACTGTGTCGGCGAGCTGACGCACCGCTCGCCGCCTGCGCGGCCTGCGCGGCCCGGCGGGCGCGCACGCGGGCGGCCGGGCATAATGCGCGAGGCCGCTGCGGCGGCACGCGCCGCGACCGTGCCGGGCCGCCCGACGGCCGGCGCCATTTCCCGTCCTGAACGAATTTCGAACCTCAACCCGTCAATGCCATGCAAGTACTCGTCGTAGGAACCGGCAAGCTGGCCAGCGAACTGCTCGGCGCGCACCGGCTCGACCCCGCAACCTGTCGCGTGACGGCGTGGTCGGACAGCACGCACCACGATGCGCAGCGTAGCGACGCCCGACATGGCGATGCCCGGCATGCCGACGCCCGCTCGATCGTCGTGCATGCCGGTTCCGGCCGCGAACTCCCTGACGTCATCGCGTTCTGCGAGGCCACCGCGGCGCCGCTCGTCGAGCTGTCCACCGGCTCCGTGCTCGAAACCGGCTCGTACGCTTTCCCGATCGTGCTGTGTCCGAACACGAACATCCTGATGCTCAAGTTCATGAGCATGCTGGAAACCAGCGGCCACCTGTTTCACGACTGCCGGATCAGCCTGACGGAGTCGCACCAGGCCGGCAAGACGTCCGTCCCGGGCACGGCCGTCGGGATCGGCCAGTCGCTCGGCGTGCCGCCGGAAGACATCCGCTCCGTGCGCGACCCGGACGTGCAGCGAGGCGAATTCGCCGTCGCCGACGATCAGCTCGGCCGCCACGCGATTCACCGGATACGCATCGAAGACGGTGCGTGCAGCCTGCAGTTCGAATCGCGCGTGGTGGGCGATACGCCCTACGCGGATGGCGTATCGCGCATCGTCGATGCCGTCCGGCAGCACGATCTCGAGCACCGCCGCTATTCGATCGTCGAGTTCATCCGCAACGGCTGGCTGTAGTCGCGGCAGTACGCGGCGGGAGGCATACACGCGTCTCGCACGTCGTTTCCACAACGCAAACAGGTTCGTCGCAAAATGCCGTGGATGTCGCCGATCGCTTCGCCGGCGGCATCCGGGCCACACGTCCCGCCGCCCGCCAGCCTCGACGCGCAACCGTCGTTTCGTATCGGCCGGCAAGTTATCGGCCGAGGTTCATTCGCCGAGATGGGGCGCAAACCGCTGCCGACGCCGGCGCGCGAATCGCCACAGTCGACATCCCCCTAAAGGAGAGCACCCAATGACCCGCCCCGATTTCATCAAGCACTGGACCGAACTCGAAGAACCGGAAGCGCATTGCTATCGCGGCGACACCGAGCCGATGGCGCTGGACGCACCGCTTTCCGCCGAACTCGGCATCACCCGTATCGGCATTCATCACGTGAGGCTCCTGCCGGGTCGGCGGACGTCATATCCGCATGCCGAAAGCACCGAGCAGGAGTTCGTGTACGTGCTCGAGGGCAAGCCCGATGTCTGGATCGACGGCGTGCTGCACCCTGTTGCCGAAGGTGATTCCGTCGCATTTCCGGCGGGCACCGGCATCTGTCACACCTTCATCAACAACACGAAGGACGAGGTCAGGCTGATGGTGATCGGCGAACGCCCGCGCGACGACAACCGCATCCGCTACCCGAAGAACGAGGCGTACGAGCTTACCCGTGCGGACCGCTGGGTGGACTGGCCCGCCAGGCCGCTCGGGGATCATGACGGCATGCCGGACTGACGCTCGCGAAGATGCCCCCGACGGAACATGCCGAGCCTGCTGCGTGAACGCGCGGCAGGCCGCCGGAGCCGCCCCGTTCCGCGGCGCGTTACCCGGCCAGCCGTCACTCGCCACCCAGCACCGCCCCGCTCTCGGGCAACGTCGCACCGCCGTCGACGACGATCGTCTGCCCCGTGATGTACGCGGCATCGGCCGACGCGAGAAACAGCATCGCGTTCGCGATATCTTCCGGCTCGCCCATCCGCGCAAGCGGAATGTCGCGCGCGATCTGCGCGGCAACCGACGCATCGCCAAGATTGCCTGCCGCCGGCGTGCGGATCATTCCCGGTTCGACACCATTCACCGTCACGTTGTGGCGTGCGAGCTCGAGCGCCGCCGCGCGAATGAAGCCGTTCACGCCCGCCTTCGACGCCGCGTAATGCGCGAGCCCCGGATACACGACGCGCGGCCCCGTCACCGACGACGTGACGAGCAGCCGCCCCGCCCCCGCGCGCCCGAAGGCCGGCAACGCGGCCTGCGCGAGCCAGAACAGCGCCGACAGGTTGACCGACAGCGTCCGGTCGAGCGTCGGCTCGTCGATCTGCGTGAACGGCGTCAGCGGAAAATACGCGGCATTGTGGACGACGACATCGAGCCGGCCGCCATCGCGCTCGACTGCCGCGACCAACGCGCCCAGTTGGTCGCGGCTGGCCGCATCCACCCGATAGGCGCGCGCCTCGCCGCCCGTGCTCGCGAGCGCGTCGGCCTGCGCGGCGGCGGCCTCGCCGTTCAGGTCGGCGAGCGCGACGAACGCGTCGGATTCCGCGAAACGGCGCGCGATCGCCGCGCCGATCCCCTGCGCGGCGCCCGTGACGAGCACGACGCGCCCGCTGAAATCCGCCCGCAGGTGGCCGCTGCCCGGCACGGCATTCATCGCTGCGCCCCGCCGTCGAGCGGATGCACGGTGTCGTTCAGCACCTGCGCATGCGCGCCGATCGGGAAGTTCGACAGCGTGCCGAAATCGCCGCCCTGGTAGCCGAAGATCTTGCCGTCGGTCTTGCGCTGCGCGAGGTCGATCAGCACGACGCCGAGCGTCGGCACCACCTTTTCGCGCCACACGAACAGATACAGCTCCTCTGCAATCCTGAAGTAATGGCAGCGGTCGACATCGGCCAGCCCGCCTTCGACACCCTGCAGGCACTGCCACGCGTAGAAGTTCTCGTTCAGGTAGATGTGCTCGTAGCATTCGGTCGGGCTGTAGCGGTACATCGTCCGCTTGCCGATCAGCTCGCGCGTGGGCCCGTGCAGCGGCCCCGGCTGCGTATGGCCGCCGAGCGTGCCGTGCCGGAAACCGGCCTCGACGCCCGTCAGCGGCAGCCCGCGCGCAACCCGCGTGAATGCGTCGATACGCGTGTCTGATTCGGTCGGCAGCGTGCCGACAACCGACGTCCATACCCCGTTGTCGAGATCGATCACGAGACTGACCGACGTCGCGCGGGCTGACGAATCGATGTAGTCGACGAAGTACAGCCCGTTGCGCAACCGCGTCACGCGGCACGGCTCGCGGCCGCCCGTGTCGGTCGCCGCGTCGCGCCACTGCAGCGCGCCCGGCTCGAACATGTAGACCCGCCATGCCCCCGACGCGTCGCCGAGCGTCAGCGTATGCCCGGCGAGCGCATCGACGGATGCGAGGATGTTCGCTTCCGGCGCGAAGCCGTCCGCGAGCGCGCCAACCTGAATGAATACCGGATCCTGTTGTTCCACCTGCCGTCTCCCGCGCAGCTTCAGGCCCGGCGGGCCGTGTACGCTGCTCATGTGCACATGGTGCGGGCTGCGCGCGATGCGCGGTATCGGCCAAGAGGATGAAGGGCGCGCGCCGCCGGAACGCGCTAAAGTGCACGAAATCCGCGCCGCGACCGGCGCGAGGAGCGCACATGCACCGCGTCACCCACTACCGACGGACCGGCGAAGGCATCGAGGCAATCAGCCTCGAATCCGACCGCGCGTTTCCGCGCCACGCGCACGACGAATTCGGGGTCGGCGTGATCGTCAGCGGCGCGCACCGGTCGTGGAGCGGCCGCGGGCAGGTCGACGCCCTGGCCGGCGACGCGATCATGGTCAACCCGGGCGAGATGCACGACGGTTCGCCGATCGAGGCCGGCACGGGCCGGCGCTGGCGGATGCTGTATCTCGCGCCCGCGCTGGTCGCGGGCGTCGCGGAGGAAGAAGGCCTCGGCGGCATCGAGCTGGCGCATCCGGCGGTGCGCGACGCGCGGCTCACGGCCGCCGTCGGCCGGCTGCATGCGCACATCGTCGCGGGGGAATCCCGGCCGCTTGCCCGCGACGAGGCACTCGTGATGCTCGTCGCCGGGCTGCTCGCCCGGCACGCGAACCGCACGCTGCCGACGGCGGGCGTTGCACCGGCGATCCGCATCGCGCGGGAGCGGCTCGACGCGGCACCGGCCGCCCCCGTTTCGCTCGCCGAGCTGGCCGGCCTGAGCGGTGTCAGCCGCTTCCAGCTGCTGCGCGGGTTTGCCCGCGAACTCGGCATCACACCGCATGCCTACCTGATCCAGTCGCGTGCGCGGCTGGCACGCGCGCTGCTCGCCAGCGGCCTGCCGATCGCCGATGCCGCGGCCGAAGCCGGCTTTGCCGATCAGAGCCACCTGACGCGTGCATTCGCGCGCCAGTTCGGGATCACGCCTGGGAGGTTTACGCAGGTCGGTTGATGCCCTGCGTCCCCGCGCAACGCGATCGGTCGCAAGGCGATCGAAGGCGGGCCCCGACGTCGACGACGGCTGGCGCGGCTCGGGCTCGGGCTTGGGCTTGGGCTTGGGCTTGGGCTTGGGCTTGGGCTTGGGCTTGGGCTTGGGCTTGGGCTTGGGCTTGGGCTTGGGCTTGGGCTTGGGCTTGGGCTTGGGCTTGGGCTTGGGCTTGGGCTTGGGCTTGGGCTTGGGCTTGGGCTTGGGCTTGGGCTTGGGCTTGGGCTTGGGCTTGGGCTTGGGCTTGGGCTTGGGCTTGGGCTTGGGCTTGGGCTTGGGCTTGGGCTTGGGCTTGGGCTTGGGCTTGGGCTTCGGCTTCGGCTTCGGCTTCGGCTTCGGCTTCGGCTTCGGCTTCGGCTTCGGCTTCGGCTTCGGCAGCAGTCTGCACGAACGCACGCGCGCAACGCCCCACGCACGGCCCTCGACGCGCCCGCGCCCGTTGCAATTTCGTTCAAGACGCGCGATGCCGCCACACGCGACGATGCGGCGCATGAAGACACGACTGATCGGCTATCTCTATCTCGCCGCCGCGATGGCGGGCGTCGGCAGCACCGTCATCGCGAGCCGTCTCGCGGCAGGCGGCCTGCCGCCGTTCACGGCCACCGCGCTGCGCTTCCTGATCGCGACACCGCTGCTGTTCGCGTTGATGCGCGCGCAGCGAATGCGCTGGCCACGCATTTCCACCCGCGACGGCGTGCTGCTCGTCATCCAGGCTGCGGCGGGCGGCGTCGGTTACACGGTGCTGCTGATCAGCGGCACGAAGCTGTCGTCGCCGCTCGACGCAGGCGTGATGCTCGGCACACTGCCCGCGATGTCGACGCTGATCGCGGCCGTCGTGCTGCGCGAGCGGCAGACGCCGCGCGACTGGGCGGCCGCCGCGCTCGCCACGGCCGGCGTGCTGTTCGTCACGTTCGCCCCCGGCCACGCGCTGCCGTCGCTCCAGACGCTTGCCGGCGATGCACTGGTGCTGGCCGCCGTCGCATGCGAAGCCGTATTCATCCTGCTCAACCGGCGCCTTGCCGCGCCGCTGCCGCCGCTCGCGCTGTCCACCGCGATGTCGGGCCTCGGCTTCGTGCTCGCGCTCGTGCCGGCTGTATGCGAATGGCACGCGGTCGCAGACGGCTGGACTGTCGGCGCCGTGTCGGCAATCGCCTACTACGCGCTGGTGCCGACCGTGCTCGGCTACCTGTGCTGGTACGCGGGTTCGGCGCGCACCAGCGGAACCGAGGCCGCGCTGTTCACGGCGGTCGCGCCGGTCTCGGCCGTGCTGTTCGCGGTCGCGCTGTTCGGTGAAACGTTGAACGTCACGCGGGTCGCCGGCATCGCGCTCGTCGTCGCGGGCATGCTCGTCGGCGCGACGCGGCGGCGCGAGCGGCTCGTCGACACGCACGATGCCCGGCCAGCCAGCCCCGCGCCCACCCCCGCTCAAACCGCCGCCGACTGACTGCGGTCATCGCGGGATCGCGGCAACGGCGGCCACTTCCTCCCGTCACATCGCCGTGGCCCGCGCCCCGGCCACTGTAGGAATGTGTCCGCGTGCCGCAAATCGATTGCGCACCACCCCGCAAGATGCAATATTCGCGTGGCCGGCCCCTTTGACAACCATCGAACAACAATCCGACACGCAATGAACAGGAAGGAAGCCAAAACAAGAATCGCGGCGCTGCTCTCCGCGGGAACGAGGAAGGCCGACGCGCTTGCCGAACTGTCCGGACAGGGGCTCAAGGATCGCGTGCTCGCGCACCTGATCGCATCGCGCCCCGACCCCGAGCGCTGCCGCAAGAACAAGGTGCACGTCCGGATCCTGGTCGCGCTCGGTATCGCCCAACTGGCGATCAGCCTCGTGCTCGCGTATTACTTCTTCGCAAGCGGCGCCGGCACCGGCCTCGTGGCCGTGTTCCTGGCGTTGACCGTTCCGCTGTCGCTGCTGTTCATCTGGGGCTTCGCGACCCATCGCGTCGGCGCCTATCACGCGTTCATCCTGCTGTCGCTGCTGCAGTTGCCGAAGACCATCGCCGAGCTCGGACGCGATCCGTCGACCGCGCTGCCGAGTCTCGTGATCACCGCGTTGCTGGTGGGCTACGTCTGGTACGTGCGTAACCGGATGTTCCCCGACTACGGCTGGTTCACGCCGCGCAAGATCGAAGGCCGCTACGCGTTCGTCGAACACGCGTGACGCCGCCGGCGTCGGCGCCGGTCGAAAAAAAAGCGCCGGGCCGCCCCGCAATCGCGGGACGGCCCGGCGCTTTCTGCATTCCGAAACCGGCCGGCTTACTTGGCCTTTTCAGCCGTATCGCTGATCGCCTGGCCACCCTTCGAAATATCCTGGCCCACGCCGGCGACCGTGTTGCAACCGGCGAGCGCGGCGGTCACTACCAGCAGCATTGCAGCAATCGTACGCGTCATTCTCATTCTCCTTCGAATCAACAAGCCCGACGGGCGAATCGTATGCGGCCCCGTGCCCGGCAAGACGCCGGGCACGGGGCCTGACCTGATTATACGGAGACGGCCGCGACGCGCCACTACGAACCCGCCGCATGTCACACGGGCCACACAGCCGGTTCGCGCAGATTTTCCTTGACTTCAACGCGCCAGGAACTAATATACGCACCGCGTATATTTTCCGCCAGGAGCCGCCGATGACCGTTCCCCAGCAAGCCTTCCTCCGCGACGCGATGCGCCGCCTCAACATGACCCGCGAAGCGTTCGCCAACCGCATCGGCGTCAGCCGGCGCGCGCTGGACACCTGGCTGTTGCCCGACGATTCGCAGGAATCGCGCGGGATGCCCGAGATCGTCGAGCGCTTCGTGTCGGAAATCGTCGAGCGCTCGGCACCGGAAGGCGGCAGCTATACGCAAAGCGTAGATAATCAAGGGCTCGCCAAGCAGTTCTTTTTCGAAGGCAAGCCGCAACTGCTGTCGGTCGACCAGTTCTCGCGGGAATCGGTCGAGGCGCTGTTTCGCGTCGCCGACGTGATGCAGCCGATTGCACGCCGCCACAAGATTTCGCGCGTCCTGGAAGGCGCCGTGCTCGGCAACCTGTTCTTCGAAGCCAGCACGCGTACGCGCGTGTCGTTCGGCGCCGCCTTCTGCCGGCTCGGCGGCTCGGTGTGCGACACGACGGGCTTCACGTTCTCGTCGATGGCCAAGGGTGAATCGATCTACGACACGAGCCGCGTGATGGCCGGCTACGTCGATGCGCTCGTGATCCGCCACCCGGAGAAAGGCTCGGTGGCCGAGTTCGCGCGCGCGACCAACCTGCCCGTGATCAACGGCGGCGACGGCCCCGGCGAGCACCCGAGCCAGGCGCTGCTCGATCTCTATACGATCCAGCGCGAGTTCTCGCGGCTCGGCAAGATCGTCGACGGCGCGCACATCGCGCTGGTCGGCGACCTCAAGTACGGGCGCACCGTGCACTCGCTCGTCAAGCTGCTCGCGCTGTACCGCGGGCTGAAGTTCACGCTCGTGTCGCCGCCGACGCTCGAGATGCCGGCCTACATCGTCGACCAGATCGCGACGAACGGCCACGTGATCGAGCAGACCACCGACCTCGCGGCCGGGCTGCGCGGCGCGGACGTCGTCTACGCGACGCGGATCCAGAAGGAGCGCTTCACCGACGAGTCGTTCGAAGGCTACACGCCGGATTTCCAGATCAACCAGGCGCTCGTCGACACGGTGTGCAAGCCCGACACGCTGATCATGCACCCGCTGCCGCGCGACAGCCGGCCCGGCGCGAACGACCTGTCGGTCGACCTGAACCGCGACCCGCGCCTCGCGATCTTCCGTCAGACCGACAACGGCATTCCGGTGCGGATGGCGATCTTCGCGGTGCTGCTCGGCGTCGAGAACCTCGTCCAGCATTCGATGCGCGACGCGACGTGGCGCCCGCCGGCATACCTCGGGCCGGAGGACGCGGTGTTTCACGGCGTCGATTGAATCGCATCCAGGGTCTCGCGCCCGCCTGCCGTCGTTTCAGGTTGGCGGCGCGCCCGCCTGAAGCAGAACGCGCCGCATCGCACGGCGCGTTTTTCAATTGCGGGGCAGCCTGCGGGGCCGGCAGCCGTGGGCTCGCTAGCGCGCCCACGGGTCGATTACGCGAATCCCCATTGCCTCGAACGGCGTGACGTCGCGCGTGGCGACGATCAGGCCGTTCGCTTCGGCCGTGCCGGCGATAAAACCATCGGATGGTGCAATTGCGACACCTGCGGCACGAGCGCGTGCGCGAAGGCTCGCATACGCTTTGCTCGCAGCATCGTCGAATGGCAGGATTCGTCCGCGAAACAATGGCAGCACGCGCTGCTCGATGCTCTGATGCAGCCACTCTCGCCGGCGTCCTTCCGGCAATACAGCCACGCCCAATCGTATTTCCGCGAGACTGATCGCAGCCAGAAACAAGGTTTCGACATTCTGGGCATCGAGCCACTCGATCACGGCCGCGTTCGGCTCGCGTCGTAGCGGTTCGGAAATGACATTCGTATCAACAAGGATCATTCGAAGCTCATCGGATCGGCAGGCGTCTTGTCGCGCTGGGCGTCGAAATCGAATCCGCCGGCCTCCTGCCCGATTGCCGCCAGCATCGTTCCCAGCTTGAGCCGCCCGCCCGGAAGAACGGCCTGTTCGAGAATGTCGCGCACCTCGGCTTCGGTACTGCGCCCATGTTGGGCCGCGCGAATGCGAAGTGCTCGATGCACTTCATCGGACAGATTTCGGACGGTGATCACCGGCATGGTGCGCCTCATCAAGATTGCTTTCAATGCAGTCATATTAGCATTTTGCTGTCATACCAAGTGAATCGCGACACTGCGACTCTAACCGGCCCGACAAGCCCTTCCTATCTGGTCATTCGGCCAATCTTCCCTCCGCAATGCCCCCGTCACATTCGTCAACAATTCCCTAACAAACGAGAACAAGAACGCTTCTCATTCACGATGAAATTACATAGAATGCCGCCTGAAAACAAATCGTAATAATTCCCGACGGCGTGCACATTTCCGCAGCGCACCGCCCCGGGGCCACACCGCGAGGTCGAAGCGCACCATGAAGTCACGTCCCGACGAGCTGAAGCTCGGTAAATTCACCACCCTGTGCAGCGTGCTCGCCGCCAGCCCGGCATTCGCGGCGGACGGCACGCCGCCGCCCGCCCCGGCCGGCACCGAAGGCCATCTCGCGCCGATCGAGGTACAGGGCAAGGCCGAGCACAGCTACAAGGCCGATTTCTCCGCTTCCGTGAAATTCACCGCGCCGCTCGTCGACACGCCGAAATCCGTCACCGTGATCCCGCAGGAGCTGATCCAGAACAGCGGCGCGTCGACGCTGACGGAAGCGCTGCGCACCGTGCCCGGCATCACGTTCGGCGCCGGCGAAGGCGGCAACCCGCTCGGCGACCGTCCGTTCATCCGCGGCTACGACACGCAGGGCAGCATGTTCGTCGACGGCATGCGCGACACGGGCGCCACGACACGCGAGATCTTCAATACCGAACGCATCGAGATCACCAAGGGCTCCGACGGCGCATACGGCGGCCGCGGCGGCGCGGGCGGCAGCATCAACCTGATCACGAAGGCCCCGCACCTCGGCACCACCGCCGCCGCGAGCGCGGGTCTCGGCACCGACCGCTATCGCCGCTTCACGGCCGACGGCAACTGGCAATTCGCCGATCACGCCGCGTTCCGCCTGAACCTGATGAGCCACAACAACGACGTCGCCGGCCGCGACGCCGTCAACAACGAGCGCTGGGGCGTCGCGCCGTCGATCGCGTTCGGCCTCGGCACGCCGACGCGCGTAACCGCGAGCTACTACCACCTGTCGACCGACGACATGCCCGACGGCGGCATCCCGTATTTCTATACGGCGTCGAACAAACCGGCGAACGTCGGCACGATCTATCCGGCCCCCGTCGACCGCCACAACTTCTACGGGCTGATCGACCGCGACTTCCGCAAGACCACGTCGGACATCAGCACGATCAAGATCGAGCACGACATCACGTCGGCGCTGACGATCCGCAACACCACGCGTTACACGGAATCGACGCAGGACTACATCTGGACCCAGCCGGACGACAGCCAGGGCAACGTGGTGAACGGCAAGGTCTGGCGCCGCAACAACAACCGCGACAGCTCGATCAACAGCCTGGCGAACCTGACCGAGCTGTTCGGCGAGTTCCGCACCGGCCCGTTCAAGCACAGCTTCACGACCGGCATCGAGCTGACGCGCGAATGGGGCAAGCGCGACAGCTACAACGTCGCGACCGACACCGGCAAGGTCTGCCAGAAAGGCATCGGCGCCGCATCGGGCTACAACTGCACGAGCCTGTGGTCGCCGAACCCGAACGACCCGTGGGCCGGTTCGATCACGCGCAACAACGACTACGCGCATGCACGCACCACGACGAAGTCGATCTACGGCTTCGACACGATCGAGATCACGCCGCGCTGGCAGGTCAACGCCGGCGTGCGCGTCGACGACTACTCGACCCGCTTCACCGACACCAAGGCCAACGGCGGCAAAACCTATACGCGCGACGACACGCTCGTGAACTGGCAGGCCGGCCTCGTGTTCAAGCCCGCGCAGAACGGCAGCATCTACGCGTCGTATGCGACGTCGTCGACGCCGGCCGGCATGCTGCTCGGCGAAGGCAGCGAAACGCAGTCGCTCACGCCGGGCCGCGGCGGTGTCGGCCCGAACGCCGATCAACTGTCTCCCGAGAAGAACCGCAGCATCGAGCTCGGCACCAAGTGGAACGTGCTGAACGACAAGCTGTCACTCACCGCCGCGCTGTTCCAGATCGATACGACGAACGCACGCGTGACGCTGCCGAACAACCAGTACGCGATGGTCGGCAACAAGCGCGTGCAGGGTCTCGAACTCGGCGTCGCCGGGCAGATCACGAAGCAGTGGCAGGTGTTCGGCGGCTACACGTACATGAAGAGCGCGCTGCGCGACAACGGCAAGGACGCGGCGAACAACGGCAACCGCTTCCCGAACACGCCGAAGCACAGCCTCACGATGTGGTCGAACTACGACGTGACGCCGAAGTTCACGGTCGGCGGCGGCGCGTTCTACATGTCGGAAGTGTTCGGCGATCCCGCGAACCTGCGAGCGGTGCCGTCGTACTGGCGCTTCGACGCGATGGCGCAGTACCGGATCAACAAGAAGCTCGACCTGCAGCTGAACGTGAACAACCTGTTCAACCGCACCTACTTCGACCAGGCATACCCGGCGCACTACGCGTCGATCGCCCCGGGCCGCTCGGCGTTCGTCACGCTGAACGCGCGCTACTGATCGATGGAGGCCGTGTCGCTGAAGGCGCTCGCGTCGGTATCGCCGCGCGAGTTCGCCGACATCCTGGCCGGGCCGCCCGAGCGCGCCGCCGCGTGGGTCGCGGCGGCGGCCGACAACGGCATCGTCGATGCGCAGGCTGTCTACGGGCAGTACCTGCTCGACGGGCATGGCGTCGCGCGCGACCCGGCGGCCGCGTTCAACTGGTTCCGGCATGCGGCGCGGGCCGGCCACGCGATGGCGATGAACATGCTCGGCCGCTGCTACGAGTTCGGCTGGGGCACGGCCGCGTGCGCGCCGGTCGCCGTGTACTGGTACCGGCTCGCCGCGCAGGCAGGGCTCGACTGGGGCATGTACAACTACGCGACGGCACTCGCGCTCGGCAACGGCGTCGACGAGAACCGCGCCGACGCGCTCGACTGGTTCCGCCGCGCGGCCGCGCTCGGCCACGCGAAATCGATCAACCTGATCGGCGGCTTCTACGAGGACGGCTGGGTCGTACCGGCCGACCCCGACGCCGCGTTCGACCACTATCGCCGCGCCGCCGTCGCCGGCGACTTCCGCGGCCAGTTCAACTATGCGCGGCTGCTTGCCGAGCGCGGGCGCATCGACGAAGCGCTCGGCTGGCTCGCGCGCGTGCCGGCCACCGCTACCCCCGCGTTCGTCGCGAAGATGCGCGCGTATCTCGCGTCGTCGCCGATCGACGCGTTTCGTGCGGCGGCGCTGCAGTTGCAACCCCAGCCGCAGCCGCACGTTATGGAATCCGCAACATGATGCTTCATATCCCCGGCGTGTTGACCAAGGCGCAGGTCGCGCAATGCCGCGACCACCTCGATGCGGCCGAATGGGTCGACGGTAACGCGACGTCCGGCACGCAGTCGGCGCTCGCGAAACGCAACCGCCAATTGCCGGAAGGCTCGCCTGCCGCGCGTGCGGTGGGCGACGCGATCCAGGACGCGCTCGCGCGCCACCCGCTGTTCTTTTCGGCGGCGCTGCCGCTCAAGGTGTTTCCGCCGCTGTTCAATCGCTACGAAGGCGGCGAGACGTTCGGCACGCACGTCGACAACGCGATCCGGCTGCTGCGCGGCACGGATTTCCGCGTGCGCAGCGACCTGTCGGCGACGCTGTTTCTCGAGGAACCCGATGCGTACGACGGCGGCGAGCTGTGTGTCGAGGATACGTACGGCACCCATCGCGCGAAGCTGCCGGCAGGCGATCTCGTGCTGTATCCGGCGTCGAGCCTGCATCAGGTGACGCCCGTCACGCGCGGCGAGCGCGTGGCTTCGTTCTTCTGGATCCAGAGCATGGTGCGCGACGACGGCGACCGCACGCTGCTGTTCCAGCTCGATACGCAGATTCAGGCGCTGTCCGCCGAGAAAGGCGCGAAGGACCCGATGGTCATTGCGTTGACGGGGATTTATCACAACCTGTTGAGGAAGTGGGCGGATGCGTAACGCGAACGGGTAACGCTGCCCCCCGGCGCTTGCGCTGCGTCGGACTCCATGACTAAAATGACCATCGTCAAATGACCATGCTCATATCATGATGCCGCACGCTCCCGTATCGAAATCCGAATTCAAGGCTCGCGCACTCGAATACTTCCGGCTCGTCGAGGCGTCGGGCGAAAGCCTGATCGTCACCGATCACGGCAAGCCGACGCTCGAGATCCGGCCGTATCACGCACGCGAAGCTCAGCCGTTGGACATATTGCGCGGTTCGGTCATGCGCTATGACAATCCTCTCGATCCGATTGCGGAAGATGATTGGGAGGCGTCGCGGTGATCGTGCTGGATACACATGCATTGGTATGGTGGGTGGCGGGCGACCCGTCGCTCAGCAGGAAGGCGAGAAGCGCGATCGATCGCGCCCGGAGCGAAGGCGCGCTCGCCGCGTCCGCGATCTCCGCGTGGGAGATTGCGATGCTGGTGCGCAACGACCGCCTCGCACTGACGATGGAGGTCGAAGCATGGCTCGCCACCGTCGCGCAGATCGACGGGATGCGCTTCGTGCCCGTCGACGCCGACATCGCCGCGAAATCCACCAACCTCCCCGGCACGTTCCACAAGGATCCGGCCGATCGCATGATCGTTGCGACCGCTCGACGGCTCGGCGTGCCGCTCGTCACGCGCGACGAAAAAATCCGCGCTTACGCGCACGTCAAGACGCTCTGGTGAGCGTCGCCTGCCCGCGATCCAAACCGCCGCGCATCCTTTGCCGGACTCTGGCATATTGGCGAATCGTCTGACAAAAACGACCTCGGCCGGCCAGCCTCGGCGCCGGCTCATGGCCCGCAACCGTCATCGCGTCATTGCGCCATTTCGTCCGCTATCGTGATATCGCTCTCCGATCCGGTTGTCCGCTCGATCGCCCTGCTGGAGTCGCACGAAGGGTTTGTCGATCTCGCCGGTTTTCATGACCGCATCGCCGTCGATCCCGGCCGCGACGACACCGCACACTCGAGCCGGCATTTCCTGAAAGTGCGTCACGGTGTGGCGCAACGGCTGATCGCCGCCGCGCACGCGCTGCCCGACGGCCTGCGCCTGTACGTCAAGGAAGGCTATCGTCCGCTGGCGCTGCAACGCCACTACTTCACCCGGCATCTCGCGCACCTGCGCCGGACGCTGAACCCGCTGCCGGACGAAGACACATTGGTCGCGCTGACGAGCCACTACGTCGCGCCGCCGGAAGTCGCCGCCCATCCGACGGGCGCGGCCGTCGACCTGACACTGATCTCGACGGATGGCGTCGAGCTCGACATGGGCTGCGTGCTCGACGCAACCGACCGGGAATCATCCGGCGCGTGTTATACGCACAACCCGTTCATCAGCCGGGCTGCCGCCCGCCACCGCCAGGTGCTGATCGCCGCGTTGACGGGCGCCGGCTTCACCAATTACCCGTCGGAATGGTGGCATTGGTCATTCGGCGACCGCTATTGGGCCGTCATGCACAACCAGCCGCACGCAATTTACGGTCCCGTCGAGGAAAGCACGCTCGACGAAGCCGCGCGCTGACGTTCTGTCCGACGAAACGAACCCGCCCCGGTAACATCCTCACTTGTCGATCCTTGCCCGCTCCCGCACAATCGCAGCACCTGCATCACTCTCCCCCGCGCCGATGTCCTATGCGTCACTCGCCACCGGCGTCCTCCTCGCCGGCGGCCTCGGTCAACGCTTCGACCCGAGCGGCCTGCACAGCAAGCTGCTCGCGCTGCTTCCCGACGGCACGCCGGTTGCGGTCGCGGCCGCCCGCCGTCTCGCGGCGGCCACGGCCGACGTGATCGCCGTCGTGCGTCCCGGTGCCGAAAAACTCGCGATGCTGCTGAACGAAGCCGGCTGCCATGTCGTCTACGCACCCGACGCGGTGCGCGGCATGGGTGCGAGCCTCGCGGCCGGCGTACGTGCGACACCCGACGCGAACGGCTGGCTCGTCGCGCTCGGCGACATGCCGTGGATCGCGGCGTCCACCTACGAAAGCGTCACACGCGCACTCGACGCCGACGACGCGTCGATCGTCGCACCCGCGCATCGCGGCGCGCGCGGCCATCCGGTCGGTTTCGCCGCGCACCACTTCGATGCGCTCGCCGCCCTCGACGGCGACACCGGCGCCCGCGCGCTGTTCGCCAGTGCACCGGTCAGGCTGCTGGACGTCGACGATCCGGGCATCGTGCGCGACGTCGATACGCCCGCGGATTTGCGCTGACGCCGATCCCGCCCCGCACGCGGAGCGGCGCATGGCCCGCTCCGGCGCAGCAGGCGTCGGCACGAAAACCGCGCCTGCGCGGATTGCACCGACGACCGGCGCCCCACCGCGACAATCCCGCTGCAAATGCACGTCCGATTGCCTATAACGGAGACGAGGCGCCCCCGCCGCGCCACCGCCGTCACGCACTGCGCGAGTTCTCCATGACCGATCACACGACCCCGACGCCCGAGCCACCGGCCGACCCGAACCGCGACCCGGAAGACGACCCGCTGTCGTCGCCGCCCGGCCATCACGACAACCCGCAGCAACCGGACGGACCGCCGAGCAAGGACCCGGTCTAGCCGCCGGGCGGCCGCGCCGGGCATTCTCCGTGCATTCGCCACGGGTTCCGGTCATGCGGCGCCCGCGCATGACGCTGGCTAACGCGCGGTATACCCGCCGTCGATCGGCAGCGATACGCCGCTGACCATCGATGCCGCATCGCTCAGCAGGAACAGGATCGGCTCGACGACCTCGTCCGGCTCCGCGAATCGCCCGAGCGGAATCGCGGCCAGCATCGGCGCACGCTTTTCAGGTTCGCTCCACGCGAACTGCGCCATCGGCGTGAGGGTGACCGTCGGGTTCACACTGTTCACACGAATGCCGTGCGGCCCGAGTTCGATGCACAGCACGCGCGTGATCGCGTCCATCGCCGCCTTCGACGCGCAATAACCCAGATGCGCGGGCAGGCCGATGAGCGCGGCCTGGCTCGATACGTTGACGATGCTGCCCCTTGCCTGCGCTGCGCCACGTCCGTCGCGCGCGATCATCTTCCGCGCAACGGCCCGTGCGACGAGCGCCGCGCCGCGCGCGTTGACCGCCATCACGCGATCGAAATGCGCGGCGCTCACGTCGAGCGCCGATTCGAGCGACGCGATCCCCGCGCAATTCACGAGGCCGTCGAACGCGTCGTGCGCGGCGAGCGCCGCATCGATCGCATGCTCGTCGCCACCGACATCGACGCGCAACGTCTCGCACGCAGCCTCGCCGGCCAGCGCGTCGAGTGCGGCCATGTCGCGCCCCGCCGCGACGACCCGCGCGCCCGCCCGCGCCAGCGCGACCGCGCACGCGCGCCCGATCCCGCTCGACGCACCCGTGACGAGCACCCGCGAACCGCCGAAATCGAATCGACTTTTCATGATGGCGTGTGCAACCCGTGCATGATCGGTTCGAGCGCCGGATACAGCGCCGTATAGAGCGCAAAGCGCGCCGTATAGGCTGCCGCGCGTTCGGCATCGGGCCGCGCGCGCTCGACGAGCGTGACCCATCCGCCTTGTGCATCCTCGTGCGACACGAGCCCCACCCCGACTCCCGCGAGCAGGGCCGCCCCCATCGCGGCTTCGACGTCCTGCTCGATCGTCCACACCGGGAAGCCCGTCACGTCCGCGATGATCTGCATCCACAGCGCCGAATGCGCGGCCCCGCCCACGACGATCAGCCGGTCGTCGAGCGCGGCCGCGCCGCGTCGGCCGGCCTCGATGTTGTGCCGCAACGCGAACGCGACGCCTTCGAGCACCGCGCGATACAGGTGCGCGCGCGTGTGCGCGAGACTCAGCCCGACGAATGCGCCGCTCGCCTTCGCGTCCCACACCGGGCTGCGTTCGCCCATCAGGTACGGCAGGAACAGCACGCCATCGGCGCCAGGCGGCACGCTTTCGGCCGCCTCCTCGAGCAACACGTGCGGATCGCCGTGCGGCAGCAGGCGTGCCGCATCGATCTCCGCGTGACAGAACTGGTCGCGAAACCACGCGACCGACGCGCCTGCCGTGATCGCGCCGCCGAACACGTACAGGTCGCGCTGCCCGTCGAACACGTGCGGCATGCTGACGAGCCCGTGCCGCGCATCGACGTGCCGGCTCACGTAACCCCAGCACATGCTGGTGCCGATCATCGCGACATGCTGCCCCGCGCGCGTCGCGCCGGCCGCGAAGGTCGCGACGGCCGCATCGACACCGCCCGCGACGACGGGCGTGCCGGCCGGCAGCCCGAGCGGCTCCGTCCATTGCGACAGCAGGCCGCCGACGACGTCCGTCGATTCGACGAGCCGCTCGGGCATCATCGTCGCCGGGATGCCGAGCATGTCGAGCGCATCGTCGGACCATTCGCGGCGCGCGACGTCGTACACGCCGCCGATATTGCCGGCCGAGCTGTGATCGACCGCGACCTCGCCGGTCAGCAGGTAGATCACGTAGGCGTTCGGCGGCAGGAAGTAGCGCACGTTCGCCCACACGTCCGGCCGCTGGTCGCGCAGCCACAGCATCTTCGTGAAGCCGTAATAGCTGTCGACGCCGTTGCCCGTGATCACGCGCAACCGCTCGACGTTCACGTTCGCATTGATCCAGTCGACTTCAGCGGTCGCGCGCCGGTCCATCCAGATCAGGCACGGATGGACCGGCCGCATGTCGCTGTCGACCGGAACGCCCGAGCCGCCGTACAGGCTGCCCACGCACACCGCGCGGATCGCGTCGGCCGGCACACCCTGCGCGCGCGCATCGCTCACGCAGCCGGCGATGCATTCGAGCACGGCGTCGAACCACACCTGCGGCCATTGCTCGGCCCACAGCGGGCGCGGCGTATCGGGCTGGTAGCCGGCCGAGCGCCGCGCGACGATCGTGCCGTGCCGGTCGACGAGCAGCGCCTTGGTGCTCTGCGTGCCGATGTCCACGCCTATGACGTATTCCATGATGTCTCCGGTGAGGCGCACGCCGGCCGTCAGCGGGCCGGCTTCAGCAGCACCTTGATCGATTCGGGCGATTTCGCGACGCGGATCGCGTCGTCCCACTCCTCGAGCGCGAAATCGTGCGTGACGATGCCTTTCGACGTGACGAGCCCGCGCGCGAGCAGGTCGATCGCGACCGGGTAGCAGTATGGCCCCAGGTGCGCGCCGCGCACGTCGAGCTCCTTGCGGTCGCCGATGATCGACCAGTCGACGGTCGCATCCTCGCCGAACACGCTGAACTCGACGAAGCGGCCGAGCTTGCGGATCAGGTCGAGCCCCTGGCTCACGCCGACCGGCGCGCCGGTCGTCTCGATGTAGACGTCGCAGCCGTAGCCGTCGGTGAGCGACCGGACGATCGCGCGCGCATCGTCGCGCGCCGGGTTGATCGTCACGTCGGCGCCGTACTCGCGCGCGAGTTCGAGCCGCTCGTCGATCAGGTCGATCACGACAAGTTTCTTCGGCGTCTTCAGGTGCGCGACCTGCGTCATCATCAGCCCGAGCGGGCCCGCTCCGGCGATCACGACCACATCGTCGAGCTGCAGGTCGCCGCGGTTCACCGTATGGATCGCGCACGACAGCGGCTCGATGATCGCGGCGTCTTCGAGCGACACGCCGAGCGGAATCTTGTGGACGATCGCGGTGGGCGGAATGCGCATGTATTCGGCCATCCCGCCGTCGGCCACCTCGCGCTGGAAGCCGAAGATGTTGTGCACTTCGCACATCCAGTACTGGCCCGACCGGCAATAACGACACTTGCCGCACGGCACGATCTGCTCGGCGATCACGCGGTCGCCCACCGTCACGCCGAAGTGCTCGGCCGCGCCGTCGCCGAGCGCTTCGACGTGGCCGAAAAATTCGTGGCCGGGAATCACGGGCGCCTTGACCCACGGGTTCGGGCCGCCCCAGAACATCTTCGCGCCCGTATAGCACTTGCAGTCGCTTGCGCAGATGCCGCACGCGGCGATGCGGATCACGAGTTCGTTCGTGCCGGGGCGCGGCTTCGCGACCTGTTCGACGCGGTAGTCCTCGGGGCCGTGGCAAACGACCGCGGTCATCCGCGGCGGGGCTTCGGGTGTCGTCATGAGTTGTCTCTTTCGTTGATGATTCGGATGTCTGATCGATCGCACGTTACCGCGACCGTTCGCGGCTGATGTAGATCGCGAGCAGGATGATTCCGCCCTTGATCACGTTCTGCACATACGGGTTCACGCCGATCATGTTCAGCCCGTTGTTGAGCACGCCGAGCAGCAGCGCGCCGACCAGCGTGCCGAGGATCGCGCCGCGCCCGCCCGAGATCGACGTGCCGCCCATCACGACGGCCGCGATCGCGTCGAGCTCGAAGCCCACGCCCGCGTTCGGCTGCCCGCTCATCAGCCGCCCGGTCAGCACGATCGCGGCGAGCGCCGACGTGAGCCCGGCGAGCGTGTAGACGATCAGCTTCACGCGCGCCACGCGCACGCCGGTGAGCCGCGTCGCCTGCTCGTTGCCGCCGATCGCATATACGTAGCGGCCGAACGGCATCCGGTCGAGCAGCAGCCACGCGATTGCATAGACCACCAGCATGATCAGTACCGGCGCCTGGATGCCGAACACCTTGCCGCTGCCGAAGAACGCGACCCAGTCGGGCAACCCGTCGATCGGATAGCCGCCCGTGTAGATCAGTGCCAGGCCGCGCGCGATGCCCATCGTCGCGAGCGTGACGATGATCGGCGGCATCCCCGCGAACGCGACGAACAGGCCGTTCAGGAAGCCGAACCCGAGGCCGACCGCGATGCCGATCGCGAGCGCGGCCACCGCGTTCACGCCGGCCACCATCAGCCCGGCCGCGAGCGTGCCCGACAGCGCCATCACCGAGCCGACCGACAGGTCGATCCCGCCGGTCAGGATCACGCAGGTCATGCCCACCGCGATGATCGCGTTGATCGACACCTGGCGCAGCACGTTCTCCAGGTTCGCGGCGGACAGGAAGCTCGGGCTCGCGATCATCATCGCGATGCACACGACGATCAGGCCGACGAGCGGATAGAACAGCGTCGAGCGTCGCAACTGCGCCCACATCGCGCGCGGCGGCGGTGCGTCGCCGTTTCCGGCGGCAGCCGCGAGGGTCGGGGAAGACGTGGAAGAAGAATCAGGCAGGTTCATGGGTCGCTCCTCGCGTGCCGGCCGTGGCATAGGTCATGACCGTGTCGGGATCGATCTCGTCGCCTTCGAGCGTCGCCTCGATGCGCCCCTGCCGGAACACGGCGACGCGATCGCACATGCCGACGATCTCCGGCAGCTCGGACGAGATCATGATGATGGCGTAGCCGCGCGCGGTGAGTTCGCGCATCAGCCCGTAGATTTCGGCTTTCGCACCGACGTCGATGCCGCGCGTCGGCTCGTCGAAGATCAGCACCGACGTGTGATGGTTGAGCCAGCGCGCGATCACGACCTTCTGCTGGTTGCCGCCGGACAGCGTCGCGACCTCGGTATGGATCGACGGCGCCTTCACGCCGACGCGCCGCATCACGTCGTGCGTCGCGCGCGCCTCGCCGCGGCGGTCGATCAGCCAGCGCATCGACCGGTACTTGCCGAGGTTGTTCAGCGAGATGTTGTCGCGAATCGAGAACGACGTGACGAGCCCTTCCGTCTTGCGGCTTTCCGGCAGG
Source organism: Burkholderia sp. KL41 (assembly GCF_057005415.2). Taxonomy (NCBI): domain Bacteria; kingdom Pseudomonadati; phylum Pseudomonadota; class Betaproteobacteria; order Burkholderiales; family Burkholderiaceae; genus Burkholderia; species Burkholderia sp. KL41. The sequence continues at coordinate 1,060,925 of NZ_CM174447.1, read as the reverse complement.
ATGCCGATGCCCGCGCGCAACGCGTCGGCCGGATCGGCGAGCGTCGCCGCCGCGCCGCGCACGCGCACGTCCTTGCGATGCGCACGCGTCGCGCCGATCACCGCGAGCGCGGTTTCGGTACGGCCCGAGCCGACCAGCCCGGCGAAGCCGAGAATCTCGCCCGCATGCAGCGCGAAGCGGTTCACGGGGCCGTCGCGCTCGATCTGCAGCGCATCGACCTCCAGTACCCGCGGCGCATCCGCCGCGCGCGCCGGCTTCGGCGGGAAACTGCTCTCGATCCGCCGCCCGACCATCATCCGCACCAACTGCTCGACGTCGGTGCTCGCGACGTCGGTCGTCGCAACGTACTGGCCGTCGCGCAGCACCGTGATGCGGTCGCACACCGCGAAGATTTCCTCGAGATGATGCGAGATGAAGATCATCGCGACGCCCTGCCGCTTCAGCTCGCGCATGATCGCGAACAGGTGCCCGGCCTCGGCCGGCGTGAGCGTGGCGGTCGGTTCGTCGAGGATCAGGATGCGCGCGTCGAGCGACAGCGCCTTGCCGATCTCGACGAACTGCTGCTGCGCGACCGACAGCGCACGGATCGGCGCATCGAGATCGATCGCGACGCCGAGCCGCGCGAAGATGCCGGCCGCCGCGCGACGCATCCGCTTGCGGTCGCGTGCGCCCCAGCGGTTGCGCAGCTCGCGGCCGAGGAACAGGTTGTCGACGGCATCGAGATGCGGGATCAGGCTGAATTCCTGGAACACGATGCCGACACCCGCCGCGACCGCGTCGCGATAGTCCGCGAAACGACGCAGCGCGCCGTCGATCTCGATCGTGCCGGTATCGGGCCGATGAATGCCGCACAGGATCTTCATCAGCGTCGACTTGCCCGCGCCGTTCTCGCCGAGCAGCGCGTGAATCTCGCCGCGTGCGATCTCGAGATGAATGCCGGACAGCGCCTTCACGCCCGGAAAGCTTTTCGCGATGTCGCTGAGCCGGAGTATCGTGTCCATCGGTTTCTCCGTACGAAGGGCGCCGGCCGTGCCGCCGCCCTTCGGGTCGCATTGCACGTCGTTCACCAGCTGAAGCCCTTCGCGTTGCCGCGGTCGACCACCTTCACGTCGACCGGGATCGCCTTCGGCACCGTCGCGCCCCACTTGCGCGCAATCGCGATGCCGAGCGCGATACGCACCTGGTCGGCCGGGAACTGCGCGGTCGTCTCGATGAACTTCGAATTCGGCTTCTGGATCGCGGCGATCGCCTCGGGCGCGCCGTCGACGCTCGTCAGCTTGATGTCCTTGCCCGAGCTCTCGATCGCGGCGAGCGCGCCCATCGCGCCGCCGTCGTTCACGCTGAAGACGCCCTTCAGCTTCGGGTGCGCGGAGATCAGGTTCTCGGTCACCGACAGCGCGGTCGCGCGCTCCTGCTTGCCGTTCTGCGTGTCGACCAGCTTCACGTTCGGGTATTTCGCAAGCCCCGCCTTGCAGCCGCGCACGCGTTCGAGAATCGGCACGACCGGAATTCCGTCGAGGATCGCCACCTCGCCGCTGCCGCCGATCGCTTTCGCGAGGTAGTCGCACGACATCACGCCCGCGTCGTAGTTCTTCGAGCCGACGAACGAATCGACCGGGCCGTTCGCGTTCGCATCGACGGCCACGACCACCGCGCCGGCCTTCTTCGCCTGCGTGATCGCCGACTGGATGCCGGTCGAATCGGTCGGGTTCACGAGCAGGATGTCGATCTTCTTCTGCAGCATGTCCTCGACGTCGCTCACCTGCTTGCTGACGTCGTGATGCGCGTCGGTGACGACGACCTGCGCGCCGATCGACGCGGCCGCGTCGTTCAGCGCCTTCTGCATCGTCACGAAATACGGGTTGTTCAGCTCCTGGAACGTCATGCCGATCCGCAGCGGTGCGGCCTGCACGGCGGCGGCGGGCAGCCAGGCCGCGGCGGCGAGCGCGGCAACCGCCGCCAGGCGGGCGGCGCGACGGGGGGATGAGGCGGGCGATGCAGGCGTCATGACGGTGTCTCCGGTTGTATAAGGCTTTTTCGTGGGTGAGCAAGCCCCTCGCGACGCAGGCGGCGCGATCGGCTGGGTGAAACGGCGTGGAAAACTCGGGCGGGCGGCGGCCCGGCGATCATCCGGGCTGCGGGGCGAGTTCGGGCGCGCCGGGCGTCACGACGCGCGGCGGCAGCGGATTGCCGGTGGGCGCCGCGTGCAGCGCCAGTTCGCGGCTGCGCGCGTTCAGGCGCTGCAGTGCGCGGAATTCGGACGGCGCCATCCTCTTCACCGCGCGGAACTGGCGGTTGAAGTTCGACACGTTGTTGAAGCCGGCCTGGAAGCAGATATCGGTGATGTTCGCGTCGTCGGCGAGCAGCAGCTGGCACGCGGATTCAATCCGCAGACGATTCACGTACTGGACGAACGGCATGCCCGTCTGTCGATGAAACGCGCGCGAAAACGCGCTGACGCTCTGCCCGGTCAGTTGCGCGAGATCGGATTCGCGCAGCTCGGACGCGAGGTTCTTGCCGATGTACGACAGCGCATGGCTGAGCCGCGTCGGCGTGACATCGGCCTGGTCGTATGCGGGGCTCGCGAGCAGCGTGCGTTCGGCCGCGCCGCACAGCCGTTCGAGGATCGTCATGAACAGCGCGATGCGGCGCATGCCGCGCGCGGCCAGCAGTTCGTCGAACAGCGGCGCGATCGCGGCGCTGGTCGCCGCGTCGAAGCCGACCCCGCGCCGCGCATCGTCGAGCAACGCCTGCGCGTCGCGGCATTCGGGAAACGCGTCCATGCAGCGGCGCACGAATACCGGATCGAACTGGATCACGAGATTGCGGCGTTCGACGGTTTCGCCTTCTGCCATGTCGCTGACCCAGTTGTGCGGCAGGTTCGGGCCGAGCAGCACGAGATGGCCGGGGCCGAACGAGCCGATGTGGTCGCCGACGAAATACTTGCCGCGCGTCGCGACGATCAGGTGCAGCTCGAATTCGGGATGGAAGTGCCAGCGGATCGTGCGATACGGATAACCGTGCGACCAGACCTTGAACGACTCGTCGCGTCGCACTTCGACCACTTCCAGATCGGGGTGCATCATGTGGGCGTCTCCATTCCCGTGTCTCGCCGGCCGGTTCGTTTTGCGCGTGCGCCGCGTATTTCACGCGGCGACGCGACCGGTCGCATGGGAAGCAATGTAGGTCGATCGAGCGCGCGGCTCCACCAACTTTACGCCTGATTTTCGATACTTTTTTGCCCATTCCGGCCGCAAATGGCGCCGGATGGCAAATTTGTGCAGTGCGGAACGGCCGGGCGGCCGCCCGCCCGGCGCTTACGCGGCCGCGTGCTCGCGCGCGGTACGCGCTTCGTATGCCTTCAGGTGGTTGTACGCGATCCGCAGCAGCGACAGCGCATCGGCCGCCTGCGGGTCGCGGCGCGCGAGCAGGTCGCCGATCACGTGATCGGCTTCGACGCGCGCATGGTTTTCGACGTCGCGCAGCATCGACGCGGTCAGCGGCGACGGCGTCAGCACCATCCGCTGCATCCGCTCGATGGCGGCCGGATCGGGCCGGTGGCCGTTGTACTCGGCAATCGCACTGCATTCGCCGAGCATCGTCTCGAGCAGGCGGCGGCCGTCCGGCGCGGCGAGAATGTCGCCGACCGACGCGCGGAACAGCGACGTGCTCGCGGCGAGCGTCGCGAGGAACACCCATTTTTCCCACATCCGCGCGGCCACGTCGTCACTGAGCGTCGCATCGAAACCCGCGCCGCCGAGCACCTCGGCCACCGCGCGCACACGCGGCGATTCGCCGCCCGCGAGTTCGCCGAACGTGACCCCGTGCGTGTCGTTGAGGTGCACGATGCGCTGCTCGCGATCGAGCGTCGCCGCGATCACGCACAGCCCGCCGAGCACCTGCGCGGCGCCGAACCGCTCGCGCAGCACGTCGAGATGGCGCATCCCGTTGAGCATGGGCAGGATCAGCGTCTGCGGGCCGACGAACGGCGCGAACGACTGAATCGCGTCGTCGAGGCTGTACGCCTTGCAGCTCAGCAGCACGAGGTCGAACGGCGCGACGCCGGCACCCGCGTCGCCCGCGCGCACGGTCTGCACGTTCGCGAGCGTCAGGTCGCCGCGCGGGCTGCGGATCAGCAGCCCGTCGCGCGCCAGCGCGGCCGCGCGGCCGTCGCGCACCAGGAACGTCACGTCGCGCCCCGCCGCGGCCAGCCGGCCGCCGAAGTATCCGCCGACCGCGCCGGCCCCCACCACCAGAATTCGCATCGTTGCCTCCTTTCGGTTTCATTCGCCGCCGCGCCGCGCGCGGCGCGCATTCAATCGCCCCGACAGTATAGCGACGCCCGTTATGCATATGCATAGATACCCTTGTCGGTGTCGAAGGCATCGGCGATGGCGCCGGGCTCCTAGGGTCTGTTTACATATGGAACGCACATGCGAATGCCCGAAATCGCTCGTAGGGCAAGAAGTGAGGAGCGCCGTTTGGCCGAGCCAAACGCCCCGCAGGAAGTCCCCTTGGGGGACAAGCGACGAGCGACGCCGCCATACGGGCGATTTCGGGCATTCCCGTGACATGGATTTTTAATTTCGGGTTGCCACGAGAACGGCCGCTCGCCGCGTTGCGCTCCTTGCGAATACGTCAGTATTCGCGGCGTCACGCGCCTCGCGAGCGGCCGTTCTCGTGGCAACGCATGTGCGTTCCATATGTAAACAGACCCTAGGGATAACCCGCCTACGGCAACGCACGTCGGGCGCCGTCAAGACACTTATCCCGTCACGCCGCCCCGGCGAGCTTCCACGACTGACCGACCACACACCATGCGCAACCTTTCCCTGAATCAGAAACTCGCCTCGATGATCGTCATCCTCTGGCTCGGCCTGCTCGTGATCGCCGGGCTCGGGGCCTGGCAGACGCGCGCATCGATGATCGCGGACCGCCGCGACCAGCTCGCGTCGCTGGTCGCGCAGGCCACGAGCGTGACCGATCATTACTACAAGCTGTCGCAGCAGAACGCGCTGCCGGAAGCCGACGCGAAGCAGAAGGCGCTCGAGGCGATCGCCGCGATGCGATCCGGCGCCGACGGCTACATCTCCGTCAACGACTCGAAGCCCGTGATCGTGATGCATCCGATCAAGGCCGACCTCAACGGCAAGGACGTGTCGAATTTCACCGATCCGAACGGCAAGCACCTGTTCGTCGAGATCGTGAAGGCCGGCAACCTCGAAGGCGGCAAGGGCTTCGTCGAGTATCTGTGGCCGAAGCCGGGCGCCGACAAGCCGCAGGAGAAAACCAGCGCCGTGCAGCGCTTCGCACCCTGGGACTGGTACATCGTGACCGGCATGTACATGAACGACGTGCGCACCGCCGTGCTCGAAAGCGTCGGCCGCTGGCTCGCGATGACGACCGTGCTCGGCGGGATCGCGACCGCCGTGATGGTGCTGGTGCTGAAAAGCGTGCGCGCGAACCTCGGCGGCGAGCTGGAAGTGGCACTCGACGCCGCGCAGCGCATCGCGCAGGGCGACCTGACCGCGCACGTCGCCGTGAAGCACGACGATCGCGGCAGCCTGCTGCACGCGCTGCACACGATGCAAGGCGGGCTGATCGACATGGTGTCGCGCGTGCGGATGGGTACCGAGAACATCAACGTCGGCGCAAGCGAGATCGCGTCGGGCAACACGGACCTGTCGCAGCGCACCGAGGAACAGGCGGCCGCGCTCGTGCAGACCGCGTCGAGCATGGACCAGATGACCGCGAACGTGAAGCAGAACGCGGACAGCGCCGCCCAGGCCGCGTCGCTCGCCGGCCAGGCCGCGCAGGTCGCGACGCGCGGCAGCGCAGTGGTCGACGACGTCGTGCGCACGATGAACGAGATCACCGACCGCTCGCACAAGATCGGCGACATCATCGGCGTGATCGACGGGATCGCGTTCCAGACCAACATCCTCGCGCTGAATGCGGCCGTCGAAGCCGCGCGCGCGGGCGAACAGGGCCGCGGCTTCGCGGTGGTCGCGGCCGAAGTGCGCTCGCTCGCGCAACGCTCGGCAACGGCGGCGAAGGAAATCAAGTCGCTGATCGTGTCGTCGAACGAGACCGTCGAGCAAGGCGCGGCGCTCGTCACGCACGCGGGCGAGACGATGGCCGAGATCGTGCAGTCGGTGCGGCGCGTGAACGAGATCCTCGACGAGATCAGCCACGCGTCGCGCGAACAGAGCGCCGGGATCGAGCAGGTCAATCGCGCGGTGGGCGAGATGGACCAGGTCACGCAGCAGAACGCGGCGCTCGTCGAAGAAGCGGCGGCCGCCGCGCATTCGCTGCGCGATCAGGCCGAGGCGCTGCGGGACGCCGTGACGCGGTTTGCGCTGCCGGCCTGACGGCGGCCGCCCGGCGCACGCTTGCTCACGCGGCGTCGCCGGGCCGTGACGCGGCGGGGCCGATGCCGAGCCCCAGCCCCGCCGCCCGCTGGACCAGCTCGACGTCGTTGTTCGCGCCGAGCTTCTTCATCGCACTGATCTTCTGCGCGCTGACCGTCTGCTTGCCCTTGCTCAGACGCTGCGCGATCGTCTTGATCGGCACCCCCGACAGATACAGGCGAATGACCTCGATCTCGCGCGCCGACAGCTTCACGGGCGCATCGCCGCGCTCGCCGGCCGCCTCGATCGCACGCCTGACGAGCGGCGAGAGGTAGCGCCCGCCGCTGTAGGCCGAATGAATGGCCGTGACGATATGGCCGACCTCGTCGAACTTGCTGACGACGCTCACGCCGCCGATCGCGAGGATCGACCCGACGATCAGCGGATTCTCGTTCGCGACCAGCACGACGACCCCGACGTTCGGACGCGTGCGCCGCAGCCAGTCGAGCAGCCCGAGGCCGTCCATCTGCACGTCCCCGCGGATCGCATAGTCGACCAGCACGACATCGCAGTCGACGCCGCCGAGCGACGCGGCCAGCTCGGCCACATTCCGGCACACCGCGACGAGCTCGATCGCGCAGGCGCTGCCCGCAACCTGCTCGATGCCGGCCAGCGTCAACGGCCAGTCGTACGCGAAGACGATGCGAACGTTGAATTTCCTCATGCGTGGTTCCCGGTGGTTCATCGGCCGCGCGACGCGGAACGCGCACGGCCGGTTTGGCGTTGATCGGCGTTCAGGCTATTTTTAGCCTGAACGCCGATTCTATGAAGCCGCACGCGGACGGGATATCGGACGGTAACGGGATTGGTCGTCAGGGACGTAATACGAGTTTGAATTTGCGCCGGTTCGAGCGGCCGTCCCGGAGCGGCCGGCACCTGGAAACATCGGCCGGATGGCCGGCGTGGCGGCCCACACGGGCCATCCGGCCGGCCAGCAGGTAAAATCGACGCCTTTGCATGCCGCGCCGGGCCGCCGGCGGCGAGCGACGCGCCGATGCCGGCCGCGCGCCGCCGCCCTGCGCCCGCGCCCGTACTCCGGTGGCCCCGCCCCGCTTTCCTCATGACCGAATCCGACCTGCAATCCGACGACACCTCCATCCACGAAGACGGCCTCTGGCGCGACAACGGCTGGACGGCCCGCATCATCAAGAACGAAGACGACGACGGCTGGGCCGTCGAAATGATCAAGGACGGCGAGTCCGAGCCCGCGCTCGTCGGGCCGTGGACCATGGGCCGCGACAAGAAGAACCCGAAGCCGATGGACGCGAACGCGTTCCGCACGCTCGTGAAGACCGCGACCGAGGTGCTGATGCGCCACGAGCAGCAGCGGCGCGCGATGCTGCACAAGGAAGTGACGGTTCAGGGCGAGGACGGCCAGGATGTGTCGGTGACGCTCGACATCGTGCCGGACGAATTCGAGCCTTACGCGCAGCTCAAGGCATTCGATCCGTATGGCGAGCTGCTGGCCGAGGCCAAGGTGTCGGCCGGTTTCAAGCTCAACAAGGCCGGTGCCGAGCGCTGGGTCGCCTCGGGCTTCGAGCGGCCGGCCTCCTGATCGCGCGCGGCACGCCGGGCCGCGCGCTCAGGCGCCGGCGCCCTGCCGCGCGCGCTGCAGCCGGCGCGCCGCCAGCTTGCGCCGCACGAGCTGCTCGAACTGCCGCGTCGCGACCTGCGGATCGCGCGCGGCCAGCCCGAGCGCGTTGCGCGCGAGCTGGATCGGCGTCAGCACGAGGCCCCACGGCAGCCCCCACCAGCCGAACGCGGCCGACGCCAGCAACGCGACCGCCTGCTTCCTGCGGCCGCAACGCCGGCAGCACACGTGGTGCCGTGTCGCCCAGCGCGTGACGAACAGCAGCGACACGACGCGATGCGACGCATGGACATCGACCGGCCGGTCGTCGCGACGGCAGATCGGGCACGGCCCGTAACGCCAGTCGTGCACGTACTCCCAGACCTTCGCGTCGGGCACCCGCTCCGCCTCGACGACGATCGGATGCGCCCGGGCGCACGCCGGACGGCAATAGCGGCGGCCGTCGATCGACCGCCCGCCGACCAGGAACGTCCTGCCGCAGTGACTGCACTCTGCCACGGTAACCTCGGATAAGCGTGATGCGCCGCATGCCGGCCGCGCGCGCATCGTCGCGCCGGCGGTCCGGACGGGCCGTTTCATGTCTTAACGGCCGACGTCGCGCGGTCTTGAGCGGCTACGCGCCGCGGCGTGTCAGCCGTGCAGCCCGTGCGCGGTCATCAGCCGATACAGCGTCGCGCGCGAGATACCCAGCTCGGCCGCCACGTCGGCATGCTGGTGGCGGTGGCGCATCAGCGTTTCCTCGATCGCGCGCCGCTCGGCGCGCCGGCGCGTTTCGGCGAGCGTCGGCGGCTGCCGCGACGTGTACTGGTGCAGTTCGAGATCGGCGGCCGAGATCATCGGGCCGTTCGTCATCACGACCGCGAGCCGGATCCGGTTGATCAGCTCGCGCACGTTGCCCGGCCACGGATAGTTGTGGATCGCTTCGACCGCGCTCGGCATGAAGCCGCGAATCCGTTGCGAACTGTCGCCGCGATAGCGCTGCAGCACATGGTCGGCGAGCAGCATGATGTCGCGGCCGCGCACGCGCAGCGGCGGTTCGTCGATGCGCAGCACGCACAGGCGGTAGTACAGGTCGGCACGGAACCGCCCCGCCTGCATCGCGGCCTCGAGATCGACGTGGGTCGCCGACACGATCCGCACGTCCACCGGAATCGACGCGTGCCCGCCGAGGCGCTCGATCGTGCCTTCCTGCAGGAAGCGCAGCAGGCTCGCCTGGCTCTCGAACGGCATGTCGCCGATTTCATCGAGAAACAGCGTACCGCCGTGCGCGGCCTCGATACGGCCGATCTTGCGCTGGTGCGCGCCCGTGAACGCGCCGCGCTCGTGGCCGAACAGTTCGGCCTGCAGCAGCGTCGACGGAATGGCCGCGCAGTTCACGGCGACGAACGGCGCGTCGGCGCGCGACGACTGCTGGTGAATCGCCGCCGCCGTCAGCTCCTTGCCGGTGCCGGACTCGCCGGCGATGAAGACGGTCGCCTCCGTATTCGCGACCTTGCGGATCGTCGCGAACAGCCGGCGCATCGCGTCGCACGAGCCGATCATCGTGCCGCCGGGGGGCGCCGCATCGGCGTCCGGGCTGCCGTCCGCGAGCCTCAGCATCCCGTACGCATGGCCGACCAGATAGCCGATCGTCGTGTACGCAGTCGCGTTGCGCACGTAATCGAAACAGCAGTGGCGAATCAGGCGCGCGATCGAAATATCCCGCAGCCGCTCGTCGTCGGCGAACGCGAGCCAGCCGACGCGCGGGTCGCGCAGCAGCGCCTCGAACGACGTGACGTCGGGCGACGCGAAGCTGCCGAAATCGACGATGCCCGCATGCAGACGGTTCGCCCTGACGAGATTCAGTGCGTCCGCAACGGTTTTCGCGCGCCACACGTCCCAGCCGCGCGACGCGAGACAGTCGACGAGCGCGCCGTCGTGCTGCTGCGACAGGTAGACGAGCGGCCGCGACGGCACGACATGGTTGCGCCGGACGGCAATGAACGGCGCCGTCCCCGCATCGCGTTCGAGATCCTGCGGGCCCGACACCCTGATCTGGCAGCAATGGTTCACGATGGCCTCGTCGCTTGGGTTGGTTGTCGAAACGGCCGTCGCCGGATCGCGTGGAGCGGGGCACCGTGGTCCCGCGGCGCGGCGCCGGGCCGTCCTCGGATTGACGTTCGTTATCGGCAGAAAACGACGCGCTGCGTGTAGATCTGCGGCTCGACGACCGGCTTCGCGGAACCGTTGAGGTCGTCACGATAGGCCCGATAGGTCTTGCCGTTCACCGTCACTTCCGTCGCACGGGCCGTCTCGATCGAGTTGAGCCCGTTGCGCTGCCAGCCGCTCACCTGGTCCGCCGCCGTCACGCTCGCATCGCCTGCGATCTTCTGCGTGATCGCGCTGCCGTCGCTCCACGGCTGCGTCTGCATGTCCTCGGCATGCTGCATCGCGCCGACCGTCTTGCCGGTCGGCGTCGGCCCCCTCTGCGCCTCGAACGGCGCGCCACGGCCGTACACCGGCGATTGCCACGAAGGCGCGTGACCCTCCTCCGGCATCATGTAGATCATCTGCGGATCGCCGATCATCATCATCGGCGCGCACGCCGTGTTGTCGGCGCGACCGAGCGTCGTCAGCGCCTGCGCGACGCTCGTGGCGTTTGCCGCGGTCTGCTCGCCCAGGATCACGAAGACCGCCGGGTTCTGAAATACCGCCTGTGCTGCGGCTTGTGCGCTGTACAACAACAGAGCGACCAAAAAGATCCTCATGATTGAGGCCTCCTTGCATCCTCGTCAGGCAAAAAGAGGTGTTGACCTCGGGGATGGGATCAACACCCGTCAAACAGGAAACGACCGTCGGGCCTCGGGTCCGGACGGCTCCCGTGCGCCGCCATTCCGGCGCACGGGAGCCAGACCCGCGTGCTTACGACGACGTGCTCGTCGAGATGACGGCCGGAGCCGGCACGACCGGTGCGGCCGGGGCGGCCTGCTGGTCGACCGGAGCCGCCGGCAATCCTTGCGCCGGATCGGACAACGCCGGCATCTCGGCGGGCTGCGCGGCGGCCTGATCCGGCACCTTCGCGTCGGCTGCCGGCATGTCGGCAGGCGCTGCGGCCGCGGCGGCGGCAGGTTGCGCGGGTTCCGGTGCGGGCGCTTCCGCGGCGACCGGAGCCGGTTCGGCGGCCTTCGCATCGGCTGCCGGTGCGGGCATCGCGGCCTCGGCTGCGGGCGCCGCGACGACGGCAGCGGCCGGCGTCGTGTCCGCAGCCGGCGCGGCAGCGGCCTGCGCTGCGTTGTCGGTCGCGGCCGGCATCGGCTCCGGCGCCTTGTCTGCGACGGGCTGCACGGGTTCGGGCGCCTTGTCGGCGATTGCCGGTGCGGGTTCGGGCGCCTTGTCGGCGACCGCCGGTGCGGGCTCCGGTGCCTTGTCGGCAACCGCCGGTGCGGGCTCCGGTGCCTTGTCGGCGACCGCCGGTGCGGGCTCCGGTGCCTTGTCGGCGACGGGCTGCACGGGTTCGGCGGCCTTCGTGTCGGCGACCGGCGCGGCAGGCACCGGCGATGCCTTGTCCGCAACGGCCGGCGCGGCGAGCACGGCGGCAGCCGGCACGGCGGCGATCGCGGCCGCCGGTACGACCGAGGCTGCGGGCGCGGCCGCGACAGCGGGTGCGGCAGCCACCGCCGGCGCTGCGGCGACGGCCGGTGCCGCGGCTGCAACGGCGGGTTTGGCAACGGCAGGGGCAACGGCGGGGGCTGCGGCAGCAGCAACGGCCGGTGCGGCAACGGCCGGCGCGGCGGCAACCGGCGCGATCGACGGCACAGGCACGGGTACCGGCACCGACACGGGCGCCGCCTGCGCCGAGGTCGTCGCCACCGGGCGGGCCTGCGCCGGTGCCGGCGCGGCAGCGCCCAGCGGCGGCAAGCCCATGCGGTCACGCACGATCGGATCGCGATACTTCACGTCGTCGGCGACCGTCGCTTCCACGCTCGGCGCCACGTTCGAACGTGCGAGCGGCGTCGTCGTGCCCGGGCACAGATGCCCGGTCGCTTCCACCGCACGCCGGTTCGCGTCGCTCTGGCAGAGCAGCGCGAGCGCCACGTCGGTCAGGCCCATCGCACGGAATTCACGCGCATCGAGACGCCGCACGCAGGCCTGGTCGACCAGCGTCGTGCCGCCCGTCGCGCCGAACCCCGGGAACGACACGCCGACGCTCACCGATCCCATGCAGGTATCGGATAGCGTGGTCGTGAGGCCCGGCGCCTGGATCGCGGGGTTCGTCTTGATCGTCTGCGTCCCGGAATAATTGACGTTTTCCGACGACTGGGTGTTGTACGGGTTGGTGCCGGGCGCGCCGGACGACTGCAGCGACTGCGGCGTCACGTTCGTGCCGCCGCTCGTGCTGGACGGCATCGTCACGTTCACGTTCACGCTCGAATTGCCGCTGCTGCGAACCCCGCTGGAGCTGGTGGCGTTGCCGCCGCGCGAGCTCGTGGTGTTCGTGTTCATGCTCGAGCCGCCGCCCTGGCTGACTGCCGTCGACGACGTCGACGACTGCGCGCTCGAAGTCGAATCGGCGGTTTGCGCTTGGGCGCCGATCGTGGTCATCGCGAACATCGCAGCGCATGCCACCTTGATCCTGTTGCTGTTCATTTCACTCTCCGGACGAGGTTTGACCTCCCACCCAGGCAACCGTACTAATTCCCCTGATTCCCTTCAGCTTTGCCTGCTTCCCCGAACTGCTTCCAGCCGTTGCCCAGCTGGGACCACGAGCCGGCCGACATGCCCTGCCACTGCTGGGCGTCTGGTCCGCCGATGGCACTGCCCGAAGAAAGCGTTTGTTGTTCTGACGGTTTGGTTGTCTGGTCAGGGTTGTTTGACGTCTGCAAATTCGATTGCACGTCGTTGGCAATACGGTCAGCGCCATACGCCGTCAGAGACGCGAGCATCAGAGCGGCGGCAATCAGTTTCTGCTTCATGCCAACTCCTTACGTGACAACAATGTGGGCAAAAGAGACCAGCGTCGCTGGGAAACTGGTCCCCCCCACACCTGACTAATGACTGCTTCCGGTCGCACTTGAACTGGCGTTGCTTCCGCCCGATGCGGACGGCGAGCCGGCCGAACCGGTACTCCACACGGTCGACGAGTTGTAGTGATTCGAACCCGTGATCGCGCCTGACCCAGCACTGCCGGTCAGCCCAGCGGCACCCGCGTTGGCATTGCCCTGGTCGTTCGCGCTGCTGGCCGTGTAGTGGTTGGCGCCCAGCACGATCGTGGCACTCACCCCTCCCGACAGCGCATTCGCGTTCTCGTTCGTTTTGCTGTTTCCACCGTACGAGCCTGCGGCACCGATACCGCCGCCTGCCGCGAACGCGCCCCCGTTCGTGCCCGAACCGCTGGCTGTCGAGGTCGTGTTGTGGAAGGCGGATGCCGTGCCGGCGGAACCAGCGGGTGTCACCGTACTGCCCGCGTTCGCGCCCGCCGTCGAAGTCGAATTGCTGGTATAGCTGCCAGAGCCGACCAGAACCGAACCGGAAACACCCGCCGCAACGGACTGTGTCTGGTTGGTCGTGGAGGAACCCGCTGCCAATGCAGCCGACGATATGACGGTGAGCGCTGTCGCGAAAATGACTTTGGCTTTCATAGCAATTCCTTGCTGTGAGTAAGTTCGGCGGTGGCGGAGCCGGGTCTACCCCCATCGAGCGGAACCCGGCATCCGTACCGCCAGCCAATGACGAACGCTACGCGTCGCGGCTTAATAGTGGTGAACCGTCCAGCCGATCGAGCCGGCATTCGCGCCGCTGGTGCCACCTGCCTGTGCGCCACCGAAGCCGAAACCGCTAACCGACGACGATTGCGTGTGGTTCGTGTACGAGACCGAACCGCTGCCCGGGCCACCGGCAAGTGCGCCGGCTGCACCGAGTGCAGAGCCGGAATCGGTCGCGGTGAAATGGCCGAAGCCGGCAACGCCTGCCATCGTCGAACCGCCGCTCGACGAGCTGCTGCTCGACACCGTGCCGCTACCTGCGAACGCTGCACCCGAAACCGCCAGAACTGCTGCTGCAATCAGAAGCTTCTTCATGGTCGACTCCAAAACGGCGTGGACGGAGTGAGTCGGGAAGATCGCACGCCATCAACCTTCCTGACTTGAGCAATCCTCAAAATTAAGGATCACTATCAAATTAAGAAATCATGCTGCCTTTTCAATTTCTGTTTTTTGCGAATTTGGCCAGACGAAGCTTAGTCTCGTGTTTTTTGGTTATCCAAATATTTTTGGTAGGTGTTTTCTATTATTTTTATGAACATTGGATTTATTAAAAAAACACAATCGGCCTGACAAGCCGGAAAGATGCAGACACATTTCCGGCCCGCGATATTCGATACCCCGCCGGTCGGCGTGCCGGCACGCGGCACTCCATTCCGGAATCGAAAATTCGCGAATACATTAACCACCGCAAATGCAGCGACGTTGAAAAATACACCTTTTATTCAGGCGACAACGGGCCTGCATTGCAGCCAGGTGGCATGTCGTCTCCCTGAGCTGTCGACGAAAGGTCTTCCGGATAATCCGGCCGACGGGCGTTCGATCTAATCCGGCCGGCGCCGGCATGGGCCAGGCGCGATCGAAGCGGCCCTGCACGGCCGAAGACGAATCGGCATCACGCTGTCCGGCACGAACAGCCTGATCCATCCCGATGAACCGAATGAAAGTGAGTGTCGCTGTCGCCCGACTGCCGTGCGGCGCGACAACCGCGCCAGCACGCGAAGCGCGCGGCGGGCAAGAAACCGGGACAGCGCAACCCGCGATGCTGGCACAGCGTCGCGAGCGTCACCCCGGCCTTTCCGACTACCCCACTGATGCGCAAAGTACGCGCCGATCAACCTACAGCTTATGGTCTTCATCGCCGTTTCCCCGACTGCTTATTGACGAGTTGGCCGCCCCACCTGTTCGTTGCTTCGTGTCGACCGCCCGCCGGTGCGTCCAGTACCGCAAGCAGCGTGCCACACGTTATTCCACCGGAGATTGCGCACGGCAAGCGGCCGCCACGGCAGCCCGCATCGCCGGGAACGACATTTTTTGTTTCAGGAATGTATCGCAATGGCGGTTTGACGCCCTCGGCGCTTGTCGAGCGCCACGACGCAACTGCCGGATTTGACGGACGAATCCGGCTCGCGGCCGTGCGTCTGATGGTCAGATGAACGAGTGTTTCAAACTTGAGAAGCGCATGGCCGCGCAAGGCCGGCGGCGCCGGCATTTCCGCTTGCGAACCGCCGGTCGACGCGCGTATGGTCCCTGCCGCGCCATCACAAACGAGAATCGATTCGCCCGACACAATGCCCGGAGAGCCCGGTACATCAGCCCCCTGCATGCCGTGGGCACGCGTTCCTCCGGATGACCGAAACGAATTTGATTCATTCGTGAAAATACCGACGGGATCACACGACGCTCGAAAGTCGAAATAACCGTAAAAATTAAAACTTTCGCACCGGCGTAATAATTAAAACAAATGAAAACACGCGGCCTCACCCGGACGCCATACAACATTTTTTCACTTTCATTCCCCAGCCTTTCATTCACCCAATCTCCAGGTTGGCTGCACGTTCAAGAAACGTTTTTATCCCTTTATCCGCTCATTTCTCATTGATGAAACATTCCCGCTCAACATCCGCTTGACGAAGCGAATCCCGCAAAAGCCTGATTTATCGCGTGTTTCGTCGTATCGAATCGCATCGATCCGGCAATCGGCCTGCGGGCTTTTCTGGCCCCACGATTCACGCATGAAACAGAAGCGCGCATATCACGCTGCAATCTCGCCGCCGCGCCCGTGCGCATCGTGTCGACATCGTTCATGGCATGCCGATTGCCTGATATCCGACTCTCACCGAGCGGCACGCCGTGGCACAAGATCACGAACGGCGGCCTGCTCGTCAATCAGCGTATCGGGGAAAAGGCGATGAAGATCACCACCGATCGATCGACGCTTGCGTCGTTCAAGCATCAACGGGGTAGTCAGCGAAACCGGAGTGCCTGTCGCGGCGCTTCGTCAACCTCCGTACATGCGAACCGGCGCTTGCCGAAGCGACACCCGTGCAGCGGGATGGAACGCGTGCGCGCCGCCGTCGAACTGATCGACGTGTTGTTCCCCGAGCTGAACGACGAAGGTGAAAGCCATGAATGACAGGGTCACGCTCGAGACGCGCGCCGGGCAGCGTGTCCTCGTCACGGGCGGCGCCGGCTTTCTCGGCAGCTATGTATGCGAGCGCCTGGTCATGGAAGGCGCATCCGTCACGTGCATCGACAGCCTGCTGACGGGGCGCAAGCTCAACGTCGCCGACCTGAAGGCGTCCGGCCGCTTCGAGTTCGTGAAGGGCGACGTCTCGCTCGGCCTGCCGCAACTGCAGGTGGACGAGATCTGGAATCTCGCGTGCGCGGCATCGCCGCCCACCTACCAGATCGATCCCGTCCACACGATGATGACGAACGTGCTCGGCATGCACCACTGCCTCGCGCTCGCGCGCAAGACGGGCGCGCGCGTGTTCCAGGCGTCGACCAGCGAGATTTACGGCGACCCGGCCGTGCATCCGCAGACGGAAACCTATCGCGGCAACGTCAACACGATCGGCCCGCGCGCGTGCTACGACGAAGGCAAGCGCGCGGCCGAGGCGCTGTGTTACGACTACTACCGCATGCACGGCATCGATGTACGCGTCGCGCGCATCTTCAACACCTACGGCCCGCGGATGTCGCCGCGCGACGGCCGCGTCGTGTCGAACTTCATCGTCGGCGCGCTCAACGGCGCGCCGCTCGAGATCTACGGCGACGGCATGCAGACACGCTCGTTCTGCTTCGCGACCGATCTGGTCGACGGCTTCTTCTGCCTGATGAGTGCCGATCACAACATCGGCACGCCGGTCAACCTCGGCAACCCCGGCGAATTCACGATGCTCGAACTCGCGGAGAAAGTGCTCGCGATGACGGGCTCGAAATCGGAGATCCTGTTCCGGCCGCTGCCGATCGACGATCCGCACCAGCGCAGGCCCGACATCTCGATCGCGGCGGCCGAGCTCGGCTGGCGGCCGGCCGTCGATCTCGACGAAGGGCTGCGCCGGACCATCGACTATTTCAGCCGGGAACTGTGGCTCGAGCCGGTGCTGCGCATGACCGGGGCCACGGCATGAAGGTGCTCGTGACAGGCGGAGCGGGCTATATCGGCAGCCATACCTGCAAGGCGCTCGCGGCGGCGGGACACGAGCCGGTCGCCTACGACAATCTGTCGACCGGCCATCGCGACGCCGTTCGATGGGGGCCGCTTGTCGCGGCCGACATTCTCGATCGCGACGCGCTGTCGAAGGCATTCGCCGTGCATCGGCCCGACGTCGTGATCCATTTCGCCGCGCTCGCCTACGTCGGCGAATCGGTGCTCGCGCCCGAGCGCTATTACACGGTCAACGTCACGGGCACCTGCACGCTGCTGAGCGCGATGCGCGCGGCCGGCCTCGGGCGGATCGTGATGTCGTCGTCGTGCGCGACTTACGGCATTCCGGATGCGCTGCCGATCTCGGAACGCACGCCGCAGCGGCCGATCAATCCATACGGCTTCACCAAGTACGCGATGGAACGGATGGCCGCCGATTTCGAGCGCGCGTACGGAACCAGGTGGGTTGCGCTGCGCTACTTCAACGCGGCAGGCGCGGACCCTGACGGCATGATCGGCGAATGCCACGAACCGGAAACGCACGCGCTGCCGCTCGCGATCCGCGCGGCACTCGGCACGGGCGACGCGTTCCAGGTGATGGGCACCGACTACCCGACGCCCGACGGCTCGGCGATTCGCGACTACGTGCACGTGAGCGACCTCGCCGACGCGCACCTGCAGGCGACCGCCTATCTGTGCGGCGGCGGCCACAGCGTCGCATTGAATCTCGGCACCGGCAAAGGGACGTCGGTGCTCGACGCGCTGCGCGCCGTCGAAGCCGTGACGGGCCGCCGCGTGCCGACGGTGACGGCCGCGCGCCGCCCGGGCGACCCGCCCGAGCTGTACGCCGACGCCACGAAAGCCGCGCTCGTGCTCGGCTGGCGGCCGCGTTTCACCGCGATCGAACCGATGGTCGAACACGCCGCGGCCTGGTTTCAGAAAGCACTGCAAGTCGAATCCGGCAAGTGAGCCAGTCTCCTTGAACGCCACCCAGGGGAATCACCATGAATGTGCGGATCGCCATCGTCGGCACCGGTTACGTCGGGCTGGTGAGCGGCGCGTGCTTTGCGGATCTCGGGCATGACGTCGTCTGCATCGACAACAATCGCGGCAAGATCGACGCGCTGAACGAAGGCCGCATCCCGATCTACGAACCGGGCCTCGACGCACTCGTCGCACGCAACGTCGAACGCGGCACGCTGCGCTTCAGCAGCGACCTCGCGGCGAGCGTGTGCGATCGCGACGCGGTATTCATCGCGGTCGGCACGCCGACGCTGCCGGGCACCGACCAGGCAGACCTGCAGTACGTCGAGGCAGCCGCACGCGAGATCGCGTCGAACCTGACCGGTTTCGCGGTCGTCGTCACGAAGTCGACGGTGCCGGTCGGCACCAACCGGGTCGTCAAGCAGATCGTCGAACGCCACGCGCCGGCAGGCGTCGACGCGGCGATCGCATCGAATCCGGAATTCCTGCGCGAAGGCTCGGCGATCGACGATTTCATGCATCCGGACCGCGTCGTGTTCGGCGCCGAGCATCCGCGCGCGATCGAGATCATGAAGGCCATCTATGCGCCGCTCGAAGCGACGGGCCACCTCGTGCTCGCGACCGAGATCGAAACGGCCGAACTCGTGAAATACGCGGCGAATGCGTTCCTCGCGGTGAAGATCAGCTACATCAACGAGATCTCGGACCTGTGCGAAGCGGTCGGCGCCGATGTCGAACTGGTCGCGAACGGGATGGGCCTCGACCGCCGCATCGGCGCATCGTTCCTGAAAGCCGGCCCCGGCTGGGGCGGCTCGTGCTTTCCGAAGGACACGCGCGCGCTGAAGGCGACGGCGTCCGAACACGCGGTGCCGCTGCGCATCGTCAGCGCGGCGATCGAATCGAACGCGCTGCGCAAGGAGCAGATCCTGCGCCGCATCGAGAAGGCCTGCGGCGGCTCGATCAAGGACAAGCGCATCGCGGTGCTCGGCCTCACGTTCAAAGGCCAGACCGACGACGTGCGCGAAAGCCCGAGCATCGACGTGATCCAGCTGCTCGTCGGCGCGGGCGCGCATATCCGCGCATACGACCCGGCGCGTCCGCACGAAGCGTCGCGGCTGCTGCCGCAGGTATTCATGGAGGGTTCCGCGATCGACGCGGTGCGCAGCGCGGACGCCGTCGTCGTGATGACCGAATGGAAGGCGTTCGAGGCACTCGATCTCGCCGACCTCGCGGATCACATGGCCGATCCCGTGATGCTCGACATGCGCAACCTGTTCAGCGAACGGCTGGCCGTCGACAGCGGCTTTCGCCGCTACGAACGCGTGGGCCGCTCGTGCGGCGAGCGCACGCCGGCGGCCCCGGCACCGGAACAACAGCACGCCAGCGAGGACACCCGGCCGCAACGCGGCCTGCTTCAAGACTGATGATCTGACCTTGACGGGAGAACACCATGAAGAAGCTGGTTGCGTCGCTTGCCGGCGGCTCTGTGCCGGATACCGCCGACACCACCGATACCGCCGAACCCGACACCGAAGCCGTTCGCACCGACTCGCAGCAGGCAGACGTCCCGCTCGTCGTCCCGTTGATGGACAGCGGGACCAGGATCGTCTTCCACATCCTCGCGCTGTGCTGGTTCGTCGCGCTGGGCATCTTCTGGCGCTGGTGGCTGCGCGACGAGCACTACGTCGACGCATTCCGCTTCGGCGTCAACTGCTTCGTGCTGTTCTGGACCACCTTCATTCCCGGCTACTTCATCTTCATCATCCGCTCGGCGGTCGTGCCGAACCCCGCGCTGCCGGTGCCGCGCGACTGGCGCGTCGCGATGGTCGTCACCAAGGCGCCGTCGGAGCCGTTCGACATCGTCCGCACGACGCTGCTCGCGATGCTCGACCAGACCTACCCGCACGATACGTGGCTCGCGGATGAAGACCCGTCGCCCGAGACGCTCGACTGGTGCCGCGAGCACGGCGTATTCGTGTCGACGCGGCGCGGCATCGCCGCGTACCACCGCGCGAGCTGGCCACGCCGCACCAAATGCAAGGAAGGCAATCTCGCGTACTTCTACGACATGGTCGGCTACGACAACTACGATTTCGTGTCGCAGCTCGACGCCGACCACGTGCCGACCCGCACCTATCTCGAGGAGATGCTGCGGCCGTTCGTCGATCCGGAAGTGGGCTACGTGTCGGCACCGAGCATCTGCGACAGCAACGCGGCCGGGAGCTGGAGCGCGCGCGGGCGCGTGAACGTCGAGGGGCCGCTGCACGGCACGATGCAGGCCGGTTATGCGGGCGGGCTCGCGCCGCTGTGCATCGGCTCGCACTATGCGGTGCGCTGCCGTGCGCTGCGCGAGATCGGCGGGCTCGGGCCCGAACTCGCCGAGGATCACTCGACCACGATGATCTTCAATTCGAAGGGCTGGCGCGGCATGCACGCGCTGAACGCGATCGCGAACGGCGAAGGACCGCGCACGTTCGGCGACCTCGCCACGCAGGAGTTCCAGTGGTCCAAGAGCGTGATGATCATCATGCTGCGCTACACGCGCCACTATTTCATGGGGCTGCCGCTGAAGCTGAAGGCGCAGTTCCTGTTCTGCCAGCTGTGGTACCCGCTGTGTGCGCTCGCGATGGCCGGCGGCGTCGTGATTCCGGTCGTCGCGCTGCTCACCGGCCGCGTGTGGGCACACGTCGACTACCTCACGTACCTCACCTACGCGCTGCCGCTGGCCGTGCTGCTCCTGTGCGTCGTGACCTGGGCCACGCATTCGACCCAGTCGTGCCGCCCGCTGAATACGAAGCTGCTGTCGTGGGAAGGGCTGTCGTTCGTGTTCGCGCGCTGGCCCTGGGTCGTGCTCGGCTGCGCGTCGGCCGTGCTCGACTTCGTGCGCGGCAAGGAATTCCCGTTCAAGGTCACGCCGAAGGGCGGCACGATCGAACAGGACGCGCCGCTGCGCGTGGTCGCGCCGTACCTGCTGATCTCGCTGTTCTGCAGCCTGCCCGTCGTCACGGTCGAGAACCCGCGCAATGCCGCCGGCTTCTATCTGTTCTCGACGCTGACGAGCACCCTGTATCTCGTGATCGCGGCCGTCGTCGCGGTGAATCACGGCAGGGAGCAAGGGCTCGAATGGTCGGCGTTCCGGCAGATGTTCTTCAGCCGCCTGCCGGTGCGCAACGCGCTGTTCGTGTTCGCGCTCGCGATGCTGCTCGCGGGCATCGGGTTGCGCGCGCCGAAAGGCTGGCAGGCGATGATGTGGCGCTCGGGCCTGCCGGCCGTGGTCGCGCCCGCGCCGGGCGAACCGGTGAAGCAGCCCGAGCTCGGCGCATACGATCCCGACAACACGCTCGCGGCCAACCGGGATCTCGCGTTCGACCATGTGTTCGTGTCGTGGAACGCGCCCGACATCCGCGCGGAAATCGACGCAGCCTACCGGAACGCGCAGGCACGGAACCGCTCGCTGATGCTGACCGTCGAGCCCTGGGCGGCAGGCGACACGCGCCCAGGCGCGCTGCTCGCGGATATCGCGCTCGGGCGCTACGACGCGCGGATCGCGGCCACCTGCTCGGCGCTCGCCGCGTTGAAGGGCCCCGTGTTCGTGCGCTGGGGCCACGAGATGGAGGCCGACACCGGGCGCTATCCGTGGGCCATCGGCGATGCGCCGGCCTACGTGGATGCGTACCGGCGCGTCGTGACCACGTGCCGCACGATGACCGACCAGCTCCGCTACGTGTGGTCGCCGGCCGGCAACCGGAACCTCGACGACTATTTTCCGGGCCGCGGTTATGTGGACGCCGTCGGCCTGTCCGTGTTCGACTGCCCGCGCTGCGCGACCTGGCCGGCCGGCGGCCATGCGTCCGCCGCGAGCATCCTGCGGACCAAATACGAGCGGGTGACCGATTACGGGCTGCCGGTGATGATCACGGAGCTCGGCGTCGACGGGTCCGGTTCGCGCAAGCGCGAGGCACTCGACGAACTCCAGCGGTCGCTGTGGCGCTATCCGCTGCTGAA
This sequence comes from Burkholderia sp. KL41, assembly GCF_057005415.2. Taxonomy (NCBI): domain Bacteria; kingdom Pseudomonadati; phylum Pseudomonadota; class Betaproteobacteria; order Burkholderiales; family Burkholderiaceae; genus Burkholderia; species Burkholderia sp. KL41. The sequence goes on along the minus strand of NZ_CM174447.1, from coordinate 1,038,764 downwards.
GGCGGTCGTGTATTTCAACGCGGTCGATACGCCGGGCGCGTGGCCGGCGCATTACGTGCCGGACTGGCGGATCGCGCCGACGTTCCTGCAGACGACGGTGGTTGCCCGATGAAATGAGGTGACCGGCAACCGGCCGCGCGCCGGCTGCCGGCCGTCAGCCGAGCAGTTCCTTCTTCCGCAGCTGCACGACGTCGCGCATCGGCGGCGCACCGAACAGCCGGCTGTATTCGCGGCTGAACTGCGACGCGCTTTCGTAGCCGACGACGGCCGCCACCGACCCGACATCGCCGCCCTGCCGCAGCAACAGCCGCCGCGCCTCGTGCAGCCGCAGCTGCTTCTGGTACTGCAGCGGGCTCAGCGTCGTCACGTGCTTGAAATGGTGGTGCAGCGACGACACGCTCATGTTGACTGCCTGCGCGAGCGACTCGACGCGCATCGGCTCCGCGAAGTGATCGCGGAGCCATTCGATCGCGCGCGCGATCCGGTGCGTCTGGCTGCCCGCGATCGCCATGTGCCGCAGCCGCGTGCCCTGCCCGCTCGTCATCAACCGGTACAGCAGTTCCTTTTCGATCAGCGGCGCGACGACCGGAATGTCGGCCGGCGTATCGAGCAGCCGCGTCAGGCGCAGCGCGGCATCGAGCAGCGGCGGCGTAAGCTCGGCGAGCGCGATCCCCTCGCCTTCGGGGCCCGCGTCGGGTTCGGGCAGCCGCATCTCGGCCGCGAGCTCGACGATGCGCTGCGGATCGAGCGTCAGCGACAGGCACAGGTAAGGCGCTTCCGGCGACGCGTGCGTCACGCGCGACAGGATCGGCAAGTCGATCGATGTAATCAGGCAATTCTGCGTGTCGTACTCGTAAGCCTGACCGGCGACGATCACGCGCTTCGCGCCCTGCGCGGCGATCACGAGCGCGGCCCGCGACACGCCGCAGCCGAGATCGACCGGCCGCGAGTGCCGGTGCAGCATCAGGCCCGGCACGGCCGTCGAATGCGAGCCGTCCGCCGGCGCGAAACGGCCGATCAGCGTCGCCAGCTCGCGCCGCCCGGATTCGCGCGACGTCACGATATCGGTCATGTCCATGACACTTCCTCGATAGATTTCCCCATGTCGCGGGAGCATAGCGAAACCGCCCGGAGCCTGCCGGGGATTTGCAGGATTGTTCAATAAATTTGCAGGATTGGGTAGACGCAAAAACCGGCGCCTCGCGCACACTCAGGGCCTGCTCACGCTCATAGCGGGCTTGCGAACGTGCGTTGCCGGTCGTAGTGCAAGGAGTGAGGAGCGCCGTTTGGCCGCGCCAAATAAGGGACGATCGACGCCGCAATACGGCCGGCAACGCACGTTCCCCTGTTTGGGAAAATTCATTCTTGGGGCTGGCCCCCAGAAGGGCCGATCGCGGCGTCATGCTCCTTGCGAATACGGCGAGTATTCGCTGCGTCGCATTCCTTGCGCTCGGCCCTTCTGGGGGCCAGCGCAAGCCCGCTATGAGCGTGAGCAGACCCTGTAACCGGGCGCATGCCGGGTTTTCCCCACGGAGACAATCAAAATGCCAACATCGTTTGTCCTGAACGGCAAGAACGTCACGCTCGACGCCGATCCGTCGATGCCCGTCCTCTGGGCGATTCGCGAACACGCGGGACTGACCGGCACGAAGTTCGGCTGCGGCATGGCGCAGTGCGGCGCGTGCACGGTGCATCTCGAAGGCCAGGCCGTCCGCTCGTGCGTGCTGCCGCTCGCCGGCATCGCGGGCAAGCACATCACGACGATCGAAGGACTGCAGAGCAAGCCCGCGCAGGCCGTGCAGGCCGCCTGGGTCAAGCTGCAGGTGCCGCAGTGCGGCTACTGCCAGTCCGGCCAGATCATGTCGGCCACCGCGCTGCTCGAACAGAACCCGAAGCCGACCGACGCGGACATCGACGCCGCGATGAACGGCAACCTGTGCCGCTGTGCGACCTACGCCCGCATCCGGGCGGCGATCCACGACGCGGCCGCGACGCTGGGAGCCTGACCATGACGATCGAACTCGACAACACCGGGTCGGTGCGTCCGTCGCGCCGCACGTTCCTGAAGGCTGCGGGTGCCGCGGCCGCCGTCAGCCTGACCATCGGCTTCGAATGGGCCGGCCTCGGCCGCCGCGCGCTGGCCGCGACCGCGCCCGCCGCGGACTTCGCGCCGAATGCGTTCCTGCGCATCACGCCCGACGGCGCCGTCACGGTCATCGCGAAGCACGTCGAAATGGGCCAGGGTGCGTATACGGGCATCGCGACGATCGTCGCCGAGGAGCTCGACGCCGACTGGTCGACCGTGCGCGTCGAAAGCGCGCCGGCCGATGCGAAACGCTACGCGAACCTCGCGTTCGGCACGATGCAGGGCACGGGCGGCAGCTCGGCGATGGCGAACTCGTGGCAGCAGCTGCGCGAAGCGGGCGGCAAGGCCCGCGCGATGCTGGTGTCGGCCGCGGCGGCCCGCTGGAAGGTTCCGGCCGGCGAGCTGACGACCGCCAACGGCGTCGTCACGCACGCGAAGAGCGGCAAGAAGGCCTCATACGGCACGCTCGTCGCCGATGCGTCGAAGCTGCCGGTGCCGGACAAGGTCGTGCTGAAGCAGCCGGCCGATTTCAAGCTGATCGGCCAGCGGATTCCGCGCGTCGACGCGTCGCCGAAATCGAACGGCACCGCGCATTTCACGCTCGACACGACCTTCCCCGGCATGCGGGTCGCGCTGCTGCAGCGCCCGCCGCGCTTCGGCGCCACGGTGAAATCGTTCGACGCGACGGCCGCCAAGGCCGTGCCGGGTGTCGTGTCGATCGTGCAGGTGCCGGGTGGCGTCGCGGTCGTCGGAACCGGCTTCTGGGCCGCGAAACAGGGTCGCGATGCGCTGAAGGTCGAATGGGACGAAGCGCACGCCGAAAAGCGCGGCTCCGACGAGATCATGCGCGAATACCGGCAGCTCGCCGACAAGCCGGGCACGTCGGCACGCAAGGACGGCGATGCCGATGCGGCAATCGCGGGCGCCGCGCGCAAGATCGGCGCGACGTACGAATTCCCGTATCTCGCGCACGCGCCGATGGAGCCGCTCGACGCGGTCGTCAAGCTGACGGCGGACAGCTGTGAAATCTGGGCCGGCGACCAGTTCCAGACGGTCGACCAGGCCAACGCGGCCAGGACGGCCGGCCTGAAGCCCGAACAGGTGCAGATCCACACGCTGTACGCGGGCGGCAGCTTCGGCCGGCGCGCGAACGCGTGGTCCGACTACGTGGTCGAGGCCGTGTCGATCGCGAAGGCGCTCGGCGCTGACGGCAAGCCCGTCAAGCTGCAATGGACGCGCGAGGACGACATCCAGGGCGGCTTCTACCGGCCGATGTACTTCCACAAGCTCGACGCGGGGCTGACCGCGGACGGCAAGCTGGTCGGCTGGCGCCACCGGATCGTCGGCCAGTCGATTCTCGCCGGCACGCCGTTCGAAGCGTTCATGGTCAAGAACGGCATCGACGCCACCTCGGTCGAGGGCGCCGCGAACCTGCCGTACGCGGTGCCGAACGTGTCGGTCGAACTCACCACCACCAAGGTGGGCCTGCCCGTGCTGTGGTGGCGCGTGGTCGGCAGCTCGCACACCGCGTATGCCGTCGAGGCGTTCATCGACGAAGCCGCGCACACGGCGGGCAAGGATCCGTACGCATTCCGCCGCGACCTGCTCGCGAAGGAGCCGCGCATGCGCGCGGTGCTGGACCTGGCCGCGCAGAAGGCCGGCTGGGATCCGGCCAAGCCGCTGCCGAAGGGCCGCGGGCGCGGGATCGCCGTCGCCGAGGCGTTCAAGAGCTATGTCGCGCAGGTGGCCGAGGTGTCGGTCGACGCGGACGGCAAGGTGAAGGTCGAGCGCGTGGTGTGCGCGGTCGATTGCGGGATCGCGATCAATCCCGACATCGTCGCCGCGCAGATGGAGGGCGGCATCGGCTTCGGGCTCGGCGCGGTGATGCACAGCGCGATCACGCTGAAGGACGGCCAGGTCGAACAGCGCAACTTCGACGGCTACCACGTGCTGCGCATCGCGGAGATGCCGAAGGTCGAGGTGCATATCGTGCCGTCGGCCGAAGCGCCGACCGGGGTCGGTGAGCCGGGCGTCGCGCCGGTCGGGCCCGCGGTCGCGAACGCGATCTTCGCGGCAACGGGCAAGCGGCATTACGTGCTGCCGTTCGATTCGGCGGATAGCGCGAAGGCTTGACGGCGGGGCGACACGCCGGCCGCGGGGCGGAGACGCCCTGCGGCCGGCGTTTTCAATGTATCGCGGGAATGTCGTGCTTGTTCGAGCCGACGCCGCCCGACCTCGCGCGGCCCGTCGGCCCCCTTACTCCTGCTCGACTTCCGGCCAAAGCCTCGGAAACAGAAACCGGAGACTGCTCAGCGGCAATCCGAACGAAAGTTCGCCGCGATGCGAGGGCGAAGTCAGCAGAGCGCAGTCGCCAGCGGGGTATCGCGTACGGCAAGCAACCGCTGCGACGAATCGACGAGTTCGGCGGCCTGCTCAAGCAGCGGATCGAGTACGCGATCTTCGGGAAACAACGGCTCAAAGGTGGCGACGGTCGTCATGCTTCCGTGCAGGGTTTCATGTAGGGTTCGATGTCGGCAATTGTGGCCACTTATGTCACTGATTCATATGGATTTTCCATCGAGCCATGTCGGGTTCGATGTAGGGTTCCCATCCCCTGCCGCCGATCCGGATCACGCGCATGTTGCCCGCGCGGTTCCCCCCGCGTTACGTCGGACGTAACGCCCGTAACGTCGCCCGCCGATGCTACGTAACAATCCTTCACCTTTGCTCGGACCCTTTCTCTACCCGCGGCACGCCACTCCTTGAAAATTCTTTTAAATTCAAGGCCACAGCGCCGTCCGCTCGGGTGCCGCCCCCTGTCGTGACATGACAATCCCTTCCCTGGCCCGGAAGTTGCAGCACAGGACCCGCAAACACTCCTTTATGGACATGCGAGGGCCACCATGGATTGCAAATACCTGTACATCGACAACATAAAAATCAACTTCGTGCGCCGCACGATCGAAATCGACAACAAGATCGTCGACGTCACGCCGCGTGAATTCGACGTCGTCGAATTCCTGCTCGACAACATGAACAAGATCGTGCCGCGGCAGGCAATCCAGGAAGCCGTGTGGGGTCGTGAACTCGGCGTGTCGTCGCGCACGCTCGACACCCATATCTCGCGTATCCGCTCGAAGCTGCAACTCGATCACGACAAGAACCTGCGGATCATTCCGATCTACGCGGTCGGCTATCGCCTGGTGCTGTTCGGTGCGGCGATGACGCACGTCGAGCGCCACGAAGCCGCGCCGATCCTGCGCGCGGCACCGCAAGCCGTGATGGCCGCCGACTACGCCTGACGATTTACCCGCGAGCCGCATTGCGTGCGGCTCGCCTGCGAGCTCCCCCCACCGCGCTGCGCCGATCCGCAGCGCTTCGCGGCACGCCCGTCGGGCGCGGCCCGCACGCCGCCCGGCCCGCCAGCCAGTCGCGACCCGACCGCCGCCTCCGGGCGGCGGTCGCTTTTGGGCGCCGGCGGCCGCACGACACCGCGCTTCGTCACGCGTCGTCGCGTCCACTCGTGCCCCGCGCCGATGCCCGCGACTACGGAATCCGGCGTGACACACGACCATCGCCGTCCCTACAATCGACCCGGTAGCCGCGCGCCCTCCGCGCCGCCGGCCCCGGAACGAACGGAACGATCATGAAGATGTGCGATTCGCGAACCGCCGTCGCCTGCCATTGCGCGTTGGCCGCGCTGGTCGCACTCGTGTGCACCGCGCAGCCCGTTGCGCACGCGGCGAACGACACCACGCTTCGCGTCGCGTCGATGACGCCGGGCGATCCGGATGACGGCAGCGCCGGTCGCGACACGCGGCCCGCACGCCAGCGACGGATGGATGCCGCTGCAACCACGCCGCCCGATCGCGTGCGCCGCCAGGCTTCGCCGGCGGCCTCCGCCGATCCGCCTTCGTGCCATGCCCGGCCCGTGATGACGATGTGTCGCGGCCTCCACTCGAACGACGCGAAGCGGCGCTGCATGCGCTGCCTCGATCAGTAACGACGCGCAACGCGCCGCCTCATGCGGCGCGTTGCGCCTCCAGCCACGCCTGGAACATCAGCACCGTCCACAGCTGGTGCTGCCAGTTCATCCGGCCGGTCACGTGCTGCCGCCACAGACGTTCGACCGCGTCCGCATCGAAATAGCCTTCCTCGCGCAACCGCGACGGCCGCAGCAGCGCCTCGGCCCAGTCGCGCAGCGCGCCGCGCAGCCAGTGATCGACGGGCGCGCAGAAGCCCTGCTTCGGCCGGTCGATCAGCGCGGACGGCACGTAGCGGTCGAGCAGCCGGCGCAGCAGCGCCTTCGATTGCCCTTCCGGCAAGCGCACGTGCGCCGGCACGCGCCACGCGAATTCGACGACGTGATGATCGAGGAACGGCATGCGCGTTTCGAGGCTCACCGCCATCGCCGCGCGATCGACTTTCGCGAGGATGTCGGTCGGCAGGTACGTGAGCGTATCGATCGCCATCGCCTGCTCGGCGAAGCTCAGGTGCGCGGGCCACGCGGATACGGTGTCGAGCGGCGTCGCCGGCTCCTGCCCCGACAGCGCGAGGCGCTCGGGATGATGCACCGACGACATCAGCAGCCGGTACAGCCCGATGCGGCTCTCGGCGGTCATCACGTGGCCGAGCTTGTGCAGGCGATCGCCGATGCGCGCCGCCGATTCGCGTGCCTCCACGCCGCCCCACGCCCCCTGCGCGACGGCCGCAAGCTGATCCGCGTGATCGGGCCGCAACGCATGCAGCGCGGCGGCGATCCGCGCGCGCACGGCGCCCGGCACGCGATGCAGCTTGCGCCACAGGCGCGGCGTCAGGAAATAGCGCGTGTAGCCGCCGAACAGCTCGTCGCCGCCGTCGCCGGACAGGCTCACCTTCACGTGCCGGCGCGTCAGCTCCGACACGAGAAAGGTCGGGATCTGCGACGCATCGGAAAACGGCTCGTCGTAGATCGACGGCAGCTTCGGCACGACGCCGAGCGCGTGGTCGGCCGTGACGTAGAGCTCGGTATGGCGCGTGCCGAGATGGCGCGCGACGGCCTTTGCATAACCGGCCTCGTCGTAGCCGGCCTCGTGGAAGCCGATCGTGAACGTATCGACCGGTGTCGACGATTGCGCCTGCATCAGCGCGACGATCGTCGACGAATCGACGCCGCCGGACAGGAACGCGCCGAGCGGCACGTCGGCTTCCATCTGCCGCGCGACGGCCTGGCGCAGGACCACGTCGAGCTGGCCCACCGCGTCGTCGGCACTGCCCTCGAACGGCTGCGCGCGACCGTCCTCGATCACCTGTTCGAGCGTCCAGTACGCACGCAGGCGCGGCGTGTCGCGCGCATGCTCGAACTGGATATATGTGCCGGGCGGCAGCTTGTGGATGCCGCGATAGATCGTATGCGGCGCGGGCACGCTCGACTGGCGCAGGTACAGGCACAGCGCATCGCGATCGATCGCGCCGTCGAAGCCCGGATAGCCGCGCAGCGCCTTCAGTTCGGACGCGAACACGAGCGCGTCGCCGATCCGGCCGTAGTAGAGCGGTTTTTCGCCGATCCGGTCGCGCGCGAGCGTCAGCACCCGCGATGCGCGATTCCACAGCGCGAACGCAAACATGCCGGTCGCGCGCCGCAGCGTCGCGTCGACACCCCACGCGACGATCGCCGCGATCAGCACCTCGCTGTCGGAGTGGCCGCGCCACGCCGGTGCGCGCCCCGCGCGCTCGAGCTCCGCGCGCAGTTCGCGATGGTTGTAGATTTCGCCGTTGAAGACCATGACGTAGCGACCGCACGCGGATGCCATCGGCTGTCGGCCGTGTACCGACAGGTCGACGATCGCGAGCCGTCGGTGGCCGAGCGCGATGCCGGCCTCCGGGTCGACCCAGATCCCCTGCCCGTCCGGCCCGCGATGCGCAAGGCTCGCCGTCATGCGCGCGAGTGTGCCGCGCGCTGTCTCCTCATCGCAGGCGACGCTATTCAAAAAGCCGTCGATTCCGCACATTGATTTGTCCGCCCCTGTTGACCAGTTCCGTCACGCACGGCGCAACCTCGCGGCCCGCCGTCCGGCGTGACGACCGGGCCATATTACGAAGAAATAAATCAGCAATAATTCATAGGTGAACTCGCCAATCACTCGAAAAAAATGCTGTCAAGCATCGTCTGCAGAGCGCGCCGGCGCGCGCGGCCGCAGCGGCCCGTCGGGCCGGCCCGACGTTCATCGGTCACGGAAAAAACGGGGACGAACGCGACGGACGCGCGGCGTCAGGACGGCAGCCGGCGGGCCGCCAGGTATGCGAGCTGCGCGCGGTTCTGCACGTTGAAGAGTTTTTCGAGCGAGCGGATATGGTGGCCGACCTTGTGCAGCGACGTGCGCAGTGCACTCGCGATCTCCTGGTCGGACAGACCATGCACGAGACGGTCGAGCACCTGTAGTTGCTCGTCACCGAGCGCGAAGCCGCGCATGCGCGCGATGCGTGCCTCGAGGAACGGCAGCGCGACACGATGCACCGCGAGGCTGACCGACAGCGCACCGCCGATCACGCGATCGTCGATCCATTCGGTGCCGTGCGTCTCCGACGTCACGTTCACCGCGACACGCAGGTCGAGGCGCGGCGCCGACAGGCCGAACAGCACGCCGCTGTTCATCGCGTGCGCACGCAGATGGCCGGCGAGCGCCAGCATCTTACGGTCGCCGCTGCCCTGCGCGGCCGCCTCGATCTCGTCGAGCTGCCACGCAACCGGAAAGCCGCTCTGCCGCACCTGCGCGAACCGCGGGTCGCTCTCGTAGAGCATGCCCTCGAAAAACGGCTGCATGAACGTCGCGGGAGCGAGATCGCGAAGCAGGTGCGCGCACAGGATGCGCCGCCCGATCATTTCGAAAGCGCCGTAACCGAGCGTACTGAAACCGATTTGCCGCAAGCGCGCATGGCATGACGCGAAATCGACCAAAGCCGGGTCGGTTTTACCGAATTCGATTTGCGCGCCGGTAAAAACGTCGTGTCCGATTGCCTGATATTCATTCGAATAAGCCGCGGCCGTTGCGATATCGGCCTGCGAAAACCACTCGACGCGTGGTGCGCCGTCAGCGTATGTCATGAGGAGCCCGCCCTTTCCCAATATATGAACCTGCGCCCCGTCACGATCTGGTCTTGTCTCGATGGATTTTCTGGTCTTCGTTATTTGCGTGCGAATAGGAATCTTCCGCCGCCATTAGTATTACGGCATATTACGCGTACACAAGCGTTTTTGTACAATGCCCCGCGCTGCGTCATGGATGACGATCCGCGCATATCACACCGATGCTCGATCGCACCGCCGCGACGGCCATACACGATACGGCCGCCGCCAGGCGTTATGCGTCGATTCCGAGGGATGGCACATGTCCGACATTGCATTGCATGAAGAAGCGGTCGCCTCAACCTTTCCCCGCCCGTCGCACGGGCCGGGCGCATGCCCCGACGCGCTGCGAGAGCGCCCCGTGCAGGTCGTCTGGTGCGACGACGTGAAACGCGGCGACGTCACGCAGCCGCACGCGCCGAAACTCGGCGTGGCCGATACGCTCGCGCACGCGCAGAGCACGGCCGAGCGCAGCCGGATCGTCGCAAGCCTGCTGCACCTCACGGGCTTCTCGACGTTCGCGTACTTCGCGCTCGAATTCGCGCACGAGAGGGTCGAAAGTCTCTATCTGCACGAAGCATTCACGCCGTCCACCTACCGCGGCGACTACGTGCGCCACCAGCATCACGACGTCGATCCGCGCACGCTCGGCGCACGCGTGTGCAACATGCCGATCGTGTGGGACCTGCAGCAGTTGCGCCGCGAACACCGCGAGCGCGACGCCGGCCCGCGCGTGACGCCGGCCGCGCTCGACGGCTTCCTGCAGACGATGCAGGACGACGGGATGTGCAGCGGCATCATGTATTCGATGGCCGTGCCCGGCACGCGGCTGCACGCGTTCATGAGCTTCACCGCACCGCGCCGCACGCGCGAATGGATCACGCCGGCGACGATCGAGCAGGCGCTGTCGATCGGGCTGTCGGTACACAAGTTCGCGTCGCCGCAGTTGATCTCGACCTCGCGCGAGCGCGCGGTGAACGGGCTCACGCCGTTCGAGCAGGAACTGCTGCTCGGCATCGCCGAAGGCGCATCCGACAAGGAGATCGGCCGGCGCCTCGACACCAGTGCGCACAACGTCGACTATCACCTGCGCAAGCTGCGCAAGCGCTTCGGCGTCGCGAACCGGATCCAGCTCACGTACCTGACGTCGAAGCTCGAATTGATCTGACCGTCGCGCGGCGCGTGCGACGTGCCGCAAGCAAGCGCGTAAACGCACATGCCGGCCACGAAGGCCGGCATGTGCGGGTTGCGGCGCGGTGCCGGGCCCGGCGCCGCTTCCTGGCAGACGGCCTGCGTTACTTCAGCAGCGTCATCTGCACCACCTTGACGATCACGAGACCGACCGCGATCACGAGATAGCCGCGCAGCACGGCCATCCAGATTCGCGTCGCCAGCGTCATGTTCTGCGGCTCGAGCGTATCGAGCGGCGGCATGCGCCACGTGTCGCGCAACGTGCGATCGATCGCCGGTTCGATCACGCGCTTGTTGCGACGAATCAATACCGTCGCGATATAACCCGTGATCGCGAGCACGGTGCCGCCGACCAGCACGTCGAGGATCGCTTCGCCGCTGATATCCGGATACATCACCGACGCAGTGAGGATGATCGACAGCAGCACGAGCACCCAGACCACCGCACCGGTGAACACGTTGAGCTTCGTTGAGTTGACCCACGGGCCGAGCACCTGGCGGTCGTTGCACAGCACCAGCAGGAACACCGTCGCGCTCGGCAGCAGCACGCCCGCGAGCGTCTGCACCGCTTCCGTCAGCAGGCCGAGCGGGCTGCCCGGAATCAGCACGAGCGTGGCCGCGGCCGCGACGATGCCGAAATACACGAGATAGAAACCTTTCGCGTCGGACACGCCGCGGTGCAGCGAGTGACGGATCTTGAACACGTCGCCGATTGCATAGGCCGTCGACAGCGACACGGCCGCCGCGCCGATGATGCACGCGTCGAGCAGCGCCACCGCGAACAGCGTTGCGCTCGTGCGGCCGGCATACTTCTCGAGGCCCGCGATGATGCCGCCCGCGTCGGTGAAGTTGCCGGCTTCCGGATGCCCGTTGAACAGCGCGGCGCTGAAACCGATCATGGCGACCGCACCGATCAGCACGAACGCGATGCCGATCCACAGGTCGGCCTTTTCATACTTCATGAAGCGCGGCGTGATGCGCTTGTCGATCACGTAGCTCTGCTGGAAGAACAGCTGCCACGGCGCGACGGTCGTGCCGACGATGCCGATCACGAGCAGCATCACGTCCGACAGCTTCGCGTGCGCGGGCCAGTTCGGCACGAAGAAATCGCGCGTCATCTGCGCGACGGGCGGATGGATCGACACGAGCACCGGCACGAGCAGCAGGCTCAGCACGCACAGCCCGATCGCGAACCGCTCGAATCGCCTGAAATCGCCGGTACTCACCGCGGCCATGGTCAGCGCCGCGGCCACGCACACGCCGGCGACCTTCGGCAGCCCGAAGAAATCCAGCACGAACGTGATGCCGATGAACTCGGTGACGATGGTGAGCGCATTGAGCAGGAACAGGTCGATCACGCTGAACGCGCCCCAGAACTTGCCGAAGCGCTCGAAGATCAGCCGTGCATGCCCGACGCCCGTCACCGCGCCGAGGCGCAGCACCATTTCCTGGTTCACGTACAGCACGGGCACGAGCAGCAGCAGCGTCCACAGCAGCGTCGTGCCGTAGTTCTGGCCGGCCTGCGTGTAGGTGCCGAATGCACCGGCGTCGTTGTCGCCCACCATCACGATGAGGCCCGGGCCGATGATCGCGAGCAGCGTGCGCAGACGCGCCCACCACGAGCCGCGCGTGCCGGTGTCGTGATGCGCGATCGTACCGAGCGCGCCGCGGATGTCGCCGAGGTGGGCCTCGTCGAGCACGGCGGCGCGTTCGACGGCGATCGGTGGAGAAACGTTGGATGGCGTGGACATGATGTGTTCCGTACGGCTAATGGTTATCTGGTGAGCGTGCGACCTTGGGATGCGCGCGGGGCGACCGCCCGATGGCGGCCGCGCGTGCGCATGCCGAGGCGCGCTCGACGCTTCTTTCAGCGGATCAGCGATTTCAGCCGGTTCAACAGGCGGGAGAACACCCGAGGACGGGCGTCGAGCATCAGCATCGCGTCGTAGTGGTTGCGCGATTCCGTGACGTGCGGGAGATTCGACAGCAGAAGGCCGAAGTTCATGATCTGGCTCCGTGCGGCGACGGCAAGCGTGCCGGCCGCGTGGTGGGCGCGGGGCCAGTCCGGCGCCTGAACGACGTGTCAGGCTAGTCGGCCGGATTGTCCCTGCGACCCGGGTTCAAAAGGGTCTGTGCGTGCAACGGGCATAAGGGACAACTGTCACTGTCGTTCATGGCGGCTCCTGTGCGGTGTTCCGGAGAACACGGTTGACCGCCGTCAGGCGTGCGGGCCGGCATTCGCGCGCCAGGGAAAGGCGTGCGCGAACGCGGCCGCCTGCCAGGCGGCGGTGAAACCGGGCGGCGCATGCGAAAACGCATCACGCTAACCGGCGCGAATCAGGGTGCACGTAGGAATTTGCTGCGGAATACTGCTGCGCGCACCGTTTGCCCGGGGGACAAACGGCGGCTTCGATGAGGCGCGGACGTCGGTCGCTCAGGCGGAAATTTCGTTCGAAGATCGACTACTGCAGGCGTCCAAGGCGGCGGCCCCAAGAGTGAAGATGCCGGATTCTATGGACGGCCCGAAAGTGAAGTCAACCCCGCCCAACCCCATTTCCCGAAATAAATTTCCGCCTTCGCGGCACTGAAAGAATTGCCCTTGAAATGGCGTGCCGAAACCTTTCAGCGCGTCATGTCACGGTCACGGTTCGATGTGTGCGAACAACGGCGCGGCACCCGGCCGTCGCCTCGTCGTGGCGGCCTCGCACCCGCGCGCTCCACGGCGATGCGTCCGCCACACACGGCGCCTTTCATGCGTTTTTTACTTGCACTGCAGCAAACGACGCGAATACAATCCGCCGCAATTCATCACAGGAGTCCCTCCGTGGACACATGCTCTAGTTGCAGTTCGACGCCGGTCCAGGCCGGCCAAGCCATCGCGAGATAGCAGCCAGACGCATGTCTTACGCCGCTAGCTCGCATTCGTCGGGTTAGCGCGCTTCCTTCCGGGCCGGCCATCGCCGGTTCGTCCGTTGCACGCTCCGTTACGTTCCACCCTCCGATCGCAGGCCGCGTCACGCGCCCGCGCTCGATCACGTCGTCCGGCCTTCGCCGGACCGGACGGAGGCAGCGTCATGTTTCTTCAATCGCTCGCGGTCAGGCTCAAGCGCATCGTGCATGTCGCATGCGACCGCTCGTTCGTTTCCGACCTCTCGCCGCTCGCCCATGCGCTCGGCAACTGGCGCAGCTCGGCGCTCGCCCACGTGCCGGCAGCGCCCCGCCCGCTCGACTGCCTGCTGTTCGCCGTGATGGCGGCCGCGGTCGCGCTCGTCGCGCTGCTGTGCTCGGCCGCGCCGCGCCTCGGCTTCGCGCAGGTGTGGCGTATCGGCGGCTGGCTGCCGTAAGCCCCGCCCCGCGCGGCGGTGGCATGTGCCATGTACCGCCGCGTCAAGCTCTCCGCACCACGTTTTCGTTTCTTCAGCCTAACTAATCAAACCACCGACGGAACCCACATGAAGAACTACCTCGAACCCGTCCCGCGCTCGTTCCGCCTCAATGCGCTCGCCGCGCTGCTGCTGTCGCTCGCCGCCGCGCCCGCGTTCGCGCAATCGTCGCCGCCGGCCGCGGCCGAACCGGCGGCCGGCGCCAGTGACGCCGCCGCGCCCGCACAACAGGCCGCCGATGCTGCCGCGCCCGCGCCCACCGGCTTCCGGGAGCGCTCGAACCTGCTCGGCAACATGGGCGGCCTGCGCGACGTGCTGGGCGATCACGGCATCACGCTGAGCCTGCAGGAGACCAGCGAGTACCTGTACAACACGTCGGGCGGCACGGGTCGCGGCGGTGCCTACCAGGGGCTCACGCAATTCGGCTTCGACGTCGACACCGGCAAGGCGATCGGCCTGCCGGGCGGCACGTTCAACGTGTCGGCGCTGCAGATTCACGGCACCAACCTCACGCAGCGCTATCTGCAGACGCTGCAGACCGCGACCGGCATCGAGGCGAATTCGACCACGCGCCTGTGGGAGCTCTGGTACCAGCAGTCGCTGCTCGACGACAAGGTCGACGTGAAGGTCGGCCAGCAGAGCGTCGACCAGGAATTCATGGTGAGCCAGAACGCGTCGGCCTTCATGAACGCCACGTTCGGCTGGCCCGTGCTGCCGTCGACCGATTTGCCGGCCGGCGGCCCCGCGTATCCGATGTCGTCGCTCGGCGTGCGGCTGCGCGTGAAGCCCGCCGATGCGTGGACCGCGATGGTCGGCGTGTTCGACGGCAACCCGGCCGGCCGCACCGACGGCGATGCGCAGGTGCTGAACGCGCACGGCACCCACTTCAACCTGCGCAGCGGCGCGTTCGTGATCGGCGAAGTGCAGTATGCGCTGAACGCGCCGCCCGCCGATCCGAAGGCGCCGCAGCCGGCCGGCCTGCCGGGCACGTACAAGCTCGGCTTCTGGTATCAGTCGCAGCATGCGAACGATCCGCGCTACGGCACCGATGGCCTGTCGCTCGCGAATCCGGCGAGCAACGGCATGCCGGCCACGCATCGCGGCAACTACAGTTTTTATGCGGTCGCGGACCAGATGGTGTGGCGGCCGGCGCCGGACAGCCCGCGCTCGGTGGGCGTGTTCGCGCGCGTGATGGGCGCGCCGGGCGATCGCAATACCGTCGATTTCGCCGCCAATGCAGGCGTGACGCTGAAGGCGCCGTTCAAGGGACGCGACAACGACGTCGCGGGTCTCGCGGTCGGCTACACGAAGATCGGCTCGCATGCGCGCGGCCTCGACGGCGACACCGGCGCATACACGACACCCGGCTATCCGGTACGCCGCGCGGAAACGGTCGTCGAGGCGACGTACCAGTACCAGGTCACGCCGTGGTGGCAGTTGCAGGCCGACCTGCAGCACTTCTTCCGTCCGGGCGGCGGCATCCCGAACCCGAACGCGGCCGGTGCACGCATCGGGGACGAAACGGTGGTCGGCGTGCGCACGACGATCGTGTTCTGACGCACGCCGGATGCAGACACGGGCCGGACGGCCGCTCACGCGACAGTCCGGTCCGTGCGTTCTCTCGCGGTGCAAGCGCGCGGCCCGTGCCGCGCGTCACTCGCCGTACAGCCCGAGCAGTTTCAGCGTGACGCCGTTGGTCCAGCCGAAGCCGTCCTGCAGCGGATATTCGCCGCCCCCGCCGCCGCCCGTGCCGGCGCCTTCGACCACGTACTTCTCGACGAGCTTGCCTTCGGTCGCATACACGTGCTTCACGTCGGACAGGAAACGCGTGCCGATGTCCTTCGCGAGCGCCGGTTCGCCATAGCGCCGCAGCCCGTCGATCGCGATCCACTGCAACGGCGCCCAGCCGTTCGGCGCGTCCCACTGCTGCCCCGTGTTCTCGGTGGTCGTCGCGAGGCCGCCCGGCTGCAGCAGCGTCTTGCGCACCTCGCGCGCGGTCGCCTTCGCGCGCTCGGGCCAGGCAACGCCCGCGAACAACGGATACAGCGCGGCGGCCGTCACGGCGTCGCGCGGCTTGCGCAACTGCCAGTCGTAGTCGCCGTAGTAGCCGCGACGGTTCCACAGATAGCGGTTGATCGCGGCCGCACGCCGCGCCGCGCGCCCGGAAAAATCGGTCACGCAGGCCACGTCGCGCGTGAGCGCGCAGCCCTTCACGATCGTCGTCTCGAGATGGAACATCAGGCTGTTCAGGTCGACCGGCACGATCGACGTCGTGCGGATCGTCGCGAGCGTCTTGCCGTCGCCGAACCAGCGCGAGCTGTAGTCCCAGCCGCTTTCGGCGCCCGCGCGCAGGTCGCGGTACACCTCGTTCGCCGGACGCCCCGGCGCCGACTTCGCGGTCGTCACGTCCTCGAGATACGACTCGTCGCGCGGCGTATCGCTCGCATCCCAATAGCGGTTCAGCACCGCGCCGTCGGGCATCGCGACCACATTGCGCGCGGCCTGCCCGCGTGGCGTCGTGGTTTCGCCCTGCATCCAGTACGCGTACTCCCTGCGCAGCTCCGGCAGATATTTCTGGTAGACCTTGTCGCCTTCGGCCTGTGCGGCAAGCGTGACCATATAGGCGAAGAACGGCGGCTGCGAGCGGCTCGCATAGTACGTGCGATTGCCGTTCGGGATGTGCCCGATCGTGTCGATCAGATGGGCGAAGTTGTCGAGCATGTCGTCGACGAGATCCTCGCGGCCCGACACCTGCAGCCCGAGCATCGTGAAATAGGTATCCCAGTAGTAGCCTTCGCGGAAGCGGCCGCCCGGCACGACATACGGCTTCGGCAGCGGGATCAGCGAACTGTAGGGCGGCACCGTCGTGCTCGTGCGCGTGAGCTGCGGCCACAGCCAGTCGATGTGCTGGCGCAGCGTCTGGTTCGGCGGCGGCGTGACGCCGCCTTCCGGGGGCGGCGTGAAATGCTGGCCGACGAATGCCTTCAGCGAGAAGCCCGGCTGCGATTTCTGTTGCTGATACAACTGCACGATCGTCGCGGGATCGCTGTCGGGCGTCGCGTCGACGAAGGTCTTCTGGTCGGGATAGATCTGCGCGGTCTGCACCGCGACGAACAGGTCGCCGTAGAGCTGGCTCGGCGGCGGCAGCAGCGTGCCCGACGCGGGGCCGGCAACCGCGGCCGTCGCGGGCGCCGCCGACTGATCGACCGCCTGCGCGGCGGCCCGGTTCGCGTTGTCGGCCTGCGCGGCGCAGCCGGCAACGGCGAGATACGCGACGGCCAGTGCGGCGGCCCAGCGAAGACGCGGCGCGGGGCGCCCGAGCGGCGGTGAGCGATGGAGCGGAAAGCGGGTTGGGATGCGCGTTGAGATGCCAGATGCAATCGATGCGGCACGACGTGACGTCATGACGTGTCCCCTCCTTTCGATGGTGAGTGGGTCGGCACGAGGTCTCGTTCGCGCGCGCGCTCGTCTCGATGGCCCTCGATCGATGCGCGTCGTTTTGTGTTGCGAGTGGGCCTGACTGTCGCACGAAACGTGCACATCAAGCAAGTTTCGATTCGCGCGGCTCGCGCAGGCAACCTGCGTCCGGCCCGCCACGCACGCGCGTCGAGTGCCTCCGCTTCGGTCTCGCCGCGCGCGCCCGCCGCATCGACGATCCCCTTCACGATCGCGAGCAGATCGTGCGTGACGACGTCCGGCACGGCGATGTGCGGCGCGCAACCCGAGCGCATGCAGCATGCGTCGCGTGGACCCGATCCGCGACGCGTGCGGTGCACAAACGCGATGCATGCGCGGCGTTTTCGCAGTCGTTCTTTCCGCGCCGCCCGCGAAAAGAACGACTGTTGCACTATGCGGAACATCTGTTGTCGTACGTGACTCAACGGTCACATTGTGGGCATAATGGCGTCTTTACCGCGCGCCCAGCCCATGTCGCCCGTCTTTCTAGCACCGCTCATCGTTGCCTGTGCGTTGTTCATGGAAAGCGTCGACGCGAACATCATCGTCACCGCCCTGCCCGCGATGGCGAGGGACTTCGGGCACAACCCCGTCACGTTGAACATTGCGATCACGGCCTACGTGGTTGGACTCGGCGTGTTCATTCCGATCTGCGGCTGGCTGGCCGACCGCTTCAGCGCGCGCTCCGTGTTCCGCACCGCGATCGGCATCTTCGTCGTCGGCTCGCTGATGTGCGCGGCATCCAATTCCCTCGGCGTGCTCACGTTCGCGCGCTTCATCCAGGGCGTCGGCGGCGCGATGATGGTGCCCGTCGGCCGCATCATCATTTTCCGCGCCGTGCCGCGCTCGGATCTCGTGCGCGCGATGAACTACCTCGCGATTCCCGCGCTGTTCGGGCCCACGGTCGGGCCGCTCGTCGGCGGTTTCATCACGACCTACCTGCACTGGCGGATGATCTTCTTCATCAACGTGCCGATCGGCATCTACGGGATCTACCTCGCGAGCAAGCACATCGCGAACACGCACGAGCCCGACCCGGGCCCGCTCGACTGGTTCGGATTCCTGCTGTCGGCCAGCGGCGCCGCACTGCTGCTGATGGGCCTCACGCTGATCGACGGTGCGCTCACGTCGCGCTCGAACGCCCTCGCCATGTGCGTGACCGGCACCGTCCTGCTCGCGCTCTACGTGCCGTACGCGCGCCGCAAGGAACGCCCGGTGCTCGACCTCAGCTTCCTCAAGATCCCGACGTATCACGCGAGCGTCGTCGGCGGCTCGCTGTTCCGCATCGGCCTCGGCGCGGTGCCGTTCCTGCTGCCGCTCGCGCTGCAGGAAGGGCTCGGCATGAGCGCGTTCCATTCGGGGCTCATCACGTGCGCGTCCGCGTTCGGCGGCGCGATGAGCCGCTCGACGGCCACCCATACGCTGCGCCGCTTCGGCTTCCGCACGGTACTGATCTACAACGCGGCATTCGCGGGGCTCGCGATCGCCGCGTACGGCGTGTTCCATCCCGGCATGGCGACCTGGGCGATCTGGCTGATCGTGCTCGTCGGCGGCATCTTCCCCGCGCTGCAGTTCACGAGCCTGAACTCGATGATCTATGCGGACATCTCGCCGCGCGACGCAGGCCGCGCGACCAGCCTCGGCAGCGTCGTGCAGCAGATGTCGCTCGGCCTTGGCGTGACGGTGGCCGGCCTCGTGCTGCACATTTCGCACTGGCTGCAGGGTCATCAGAAGATGGTGTGGTCGGATTTCTGGCCCGCGTTCGTCGTGGTCGGGCTGTGCTCGTTCGCATCGATTCCGATCACGCGGCGGCTGCCGCCCGGCGCCGGCGACGAAGTCGCGCGCGGCAAGCGCCAGTAGCAATCAGTCGGACGAGCGGGAATAGCGACGGGGCAGAACGGGCAGCAGGGAAAACCGCCCGCGAAGCAAACCGGAAAAAAACAAAAAAATCAGCGGACATCCACACGGGGCCGGTGCACAGCCGCATGGATGTCCGCTCAGGGTTCCGGGTCTCCCGATGGGGGTTGAGAATCCCGGATTCGCTTCCTGCGTGCCATGGACATATGTGCGTCGGAAGCGGAATCGTTGCGCGCACATTTCGTCGCGCCATGGACTGCACTATAGGGAAACTTGCGAAACGTATCTGTCAACCATTGTCAGACACGTTGCCTCGGCACGTCGCACGCGCGCGCCGCTTTCGCGCTAAAGTGGTTCCCGACCATCACTCCCGGCCGCCCCTCCGATGCTTACGCTCTCGCCCGCCGCCGCCCGCGCCCTGCATCTCGCCGCGCAGGGCCTGCTGACACCGCCCCGCCGCAAGGCGACCAAAGCCGACGTGCTCGACACGATCCGCCGGATGGCGCAGCTGCAGATCGATACCATCCACGTCGTCGCGCGCAGCCCGTATCTCGTGCTGTTCAGCCGTCTCGGCGATTTCTCGCCGCAGTGGCTCGACGAGCATCTCGCCGAGGCGCGCCTGTTCGAATACTGGTCGCACGAAGCGTGCTTCCTGCCGGTCGAGCAGTTCGGCCTGATGCGCTACAAGATGCTCGATCCGTCGGGGATGGGCTGGAAATATGCAGCCGAATGGCATGAACAGAATCGTCCCGACATCGAGCGGCTGCTCGCGCGGATTCGCGAAGAAGGCCCGGTGAAGTCGGCGGATTTCGTCCGCGAGGATGGCGTGAAGGGCAACGGCTGGTGGGATCGCAAGCCCGAGAAGCGCCACCTGGAAGTGCTGTTCACGACGGGCGACCTGATGGTGTCGGAACGCCGCAATTTCCAGCGCGTGTACGACGTGCGCGAGCGCGTGCTGCCCGGCTGGGACGACACGCGCGACCTGCCGCCGCGCGAAGCCGTGCTGCCCGCGCTGCTCGACTACACGTGCCGTGCACTCGGCGTCGTGCGCGCGGACTGGGTGGCCGACTACTATCGGCTGCCGCGCCGCTCGTACCGCGCGGAGCTCGAGCAGCTCGCCGACGCGGGCGACCTGATCCCGGTGGCGATCGACGACTGGAAGGAGCCGGCCTACGTGCATCGCTCGCTCGAAGCGTTGCTGCCGGCCGCCGAGGCCGACACGCTGCGCTCGACGGTCACGACGCTGCTGTCGCCGTTCGACCCGGTCGTATGGGACCGGCGGCGTGCATCGACGCTATTCGGTTTCGACTACACGATCGAATGCTATACGCCCGAGCACAAGCGGCGTTATGGCTATTTCTGCCTGCCCGTGCTGCATCGCGGCCGGCTGGTCGGGCGCGTCGACGCGAAGGCGCATCGCACGCTCCGCACGTTCGAACTGAAGGCCGTGCATGTCGAGCCGGGCGTGCGGTTCGGCACGGGGCTCGCCGCCGATGTCGCGAAGGCGGTGAAGAAACTCGCGGCATGGCACGGCACGCCGGAAGTCACGACCCGGCACGCACCGCCGGAACTGGTGAAGGCGCTGGCCGCCGGCTGATACCCGCACATTCGGCTCGACATTCGGCTCGCGCAGCCGGCTCACAGGGCCGGCTTACGCGGCCGGCCGAGGATCAGTCGCGCAGCTTGCGAAAACGCGGCGTGCCGTCTTCGAGGTTCCCGTTGAACATCGCTTCCGGGCGCACCCACAGCCCGCGCGCATGCGGCCACAGGTGTTCGTACACGACCACCGATTCCTCGGTTTCGGAATGGCGGGCAACGCCGATGTAGCGATACAGCCCGCCCTTGTAATGGCGATGCGTCGCGAGCTGTTCGGCTTCCTGTTCGGTCATGATGGGTTTCTCTTCGGCAAAAACGGAAAGCGCGTATTGTATGCGCTGCGCCGCACGTCAGCGTTTCGCGTAGATGTCCGGGCGGCGAATCTCCATCACCCGCTCGGGGTTCGCGCACGGCTCGAAGCCGACCGGCCGGTACAGCTCGTGCGCATCGGACGTCACGAGCATGATGCGGCGCAGGCCCTGCACCATCTCCTGCGCGAACACGTGGTCGATCAACGCGCGGCCATAGCCGTTGCCGCGTTCGGCCGGCAGCACGAACACATCACAGAGGTACGCAAACGTCGCGTGATCGGTCACGAGGCGCGCGAAGCCGACGAGCCGGTCGCCGACATACGCGCCGAAACACAGGGAACCCTCGATCGCCTTCTCCACCACGTCGCGCGGAATGCCCTGCGACCAGTACGCATCGCGATGCAGGAAGTCGAAGATCGCGTCGACGTCGAGTTCGCGCTTGTCGGTGGAAAATCTCAGCGTGGCGGGGGTGGCAGCAGGCACGTCGGTCTCCGGTCGGTGGGTGGAAAACGAAGCGTCGACGATACCGCGCAGCGCGGCGGGAGACAAGGGACAGCACCGATCATCCGGACGACGCGAAGAAGCTGCTCGACCTCTCGTTTCTCCGCGGGCGCAATCAACCGTGCAGGCGACGGGCCCCGATTCGGTGACAATGTCGTCTGCCCGATAACCTGCCACGCCGCTTCATGCCCTACCGCCTCATCGCATTCGACTTCGACGGCACGCTCGCCGATTCGCTCGACAGTTTTCTCGCGGCGCTGTCGGAAGCGTCGCGCATGCACGGCTTTCGCGACGCCACGCCCGAGCTGCGCCCGGCACTACGCGGGATGTCGGCGCGCGACATCATTCGCGCGCTCGACGTGCCGATGTGGAAAGTGCCGCGCGTGACGATCGACATGCGTCGCCTGATGCGGCCGCGCGTCGCGCAAGTGGCCTTGTTCCCCGGCGTCGGCGAAACGTTCGACGCGCTCGCCGCGCGCGGCATCCGCATCGCGATCGCGACGTCGAACACCGAGGAGATCGTGCGCGACCGGCTCGGCCCACACGCCAGCAGCCGCGTCGAACATTTCGCATGCGGCATCCCGCTGTTCGGCAAGGCACGTCGCCTGCGCGCACTCGTTCATGAAGCCGGCCTGCGCAACGACGAAGTGCTGTACGTGGGCGATGAAATCCGCGATGCCGACGCGGCACGACGCGCGCGCATCGCATTCCAGGGTGTCGCGTGGGGCTACACCGCGCCCGACGCGTTGCAGGCACATTGCGCGACGCCGTTGCTGCCGCGTCTCGACGCATTGCTCGACCGCGTGTGACGCGTTCGCGCGCATCGCGAGCCGGCCAGCGTCGACGCTCGATGCGCACGTCACCGCGGCAAGTCGATGACTGGCAGATGACACCCACGTGCATCCCGCACGCCGCATGCGCGCAAAAATTGCCGCCGCCGCGCACGCAACAGGTACGCAATACCTGCCGGCACGCGTGCTCATCGATTCGTCTTACCAACCGTTACACAAACCACAGCGCGGTTGCACCTGCTACCGGATCGCGCTCCTAGAATCAGTCGGGCCGGGAAACACTTCGACCGGCGCCGCGGCAGAGCGGCGGTCGAATCCGGCCCGGGCGCGCCCGGTCTCTCGCACAGCAACGGATCACCCGATCCGTTTTTCAACCAGAGCCCCGATTGAAAGGAGGTCCCATGAACCGCTTTCCCCACGTCTCGCGCCTTGCTTTGTCTGCCGCTGGCCTGCTTCTCGTCGCCGTGACGGCGACCGCGCAAACCGCACAACCGGCACCGGCCGCGCCGGCCGCCGCCGCGACGCGCATCCACGAAGCCGACCAGGCATTCATCACGGACGGCACGAAAACGGTGTCGACGCAGCACGACGCGGCGCGCATCGCCGATTCGCGCACGTCGGACAGCCAGGTCAAGGCGTTCGCGCAACGCGTGTCGGCCGACGATGAAAAGATCATCCAGGCGATGCGCGCAGCCAGCCCGCGCGGCGTCGACGTGCCCGCCAACGACCCCGACACGGCCGTGCTGAACAGCATCAAGACCCTGCGCGGCGCCGAGTTCGACAAGGCGTACATCGAGCAGGTCGCGCTCGCCGGCCAGCAGAAGACCATCTCGGCCTTCCAGGCCGAAATCGCATCGGGCCGCGACACGAAGCTGAAGGAAGTCGCACGCCAGTCGCTGCCGATCCTGCAGAAGCATTACGCCGACGCGCAGAAGCTCGCGGAGCGCCACCACCTCGCATCGGCGCAGTAACGCGCCGCCGCCGCGCCGCGCATCGTGCGCGGCGCACGGCTTCTTCCCCTGTCGTCGCGTCGCCCCCCTCCGGCGACGCGACGCACGCCAGGCGTCATACGCGACACGTTACGTCGCAAGCTTCGCCATCAACCTCGCCCTCACCTCCGGCCATTCGTCGTCGATGATGCTGAAGCGCACCGAATTGCGCTTGCGGCCATCCGGCATGATCCGTTCGTGCCGCACGATGCCTTCCTGCTTCGCACCGAGCCGCAGGATCGCCGCGCGCGATTTCTCGTTCAGCTCGTCGGTCGTGAACTGCACGCGCACGCATTGCAGCACGTCGAACGCATAACCCAGCAGCAACCATTTCGCTTCGGTGTTCGCACGCGTGCGCTGCGCCGATTCGCTCAGCCACGTATGGCCGATCTCGAGCTTGCGGTTCTTGCGATCGAGCTTCCAGAAACGCGTGCTGCCGATCGCACGGCCCGACGCGCGATCGACGATCGTGAACGGCATCACGGTGCCGGCCGAACGCCCCTGCAATGCCGTGTCGATATAGGCGTCGATCGTGTCCGGGCCCGGCACGACCGTGACCTTCAGGTTCCACAACCGGCCGTCCGCAGCAGCGTCCAGCAGCGCCTGCCGATCGGATCGTTCGAGCGGCCTCAGTTCGACGCGTTCGCCGGTGAGAATCGGTTGTTCGAGGGAAGCGGAAACATCGGTCATGAGCGGTTCCGGAAAAGACGAAAAAAACGGCGATGGCGGCGAAACGCCCATCATACGGCCGCGTCAGCCGAGGACCGCGGCCAACCGGCGGCGGATCGCCTTCGCCTCGCCGCGCAGCGCATCGGTGAACGCATCGACGAGCAGGCTTTTCGGCCGGTGCTCGGGCACGATCACGCTGACGCGGTACGGAAACGACCGTGTGAGCGGCCGCACGTGCAGGTCGCGCCCGACGAAATCGAGCGCGGTCAACGGATTGACGATCGCGACGCCGAGCCCCTGCCGCACGAACGCGCACACCGACACGGCCGACGGCGTGTCGACGACCGAGCGCGGCGCCACACCGAGCTGCGCAAACGCCTCGTCGATCAGGATGCGGTACGGATCGTTCAGCGACAGGCTCACGAACGGGCGATCGGCGAGATCCGGCAGATCGATCGCATCCTGCGCGAGCAGCGGATGGCCGTCGGGCAGCACGCATACTTCGTCGACTTCGAGCAGCGGCGTGAGCACGGTGCCGGCCGGCGCGACGTCGTGCTCGGTCAGCCCGAGGTCGTAACGCTGCGCGGTGAGCCACTCTTCGAGCATCGGCGATTCCTGCGTTTCGACCGACAGGCTGACGCCCGCATGGGCGTCGCGAAACCGGCGCGCCGCGCCGGGCAGGATCGCGTGCGAGAACGCCGGCAGCGCGATCACCGACAGTTGACCGTCGCGAAACTCGCGCAGGCGCGCGGCCGTGGCCGCGACGCGTTCAAGCCCCACATACGCGAGCCGCACGTCGTCGAACAGCGTGAGCGCGGCCATCGTCGGCCGCAACCGGCCGTGCGCGCGCTCGAACAGCGCGAAGCCGACGACCTGCTCCATGCGCGCGAGCTCGCGGCTGATCGTCGGTTGCGACGTATAGAGCATCTCGGCCGCGCGCGTCGTGCTGCCGGTGACCATCAGCGCGCGAAAGACCTCGATATGGCGGTGCGTGAGCATGATCGTCTATATCAAATGTGAATTGAATTTCGACAAATGTGCATTTTACTGCATAGATAAACAGGCGCATCATTCACGTTATCCGTTCATTCGACCCGATTCATCCGCCATGTCCCTCGATTCCCGCCAGCTCGCGACGCTCGCGCAGCAATACGGCACCCCGCTGTGGGTGTACGACGCCGACGTCATCCGCGACCGCATCGCCCAACTGCGTCAGTTCGACGTGATCCGCTATGCGCAGAAGGCCAACTCGAACGTCCATATCCTGAAGCTGATGCGCGAGGAAGGCGCGTGCGTCGATGCCGTGTCGCTCGGCGAGATCGAGCGCAGCCTCGCGGCCGGGTTCAGCCCGGCCGGCGAGCCGGAAGGCGTCGTGTTCACGGCCGACCTGATCGACCGCCCGACGCTCGCGGCGGTGCTGAAGCACGGCGTGACCGTGAACGCCGGTTCGCTCGACATGCTCGCGCGCATCGGCGAGCACGCGCCCGGCCACCGCGTGTGGCTGCGCGTCAACCCCGGTTTCGGCCACGGCCACAGCAACAAGACCAACACCGGCGGCCCGCAGAGCAAGCACGGCATCTGGATCGACGACGTGCCCCGCGCGATCGAGATCGTGCGCCAGTACGGGCTGAAGCTGGTCGGCATCCACATGCATATCGGGTCGGGCGTCGACTACGGCCACCTGTCGCAGGTATGCGATGCGATGGTCGACCTCGTCACGTCCCTCGGCCATGACATCGACGCGATCTCGGCCGGCGGCGGCCTGTCGATCCCGTATCGCGACGGCGAGCCGCGCGTCGACGTCGGTCACTACTTCAGCCAGTGGGACGCCGCGCGCAAGCGGATCGAACGGCATCTCGGCCACCCGGTGCGCATCGAGATCGAACCGGGCCGCTTCCTCGTCGCCGAAGCCGGCACGCTCGTCACCGAAGTGCAGGCCGTCAACCGCCGGCCGAAGCACGATTTCGTGCTGATCGACGCGGGCTTCAACGACCTGATGCGCCCGTCGATGTACGGCAGCTACCACGCGGTGTCGGTGCACGCGCACGACGGCGCGCTGCCGGCCGGACGGCCGCTGGTCGACCTCGCGATCGCGGGGCCGCTGTGCGAATCGGGCGACGTGTTCACGCAGGACGCGGGCGGCGTGGTCACGCACCGCAAGCTGCCGCAGCCGCAGATCGGCGACCTGCTGTTCCTGCACGACGCGGGCGCGTACGGCGCGTCGATGTCCTCGAACTACAACAGCCGGCCGCTCGCGCCGGAAGTGCTCGTCGATCGCGGCACGCCGCGGCTGATCCGCCGCCGGCAGACGATCGACGAATTGCTCGCGCTCGAAACGTTCGAGTAAGGCCGGCACGACGGAACGGGGTGCGCGGCCTGCGCACCTCGCCCCCTCACCTCACCGTCACGCGCACGTCGGCGCCCGCCGCACGCCACGCCTTCAGCAACGCCGCGCGTCGCCGCGGATAGCGCACGTCCAGCCGTTCGAGCGCGACGATGCGATCCGTCCGGAAATGCCGGAAACCGTTACGGCCTTCGCACCACGCCGCCAGGATGCGCACGTCATTGAAATAGCCGAGCGCGAATGGCCACACGATCCGTTATGGTCGACGACGACCACGAGATACGACGCCTGTACGAAGCGTGGAAGGCGCTCGGCGTGACGTTCGAGCAGGCGCCGATGACAGCCGTGTTCGGCCTCACGTTCGTCGCGCTCGACCCGGACGGCCACCGCTTGCGCGTGTGCACCCCGGACGATTGAGCGCGAACGGGCGCGACCTGCGGCGGGTCGCGCCCGTTCCCTCTACCAGGCGCGCGCGTCAGCCCGCGCGCTGCACGGGTGCCACTTTCGAGAAGTATTTCGCGCCCGCCACGCAGCCGACCACGACGACCGTCACGACGACCATCGACGGCGGCACCGTCTCGTGCAGCAGCCCGGCCGCCAGCAGCAGGCCGAAGAACGGCTGCAGCAGCTGCAACTGGCCGACGCTCGCGATCCCGCCGAGCGCGAGCCCGCGATACCAGAACACGAAGCCGATCAGCATGCTGAACAGCGACACGTACGCGAGCCCCCACAGTGCGGCGGCATCGACGCCGTCGAACGACGCAGGCGAGGTAATCCACGTGAGCGGCAGCATCAGCGGCAGTGACAGCACGAGCGCCCACGAGATCACCTGCCACCCGCCGAGCTGGCGCGACAGGCGCGCGCCCTCCGCGTAACCCAGCCCGCATGCGACGATCGAGGCCAGCATCAACGCATCGCCGACCACCGACGCCTGGCCGCCGTTGCGCAACGCAAACGCAGCCACCGCACCGCTGCCGACGATCGAGAAGATCCAGAACGGCAGCCGCGGCCGCTCGCCGCCGCGCCACACGCCGAACAGCGCGGTCGCGAGCGGCAGCAGCCCGACGAACACGATCGCGTGCGCGGACGTCACATGCTTCAGCGCGAGCGCCGTCAGCAACGGAAAACCGATGACGACCCCGAGCGCGACGATGGCCAGCGACACGGCCTCGGCGCGGGTCGGCCGCCGCTGCTTCAGCACGACGAGCAGCAGCAGGCCGAGCGCGCCGGCGATCGTCGCGCGCGCGAACGTGAGGAACAGCGGGTCGAGCCCCTGCACCGCGATACGCGTCGCGGGCAGCGAGCCGCTGAAGATGATCACGCCCAGCAGGCCGCTGAGCCATCCGTTGGTCGTCTTTTGCACGGGAAATCCTGAACGGGGAAAGTGGATCACCGATGATCCGCCGCCCGTGAAAAGCGCGTAAGCTACAGCCCAATACAATTCCGACAAACTGTACTGGACAACCGTCCGTACAGTTCATTCTTCGCCATGAGCCATTCCGCCCCGCTTCCCGTTCCGCCCGCGCCGTCGCGCACGCGCGTGGAAACCGTGATGGACACCTTGCGTGCGCGGATCGCGAGCCGCGCGCTGATGCCCGGAGCGCGCGTACCGTCGATCCGGATGATGGCCGACGGGCTGGGCGTGTCGAAATCGACCGTCGTCGATGCATACGAGCGGCTCGCGAGCGAAGGCGTGCTCGTCGCGCGGCGCGGCTCGGGCTTCTACGTGTCGGGGCACGCGCCGCCGCTCGCGCTCGCCGATCTCGGCCCGCGTCTCGATCGCGAGCTCGACCCGCTGTGGCTGTCGCGCCAGTCGCTCGAGGCCGCGCCGACGACCGTGAAGCCCGGCTGCGGATGGCTGCCGCCGTCGTGGCTGCCGGACGAGAGCCTGCGCCGCGCGCTGCGCGCCGTGTCGCGCGACGAATCCGACGCGCTGACCGATTACGCGACGCCGCTCGGCCTGCCCGCGCTGCGCCAGCAGCTCGCCTGGCGGCTCGCGCAGCACGGCGTCCACGCGGAACCCGCGCAGATCATGCTGACCGACGGCGGCACGCATGCGCTCGACCTCGTGTGCCGCCTGCTGCTGGAGCCGGGCGACACGGTCGTGCTCGACGATCCGTGCTACTTCAACTTCCAGGCGCTCCTGCGCGCGCATCGCGCGCGGATCGTCAGCGTCCCGTACACGCCGAACGGGCCCGACCTCGCGCGCTTCGAGCAGGTGCTGGCCGAGCACCGGCCGCGCCTGTACATCACCAACGCGGCGCTGCACAACCCGACCGGCGCGACCCTCGCGCCGCCCGTCGCACACCGCCTGCTGACGCTCGCGGCCGAGCACGGCCTGCTGATCGTCGAGGACGACATCTTCGCGGATTTCGAGAGCACGCCCGCGCCGCGCCTCGCGGCCTTCGACGGGCTGTCGCGTGTCGTGTCGATCGGCAGCTTCTCGAAGACGCTGTCGGCCGCGGTCCGCTGCGGCTACGTCGCCGCGCGCCCGGAGTGGATCGAGGCGCTCGTCGACCTGAAGCTCGCGACGTCGTTCGGCCATGCGCAGATCGGCGCGAACGTCGTGCACCGGCTGCTCGTCGACGGCACGTACCGGCGCCATCTCGACAGCCTGCGCGCGCGTCTCGCGGATGCAATGGGCGAGACGATCCGGCGCCTCGCACGCGCGGGCCTCGGGATCTGGACGGAGCCGCGCGGCGGCCTGTTCGTGTGGGCGGAGTTGCCCGACGGGCTCGACGCCGCGCGTGTCGCACGCCATGCGCTCGATCACGATGTGGTGCTCGCGCCGGGCAACGTGTTCAGCGCGTCGCACGGCGCGACCTCGTTTATGCGCTTCAACGTGTCGCGCTGCAAGGGGCCGGCGGTGTTCGACGCGCTGGCGCGGGCGATGGAGGCGGTGCGGGCGGAGGACACGGCGGGGCGCGCGCTCGCCCGCGAATCGTGACGGCAGGCGAGCGCGCTCGATGGTTTCGATGAAGGCGACATCAATTTCGTGCCGGCGCCTGCGAACGTACTGACGGGAGAAGTCGACGCGGACGCCGTGCCGTGCACGCCCGTCGCCCACGCCGCCTGAACGCGAACGACGCGGCGGGACACCCCGCCGCCCGCGTCACACCTCCCCTGCGTGCGCCCTCGCCCGCACCTCGGCAAACGACGTATCGACGAGCAGGCGCCCCGTATCGAACACCGTCTCGAGCGCTTCTTCCCACTCGCCTTCCAGCATCCGGTCGTCCCACGCAACCGGCAGCGTCGTCGTCCGATACTCGCCGGTTCGATCATTGCGCAGCAGCGTGAGCCGCCCTTTCTTCGAGCGCTTGCCCTGATCGGTGACCGGATCCTTGCGAACGTCGTGCCACTCGCCGCCGCGCCGGATCGCCGAGCACTTCATCGCGAAGCGCTGCGTATCGCGGTTCACCTGCTGCAGCAGCGCGCCACCCATGCCGAACACCACATTGCCGGCCGCGTAACCCGCTTCGTCGAGCGCGGAAAGGATCGCTTCGATCGACAGCTCGTCGACACCATCGCCCTGGATCACGCGCACGCGGTTCAGCACGCGCCGCCCCTTGCCGTTCACGGTCGAGCCGAACGACGCGTCCAGCGCACGCACGGTCTGCAGCACGATCTTCACGGGGTCGCCCGAATCGGGACGCACGACCAGCGTCGCACCCGAATCGAGCACGGCCTGCCGAAGCTCGCCGCCCCACAGGTCGAGTGCGGCGAACAGATCGTAGGAGTCCGACACGACCGACACGATCGCGCCGGGCAAGCCGAAGCGCGCAATCATGTTCCGGTACGCGTCGGCCTCGCCTTCGCGCCCCCACGACGTGATCGTGCTGTGCTCCGCCGCCGGCACCGAGTACGCGGCCATCGGCTCGCGATAGAAGCGGTTCGCGGCCAGCACGCCGAGCACCGTGTCCGAGCCCATGAAGTTCACGAGGTGCGCCGCGCCGCCGATCGCGGCCGACTCAGCGCTCGACACGCCGCGCGCGCCGAAGTCGTGCAGCTTGAACGGCAGTTGCGCGAGATCGTCGTCGGTCTTTTCGAGGAAGCGGCGGATCGTCTGCCGCAGGTGCCAGCTGCGCGTCGCGACCGTCACCGGATACCAGACGCGCAGCAGCATCGTCTCGAGATACGACGCGAGCCAGAACACCTGCGGGTCGTCGCATTCGACCGTCATCAGCACGTTGTGCACCGGCACGACCGAACCCTCCGGCACCGCACGGATCGTCACCGGCAGATAACCGTCGTAGCGTTCGACGATATAACGCCAGCCTGCTTCGTTGAACGGCTCGCCGTGCACCGTGAAGAAATCGCGCGCCTCGTCGATCATCGCGTGCGTGATCGGCTTGCACAGATATTCCTTCAGCAACATCTGCAGTCCGAAGAACACCGTGCGGTCGTAACGGCCGCCACGCGATTCGACGTACGAGAACATCGCCTGTGCGTCGGGCGGATATTGCAGGAAGTGGGAAGCCTTGTACGAATCCGTGTTGAGGATCGGATTGGCGAGAACCGCGGCAAAGCCGCCGGGATCGTTTTGCATGGCTAGAGCTCCTCTAGGCCGTTGAAGTGCCGCCGCGTCTGTCGCGGCGGACCGGAATGCGGGGAATCAGCGGATCACAGCTTCCCCAGGAAGTGATACGCGATGTCGAAGTGATCCTCGAACATCACGTTGCGCATCTGCGCGAATTCGTTCAGCGGCACCCAGCGCGCCTTGTCGGCGTCGTCGCTGCCCTTCACGCGCGGCAGCTCGCCGGTCGGGAAATTGAACAGGCACGCGTGCGTGATCGTGCGGCCGCGCAACGAGCGCGTCGGGTGATCGAACACCTGGCGATCCTTGATCGAGCCGCGCAGCACGGGCTCCGGCAGCTTCAGGCCGGTCTCCTCGCGCAGCTCGCGGATGCAGGCCGCGTCGAGCCGCTCGTCCTGGTTCACGAACCCGCCCGGCAGCGCCCACAGGCCGCGGCCCGGTTCGCTGCGGCGGCGCACCAGCAGGATATGGCCCGAGTGCACGACCACCGCGTCGACCGTCACGAACGTGACCGGATACGGGGCAGCCGCCCACGCCTTGCGATACGCGGCGATGAATTCGGCTTCCGACTTCAGCTGCGCGAATTCCGGCTGCGTGCGGAAACGCTCGAGCCAGCCGAACACGGGTTCCGGCACGGCCCACTGCACGAAGCTGTTGGTGCGTTCGGCGAAATACTGGTCGCGGATCTCGGTGGCGGAAATGTCTTCCGTCGCGTCGACGTCGACGAGCTCCCATTGCGGGAACATCCGCAGGTAATACGACGTGGCGTCCTTCTCGTGGCCGATCAGCCCGACCTTGCGCTGCGCGACGTCGCCGAGCGCGGACGCGACGGCGTCCTGCACCCAGCGCACCCAGTCGCCGTCGTTGTAGGTCGAATCCTGCAACGGCGCGATCGTCACGCGGTCGCGCTCGGACGCGTCGAGCAGCGAAGCCAGCATCTGGCGGCGCTCGTCGAACGAGAACGGATCCTTGATGGTGCGGGGCTTGTCGGTCGACCCGATCAGCACGCACACGCGCTCGGCCCGGCTCAGTGCCGACTTCAGCACGTTCAGGTGACCACGATGCGGAGGCTGGAAACGACCAATGAAAACGAGCGCGTCGAAGCGCCGGTTCTGTTGCGTACTCATGAGGCTCCCTCAAGAGATTGAAACGCTTCGGGTCTTTCCCGAAGGGTTGGTGTGAATCGTAGGGGAAATCCCGGAGGGCGTCAATCGAGCCTTTGCTCGACTTGACGAAGTATGAAGAAATGCCGTGAATTGGCGGGTTACACTCGATTCCATCCCAATCCGCGCCATTGCACCCGCCATCATGAGGATCTCAGTCAGCCGGACCGTCGGCGTCGATCGCAGGCGCCTCTTCACGTGGTCGCAGGATTACGCGCGGCGGCTCGTGTGGGACAGCTTCCTCACCGATGCCTATCTGCTCGACGGCACGACGGCCGACGTCGGCGTCGACGCGTTCTGCCGCAGCCAGTCGGGCGCGACGATGGTGTCGCGCTACATCTCGTACCGTCCGCCGCAGGTCGCGGCCGTCGAAATGGTCGACGGCCCGAAAGTGCTCGAACGCTTCAGCGGCAGCTGGAACTTCACCGAGCACACGCCCGGCACGACCGAGGTGAAATTCACGTACCACTTCCGCGCCCAGCCGGCCTGGCTGCGCTGGCTGCTCGAACCGCTGATCGGCGCGTTCTATCTCGTGCAGACGCGCCGGCGTCTCGATTCGTTCAAGCGCTGGGCCGAAGCGGAAGCGCTGCCGCACTGACCGGCGAGCGCGGGCCGCACGGCCCGGCGTGTCTGCGCCCCGCCTGCCGAACGCAATCGAACGCGCCGTCGCCTCACCGCCAAGCATTCACCGCGCATTTGCCAGATTCGCCGAACCCGTGGAAACTACGGGCGGCCGTCACCCTGACGGCGCGCCCCGACCGAGAGAACGGGGCCCCCTCCCTGAAACGGCTTCGACACGAACATAATCCGATGAGCCTGATATCCCGATTCTTTGGCCGCAAGGAAGTACCCGAAAACCCCGTCGCGCTGGCCGCGGCACCCGACGTCGAGAATCCGCTGAGTGTGACGGTCGTCTTCGACGGCCCGCTGCAGGTCGATATCGCCGCGCTGACGGCCGCACTGCGCGCGTACCACCCGAGCATGAAGCAGGCGCGCGTCGAAACCGAGCCGACGCTCTCGCAGGTGTTCGGGCTCGCCGGCTGGGGCAACCACGTCGTCCGGCTCGTCGGCTTCGATGCGCCCTATCCGTCCGACGCGCTGGAAGCGTGTGTCGCGCCCGCCCACTATGGGCAGGACCTGAAACAGCAGGTGCGCGCGAGCCGCAGCCACGTGATCCTCTACTACGCGGGGCACGAAACGAATCCGCTCGACCAGTACGTCGCACTGGTGGCCGTCGCCGGCGCGCTGGCCGAACAGAACGGCCTCGCGGTGCTGAACGAGCACGCGCACACGTCGCTGCCGGCGGGCGTTTTCAACGCGAAGGAACTCGGCGACGAAAGCCTCGAAGTGCTGCGAAATATCCCGCTGAACCTGTTCTTCTGCGGCTTCGTGAAATACGAGGTCGAAGGCGTCCAGGGCGTGTGGATGCGCACCTATGGCGCCGACGTGTTCGGCCTGCCGGATTTCGCCGCGCTCGCGGAAGGTCATCACGAAGGCGAGCGCTATTCGGGCATCTTCAACAGCGTGATGCATTACCTGCTGGAAAGCGGCGCGCGCATGCATGCGGGCGAAACGATGCAGGTCGGCGCGGAAACGTTCATGAAGCTGCGTGAGCCGCTCGAGCAGGAGTACTACCTGCAGGGGCCGGCGCCGGTGCTGGTGGCCGAGCTGATCTCGGCGGACGAAATCAATCGCTGATTTCGCCCCGTCGTATCCCGCTGCATGGCGCACGGGTTCAACGCTTCGCGAACCGCGTGCGCCATTGCGTCACCTGACGGCGGCGCGACAGTCGCCGTTCGAATCCGTTGAGGAGTCGTCCATGTTCGGCATTCGCTCCGCTCTCGCGCTGGCCGCCATCGGCCTCTCGTGGTCGGCCCATGCCGACGGCATCCAATGCGCACGTGCGACGACGCGCGCCGAGCACCTGATCTGCGCCGACGAGGCACTCATGTCGGCCGACAATGCATTGTCGAACGCCTACTTCGATGCAGTCGGCATCGCCGCCGATCAGCAGGCCGTGATCCGGTCGCAACGCGCATGGCTCACGCAGCGCAATGCCTGCGCCGACACAGCCTGCATCGCTACCGCATACCGCGACCGCACGACAGCGCTGAAGCAGGTGAAACACGCGGGCTGGAAAACCTATCGCGACCCGGCGCTCGGCATCTCGTTCGAATACCTCGCGAACCGGCAGGTGAAAAAGCCGTGCCCGGAAGGCGGCAACGACCATTGCGTCGCGATCGTCGGCCGCAACATGACCTATAGCAGCAGGTTCATCTCGTTCGAGATCGTCGACGGCGCGCTGGAGCCGGTCGCGGAAAAAGAAGCGGGATTCGTGAAGCAGGATGACGGCAAATGGGTGACGTCGTACGGCCCCGGCATCCCGCAGGAAGTCGAGCGCATCTCCGGTCCCGGCTGGCACGGCATGAGCGCGACGATCATGTGCCGCATCAGCGATCCGAAAACCGGCTTTTACTCGGCAGCCGGCAAATGCTACTGGGCCGTGCTGAGCAACGGCAAGCGCTCGGCCGTCGCGGGGACGCAGGGCTTCGTCGGCACCGACGACGCGACGCTGCACAGTGTGTTGACGTTCCGGTTCGATCGTTAGCGGCCGGAGCGTCACGGTGTCCGGCCTCCCGCATACGACTCGCCGGGCAGCGATGCGTCATCTCGATGACGCCCCGGCGGCATGTCGCCAACGTCGGCCATGATGAAATCACCTTTTCCGCCCCGATTCGCGACGGCCGCGGCACCCGCCGCGCCGCCCGGATCACCTTCGCACTAACGGGCGCCGTCGCGGCGCAACGGGAACGTCTGCGCACCGGCGTCGCGGCGCAACGTCACCTCCATGCCGGTCAGCCATCCTGACGATTTCAGGATCGGGCGCGCCACCGCATACAGCCGGTCGGCGCTGGCGCCGTACAGGTACAGATACCCGTCGTTGCCGTCGCGATGCAGCTCGGTCTCGCCCAGTTCGCCGGCCCCTGCCCGCTTCACCGCGCGATCCAGCCGTTGCTCGAGCGCATGAAGGCGCGCCGTGTCCTTCTCGTCGTAATCGAAGTGCACCATCACGACCGGACTCGGCGCCTTCGGCTGCACATCGGCGGCAGCGTGGCCGGCAAGCAGTGCCCAGCCGAGCAACGCGGAGAATCGAATGTGGTTCTGCATATCGGCAACGAGAGTCAAACGCCCGCACACGTGGCTGCACCGCCGCGCGCAACCTGCTGCCGGACTTGCGCCTGCGTACCGAGCGCAGCGGCAATCGCATCGACCGCCTCGGCCGCGCGCGCCGCGCCGCACATGAACGCGTCGACGGCCGCGAAGCGATGCTCGGGCCACGTATGGATCGTGATGTGCGATTCGGCGAGCAGCACGACACCCGTCACGCCGTGCTCGCCGCCGAAATGATGGAAATGCGCGCCGATCACGCGCGCGCCCGCCTGCCGCGCCGCTTCGGTGAGCAGCGTCTCGAGCCGTGCGGCGTCGCGCAGCAACGCCGCGTCGATGCCGGCCAGGTCGGCCAGCACGTGCGAGCCGAACGTCGCGCGCGGCGGCGCGATCCCGTCGCGCGCGGTCATTTGTGCGACCCGTACGACGAGTAGCCGCTGCGGGCCGACGAACTGCCCCAGCCCCCGCCGCCCGAACCGCTGCCGCCGATCGATGCGCAGCTGAACAGCGTGACGACGATCAGGCCGTAGACACCGTAGAGGATGTACCGGATCACGCGTTGCCTCCGTCCGACGCAAAACTCTTCCACAGCCATTCAGGCAGCCACAGCACCAGCAGGCCGACCAGCACGTAAACGGAGCGGCCGCTGAACGAGAACAGCGAGCCCATGTTCAGGATCACGAGCAGCGCGCTGAACACGAGCGGCAGCGGCGCGAAACTGTGCGGGCCTTTCCGGCCGAACAGGCCGGTCGACGCGGTAGCGCCCGTTGCCGCCGCAGCCGCGGCCGTCGCGAGCGCCGGCGTGCCGAAGCGTTCGGCAAGCGTGCTGCCCGACAGCGGCCGCGCGCGCGACCAGACGATCTCCGCGTCGCTGCGCTCGCGCGTCAGCTTGTCCTTCTGCCAGCCATAGTCGATGATCGACGTGCGATCGCCGACCTGCACGCGCCAGTTGAACGCGCCGACCACGTAGACGACCTCCGAGTCGTATTCCTCACGCAGGCGGTAGGTCTTGCCGCCGTCGGTCACGTCGGACTCGCTGCCGATCGTCGGCCACTGGTCGAGCACCTGCACACGCTCCCAGCGCCCTTCGCTCTGCACGAGCCACAGGAAACCGCGCTTCGGGTTCAGCAGCAGGTATTCGTCCCACGTCTCTTCGTCGCCCGGCACGCGGCAGCGCATCATCCCGATCACCGTGTACTTCACGCCGTCGAACGTGCCGATCGCGCCGAGTTCCAGCGCCCCCTTCACCGCTTCGAGCTTGCGCTGCGCCGCGAACACGGTCTGCTGCTCGGCCGTGCACTGCACGCCCGCATGGCAACTGCCGCACACCACGTAGTCGGCCACGTTCGGCGCATACGACAGCGGCGCGCCGCAGCTCGGGCACGCGAACGGCACCATCTCCGCACCGCGCTTCTCGCGCGTATCGTTGTCGGTATCGCGCAGCCCGGTGAACGCGAGCGCATCGAACTCCAGCGCTTCGCCCGTATAGACGGCCGGACTCCCGCCGTTCGAACCGGCGTCGGAATAGTCGTACGTCGCGAATGCGTTGCCGGTTCGCAGGTCGACGACGCGCGCCTCCCAGCCGGCATCGACGCGGAACGGCAGCTCGCCGTCGCCGCCCGTGCAGCGCGCGGTGCGCACGTCGGACACGAGAAACGCGCGGCCGCCGTGGTCGATCCGCATGCCCGGCTCCAGCGTGCCGAACGCGGGCCACGCGCCGCCGGACGCATCGTCGGGCTCGCGCACCGTCACCGCGTACTGGCCCGACGCATCCGACAGCCAGCCGAACGTGCCGTCGTCGAACACGACATACCACTCGCTCCACACGCCGGCGTCGTAGGTCATCTGGATGCGCCCGAGCACCGTGAACGTGCGCTTGCCGTAGCGCCCGGCCGTGCCGATCTGGATCGGCGACGCATCGTCGAGCACCGTGGCCAGTTCGCCGATCCGCTCGACGTCGGTCCCGCGCTTGAGCAGCGTGCTGCGGCAGAACGCGCAGACGGCCATCACCGCCGCCGCCGAGCGAAACTCGACCGGCGCGCCGCACTGGGGGCACGAGGTACTGAACATGCGCGACGCTTACCGGGTGAGCTTCGCGAGGATCTCGGCCTTCGCGCGCGAATATTCGTCTTCGGTCACGAGGCCCTTGTCGAACAGCGCCTTCAGCTGTTCGAGCCGCTGCACGTAGTCGGTGCCTTCCGCCGGCGCGGCCGCCACCGGCGCTGCAGCGGGCGCGGGCGGTGCGGCCGGCGCCGGTTGCGCGGCGCCCGCGATCTGTCCGGCCATCGCCTGCCCGATCGCCGCGCCCGCGGCGAGCCCCGCGCCGACGCCCGCGATGCCGCCCGGGTTCTGCGCGGCGAGCGGAATCGCCTGCGCGGTCTGGTATTGCGTGGCGCGTGCGAGATCGCCGGCCATCCCCGCGCCGATCCGCAGGTCGAGCGCCTTCTGCAGCTCGGCCGGCAGCGACACGCTCTCGACCGCGAACGCGTCGAGCGCGAGGCCGTAGCGCGTGAACACAGGCGCCAGCGCGTCGGCGACACGTTGCGACAACAGCGACTGGTTCGCGGCCATGTCGACGAACGGCACGTCGGCCGAACCGAACGTCGTGCTCATCGCGGTCACGACGAGGTTGCGCAGTTGCTGTTCGACCTCGTCGACCGTGTACTGCGCGCGCGTGCCGCTGACCTCGCGATAGAACGCGGCCGCGTCGACGATCCGGTACGAGTAGATGCCGAACGCGCGCACCTGCACGAAACCGAATTCACGGTCGCGGATCGTCACCGGCTGCGCGGTACCCCAGCGGCGGCCGAGCTGCAGCCGCGTGCTGAAGAAATAGACGTCCGACTTGAAAGGCGACTGAAAGAGTTTGTCCCAGTTCTTCAGGTACGTGAGCACCGGCAGCGTATTCGTTTCCAGCGTATAAAGCCCCGGCTGGAACACGTCGGCCACCTTGCCTTCGTTGACGAAGATCGCGACCTGCGTTTCGCGCACGGTCAGCTTGCCGCCGTACTGGATTTCCTGGTCTTCCATCGGATAGCGCCAGGCCAGCACGCCGTCGGTGTCTTCCGTCCATTGCAGGACGTCGATGAATTGCTTGCGGATAAACGATCCCAGACTCATGTCGGTCTCCTCGAAACGCGTGGCGCGTCAGGTCAGGCAGGCGGCATTGATGATGCCGACGACGAGCGACGCGGTGCCCATCAGGCCGCCCATTGCGACGTTGCGATCCTCGATCGCATGATTCATGCCGGGCATCAGGCGCGTCAGCGCCGCATAGGTGATCAGTTGCACGACCATCGCGCCGACGGCCCAGATCACGACTTCGCCGAGTGTGGAATTGTGCGCGATGCTGGACGCGAGCGTCAGGCAGAAGCCGATCAGCGCACCGCCGAACGACAGCGTCGCGGCCGCGTTGCCGTCGCGGATCAGCGCCAGTTCGTCGAACGGGGTGACCTTCAGGTACACTGCCGCGAACACAAGAAGCAGCACGAACGCCGACAGTAAATGAACCGCATAGAGATAGGCACTATTCATTCTTTCCCTCGGATTTTGTGCTCGGTTCGCCGCCCCGTCGCCGGCCGGCCCCCGCAGGGCCGGCGGACAAAATTCCGCGCCAGTATATCCACATTGCCGAACACTGCACAACGGATGCGCCATGCTGCATAAGCGTGCGCTCGTCCTGTCGATTCTCGTGCTCGCGTCGTGCGGGCTCGGCTACGAACTGATCAGCAGCGCACTGTCGAGCTACCTGCTCGGCGATTCGATCCTGCAGTTCTCGTCGGTGATCGGCAGCTACCTGTTCGCGATGGGGATCGGCTCCTGGCTCGCGAAGTTCGTCGAGGACGACGACGTGCTCGACCGCTTCGT
Source organism: Burkholderia sp. KL41 (assembly GCF_057005415.2). Classification (NCBI taxonomy): domain Bacteria; kingdom Pseudomonadati; phylum Pseudomonadota; class Betaproteobacteria; order Burkholderiales; family Burkholderiaceae; genus Burkholderia; species Burkholderia sp. KL41. The sequence continues at coordinate 999,753 of NZ_CM174447.1, read as the reverse complement.
CGATATCGAGCTGCTGGTCGGCCTGCTCGGCGGCGTGTCGGCCGCGCTGCTGTTCGCGGTATTCGCCTGGCTCGCCGCGCCGTTCCGCGCGGCGCTTTACGCACTGGTGCTCGCGCTCGGCCTGCTGATCGGGATGGAGATCCCGCTCGTGATGCGCGCGTTCCAGCAGCGTCGCCAGGCATTCCGCCATACCGTCAGCGAAGTGCTGACCTTCGACTATCTCGGCTCGCTCGCCGTGTCGCTGATCTTCCCGCTCGTGCTCGCGCCGCGCCTGGGCCTGCTGCGCACCAGCTTCCTGTTCGGGCTCCTGAACGCCTTCGTCGCGCTGTGGACGACGCACCTGTTCCGCGACGAGATCCGCAACGTGCGCGGCAAGCTGATGCGCGCGTCGCTCGTGATCGGGCTGCTCGTCGCCGGCTTCGTGCTGTCCGACCGCATCACGCACTGGGCCGAACACGGCGTGTACGGCGACGAGACGATCTATTCGGAAACGACACCGTACCAGCGCATCGTGCTCACGCAGTGGCACGACGACATGCGGCTGTACCTGAACGGCAACCTGCAGTTCTCGTCGCGCGACGAGCATCGTTATCACGAGGCGCTGATCCACCCGACGATCGAGGCACTGCCGTGGGCGAAGCGCGTGCTCGTGCTCGGCGGCGGCGACGGGCTCGCGGTGCGTGAACTGCTGAAGCACCGCAACCTCGAACAGATCACGCTCGTCGATCTCGACCCCGCGATGACGAAGCTGTTCTCGACGTCCGCCCCGCTCGTCAAGCTGAACCAGGGCTCGCTGAAGGACCCGCGCGTGCACGTGATCAACGACGACGCGATACGCTGGCTCGAATCGAACGCCGACGTGTACGACGCGATCGTGGTCGACTTCCCCGACCCGACCAACTTCGGGCTCGGCCGGCTGTATTCGGTGCCCGTGTTCCGGCTGCTCGCGCGCCACCTGTCGGAGAACGGCTATGCGGTGATCCAGTCGACGTCGCCGTATTTCGCGCCGCACGCGTACTGGACCATCATCGCGACGCTGCACGAAGCGGGGCTCAACACGTGGCCGTACCACTGCTACGTGCCGTCGTTCGGCGACTGGGGCTTCGTGATCGCCGGCAAACGCCGCGATTTCACGGTCCCGACGCACTACTCGGTGCCCACCCGCTGGCTCGACGCGCAGACGGCCGCCGAGATGTTCCACTTCCCGGCCGACATGCCGGCGCTGCCGATGTCGCCGAACGAACTCAACGACCAGCCGCTCGTGCGCCGCTTCGACGACGACTGGAAGCACGTGCTGCGCTGATGGACCGCCGCACGTTCCTCGTCGCGTCGGCCGCCGCATCGCTCGCCGCCTGCGGGCGCACCGGCTGGATCGAGACGACGCCGCAGGTCGGCTACCCCGGCATGCGGGAAGGCCACGCGCTGCGCGACCATGCGACGCTGCCGCCGCCTTCCGGCACGATCGAAACCGACGTCGCGATCCTCGGCGCGGGTGCCGCCGGGCTGTCGTGCGCATGGCAGCTCGCGCGCGCAGGGCACACGCGCTTCACGGTGCTCGCGGGCCCCGAATTCGGCGGCAATGCCGCCGGCGGCCGCTTCGGCGATCTCGCTTATCCAAAGGGCGCGCACTACCTGCCGCTGCCGTCGCTCGAATCCGCGCACCTGCGCGACATGCTCGCCGATCTCGGCGTGATCGAATCCGTGCCGTTCTCCGCACGCCCCGTGTACGACGAACGCGCGCTCGTGCATGCGCCCGACGAACGGCTCTTCATCGCCGGCCAGTGGCAGGACGGCATCGTGCCGACCGCCGGACTCGGCGCAGACGAACTCGCGCAACAGGCGAAGTTCTTTGCCTACACCGACGGGCTGCGCACCGCGCGCGGCGCCGATGGCCGCAAGGTGTTCTGCATCCCGATCGCCGAATCGTCGCGCGACCCGCGCTGGCGTGCGCTGGACCGGCGCTCGTTCCGCCAGTGGCTGCTCGACGAAGGCTACACGGCAAAGGCGCTGCACTGGTACCTGAACTACTGCTGCCGCGACGACTATGGCGCCGGGTACGAGCGCGTGTCCGCGTGGGCCGGCCTGCACTACTTCTCGTCGCGCGGCGGGCACGCGGGCGATGCGAGCGACGGCGCGGTGCTGACCTGGCCCGACGGGCTGCACACGATGGTGACGAAGCTGAGCGATTCGATCACCGCGCGCACCGGCTCCGGCGCGTGGTCGCGCGACGGCTTCGCGGTGCGCGCGACCGAACGCGCGGGCGGCGTCGACGTGCTGTGCGCGCGCGTCGGCAACGACGGTGCGCTGTCGACGTTCATGCTGAAGGCACGGCGCGTCGTGAGCGCGATGCCGCTGTTCGTCGCGGCGCACGTGTTTCCGCAGCTCGACGCATACGGCTTCGACCCCGCGCGCGACCTGCCGCCGCGCGCGCCGTGGCTCGTGTCCAACTTCCTGCTCGACGGCATGCCGGCCGAGGAAGCGGGCGTGCCGCTCGCGTGGGACAACGTCGTCTACGACGGCGCGGCGCTCGGTTATGTCGTGTCGACGCACCAGCTGATCCGGATGTCGCCGCCGACGCGTTCGGTGTTCTCCGCCTATCAGGCGTTGAGTACGCAAACGCCGGACGACACGCGCCGCTGGCTTGCCCAGGCCAAGCCGGATGCGTTGCGCGAACAGGCGGCGATCGACCTGCAGGCCGTCTACGGACGCGAACTCTGGAAGCACGCGACGGCGCTCGAGATCACCGTGCGCGGCCATGCGATGGCGACACCCGACGTCGGCTTCCTGAGCCGGCCGGGGCTGCTCGCGCTGCGCGAGGCCGACGGCCCCGTCGTGTTCGCGCATGCGGACCTGTCGGGGCTGTCGCTGTTCGAGGAAGCGTCGTACTGGGGCATGCTCGCCGCCCGGCGCGTGCTGGCCTGACCGCCGTCATCCGTCATTGCGGCGCCGCCGCCAGCCGCTATAATCGCGCGACATTCCGACTGCATTGAGCAGGCCGACGGTGCCGCGCCGTCCGACGCGCCGTATGCCCTCCTCGACAACAACAATGACGAACCGAACCATCCGACGCCTTCGCCCGTTCGTGCGCGCCGCCGCGCGCGTCCTCGCCTGCACTGCGCTGCTCGGCGCGCCGCCGGCGCTGCATGCGGCCGACACCGCGGCCACCGCCGGCACCGCGCCCGCCTCCGGGCGCTACATCGTCGTCGACACCGGCCATACGCCCGCTCACCCGGGCTCCACCGGCGCGAGCGGCCGCGTCGAATACCTGTACAACCTCGATCTGTCCGCGGCGGTCGCCGAAAAACTCGCCGCGCATGGCGACCGCGTGCTGCGCACGTCGGCCGACGGCCGCGAGATCTCGCTCGACCAGCGCTCGACCCAGGCGCCCGACGCGAACCTGTTCGTGTCGATCCATCACGACTCGATGCAGCAGCAGTTCATCGACGCCGGCCGGCAGCGCGAATTCCGCGGCTTCTCGGTGTTCGTGTCGGAACGCAATCCGCACTATGCGGAAAGCCTGCGTTGCGCGAAGGCGATCGCCGGGCGGCTGGTCGCGGCCGGCGAACGGCCGTCGCTGTATCACGCGCAGCCGATCCGCGGCGAGAACCGCCCGCTGATCGACCCGGCACTCGGCATTCACCGCTTCGACGATCTCGTCGTGCTGCGCACCGCGCCGATTCCGGCGGTGCTCGTCGAGGCCGGCGTGATCGTCAACCCGGACGAGGAAGCACGGCTTGCGCGTCGCGAGACGATCCAGAAGCTGTCCGCCGCGATCGCGGGCGGGATCGACGCGTGCACCGCGCCGCAATAAACGATGAAATCGCCCATCGGGCCCAACGGTTTTCACCCAGTCAGGAGCATCACCATGAAAAAGAAGAATCTGCTCGCATCCTGCGCACTGCTCGCGCTTGCCGTTCCGTTCGCCGCGCACGCGGCCGGCTGCGGAAAGCCGCGCAGCGCGTTCGACCAGGTGTACTGCACCAGCACGCAGTTCTCTCAGTCCGATCGCGATCTGAACGACGAATACGGCCGCCTGCGCAAGCAACTGAGCGGCGACCAGCAGGCCGCGCTGAAGGCCGGCCAGCTCGCATGGCTGAAGCAACGCGATGCGCAGTGCAGCGAAACGCGCAACAACAGCTACCTCGTGGATATCCAGTGCGCGAACGACATGACGCAGTCGCGGCTGTCGTTCCTGCGCGAGCGTGAGCGCGAGTGCTCGAGCACGGGTTGCGTGACGTCCAGGCTCGGCGAGTAAGCTCGCCGGACGCGGTGTGCCGCCGTGCAGGTCGCGGCACGCCGCCTTCGAAAGACACGACGATGCGGCATGAATTCTCCGAAGTCCTCAACGACCTGATCGACTGTTTCCTCGTCGGCGATCTTCTGCTGCTGAAGCGCTACAAGGAAACCCATCGGCTGCCGGACAACGTCGCGTCCGCGTTCACGACCGGCGACAGCGGCGACAACGCCGTGCTCGAAGGCGTCGTCATTCCGCTGGCCGGTATCGAGAACCATCCGTATACGGTCATCTTCACGCTGGACGACGACACGCCCGAACTGCTGAAGGCCGGAAGCCGCCTGCAGCATCGGCGCGGCGGTTACGTGCTGCGCGTCGAACACCGTTCGGTGATGCTTTACACATGGCGCATTCTCGAACGCTTCAACGACGAATCGGTGAACGCGCTGCTTGCGCGTTATCGCGAACCGGGCCGGCCCGTGATCGACCTCGACAACGGCTGGTACGACGTCGAAGTCCTCGGTGGCGAAGTGCCGCGCAACGGCTGGTTCGAACCCGCGTTCGAGTTCGTGCTGAAGCGAACCGATACGCCGGGCGACGCGTCGCAAGTGGACCTCGGCTACCGTTTCGCGATCGACGGCAGCCTGGATCCGGCGGAATGAATCCCGCGCGCGGCAACGCGGCAAACGGCACACGATCTGACGAGGCACGCATGACACCGAACACGACGGCAATCGACATCCGCACGGCCACCTCCGCCGACGCGCCGGCCATCGCCGACATCCACGTCGCATCGTGGCGAGCGACCTACACGGACATCATGCCGGCGGCGTTCCTCGCCGGCCTGTCGGTCGACAAGCGCACGGCCTCGTGGCGCGGTGCGTTCGACGCCGGGCGGCCGCACGTCGCACTCGCGGTCCCGGTCGCGGACAACACGCCGGCAGGCTGGATCGCCTACGGTCCGACACGCGACACCGACAAGGATCGTGCGTGGGGAGAAATCGAAGCGATCTATCTGCACCCGTCGTATTGCGGCCGGGGGATCGGCGCGGCGCTGGTCGACCATGCATGCCGGTCGTTGCACGACCTGGGCCATGCGTGGGTATCGCTGTGGGTCTTGCTCAAGAACCGTCGGGCCAGGGCGTTCTACGAACGCGAAGGCTTCGTCGCCGAGGACGACATCAAGACGTTCGAGATCGACGGGAGTCCTATCGAAGAGGTGCGCTATTGGCGCGCGTTACCGAAGCGATCGCGTTGACGGTTTCGCCTCCTCCACCGCCAGCCGCTCCTGCATCATCCGCAGCAACTCGCGGATCTTCGCGTTGACCGAATTCCGGCTCGCATAAGCGGCATGCAGCTCCAGCGGCGCAGGCGTCATCTCCAGCGGCACGCGCACCAGCCGCCCCTCGGCCAACTCGACCGCGCACATGCGCTCGACGAGAATCGCAAAACCGATCCCGCTCACCGCAGCCAGCCCTGCCATCTCGCCGCTATTGACGCGATACCGGCTCGCCACCGGAATCTTGTGAATCCGCCCTTCACCGTCGGCAAATTGCCACGGCTGCCCTTTCAGCGTGCTCAACGTCGTGATGCACGGCAGTTGCGTGAGCTGTTCCGTCCGGGTCGGCAAGCCAACTCGCGCGACGAGCGACGGCGCGGCCACGACGACGCTCGGCAAACTCACGAGCGGCCTGACGACGAATGCGCTGTCGTCCAGCTTCCCGCGATTGACGATGATCGACAGGTCGATATCGTCGCGCAGCGTCGACACGCCGGCGAGGCTCGTGTCGCAGTCGATTTCGACGCGCGGGTGGCGGCTCGCGAATTCCGCGACGATCGGCCCGAGCATGCGCGGCCCGATTTCGCCGGGCACGCAGAGCTTCAGCACGCCGCGCAGCTCCGTCTGCTGCGACGTCAGTTCGGATTCGGCCTGCGTCAGCGCATCGAGCATCGGTCGCGCGCGCTCGTGCAGCAAACGCCCGGCCTCGGTCATGCGCAGGTGCCGCGTGCTGCGCTCGAGCAGGCGCACGCCGAGCCTCGACTCCAGTTGCGCCACATGACGGCTCACGTTGGAACCCGGCATCGCGAGCACGCGCGCGGCGCCGGCAAAACTGCCTTCGTCGACGACCGACACGAACACACGCACCGCATTCAGATCCAGCTTGCTCCGCATCATTAGCCCATTTCAGATATCAAAGCGTGCCGATTTTCACGGCTTATCCCGCCCGAGACCATAATTTACGATGCTCATCCCGTCAACGCGACGCCGACGCACGAACCGCGGCCCGGCGAGCGCTCGCACGACACAAGGAAGGAACAAGATGGAAATCGCCATTCTGGGCGCCGGTGTTGCCGGCATGAGCACCGCACTCGCACTCGCCGGGCGCGGCCACCGGATCCGGTTGTACGAACGCCGGCCATCGGAATCGACGATGGGCGCGGGCGTCGTGCTGTGGCCGAATGCCGGCTTCGTGCTCGAGCAACTCGGCCTGCTGCCGGACATCGTCGAGGTTGGCGGCCACCTGCATGCGATGCGACGCATCGACCGGCACGGCACCGCGCTCAAGGCTACCGATATCCGCGAACTCGACCGCCGCATGGGTTTCCCGACGTATTCGATCCTGCGGCGCGACCTGCAGGCCGTGCTGGCACGGCACCTCGCCGCGCGCGGCATCGACGTCCGCTTCGGCCACGGGGCGACGGCCATCGAAACCGGAACGGACGGCCGCGCCATCGTTCACTTTGACGACGGAACGACGATCGCCCCCGATCTCGTGATCGGCGCGGACGGCCGCATGAATTCCGTCGCGCGACACTACGTGGTCGGTCACAACGCGCCCGTCTACCAGGGATTCGTCAACTGGATCGGTATTGCACAAAGTGATGTGCCGCTGGTCGACGAGGTGTCGGTATTCGACTACTGGGGCGTGCGCGAGCGCTTCGGCATCGTCGCGCTCGACCGGCATCGGATGTATTGGGCGGCGGCATGGCCCGAAACCAATCCGGGTGACGCGATGGAAAGCGATCCGGGCGCGATGCTGGAACGGCGCTTCGCGACCTGGCCGGCACCGGTCGCGGACGTGATACGTGCGACACCGTCGGACACGATCACGAAGATCCACGTGCACGATCTCGATCCGGTCGACGTGTGGCACCGCGGCAACGTGCTGATGATCGGCGATGCCGCTCACGCCCCGCTACCGACGTCCGGACAAGGCGCTTGCCAGGCACTCGAGGACGCGTGGCATCTTGCCCGTTGTCTCGACGAGCACGGAGCAGGCAACGACAGCGACCTCGATGCGGCGCTCTCGTCTTTCACGCTGCGGCGCCGCCCGAAAACAGCGGCGATCACCGAGCGTGCACGCGATTTCGCGCACCTGCTGTTCGGCGACGGTGTGAACGAAAGCGCTCGACAACAGATCGACCCGCTCGCGGAAATCGAGGCCCTGACAAACGCGTGGGGCGCGCACCTGCCGATGGCGCAGGCGCGCTGACGATAAGACGCGCGCGCGGCAGCGTCCGCTCACAAGAACCACCGATACTCCCGCGCGCCGATTTCATTGCGAAAATCCAGCTCCTCCTGCCGCTTGTTCTCGCAATACACCATCACGAACTCGCTGCCGAGCCCTTCGCGCACGGCCGGATGATCCTGCATCGCCGCGACGGCCGACAGCATCTCCTTCGGGAAATCGATCCCGCTGCCGCGATCCTCGTTGAGCGGCGCGATCGGCTCGATCCGTGCATCGAGCCCATGCTCCATCCCCGTGAGAATCGCGGCGAGCACCAGATACGGGTTCGCGTCCGCGCTCGCGAGCCGGTGCTCGATCCGCAGGTTGCGCGCATCCGACTCGGGAATCCGGATGCACGCATCGCGATCCTCGAAGCCCCAGCTTGCGCGGCTCGCCGCATTCACCATCGATCCGTAGCGCCGGAACGCGTTGTGATTCGGCGCGAACACGGGCATGCAGTGCGGCAGCACCGCGAGGCATCCGGCCACCGCGTGCCGCAGCGGCTGCTGCCCGTCCGCCGCGAGCAGGTTGCGCCCCGCATCGTCGTAGAGGCTCACGTGCACGTGCATCCCGCTGCCCGGCGCATGCAGGTACGGCTTGCCCATGAAGCTCGCGCGATAGCCGTGCTGCAACGCGACGCCGCGCGTGCTGCGGCAGAACAGTGCCGACCAGTCGGCCGCGCGCAACGCATCGTCGGTGTGGCCGAAATTGATCTCGAACTGGCCGGGACCAAGCTCGGCCGTGATCACCGTCGCGTCGACGCCCTGCTCGCACGCGGCCTCGACCATCTCGTGCAGCACGTCGGAGAAGCGCGACAGGCGCTCGATATGCATGTTCGGCTGATCGTCGCGATCGTCGCTCAGGCGGTCGCGCGGATATTGCGGCATCCCTTCCGCGAGCTGCGCGGCGAACAGGTAGAACTCGAGCTCGAACGCGACGACCGGCCGGATGCCGCGCGCCGCGAAACGCCGCAGCACGCGCGCGAGCACCTCGCGCGGCTCGAACTCGATCGGCGAATCGGTGCCGTCGGAGCTGATCAGCATCTGCGCGAGCGGCTGCCGCTCCCAGCGCACGGGCTTCAACGTGCCGGGAATCAGCCGGCGCGGCGCGTCCGGGTCGCCGTCGTTGAAGCAGTAGTCGCCGATCTTGTAGAGGCCGCCCTGTGTGCCGAGCAGCACGCAATTCTGCGGCAGCTTCAGCAACGAGCCCGACGCGACCTTTTCGAGCGCGTCGATCGGGTAGCGCTTGCCGTAGAAATGCCCGGGCAGGTCGAGGCAGATCAGGTCGACATAACGGATCTCGGGGTGCGCCTGCCGGAATGCGCGGACTTCACCGACCAGCGCGGGAACGACGTCAGCCATGTCTCATCCTTTCCATGTCTTGTATGGCGGTGCCGCAGCGCGGCGAACCGGATTCACGCGCATGCATCACGTCGCATGCATCATGTCGATCAGTACTGCAAACAGGCTGCTTGGCGGGGCGGCCCGTCATGCCGCCCGCCCCGCCGACCACTCAGGTGAATACCCAGATCATGCGCGTCGGCGCGTCGGTCAGGTTGGCATAACGGAAGCGCTTGTGCGCGGGAAGCTGGAATGCGTCGTTCGGGCCGAGCGTGACGGGTGTGTCGTCGCCGTCGATCCAGATCGTCAGTTCTCCTTCGAGCACGAAACCGCCCTGCTCGTCGCTGTCGTCGACGGGCCGCTCGCCGCTGCTCGCGCCCGGCGCGAGATGGCTTTCGAGGATCGAGAAGCGCGAGCGCATGTTCGGCGACACGAGGATGTCGGTAATGCCGGCCGCGTAATACACGGTGCGCCGCTCGTCGGGCCGCGTGACCCACGGCACGCTGCGCGGCTTGCTCAGGCTGTAGAAATAGGTGGTCGGCACGCCGAGCGCCTCGCCGATCGCGGTGAGATCCGCGACCGTCGGGCGCGACAGCCCGCGCTCGACCTGCGACAGAAAGCCGACCGAGCGGCCGATCCGTTCCGCGAGATCGTTGAGCGTGACCTTGCGATGCTTGCGCAGGTCGCGGATCAGGATCGCCAGGCTTTCTATCTCTTCCTGTTCGTTCATGGTGGGTTCCGGTGCAGTCAAACGGTATCGCGCAGACGGTACCAGGCCTTGCCGACCGCTTCCAGCGGCGCGGCGAGCCGGTCGCCGCCGGGGAAGCGCGGGTTGCGGATGCGCTGGTACTGCGCAAGCAGGCGTTCGTCGCCGAGCACGGCGTCGGCCACCGCGCGCGCGCCCGCGAGCGTCGGCAGCACGCCGTGCCCCGAAAAGCCTTGCAGCCAGAAACGCTGCCCGAGGCGGCCGATGTCCGGCGTGCGGCGCATGCTGATGTCGATATGGCCGCCCCACGCGTAATCGAGCGGCACGCCGGCCAGTTGCGGAAACACGCGCTCGAGGTGCGGGCGCGTGGCCGCCGCGATATCGGCCGGAATGCCGCCGAGATACGTGCAGCCGCCGCCGAACAGCAGCCGGTTGTCGGGGCTCAGCCGGAAATAGTCGGGCACGAACTGGTTGTCGATCACGCAGCTGTTCCGCGGCAGCAGCGAACGCGCGACGTCGGGCGCGAGCGGCGCGGTCGCGACCTGGTACGTGCCGACCGGCAGCAGCCGGCGCGCGAGGTCGCGATCGAGCCGGTCGACATACGCGTTGCAGGCCAGCACGAGGACGTCCGCGCGTACTTCACCGCGCGCCGTGCGGGCCACGTGCCCCCCGGCCGTTTCGCGGCAGTCGAGCACGCGGCTCTGCTCGAAGATGTGGCCGCCCGCGCGCTCGATCGTCCGGGCGAGGCCGAGCGCGAGCTTCAGCGGGTTCAGGTGGCCGGCCTCGGGATCGTAGAGCGCCGCGAGATAGCGCGTGCCGCCGATCCATTCGGGCATGTCGGCCCGCTCGATCACGCGCAGCCGGTCGTAGCCCCAGCGCTCGGCCGCTTCGTCGCGGGCCTGCGCGAGCATCGCGACGCGGCGCGGCCGCACCGCCGCCCACAGGCTGCCGGGCCGATAGTCGATGTCGAAACCATGCCGCCCGGGCAGTTCCCGCACCTCGGTCGCGGCCCAGCGCATGCTGTCCCACAGCAGGCGCGCGCCGTCGCGGCCGAGCGAATCCTCGAGCGGCTGCATGTCGCACGACCAGCCGAGCAGCGCCTGTCCGCCGTTGCGGCCCGACGCGGCCCACGCGACGCGGCTCGCTTCGAGCATGACGACCCGCTTGCCGGCGAGCGCAAGGCGCAGCGCCGTATGCAGCCCGCTGAACCCCGCGCCGACGACGAGCACGTCGGCGTCGATGCGCTCGTCCAGTTCCGGACGATGCGGGATCGGCTCCGGATACGTACCGGCGTAGTAGCTTGCGACGTGACGGTCGGACTGCACGAACATGCGGACTCCCGTGAAATTCTTGCCGAGAAATTTCATGAAAAACTAGCATGACAATTTCACGGGAGCAAGCGGGCGGGATGTCAGATGCGTTCAACTTGGAATTTTTTCGTTCAAATCGGAACTTGCAAGGGCCCACGCCGGCCGCGAACGCCTGCGAATATTCCTCAATGAAACAATAGCTTGAAGAGGTCGCCACACGCCCTCAGCGCTACAACGCGATCAACCACCGACCGATGCACCGGCTGCTGCGCGCTGAAGTCGCGTGTGGGCGACTGTTGACTGCATCAAGCCGGCATCTCCTTGCTCCAGCGCCCGCTCTTGCAATTCAGCGGTACACACGTGACCAGAAGTGCACGCGTACAGAACCTGGAATTCCCTATGGCTACCACAGACTTTTCGGCGCCAATGTCTGTTATATGAATTGGATTCCTGATTAATTCTATTGAAGTTTATTTCACGTGACTCGCCGTGATATGCCTCGGCATTGCGCCGGTACGCTACCGCGCTGCGCGATAGTCCAAGGCCGAAGTACGGAGGGCTGCGTCGGTATTCGATCGAACGCCTAGGTGAGACCTATCGAGCGTTAGCGCGGATGATATCGAAGAAGTTTGACAGCGGGCGGCCCCGCGCTTCCCATGTCTCGCGGCCGCGTCGACCCTCTGAGTCCTTTGCGCCGCGTTGAGTCCGGGAATCCGGCCCGTTGCTCGCAACCAAGCTGTACGGCGCGTTTGCCAATAAATACATAGGCGTCGGCGACACAACGACCGGATTTCCCCTGGCCAACCGCGTGTCGCGTTGATACCGAGAGTCACTACGGCTATGCCGTGAACGAGACGACGCACGACTGTGGCGAGATCGGCGGTCTCGCGCAGAGCCGGAAACGCTTCTTGCTCATCGCGCGGCATACCGAGAAGGTGCCGCCCTTCCTGTACGAGCCGCCCATCAAGCGACTGCAGGGCGTCGGCACGCTGCTCGGTCGCATGCCGCTGCCCGGCGATACCGGCGCCGGCGGTCCGATGCACCGTACCCCGTCCCTGCAGTGGAAAACGTGGGATCGGCTTACCGCTCAGTCCCGGTATCGCCAGAATGGCATTGAGCGTGCGCGCGAGAACCATCGAATCTTGCCGGTTGGCGCCGGTGACCGTGACAGTCCGAGAGATGCCGCGTGTGTCTGTGTTCGAGTTGTGTTGGCGGATCCTGTCTTTGACGAGACGGATGCAAAAACGTCCGCCTATGGCCCGACCAGCACGCCGTCTTGGGAGAAAAGAATCGGCGCGCCGCCCTTGCCGGGCAGCGCGGCGGTCAGCGTCGCACGGTCCGGGCGCTGCGCGACCTCGACCGTCGCGGACGCCGCCCGCTGCTTCAATACCAGGCCGTCGAGCCCGACGCCGACCAGGCCGTCGCCCGCATCGATCAGACCGGTAATCGAACTCCGGGTGCGGCTGTCGACGGCCGTCCAGTTCGCGCCACCGTCGCTGCTCTGGTACAGGCTGCCGAGCAGGCCGCCGACCACGATCCGGCCATCGGGCATCGCGACACCCGACCACAACGTGCCCTTGCCGCCGGTCGGCAGGTAATTCCAGTTCACGCCGCCGTCGGCCGACTTGAGCACCATCCCTTGCTCCGACACGGCGTAGAGCGCATGAGAAGGGTCGGCAAACACGTGATAGAGATTTCGGTCAGCCTTGCCACCGCCGGGCGGCTTCGGCAGGGTCGTACGAGTCCACGTCTTGCCGCCGTCGTGGGTCTGCAGCATCAGCGACCACAGGCCGACGGCAATGCCGTCCTGTGCATTCGTGAACAGCACCGAGAACAGCGGCTGGTCGACCGACGTATCGAGCCGCTGCGTGACCCACGTATCGCCGCCGTCGTCGGTCGCGAGAATCGCGCCCCACTGGCCGACGGCCCAGCCATGCTTCGCATCCGCGAACGACACGGCCGACAGCGTCGCCGACACCGGCACGCGTCGCGCCTGACGCCAGGTCTTGCCGTCGTCGTCGGACAGCAGCACGATGCCGTGCTCGCCGACGGCGACGATCCGCGACCCGGCGCGCGTCGCGTCCATCAGCATCATGTGCGTCGGCGCGGCCCACGTGTGCGCGGGTTTCGCGGCCCAGGCCGCGACCGTTCCGTCCTGCGGTTGCGCGAAGGCCGTCGCGGCCGTGCAGAGCGCGATACAGGAAATGAGCGTCTTGATCATGGTGAATCCCGGTAGTGTGCGGGCATCAATGGTTGAATAGCGCCGACCAGCCGGCATTCGCTTCGCTGAGCACCACGGCCGGCGGCCTGCCGTTGCCCTGCGCGGCCGCTGTCCTTCGCTCGGCTCCGCCGTCGTTCGACGACGCGGCGACACCGGTTTCGCCTGTTGCGGCGTGGTGCACACCGGTGCGTGTCGCGTCCATCGCGAACGCACGAGCCGGCGTACTCCGACCGGCGCCCGTTTCATGAAATCGCGGGAACGCACCCGCCGCGATGCAAAGTACGGCGCAAACAGTTAGCGTCTTGACCATGAACGAATCTCCATCGGCAGGTTCACGAGCTTCAGTGACTGAACAAACCCGGCGCGCGGGCCGGCTTGCGGCGCGGGAACCAGCGTTCGAGCAGCGACGCAAGCGCGGGCAACGCGGTCATCGCCATCACCAGGTTCACGATGAACATGAACGCGAGCAGCTTGCCCATGTCCGCCTGGAACTTCAACGCGGAGAAGCTCCACGTCGCCACGCCGATCGCGAGCGTGATCGCCGTGAAGATCGTCGCGACGCCCACCTCGAGCATCGCGTGCTGCACGGCCTTCACGATGTGCTGGCCGCCGGCGAGATGCACCTGCAGCCGGTTGTAGATATAGAACGCGTAGTCGACGCCGATCCCCACCGCGAGCACCATCACCGGCAGCGTCGCCACCGTCAGCCCGATCTGCAGCTCCTTCATGAACCAGTAGCCGATGAAGGTCGCGACCGACAGCGGCGCGCAGCACGCGATCATCGCGCGCCAGTCGCGGTATGCGAGGAACACGAGGATCAGGATCGCGCCGTACACGTACAGCATCATCGGCAGCTCGCTGCCCGCGACTTCCTCGTTGGTCGCCGCCAGCACGCCCGCGTTGCCGGCCGCGAGCCGCACGGCGATGCCCGGGAACGGATGCGACGCGCGATACTGCTTCACGTCGTCGAGGATGCGGTTGATCGTCGTCGCCTTGTGGTCGGTCAGGAACAGGTGCACGGCCGACATCGTGCAGTCGGCCTTCATGAAGCCCTTCACGCGCCCGACGTCGACCGACACCGCCCCGTAGTTCTCCGGGTCGATCGGCACCACGCTCATCTTCGGATAGTCTTCGTTGTAGCCCTGGTTGTAGCCGCGCAGCATGCCCGAGTACGACTGCACGGACACCACGCCCGGCTCGGTGCGCATGGCCGCCGCGAAGTCGTCCTCGTACAGTCCGACCGCCGGGTTGTTGCAGCTCTTGCCGGCCGACTCGATCGCGACCGTCAGCCAGTCGAGGCCCATGTCGTAGTTGCCGGCGATGGACGTCGCGTCGCGATTGAAGCGTGCATCCGCGCGCAGTTCCGGCGCGCCCGGCTGCAGCGTGCCGATCACGCGATCGCGGCTTTGCCACGCGGCCAGCGCGAACACGACCAGCGTCAGGGCGACCGTCGCCCCCGCATACTTCGGCTGCGCGACGCGCGCAAGCGGCCGCAGCCATGCCGAGCGCCGCTCGCCGCGCTTGAGCGCGCTGTCCGCGTAGCGCTTCGTGAAGTTGAAGCAGGACGCGGCCACCGGCAGCAGGATCAGGTTCGTCACGATCTTGTACGCCACGCCGAGCGACGCGGTAATCGCCAGTTCGCGCACCATCGGGATCGGGATCAGCAACAGCGTGATGAACGACACGAACGCGGTGATCAGCGCCAGCACGCCCGGAATCAGCAGCCCGCTGAAGCTGCGGCGCGCCGCCTCGTATGAACTGTGCCCGTGCGAAATCTCGCGCACGATGAAGTTCACCTGCTGCACCCCGTGCGACACGCCGATCGCGAACACCAGGAACGGCACCAGCACCGCGAGCGGATCGAGGCCGAAACCCAGCAGTTTCAGCGTGCCGAACTGCCAGACCAGCGACGTCAGCGAGCACGCGATCAGCAGCACCGTGAAGCGCAGCGAATGGCAATACCAGTACACCGCGAGCGCGGTCAGCAGCAGCGCGATCGCGCAGAAGCCGAGCACGGCCTTCGCGCCGTCGGCGATGTCGCCGATCTGCTTCGCGAAGCCGATGATCTGCACCTCGTAGCCGGCATCCTCGAACGGCTGGCGGATCTTCTGTTCGAGCAAGTGATTGAACGCCACGTAATCGAGCACCTTGCCCGCACTGTCGCGCTCGTTCAGCTCGGCCGTGATCATCGCGCTGTCCTCGCCGTGCGACACGAGCGTGCCGACATAGCCGCCCAGCGTCGTCGCGCGACGGATCTTCCCGACGATCTCCGGCGTCAGCTGGTCCGGCGTGATCGTGCCGGAAATGATCGGCTCCGCGCGAAAGCCTTCGTCAGTGATTTCATTGACGAACGCGTTCGACGTCCACAGCGAGCGCACGCCGATCCGGTCGACATTCGGCAGGTAGGTCACCGCCTGCGTGACCTTGTACAGCCGTGTCAGCCCGTCCGGCGTCCAGATCGAGCCGTGCTTCGCGCGCACGACGACGGTGATCCGGTTCGCGCCGAGCAGGTCGTTCCGGTATTGCTGGAACGTGCGGATGTACTCGTGGCCGATCGGCATCTGCTTCTCGAAGCCGGCATCCATGCGCAGTTGCATCGCGAACACGGCCATCACGACGGTGAACAGGCCGATCGCCGCGAGCACGATCGCGCGATGACCGAAGAATAGCCTTTCAAGGCGGCTGACCAGACGATTGAGCACTGCATTACCCCTTCATGTATTCCGGCGATGCCCGACGCGCGCGCGTCAGAAGTTCCGGGTAGCAAACACACCGACGAAATTGCGGTCCGCATACGGATTGCCCACCGACTGGTGACCGCCGAAGAACGCCGCGAAGTTGATGCCTGCCTGCCACTTCGGCGGATTCTGGTTGAACAGCACGTAGACGTTCACCGACTTCGCACCCTGCATGTAGTTCGCGGTGAAGGTCGGCGTGTACCCGTAGAGGCCGGTGCTGAACGTCACGCCCGGCGTCACCTGCCAGCCGGGGATCAGCGAGCCGTCATACGTCCAGTTGAAGTCGACCGTCGCGCCCACCGAACTCGACGTGCCCTGCCCTTGCGTGATCGGATAGCCGAGCCCCGAGTTGTGGTTCAGCCACGGGAAATAACCGGCGGCCGGCACCTGCGTGACCGGCTGCCCGTCCACCGTGCGCGTCACGTCCGAACCGAGGCCCGGGTAGTAGATCCACGTGAGTTCCCAGGTCAACGCAGCGGAATCCGCGGCGATCAGCTTCAGGAACGGGTACTCGCTGCGCGTCAGCGCGAGCAGCCCGTTGACATCCAGCTGGAACTTCTTCTTGTCGGCCCATTGCTGGCAGTTGACGCCTTGCACGCCGTTCGTGATGAGGTCGGTCGGGCCGCCCGCGCCGTAGCAGCTCGACAGCGCGACCGCATCGCGCGGCCGATACGACAGCTCGGTACCGATGGCCCACGGGCCGACCCCGAAGTTCGCGCTCGCGCCGAACAGTTGCCGGTTCTGGAGATACGACCATTGCGCGGTGCCGTTCGACAGCGTCGACAGCACCGGCGACTTGTCCGTGTAGTTCAGGTAGTAGAACGCGAAGTTCGCATCGAACGAGCGCGGCGAGTAATTGAACTTCACGCCGAACTGCGGCCGGTATTTCGCGGGCAGCTGCGTCGACACCGGAATGCCGAGGTCGTTGAACGGCGGCCCGGCGAAAGCGCCGTTGACGAGCCCGTTCCTGATCGCGTTCAGCGTGTCCTGGTTACCCGCCGCGGCCCCGCCGCCGATCGCATTGGCGATCGTGCCGACGCCCGGGCCAGCAACATTGGGGTTGTTCGCGTTGATCGTGAACGGTTCGGCGCCGCGGCCGATGACGTTCGCCAGCGACCAGTACGAACCGACCGGCGGAAGGCGGTTGCCGTTCCACTGGAACTGGTAATACGCTTCGGTGCTGAAGCCGTGGGAAAGATCGGCGGCGAGGCTCAGCATCGGCGCCGGCAGCAGCGCCTGCTTGAGCTGCGAACCTGGGATCAGCAGCTTCTGGACGTCGATCGAGTTGGTCGCGTTGATGCCGCTCTGCGCGTAGATGCTCTCGCCCCAGTTGATCACCTGGTTACCGAGCCGCACGTGCGCGTTGCGACCGCCGATCGTGAAATCCTTCTGCGCCCACAGATCGAGCAGCTGCGCGTTGTACACCACCTGCGCGGCCGCCGTGCTCGACAGCGGCGTTCTGGCCGTTCTCCCGGCGAGGAAGTCGTACATGCCCGTGCCGCGCACCATGAACTTGAGCCCTTCGCCCGGCATCTTCAGCAGCAGTTCGCTGGTCGCGCTCACGTAGGTGCTGAACGGCTGCCCCTTGCGGTAGTTCAGGTCGCCGTTGTCGCCGTAACCCCACTGATCCGTGTTGGCAGCCGCACCGCAGCCGTATGCGTTCGGATCGCCGGTCAGCGAGCAGCTCGGACTCCTGGTCCGGATCCCGCCGCCCGCCGTGAGATTGGTCACCCACGACCCCTGAACAGCGCCGTCCCCGAGCGTGAACTCGTACCCGTACGCGGTCGACGTTGCCGCACCCAGCATGGCAATCGACACCGTAGTACTCTTAACGATATTGCTTGCTTTCATCGCACCACCCACCCATCTCCAGACCGGATGCCGACGCGCGAGTGCGCACGTCGGGCCTGTTTTCTTTTTTTGACTACGGCAATCAGCGTTCGCTGGCCGATCTCAGCGATTCCGCCGTAAAGAAGTCGGACTTGAGGCGCGAATCGTCGGCGCGCTCGTACCAGCGAAGGTCCTTACCCTGACCGACTGACGATCCGTCGAATACGTATCGTCCGTTGATCAAGTCGTACTGGACGAACGGTTCGTTGTCGCAGGCACCGCCCAGTTCCCACACCGGAATCGGGTAGCTCTCGCGCACCTTCCACAACTTGCCTTGCGCGTCATAGTCTTCGCCGACGAGCGCGAGCCAGCTGTCCTCGTCGAGGTAGAACACTTTCTTGGACGCAGCATGGCGTGCGGTGGGCTTGACCGTCGCCTCGACGACCCATACGCGATGCACCTCGTAACGACGGTGGTCCGGCGAAATTCCGCCAGGTGCCGCCACGTCATGCAGTTTGTCCTTGAACGCGTACATGCCGAATGCGTTGTACGGAACGATCATTTCCTTCTTGCCCACGAGTTTCCAGTTGAAGCGGTCGATCGAGCCGTTGAACATGTTGGCTTCGTCGATCAAGTACTGGTTCTCGAAGCCGATCAGCGGTGCGTCGTGCGTATAGGCCGGCATGCGTCTCACGCGGCGCTGACCCGGAAAGTAGTAGTACGTTTCTGAATCCCGGTTGAAATACTGACGCTGAACAAACGCTTGCCCGGCCAATGCGGCTGGGGAAGTTGCCGAAAAGTAAGCGGCCAGGCTGAGCTGATCTACATCCTGCGGTGCCGTCTTGCCGCTCTTCCCGTAGGGGAAGTAAAAGACCTGCGGGCCGATTGCATCGATCCAATCGCTACTGCCCGCACGCGGGGAAATCGCAGTGATGATCGGCGTCCATTCGACTCCTACGCCTCGATACCGGGTTTCGTAGTTGAGGATCGCTTCGGCCCCAGTCTTCGGCTGGGGAAACGCGACACCGGGAAACGCGGCGGTCTGGATCATTTCGCCGGACGCATCGAGCTTCGCTGCCGTTAGATTCGCTTTCGAGTTTTGTTCAGCGAAATCGGGCAATTGGCATTCGCGGTGTGACGGATACACGTCCATACGATAGCCCTTCAGTTGCTTGACCAACTGAATCTCACCGGGAGAGAGCTTGTCTGCGTACTTGTCGACGTTCGAGGCATCGATCGAATAAAGCGGCTTCTCTGCACGATGTTTCCAGAAACCACCACGAAACTTGCCCCACTCCCAACCGGATGCAGGAGCTTGCCGCCCAGCGAACGACGGCACGAGACCGTCCTTGCTTGCCGCACTTTCCGCGCCTGCGGGCGTCAGGTCGCCTTCTGCGACGGCTGCCACGCTGGCCAACAACAGCGAGGCGGTCAAACACGACGCAACTGAAAATTTCCGCTTGTTCATTGCCACTCTCCTTTTGCCTTCTTTCTCGCGCACAGAACACGGCGATTCGCCGTGAGCCATGCAGGACCTCGATAAGGAACGCTATTGCTTCAGATAGCGAATAGTCGATACGCAATCCACTTCATTTCAGGTTCCCATGAACTCCATGGACGGACCGCGACACCGCGATCGGCGCAGGCCCGCTTTGGGCGGGGCTTCCGGAAGACACCAGGCGATGCCACTGGGGGTTCTGGACTCCGCATGAAGGTATGCCGCTCTTACCCGGCTGATTGCTCGTCGCTCGATCGCAAATGGGTCGCATGACCTATTCGACGTTATACACAGCGGACTTTTTGGTCGCAACTAAGGCTAAACCCTTGCCCGTTGTGGAAGTACAGCGAACGGGGAGCGAGAGGTAGAGTTAGCCATTGATTTCATTGACTAAAATTTGACTGCAAGTGCCCCCTCAAACTTCATGCCTGCGAGCACGCGCCCAGCTCCCGCGACGATTCGACGATATGGTCGTGCGCGCTGAATTTAGTCGTTAAGACCTAAAAATGAGCTTTTAAGGGAAAGATGGGCGCACGGAACACAGATCTGTGATGCGCCATCAGGAAGGACAAGAGCCTATCGACACGGCCTCGGTGGCACACGCCCGACCGCGGCACAATGATCCACAATTGCTTTTTGCACGCGAAACATGAACGCCAAGCCTACAATGTGGTCTTGCTGCATGCCTTCGTTCCGGCGCAAGTTGTGGCCCCTGGCTCACGTCGCCTCTACCCGGCGTTAGACAACGAAAGTTTGCCAAGCCACCGCTGCACGAATGAGGTCACGCGACCTGTATTTGACTGTTTCGACCCGAAGAATACGCTTGCCGTTCAAACCAGGAAGCTAACCCAATAGCCGTGAGACCGATGAAAGACGAAAGTGCCCAAAAAAATCGCAACCAGGATGTGTCCATTGAGCCACAAGCCGCCGGCACGAAACGTGTGTTGACGGGCCGTGGCCGGAACACGGTTGCTCGCATCCTTGCGAGTGCCATCGAGATTTTCGCGGCCGAGGGTTACGGTGGGCTTAGCATGCGAAAGGTGGCGACCAGCGCGGGCTTGGCGCTATCGAATTTGCAGCACTACTTCCCGACGCGTGAAGATCTTTTTGCGGCGATCATTACCGAGACCATCGCAGAATACTCGGGAAACTATGAAAGCATTCGCATTGATGCTTCGCTCAGCCCCGAGCAACGATTGGAGAAGCTTGTCCGCTTGCTCATCGAAGACGGCAAACAGCCCCGAACCCAAAGCCTCTTTGTCAATTTCTGGGCGCTCGCGCAAATGCAGGAATTTGCGCGAAAGAGCATGGAAGACGCGTATCTGTTCCAGCGCCGTATGATTAGTGGATTCGTAGCGGCCGTCAATCCGCAGTTATCGCCAAATGTGCTTGCGCGCCGTGCTGCGCTTATTGCGGGGCAAATCGAAGGGTTATTGGTATTGATCCCTCAGCGCAATCGCTTCCCGTCGGATATAAAAGGTATCGAGGATGAGGCCGTGAAAGCGATTATCACAGTCGCTTCCATGCCATGAGGGGGCTCAAAGCACTACACATACGGCCAAATCTCAAAGGGGTAGAGTATGGAAATTTTTCACACACCCGCTTGGGTGCCCCGGCGGGTAGGTTGAAGCGAGGCTCAGGATCGCGCAACCACTCAATAGACTGTGCCGCACCAGCAATGCCGGCCCGATCGATGCATTTAATGCGACTCCTCAAAGGTCGAACGATTTGCCAAAAACGCGTCCAGTTTTTCAGGTGGCAACGAAGTTGGGCAGCACACCGAGACTGTAAGTACGATGCTTCAAACTAAATAGCGTCACGAGATCTTTTTGTGGCGATTTATAATCGATTTCCCAGCACTTATTCCAAGAAAATTTCGGAAAATTAGGGATCGCCATTCGATTAATATCGCCAAGTCGAATTCAGACCCGGAAAGCCAACTTCGGCTCATCCACTTCTGGAACGAGAATGACCCGACCAATCACTCGACCAGCTTCGTGATCCGCTAGCGAGGCCTCCGCCTCATGAAGTGATCGGCAATATGTCGGCAATGGTGGAAGATTGCTACGGCGAGCCAGTTCTACAAGTTCGCGAAGTTCGTTCAAACTCTCGATATAACATCCTTCGATCGAGATTAGCTTGAGCGGCAATAGTGGCAGCGATAAAGGCAATTCGCCACCAGTTAAACCAATCAATAATAGCTGTCGCTGCCATGTTAGGTATAGCGCTTTACGATCAGCCGTATTGGTCGTCAATGCTCATGCACCGCCCAAGAGACCACCACCCTCCGACGTCACCTTTTAAGACCTTTCTCCTCCCACCAATCCCAAGACTTTAGTGCCTGGCGAGCCACCCTGCCCCCGAGATAAGAGAGTGTGTCGCTCGTCATCGACAACGACTTTCGGTTCACGATCCAGAAATCCGTCAGTTCCGATTGCGTCCCGGCAAGCAGGTCGGCGATGGTTCGGCCATTGAGATGCGTCAGCGCAACACCGTGACCAAAACATCCGCCCGAGTAGATGATGCGCTCGTCTTCGATGAAGCTGATTTCGGGGGCCATGTCTGCGGTTACCGAGACAGGGCCGCCCCAACGATAGTCGATGCGCGTGTTCTTGAGCTGAGGGTAGATCCATTTGAGATGATCTTCGCAATGCTGCCACGCCGCTGGCGCGGAAACCTCTTTCAATGCCCCTGTCCTGTACGTGATCGCATCGCCACCGCCCATTATGATCCGACCGTCCGCCGTCGGTCTGAAGTAGTGCAGCATCTGTCGGTTATCGCCAAAGGATTGCCGTTCGGTCCAGCCGATGCTGTTCCATTGGGCTTCGCTCAAAGGTTCAGTGACGACCTGGTAGGTCCAGAGTGGATACTGGCGTGAGCGGACCCTTTTCGGGCCGGGGATATCTCGGGTGTATGCGTTTGTCGCAATGACCAGCTTGTCCGCCGTGATCTTTCCATTCGGTGTGCTGACAACTATTGCAGATGGCATCCTTTCGATATTTGTGACCTGGGTCGTTTCGTAAACAGATATACCGACTGATTCCGCCAGGCTCTTGAGGGATCGGACCTGCTTGCACGGATTGAGGTATCCGGTTCCCGATTCGTAAATGCCGCCGGCAAAGCGCTCGGAGTGGAAGTCCTGCTGAAATTGCTCTGCGCTCCGCCACACCATGTCGTCGTCGATGCCCAACTGCTGGAATAGCTCAAAGGTCTTTTGCATTCTGCCCAGCTGCTGCTTCGTATACGTGGCACGAACCAGCCCAGCGTGACAGTAGTCCGACTGAAGATTGTGCTCCGCGATCAGGCATCTGGTGTGCTCGACCGCGAGCTGCAAATAGCGATGGGCGTCAACCATCTTCTGCTTACCCCAGCGCAGCAAGACCATTTCGGGCTCAAGGCCGAACATTTTGGTACTGAAGCCTGCGTTGCGACCGCTGGAGCCGAAGCCGACAATCGCGGCTTCAAGCACGACTACGCGTGTATTGGGGTTGTCTTTCTTGAACTGCCATGCCGTGTTCAACCCCGTGAAGCCGCCCCCGACGATCGCGACGTCAACCTTGAGATCTTCCGTCAAGGGGGGATTGGGCAAATACGCTCCATAGGCATACTGCCAAAAAGACCGGTTTTGAAGAAGTGATTCTTGATCAGGTGACATAGCGGAGTTTTCGCGTGACGGGATCGGATTCCGGATCAACCAGTTTCTTCTGCTCAGGTGTTGGAGCGAAATGGTTGCCCGATAACGTATGCGGCGCATGGTCGAGCTCAGGCGCCATCGAGCGGCGAGCGAGTATATTGCGAGATGTATGCCCCAGATGTCGGAGTGATCGCTTTGTCATCGCAGCAACAACTCAGAACCTCTGTCGCAGCCCTGGTGCGTCAAATGTGTCGACTTTTAGCCATGTTGGCTGACTTTGAATTTCTGATCGTACGTTGCGATGAACGAATCAATTTTCCGGGCCAGAACAACATCTTTGCCATCGAGTGAGAGCCGCATCATTTCGATCTGGAAATCCTCCTGATCAACCATGTAATCAAGGAATTCTTTGGCGCTTAATGGCCCGATACTTCTTATCTTGCGAAGTTCATCGCAATATTTTACCGTTTTTGAATAGACGAGTTTCAAGAATGGTCTTAAAAGAAATTTCGGAACAGAGCCGAGTATCCATGCCTTAATCAATGTCCCGGTTCTCGGAGTCACATCCATCGCCCATCGGGCTGCTGCTTCATGATAGATTGGCTCATTGAACTCCTCCAACTTCAGATAGGCTGCCCAGAGTGGCTGGCGCGGATCGCCGTCAAGACGATTTGAAAGACGCCCAATAGCGCGAAGTGCAAACGCCCTATTTTGGATTTCGCCATCAAATCCATCTAAAAACTCACTGGAAGGCCACATTACAATTACCTCATGCGATTTATGTCTGGCGAGGAAACAGTTTCGTCGTGAGTGCCCTCGAAATACCGGATTTCTATTTTAAAAGATTTGCACGGCGCTCACGAATAAACATTCACCATTTTTCAGGATGTGAAGAGTAAAATCGAAGCAAAATATACGTGTGTCGCGATCCGACATCGCGACACACCTGATTTATTTCGTATCGGGCAGCCTGGCCTCGAACGCTTCGATGGCGGACGCAATCGCCCCGTCGAGATAACCTCGCATTTGCTCCGAAACTAGCGATCCGCCAACCAGCGGATTTGCGACTCCGTCAGGACGGGTGACCGCGGCCACTGAGCGACGGTGCGTGAATGTATCGAATCCGGCCTTGCCGTGATAGGCGCCGGAGCCAGAGTTGCCGATTCCACCGAACGGCGCCCCCGGCAGCAGTGCATGCAGCAATCCATCATTCCGCGTGACCCCGCCACTCGTCGTGCTTTCCAGGAAACGCCGGAAGTCTTCACCATCCTCGCCGTACCAGTAAGCGGCAAGTGGCGCGGGACGTGCCGTGATGTAATCGATAGCCTCCTGCGTGTCGTCGTAACCGTATACGACAAGCACGGGGCCGAATACTTCCTCATCGGAAATCTCTGCCGACTCAGGCACATCGACCAAGATAGTCGGCGGAATTCTTCGCGCCGTACGATTAGGCAACCGCTCGGCTTCACTTTCAGGCGCCGCAATATACTTTTTTGCGCCCTTCGCGACCGCATCATCCACGAGGCCAACGATACGATCGAAATTTCGCTCGTTCACAACGGAAACAACCGCGGGATTCTCCAGATAGGTGGGAAATATATAGTTGTATTCGGCGATAAGCTTGGAAACGAACTCCGTCACGATGCCTTTGGGTACCCAAACATAGTCCGGGCAAAGGCAAACCTGCCCACCGTTCACGACACGCGTGGCAGCAATTCGGCTGACGGCCAAATCCAAGTCGGCATCAGGCGCCACGACAACCGGATTCTTTCCGCCAAGTTCCGTTGTAACAGGAACGAGGTTCTTTGCGGCCTCCTGGGCGACGATTGATCCGATCTTGGGGGAGCCGGTGAAAAACAGGTGATCGAATCGCAACCCTGAGAAGGACTGTGACGTCGACAGGTCTCCGTGAATGAAGGCTACCTCAGCCTCATCGAACGTGCTCGAGACAATATCTGCCAGCAGGCGTCCGGTATGAACCTGATACTCCGGAAAATTCATCATGACGCGATTGCCGGCGGCGAGCGCGCTCAGCGCCGGCTCGAATGTTAGCGTCAGCGGGAAATTCCATGCCCCCATGACGCCGACGACGCCCTTGGGCTTTTGCTGAATGAATCCCCCCGGAATTTCCTCAGGCTCCATCCACTTCTCGAGGTTGTCGAGCGTATGGAGAATGTCTTCGGACCACGGCAACGCTTCGAGCGCCTTGGTCAGTTCGGGCGGACGGTTGCCGTAGTCTGTACTGAGAGCCTGCGCAATCGCATCGAAGTTGGAAAGAATTGCGATCGCGAGCCGCGCTACGCGCGACCTTCGTACCGCTGCGGAAGCCTCCCCCTCGGCAAGGAATGCCGCACGCTGAACGTTGAGAATGTGTTCCAACTCGGCCTTTTCGTACGCCATGGTAGTTTCCTTTCAAAATGAGATGCCGGATGCGCCCATGATCATCCGCCGTCACTCGGGCCGCGACTCTGCGACAACTCGGTAAATGACACGCGCCGTGCCCATGCGGACCGGCATTCATCGTGTTCCGGACACACAAATATGTCACTCGACCTAAAACGCGTTATACAACAAAACTTGAGGACGTGCAACGCACAATGCTGCTGCGGTGCGCAAAACGCCATCCAACCTCAAGGTCGGATGGGGTATCGTCAGTTGATCGACGTAGCCGAAATTTGGTTGATCTAGCGGGGAAAAACGGGTTTCCAGGCAAATTGTCTGATATTTTGCATGCCTGATGTAATGCATCACCACACCGGTCGAACACCGGTTTCGAAGGCAGAGGACGAGCGCATACTGTTTGGTTGACGCCCCTGCGACATATCGTCAGATATCGTCAGATAACTTGCGAAAATTGGTCTTATGACCTATAACAATACGTTCCGGCATCTTGGGTAGCAATCGCCCCAGGCGCCACGTGGCAACTCGTGCTCGGTCGCCAGCCCACGAAACGCCATGAGCACCATCGGCGTCACGGGCGGATCGACAGCGGGATGAGAGTTTTCTTGAAGTAGGCTGCGCTGGACGAAGGGCATGTCGTGATCGAGCGCAGCAAAAAATGTGACCAAGAGGGGCGCACTATGACAACGATCGATGATGTGGCAAACCAAAAATCAGATGTGCTCATTATTGGGGCGGGCCTCTCAGGAATGAAAGCCGCGCTCGAGCTGAAGAATGCCGGGAAGCGGGTTCTGATTCTCGAGGCGCGCGACAGAATCGGAGGGCGGTCAATGCCGGGAGAGGTTGGGGGGCAAACGGTCGACTTCGGTGGGCAATGGGTCGGCGCGTCACAAAACCTGCTGCGTCAGCAGGCAATCGAACTTGACGTACCAATGTACCGTCAATATACGAGCGGTAACAGCCTTGTAAATATTGACGGCAAGGTTCATGCCTACTCGAGCACGCCGAAGCTTCCTTTTTTATCCACCTTGGAACTTGGTCTCACCTTGCACCGCTGGAAGCGCGACATGCAGACTCTTCCCGTCGGCGCGCCGTGGTTGGCAGAGAACGCGCTCGAATGGGATGCGATGTCTATCGAGGTGTGGCTCGACAAGCATGTTGATACTACCGCTGCTCGTGACTTTGCACGCCTTGTCACAAGCGCGATCACTTGCACGGAGTCCCTTCACGTCTCTTATCTGTTCTTCTTGGAATGCCTGCGACAGGGCGGTGGCCTGGAAGCGATGATGGCGGTCGAAGGCGGCGCTCAGCAGGACAAGTTCCTTGGCGGCGCCTGGCAGATCCCGAAAAGGATGGCAGAGCGTCTGGACGGGTGCATCGTGCTGAATGCGGCCGTGAGCGCTATCGAGCAAAATGCCAACGGCGTGCGCGTAACATGTGCACAAGGCGCTTTCGAAGCCTCGTACGCGATCGTCACTGCCCCTCCCCCGCTTGCATCCCGCATTCGTTTCGTACCGCCGCTGCCCGTTAAGCGCGCGGGACTTTTGCAAAGAATGCAGATGGGAGCCGTCATTAAGATGCACGTAGCCTATCCCACCCCCTTCTGGCGCCGTCACGGGCTTAATGGCTCGGTTGCCAGCGTCGGCCATCATCTTGGCTTTGTATTCGATCAGTCGCCGGAAGACGAAAGCATCGGCGTGCTGGTCGGTCTAATCGAAGGAAATCACGCACTTGAACTGAGCGGACTGAGCCAGGAAGCGCGCCGCGAGCATATCGTCGCCGATCTGGTGCATTATTTTGGTGACGAAGCGGCGGCGCCACTCGACTATGCAGACTATGACTGGACGACGGATGAATGGGCGCTCGGCGGATACGCATCCCACATGCCGCCCGGCGTGCTAACCTCATACGGGAGCAGCATTCGCGAGCCGTTCGGACGCATTCATTGGGCAGGCACTGAAACAGCGACGGAATGTATTGGCTATTTCGAAGGAGCATTAGAGTCCGGGATCCGGGCGGCCAATGAGGTAATGGATTTGTTGCGCTAGATGGCTTTGTACTTGCCCGTTGCCGACCGACCGTAAGCCGTCAATCAACGACGGCCTACCAATGGCAGGTAGAAAGTCAGATGCTAAGTGTCCCTGTGGACATTTGCAGTCAGGCCGTGATGGCAGAGAAACAGAACCTACGAAGCAGGCTGGTGATTGACCGCCGACCGGAGGTCGGCGGGAATTTGACGAAGGGGCCGAGCGGGGGCTGGTTGTGCAGCGTCAATGGTTGTATCGATGGGTCATCGAGACTGAGTCGGACCTATCCGAATGAAAGGGACTTCCCCGTCCCGAGGCTGCGGCGGAAGCTCAAGATCGTGCTGTACCCGGACATTGGGAAAACAAACTGATCATCGGCTTGAACCGGTCTGCGATCGGAACGCTGGTCGAGCGATCAAGCCGATTGACCATGCTCATCCACCAGCCTCGCGAGGAAGGCTACGGGCTGGTTCCCAGGACGAAGAATGGCCCCGCGCTGGCCGGCTATGGGGCTGTCACGATGGCCAATGCCCTCAAGAAAACCGTGACTGACCTGCCTGATTGCTTCGGGCCATTTCAATCTTGGAGAACGGCCTCGGTGAACGGCCTGACGAATCGAGGCCACGTTCTTTCGTGGTCGAATCCAGCGATTCGTCGGGATCGGGGCCTCGCCCCGATCGATACGCGGGTCACGTCAATCCCGGATAAGCCGGTTCCCGCAGTCACAACTCCCCCAGCGCGCCCGGGCGATCAACCGCAGCGCGCTTTCCCGACCGCCGCGCGCACACCAAATTTTTACGCTTGTAAAAATTTTGGCCAGAGAGAATGACGCGCTGAAACAGAAACAGAAACAGCCCGTCCGCTGCCCGTGCACGGGCTTCCGCAACCTCCTTCGGCCCACAACCCGATCGCTCACGGAAGACGAGATGCCCACGAACCAGGATGCACGCCCGACTGCCGGGTCGAACCACGGGGAATTCGCGCTGAGCGAAGTCCCGCTCGAGAAACGCACCGGCTTTCTATCGATCACGATGGTGCTGCTGAGCTTCACGTTCTTCACCGGGACGATGTTCGCCGGCGGCAAGATCGGCGTCGCCTTCGATGTCGTCAGCATGATCCAGATCGCCGTGATCGGTAACCTGCTGCTCGCCGCCTATGCGGCGTCGCTTGCGCTGATCGCCGCGCGCAGCGGCCTGAACGCGGTGCTGATGGGGCGCTTCTGCTTCGGCGAAGTCGGCAGCAAGCTGTCCGATTTCCTGCTCGGCTTCGCGGAACTCGGCTGGTACGCGTGGGGCACCGCGACGGTCGCCATCGTGCTGGTCAAGCTGCTCGGCTGGCCCGCGTCGGTGACCACGCCGTTGATGATCCTGTTCGGCTTCGGCTTCTCGATCACGGCCATCATCGGCTATCGCGGCATGGACGTGCTGTCGCGCGTGTCCGTGCCGTTGATGTTCGTGCTGCTGATGACGTCGATGTGGATCGCCACCCGCGATATCGGCGGGTGGGCCGGCCTCAAGCACGTCGTGCCGACGCATCCGATGCAGTTCTCGGCCGCGGTGACGATGGTCATCGGCACCTTCGCGAGCGGCGCCACGCAGGCGACCAACTGGACGCGCCTCGCCCGCAGCGCGCGCAGCGCCGTGTCGGCCAGCATGATCGGGTTCTTCGCGGGCAACGGCCTGATGATCGTCGCGGGCGCGTACTGCGCGATCGTCTATCAGCAGGCCGACATCGTCGAGGTGATGATGCTGCAGGGCCTGTCGATCGCGGCGGTCGTGATGCTGTGCCTGAATCTCTGGACCATCCAGGGGCCGACGATGTACAACGTGGCGGCCGCCGGCTGCCACCTGCTGCGCACCGAACGGCGCCGCACGCTCGTCCTCGTGGGCGCGGCGATCGGCATCGTGCTCGCGGTCGGCGGGATGTACGAGCTGCTGATTCCGTTCCTCGTGCTGCTCGGCTCGATCATTCCGCCCGTCGGCGGCGTGATCATGGCGGACTACTGGTACCGCCATCGCGGCACCTACCCGTCGCTTGCGACCGCCCGCCTGCCGCGCTTCAACCTGGTCGGCCTGGCCGCCTATGCGATCGGTGCGATACTCGCCTACACCTCGCCGTGGATCGCGCCGATCGTCGGCATCGCGGCGTCCGCCGCCGCGTATATCGTGCTGCTGCAGGTTGCCCGCGCGTTCTCGCGCGAGCCGTCCGTCCAGGGCGAATGATTCCGCTGCGCGCCCTTCCGGCCCCACTCGAACGACAGGAACCCACATGAAGATCATCAACGCCAGATTGCGCGGCCGTAGCGGCCTCTTCACGATCGACCTCGATGCGGACACGATCCGTGCGATCGACCTCCAGTCGTCGCCGCTGACGCCGCAAGGGAACGACGTCATCGATGCCGGCAGCAATCTCGTCATCCCGCCGCTGGTCGAGCCGCATATCCATCTCGATGCGACGCTGACCGCCGGCGAACCCGAATGGAACATGAGCGGCACGCTGTTCGAAGGCATCGAGCGATGGGGCCAGCGCAAGGCCACGATCACGCACGACGATACGAAAGCCCGCGCGCACACGACGATCGGGATGCTGCGCGACAACGGCATCCAGCACGTGCGCACGCATGTGGACGTCACCGATCCCACGCTCGCCGCGTTGAAGGCGATGGTCGAAGTCAGGGAAGAGGCACGCGATCTCATCGACCTGCAGATCGTCGCGTTTCCGCAGGAAGGCATCGAATCGTTCGACAACGGCCGCGCGTTGATGGAGCGCGCGATCGACATGGGCGCCGACGTCGTCGGCGGCATTCCGCATTTCGAGAACACGCGCGACCAGGGCGTGAGCTCCATCAAGTTCCTGATGGATCTCGCGGAGCGCAAGGGCTGCCTCGTCGACGTCCATTGCGACGAAACCGACGATCCGCAATCACGCTTCCTGGAAGTGCTCGCCGAGGAAGCGCGGGTACGCGGGATGGGCAAGCGCGTCACCGCGAGCCACACGACCGCGATGGGTTCCTACGACAACGCTTATTGCTCGAAGCTGTTCCGGCTGCTGAAGCGCTCGGAGATTCATTTCATTTCGTGTCCGACCGAAAGCATCCACCTGCAGGGGCGTTTCGACACCTACCCGAAACGGCGCGGCATCACGCGTGTGGCGGAGCTCGATCGCGCCGGCATCAACGTGTGCTTCGGGCAGGATTCGATCAAGGACCCGTGGTACCCCGTCGGCAACGGCAACATCCTGCGCATTCTCGACGTGGGCCTGCACGTGTGCCACATGCTCGGATACGAAGACCTGCAGCGGTGCCTCGATTTCGTCACCGAGCACAGCGCGAACGCGATGTCCCTCGCCGACCGGTACGGCCTCGCCGTCGGGCGGCCGGCCAATCTGCTGATCCTCGACGCCGATAGCGACTACGAAGTGATTCGCAAGCAGGCCAGGGTGCGTACGTCGCTGCGCGGCGGGAAGGTCATCATGCAGCGCGCGCCGGAACACATCACCTATCCCGAAGCGAACGCGCGTTGAGCGGACGGCGGCTCCGGCCCGACATGCCGGTGGAAGATCGAGCGATGAACCCGTCCGCGCCGACCGCAGAGCCGCCTGACCGGCCACCCGGCCGGCGGGAAGCGCTGCGCGATACCCTCGAGGCGGCCATTCTCGCCGCCGCCGAGGAGTCGTTTTCCACGTATGGATTCGAAGGGAGTTCCGTTGCGGCGATCGCGGCGGCGGCCGGCCTGTCGAAGCAGAACCTGATGTATTACTTCCCGACGAAGCTGGCGCTCTACAGACGCGTGCTGGACGACGTCCTGCGGGACTGGCTCGGCAGGATGCGGGAGTTCGCGGCGCCCGAGCGCGAGCCGGCGGAAGCGATGTCGGCCTATATCCGCGCCAAGCTCGAATTTTCCCGGAACCGCCCGCATGGATCGCGGGTGTTCGCGCTGGAGATCATCGGCGGCGCGAAGACCTACGGAAAGGAGATCCGCAAGCAACTGATCCCGGTGCTGCGGGACGACATCCGGGTGCTCGAACGCTGGATCGACGAAGGCAAGGTCCGGCAGGTCGATGCCGAGCACCTGTTCTTCCTGATCTGGGCAGCGACGCAGTCGTATGCGGATTTCGCGTCGCAGATGCTGCTGGTGCTCGGCAAGCGCGCGCTGGGGAGCGACGATTTCGACGCGGCCTATCGCACGATCTCGGACCTGGTGCTCAGGGCGCTGATCACCGAAAACGGAACGGTGGCCTGAGCGCCGCCGTTGCCGTTCGCGCACGGTAACCCGGCGCCATCGGAGGCCGCCGGGAACCGCCGGTCAGTCGTTGTGCTTGTGGTGCTTCTTTTTCTTGTGCTTGCCGCCGCGGTAGTAATCGTCGGAGCGCGAGTTGTTGCGCGACACGTGGCCGCCCAGCGCCGCCCCCGCGCCACCGCCCACGGCCGCGCCCACGAGCCCGCCGGTCGTGCCGCCCATCGCGTGGCCCGCCGCGGTGCCCGCGCCGCCGCCCAGTGCGCCGCCGACGATGGCGCCCGTGCGTTCGCGCTTGTTCGACGTCACCGCGCCGCCTGCGCCGCCGCCCACGGCCCCGCCGATGATCGCGCCCGTGCTCCCGCCGACCGCGTTACCGACCGCCGCGCCCGCGACACCGCCGAGCGCGCCGCCCAGTGCGTTGTTCGTGTCGCCCGCCACGGCAGGCGCCGAGACCGCCACCATCGCGCCGACCATCGCTGCCATTCCAGCCCATTTCTTCAGCATCTGTCTGCCCTCGCCACTTTTCGAGATATCGATGCGCGAATTTAGCACCTTTCCGGTAAACCTATCGTAATGAAGCGTTAAATCCGGCTTTCCATGACGATCTCCACGTGAGCGGACATGCGTCGTCCGGGTGTCGCCGCCGGGATTGCAATCGGCGCGGCCGCCATCGACGGGCCGCGCAACAGCGCGTCGACACACCACGACCTGCACCGCATCGCGCAGAACGCCCCGCCTGCCTTCCTGCGTCCGCGATCCTGCATTACCATCGAGCGTCCGCCGCGCCTGCCCGCTTCCGGCAAGCGGGCCTCCAGCCACCTCCCCGTTCCCGCGCCCATGCTCGCTCTCGTCATCCTCGCCGGCCTGTGGGCCGGACTGCAGAACACCCTCGCGGGCGGCGGCTCGTTCGTCACACTGCCCGCGCTGATCGTGTCGGGCATGTCGCCGCTCTCGGCAAACATCACGTCGACGGTCGCGCTGTTTCCCGCTCAGGTCACGACCGGCTGGGCGAGCCGCAACATGGTGCGCGGCGTCGGCAAGCTGTCGTTTCGGGCGATGTTCGCGATCAGCGTGGTCGGCGGCGCGCTCGGCGGGCTGCTGTTGCTGAAGACCCCTTCGTCGATCTTCTCGCGCCTCGTGCCGTGGCTCGTGCTGTTCGCGACGATCGTATTCGCGTGGGGCAGCTTCTTCCGCAAGCCGGGCGAAGGCACGGCCCATCTCGGCACCGTCCCGGCCGCGCTCTCGCAATTCATGATCGCGATCTACGGCGGCTACTTCGGCGGCGGGCT
Organism: Burkholderia sp. KL41; assembly: GCF_057005415.2. NCBI lineage: Bacteria > Pseudomonadati > Pseudomonadota > Betaproteobacteria > Burkholderiales > Burkholderiaceae > Burkholderia > Burkholderia sp. KL41. The sequence goes on along the minus strand of NZ_CM174447.1, from coordinate 966,779 downwards.
CGGCTTCCTGATGATGGCCGTGCTGACGATGGCCGGCCTGTCGCCGCGTCACGCGATGTCGACGAAGAACGCGCTCGCGGGCGTGATGAACGCATCGGCCGTCGTGCTGTTCCTGACGTCGCCGCACCTGCACTGGGGCAAGGCGCTCGCGCTCGGCGGCGGCGCGATCGTCGGCGGGCTGCTCGGCACGTGGGCGCTGCATCGCGTGAACGAACGCGTGCTGCGGATCGGGATCGTCTGCATCGGCGCATTGCTGACCATCGGATTGTTCGTCAAGCCGATCTGACACACGCACACGCTTGTCGCCGCCACGGCAATTGATGAGCAAACCGCAAGACGTCTTTCTCATATCTCGTTTGCGGTGACGGCGGTGTCCGCCCACAATCCGGGTTGCCGTCGTCATCGCCCTCTCGCGGGCACCGACCGGCACTTCGCGGCCGCCATTCCGACTCACCGCCGGCGGCCCGGCACATCGCGTCACACACGCTCCCCCGACATCGGCGCCCCCGCGGCGGCAGAACGTTGCCGCCGCTGCCCGATGCGTTCCCGGCCAACAATAACTAGAGGTAGGAGATGCAGGACAATTCTTTGAGGCAAAGCCTCAAGCAACGGCACATCACGATGATCGCGCTTGGCGGCGTGATCGGCGCAGGCCTGTTCGTCGGCTCCGGCGCCATCATCGCGACCGCCGGCCCCGCGGCGATCCTGTCGTACCTGATCGGCGGCGTGATCGTCACGCTCGTCATGTTCATGCTCGGCGAAATGGCGTCCCGCAATCCCGACAGCGGCTCGTTCTCCACCTACGCGAGCAGCTATCTCGGCGAATGGGCCGGCTTCGCGGTCGGCTGGCTGTACTGGTTCAAGTCGATGATGACGATCACCGTCGAGGCGATCCTGCTCGGCGCGATCCTCAACGATTTCCTGCCGTGGCTGCCCGTGTGGGCCGGCGCGCTGTTCATGCTCGTGACGCTGATCGCGAGCAACGCGTACTCGGTGCGCTCGTTCGGCGAAGCGGAATACTGGCTGTCGTTCGCGAAGGTCGCGACGATCATCGTGTTCATGGCGCTCGGCGCATCGATCCTGCTCGGCTTCCAGCCGCGCATTCCGGCGCCCGGGCTCGTGAACCTCACGGATCACGGCGGCTTCATGCCGAACGGCATTTCGCCCGTGCTTGCCGGCGTGATGGTCGTGATCTTCTCGCTCGGCGGCAGCGAAATCGCGGCCGTGGCGGCGGGCGAATCCGAGAACCCGGGCAAGAACGTGATCCGCGCGATCAAGAGCGTGATCGTGCGCGTGATGGTGTTCTACGTCGGCTCGGTGTCGATCCTGATCCTGTGCATGCCGTGGACGGACAAGGCCAACCTGAAATCGCCGTACGTGTCGCTGTTCGGCATGGCGGGCTTCACGGGCGCGGCCGTCGCGATGAAGATCGTGCTGTTCGTGTCGTTCATGTCGGTGATGAACTCGTTCCTGTTCTCGAACTCGCGCATGCTGTTCTCGCTCAGCCAGCGCGGTCACGCGCCCGCGATGGTCGGCCGTACCAACGCGAAAGGCGTGCCGATGAACGCGCTCGTGCTGTGCCTCGCGATCTGCGTGTCGATCCTCGGCGTTCACTTCGTGAGCGGCGGCGACCTGTTCCTGATGCTCGCGAAAAGCAGCGGCGCGTTCGTGATGATCGTGTGGATCTTCATCATCGTCGCGCACTTCGCGATGCGCCGGCAGACGAAGCACGAGCGACGCGACCCGACGGCGTTCCGCGCGTGGTTCTATCCGGTGTCGAACTGGGTCGCGCTGCTGGCGCTGGTCGCCGTGCTCGGCTCGCAGGCATTCAACCCGGATTCGCGCTTCCAGTTCTGGTTCACGGTATCGACGGCGCTCGCGATCGTCGCGGCGTATTTCCTGCGCCGCAAGCCGGCCCAACTCGGCGAAACGGCCGGCGCGAAACTGCGCTGACCGTTGCCAGCGGCGGGCGGCGCGCTGGCCGGCGCCGCTCGGCCAATCCGTTGCTCAACCGCCTGGCTTCTCGGCCGCTCGGCCGCTCAGTTTTTCAGCCGCTCGGCCGCGCAAGTGCCTGGCGGCTTAGCCGAACGGCCGCACGCCGATCAGCCAGCCGTGCAGGAACAGCACGAAGACGGCCCAGACGACGAGCCCGGCCACGATCGCCACGACGTCGCCCGACAGCCTGCCCGCCGGATAACGAACGCCTTCGCGGCGGTCACGCGCGCGCCACACGACGAAATCGACGAGCGACCAGACGAAGAAGGCGCCGAACAGCACGACGGCGTGCAGCGTGCCGTTCGCGAGCAGGTGCGCGATCGCCCAGACCGCCACGCCGGCCACCATCGGATGGCCGACGAGCGTCTTGATACGGTTGCCGGGCACGTAGGAGGCGGCGATCAGCACGAATGCGATCGCGGTCAGCATGCCGGTGAGGTGGCGCACACCGACCGGCGACACCCACAGCAGCGTCGCGCCCTGGCGCGCGATGCCGTAACCCCAGACGATCAGCACGAAGCCGACGATCGATGCGATCGCATAGGGGCCCTTCCAGCCTTTCTCGCCGATTCGCTCGATCGTCGCCGACCGCCAGCCGTCCGCGACGATCCGGATCGAGTGCACACCGAGGAAGATCGCTAAACCGAGAATCAGGACGAGCATCGGTTGTCTCCGTCTGGAATGATGGGTGGGGAAGCGTCCCGCGCGGCATACGATGCGCCGTTCGTTGGAGCCGGCGGCGAGGCCGGCGCGGGTCGCGCCAGTCACGGGTGCAACCCGCGCCGATCATAAACGCCGGGGCCGCCGTTGTGAAGCACGGGGGATGTGCGGTGCGGCAAGCCGCATGACCTTACGCACCTGCGCGGGCGCACCGCCTGGCACCCGTCATGCGCCGCGCATCGCGCGAATCGCCCCGACACGTTCGAGATCGAAAGAAAGGAAAGCGAAATTCGCGAAGGTGTCGCTTCGCTCGACCGGCGTCAGGTTTGCTTGCGCTTCGCCGGTGGTTTAGTTGCTGGTTTCGTTGCTGGTTTCGCTGTCGGTTTCGCTGTCGGTTTCGCTGCCGGTTTCGCTGCCGGTTTCGCTGCCGGTTTCGCTGCCGGTTTCGCTGCCGGTTTCGCTGCCGGTTTCGCTGCCGGTTTCGCCGCCGGTTTCGCTGTCGCCTTTGCCGCTGGCTTGGTCACCGGTTTCGTTGCCCGCTTCACTGCCGGCTTTGCCGCAGACTTCTCCACCGGCTTCGGCTTCGCCGTCGCTTTCGCCACCCGCTTCACCACCGGTTCCGCCTCCGGCACCGGCTTCGCCGCCGCCCTCGTCTTTCGCTTCGGCGGCCCCGCCAGCAGCGCCGCGCGATACGCGCTGCGGCACCAGTCGAACAGCGCACCCGCATCCTCGAGCACGTCGGCCGGTGTTTCGTAGTAGCCCTCGAGCGCGACGGTACGCGTGGGCCTCGCATACGAGAACGGCCCCATCCCCGCCGCGACGAACGCCGGACGGTTCACGTCGTCGACACGCAGGAACAGCGACCCGCGCGACATGAAGCCGAACATCACGCCATCGAGCCGCATCGCCGCCCCGCTGAAGAACCGCGCGACCTCGACCTTGCCGAGCGGCGCGAGCTGATACGCGATCTCCTCGCCGTGTGCCTTCTCCGACTGCCAGCTCATGCACGCTCCGTACAACGCTGCGTCCACGCGTCGAGCGCCGCGTCGTCGAAGCCGACCGCCGCCGCGCTTTCGCGAATCTGCCGCCACGTCGCGCGGTCGACCGGAATGCCGCCGGCCCCGCGCGCCGCGCGGCTCGCCTCTTCCGGCTCGCCGGGCACCTGTACCGGCGCGTCACCGGCCGGCGGCGACGCCTTGGCCCATGCGACGAACGCATCGGCTTCACGCTCCGCATCGGCCGCATCGAATGCCTTCGGGTCGATCAGCACCGACAGCATCTCGTTGACGATCGCGCTCGTCTTCTGCAGCGTGTCGCCGTAGGTCGTATGCCCGCCGACGAGCGCACCGCCGAAAATCTCGCACATCGCCGCCAGCGCATAACCCTTGTGCAGCCCGAACGGCAGCAGCGCGCCGAACGGCTGCTCGTGCATCACGGCCGGATCGTCGGTCGGCTGGCCGCGATGGTCGATCAGCGACCCGGCCGGCACGCGCTTGCCCTGGTTGTACGCGACGCGCGTCTTGCCGTACGCGATCGCGCTCGTCGCGAAATCGAGCAGCAGCGGCGGCCTGCCCGCACGCGGATACGCGGCGCAGAACGGGTTCGTGCCGAAGCGCGGATCGGTGCCGTGCAGCGGCGCGACCAGCAGGTCGCCCGGCACGTTGACGAAATGGAACGACACGAGCCCCGCGCGCGCGCACTGCTCGGCCCAGTGCCCGATGCGGCCGAGATGATGCACGTCGCGCAGCCCGATCGCGCAGATGCCCATGCGCCGCGCACGCTCGATCCCTTCGACCATCGCCTCGAACGCGATCACCTGGCCGAAGCCGCGCCCGCCGTCGATCGTCAGCACCGCGCCGCCGTCGCGGACGATCGACGCGTGCCCGTTCAGCTGCAACTGCCCTTCCCGCCACGACGCGACGTAGTTCGGGATCATCCCGATCCCGTGCGAATCGTGGCCCGCGAGATTCGCGCCGACCAGGTGATCGGCGACGAGCCGTGCCTCCCGCTCGTCGCTGCCGGCCCGTTCCCAGAGTGCCGCGACGAATGCATGCAGCGGTTCGGCGCGCATGCGCAGCGGTTGGGTATCGGGCGTCGGCAAGGCGGTCATCGGCAAGGTTCCGTCAGGTCGGGGCGGGCAGTCGTGGCGCTCAGCGCGCGGTCGCGATCACGTCCGCGACCGCCGCCGTCAGCTTCTTCGCATACGGCACGTGCAGGAACTCGTTCGGGCCGTGCGCGTTCGACTTCGGCCCGAGCACGCCGCACACCATGAACTGGGCGGACGGGAAACCTTCCTGCAGCACGTTCATCAGCGGGATCGTGCCGCCGAGGCCCATGTACGCGCAATCGGCGCCGAAGTGGCGGCGCGACGCGGCATCGAGCGACGACGCGAGCCACGGCGCGAGATCCGGAGCGCTCCAGCCCGTCGCGGCACCCGCGTCCGGCTTGAACGTGACCTTCGCGTTATACGGCGGATCGAGTTCGAGCAGTTCCTTCAGTTGCTGCACGGCCTGCGCGGCGTCGACGAGCGGCGGCAGGCGCAGCGACAGCTTGAACGCGGTGCGCGGACGCAGCACGTTGCCCGCATCCGCGAGCGCCGGCATGCCGGCCGCGCCGGTCACCGACAGCGACGGGCGCCACGTCGAATTCAGCAGCGCCTCGCGCGGATCGGTCGTGGTCGGCAGCACCGGCTTGCCGTCCGCGCCGCAGGCCCACGGCAGCCCCTTCCACACGGTGTCGCCGAGGATCGCGGCGGCTGCGTCGGCTTCGCGCACGCGGCTGTCGGGAATCTCGCAATGGAACACGCCCGGCAGCAGGTTGCCGTTCTTCGCATCTTCGAGGCGCTCGAACAGCTGGCGCATCACGCGGAAGCTCGACGGCGCGATGCCGCCGAACACGCCCGAATGCACGCCTTCCTCGAGCACCTCGACCTGCAGGTCGCCGGACACCAGCCCGCGCAGCGACGTGGTGAGCCACATCTGGTCATAGTTGCCGGCGCCCGAATCGAGGCACACGACGAGCGACACCTGGCCGAGCCGGTCGCGCAGCGCGTCGACGTACGGCAGCAGGTCGTAGCTGCCCGACTCCTCGCAGGTCTCGATCAGGCCGACGCAACGCGGCCGCTCGATGCCCTGCTCGTCGAGCGCGCCGAGCGCGGCGAGGCTCGCGTAGATCGCATAACCGTCGTCCGCGCCGCCGCGGCCGTACAGCTTGCCGTTCTCGTACTTCGGCGTCCACGGGCCGAGGTCCGCGCGCCAGCCGTCGAACTCGGGCTGCTTGTCGAGGTGGCCGTACAGCAGGATCGTGTCGGTGCTGCCCGAGCGCGTGGCGGGCGATTCGAAGAAGATCACCGGCGTGCGGCCCGGCAGGCGCACGATCTCGAGCTTCAGGCCTTTCACGGGCTGTCGCTCGGCCCACTGCGCGGCATCGGTGACGACGCGCTCGAGATAACCGCGCTTCGCCCAGTCGGGGTCGAATGCCGGGCTCTTCGCGGGGATCGCGATGTAGTCGGTCAGTGCGTGGAGGATTTCATCGTTCCACTTGCGCTCGATGAAGGTAACGAGCTTGTCATGGTCGAGGACGGGGGTAGTGTCGACGGAGGTCATGGTGGGGGGTGCCTGGATCGGGCTGACGAAAACTCAGATGATACGCCGATGCTCCCGCGCCTGCGCCCCCTTCCCGGTCGCTCAGCGCGCCTGCGGAAACGCGTCGCGCAGCCCCGCCGCACATGCCAGCGCATCGCGCCACAGGCGCTGCGTCAGCTCGCCCGCATCCTCTTCACGCGCGAGCGCCGCGGCCTCGCCCGACCACAGCACCGAGAAGTCGTCGCGGCCCTGCCGCTCGAACGCGCCGCGCAGCGGATCGACCACGGCCGTCGCGAGCGGAAACGCCGGCGCGAGCGCGCTCATCGGCCCCTGTTCGCGCATGAAGCGCGTCAGCAACCCGCGCGCGGGGCGGCCCGTGTACAGGTTGGTCAGGCGCGTGCCGTCGTCGCGCGCGGCGCGCACCGCCGCGCGATGCTGCGCCGAGCGGCCGGCTTGCGGCGTCAGCAGGTAACCGGTGCCGATCTGCACCGCGCGTGCGCCGAGCGCGAACGCGGCCGCGATGCCGCGCCCGTCGGCGATCGCGCCGGCGGCGATCACCGGCGCGCGCACCGCGTCGACGATCTGCGGCAGCAACGCGAACAGGCCCGGCTGCGCATGGATGTCGTCGGTCAGGAACATGCCGCGATGGCCGCCGGCCTCCGCACCCTGCGCGACGATCGCGTCGACGCCGCGCGCATCCAGCCAGCGCGCTTCCTCGACGGTCGTCGCGGACGAGACGACCTGCGCGCCCGTGCGCCGCACGCGATCGAGCAGCGGATCGTCCGGGAGCCCGAAGTGAAAGCTCACGACGGCCGGCCGCAACTCCTCGACGACCGCGCACATCGCATCGTCGAACGGCGCGCGTCCGGGGCCGCCCTTCACGTCGGCCGGATCGAGCCCGGCTTCCGCGTAGTAGCCCGCGAGCGCCGCGCGCCAGCGCGCGTCGACCGCGGCATCGGGCGCCGGCGGCGTATGGCAGAAGAAGTTCACGTTGAACGGTGCGCTCGTGCGCGCCCGGATCGCCGCGATCTCGTCGCGCAATTGCTGCGGGCCCAGTGCCGCGCAGGCGAGCGAGCCGAGCCCGCCGGCTTCGCACACGGCGATCGCGAGCGGGCTCAGTGAACCGACCATCGGGGCCTGGATCAGCGGCAAACGGGAAGGCAGCATCGTCATCGGAATCATCCTCGGGGAAGCAGCGGTGGTCGCGCGCGCCGGCGGCGCGCATTTAATGCGCCCGATAATAACCGACAAACTCAAACTCCGATTGCCACGCCATTTACATCACGGATTGATTTAACCGGTTAGTAAAAGCGTTTATTCATCGAAGCTTCCGCGGCACGATCCCACCCGCCCGGACCGGAATCGGCAAAAACGCTCTCCGGCCTTTCCACACGGGCCGCCGAACCCGAAGCCAAACACCGTTTCACCGGCTTCAATGACATTCATCAATATTCAAGTTATTAAATACCGGCGTTTACCCTTATTAATAATCGCCCCGAGCGATAACATGAACGCGTCAATTAAAACGACGAACCACACCGGAATCGTCGACCGGCGCCACACCGCGTCACCTCAACCGAAACACGTCTTCTCAAGGAGCGTCGCATGTCCGATGCCAGCTCGTCCTCCTCCCGCGCCGCCGCCACGCCGGCCGCGGCTTCCGCGCCGAAAATCGGCGTCATTCCCGCCACGCTGATGGTCGCGGGCAACATGATGGGCTCCGGCGTCTTCATGCTGCCCGCGAACCTCGCCGCGACCGGCGGCATCGCGATCTTCGGCTGGCTGATCACCGTCGTCGGCGCCGTGTCGCTCGCGCTCGTGTTCGCGAAGCTCGCCGCGATCGACCCGGCCGCCGGCGGCCCGTACGCGTATGCGCGCAAGTCGTTCGGCCCGTACATGGGCTACCAGACCAACCTGATCTACTGGCTCGCGAACGTGCTCGGCAACGTCGGCCTCGCGGTCGCCGGCCTCGGCTACCTCACGCATTTCTTCCCGGTACTGAAGGATCCGCTCGTGTTCGCGCTCGCGCAGATCTTCGTGATCTGGCTGTTCACGTACGCGAACATCCTCGGGCCGAACGTCGTCGGCCGCGTGCAGTCGGTCACGACGGTCCTCGCGCTCGTGCCGATCCTCGGGATGGCCGTGTTCGGCTGGTTCTGGTTCAGCAAGGACGTGTATTTCGCCGGCTGGAACGTGTCGGGCACCAACAGCTTCAGCGCGATCGGCGCGACGCTGAACTTCACGCTGTGGGCGTTCATCGGCGTGGAAAGCGCGTCGGTATCGGCCGGCGTCGTCGAGAATCCGTCGCGCAACGTGCCGATCGCGACCGTCGGCGGCGTGGTGCTCGCGGCCGTCTGCTACGTGCTCAGCTCGACCGTGATCATGGGGATGATCCCGAACAAGGCGCTGCTCGCATCGAGCGCGCCGTTCGCGGATGCCGCGCGCCTCGCGCTCGGCAATACGGCCGCGAACGCGGTCGCGCTGTGCGCGGCGCTCGGCTGCCTCGGCTCGCTCGCGGGCTGGACGCTGCTGGTCGGCCAGACCGCGAAGGCCGCGGCCGACGACGGCCTGTTCGCCAGCGTGTTCGCGCGCGTCAACTCGAAGAACGTGCCGTCGGCCGGCCTCGCGATCGTCGCGCTGATCATGTCGGTGCAGGTGCTCGCGACGATGTCGCCGAGCGCCAGCGAGCAGTTCGGCAAGATCGCGTCGATCGCCGTGATCATGACGCTGCTGCCGTACATCTATTCGTGCATCGCGATCAAGGTGCTCGGCTACGGCAAGATGCCGTCGCACCAGTTCACGTTCTACACGATCGTCGGCCTGATCGGCGCCGTCTACGCGCTGTGGGCGATGGTCGGCTCCGACGGCCAGCAGACGCGCTGGTCGCTGATCTTCGTCATCGCGACGATCGTCTTCTACGAGCTGTCGATCAACCGCCAGCGCGAGATCGAGGAAACCCATGTCCATCCGGGCGGCCGCTCGCCGCGTTGGGTGCGCTATCTCGCGCTCGGCGTGACCATCGCCGCGCTCGCCGCGACCTTCTGGATTTCCGTGGGCCGTCACCAGGCCGACACCCTTCACGCGCGCTCGCCGGCCGTTGCCGCGAGCGTCCAGGCAACCCAGCAAACGGGGGAATGACACATGACCGCTTCCTTGACCCAACCGGCCTTCCGCCGCCTCGGCATGAAGGCGCTGCTCGTGCAGCACGACATCGACGAACGCACGGCCACCGGGCGCGCCGCGACGGCGCTTGCCGAGGAGCTGCGCACCCGGCTCGTCGACGTCGTGATCGCGACGTCCGCCGACGACGCCTGCGCGGTCGTCGCCGCCGATCCGGCGATCCAGTGCCTGCTGCTCAACTGGGAACTCGGCAACGACGCCGGCCACGCGCCCGCGCAAGCCGTGCTCGACGCAATGCGCGCGCGCAACGCGACCGTGCCCGTGTTCCTGCTCGCGAGCCGTGCGAGCGCCTCCGCGATTCCCGTCGACGCGATGCGCAAGGCCGACGACTTCATCTGGATGCTGGAGGACACCACCGCGTTCATCGGCGGGCGGATCGTCGCCGCGATCGAACGCTACCGCGAGACCGTGCTGCCGCCGATGTTCCGCGCGCTCGCGAAATTCTCGCGCGTGTACGAATACTCGTGGCACACACCCGGTCACACGGGCGGCACCGCGTTCCTGAAATCGCCGGTCGGCCGCGCATACTTCGAATTCTTCGGCGAGGCGCTGTTCCGCTCGGACCTGTCGATCTCGGTCGGCGAACTCGGCTCGCTGCTCGACCACTCCGGCCCGATCGGCGAAAGCGAACGCTACGCGGCGCGCGTGTTCGGCGCGCACCGCACGTATCACGTGACGAACGGCTCGTCGATGTCGAACCGCGTGATCCTGATGGCGAGCGTCACGCGCAACCAGGTCGCGCTGTGCGACCGCAACTGCCACAAGTCGGCCGAGCACGCGATGACGATGTCCGGCGCGATTCCGACCTACCTGATTCCGTCGCGCAACCATTACGGGATCATCGGGCCGATCATGCCGGAACGGCTGACGGCCGCCGCCGTGCGGCTCGCGATCGACGCGAACCCGCTCGTGCGCGGCCGCGACGGCATCGATCCGACGCCCGTGCATGCGCTGATCACGAACTCGACGTACGACGGCCTCTGCTACAACGTCGCGCGCGTCGAGGAACTGCTCGGCCAGAGCGTCGACCGACTGCATTTCGACGAGGCGTGGTACGGCTACGCGCGCTTCAACCCGATCTACCGCGACCGTCATGCGATGCACGGCGATCCGTCGCAGCACGACGCGAGCAAGCCGACGGTGTTCGCGACGCAATCGACGCACAAGCTGCTCGCCGCGCTGTCGCAGGCGTCGTTCATCCACGTCCGCAACGGCCGCAACCCGATCGAGCATGCGCGCTTCAACGAGGCGTACATGATGCACGCGTCGACGTCGCCGAACTACGCGATCATCGCGTCGAACGACGTGAGCGCCGCGATGATGGACGGCCCCGGCGGCGAGGCGCTGACGACCGACGCGATCCGCGAGGCCGTCGCGTTCCGCCAGATGCTTGCGCGCCTGCATGCGGAATGCGCGGAGAACAACGACTGGTTCTTCAACGGCTGGCAGCCCGACAGCGTCGTCGATCGCAAGACGGGCCGCCGCGTGCGCTTCCACGAAGCGGACGAGACGCTGCTCGCCACCGACCCGTCGTGCTGGGTACTGCATCCGGGCGACACGTGGCACGGCTTCGGCGATATCGAGGACGACTACTGCATGCTCGACCCGATCAAGGTGTCGATCGTCACGCCGGGCGTCGCGTCGCACGGCGGGCTGATGCCGGTCGGCATTCCGGCATCGGTCGTCACCGCGTATCTCGACCGGCACGGGATCGTCGTCGAGAAGACGACCGACTTCACGATCCTGTTCCTGTTCTCGCTCGGCGTGACGAAGGGCAAGTGGGGCACGCTCGTCAACACGCTGCTCGATTTCAAGCGCGACTACGACGCGAACGCGCCGCTCGAACAGGCGCTGCCCGAACTCGTCGCGCACTATCCGGAACGCTACGGCAAGCTCGGCCTGCGCGACCTGTGCGACCTGATGTTCAGCGCGATGAGCGACCTGAAGACGACCGAGATGATGTCGCGCGGCTTCTCGACGCTGCCGAAGCCCGATTACAGCCCGGCCGAGGCGTTCGAGCATCTCGTGCACAACGACATCGAGATGCTGGAGCTGTCGGAGATGGAAGGCCGCACCGTCGCGACGGGCGTCGTGCCCTATCCGCCCGGCATTCCGCTGCTGATGCCCGGCGAGAATGCGGGGCCGGCCGACGGCCCGCTGCTCGGCTACCTGAAGGCGCTCGAGCAGTACGACCTGCGCTTCCCGGGCTTCACGCACGACACGCACGGTGTCGAAGTCGAGGATGGCGTGTACCGGATCGCGTGCATCAAGCAGAAGGCGCGCGATACCAGCACGCACTGAGTGCGCGACGCGACGCCGACACGCGCCGGCCGGCGCGTGTCGGCGTCGCCACTTGCAGCCGGCGTCGGCCGTGCGGCCGCTCGAGCGGCCGGCTGCTCCCGGTGCTGGACGATCTTGCGCGACTGCGGTTGTCACCCGCGGAAAACGTCGACAGAAACCGGCACCGCGCTCAAACGTCCCGCGCGTGTTCGCCGCGATTCATCCCGCGCCGGTACGCGGCCGGGCTCGTCGCCGCGACGCGCCGGAAATGCCGCCGCAGCGACTCCTCTGAACCGAACCCCGCACGCGCCGCCACCTGCGCGAGCGACAGCGCGGGATGCGCTTCGAGCATGTCCTTCGCCACGTTCACGCGTTCGCGGATCAGCCATGCGAGCGGCGACATCCCCGTCGCGTCAGCGAACTGCCGCTGCAGCGTGCGCGTGCTCATCGCGGCCTGCGCGGCGAGCGACGCGAGCGTGTGCGGCTCGGCCGCGTGCGCACGCATCCAGTCGATCAGCTTCGCGAGCCGGTCGGTGCCGCCCGGCGCGACCGGGCGCGGCACGAACTGCGCCTGGCCGCCGTCGCGATGCGGCGGCAGCACGAGGCGCTGCGCGACCCGGTTCGCGATCGCGCCGCCGTGATCGCGGCGCACGAGATGCAGCAGCATGTCGAGCCCCGCCGCCGATCCGGCCGACGTGACGACCTGCCCTTCGTCGACGTAAAGCGCATCGGGATTCACGCGCAGCGCGGGATAACGCGCCTGCAGTTTCTCCGCATAGCGCCAGTGGGTCGTGACCGTGAGGCCGTCGAGCACGCCGGCCGCGGCCAGCACGAACACGCCCGAGCAGATCGAGCAAAGCCGCGCGCCACGGCGATGCGCGGCCCGCAGCTTTTTCAGCAACGGTTCCGGCGGCGGTTCGTCCGGATCGCGCCAGCCGGGAATCACGATGGTATCGGCGCGATCGAGCGTCGCGAGCCGATACGGCGCGGCGACCGTGATGCCGCCCGCCGCGCGCACGGGCCCCGGCTCGCTCGCGCAGACCGCGAAGCGATACCAGTCGACCCCGAGCTCGGGGCGTTCGAGCGCGAACAGTTCGACCACGCAGCCGAATTCGAAGGTGCAGAGGCGATCGTAGGCGAGCGCGACGACGAGATGATTGTGCATGGCGCGATGTTACCGGAACTTGTCGATCGCGCCACTGCCGCGACGGCCGCCGAACCGCGATACTGCCCTTCATTCCACTGCGTTCCGCGCAACCTTCAGGAGAACTTGACCATGTCCTACGTCACCGACGTCCCCGCTGCCGACAGCCCCGCCGCCCTCGCGCATTTCGAGGCGTCGCTGCGCTTCGAGACCGATTGCTGGGACGTGCACGACGCGCTCGCATCGGGTGCGCCCGATTTCGCGCTGCTCGACGTGCGCGGCCCCGACCAGTTCGCCGCCGGCCACGTGCCCGGCGCGCGCAACCTGCCGCGCCGCAAGATCGTCGAGAGCAAGCTCGCCGGCTATCCGGCCGGCACGCTGTTCGTCGTCTACTGCGCGGGCCCGCACTGCAACGGCGCCGCGCGCGCGGCGATCCAGCTCGCACGCCTCGGCCGGCCGGTCAAGCTGATGATCGGCGGCGTGACGGGCTGGCGCGACGAAGGTTTCGCGCTGAGCAACGAAATGCAGGCGGCGGACACCGAGGCCGGCTGATCATCATTAAAACCGCAACAATCAATTGTCTGCGCGCGGCCTGCACGCGAACGGAAAAAGCGCGACAATCGGCTCCATTGCAGTTCGGATGGAGCAGCAACATGCAGAACGCAGTCCTGATTCAAGTGGCCGGTTCGGTGGCCGCGATCGCGATCTATTTTCTGCCGGCGGTCATTGCCGACCGGCGTGGCCGGCACGACAAGCTGACGGTCGCGATGTTCAACGCGCTGTTCGGGTGGACCGGCATCGGCTGGCTGATGACGCTGTACTGGGCCTGCCAGCCGAACCCGCGCACCGATGTCGCGCAGACGATCCTCGCCAAGCGTCGCGGCATCAGCATGCGGACCTTTTCAACCGGTCTCGTCGAGCGCGTGCAGCGCCGTGTCGCCGCCCAGGAGCAATGGGCGGAAAAGCAAGGCTGCCGTTAAGTCCCTCTTTCCCGATCACCCTGCCGCGTCGAACTTCGGCATCCTGACGTTGGTCGACGCGCGGTAATGCCACGCCAGCCCGTCGTGCCGCGGCCCGCCGCCCGCACGCAGCCACGCCCCGAACGCCCCCGCTGTCACCGCCCGTGCGATCCGCTCGCCCGGGCAGCCATGCGGTCCCGTGCCGAAGCCGAAATTCGGCCCGGCCGCGCGGCCGGGCATCAGCCGGTGCGGATCGCGATGCACGGCCGGGTCGCGGTTCGCCGCGGCGAGCACGACGAGGATCGCGGCACCGGCTTCGACGGTCACGCCTTCGATCGTCGTGCGCGATGCGACGAAGCGGCGCGTGTTCTGCACCGGGGAATCGAAGCGCCCGACTTCGGCAACGAACGCGTCGAGCGCGGCATCGTCCGGCACGACGCGCGCGGCGCCCACGCCCGCTTCTAAACCCGCTTCTAAGCCCGCTTCCAAGCCCGCTTCCGCGCCCCCGTTCCACGCCGCCAGCACATTGCCGAGCCAGGCGGCGGTCGCCTCGCACGTCTGCGACAGCAGCCCGACGAGGTTCGCGACCAACGCGCCGCTTGCCTGCCAGCCCGCCGCACGGGCCGCCTGCTGCACGGCGGCGACGAGCGTGCCGTCGTGTGCGTGCGTCTGCGCGACGCGCACCGTCATCCGGTCGAGCAACTGTCGCGCGGCGTCGCTCGCGCGGGCCAGCGCCTCGGCATCGGACAGCGGCGACAGCGCCGCGACGAAGTCGACCACCTGCGCCGCGATCGCGTCGAGCTGCGTCTCGTCGAATCCCAGCAGATCGGCGACCGCGCAGACGGGCACCGTCATGCACCACGTGTTCAGCGCGCCGGCATCGCCCGGCGGCGGCAGGCGCCGCGCGGCGAGCTGCATGGCACGGTCGCGCAGTGCAGCCGCGTCGATCGGCGCGAACGCCGCGCGCAGCGCCTGCTTCGGCACGTCGTGCCGCAACGCGCCGTCGTTCATGCGCACCAGCTCGCCGAACAGCGCGCCGGCCGTCGTGCCGCGCAACGCGGGCGGCACGGGCGCGTCCAGCGGGCGTACGCGGCAGGCCGGATGGCCGAGCACGGCCGTCACGGCGGCCGCGCGGCTCGCGACCCACAGGCCGAGCGTGGCGTCGAACGCGAGCGGCGGCCCGTCGACGAGCGCCGCATAGTAGGGATAGGGATCGCGGTGCGTAACCGCTGCGATGGGATCGGTCGGGTTCATGCAGACAGTATCGGCGGAGTGCACCGCCGCATGTTTCGGGCCGGCGTGAAATGTCGCGGCGCGGGCGCCGCGTGCGGCCGCATCGCGATGTCAGGTGATTGTCAGGCAGCCGACCGGTAGCGATGTGCCTGCATGCGCATGCGGACACGCCCGGCCGAAATCGCGCGCGGCTCCGGCACCACGGTGTCGTGAGGGAACATTTCCTGCCGGAATTCGCCGTGTTCGTCGAACCACTGGCAGATCAGCCAGTCGCCGTCGTCGAATACGACCGGCCCGGCATAGGTCACGGTCATGCGCGGCCCGCCCGTCTTCAGCGTCACGACATCGCCGACGCGAAACCTGACGCGTTGATTTTCTCGGATCGTCATCGCTCTCTCAGCATTTTTATATATCGATATTACCGGCGGCTCACCAGCGGTTCATTCGAACGTGCCGCAGATTATCAATCAAAAAACCGGCCGGCAACTCCCCTTTTCAAAAATGTCATGATCGGGAAAATGCAACAATGCGCGCCATCGACGCGCCCGGCGGGTGCCCGGCCGCCCGATCCGGCACGGCTTGCGCGCCGGACCCGGTCGAACGGGTGAAATGCGGAGAATAGACGATGTATTTTACGTCGTCACCGACGTTTAATTCCGACGTGAAATCGATTGATTATTGTCAATCAACTTTTCGATTGGGAACGATCCCACGATTTATTTACACTCATTCATCGAACAAAACCGGTGAATTATCCGGCGACGCAAACCAGCGGTTGATATCGCGCCCGGGAACGGCCGCTTGCGTGAACGTAAACGTGCCGTCCTGCGCCATCTCCTTCGCGGCGCGCAGGAACGCGCCGAGCGCGGCCCGCGCGAGTGCGCCGCCGACACTCACGCGCTTCACGCCGAGCGCCGCCAGTGCGTCGACGCTCAGCAATCCGCCCTGCAGCCCCATCACGACGTTCACGGGTGCGCCGACCGCCCGCGTCACCGCCGCGATGTCGTCCGCATCGGTGATGCCCGGCGCATACAGCACGTCGGCGCCCGCGTCGCGATAGGCGACGAGCCGCGCAATCGTGTCGGCGAGGTCGTGGCGGCCGTGCAGGTAGTTTTCGCAGCGCGCGGTCAGCGTGAACGGAAACGGCAGCGCACGCGCCGCGTCGGCGGCCGCCGCGATGCGCTCGACCGCCGCTTCGTGCGCATAGATCGGCGCGTCGGCGCGGCCTGTCGCATCCTCGATCGACCCGCCGACCGCGCCGGCCTCGGCCGCGAGCCGGATCGTCTCGGCCACCGTGTCGGGCGCATCGCCGAAGCCGTTCTCGAGGTCGGCGCTCACGGGCAGGCCGCCCGCGGCGGCGATCTCGGCGATGTGATCGAGCATCTCGCCGCGGTCGATCGCATAGTCGGGCCGGCCTTTCGAAAAGGCGTAGCCGGCGCTCGTGGTCGCGAGCGCCTCGAAGCCGGCCATCGCGAGCAGGCGCGCGGTACCGGCGTCCCACGGGTTCGGGATGATGAAGGCACCGGCACGTGCATGCAGGGCGCGGAAGGCTTCGGCTTGGCGGGCTCGAAGATCGGAACGGGTCATCGCGGGCTCCAGGAGGAAGTTGACGGCCGAGCTTACGCCGATCGTGCACGCGACGTTTCAGCGTTCATCGAAATGTCGTCGCGCGACAGGAAAAAAGCGATGCGCCGACTGCGCGCCGGAAGCTGGAAGCTGGAAGCCGGTAGCCGATAACAAGCAACCGGCAACGAGCGGGCCGACACCGCCGCCCGTCTGTTGCCAACCGATAACGGCTTACCGTGCCGCCGGTGGCCCGCCGTCGATGCCGAGCAACACGTCGGTGACGGCTTCGGAGAAACGCATCGCGCGACCGTCGATCAGTACGCCGTCCGGATTCGACGGGTCCCGCGCGGCTTGCGGCACACCGTGCGCGAGCAGCACCCGCGCGCAAGCCTCCCAGTCGGCGGCGCCGACATGCTCCGGTTCGTTGACGGATGCCCAGGACAATGTGCCGAGCGCATCGCTGTCGAACCCGTGCATGTCACGCCAGCTCGCGCCGTGCTCGAGGAGGAACGCCAGCAAGCCCGCATCGCCGCGAAACACCGCGTGATTCAGCGCGCTCGCGTCCCAGTCGCCGCCCCGCGCCGCGATCGGCCAGCCCAGTTCGACCATGACCTTCACCGCGTCGCCCGCCCCCCAAGCGGCGGCATCCGGCAGCAGCCGCAGCCGCTCGCCGGGCAGCGCGCCCGGCGAGCGGCTGCGGCTGCTGCCGGATGCCGTGCCTGGATGCGTCGCGCATCGTCGGCGTCGGCGCGCGCGCAGGCCGCCACGAACGTGTCCTCGGCGTCGAGCGTCTCTTCCGCGCCCGCCGCACGCAACAACGCGGCGACCTCGGACAGTCCGGTCTGCATCGCCAGCCGGTACGCACTGACGCCCGCCGGGGTCCGCGCGCGGGGATCGGCGCCGGCCGCCAGCAGCGCGGCGACGTGGCGTGCCGAGCAGCGCACGCCGATCGCCCGCAACAACGGTGCGCCCCAGGTCTGCGCCAGCCCCTCGCCGGGCGGCTCGTTCGGGTCGCCGCCATGCGCGAGCAGCAGTTCGAGCGCGTCCGCATCGCGCATGTCGAATGCGCGACGCAACGCATTCGTCCCGCCCACCCGCGCGCCATGTTCGAGCAGCAGGCGCGTACAGGCCGGATTTTCCACCGAGTGATAGAGCGATTCGCCGTCGTTCGGGTCGGCGCCGGCTTCCAGCAGCATCGCGGTCAGAACCGGATCGCGATTGACGCCCGCGGCACCGTACAGCGCCGACAGCGGCCCCGCTTCGTCGGGCGCGGCGAGCGACGCCGGCGGAAACCGGTTGCCGATCCGCTGGTTCGGATCGGCGCCGGCATCGAGCAGATGACGTGCGCAGGCGCGCAGCCGGACGGCGAACCCGGGAATCTGTCCGAGCCGCGAATGCGTGACGGCAACCAGCGGCGGCAGCTTCAGCACGCCGCCGGCGCGCGCGATCCATCCGGGATCGGCGGCCAGCGCCGCCTTCACGGCATCGAGGTCACCGGCCGCGCATGCGACGGT
Source organism: Burkholderia sp. KL41 (assembly GCF_057005415.2). NCBI lineage: Bacteria > Pseudomonadati > Pseudomonadota > Betaproteobacteria > Burkholderiales > Burkholderiaceae > Burkholderia > Burkholderia sp. KL41. Next base: position 948,664 of record NZ_CM174447.1, on the reverse strand, counting down.
CGGATCGCTTGCAACGAGATCGGGCCGGTCGAGCAGCAGTTGCGCGGCGACGCGCGGCCGGGCCGCGTCGAGACCGCCCGTCACGTCGGCGCCGTACGCCAGGTCGAGCCAGCGCCGGATCAACGCCGACCGCTGTTGCCCGGCGAGCGCGTGCGTTTCTACGAACGCGCCGAGATCGGCCCATGACGCGAAACCGTACTCGCGCGCAATGCACGACTGCGCATCGTGCAGCCGGAGCCCGAGCGCGAGCGCTTCGTCGTGCGTGCGGTTGGCGGCGGCGGGGAGAAACCGGACAAAACGCGCGACGGCGTCGGCGTCCCCCTGCCGGTACAGGCGCAACAACGCCTTGGCCTGCTTTTTCAGATGTTCGGGATTGGCCCCGGGAGGCAGCTTTTTCATGCGAATCCTCGTGCAGTCATGGCCGAAGGTCCGCAATACCGCCAGCACAAAGGACAGGAGGAAGACTGGATTTGCTGCGACAGGTGGGTTGAACCCTTTCCGCGGACCCGGAAGCGACCTGCATCGCTGGTCGCTATCCTAGGCGACCGCCGGCGACCTCGTCAACCGGGCCGCCCCATGCGGCGATGCTCAGCCTGCAAGCTGCTTCGTCAGGAAAATGCGCGTGTGTCCGGCCGGATAGTTCGGCAGCTCGCCGAAGCGGACATAACCGCGTTTCTCGTAGAACGGCCGCGCCTGGAAGTCGAACGTGTCGAGCCACGCGCCGTGGCATCCGCGCGCGACGGCTTCCGCCTCGGCCAGATCCATGATGCGCGTGCCCGCACCCTGGCCGCGCGCGGCCTCGGGCACCACGAGCAGGTCGACATGCAGCCAGCCGTACGCCGTGCTGCCCCACAAGCCGCCGACTACCGTGCCTTCGGCGTCGGTCACGACCACGGCCAGCGCACGGAAGTCGTTCGGGCCCGCCTGGCTTTCGTTGAATCGGACGAGCGGCGCGACGATCTGCTTGCGAACGTTCACGTCGCCCGCGTCGGTCACCTCGTATGTGAACGTCATCGGTCGAGCCTGGTTGAATCGAAAATGAGGAAGGTTGAACCCGCACGCACCGCGTCAGACGACGTAAGCGCCCTTCGCATGCAGCTCCGCTTCCGTGCGCTCGAGCGCGGCGATCGCATCGCTGCCTTCGAGCGCCAGCAACTGCGCGACCAGTGCTTCGGCCATCGCGTGCGCGGCCACCAGCGACGGGAAAAACGACGGGCTGTCGTGCGTGAAGATCAGTTGTGCGTCCGCGTGCAGCGCGATCGGCGACACCGCGCTGTCGGTGATCGCGACGATCCGGCTGCCCTGCGCCTTCGCGGCCTGCGCAACGCGCGTCGCTTCCGCCGAATACGGCGCGAAGCTGACGATGACGGTCACGCTCTGCTTCGCGATCGTCCGCAGCTCCATTTCGAGCGACCCGGCGACGCCGTTGAGCAGCGACACGGTCGGGCGGAACAGCCGGTAGCCGTACACGAAGCCGAATGCAACCGGGTAGCACGAGCGAAACCCCGCGACATGCACGTGCGACGCCTTGCGGATCAGTTTCGCGGCTTCGGCGAGCGCGTGCTCGTTCTGCGCGGCGGTGGCCGACAGGTTGTGTTGTTGCGCGGCGAGCAGGTCATGCGCGAGCGACGCCTTTGCATCGGGCCGCACGAGCGAGCGCGCCCGCTGCGTGAGCGGCTCGGGGCGCGTGCGCACGCGCGCGACGCACAGGTCGCGCAGCTCGTTCCAGCCGGGGAAGCCGAATTGCTGCGCGAGCCGCACGAGCGACGCGGGCTGCACCTGCGCGCGCTGTGCGACCTTGCGCATCGACGACGTGGCGACTTCGTCGGGATGATCGAGCAGGAAGGCCGCGCCCGCCTGGAATTGCGGGCTCAGCTCGGAAAATTGCGCCCGGATCCGGGACGCGAGTTCGTCGAAATTGGCGGCCATCTTGGTGTGAACGGGAACCGGTCGACCATGGTATCACCGGCCCCGTATGCACCGGTGCACCGGTCAGCGCAGCACTTCGACGTGATCGGCGTCGACCTTCACGCTGCCCGACCATTTGCGCTCGAATTCGCCGGTCACCTTCACTTCGTTCCGGTCGCTGACGGGCTGGCCGGCCGCCCACAGCTTGTGGTCGATCTCGACGCGGATCGTGCCCGTCGCATCGGCGAATTCGTAATCCTCGCCACCGACATGCTTGACGATGCGCCCCTGCAACTGCACGTGCTGGTCGTCCTTGCCGTTCGCGAGCAGTTCCTTCACGGTCGTCGTGGTCAGCGTGGACGGCCCGGTATATTCCGCGTAAACGGCGGCGGGCAGCACGGCGAGCGCAACCGCCAGGATTCTCGTCAGGTGTTTCATGATCTCGGTCCTCTTCTTCGATGTGACGCCGCGCTCCGTTGAACGCGACGGCCCCAGATTACGGACCGTAAGATTAAGCAAACCTGAAGGTCGCGTCACGGCGGCACGGCGCCGCACCACGCACGAGCGAAAGCCGGCCGCGCGCCGCCCGTGCGCCCGTGCGCCCGTGTTTAAGCTCCCGCTAAGGCACGCGCGCTTATCATGGGAACCCCGGGCGCCATGGCGCCCCGTTGAAGAGACACGAATCCATGCGCGTACTGCTCGTCGAGGACGATCCGCTGATCGGCAGCGGGCTCGAACAGGGCCTCAAACAGGAAGGCTTCGCGGTCGACTGGGTGAAGGACGGCGACGCCGCGTCGCTCGCGTTGCGCGCGACCGGCTACGGCCTGCTGCTGCTCGATCTCGGGCTGCCGAACCGCGACGGCCTGTCGGTGCTCGCCGCGCTGCGCCGCCGCGACGAAAACCTGCCCGCGATCATCATCACCGCGCGCGACGGCGTGCCCGACCGCATCGCGGGCCTCGACAGCGGCGCGGACGACTATCTCGTCAAGCCGTTCGAACTCGACGAACTGCTCGCCCGCATCCGCGCGGTCAACCGCCGCCACGCGGGCCGCGCGCAGACGACCCTCGCGATCGGCCCGCTGCGGCTCGACCCCGTCAAGCACCTCGTCTGGCTCGGCGACGACGAAGTCACGCTGTCGCCGAAGGAGTTCGTGCTGCTGCATGAGCTGATGCGCGACCCGGGCGCGGTGATTTCGCGCGAGCAGTTCGAGGAGCGGCTGTACAGCTGGGGCGAGGAAATCGAAAGCAACGCCGTGCAGGTGCACATCCACAACCTGCGCAAGAAGCTCGGCCACGACATGATCCGCACGGTGCGCGGCGTCGGCTACCGGATCGGTGACGGCGCATGACGCGCATGCAACACGCGATCGCACGCTGGCGCAACGCGTCGCTGCGGCGGCGCCTGCTGATGTGGCTGCTCCCGGCCGCGTGCGTGATCGGCCTCGTCGCGAGTGCCGGCACCTACTGGGGCGCGCTGCGCGAGCTCGACGACCTGCTCGACGACCAGATGCGCAGCATGTCGAAGCAGATCGTCGTCGGCCCGAACGGCGAGCTGTCGTTCAGCAACCGCGCCAGCGGCAAGCACGGTTTCGAGGCGAGCGATCCCGACGCCGTGCTGCTGCAGGTCTGGCGCAACGGCACGCTCGTGTATTCGACCGACCGCGATTCGACCCTGCCGCCGCCCGAGCAGAAAGGCATCGCGAGCGTCGACGTCGGCGGCCAGCCGTGGCGCACCTACGTGACCGAACGCGGCGGCACGACGATCCGGCTCGCGCAGGCACGCCATGCGCGCTGGGAAGCGATCGCGGGTATCGCCGTGCACCTGCTGTGGCCCGTGTTCTCGATGCTGCCGCTGCTCGCGATCGGCCTGTGGTTCGGCATCGGCGCGGGGTTGCGGCCGCTGCGCACGATCGCATCCGGCCTCAAACGCAGGAATGCGAACAATCTCGAGCCGGTCGACGTCGGCGCGATGCCGAACGAAGTCCGTCCGCTCGCCGAAGCGATCAACGACCTGCTCGCGCGTCTGGACCGCTCGTTCACGCTGCAACGGCACTTCATCGCCGATGCCGCGCACGAATTGCGCACGCCGATCATGGGCTTGTCGATCCAGTCGCAGCTGCTGCGGCGCGCGTCGACCGCCGAGGAACGCGAGCACATCCTCGCGCAGATCCATGCCGGCACGACGCGGCTCGGCCACCTCGCCGAACAGCTGCTGACGCTCGCGCGCCTCGAACCCGATGCGCAGGCGGCCGCCTCCGCGTCGGCGCCCGTCGATCTCGCCGCGCTGTGCCGGTCGGTGGTATCGGACCGCACGCGCGTCGCCGACGCGCACCGGATCGATCTCGGCGCGATCGTATCGACGCCCGTGATGACGTCGGGCAATGCCGACACGCTGCGCGTGCTGCTGAACAACCTCGTCGACAACGCGATCCGTTATGCGGGCGACGGCGCGCGTGTCGACGTGTCCGCGCGGCTCGACGGCACGACGCCCGTGCTCGAAGTCGCCGACGACGGCCCCGGTATCCCGGAAGCCGAACGCACCGACGTGTGGGAGCGTTTCTATCGCGGCGAGGGCGCGCAGGCCGTCACGTCGTCGGGCAGCGGGCTCGGGCTGTCGATCGTCAAGCGGATCGCCGAACAGCATCGCGCGACGGTCGCACTCGGCACGACACGCGGCGGGCGCGGGCTGACCGTCACGGTGCGCTTTCCGCTGCCGGCCTGACGCCGCGCCACGTGCGACGTGCCACGCGCGGCTTTTCCACAGATTGTGTTGGCAAGCATGTGGACAACCGTCCATTAACGACACCAAGCCATTGATCGGAAAGGGTTTGTCGGGGCTGCGCGACAAATGCGCCATGCGGTCGTGAACAGGCACATCCACGCCTCCGCCATTGCCTCAACCGGGCGTCACGCGCCGCACCTGGTCGACCGCCCCTCCTTCGTCTCAATTCTCGACGACGATCCACTCGACTCGCAGGCTGGTAGAGGTTTCGAGGATGCGTGCGTGCTTCGACACGCAGCAAGACAGAAGGCCTTTCGGATGGGCGTCCGGCTTGGGTCGGGTTCGGCCATCTTCATGCACGACGACGGTACCGCCGGATGGACAGGCGCCGACGTGTTCGCCCATGTAATGGAGCTGGCCGTACTACGCGATCCGGGAATCGGCCGAAGCGTTTCGCGCGGCCTTCACGCATCCCGGGTTCGTCGCCAAGCTGTCGGCCTATCCGTCGTCCGCCGTCGCGAGCCCGCACCTGTTCCAGAAAGTCGGCGTGGCCGGTATCTGCACTGCGTGAGTGCACGCACGCATCGCGGCAACACGTGGCATTCGCGGGTGTCCCGGGTGTCCCGCGCGCACCCGGACTTCTCCACAGAAAATGTTGGCAAGCTTGTGGATATCCTGCGCACCGCAACGCTAAACCCTTGATCCGATGGACTTTGGCACGCGTGATGCAGACGCGGCCCCGGTGACGGCCGCCGCGTCCACCGCTTCGCCGCACTTCGCATCACGACGCCACGACGATGCACGTCGCAGCCGGCGCACACGTGCCGGCCATGCGCTGCGCCACTTACCCACAGATTTTGTTGGCAAGCTTGTGGATATCCTGCGCACGCGTGCGCTAACCCATTGATCGGCTTACGGTTCATGCGCCGCGTCACGGTTGCGGCAGCGTGTGGCCCGGACATGCGTGAATGCGGACGATCCCGCGCGACAGACGCGCCGCCACCGTGCACCGCCCTCGCCTTGACGCTCGCGCCCGCCACGCGTCAAGATCACGCGAGCCGCACGCGGCCGTGCATCGCCGGCTTCGCGCGACGGTTCGACGGGCCGGCCGTTCCGCCCGACACTTCACTCCGAGGAAGGCCATGGAACACTTCACCGCGTGGCAGCTGGTCGTCTCACTCGTGCTCGTCGCCGTCGTCGTTTATCCGTACGTCCGCATCGTCCGGCGCACCGGGCATTCGGGCTGGTGGATCCTGACGATGTTCGTCCCGATCCTGAACTTCGTCATGTTGTGGGTGTTCGCGTTCGTGCGCTGGCCCACGGTCGACGATCGGCAGCCCTGACCGTCGCCAGCGCGGCCGCCGGGCTTGTCCACAGATTGTGTTGGCAAGCATGTGGATAGCCTGCGCATACCGCGACCAAGCGCTTGATCCGAAAGACTTTGTCCGCGCCGCCTCAAATGCGGCACGCGGCCGGCAAAGTGCCGCTCGCACGTCGTCGCGCCACGTGACGGGCCGCCTTCCGCGCGGGCGAACCGGCTTGTCCACAGATTGTGTTGGCAAGCGTGTGGATAGCCTGCGCATACCGCGACCAAGCGCTTGATCCGAAAGACTTTGTCCGCGCCGCCTCAAATGCGGCACGGTGGCCCGCGCCACGCCGTGCGCGGCCATGCGCGGGCTTGTCCACAATTTTTGTTGGCAAGCATGTGGATATCCTGAGCATGCGTGACCTAAGTCGTTGATCGCACAACGTTTGATCGCGCGGGTCACGACTGCGGCACGGCCCGCCTGCGCATCGCGTCACGCGCACCGCACCGCCCGCGTCAACCGAAGGCCTGAACCACGATGCGCGCGACCGACGCGATCACGTCGTCCTTCGAGCGCGCATCGGCGCGCGCCTGCGTGTAGTACACGGCCACCGCGATCGGCGCACGCGACGGCGACCACACGACACCCGCGTCGTTGGTCGTCCCGTAGTCGCCGGTGCCCGTCTTGTCACCGACCGTCCACCCGGCCGGCACGCCCGCGCGGAGCCGCTTGTCGCCCACCTTGTTGCCACGCATCCACGCAACGAGCTGCGCACGCTGCGCGGCCGGCAGCGCATCGCCGACCATCAGCACGCGCATGCTCGCGGCCATCGCGGCCGGCGTCGTCGTGTCGCGCAGGTCGCCCGGCAGCGCGGTATTCAGTTCGGTCTCCCATCGATCGAGCCTGAACGTGTCGTCGCCGATCGAGCGCGCGTAGGCCGTCACCGCCGACGGGCCACCGAGCAGCTTCATCAGCAGGTTCGCGGCCGAGTTGTCGCTGTACTGGATCGCGGCCTCGCACAACGCGGCGACCGTCATGCCCTCGCCGACATGCTTCTCCGACACCGGCGAATAGTTGACGAGATCGGCCCGGGTATACGTCACGCGCTGTTGCAGCAATGCCGGACGCCCGACGCTCTGCGCAAGCACCGCCGCACTCAGCATCGCCTTGAACGTGCTGCAGAACGGGAAGCGTTCGTCCGCGCGATGCGTGATGACCCGGCCGCTCGCCGTGTCGATCGCGCACACGCCGAGGCGGCCGCCCACGCTGCTTTCGAGCTCGGCCAGCATCTGCCCGGCGGCAGCGGGCGCCACGGCCGCCGCTGCGGCAGCGGCGGCGGCGCTTGCCTCGTCGGGCGCGGCGGCCTGCCGCGACGCGCACGCGGTGACGGTGAGAACGAGCGGCGCCGTCGCGGCGGCCAGCAACAGGGTTCGACGTTTCGATGAGTAGGTCATGTCGGTTGTCTCGTGATGGAATGGAGGCGAATCGATAGTGAAAACGGCCGGCCGCCGAGACAGCACTATCGTGACTTTACGGTTGCCTGACAAGCAACGATAATTGAGCGCTGACAAAAGAAAATCTTATGACCAAGCTCCGCCCTCATCTTCCGCTCAATGCCCTTCGCGCGTTCGAATCGTCGGCGCGCCACCTGAACTTCACGCGCGCCGGCCTCGAGCTGAGCGTGACCCAGGCCGCGGTCAGCCAGCAGGTGCGCTCGCTCGAGGAGCGGCTCGGCTGCACGCTGTTCACGCGGCTGCCGCGCGGCCTCGGGCTCACCGACGAGGGGCGCGCGCTGCTGCCCGTGCTGAGCGACGCGTTCAGCCGCATCGAGACGGTGCTCAAGCAGTTCGACGGCGGGCGCTTCCACGAGGTGCTGTCGCTCGGCGTCGTCGGCACCTTTGCCATAGGCTGGCTAATGCCACGGTTGAAGCAGTTCGGCGATACGCACCCGTTCGTCGAGCTGCGGCTGCGGACCAACAACAACGTCGTCGATCTCGCCGCCGAGGGCCTCGACTTCGCGATCCGCTTCGGGGAAGGCAGCTGGCCGGCGACGCGCAACGAGCACCTGCTCGACGCGCCGCTCACCGCGCTGTGCGCGCCGGACATCGCGCGACGCCTCGCGCAACCGGCCGATCTCGCGAACGAAACGCTGCTGCGCTCGTACCGCACCGACGAATGGCTCGGCTGGTTCGACGCCGCGCAGCTCGCGCCATGGGCGGTCAACGGGCCCGTGTTCGATTCGTCGCGGTTGATGGTCGAGGCCGCGATGCAGGGCGCGGGCGTCGCGCTCGCGCCGGCATGCATGTTCGTACGCGAACTTCAGCTCGGCCTGCTCGCGCGGCCGCTCGACGTCGACGTGCGTGCCGGCGGCTACTGGCTCACCTCGCTGAAGTCGAAGCCGCTCACGCCGGCGATGACGCTCTTTCGCGACTGGATCGTGGCCGAAGCAGCCGCCGCGGCGCAGGCCGAATGACACGGCCCCGCTTGTCCACAGAAAGTGTTGGCAAGGATGTGGATATCCTGGGTACCCGGGGCCTAAGCCGTTGATCGCGCACGAATTAGCGTGCGGACGCAGACATCGGGCAGCCCGTGTGCACGGGCTTCGCGAGCGGGCCCCTCGGAGGCCCGATCCTCAACTGTCGCGACGCAATCGATTGCGAGTTATCCACAGAATATGTTGGCAAGCCTGTGGATATCCCGCCGATGCGGCGCGTAACACGCTGATACAAAAGGGGATTCGATACAAGGACCTTGCTCGGTCAACCGTGTGGCACCGCACACGCTTTCGCACGGCACGCGCCGCACCTCCGGCACGGGGCCGGACGGTTCTCCACAGATTGTGTTGGCAAGCTTGTGGATATCCTGCGCATCGGCCACCTAACTCATTGAGCGCACGGGGTTTTGTGCTTCGTCTGCAGAATCGGGCAGCGCCGGCGCAGCCCTTTCGGCCAACGCCGGCGCCAGCCGCGCATCAATGCCGGTCAAGCCCGCCGCGCAGTTCGCTCGCCTTGTCGCGCAGCGCCTCGTAACCCGAGCGCGCGTGCTCGGGCAGGTCGGGATCGCCGATCAGCGCACCGAGCGTTTCGATCAGGCTGAACAGAATGCCTTTCGCCGCGCCGACCGCGATGCTCTGCGATTCGATCGACTTGTGCAGGTGGTCGACCGCCGCTTCCAGATTCTCGAGCTTGTGCTCGCCGTCGTCGGGCCGGTTGTCGGTCGTCATCGTCTACCTCCGCCATCGTTCAAGGGTCATGTCACGATTCTATGCCGCGTCGCGCGAACGTGGCGCGACATCGCGCAACGTTCGCGCAGCACCGCGCTACAGCACCGCGACCACCTTCACGCGGCCCGGCTGCTCCGCCGACGCGACGACCTGGCCGTCGACGCGGCGGAACGTGAGCGACACGGTTTCGTCACCGACGCGCAACGCGTCGATCCGCAGCCAGTCGACGCCTTCCGGCAGCGCCGGGCGCTCGACGCGCACCTCGTGACGCGACGCGTCGATGCTCACGCCGAGGCAGGCCTGCAGCATCATGAACGGCGCGCCCGCCGCCCATGCTTGCGGCAGGCAGGCCACCGGATACGCGGTCGGCGGTTCGCCGCGCCGGCGCGGAAACCCGCAGAACAGCTCGGGCAGGCGCATCTCGAAACTCACCGCCGCCTCGAACAGCGCGCGCAGCAGGTTCACCGCGGCCGTCTTGTCGCCGTAGCGCGCGAGGCCGCGCGCGATCAGCGCATTGTCGTGCGGCCACACCGAGCCGTTGTGATACGCCATCGGGTTGAAGCGCGGCTGGCCGGCGGCCAGCGTGCGGATGCCCCAGCCGGTCTGGAACAGCGCCGAGCCGAGCACGCCGGCAACCGCCGCGCCGCGCTCGGCGTCGGGCAGCCCGAACGCGAGCAGGTGGCCCGCGTTCGATGCGAACACGCGGCACAGGTCGCCATGACCGTCGAGCGCGATGCCGTAGAAATCGCCTTCCGGCATCCAGAACAGCGCGTCGACCTGCTCGCGCAGCGCCTTCGCGCGCAACGCATAACGCGTGGCGTCGGCCGCGTGGCCGCGCCGGTACGAGCACATCGACATCGCATCGAGCGCCGCGCACGCATACGCCTGCACTTCGACGAGCGCGATCGGCCCGTCCGGAAAGCGGCCGTCCGCATGGAACACCGAATCGTGGCTGTCCTTCCAGCCCTGGTTCGCGAGGCCGCGCTCCGACGTGCGCTGGTAATCGAGCAGTCCGTAAGGATTGCGGTCGCACTTGTCGATCACCCATTGCGCGGCGCGCTCGAGCGCGGGCCACAGTTCGTCGATCAGCGCATCGTCGCCGGTGCGTTCGACATAGGCGCCCGCGAGCACGATGAACAGCGGCGTCGTATCGACACCGCCGTAGTACAGCGCGAACGGCACCTCGCCCGTCGCGGCCATCTCGCTGCGGCGGAACTCGTGCATGATCTTGCCGGGCTCCGCATCGCGGAACGCGGAAGTCTCGCGCGCCTGGTGCTCGGCCAGGAACCGCAGCACGCCACGCGCGAGCGACGGCTGCAGCCAGAGCATCTGCAACGACGTGATGACCGCGTCGCGGCCGAACGGCGTCGAGAACCACGGAATGCCCGCATACGGGTACGGCCCCGTGTCGAGCTGCGTCGTGAGCAACCCGAGATCCGCGAGCGAACGGTCGAGCCACGCATCGAACAGCGGATTGCCGGTGTTCACGCGCGCCATCGATTCGCGCCGCGCGCGCATTTCGCGGTGCACGCCGACGAGCGCGGTGCGCAGCGCGACGCGGCCGCATCCCGGCCCTTCCTCATGCGCCGGGCCGAGCGTCGCGTCGACGGTCAGGTAGATCGACACGCATGCCTGCGCGGCGATCGTCAGCGTGTAGTCGGCACGATCGACCGACAGCGCGTCGGGCGCCGGCGAGAAATGCACGGTCACGTTGCGCTCGACGCTGTCGAGGCCGTCGTAGCGCAGCCGCACCGCGCCCGCGTCGACGCGCGGCGCCACCACGGTGCCGCGCTTCGGGCGCTGCGTGCCGCGCACCTCGAACATGTCCTTGAAATCGGCCGCGAACGACAGCGACAGCGGCACCTCGGCCTCGCTCGAGCCGTAGTTCGTCAGCGTCAGCGCTTCGTAAAGCACGTCGCCCGCGAGCACGCGCATCCGCTCGATGTGGATCACGCCCTCGGGCGTTTCGTGGCCGCCGAGCGGCGGCAGCGGGCGGTTCGTCAGGTGGGCGGTGAACGACGCGTTGTCGGCGCTCGTCGCGCCCGACAGCAGCGACGGCGCGCGGCCGCCGAACGTCAAGCGCCACTTCGACAGCACGCGCATGTCGTCGACGAACAGGCCGTCGTCATGACCGCCGATGTCGCCGAGCGCGTCGCTGACCACGAACGCGTTGCCGGATTTCAGCACGTACTGGTTGTTGCGCGCCAGTGCCTGCGGATCGGCTTCGGGCGCGATGAAGGCGGGGCCCGACGCGTGGGTCGGGGCAGTTGGCGCAACCTGCGGCGCCTGGGTCGTCGTGGCTTCGGCGTGATTCGGCATCGATGCTCCTGTGTCGAGCGCGACGCGCGTCGCGCGTCGCTTGGTTCGCACAGGATAGGACAGAACCGTAGACGCGTGCAGCGCCGCTCCGGCGCGTCATTGAGATTCTGTTCACATTGATGGCCGGCCGGCCGTGCGTCGCGAAGAATGACGCCCTGTTCAGCGACGCCGAGCCGACGCGGCCATTCATCATCACAAGACTTCCACCCGCCCTATGCAATTCGTTCAGTACAAAGACCGCGAGTACGGCGTAATCGCCGTTCAACGCGCCAATCAGCGCTGGGACGGCGTCTACGAACTCCGTACGCGCCATCCCGCTCCGCCACGCGTGCGCCGCTTCATCGTCGCGTCGATGTTCGGCTTCGATTCGAAGCTGAGCGCGATGCACGACGCCGAGCGCAACGCGCGCGCCGATATCGACCACGGCCTCGGCTGCGATCCCCGCGCCGGCGACTGACCGTCACCCGGCCGTGACCGTGCTCCCGCCCCTGTCTTCCGTCACCCGCACGATGCGTCGTGCCGCGGGGGTCGCCGTCTTCGCCGTGCTGCTGAATGCGCTCGCGCCGGCGATCACGTCGGTGCGGGCAGCATGGCGCGACGACGCGGCAACGGCACGGGCCGTGCTGCAACTCGCGCCTCTCGCCGACGCGCGCCATGGCGCGCACGCGGGTCAGGCCGGCACGCCCGCGCGCGATACCGGCACGCATCACGGGTGCGGCGACGATACATGCCCGTTTTGCCATGTTCACGCCGGAAGCTTCGGCCTTCCACCCTTGCCGCCGCAAGCGGTGCCCCTCCTCGCGTTCGCCGAACGGCCCCTGGCCGCACGCGCGCGGATGCTTCGTCATGTGCCGCCGTGGCCGCACGCGTTCTCGCGCGGCCCGCCGAGCGCCGGTTGAATTCCCGGCCGCGCAGGCGTTCGTTCCGGTCTCGCGTCATCTGGCTGCACGACGGCTTCCCGCCGCCGCGCACGGGGCACGCTGCGCGCAGTTTCTACATGCACGAGTTATTGACAGGAATCCAAATTGATTACCCATCGCTTTCCGGCGCTCAAGCGCCATGCTCTTTCGGCGGCAACGGCCGTCACCCTCTCCGCCGGCTTCGCCGCAACGCCCGCCGTCGCGCACGAGTCGCCCGTCACCGGACTCACGCCGGACAGCCACGCGCCCGCCGGCGTCATGTACGACCACATGCACAAGAAAGGCGGCTGGATGATCGGCTACACGTTCTCGCATCAGAACACCGGCGGCGCCGTGAAACGCAACGGCCGAAGCGTCGACGATCATGAACTCGCGATGGCCGGCTACACGATGAAGCCGACCGGCATGCAGATGAACATGCACATGCTGCACCTGATGTACGCGCCCAGCGACGCGTTCAACCTGATGGTGATGCCGATGTACATGGACATGCCGATGACGATGCAGGGACTGTCCGGCGGACGCGGAGGACACGGCGGCGGACATGGCGGCGGACACGGGATGGGCGGCGGCGAGATGTCGCACGGGGCATCCGGGCTCGGCGATACGGTCGCCGCGGGTCTGATCCGGCTGTACGACGACGGCCGTCATCACCTGCATGCCGGCCTCGGCATCAGCATGCCGACCGGATCCGTCTCGCGCCGCAACGGGGACGGCACGTTCGCCCATTACGGAATGCAGATGGGCACCGGTACCTGGGATGCGATCCCGAGCATCACGTATACCGGGCAGATGCAGCGCTGGAGCTGGGGCGCGCAGGCGCTCGCGCAATTGCCGATGCAGCACGCAAACCGTTCGGGCTACCGCGTCGGCAACCGGTTCGAGGCGAACGCCTGGGGCGCCTTCCGGCTGACGCCGTGGCTGAGCGCGTCCGCGCGCCTGAACTACACCGCGCAGGGCGCGATACGCGGCGCCTACGACGGCCCCGTACACATCGCCAGCCCGGACGATCTGCCCGGCAACTATGGCGGCCGCGTGCTGAAGGTCGGCGCGGGCCTGAACGCCGTATTCCGCTCCGGGGCGCTCAAGGGGCACCGGATCGGCGTCGAGTACCTGACGCCCGTCGCTCAGAACCTCAACGGCTATCAGCTCGAGCAGCGCGCCGCGTTATACGCCAACTGGTCGATCGCGTTCTGATCGCCCGGGGCGGCGGCCTGCCCCGCCGCCCCGCGCCGGTCAGAACTTCCACAGGATGTTGCCGAGGATGGCGTTGTCGCGCACGCCGCTGCCGTACTGGCCGCTGTACGTGAGGCCGAGCGTCAGGCGCTTCGTGATGTTCGCGTCGATGCCGGCCTCGAGCACGGCGCTGTCGCGGGCAATCGGCACGCCCGACACCTGGAACGACGTGCCGCCGTTCGCGAACGTGAACGCCGACGACGGCCGCACGTTGCCGAACGCATGCCGCCAGCCGACCGTCCCGCGCGCGGTGAACGTGCCGCTCCCGATCGAGCCGAGCTGCGACGCCGCGCGCAAGCCGAGCGTCGAGAAGCCGACGTGGGTCGTCTCGCCGCCGGCGCGCAGTGCGGCCGCGCCACCCGTTTCCGTATAACCGTCGGTATGCAGGTTCACATACGCGAGGCCCGCGAACGGTTCGATCGCCACGGGCCCGACCGGCAGCGCGTAGCCGACTTCGCCGAACACCTGCGCCGAATTCGCGTCGTAACCGGCCGAATCGTGATCGGAGAAGCCCGCGAAGCCCGGATTGCGGTCGCTGTTGATCCGGTACCACGTGTACGACGCGCCGCCGCGCACGCCGAGCGCACCGTACTGCGCGCCGCCGTACAGCGACAGGTAGTAGCTGTTCACCGACGCCGACGAACTCTGGGCGTTGTCGAGCGAGCTGTGCGTGACGCCCGCGGCCAGGCCCGCACGCCACTTGTCGTTGAGCGCCATGTCGGCACCGGCGATGAAGCCCGTCATGCTGCGGTTGATCGTCGACGCGTTGCCGTCGCCCGTGAGCCGGCTGCGGCCGCCGAACGCCTGCCCCCAGACCACCGGTTGATAAGGCGTGCCGCCGTAGCAGCCCTCGCGCGAACCGATCCGGCGTTCCGGCGACAGCGTCGGGTCGACCGCGCCGGCCGTGTTGTCGCCGCACAGCGCGGCACCGCCCGACGACAGCGCGGCGAGCGGGCCCGATCCGGGCGCGAGGCCCTGGCGGACGCGATCGGTCACCGCGTCGCGCACGTAGCGGCTGTCGAGCAGCAGCATGCTCTTCAGGCTCGCCTGCAGTTCGCCGTCGAGCAGCCCGTATGCGCGGCGTGCGGTCGGCACGTCGGTCGTCAGGACTGCGTCGTACAGCGGATTGCCGGCGCCGAGCCCGCCGAGCGCGGCCGCGACCGCACGCTGGTTGGGCGTCGTCGCGACGTCGGGCAGCGACGTGCCGTTCTGGACCAGTCGCAGGTACACGTGATTCGGGTCGTAGCTGAGCGTCGGCATCAGGAACGCATAGTTCGCATTCACCTGGCTGAACGCGCCCTGCACGCCCGATGCCGCGGTCACGATCGTGTAGGTCGTGCTCGGCTGGTAGCCGCTCTGGTTCGCGAGCACCTGCACGGTGCCGCCGTTCAGCGTCGCCGTGCCGCCCGCCGCGAGGCTGCCGCTTTGCTGCGGCGAAGCCGCGACCTGGAACGTCGAGCCCGGCTGGAACGTGACGTTGCCGCCCACGTTCAGCGCCGCGCCCGGCTGCGACGCGGCCGCCGTCGCGCCGCCCTGCACCACGAGGCCGCCGATCGTGCCGGTGCCCGTGACCGTCGCGCCGTTCTGCACGGTGACGGTCGACTGGCCGAGCGACCCGTTGACGGCGAGCGTGCCCGCGCTGACCGTGGTCGGCCCGCTCAGGGTGCTGGTGCCCGTCAACGTCAGTTGCCCGCTGCCGGCCTGCGTCAGCGAGCCCGCACCGGACAGCACGCTTGCAATCGTCACGTTGCCGGATTGATTGACGATCAGCGCGCCGTTGTCGACGACATTGCCGGCGATGCTGCCCGACGTACCGCCGTTGCCGAGTTGCAGCGCGCCGCCGGCCGCGATCGTGGTGCCGCCCGTGTACGTGTTCGCGCCCGTCAGCGTCTGAACACCGGTGCCGGCGATCGTCACGCCGCCCGCACCGCCGATCGTCCCGCCGAACGTACCGTTGCCGCTGCCGTTCAACGTCAGCGCGTTGGCACCGAGATTGATCGTCGCGCCGGTCGCACCGTTCAACGTGCCGATCGTCTGCGCGCCCGTCGCGGCGCTTACGTCGAGCGTCGCACCCGTGCCCGCGAGATTCACCGCGCCCGCCGACGCGAGGCTGCCGCCCGCACCCAGCGCCAGCGTGCTGCCGCCGTTGATCGTCGTGCCGCCGGTGTAGGTGTTCGCGCCCGTCAGCGTTTGCGTGCCGCTACCGGCAACCGTCACGCCGCCCGTGCCGCCGATCGTCCCGCCGAACGCCGCATTGCCGCTGCCGTTCAGCGTCAGCGCATTCGTGCCGAGGTTCACGTTCGTGCCGGCCGTGCCGGTCAGCGCACCGATCGTCTGTGCGCCCGTCGCGGCGCTTACGTCGAACGTCGCACCCGTGCCGGCGAGATTCACCGCGCCCGCCGACGCCAGGCTGCCGCCCGCACCCAATGCCAGCGTGCTGCCGCCGTTGACCGTCGTACCGCCCGTGTACGTATTCGCGCCCGTCAGCGTCTGCGTGCCGGCGCCCGCGAACGTCACGTTGCCCGTACCGCCGATCGCACCGCCGAACGTGTTGTTACCGCTGCCGTTCAGCGTCAGGCCATTCGCACCGAGGTTCACGTTCGTGCCGGTACCGCCGGTCAGCACGCCGAGCGTCTGCGCGCCCGATGCGCCGCCGAGGTTGAGCGTCGCGCCCGTGCCGGCGAGATTCACCGCGCTGCCCGACGCCAGGCTGCCGCCCGCCCCCAGCGCCAGCGTGCTGCCGCCGTTGATCGTCGTGCCGCCCGTGTACGTATTCGCACCCGTCAGCGTTTGCGTGCCGGCGCCCGCGAACGTCACGCTGCCCGTGCCGCCGATCGTCCCGCCGAACGTGCCGCCGCTTCCGTTCAACGTCAGTGCGTTGCCGCCGAGGTTCACGTTCGTGCCGACCGCGCCGCTCAGCGCACCAAACGTCTGTGCGCCCGATGCGCCGCTCACGTCGAACGTCGCACCCGTGCCGGCGAGATTCACCGCGCTGCCCGACGCGAGGCTGCCGTTCGCGCCGAGCGCCAGCGTGCTGCCGCCATTGATCGTCGTGCCGCCCGTGTAAGTGTTCACGCCGGTCAGCGTTTGCGTGCCGGCACCCGCGAACGTCACGCTGCCCGTGCCGCCGATCGCGCCGCCGAACGTGTTGTTGCCGCTGCCGTTCAGCGTCAGGCCATTCGCACCGAGGTTCACGTTCGTGCCGGTACCGCCGGTCAGCACGCCGAGCGTCTGCGCGCCCGATGCGCCACCGAGGTTGAGCGTCGCGCCCGTGCCGGCGAGACTCACCGCGCTGCCCGACGCGAGGCTGCCGTTCGCGCCGAGCGCCAGCGTGCTGCCGCCATTGATCGTCGTGCCGCCGGTGTAGGTGTTCGCGCCGGTCAGCGTCTGCGTGCCGGTGCCCGCGTACGTCACGCTGCCCGTGCCGCCGATCGTCCCGCCGAACGTGCCGCTGGCCGTCCCACTCAGCGTCAGCCCATTCGCGCCAAGATCGACGTTCGTATTCGCCGCGCCGTTCAACGCGCCGATCGTTTGCGCACCCGACGCGCCGCTCAGGTTGAACGTCGCGCCTGTGCCGGCAAGGTTCACGGCACCGCCCGACGCCAGGCTGCCGTTCGCGCCGAGCGCCAGCGTGCTGCCGGCGTTGATCGTCGTGCCGCCCGAGTAGGTGTTCGCACCCGTCAGCGTTTGCGTACCCGTGCCCGCGAACGTCACGCCGCCGGTGCCGCCAATCGTGCCGCCGAAGTTGCCGCTGGCCGTCCCGCTCAGCGTCAGCCCGTTCGCGCCAAGATCCACGTTCGTATTCGCCGCGCCGTTCAACGCGCCGATCGTTTGAGAGCCCGATGCGCCGCTCAGGTTGAACGTCGCGCCTGCGCCGGCAAGGTTCACGGCACCGCCCGACGCGAGGCTGCCGTTCGCGCCGAGCGCCAGCGTGCTGCCGGCGTTGATCGTCGTGCCGCCCGTGTAGGTGTTCGCGCCGGTCAGCGTCTGCGTGCCGGTGCCCGCGAACGTCACGCCGCCCGTGCCGCCGATCGTCCCGCCGAAGGTGCCGCTGGCCGTCCCGCTCAACGTCAGCCCGTTCGCGCCAAGATCGACGTTCGTATTTGCCGCGCCGTTCAATGCCCCGATCGTTTGCGCACCCGACGCGCCGCTCAGGTTGAACGTCGCGCCTGCGCCGGCAAGGTTCACGGCACCACCCGACGCCAGGCTGCCGTTCGCGCCGAGCGCCAGCGTGCTGCCAGCGTTGATCGTCGTGCCGCCCGTGTAGGTGTTCGCGCCGGTCAGCGTTTGCGTGCCGGTACCCGCGTACGTCACGCTGCCCGTGCCGCCGATCACGCCGCCGAAGGTGCCGCTGGCCGTCCCGCTCAGCGTCAGCCCGTTCGCGCCAAGATCCACGTTCGTATTCGCCGCGCCGTTCAACGCGCCGATCGTTTGAGCGCCCGATGCGCCGCTCACGTCGAACGTCGCGCCTGCGCCGGCAAGGTTCACGGCACCGCCCGACGCCAGACTGCCGTTCGCGCCGAGCGCCAGCGTGCTGCCGCCGTTGATCGTCGTGCCGCCCGTGTAGGTATTCGCACCCGTCAGCGTCTGCGTGCCGGCACCCGCGAACGTCACGCTGCCCGTGCCGCCGATCGTCCCGCCGAACGCGTGGTTGCCGTTGCCGCTCAACGTCAGCCCGTTCGCGCCGAGGTTCACGTTCGTATTCGCCGCACCGGTCAGCGCGCCGATCGTCTGCGCACCCGACGCGCCGCCGAGGTTGAACGTCGCGCCCGCACCGGCGAGGTCCACCGTACCGGTCGACGCAAGGCTGCCGTTCGCGCCGAGCGCCAGCGTGCTGCCGCCGTTGATCGTCGTGCCGCCCGTGTAGGTGTTCGTGCCGGACAGCGTTTGCGTGCCCGTGCCGGCCACGGTCAGGCCGCCGGTGCCGCCGATCGTGCCGCCGAAATTGCCGCTGGCCGTCCCGCTCAGCGTCAGGCCGTTCGCGCCGAGGTTCACCGCCGAGCCGGCCACGCCGCTCAGTGCGCCGATCGTCTGCGCGCCCGTCGCGCCGCTCACGTCGAACGTCGCCCCCACGCCGGCCACGTTCACCGCGCCCGTCGCCGCGAGGCTGCCGCCCGCACCGAGCGCCAGCGTGCCGGCGTTGATCGTCGTGCCGCCCGTGTAGGTGTTCGCGGCCGTCAACGTCGTCGTCGCCGCGCCGTCCTTCACGAGACCGCCCGCGCCGGCGATGCCGCCGTTCAGCGTGAGCGCGTTGCTGCCGCCGAGCGTCAGCGTCGCGCCCGTGCCGAGGTTGACCGCGTTGTTGACCGACAGGCTCGTGTTCGTGTCGAGCGTCGCCGCGCCGCCGACGTTCAGCGCGCCGGAACCGAGCGCCCCGCCGTTGCCGAGCACGAGGCCGCCGCTGTTCAGGTTCGTGCCACCCGAGTAGGTGCTCGCGCCGTTCAGCGTCTGCGTACCGGTGCCGGCCAGCGTCAGGCTGCCCGTGCCGCCGATCGCACCGCTGAACGTGCCGCTGGCCGTCCCGCCCAGCGTCAGCCCGTTGCCGCCCATGTTGACGTTCGTCCCGGCCACCCCCGACAGCCCGCCGATCGTCTGCGCGCTCGTCGCGGCGCTCAGGTCGAGCGCCGCGCCCGCGTTGGCCAGGTTCACCGCACCGGTTGCCGCCAGGCTGCCGCCCGCGCCCACCGCGAGCGTGCCGGCGTTGATCGTCGTGCCGCCGGTGTAGGTGTTCGCGCCCGTCAGCGTCGTGGTCGCCGCGCCGTCCTTCACGAGGGCGCCCGCGCCGGAAATGCCGCCGCTCAGCGTGAGCGCGTTGCTGCCGCCGAGCGTCAGCGTCGAACCGTTGCCAAGATTGACCGCGTTGTTGACCGACAGGCTCGTGTTCGTGTCGAGCGTCGCCGCGCCGCCGACGTTCAGCGTGCCGGTGCCGAGCGCCGCATTGTTGCCGAGCACGACGCTGCTGCCGCCGTTCAGGTTCGTGCCGCCCGAGTAGGTGCTTGCGCCGTTCAGCGTCTGCGTGCCGGTGCCGGCCAGCGTCAGGCTGCCCGTGCCGCCGATCGCGCCGCCGAAGGTGCCGCTGGCCGTCCCGCCCAGCGTCAGCCCGTTGCCGCCCATGTTGACGTTCGTCCCGGCCACTCCCGACAGCCCGCCGATCGACTGGGCGCCGGTCGCGCCGCTCAGGTCGAGCGCCGCACCCGCGCCGGCCAGGTTCACCGCGCCGGTCGACGCCAGGCTACCGCCGGCACCGAGCGCCAGCGTGCCGGCGTTGATCGTCGTGCCGCCCGTGTAGGTGTTCGCGGCCGTCAACGTCGTGGTCGCCGCGCCGTCCTTCACGAGGGCGCCTGCGCCGGAAATGCCGCCGTTCAGCGTCAGCGCATGGCTGCCGCCCAGCGTCAGCGTCGAGCTGGTGGCGAGGTTGACGGCGTTGTTGACCGACAGGTTCGCGCTCGTATCGAGCGTCGCCGCGCCGCCGACGGTCAATGCGCCCGTGCCGAGTGCCGAGTTGTTGCCGAGCACCAGGCCGCCGGCATTCAGCGTCGTGCCGCCGGCGTAGTTGTTCGCGCCGGACAGCGTCACGGTCGCCGCGCCGTTCTTCACGAGACCGCCGCCGCCCGAGACCGTGCCGCTCAGGCCGACATCGGCGCTGCCGACGAGCGTCAGCGTCGTGCCGGTGGCGACGTTGACATTGTTCGCGAGCGATACGTTGGCGGTCGCGTCGAGCGACGACGAGCCGTTGACGTTCACCGCGCCGATGCCGAGCGCCGTATTGCTGCCGACCGCGAGGTTGCCGCCGTTCAGGTTCGTGCCGCCCGAGTACACGTTCGTGCCCGTCAGCGTCTGCGTGCCGCTGCCGGAGAGCGTGATACCGCCCGCGCCGCCGATCGAGCCGGCATACGTCGCATTGGTGGTGCCGTTCAGCGTCAGCGAATTGCCGCCGAGGTTCACGCTGGTACCGGCCGAGCCCGCCAGCGCGCCGATCGCCTGCGTGCCCGATGCGCCGCTCACGTCGAACGTCGCGCCGGCGCCGGTCAGGTTCACGGTGCCGGTCGAGGCCAGGCTGCCGCCCGCGCCCACCGCGAGCGTGCCGCTGTTGATCGTCGTGTCGCCGGTGTAGGTGTTCGCGCCCGTCAGCGTCAGCGTCGCCGCGCCGTTCTTCACGATGCCGCCGTTGCCGTTGATGGTGCCGGCCAGCCCGAGATTGTTGCTGCCGCCGACCGTCAGCGTGGTGCCGTTGGCGAGATTGACGTTGTTGCCGAGCGTCGTGTTCGTACTCGAGTCGAGCGAGGCCGAGCCGTTGACGTTCAGCGCACCGCTGCCGAGCGCCCCGTTGTTGCCGACGACGATGCCGCCGCCGTTCAGGTTCGTGCCGCCCGTATAGCTGTTCGCGCCGTTCAACGTCAGCGTGCCGCCGTCGTTCTTCGTCAGCGCGCCGCCGCCCGTCACCGCGCCCGACAGCGTGAGCCCGGTCGCGCCCTGCACCGTCAGCCCGCCCGCGCCGAGGGTCACGGTGTTGGCGACGTTGAGCCCGGCGGCACCCGCCTGCAGCGTACCGCCGTTGGCCGTGACGTTACCGGTGCCGAGCGACGCGCTGTTGCCGATGATCGCGACACCGCCCGACAGCGTCGTGTCCTGCGCGGTCGATGCGCCGTTGATCGTCCAGTTGCCGCTCTGGACGGCGACGTGATTGAAGTTGACGTAGTTGTTGACCGCGATCGTGCCGTTCGCGCTGGTGCCCTGCTGCAGGTTGAGCGTGTTGTCGCCGCCCGCGCCGCCGTCGACCGTGCCCGTCGCCGCCACGTTGATCGTGTTCGGGCCGATCGTGATGTTGAACCCGCCGCCGGTGCCGCCCGCCGTGTTGACCGACGAGCCCGTCACGGCATTGAACGTGTTGGTGCTGTTCGCGCCCATCGACACGCCGCCGTTGATCGTGCCCGAGTTGGTAAACGTATTGCCCTGGCCGGGCGTGCCGTTCGAGCCGAGCGACACGCGACCGTTGATCGTCCCGCTGTTCGTCATGTTGACCGCGGCGCCGCCGTACGCGGCCACCACGGGCGCGTCCGCGCCGACGAGGGTCGCGCCGACCAGCGGGTTCGAGCCGATCGTGCCGGTGTTGTTGATCGTCGACGTACCGCCCGTGCCGTTCTGGACCGACAGCGCCATGCCCGTCACGCCGCTGATCGCCACGCCGGTCGTGCCGTTCATCGTGCCGTTGTTGACGACCGTGGTGTTCGCGCTCGCGGACGCATTGCCGACCACTGCCCCGCTCGACAGCACGCCGAGGCCCGAGCCGAGTGCGGACGGATCGATCGTGCCGTTGTTGGTCAGCCTGACGCCGTTGCCGGTCAGCGACATCGCGGTGCCGCCGACGCCGAGCAGAACGCCCACGCTCGCGCCGGGATTGACGGTGGCCTGGATGTTGTTCGCGCTGTTCGCATAGCTCGGCGCAAGCGGGTTGGCGACCCCGGAGCAGGTCACCGTCGTGCCCGCCGTGCTGCAGGTCGCCTGGGCGGGCACGATACCGGCGCCGGACAACGCCAGGAAAACGCCCGTCGGCAACAGCAATCTCGGAAACGGTTCGCCGGCTTTTTTCGAACGCGCAAGATTCATGCTTTCCCTCGTTATTGGAATTGGTATTACCGTGAAATCGAACGGCCGGCAGCAGAAAATCGCGGACAAAACATCCGCTCCGGCTGTCGCGATGCGACGTCGGTTAATTCATGGACGAATCTTTAATTGGCCCGGGAAGGCAGGCGTGAAACTAGTCGAATGACATGTCGATGGCCCCTGTTTTTCTGCAGCGATTTTCTGGTTGATTTGATCACCGCCCTGCTTTTGTCAGACAAGGCTATATCAAAAAAACAGGCTTTTCCAGTCGATCTTTTCCCCATTTGATCGAGGTCCGGCGGGCACGCATTTTTTACTTATCGGAGCGCGTCTGACAGGTAAATCCGTATTCCTTTTGTCAATTTCCTGGATATTTATTTACAGCAGCGAAAATGACGCATCCGTGAAAACACGGATATCCACGCGATTATCACGGTCAAATTTTTTTGCGACGCAATATCCACATGCCCGGGAAGTATCGACACACGACAATCCACCCGCCCGTCATTCATCAGACGAAACGTCCGGCATTTCCAGGGTTACGTCGATGTTCGTCACGCATCGACCGGAAGACCCGCACCGCGTGACGAAAACAGCCGTATCAGATAAAGCATCGGCCGGAACGAGATGGGCCGCGCATCGGGGTTCACCCACAACCGCACCGCATACACCGCGTAGGCCGGCACTTCGCGCCAGCTCGAATAGATGTCGCGCAACTGGAAACGCGCCGGGTACGCGGCGGAGATGTTCGCCCGCGCGATGCCGACACGCTCGAACGCGAGCCGCGCCCGCGCGAGGTGGTAGAACTGGCTGACGATCAGCACGCGCGACACACGGTGCGCCTGCAGGTAAGCGAGCGTGTGCTGCGCCGTCGCGAGCGTGTTGTCGCCCTGGTCGTCCACCGCGATCCGGTCGGCCGGCACGCCGCGCGCCACCAGATAGTCGCGCATCGCGGTCGCCTCGTTCAGCCCGGGGCCGTCGATCGCGCCGCTGACCAGGAACGCCGGGCACTGCCCCGTGCGGTAGCAGCGCACGCCGACATCGAGCCTGGCGGCAAGCACGGGCTTCGGCGCGCCGGTCGCGTCGAGCGCATTGCCGAAGATCACGGCAACGTCGGCCGGCTCGCTCGGCATCCGCAGCCCGTGCGCGACGAGCGCAACGGCTGCGACGATCCACAGGCAGGCAACGATGGCCAGCAGGCGGCCCGTTCGGGCGAAGAAGCCCCGTTTGTTACGGTTTTTCAAGGTTTTGGGTCTCTCAGGTCGTCGGGCTCGCCGGGCATTTCGGCGTGCCCGGCCCCGCGCGGGCGCGTAACGCTAGCACGGTGAGCGTTCGGGTGTCCACGCGGCGGACCGATGCCGGACGATGGCCGGCCTTCCGTCAAGTCGACCGGAGCAGCGTGCCCGGCGAAGCGGGCAGGCAATTGGAAAGGGAAAACCTGCGGAGATCTACGGAGATCGAAGGAACGTGAATGACCGTGCCGCGATGCACGGCCCGGCCCGAATCAGTCGACCGGGCACATCGCGAGCCGCCCCATCGCCTCGCCGGCGCCGCGCACCGCGCAGGTGGCCGGCTCGTCGGCGATCCGGGCGACGAGGCCCGTCTCGTCGTACAGCAGGCGCTCGAGATCCGCGAGCAGCGCGCCGCCGCCCGTCAGCACCACGCCGCGATTCGCGATATCGGTCACGAGCTCGGCCGGCGCATTCTCCAGCACCGACTTCACCGCGCCAATCACCTGCTTGAGCGGCGCGACCAGCGCGTCCGCCACGTCGTGGTTGGACAGCTCGATCGAGCGCGGCAGGCCGTCGCCGACACTGCGCCCGACCGCGCGCGTCGACCTGCGCGGCACCGCGCTGGTGGCCGAGCCGATCGACTGCTTCACGTGCTCGGCCGTCTGCTCGCCGAGCAGCACGCCATACAGGTTGCGGACATGGTTGACGATCGCCGCGTCGAACTGGTTGCCGCCGACGCGGATCGCCTCGCGGTAGACGATGCCGCCGAGCGCGATCACCGCGACTTCCGTCGTCCCGCCGCCGATGTCGACGACCATCGAGCCGACCGGCTCGGTCACCGGCAAGCCTGCGCCGAGCCCGGCCGCCAGCGATTCCTCGATCAGTTCGACCTCCGATACACCCGCCGCGAACGCGGCCTCGCGGAGCGCGCGGCGCTCGACGGCCGTCGCATCGGACGGCACGCACAGCGTGACCTCGACGCGGCGGCCGAAACGCGACCGCGTGCGCGACATGTCGATGAAGCTGCGGATCATCTGCTCGGCCGCGTGCGCGTCGGCGATCACGCCGTGCCGCATCGGCCGCACGGCTTCGAGATGCCCCGGTTCGCGGCCGAGCAGCGCCTTCGCGAGCTCGCCGACGGCCTCGAGCGTCGGCCGTGCGTCGGTCGCGCCGGCCTTGCGGAAGCAGACGACCGACGGCTGGTTCAGCACCACGCCGCGTTCGTGCGTATAAATCCGCGTACTTGCCGTTCCAGGGTCGATCGCAACGGGTTGCGCAAACAACTTTCCGAACAGCGGTGTCGACATATCAAACCCTTGTAATCGAACGGACGCGGGGCAGCCGCGCCGCATTTCCGTGGCGCGGCCATGCCGCTCCATCACGGACTTAGCGGCAAATCGTTCCGATACTTTAGGCAATTCCGATGATTTTTTCGCGACGCAATTGTCAAATGTGCCGTTCCGGACACATCCGGCTACGCCACAGCCTCTCGCATTACGTCTGTAAAACACGGTAATCTCTCGGTCTTGCCTGCTCCCGGCAGGCCTCAGACGCCCGATCACGCCAGGTATTTCCACCATGACAGCGACCGTTTCCTTCCGCTGGGCGCGGGTGCGCCCGCTTTGCACGACGCTCGTCGCCTTCTGGTGCTGCACGGTCGCCGCGCAACCGCTGCCGGCCCCCGAATCCGCCGCCGCCAAGGCCACCGCCGCCAGCGCGCCGGCTGCCACGCCCGCCGCATCCGGGCACACCTGCGACGCCGACGGCGGCCCGGCCGGCCGCCCGTCGATCGGCCTCGTGCTGTCCGGCGGCGGCGCGCGCGGCTACGCACACCTCGGGGTCCTGAAGGTGCTGGAGGACAACCGCATCCCGATCGACTGCATCGCCGGCACCAGCATGGGTGCCGTGGTCGGCGGGCTGTATGCGAGCGGCATGGCCGCCGGCGAGATGCAGAAGCGGCTGTCGGAGGTCAACCTCGCGGACATCGCGTTCGACGTGACGGACCGCGCGGACCTGCCGCAAACCAGCCGGGAGGACGAACGCCTGTACGTCAACGGGCTGACGCTCGGTTTCGGCAAGAAAGGCGTGAAGGCACCGGTCGGCCTCGTGCAGGGCAACCGGCTGCAGGCGCTGCTCGCGAACTGGACGGCCGCCGTGCCGACCAACCAGCCGTTCGACCGGCTGCCGATCCCGTACCGCGCGGTCGCGACCGACCTGCAGACGGGCCAGATGGTGGTGCTCGACCACGGCTCGCTGCCGCTCGCGATCCGCGCGAGCATGGCCATGCCGGGCCTGTTCGCGCCGGCCGAGATCAACGGGCGCGCGCTGGTGGACGGCGGGCTCGTCAGCAACCTGCCCGTCGACACCGCGCGGCAGATGGGCGCGAACGTCGTGATCGCGGTCGACATCGGCTCTCAACTGCGCCCGCTCGACGCGCTCGCGTCGCCCGCCGACGTGATGCAGCAGATGGTTGGCATCCTGATCCGCCAGAACGTGACCGCCCAGCGCAAGCAGCTCGACGCGCAGGACGTGCTGCTCACGCCGGATCTCGGCGCGCTCGCGTTCACCGATTTCCAGAACGCGAAGCAGGCGATCGCCGCCGGCGCGGCCGCCGCGACCGCGGCGCTGCCGAAGCTGCAGCGCTTCGCGCTCACGCCGGAACAATATGCGGCGTACCGCTCCGCGCACGCGCAACCGCTGCCGCCGCCGATCCGGATCACGCGCATCGAGATCAAGACCTCCGGCGGCGTGCCGAAGCGGGTCGTCAGCAACGCGCTGCACGTGAAGCCCGGCGACACCTACGATCCGAACACCGTCAGCCAGGATCTGCTCGGCCTCACGACGGGCGGCAACTTCGAGAGCGTCACGCAGCAGATCGTGAGCCACGGTGACGAGAACGTGCTCGAGATCGACGCCCGCGAGAAATACTGGGGGCCGAATTTCCTGCTGTTCGGGCTCGGCATGTCGAGCAGCTCGACCGACGAGGGCGGCTTCCGCCTGCATGTCGGCTACCGGCGCCCGTGGCTCACCGAATCGGGGCTCGAATTCCGCGCGGACACGACGATCGGCAGCGACCTGCAATCGGCGCGCGTCGAGTTCCGCCAGCCGCTGTCGATGGCCTACGGCGTCTATCTGTCGCCCTACGCGGAATACCAGCGCCGCTACGCGAACCTGTACGACGACTCCGGCGACGTGAAGATCACGCAGTACCTGATGCAGACCGCGCGCGCCGGGCTCGATTTCGGCCTGCCGATCGCGCGGCTCGGCGATTTCCGGATCGGCGTCGGGTACGTGACCGGGCACGGCTCGCCGACCTACAACCTGCCGTTCGACGACGGCAGCGGTCGGACGCTGCTGTGGCCGAGCTTCACGTCGCAGGCGCTGATCGCGCGCGCGCGGCTCGTCATCGACCAGCTCGACGATCCGCTGTTCCCGCGCAAGGGCTATTTCACCGAGCTCCGGATCGAGCGCTCGCTGGTGTCGCGCAACGGGGGCTCGGCGAGCGAATTCGACGACGGCATCAACAACGCGCCCTACACCGAGATCTACGGCAAGGCGATGGTGGCGCAGCAGTTCGGCAGCCACAGCGTCAGCGCGACGATCGAAGGCGGCAAGAGCATCGGCGGCACCAACCTGATCAACGCGTTCAACTTCACGCTCGGCGGCTTCCAGCATCTGTCCGCGTATGCGGCCGACCAGTTGAACGGCAACGAGCTCGCGTATGCGCAGGTGACCTACATGAACCAGCTGATGACGTTCAACGCATCGCCGATCAAGGCGCTGTCGGTGGGCGCCAGCGCGGAAGTCGGCAACGTCTGGTCGAGCGGGCAGCAGATCGGCGGCGGCGCGCTCAAGCAGAGCTATACGTTCTTCACGAGCCTGTCGACCGCGTTCGGGCCGGTCTATCTCGGCGTGGCGCTCGCGCCCGGCGGCCGCCGCAACTTCTACCTGCAGCTCGGCCGCACGTACTGAGCGTGCGCGGGTGCCGCTTCGGCGGCATCCGCCACGCCTTCGCGCGACACGCCCGGATCAGAACGCCGCGGCCATCGCGACCGCCCGGGCCTGCGCCCGTTCTATGCTGTCGCTCGCCCGCGCTCCCCACGTGTGTTCGACGGTCAGGCTCCGGACCTCGCTCACGCCGATGAACCTCAACCAGAATTCGATGTAGTCGGCCTGATGCCGGAACCCGGGATTGTCGGCACCCGCGCCCGTCTCCCGGCTCTGTCCGCGAACATGGATGACCAGCGCGCGCGGAATCTCCAGCAGCGGGGCGTAGGCCTTGCCGTCGAACGTGAACAGCATGTTCCGCTGGCTGACGAGATCGATCAGCTGCTTGAGCTTGTACGGATAGCCGAAATTCCACATCGGCACGCCCACGACGATCCGGTCCGCTTCCTGAAAGCGCTTCACGAGCGCCTGGATGCGCCGCCAGACCGACTGTTCCGCGTCGTCCATCGGCGCGTTGGCGACGCCTTTGTACTTCGCGCCGATCGCGTCGCTGCCGAAGTCCGGCAAGTCTTCTTCCCAGACATTCAGCGTATCGACGTCGATCGATGCGCCCGTTTCCCGGAACGCATCGACAAAGGCATTGGCGACCGCGATCGACGCCGACCTCGCGCCGCGGGGAGAAGACACGATATTCAAAAGCCGCATGACGTATGACCCTGACAGGAATGCATGAACAACGGAGCGGCCACCGTGGCTGCCCCGGCTTCACGGCTGCGTCGCGGGCCGCCCGCCTCCACTGACACGAATCGGCCCGCCCACACAGTTGCAATTGCAATCGTAATGCAAAGCGCGCACGTGCGGCAAACGAATCGTCATGGGGTGGCGGTGCGGGCAGACATCGGGACGGGAAAGGAACGGCGGGACAAGCCGGCGACGCGCTCGAATCCGGCGCGCGCGGCTGTCGTGGGGTCGTGGGGTCGTGGGGTCGTGGGGGGTTGCTGTCGAGTCCCGGGGGCCCGGGACTCGTGTTGCGGATCGTCAGACCGGCCAGCTGATCTCGAAGCGTGCGCCGCCGAGTTCCATCGGGTCGACGACCGCGATCCGGCCGTTGTGCGCGTGGAGCACCTGCCGCGTGATCGACAGGCCGAGGCCATAACCGCCGGTGCGGCGGTCGAGGCGCACGAACGCGTCGAAGATCCGCTCGCGCTCGCTCTCCGGCACGCCGGGGCCGTCGTCCTCGACGAAGATCCCGATGTTGCCGTGCACGAGCGAGATCCCGACGACGATCCGCGACCTCGCGTACTTGCTCGCGTTGCGCAGCAGGTTGCGCATCGCGTACGACATCAGCCGCCGGTCCATCTTCACCCGCAGGTCCGACGCAATCGCGATGCGCGACTCGATCGCGCGTTCCGGATACAGCAGCTGCGCATCGCTGACCTGGTGTTCGAACCACGCGACGGGGGCCGTCATCTCGAGATTCGACTGCAGCGAACTGTATTCGAGCCGCGCGAACGTCAGGCTCATGTCGATCAGTTCCTCGAGCTCGGTCACGTCCTGCGCGATGCTCTCGAGCGCGCTCTGGTATTCCACCGCGGAACTTGGCTCGCGCAGCATTTCGAGCGCGAAACGCACACGTGCGAGCGGCGTGCGCAGCTCGTGCGAGATGCCGTTCGTGAGGTCGCGCTGCGCGGCGATCAGGCGTTCCATCCGCATCGCGAGCGCATTCAGCGTCCGTGCGAGCGGGCCGATGATCACGCTGTGCGATTCGCGCGCGCGCGTGTTGAAGCGCCCGCCCGTGAAGTCGATCGCGCGCTCGCGCACCATCACCAGATCCGACCACACCGGCCGCATCCACCGGTACGCCGCGAGCGCGGGTGCGGCGAACACGAACGCGAGCACGATCCAGATGTCGCCGGGCAGCGAATCGAACGCATGCCACACGACCTGCGGCGACAATTCGACACACAGCGCGAGCGCCGGCACGAGCGCGGTCAGCAGCACGAGGCCGAGCAGATGCAGGTAGGTGCGCACGTAAAGGCGCGACCAGCTCGGAATGCGGTCGGCGCGCGTATCGGTCCACGCGCGGCGGAAATGCAGCCAGCGCCACTTGACGTAGCGCAGCGTCGGCAGCGGCGGTGCATCGGGGTGCGAACGGGTTCGTCGGATCATCTCGGCTCCCGGCCGGCAGGGGGAATGCCCGCGCGGAACGTGACGGCGTCGCCCGAAGGCCGCGTCATTCCCACGCGTGCTTGCTGAATTGATAACCCTTGCTGCGGATCGTCTTGATCCGCTGCGGGTTGCTCGCGTCGTCGCGCAGCTTGCGGCGCAGCTTCGAGATGCGCCCGTCGATCGTGCGGTCGAGGCCGTCGAACTCGACGCCGCGCAACTGCAGCATCAGGTCGTCGCGGCTGACGACTTCGCCCGCATGGCACACGAGCGCCCACAGCAGGTCGAATTCGGCCGACGTCAGGTCGGGCGTGCTGCCGTCGGGCAGCACGACGGAGCGGTCGGTGCGGTCGATCGAGAACTTGCCGAACGCGTAGCGTTCGGGCTGCGGCGCGCTGCTCTCGGGCGCGCGCGCGGGCGCACGGCGCAGCTGGGCCTTGATCCGCGCGAGCAGGATGCGCGGCTCGACCGGCTTGTGCACGTAGTCGTCCGCGCCGAATTCCAGGCCGAGCAGCTCGTCGAACGGCTCGTCGCGGGCCGTCACCATGATGATCACGCCGTCGTACTGCTTGCGCGCCTCCCGGCAGATTTCGAAGCCGTCCTTGCCCGGCAGGTTCACGTCGAGAATGACGAGATCGGGACGAATGGACAGGATCGCCGGCACCGCGGCGTCACCATGCAGCACAGTGTCGACTTCATAGTCGTTCTTGCGCAGGTAGCCGGCGATCAGCGTGGACAGGCGGGTGTCGTCTTCGACGAGCAGGATACGAAAAGACATGGGCAGCGGTCGGTTCATCGGGGAAGCCGCGGCGGCGCCGGCCGGTGCCGGACGCCGGCCATTGGCCGAAACGTACCGCATGATACTGCGCCAGCCGATTGCCTGTTTAGCGGTCTTGAAAATAAGGGAACGATATCGGCCGAACTTGACGAATCGGCGCCGGGACGGTTCCATACGGGCTCGCCTGAATCCGGGCCATGCCCTGCCCGCCTGACTTGATGAATTATCAAACGATCCTCGAACGCATCCACACCGAACTCGCCCCCTGGATTGGCCAGGGACGGGTCGCCGATTACATTCCCGAGCTCGCGAAAGTGCCCGCCGACAAGTTCGGGATGGCCGTCGTCACACTCGATGGAAACGTTTGCACGGTCGGCGACGCGCACGAGCGCTTCTCGATCCAGAGCATCTCGAAGCTGTTCGCGTGCACGCTCGCGTTCCAGTTGCTGGGCGACGACCTGTGGGAGCGGGTCGGCCGCGAGCCGTCCGGCAACGCGTTCAACTCGCTGGTCCAGCTCGAGAGCGAGCGCGGCAAGCCGCGCAACCCGTTCATCAATGCGGGGGCACTGGTCGTCACCGACGTGCTGTGCCGCCGCTTCGTGAAGGCCGAGACGGCGCTCGTCGAATTCGTGCGGCGGCTGATCGGCGCAAACGACATCGACTACGATTCGCGCGTCGCGCAGTCGGAACTGCAGCACGCGGAGCGCAACCGCGCGATGGCGCACTTCATGGCGAGCTTCGGCAACATGCAGATGCCGCCCGACACGGTGATCGACGCGTATTGCCGACAGTGCGCGATCACGATGAACTGTGTCGAGCTGGCAAGCGCCGCGCTGTTTCTCGCGAATGGCGGGGTCGCGCCGGTGACCGGCGAGCGGATTGTGGATTCGAGTTCCGCCAAGCGGCTGTCGGCGTTGATGCTGACCTGCGGCACTTACGATGCGGCGGGGGATTTTGTGTATCGCGTCGGGTTGCCGGCGAAGAGTGGTGTCGGCGGCGGGATCGTGGCGGTGCTGCCCGGGGAGATGGCGGTTTGTGTGTGGGCGCCGGGGCTCGATGCTAATGGGAACTCGTTGGCGGGGACGCTGGCGTTGGAGTGGTTGACGACTTATTCGGGGAGGTCGATTTTTTGAGGGGGCGCAGTTAGCGCGTGCCAGATCTGATGTGACAGCGGCAGGTGAGTTCCGGCACACTCAATGGCGAATTCGTCATTCGGCTGCAATCGCCCCGGAGCGGACACCGCAAGCCTCAAAGCCTACGGTTTGGGGTGTCCATGAAGCGGCGGACTCATCGCTTATCGATACTCGTTTTGGTTACTGGCTCGATTCGTCTGCTGACCATACGGCCAGTTCATAACCATCGGGGTCAATAAAGTGAAAGCGCCGGCCGCCAGGGAACGAGAAAGCCTGACGGTTGATGGTGGCGCCCGTCGCCTCGATCCTTCGCTGGATTTCAACCAGATCATCAGCGTAGAGGATGACTAGCGGGCCGCCTGGCCGGACAGGCTCACCCGTTGTCAACCCGCCTGCGATCCGGCCGTCGTGAAACTCGGTGTAGGTCGGGCCGTAATCGGTGAAAGTCCAGCCAAAAACGCTGCCATAGAAAGCCTTGCTTCGTCCAATATCGCTGACATTGAATTCGATGTTATCGATCTGGCGGTCTTTCCCTCGAATGCTCATCAGTACCCGTTCCCTTGGTTGTCTGCCGAAAGGCAATATATGCACCGTAGCCGCCCGTAACGACATGGAATGGTATTGCGCTGAAATGGTTGACGACTTGTTCGGGGAATCGGGCAACCGGAATCCATACCAGTCTCTCGACTGGAACCTTAGTCAAATTCGATCCTCAACGCACACTCTTCTCCGTATTGAAGCCTCAAATCGACCAGAATCGCATTTGAGAGTGCGGTGGCCAACGCGACCTTCAATTCCGGCGTGACGCCATCGAGATGAAAAGAAAACTCCCATCCCGGCGACGCATCGATCCAGGACACAAACAGATCGTCACAGCCGGATTGCCAGAACTGTACGTTCTTCGCTATACCTGTCGGTGCTTCGTCAATAATCCAGGTTCGGGATACTGCGATCTGCTGCCCGTCATCGCTCCAGTGCGTGATTTGTCCGCTATCGGGATTGACGAGCAGGAATCCAAGAGGTTGAAGCAAAGTCTCGACAAAGCCAAAAGCTTCCGGGAATGAACCCTTCACTAGTACGGTTAAGAACGGTTTTGCCATCGCGTTTACTAACCCAGATGTTGGCCAGCTGTACCTGCGCCGACCAGCCCGCGCAAACCCAACGACGCATGCGAAAAAGCGAGCAGCAGAAGCTGGCCATCGACCTCGTTGTCGCCCTACCGCAACCGACTGTCGGTCGATAAAGCGCACGCCAGTATATTGCGGCCGAGCGGCAACTTGGCGCCGGTGTGACGGAGACCACCGCGCGACGCAACAAAATGCCCCTACGAAAATCGCATCGGCAACCACCCCGATTTTCCGGTACAAATCGGGGACGCTGAAATTCCCCGCGAGCTATCGGAGACCCTCGTTCATGACTCGGCAAAACGCACCGGAAATCGCAACAACGGCCCCCCGCACCAACCCCGGCGACGCCCCATCCGCACCGATTCCCGCGATCGTGCCGTCAAGCACCGCGCTGCTCGTCATGCATTACCAGACCGACATCCTCGGCCTCTTTCCGTCGGTCGCGCCCGGTTTGCTCGCCAATACGCGCCAGGTCTGCGACGCAGCGCGGGCAAGCGGCATCGGCGTCTGGTTCGCGAACCTCCGGTTCAGCCCCGGCTATCCGGAAGTCAGCCCGCGCAACAAGAACGGCCAGGGCATCAAGCAGCTCGGCCGCTTCATCGACGACGGCCCATGCCCGGAGTTGGGTCGGCAGGCCGACGAGCCGCTGATCGTCGCGCACCGCGCCAGCGTATTCTTCGGCACCGATCTGCAAGCGCGCCTGGTCGAGCAAGGCGTCGATTCGCTGATCATGGTCGGCATCGCGTCGACGGGCGTGATGCTGTCGTCGATCGCCCACGCGAGCGATGCGGACTTCCGCCTCTTTACGGTCAAGGATTGCTGCTACGACCCGGACCCGGTGGTTCACGAGCACCTGTTCGCCACCGCCTTCGAATCGCGCACGACGGTGCTGTCGCTCGAGGACGCGTTGCGGCTGCTCGCGTAAACGCACACGCGCACGCACGCACACGCGCGAGCGCGACAGGCCAACGACATCACCCGAGTCGACCTGCAGGGTGACGGCCACCAGGCCCGGCTGCCGTGGTCGAGCGTCCCGCCGAACCCGTAACGGGCGACGGCGTGCGCGATGCCGCGCGCGCCGCCTCCCTCTTCCCCTTCACTTCGCGATAAACACACCCGACGTCGGGCACGTGCCCTGCGTATTGCCGTCGGTCACGAGCGACGCGGCGCTCGGAAACTGCGCGGTCGCATTGGTCTTCACCGCGATCCATGCTTCGGTGAAATAGCTGACGCCATTCGTCTTCGTGCACTTCAGCGACACCGCGCTGCGCGTGTTGCTGCCGAACGCGCCTTCGAACGCCGACAGCAACTGGTTGCGCGTGACCGTCTTGCCCGCATTCGCCTGCAGGTACGCGTTGAACGACGTATTGCCGAGCCGGCTGATCATGCCGGACGCCTGGTTCCAGTACGCATCGGGTGTCGCCGAGTTCGAGCAGGTGCCGTGCTTGAACCATTCGTGCTTGTCGAGGCACGACGCAACGCCCGGCATGTACGTCGACAGCGTGTTGCGGGTCGCGCTGCTGATCGGGTAGGCGTCCATGCTGCACCACTGGTGCGCGTTGTCGAGGTCGATGTCGTTCTGCGGCACACCGCAGTAGAACGGCTGGTTGCCGTCATAACGGTTCGGCCACAGGCCATGCAGCGACAGGCTCGTCGCCGCATACGAGCCGGCGAGGTTCGTGCATTCCGGCGTGTCGTGCGACGCGCAGAAGCCGGGCTCCCACGATGCGGCGAGCAACAGGTAGTCGTAGCTGGTCTGCGCGGCGGCGTGCAGCGACACGGAAGCAACGGCGAGTGCGGCAGCGGCGCGGGCGAGCGTCTTGAGCATGGCGTGTTTCCTCGGAAAAGGCATGCGGTCGCGGGATGCGCCGCACGGTTGTCGAATGTCCGACCGCGATTGTTGCCGTCGCAACGTGGCACGAATGTGAAGGTGGACGAAATAACGCGCAGGGCGCCGCCGGGCCGGTTACAACCGGTACCGGTACCAGCGGTTGCCTTCCGCCGCACGCGACGCCGGCGTACCGTGTCGCCACCCTCATCCTGCAACGGAGCATCGCCATGGTGACCGCGACACGGCTCGGCAAGCCATATTGCGTCGAGATCGGCAACGGACGCAGCGTCGTGCGCTCGGACACGCACAAGGACGGCCAGGGCGGCGACGCGGGCATGCGGCCGCACGAACTGCTCGAAAGCGCGCTCGCGGCCTGCGTCTGCATGTCGATCGACCTGGCCGCACGACGCGCGGGCGTGACGCTGCCCGCGTGCACGGCGGACGTCACCGTCGATCGCCTCGACCATGAAACGGGCTTCGACATCGCACTGCGCTTCGCGGCGCCGCTGTCGCACGCGCAGCAGACACTCGTGCGCGACGCGGTGCGGGCTTCTCCGGTCGCCCGGACGCTCGGCAAGCCGATACGGGTCAGGCCGGCCACGATCGCGAGCGGCTGACCGTCACGGCGCGCCGGACTCGGCACGGTCGACGGCCGCACGTCGATGGCCACACGACAGGCATCCGTGGCGAACAGGCACTCACGACCCGGTGCCGAGCTGTGTGCACGCGCGGGCGGACGCTTCGGGGCCTTCGAGCGCGAGGATCTGCCACACGCCGATGCTGACGCGCTGGCGCGCCGCCGTCGACGCATCGGCCAGCAACGCCTCGACGCGCGGTGCCGCGTCCGGCGCCTGCTGCTTCAACGCCGCGTGATGCCGCGCACGCGATGCCGATTCGGACTCGTACACGTCGCACAGGCGCACCATGCCGGCGAGACCGGCGACATCGTCGTCCTTGTCGATCGCGCGCGGCTCGACAGGCGCGAGCCCCTTGCGCTCCGCCGCCGGCAGCTTGTTGCGCGCGCCTTCGTCGATCGACACGGCGGATGCCGGCGGCAGGCCGCCGATCGCCGCGACGATCCGGCTGCCCGCGGCAATCATGTCGCCCTGGCACGCGATCTTCTCCGCGGCCGCGACGTTCGAGCAGAACGACACCGAGGTGCGGTACACGTCGTCGCTCATGTGCGGCACTTCGTCCGCGCTCGCCTGCGCGAAACCGGCGCTCGTCAGCGCCAGCACGGCGGGAATCAGGATGCGGAATGCGCTCGTCTTGTTCATTGTTGTTCGTATCTGTGGGTTCTTGTGGCGGGCAACATCGCCGGGCCGCGCGGTGGCAGCCTCAGTGACGCCGGGCCCTCGTCCGGCGGCACGCGGTCACTTCAACGACGCAGCCTCCGATCCGCCTGGCGACAGCGCCGCGTTGTCCTGCTCGCGCCACGTGCGGCGCGACTCCATGATCGCCTTCACGGCCGAGCGCGCGACCTTCCACCACGCGAACGGCCGCGGGTCGGCAAGCATGCTGAGCGCGCGCGCATAGTCGAGCGTGAGCCCGGGCGTCCACGCCATCGTCACCGCGCGCTTGCGGATCTGCGCGGCAACCCACAGCTCGGGCGTGAGCAGCAACCGCACGAACGCGCCCCATCCGGCGCGCGCCCCCTTCAGCCGCCATACCGCGCCGTCGAGCGCGGCTTCGAGTGCGTTCGACACGGTGCTCGAGCAGTTGCGGTGCGTGAGGTTGTACGTCACGTTCTGCCGGTACGACGACCAGAACGCTTCCAGCTTCGCCGGATCGTAGTTGCGGATCCGCACGCGCACGGTCGACGGGCACCATGCCTTCGACTCGGTCGCGTAGTCGGGCTGGAACAGGCCCGGCACGTCGTTTTCGCGGGTTGCACGCAGGATGCGCGTGAATTCGTCCGGAGAACGATCGATTTCGACGCCCGGATACAGGCTGATATAGATGCCCTCCGGCGATTCCAGCGCCGCGTGCCCGGTCGAGATCACGCCGTTGACGTCCACCGCCGCGATATAGCGGTCGATCACCGGGTAGCGTTGCGCTTCGGCTTTCGACGTGCCGGTCGGCGTCCACACGTGCACGGTGAGCGCATGCTCGCCGTCGGCCGGCGGGCCGTCCCATTCGGATTGGGAAAAATGCGGCAGGTCGCGCGCATCGTCGAGGTCCGGCGCGAGTGCCGGCGCCGGCGAGGTCGCGAACGCCGGATTGCGCGTCAGTCGCCGCACGCGTGCGGCGAGGCTCAGCATGTGCATCCCGCCGAATATCAGCAGCAGGCCGAGGCAGTACGGCACGGTGCCCACGTAGTGGGTCGGGTACGGCTGGTAGAAGAAGATCGCCAGCAAGATTTCGACGACGCCCCACGCGAAGGCGACGTTCCAGCGGCGATAGCGCACCATCCACGCGGCGGTGCACTGCAGCAGCCCGTCGACGAGGAACAGCGTGCCGAAGATCATCGACAGCAGGAAATGGCCATGATGATGCCCCGCGAACACGAGCCCGGCGGCCACCACGACCGCGATCCCCTTCACGTAGCGCAGGACGCGCTGCCCGCCGACGCCGCTGCCGGCCACCGCGAGCGTCGCGAGCCCCTCGATCAGGAACAGCCACGCGAAGATCTGGATCGGAAAATGCAGCGCGCCGTCGAGCGCGTCGACGAAGATCACGACACCCGCGACGACCCACACCCAGCCAAGTGCGGTCAGCCCGCGCCAGCGGGTGCGCAAGTATTCGATGCCCAGCAGCAGTAAGACCAGTCGTACCATCGCGCCCTCTCGTGATTTTTTCGGGACACGCGCTGGCCACGCGGGTCCTGTCGTTTCGACCGCGCGTCGAGCGACGCACCGGCCGAAAAGCGGTCATTCATGCCGGCGCGTCATGCCTCGACATGACCGTTGGCGGCCGGTACGCCTCCGCACTGGCCGAATAATAAGATATGGCGGAGACGGTTGAAAGCGCGACGAAAACGTTGGCGGCGGGTCGGGAGAGCGCAGCATGCCGCTGGATAGGGCCGGATTGCGAGCGCTGCCCAGGCAGATTTCCCGTTCGACAATGCGCGGTGGATACGCGAGAATCCGGCTTCCGAGGGCGCAAGCCACCAAACCGCATCAGACGGGACAATAATCCATGAAAACATCGATCACGCGCCGGCGCCTGCTGGCCGCCGGCATGGCCGCGAGCACCCTCGCGCTGTCGGGCTGCTTCACGCCGAAGCTGTACGAGAACGACGCATACAGCGAATACGTCACGAGCTTCATGATCACGCAGGACGGCAAGAAGCTGGTCGTCCTCGGTACGAACTACCACTACATCTTCGATCTGCCGGCGCAATTGCGGCCGGTGCTGTTGTCCGGGTACCGGAAATCGCTGCACACGACGTTTGCCGACTTTCATGCGCGCGGCGGCAGCATCACCGGCCACTACCGGATCGTGTTGCCAAAGGACGCGCCGGACGACGCCCGGCAAGCCGCGAGCGCCGACGGATTCACTGCCGGGACGGCCGGCCTCGCGCTCGAAGGCAACATCGAAGGCAAGCGCTATTCGACGGAGGGTTTCGCCGCGAAGGACAAGGGCGCCACGCAACCGTTCAACGAGCGGTACTCGGTGTACATCCGGGAATCGCCGTCCGTCGCCGGCATGGGCCTGCGGATCCTCGCCACGCCGATCACGGTGGCCGCCGACGGCCTGCTCGTGCTGGGCGGCATCGTGCTCGTGCCGTTCGCAGCCATCGCGATCGAGGCAAACGGCGGCCTGCGGATCATGTAATGGCACAAGCGTCGCCGCTGTTGCGCCTGTGACGGCAGGCAGCGGCACGCGAGCGCACCCGACGACTGCAACCGGAGTACCGCCATGTCTGCCTCACCGCTTCACGCACCGCCACTCGGCCCGCAACTCAAGCGCTGGCGTGCGCTGCACCGCGTGAAACAGAGCCACGCGGCGGAACTGTTCGGCGTGGCGCAATCGACGATCTCACGCTGGGAAGCCGGCCTGCAACAGATGTCGCCCGGCGAACGCGCGACGGCCGAACGGCTGCTCGCCGCGCGCCTCGATTCCGCGGGCGATCACGCGCTTGCGCGGCTCGTCGCGGGCAGCGCGGGCCGCATGCATCTCGTGTGCGACCTCACGCACCGGCTGCTCGCCTGTTCGCCTGCGCGTGCAGCCGAATTCTCGCAACCGCTGTCGATGCTGCTCGGCACGTCGCTATGGCGCTATGCGACGCCGGCAATCGTCCGCATGGAAACCGCGCTCGATACGCTCGGCTGGCATGATCGCGCGGGGCCGCCGAGCGTCGAATTCGACACCGGCGCGAATGCGTCGCGCGTCGTGCCGATCCGCGGCAGCCTGTGCCGGTGGACACGGATGACGTTGTCGGACGGGTCGGCCGCGCGGCTCGTGGAAACGCTGTAGAACGGCCCGCGCATATTTCATGCGTGGACGAACCGTGCGTGGCCGCCTTACGCTTGACGGCTCATCGCACGGACACCGACCATGAACCCCGATACGATCCACGCGCGGCTCGCGTTCCTGCGCGAAGCCGAACGCCTGAAGGATGTGCTGCGCAGCGGCCACACGTCGGCCGGGCGCGCGGAAAGCACCGCCGAGCATAGCTGGCGGCTGTGCCTGATGGCACTCGTATTCGCCGATGCGCTGCCCGGCATCGACACGCTGAAGCTGCTGAAGCTGTGTGTCGTCCACGATCTCGGCGAGGCGCTGCACGGCGACATCCCCGCGATCGAGCAGGCCGCGCACCCCGACAAGAGCGCGCACGAACGCGACGACCTGCTGACGCTGACCGCGCCGCTCGATCCGGCGCAGCGCGACGAGATCGTCGCACTGTGGGATGAATACGAAGCGGCCGCGTCGCCGGAAGCGCGCGCGGCAAAAGCGTTCGACAAGCTGGAGACGATCCTGCAGCACACCCAGGGCAGCAATCCGCCCGATTTCGACTACGCGTTCAATCTCGGCTACGGCCGCCGCTATACCGACGCCGCACCGCTGTTCAGCGCGATCCGCGACATCGTCGACGCCGACACGCAACGCCGGATCGACGCGAGCGGGCAGCACGCGTAAGCTCGCGGAACCGGCCGCGCGACACCGCGCACCCAGCCCGCACGAGGCCCTACGCATGACGCAGAACATCTACGACGACCCAGCCTTCTTCGAAGGCTACAGCCGCCTGAACCGCTCGATCCACGGACTCGACGGCGCCCCCGAATGGCCCGCGCTGCGCGCGCTGCTGCCCGACCTGCACGGTCGCCGCGTGCTCGACCTCGGCTGCGGCTACGGATGGTTCAGCCGCTGGGCCGCCGGCCAGGGCGCGGCAAGCGTGCTCGGCATCGACGTGTCCGAGCGCATGCTCGAACGTGCGGCATCGAGCGCCGCGCATCCGGCGATCACGTACCGCCGCGCCGACCTCGAAACGCTCGCGCTGCCGAATGCCGCGTTCGATGTCGCGTACAGTTCGCTCGCGCTCCATTACATCGCAGACCTCGATACCTTGTTCCGCACGCTCCATCGTGCGCTCGTGCCGGGCGCGCGGCTCGTGTTCTCGATCGAGCATCCGGTCTATACGGCGCCGCGCCGGCCCGGTTTCGTCGTCGACGCGCAGGGCAACCGCTCGTGGCCGCTCGACGGCTATCAGCGCGAAGGCGAACGCGTGACCGACTGGCTCGCGCCGGGCGTCGTCAAGCAGCACCGCACGCTCGGCACGCTCGTGAACCTGCTGATCGGCAGCGGCTTCACGCTCACGCACCTGGACGAATGGGGGCCGACGCAGGAACAGGTCGATGCCCTGCCCGCGCTCGACGAGGAACGCGACCGGCCGATGATGGCACTCGTCGCCGCGCGGCGATAACGCACGCGGCAACACGCGCACGAGCTTTCGCCCGCCGCTCTGACAGATTGCAACAATGTCGCCGCCCGGCCTCCATTCCCGCACGGCGTCCGCACAATTCAGCACAATTTCCACACGATTTGTCGTGAATTCCTCGCTTACCATGAGCGGCTGATTCGACCCGGCACGGCCGCGCGAGGTGTACGCGGAAGCCCGCGGGCAACCCGCCCGCCAGGCGACGCCGGCCGGATCGTCCCGCCCGGCCGCACGCATTGCCGGCACCGCTTCATCCTCGCCGCACGCTCATGACTCAGAAGACCCATCGCCGCCGGCGCATCGTGCTGGCCACCGTTGCCATCGTCGCGATCGCCACCGGTGTCACGCTGAAGGCGTGCGCACCCGACAAGCATCCGCAATACCTGTCCGCGCCCGTCTCGCGCGGCGACCTCGAAAACGCGGTGCTGGCCACCGGTGCGCTGCAGGCATTCAGGCAGGTCGACGTCGGCGCGCAAGTCTCGGGGCAGTTGAAGTCGCTGAAGGTCAAGCTCGGCGACAAGGTCACGAAGGGCCAGTGGCTCGCCGAGATCGACCCCGTGCTCTCGGAAAACGCGCTGCGGCAGGCACGCGCCAGCGAAGAAAGCCTGCGCGCGCAGCAGCAGTCGACCGCCGCGCAACTCACGCAGGCGGAACTCGCGTTCCGGCGCCAGCAGGCCATGCTGCCCGACGACGCGACGTCGCGCGAGTCGTTCGAAGCCGCGCGCGCGACGCTCGACGTGCAGCGCGCGACGCTCGCGTCGCTCGCCGCGCAGATCCGCTCGGCCCGCATCCAGATCGAGACCGCGCAGGCCAACCTCGGCTACACGCGCATC
The DNA here is from genome assembly GCF_057005415.2 of Burkholderia sp. KL41. Taxonomy (NCBI): domain Bacteria; kingdom Pseudomonadati; phylum Pseudomonadota; class Betaproteobacteria; order Burkholderiales; family Burkholderiaceae; genus Burkholderia; species Burkholderia sp. KL41. The sequence goes on along the minus strand of NZ_CM174447.1, from coordinate 907,496 downwards.
GTCGCGCCGATCGACGGCCAGGTCGTCGCGATCGTCACGCAGGAAGGCCAGACGGTGATCGCGCAACAGCAGGCGCCGGTGATCCTGAAGCTCGCGGATCTCGACACGATGACCGTGAAGGCGCAGGTGTCGGAAGCCGACGTGATCCGCGTGAACGCCGGCCAGACCGCGTATTTCACGATCCTGGGCGAACCGGACAGGCGCCACTACGGCAAGCTGCGCGCGATCGAGCCGGCGCCGCAGAACTACGCCGAAACGCAAGGCGCGCTCGGCGGCGGCGCGGGCGGCGGCGCGAAACCGAATTCGGCGGTGTTCTACAACGCGTTGTTCGAGGTGCCGAATCCCGAGCACCGGCTGCGCATCTCGATGACCGCGCAGGTCAACATCGTGCTCGGCAACGCGCGCAACGCGCTCAGCATTCCGGCCGCCGCGCTGGGCGAGAAACGCAAGGACGGCACCTACGCGGTGCGCGTGCTGCGCGCCGACGGCAGCACGGAAACGCGCAACGTCCGCATCGGCATCAACAACAACGTGCGCGTCGAAGTGCTGGCCGGCCTGAAGGACGGCGAACGCGTGGTGATCGGCGAAGCGTCCGCGGACGACCACGCGCCGCTGGCGGACGTGGTGTGACGATGAGCCAGCCCCTGCTGAAACTCTCCGCCGTCACACGACGCTTTCCGGCCGGCGACAAGGACGTCGTCGTGCTGAACAACGTCAACCTGTCGATCCACGCGGGCGAGATCGTCGCGATCGTCGGCGCGTCGGGTTCCGGGAAGTCGACGCTGATGAACATCCTCGGCTGCCTCGACCACCCGAGCGAAGGCACCTACACGGTCGGCGGCCGCGACACGCACATGCTCGACAGCGACGAGCTCGCGCAACTGCGCCGCGAGCACTTCGGCTTCGTGTTCCAGCGCTATCACCTGCTGCCGCACGTCGATGCCGTCGCGAACCTCGAAATGCCCGCGATCTATGCCGGCACGCCGCGCGCGGAGCGGCACGCGCGCGCACGCGAGCTGCTCGCGCGCCTCGGGCTCGCGGATCGCGCGCACCATCGCCCCGGGCAACTGTCCGGCGGCCAGCAGCAGCGCGTGAGCATCGCGCGCGCGCTGATGAACGGCGGCCACGTGATCCTCGCCGACGAACCGACCGGCGCGCTCGACACGAAAAGCGGCCAGGACGTGATCCGCATCCTGCACGAGCTGAACGCGCTCGGTCATACGATCGTCATCGTCACGCACGACAAGGCCGTCGCGCGCCATGCGCGGCGCATCATCGAAATCAGCGACGGCGCGATCGTCGCCGACCGGCCGAACCGGCACCATGCGGAAGCTCTCGCGGAAGCAGGCGCGGGCGCAGATGCAGCGGAAGCGAGCGAAGCGGAAACCGGCGCGCCATCCACCCGCGATCGTCGCGACATGCCGTCGCCGCCCGCGGCAGTCGCCCCCGATCCGCATGCCGATGCCGCCCCGCGCGTGCGCCGCTTCGCGGCCGGCTCCGGGCGCTTCGCCGAGGCCTGCCGGATGGCGTGGATCGCACTCGTGTCGCACCGGCTGCGCACGCTGCTGACGATGCTCGGCATCATCATCGGTATCACGTCGGTCGTGTCGATCGTCGCGATCGGCGAAGGCGCGAAGCGCTACATGCTCGACGAGATCGGCAGCATCGGCACGAACACGATCAACATCTACCCGGGCACCGACTGGGGCGACAGCCGCGCCGATGCGATCCAGACGCTCGTGCCGGCCGATGTCGCCGCGCTCGCCGAGCAGCCGTATGTCGACAGCGCGACGCCCGAAACGTCGCGCACGCTGCTGCTGCGCTACCGCAACGTCGACGTGAACGCGCTCGTGAGCGGCGTCGGCGACCGCTTCTTCCAGGCGCGCGGGATGCGCTTCGCGCTCGGTGTCGCATTCGACGAGGACGCGGTGCGCCGCCAGGTGCAGGTGGCCGTGATCGACCAGAACACGCGCCGCAAGCTGTTCGGCGCGACGCGCAACCCGATCGGCGAAGTGATCCTGGTCGACAACGTGCCGTGCGTCGTGATCGGCGTGACGGCGGACAAGAAGAGCGCGTTCGGCAGCGTGAAGAGCCTGAACGTGTGGGTGCCGTACACGACCGCGAGCGGGCGTCTCTTCGGGCAGCGTTATCTCGACAGCATCACCGTGCGCGTGCGCGACGGGCAGCCGAGCGCCGCCGCCGAAAAAAGCCTCGAAACGCTGATGAAGCAGCGCCACGGCCGCAAGGACTTCTTCACGTACAACATGGACAGCGTCGTGAAGACCGTCGAGAAGACCGGCCAGTCGCTGACGCTGCTGCTGTCGTTGATCGCCGTGATCTCGCTCGTCGTCGGCGGAATCGGCGTGATGAACATCATGCTGGTGTCGGTTACCGAGCGCACGCGCGAAATCGGCATCCGGATGGCGGTCGGCGCGCGCCAGTCCGACATCCTGCAGCAGTTTCTCGTCGAGGCCGTGCTGGTCTGCCTGCTCGGCGGCACGATCGGCATCGCGCTGTCGTTCGGGCTCGGCGCGCTGTTCTCGATGTTCGTCGCGCAGTGGAAGATGGTGTTCTCGGCCGGCGCGATCGTGACCGCGTTCGTCTGCTCGACGCTCACCGGTGTGATATTCGGCTTCATGCCCGCGCGCAACGCATCGCGGCTCGATCCGATCGATGCGCTCGCGCGCGACTGACGCAAGGCCCGCCATGACGCATTCCTCACCGCTCCAGCGCCTCGGCGCATTCGCATGCGCGGCCGCGCTGCTCGCCGGCTGCGCGGGGGCGCGCCATGATCCGCTGCCAGCCGTCGCGATGCCCGCCAACTGGTCGGCGCCGGTTTCCGCCGACGCACCGGCGACGACGCGCGACTGGTGGCGCAGCTTCGGCGATCCGCAACTCGACGCGCTGATCGACGACGCGCTGCGCGCCAACAACGACCTCGCTATCGCGGCGATCCGCGTGTACCGCGCGCAACTGCAGGCCGGGCTCGCGAATACGAACCTGACGCCCAATGTGACGCTCGGCGCGAACGGTGCCGTGTCGCGCACGCTCGATACGCACCAGATGCGCCGGTCGAGCAACGCGAACGCTTCGCTCAGCTATGAAATCGACCTGTGGAGCCGGCTGGCCGCGCTGCGCGACGCCGCGCGCTGGGAAGCCGACGCGACGGCCGCCGATCTCGAAGCCGCGCGGCTGTCGCTGATCGGCACGACCGCGTCGCTGTACTGGCGGATCGGCTTTCTGAACCGGCAGATCGCGCTCGGCGACGCGAACATCGCGTACGCGGTCCGCACGCTCGCGGTCGTCCGGTCACGGCACACGGCCGGCGCCGTGTCGGGGCTCGACCTTGCGCAGGCCGAACAAAACCTCGCCACGCAGCGGGCCGCGCAGACACGCCTGATCCAGCAGCGTACCGAGAACCGTCACGCCCTCGCGATCCTGTTCGACCGGCCGCCACAACAGCGCGCGGCCGAACCGCCGGCGCTGCCCGACGCGCCGCCGCCGGAAGTGGCGGCCGGCCTGCCGGCCAGCCTGCTCGGCCGGCGCCCCGACTTGCGCGCGGCGGAATTCAGGCTGCGCGAATCGCTCGCGCAGGTCGACGCGACACGTACCAGTTTCTACCCGACCTTCACGCTGACCGGCGCGGCCGGCACGTCGAGCACGAGCCTCGAGCGCGTGCTCGCGAATCCGGTCGGCACGCTCGGGCTCGGCCTGGCCCTGCCGTTCATCCAGTGGAACACGATGCAGCTGCAGATCAAGGTGTCGAAGACGCAGTACGAGGAGGCCGTCGTCGGGTTCCGGCAGAAGCTCTACACGGCACTCGCGGAAGTCGAGAACGCGCTGTCGGCGCGCGTCCAGCTCGAACGCGAGGCCGAACAGCGCGCGCTGTCGCTCGAACAGGCGCAGCGTGCCGAGCGGCTCGCCGCCGCGCAGTTCGCGGCCGGCGCGACCGCCGTGCAACCGTGGCTCGACCAGCAGCAGCGGCTGCGCGATGCGCAAAGCGCCGACGAACAGACGCGGCTGGACCGGCTCAACAACCAGATGACGCTGTACCGCGCGCTCGGCGGCGGGATGTCCTGACCGGCCCGCGCACCGGGCCGGCCGCCCCTGCCCCGCCGGCCATGCGCGGCGTCATTCGCACACGGCCGCCCCGCGCCGCGCCGGCGCGAACGCCACCGCGCTCGCCGTCGCGAGCACGGCCACGCCGGCCGCGCCGTACACCATCACCCAGCCGAACCCGTGCACGAGCGCCGCGTGCAACGCCGTGCCGGTCGGGTCGGCCTGTGCGAGCGCCGGTGCGATCTCGTGCAGCCCGTCGGTTCGCCCGGAAGCAATCTCCTGCGCGAGCCGGCGCAGCGCCCCGTCGCCGATCGTGCCCGCGACACCGCCCTTCAGGCTCGCGACGATCCCCGCGACCAGCACGAAGCCCATGGCCGCGATATTCAGTGCGAGCGAGATCATCCGCGCGCTCATGTCGATGCCCGACGCCATCCCCGCCCGCGCGCTCGGCACCGCACCCGTTGTCGTGTTGGTCACCGGCGTGTTCGTGAGCCCGAGCCCGATGCCGGCGATCACGCAGCCGGGCAGCATCGTCACCCAGCTTGCGTGGTCGGCCGCGCTGCCGATCCGCATCAGCGCAAAACCGGCGGCGATCGTGAACAAGCCGCCCGGGATCACGACGCCCGGCCCGTAGCGCAGCGCGAGCCGTTCGCCGAACGGCGGCACGACCAGCGTCGGCAGCGTGTACGCGAGCAACGCGAGGCCGGCCGTCACGCTGTCGTAGCCGAGCGCGATCTGAAACCAGATCGGCAGGTAGATCATGAACGGCCAGAAGCTGAAGTTCATCCCCATCGAGCCGAAGATCGCGCCGGTGAACGCGCGGATCCGGAACACCGAGAAGTCGAACATCGGCCGCGCGCTCGCGCGCTCCGCGAGGAAGAAGCCGGCCACCGCCAGCACGGTCGCGCCGAGCACGCCGAGGCCGGCGGCGCTCGTCAGCCCGAGTTCCGCGCTTTGCGTGATGTAGAAGGCCAGGCCGAGCACCGCGAGCGACAGCGTGACGATGCCCGCCACGTCGAGGCTGCCCGCGTGCGGATCGCGCGACTCCTGCACCGCGCCGCCGATCAGCGCGAGCGCGACGGCCGCGAGCGGTGCATGAACGAGGAACACCCACGGCCAGTTCGCCAGCGCGACGATCGCGCCGCCGACGATCGGCCCGAAACCGAGCCCGATGCCGAACACGATCCCCCAGATCCCGAATGCGCGGCCGCGCTCGCGGCCCTCGCGGAACTGGTGCGACAGCACCGCAATCTGGCAGATCAGCATCGCGCCGCCGCTGGCGCCCTGCAGCAGCCGGCCCGCGACGAGCACCGGCACGTTCGGCGCGAGCCCGCACAGCAGCGACGTCGCGCCGAACAGCACGGTGCCAATCACGTACACGCGCTTGCGGCCGAACCGGTCGGCGAGCGTGCCGGCCGCCATCAGCACGGTCGTACACGCGATCGTGTACGCGTTCATGATCCACTGCATGCCGTTGAAATCGCCATGCAGCACGTGTTCGAGCGTCGGCAGGATCACCGGCACGCTCGAGATTTCGAGGCCGAACATCAGCGACGTGAGACAGACGGCCGCGAGCGCGACCGCATTCCTGCGGGAGTCGGATAGCGTCATGCGTATTGCGCGGCGGCCCGGCAACGGGCCGCGCGCCTCCAGATGAGAAGGATGGGTCGCGCGCGGCCGGCAACGCACGCTGAACCGGAATCGGTACTATAGTGAGAATTCCGATCCCCATTGACGCAGGCATTTCTCCAGACTGGGGAACCATAGGACTCAATCACCCTCCCTCCGATGACCGACAGACTCGACGGCGTGACGACCTTCGTCCAGGTAGTGGAATCGGGCAGCTTCGCGCTGGCGGCGGAGCGGCTCGACATGACGCGCTCTGCCGTCGGCAAGGCGGTCGCGCGGCTCGAGAAGCGGCTCGGTGCGCGGCTGCTGCAGCGCACGACGCGCAGCCAGAGCCTGACCGACGACGGCCAGGCGTACTACGACCGCTGCGTGCGCGCGCTGGCGGAACTGGAAGCGGCGGAGGCCGACCTCGACTGCGGCCGCAACGAGCCGCGCGGCAAGCTGCGCCTGAGCGTGCCGCTCGCGTTCGGGCACCACTGCGTGACGCCCGTCGTGCTCGATCTCGCACGCACCTACCCGGATCTGCGGATCGACGTGTCGATCACCGACCGTTTCGTCGATCTCGTCGAGGAAGGCATCGACCTCGCGGTGCGGATCGGCACGCTCGCGGACAGCACGAGCCTCGCGGTGCGGCGGCTCGGCACGCAATACGGGAGCCTCGGCGCGGCGCCGTCGTATCTCGCGCGCCACGGAATGCCGAAGACGCTCGACGACCTGAAGCATCACCGGACGATCGCGTATTCCCGCTCGGGGGTCGTTCAACCGTGGGACTTGCGCGCGCCGGACGGCTCGACGGTACGTATCGACATGCCGCACCAGCTCAGTTTCGACGACGTGCAGGCGATCGCGGCGGCCGGCGCATCGGGGTTCGGGATCGCCTGGCTGCCGAGCTGGCTGCTCGATCACTACGTGAAGCGCGGCGAGATGACGGTCGTGCTCGACCGCTGCTTCGTCTGCGAAGGCGACATCCACGCGATCTGGCCGAAGACGCGCTACCTGCCGCGCAAGACGCGCTGCGTGATCGACGCGTTCGCTCAGGCGATTCCGCCGATGATCGAGCGGTGACGGTACGTGACAGTGCGTGACGGGCCACATGCCTGTACGGCCCGCCCGCTGTCGTGCGTCTATTCGCCGGCTTCGCTCCCGATCGCCGGCACGCGTCGGCGGCGCGCACGGACGAGCACCGCCGGCGCGAAGTGCAGCACGACCAGGCGCGTCAGATGATGCATCAACACGAACACGACGCTCAGGCCGCCGCCATACGCGACGATCGTGATCGTCTCGATGGCGCCGGGCGCGTACGAGAGCCACAGCGGCAGCACGCCGTAGCCGGACAAGCGCGCCGTCACCCACGCGAACGCACCGGCAACCATCAGCATCAGCGCGATGCACACGAGGCCGGTGCGGCCGTAGCGCAGCCCGTCCGCGATGCTGATCTGCCTGAACTGCGCGCCGATCAATGCTCCCAGGATGACCGATGCCGCATCGACGCTCCACGTCGGCATCTCGAACGCATGCAGCCAGCCCGCCTTCACGAAGACGCCCGTCAGCACGATCGCGGTGATCATGTACGGCGCGGGTACGCCGAGCCCGAGCAGCGCGCGCCCGACCAGCACGCAGAGCGCCACCAGCACCGCCAGCGCCAGCACTGCCGCTGCCGGCAGTGCGGCGCCGGTCGCCGGCAGCGATACGCCGCCGTGCACGGGAATGAAGAAGCTCACCAGCATCGTGATCGAGATGAGCCGCACCAGATGCACGACGATCACCTTGCTCGACGCGCGCTCGGACTCCAGCAGGTCGAATACAGCGGCGAGCGCGCCGGGATAGACGGCCAGCAGCGCGTCGGTCCGGTTCCAGCGCGATACGCGAGACAGCCAGAGGCTACCGACCGCGACTTGTGCCGCCAGACAGACGAGCAGGACGCCGAGGCTCGGCACGATCGAGACGACCATCTGCGTGTCCCATGACTTGAACAGCAAGCCGGTTGCCATGCCGAGCACGATCTGCACGTACTCGAGCCCGAAACGCATCCCGGGCGCGAAGCCGAACCGGCTGGTCACGATCGAAGCGGCGAGGATCGAGCCGAGCAGCAGGCCGTGCGGGACGCCCGCATACTGCAGCGCCATGCCGACCGCAGCCAGGCAGGCGAGATAGGCGAGTGTCTTCATCGGGCAGCGTCCCGGCGGCCGGCCAGGCTTCGGCAGATCGTGTCCGCCTGCATCTGCAGGACGTCGATGTTGCTGACCGCATAGAACACCCCCGCAGTCGGATTGCCGATCGCGAAGATGTCCGACGGCCCGTCAGCCCCGATCACGCGGCAATCGTCGTAACGCACCTGGATGCCGCCATACGGGTGCCGGACGCACATTCCGGACGCCGACATGTTCGCGTAGATCGCGCTATCCATCGCATTGCCCGCGCCCGTGGCGTTGATGATGTGCGAGAACGCGCCGGTGAAATCCCGTCCTTGCGCGACAAACCCGTCCGCGCACGCGCGAACCTCGCGCACCCCGACGTGGCATGCAAGCCGTCCGGCGCGCAGGTAATGCTGAATCTTTATCCAGTTGTCCTTGGGAATCGGCACCCGAAGCTGGCGCCACGGCCCCCGGAGCTTGCGGATGAAAAGCTTCCGTTCCCGCTCGGGCAACGCATGCCAGAGCATCGGCACGACGAGGTTGGTGGCCGACAGCACGGAATAGATCGACCGTCGGATAGAACAAGATTGCCGGGTTCAATCCATTCCTCCAATTCTTGGTTAACGATTCAAGCCAGATTTACTCATTACCGAACAACCATCATCACGCCCCCGCAAACCCGATCGCAATTTCAAAAAGCAATCCAACGAATTCGATTGATTCGCTTCTCCACCAAAGCTTTCAGACGAGAAAGAAACGAGCCACACCAATTCAATCAATTCGCAATGAAACTGCATTGACGCGATCAACAGGCGAGCGAACTCCCGGACGTCAACCGACGTCCGTACGACAATCGAAATTCGGAATTGTGTTGCGAACCGCCTGACTGGCGGGACTCAGCGCCTTGTCACGGGTGAGAGGCCGTCAGCGACGTGACGGAAACGATATCGAAATACCGGATGCCGGGCACGACCGTACCCCGCGTGAAATACACCATTTCTCTCATGCCTGCCTCGGATCATTTATCGAAAGCGCTTCATTATCATAATCGCCGCAATTACAGCGACATTACATTATCGAAACGCTCATCAAACATTGTTTGATGATATTAATGGCTGATCCGATTGAATGGCAAGTCGAAAATTTCCGCATCGCCATTGTGCGAGCGGGTACACAGGATCGAGTGTTCCGGCCGCCGTGAACGGTGGCGAAGTCATGTGGTTCACGGTGGCATCGCGCGGCATGAAAAAAGGCGGCCCATACCGGAGCATGGCCGCCTTGCATGTCGCCCGGGGGCAATACCGTGCGTCAACCCGCGCCGAGATCGGCGAGCGGATGCGCGAACAGCTTCCATGGCGACGTGAGGAAATGCCGCACGCGTTCGGCGCGCAGCTCGACGAGCGACGCGGGCGCCCAGCGCGGCTTGCGATCCTTGTCGACGAGATGCGCGCGCACGCCTTCGCAGAAGTCGCCTTCCTCGATCGCACGCGCAACGATGCCGAGCTCCATCCGGAACGATTCCGCGAGCGTCATCTGGCGGCCGCGCAGCAGCGCCTCGCGCGTCACGCACAGCATCGTCGGCGAATGGCCCGTGAGCGCATCGAGCGTCGCCTGCAGCCATTGACGGTGCTCGCGCGACAGTTCCTCACGTGCGAGATCCTGCGTCAGCGTCGCGACGATCCGCTCGACGGTCGAGCGCTTGTCGAAGTGACGCACGATCCACGGCATCTGGCCGTCGAGCGCCGCATGCGGCACGACGTTGCACGGCGGCTCGAACACCTTGCGCAGCAGCGGCAACGCATCGCCTTCCCACTTGACGCTTTCGATGCGCGTCTCGAACGTGTCGAGCCACGCGGACGGCACGCACAGATCCGCGAGCTTCGCGGTCAGCGCGTCGGCACCCGACAGCATCGCGCCGGTCAGCCCGACGTACAGCTCGAGTTCGGCCGGCATGCGCGACAGGAAATGCGTCGCGCCGACATCGGGCACGAGGCCGATGCGCGTTTCCGGCATCGCGATCTTGCTGCGCTCGGTCGCGACGCGCAACGCGGCGCCCTGCGCAAGGCCCATGCCGCCGCCCATCGTCACGCCGTCCATCAGCGCGACCACCGGCTTCGGGAACGTATGGATCGCGTAGTCGAGCCGGTATTCGTCGACGAAGAACGGCAGCCAGGTTTCGCGCTGCGCGACCATCCTGTATAGCGCGCGCACGTCGCCGCCCGCGCAGAAGCCCTTCTCGCCCGCCCCGCGCAGCACGACCGCGACGATCTGGTCGTCGTGGCGGCAGCGTTCGAGCAGCGCGGCCAGCTCGCCGATCATCGCGTACGACAGCGCGTTGAGCGCGGCCGGCCGGTTCAGCGTGATCAGCGCCACGCGATTCACCACGCGGAACAGCACCTCGGGGGCATGCTCCGCGAACGCGTCGTGATTCGTGACCGGCGTGCTCATCGTTGCCCCTCCCCGTCGGTGTGCCACTGCGGCGCGCGCTTGCCGAGGAACGCGGCCACGCCTTCGCGCGGATCGCTGGTATCGAACAGGTCGACGAAGCGTTCGCGCTCGACCGCGAGCGCCGCGCCGCGCGGCACGCCGCGGCGCGCGAGGCCGATCAGCTCCTTGCTGTACGCGACCGCGTGCGGGCTCTGCCGCGCGACGTTGCGCGCCAGCGCCAGCGCCGCATCGCGCGACGCGCCCGACTCCACGACGTCCTCGACGAGGCCGATGCGCAGCGCGGTGGCCGCGTCGACACGCGCGCCGGTCAGGATGATCTTCTTCGCCCAGCCTTCACCGACGAGCCAGGGCAGCGTCTGCGTGCCGAGCCCGCACGGCAGCAGGCCGACCGACGGCTCGGGCAGCGCCATCTGCGCATGGGTTTCGGCGATCCGCAGGTCGCACGCGAGCGCGCATTCGAGGCCGCCGCCCATCGCGTAGCCGTTGATCGCCGCGATCGTCACGACACGCGCGTCGTGCAGCGCCTCGAACGCCGCGCCGAAACGTGACGCCATCGCGCGCGCGACCGCGCGGTCGCCTTCGGCGAAGGTGTTGAGGTCGGCACCCGCGCTGAAGAATTTCGGGCCGTCGCCCGTGATCACCAGCGCGCGCACGCGCGGGTTCGCATTCAGTTCGGCGACGGTGTCCTGCAGTTGCCGCAGCCCGTCGGCGGTAAAGGCGTTCGCGGGCGGACGCTTGAGCGTCGCGCACGCGATCGCGCCATCGTCGACGTAGTCCAGTTCGATCATGACGCGTCCTTCTTGCTGGCCGGTTGGTACAGGCGGATCACCGCCGAGAAATCGAGCTGGCCGTCGCCACGGCTGCTCATCGTCTGGTACAGCTGCTGCGCGAGCGCGCCGAGATAGACGGGCTGGCGGGCCTGCTTCGCGGCGTCGTTCGCGAGACCGAGATCCTTCAGCATCAGGTCGGTGCCGAAGCCGCCCGAGTAGCCGCGCGACGACGGCGCGGTCTCGATCACGCCCGGATACGGGTTGTAGGTGTCCGAGCTCCAGCAGCGGCCCGTCGACGTGTTGACGATGCCGGCCAGCACCTTTGGGTCGATGCCGAGCGCGACACCGAGCGACATCGCCTCCGACACCGCCGCCATCGAGATGCCGAGCACGAGGTTGTTGCAGACCTTCGCGACCTGCCCCATGCCCGTCGCGCCGCAATGGACGATGTTCTTGCCCATGCCCGCGAGCACGGGTTTCACGCGCGCGAAATCCGCGTCGCTGCCGCCGACCATGAAGGTCAGCGTGCCCGCCGCCGCGCCGCCGGTGCCGCCCGACACCGGCGCATCGACGAACGCGCCGCCGTGCTCGCGCACGAGCGCGCCGAACGCCTGTGCGCTCGCCGGGTCGATCGTGCTCGAATCGATCACGGTCGCGCCCGCGCCGAGGCCGGCGAGCACGCCGTTCTCGCCGGACAGCACCGAGCGCACGTGCGGCGCGGCCGGCAGCATCGTGATGACGAACGTCGCGCCCGAGGCGGCATCGCGCGGCGACGCGGCCACCTGTGCGCCGGCATCCTGCAGTGCGCGCAAGGCGTCGGCGCTCAGGTCGAACGCGTGCACTTCGTGGCCGGCTTTCAGCAGGTTCAGCGCCATCGGCGCGCCCATGTGGCCGAGGCCGATAAATCCGATTTTCATGTTGTCCTCCACGGCTCAATGCAGCCGGATCGTCGTATTCACCGGGCCGGCCGTCGTGTCGTCGTCGAACCAGCGCGCGGTGACCGTCTTGGTCTGCGTGTAGAACTGCACGACCTGCTTGCCGTACGGGCCGAGATCGCCGAGCTTCGAGCCGCGCGAGCCCGTGAAGCTGAAGAACGGCACGGGCACCGGGATCGGGATGTTGATGCCGACCTGGCCGATGTCGATCTCGCTCTGGAACTTGCGTGCCGCCGCGCCGCTTTGCGTGAACAGGCCCACGCCGTTGCCGAACGGGTTCGCGTTGACGAGCGCGATCGCGTCGTCGAGCGTGTCGGCTTCGAGCACGACGAGCACCGGGCCGAAGATTTCGTGCGTGTAGATCGACATGTCGGTCTTTACGCCCGAGAAGATCGTCGGGCCGATGAAGTTGCCGCTTTCGTAGCCGGCCACCTTCACGTCGCGGCCGTCGAGTTCGAGCTTCGCGCCTTCGCCCACGCCCGCTTCGATCAACGACAGGATGCGCGCCTTCGCGGCCTTCGACACGACCGGGCCGACGTCGGTGCCGGCTTCCGCGCCCGCATTCACCTTCAACAGCTTCGCCTTCGCGACGAGATCGGGCAGCCAGTCGCGCGCTTCGCCGACCAGCACCGCGACCGACGTCGCCATGCAGCGCTGCCCCGCCGCGCCGAAGCCGGCGCCGACGAGCGCATTGATCGTCTGCTCGCGGTTCGCATCGGGCAGCACGACCGCATGGTTCTTCGCGCCCATCATCGACTGCACGCGCTTGCCGTGCGCGCTGCCGAGGTTGTACACGTGCGTGCCGACGGTGGTCGAGCCGACGAACGAGATCGCCTTCACGAGCGGATGCGTGCAGATCGCGTCGACGACTTCCTTGCCGCCGTGCACGACGTTCAGTACCCCTTTCGGTACGCCGGCCTCGATCGCGAGCTCGACGAGCTCCATCGTCGACATCGGGTCCTGCTCGGACGGCTTCAGCACGAACGTGTTGCCGCAGACGATCGCCATCGGGAACATCCACAGCGGAATCATCGCGGGGAAGTTGAACGGCGTGATGCCCGCGCACACGCCGAGCGGCTGGCGCAGCGTGTAGGTATCGACGCCGCCCGCGACGTTCTCGGCAAATTCGCCGAGCTGCAGCGAGCCGATCGAGCACGCGTGCTCGACCACTTCGAGGCCGCGGAAGATGTCGCCTTCGGCATCGGGGATCGTCTTGCCCTGCTCGGCCGTCAGCGTCTTCGCGATGCGCTGCTGGTTCGTGCGCACCAGATCCTGGAACTTCAGCATGATGCGCATGCGCGCGGCGATCGGCGTGTTCTTCCACGTCGCATACGCGGCGTGCGCGGCCTGTACGGCCGCGTCGACTTCCGCGACGGTCGCGAACGGCACGCGCGCGAGCACCTGCTGCGTCGCCGGGTTGACGATGTCGCGCCACTCTTTCGTGGCGGACTCGACGAAAGCGCCGTCGATCAGCAGCTTGACCGTCGGCACGTCTTGCCCCGTCCGGGGCGTCGGATTCGCGTTCATCGATCCCTTCTCCTTGCAGAGGGCCGCGAAGCGCAATATCGCCGCGCGGCCGGTTCAATTCGGCTGCGGACGGCGGCCGCGGAATGCGGCGCGCGGCCCGCGGTCACGTCATTTCAGTTCGGCAGCAAAATCTTCTTCCCAGTATTCGCCGGGCATGCGCGCGGTCGCGTCGTCGCCGCGCTCGATCTCGCGGCGGCGCAGCTCGACGCGGCGGATCTTCCCCGAGATCGTCTTCGGCAGATCGGCGAACTGCAGGCGGCGGATGCGCTTGTACGGCGCGAGCTTCTCGCGCGAGAAACGGAAGATCTCCAGCGCGAGCGCGGGGCTTTCCTCGTAGCCCTGCCGCAGCGTGATGAAGGTCTTCGGCACCGACAGCCGCACGGGGTCGGGGCTCGGTACGACGGCCGCCTCGGCAATCGCCGGATGCTCGATCAGCACGCTTTCCAGTTCGAACGGGCTCAGCCGGTAGTCGGACGACTTGAACACGTCGTCCGCGCGGCCGATGTAGACGTAATAACCGTCGTCGCCGCGCATCGCGATGTCCGACGTGCGGTAGTGGCCGTCGCGCATCGCGTAGGCGGTTGCATCGGGGTTGTTCGCATAGCCTTTCATCAGGCCCACCGGGCGCGTGACGTCGGCGCCGATCGGCAGCGCGACCTCGCCTTCGGTCACGGGCGCGCCGTCCGGGTCGAGCAGCGTAATGCGGTAGCCGGGCAGCGGCCGGCCCATCGAGCCCGCGACCACCGGCTGGCCCGGCGAGTTGCCGATCAGGCAGGTCGTCTCGGTCTGGCCGTAGCCGTCGCGAATCGCGATGCCCCACGCCTTCTTCACGCGCTCGATGATCTCGGGATTCAGCGGCTCGCCCGCGCCGACGATCTCGCGCAGCTTCACGTCGAACGACGCGAGCGGCTGCTGCACGAGCATGCGCCACACGGTCGGCGGCGCGCACAGCGTCGTCACCTGGTATTTGACGAGCGCATCGAGCACCACCTTCGGCTCGAAGCGCGCGTAGTTGAATGCGAACACGCAGGCCTGCGCGTTCCACGGCGCGAAGAAGCAGCTCCACGCGTGTTTCGCCCAGCCCGGCGAGCTGATGTTCCAGTGGATGTCGCCCGGCTGCAGGCCGACCCAGTACATCGTCGACAGGTGCCCGACCGGATAGGTGCGGTGCGTATGCTCGACGAGTTTCGGCTTCGACGTCGTGCCCGACGTGAAGTACAGCAGCATCGGATCGTTCGCGTGCGTGACGGCGTCCGGCTCGAATTCGGCGCTCGCCGCGTAGCCGTCGTTCATCGCGAGCCAGCCCGCGCGCGGCGCGCCCGCGACGATCTTCTGCGCGAGGCCGAGGTCGGGCTGGTCGAATTTCGCGGTTTCGTTCTCGTCGACGATCGCGTATTTCGCGCCGCCGATCTGCACGCGGTCGCGCACGTCGTCGGGCGACAGTTGCGTGGTGGCGGGCAGGACGATCGCGCCCAGCTTCATCGCGGCGAGCATCGCGTCCCACAGCTCGACACGGTTCGGCAGCATCAGCAGGATGCGGTCGCCGCGCACGACGCCGATCGAGCGCAGCCAGTTCGCGATCCGCGACGAACGCTCGGACATCTGCGCGAACGAATACGGATCGCCCGTGCCGGTGGCCGCGTCGACGATCCACAGCGCGGGCTGGTCGTTGCCGCGCGCCATCGGGTCGAAGTAGTCGAGCGCCCAGTTGAACGCGTCGAGCACCGGCCATTCGAAATCGCGGTACGCGGTTTCGTAGTCGGTGCGATGGCGCAGCAGAAAGTCGCGTGCGTTCAGGAATGCCTGTACCGTCATCGTTTTGTCTCCTGTCGACGAGAGTTAGCGCTTTAGCGCTTACTCTCGTCCCATGCCTCGTGCGGTCGACGAGAGTTGGCGCTTTAGCGCTTGCTCTCGTCCCATGCCTTGCGCGGTCGACGAGCGTCAGCGCTTCAACGCTTACCCTCGTCCCATGCCTCGCGGTGAACCGGCAACATGACTGCAGCGCATGCCCGGTCTCCTCTGTCGCGGTGCACGGTCACGTCGTTGCGTGCCGCGTTCACCGCACTGCCCTCGTGCCCTGCGCGATGCTTCTTTTCGACCCGGATGCCGCGGCTCAAAGCTGCCGCGCGATCACCATCCGCTGCACTTCGCTGGTGCCTTCGTAAATCTGCGTGATGCGCGCGTCACGATAGTGGCGCTCGACTTCGTAATCGACCAGGTAGCCGTAGCCGCCGTGGATCTGGATCGCGTCCGAACACACGCGCTCGGCCATCTCCGACGCGAACAGCTTCGCCTGCGACGCTTCCGACAGGCACGGCAAGCCGGCCGTGCGCAGCTTCGCCGCGTGATGCACGAGCAGGCGCGCGGCGTTGATCTGCACGGCCATGTCGGCGAGCTTCTGCTGGATCGCCTGATGCTCGGCGATCGGCTTGCCGAACTGCACGCGCTCGCCCGCATAACGACGCGCCTTGTCGAACGCGGCGCGCGCGATGCCGAGTGCCTGCGCGGCGATGCCGATGCGGCCGCCCTCGAGATTCGACAGCGCGATCTTCAACCCTTCGCCGCGGTTGCCGAGCAGGTTTTCTTCCGGAATCGCGCAGTTCTCGAACGTGATCGGGCACGTATCCGATGCACGGATGCCCATCTTCTTCTCGGGCTTGCCGACGATGAAGCCCGGCGTGTCGGTCGGCACCAGGAACGCGGAGATGCCGCGCTTGCCGGCTTCCGGGTCGGTCATGGCAAAAACGATCGCCACCCCGGCGCGCTGGCCGTTGGTCACGAACTGCTTCGCGCCGTTCAGCACCCATTTGCCGTCGCGCAGTTCCGCGCGCGTGCGCAGGTTGTTCGCCTCGGAGCCGGCCTGCGGCTCGGTCAGGCAGAATGCGCCGATCACGCGGCCCGCCGCCATGTCGGCCAGCCAGCGATCCTTCTGCGCGGGCGTGCCGAAACCGAGGATCGGCCCGCAGCCGACCGAGTTGTGCACACTCATCATCGTCGCGCACGCGGCGTCGCCGGCGGCGACTTCCTCCATCGCCAGCGCGTAGGCCACGTAGTCCGTATACGAGCCGCCCAGCTCCTGCGGCACGATCATCCCGAGCAGGCCGAGTTCGCCAAGCTGCGCGACGATGGCGTCGGGCAGGTGCGCATCGTGGTCCCACTGCGCCGCGTTCGGCGCCAGCATCTCGGTGGCAAAGGCGCGTGCGGCGTCGCGGATCATCCGCTGGTCTTCGGTGTAAAGCTCGTCCATGGTGCTGCTGTCTCCCGCGGCCGCCGGGCGCGACCGTCCTTGCGTTTCGATGCAACAAGTGTAGGCAAGCACGCGCGACTGTTCGATGCTCGCGCCGCTCATTTACACTGAGCGTTTTTGCCACACCGGCGGCACGGATGAAGCAGGAAGACAAGGGAACCGTCGCGATCAGCCTCGTCGCTTACAGCGTCGCGCTCGCGACCCGGCGCGGCGTCGCGGCCGAACCGCTGCTCGCGCAGGCCGGCATCGCCCCGGCGCTGCTCGGGCAGCCGCGCGCACGCGTGTCCGCGCAACAATACGGCGCACTGTGGAACGCGATCGCGCGCACGCTCGACGACGAGTTTTTCGGGCAGGATCGCCACCCGATGCGCAGCGGCAGTTTCATCGCGATGAGCCAGGCGGCGCTGACCGCGCGCGACGGCCTGCACGCGATGGCGCGCGCGGTGAATTTCATGCACTGCGTGCTCGACGACCTGCACGCCGAGCTCGACGCGAACCCGCAGCGCGTGCGGTTGCGCTTCGTGCACCGCAACAACGGTGCGACGCCGGCGATGTTCACATACGCGACCTATTTCATCATCGTCTACGGGCTGACCTGCTGGCTGATCGGGCGGCGCATCCCGCTGCTGCATGCGAGCTTCCGCTGCGACACGCCGCCCGCCGACCATGAATACCCGTCGATGTTCTGCGACGACATGCGTTTCAACGAACCCGATTCGTATGTCGATTTCGATCCCGAATTCGCGACGCTGCCGGTCGTGCAGAACGCGAAGACGCTGAAGACGTTCCTGCGCAACGCGCCGGCGAGCTTCATCGTCAAGTACCGCAACCCGAACGCGCTCGCGCAGCGCGTGCGCGCGGTGCTGCGCGGGATGCCGCCCGCCGCGTGGCCGGGCGCGGGCGGGATGGCCGCGCGGCTGCACGTGGCCGAGGCCACGCTGCGCCGCAAGCTGCACCAGGAAGGCCACGCGTACCAGTCGATCAAGGACACGCTGCGGCGCGACCTCGCGTTCGAGGCGCTGGCCGACCCCGCGCGCACGATCGCCGACGTCGCGGCTGCAACCGGTTTCGCGGAACCGAGCGCGTTCTACCGCGCGTTCCGCAAATGGAGCGGGCGCAGCCCGGCCGACTATCGCGACGAAGTGCTCGCGCGCGGCGGCGGCGCGAGCTGAGGCCGGCCGGCACGGCGCCCGCTTCGCGCTTTCCGCCGAAACCGCCTAATCTTTAAGCATCGGGCCCACGCCCTTTCCGCAAGCCGGATGGCGCACGGCCACGCGCCGCCCGGACGCCCCGATGCACGTTCACCGTCACGGGCCGTCGCCGGTGCCTGCCACGCCCGGCGGCCACCCTCGTCACCCGCTGTCCGCGCGGGTCGCGCGCGCCGCGCTGTTCGCGGCGCTGCTCGTCGTGTGTGCCGCGGTCGCCGCGCCGCCGTCCGCCGACACACCCGCCGCACCCGCCGCCGCCCGCCCGGTCATCGTGATCCCGATCAACGGCGCGATCGGGCCCGCCAGCGCCGATTTCATCGTGCGCTCGCTCGACCGTGCGGCACGCCAGCACGCGCCGCTCGCGATCCTGCAGCTCGACACGCCCGGCGGCCTCGACACGTCGATGCGGCAGATCATCAAGGCCATCCTCGGCTCGCCCGTGCCGGTCGCCGCGTTCGTCGCGCCGGGCGGCGCGCGGGCCGCCAGCGCGGGCACCTACATCGTCTATGCCAGCCACTTCGCGGCGATGGCGCCCGGCACCAATCTCGGCGCGGCGTCGCCGGTGCAGTTCGGCATCGGCGGCGCCGCGCCGCCGGGTGCGAACCCCGCTGCACCGCGCCCGCCGGCCGGAACCCCGGGTGCGTCAGGGGCATCCGGTGCGTCCGAGGCCGCCACGCAGGCCGCATTGCCGACCGACACGCAATCGACCGAGATCCGCAAGGCGATGCAGGACGCGTCCGCCTACATCCGCGGCCTCGCGCAGCTGCGCGGGCGCAATGCCGAATGGGGCGAGCGCGCGGTGCGCGAAGCCGTCAGCCTGTCGGCCAGCGAGGCGCGCGCGCAGCACGTCGTCGACCTGATCGCGCAAGATCCGGCCGACCTCGCGCGCCAGCTCGACGGCCATACCGCGACGACCACCGCCGGCACGGTGAAGCTCGCGACCACGCATGCGCCGCTCGTCATCGTCGAACCCGACTGGCGCAGCCGCTTCCTCGCGATCATCGCCGATCCGAACGTCGCGCTGATCCTGCTGACGATCGGCATCTACGGCCTCTTCTTCGAGTTCGCGAACCCCGGCTTCGTGCTGCCGGGCGTCGCCGGCACGATCTGCCTGCTGGTCGGGCTGTTCGCGATGCAGTTGCTGCCGATCAGCTATGCGGGCCTCGGCCTCGTGCTGCTCGGCCTCGGCTGCCTGGTCGCCGAGGCGTTCCTGCCGACCTTCGGCGTGCTCGGTTTCGGCGGGATCGTGTCGTTCACGATCGGCGCGCTGATGCTGATCGATACCGACGTGCCCGGCTACGGGATTCCGTGGCCCGTGATCGCGAGCCTGGCGCTCGGCGGCGGGCTGCTCGTCGCGGGCGTGTCGAGCGTCGCGCTGCGCGCGCGGCGGCGCCCGGTCGTGACGGGTGCCGAGGCGATGGTCGGCAGCATCGGCGAAGTGCTCGACGACGGCCTGCGCGCCGACCAGCCGCACGGCGCGGCCGGCGCGGCACCGTCCGCCGCCGGCTGGGCGCGCGTACACGGCGAACGCTGGCGCGTGGCCAGCAGCGCGCCGCTTGCCGCGGGCTGCCGCGTGCGCGTCACCGGCCGCCAAGGGCTGCTGCTCACCGTCGCCCCGCTCTACGACGTACCGGTGCAAGAACAACACCAAGGAGAGCCTTCATGATCGGTTACACGTTCGGCTTCAGCAGCGTCCTGATCGTCTTCGTCGTCGTGCTCGTCGCGTCGTCGATCCGCATCTTCCGCGAGTACGAGCGCGGCGTGGTGTTCATGCTCGGCCGCTTCTGGAAAGTGAAGGGGCCGGGGCTCGTGCTGATCATCCCGATCGTCCAGCAGGTCGTGCGGATCGACCTGCGCACCGTCGTGTTCGACGTGCCGCCGCAGGACGTGATCACGCGCGACAACGTGTCGGTGAAGGTGAATGCGGTCGTGTATTTCCGCGTGGTCGATCCGGAGAAGGCCGTGATCCAGGTCGCGCGCTTCTTCGACGCGACGAGCCAGCTCTCGCAGACGACGCTGCGTTCGGTGCTCGGCAAGCACGAGCTCGATGCGCTGCTGGCCGAGCGCGAGCAGCTGAACGCCGACATCCAGAAGACGCTCGACGCGCAGACCGATGCGTGGGGGATCAAGGTGTCGACCGTCGAGATCAAGCACGTCGACCTGAACGAGACGATGATCCGCGCGATCGCGCGACAGGCCGAGGCCGAACGCGAGCGGCGCGCGAAGGTGATTCATGCGGAAGGCGAACTGCAGGCGTCGGAGAAACTGCTGCAGGCCGCGCAGCGGCTCGCACTGCAGCCGCAGGCGATGCAGCTGCGCTACCTGCAGACGCTGACGACGATCGCGGCGGACAAGAATTCGACGATCGTGTTTCCGCTGCCGATCGATCTGCTGGGGGCGTTGCTGGACCGGTTGGGCGGGAAGCGGGAGGAGTGAGACAGACATTCGGATCCTCGCCGGATACTCACCGGATTCGCCGGACGAGGGGCAACAGGCATCGATACCGACCGGCGCCCCCTATCAGCCGAATGGTATGGAAGATGGCCGCTCGCGGTCCGATGGCGTATACAACGAGATCCGCATGCATGGCAGTACGGATCAACGATGGGCAAGACTCGGACAAGGAAGACGGCATCGGCGACGCCAACCAGGGCCTATGGCAAGGTGGCCCTCAGCGCCGAGGAAACGCTGCATCGACTGTGGCAACGCGGCCTGCGCATCGACGATCGCCCGGCGAACTTGCGAATGCTCCGGTCGATCGGCCATTTCCGGTTGCTGGTCTACATGCGGCGGTTCCAGAACCCCACGACCAAGCGATTCTGGCCTCGAACCAGATTCTCCGACATCGTTGAACTCTACGCATTCGATCGACGTCTGCGCTCGATCACGATGGACGCGGTCGAGCGCATCGAGGTTGCGCTGCGCGCCGCACTCAGCAATCCCCTCGCAATCGACTACGGCAGCCACTGGTACGTCGAGAGGGACCGTTTCGTCGACCTGCGCCACTACGCGCGCATTCTGGATCAGATCGCCCGGGAGTGTGAAACCCGGAAAGGTTCGGCATTGACTCACTACTATCGAACCTATGCCAGCCCCGACCTGCCACCGATCTGGCTGGTCTGCGAGCGGCTGAGCCTGGGCGCGTTGTCCCGAATCTTCAGTGCGCTCTCGATGCGCGACCGCAAGGTCGCCGGACGCCATGCGTGGCCGGACATCCCTGATACCGTGCTCACCAGCTGGCTTCAATCGCTCACCGACCTGCGCAATGCGTGTGCGCACCACGCCCGGCTTTGGGGAATGAAGCTGACGGTATCGCCTCCCGCCAAGCCGGCCGGGCGAACGCTCGCACGGTATGCCCCGGAAATGACCCGGCCGGAGACGTTCTACGCCCGCGCAACGATGATGAAGGCCCTGCTCGACCCACTCGGTCATGGGACTGAATGGCGCGAAGCCTTGCGAGCGACGTTGACGGGGTGTGAGCACGTGGACGCGGCGGCCCATCTCGGCTTCACGACCGATTGGCATTCGACGCCGGCGTGGCGGTGAGTTCAGGGCGGATACAACCGAACACGCGGCAGGATGCCCGTCACGCTCCGCTTTCGACGCGCTGCATTTTGACATTCGTTCGATACTTCGCTAGCATTGCCGATGAAAACGCTGGGGACGCCTCTCGACGATGCGCAACACTTCAGACGGCAAAAGGACGCGCAAGCGTCCTTTTTTTATTGTCCGCCTCCTCCGTTGCGAGCTCGATCCGCTTCCCTCTCCGGATTCGGTGCCACTCCCGCACCCGATCGATCGTCCGGCGCCCGGTCCGGCGCTTCTCCTTCATTTTCGTGTTTCCGCTGCCGATCGATCTGCTGGGGGCGTTGCTGGACCGGCTGGGTACGCCGCGCGAGCGCTGAGACGCGCGAGTTCCGGCCCGCGCGACGCGCCGCCGTCGATCCCGCCGGACACCGGGCCGCCACGGCCCGGCACCCGGCAGCAGGCACCTGTCAGGCCAGCAGCTTGCGCTCGGTCTTGCCGTACTTGATCGACTTCTCGTCGGGAATCATCAGGCCCGTGTGCTCGTCGCGGCCCTGCAGCAGGAAACGCGCATCCGGCTGGCCGATCTGCCCGGCCGCGAGCTTGCTGTCCGCGCCGATCTCGCCCTTCTTCATCCGGTTGACGATCACGCCGGCCGCGGTGTCCTTGAAGTCGCGCAGCATCCACGCGTCGCCGTCGCTGTCGCCGAACACCAGCAGCGGGCCGTAGCCCTTCTTCGATACGAGCACGTTGCGGATGCCCACCGTCTTGCCGGGCCCCCAGTTGAAATGCCAGCCGGCCGGATAGGTGCTCGTGTACTTGCCGTCCTGCATGTCGAGGCGCAGGCCGATCACGTTCTCCGGCGGCACGCCGTAGCCGTAGTTCGGATTGCCGGCGAACACGCGCACCACATCGTCGAGCGACGCGGTGCTCACGTACACGTCGATGCCATTCGCGCGCAACGTGTGCATCACCGCGCGGATTTCCTCATGGATGCGAATGCCGTGGAAATGCGCATCGGCCACGACACCGGCCTTGCCCGGCAGCGTCTTCGGGCTTTCGTAGCGAACCTTGCGCAGCGCGTCGCCGATCCCGTAGTTGTCCGACGCTTCCGCCATCGCCTGCAGCTCGGCGGTCGTCATGTTCTTGTAGAAATAGATGATCCACTTGTAGCCGACTTCGAGCGGGTGCGTGTCGCAGATCGCGTCGTACATGAAGTACAGCTTCGCGCGGAAATCCTTGAACTGGTCGGTCTCGTGAATCTCGTCGAGGCTCTTGCTGCCGCCGAAGCCCTTGTAGTTCGCGTAGAGCCAGCGGTAGTCGGATTCGACGTCGGCGGCGAGATCCTCCATCGTCACCGGCTTGCCGTCGACGGTCGTGTAGTCCTTCATGAACGCGCCCTTCGGCACGTCCTTCCACATCACGCCGACGAATTCGTCCGGTGTCAGCTTGTATTGCAGATGGTTGATCTGGTACATCAGCAACGCCTCTTCGCAGTCGTTCATGATGCACGTGTTGTCCCAGTCGAACACCGCGTACGGGCGGCGCTTTTCGTCGTAGCGCGCGCTCGCGACGCCATGCTGGTCGAGCACCGCCTGCAGGCGCGCGGCGTTGAACGGCGACCAGCGGCCCGGGTCCAGCGCGTCCGGCGCGGTGGCGCTCTTTGCGTCGGCGGTGCCGGCCTTGAGCATCAGCGACGTCGCAGCGGTCGCCGCGGCAAGGGTGTTCATGAACTGGCGGCGTTGCATGGTCTCTCCGTGGAAATGTCGAATCGGTTCCGTTCACTGCCCCGTGCGGCGCACTGGCGGGTCATCGCCACCGCGAAGCCGGGACGGCTTCGAATCGGGGGCGAATGATGTGTCGAAATTATTTCGGCAATTTGACTGCGTCACGCCGCGACGCGACGGCGAGTTGATCCGGCGCGACATGCCAGGCATCACGAAGCGGTCGAACACGGCCGTCCGGGCCGGCGACGCAGCCGCTCGCGACATCGTCCGGAAACCTAGAGGCTCCCCTCCATTTCCCCCTGCCATTAGGACAAATCCTCACGTCCCGGCACGCGGAACCGTCTATGATCGTTACATTGATCAATGACACATTAAATGCTGACTGAATAACCCGTGCCGGCGACGCCGGCGGGCGGATTCCGGATCAGCGCCCCCCTGGAGACGCATCATGGCCGACCACTCGCTGCCGGAAGTCCACCTCGACGAGCTGCCGCAATTCCGCGCGGTCCAGCAGCTTGCCTACCGCTGTGTCGAGACCGTCGGCGCGATGCTCTACCCCGGCATCACCGAAAAGGAAGCCGCGCGCCTCCTGACCGAATGGCTGCAGGACAACGGCGTACACGACTGGCTGCACAAGCCGTTCGCGTGGTTCGGCGACCGCACCGCCTTCCAGGGTTTCTCGGGCCTCAAGCACATGGGCGGCTTCAATCTCGCGTTCTTCCCGAGCAACCGGCAGCTCGAAACCGACATGCCGGTGATCCTCGACGTCGCGCCGGTGCTCGACGGCATCGTGGCCGACGTCGGCTACGCGCACTGCCTCGGCCAGAACCCGATCCTCGAGCAGCTGCAGGACGGCCTGATGGACCATCGCGACCTGATCGTGCGGCTCGTGAAGGCGCGCCGGCCGATGGCCGAGGTCGCGCAGGAAGTCGACGCGCTGTGCCGCCGCCAGGGCGTCGAGCCGCGCCACAAGGCCTATCCGTTCAAGGTGCTCGCGCATCGCGTCGCGAAGATCCACAAGCTGTCGAAGCCGCGCTTCGTCGCGCGCTTCGGGCTGAACGCGACGCGCAACCTGCTGCTCGACCAGGGGCGCGCGGCGAAACAGCAAGGCTGGTCGCCGCTGTGGTCGATCGACCGCCGCTCCGAGCATGCGCCCGTGCCGGGCCTGTGGGCCGTCGAACCGCATCTCGGCTTCGCCGGCGTCGGCGCGAAATTCGAAGAGCTGCTCGTGATCACCGAAGACGACGCGTACTGGCTCGACGAAGACCTGCCGCACGTGCGCCGCTGGCAGCGCCGCCAGGCCGAGCGTGTGCAGGCCGTCGCGACCGTGCCGGCCGCCGCCTGACGCGAACCCGCCTTTCTCCCCACTCCCTGAACGACGGACTCACGATGCAGCCTCTTTCCGACGAAGCGCCGCTGGCCCTGTTCGAATCGGTTCATGGCGAAACGGCGGTCGCCTCCGGCGACCTGACGCTCGCGGTCAGGACCTGGGGCGACCCGGCCCGCTCGCCGGTCGTGCTCGTACACGGTTATCCCGACGACAGCAGCGTCTGGCAGCACGTCGCGCCGCTGCTCGCGCGCAAGCACTACGTGATCGCATACGACGTGCGCGGCGCGGGCCTGTCCGGCGCGCCGAAGCGCACGGCCGACTACCACCTCGCGAAGCTGACCGACGATTTCGTCGCGGTGATCGACGCGCTCTGCCCCGGCCGCGCCGTGCATCTGGTCGCGCACGACTGGGGCTCGATCCAGGGCTGGGAATTCGTCACCGATCCGCGCCTTTCCGGCCGCATCGCGTCATACACGTCGTGCTCGGGGCCGTGCCTCGACCATGTCGGCTTCTGGCTGCGCGAACGCGTGCTGCACCCGACGCCCGCGTCGCTCGCCAAGCTCGGCGGCCAGCTCGTGCGCTCGTGGTACGTGTACCTGTTCCACCTGCCGTTCGTCCCGGAGCTCGGCTGGCGGCTGTGGCTCGGCCGCGCGTGGCCGCGCCTGCTGCGCCGGCTCGAGAAAACGCCCGTCGCGCCGCGTCCGACGCAAGCCGACGACGGCGCGCGCGGCGTGCGCCTCTATCGCGCGAACTTCATCCGTTGCCTGTTCGCGCCGCGCGAACGCCATGCGCATGCACCGGTGCAGACGATCGTGCCGCTCGGCGACAAGTACGTGAGCCCCGCGCTGTCCGAGAACCTGTCGCGCTGGGTGCCGCAGTACTACCGCCGTGAGGTCGCGGCCGGCCACTGGCTGCCGCTCGCCGATCCGGCGCGCTTCGCGGATCTGGCCGGGCAACTGATCGACGCGGTCGAATCGGGCAACGAGCCGCCCGCGCTCGCGAACGCGCGCCGCCGCGCAACGAGCGGCCGCTTCAGCGGCAAGGTCGCGGTCGTCACCGGCGCGGGCAGCGGCATCGGCCGCTGCGCGGCGCTCGCGTTCGCGCGCGAAGGCGCGACGATCGTCGCGTGCGACATCGATCTCGCGAGCGCCGAACGCACCGCGCTGCTGATCGGGCTGACCGGCGCGCAGGCCCATGCGAAACGCGTCGACGTCGGGTCCGCCGACGAAATGGAAGCGCTGGCGACATGGGTCGGCGACGAACTCGGCGGCGCCGACGTGGTGATCAACAACGCCGGCATCGGCATGGCCGGCGGCATCCTCGACACGAGCACGCGGCACTGGGAGCGCATCCTGCACGTGAACCTGTGGGGCGTGATCCACGGCTCGCGACTGTTCGCGCAGCAGATGGCCGCGCGCGGCACCGGCGGGCACATCGTCAACACCGCGTCGGCCGCCGCGTTCGGGCCGTCGCGCGACCTGCCCGCGTATGCGACGACGAAGGCCGCCGTGCTGATGCTCAGCGAATGCATGCGCGCGGAGCTCGCGGAAAAAGGCATCGGCGTGACGGCCGTGTGCCCCGGCTTCGCGGAGACCGGAATCATGGCGTCGACGCAATACGCGGGCGCCAATGCCCAGGACGAAGCGCGGCTGCGCAAGCGCGCGACGAAGCTGTACCAGATGCGCGGCCTGAAACCCGAAACCGTCGCGCAGGCGATGGTCGACGGCGTGCTGCGCAACCGTCCCGTCGTCGCCGTCGGCGGCGAGGCGCACGCGATGCGCTTCGTCGGCCGCTTCATGCCGTGGCTCGGCCGGATGATCGCCCGCGTCAGCATGGCATCGCATTGACGGCGCATCACGCCGCACAGGGAGACAAAGATGACCGATACCGCCGACTATCACAAGATCAAGGCCCGGCACGTGAAGTTCGACTTCAGCGACACGCCGATCACCTGGGTGCCGAACGACCCGGGCAGCACGCACATCATCAACACGCTGAACCTGCTGTTCCCGGAAGGCGAGCTGTGGTTCTGCCGCGTGTACAACAAGGCCTTGCCGCTGATCACCGACGCGCGCCTGCGCGACGAGGCCGAAGGCTTCCTGCGGCAGGAGGCCGTGCACTCGCGTTCGCACGGCGGCGTGCTGAAGCACTACTACGACCGGCACAGGATCGACACGAAGCCGTTCACGCAAAAGCTCAACCGGCTGTTCACGCGCGTGCTCGGCGAACAGCCGCTCGGGCTGAAGATCGGCCACACGCGTTTCTGGCTGCGGCAGCAGCTCGCGGTGATCGCGTCGCTCGAGCATTTCTTCGGTTATCTCGGCAACTGGGTGCTCAACGCGCACGGGCTCGACGAGGGGAAAGCCGATCCGACGATGGTCGACCTGCTGCGCTGGCATGGCGCGGAGGAGGTCGAGCACCGCACGGTCGCGTTCGACATCTACCGGCACATGGGCGGCACCTATCCGGAGCGCTGCGTGCACATGGCGTTCGTGATCCTGCTGCTGCTCTACTACATCACGACGGGCGCGAAGTTCATGTACCGGCGCGACCCGGGCGCCGGCCGCTACCCGGGTTTCGTGCTCGCGTGGTGGCAAGGCTCGCGGCGCGGCCACCTGCCGTCGTTCTGGAAGGTGATCGGCGCGGCGCTGCGCTATTTCAAGCCCGGCTATACGCCGCATCACGAAGGCTCGACCGAGCAGGCGCTCGCTTACCTCGCCCGCTCGCCGGCCGCACAGGCGGCCGCGCACGGCGGCAACTGGGGCACGACGAAGGGCGCCTGACCGGGTTTCTTGCCGGCTTCACGGGCGGGGCCCGCCGAAGTGCGTACAATCGCGGCTTCAATTTCCCGGAGGTGCCGCGATGGCCATGAAGAAAACCGATCTCGAAAAGAACAAGGCGCTCAAGCTGACGCACGCGATGAAGCAGTCGAACTCCGCGCGTTTCGGCAAGGGTGCCGAAGAAGCCGCCAAGCTCGACCGCCGCGCGCAGCGCAAGCTCGACCAGGAACAGGGCCTCGTGCCGTTCGCATGCAAGCTCAACGCCGAACTCGTCGAACAGCTGAAGGCGCGCGCGGCCACGCACCCGGAAGGGATGACGGGCCTGCTGTCCGAGCTGCTCGTGAACGGCCTCGCGCAACGCGACGCGTAACCGTCACGTATCTCGAAATTTCCGTTGACATTGATGCGCTGCCACGACACACTCGTTCGCATGCTTATGCTCAAGCCTGCCGCCATCGCGCATGAAAACCGAGTGAACGCCCATCCGTGGCGAGCACCGGAGGCGCTTGTGCGTTAGCATCGAGATTCATTTGCGCATGTCACAAGGCCTCGCCGGAAGCGGATGAGGCCTTTTTGTTTTGGTGCGCGTCATCCCGCCCGGCTCAACGGATGGAGATGACGATGGACCAAGCAAGCCGGCTGGTTGTCTGCCCCGATCGGTGCCGCACCGATGCGATCGCGTTGCCGCGGGTCGTGATCCAGTTCACGGTCGCGCCGCACAAGACGTTGGCGTGGCGCGCGCAAAACGATGCCGAGATTCGCGTGCACGACGCAACACTGTGGGTCACGCGGCTGGGCAGCGTCGACGACTACTGGATACGAACCGGCGACGTGCTGCGCGTGCGGCGCGGCGATCGCATCTGGATAAGCACCGACGACGCCCGTCCGGCCGAAGCATCGATCACGACCGCGTACGCGACGGGACGCGACGCATGGCTGGCGCGTGCGCTCGCGCAAATGCGCAGCCTGTTGCGCGAACGATGTCGAAGTCGCTCATGACGAACGTGTCGCGACGCATGCGATCCGGGTGCGCGGCCACTCGCGCGCAGCCGCCGACGCATCCCCTTTACTATCTCTAAAATTGTCGTTGACAACGCCGTTCCACGAAGACAAACTCGTTCGCATGCCTACGTACACGCTCGTCTCCGCCTCGATTCATCGATCGATGAACATTCGAAAGAATGGTTCACGGGAGGCGCTTGTGCGTTAGCAATCGGGCAGTACCGCATGTCACACAAGGCCTCGCCGGAAACGGATGAGGCCTTTTTGTTCTGGTGCGCGTCATCCATCCGGCTCAATCACTGGAGAAGACGATGGACCAGGCAAGCCCGCTGTTTGACCGTCCCGATCGGCGCCACGCCGGCACGATCGCGTTACCGACTGTCGTGATCCGTTTCGCGGTCGCGCCGCGCACGACGATGACCTGGCGCGCGCCACGGGACGCGGAGCTCCGCACGCATGGCGCGGCGCTGTGGGTCACGCGCCCGCCGAGCGTCGACGATTGCTGGGTGCAGCCCGGCGACGTGCTGCGCATCGCACGCGGCGAACGCATCTGGCTCGGCACCGTTGCCGACGACCGGCCGGCCGAAGCGACACTCACGACCGCATACGTGCGTCGCGGCGAGCGCTTCAGGCGCACGCTCGCGCAAGTGCAACGTTTGCTCGTCGGGATAGCGGGAAGGAGCGGATGAGCGACGTGCCGTCAGGCACGCGAGACGCGGAACGGTCGCGACCGGAAACGGACGCACCCGCGGCATGAGTCGCCGCGGGTGCGCATCGAATGACGCGGCACGCCGGTGCGTGCCGCGAGCGATCGCGCGCCGCGATGCAGTTGGTGCATCAGGTGCATCAGGTGCTGGCGGCGAGACGCGGGCCCGTGCTGCGGGGAGTGGAATCGAGGTCGGGGCGTTGCGCTGCCTGCGAGGTCACCCACGGATCGATGCCCTGCTTCTGCACCTCCTCGAGGAATGACACACGTGTGCGCCAGTAATCCGCTTGTAATTTCGCGTCGATGACGCGCTGTTCGGCAGCGAACAGTTCCATGCGCGCCGTCACGAGCATCGACGCAGCGGTTTTTTCCGGCGTGGGGGCGTGTCGCATCGCCCAACGGCTGATCCAGTTCAACATGCTGACCTCCGTGATTACGGACGAACCCGCATCGGGCAATCGCAATCGGCCGTGCCTGCCCGAACGCGCAACGGCCTTGACCGCACTTCACCGCCCGGCCTGCACGGACTGCGACTCCCCCGCGTCGGCAATTACCGGCCGGCGTGTGCATGCGCGGTGTATCTATCCTAGAAAGACTTGCCGGTTTATGCGATGGGGTCTTGCAATCTTTTACACAGAAACCACAGTCGCCCCCGCATCACGAAATGACAGTTGCGGGCGGGACGGCTTCGGCGCACGATAGCCCGATATCTGCAACCGCCTGGACTGAAGAATGGCCGCCGCATGCCGCGGCCGGGCCTCCGCACCAGCCTCGCACGTGCTGCCTGCCCCACGTTCGTGCAGCATGCGGGCGCTCCGTTTCAGCCGGATGTCATCCCGCACCCGCCACGCGCACCACACCGCGCGCCGCTTTGTGCGTCCGCCTGCACGTCCGGCTTGCACTCGCTTCTCTCGTTGTTGCGCACGTTGTTGCGCACGCATCGGCCGGCTCCGTTCGCCGGTGTTGCTTCCTTGCCTTGCTTCCTTGCCTTGCTCCCGATTCCGCCATTTCTTCCGGTTCGTTCCACCCGAACCGGTAAAATGCGCGCCTTCGCCGCGCGGCCGGGCTGCCAGACCGTTCGCGCGCGGGCAGCCGACCGATCTTGCGATCGTGCCCTCCAACTATATCGTCCGAGCTATCCGCGCTATTACAATCCGCCGATAGCCGGGCAATAGTGGCTGGTTACATTAGGCCGGCCGCTGCCTGTACAACAATTCGGCACAACAAGCAACACGACAACCCGACCGGAGAAACGCCTTCATGGAATCCATCAAGCGGTATTTCGGCTTCGCTGAAGCCGGCACCGACTTCCGCACCGAAATACTCGCGGGCGTCACCACGTTCCTGACGATGGCCTACATCATCTTCGTCAACCCCGCGATCCTCGGCGACGCCGGCATGCCGAAGGAATCCGTGTTCGTCGCGACCTGCCTCGTCGCGGCGCTGGCATCGATCATCATGGGGCTGTACGCGAACTACCCGATCGCATGCGCGCCCGGCATGGGCCTGAACGCGTATTTCGCGTACACGGTCGTCAAGGGGATGGGCTTCACGTGGCAGGCCGCGCTGGGCGCGGTGTTCATCTCCGGCTGCCTGTTCCTGCTCGTCACGCTGTTCCGCGTGCGCGAGGCGATCGTCAACGGCATTCCGAAATCGCTGCGGATCTCGATCACCGCGGGTATCGGCCTGTTCCTCGGCATCATCTCGCTGAAGACGTCGGGCGTGATCGTCGGCAACCCGGCCACGCTCGTCACGCTCGGCGACCTGCACAAGCCCACGACGATCCTCGCGATCATCGGCTTCTTCACGATCGTCACGCTCGACCACCTGCGCGTGCGCGGCGCGATCCTGATCGGCATCATCGGCGTGACGATCCTGTCGTTCTTCTTCGGCGGCAACCAGTTCCACGGCGTGTTCTCCGCGCCGCCGTCGATCGATGCGACGCTGTTCAAGCTCGACATCGGCGCCGCGCTGTCGACCGGCATCATCAACGTGATCCTCGTGTTCTTCCTCGTCGAGCTGTTCGATGCGACCGGCACGCTGATGGGCGTCGCGAACCGCGCTGGCCTGCTCGTCGAAGGCAAGATGAACCGCCTGAACAAGGCGCTGCTCGCCGACAGCACGGCGATCGTCGCGGGCTCGGTGCTCGGCACGTCGTCGACCACCGCGTATATCGAAAGCGCATCGGGCGTGCAGGCCGGCGGCCGCACGGGCGTGACGGCCATCACCGTCGCGGTGCTGTTCCTCGCGTGCCTGTTCATCGCGCCGCTCGCCGGCGTCGTGCCGGCATATGCGACGGCACCGGCACTGCTGTACGTGTCGTGCCTGATGCTGCGCGAGATGGTCGAGGTGCCGTGGGACGATGCAACGGAAGCCGTGCCGGCCGCGCTCACCGCGCTGCTGATGCCGTTCACGTACTCGATCGCGAACGGCGTCGCGTTCGGTTTCATCGCTTACGGCGGCCTCAAGCTGCTGACGGGCCAGGCCCGCTCGGTCAAGCCGATCGTGTGGATCATCGCGGCCGTGTTCCTGTTCCGCTTCTTCTATCTCGGCAGCGAGTGACGGTCGCGCTTCGGCGCGATGCACGACGAACGAACGCCACCTTCGGGTGGCGTTTTCGTTGGGCGGGTCGCGCGCATCACGGCGTCGCGACGCCCTTGAGTTCGTCGTCGTACAGCCGCTGCGCCAGCGGCGGATCCAGCGTCTTGACGCGGCGGTACAACTGCATCGCGTCATCGATCCGCCCGGTGCGGCGATAGGCGACCGCCAGGTTGGCGATCACGTGTGCGTCGTCGGGATACGCGCGGTTCCTGCCCTCGAAGATCCCGACCGCCGCATCGGGCCGGTTGCCGCGGATCGCCGCGATGCCCGTTGCCTCGAGCGCCAGCCGGTTCGCCGGATCGAGTTTCAACGCCTGATTCGAATGATTTTCTCTGCGATCCTGACGAATCGATACGCCGGGTCGTGCCGGCACACTAGCAGCCGGCCGGGCGCGGCAGCAATCCGGTGCGGCCCGCATACGAAAATGCCGCCCGGGCCCGCCGAACGGCATCGCATGAAAGGCAACGTCTTCGCGTGCGCGGTGTTCAACGACGCGCGCAGCAAGACGGGCGTCGTGTCGTCAGCGCCAGTTGGCCTCGTAGAAGCGGACGTAGCCGCTGCGCAGCGTCACGCATTGCGCGCGCGTCTCCGACAGCAGGCGCCGTGCAGCCGCCTCGATACGATCGCGGTGCTGGTCGAATGCACCGACCATGTCCTCGAAGCGCGGCGAAGCCGCACCGAAGTGGTCTTCCAGTGCCTCGGCGGTGATCTGACATTGAACGCGCTCGCCATTCACCAACGCCGTGAACGCAAGCATCAGGTCGCGCCCCGAATACTCGGGCTTCTCGTTCGTGAAATGGATTTGCATAGGACCCGCCTCGACCGGTAGAAAACGAATGACCGCGTCCGTCGTCCGCCACCGGCCGGACGAAATGTACGCGGGCTCGCCGGCGGGGGCACGGCCCGCGGGTAATGGCGCGGGTAATGCATGCCGGTTGCTTTCCACTTTAGACGGTTTCGCGCGGGAGACAAAATTTACGGCGTGCGTCGTTCCGACGCGCATTTCATCTGATCAGCGCGGCATCCGGCACCGTTTCGGAAACCGGCGTCAGTGAGGATCGTTGGGCCATACGTTGAGCGCGATTGCGGCCGTCGTGGCGCCGACCGCGATCGCGGCCGCCCCGTATCGCACCGCATCGGTCAGATCGAACAGCAGCCCGTGGATCGCCACGGCAATGCCGCCCAGCATGATGAATGTGGCGATGGCCGCCAGCACGACTCTCAGTTCCGTCCGAACCATGATGCGTCTCCCGAACGGATGCATGTCGCGTCGCATGCATGTTGCAATGCGGAACACGGCGCGTGCGTGCTCCGTTTCCATCATTGCAGGCGGGCATTTAAAAGCAAGTGGATTTTGTACGCGGTCGCGCATCGCACGCGGCGCTTGTATGATGATGTGTGCCCGGATGGCCGGCGTTCGCGCGTCGATGGTGCGCCGCACGCGCAGGCGGGAACCGGTAGAGGAATCCGGCGAGCACGTGTGTGCCGGATCGGCCGGATTCGAGGAGCGTGGGGCTTGGGGGGCGCTAAAACGCCAACTCGGGCCGACCGCGAAGCATGGGTCCAGAGCAAGCGCTAAAGAGCCAACTCGGGTCGACCGCGAAACATGGGACCCGAGCAAGCGCTGAAGCGCCAACTCGGGTCGACCGCGAAGCATGGGACCAGAGCAAGCGCTAAAGCGCCAACTCTGGTCGACCGCGAAGCATGGGACCAGAGTAAGCGCTAAAGCGCTAACTCTGGTCGACAGGAGACAAGTCATGCCGCAACCTTTCGTGCTGCCCGCCACCGCGGGTCGCACCGACCTGCTCGCGCAGGCGCATGCGCGTTCGACCGCGGTCGGCCTGCGCGCGCACGAACGTCCCGATTTCTCGCCGCTGTCGCGCCTCGCGCTGCGCGAACTGCTCGACACGAATCACGCGCTGTTCTCGCACGCCCGCCCGGTAATGGAGAACCTCCACGCGCAAATCGCCGACACGCAAAGCCTCGTGCTGCTGACCGACGCGGACGGCGTCATCCTGCACAGCATCGGCGACGCGGACTTCATCGAAAAAGCCAACCGCGTCGCGCTGTGCACGGGCGTTTCGTGGGCGGAAGGCGCACGCGGCACCAACGCGATCGGCACCGCGCTCGCATCGGGCCAGGCCGTCGCCGTGCACGGCGACGAACACTTCCTGCGCGCCAACCACATCCTCACCTGCTCCTGCGCGCCGATCTTCGACCCGTTCGGCCGCACGCTCGGCACGCTCGACGTCAGCGGCGATCCGCGCGGCTCGAGCCCGCACACGCTCGCGCTCGTGCGGATGTCCGCGCAACTGATCGAGAACCACCTGTTCGCGAACCAGTGCGCGGAAGCCCTGCGGCTGCGCTTTCATGCGCACGAGGAATGCGTCGATTCGCTGTTCGCCGGGCTCGTCGCCTTCGGCCCCGACGGCGGGCTGATCGCCGCGAACCGCAGCGCACAATTCCAGCTCGGCGCGTCGTTCGACGCACTGCAACATCAGGCCAGCGACGCGCTGTTCGGCATGCGCTTCAGCCAGCTCGCGCAGCAGGCGGCACGCGCACCCGGTGCGATGTTCCGCCTCACGCTGTCGACCGGGGTACGCGTGCTGGCGCGCTGCGAATTCGCGGAAGCGCACAAGACCGCCGTCGCCGTCACGCCGCCCGCACCCGCCGCACGTGTGCGCACACCGGACCCCGATGCGATCACGTTCGCGACGCTCGACACGGGCGACGCACGCATGGCCGCCGTGCTCGAACGCGTCGCGAAGATCCGCGGGCGCGACCTGCCGCTGTTGATCCTCGGCCAGACCGGCACCGGC
Organism: Burkholderia sp. KL41; assembly: GCF_057005415.2. Lineage (NCBI taxonomy): Bacteria > Pseudomonadati > Pseudomonadota > Betaproteobacteria > Burkholderiales > Burkholderiaceae > Burkholderia > Burkholderia sp. KL41. The sequence continues at coordinate 873,048 of NZ_CM174447.1, read as the reverse complement.
AAGGAATGGCTCGCCCGCGCACTGCACCAGGCATCGCCTCGCGCGGACGGCCCGTTCGTCGCGGTCAACTGCGCGGCGCTGCCCGACTCGCTGATCGAGGCCGAGCTGTTCGGCTATGAGGACGGCGCGTTCACCGGCGCGCGCAAGCGCGGCAGCCCCGGCAAGATCGTGCAGGCCGATGGCGGCACGCTGTTTCTCGACGAAATCGGCGACATGCCGCTCGCGCAGCAGGTCCGGCTGATGCGCGTGCTGCAGGAACGCGCGGTGATGCCGCTCGGCGGCGCGCGCGCGGTGCCGGTCGACGTGCGCGTGGTCTGCGCGACCCATCGCGACCTGCGCGCGATGATCGCGGAAGGCACGTTCCGCGAAGACCTGTTCTACCGGATCAACGGGCTGGCGGTCACGCTGCCGGCGCTCGCCGCACGTACCGACCTGCCCGCGCTCGTCGAGCGGATTCTCGCGCGGCTTGCACGCAGCGAACCGATGCCGCGCCGCATCGCGGCCGACGTGCTCGACGCGTTCACGCGCCACCGCTGGCCCGGCAACCTGCGCCAGATGACCAACGTGCTGCGCACGGCCGGCATGCTGGCCGAGGACGAAGACGAGATCACGCTCACCCATTTGCCCGACGATTTCTGGCTCGACTGCGACGACGCACCGGCGGCGCCGTCATCCGCGGCACCCGCCGCATCGGCCGGCTCGCACGAAGGCACGACGCTGCAACACCATCAGGCCGCGGTGATCGATGCCGTGCTGGCACGGCATGGCGGCAACGTGTCGGCGGCCGCGCGCGAGCTCGGCCTCGCCCGCAATACCGTGTACCGGCACCTGCGCCGGCATTGACGCCGGCGGCCGGCCGACGCAGGCCGCCAGCCCGTTCGGGTATGCTTGGCGCGTTGCCGCCGAATCGCCGCCCGCCTTCGCCATGACCCATCCGGAACACCCTCCCCTCGTGCGCATCGAGCCGCTCGGCGCGACCTTCGATGCACCCGATTCGCTCACGCTGCTCGAAGCCGCCGCGTTCGCGCGCGTGTCGCTGCCGCGTTCGTGCCGCAACGGCACGTGCCGAAGCTGCCTTTGCCGGATCGTCAGCGGCAGCGTACGCTACACGATCGAATGGCCGGGGCTGAGCCGCGAGGAAAAGGCCGACGGCTATACGCTGCCGTGCGTGGCCGTCGCGACGTCGGACCTCGTCCTCGACGTGCCCGACGCGGTCATGCTCGACTAGACGCGGCACGCGGTCGCGCGTGCCGTCCGGCAAAGGTTGATCCTGTGTGGAGAACGTCATGACCCAGCAAACCGATCGCATCGAAAAACAGGCCCTGCTCAACGCATCGCCCGACCGCGTGTGGGAAGCCGTCAGCAATTCCGGCGAATTCGGCCAGTGGTTCGGCGTCTCGTTCGACGGGCCGTTCGCGGCCGGGCAACCGCTGTTCGGCCGCATCACGCCGACCCGCGTCGACGACGATGTCGCCAAGGCGCAAGAGCCCTATGCGGGCACTGTGTTCGAAATCGTCGTCGATCGCGTCGAGCCGAAGCAACTGTTCTCCTTTCGCTGGCATCCGTTCGCGATCGACCCGAATGTCGATTACACCTCCGAGCCGATGACGCTCGTCACGTTCGCGCTCGCGGCACAGGCCGGCGGCACGCTGCTCACGGTCACCGAAACGGGCTTCGATCAGTTGCTCGAAACGCGCCGCGCGAAGGCGCGCGAGATGAACGATCAGGGCTGGGACGCGCAGATGACGCTGATCGCGAAATACCTGGCCACGCACGCGTAGCGCGCCGCAACGCCGCACCGCCGTGTCGACATGCGACTCGACGTGCGTGGCATAATCCGGCCCATCGTCGCCCCTACGCCGCCGCGCATCGCATGCTGAGTCGTCGTCTCCGGAAGATCGGCAGTCTGATCGGGATGCTCGCCATCCTGATGACGGCGCTCGCGCCGACGATCTCGCAGGCCCTGACGACGCAGCAGCGCGTCGATACGCTGCTGGCCGGCTACTGCACGGCCGCGCCGGCCACCGGCGAGCGCGCCGCCGATGCGTCGCGGAAGAGCCTGCAGGCCCACCTCCAGGCATGCGGCTACTGCAGCCTGCTCGCCCATACGCCCGCACTGCCCGCGCCCGACCTGACGTTCGCGGCCAACGTGCACGTCATTCAGCATCGCGAAGCGACCCGCTTCGAAAGCCTGCGCCGCGCGCTGCCGCTCACGGCCGCGCAACCGCGCGCCCCTCCGTTCACGTCCTGATTCGTCGTCAACGCCCGTGATGCCGTAGCGCATCGCGTGGCTCGCGCATGCCGTCGGCATGCGCGACGTGTCACGTTTCGAAGGACGATCATGTCTCACCGTGTTGCGCGCGGCGTCGTACCGTGCGTGCGGCCGCTTGCTGCCGGTGCGTACCGTCGCGCCCGCATTCGCCTGCGGGCAAGCGCCCGGCCGCGCACGTTCGCGCCCGCGTCGGCCGCCATCGGTGCTGCTGCGATGGTGCGCGTGCATCCGTCCGTCGAATCCGTGTTGCTTCATCCGATTCGCCACTCGCACACTCAACCATGAAAACCGCCACTTTCATTCGCGGCACGCTCGCCGCACTCGGCTTCGTCGCCATCCAGGCCGCCCACGCACACGCACTCCCGAAGACGCAGGAACCGGCCGCCGGCGCCACGCTCTCAACCGCGCCGCATGCGGTCTCGATCGGTTTCAGCGAGGCGCTCGAGCCCGCTTTCAGCTCGATCGCCGTGACCGACAGCCACGGGCAGTCGGTCGCCGACGGGAAATCGTCCGTCGACGCCGGCAACCGGAAACGCATGCACGTCGCGCTGGCCAGCCTGACCGCCGGCACGTACACGGTCACATGGATCGCGGTGGCCAGCGATGGCCATCGCACGCAAGGCCACTACGCGTTCACGCTGAAATGACGTTCGCGATGCGTATCGGCGTTTCGTGCCGATCGCGTCGCCGCCGATACCCGCCGCATCCACCCATCAGGAGAACCAACCATGAAACGCCCGATTCCGACCGGCCTGCTGTTCGCACTGCTCGCGCTGCAGGCTCCCGCCACGTTCGCCGCGCCGGCCGTACAGGCAGAAAACTGCTGGATCCGTGCGATGCCGGCGACCGTGCCGTCGTCCGGCTACTTCACGCTGAAGAACGACGGCGACGCGCCCGTCACGCTGACGGGCCTCGACACGCCCGCATACGGAATGGCGATGCTGCATGAAACGCAAACGAACGGCAGCACCGCGAAGATGGTTCACGTCGACGCCGTCGAAGTGCCCGCGCACGGCACGGTGACCTTCAAGCCGAAGAGCTATCACGTGATGCTGGAGCAGCCGCGCCAGGCCGTCGCACCCGGCGCGAAGGTGCCGTTCCGGCTGCGTTTCGCGGACGGCTCGACGGTATCCGTGACCTGCGACGCCAAGGCGCCGACCTACGCCGGCCAGTAATGCCGCCCGCCCCCGATCGAAGGAGACGCACATGAAACACCGCCTGCCGCTGGCCGACCTGATCGTCCGCTACCGGACGCCGCTGAACGTCGCCGTGCTGATCGTCTGCGGGATATGGGCCGGATGGATCGCGTGGATGACGCGGCCCGCCGCGATCGATACGCCGCCGTCGATCCCCGCGTACTGCATGCGCGACGCACGCTGACGCGCCGCGACGGCACGGTTCCGGGCAAGCCCGGGGGCATATATTGGCGTGGCATCATCGCGTCATCCCGCCCGCCGGAACCGCCTCTCGGAGCGCCGCATGTCCCTTCAGACCTGGATGCTGTTTGCCGCAGCCTATCTCGCCACGACGCTGTCGCCGGGGCCCAACGTGCTGCTCGTCATCCGCAACACGGTGCGCTACGGCACGCACGGCACGGCCGCGACGATCGCGGGCAATCTCGTCGCGCAGGGCGTGGTCGTGGTGCTCGTCGCACTCGGCGTCGGCGCGGTGCTCGCCGCGATGCCGCCGCTGTTCGTCGCGATGAAGGTAGCCGGCGCCGCGTACCTGATGGTCCTGGGTGTCAGGCAACTGCGCGGCGAGCGCAAGGCCGGCGCGTCGACCGGCGCGGCGGAGGTCGACGCACCCGACCGCGGGAAGCTGTTCCGCGAAGCGCTGTTCGTGTCGGGCAGCAATCCGAAGACGATGATCTTCCTGTCGGCGTTCATGCCGCAGTTCATCGTGCACGACCGCCCGCTCGCGCTGCAGTTCGTCGTGATGTACGCGACGATCGCGTGCACCGTCGTGGTCGTTCACAGCGTCTATTCGGCCGGCGTGCGCCGGTTCCATCGCGGCTTCGGCATGAGCCGCGCGGTGCGTGCACTCAAGCGCGCCAGCGGGCTGCTGTTCGTCGGGCTCGGGATCAAGCTGCTGACTGCGCGGCAGGCGTAAGCGCCCGTATTGTCGAGACCGAACTTGCCGCGCCGTCCCGTCAGCGTGTTTGCGCAGCCAGCGCGGCGGTGATCTCCACGAACGACGGCCGCGCGTCGACATCCTCGTTCAAACAGGCGGCCGCCAGTGCGTCGAGCGCGCGCCGGCCGGCCCACGCCTGCTGCCCGCATCGATCGAGCAACTCGCCGAGCAGGTGACCGAACGCGCGCACCTCGAGCCGTTCGAACCGCGCACCGCGCACGCGGTCGTTCACGTCGTAGAGCGACGCCGCGCCGAAATCGCCGAGCAACGCGCCACCGGCGCCGTCGTGCAGGATGTTGTGCGCATACAGGTCGCCGTGCATGATGCCGCGTTCGTGCAGATGGCCCGCGACCGATGCGATGCCGTGTGCGATCCGCAGCGCCGCGGCAGGCTCGAATTCCGTGCTGTCGGCATACACGTCGCGCGTGCAGGTCGCGAAGCTCGGCGGCCCCGCGAGATTCGTCAGCGCGGGATCGACGAGTTCCATCACGAGGCCGTGCGTACCGTCCGGATGCCCGCGCACCTTGCCGATCACCGGGATCATGTTCGGGTGGCGGCCGGCATGCAGGCATGCGGCCATTTCGCAATCGGGCAGGCCGTCGCTCGTCACCGCGCCCTTGAACAGCTTGACGGCGACCGCGCGCGGCGCAAGGTTTTCCGCCGTCCATTGCGCGCGGTAAATCACGCCCGATGCGCCTTCACCGAGCTTCTGCTCACACGCGAGCGATGCCCAATCGACGTCCGCGATGTCCGGCTCCGCCGACGCCGCGGCTTCCGGTGCCGCGCCGAACGGATTGCCGGCGGCAGCAAGCCACGCGAGCCGCGGCATCCGCAGCAGCCAGTCCGGCAGTTCGTCCAGGCGATTCGCCGACAGGCGCACCAGTTCGAGCGCGCGGCAGGCGGCCAGCCCGGCCGGCAGCGTGCGCAGCCGGTTGCCGGCGAGCATCAGCTTCTGCAAGCGCGAGCAATCGCCGATATCGGCAGGCAACTCGTCGATTGCGTTGTCGGTGAGGATCAGCCAGCGCAATGCGCGCGGCAGCGATCCACGCGGCACCGTTTGAATCCGGTTCGCCTTGAAGCCGATCATGTCGAGCTGTTCGCACGCGCCGAGCACGCTGGGGAATGCGGTGAAGCGGTTGCAGGAAGCGAACAGGATGCGCAGGCGATGCAGGCGCGGCAGGTCGTCCGGCAGCGCGGTGAGCGCATTGCCGGTCAGGTCGAGCACTTCGAGCGTGTCGGCGAGATCGAAAATCTCGCGCGGGAATGCCGTCAACCCGCATGCGAGCTTGAGTTGCCGTGCGCCGGCCAGTTGCCCGGCCTGCAGTTGTTCGAGGGTATGTGTCACGCGGAGAAAACGGGTTGCGGTTGCGGCGGCCATCGGGTCGATCGCCCGAATTCTACCGGGATCACTTTCGCGCATCCGCCCATCGTGTCACACCCTCTTCACAAACGCGAAATGTGACGCTACAATTGCGCCCCTTGCAGTGCAATGCAGTGCCGACGTGGTGAAATTGGTAGACACGCTATCTTGAGGGGGTAGTGGCGAAAGCTGTGCGAGTTCGAGTCTCGCCGTCGGCACCAGATGCGGTTTAACCGCATTTCGAGTTCAGCAGTCCCCGCCTTGCGTCAAGGTTCAGACGATCCAGCTGCCTCGCAACGAGGTTTTCGTCGTGGTTCCTTCCTCATCGCCCGCTTGGCGCGGCATGTGCCAATTGCCGGCCGACAAGACCTGTCGGAGCATGGCCCACATCGATAACCGCACGCTCCCCTTTCCAGCTTGAAGTCCATTCGATCGGACACTGTCGGGAATGCTGCGCGTCACGCTTTACTGACGGCCCGGCCACACTCCGTGATCCGAGAGAAGCAAATGACCGATGTCCGGTCGACTTCAATGCGGCATTCATATCGTTCCGCGTACCGATGACGCGGCCGCCGACCCTGCAATCCGATTCCACCGGCCACGCGTCAGGACAAGTTGAATGCCTGACTGCAAGGCAGCTTTGCTCCGCTATCGATCGTCAGATTGAAGTACGGTTTGCGATCGAGATGCCTTTCGTCCGCATCGGGATCGGGGATATTTCGAAATCGCTCGAAAACGAGCGTCTTGCCGTTCCGCAACCGTATCGACATGAACTTCATCGATGGATCGAATGTCGGCGTTCCCCATGACGAATCAATCGGCTTCCCCTCGCCAGCGGACAGGTAGATCGACAGGGTATTGCCCCACTCCTGGCGGGGCACCACCTTCATCTGATCGGCATCCGCCTGAGGCACGCCAACATTGACGGAAAGTTTCTTCCCTCCCTTTGCCGTGCAAACGAACTCCTGATTGCCGCCGAATCGCTGCTGAAACGCGACGAACGGATCGGCGTTGCGTTGATCGGCCAGAACCGTCGCCCCCCAGCAAGAAAGCACTGCGCCAGAAACCAAAAACCAGGCATTCCATTTCATTTGATCCAGACTCCCGTCACCTTTCTACCCTTTCCGATCAACGTGGGTTTCTCGCCCTTGCGCATCACCCTGCTATTCGGGCTGATGTAATCACTCGCGAACAACGGTCCGGGCAGTACGCCCCCGGCCTGACCATGAGTCGATTCATCGGTCGTATCGTAGACGATCACGGCACCCTCGGGAGCATCATAGGGGCTGGCGATGTGCAAGCAGGCAACCCGCTTCTGCCTGGCGTAGCGAATGAATAGCGAATTCCTCACCGACAAGCTCCACAACCGGTCACGACGATCATCGATTGAAAATTCCGGAATCCATCCTTCATTTTCATCTCGCGATCAACATCGACAGATTGCAGACGGCAGCGCACGCCAATTAACAAAAATACTTCTTCGTCGATATTGAATTCATTCAAATGCGAAGACCAACCTCCCGTCGAATACGACATCATCGCTCGTCAAGCATGCTCGAAAAACGCGACGGCACATGGCTTCGCGGTTTTTGTTTCCGCGGCCCTCACGCCGCCCCATCCTCCCCCGCCAGCAACAGGAAATTCCGGACCACCGCCGACGACTCATCGCATCGTGACGCAATGGCGAGCCGTGCCCGCAACGCATCCCCCGCCAGCGGCCGATAAACGACTCCGGCAACCTGCACCTGCGTAATCGCCTTCGGCACGACCGACACGCCGAGCCCGGCCGCAACCAGCGTCACCGCGGACGCCATTTGCGGCGCAGGCTGCGCCATGCGCGGCTCGAACCCGGCGGCATTGCATGCGGCGACGATATGGTCGAACAGCGCGCCGCCGGCCTCCCTCGGCACCTGCACGAACGACTCGTCCGCCAGTTCCACCAGATCGATCCGCCGCCGCTGCGCCAGCCGGTGCGCAACGGGCAGCGCGACGAACATCGGTTCGTCGTCCCAGTCGAGCATCCGCAACGTCGCGGCGGCCCGGCGTGCCGGCCGCACGATCGCGACGTCGAGGTGCCCGGCCTCCAGCGCCTCCAGCAGCATCTGCGACGCGGCCTCCTGCAACGTCAGCTCGGCATCCGGAAACGCTTCCCGAAAGCGCCGGATCAGGTCCGACACTTTCGAATTGAACGCCGCCGTCCCGGTGAAACCCACGCGCAGATGCCCGGTTTCCCCGCGCGCGGCCCGCCTTGCCGCGCGCACCGCACGCTCGGCGGCGTCGAGCACGCGGCGCGCTTCCTGCGCGAAGACCTCGCCCGCCAGCGTCAGCTCGGCGCCGCGCGCGGTCCGCCTGAACAGTTCCACATCGAGCTCGCTTTCGAGCGCCTTGATCTGCTGGCTCAACGGCGGCTGCCCGATGCCGAGCGCCTCGGCAGCCTTGGTGAAATTCGACGCGGCCGCCACGGCCAGAAAATAACGGAGATGCCGGAGTTCCATTCGTACGTGCTCTCACGGTGTGCCGGGTTGATTCACCAGCCAGTGGTTAAACATATCGCTGCGGTTACTTTCATATATTGGACATATACATGACCGTGCGCAAGAATTCAGGCATTCCTTCGCACATCGAGCGCAGTCATGTCCTCCCCTTCGCTTTCCCGTGCCCTGCCCGGCACGCAACAGGCCACGCCCGATGCGCTGCCCGCCGGCGTTTCCCCGCGCTCGGCCGCGTACAAGCGCATCGCTCTCGCGCTCTTCCTCGCCGGTTTTTCCACGTTCTCGCTGCTGTACTGCGTCCAGCCGCTGCTTCCCGCGTTCGCACGCGAGTTCGGCCTCGGCGCGGCCTCGAGTTCGCTCTCGCTGTCGCTGTCGACCGGGATGCTGGCGATCTCCATTCTGTGCGCCGGCGCGCTGTCCGAACGCGTCGGGCGGCGCGGGCTGATGTTCGCGTCGATGACGCTCGCCGCGCTGTTCAACGTGCTCGCCGCGCTGTCGCCCGACTGGAACCTGCTGCTGGTCTGGCGCGCGCTGGAAGGTTTCGCGCTGGGCGGCGTCCCGGCAGTCGCGATGGCGTATCTCGCCGAGGAAATCGCGTCGGAAGGGCTCGGTTTCTCGATGGGGCTCTATGTCGGCGGGACCGCGTTCGGCGGCATGGTCGGACGGATCGGCATGAGCATGCTGGAAGAGCACTTCTCGTGGCGCACGGCGATGCTGACGATCGGTGTCGTCGATCTCGTCGCGGCGGCCGCGTTCGTGATGCTGCTGCCGCCGTCGCGACGCTTCGTGAAGCGCACCGACCTGACGCTGCGCCATCACTTCCGGCTGTGGGGCGAGCAACTGCGTCACGCGCGGCTCCCGTTCGTGTTCGCGATCGGCTTCCTCGTGATGGGCGCGTTCGTGACGATCTACAACTACGCGGGGTTCCGGCTCACCGCGGCCCCGTTCAATCTGAGTGCGACCGCGTGCGGGCTGATCTTCGGCGCCTACCTGTTCGGGATGGTGTCGTCATCGAGCGCAGGCGCGCTCGCCGACCGACTCGGCCGCGCACCGGTGCTCGTCAGCGGCGTGCTCGTGTTCGCGGCGGGCCTCGCGCTGACGCTGTCGCATTCGCTCGCCGCGATCGTCGTCGGCATCGTGCTCGTGACGATCGGTTTCTTCATTGCCCACTCGGTCGCGAGCGGCTGGGTGGGCTACCTCGCGGGGGCCGCGAAAGGGCACGCCGCGTCGCTGTACCTGCTTGCGTACTATCTCGGGTCGAGCGTGCTCGGGTCGATCGGCGGCACGTTCTGGCAACACGGCGCGTGGACGGGCGTCGCCGCTTACGTCGCGGTACTGCTCGCGCTCGGGCTGCTGGCGGCGCGTCGGCTGGCACGGGCGTAACGGGTGTAGCAGACGCAATGGGCGCAGTGAGTGCAGTGAACGCCCCGCGCGATCCGGTCATTCGTCGCGAGCTTCAAGCACGCGACGCATCAGACTGGCCGTGCGTCGATCACGACGCCAGCACATCATCCCCCTTCACCGCATACGCCGACTCGCGCCGCTTCAGCCGCATCGCGATCAGCGCCGCGAGCACCGCCAGCGCGGCGCCCGTGAGAAACCCGCCCGTATAACCGACCTTCGCGGTGAGCGACAGAATCGTCGACGACGCGATCAGCTCGCCGAGGTCGCGCGTGCTCTGCACGGCCGTCACGTCGGTGCCGGCCTGGTCGCTGCCGCCCGCGAAGCGCATGCCGGCCGTCATGATCGACACCGACGTGATCCCGGTCGCCAGCGAACCGAGTACCGTGCACAGCCATGCCCACGACGGCGACACCGGCAGCCACCCGCCCGCCTGCGCGAACCACAGCAGCGCGGCCGCGCCCGCACAGCTCACGCCGGCCGTGAACGCACGCCACAACCCGAGCCGCCTCACGAGCCACGCACCGCCGCCGCAACCGAGCACGACCGTCACGATGCCGCCGGCCATGCCGAGCTTGCCGATCGCGTCGAGCGTCCAGCCCGCGTCGTTGAGGAACAGCTTCGACAGGCCGAAACCCGATACGGCCGTCATCGCCGACAGCAGCGCGAGCGACAGCAGCGACCACGAGCGCGGCCGCTTCGCGAAACGTACGAGGCTCGCATCATGCTCGGGCTTCGCGCGCGCACGATCCGCATCGCGCGGCAACACCCACAGCACGCAAACCAGGCTCGCGAGCGGCACGGCCGCCAGCGCGAGAAACGCGGCCCGCTGGCCGAACAGGCCGATCAGCGTCAACGTGCCGGCGCCGCCGCCGAAGAAGCCGATCATCACGCCCGCGATCTGGATCGCGTTGATCTTCGCGAGCGTGTCGCCGCTGAAGTGCTCGGCGGCCATCCCGTCGTTCGCGATGTCCTGGGTCGCGCTCGCAAGCGACGCGACGGCCAGCAGGCCGACCGCCCATCCGGCCGTCGCGACCGTCATCCCGATCTGCGCAAGGCTGCCGAGGCAGAGCACCACGAGCGTCTGCATCGGCAGCATCCAGCTGCGCCGCCGGCCGATGCGCGGCGACCAGCGGTTGTCGACGACAGGCGCCCACAGGAACTTCACGACCCACGGCAAACCGACGAGCGGCAGGAACGCCAGTGCATGAAGCGGTGCGCCGTCGTGGCGCAGCAGGGTCGGCATCGCATCCATCGCGATGCCGATCGGGATTCCCTGTGACAGGTAAAGCAGCGTGATCGTGATGACCAGGCGGCGATGTTCGAGCAGATCGCGCATCGAAGTCTCCAGTTGCATGAAATTAAAAAGGTTCGGCACCGGCCGGCACGCGCGCGGGCTGCATCGCATCGCGGCGCGGACGGCGCGCGGCACGCAGCAGCAATGCGCCGAACGCGACGAGCGCCGCGTCGATCGGCCAGTACACGGGTTCGCCTGCGCCGAGCAGCGCGATCGCGCAATGCGTCGCCCCTGCCAGCCCGTAAGCGGCGCCGGCCGCACGCATCAGCGTGCGCAGCCAGGCCGCGCGATCGGCCACGCAGGCCGCGAGCGCGAATGCACCGCCCCACACGGCCCAGAACAGCATCGCGAGCACATGGTCGACGTGCACGCCGGCGGGCAACGCACGCCCCGCGAGCAGCAGGACGCCGCCGGCGAGCACCAGCCCGCCGCAGGTGCCGACGGCGACCGCGGCCAGCACGTTCGCCAAGCGGTCGTGCTGCGCCCGCCGCCGCTCGATCCACAGATGCAGCCCCGTCGCGCAGAGCGCGCACGCCGCGAGTCCCATCAGGAAATGCAGCACGCGCAGCACGCCGCCCATCGCACCGACCCAGCCGTATTGCGCGAAATGCAGCGGCTGCACCGCGATGAACGCACGCAACCAGAAGCCTCGGCCGCGCGACGTGGCGTCCGCGAGCCATTGCCCGTCCACCGCGCGATACAGGTGGCGCTCGAACACCGCCGTGCTCGGCAGGCCGGCGGTCGTCCCGGCAATCTCGACACGCGCATTCACGTCGCCCCACCGATGCAGCACGACGGCTTCGCGCCGGAAATCCGGCGCACGTGCCGCATCGCGCCGCAGCAGCGCCTCGAGATCGGGCGCGCGTTGCCACGCGCCGCCGGCGGCAATCGGCGACGGCCCGCCGAGCAGTTCGGCGAACGCGCGCTGCGGTTGCCCCGGATATGCGACGCCCGCAAGCGACACCGTGCCGAGCGCACCCAGCCCCGACAACGCGCCGGTAAACGCGAACAGCACGAGCCACGGCGAGCCCCACAGGCCGATCCACGCGTGCAGGTCGAACAGCGCGGCGCGCAGCCCGCTGCCGCGCCGGATGCGCGCCGCGGCGGGCCAGCGCCGGTGATGCACGACCAGGCCCGCGACGATGAGCACGAGCAGCACGATCCCCCACAGGCTGACGAAGATCCGCCCGGGAAAGCCCGCGAACAGCGTCTTGTGCAGCGTGACGAGCAACGCCGCGCGTCCGCCGTCGGCCAGCCGCTCGCCCGTCGCCGGGTCGAGAGCCAGCGTGCAGGCCTGGCGCGCGTCGCAGAAACGGATCGCCGGATCGTCCGGTTGCGGCAGCACGATGCGCGCATCGCGCAACGGCACGCCGAGCGCCGCCGCGCGTGCGACGAGCGTATCGAGCGGCAGCGCCGGCCGCGCGACGGCGACCGGCGGCGGCCGCCACCAGCCCTGCATCGAATCGGTCGCGAGACTCCACGTGCCGCTGAACAGCACGACGAACAGCACCACGCCGAACAGCGCACCGGCGCCGCGATGCAGCGCGCGCCAGCGCGAACGCGATGAAGCGTCCATGTCAGCGCCCTCCCCAGAACATCGCGCACGGCACGAGCACCGCGAGCCACAGGCAGGCGCGCCACGCGGCCTGCCGCCGCCCGGGCGCGACGAGCACCCACAGCAGCGCGGCGACACCCGCGGCCAGCGACAGCAGCACCGCCGCGTAGAGCCGGTTCAGGCCGTCGGCCGGGTAATGACGGGCCAGCGTGACCGCCAGCGCGACCGCGCCCGGCAGCACGCCTGCGATCGCGAGCGCCGCCCGCGTCCCCCAGCCGCCCGCCATCAGAACTGCCCGCGCACGGTCAGCATCACGTTGCGCGGCTCCCCGTAGCGGTTGTTCCAGCCCGGGTTGCTCAGGCTCAGGTAGTACTTGCGGTCGAACAGGTTGTTGACGTTGACCGCCGCGCTCCAGTGCTTGTCGTAGCGATAGCCGAGCCGCACGCTGGCGAGCGCGTAGCCGCCCTGGCTCATCGTGACGCCGTTCGCCTGCGCCGAGTAATTGCTCTGCACCTGCACGCCGCCGCCGATGCTCCAGCGCCGCTCCTGCCACGGCAGGTCGTAGTTGGTCCACAGCCGGAACAGGTGGCGCGGGTTCAGCAGCGGCGCGAACGTGCCCGCGTTCGCGAGGTTGTCCGCATAGCGCATCGTGTCGTACGTATAGCTCGCCCACACGCTCCACCACGGCGTGATGCGGCCGTTCGCCTCGAACTCGAAGCCCTGGCTGCGCACGCTGCCGCCGTTCACGTAGTAGCAGTTCGGCCCGGCGCACGGATGCGCGAGATCGACCTGCGGATTGTTGTCGAGATCGATGCGGAACGCCGCGAGCGACACGTTCAGCTTGCCGCCCGCCAGCTCGCCCTTCACGCCCGTCTCGTAGGTGCGCCCCTTCACCGGCGTCAGGATGCCGCCGCCCCACATCGACTTGGTTTGCGGCTGAAACACTTCCGCATAGCTCGCGTACCACGACCAGTCGCGCCCGAAATCCCAGATCAGCCCGCCGTACGGCGTGAACTGGTGGCCGGTGTTGTAGTGCGCGCCGAGGCTGTCCTGGTTCCACCAGCTCATCCGGCCGCCGAGCACGAGCGTGACGGGTTCCGCGAGCTTGATGCGGCCGAGGCCGTACACGCCCTTCTGCGACACGTCGTTCTGCTGCGACTGCTGGTACGGGCCGACGCCCGGCTCGGGCACGCTGCTCGGGTTCCAGCGGTAGACGTTCACCGGCATGCCGGCCACGTTGCCGAGCAACTGCGCCGACATCTGCCCGCTGCTGCTGTTCGCGTAGGTCACGCCGAACAGCAGGTCGTGCGTCAGCCCGAACGCATGTACCGGCCCCTGCACGTTCGCATCGATGCTGCGGCTGTAGCTGCTGAACTGGTACGCGCCGCCCGTCAGCGCGCCGCCCGCACCGGTCGACGGATCGATCGCGCCGTACGAGCCCGCGTATTTCAGGTCGGAGCGCACGCTCTGGTATTCGCCGCTGACCTTCGCCTTCCAGCCGGCGCCGAGCTTCTGCTCGACCGACGCGAACGCGCGCGTCGTGTCCCAGTCGAAGTGGCCCCACGCCGTGTCGAGGAACGTCGAGCGCGACAGGCCGAGGCTCGACCCGTCGCGCGCCATCGGCACGCCGGACATGTCGGGCACCGAGCGCGTCGTCTGGTATTGCGCGCCGAACGTGAGCAGCGTGTCGCGCGTCACGTCGACTTCCGTGATGCCGTAGATCGAGCGCGTGTCCTGTTTCGCATGGTCGTAGAAGAAATGACGATCCTCGTATGCGGCGACGAGCCTGCTGCGCACGGTGCCGGCCGCATTGAGCGGGCCGCCGATGTCGGCTTCCGCGCGGTAGCGGTCCCAGCTGCCGACGCTCACGCTCGCGTTCGCGGAGAACTGGTACTGCGGCCGCTTGCGCACGAGGTTGACCGTCGCGGCCGGGTTGCCCGAGCCGTGCAGCAGGCCGTTCGCACCGCGCAGGATCTCCACGCGTTCGTACACGGAGATGTCCTGCGGCGCGCTCGCCATGTCGCCGATCACCACCGGCACGCCGTCGAATTCGAACGAATCGACCTTGAAACCGCGCACGAAATACGCGGTGGTGAGCAGCACGTACGGCTGCACGGTCACGCCCGCCGATTGCTGCATCACCTCGTCGAGCGAATACAGGTTCTGCTGGTCGATCCGTTCGCGCGTCGTCACGCTGACCGACTGCGGAATCTCCCGCAACGCCAGCGGCATCTTGCCGACCGTCGCCACGGCCGGATCGTCGGCCACGCCGCGCGACGCGGTCACCGAAATCGCCTTCAGCTCGCCCGCGGCAGGCTTCACGGCGGTCGTTTCCTCCTTCCGGACTTCCGCGCCGGCCGCCGGCGCCGCATCGGCGAACGCCGCCGCCGGATGCGCGGCGATCAGCAGGCCAAGATATAGCGACGGGCGCCAGCGCCCTCGCCCCAAACGGGCGACGCGCGCGCCCTTCGTCATCGATCTCCCAGGTTCCAGCACCTCGTACCGCATTCACGCCCCCGTATTTGATAATCATTCTCATTATCAAATAGAACCGGCAGGCCATTTTTCGATCGAGGGGCTTTTCCTATCGATTCCGGGCACGCCGGCCCGCATTGTTCACGTCAGTGTTCGGATTCGGCCGGCCGGGCTTCCGCGTTCGAAGCGCCCACAGCGTCCTCTGCGTCCTTAGCCTCCAGATCGTCCGGCGGCCGCCCGTCGAGCCCCGGCTCCGCGCGGGCGAAGGCCGCGTACCACGCATCGGTCTCGGCCAGCTGCGCGTGCGTGCCGGTCGCCCGCACGCGGCCCGCATCGAGCACGACGATCGTGTCGGCGGCCGCCGCGAGCGCCGGCTGGTGGGTGACGACGATGCGCGTGCGCTGCCCGCGCAGCGCGACGAGGCTGTCGCGCACGCGCCGCGCACTCGATTCGTCGAGGCTCGCGGTCGGCTCGTCGAACATCAGCACCGGCGCACGCGACAGCAGCGCGCGCGCCAGGCACGCCCGCTGGCGCTGCCCGCCCGACAGCAACTGGCCGCCCGGCCCCACGTCGGATTCGAGCCCGTCCGGCAAGCGCTCGGCGTCGTGCAGCAGGCCGGCCGCGTCGAGCGCGTCACGCAGTTCGGCATCGGTCGCGTCCGGGCGGCCCATCCGCACGTTCCACGCGAGGCTGCCGCGAAACAGCCCGTTGTCCTGGAACACGAGGTTGCGCGTCGCCGCGAGCGTCGCCTCGCTCAGGTGCCGGACATCGGCGCGGCCGAGCAGCACGCGCCCGGCGCCCGGATCGTCGAGCCGCGCGAGCAGGCCGAGCAGCGTGCTCTTGCCGGCACCCGTGGGGCCGACGATCGCGACGAAGCCGCCCGCCGGGCAATGCAGGTCGACGCCGTCCAGCAGCGTCGCGCCGGCGGGCGAACGGTAGCCAACGCGCACCGCGTCGACACTCGCGTCGTGTACCGGCGTGCCGCGGTCGGGGCTGTCGAAACGCGGCGCATGCAGCACCGCGAGCACGGTGTCGAGTGCGCGCCAGGCGCCACGCAGCGCCTGGTCGAGCTGCGTGAGCTGCGCGAGCGGTTCGATGAAACGCACGAGCAGCACGAGCACCGCCACGGCCGTCGCGGCATCGAGCCGGCCCGCCGAGACGGCCCATGCGCCGCCGGCCAGCATCGCGACGAACACGCCCTGCACCGCGCCCGCGAAGCCGAGTTCGATCGGCAGCGAGCGGCGCATCAGCGCGCGCGTGCGGCGATGCTGCGCGTCGAACGCGTGCATCAGCGCCGCGCGCGCGTCGCCTTCCCGGCCCGCGAAGCGCAGCAGCCCCTGATGCGCGGCGAAGGTCTGAAGCTGCATGGCCATGTCGCGATCGCCGGACGCGCGCGCCTGCTCGAACGCAAGAGTGCGCGTGCCGCCGCGCTCGAGCAGCGCGAACAGCAACACGGCGGCTGCCGCGAGGCAGAGCGCGATGCGCCAGTCGATCCACGCGAGCCCGGCGACGACCGCAAGCGGCGTCACGACCGCGCCGATCAGCGGCCCGAGCAGGTGCGCCGGAATCCCCATCGCCTGCATGACCGGCCCGCGCAGCAGCCCGGCCGGATGACTGTCGCGCACGGCCTGCCACGACGCGATACGCGGCAGGTGCCGCACGAGGCGTTCGACGAGACCGGCCGCGAGCGCGCCGCCCGCGCGATAGCCGCCGCGCTGCGCGACATACAGCACGAATGCGTGGCACAGGGTCAGCGCACCGAGCACGATCGTCCAGTGCAACACGGCTGCCTGCGCGCCGGCGAACCACGCGCGGATCAACGGCACGAGCAGCAACCCGCAGGCGCCGTCGAGCAACGCGGCCGCCACCGCCCAGCCGACCCCGCGCCACAGCGCGCGGCGTGTGCCGGATGGCAGGCACTGCAAACGTTTGAGCGATTTCGTCATCATGCGGCCTCCCCGTCCGCGGCACCGCGTTCGCGCCACAGCCGCGCATACAGCCCGCACGCGGCCAGCAGCGCCGCATGCGTGCCGCGCTCGACGATGCGGCCGCGATCCATCACGAGAATCTGGTCTGCCTGCCGGATCGCGTCGAGATCGTGGCTGACGATCACGCGCGTGCGCGCGTCGCCGCGCAGCGCATTGCGCAATGCGCGCCCGGTTTGCGGATCGAGTGCCGATGCCGGTTCGTCGAGCAGCAACAGCGGCGCCGTCGACAGCAGCGCACGCGCAATCGCCAGCCGCTGCAGCTCGCCGCCGGACAGCCGCACGTCGCGCCCGCACACGCAACCGTAGCCGCCCGGCAACGCATCGATGCGTTCGTCGAGACAGGCCGCGCGCGCGGCCGCGCGAATCGCGTCGTGATCGGCATCGGGCCGGTACAGCGCGATGTTCGCGGCAATCGACACGTCGAGCGCGGCGGCCTGCTGGAACACCATCGCCACCTGCTCGCGCCGCGTATCCGGCGCGAGCAGCCGCAGGTCGGCGCCGCCGAGCCGCACCGTGCCGCGGTCGGGGTCCATGAAGCGCGCGAGCAGCATCAGCAGCGTGCTCTTGCCCGCACCCGACGGCCCGACGATCGCGGTGGTCGTGCCCGCCGCGACCGTCGCGTCGATGTCGCGCAGGATCGGCGTGCCGTCGATGTCGACGCTCACGCCGCGCAGCTCGATCGACGCATCGCGCGGCACCTGTGCCGCGCCGTCGGCCGGCTCGGGCAGGCCCGGCTGGGCGAGCAACGCATCGAGGCGCGCAGCGGCCGCGCGCGCTTCGCGCAGCGCGTCGGCACCGTGGCCGAGCGCCCGCACCGGCGCGGCGACCGCCCAGATCAGCAGCGCGAACGCACACAATTCGCCGACCGGCAGGCGGCCGGCCGTGAGCCACGTCGCGCCGAACACGACCCACGCGAGCAGGAACGGCGTGCCGAGCAGCACCTGCGTGCAGGCACCGGGCCCGCCGACGCGGCCGACCCACGCCGAAAACGCCTGGTCGAAGCGCCCGGTCGACGCGAGCGCGGCCGCCTCGATGCCGGCGCCCGGATACTGCCGCACGAGCGCCGGGTTCTGCGCGAGCTGCGCGTAATCGCCCATCAGCTGTTCGAGTGCCGCGTTGCGCGCCGCGATGGCCGGTGCGAACCGCGCCGAGCGCATCCAGCGGAACAGCGCGGCGCCCGCGACGAGCGGGACCAGCGCAAAGGCGAGCAGCACGGGATTCAGGTAAAGCAGGCACGCCAGCGCCGCGCACGGCACGACGACGAGTTGCGTGACGTCGGCCGGCGCATGCGCGACGAGCTGGTGCAGCGCGCGCACGTCCTGGTCGACGTGACGCGCGACGCGATCGCTGCCCGCGCGCGCGAACCAGCCGAGCGGCAAGCGTTGCAGATGATCGGCGAGCCGCCTGCGCAAGCGGTCGGCGAGATCAGCGTCGACACGGTGCGTCAGGTGCAGCGCGACCGTCTGGCCGCCCAGCCAGCACACGCCGGCCGCCACGGCCGCGACGAGCCAGCCGCGCGCCATCGCGTCGAGCTGGGCCGTCGCGCGCCATGCGTCGGCGATACGGCCGAGCGCGAGCCACGGCACGAGCGACGCGATACCCGCCAGCGCCTGCAGCACGACCGCCGCCGCAAGCGGCACCGCGAACGGCCGCAACATCGAAAGCAACGGCCCCTTCATGCGGCACGCTCCAGCAGCATGCCGAGCGTGGCCGCGCACGCGTCGCCCGGCGGCTGCTCCGGAAAACCGAGCTGCATCGTCAGTTGCTGCCAGACGCGCGCCACGTCGATGCTGCGCTGGTTGCACGCGTGCAACCCTTCGCCCGACACGAGCCGGTCGACCGCGCGCACGGCCGCCTGCGGCCAGCTGCGGGCATGAATCGCGCCCCACGTATCGCGCGCATCGTCGCAGATCTGGATGCTCGGCATGTCGTCGCCCGCCGCGTCGCCGAAGATCGGGAACAACCCGTCGTCGTCCGTCGCCGGTTCGCGCAGCGCGGGCGCCCACCACAGCGGGCCATGCGGCGACGCGAGCGTCCACGTGCCGGCGTCCGTCGTCAGCGTGATGCTGAACAGCATGCTCATCCGGCCGTCGTCGGCCGCCGCCATCTCGTTGTGCACGCGCAGCGAGACCGGCGTTTCGGCGAGCACCATCGCGCATTCGCGCATCGACGACAGTGCCGGCCCGACCGGCTCGACCGACCACGGGCCCACGCCCTGCAGCGCGGCGGCGAGCACGTCGAGCGCCGCGTAACTGGCCTGCACCGAGCACACGACATCCGCATGTACAAGCGCGCTCGTTTCACGCAGCCGTCGCGCGACGGCGATGAAGCGGGAGACGACCGGCAGGTTCGGATAGAAACTGTTGAGCAGGCAGCGCCGGCCGTGACGCGACGCGGTGCGCAGCACGCGGTCCCACTCGTCGGGCAGCAGCGGATGCTCGATCACGACGTCGATCCCGCGCTCGAGCAGCCGGCACGCGAGCGCGGCCCCGTCGGCGCCGCGCGCCGCGCCGCCGACCGCGACGCACGCAGCGCGCACGTCGTCGGGCAACGCTTCCGGACGGTCGAACACGGGCGCGCCGACGCGCGCGGCCAGCGCGGCGGTACGCGCGCTGCCTTGCCCCAGGATGCCGGCGACGCGATACGTGCCGGACGCGGCGAGGCCCGCCGCATAGAACTGGCCGAAGCGGGAGCCGGCCACGACGACCGGCAGCGGATGAGCCTTCATTGCGCCTCCTTCAGGCGGGTGTCGACGAACGCGGCGTTCAGGCAGTCGAAATGACCGCCGGGGATATCGACGGACGTGATGCCGCCGAGCGCCTGTGCCGTCCAGTATTCGGTGAGCGCCGCGCGCTGCTGCGGAATCAGCGGGTTGCAACGCTCCGGCACGAACAGCCGCAGCGCACCCGCGTACGGCGCGTCGCCCGCCCAGTGGCTCGCCTGCACCGAATGCATGAAAAGCCGGTACAGCCGTTCGCGCTCGTCGAGCAGCGGATGCGCGACCTCGTCCTGCATCGACAATCCGGCGGCCGCGCGCAGCACGCGGCGGCGCAACGCGTCGAGCGGCTCGCAGCGGTCGCCGAAAATCTCCAGCTGGGCCTGCAGGCTGCCGGGCGCGAGACGCGCGGGGTCGGCCTTCAATGCGTCGGCGAGTGCGTCGGCCAGCACATACGTCTCCGGAAACCCGAGCGCGTCGAGCGGCAGCCCGAGCGTCGCCGCGAAGTTGAACAGCACGAGCCGCTCGTCTTCGATCAGGTAGGGAATCCGGTAGCTCGACACGATGTCGAGCGTGCGCACCTCGACGCCGAGCTGCACGAGCGACTTCGCCATTTCGAGCGCGACCAGCCCGCCCGAGCAGTAGCCGAGCACGTCGACCTCGCGCACGCCGGTGCGCCACAGCGCATCCGCATAACGCCGGCCGAGCGTCGCGTTCAGGTGGCGTGCCGGCAGGTCGAGATAGTCCTGCGCGTCGCGCACCGCGAAGCCGAGCACCGGGCCGAGCCGCGCGAGCGCCGGCATGACCGGACGATACGCATGCACGGTGCCGAGCCCTTCATGCACGATCACGCGCGGCACGCCGTCGCCGGGCGCGAGCGGGATCGGCCGCACGCCGGCGCGCACGCGCGGCGCCGGCGCATGGACGACCGCCGAAACGTGCGCGCTGCGCGGGGTGGCCGGCGCAACCGGCGATGCGCTGCCCGACGGCTGCGCATCCGCGTCGCGCAGGCATTGCGCGAACGCGGCGGGCGTCGGTTGCGCGAGCACCCAGCGCAGCAACCGGTCGAACGGATGCGCGTGCGCGAGCGGTTCCTCGCCGCGCAGCCGCGACACGAGTTGCGCGATCAGCAGCGAATCGCCGCCCGCGGCGAAGAAGTCCTGATCGGGCGTGACGTTACGCGTATCGAGCACGGCTTCCCACAAGCCGATCAGCCGCGCCAGCAGCGGATCGGCGGCGGCCTGCGCGTGAGCCGGCCGGGCGGCCGCCGGCTCCGGTTCGCGGAGGTCGGCGATGCCGGCCAGCGTGCGGCGATCGATCTTGCCGTTCGCGGTCACGGGCAGGCGGTCGAGCACGCGCAATTGCGACGGCACCATGTAGCCCGGCACGCGCTCCGCGACGCATGCCAGCAGCGCGTCCGGCGCGATGCGCGCCGCACCGCGCTTCACGTGCGCGAGCAGGATGTCGTAGCCGAGTGCGTCGAGCGGCGTGCCGGATGCCACGCAACCGAGCGCGCGATCGCCGCCCGCCGCTTGCAGCCATTCGAGCCACTGCGCGCGCGGCACGAACAGACGCGCCGATTCGATGCGCGCATCGTGCGGCGTTTCCATCATCAACCCCTGGCTGATGCTGATCTCCGGATGCTCGGTCGTCAGTTCCTGGATCACCCACCACGCATCGGCCGCCGACAGCGCACGCAATCCGGCGACCAGCGCGACCGTGTCGCGTGCATTGTTCAGCGCGCCGGAGCTGATCGTGATGTCGATCGAATGCGGCGCAATACCCTGCGCGTCGAGCGCCGCGTTCATGTCGAACCGCTCGAACCGCATCCACGGATACGCGGCGAAGCGCTCGCGCGCCGCCGCGAGGAAATAGCTCGACACGTCGCTGAACAGGTAGTCGATCCGCGCGCCCGCTTCGACCAGCGGCGCGAGCGCGTCGACGATCGCCCGCGTCGCCGCGGCCGTACCCGCGCCGATCTCGAGGATGCGCCACGGACGCTGCGGCTCGCGCGCGACGATCGCACGCACGGCCCGTGCCATTCCGTCATGCAGGGCCCGCGCATGTTCGCCGTCGCTGTACATCGCGTCGGCGATATGCGCTGCGCCTTCCGGGAACATCAGGCCGGCGGGCGACACGGTGCCGTCCACCTGCACGTCGATGCATCCCGCGCTGTCGCGGAAGTAGTCGACGAGGACGGCCGGCCACAGATCGGGCGACGCATCCTGCGCAAATGCGTCCCAGCAGGCATGCGCATCGGCATGGCCGGCATCGGGCCGCCTGCGCCAGCCGCCTTCGGCATCCGCGTGCAGCACGCCATGCCGGTCGAGCATCGCGAGCCAGTGACGCAGCAGATGCTGTCGCGCCGCCGGCACGCGCAACCGTTCGCACAACGTCGCGAAGTCCGTCGCCGCCTCCTCGGTCAGCGCCCCTGCCGGCACGATCCACGCTGCCAGCGATGCAACGCAGGCCGCTTCGAGCCGGGCAACCGACCGCGCCACGTCCGCATGCGCGGGCCAGCGCGCGGCGTCGAACGCCGTGCGCACGTGCGCCGCGATCTCGTGCAGCGCGTCGTCCTGCTGCGGCGGCTCCGCGCCGTGCAGCGACACGAAGCTCGCGAGCCGGCGCTCCGTGCCGTCGCCGAGCACGATCGTCGCGGCCGCGCCGACGAGCGGATGCGCGGTCAGCGCCGCATCGATCTCGGCCAGCTCGATCCGGTAGCCGCGGATCTTCACCTGATCGTCCTGCCGCCCGAGGAATTCGAGCGAACCGTCGGCGCGCACGCGGCCGAGATCGCCGGTGCGGTAGAGTCGCCGCCCGTCGCCATGACGGATGAAGCGTTCCGCCGTTCGCACCGGATCGTTCGCGTAACCCGTCGCCAGCCCGACACCGCCGATATGGATCTCGCCGCGCACGCCCGGTGGGCACGGCCGGCCGAGCGCGTCGAGCACCTCCATCGTCTGCCCGGTCAGCGCGCGGCCGTAAGGAATGCTGGCCAGCTGCGTGTCCGCCGGACGGATCGGATGCTCGATCGACCAGATCGACGCCTCGGTCGCGCCGCCGAGGCTGAACAGCGCGCTGTCGGGCCAGCGCCGCCACCAGCGGGTGGGCAGCGTCACCGGAATCCAGTCGCCCGACCACAGCACGCGGCGCGGGCCCGGCACATCGAGCGCCGGTTCGCTTTCGACGTAATCGATCAGCATCTGCCCTTGCGCGGGAACCGAATTCCACAGCGTCACGCGATGGCGCGCCATCAGCGCGGCCCAATGCGACGGATCGTTGCCGCGTGCCGGATCGGGCAGCACGATGCACGCGCCGCGCGCGGTCGCGCCGAAGAAGTCGTAGACGGACAGGTCGAAGCTCAACTCGGCCAGGCCGAGCACCACGTCGCCGTCGCCGACTTCATGGCGCGCGCTGATGTCGGCCAGCGTGTTGCAGACGGCCGCGTGGCTCAGCATCACGCCCTTGGGCTCGCCGGTGGAGCCCGACGTATAGATCACGTACGCGAGTGCGTCGCCGGCGATGTCGCGCGCGGCGCGCGGCGGCCATTGCGGATCGACCGGCACTGCATCGACATCGATGCGCACGCACCCGTCGTGTTCGAACTCGAGCGCCTGCACGCTGACGACCGCACGCACCCGCGCATTGCGCAGGATCGCCTGTTGCCGCAGCGCCGGCTGACGGCTGTCGACCGGCACGTACGCGGCGCCCGCCTGGACAATCGCGAGCACGGCCACGAGCTGGTGCGCGCACTTCGGCATCAGCACCGCGACGGTATCGCCCGCGGCGACGCCGGCCTGCTCGAGCGCCGACCGCAGCGCCGCCGCGTGCTGCGCGACGTCGCGATACGTGCGCGCCCCCTGCGCATCGATCACCACCGGCGCGTCGGGCGTACGCAACGCCTGCGCGGCGAAGCCGGCCGCGATGTGCGTATCCGCATCCGGATGGATCCCGGCGGCCGGTGCAGCGGACGGCAGCACGATGTCGCCCGCGCGCGACCACCACGCGGCGTCGGCGGCGAGCCGGCCCAGCAGGGCGACGTAAGCGTCGAACATCGCCGCGGGCATCCCGTCCGGAAACAGGTCGTCGCGCACGTCCCAGCCGATTTCCAGGCCGCCGAACTGATCGGTCACCTGGCAGTCGAGCCACACCTGCGGCGTCTGGCTGATCATGTAGCGCGGCGGCTCGGCGCGGGCCGCGTGTTCGCCGAGCAGCCGGCCGACACTGCCGATGCCGCTCGTGAACACCACCGGCATCAGCGCCGCATCCTTGCCGCGCCGTCGCGCGAGTTCGCGCATCACGTCGACACCGGTAAACGCACGATGGTCGAGGTCGTCGAACATCCGCGCGCCGATCGCGCGGGCACGCTCGACGAAATCGCGCCCTTGCGTCGCGTCGACCGCGAGCAGGCTCAGCGCGGTGAAATCGCCGAGCACCGCGTCGATGCGCGGATGCACGGGCGGCCGGTTCAGCACCGTCAGGTTCAGGCAGAACGCGGGCGACTGGCTCCAGCGGCCGACGACTTCGGCGAACGCGGCCAGCGCGACACTCGCCGCGCTCAAGCCGAAGCGGCTCGCGTGGCCGCTCAGCGCGGCCCATTGCGCACGATCGAGCCGCGCATGCCGGTGCGTGAAGCGCGGCCGCGCGTCGGACGGCATCGCGGGCACCACCGGCAGATCGGGGCGCGGCGGCAGATCGTCGATGCGCGCAAGCCACCACGCCTTGTCGCGCGCATGATCCGCGCGCGTGCCGGCATGGGCTTCATTGACGACGTAGTCGCGGAACGTCGCGTCGAGCGGCTCGGGCTGCCACTGCGGGTCGTCGTAGCGGCGCCGCCATTCGGCGAGCAGCAATTGCAGGCTCGCATAGTCGATCAGCGTGAAATCGACCGACAGGTGCAGCACCGCACCGTCCGGCCCGAGGCTCACTTCCGGCTGCAGCACCGGCCAGCGGTCGAGCACGTGCACCGCATGGTCGAGGCGCTCGCGCACACGCTTCACGTGCGCGTCGAACGCGTTCGCGTCGGCATCGCGCAGGTCGTGCACCGCGAGCGGCTGCCACGGCACGTCGGGCAGCACGCGTTGCCATGCGTTGTCCTCGACGATCGCACGCAGCATCGGATGCCGCGCGACGCACGCGTTCCACGCCGCCTCGAAGCGCACGCAGTCGAGATTCGCGGGCTCGCCGTACTCGACGTACAGATGGCACGCATTGCCGCCGTACTCGAACGATTCGTGGCGGCCGAGCACGTACGCGGCCTGCACCGGCGTCAGTGCGAACCGCTCGTGACGGCGCACCGGATCGCAGCGCCATGCGCCGTCCTGCAGGAAGCGGACGAACGCGTCGCGTTCGGCCTTGATGCGCGCGGCCAGGTCCGCATCGAGCGCGCCGGCCGGCGCGCGATAGCGCAACTGGCCGCCGTCGTCGCACCACAGTTCGATCTGGCGTTCGCGGCAAAGATCGAGCACGTCATCGAAGCTCACAGCACGCCCTCCTCGATCGTCGCAACCGGCGTGTCGCCGTCGGCCTGCGAGGCTTGCAGGGCCGGCGCGGCCGGTGCCGCCTCGTCGAGCTGCGCGGCGAGACCCGCGAGCGTCGGCTGCCGGTAGAACGCCGCCATCCCGACCCGCACGCCGAGCCGCTCGCGCAGTTGCGCGAGCAGGCGCGTCGCGAGCAGGCTGTCGCCGCCGAGCGCGAAGAACGTCGCATCGCGCGCGTTCGCCGGGCGGCCGAGCGCGTGCTCCCAGCACGCGAGCAGCGTCGCCTGCCGTTCGTCGGCCGGCACGAATGCATCGTGGGCGGCCGGAGCGTCGCCGAGCGCACGCGCGAGCGCCTCGCCCACCGCCCGCCGGTCGATCTTGCCGTTCGCGTTGAGCGGCCAGCGCGCGATGCACCACAGCGCATCGGGGCGCATCGCGTCGGGCAAGCGGTCGCGCAGCCAGTCGGCCAGCGCCGCTTGCGCGGCCGGTCCGCCGGCACGGCGCGCATCGATGCACGCGAATGCGTTCGAACGCCAGCTTCGGGAGTCGAGCGTAAAACCGCACGCATGCGCGGCGGCGGCGATCGCATCGGGCGTGAACGGCCGCGGCAACGACGCATCACCCGCCACGCTCGCGACGAGTTCACGCAACGGCGAGTCGCGCAGCACGTCGGCGAACAGCAAACGGCCGTCTTGCGCCAGCAGCGCGGCCGCGATCCGGAACGTATCGCGCGGATCGTCGCGCAGATGCGCGGCCGCGAAACTGATCACGCAATCGAATTCGCCGAGATGCCGCGCGGGCAACAAGCCGTCCTGCATCGTCTGAAGCGCGGGCCTCGTAAGGGTGAAGCGTGCCTGTGCGGTGTGCAGCAGCCCCGGCGACACGTCGAACAGCGTCACGTCGAAACGTGGATCGTCGAGCACGCCGAGGCCCGCTTCGAACCATTGCCCGGCGCGGGCGTCGACCACCGCGACCCGCAGCACACCGGTGCGTGCGGCGGCCTGTGCCTCCAGCGCGCCGGCAAACTCGCGCAGCACGCGGGCGCCGTCCGGCAAACGCGTCGCGAACGCAAGCGGTGCCACGCACGGGTCCAGCGGCACGCGCTGCGCGGCGGTATCCGGATCGGTTGCGAGCGCGCGCAGCGACGACGTCAGATCGTCGAGATCGGTTGCATGCCAGTCGAGCCGATCGAGCGCACCGTCGATGGAGATCGACGCATCGCCTTTCGCGTGCCGGTGCGCACGCAACGACGGCGGCAGGCCCGCGCCGCCATCGAGCAGCCGATCGGCGACGGCACGCGCAACGGCCGCTTCCGCCTGAACCGTATCGGCCAGGTCGGCCTCCGCGAGCGACGACGGCGCGGCATCGGCAACGCGATCGGCCGGCACGAATGCGGCGACGATGCGCGCAACTTCGCCATTCACGACACTCGCGCACGCACCGTCGATCTGCGGATGCGCGGCCAGCGCGGCCTCGATCTCACCCAGTTCGATCC
The DNA here is from genome assembly GCF_057005415.2 of Burkholderia sp. KL41. Lineage (NCBI taxonomy): Bacteria > Pseudomonadati > Pseudomonadota > Betaproteobacteria > Burkholderiales > Burkholderiaceae > Burkholderia > Burkholderia sp. KL41. The sequence continues at coordinate 846,387 of NZ_CM174447.1, read as the reverse complement.
GGTGCCCGCGCACCTTCACCTGGCGATCCTCGCGCCCCAGGAATTCGAGCGTGCCGTCGGGCCAGTAGCGGCCACGGTCGCCCGTGCGATACCAGCGGCCCGACGCGTGCTGCACGAAGCGCTGCGCGGTCAGCTCGGGATCGTTCCGGTAGCCGCGCGCGAGACTGTCGCCACCGATCAGCAGTTCGCCCGGCACGTAATCCGGCACATCCCGGCCGTCGGTATCGACGACGCGATAGGCCTGCCCCGGCAACGGCCGGCCATACGGAATCGAACGCCAGTGCGGCGGCACGTCGCGCACGGTCTGCACGTTCGACCAGATGCCGGCCTCGGTCGCGCCGCCGAGCGCATGGAACGCACATGCGTCGCCGCACCGTTCGCGCAGGCGCGCCGGCAGGTCGAGCGCGATCCAGTCGCCGGACAGCAGCGCCGCGCGCACGCTGCGGCATGCGTCGGCCGCAGCGGGCACCGCCAGCGCCATTTCGAGCAGCGCGGGCGCCGAATTCCACAGCGTCACGCGATGCTGCGCGATCAGGTCGATCCAGCGCGCCGCGTCGCGCGCATCGTCCTGGGTCGGCAGCACGAGCTCGGCGCCGGCACCGAGCGCGCCGAACAGGTCGTACACCGACAGGTCGAAATCGAGCGCCGATACCGCGAGCAGCCGGTCGTGCGCACGCACGCCGAGCAGTGCATCGATCGCGTCGATCGTGTTGAGCGCCGCCGCGTGCGTCATCTCGACACCCTTCGGCACGCCCGTCGAACCGGACGTGTAGATCACGTACGCGGTGGCCTGCGGCGCCACCGCGAGCGGCGCGGCCAGCGGCGCATGTTTCATCAGCGAGGCAACATCGAAGCGCGGCAGCGGCGCATCCGCGTGCGCCGTGTCGCCGATCGCGGCCTTCACGCCGGCCGCGCGTTCGATCAGCGTCTTGCGCGCGGCCGGCTGCGCAATGTCGAGCGGCACGTAACACGCGCCGGCGGCCAGTACGCCGAACACCGCGGCCACCTGTTCCGGCCCGCGCGGCAGACTGATCTCGACGGCATCGCCGTGACCGATGCCGGCGGCACGCAGGCCACCCGCGATCGCCAGCGCCTGCGCGGCCAGTTCGCCGCGCGTCACCACGCGCTCGGCGCACCGCAATGCAACGGCCGCCGGCTCGCGCGCGGCCGATGCAAAGAAGTCGGCATGCAGCGTGCGCGGCCGCGCGGGAGCGGGCACCGCGTTGAGCGCATCGCGCACGCGTCGCTGCGCGGACGGCAACTCGACCGCGATCGGCAGCCGCCAGTCGCGATCGCACAGCGCCTGCACGAGCGCGACATACGCGCCGAACATCGCATCGACCATCCCGTCGGGAAACAGGCCGTCGACGCTGTCCCATGCGAGCAACGCGCCGTCCGGCACGCGATAGAGCTGGTGATCGAGCCACACCTGCGGCGTCTGCGAAATCATGTCGTGCAGATCGCCGAACACGCGCGCGAATGCGTCGGGCACGAACGGCGCGTCGCCGAGATTGCACGAGAACACGACGGGCGCCGCGCGCGGTGTGCCCTGCCTGCGTGCATCGCGCAGCACGTCGAGCGCCGGATACGCAGCCTGCGCGATCGCGCCGTGCAGCCGCTGCTGGAACGCGCGTACCGTGTCGGCCGCGCTCGCGTCGGCGCGCATGTCGCATTCGACGAGCAGCAGCGTCGTGAAATCGGCGATCACGCGGCCGAGATCGGGCGCATCGCCGTGCCGGTCGAACAGCGGCACGTTGAGCAGGAACGCCTGCCGGCCGCTCCAGCGCGCGAGCACCGCCGCGAAAGCCGCACCGAACACCGACGACAGCGTGACGCCATGCTGCGCGGCCCGTGCCTGCAGGCGCGTCAGTTCGGCCGTGCTCAGCGTATGCGTGACGCGACTGAAACGCGGTGCGCGGATCGTTTCCGGCGCACGGGCGAGCGGCAGCGCCGGCCCTTCCGGCAGCGTCGCGAGCCGCGCCTGCCATGCATCGCGCGCCGCGGCCCGCGCATCGCGCGTATCGGCCGCGCGACGCGCGAGCCAGGTCGGGAACCACGTCGACGGCGCGTCGGGCAACGCCGACGGCTCGGCATACGCGGCACCGATCTCCTGCATCAGCAGCCGCACGCTGTCCACGTCGGCCGCGAGCAGGTCGACGCTCAGCCACACGCGATCCTCGCCGCCGGGCATCTGCGCGAGGCCCATCATGAAGACCTGCGCGCGCTCGACGTCGAGACATTCGTGCGACCGGAACGCGCGCATCGACACCCATTCGGTTTCCGCTTCGGCGGGCGTCCGGTCGCGCCAGTCCGCATGCGCGAACACCGGCGCCTCCGGTGCCGCGACGATCTGCTGGCGGCCACCGGCAAAGCGCGCACGCAGCATCGGATGGCGTTCGCGCACGAGTCGGCACGCCGCGTCGAGACGAACGGGATCGATCGCGCGGCTGCGAAACTCGAGGAATGCGTGGCAGCTCACGTTGCCGAGCACTTCACCGTCGCCGCGGCCGAGCCAGTACGCCTGCTGCACCGCGGACAAGTCGAACGGCGCATGCACGTCGACATCGACCGCCTCGGCGGCCTCGACGTCGGGCGCCGCGGACGCGCCGCGCGGCGCATTCGCGAGCAGCTCGGCCCACGCGCCGAGCGTCGGCGTACGCGCGAACGCATCGAACGTCAGCGCGTAGCCGAGCCGGTTCACGCGCGTCTGCAGATACATCAGCCGGATCGAATCGAGGCCGCAGCTCAGCAGGTCCTCGTCATCGTCGAGCGACGCGATTTCGTCGACGGGCTCGTCGAGCAGCGCCGCGATCATCGCGACGAGCTGCGAGCGAAAGGCAATGGGAGAAAAACAGGAAGGATCGGAATGATCGATGGTTGAATCGACAGCGGTCTGGCTCATGGGCACGCCTTGTATGGGTCGTTCGATGGCGGATCCGCGCGGCGGCGGCCACCCGTGAATGAGAATCTATCTCATTAACGCCCATGAGCCCGGTCGATTGCTTTAGGCGGCCGGTCAGTTGTTTTAGATTGCCGCGCTCTCCAGTTCGGCATCGTCGATCGCGTTCGACGATGCGCGAATGTCGCTCGGCGAAATGCCGTAGCGCTTGCGGAACGCGATCGAGAAATGTGCAGGGCTGTAGCCGACGCGGTACGCCACGGTCGACACGTTCGCGTCCTCCGCGCACAGCATCGCGTGCGCGGTCCGCAGCCGGTATTCCTGCAGGTACGCATACACGCTCGTGCCGAACACCTTGCGGAAGCCGGCCGTCAGCTTGCGCGAATTCATCCCCACCCGGCCCGCGAGCGCATCGAGCGTCGGCGGCTGCTGGAGCTCGCGCGTGAGGATGTCGCTCGCCGCGTACACGCGCTCGACGTCCGACGACGTGACGCGCACGTCGGCCGGCGCGAACTGCCGCTGCGTTGCCAGCAGCTGCGCGCTCAGCGCGGTCAGCTCGAATGCCTTGGCCTTCAGGTAGTACTCGCGCACCGCGCCCTCGAACGGGCACGTCGCGATCTGTACCGCGAGCGCCTGCAGCGCCTTCGATGCCGGGCAACTGACGATGCGCGGATCGCCGCCCGTCGGCGCGAGCATCTTCTCCGGCAACAGGCTCAGGTTGCGGTCGAGCGCATCGAGGCCGAGCTGCACGATCGTGTAGCGCAGCGGCACGTCGCGGTCGTAGATCTGGTGCGTCGTGAATTCGCCGTCGTTGGCGATCACGCACAGGCCCGGCCCCTTGATGCACTGCTCGGGCTGGCCCGGCACGCGGCAGCGCAACTGCCCGCTCTGCACGAGGACGAGCTTCAGCCCTTTTTCGAGCGGCTCCTCGTACCAGTCGCGGCTGTCCGAGCACAGCGTGCCGCTCATGAGTTTCATGCCCGCGTCGATGTGCACCACGCCCGGATGATTGCCGGGCACGAGCACCGGCGGGTGACGTCGTGACGAAGCGAAGGAGGTCGAGCTCATCGGAGGTCCGTTGGTTAGGCGGCACGCGCGGCCCGGCGCGCGCCGGCGGCAACCGGCCGATTCTCCGGCCGGGCCGGGCGGGCGCCGCGCGACAGGCGCCCGATCGAATGAAATTGCCGCGATATCGAAAGAAACGACGTTATCGCGGCACTTGTTACAAATGATAATACCTCTCATTTACATTTTTTGACAACTTGCCGGAACCCAAGGTCAGCGCATGCACTCCTCCCTTCCCTCCGTGGCGCCGGCGATCCCGGCCGACGCGCCCGACTGGCCCGACGACTTCGCGCACCGCTATCGCGACGCCGGCTACTGGCAGGACACGACGTTCTTCGAGGCGCTCGACGCGCAAGCGCAGCGCGCCCCCGACGCGCTCGCGGTCGTTGACGGCACCTGCCGGCTCAGCTATCGCGACCTGCTGGCGCGCATCCGCCAGCTTGCGGGCGGCCTCGCGCGTCTGGGCCTGGTGCGCGGCGATGCGGTCGTCGTCCATCTGCCGAACGGCGCACGCTTCATCGAGACCTGCTTCGCGCTGTTCCAGCTCGGCGTGCGGCCGGTGCTCGCGTTGCCCGCCCACCGGCACTACGAGATCGGCGCGTTCTGCCGCTTCGCCGGCGCGCGCGCGTATCTGTGCGCGGCACGACTCGGCGAGTTCGACTGCCGGCCGCTCGCGGCCGCATTGCAGGCCGACTGCCCGACGCTCGAGCACGTCGTGATGGACGGCGACGATCACGCGTTCACACCATTCGACGCGCTGTACGACGCGCCGCCGCTGCGCGAATGCGCGGCACGCGCCGACGACATCGCGTGCTTCCAGCTGTCGGGCGGCACGACCGGCACGCCGAAGCTGATCCCGCGCCGCCATCGCGAATACCTGTACAACGTACGCGCGTGCAGCGTCGCGAGCGGATTCGACGCCGGCACCGTCTACCTCGCCGCGCTGCCGATGGCGCACAACTTCACGCTGTGCTGCCCCGGCACGATCGGTGCGCTGCTCGCGGGCGGCCGCGTGGTCGCGACCGGACGGCCCGAGCCCGAACAGAGCTTCGCGCTGATCGCGCAGGAACGCGTCACGCATACCGCGCTCGTGCCGCCGCTCGCGCTGCTGTGGCTCGACGAACAGCCGCAACGCCGGGCCGACCTGTCGAGCCTGCGCGTGCTGCAGGTCGGCGGCGCGCGGTTGATGGACCACGCGGCCGCGCGCGTGACGCCCGTGCTCGGCTGCCGGTTGCAACAGGTGTTCGGGATGGCCGAAGGGCTCATCTGCTGCACGCGGCTCGACGATTCGCCCGAACGGATCGCGCATACACAGGGCCGCCCGGTGTCGGACGGCGACGAAGTGCGCATCGTCGACGAAACCGGCGAACCGGTCGCGCCCGGCGAAATCGGCGAACTGCAGGTGCGGGGCCCGTACACGATACGCGGCTACTACCGGCTCGCCGAGCACAATGCAGCCGCGTTCACGGCCGACGGCTTCTATCGCAGCGGCGATCGCGTGCGGCGCACCGCCGACGGCGACCTCGTCGTCGAAGGCCGTGACAAGGACCAGATCAATCGCGGCGGCGAGAAGGTCTCCGCCGAGGAAGTGGAGAACCTGCTGCTCGCGCACCCGCAGGTGCACGACGCGGCGGTGGTCGCGATGCCCGACCCGCTGCTCGGCGAGCGCACGTGCGCGTTCGTCGTCGCACGCGCACCCGCGCCGTCGAGGCTGGTGCTGAAACGCTACCTGCGCGACTGCGGGCTCGCGGCCTTCAAGATTCCCGATCGCATCGAGTTCATGCCGCGCTTCCCGGAAACCGGCATCGGCAAGACCAGCAAGAAATCGCTGCGCGACCTGCTGCGCCGCCAGTTGCAGGCGGCGGCCGCATGAGCGCGCGACCGACCGGTTCGAACTGGATCCGCGAGCTGCGCCTGTCACCGTGCCCGCGCGCGCAGCTCGTGTGTTTCCCGCATGCAGGCGGCACCGCGAATTTCTTTCGCAACTGGAGCCGCGCGCTGCCATGGGACGTCGACCTGCTCGCACTGCAGTATCCGGGCCGCGAGGAGCGTTTCGGCGAACCGTGCCTGACGACGATCGACGCCCTCGCCGGCCCCGCCGCCGACGCGCTGCAACGTTATGCGCACGCGCCGCTCGTGCTGTTCGGGCACAGCCTCGGCGCGGCGCTCGCGTACGAGGTGGCGGTGCGGCTCGAGGCGCGCGGCGCGGCACCGCTTTACCTGGCCGTATCCGCGTTGCCGCCGCCGCATCGTCAGCGCCTGTCCGACCTGCACCTGCAATCCGACGACGCGCTCGTGGCCGATGTCGCGCGGCTGTCCGGCGAGCACGCTGCGCTGCTCGCCGATCCGGAGATGCGCGCGATCTACCTGCCGATGATCCGCCACGACTACCGTGCGATCGAGACGTATCGCCGAGACCGGCCGCCGCGGCTCGACACGCCGCTCGGCGTGATGCTGCCGCTTGCCGATTCCGAGCTCGACGACGACGAAGCGCGCGCGTGGCAGGACGTCGCGTCGCGCCCGATCCGCATCGAGACGTTCAGCGGCGACCACTTCTACCTGCGGCACCAGTACCCGGCGCTGATCGCGCACCTGGTCGAACGGATCGACCAATCCCTTCGTTACGGAAAGGAGTACACATGAAAACACCGGACGCCTGCACGGGGCTGCCCGACATTCGCGAAGCCATCGATCGCCTGGACGCCGACATCATCGACGCGCTCGGCCGGCGCATGCAGTACGTGAAGGCTGCATCGCGCTTCAAGCCCGACGAAGCGAGCATCGCCGCGCCGGAACGGGTGGCCGCGATGCTGCCCGACCGGCGCCGCTGGGCCGAACAGGCGGGCCTCGACGGCGACTACGTCGAGACGCTGTTCGCCGGCCTGATCGCGTGGTACATCGCGCAGCAAACGCAGCACTGGCGCCGGCAACGGGGGCTCGCATGAACGCCGGCCTCCCGCTGCTGCACGACACGTTCGCCCGTGCGGCCCGCCGCGCCGCCGACACCGGCACGCCGACACTCGCGTCGGTGTCGGTGCCGGTGCGGCCGCTCGACTTCTTCGACCTGATCGCCGCATGGGACGACGGAGCCACGCCGTGGTTCTTCCACGAAGCCGGCGATACATCCGTCACGCTGTTCGGCTGGGGCAACGCGCTCGAACTGACCGCCACCGGCGACACGCGCTTCGCGCAGATCGATGCGCGCTGGCGCACGCTCGTTCGTGATGCCGTGACGGCCGGCCCGCAGCCGCCGCGCGCCGTCGGCGGCTTCCGGTTCGATCCGCGCGGCGCGCGCAGCGCGCACTGGGCGCCGTTTCCCGACGCGAGCATGACGGTGGCGACGCTGCTGATCGTGCGCGAAGGCGACGCGCACTGGGCCGTCTGCCAGCACGTCGTCGCCGCGCACGACGATCCGGCCGCGCTCGCGCATGCGTGCCTCGCGCGCATCGAGTCGCTCGGCACGCTCGCGGCCGCCCGCGACGACGCTGCACCGCATCTGCTGCACACGCAGGCGCTGCAGGCGAGCGAATGGCAGCACGAAGTCCGGCGCGCGGTGGACACGATCCACGGCGGCGCGTTCGGCAAGGTCGTGCTCGCGCGCGACGTGCTCGAACAATACGCGCGGCCCGTTGCCATCGCGCCGCTGCTGCGCCGGCTGCGCAAGCGCGACGCGCACGCGCACCTGTTCGCGATCCGCCGAGAAGGCGCCTGCTTCGTCGGCGCCACGCCGGAACGGCTCGCGCGTGTCGCGGCCGGCGACGTGCGCACGCATGCGCTGGCCGGGACGACCCGGCGCGGCGCCACGCCCGACGACGATCGCGCACTCGGCGCGGCCCTGATGGCTTCCGCCAAGGAGCGGCTCGAACACGCGCTCGTCGTCGACGCGATCCGCGCCGCGCTCACGCCGCTGTCGCGCGCGCTCGACGTGCCCGCGGAACCGTCGCTGCACCGGCTGCCGAGGCTGCAGCACCTGAGCACGCCGATCCGCGCGACGCTGAAGGCAGACGCGACGCTCTTGCAGGTCATCGCGGCACTGCACCCGACGCCGGCGGTGGCCGGCCATCCGCGCGACGCGGCGCTCGACCACATCCGCGCACATGAAGGATTCGATCGCGGCTGGTATGCGGCGCCCGTCGGCTGGATCGACGCGCACGGCAACGGCGACTTCATCGTCGCGCTGCGCTCCGCGCTGGTCGACGGCGGGGCCTGCCGGCTGTTCGCGGGCTGCGGCATCGTCGCCGATTCCGAGCCGGTCAACGAATATCAGGAGACCGAACTCAAGTTGTCGGGCATGCAGGCGGCGATCCGCGTGCGTGATGTGGAAGCCGGGGTGGAGGCGGCATCGGATGCGCATGACCCGGCACGGGTGTCGGCTTCGTCGACGGTCGAGTGACGCCACGGCGCGGCGGCCGCACGCTTCACAACAGCGGCAGCGTGAGCCGGATATGCTCGGCGAACGCCGTCGTCAGATGCGACGGCCGCTTGCGATCGAACTTCAGCGTAATGCCCACGGCAGGCAACGGCGGCAGGCGCGGATCGCCGGTGACGATCGCCAGGTCGGCCGGTACCGCCGTCTGTGTCATCACCGCGAACGCCTGCCCCGAACGCACCAGCGCGATCAGCCCCGCGAGACTGCTGCTCGCGTATGCGATGCGGTAATGACGGCCGGCGCGCTCCAGCGCCTCGCAGGCCGCGATGTGGTCGAGCGTGTCGCGATCGGACAACGCAAGCGGCAGCGGATCGAAATGCCCGGGTTCCAGCCCCGGATAGCCGATCCAGACCAGTTGCTCGCGGCGAATGATGTCGTCGTTCGCGCCGTCGTCCGGCAATGAAATCATCGCCAGGTCGACCGCACGTTTCTCCAGCTGTTCGACGAGACGCGGCGTCGGCCCGCACACGACCTCGACGATCGCCTGCGGATGCTGGCTCGAAAACTGCCGCAGCAGCGACGGCAGCCACACCTCCGCGTAATCGTCCGGGCACCCGAAGCGGATCGTCCCCGACAACCCCGTGCCGCACAGGTCGGCCATCGCCTCGTCGTGCAGCCGCAGGATGCGCTGCGCATGCACGAGCAGCCGCTCGCCCGGATGGGTCAGCACCACGCCGCGCCCGGTGCGCTGGAACAGCGGCTGGTCGACGGCCTCCTCGAGCCGCTTCATCTGCTGGCTGAGCGCGGACTGGGTGCGGCCGACACGCGCGGCCGCGCGGCTGAGCGCGCGCACCTCCGCGATCACGACGAACGAGCGCAGCAGGTCGATTTCAAGCGAAAGCCCCAAGGTATTAGCTCCTTTTCTACCTTGCATAAGAACTATTCGTTTCCATCAAACCAGACACACGCCTAGACTGCAAGCGCCCCCTGCCCTTTTGCCCGGAGATGCCCGATGTCCCTGAACGACGACCCGACCTTCTGGCGCAACGCCAGGCAGCACCTGGTCCGCTACGGCGGCACGTTCGAGCCGATGATCATCGAGCGCGCGAAAGGCAGCTTCGTCTACGACGCCGACGGCCGCGCAATCCTCGATTTCACGTCGGGCCAGATGAGCGCGGTGCTCGGCCACAGCCATCCGGAGATCGTCTCCGTGATCGGCGAATACGCGGGCAAGCTCGACCATCTGTTCAGCGGGATGCTGTCGCGGCCGGTCGTCGACCTCGCGACGCGCCTCGCCGACATCACGCCCGACGGGCTCGATCGCGCGCTGCTGCTCAGCACCGGCGCGGAATCGAACGAAGCGGCGATCCGGATGGCGAAGCTCGTCACCGGCAAGTACGAGATCGTCGGCTTCGCGCAGTCGTGGCACGGGATGACGGGCGCCGCCGCATCGGCCACGTACAGCGCCGGCCGCAAGGGCGTCGGCCCGGCCGCCGTCGGCTCGTTCGCGATCCCGGCACCGTTCACGTACCGGCCGCGCTTCGAGCGCGACGGCGCCTACGACCATCTCGCCGAACTCGACTACGCGTTCGACCTGATCGACCGCCAATCGAGCGGCAACCTCGCCGCGTTCATCGCGGAACCGATCCTCAGTTCGGGCGGGATCATCGAGCTGCCGGAAGGCTATATGGCGGCGCTCAAGCGCAAGTGCGAGGAACGCGGGATGCTGCTGATCCTCGACGAGGCACAGACCGGCGTCGGCCGCACCGGCACGATGTTCGCGTGCCAGCGCGACGGCGTGACGCCCGACATCCTGACGCTGTCGAAGACGCTCGGCGCGGGGCTGCCGCTCGCGGCGATCGTGACGTCCGCGGCGATCGAGGAACGCGCGCACGAACTCGGTTACCTGTTCTACACGACGCACGTGTCGGACCCGCTGCCGGCGGCCGTCGGCCTGCGCGTGCTCGACGTGGTGCAGCGCGACGGGCTCGTCGCACGGGCGAACGTGATGGGCGACCGGCTCAGGCGCGGCCTGCTCGACCTGATGGAACGGTTCGACTGCATCGGCGACGTGCGCGGACGCGGGCTGCTGCTCGGTGTCGAGATCGTCAAGGATCGCCGGACGAAGGAACCGGCGGACGGGCTCGGCGCGAAGATCACGCGCGAATGCATGAACCTCGGGCTCAGCATGAACATCGTGCAGTTGCCCGGTATGGGCGGCGTGTTCCGGATCGCGCCGCCGCTGACCGTCAGCGAGGAAGAGATCGATCTTGGCCTGTCGCTGCTGGGGCAGGCGATCGAACGGGCGTTGTAACGGCGCGCGGTAACGCCCTTCCCCGCATCACGCAATCCGTCGCGCCGGCTCGACCGACCGGCGCGACGAATTTCCGATCGATCAACGCGCCTCGGCCGCCCACGCTTCGGCATCCGCGCCGGCCGGAATGCGCATCGGGCTCGACGGATCGGTTGCCGCACGCCACACGGCTTCGGCGACGTCCTGCGCATGGGTGATCGGCCCCGACGCATCGAGCATTCGCGCGACGGCCTTCCCGACAAACTCCGCATACGCGTCGTGTTCGAAGCCATGCATGTGCGCACGCGCGTTGTCGCCGAAACGCGTGTCGGGCGCCCGACCCGGCAGCACCAGATGCGCGCGCACGCCGAACGGTTCGAGTTCGACCGCCATCGATTCGGTGTACGCATTGACTGCCGCCTTGCTCGCGCGATACGCGCTGACCAGCGGCAACGCCTTCAACGTGACGCTCGACGTGACGTTCACGACCACCCCGGCCCCGCGCTCGCGAAACTGCGGCAGCACCGCCTGCGTGACTGCGATCGTGCCGAGCGTGTTGGTCTCGAATAGCGCACGCACCGTATCGAACGGCATGAGCTCGGCCGGCGCAGCCGCGCCGAAACCCGCGTTGTTGACGAGCACGTCGATCGGGCCCGCCGCGTCGATCGCGGCACGGATGCTGTCCGCGTTCGTCACGTCGAGCGCCAGCACGCGCAGGTGCGCCGAAGGCGGCAGCACCGCCGCGTCCGGCGTGCGCATCGTCGCGACGACCTGCCAGTCGCGTGCGAGGAAATGGCGGGCGATCTCGAGGCCGAAGCCGGAGGAACAGCCGGTGATCAGTACGGTCTTCATGCGAACTCCTGAGGTGTGTTGGGCACGTGTCCGTACGATAGATGGCCGGATCCGTATTCGCTACAATCGGAAATCCGATTTTCTTTTGCGAGCGTCCGGCAATGATCGACCCACTGACCGAAGTCGTGACGCTGCTGCAACCGGGCGCGCGGTACTCCAAGTCCGTTCACGGTGCGAGCCCGTGGTCGATCAGCCGCACGGTCGCCGGCGAGCCGTTCTATTGCGCGATCCTCGATGGCGGGTGCCGGATCGCGATCGACGGGCACGCGCCGATCGAACTGCTGCCCGGCGATTTCGTGCTGATTCCGGCCGCCTACGGCGTCGCGATGTCGAGCCTCGAACCGCCGCCGCCGGGCGTCGAAACCGCGCCGCCGGTCGCGCTCGACAACGGCGAATACCGGATCGGCGATCCGGGCAACCCGGTCGACACGCGGATGATGGCCGGCAACTGCAGCTTCGGTTCACCCGACGCGGCACTGCTGGTGTCGCTGCTGCCGCAATTCGTGCACGTGCGCGGCGAACCGCGGTTGACCACGCTCGTGCAACTGGTGCGCGACGAATCGCGCGCACAGCGGCCCGCGCGCGAAATCGTGCTGGCGCGGCTGCTGGAGGTGCTGCTGATCGAGGCGCTGCGGTTCACGACCGACACGAACGCATCGCCCGGCCTCATGCGCGGGCTGGCCGACAGCCGGCTCGCGGCCGCGCTCCGCGGGATGCACGAACGCCCCGCGCATCCGTGGACGGTCGTCGAACTCGCGAAGGAAGCGGCACTGTCGCGCTCGACTTTCTTCGAGCGCTTCAACCGTGCGGTCGGCGTCGCGCCGATGGAATACCTGCTCACGTGGCGCATGGCGCTCGCGAAGGACCTGCTCCGGCGCAATGAAGGCCGCATCGCCGAGATCGCGGGGCGCGTCGGCTACAGTTCGGCAAGCACGTTCACGGTCGCGTTCACGCGCCACGTCGGGCGGCCGCCGGCGCAATACGCGCGGGACGAACAGGCGGCGGCGAACGACGCGTGAGCGGGCGGCATCGGCGTACACTGCAGGACACGTCACGACGCGGCACGAAACGAGCGATGGAGAAGGACACGGCGACGAACGGCAGCGACACGCGCGACCACTGGCTCGTCGCTCGGCGCGATGCGGACACCGGCATCGAAAGCCTGCATGCGCATTTCAGCGGCCATGCATACGATGCGCACGATCACGACGACATGCTGGTCGGTTTCACCGAACAGGGCGTGCAGCAATTCCAGTGCCACCGGTCGGTGCATACGAGCGTGCCGGGCCGCGCGATCCTGATCGAGCCGGGCGCGCTGCACGATGGCCACGCGCCCGAAGCGGGCGGCTTCACGTATGGAATGCTGTACCTCCCGCAGGCATGGGTCGAGCGAGCGGCACGCCGGCTGGACCTGCCGGGCCTCGGCGGCGTCGAAGCCGCGTTCGGCCACACGCTGGTCGACGATCGCGGCCTCGTCGACACGATCCGGCAGGCGTTCGTCGCGCTCCACGGCAACGAGGGCAAGCTCGCACGCGACCAGGCGCTCGACCGCCTGCTGACGCGGCTCGGCGGCGAATTGCGCGCCCCGCTCGCGAGCGGCGGCAATGCCGTCGCGCCCGCGATTGCCCGCGCGCGCGATCTGCTGCATGCGCGCATGAGCGACGATATCGGCCTCGACGCACTCGTCGATCTCACCGGGATCGACCGGTTCCGGCTGACGCGGCTGTTCCAGCGCGCGTACGGCACGTCACCGCACGCGTACCTGGTGCGCGTGCGGCTACGCGCCGCGCGCCGCCTGCTGGCCGCCGGCCGCACGCCCGCACAGGTCGCGGCCGACGTCGGCTTCGCCGACCAGAGCCACCTCGGCCGCTGGTTCCGCCGCGCATACCGGATCACGCCGGCTGCGTACCGGCAGATGTGCACAAACGTTCCAGACTGATCCCGCGCAGCATCCGATCATGTGCGCTTCAACGAGGAGCAATCATGTTCGATACCAAGGTGGCGCTGATCGTGCGCGACGATCTCGCGGCGTGGCAGAAACTCAATGTCGTCGCGTTTCTCGCGACAGGCGTCGCGGCTGAAGCGCCCGAAGCGCTCGGCGAGCCTTACGAGGATGCGGCGGGACGCCGCTACGGCCGCATGCTGGGCCAGCCGATGCTGGTGTTCGCGGCCGATTTGAACGGCCTGCAGGCCGCGCACCGGCAGGCGCTGTCGCGCGAACTCACGATCGTGCCCTACGTGCACGCGATGTTTTCGACCGGGCACGACGCGGCCAACCGCGAAGTCTTTCGTGCCGGCGACGCCGAGCATCCCGACCTCGTCGGGCTGGCGTTGCGCGGGCCGAAGAAGGCGGTCGACAAGGCCGTGAAGGGGCTGGCATTGCATACGTGATGCATCGGCGTTTCGAGTTGGCGATTCGACACGGTAACGGCTACTGCGCGGCCAGCAACTCCGGCTTGTTCCCGTCCATCCACGCCTTTACGTCAATCAGGAGCGCCGTCGCACTATCGAAACACTCGCGAACCGCTGACGCCTGAATCACATCCCCGGAGTAATCGGACAGGTTGCGCTGCTTGCGCAGCGCGTCCAGTACGATCATGCGCTCGACCGGCAAACCGATTGTCTGTGGAAGCGTCTGGATCGCCGTCTGGTGGTGCCCCGGCCGGCTCGTCAACGTACGAAAACCGTTCGCGTGCAACGCCAGCATCGCGAGTTGCATGATCGCCTTGTACGCCGCATCAAAGCGGTTTTCGTTACTCAATGCCGCGATTTGCGCATCCGCCAGATTTCGTTCCGCCGCAGCCAGCAGGCGCGTCGCTTGTTCCCGGTCCGGCCGGATTGCATCAAGACTAACGCCGAGCAAGTTCTGCAAGGTCATGGTCGCTACCAATCAAGAAAATCTTGGGTTTTCCAAGCACGTCCCGTAAAAATGCGTCCTGCCCGGCGACGCCCTCACGAAACTCGTCCGCCGACAGCACCTTGGGATTGATGTCCCGCCCCAACGTAGCCTGCGCATCGTAGAACAGCCGGACCACCGTTGCAAAGCCGACCGAGCCGATCACCATCACATCGACGTCACTGTCCGCCGTCTCCTGGCCGCGCGCGACGGAACCGAACACGAACGCCACACGGATTTCCTCGGCGCAGGGCAACAGCGCTTCGGATAGCACATCAGCCATACCCGAGGTCTTTCGCATGATCGAAGCCAGTTCCTCGTAGATCGGACAACTTCGATTGGCACGATAGAGCACCTGATTGCCCTGCCGATCCCGGCTCAGGATGCCGGCTTCGGCCAGCTTGCTCAGTTCCTTGTGCAGCGTACCGGGCGTCGTGCCCGTCAAACGGGCGATTTCGCGGACGTGCAACGCCTGATCGGGCCGCAACAGGAGCAGGCCCAGCGCGCGGCGCCGATAGTCACCAAACAGGGTCGAGGCAATGGATCGTAGCATGATTGGCTACGATTGTAGCTCAATTGGCTACAAGGCATAGTCCGAGTTGCCGATTGTGTGCCGATCCAGGCCGATTACCGAAATGTAGCCAATTTGACTACGATCGGAGCGGAATTGGCTACATCCATCCCGCGATCAGCATGCAATCCATCACGTCAAAGTGCTACCGGGCTCGACGCGGCCAACCGCGAAGTCTTTCGTGTGTGCGATGCGGAGCATCCCGACCTCGTCGGGTTGGCATCCCGGATCAACGATGCGCGAGCACGTTGACGAGCTTGCCGAACGGATCGCGCACGTAAAACCGCCGCACGCCCCAAGGCTCGTCAGCCGGACCGTATTCGACGGGAATCCCGGCGGCATGCACGCGTGCGAGCGCTTCGTCGACGTCGTCGACCTCGATCGACAGATCGGGCGTCGGCGTACCCGCCCCGCCCTGCGATGCGAAGCTGATCTGCACGTCCATCTGCTCGGCATTGCCATAGGTTGCGATCCAGCCGTGGTCCATCAGCAAGTCGAGGCCGAAGATCCGCTGGTAGAAGCGCTTTGCGTCGTCGACTGATCGTGTGTCGATATTGGCGACGATCCGTTTGACCTTCATCGGATTCCTTCACAGGTCGTGACAGTACCGCGACGCTACACCGGAATCGCGTGCACAACCAGCGCATCAGCGCCCGGCCGCTTCCATCCTGGCACGCCGGGTCCGGGTGGCCCGCTCGCCTGGCATGCCGGCCAGCCACACACCGATCGCGACGACGACGATGCCGAGATAGGTCGACACCGCGATGCTGTCGCCGAACATCCACGCGGCCCAGGTCAGCGTCACCGGCGGTTCGAGATAAACGAGGGTCGCCACGCGCGTCGCGGGCATGCGCTTGAGCAGCGCCCACAACGACAGGTAGGCCATGAAGGTCGAGAAAACCGTCAGCCACACGACGGACACCCACACATCCGGCTGGGTCGGCACGTGCAGATCGCCCGTGACGATCCCGCTCGCCGCGAACAGCACCAGGCTCACGCAGCCTTGCACGAACAGCGGCAGGCACAACCCGTCCTCGTTACTGCGCGCGACCGTCAGCGCGCGGCGCCGCTGGTAGATCGTCGCGATCGACAGCCCCGACGCGGACACCAGCGGCAGCAGGTACATGACGAGCCCGACCGATCCGGCCGGCAGCGCATATTGCCCGCCGATCACGATGCCCACGCCGACGAACCCGACGACGAGCCCGGCCCACTGGCGCGCCCCGCTGCGCTCGCTGCCCTCGAGCGTCGTCATCGCGGCCGTGATGAGCGGCTGCAACGCGGCGACGATCGCGGCGATGCCGGGCGGCAGACCGTGCTGGATCGCGACGTATACGCAGGCCAGATAGAGAAACTGCGACAGGAAGCCGATCACCGCGTGATAGCGGAGCTTCTCCCACGTCAGGCGGCCGAGCTGCCGGTTGAGAACGACCGCGAGGCACAGCGTGACGAGCAGGAACCGCCAGAACAGCAGGTTGAACGCGCCGGCCGTCTCCGCCCCGAGCTTGGCGCCAATGAAGCCGGAACTCCACGACAACACGAAAACGAGCTGAAGCAGGAATAGCTGCATGAGGCGACGGCTCTCGGAAGGTTGCCGGGGACAGGCGCGGGCTTTTGATCGACATGAATCGTTCCCCGGATACGTGCAACGCCCGACCGGCTGCCTGCCGTTGCCTGTCGGTTGGCCTGTCGGTTGACCCGAGAATAGGGAGGCCCAATAATTCCGTCAATCGACATTACCTGAATCACTGATTCGGAATTTCAAAATCATGCCCCGCACCCTGGACGTCGACCTGCTGCGTACCTTCCACGCCGTCGCGAAGCTGGGCCGCTTCAAGGATGCGGCCGCCCAAGTGAATCGCAGCCCGTCGTCGGTCACCGCGCAGATCCAGAAGCTCGAGGAAATGGTCGCGCAGCGCCTGTTCACGCGAAACAACCAGGCGGTCGAACTCACGCAGTTCGGCCACAAGCTGCTGAGCGACACCACGGAGTTTCTGCTGAGCCACGACCGGCTCGTCGAATCGCTGTCGCCGCAGATGCTGACCGGCAAGTTGCGGCTCGGCATTCCCGATTCGTACGCCGCGCATTTCATGGCGGAATTCCTGCCCCGCTTCGCGGCCGATCGGCCGTTGCTCGAACTGACCGTCGAAGCGCGTTCCAGCGAGGAACTGCAGCTGCTGTTCTCCCGCGGTCAGCTCGACATCGCGATTGCCGTGGTGTCGAAGGCGCCGCCGCACGCGGAACTGCTCAGCAAGACCCATCCGGTGTGGGTGGCCGCGCGCACGTTCAAGTTCAATCCCGATGCGCCGCTGCCGATCGCCGTGCAACTGCAGGGATGTCCGTACCGCGACACCGCGTTGAAGGCGCTGAAGAAAGCAAAGATCGCACACCGGTTGCTGCTCGAAAGCGCGAGTTCGCCCGCGGTCGAAGCATGCATCGCGAATGGCCTCGCGGTCGGCATCATCGAGCACGAGCGCGTGTCCGGCAACCTGACGAGCAACGTCGCGGGGATCGCGCTGCCCGATCTTCCGCCGCACCTGATCACGATCCTGACGGACGACGGCAATCGCGCCGCGCTGCATTTGCGCGACGTGCTGAAAAGCACGTTCAGGATCGGCTAGGGTAGAAAAGTCATCGGCAGGTCGAGGTCGAGGCCGAACCGCTGCCGATAGGGGTGTTTCGCGTCGCCGCCAGGCGTAGACCGCCGGCCCGTTGCAGGCCGGCGGCTTCCTTCATCAACCGCCGAGGTACGCCTGCTTGATCCGGTCGTTCGCGAGCAGGTTCGCGCCCGTATCCGCGAGCACCACGCGCCCTGTTTCGAGCACGTAGCCGCGATCGGCCACACCGAGCGCCTTGTTCGCGTTCTGCTCGACGAGGAACACGGTGACACCCTCGTCGCGGATCGTCCTGATGATGTCGAAGATCTGCGCGATCACGAGCGGCGCGAGGCCGAGCGTCGGTTCGTCGAGCAGCAGCAGGCGCGGCTTGCTCATCAGCGCACGGCCGATCGCCAGCATCTGCTGCTCGCCGCCCGACATCGTGCCGGCCCGCTGCGTCGCGCGCTCCTTCAAACGCGGAAACAGCTTGAACACGTGCTCGATGCCGTCGTCGATCTCATGACGGCTCGCGAAGAAGCCGCCCATCTTCAGGTTCTCGAGCACCGTCAGGCTCGGGAACACGCGCCGCCCTTCCGGCGAGATCGCCATCCCCTGCCGCATGATCTGGTGCGTCGACATCGCGGTGATGTCGTTGCCCTCGAACAGCACGCGGCCCGACGATGCGCGCGGCGTGCCGCACACGGTCATCATCAGCGTCGTCTTGCCGGCACCGTTGCTGCCGATCAGCGTGACGATCTCGCCCTTGTTCACCTCGATCGACACGCCCGCGAGCGCCTCGACCGCGCCGTAGTGCGTATGGACCTGTTCCAGCTTCAGCATCACTCTTCCCCCAGATACGCCTTGATCACGCGCGGGTCGTTGCGGACCGCTTCCGGCGTGCCGATCACGATCGGCCGGCCGTGCTCCATCACGAGGATGCGATCGGACACGCCCATCACGAGGCTCATGTCGTGTTCGATCAGCAGCACCGACACGCCGAACTCGCGGCGCAGCTTGTCGATCAGGTGCTGCAGTTCGACCTTCTCCTGCGGGTTGAGGCCGGCCGCCGGCTCGTCGAGCATCAGCAGGCGCGGCTCGGTGATCATGCAGCGCGCAATCTCCAGACGCCGCTGATGCCCGTACGACAGCGTGCCGGCCGGCCGGTTGGCGACCGACGTCAGCCCCATCCGGTCGAGCCACACCGCCGCGCGCTCGAGCGCTTCCTTCTCGGCACGGCGATACGCGGGCGTCGAGAAGAGGCCCGGCAGCAACCCCGCCTTCACCTTGCGGTGCTGCGCGACGAGCAGGTTCTCGACGACGGTCAGCGACTTGAACAGGCGGATGTTCTGGAACGTCCGCACGAGGCCCTTCAACGCGATCTTGTGGCTCGGCAGCCCCGCGATCGCGTGGCCGTCGAGCACGACGTCGCCGCCGGTCGGCTTGTAGAAGCCGCCGACGCAGTTGAACACCGTGGTCTTGCCCGCGCCGTTCGGCCCGATGATCGCGAACACTTCATCGCGGCGCACGTCGAAATCGATCCCGTCCACCGCGAGCAACCCGCCGAAGCGCATCTGCAGCCCGGCGACCTTCAACAGTTCTGCATGTGCGCTCATCGCGGCAGCTCCACGTGGGGACGGCTCGCGGGCAGCAGGCCCTGCGGACGCCACATCATCATCAACACCATCACCAGACCGAAGATCAGCATCCGGTACTCGGCGAAGCCGCGCGCGACTTCCGGCAGCACGGTCAGCAGGATCGCCGCGAGAATCACGCCGAGCTGCGAACCCATCCCGCCGAGCACGACGATCGCGAGGATCAGCGCCGATTCGATGAAGGTGAACGATTCAGGATTCACGAGGCCCTGGCGTGCCGCGAAGAACGCGCCGCCGATGCCCGCGAACGCCGCGCCGAGCGTGAACGCCGACAGCTTGATGCGCGTCGGGTTCAGGCCCAGCGAACGGCACGCGATCTCGTCGTCGCGCAGCGCTTCCCACGCACGGCCCATCGGCATGCGGATCAGGCGGCTCGTGACGAACAGCGTGAAGCCGACCAGCACGAGCGCGAGCAGGTACAGGAAGATCACCACGTGGTCGCCGCTGTATTCCAGCCCGATCAGTTCGTGGAACGTCTTCGCGCCTTCGACGCTCGCGCTGCGCGCCATCTCGTAGCCGAACACGGTCGGCTTCGGGATGCCCGAGATGCCGTCCGGGCCGCCCGTGAGGCTCGTCAGGTTGTTCGCGAGCAGGCGGATGATTTCGCCGAAGCCGAGCGTGACGATCGCGAGATAGTCGCCGCGCAGCCGCAGCACCGGGAAGCCGAGCAGGAAGCCGAACGTCGCGGCCGCGATCGCGGCGAGCGGCAGGCACTCCCAGAACGACAGCCCGAAGTACTGGTTCAGCATCGCGTACGTATAGCCGCCGACCGCGTAGAACCCGACATAGCCGAGATCCAGCAGCCCCGCGAAACCGACCACGATGTTCAGCCCGAGGCCGAGGATCACGTAGATCAGCGCGAGCGTCGCGACGTCCACCGCGCCGCGCGAGCCGAAGAACGGCCACACGAGCCCGACCGCGAGCAGCACCCATACGACCGCGCGCTGCTGCCGCGCGCCCATCGCGGGCATCGCCGGCAGCTTCACCGCCGATTTCGCGCGCACGAGCCACGGCTTGAACAGCTGGAACAGGAACACGGCCGCGACCGCGATCCACACCGGCCGCCAGTGCGGCGTGAGCACCACCTGATAGCCGTCGAGCTTCAGTTGCAGCCCGAGCACCGGAATCGTGAGGATCGCCGTCAGGAACGCGGCGGCCACGGCATTTTTCAGCGCCTGGCCGATCGAAGCGTCGGCGGCCGGGCGGCGAACGGAAATGACTGTACTCATCTGCGTCTCCCTCAAACCTTTTCGATGTCCGACTTGCCGAGCAGGCCGGTCGGGCGGAAGAGCAGGATCAGCACGAGCAGGCCGAACGCAACGACGTCCTTGTACTCGGCCGGCATGTAGCCTGCGGCGAAGGTTTCAGCGAGGCCCAGCAGCACGCCGCCGAGCATCGCGCCCGGGATGCTGCCGATCCCGCCGAGCACCGCGGCGGTGAACGCCTTGATACCCGCGACGAAGCCGATATACGGGTTCAGCTTGCCGATCGTCAGCCCGATCAGCACGCCGCCGACGGCCGCCAGCATCGCGCCGAGCACGAACGTGAACGAGATCACGCGGTTCGTGTCGATGCCGAGCAGGTTCGCCATCTTCATGTCCTCGGCGCATGCGCGGCAGGCACGGCCCATCCGCGAATGCGAGATGAACAGCGTGAGCGCGATCATCAGCACGACCGTCACGCAGACGATCAGCAGGCGCGCATACGGGATCGTCACGTCGAAGTCGCCGCCGAGATGGATGTCGAACGCGCCGGAGATCAGCACCGGCACGGACACGTCGCGCGCGCCCTGGCCGATCTGCACGTAGTTCTGCAGGAAGATCGACATGCCGATCGCGGAGATCAGCGGCACGAGGCGCGGGCCGCCGCGCAGCGGCCGATACGCGACACGCTCGACCGCGAAGCCGTACAGCCCGGTGACGATCACCGACACGATCAGTGCGGCGCCGAGCACGAGCGGCAGCGGATAACCGGCGGAGATGCCGATGGCCGTCAGGGTGACGAGGCCCACGTATGCGCCGATCATGTAGATCTCGCCGTGGGCGAAGTTGATCATGCCGATGATGCCGTAGACCATCGAATAGCCGATGGCGATCAGCGCATAGATCGCACCCAGCGTCAGGCCGTTGACCAGCTGCTGGGCGAATTGCGGAAAGAAGTCAGTCATGTGCGGGAAGCTCCCGTTGGCGCTGTGTCGCGTACCGCGCCGGATCACGGCATTCGGCCGCGCGCAACGCACGGTGTCGTCTCGGGCCGCCTGCCGGCCGCGCACTGGGGACATGCGCGGCGCGAATGCACACCCGCCCCGTCCGGGTTTCGGACAGGGCGGATGCGTGGGCGGGTACTCCGTATTACTTGGCGGCGGTCTTCGTCGCGTCCTTGTGCCACGTGTACACGACGAACTTGAACGCCTTCAGGTCGCCCTGCGCGTCATACGCGACCTTGCCGATCGGCGTGTCGAACGTCGTCTTGTGCATGTACGCGGCGACCTTGGTCGGGTCGGTCGTCTTCGCGCCGGCGATCGCGTCGGCGATGATCTTCACCGCGGCGTACGACGGCATCTGGAACGGGCCGTTCGGATCGCGCTTCTTGTCCGCGAACGCCTTCACGAGCGCCGCGTTGGCCGGATCGGCCGAGAAGTCGGCCGGCAGCGTGACGAGCATGCCTTCCGAGGCCGGGCCGGCGATTGCCGTCACGTCCTTGTTGCCCACGCCTTCAGGCCCCATGAACGTGGCCTTCACGCCCTGCTCGCGCGCCTGGCGCAGCAGCAGGCCCATTTCCGGGTGGTAGCCGCCGAAGTAGACGAAATCGACGCCTTGCGACTTCAGCTTCGTGATGATCGCCGAGTAGTCCGAATCGCCGGCGTTGATGCCTTCGAACAGCACGACCGGGATCTTCGCGGCTTCGAGGTCCTTCTTCACCGACGACGCGATGCCCTGGCCGTACGACTGCTTGTCGTGCAGCACCGCGACCTTCTTCGGCTTCACGTTGTTGATGATGAAGTGCGCGGCGGCCGGGCCTTGCTGGTCGTCACGGCCGATCGTGCGGAAGATGAAGTGACGCTTCTTGCCTTCCGTCAACTGCGGTGCGGTGGCCGACGGCGTGACCATCACGATGCCTTCGTTCTCGTAGATGTCGGAGGCCGGGATCGTCGATCCCGAGCACACGTGGCCGATCACGTACTTGATCTTCTGGCTGACGATCTTGTTGGCGACGGCGACGGCCTGCTTCGGTTCGCATGCGTCGTCCATCATCACGACTTCGAACTTGTTGCCGCCCGCACCGCCTGCTGCGTTGACCTGCTCGATCGCGGTCAGCGCGCCGGCCTTCACCATGTCGCCGTATTGGGCGACCGAGCCGCTCATCGGACCAGCGATGGCGATCTTCACGGTTTCCGCTTGCGCGGTGGCCGCGCCGGCGGCGAACAGCACGGCGGCGACGGAAATGGACGTAAGACGGGACAGCGTCATCTGGGAGCTCCTCGATGTTGTTTAGTCATACGGGCAAAGGCGGCATGACTTGCGCAATCGAACAGCACCCGGGGCGAGGACATGGGACACGCCCGAGACACATAGAAGACGGAACTCCAGCGGAATGTTGCGTAGCGGGGCCCGGCTCTTGCAGTCCCCGAAGGGGACGTCTGGTTCGGAAAGACATCGTGATGCGTCTTGCATTGCGCAAGCGTTTCGCCTGCCCCGCTTGCCAAACCGCTTGATCGGAGGGGTGGTCCGACAGCCGTTGGCAAGGCAGTCGAAATTATATGGGCGTTTTTAAATCGTCTGTCAAAAATGCCGGTCTACCGAGGGAAAACACGTAGAGAGGTTGTGACAGTCGGTAGCAATGACGGCGCAACCTTGGGGGCCCTGGGGTGCTTGGTGGGAGTGCAATCTGGTTGCTATTGGCGGGGGCTTTTCGGAGCTGTGCCTTGTCGGGATTGGGATTGGGTGATAGGCGATTTTTCGTGGTGCGTGGCGGGGCCGTAAAGGGTCGCATCGTCGTTCTTCAATCGACTGATGATTGGTTTGGTGAGCACCATTGCAGTGCGTTGGGTGGAGGCGCTCAAGCCTTCTATTTGCCGACGGTTTTAGCTCATTCGAAAGGCTATTGTTATTGATGTGAAATAATACGAATTCGCCTCTGCAATCCAGCCAGCCTTCCTGCGAGACGCGTCCACCGCGCCTCGCAGTCGCTTCAGGGCCACTTCAACGCCCGCCCGTCGCCCAGCCGCCAGCCAGTGATCTGCCGTTTTGTTCATTGCACATCACCTGCTTCGGATCGCCCATCCATGAATTGCCCTATCCGCCTGTCTTCCGCCGCCGCGATCGCGTGCGCGCTTTTTGTTTCTGCCTCCCATGCTTCGGGACGCGATGCGCTGACCGATCGGTCGGCCGGTGCCAATGTGTTTCGCTCGGAGCGGCGTGCGGCTGCTCGGGATGATGGGCATGCGGCGCGGATAAGCCGTCGACGGGTGCAGTTCGCTGCGCCCGACGAACGTAGCCCGTTCGATACGCCCGATACGCGGCCGGTGCGGGTGACGAGCGATGCGCTCGTAGCATCGCCGCCTTCTTTTAAACACGAACCCGATTTTGTCTCGGCTCCGAACCACGTCGCGCTCGGCGCGAGCGGGAGCGACAGTTTGGGTCGCGCAGTGCCCGGATATGAGCAGCGCGAACAGAACTGGAATGAATACCTGCGCGCGAACGGCTCTCGACCGGCTGGAAGTGGCGGCTCGTATGCGCCGCAGCGGCCGTACGATGCGCCGCGTGGTCCGCACGGGGCGCCGAATCCGTTCGATCCGTCGGTGCCGCAGCCAGAGACGCGGACGTTCTATGACAACGGATCGGGAACGAAGTGCACGGCTACCGGCGGTGCAGGGACGTCGCGGTCGTCTTGCGATATCGCTTGGTGATGCGGGGTTTTGGGCGGCTGCCGCTTACGGCTGCTCTACCCTGTCCGGCGCGCTGCGCGACGTCGCGCAGCGCGGCCGCGTCCCGCGGCGTTGCGCTTACAGCTGCGTGATGATCAGCCTGCCCGGCTCAATCTCGATCCGCGCCTTGCGGCCCGGAACAAAACACGCATCGTTGATCAGCCACATTCCACCAATCTTCATGTACGGATAAAACGTCTCCGGCCTCGGATCCATGGTCTTCGGGGTACCCCACATCTCCCGGATCGTGACGAAACGTTCCGTCTTCGGTGGTCGTGCTTTATGATTCGGCTTAGCCGTGGGCAACTCCTGTTCAGTTGGCTGTGGTTAGCGGGTCGTGAGTGTTGTAGCACTTGCGGCCCGCGCTCGTTTACCGCGGCGGTTTTATGGTTTGGATTCCTCCTTTGTTCGTGGATCAATGGGAGCGACGCTTCGATAGAGGATCAGCACGTGTGGCACTTCCGTTCGCGCGCGCAGCACGCAACACGATCATCATCAGTTGGACATTACACATTAAACCATCGTTTGCGCGCATTTAAGCGCACGTTAGCCATTGGGCATAGGTACGTGGCTTGATCAGTTTTCTGGTTATTGCGAGTGTTGACGGTAATGGCGTGCACGGCGACGGCTGCGCCATCTATTCGGAAGACGATTGATCCGAACGGGACGATTTGAAACAGTTCTACGAGTTCGGACACGATGATGTGTGCCGGGCTCGATACTTGTGTGGCCAATACAAGGCCTTTTGAACGCGCACGCATCGTGGATGCCACTTGTGATGAACGTGCGAATCCACAAACCTCACAATACGCAATCGACCATCTGCCGCAGTTTGCACCTGTGGTTTTCCTGCTGGCCCCTCAGACGGCCTACGCACTCGAGGCGCTTCAGATCAGGAGGGCGGCGCGGAGTTCTCGCGGTGCAGAGTTGATTTACTCGACGTCGTTCTGCTCGTTACGGTGAATCACTATTGGCCGGGACGACGTTCCCGACGTGGTCATCGGCTCCCGCAGCCCGAGACGTTCTTCCTCTGCAATGCGATCTAGCACGTCGGCGATATAGCCAAAATAACGACAAACGCCGCTCCAATCGCCGTCGAAATCGATAGTTGGGCAGGTACCTAACTCAGGGCGCCCTCCCCATGTGAGGTGAACTATCGAGTAACGCTCCGACTCGTCACTATGAGTGCAAAGAACGTCGTCGGTGCCAGTGGCATGCGCTATTACTTTCAGCTTGCGTCCATAAAATGGATGGTCCGGGTGAAGCTCTACTTCAAGTTCCGCCTGGATTCGTGCATGGTCGCAATCGCACTTCGAGTCGGGGTGCGCAAATTCGCACCAGTCGTCGGGCAACGCCAAGCTGCTCTGCTGGTTCATCAAACAAGCGAACTGACCGAAAGACAGCACTTGCATGCTGGCGGCAACTGCGCGACTACTCCATTGCTTTGCGCCTCGCTTTCCCCTTTTAGCTTCAGCAACTGGACTCGTGCAATTTGCGCCACCACGGGTGCACCCTCGTTTTCTAGCCACTCGCGCAGTTGCTTAAAATCAATGCCTCGATCGCGATAACGACAAAGCACGCTCAGAATAGCTTGATTCATGGAATTAAAACTGATCGATCAATAATAATACACTCACAAAAAACGCCGCTATTTCATACTCAGCAAATATTCTTTCCACACGTCCACGTACGCCCTAAAATTCTCTATATTTTTTATTTTCAAAGATTTCCCAGTATACTCATTTAATATTTCCACACAATCATTTTCGATGATGACAGTGTGAGCATTTCCCGTACCCTCCCACCGCTTGGCGTCAGCGCGTTCAACAGATCGACAAGCATTTATGTACTCATCGGCCGCGTAAACGCTACCCTGGATATCTCCTGACAGGAAATCACCCAGAATTTCATTTCCTTCGGCCAACTCCGGATGGATAAAGCCGTGCTCGTCAATATAGATTTTCATTTGCTCTCCGTAGCGGGTCTATGAGATCAGTCCACCGCCGACGCCGGTCCCTCGCCCTGACGATCGTGATATGTCTCCTGCACCAATCGCATGCCGTCCCACAGGAAATCCGTACTCGCATAACTGTCGCTGAGCTTCCGGATCCGCCGGCCGAACGCGTCGTACTCGGAATGCGTTGTCGCGATGCTGCGCCGGTCCTTCGTCACGACGGTCTTGGGCTGGTTCCAATCATCGTATTCAAGCGTGAGTTCTTTAGCCGGCCCATGCCCACTCAGCTTGCGAACCAGCCACCGGATCTATGGCCAAGACGCACGGGCACTGTGGGCGTGGTGACATATGACCCCAGGCACAGCGTCATTTTCCGCTGTGCCTGCACGATGCATCCTTCTTAATTCACCTTAATCAAGTATAGTTACCGCCGCGACCTTCTTGGGACCCTCATAAATGTCAAATGATTTATGATTTAGCATTCGTTCCTTCGGGGCATTATCCACAAGAAAATCAACCTCACCAAGACTCACCATTTCTTCGTTTGACTCAAAAGGATCACCCAAATCAAAAACAACACTCCATGCATTATTTTGCCAATTAACATCCTCAGGAAATCGAGACACGGAATAATATTTTCCTGCCGCGGGAGGTTTTTTCCTCCCCCCCTTCGCCTCAGAAACCCAAACCACTCTGACGGAATGCACTTGATACCTCCAATCCTTATCTACAGCTCGAATAATTAACCTCTTTACTCCAAGCAACCCTTGATCTCGGATTATTAAGATCTTCTATTTCAGCATATCGCGCAGGCCCAATGCCATCGAGGTGCGGATCCTTGTGCATTTTTCCTGCTATGTCATCAGGCACGTCTACTTGCACCACTCTAAAAGCACCCTCGCCATGCCCCATCGTATTACCCCACTTGACCGCATCCTGATAAGACTCAGCAAACCACTTCCCTTCCATATTGCCATTAATTGTCCACTTACCGGATTCCATAAGCCCTCTATACTCATCAAGGCTCATAGACCGATACAAAACCATTAACCCAAGAGGATCAATCCATGTCAGTGAGTTAGGTGCGTACTGATATAAGTTTACGCCACCATTCAGACCAATAGGGTCTTGTGTAATAAATCGACCAATATCCGGATCGTAGAACCGGAAAGTGTTGTAGTGCAACCCGGTCTCGCGGTCCAGATACTGCCCCTGGAAACGCAGATTCTGTGGTCGCGGTACGCGCGTCGACGTCGACGCGGCCACCGACACTTCACCCCAGGCGGCCGCCGACCGCTGCGGCGCCCGCGCAACCCATTCCTCCTGCACCGCATTGCCCCACACCTTATAGCGCGCCTGCCAAACCAGCTCACCACCCGCGTCAGTCAACTCCTCCGGCAACCCCGAAACATCGTTGTGGAAGTAATAAACCGCATCACGTACATCCGCATCATTAGCCGCCGCCTTCCCTTGATCGATCCGGGCAAGCGGCACATAACTATTGGACTCATACAAGTACGTCAGCGCTTCCTCGCCCTGACGGTCGTGATACGTCTCCTGCACCAACCGCATGCCGTCCCACAGGAAATCCGTACTCGCATAACTGCCGTTGAGCTTCCGGATCCGCCGGCCAAACGCGTCGTACTCGAAATGCGTTGTCGCGATGCCGAGCCGGTCCTTCGTCACGACGGTCTTGAGCTGGTTCCAATCGTCGTATTCAAGCACCAATTCTTTAGCCGGCCCATGCCCACTGAGCTTGCGAACGAGCCGCCCATACGCGTCGTACCCGAAGCGCTTGTCCTCGAACATCTTGAGCCGGTTGTGCTCGACGTAGCCGCCCGGGTGATCGCTCGACACCAGGTTCGCCGCCGCATCCCAGCGAAACACTTCCGACGGCAGTCCCGGCCCCGCCGCCTGTTTGATGCGCCCTGTCGGGTCATACCGATAGCTCGTCGTGCCGTAACGCTGATCGCGCTTCTGGATCACGTCGCCTGCGGCATCGTATTGCCACTGCTTCGCAAGCAACTCGCCGCCCGCCGTACCTCGCTGCGCGGTTTGTCGAGCACGGCGCCCCACCGCGTCATACCCGAAGTGACTCGTCAGCTTGCCCTGCGTCCGTAGCACCTCGCGATGCAGATCGTCCCGTTCGATGTCCGCAACTGCCGCACCATCGAAACGAATCTGGTGCACATGCCCCGACCCGTAATGCAGCCAATCGATCGTGCGCTCACCGGAGATCGTGGTGCTGACGCGATTACCAAGCTCGTCGTAGGTATGTGCGAGCCAGCCGGTCGGCGTGTATTCCTCGACGACCTCACCCCGCTTGTCGTACTTCAGGCTGACGCGGTTCTTCAGCGCTGGCCCGCGCGCGGCGAGCGTGTATAACTCGGCCGATGTGATCCGGCCCGCCTCGTCATACAGGTATTCGCAACGCTCGTGCGCGGCTTGCTTCGCCGTCAGTCGCCCGACCGCATCGCGCTCGTATCGCGTCTCGATCTGCCCATCGCGTACGATCGTGCCTTGACCGCACACGTCGTACTCATACGTACGCTTGTGGCCATCAAGACCGATCTGCGCGGAAACGAGATCGCGACGGTCATACTGAAAGCGATACGTCTCACGGTTCTCGTTGGTCAGACTCGCCAACCGGAACGCATCGTCATAGCCGAACCGCACGACACGATCAGCCGTATCCGTGCGTGCCAGCAACAATCCACGCGGATTGACTTCGTAGCGCGTGCTGCGCTGATTCGCATCAATGACCTCGACGAGACGCCCCGCCGCGTCATACCGAAACGTCTGATGCGCACCATCGGCCGTCCCGATCCCCGTGACGCGCCCCATCGCATCCGTCTCGTACACGGTAGCCTGCCCGGTCGCATCGGTCACCCGGGCGAGCGCACCACGTGCGTCATACGCAAACCACGTGACCTTGCCGGAACAATCGGTATACGCGGTCAACTGCGCCCGGCCATTCCATTCGATGAGCTTGTACCCGCCACGCGCATCGCGAATCGTATGCACGAGCCCGCGTTCATCCCGGTGATACTCGGTCGCGAAGCCCGCCGGATCGCGCGTCATCGTCAGGTTGCCGCGATCGTCGTAGCGGTAGATCCAGCGCGAATTGGCCGGATCGGTTTCCGCGACGGGCAGATCGTAGTGCCCGTTCCACTCGGTACGCTCGACCTGGCCCAGTGCATCGATGCGCTGCGTCTGCCGCCCGCGCTCGTCATATTCGAAGCGGGTCGTGTTCCCTGCCGGATCGGTCGTACTGACCAACTGCCGCATCGCGTTCCATTCGAGGTGCCACACGTGACTTTCGGCATCCGTATGACTCGTCGGCTGCTGATCCTCGTTCCACGTCCACTGCGTCACGCGGCCGATCTGGTCGGTAATCGTCACCGTGCGCCCGGCGAGGTCCGCATTGAACGTGTACGCTTCGCCGTCGTTGGTCCAGTGGCGCACGACACGCGCATCGCGCCCAACACCCTCCCACGCATAGAAACACTGCAAGCCGCCGCGCAACGTGTGCTGAACCATCAGTCCACGCTCGTACGCGAAACGTCGCGCGGTGTGGCCGCTGCGGTCGGTAACAGCAACCAGCTCGCCAGCATCGTTGTACGCGTAACGCACCAGCGTGTCGGGTTGCTCACCGTCCACACCACGGGTCAGCTCGATCGCGGCAATGCGTCGGGCGTGCGACTTGTCGTAGGCGAACGCCAATACTCGACCAGCGCTGTCATGCAATCGTGCCGGCCGCACGACCTCACCGGCCGCTTCCTGCTCCACCTCGATCCAGTTGCCGTTGCGATCCTCGAGACGCCACAGCTTGAGCGTTTCGTTATCCGCATCGCTCCGGGCACGACCGAAATCGCGATACACACCATCGACCGTCTCGACCACATAGTGGCCACCCGCGGTGCAGATCAGGTAAATGCCTTCAGGCACGCTGAAGTGACTCTCACCCGGCGACACAGCCGGGAACACGATATCGCGCCCCTGCTCGTCCCAGTAAGTGATCGACTGAACCTCGCCGTGTTCACGCGCGAGCCGCAGTTCGACGCTGATCGGCACGCTCCATCCCGTCCCGAACAGGCTGTCGGCACGATCATCGAGGCTGCTATAGAAACGCTGCCACACGATCGGCAACGGCCCGGGCAGTACGAAGTCGGTATCGTCCGTGCCGTCGAGAACCTTGCTGCCGGTAATGACGTTGACCGGATGCCCTGCCGACGGCCGCGCCAGGCTCCCCAGCCAGGTACCGAACGCACCCGCCGCAAAATTCACCGCAAGACACGGCACCTTGCTCTTCAGGAACTGCCCCCAGCTCATCTTCCCGCGCCCGCAAACTGCGAGCGCAATACCCAGCGCCGCTCCCAGCCATCCGAGCCGGGTAGCCGACTTCACGTCCCTCACCCGCTGCGTGCCGCCGCCGATGAAAACGTTGTCCGAACCTTCGGCAATCGTCCCGTCGCACGTGGTCTTGTCCCCGACCCGCGCGGCCGGTTGATCGTTGATGTAAACACTCCCCGACCCATCGGCAATCATCTGCGGCCCAGGATGATCGGTACACGCAACGGTATCGAGATCGCCCGGCTTCGCCGCCCGCGCTGCCTGCTTGTTGTTGACGTAAACGTTCCCCGATCCGCTCGCGATCTTGCCCTTGATCTCGGGCGGCACCATCGAATTGGCCAGCGCCTTCGCGCCGTCGTCGATGGCCTCGTTCATCCCGCTCGCTTCCATCAGCGCGCCCGAGCCAACGGCCACGCCGACACCGATCGCAATCACGAGCGGCGTCGCCAGCCCGGCCGTGCCGATCTCGAGCGCGGCGAGGCCGGCGAATATCAGCCCCTCCATCGCCTCCGCCACCAATGCCCCGACGATGGCGCCGCCGACCACCGACCCGACCGTACCGACCAGCTCACCCAGAAACGACGTGTGCTGGATCGGATCTTCGAAACGAGCGGCCGCGAAGTTTTCCGCGCTCACGACGCGTCACCCGGCCCGAGCAGGGTCGGTCGCGCCGCGCGCGGCTGGAAACTGGCCAGCATGCGGTCGGCGATCGCCTGCTGCTCGTCGGTCAGCGGTGCCGCGCTGGTCAGCGTCATCACCAGCACGCGGCCGGCGTCGTCCGACGGAAACATGGTCTGCACCTGATGCCAGAGCCGGCCGTCCCGTTCGTGCGTGGAGTCGATCTGAACGCCCGCACGACCCGCCACCGTCACGGGCCGGCGCGCTTTCTCGGTCAGCATCCTGGCATCGCGCGACGCCACTTCCCATTCGCGCGCGACGAACGCGTCGAGATTCTCCCCGTCACGCAAGCGCCCCCGAGCGATCACGAGATTGAGGCCGCCGGGGCCGGCGTTCATCATCAGGATGTTGACCGTACGATCAAGCGCCGCGTCCGGCAGTTCGAAGGTGCCTTCATGGATTGCGTAGTGCATGGCTGGTTTCGTTGGTTTTATTTGTTGAGATCGATGCGCTTGCCGTTGACCATCACGCCGTCGTCGGTCATCAGGATCACGGAGCCCTTGTGTTCGAGGCGAATGCCTTCCGGCGCGAGCGAGATCGAGCTGTCCATCACCTTCAGCAGGATGCCTCGCTCGGCCACGTACACCTGCGTGCCGCCGCCCCCGTCCTTGGCCGGCGTCGTCACCTCGACGGTGGTCGCGGTCGTGCTGCGCTTCTCGGCAATGGTCTCCGTCAGGTTGCCCTGAGGAATCTGCTTCTCTTCGCTGCCTGTGGCCACCAGCACGGTACGCATCGGCCCCAGCACCTTGTGCGTCTCGTTGTTCTCGACGACGGTGTTCATGTCCTTCTGCGCGTGCATGAAGAATTCCTGCATGCCGTTCGTGTCGGTCATGCGGATCTCGTTCGACCCCTGCCCCTTGTGCGTCTGGCTCTTGATCCCCATCGTCTGGCCGGCCGCGCCGTGATACGGGTTGCCTTGCTCGCCGTTGAACACGCGGCCGACGATCACCGGGTTGTCCGGATCGCCCTGGTTGAACGCGACGAGCACTTCCTGCTTGATCCGCGGAATCGCCGTCGCACCCCAGCCGTCGCCGGCCCACGGTTGCGACACGCGCACCCACATCGAATCGGACCCGTCCTTCTTGCCGCGCCGGTCCCACGGGAAATGCACCTTCACCGCGCTGCCGTTGGTGTAGATTTCCTCGCCCTTCGGCCCGACGACGATCGCCGACTGCGTGCCGTGAATCACCGGCTTCGGCGTGCCGCGCGGCGCGCGATACGGCACCTTCTTCGGCAGCAGCGCAAAGCTGTTGCGGTACGGCAGCTTCGCGCTGTGCTGCGTGTAGTCGTTCACCGCCTCGTGACGCACGTGCAGGATCACGTATTCCTGGTTGTTCTCGAGCACCGGGTGATTCGCCACGGTGACCGCGCCCGCCGTGGTCATGCGCCACGCGTAGCCGCCGCCGGTATAGCGGTGGGCCTGCGCCTCCTCGGCCTCCATCGCAAAACGGGCGTAGCGGTTGCCGTCGTCGCCGTGGTCGTACAGCGACTGGTGCTCGAACCGCTCGGTCGCGTCGAGCCGCGCATGCTTGAGGTTCTGCGGCCCGGCCTCCACCAGCATCAGCGGCGACGACGGGTTCTGGTGGTTGAAGTCGCGGAACGTGACCTTGCCGACGCCGAAGCGCCGGCCTTCGTGCAACTGGTCGATCCCGCTGTCCTCACTCGCCTCGGTGGCCGCGAACGGCACCGTGGCGAGCCCGTCGATCGGGCGGAACAGCAGGTTCGAATCGCCGATCACCAGGATGTGCTTGTCCTTCTCGTAGCGGTGCGTCCAGACGAGCCCCTCCTGCTCCATCAGCCGCGCGCAGAAGTTGTAGTAGCTCTCCTGGTACATCACGACATACTCGAGCGGCTTCTGGCTCGTCCGGATGTCGAACACGAAGTCGGAAAACCCGTGCTCCTGGAAGATCTCGGTGAGGATGTCCTGCGCGGTCTTGTTCTGGAAGATCCGGCAGTCGGTCGAGCGCGTCAGGAACCAGAACCACGGCACCGCCGTCAGGTGATACTGCGTGACGTTCCCGGGGTTGCCTGCGCGGTCGAACGATGCCACGTAGCCGTCGAAATAACGGTCGTTGTCGCCGGTACCCGATGCGACGACGCGCTCGAGCGTCGACAGGCGCGCCTGCTGGTCGAACCGGATCTTGACCTGCTGGCCGATCAGGTCTTCCGGGCGTAGGTCGTGGCGATGGGACAGCAGGTCGAGGTGGATCTCGGGCAACCGGTTCACGTGCTCGTCGACGACGGCGGCGCTGACCAGCAGCACATCCGGGCCGAGCGGCGTATCGAGCGTCACGTAGCGGTTGAGCTGGGTCAGGCGCGCGGGGTTGGCGGCACCGTTGATCGCCTCGGCGATCGCGCCGGGCGTCTTGTCCATCAGCGAGAAGCCGGTCTGCGCGAGCTGCATCGCGCGCTGGACGGTGTCGACGTGCCCGGCCAGCCCCGCGAGCGGCCCGAGGCTGCCGGCGACACTCGACGCAACCGGGCCGGCCAGGCCGCCGAGCGCGCTCAACGAGCCCAGCCCGCCGCCGCCCAAACCATTGGGAATACCCCCGTTCGGAGCGAAACTCATTCTTGTTCCTTGCGTATGATCTCAGGTTCCGTAGGCCGGCTGGCCGGCCCGAAGCCCCGATAATGTAGGACAAATTCCGACAGCGCGAAAGCCACTCGCAAACGTTTACGCTCGCGCCCCGAAAATCGGGAAACCAGGCTGGCAGCGGGATTCCGGGGCAGGATCGCCCTCGGCGCACCCATGGCGAGGAAGTATTCAAGGAGCCGGCGGGGCGATTTCGTCCGGGCACGTGAAAGCTCCGGCTCGAATGCGTCTAGCAGCGCCATCCGGTCGTCGAAGACTGCTTCACCCGGTAATGCGCCACGTCAGCATGTCAGGGGCATGACGATCGGCTGCTCGCGGGGCGCGAATGCCCGGCATTCCGCGGCACGCGCCGCGTCGCCCCGCCGAAACGAAACCTCACCGCGGCGAAACCACGATCGCCGCCCGCCGGTTCTGCGCGCGGCCCGCCGGTGTCCGGTTGTCGCCCACCGGGTCGAGCTTCCCTTTCCCGACAACCGCGATGCGCTTCGGGTCCAGCCCGAGATCGACGAGCTCGATCGCCACCACCTCGGCACGCCGACGCGACAACTCGACGTCGTAGTCGTCCACGCCCTCTTCGTCCGTATAACCGTAGACCCGCACCCCGTTGATCCCGGCCGAATGAAGCGTGCGCCCGATCCGCTCGACGATCCGCCGCACATCGGGCTTGAGGTTGTAGCGATCGAAATCGAACAGGATCGGCCCGGTCGAGCCGAATTCGAAACCCTGCTGGGTTTCCTGGAAACCGGCCGACTTGAGCGCCGTGACCTGCGTCTGCGTCAGCCCGCGATGAAGCGGTGGCGTCTTGCAGCCGCCCAGCAGCATGCACAGCAGCAGCGCACCCCAGGCGCACGCACGCCCGATGCCCACAGGAAACGAGTGGTTCATTTCGCATCCCCTTCGAGTGCGCCCGCGCCGGGCGCGCTTGTTGTCATCCGCGGCTGCGGCCTCGCCCGCAGCGCGAAGCAATCGATCAAACCGGTCCCGCGACACCTTCGGCCAGCTGCCACGAGCCTGGCCGGGCGCGCTTGGCCCGGTACATCGCTGCATCCGCCGCGCGCAGCAAACCGCTCGCGTCCGATGCGTGGTCGGGATACAGCGCTACGCCGGCACTCATCATGGTGGCCACCATGCGGCCGTCGGACAGCTCGATCGACGGCGCCATGCCGGACAAGATCTCGTCGGCGATCCGGCACACGCTGCCCGCTTCGGGCACGCCCGCCAGCATCACCGCAAATTCGTCGCCGCCGAGGCGGGCGACCAGATCGGTCTCGCGCACCTGCGTGCGCAGCCGCGACGCGACGCCGATCAGCACCGCGTCGCCGGCATCGTGACCGAGACAATCGTTGATCTCCTTGAAGCGATCGCAGTCGAGATACAGGATCGCGACCCGCTGGCCCGTCGCATTCGCTTCGCCGAGCGCGCGCGTCAGGCGCGATTCGAACTGCACGCGATTGGGCAGCCCGGTGAGCGCATCGTGCGTCGCCTTGTGTTCAAGCGACGCGTTTTCGTCGCGCAGCGTGTTCTGCCAGTCTTCGAATTCGTCGAGCAGCGCATTGAAGTCGTCGCCGAGCTCGTTCAGTTCCGCGATCGCCGCCGGCTCGACGCGCCGCGCGAATGCCCGTTCGCGCCGCACCGCGTGCGCGACGCCGGCGAGCGCACGCAGCGGCGCGACGATGTTGCGCAGCAGGCGCTTCGAGCTCACATACGCGCCGAACACGCTGACGGCCAGGCAGCCGAGAATGCCGCCGATGCCGCCGAGCAGGAAGCCGAAGAACTGGTGCCCGCGGCCGCGCACGACGACCTTCCCGACGACGATGCCGTCATGAACGACCGGCACCGCGACGGGCCCGGGCAGCGCGACGTCGGCCACGATGCGCTCGAGCCGCGCGATCCCGTTGCCGGCCGGCAACTGCCACGTCGCGAACGGCTGGCCGTTGCTGTCGGTGACGACGACCTGCGCGACGTCTTCCTCGCTCGCGATCATCCCGATCGCCTCGTTCGCCGCGACGCGATCGCCGAACACGAGCGCCGCCTCGACCGTATAACCGAGCGAGCGGGCCAGCAGGTTCAGGTTGTTGCCGGCATACGCACGCAACGCGATCACGGCGACGACGATCAACGACACGGCCGCCATCGCGACGGCGACGAACGCGAGGCGCAGGTGCGCGCGGCGCAGCACGCTTTGCAGCGTGGGGCGCGGCATGCGCGAAGGGGGCAGGTGGAGCAAGGGCCGCATCATGGCGCCCCCGGCCGTCGTGCGAGATTCAGCACGTTCGGATGCACGCGCACGCCGCTGCGCGCGACCGCATCGAGATTGATGTCGAACGACACGCGATCGCCGTCGACATTGAGACAGAACATGCCGCCCGCGGTGCAGGACGGATCGTGCTCCGCGATCGTCAGGACGGGATGGCCGGCCAGCGCGCTCCTGACGCGCGTTCTCTCGTCGTTGTTCAAGGTGCCGAGATACACGACGTCGCACGCGATGCCGAGCGACGGATCGTCGAAGCGGACATGCTGCACGTCGAGCAGTGTCGAGCCGGCCTGCAGCGTATCGGTCAGGCCGCGCGCGTAGTCGGGGCGGCCGGTGACGCACAGGTGCAGACGAACGGGCATGGTCGGCCAGCGCGTGAAGCTGACGATGCCGAGCACGACCTGACGCACGGCGGAGTCGTGTGACGAAACGGCGTGATCGGGCGTCGCCGCGGAATCGGCAGGGCTTGCGGCGGCGGCGATGTGCATGGTGTCGGACGGACCGTCCGCGTCGGCGGGAACCCCCGCGAGCACGGCCGGCGCAGCCCCCAGAACGCAAACGATTGCGAGAAGTGCGTGGCGCAGTGAAGCGGTACGGCCGGGCCGGCCCGTCTTCCGCGCGGCGATCGCCGCCGCACACGTTGGCGTCGTTGCCGTCGCAAAACCGGCCGCCGCCGCGCACACTTTCGCATCCATGATGGCAACATCCGCTGGCGTCGCTCCGGCGCTGCCTCCCGCCTCCCTCCGTGCGCGAGCAGGCACCGTATCACGCGCACGATTGCTTCATCTTAGGTAAAAATCCGCGTGATCCACCAGTGGGAAACACCCGCTGGGAAGCAGGGGCAAGCGCGCTGAATGCGGCTTGCTCGCGACGCTGCGCGTGAGTGCGAACATCGTCTTCGATTCAGCGTCGGCGCCGCAGCATTGATCGGCGGATTGGCGCACCGGTTGCATCGTGGATTGCCTCGGTACGAACGGACCGGCCGCAGCGGGATGTCTTGCGATGCGCCGTTCGCAATGGCGTAGCGACCACGCGACGCACGCGGCCGGGCATTCCCTCGAACGCGTGCCGTCGCATCCAGTGACGGGCCGCTACCGAGAAAGCCACTGACGTAGAATGGCCGGCACCGTCGATTCTTACGACGAAACTGCACGTCATCTCACCTCGCTGATTCCAATGAACCTCATCGCCAGGATTTTCGGCGCGCGGCCACCGTCCATGGCGCCCGCGCACACGGTCTACTTGCAGCAAGGCCAGGCGATGGCGCTCGCCGACGCGCTGCAGAAGGTCGCCGCGAGCCGCGACGTTGCGCTGCTCACGCAGGCGATCGGTCATTACTCGGGCTATGTTCGCGAAGCGGCGATCGCCCGCGCGGTCGAGCTTGGCGACAGCGCACTGCTCGAACCGATTGCCGCACGCATCAACGACTGGGTGCCCGAAGTGCGGCGCGCCGCGACGAACGCACTCGTCACACTGCTCGCGACCGTGCCGGCCGCGCACTTCGCCGCCCTGCTTCCGTCGTTGCGTCAGCTCACGTCGGCCACGCGCGAAGATCACGGCCCATGGCTGCACGCATTCGAACAGCGGCTGGTGCAGGCAGGCGGGGGCGATACGATCGTCGACGCGATGCACGCCCCGGACTTCCGGCTCCGGCGCATCGCCTACCTCGTGGCATTCGATCACCGGCTCCTGCCGGTTGCCGAACTGGTCACGCATGGCCTGACCTCCGGCGACATCGTGCTCGCCCGACGTGCGGTGGCGATGCTCGACGACGTGCCGGCAAGCGATCGCATGCGCTGCATCGATCTCGCGGCCGACTCCCCGTTCGGCCCGGTTCGCCGCGCCGCACTCGCTCACGTGATCGACCAAGGCATCGACGACGGCGCCGAGGCGTTCCTGTGGCGGTCGACGCTCGATTCGCAAGGCAGCTTGCGCGCCGCGGCGGCCCGGTTGCTCACCGAACTCGGCCGGAATGTCGCGGACCGCTGCGTTGCGCTGCTCGATACGGGCTCGTTGTCCGGTACTCGGGCTCGCGCGGCGCTGTCGTTGCTCGCCGAACTGCGCGCGCCCGCCGCGATAGCGACGATGGAGCGGTTCTCGACGGATGCGCGCAGCCCGGTTCGTGCACACGCACTCGTGCTGCTGGCTCGGTTGTCGCCATCGATCCGGGACGAGGTGGCCGCGCGCGCGCTGCTGGACCCCGCCCGCAGGATTCGCAAAACCGCGGTGCGCCTGTGCGAGCAAGGCGCATTCGTCTCGCTCGCGCAAATCGAACAGGTGCTCGAGCGATACGGCGATCGCCATGCCGCACGTGCGATCTGCTCACGGGATCAGTGGGACAGTCTCGTGTGCATCGTGCTGATTGCCGCACGCAATGAGCAACCGGACGATCCGGACGACGCGCTGACGCGCGACCTGCAAACGTGGCTGCGCAATCCCGTCTCGATGTGGACGCGCCCCGGCGCGGCGCAGCGCGCGATGCTCGACACGCCGCAAGCAACACGCCTGCTGGCGAGGGTTGCACGCGATCATCGCGAGGAGCTGCGTACCCGGCTCCTGGAACACGGAATCGAGATCTGACGCGCGAGCGGCCGACAACTCGCAGCCCGCAACACGCCCCGCGCCGTCGCGAGTATGCTTGCAGTTCGAACGAATTCCCGTTCGGGCGAAACAACCGCCACGATCTCGCGCTCGCCCGGCTAACCGTCACTCACCACCACAGATGGACTTCGACGTCATCGTTCTCGGCGCCGGCATCGTCGGCGTCTCCGTCGCACTGCACCTGCAGGATCGCGGACGCAAGGTCGCCCTCGTCGATCGCGGCGCGCCCGGCGAAGGCACGAGCTTCGGCAACGCGGGGCTGATCGAGCGCTCGTCGGTCGAGCCGTATCCGTTCCCGCGCAGCCCGTTCACGCTGATGCGCTACGCGCTGAACCGCTCGACCGATCTCTACTGGCACAGCGCGTCGCTGCCCGCGTTCGCGCCGTGGCTCGCGCGTTTCTGGTGGGAATCGGCGCCGCTGCGCCACGCGGCGGCTTCACGCGACATGCTGCCGCTGATCGAGCGCTGCCTCGTCGAGCACGACGCGCTGATCGCACGGGCCGGTGCCGGCGAACTGATCCGCGCGAACGGCTGGCTGGAAGCGTTCCGCACGCCCGCCGCATTCGAACGCGGCGTGGCCGAGGCCGGCCTTACCGCGCGCCGCCACGGGCTCGGCATCACGCCGCTCGATGCCGCCGCGCTGCTCGCTCACGAACCGAGCCTCGCCCCCGGCTTCTGCGGCGCGTTGCACTGGCTCGATCCGAAAAGCGTCGTCGATCCGGCCGCGCTCGTCAAAGCGTATGCGCATCTGTTCGTGCAAGGCGGCGGCACGCTGCTGA
Source organism: Burkholderia sp. KL41 (assembly GCF_057005415.2). Classification (NCBI taxonomy): domain Bacteria; kingdom Pseudomonadati; phylum Pseudomonadota; class Betaproteobacteria; order Burkholderiales; family Burkholderiaceae; genus Burkholderia; species Burkholderia sp. KL41. The sequence continues at coordinate 807,054 of NZ_CM174447.1, read as the reverse complement.
CCGGCGACGCCGCGAGCCTCGACGCACTCTCGCCCGGCTGGCAAGTGAACACGCAGGACGGCACGGCCGCCGCGCCGGCTGTCGTCGTCGCGCTCGGCCCGTGGTCCGATACGGTGTTCGGCAAGTTCGGCTACAAGATCCCGCTGCGCGAGAAGCGCGGCTATCACATGCATTACGCGCCGTCCGCGCGCGGCGTGCCGTCGGCGCCGATCGTCGATCGCGAATACGGCTACGTGATCGCACCGATGAAGCGCGGGCTGCGGCTGACGACCGGTGTCGAGATCGCGCGGCGCGGGCTTCCGCCAACGGGCGTGCAGCTGGAACGCGCGGAACGCGTCGCGCGCCCCGTGTTCGGTTTCGGCGAGCGGCTCGACCCGCAACCGTGGCTCGGCTTCCGGCCGTGCACGCCCGACATGCGCCCGGTGATCGGCCCCGCGCCCGCGCATCGCGGGCTGTGGTTCGCGTTCGGGCACAACCATCACGGGCTGACGCTCGGCCCCGTCACGGGCCGCCTGCTGGCCGAGATGATGACGGGCGAAGCGCCGTTCACCGATCCGGCGCCGTATCGCGCGGATCGCTTCTGAACACGCGCCGCCCTCTCCCCGGGAGCCGCAACGGCGCAGGCGGCTTCCGGCCCGATCGGCCGGCGCGCCGGCAACCGCTCGAATTGCGGACGTTCCATGCCGCGATCCGACATCGTGTCCTGAAAGTCGCCGTCGATCAGCCACTCCCATGGGGTAGCGCGGAGCAGCGCCTGGTATTCCAGCACGGCTTTTGCCAATGCGTCTTCTCCTGTCGGCAACAAATGGACCTCGATCTTGCGGCCATCGATCCTGCTGGCCCTGCGGCGCACCAAATCCAATGCTTCGCAGCGCGAAACCAGAGAAGCCGCGCCATGCGGCAGTATTTGCAATCGCTCGGCCAGTTCGCCAACATAAGCCCAGCTTCGGCTACGAAACCCGACCACCTGAATCAGCAATTGCAGTTGAAGTGTCGAAACACCTGACTTCCTGGCTGCAACCTCGAAGAGCCGGGAATGGCGCCGTTCTCGATACTGCAATTCGGCAATTTTCTCGAAATCATCTTTATCCGGAAAATCTCTCGGCTTGCACATATCTCACCCGAAATCCTGATCAACTTTTTTTAAATTGATCAAAGTCGACCAAGACGAAAGAATCCCGACACAAACTCGGCGACTTTGTCCGGTTCATTCAATGGCAACGTGCAAACACCGGCCTCGATCGGACTATCCGCAGCAACAGCAACGACACCCGGCATGAGCGTATGGCGTGTCCCGCAGTGGGCCGATGGACGCACAACCTCGATTCTCGGCATGTCCACGTCTGAATAACCCTCCACCAACGTAAGGTCGGAAGGCGTCAAACGGTGAACCAGTTGCGAGAACTCCGGTTCGGGCGCCCGGCACAATTCGCGCACGATGGCATACCGATCGCGGGAAACGATCAGAACCTCGCTCGCGCCAGCCGCGCGAAAGCGGGCTGTCTTTATGTGACGGCTCCAGTTCAAGCGAATGGTGACTATGCTTGACCACGTTGACCGTATGCCCGTTCGAACGGAACCACGGGAGCATCGCTTCGATCAAGGTCGTTTTTCCTTGTCCTGATCGACCGACAATTCCAAATACTCGATTCATACCTGTGCCCCCCGGCAACGACATGGTGGACGATCACCTGACACCAGATGCTATCTGTTGCGACGCACATCGGTTATCCGACTCGCGAACGATGCGGCGATTGGTCACTGCGCGTCAAGAACCGGATCAATTGAGCTATCGCAAATTTTTCGAATTCGAAACAAAGTCTAGTGCGATCTTGGTTGCCGATGCCCGATCATAAAGATGACGTCGGCGCATCGAAACATCGCGCCACCCTTGAATCGAATTCCATTCAAAGAAATATCAAATGACATCCCATTCTCCGGATCACACCCTGGCGGCAGAATCGACGTTCGACGATACGCTTGGCATTCTCGAGCTTCCCGCCCCGGATATCGACGCGCGCCTCTCGTTGAGGACGGCACTGGAGCGCCGCTCGAGCACCCGCTCGTTCCGTCGCGAGCAACTGCCGATGCAGGCGATCAGCGAGCTGCTTTGGGCCGGATCCGGCGTCAATCGCATGATGGCAGGCGGCAGAACGGTTCCCTTTCGTCATCTGGCCGATGAGGTGGAGATCTATGCGGCATTTCCGAACGGCGTCTATCGTTACGAGGCACTCGCACATCGCCTGATTCTCAGGCGCGCAATCGACATCCGGGCGCTGACCGGCACACTGGATTTCGTCCGGGACGCGCCGTTGAATTTGATCTATGTCACGTTGAAGCACGAAACCGCGTCGAGCCACACACGCTCCATTCCGACCTGCTCGATCGTATCGGCCGGCAGCATCGCACAAAACGTCGCGTTGTACTGTGCGGCAACAGGCCTCGCATCCGTGGTACGCGAAACGCTGGATGTCGCGCAACTCGCAAACGCGCTGGGCCTTTCCGGGATCGAGTTCCCTCTTCTTGCACAGACAGTTGGCCTCCCGGTCGACGCGTGACCGCGACCGGCAACGGAATTCACCGCCAGTCCGTTCGCGATCCCCAAACCCAATATGACCAGTATGACTAGTTCGATCGGCGAATAGGCGTGGCGGCCTTCCGCGTCTACGCTTGGAGTGCATCCTTGATTCGAGAGAACGCTTCATGCATACCGCCCCTTCGCCCGGCGACCGACGCGCGATGTCCGTGCTGGCCTCCAGCACGTTCGCGTTCACCCTGTGCTTCGCCGTCTGGATGATGTTCGCCATCCTCGGCATCCCCCTCAAGCAGTCCCTCGGCCTCAATGACACCGAGTTCGGCCTGATCGCCGCGATGCCCGTGCTGAGCGGTTCGCTGATCCGCGTGCCGCTCGGCATCTGGACCGATCGCTACGGCGGACGCGTCGTGTTCTTCGTGCTGATGCTCGTCGCGGTCGTACCCGTCTGGCTCGTCGCAGACGCCACCCGGCTCTGGCAGTTCCTGCTGCTCGGCCTCGCCGTCGGGCTCGTCGGCGGCTCGTTCTCGGTGGGCACCCCGTACGTCGCGCGCTGGTTCCCGAAGTCGCGGCAAGGGCTCGCGATGGGTGTGTTCGGCGCGGGTAACTCTGGCGCCGCGCTCAACAAGTTCGTCGCACCCGCGCTGATCGCCGCGGCCGGCACCTGGACGATCGTGCCGCGCGTGTACGCGATCGCGCTGCTCGTCACCGTCGCGCTGTTCTGGCTGTTCTCCGCGACAAACCCCGCGCACGCGAGCGCCGGCGCCGTCACGCTGCGCGAGCAGTTGCGCGTGCTGCGCGACCCGCGCGTATGGCGCTATTCGCAGTACTACTCGGTCGTGTTCGGTGGCTATGTCGGCCTGTCGCTGTGGATGACCCAGTACTACGTCGGCGAATACGGCTTCACGATCCAGGCGGCCGCGCTGCTCGCCGCGTGCTTCTCGCTGCCCGGCGGCGTGCTGCGCGCGATCGGCGGATGGCTCTCCGACCGCTACGGCGCGTACCGCACGACGTGGTGGGTGATGTGGGTCTGCTGGGTCGCGTTTTTCCTGCTCAGCTATCCGCCGACCGATTTCGTCGTGCAGGGTGCGCATGGCCCGCTCGCGTTCCATCTCGGCTTGTCGCCGCTCGGCTTCACGGTGCTGCTGTTCGTCGTCGGCATCGCGATGGCGATCGGCAAGGCGTCGGTGTTCAAGTTCATCGCCGACGAATTCCCCGACCGGATGGGCGCGGTATCGGGTGTCGTCGGCCTGGCCGGCGGGCTCGCCGGATTCCTGCTGCCGATCCTGTTCGGCGCCCTCGTCGACCTCACCGGCGTGCGCTCGACCTGCTTCATGTTGCTGTACGGCAGCGTGAGCGTCAGCCTCGTCTGGATGTACTTCAGTTTCCGCGCCGAACGGGCCGCGCACGACCAGCGCGTACTCGCCGTCCGTTCGTCCTGAGCGTTTCCCCTCCTGCTATCCGGAGCTCGTATGTCTACTCCCGTCCTCGTTCGCTGGGATCCAGAAGATCCCGCCTTCTGGAAAACCCAGGGTCGCCCCGTCGCGTGGCGCAACCTGCTGATCTCGATTCCCGCGCTGATGCTCGCGTTCGCCGTGTGGTCGCTATGGAGCGTCGTCGTCGTCAACCTCGACCGCGCCGGTTTCCACTTCAGCAAGAACCAGCTGTTCTGGCTCACGGCATTGCCCGCGTTATCCGGCGCGACGCTGCGGATCTTCTATTCGTTCCTCGTGCCGGTGTTCGGCGGCCGGCGCTTCACCGCAATCTCGACGGCCAGCCTGCTGATTCCCGCGCTCGGCATGGGGATCGCATTGCGCGATCCGTCCACCGGCTACCCGACGCTGCTCGCGCTCGCGTTGCTGTGCGGGCTCGGCGGTGCGAACTTCAGCTCGTCGATGGCGAACATCAGCTTCTTCTTCCCGAAGGCCGAGAAGGGGCTCGCGACCGGCCTGAACGCAGGCATCGGCAATCTGGGCGTATCGGTCGTGCAGTTCGTGACGCCGCTCGTGATCTCGGTCGGCCTGTTCGGCGCGCTCGCGGGCGAGCCGCAGGCCACGCTCGGCGACGGCCGCGCGGTCTGGCTGCAGAACGCCGGTTTCATCTGGGTGCCGTTCATCGTCGTCGCGACCCTCGCCGCGTGGTTCGGCATGAACGACATCGCCGATGCGAAGGCGTCGTTCGCCGAACAGGCCGTGATCTTCCGCCGCCTGCACAACTGGCTGATGTGCTGGCTCTACGTGGGCACGTTCGGCTCGTTCATCGGCTTCTCGGCCGGGTTCGCATTGCTGACGAAAGCGTTGTTCCCGGATGTCGACGTGGCCGCGTACGCGTTTATCGGTCCGCTCGCGGGCGCGCTCACCCGCCCCGTCGGCGGGTGGATTTCCGATCACCTGGGCGGCGCACGCGTCACGCTCTGGACCTTCGTCGGCATGATCGCGGCGGTCGCGGGCGTCGCCGTCTGCCTGCCGTCCACCGACAGCGCCGGTCATTTCGACGGCTTCCTCACGCTGTTCGTCGTGCTGTTCGCGCTGACCGGCGTCGGCAACGGCTCGACGTTCCGGATGATCCCGGTGATTTTCCTGACGTTGCACCAGCGCGCGACGCGCGGCAGCGGCGATGCGGAACGACGCCACGCGCTGGCCGAGGCCGGCAAGGAGTCGGCCGCGGTGCTCGGCTTTGCCGGTGCGATCGGTGCCTACGGCGGCTTCTTCATCCCGAAGTCGTTCGGCACCTCGCTCGACCTGACCGGCTCGGCCGTCCCCGCGCTCGCGTGCTTCATCGCGTTCTACGTATCGTGCGTCGCGATCACCTGGTGGTGCTATGCCCGCCGCGGCGCATCGATGTCGTGTTGATGCGCGTCGGGTTGTCGAACGACGGGTGCGGCGCGATGTCGCGTCGCCCTGACCTGCGACATCGCGTCCCAGTCCGTTCGACCCAGGCCATCTCCCGCGCGCAGCCACGCCCGACGGCGCATGGGCAGCGTGCGAAACGACGCATAAGCTGAAACACGTCCCCTGATATCGGCCCGCGCGCTGTCTCGTCGCGCCGGCTACCGGAGAAAAACCGTATGAGTCATTTTCTGGATCGACTGAAGTTCATGTCGCGCGTGAAGTCGACGTTCGCCGACGGCCACGGCGCCGTGGTCGACGAGGACCGCCGCTGGGAAGACGGCTACCGAAGCCGCTGGCAGCACGACAAGATCGTCCGCTCGACGCACGGCGTCAACTGCACGGGCTCGTGCTCGTGGAAGGTCTACGTGAAGAACGGCCTCATCACGTGGGAAACGCAGCAGACCGACTACCCGCGCACGCGGCCCGACCTGCCGAATCACGAGCCGCGCGGCTGCCCGCGCGGCGCGTCATACAGCTGGTACGTGTATTCCGCGCAGCGCATCAAGTATCCGATGATCCGCGGCCGCTTGATGGAATTGTGGCGCGACGCGCGCAAGACGCTGGATCCGATCGCCGCGTGGGAATCGATTAGCCAGGATCCGGACAAGGCCGCCCGCTACAAGTCGGTGCGCGGCCTCGGCGGCTTCGTGCGCGCCGACTGGGACACCGCCACCGAAATCGTCGCCGCCGCGAACGCGTACACGATCAAGCGCTTCGGCCCCGATCGCGTCGTCGGCTTTTCGCCGATCCCGGCGATGTCGATGGTGTCCTACGCGGCCGGCGCGCGCTATCTGAGCCTGATCGGCGGCACCTGCCTGTCGTTCTACGACTGGTACTGCGACCTGCCGCCCGCGAGCCCGCAGGTATGGGGCGAACAGACCGACGTGCCCGAGTCCGCCGACTGGTACAACTCGGGCTACCTGATGGTGTGGGGCTCCAACGTGCCGCAGACTCGCACGCCGGACGCGCACTTCTACACCGAGGTGCGCTACAAGGGCACGAAGACCGTCGCGATCTCGTCCGACTACGGCGAGATGGTGAAATTCGGCGACATCTGGCTCGCGCCGCGCCAGGGCACTGACGCCGCGCTTGCGATGGCGATGGGCCACGTCGTGCTGACGGAGTTTCACGCGAACGGCCGCTCGGCTTATTTCCGCGACTACGTGAAGCAGTACACGGACATGCCGATGCTCGTGCTGCTGCGCGAGCACGACGGGGGCCTCGTGCCCGATCACTTCATGCGGGCGTCGCATCTCGCCGGCGCGCACGGCGAGGCCAATCACCCGGATTGGAAAACGCTCGCGATCGACGCGGCCAGCGGCGATATCGTCGCGCCGAACGGGTCGATCGGCTTCCGCTGGGGCGAGGCCGACCACGATGGCGGCGCGAAGGTCGGCCGCTGGAACCTCGAAATGAAGGACGGCGGAAACGGCCGCGCGATCGACCCGCTGCTCACGCTCGTCGATGCGCACGACGAGATCGTCGACGTCGGCTTCCCGTACTTCGGCGGCGAGCACGATGCGCTGCTCGCGCGTCGCGTGCCGGTGCGCCGCGTGACGCTTGCCGACGGCACGGTCGCTCGGGTCGCGACCGTCTATGACCTGCAGATGGCGAACTACGGCGTCGACCGCGGCCTCGGCGGCGCGAACGTCGCGGCGAGCTTCGCCGACGACGTGCCCTACACGCCCGCATGGCAGGAAAAGCACACGGGCGTGCCGCCCGAACGCGTCGTGCAGGTCGCGCGCGAGTTCGCGGACAACGCAGACCGCACGCGCGGCAAGAGCATGATCATCGTCGGCGCGGCGCTCAACCACTGGTACCACAACGACATGATCTACCGCGGCATCATCAACCTGTTGATGATGTGCGGCTGTGTCGGCCAGAGCGGCGGCGGCTGGGCCCACTACGTCGGCCAGGAGAAACTGCGTCCGCAGTTCGGCTGGGCGCCGCTCGCGTTCGGCCTCGACTGGTCGCGCCCGCCGCGCCAGATGAACGGCACGTCGTTCTTCTACAACCACACCAGCCAGTGGCGTCACGAGCAGCTCGCCGTCGGCGAGATCCTCGGGCCGACCGCCGACGCGTCGCGCTATGCAGGCATGACGCTCGTCGACCTGAACGCGAAGTCGGAACGGATGGGCTGGCTGCCGTCCGCCCCGCAGCTCGGCCGCAACCCGCTCGACGTAGTCGACGACGCGGCTCGCGCGGGCCGCGAACCGGTCGCCTACGCGGTCGAACTGCTGAAGTCGGGCGCGCTCGGCTTCGCCTGCGACGACCCCGACAATCCCGCGAACTTCCCTCGCAACCTGTTCGTATGGCGCTCGAACCTGCTCGGCAGTTCGGGCAAGGGCCACGAGTATTTCCTGAAGTACCTGCTCGGCACGCAGAACGCGCTCTTCAGCGACGAGGCCGATGCGCTGAAGCCGTCCGAGGTCAACGTGCGCGACGCGCAGGAAGGCAAGCTCGACCTGCTCACCGTGCTCGATTTCCGGATGAGCACGACCTGCCTGTACGGCGACATCGTCTTGCCGACCGCCACGTGGTACGAGAAGGACGATCTCAACACGTCGGACATGCACCCGTTCATCCATCCGCTGTCCGAAGCCGTGCAGCCGCTGTGGGAAAGCCGCACCGACTGGGAGATCTACAAGTCGATCGCGAAGAAGTTCAGCGAGCTGGCCGGCGCGTATCTCGGCACGCGCCGCGACCTCGTCCTGACGCCGCTGATGCACGATACGCCGGGCGAGCTCGGCCAGCCGTTCGAACCGAAGGACTGGCGGCGCGGCGAGTGCGACCTGATCCCGGGCAAGACCGCGCCGTCGATGACGGTCGTCGAGCGCAACTACGCGGACATCTACCGGAAGTTCACGTCGATCGGCCCGCTGCTCGACACGCTCGGCAACGGCGGCAAGGGCATCAACTGGGACACGCGGCACGAGGTGGCGGAAATCGGCGCGCTCGGCGGCACGATCGCCGAGCCGGGCGTGAGCACCGGCAGGCCGAAGCTCGATACCGCGATCGACGCGGCGGAGATGATTCTTACGTTCGCGCCCGAGACGAACGGCCATGTCGCCGTGAAGGCATGGGGCGCCCTGTCGAAGATCACGGGCCGTGACCACACCCACCTCGCGGCCGGCCGCGAGCACGACAAGATCCGCTTCCGCGACGTACAGGCGCAGCCCCGCAAGATCATCTCCGCGCCGACCTGGTCGGGCCTCGAATCCGAGGAAGTCAGCTACAACGCGGGATACACCAACGTGCACGAGTTGATTCCGTGGCGCACGCTGACGGGCCGCCAGCAGTTCTACCAGGACCACCGCTGGATGCTCGATTTCGGCGAGGGCGCGTGCGTGTACAAGCCCGCGATCGACACCAAGACGGTGGAACCCGTGCGCGAGCGGATGCCGAACGGCCATCCCGAGCTCGCGCTGAACTGGATCACGCCGCATCAGAAGTGGGGCATTCATTCGACCTACTCCGACAACCTGCGGATGCTGACGCTGTCGCGAGGCGGGCCGCATGTGTGGCTGTCCGAGGCACAGGCGCGCGAGGCAGGCATCCGCGACAACGACTGGGTCGAGGTGTTCAACACGAACGGCACGCTGACCGCGCGCGCGGTCGTCTCGCAGCGGGTACCGGCCGGCATGTGCCTGATGTACCACGCGCAGGAAAAGATCGTGAACGTGCCGGGCGCCGAGACGAGCGGTAAGCGCGGCGGCATCCACAACTCCGTCACGCGCACCGTGACCAAGCCGACGCACATGATCGGCGGCTACGCGCAGCAATCGTACGGCTTCAATTACTACGGCACGGTCGGGTCGAATCGCGACGAATTCGTGATCGTGCGCAAGATGAATCGCGTCGACTGGCTCGACGCGCCGCTGACCGAAGGAGAAGCGCAATGAAGATCCGCGCGCAAATCGCGATGGTGCTGAACCTCGACAAGTGCATCGGTTGCCATACCTGCTCGGTGACCTGCAAGAACGTATGGACCTCCCGCGACGGCGTCGAATACGCGTGGTTCAACAACGTCGAGACCAAACCCGGCGTCGGCTATCCGCGCGAATGGGAAAACCAGGACAAGTGGCACGGCGGCTGGGCGCTGAACGCGAAGGGCCGGCTGCAGCCGCGCCAGGGCGGCAAGCTGAAGATCCTCGCGAACCTGTTCGCGAACCCGAGCCTGCCGTCGATCGACGCGTACTACGAACCGTTCACGTTCAACTACGCGCACCTGCAGAACGCGCCGCTCTCGCGGACCCCGCCGACCGCGCGCCCGGTGTCCGCGCTGACCGGCCGGACGATGGACAAGATCGAGTGGGGCCCGAACTGGGAAGACGACCTCGGCGGCGAATTCGCGTCGCGTAGCCGCGACCGGCTCTTCGACGACGTTCAGAAGGAGATGTACTCGACGTTCGAGAACACGTTCATGATGTACCTGCCGCGCCTGTGTGAGCACTGCCTGAACCCCGCGTGCGTCGCATCGTGCCCGTCAGGCTCGGTCTACAAGCGCGACGACGACGGCATCGTGCTCGTCGACCAGGACAAGTGCCGCGGCTGGCGCATGTGCGTGTCCGGCTGCCCGTACAAGAAGATCTATTTCAACTGGCAGTCGGGCAAGGCCGAGAAGTGCGTGTTCTGCTTCCCGCGCATCGAGTCAGGGCAGCCGACCGTGTGCTCGGAAACCTGCGTCGGACGCATTCGCTATCTCGGCGTGATGCTGTATGACGCGGACCGCATCGAATCTGCCGCGTCGGTCGACGATCCGAAATCGCTCTACGACGCGCAGCTCGACCTGTTCCTCGATCCGGACGATCCGCAGGTGCGCGCGCAGGCGCTCTCCGACGGCGTGCCCGAAGCCTGGATCGACGCGGCCCGGCGCTCGCCCGTGTACCGGATGGCATGCGAATGGAAGATCGCCTTCCCGTTGCACCCGGAATACCGGACGCTGCCGATGGTCTGGTACGTGCCGCCGCTGTCGCCGATCCAGAGCGCCGCACAGGCCGGCCACATGGGCATGAACGGCGTCATCCCCGACGTGCGCAGCCTGCGTATTCCGCTGCGCTACCTCGCGAACCTGCTGACAGCCGGCGACGAGGCGCCGGTGGCGCTCGCGCTCGAGCGGATGCTCGCGATGCGCGCATACAAGCGCGCGCAGACCGTGCATGGCGAGCACGACGCGGACGTGCTCGCGCAGGTCGATCTCAGCACCGCACAGATCGAGGACATGTATCGACTGATGGCGATCGCGAACTACGAGGACCGCTTCGTCATTCCGTCGTCGCACAAGGAGCTGGCCGAGGACAGCTTCGACGAGAAAGGCAGCTGCGGCTTCTCGTTCGGCAACGGCTGCTCGGGCGGCACGTCGGACGGCACGCTGTTCGGTCGCAAGCCCGCAGCCGCGGGCGTCGCGTACGCGCCGCTACCCACACCGCGCAAGAAAGCAAGCGCCGCCTGAAACCCACCGGAGAGTCTCATGTCGCCCTATCCGCTGCTGTCCGTCCTGCTCACGTATCCCGAGGCCGAACTGATCGCCGCGCTGCCGGACATCCGCGCGGCGCTCGAACGCGATCCGCGCGCGCACGCCGCACTCGCGCCGCTCGTCGACCATCTCGTCGCGACGCCGCTGATCGACCTGCAGGAAGCCTACGTCGCCACCTTCGACCGCACGCCCGCGCATTCGCTGCACCTGTTCGAGCACGTTCACGGCGAGAGCCGCGAACGCGGGCAGGCGCTCGTCGACCTGCTCGACGAATACCGGCGCTTCGGCTTCGAGCCCGCGGCCGGCGAATTGCCCGACTACCTGCCGTTGTTCGTCGAGTTCCTCGGCGCAATTGCTGCCGACGGCCATGCCGTCACCGCGCATCGCCTGCTCGGCGACGCGATCGACGTGATCGCCGCCATCGGCGAGCGGCTCGAGCGCGCGGGAAACCCGTACGCAAGCGTTTTCGCACAGTTGCGCGCGCTGTCGCCGGTGGCGCCGCAACCTGTCGCCGCCCCCCCGCCGCGCACGATGGACGAAGCCCTCGAGCGCTTCGGCCCCAGCTCGGACGGCGTCGAGCCGCTGGTTGGCACGATGCGCGGCGACGTCCAGCCGATCCGCTTCCATTCGCGCCGCGCATGATGGCGGCGCATCCGTTTCCGTTCAGCCACAAGGTTTCGCCATGTCTTACCTGAACACCTTTCTCTTCGGCATCTACCCGTACCTCGCCGCCGCGCTGTTCCTGTTCGGCAGCCTCGTGCGCTTCGAGCGCGAGCAATACACCTGGAAGACCGACAGCTCGCAGCTGCTGCATCGCGGCGCGCTGCGCATCGGCAACATCCTGTTCCATGTCGGCGTGCTCGGCCTATTCTTCGGACACCTGGTCGGCCTGCTCACTCCGGTCGCGGTCTGGGACACGCTCGGCGTATCGCACCGGTTGAAGCAAACCGTCGCGATGGCAGTGGGCGGCATCATGGGCACGCTGTGCCTCGTCGGGCTCACGATCCTGCTGCACCGCCGCCTGACGCAGCCGCGCATCGCGGCGGTCACGCGCACGAGCGACAAGATCCTGCTCGCATGGCTGCTGGTCACGCTGCTGCTGGGCCTGTCGACGATCGTCGCGTCGGCATCGCACACCGACGGCGCGATGATGGTCAGCCTGATGACCTGGGCGCAGCACGTCGTCACGTTCCGCGGCGACGCCGCTTCCTACGTCGCCGCTGCGCCGCTGGTGTTCAAGGCGCACCTGTTCATGGGCATCACGCTGTTCGCGATCTTCCCGTTCACTCGCCTCGTGCATGTCTGGAGCGGGTTCGCGTCCGTCGCCTACCTCGGACGCGCGTGGCAACTCGTGCGGGTGCGGCGTTAAGCCTCACGCGCGGCCATGTCGCAGCCCCCGTGCGCACGCGCGGGGATAATCGATGCAGTTCCTTTCTGTCCGAACATGCCGCCCGATATCCGCTCCGGCGCGCCATTGCGCCACCGTCTCTCGACGCGCATCGCCGCGCTATCGGCGGTGGCGCTCGCGCTCGTGCTCGCGATGGTCGGCAGCACGCTGTGGCTGTCGTGGCAGCTCGAAGGCGCGGGCGCGGCGATCAACGACGCCGGCAGCCTTCGGATGCGCGCCACGCGCGCCTATGTCGACGCCGAGCTGCACCGGCGCGACACCGGCCTGCCGTCGGTCGACGACGAACTGGCCGCGATCGACGGCACGCTCCAGCGGCTGCGCCACGGGGATCCATCGCGTCCCCTTTTCCTGCCCGATACCGAATCGATCCGCCACCTGCTCGCAGCAGTCGATACACGCTGGGCGTCGGAACTCAAGCCGCTCGCGCTCGCGATGGTTTCCCGCCCCGATACGGACGCGGCACGTTCGGCCTACGGCGCCGCGCTGCCTGCGTTCATCGCCGACGCCGACCGGCTCGTCGGCGAGATCGAACTCGACAATGCGCGCAAGACGACGCTGCTGCGCCTGTCGCAAATGGGGCTCGGCCTGCTCGCGTGCGCCGGCGCCATCGCCGCGATCTACCTGCTCTATCTGTGGATCATCCTGCCGGTGATCCGGCTGCGCGACGGGCTCACGTGCATCGCGTCGCGCGAGTTCGACGCGCGTTTGCCCACCGACACACGCGACGAATTCGGCGATCTCGCGCAAGGCTTCAACCGGATGGCCGGCGAGTTGCAGGCGGCGTACACGGGCCTGGAAGAGCACGTGCGGCAGAAGACCGCGCAGCTCGCGTCGCGCAATCGCGAACTGACCGCACTCTATGAAATCGCGGCGTTCCTGAACAGCCCGCTGGGCGTCGACGACATGTGCCGGGGCTTCCTGCAGCGCGCGATCCGGCAATTCGACGCCGACGCCGGCACGATCCGCGTGACGGATGCCACCGGCAACAAGCTGCATCTGCTGCTATCCGAGGGCTTTCCCGATGCGCTCGCCGAGCCCGAACGCTGCATGCCGGTCGGCGATTGCCACTGCGGAGCGGTCGTGCGCGACGGCACGGCCGCCGTGCTGCAGGATCTGCGCAACAGCGGCACGCCATGCGCGCGCGAGGGCCTGATGGGCGTCGCCGTGTTCCGCATCGTCACGCAGGACGCGACGCTCGGGACGTTCTCGCTGCATTTTCGCGATCCGGCGCGGCTGCCCGCCACCGAGCGGCGCGTGCTGGAAACGCTCGGCCGGCATCTCGGCATCGCGCTCGACCACGCGCGGCTGTCGGCCGGCGCACGCCAGCTCGCGGTCGCCGAGGAACGCAACCTCGTGGCGCAAGGGCTGCACGATAGCATCGCGCAGAGCCTGAATTTCGTGAACCTGCAGGCGCAGATGCTCGACGACGCCATCTCGCACAACCGGCTCGACGATGCGCGCGAAACCCTGCCGATGCTGCGCCAGGGCATCGAGCAAAGCTATGCGGATGTGCGCGAGCTGCTCGTCAATTTCCGCACGCGGCTCACGCAGGGCAACCTGCACGCGGCGATCGTCGAGACCGTCGCGCGCTTCGAGTCGCAGACCGGTATCGGCATGACCCTCGACGAACACGACGGCGACGGCGCCCCGCTGCCGCCCGACCAGCAGCTCCAGGTGCTGTTCATCCTGCAGGAGGCGCTATCGAACGTGCGCAAGCACGCGCGCGCGCGGCACGTCGTCGTCACGGTCGAGAACGGTGCCGCGTTCCGCCTGCGCGTCGACGACGACGGCTGCGGCTACGATCCTGCCGCGCTCGATACGACGGGCCATGCGCAGGTCGGCCTTGCGATCATGCACGAGCGCGCCGCGCGACTGCGCGCGACCTTGTCGCTGTCGAGCCGGCCCGGCCACGGCGCGCAGGTCGAACTTCTGCTGCCCGCCGAGGTTCGGCAGGCAGCCTGACGAGTGAACGATATGACGATACGCGTACTCCTGATTGACGATCACACGCTGTTTCGCAGCGGACTCAAGCTGCTGCTGCAGCGCCAGCCCGATTTCGAGATCGTCGACGAAGCGCCCGACGGCGTCGAGGGGCTCAAGCGCGCCAAGCAGCACCAGCCCGACGTGATCCTGCTGGACCTCAACATGCCGGGCCTGTCCGGCCTCGAGACGCTGCTGCTGCTCGTGCAGGACGTCCCGAATGCGGCCGTCGTGATCCTGACCGTGTCCGAGGATGCGGAGGAGCTGACCACCGCGCTGCGTGACGGCGCGATCGGCTACCTCGTGAAGAATGTCGACGCCGACACGCTCGTCGCAGGCATCCGCAAGGCAGCCGCACACCAGCCCGTGATAGCGGACAGCATGACCGCGAAATGGATCGCGAGCCTGCGCACGACGCCGGTCGCAGCGCCGACGCCCGCCGCCGCCCCGGCCCAACCGGCCGGCGCGACGCTCACGCCGCGCGAGCACGAGGTCGTACGCGCGCTTGCCGGCGGCGCAAGCAACAAGGAAATCGCGCGCACGCTGGATGTCGCCGAAAGCACGGTAAAGAACCACATCCAGAACATTCTGAAGAAATTCAACCTGGCGAGCCGCGTTCAAATCGCCGTCTATGCGGTCGAACACGGGATCGCCGACGTCGATCGTTCGCAAAGAACGCTTCATGGCGGGCATGCCACGCCAAAACCGTGGGTTGCCGCGGGCTAGGGCCTGTTCACGCTCAATCGAGCGCCCGCCCGAAGATACGGATCACTTCGTCGAGATGCTCGGCCATCGCGCGGCGCGCGGCGTCCGGGTCGCGCGCGCGGATCGCATCGAGGATCGCGCGGTGCTCCAGTTCCGATCGGTGCGGCATGTCGTTCGGCATATACAGCGACTGCAGCCGCTGGAACATCAGGTCGTACTTGTGCGCGAGCAGCTGCTTGATCATCAGCGCATACGCGGCGTTGTCGCTCGCTTCCGCGATGCGGATATGAAACAGCCGGTCGCCCGGATGCGTGAGCGAACCGCTGCGGTTGTCTTCCTGGTTGCGCAGGAACGCCTCGTGGATGCCTTCGATCTGCTCGTCGGAGCCGTGCTTCGCGGCAAGTGACGCGGCTTCCGGCTCGATCAGCCGGCGTGCCTGCAACAGCGCGAACGGCGGGATTTCGGTATCGAGATCGAGTGCGATGCCGAGTTCGGGATCGATCTCGATGACCGTGAACGGCGCGGCCTTCCCTGCCAGGCCGGGCGTGGATTCGGGTGCGGCGGCCGTTTCGGGATGGCGCACCTTCACGCCGTCGCCGACGCGCACGCTGACGAGCCCGCTCACTTCGAGCGCGATCAGCGCTTCACGCACCGACGTGCGCGACACGCCGAACTGTTCGGCCAGTTCGCGCTCGGGCGGCAGGTAGCTGCCCGGCGGAAAATCGCCGGACTCGATCATCGCACTGAGCTTGTCGGCGATCTGCTGGTACAGGCGGCGGTTCTGGATCGGCTGGATGGACATACGTTGATGCTGGTGATCGGTTGCATTGCGGACGGCCCGGCGAAGCGCGCGGGCCGTTCGCGCCTATTTTATATGCCGCGCTTCGCGTCGCCCGGCACCGCGTAACAATGCGCCGCCGTCCCGCCCCACAGCGCGCTGCGCTCGGCCGCCGACAGCCGCGATTCGGCCCAGCGCTCGACGATCGATGCGACTTCGTCATACGACGCGGCCAGCAGGCACACCGGCCAGTCCGACCCGAACATCAGCCGCTGCGGGCCGAACGCGTCGAGCGCCGCGTCGAGGCACTGCTCGATATGCCGGACGTCCTTCCCGCGCAGGCCGCGCTTCCAGTCCGCTTCCGTCACGAGCCCCGACAGCTTGCACGCGACGTGCGGCAGCGCACCCAGCTCGCGCAACGCGGCGCGCCAGCGCACGAGCGCCGATTCGTCGCGCTCGAATTCGGCCAGCGCGGGCTTGCCGGCGTGATCGAGCACGAGCCAGTGCGCGTCGTGCCGTGCGCAGAACGCCTGCACGTCCGGCAACTGGCGCTCGAACACGAGCACGTCGTACACATAACCGTTCGCCTGCAGCCACGCGATACCGCGGTTGAAGCCGGGATCGGCGACGAACGCGCCGGCGTCGGCTTCGTCCTGCACCTGGTGCCGGAAGCCACGCAGCTTCGGGTTGCGCCATTCGGCGACGCGCTCGGCAAGCTGCGGCGCGGCAAGATCCTCCCAGCCGACCACCGCCGCGATGTGCGTATCGTCGCGGGCGAGATCGAGCAGGAACGCGGTCTCGTCGCGCCCGGCGCGCGCCTGCACCGCGATCGATGCGCCGAGCGCCTGCGCATGCATCAGCGGCCGCAACGCGTCGGGCAGGTAGTCGTGCGCGAGCACCTCCATGCCGGGGCCGATCCACGGATAGTCGGCCGCGCGATAACGCCAGAAGTGCTGATGGGAATCGATACGCACTGCGCCCATGGTGTCCTCGTGTTCTGCTCCGACCGCCCGCCCGCGCCGCCGCACACGCTACGCGCCGCGCGCGGCGGCGCCGTGGCATGGCGTTCAGTCGTACAGCACCGCCGCGATCTTCGGATCGTCGATATTGGTCTTGTCGTACCAGTAGAAACCGGTATCGATGACCTTCGGCAGCTTCTCGCCCTTGATCGCCTTCACGGCCGCCTCGACCGTCTTGTAGCCGATCCCGATCGGGTTCTGCGTGATCGCGCCGGCCATCAGCCCGCTGCGGATCGCGTCCTTCTGCTGCTTGCCCGAATCGTAGCCGACAATCACGACCTTGCGCTTCATTTCACGCACGCCGTTGACCACGCCGATCGCCGAGCCTTCGTTGGTGCCGAACAGCCCCTTGAGCTTCGGGTACCCCTGCAGGATCGACTTCGTCACCTCGGTCGACTTCAGCTGGTCGCCTTCGCCGTACTGCACGGTCACGACCTGCACCTTCGGGTGCGCTGCCTTCATCCGCTCGAGAAAACCGTCGCGGCGGTCGATGCCGGTGCGGCTCGTCTGGTCGTGCGCGACCACGGCCACTTCGCCCTCGTCGCCGATCAGCGCGGCGAGCTTGTCGGCGGCCAGCGCGGCGGCCGCCTTGTTGTTGGTCGCGGCGGTCGTCACCGGGATGTCGCTGTCGACGCCCGAGTCGAATGCGATCACCGGGATCTTCTCGGCCTGCGCCTTCTTCAGGAGCGGCAGCGCGGCCTTGCTGTCGAGCGCTGCGAAGCCGAGCGCGGCCGGCTTCTTCGCGATCGCGGCCGACAGCATGTCGATCTGCTTGTCGACCATCGCCTCGGTTTCGGGCCCTTCGAACGTCACCTTCACCTTGTAGTCCTTCGCGGCCTGCGTCGCGCCCGATTTCACGGCCTGCCAGAACTGATGCTGGAAGCCCTTCGAGATCAGCGGGATGTAGGCTTCCTGCGCGTGCGCACCGGCCGTGACGCCGACGGCGAACGTCAGCCCGACGATCGCGTTCAACACCTTGCTCCTGATCACTTCGCGTCTCCTTTTTTCGTATCGACTGGAACGACTGGAACGCCGGCCGGAACCGGCGGTGAAGCACATGCCTGCGTGGATGCGTGCGTCAGCGGCGCCGCCGGCGCAGGATGTCGACGTAGACGGCCAGGATGATGATCACGCCCGTCACGACCGTCTGCCATTCCTGCGCGACCGACATGATGCGCAGGCCGTTGGTCAGCACGCTCATGATGAACGCGCCGATGATGGTGCCGACGATGCTGCCCGCGCCGCCCGACAGCGACGTGCCGCCGATCACGACGGCCGCGATCGCATCGAGCTCGTAGCCCTGCCCGAGCGCCGGCTGCGCGGAGTTCAGCCGCGACGCGATCAGCAGCCCGGCGATCCCGCACACCGCGCCGCTGAACGTGTACACCGCGATCTTCCACGCGTCGACGTTCACGCCGGACAGCCGCAGCGCCTCCTCGTTGCTGCCGAGCGCGAACGTGTAACGGCCGAAGATCGTGCGGTTCAGCACGATCGATGCGCCGATCGCGACGAGGAACAGGATCAGCACCGCATTCGGGATCGGCAGCGCGGGAATGAGGTTGCCGATCAGCGAATCCTGCGCGATCGACGTGAAGCCCGGCGTGTCGTTGAAGTAGATCGGCCGCGTGCCCGAGATCACGAGCGACAGCCCCTTGAGCAGCATCATCATGCCGAGCGTCGCGATGAACGGCGGCACCTTCATCTTCGCGATCACGAAGCCCGATACGCAACCCGACAGCGCGCCGAAAAACAGCGCGGCCAGGATCCCGAGCGGCAGCGGCATGCCCCACTTCGTCAGCACGACGCCGGCCATCACCGCGCAGAACGTCATCAGCGTGCCGACCGACAGGTCGATGCCCGACGTGATGATCACGTAGGTACACGCGACCGCCAGCACGCCGTTCACGGCGGTGGCCTGCAGGATCGTGACGAGGTTGTCGACTTCGAGGAAATTCGGCGACGCGAAGCTGAAGAACACGATCAGCAGCACGAGGCTCGCGAACGCGAGCAGCTTCTGGCGCGCGGCGGGGTTGAAGAAGCGCGACTTCGGGCTCGATGCGCCGGCAGGCGTATCGCCGGACGCGAGGGGCGGAACGGGATGCGTATCGTTGGACATGATCGGATAGGCGTATGGATCGGCGTCTGAATCAGGACAACACGGTCGACTCGCGCTGCGTCGCGAGCTGCATGATCTTTTCCTGCGTGGCGTCGGCCGCGCGCAGCTCGCCGGTCACGCGCCCCTCGCACATCACGAGAATCCGGTGGCTCATGCGCAGCACCTCGGGCAGTTCCGACGAGATCATCACGATCGCCTTGCCGTCGGCGGCCAGCGCGTCGAGCAGCTTGTAGATCTCGCTCTTCGCGCCGACGTCGATGCCGCGCGTCGGCTCGTCGAAGAACAGGATGTCGCAGTCGCGCAGCAGCCACTTCGCGATCACGATCTTCTGCTGGTTGCCGCCCGACAAAAGGCGTGCGGGCTGCGCGACCGACGGCGTGCGGATCGCGAGCTGCCGCACATACGCGTGTGCGGTGTCGCGCATCGCGCGCGCGTCGAGAAACACGCCACGGTGCACGAAACGACGCATGCTCGACATGGCGATGTTGTTCTGCACGTCCATCCCGACCGCGAGCCCGAAGTGCTTGCGATCCTCGGACAGATAGCCGATGCCGTGCTTCACCGCATCGGCCGGCGTGCGGATCGTCACGGTCTTGCCGTGCACGCGGATCTCGCCCGCGTCGATCGGGTCGGCGCCGAACACCGCGCGTGCGACCTCGGTGCGGCCCGCGCCCATCAGCCCCGCGAAGCCGAGGATCTCGCCGCGCCGCAGCGTGAAACCGACGTCGCGGATCGCACGGCCGCGCGACAGCCCGCGCACTTCGAGCGCGACGTCGTTCGCGGACGTATCGGGCGGCGTGCGGAATTCCGTCGCGAGCTGGCGGCCGACCATCATCGCGATGATCGCGTCCATCGACGTATCCGCCATCGGCACGGTCGCGACGTACTTGCCGTCGCGCATCACGGTCACGCGATCGGCGATCTGGCGCAGCTCGTCCATCTTGTGCGAGATGTAGACGATGCCGACGCCGTGCGCGCGCAGGTCACGGATGATGCGGAACAGCTCGGCGATCTCCGCGTTGTTGAGCGCGGCGGTCGGCTCGTCCATGATCAGCACGCGCGAGTCGAACGACAACGCCTTCGCGATCTCGACCATCTGCTGCTTCGCGACCGTCAGCCGGCCGACCGGCGTGCGCGGGTCGAGATCGAGCCGCATCCGCTGGAAAATCGCGGCGGCATCGCGATTCAACGTGTCTTCGTCCACGAACACGCCGAAGCGGCCGCGCGGCTCGCGGCCGATGAAGATGTTCTGCGCGACGCTCAGGTGATTCATCAGGTTCAGTTCCTGATGGATGATGCCGATCCCGAGCGCCTGCGCGGCGCGCGGATCGGCGATCTCCACCGCACGGCCGTCCATCCGGATCTCGCCGTCGTCGCGCTGGTACACGCCCGCGAGGATCTTCATCAACGTCGACTTGCCGGCACCGTTCTCGCCCATCAGCGCATGCACTTCACCGGCACGCAGGTCGAAACGGCAATCGTCGAGCGCCTGCACGCCCGGGAAGCGCTTGCCGATGCCGGTCAATGCGATCAGCGGCGGCGCGGCAGTCAGGTTCGGGTCGGGTTGCATGGAGCGCGGCCCTCAGCTGATCGCACGGTCGAGATGCGTATAACCGCCGTCGACGAACAGCCACTGGCCCGTCGTGTGTGATGCGCGTGCCGACAGCAGGAATACGGCCGTATCGGCGATCTCGTCGGCCGTCGTGAAGCGTTTGCCGAGCGGCACCTTGCCTGCGATGCCCGCCAGCTTCGCGTCGGGGTCGTCGAAACCGGCGAGCCAGTTGCGGTAAAGCGGCGTCATCACCTCGGCCGGAATCACCGCGTTCACGCGCACGCCGTCGTCGCGCAACGCGACGGCCCATTCGCGTGTCAGCGCGAGTTGCGCGCCCTTCGACGCGCAATAGCCGCTCGTGTTGCCCTGGCCGGTCACGGCCGTCTTCGACGAGACGTTGACGATCGCGCCGCGCGTCGCCTTCAGGTGCGGCACGCAGTAGTGCGCCATCACGTAGTAGTGGATCAGGTTGCGCTCGAGCGACGCGACGAACGCATCGCGACCGGCATCGAGCCCGACGCCGTCGTTGACGCCCGCGTTGTTGACGAGGCCGTCGAGACGACCGAAGCGCGCGACGGTCTGCGCAACCGCGTCGCGGCACTGTGCGTCGTCCTGCAACTCGACCGACATGCACGCGGCCTGCGGCTGCTTCTGCACGAGTGCGCGCCAGAACGCATCGTCGGGCGCGTGGCACGCGAACACCACCGGAATCGCGCCTTCTTCGGCAAGCCGCATCGAGATCGCGGCACCGATGCCCGATGCGCCGCCGGTCACGATCACGACCTTGTGTTGCAGATTCAAATCCACTTCGCGTCTCCGTCGTTCATGTTGTCGGCGCGCGCGTCGCGCCTCAGCCCCGGAACCGGTACTGCTCCAGCGATTCGGGTTTCATCTCGATCGAGAAACCGGGTGCCGTCGGCGGCATGTAGGCCGCGCCGCGCACGATGCACGGTTCGACGAAATGCTCGTGCAGGTGATCGACGTACTCCGTCACGCGCCCTTCCTTCGTGCCGGAAATGCACACGTAGTCGATCATCGACAGGTGCTGCACGTATTCGCACAACCCGACGCCGCCCGCATGCGGGCAGACGGGCAGCCCGTACTTCGCGGCCATCACCATCACCGCGAGAATCTCGTTCACGCCGCCGAGCCGGCACGCATCGATCTGCACGACGTCGATCGCGCCGCGCGCGATGAACTGCTTGAACAGGACGCGGTTCTGGCACATTTCGCCGGTCGCGACCTGCACGGGCGCGATCGCTTCGCGGATCGTGCGATGCCCTTCGACATCGTCGGGGCTCGTCGGCTCCTCGATGAACCACGGCCGGGCGAACGCCAGCTCGCGCACCCAGTCGATCGCCTCGTCCACTTCCCACACCTGGTTCGCGTCGATCATCAGCTTGCGGTCCGGGCCGATCACTTCGCGCGCGATCGTCACGCGGCGGATATCGTCCTCCAGGTTCGCGCCGACTTTCAGCTTCACGTGGTCGAACCCGGCTTCGACGGCTTCGCGACACAGCCGCCGCAGCTTGTCGTCGCTGTAGCCGAGCCAGCCGGCCGACGTCGTGTAGCACGGGTAGCCGTCGCGCTCGAGAATCGCGATCCGTTCGGCCTTGCCCGGCGCCTGCCTGCGCAGCAGGTCGAGCGCTTCGTCCGGCGTCAGGCAATCCGTCAGGTAGCGGAAGTCGATCGCGCGCACCAGTTCCTCGGAGCTCAGGTCGGCAACGAGCCGCCATAGCGGCTTGCGTTCGGCTTTCGCCCACAGATCCCACACCGCGTTGACGACGGCCCCCGTCGCCAGGTGAATCGCCCCCTTGTCGGGGCCGATCCAGCGCAACTGGCTGTCCGACGTGACGTGCCGCCAGAAGCGGCCCATGTCCGCGCGAATCCAGTCGAGGTCGAGGCCGACGACGAGGTGACGCATCGCGTCGATCGCCGCGCAGCAGATCTCGTTGCCGCGCCCGATGGTGAACGTGAGGCCGTGACCTTCGAGCCCGTCGCGGTCGGTTTCGAGCACGACGTACGCGGCCGAATAATCGGGGTCCGGGTTCATCGCATCGGAGCCGTCGAGCTGGCGCGAGGTCGGGAAGCGCACGTCGAGGACGCGCATCGATCGAATGATAGGCATGACGAATCGTCCGCGAAAGGGAATCAGGCCTGCACGGTGCGCTGGCGTTGCTCGCCGAGCCCGTCGATACCGAGCGTGATCACCTGCCCGGCGCGCAGATAGACGGGCGGCTTCTGCCCGAGGCCGACACCCGGCGGCGTGCCGGTCGAGATCACGTCGCCCGGCTGCAGGCTCATGAAGCGGCTCAGGTAGCTGATCAGGTGCGGCACGCGGAACACCATCGTCGCGGTCGTGCCGTTCTGGTAGCGATGGCCGTCGACGTCGAGCCACAGCCGCAGCGCATGCGGATCGGGCACTTCGTCGGCCGTCACGAGCCACGGGCCGAGCGGCCCGAACGTGTCGTTGCCCTTGCCCTTGTCCCACGTGCCGCCGCGTTCGAGCTGGAATTCACGCTCCGACACGTCGTTCACGACGCAGTAGCCCGCCACGTGCGACAGCGCGTCGGCTTCCGCGATATAACGACCGCCCTGGCCGATCACCACGCCGAGCTCGACCTCCCAGTCGGTCTTCTCCGAGCCGCGCGGAATCTCGACGTCGTCGTTCGGCCCCGAGATCGCGCTCGTCCACTTGCCGAACACGACGGGCTCCTTCGGCACTTCCATCCCCGATTCGGCCGCGTGGTCGGAATAGTTGAGCCCGATGCAGATGAACTTGCCGACGCGCCCGACGCACGCGCCGAGCCGCGGCGTGCCTTCGACCCGCGGCAGCGACGACGGCGGGATGTCGCGCAGCCGCGCGAGCGAGGCCGGCGCCAGCGCATCGCCGGCGAGATCGTCGATCACGCCCGACAGGTCGCGGATGTGGCCTTGCGTATCGAGCAGGCCCGGTTTTTCATGGTGCTTGTCGCCAAATCTCAGCAGTTTCATATCGTCTTGAACGGAAATGGAAAGTAGCGGGGAAGGCGCGGTCAGTTCGACCAGCCGCCGTCGATCAAATGGATCGCGCCGGTCGTGAACGACGCTTCGTCGGACGCGAGGTACAGCGCGAGCGCGGCCACTTCGTCCGCAGTGCCGATTCGGCCGATCGGCTGGCGCGCGACGAACGCCTGGCGCACCTCGTCGGCCGACACGTCGCGCATGCGCGCCTGGTCGGCGATCCGCTGCTCCAGCGACGGCGATTCGATCGTGCCCGGGCAGATCGCGTTGCAGCGGATGCCGCGCTCGACGAAATCGGCGGCCACTGCCTTGGTCAGGCCGATCACGGCCGCCTTGGTCGCGCCGTAGACGAAGCGGTTCGGCACGCCCTTCACGCTCGACGCGGCCGACGCCATGTTGATGATCGACGCGCCGCCCGCTTCGAGCATCGCGGGCAGCAGCGCGCGAATCAGCCGGTACATCGACGTGACGTTCAGGTTCAGCGAGAACGCCCATGCGTCGTCGTCGCAGTCGAGGATCGAGCCGTGGTGGACATAGCCCGCGCAGTTGAACAGCACGTCGAACGCGCGCTCGTTCGCGGCAAGCGCCGCGACGTCCTGCGCATCGGTGACGTCGAGCCGCCGCGTGGCCAGCCGGCTGCCCGCGCGTTCGGCGTCGGCCTCGAGCCGCACGAGCGCGGCTTCGTTGATGTCGGTCGCCAGCACGTCGGCGCCCTCGCTCGCGAACCGCAGCGCGGTCGCGCGGCCGATACCCTGCCCGGCCGCCGTCACCAGCGCGCGTTTGCCCTGCAATCTCATGAGCGACTCTCCCGAAAAAAACCGGCCACCCGCCGGCCGATTGGCACAAAGGACCAAAGGTCCAACCAATCATAGGAGTCGACTTTGCGTTTGTCACGAAATCGGGATTCAGTATTTACCCGGGCGTGGAAATCGGGTGGTCGAGCAAGCATCCGGCATTCGACGGCACGCGGGCGCCTGTCCCGGGATCCGCGCACACCCAATACCGACGGGCCGTCCAGCCGTTTATCCAGACACGCCCGGCGCGGCGCCGCGCCAAACTGGCGAAAAAGTCATGTTCGCGTCAGGGTCTCAACGGGATGCGCGCGCCATCATGACGTACCGGACTGCGCTACCGGTCCATCGCCTCCCCGCCCGCGTTCGATCCCTGCGGGCATCTCCGTCCCCCGGCGATGGGCTCCGTGACTGGGCGAGCAGACACGGCGCGCAGGCCGATTTCCCGCCCCGGACTTCATGTCCGGGGCGTTTTTGTCTGTGGTTTTCCAAGAAAATAAGCGTGGATTGTTTCTAAATCGGCAAAAGGTAATTTGAGCCAGACAGGATGTTTTTTCCGGTCACAGACGCTTACATTTAGCGCACCACTCATGGAAACCGCTACGGATTCGCCATCGGGTAGTGACATCCACTGCCACGGCCGAACCGCACGAGCTTTAGGAAACGGCAAAATGAAGGCCTCCAAATCCCTGCCTGTGCTCGATCCCGCCGACGTCCACGTCGAAATTCTCGAACGCTCCGATACGCTGCTCGTCGTCCGCTGGGTCGAGCCCGGCCGCTGTCACTACGGTGAACAGCGCTGGCGCCGCCGCTTCGCGCAACGCACCGGCACCTGCGCGCTGTCGCGCCAGGTCATCCAGCGCGGCGACGAAGTCTTCCGCCCGGCCGAACGCCCGGCACCCGCGAACGCGGCCGCGATGATCTCCGCCGCCGAAGTGCTGGCGCTGGCCGGCGGCAGGTAAATCCCGCCGGCCGCGCATCGCCGCACGCAGTGCCACACGATGCGCAAGCCCTAGAAGCGCCGGTCTAATTCCCCTGCTTGTCTGCCACGACCACGCGCACTATCGTTACACCACCCGATGTAACGATTACGTGCCGCGGCTATCCGGTCGCGCCGATGGAGGCAGACATGCATGCATGGAGCGCGCGCCACGTCCCGGCGCAGGGCGGCAAGGTCGCGGTCGTGACCGGTGCCAATAGCGGGCTCGGCTGGCAACTCGCGGAAACGCTGGCCGCAAAAGGCGCGACCGTCGTGATGGGCTGCCGCGACGCGGCCCGCGCCGCGCAGGCCGCCGATGCGATCCGCCGGCTCCATCCCGATGCCCGCGTCGAAGTCGACGCGCTCGACCTCGCCGATCTCGCCTCGATCGCACGCTTCGCGGCCGATGTGGCCGAACGCCATGGCCGCGTCGATATCCTCTGCAACAACGCCGGCGTGATGTTCCTGCCGCTGCGCCATACGCGCGACGGCTTCGAGATGCAGTTCGGCACCAACCACCTCGGCCATTTCGCGCTGACCGGCCATCTGCTGCCCGCGCTGCGCGCCGCGCGCCGGGCGCGGGTCGTGACGATGTCGAGCGGCCTCAATCGCGGCGGCCGGATCCGCGTCGACGACCTGCGCGCCGAGCGCCGCTACAACCGTTATCTCGCCTATTGCGACAGCAAGCTCGCGAACCTCGTGTTCGCGATCGAACTGCAGCGCCGTTTCGAGCGTGCGGCGTTCGCCGGGATCAGCGTGGCCGCGCACCCGGGCTACGCGGCAACCAACCTGCAGTTCGCGGGCCCGGCGATGGACAGCTCGCCCGCGCGTGCCGCGCTGATGCGGGCCGCAAACCGTTATCTCGCGCAGCCGGCCGACCAGGGAGCGCTGCCCGCGATTCATGCGGCGACCGCGCCCGATCTCGCGGGCGGTGCGTATATCGGGCCGTCCGGCTGGTTCGAGTCGCGCGGGCTGCCGGCGCCCGCGAGCGTGCCACGCGCGGCCCGCGACGTGGGATCGGCGGCGTTGCTGTGGGAGGCATCGGAAGCCGCGACGGGCGTGCGCTTCCTCAGCTCGGGCGCGCCGGCCGGACGTTCGCCGGGCCGGCCGTTCGACACCGCGGCCGAGGCGCGCTGAAATGCGTGCCGGCCTCCGCAACATTCTTCATACTTGTTGCACCCACCGATAAGAAAGCCCGTTGAAAGCCTGAGTCGGCGCGCCACTGTTACCGCCAAGGAAACAATCTATCGTCAAAATCAGCGTTTACCCTGAACCTTCCGATGACTAAGATTTGATCAATCGCTTAAGACATGGTGTCGAGAGCGAACTCAATAAAACACCGGAGGTCATCATGAAATCGCTCGTTTCCGCAGTCGTTGCCGCTGCCGCCCTGTCCGCTTCGTTCGGCGCATTCGCCCAAAGCACCGTGACCCGCGCGCAAGTGAAGAACGAACTGGTTCAGCTCGAAAAAGCCGGCTACAAGCCGGGCCTGTCGAGCCCGTACTACCCGAACGACATCCAGAGCGCCGAAGCGCGTGTTCATGGTGCCGACACCAGCGGCTACGGCGCGCAACCGGCTCCGGCCGTCCACTCGGGCGCCCCGGCCGCAACGTCGTCGAACGCTCGCGACTCGATCTTCTTCGGCCAGTAAGCCGATGCGCCCCCGACGGGCGCCGCGCGCAGCGCGATGAAGAAACATCAGGACGAGCCCCCTTGCGGGGCTCGTCCTTTTTTATGAAACGCATACCTCCGCCGCCCGGCAGCGGGTGGCTTCGCCCGGGCGCCTCGCGTCCGGGCGCTTTTTCATCCTGCACGGCAGGTGTGCAGGCAGGATGAAGCCGCGCGTGCCCGTCAGTGCGGTGCGGCCGCGGCGGGTGCCGAACGCGACAGCACGCGCCACCGCGACATCAATTCGTCGCGATCGACGTAGCAGCCCTGCAGATGCCGGCGGCCGGTCGACGGATCGAACTCGGTGCGCGCATGCAGCACGCGCCGGTTGTCGAACGCCCACATGTCGCCCGCCCGCAGCCGGCGCTGCACACGAAAGCGCGGCTCGCGCGCAAGCGCGAGAAACCGCCGGTACGCGCGATAGACGGCCGCGACCGAGCCGGCCGGCGCATCGAGCGGCCCGCGCAGGAAGTTCGCGACACGCACCTCGGTCACGTTGCCGCGCGCATCGAGCCCGATCACCGGCGCCGAGCAGCGATAGTCGCTGTTCGCACTCTTGTTCCAGAACTCGAACGGCGTCGACGCGAGTTGCTCGAAATCGGCCGGATGCTCGCGCCGCAGCGCATCCGCCAGCGCGAAGCCGTCGAGAAACACGCTGTCGCCGCCGGTCGCATCGTTCGCCAGGCAATGCAGGAACTGCACGCCCGGCTGCAACTCGCGGGTCGGCAGATCGGTATGCGGCGGCAGGTTCAGCGACGTATACGCATTGCTGTCCGGGCGCGGCTTCGATTCGACGTCGAACAGCACACCGAAATTGCTCTCGCGGATCAGGCCGATGCGGCGCGCGATCTCGTCGACGCGACCGCGCTCGGCCGGCACGCCTTCGACGAGCGTCAGCCCGGTGCGCTGCAACGCGGCGAGCCACGCGCGCAATGCGCCGTCGTCCTCCATCACGTCGCGCCACGCGAACACGCCGATGGCCGTCGCGTCGTCGCCGGCCCATACGTGCCGCCCGTGCGCGGCCTGGCGCTCGGCGCGCGACGCGTCGTCGTACGCATGCGCGCGCAACCATCCCGGCGACCACGCGCTGCGATGTCCGTCGTTCCACTCGACATGCAGCGCGCCGTCGGCTTCGACGTGCGCCGCGCGTGCGGCGAGATCCTCGCGCGCATCGGCGATCTCGAACACCTGTTCACGCGTGACGGCATGCACGCATGCGGAGCACGCGCAGTTGTCGCGCAGCCAGTCGAAATGAAACGGCGATCGTCGCGTGTCGCTCCACTCGACGTCCACCGCTGAGTCGCCAATCGCGACCGCCGCAATGGTCGCGTCGACCGAAAACGTCCGCCAGTCCTCGATACGGTGTTGCGCTGCCTGCATCGTTGCCTCCCGGAAACGCCCGCTACGCGTGTGGTGCGAGCAGAAACCCGCCGACCGTCCGGTGCATCCGCGCCGCCTGCGGGCTCGTTCCGAGCGCGCGCCAGCAGCCGTGCACCAGCCCCTCTCCCATCCAGTAGTGCGCGGCACCGCCGGCCGCGCGAATCCGTTCGACGTACACGCGCGCATCGTCGCGCAGCGGATCGTGTTCGGCGCCGATCGCGAGGACGGGCGGCAGGCCGTCGAAACGCGCAGCCGCGAGCGGCACCGACGCGCGCAACAGCGGATTGCCGTCTCCCAGCGCATCGGACAAACCGCCGTTCCAGTACAGCGCGCGATAGCGATGGACGTCGTCGAGCGTCAGCATCGGCGCGTGCGCTTCCGTTTCGCGCGCGGGCGATTGCGGTTCGAACCCGAGCATCGGATAGACGAGCGCGATGCCGTCGACACCGCCTTCGCCCGCATCGCGCAACGCGGTGGCCACGGCCGCCGCTAGCATGCCGCCCGCGCTGTCGCCCGCGAGCGTCAGCGGATGCGCGCACGGCCCGAACGGCCAGCGCGCGTCGCGTGCGGCGCGCGTGACGGCCAGGCAATCTTCGAGCGCGGCCGGCGCGCGATACTCGGGCGCCAGCCGGTAGTCGACCGCGATCACGTCGAGCCCCGTATCGGCCGCCAGTTGCGCGGTGATCAGCGCATGACTGTCGAGCGAGCCGACGACGAAGCCGCCGCCATGAAAGAACAGCACCGTGCCGCGCGGCGCACCCTGCGCGGACGTGTAGCGCCGCAGCGCGATCGCGCGGCCGTCGGGGGCCTGACAGACGGCGTCCTGCTGCACGATGCCGGCCGGCAGCGCGGCCGGCGTCCACTCGGCCGCGAAGCGGTCGTAGAGGCGGCGCTGCTCGGCGGGCGCGCGTTCGGCCGCGTCGGCCGGATACCACGCGTCGACGGCAGCGACGAACGCCGCGATTTCCGGTTCGAGCATCGTGTGCGCTCCGCGCTTGAAGGTTCGCGCCCGCTATCGGCGCGGCGGCAGCGCGATCACGCGGCCCGCATATGCGGGTGCCGCGCAATCGCGCTGCAACGCATGCAGCCCGGCCACGCGTGCGGCCACGTCGTCGTCGAACGGCGCCGATTTCGCGCCGTCGCGCGTATCGACATGCAGCAGCATCTGCTCGCTCGCCGATACCGCGTCGTCATGCCCGTCCGCGAACAGCTCGAGATACAGGTGCAGCCGCTTCGCGTCATGCGCCAGCACGCGCGCATCGACACGCACCTGCGTGCCCTCCTTGATCTCGTGCAGGTAGTTCACGTGCGCTTCGAGCGTGTAGACCGAGCGGCCCCGCTCGCGGCGCGCGGCGTCGTCGAGGCCGATGCGATCCAGCAGCGCATCGGTCGCGAAGCTGAAGATCAGCAGGTAGAACGCATCGCGCAGGTGGCCGTTGTAGTCGACCCATTCGGGCCGCACCACGTCGCGGTATATCGTCAGCGGGGTATCGCCGGTCATCGCCTTCAGTCCTTTAGTGCTTTAGTCCCTTAGTCCTCGAATCGCATCCCGTGCCGCGCCTTCACCGCGGCGATCGACTTCAGGACCTCGGTGATGCACTCGTCGCGATAGCGCTCGAGTTCCTTGATGCTGCGCGTGCCCTGCTGTTCGGTCGTGCCTTCGACGACGCTGTCGATCAGCGCATCGGTGAGCGTGGGTGCGACCAGCTTCGTCCACGGCAGTTCGAGCGCGGGGCCGAATTGCTGCATGAAGTGTCGCATGCCCGCGTCGCCGCCGGCGAGCGTGTAGGTCAGGAAGGTGCCCATGAACGACCAGCGGATGCCCGCGCCGAAGCGGATCGCGTCGTCGATCTCGCCGGTCGTCGCGACGCCTTCGTTGACGAGGTGCAGCGCCTCGCGCCACAACGCCTCGAGCAGCCGGTCCGCGATGAAGCCCGGCACTTCCTTGCGCACGTGCAGCGGCCGCATGCCGAGCTTGCGATAGATCTCCATCGCGCCTTCGACCGCTTCCGGCGACGTGCGCGCGCCGCCGAGCACCTCGACGAGCGGCAGCAGGTAGACGGGATTGAACGGGTGGCCGACCACGCAGCGCTCCGGATGCGTCGCCCGCGCGTAGAAATCCGTCGGCAGCAGGCCCGACGTCGACGACGCGATGATCGCGCCGGGTTTCGCCGCGCGGCTGATCTGCTCGTGCAGTTCGAGCTTCAGCGCCTCGCGCTCGGGCGCGCTTTCCTGGATGAAATCGGCGTCGGCGACGCACGCCTCGATCGTCTCCACGAAACGCAGCCGCGCGGGATCGGCGCCGGGCGCGAGGCCGACGCGCTCGAGCGCGGGCCACGCGTTCGCGACGTTCGCGCGCAGCCGTTCCTCCGCGCCCGGCGCGGGGTCCCAGACGACCACGTCGAGACCGTGCGCGAGCGCGCGGGAAATCCATCCGCTGCCGATCACGCCGGTGCCGATGGCGGCGAACGTCTTGATGTCGGTCTTCACAGCCATGTCAACGCATCCTTCAAATCAGGGGAAATCGGTGGGCGGCCGCGCTGGGCGTGCCGCCGCGTCATGTCGGTCAGTCGGCGCAACCGCTCACGCGAACTCGGCGACCGCTCGGCGTTCGAGCGGACGCTCGCCCCGTGCGGGCAAGCCGAGCTTGCGGCGGCCTTCGGCCGGCGTCAGCACCCGGGCGCCGAGCCGTTCGACGATCTCTCTCGCGCGCTCGACGAGCGTGCCGTTGGTCGCATGCACGCCGCGATCGAGCCAGATGTTGTCTTCGAGGCCGACGCGCACGTGGCCGCCGAGCAGCATCGCCTGCGCGACCATCGGCATCTGCATGCGGCCGATCCCGAAGCCCGCCCAGTGCGCACCCGGCGGCAGGTTGTCGACCATCGCCTTCATCGTGCCCGTATCGGCCGGCGCGCCCCATGGAATGCCGAGGCACAGCTGGAACAGCGGCGGATCGTCGAGCAGCCCTTCCTTCAGCAGTTGCTTCGCGAACCACAGATGGCCCGTGTCGAAGATTTCCAGCTCCGGCTTCACGCCGAGTTCCTGGATGCGCTTCGCGCCGGCGCGCAATTGCGCGGGCGTCGACACGTAGATGTAGTCGCCGTCGCCGAAATTCAGCGTGCCGCAGTCGAGCGTGCAGATTTCGGGCAGCAGCTCCTCGACATGCGCGAGGCGCGTGAGGCCGCCGACCAGGTCGGTGCCCTTGCCGAAGCGCATCGGGTCCTCGCCCGGGCCGATCTCGAGATCGCCGCCCATGCCGGCCGTCAGGTTGATGATCACGTCGACGTCGGCCGAGCGGATGCGGTCGACCACTTCGCGGTACAGGTTCGGGTCGCGGCTGCCGCGCCCCGTCTGCGGATCGCGCACGTGGCAGTGCGCAACGGTCGCGCCGGCCTTCGCGGCCTCGATCGCGGCGGCCGCGATCTCCTTCGGCGTGACCGGAATCGCCGGATGCTTGCCGACCGTATCGCCCGCGCCGGTGACGGCGCAGGTGATGATGACTTCATGGTTCATGCTGGTTGCCTCGCTTGACTCGGGTTGTGTCGCATTGCGGGTGTTTCGTCAGGGCGCGCCGCAAGCGGCGCGCGGGCCGTCACAGGCCGAGATACGCCTTCACGGCCGGCAGCCCGTCCTTGCCGTCGAACGTCTTGACGCCCGCGAGCCACGGATCGAGCACCTGCGGGTTCTTCTTCAGGTACGCCTTCGCGGCTTCGGCCGGCTTCGTCTTGTTCATCACCGACTGCATCAGCTGGTTCTCGAGCTGCGTCGAGAAGCGCAGGTTCGTGACGAGCTTGCCCGCGTTCGGGCAGCGCGCGATGAAGTCGGGCGCCGTCAGCGTGTACACGCGCGCTTCGCCGTAATTCGGGCCGAACGCCGCGTCGCCGCCGGACAGATAGTTCATGCTGAGCTGGATGTTCATCGGATGCGGTTCCCACCCGAGGAACACGACCCACTTCTTCTCGCGGATCGCGCGCTCGACCGTCACCAGCATCCCGGCCTCGCTCGATTCGACGAGCTTGAAGCCGCCGAGCCCGTACTGGTTCGTGTCGATCATCTTCTGGATCGTCGCGTTCGCGCTGCTGCCCGGCTCGATCCCGTAGATCTTGCCGTCGAGTTCCGCACGGTGCTTCGCGATGTCCTCGAAGGTCTTCAGGCCGGCCTGGTATTCGTAGCTCGGCACCGCGAGCGTCGCCTTCGCGCCGGACAGGTTCGGCGGTTCGACGACGTTGATCGACTTGCTGTCGAGGAACGGCTGGAGCTGCTTCTGCTGCACGGGCCACCAGTAGCCGAGCGACACGTCGAGCTGCTTGCTCTTCAGGCCGGCGAACGAGATCGGCACCGACGCGATCGTCGTGGTCGGCTTGTAGCCGAGCGCCTCGAACACGGTCGACGCGAGCGCCGTGGTCGACGTGATGTCGGTCCAGCCGATATCCGCGAAACGCACGGTGCGGCAGGTCGCGGCATCCGTTTCGGCCCATGCCGCATGCGTGAACGCGCCGGTCGCCAGCACGGCCGCGGCAAGCGCGGCAATCTTCGTCGACTTCATGGTTCGGTTCCTCCCTGTTGGACTCGTGGCAGCCGGTGCGCGGGGTGTGCGCCGACCTGCATCGTGGGAGTAAAAGTAACGAGCCATATTGGTCGCGAGAAGACCGGCGGCGACCTGTTCTTGACTGTTTGCGACTATGAGTGGAAACCACTAGGTTTCGTGGGAGGCTTGTTGGACGGGGTTCTTGCGCGTATTGCGGGGGAATTCAGCTTGTCCACGTGCGGCGCGATGCCTGGGGTTCCGTCGGGACGAAACGGAGCGCCGATGCGGCTTCCGGCCCGGCACGCGCACGCCGCACCGACGAACGGGTGTCATGGACGCATGTGAAGCTGGCCCGGCCTCCAGCAGCCGAAAGCGCATTTCGTATTGCGGAATCCACGCCGATTTCCCGCGCCGCCGCGTTTTCGCCGCTTGAAAACTTGTTTTGCATCGCAAAAACAGAAACGTAACCCATTGAAAAACAACAAAAAATAATGTCTTATGTCTTATATAAGACATCACCAAAAGCTCAACGGGCGGCGTTACTATTTATCCCATGCAGTTCGCTGCGACAGACGTAGCGGGCACGCTCAACCAGTTACTCAAACGCGCTTTGCTCCCAGGAGATTGACATGGCCCAGTATCAAGACGACATCAAGGCAGTTGCCGGTTTGAAGGAAAACCACGGCAGCGCGTGGAATGCGATCAGCCCCGAGTACGCCGCCCGCATGCGTGCCCAGAACAAGTTCAAGACGGGCCTGGACATCGCCAAGTACACCGCGAAGATCATGCGTGCCGACATGGCCGCCTACGACGCCGACCCGTCCAAGTACACGCAGTCGCTGGGTTGCTGGCACGGCTTCATCGGCCAGCAGAAGATGATCTCCATCAAGAAGCACTTCAACAGCACCGAACGCCGCTACCTGTACCTGTCCGGCTGGATGGTCGCCGCGCTGCGCTCCGAGTTCGGCCCGCTGCCGGACCAGTCGATGCACGAAAAGACCTCGGTCAGCGCGCTGATTCGCGAGCTCTACACGTTCCTGCGCCAGGCCGACGCCCGTGAAC
Source organism: Burkholderia sp. KL41 (assembly GCF_057005415.2). Lineage (NCBI taxonomy): Bacteria > Pseudomonadati > Pseudomonadota > Betaproteobacteria > Burkholderiales > Burkholderiaceae > Burkholderia > Burkholderia sp. KL41. Next base: position 773,185 of record NZ_CM174447.1, on the reverse strand, counting down.
TGGGCGGCCTGTTCCGCGAACTCGATGCCGCCAAGGACGCTGCCGCGAAGGCCGCGATCCAGGACAAGATCGACAACCACGTCACGCACGTCGTGCCGATCATCGCCGACATCGACGCCGGTTTCGGCAACGCGGAAGCCACGTACCTGCTGGCCAAGCAGTTCATCGAAGCGGGTGCATGCTGCATCCAGATCGAAAACCAGGTGTCCGACGAGAAGCAGTGCGGCCACCAGGACGGCAAGGTCACCGTGCCGCACGAGGACTTCCTGGCCAAGATCCGCGCGATCCGCTACGCGTTCCTCGAACTGGGCGTGGACGACGGCATCATCGTGGCCCGTACCGACTCGCTGGGCGCCGGCCTGACCAAGCAGATCGCCGTGACCAACACGCCGGGCGACCTGGGCGACCAGTACAACGCGTTCCTCGACTGCGAAGAACTGTCGGCCGACCAGCTGGGCAACGGTGACGTGGTCATCAAGCGCGACGGCAAGCTGCTGCGTCCGAAGCGCCTGCCGAGCAACCTGTTCCAGTTCCGCGCCGGCACGGGCGAAGCGCGCTGCGTGCTCGACTGCATCACGTCGCTGCAGAACGGCGCCGACCTGCTGTGGATCGAAACCGAAAAACCGCATATCGCGCAGATCGGCGGCATGGTCAGCGAGATCCGCAAGGTCATCCCGAACGCGAAGCTGGTGTACAACAACAGCCCGTCGTTCAACTGGACGCTGAACTTCCGTCAGCAGGCGTATGACGCGCTGAAGGCAGCAGGCAAGGACGTGTCGGCATACGACCGTGCGCAGCTGATGAGCGTCGAGTACGACGAGACGGAACTGGCCACGCTGGCCGACGAGAAGATCCGCACGTTCCAGGCGGACGCATCGCGCGAAGCAGGTATCTTCCACCACCTGATCACGCTGCCGACGTACCACACCGCCGCGCTGTCGACCGACAACCTGGCCAAGGAATACTTCGGCGACCAGGGCATGCTGGGCTACGTGGCCGGCGTGCAGCGCAAGGAAATCCGTCAGGGCATCGCCTGCGTGAAGCACCAGAACATGTCCGGCTCGGACATCGGCGACGACCACAAGGAATACTTCAGCGGCGAAGCAGCGCTGAAGGCGGCAGGCAAGGACAACACGATGAACCAGTTCTGATCGTCGCCATACCGGAAGCACGACGCCAGCCCGTTTCGACGGGTTGGCGTTTTTTTTATCCGGCGGGATGACGCACGGGGTGCCCTTCAGGCATCGTCCCGCGCGCTTCCCGCTGCGATCACGCGCACGAACGCGTCCGCCAGCGCCGTCGGCTCGATCGGCAGCACCAGCGCGCACGCCGATTTTGCGTCGTCGTCCGAGATCGGCACGAAGACGACTCCGTCGATACCGAGGCTCGCCATCCGTTCCGGCACGATCGCCACGCCCTGCCCGGCCGCGACGAGATTCAGCATCGACGTCTTCGGCGACACGATCCGGGCGGTCGCGGGCACGAATCCCCGTTTCAGGCAAAGGTCGATCACGACGCGCGCCAGCCCGCCCCGCTCCCGATGCACGGCCGATACGAACGGCTCGTGCCGCAGCCGCGAGATCGCGGTGCGCCGGCGGCCCGCCAGCGGGTGATCGGCCGGCACCGCCACGCACAAGCGCTCGGCCGCGAGCTCGACGAAACGCACGCGCGGATCGCGGCGCAGCACCGGCACACGGACGATCCCGAGATCGGCGTTGCCGTTCGCGATCTCCAGCACCTGATCCTCGGACGACGCGCGGTCGAGATCGATCCGCGCACCCGGGCATGCGCTCATGAAACGCTCGAGCACCGGCATCAGGCTGCCGACGGGAACGGTGCTCGAATGCAGGAGCCGCAATACGCCCGCTTCACCGCGCGACAACCGTGCGCCCTCCTCGGCCGCGGCTGCCAGGGTCGCCGGAATCGACGCGACGCGATCGCGATAGATCGCGCCGGCCGGCGTGAGCCGCACGCCCCTCGGCTCCCGGTCGAACAGCGGGAACCCCAGTTCGTCTTCCAGTTGACCGATCTGCCGGCTCAGCGCCGACTGCGCGACGTGGAGCGCGCTCGCGGCCGGCGTGAAGCCGCCGAGATCGGCCACGGTCAGGAAGTACTGAATTTGTCTCAGGGATGGCATGCCGGAACGAGATGGATAAGCGCCTGATTTGATATTTGCGTTATACCGTCGCGCTTCCCAGAATGGAAGCCTGTCGTGCCGGAACCGCCGTCGCGGCCACATCGCCGGAACTGCCCTCTTCGTGACTACTCTCCTGTCGTATCTGCTGGCCGTCGCCGCCGGCATCAGCGTGGCGTTGCAACAGGTGCTCAACGCCAACCTCCGCGCGCAGCTCGGCTCGCCGTGGTGGGCCGGGTCGGTCAGCTACCTCGTCGGCCTGGCCGCGATGCTCGCCGTCGCGCTCCTGTCCCCGCGTCCTCGCCCGAGCGGCACCGTCGCCGAGGCGGGGTCGTGGTTCAGCTGGACCGGCGGATTCTTCGGCGCGGTGTTCGTCGGCATCGCGATCCTGATGGTGCCGCGACTGGGCGCCGCGACGACGCTCGCGCTGATCGTCGTCGGGCAGATGACCGGCGCACTCGTGTTCGATCATTTCGGTGTGCTCGGCATCCAGCAGCATTCGGCCAGCCCGATCCGCCTGGCCGGTGCGGCGTGTCTCATTCTCGGCGTGGTGCTGGTTCGTGCGTGATGCGTTCATGGCGTTCGTGGCATTCGTTGCGTTCGCGCGTGCGATCGGATGTCGTGCTTCGTCGTGCTTCGACCCGGCCGGCTGGCCTTGCGCACCACCTGGCGCCGCATCGAGCGGATGCTTCAGTTCGAGCGCGCCTGCGCCGAACGGGATCGGCGCGTGGCTGCAGCCCGCCGCCGGCGCCCGGCCGCGTTGCCGCGATCCCGATGTGCCCGCCTGCGGCATGCGTGCGCGGCCGACGTGGCGGCAACGCACGCACCCGCCGTTACGCTCATGCGTAGTTCATCATCACCGACTTGCTTTCCGTGTACTGGTCGATCACCGCGCGACCGAGTTCGCGGCCGAAACCCGACTGCTTCATCCCGCCGAACGGCATCGCATTGTCGAGCAGCGAGTGGCAGTTGACCCACACCGTGCCCGCGGCGATGCGCGGGATCAGCTTGTGGATCGCGGAAAGGTCGTTCGACCAGATGCTCGCGCCGAGGCCGTATGGCGTGTCGTTGGCGAGCTGCACGGCCGTGTCGACGTCGTCGAACGGCATCGCGACGAGCACCGGCCCGAAGATTTCCTCGCGCACGACGCGCATCGCCTGCGTCGTATCGACCAGCACGGTCGGCTCGACGAAGAAGCCCGGGCCGTCGATCGCGCGGCCGCCCGCCGCGGCGCGCGCGCCCTCGCCGAATCCCGAATCGATATAGCCGCACACGCGCTCGCGCTGCTTCGCCGAGACGAGCGGGCCGATCTGCGTCGACGGATCCATCCCCGGGCCGATCTTCAGGCTCGCGGCGATCTTCGCGACGCGCCCGATCACGTCGTCGAACACCTTCGCGTGGATGTACGCGCGCGACCCGGCCGTGCACACCTGCCCCTGGTTGAAGAAGATCGCGTTCGCCACACCGAGTGCGGCCTTGTCCGGATCGACGTCGGGCAGCACGATCACCGGCGACTTGCCGCCGAGTTCCAGCGACATCCGCGTCATGTTGTCGAGCGCCGCGTGGCCGATCGTCTTGCCCGTCTGCGTCGAGCCCGTGAACGCGATCTTGTCGATGCGCGGATCGCGCGACAGCGCGGCGCCGGCCGTATGACCGTAGCCGGTGACGATATTGACGACGCCGTCCGGGAAACCGGCCGCCTGGATCAGCTCGCCCAGGCGCAACGCACTCAGCGGCGTATCTTCCGCGGGTTTCAACACCACGGTGCAGCCCGTAGCCAGCGCGGGCGCGAGCTTCCACGCCGCCATCAGCAGCGGGAAATTCCACGGAATGATCGCGCCGACCACACCGACCGGTTCCTTGCGCGTGTAGGTGAAGATCTCGCTGTCGGGCATGTACGGCATGCCCGCGTCGATCACGCTGCCTTCGATCTTCGTCGCCCAGCCGGCCATGTAGCGGAAGCACTGCGCGGCCATCACGACATCGAGCCCCTGCGCCACCATCACGGGCTTGCCGTTGTCGAGCGACTCGATCTCGGCCAGCTCGCGCGCATTCGCGTCGATCAGGTCGGCGAGCGCCAGCAGCAGACGCTCGCGGTCGGTGGTCTTCGCGGTGCGCCACGGCCCCGCATCGAATGCGCGCCGCGCGGCCGCGACGGCCTGTTGCACGTCGTGCTCGTCCGCCTCGGGCACGCGCGCGAGCACGGTGCCGTCGGCCGGATTCACGACGTCGAGCCGGCGGCCCGACGCAGCGTCGCTCCACTCGGCGCCGATCAGCATCTTCTTCGGCTTCGCGAGAAACGCGCGTGTGGCGTCGAGCAGCGGAAAGTTCTGGTTCGTCTCCATCTTCATTTTTCCTCGATTTCCTGAATGGGTCGGTCAGTAGCGATCCACGACGCCGTCGACCCCGCGTGCCTGCAACGCGCGAACGAGGCCGGCGCGCACGGTCGCGACGTCCGAATAGGCAGGACGGCGGTGCGCGGCGACTTCGGCGGCCGTATAGGGCTTGAAGTCGCGCGGCAGCGCGTCGCGGTTCATGGTCGTGAGTACCCAGTTGAGCACGTCGGCCAGGTCCTGGTCCGACAGTGCCGAGTTCGATGCGCCGGGCACGCGCATCACGTACTCGCGCCCGGCCGGCAAATGCGTGAAATAGCCGAGCGAGTTCGCGAGCGGCGGCACCTTGCCGGCGATACCGCCGCCCGTGGCCGTGTGGCAGCCCATGCAGTTGAGCACCCAGTGCTGCCGCGCGAGCGCCGCGTCGGCCGCACCTTCCGCATGCGCGGATGCCGCGGTCAGGCCGACGACCGCCCCGGCAAGCACCAGCAGCGACGACAGGTGGCGCGACAGGTTGCCGAGCCACGATGCCGCCGCGCACCGCGTGCGCGGCGCGACGTCGCAAACGCGGGATGCATGGGCAACCTTCACAGGCCGAGCCCCTTGATGACGACGTCGCGTTGCGCATGAACGGCCGTGCCGTCCATCGCCTTCGCGCGCGCCGCGCGGATGTCGGCCGCCGTGAACGGCTTCGCGTCGCCATGCTGCGCGTTGAGATCGAACACGACGTAGTTGAGCACGTGCGCGATATCGTCGTCGCTGGCGCTCGCAAACGACGGCATCTTGAAGTTGTAGCTCTTGTCGCGCACCTTGATCTCGCCGAACATCCCGTGCAGCAGTGTCGCGACCAGTTGCGCACGCCCTGCCTCGGCCGTCGCGTACTTGCCCGGATACTCGGTCAGCGGCGGCGCAAGGCCGTCCTGACCTTTCCCGCCCGCCTGATGGCACACCGCGCACTGCGCGTCGAACAGGCTCTTGCCGGCCGGGTAATGCACGGCTTCCTGCGCGCGGGCGGCGCCCGGCAACGCGAAGGCCGCCACGGCCGTCATGCACGCGACTGCGATCTTTCCTGCTTGCGTCACTTTCATTGCTTCGCTGCCCCCAACAGAACCGAAACCGAACAGTGGTAATTCGAATTGCCGTTCGCCATGCACCAGTTGATGTCGTTGTTCAACGACAGCTTGTACAGCGGCTTCTCGCGCTCGTTGCGGTTGCAGAAGCACTTGCCGCACGACGTCTTGCCGCAGCAATCGTTGTACGACACGATGTAGTCCGAACCGTCGTGCGGATTGCGGCAGGTGCCGATCCACGTGATCGGCGAAGGCGTCGTGCCCGGCGGGCAACTGCTCGACGTGCCGCCGCAGCAACTGCACAGCCAGCCGTCGATCGCGCAGTATTTCCAGTAGTCGCAGCTCATCGGGTCGTCGCTCGCCCCCGAGGCGGCGGCACCGGATGCGCCCGACGCCGCATCGGCCGCATACGCGGTGCGATCGACGGGCAGCAGCGGCAGCATCGCCGATCCCACCAGCACCTTGCCGAGCTTCGCCATCGCGCTGCGCCGCGAACTGTGCTGCGCGACGCCGCGCGCCGACCGCTCGAACCATGAATCAAACAGGCCCATGTCGTTGTTCTCCCTTGACGTTGAAAGAGGGTCGGCCGGTCATGCGTGCTGCGCGTGCGCGTCGTGGCTGTGATCGCCGTGCACGAACTGCTGCAACGATGCGACGCCGCGCTCCTTCGCTTCGAACAGGCTCTCGAGATGCTCGCGCGTATTGACGAGGCCCTTCGCACGCACCGTGCCGGTTTCGTCGAGCAGCACCGCATACGGCAGCTTGCCGATCTGGTACGCGAGGCCGAGCTCCTGCGACAGCACGTACGGGAAGGGCCCGAGGTCGTGCTTGCGCGCGAAGCGCGTGTGTTCGTCGATATCGCCGTCGCTCGCGAGCACGATGTTCACCGGCGTCGATTCGCTCGCCTGCAGCGACGGCAGCAGCGGCAGCAGCTTCTTGCAGACGGGGCACGTCGGCGACAGGAAGAACAGCAGCGTCGCCTTGCCCGACGCATCGATGCCGCCGACCTTCACCTGCGAGCCGCGAATGTCGGTCAGTTCGAACGCCGGCGCGATCGCGCCGACCGCCGGCCCCTTGTCGATCATCAATGCGCCGGCCGGCATGATGCGTTCGTACAGGATGCCGATCTGGCGCACGAGCGCGAGACAGATCGCGCCGAGCGCGAGGACGGCCACCCACAGCAGGGCGGTGGAAACGGTGAGAGCGGTTTGCATCATGAATTCCTCAGATGGGAAAGGCGCGGTACGTTGGCGAGCAGCACGTCGACGGTGAGCAGCGCGCAGACGATCAGCAGCACGGAGAAGAACAGCGTCAGGTAGTCGAACCACACGACCGCGCGCGCGCCCGGCTCGACGAGCGCGGTCGCGGCCAGCGCGGCGAGCAGCAGCGCGCGACCGACGTGCAGCCAGCCGATGCCGCGCGGCGCATCCGCTCGCGCGGCCGCGAAGCCGGAACAGCCGCAGTCGATGTCGGTGTGGCCGCGCAGCAGATTGATCGCGATTGCCGCCGCGAAGGCGACGAGCAGCGCGATCAGGCCGATCGCGCCGGCCGTGCGCGTATCGGGAAACAGCAGTGCCGCCGCGCCGACGGCTTCCGCGAGCGGAATCGCGAACGCGACGGGTGCGGTCAGCGCGTCGGGCAGCAGCCGGTAGCCGGCGAGTGCCTGGCTGAACGCGGCGGGCCGGCGCATCTTCGCGAAGGCGCCGAGCAGCACGACGACGGCAGCGCCGGCCTGCGCGCTGGTGGCAAGTACGGGATCGAGCGTCATCGCGGCCTCACGGGTTGACGAGCAGCGACGACGTATTGCCGATCTGCTTCTCGACGTTCTGCAGCTTGCCCGTGCGTGCATCCATCACGACGAGGTCGGAGGTCGCCGTCAGCCCGTAGAACAGCGGCTTGTCGTCCTCGCTGACCTGGATCGACACGAGGGGATCGATCTTCTGCTGCGCGAGATCCCAGCGCGCGACACGCTGCTTCGACTTCAGGTCGACCACCCACACCTGCGTGCCGGGGTCCTTGTGCGAGCCGTCGCCGCCCTTGTGCATCAGCACGTAGTAGCGGTTCTGCTTCGCCTGCACGGCCGTCTGCTGCATGCCGCCCGGGCGCCAGCCTTCGGCGCGCTCGGCGTCCGTCAGCAGCGGCCACGGCTTGCCGAACACGGGCTTGTCGCCGCTGAAATCTGCGCTGCGCACGTTGCCGCCGTAGGTCGTAAACAGATAGTCGCCCTTGTAGCGCGACGCGTTCACGAACGCCGGATCCTTGTCGACGTCGATGAACGCATCCGACATCGTGCGCTTCGTTTCCTTGCCGTTCGCATCGAGCGTGACGGTCAGCGCCTTGCCGCTTTCACACAGCGCCGTGAAGCGGTCGTTGCCCGACGGATACGCGAGCACGCAGGCCGCCGTGTCGATCTCCGACAGCACCTTCTTCGAGACCGCGTCGATCACCGTCACCGACGCGGCCGGCGTGATGTTCGCGACGTACAGCCGCTTGCCGTCCGCGCTGAACGCGGTGTTGTACGGCGACGGCACGTGCTGCGCATGCTTCGCCGGAATCACGATCTCGCCCGCGTGATCGAGCGTCGTGTTGTCGGTGATCTCGACGACGTCGGTGCGCGTGCCGTGCGAGCCGCGCGAGAAGTACGTCGTCGCGACGAAGCTCGTCTTGCGGTCCGGCTAGATCGCGAGGCCCGGGCCGAAGCCGCCGTCGATCTGGCCGAGCAGTTTCTTCGCATCGGCGTCGTACACGTAGATGCGTCCGTCGGTCATCGACGGCATCGAGATGTCGACGATATAGACCTCGTGCGGATGCCAGGGCGGCATCTTCTGCACCACCAGTTCTTCCGGCTTTTCCGTCGCATTCGCGCCGCCGGCCCATGCCGCCGCGAACGCCAGCGTCGCCGCGAGCACCGCGGTTCGTCGCCTTGTCCTCATGTCGCCTCCAGTTGGGAATCACGTAACGTGGGGCGACTGTAGTTCGACAATAAATCCGGTCAGCACCCGGACCGGCACCGCGTGCGTGCCGATTCGGGATATTGGAAAACCGCCTGAAAGGCACGCCGGCCGAAGGCTTCCGACCCTCTGACAGAGGCGCCCGGAATAGCGCTGCCCCTTATTGCGCCGACCGCGCGGTCGGTTTAATCTTGCGCGGTCCTGATCGACGCACCTGGAGGCGCTGTGTTCGTGTTTCACGAGAGGTTCGACGACGCGGACCGGCATGCCGAGGCGCTGCGCGGCTGGAACCAGCGCTACGACCAGATCGGCTCCGGCGCGTATCGCAGCGCGGTCAAGCATGCGGTGCTGGACAGCGTGCAGCTGTTCCAGGAAGCCGCCAACGTTCGCATCATCCAGCGCGGAAGATTGCCGCACGACCAGACGGTGTTCGGCATGCCGCTCACCGGCTCGGGGGCGTTCGCATTCGGCGGTGCGCGCATCGAACGCGGCACGATGGTGCTGGCGCGCGGCGGCACCCCGTTCGAGCTGCACTCGCCCGACGACATGTCGCTGATCGGTGTCGTCGCCAATGGCGAACTGATGCAGCAGATCGAGGATGCGGCCGACGTCCGCCTCGACGAAGCCACGTTGCGGCGCGGCGTCGTCGACATGCCCACCGCGGTGCTGATGCGCGCGAGCGTGCAGATCGCGACGCACCTCGAGCGTGTATTGTCGGCACCCGATACCTTCCGCGACGCACGCGCGCAGCGCGAACTGCGCGGCGAGATCGGCAACGTGCTCGTCGATCTCCTCACGTACCGGATTCCCGAGCCGTCGAACCGTCTCACGCATGCATGCCGCGCCGACATCGTGCGCCGCGTGCACGACTACGTGATCGACCATCCCGAAGCACCGGTCGACGTGCTGAGCCTGTGCACGCAATTGCGCGTGAGCCGGCGCACGATGCAGAACAGTTTCCAGTCGGTCGTGCAGACCAGCCCGTTGCATTACGTGCGATCGCTGCGCCTGTCGCAAGTGCGGCGGATGCTGCTCGACACGCGGCAGGCCGACCTGCCGATCAGCGACGCGGCCGCACGCTGGGGCTTCATCCATCTCGGGCATTTCGCGAACGCCTACAAGGCGCAATTCGGCGAGTTGCCGTCGACCACCGCGCGCCGTTCCGCGCGCGGCGCAAAAACGCGCTGAGGCCGCGCAAAACCCGCGATAATCTCCGGCTGACCGTTCGCCGCCCCGCGCGACACGCGACGACCACCGGATTCCATTGCCTGCCCCGATGCCCGAGGATTTCCACTTCCTGCTGCTGCCCGGCTTTTCCGCGCTCGGCTTCATGTCCGCGGTCGAACCGCTGCGCGTCGCGAACCGCTTTCGCACGGAGCTCTATCGCTGGCACGTGATCAGCGCCGACGGCGCGCCCGTCGCCGCGAGCAACGGCATTCCGGTCGCCGCCGAAGCCGCGTGCGCGGAGGTCGAAACGGTCGATACGGTGTTCGTCGTCGCCGGCTTCGATCCGCTCGTGTGCTACACGCGCGCGATCGGCGACTGGCTGCGCCGCCAGCACCGTCATGGTGCAACGCTCGGCGGCATCGACACGGGCAGCTTCGTGCTCGCGGAAGCCGGGCTGTTCGACGCGTCGCAGCCGCTCACGCTGCACTGGGAAGCACTGGCCGCGTTCCGGGAACGCTACCCCGGCCTGAACGCGACGCAGGAGCTGTTCGAGATCGACGACCGGCGCATCACGTGCGCGGGCGGCACCGCGTCGATCGACATGATGCTCGACCTGATCGGGCGGCGGCACGGTGCCGATCTCGCCGCGGCGATCTCCGAGCAGTTCGTGGTCAGCCGGATCCGGCAGCGCTCGGACAGCCAGCGGCTCGAGATCGCCGCGCGCTACGGCGTGCACAACCGCAAGCTGATCCAGGTGATCGGCACGATGCAGCGGCACATGGAAAACCCGCTCGGCTCCGATGCGCTCGCGCAGGAGGTGTCGATCACGCGACGCCAGCTCGAACGGCTGTTCAGCGCGACGCTGAACGACACGCCGACGCATTTCTACCTGAACCTTCGGCTCGATCGCGCGCGTGAACTGCTGCAGCAGACCGACATGAGCATCACGTCGGTGTGCGTCGCGTGCGGGTTCGAATCGCCGTCGCATTTCTCGCGCACGTATCGCGCGCGATTCGGCCTGAGTCCGCGCAGCGACCGTCGCGCGACGCGCTGATCGTCGCAGGTTTCAAGCACAATCCAGCGCGGAATTGCGCGTTCCGGCAGCGTTTCCCGCCGCTCGCTGAACAATGCCGGCGATTGATCGACGGACTGAAGAGGTCATCGAAAATAAACTGGAATGTCGTTGAAAATATTCTGTAACATACCAAAAAAAGTTAGATAGGCAGCCTAACGACTTGCATGCCGCATCTCGGCGGGCTGCCACCGATATCGATTCGATCCGAGGGGTATGACATGACGATGCTCGATTCGCCGTCGCCGCACCTGCCTGCCGTTCGATTCTTCGTTCGCCGCTTCGCGCGCCCCTCGCCCTGCTTCTCGCCGTTCAATCCCGCCCGTTTCTTTTCGACCTGACATTTAGGTTTCCTTAGTCAGTCGACGCTCCCCACACCGCTTCGCCGCACCGGCTCCATCGAGCCGGCGCGCGGGCCGTGTCGTGCCTGCGCGCCACGAACGCGCGGGCGTGTCCAACCGTTGAGATGAGGATCACGTATGCAGACATCACGCAAAGCACTGCCGCTCGCCCTGGGTCTCGCGCTCGGTTTCGGCATCGTCGGCGGCACCGCGGCCGATACGAAAGTCTCGAATCCGCAAGCAACGAGCCTGCGCGAAAGCCTGACACGCGGCGTCGCGCCGCCGGCCGCCAAGGCGGATACGGCCGCCGGGCAGTTCCGCGCGGACGGCGTCGCCGTCACGCTGTACAACCCCGCCTATCGCGCGAAGAAGGCCGCCGCGACGCCCGCCGCCACCGCGCGCGACTTCGTCGCGTCGCAGGCCGCGCAACTCGGGCTCGACGCGACCGCGCTCGCGAGCCTCGTCGTCACGTCGGAGCGCAGCGACGCCGAGTTCACCGTCGTGCGCCTGCAGCAGCAGGCAGCCGGATTGCCCGTGTACGGCAGCGATATCGCGGTGACGGTCGCGAAGGATGGCCGCATCCTGTACGTCGCGAGCAACACGATCAACGGCGTGGTCGCGAAGTCGGGCAAGGCGCAGGCCGTCGACCAGCAGCAGGCGCTCGACCGCGCACGCGCGTATCTCGGCGTGAGCGGCTTCACGAACCAGGACGCACAGCTCGTCGCCTTCGTCGACAAGGCCGGCACGCATACCGCGTGGAAAGTGCGCGGCCGCCCGAACGACGGCCCGAAAGGCGACTGGGAACTGCTGATCGACTCGGGCAGCGGCGAAGTGTTGCGCGCCGAGGACAAGGCGTTCTACGCGACCGACGGCACGGGCTTCGTGTTCCGGCCCGACCCGCTGTCGCCGACCAAAAGCAGCTACGGCGGCACGGGCTACAAGGACAGCAACGACGCCGATTCGTCGCAGCTCACCGCCGCGCGCGTGCGCGTGACGCTGAAGGATCTCGCGCAGTCGGGTGCGCGTTATTCATTGTCGGGCCCGTATGCGGCATGCGTCGATTTCGACGCGCCGCGCGACAACGCGTGCCCCGTGCAGTCGACCCCCGCATTCGAATTCACGCGCGGCAACCTGTATTTCGAGGCGGTGAACGTGTACTACCACATCGACACGTTCCTCCGTTACGTGAACCAGACGCTCGGCATCAAGGCGCTGCCGTACCAGTACACGGGCGGCGTGCAGTACGACCCGCACGGCGAATCGGGCGACGACAACTCGTCGTACTCGTCGAGCAGCGGCCGGCTGACCTTCGGGCAAGGCGGCGTCGACGACGCGGAGGATGCGGACGTCGTGATCCACGAACTCGGCCACGGCATCCACGACTGGGTGACGAACGGCGGCCTGTCGCAGCAGGAAGGATTGTCGGAAGGCACCGGCGACTATCTCGCCGCCGCGTACAGCCGCGACTTCAACCAGTGGAGCCCGTCGGATGCGCAGTACCACTGGGTCTACAACTGGGACGGCCACAACGAGTTCTGGGGCGGCCGCGTGACCAACTGGAACGTCGGGCGCACCTATGCGCAGGCACGCGGCGCGGAGATCCATACGGCCGGCCAGTACTGGGCCTCGTGCAACCTCGTCGCGCGCGACGCGATCGGTGCGCAGGCGATGGACAAGGCGTTCCTGAAGGGGCTGTCGATGACCAACAGCTCGACCAACCAGAAGGCCGCCGCGCAGGCGGTGCTGACGGCCGCGTCCGCGCTCGGCTACAGCAACGCGCAGCTCACCGCGATCGGCAATGCGTACAACCAGAGTTGCACGTACGGCGTGACCGTACCGAAGAAGTCGTAATTCCGCAGCAGGCGGGAGCGCGTCGCACGACCTGTGACGCGCTCCCTTCATCGACATCGCCATCCTCACGAGATCGAACATGCCTACTCTGAAACTCACCCGCCTGAGCGCCGCGCTGGGCGGCATGCTGCTGACCGCCGCCGCGCACGCGACGCCGGTGTGGATCACGCTCGGCGACGCGGCGTTCCGCCAGTTGCAACGCATCGACGCAAGCGCCACCGCGCAATACAGCACGACCCTCGACGCCGGCAAGGCGGCCGACGGCGCGTCGCGCCGCGAGACCGTGCACGTCGTCGAAATCGACGATTCACGGCTCGGCGAGCTGGCCCACGCCGTCCACCATACGCGCGGCCACGGGCCCGGCTATGTCGTGCACGACTCGTTCGACGACGCGCGCCAGGCACTGCAGCCGTTGCCGACGCTGCTCGCGAAGCAGGCCGCGGCTTCCACGTACAAGGTTTCGAACGCGCCGCAGATCGGCACGTGGATCCAGCAGCTGCAGGCCAGCAACATCGTCGGCACGATCACGTCGCTGTCCGGCTTCACGAACCGCTACTACACGACGTCGCACGGCGTCGCCGCGTCGGACTGGCTCGCGCTGCAGTGGAAGCAGCTGGCCGGCTCGCGCGCCGACATCACCGTCGAGCAGTTCGCGCACACGGGCTTTCCGCAGAAATCCGTGATCCTGACGATCCGCGGCAGCGATCCGGCCGCGGGCACCGTCGTGCTGGGCGGCCACCTCGATTCGACGGTCGGGCGCACGACGGAAAACACGCGCTCGCCCGGCGCGGACGACGATGCGTCGGGCATCGCCAGCCTCACCGAAGCGCTGCGCGTGCTGCTGGCGAACAACTACCGGCCGAAGCGGACGATCAAGTTCGTCGGGTACGCGGCCGAGGAAGCCGGCCTGCTCGGCTCGAAGGCGATCGCGAAGCAGTTTCGTGCGCAAAACGTGAACGTGGTCGGCGTGCTGCAGCTCGACATGACGAACTACAAGGGCGACCCGAAGGACATCTACCTGATCACCGACTACACGAACGCGTCGCAGAACACCTACCTGACGAATCTGGCGAAGACCTACCTGCCGGAACTCGCGATCGGCACGTCGCAGTGCGGGTATGCGTGCTCGGATCATGCGTCGTGGAATGCGCAAGGGTATCCGGCGTCGTTCCCGTTCGAGGCCGATCAGAACGACAGTCCGTATATCCATACCGTGAACGACACGCTGGAGAATTCGGATCGGCAGGCGAACCACGCATTGAAGTTCGGCAAGCTGGCGCTGGCTTATGCGGTCGATCTCGGCGGCAACGGCAGTGCGACCGTGAAGCCCTGACGGCGGACGGCCGGGCCGTTCGTCCGGAAATGACGGAAGCGTGTGCTCGCGGTTTGCATACGCTTCCGTCGCGAAGCGTTCTCCGCGGTCGCGGCGCTGCCCCGTCGTCGAACCGGGTACGCCGCCTCGTCCGGATAGAATCCCCGTTCGACCACTTTGCTACACGCTTCCCGCCATGACCGATTTCTCCCGTTCCATCGACGATCTGTCGCCCGCCCGGGTCACGACCGCGTTCGACCTGCCCGGCCACACGACCGTTCGCTCGCTCGGCGTCGTCCAGGGCATCGTCGTGCGCTCGCGCTCGATCGTCGGTTCGTTCGGCGCATCGCTGCAGACGATCTTCGGCGGCAACATCACGCTGTACACGTCGCTGTGCGAAAAGGCCCGCCAGCAGGCCTTCGACAAGATGCTCGTCGACGCAGGCAAGCTCGGTGCGAACGCGATCGTCGCGATGCGTTACGACTCGACCGAGATCGGCTCGGGTGTCACGGAAGTCATCTGCTACGGCACGGCCGTGCGCGTGACGCAGGACGCGTGACGCCCGTCACGCGTCGCGCTCGAGCGACTTCATGGTCGTGAGCTGCGGGAACAGCCGCATCCACGTGAGCGCAACGGCGATCGTCGCCGCGCCGCCGACGACGATCGCGGCCGGCGCGCCCCACCATGCAGCCGTCACGCCCGATTCGAATTCGCCGAGTTGATTCGACGTGCCGATGAACAGCGAGTTGACGGCGCTCACACGGCCGAGCATGTCGTCGGGTGTGCGCAGCTGCACGAGCGACAGGCGCACGACGACGCTCACCACGTCCGATGCGCCGAGCGCCGCCAGCGCGACGAGCGACAACACGAAATTCCTCGACAGCCCGAACACGATCGTCGCGATGCCGAACGCGATCACGCCGCCGAACATCGCGCGGCCGGGCCGCCCCTTGAGCGGAAAGCGCGTGAGCCACAGCGTGCCCGCGAGCGCGCCGACCGCCGGCGCCGCGCGCAACGCGCCGAGCCCCCACGGCCCGACCTGCAGGATGTCGCGCGCGTAGATCGGCAGCAGCGCGGTCGCGCCGCCGAACAGCACCGCGAACAGGTCGAGCGACAGCGCACCGAGGATCGCCGGTTCGCGCCGGATGAATGCGATACCTGAAAACACCGAACGGAGCGTCACCGGTTCGCGCGCGGGCGGCGCGCCGCGCAGCGGAATCGTGCCGCTCAACACCGCCGCGACCGCGAACGCGACGACGCTCGTGCCGAACGCGACGGGCGCGCCGACGCCATACAGCAGCCCGCCGAACGCGGGCCCGAGAATCTGCGCGGCCTGGTTCGCCGAGGTCGACAACGCGGTCGCGCGCGGCAGGTCGCTGCGCGGCACGACGGCCGGCAGCAGCGACGACACCGACGGCGACTCGAACGCGCGGGCCGTGCCGACGATCGCCGCGAGCGCATACACGGCCGGCGCGGCCAGCCATCCTTGCGCGGCACCGAGCAGGAACACGCCGGCGGCCAGCGCCTCGACGGCCTGGCAGATCGTCGCGATGCGCCGGCGGTCGTAGCGGTCGGCCACCTGCCCGACGACGAGCGTCAGCGCGAACATCGGCACGAACTGCGCGAGGCCGACGAGGCCGAGTGCGAACGCGCTGTGCGTGAGCGCGTAGACGTACCACCCGATTGCAACCGACAGTATCTGGAAAGCCAGGGAAGACATCACGCGCGTGCCCCAGAAGCGCTGGAACGGTGCGTGACGGAACAGGTTGGCGGGCAACGGGGATAAAGGACTGGGATCGGGCACGGAGTCGGTCATCGAGGTCTCGGCGGTCGGCGCGGCACGCCGGCACCGTTCGGGAAAGCGACTGCGCACGCCGACGCATGCGCGCGACAACGGTACGGACGCGGCGAAATCGCGATGATATGCCAAGCGCGCAAAACGGGCCGGGGACGTGGCGACAACATCGCGCGGACGCGGGGGGCAACGCATCCGGCGGACGCGTCGATCGCGGCCGCCAGATGGCGGCCCGGGCTCGGGGTCTTCCGATGCAGGCGGCCGCGGGCTTCACCGGGGCGGAACGCCCTCGTCGACCGCGCCGCCGGCGATGCCGAACAGGCGTTGACCTTCCGGGGTGTCCTCGACTCGCCAACCCTGCGCGCTCAACGCTTCCCGTATCCGGTCGGCCTGCATCCAGTCCTTGTCCGCTCTCGCGCGCTCGCGTTCGGCGAGCAACCCGCGAACGTGTTCCGGAATGTCGGGCGCAACCGGCCTCCATGCGCGCAAGCCGAGGCCCAGCACGGCGTCGAAGCTGTCCACGGTCGCTTTCAGCGTCGCGGGTGGCAGGTTGCTCCTGACCAGATCCCAGAGCACCGCAAGCGCCCTGGGCAGATTCAGGTCCTCGTTCACTTCGGCGTCGAATCGCGCGGCGAAATCCGCATCGACGCGCCCCCCGTCCGGCCAGCCGGCATACAGGTGCCGAAGCCGGTTCAGCGCGGTATGCGCGGCGTCGAGCGACGCCCACGTGAAATGCAGCTTGCTCCGGTAATGGGCCGTCAGGCACAGGTAACGGTACGCGAGCGGGTCGATATTCCGGCTCTGCAAGGTCTGCAAACGAACGAAATCGCCGCTCGACTTCGACATCTTCGCATCGGCGTCGAGCGTCAGGAAGTGCCCGTGCATCCAGTAATTCGCGAGGTTCGTGCCGTGGGCCGCCCGCGTCTGCGCGATCTCGTTGCTGTGGTGCACGGCGATATGATCCTCGCCGCCGCAATGGATATCGAACCACGTCCCGAGATACTTCGCCGACATCGCCGAGCATTCGATATGCCAGCCCGGAAAGCCGCGCCCCCACGGGCTGTCCCATTCCATCTGCCGCTTGACGCCGGCCGGGCTGAACTTCCACAACGCAAAATCCGTGATGCTCCGCTTGTCGCCCAGCGCGACCCGCTTGCCCGCCTGCAACCCCGCGCGGTCGAGCCGCGCGAGATAACCGTAGTCGTCCTGCCGACTGGTGTCGAAGTAGAGGCCGTCGTCCGTGCGATAGACGTAGCCGCCCCGGTCGAGCGTATCGATGAACGCGATCTGTTCGGCGATGTGATCCGTGGCGCGGCACCAGACCGTCGGCTCGAGCAGGTGGAGCGCGCGCCAGTCCCGCACGAAAGCGTCGGTGTAGCGCCGGGCGATGGCCCACGCCGATTCGCCGGTGCGGCGGCTGCCCTTTTCCATCTTGTCTTCGCCTTCGTCCGCATCCGAAGTCAGGTGGCCGACGTCGGTGATGTTGACGACGTGCCGCACCTCGTATCCGTTGCGCACCAGTACGCGGCGCAGGAGATCCTCGAACACGTAGGTTCTCAGGTTGCCGATGTGGGCGTCGTCGTAGACCGTGGGGCCGCAGCAGTACATGCCGACCTGCCCGGCCCGGATTGGCGTGAACGGGCGTATGGTACGCGACCAGGTGTCATACAGCGCAAGCGGCATCGAGTTTCTCCGTCCGAAGGTGTCGGCCCCAAAAACAAAAAGGCCGCCTGTCTTGCATCACAGGCGGCCGGAAGGCGATTGCTTGAATGTTCAGCGAGTTCGCTGGACGCAACTTCCCCCTGGCACGTTCTGACAACATGCGCGGAGCAGCGACGAGAGGAAATGGGCGCGATCAAGCATGGGGACGATGCTAGCGTCTATAGACGGCACCGGTCAATACCGTCGGGCAGTCGCCCGGCAACGATCCCGGTGCGGCGGCACGGCAGCGGGCCTTGACCGGACGGCTCTCGTGCCCGCTCACCCCCGTCAGGCAAAAAAAAGCGCGAACCTCGGTTCGCGCCAAAGAGAGACCTCGCTGAAGACGTCACAACCTCACACCACCCCGCTCAGAACGAATGCCGCATCCCGATCCGCACGTCGGCCTGCGTCTGCGTCGTCGACGGCGTGAAGCTGTAGCCGACCACCGCATCGACGCCTTGCGACGCGCGCAGGTAATCGCCGGAGATATACACGTCGGTACGCTTCGACAGCAGGTAATGCAGGCCCGCCGTGCCCTGGTTCCAGTGATGGCCTTCGAAGCGCGTGTGCTGGTAGCCCGCGATCAGGCTCAGCGCCGGCGTGAACTGGTACAGGCCGCCGCCTTCATACACCTGCATGTGCGACGACTGGCCGAAACCCTTGATCGTCGTGTACGAGAAGTTGGCGTCGAGCGTCAGCTTGCCGATCGTGTAGCTCGAGCCGATGCCGAACGTGCCCTGGCTGTCGACGTTCATCGGCGTGTTCGCGAACAGGTCGGTGCGTGCGCCGGTCGCCGGATCGACGGTGACGGTCTGCTGGCCGAGGAACGTGTGCGTGCCGATCATCGCGTACGGGTCGAACGCATAGATGCCGTTCGGGTTGTTCAGGCGCGTGTACGCGGCGCCGATCGAGAAGTCGCCCTTCGTGAAGCTCGCGCCCGCGCTCCACGCGCTGTTGCGGTGGAAGTTGCCGGCGACGTTGCCGAACGAGTACATCGCGCCGAACTTGAAGCCGCTGAGGTCGTTCGACAGGAACTTCACCGAATTCGGCAGGCGGTCGCCGTTGAAGCGGTCGAAGTCGCCCTGGTGGATCGCATAACCGCTGCCCCACGCGGAGATGTTGTAGATCGACACGAGTTCGTTCGTGATGTCGAGCTGGTTGCCGAACGACAGCGTGCCCCAGTCGTTCTGCAGGCCGACATACGCCTGCCGGCCGAATTCGGCGCCGCCGAAGCCGAGTTGCCCGGTGCCGAGGCGGAAGCCGCTCTCGAGGGTGAACACGGCCTTCAGGCCGCCGCCGAGGTCTTCCGTGCCCTTCAGGCCAAAACGGTTTCCGTACGCGACGCCGTCGTCGAACTTGACCACGTGCGAGCCGCCCGTGTTGTTCACGTACGTGATGCCTGCGTCGAGAATCCCGTACAGCGTCACACTGCTCTGCGCATGCCCGATGGCGGGCACGCAGGCCGCGCATGCAAGCGCGGCGGCTACGGCAACTTTGGTGTGCTTCATTGTCGACCACCCTCCCTGAACCGTTCGATGGAAAGAATCTCGTCCCGGCGCGTACCGCGATGCGCCGGTGGATTCGAATTCGGTACGCCCGCTGGCTTCGGCATTTCGTTTTCCGCAATAACGCAGCCATTGGCGAAAAATACAAACCCATATTTCGCGTCACCCGTCTGAAGGCGACACCAAATGGTCACGATGCGACCCGCTCGGGAAAACACGTAGACGGGCGGCGCGGTCGAAACCGGCCGCCCGGAGGGAGGGAATCAGCGCCCGTCGAGGGCCGCGCGCACGGCCGGCAGGCCCGGTGCGCCGGCTGCCGTCGTCACGCCGTCCAGCCAGCCGGCAACCAGCGCCGGGTCGGATTTCAGCGCACGCTGCGCCGCGAGCACGGGCGACGTCTTGTGGTCGAGCATGTCGGCGATCATCCGGTTCTCGACGTCGACGGAGAACGTCATCTGCCGGAACAGCCGCGCCAGGTTCGCGCACTGGCCGGCGAACCCGGCGCGCGTGACCGTATTGACGGTCGCGCCGCCGTAGTTCGGGCCGAAATACGCATCGCCGCCCGACAGGTAGGTCAGGTGGAACTTCGTGTTCATCAGATGCGGCTCCCAGGCCAGGAACACGATCCACCGCTTGTCGCGCACCGCGCGCTCGACCTGCGTGAGCATGCCCGTCTCGCTCGATTCGACGAGCGACCAGTTCGCGGCCCCGAGCGCATGGTCGGACAGCAGCCGCTTGATGTTCTGGTTCGCGGGCGCGCCGGGCTCGATCCCGTAGATCTTGCCGCCGAAGCGGTCGGCGTAGCGCGCGAGATCGGCGAACGTATGCACGCCGGCGGCGGCCACGTAGTCGGGCACCGCGAGCGTGAACTTCGCGCCGCTCAGGTTCGCGTGCAGCACGTCGATCGACTTCTCGTCGACGAACGGCTTCACGAGCGGCGCCTGCGCGGGCATCCAGTTGCCGAGGAACACGTCGACCTGCCCTTTCTTGAGCCCCTGGTACGTGATCGGCACCGACAGGTTCGCCACGTCCTGCCGATAGCCGAGCGCCTTCAGCACGACGCCCGCCATCGCGTTCGTCGCATCGATGTCGGTCCAGCCGGGCGCCGCCATCTTCACGTCGCCGCACGTCTGCGGGTCGGCCGCGTACGCGGCCTGCGTCGTCATCACGCAGGCGGCCGCGGCCAGCGCCGCGCCGATCCGGATTGCTGCATTGCATTGCCGTTCCATCGTCCGCTTCCTCCGTCGTTCGTCAGTGATCGCGATGCGGGGCACTCAGCGCCCGATGCGCGGAAAGCGCGCCATCGCCTCGAGCGTGTCGAGTTCGATGTGATTGCGCATGTAGCGCTGGCTCGCGTCGGTGAACGGCTGCCAGTCCCACGCGTGGATGCGGCCCTGCGTCGTCGCCGCGTAATGGAAACGCCGGCGCCGCTGGCTCGCGCGCACCTGCCGGTCCAGTTCGGGCAGGTTCCAGCGCTGCGCGGCTTGCGCACGGAACGCGGCCAGCACGTCCGCGGCTTCCGGCGTGCCGGCGAGGTTCGTCAGCTCGCGCGGGTCGTCGCCGAGGTGATAGAGCTGGTCGGGATCGGCCGGGCAATGCACGTACTTCCAGTCGCCGCTGCGGATCATCACGACCGGCGCGACCGCACCTTCCGCGAGGTATTCGCCGAGCGCAACATCGTGCGCCGGCGTGCCGTTCAGGTGCGGCACGAGGCTGGCCCCGTCGACGGGGTCCGGCCAGCCGCCGGCGGGGGCCGCGCCGGCCAGGTCGACGAGCGTCGGCAGCAGGTCGACGTGCGACACCGGCCCGCGCACGCGCGCGGCGCCGAAGCGGTCCGGCGCATGCACGATCAGCGGCACGCGGCAGCCGCCCTCGAAGAACGTCATCTTGTACCAGAGCCCGCGTTCGCCGAGCATGTCGCCGTGGTCGGACGTGACGATCACGATCGTGTCGTCGGCGAATCCGCACTGTTCGAGCGCGGCCAGCACGCTGCCGAACTGCGTGTCGACGTACGAGGTTGCACCGTAGTACGCGCGACGTGCGGCGCGGATCTGTGCGTCGGTGGGCGGCGTCCGGTCGTTCTCGCAGACGAAGCGCAGCCGCTGCGAATGCGGGTCGCTTTCCTCTGCGTCGAGGCGCACGGCCGGCAGGTCGATCTCGTCGTCGCGATAGAGATCCCAGTATTCGCGCGTGATCGCATACGGGTCGTGCGGATGGGTCAGCGACACGACCATGCAGAACGGCCGCGCATCGTGCCCGGCCGCCCGCTCGCGCGCGACGTCGTACAGCTTCTGCTTCGCGGCGAACGTGACCTCGTCGTCGAAATCGAGCTGGTTGGTACGCACGCACGGGCCCGCGTCGAGTACCGAACTCATGTTGTGATACCAGCTCGGCCGTTCCGTCGGGCTGTCCCAGTCGGGCACCCAGCCGAAATCGGCCGGATAGATGTCGGTCGTGAGCCGCTCCTCGAAGCCGTGCAACTGGTCGGGCCCGCAGAAGTGCATCTTGCCGGACAGCATCGTCCGGTAGCCGCCCGCGCGCAGGTAGTGCGCGAACGTCAGCGTTTGCGCCGGCAATTCGGCGGCGTTATCGTAGGCGCCGATCCCCGACGGCAGCTTGCCGGTCAGCAGCGAAAAACGCGACGGCGCGCACAGCGGGCTCGCGCAGTAGGCGGCGTCGAACACCACGCCTTGCGCGGCGAGACGGTCCAGCGTCGGCGTGCGCGCGACGCGATTGCCGTAGGCCGGCAGCGCGAACGGCGTAAGCTGGTCGGCCATCAGGATCAGGATGTTGGGTGTCGGGTTCGTCATCGGCAGTCGTGGGGAAAACGGTGTTCGAATGGAACGGCGCGCCGCTCGCGCAGCGAGACGTCCGGCATGACGGAAGCGGCCCGACGAAAGTGCCGCGCGGGCAGGCCGCGCTGGCTAGAATCGCGGAATGCGTTGCGTGCCACCCGTGGAGCGGAATGTGAAGCGGGCCGTGAAGCAGCCTGTGAAGCAGCCCGTGAAGCACGTGTGCCGCACCGTCCGATGCACTATCGCCTGCCCGAATTCGCGCGGGAAGGCGTCCGGCCCTTATGGGGCCATTAGAGGGACTTATGTCGAAATCCGAACCGTTACCGTCGATGCAGGCGCTGCGCGCGTTCGAATCGGCGGCCCGGCTCGCGAGCTTCACGGCCGCCGCGCGCGAGCTCGGCTCCACCCAGCCGGCCGTGAGCCAGCAGGTGTTCCAGCTCGAGGCCGAACTGGGCGTGCCGCTGTTCGAGCGCAGCCCGCGCGGCGTCACGCTGACGGCCGACGGCGAGTGCCTGTACGAGGCGGTGCGGCTGAGCCTCGACACGCTGCGCGGCGCCACCGCGACCCTGCGGGCGCGCCGCGAGCACGGCGCGCTCACGATCGTCACCGACTTCGGCTTCGCCACCTACTGGTTGATGCCGCGCCTGGCCGGGCTGAAGCGCGTGATGCCGGATGTCGACGTGCGGGTCGTCACGTCGCAGGATTACGACGCGCAGCGCGACCACGGCGACATCGCGATCCTGTTCGGCGACGGCCACTGGCCGTCGTGCACGGCGGCGCGGCTCTTTCCGGAATCGGTCACGCCCGTGTGCTCGCCCGCGTTCCGCGACGCGCACCCGCACGTCGCCCGGGCCGACCACCTGCTCGCGTTGCCGCTGCTGCACGTGCAGCCGACGCGCCCCGAGCGCTGGCTGTCGTGGTCCGGCTGGTTCGACGCGCACGGCCTCGACACGGCAGCCGCCGCGCGCGGCGTGACCTTCAACAGCTATGCGCTCGTGATCCATGCGGCGCTGCTCGGCGAAGGCGTTGCGCTCGGCTGGGCGCCGCTCGTCGACGAACTCGTCGCGTCCGGGCAGCTCGTGAAGCTCGTCGACGCGCCGGTCGTCACGCCGCGCGGTTACTTCCTCGTGCGGCCGCCGCAGCGGCCCGAGCCGGACGCGACCCACGTGTTCCGGCGCTGGCTGCTCGACGCGTGCGCGCCGGCCTGAACGGCCGTCCGGCCGGCCTCCGGCTACGGGCCTGACGCACGCCTGACGCCCGCTGGACCGGCCGCGCCCGCCCCGCCTGACGCCTCCCCTGCGCCCGCCTGAAGCCGCGCCGCCGCCCGGCCGCGCTGGCGTGCCGATACCAGCCACACGGCGGGTTGGTTCTATCCGCGCCCCAATCGTCCTGATTTACTTGAGCCTCCCGCTACCCGCGTAGCGTGGCGCCCCGTCGCGCCGCCGCGCGGGTTGCGTTCCATGACATCCGAGGAATCTCATGACCGCCGACTCACGCCCCGATCAATTCGTTCTGACGCTGTCGTGCCCGAGCGCGGCCGGCCAGGTCGCCGCCGTCGTCGGCTTTCTCGAGCGCCATCGCTGCTACGTCGATGCGCTGAACGTGTTCGACGACGATCTCAGCAATCACTTCTTCGTGCGCTGCGTGTTTCATCCGACCGATGAAACGCTGCAGATCGACGCGCTGCGCCAGGAATTCGGGCCGATCGCGACCGCGCTCGGCGGCGGCGGCGAAGGCGGCACGCAATGGGCGATTCACGACGTGAATGCACGGCCGAAGGTGCTGATCATGGTGTCGAAGCTCGAGCACTGCCTCGCGGACCTGCTGTTCCGCTGGCGGATGGGCGAGCTGAAGATGGACATCGTCGGCATCGTGTCAAACCATCCCGACTTCGAGCCGCTCGCTGCGCAACACGGCCTGCCGTTCCGCCATTTCCCGATCACGGCCGATACGAAGGCGCAGCAGGAAGCGCAATGGCTCGACTTCTTCGAGTCGAGCGGCGCCGAACTCGTGATCCTCGCGCGCTACATGCAGGTGCTGTCGCAGGAAACGAGCGCGAAACTCGCGAACCGCGCGATCAACATCCACCATTCGTTCCTGCCCGGTTTCAAGGGCGCGAAGCCGTATCACCAGGCGCACGCGCGCGGCGTGAAGCTGATCGGCGCGACCGCGCACTTCGTCACCGACGATCTCGACGAAGGCCCGATCATCGAGCAGGTCGTCGAGCGCGTCGATCATGCGCTGCGTCCGGAGCAGTTGCTTGCGGTGGGGCGTGATGTCGAAAGCCTCACGCTCGCACGTGCGGTGAAGGCGTTCATCGAGCGGCGGGTGTTTTTGAACGGCGATCGGACGGTGGTGTTTCCGTAAGCGGGCGGCCACGACCGGCCGTCATGCGGAAGCCGACGGTACGCGCGCACGCGTCGTGCCGATTCGTCGTGCCCGGTGTCGCAGATAGAGGTTGTTGAGGATCAGCGCCGCGCCCGTCAGCGCGGCGCCCAGGATCTGCGCGCGGTTGGGCACGACGCCCGTGACCGCGGATACGATGAATGCCGTGATGGGCACGATGTCCATGAACAGCACGCCGTTCATCGGCCCGAGGTTCCGGTTGCCCGTCATCCACAGCAGGATCGCACCAAAGCCGGCCACCGGCAATGGTGCCGGCCCTGAACGACAAAAGCCCGACCGGTTGCAAGCCGGTCGGGCTTCGTTGCATGCCGCAAGCTCGATCGCGCCGCCCGTGTGCGGTTTCCGGGCGGCGCGCACCGTTACACGGCCTGACGCGTCACTTCACCCACGCAAAGTAATACGACAACCAGATCGTGAGCCCTGCCCCGACCAGCGCCGCATACGGCATCAGGTTGAGCCACATCGCGCGCTTCGGCACCTCGAGTTCCATGTCGCGCTGCATCTGCGCAGGGAACCGGCCGCGATCCTGCCAGTAGTGGCGATAGAGAAACACCGGCACGATCAGCAGCATCGCGATCAGTCCGTTGCGCAGCGTGCCTTCGCCCTGCAGGTTCGCGCCCGCGCCGACATAAACGAGGTTCGCGTAGCCGCAGATCGAGCCGGCGACGAGCAGCCACGTCGGGCAGCGGAACGGCCGATCCCAGTTGCCGCGGTCCATCCGGTGGATCCAGCCCGACTGAAGATTCAGGAATACGAACAGCATGTAGCAGACGTTCGAGATCGACAGCACCGTCATGTAGTCCGACATCATCAGCAACACGAGGTTGAAGCCGAGATCGGTCCACATCGCGCGCGTGGGCGAGCCGTGCTCGTTCACGTGCGACAGGTACTTCGGCAGCCAGCCGTCGACCGATGCCTGGTACAGCGTGCGCGACGAGCCCATCATCGACGTCATCACGATCAGCAGGATCGACAGCATCAGCATCACGACGACCGCATTCGCGACCCACGCGCCGCCGCCGACGATCTTCGCCATCGCGGCCGCGACGCCGGTGCCGTCGCCGATCGACGGATCGAGCATCGCCTGCGTGCCGAGCGCACCCTGGAATGCCATCGGCACGAGCGTCATCACGACGAGGCACAGCGCGCCCGACCAGAAGATCGCCTTGGCGGTATCGCGACGCGGGTCGCGGAATTCGCGCGTGTAGCAGACGGCCGTCTCGAAACCATACGACGCCCAGCCGGCCATGAACATCGCGCCGAGCGCCATCGTGACGCCCTGCCCGTTCCACGAGCCGAACGTCGCGGTCGTGAGATTGCCCTGTGCGTCGTGACCGAGCGGCAGCAGCGGGAGCAGGTTCGACATCGGCACGTCGCCCGTGACGAACGGCACGATGCCGACGATCAACAGCGGCGTGAGCGACGCGATGCCGAGAATGCGCTGCGTGCGCGCCGCCTTCGATGCACCGCTGTGTTGAAGCTTGAACGTGATGAGAAGCAGGATCATCGCGATGATGAACGTCGCATTGATCCGCAGGGACAGA
The DNA here is from genome assembly GCF_057005415.2 of Burkholderia sp. KL41. Lineage (NCBI taxonomy): Bacteria > Pseudomonadati > Pseudomonadota > Betaproteobacteria > Burkholderiales > Burkholderiaceae > Burkholderia > Burkholderia sp. KL41. Next base: position 747,208 of record NZ_CM174447.1, on the reverse strand, counting down.
CCCGGCTTGATGAACCCGAGATCCGCAACCTTGAGCTGCCAGTGCAGCACCGCCGCGTCGGCGGGAAAGAGACTCGTGAGCGCATAGCTCGCCGCGAGGCCGCAGCCGAGCGCGAGCATCGGCGACCACGCGAGCCAGTTGCACCACACGGAAACCGGGGCAATCAGCTTGCTGTAACGAACCCAGCCGATCGCGCCATATACGGACGCGCCGCCCGATTTATGGGGAAATAGCCCCGATATTTCCGCATAAGTCGCGCTCTGAATCAGCCCCATCGTGATCGCGGCGATCCAGATCGCCCACGCGGGCTGGCCGATCGTCGCGCATACGCCGCCGATCGTGAACAGCACGCCTGCCGGCACGCCGCTCGTTACCCAAAAAGCGTCTTTCCAAGTCAGGCCACGATGCAGCGTGTGGCCCGTCGAATCATGTGAGATGGTTGCCTCAACATCACTGGTGCTGTTCGCACGCAGTCCTGCCTGACTCATCCAATTCCTCCTCTCGAGCAGAGTTAGCGCTTCAGCGCTTACTCTGGTCCGATGCAAAGCAGATGACTCCGCACAAGGGCCGTAGTGTAACAACTTACCGGCCTTCTTGCAGAATCAAAAAAATAATTCCGGGATATGATCGCATCGCAGTGCAATTATTTCGCTATCCTGCCGATCAATCCCGGACTGTCTCTTCGTCTTTTTATTGCGGCGAATCGTCGCGGCTTATTGCACGCCTTCCGTCCACGAATTCACGCGGTCCGCATGCGCTGCAATCCATGCATCGGCAGCCGCTTCCGGCTTCGAGCCGTTCTGGATCGCGAGCATCACGCTGTCGATCTCGCCCGGCTTCCACTGGAATTTTTTCAGGAACGCAACGACCGGCTTGGCCTTCGTTTCGAGCTGCGGGTTCACGACACTGTCGACGTGCTCCGCGCCGCCGAACACCTTCTTCGGATCCTCGAGGAAGCGCAGCTTCCACTTCGCGAACATCCAGTGCGGCGCCCAGCCGGTCACGATCACCGGCTTGTTCGCGCCGACCGAGCGCGACAGCTCGGCCGTCATCGCGCTGCCCGAGCTCGGCATCAGCGTGTAGTTCAGGCCGTAGTTCTTGATCGCTTCGTCGGTCTTGCGCATCACGCCCGCGCCCGCATCGATGCCGACGATCCGGCCGCCGAAGCTGCCTTTTTCGGCATTCAGGTCGTCGATGCTCTTCGCCTTCACGTAGTCGGGGACGATCAGGCCGATCTTCGCGTCGGGAAAGTTCGCGCCGAGGTCGACGACCTTGCTCTTGTACTCGCCCCAGTAGGAACCGTGCGTGACGGGCAGCCACGCGGACAGCGTCGCGTCGAGGTCACCGCGCGCGACGCCCTGCCACATGATGCCGGCAGCGACCGGCACGAGCTTCACCTCATAGCCGAGTTTCTTCTCGATCACGCGCGCCGCGACGTTCGACGTCGCAACGCTGTCGTCCCAGCCTTCGACGTAACCGATCTTCAGCGTGGGCTTCGTATCGGCGAGCGCCGATGCGCTCAGTGCCACCATCGCCGACAGTGCGCCGGTCCACATCAGTTTTCCGAACAGCTTCATGGTCGATCTCCTTGAAATGCGCACCGTGCGCGTTGTCTCTCTAGGTTCTTCAACCACAAATCCGCGGTATCGTTGTTTTCCGACGGATGCTTGTCCGGACGCGACGCGCCCGGACAACCGATGGCGAGTTTCGACTACTTGTCGATCACGAGATCCGACAGCGGCTTGCTGCAGCACAGCAGCACCATCCCCTGGTCGATCTCGCGCTGGCGGATGCCGCCGTTGTGCTTCATTTCAACCTGCCCCGACACGAGCTTCACCTTGCAGGTGCCGCACATGCCCTGCGTGCACGACGCCGGCAGCCGCACGCCGGACTGGCGCGCCGCATCCAGCACGTGCTGCTCCGAGCCGCATGAAATCTCGCGATTGCTCTTTGCGAAGCTGACCGTGTACTGCTTCGTATCGGTGTCGGCACCTTCGGCCGGCGGGGCGAGATCGGCGAGCAGTTCGTCGCTTGCGGTCTGCGCGAGCGTTTCGAACGAGAAGCTCTCCTCGTGATACTGCTTGCGATCGAAGCCGGCTTCGTCGAGCAGGTCGCGCACGGCCTTCATGTACGGCGCGGGGCCGCACGTGAAGATCTCGCGCTCCATGAAATCCGGTGCGATCAGCTTCAGCAGCGGCAGCGTCAGGAAGCCCGTGACGCCCGGCCAGTTGGTGCGCGCGCCGACGCGCTCGACGACGAACGACGTGCGGAAATTCGTGTGGTTCGACGCGATCAGGTCGAGCTCGCGCGCGAAGATGATGTCGTCCGGCGTGCGTGCGCTGTGCACGAACAGGATGTCGCGATCCTCGGCGAGATCGTGGTGCGCGCGGCTCATCGACATCAGCGGCGTGACGCCCGAGCCCGCCGACAGGAACAGGTACTTGCGCGCTGGATGTCGTGCGCACGTGAATTCGCCGGCCGGGCCGAGTACGCGCACCGGTGCACCCGGCTGCAGGTTGTCGTGCAGCCAGTTCGACACCTTGCCGCCCGGCACGCGCTTCACCGTGATCGACACCGTGTGCGGCCGCGCGGGCGACGACGAGATCGTGTAGCAGCGGTTGATCGTTTCGCCGTCGATGTCGAGCTCGAGCGTGAGGAACTGCCCGGGCTCGAACGAGAACGAGCGGCCCTGCGGCGAACGGAAGAAGAAACTCTTCACGTCGTGCGTTTCCTGCCGCACGTGGCAGCACACCAGCGTTTCCTCGACGTCGCTCGTCCAGCGCTCGGGAAGGGCGTTCCAGAACGCCGGGCGTGTGACCCGGCTGTCCACCGGCTCGAAATTGGCCGCATCTCGCATCATCTGTAACTCCGCTTCAGTGCTGGGTACTACGCGCCGGTTTTTTCGGCGAGCCGGCCGATGTACCAGGCCGAGAATTTTTCGACGAGACCTTCCGTGAACGGCGAATACGGGCCCGGCTCGTACGCGCTGCTGGTCGCGCCGCGCTGCGAGAATTCGACGAGCGCACGATCCTGGTCGTTGGTCGCGTTCCACACGGCCGTGAGGTTCTTCACGTCGTAGTCGATGCCTTCCTTCGCGTCCTTGTGCACGAGCCACTTCGTGCGCACGAGCGTCTTGCCGGCCGACAGCGGGATCACCGAGAACGTCACGATGTGATCGCTCATGAAGTGGTGCCACGAGTTCGGCTGCGTCCAGAACGACAGCCCGCCGAGGTCGGCCTTGTCGAAGCCGCCGAGCAGCTTCTTCGACGCGACCTTCGCATCGAGCGTCTGCGATTCGCCGTGGCGATCGAGCGGCAGGCGCTGCGTGCGGAAACCCGTCACGTCGAGCAGCTTCTCGATCTCGGCGGACGGCAGGCCCATCTCGGCCCACTCCTTGCCGCGCCGCACGCAGGTTTCCGCGAACGCATCCATGCCTTCCGCGTTGGCGTCGGAACGCTGGTAGCCGAAACCGTATTCGTACAGCGAGATGGTGAGCTCCGGATGGTTCGCGACGCAGTGATAGCACTCGCGGTTGTTCTCCATCGTGAGCTTCCAGTTGCCTTCCTCGATGATGTCGATCTGCGCGGCGATCTTCGTGTTCGGCAGGTCGTGCGGCAGCAGGTACGGCTCCATCTCGGCGCGCAGCTGCGCGAAATCGACCGGCGGCTCGTCGGCGAGGCAGATGAAGATCAGGCCCGCGAGGTTCTCGACGTGGACCGACTTCAGACTGTGCTTGCAGCGGTCGAACTTCTCGCCCATGTGCTCGGCGAACATCAGCTGGCCCGTCAGGTTGTAGGTCCAGCTGTGGTACGGGCACACGATGTTGCCGACCGAGCCCTTGTCCTCGTTGCACAGGCGCGCGCCGCGGTGGCGGCACACGTTGTGGAACGCGCGGATCGCCATGTCGTCGTCACGCACGATCAGGATCGAATCGTTCCCCAGTTCCACGGTCACGTAGTCGCCCGGCTCGGGAATGTCCGGCTCGACCGCCACCTGGATCCAGTGCTGGCGGAAAATCGCCTCCATGTCGAGCGCGAAGATGTCCTCGCTCGTGTAGAACGGCGCTTCGAGGCTGTAACCTTCCTTGCGCCGCTCGATCAATGCACGAATGTCTGCCGATACTTTCATCGTTTGCTCCGGATTCCTTGCATCCCTGGGTTCTTGCCGACAGGCATCAAAATCAGTAGTCGATGAGCTGATGCTCGCGCAAATACGCGAGGATCACTTGTGCTTTTTCGACCGAACTCCCTTCATTTACGACGTTGCCGCCACGGCTTTCGGTCGTCGTCGCGGACAGCATCCGGGCATGCCCGGAGCGCTTCTCGGCGGCGACCAGCTTTACGGGTTTACGCTCGACCGGGCCGACCGTCCACGCGGCCGCGTCGGCGCTCGCGCCGGGCGCCGCGAGCGCGGGCCGGATCGCGCCGGCGCGCAGCCGCGCATACGCATAACGCGGCTCGGCATTCGCGAGCGGATGGACGGCGACGACGGCCGGCAGTGCCGCGTCCACGCGCCGCCGCAGCCCTTTCGGCAAAAATTGCCGGACCGCCGCACGGCCGCCCTCGACCGTCACGTCGACGGCCGAGCCGACCAGCGGATAGCCGAGCGCCGCGGCGATGCGATACGGCAGCATGCCGGTGTCGTACGCGCCCTCGGCGCGCGTGCCGGTCAGCACGAGGTCGTAGCCGTCGATACGCGCGGCGAGCGCGTGGACGGCATCGTCGCCGTCGCGGCAGGCCAGCACCTCGACCTCCCGTGCGCCGAGCGCGAGATATTCGGCAAGCGCCGCGTTCGCGGGATCGCCGGCATGGATCACGTCGAGCTTCGCGCGATGCTGCTCGGCGAGCTGGCGGCCGGTTTCGAGCGCGGCCGCGTCGTTGCGGCTGTAGCGCGCGACGCCGCTGACCGGATGACGGCCAACGGACACGAGCACCGCGATGCGTTGCAAGGGACGGGGGGCGTTCATGCGGCGACTCCTTCCGGTTCACGGGTGCCGACCGCGGCCGGCGATTCTCCACGCGCGGCGCGCGCGGCCTGCACCTGCTCGATCAGCGCGGCGATCGTCCCCTGCGCATCGCCCACCACCGTCAGGTTCGCGCGTTTCGCGATCGGTGCGCTGCCGTCGAGGTTCACCGCGATCACGTGGCGGCAGTCCTTGATCCCCTGCAGGTGCTGCACCGCGCCCGAGATGCCGAACGCGATGTACACGCTCGCCTCGACCGTCTTGCCGGTCGCGCCGACCTGCTTGTCGCGCGTGAAGTGACCGTTGTCGACCGCGACGCGGCTCGCGCCGATCGCCGCACCGAACACGCCGGCCAGCCGCTCGAACGCGCCGATGTCGGATACGCCGTTGCCGGCCGACACGATGAAATCGGCTTCCTCCAGCGCGACCTGGGCAGCGTCGATTTCATCGAGGCCGAGATCGCGATACGGCTGGGCGGCGTCATGGGCCGGGCTGATGAAATCGGCGGAGAGACGCTCGCCCGCGCCGACGAACGGCAGCTTCGCGTCGACCGCGTTCTGCGCGAGCAGGATCACGTCGGGCAGCGCACGGGTGGCAAAGGCGCGCCCGGCCTGCGCATACGCGCCGACATGCTTCGCGTCGATCTCGACGACATGGGCCGCGACGCTCGCGCCGGCGGCCGCCGCGTAACGCCGGCCGAGATCGCCGTCGCCCGTCGCGTTGTCGGGCACGAACACGTGTTTCGGCGCGAGTGCGGCCACACAGGCCTGCAATGCTTGCAGTTCGCTTTCGGGATCGAACGCGCGGCGATCGAAGCCGGTCAACTCGAGCAGCTTGTCGACGCCCAGTTCGGCCACGTCGTCCTTCAGTTCGCCGAACGCGAGCAGCGCGACTTCGGTCTGGGCATCGGCGAGCAACGCGGCGGCGGCGATCGCCTGCCGCGAATGATCGTCGAGCGCGCCCCGCTCACCGTGCGCCACCACCAGCATCACGTGCTTCGGGTCCTGCACCGCGCGGCGCGGCTTCGCGGCGGCTGCGCCATGACCGTGCGCCGACCAGTGCGCTGCGCTCGCATCGGCGCTGCCTTCCTCGCCGAGCGTGATGCGCTTCAGGCCCGCGGCCGTGATGATGAACGGCCGGCGCGGATCGATTCGTTTGATCGTGTTCATCGATTCACTCCAGCGAGGCGGCGACGAGTTCGGCCACGTCGAGCACGTCGGGGCGCGGGCCCACGACGCCTTCGAGCATCGCCGTGCAGTTCGGGCATGCAACCGCGACCACGTCCGCGCCAATCGTGCGCGCGTCGGCGATGCGGATGTCGGGGATGCGCTGCTTGCCGGGGATGTCGGTCAGCGGCGCACCGCCGCCACCGCCGCAGCAGCGGCCGCGCATGCCGTTGCGCTCCATCTCGACGACCTGGATGCCGATCGTCTTCAGCAGCTTGCGCGGCGCTTCCGTCTCGCCGTTGTAGCGGCCGAGGTAGCACGGGTCGTGATACGTGGTGCGCTTCTCGCGCAATGCTTCGACGGCCTTCGGCGCGATCTTGCCGCTGTCGGCCAGTTCGGCGAGATACGTCGTGTGATGCTTGACCGTCACGCGCAGCCCGAGCGCGCGGTATTCGTTGCGCAGGCTGTGCATCACGTGCGGGTCGGCCGTCACGATCTGCTTGTACGACAGCGTGCCGAGCGTGCCGATCAGGCGCTTCGCCATCTGCTGGAACGTCGCTTCGTCGCCGAGGCGGCGTGCGACGTCGCCCGTGTCGGTCTCGGTCGAGCCGAGCACCGCGTAGTCGACACCCGCCTTGTTCAGCACCTTGACGAACGCGCGCAGCGTGCGCTGGTAGCGCATGTCGAACGCGCCCTCACCCGCGACGAACAGCACGTCGACCGGCTTGCCGGGCTGCGCGACGGGCGCGCTCAGGTCGACCGACCAGTCGTAGCGCGCGGCCGTGTCGTAGCCGCCCATCGTGCCCGTCTCGCGCAGGTTCGCGAGCACTTCCTGGCCCTTGCCGGGCACCGTGCCGTGCACCAGCGTGCGGTTGCGGCGCATGTCGACGATCGCGTCGACATGCTCGATCAGCATCGGGCATTCCTGCACGCATGCGCGGCAGGTCGTGCACGACCACAGCGTCTGCTCCTCGATCAGGCCCGACACGATCGGGCCGTTCGGCTCGCCGCGATGCTGGCCGACCGCGAGGCCCGGCGAAGGACTGCCCGCGTATGCCGCATCGGTGCCGCCCGCCATCCCGACGACGAGGTCCTGGATCAGCTTCTTCGGGTTCAGCGGCTGGCCCGACGCGAACGCGGGGCACGCGGCTTCGCACTTGCCGCACTGCACGCACGCGTCGAAGCTCAGCAGCTGGTTCCAGCGGAATTCGACCGGCTTCTCGACGCCGTACTCCTGATGCTCGATGTCCGGCAGTTTCAGCGCGGTCGGCGGCGTGGCCGTGCCGTTGCCGGTGAACGATTCACGGGTGGCCGCGAAACGTTCCTGGCGCGGGTGGAAAGCAAGGTGCAGCAGGCCGGCGATCGCATGCTTCATCGGGCCGCCCTTCGCGGCGCCGACCGTCATCGTGAATGCGCCGACGCCGATCAGCAGCGCGCAGAGCACCGCGAACGCGCCCGACATCGCGCCGGTCGGCACCAGCATGAACAGCACGAGGCCGAGCGCGAACGAGCCGAGCAGCCAGGGCAGCGTATTCCACGGGCCTTTCGACAACCGTGCGGGCACGTCCTTCGCCGCGCGCCGGCGCCACACGAACACCGCACCGACCAGCATCGCGAGCGCCGCGAGGAAGATCAGCTTGTCGAGCCACGGCGAGTAGATCGCGAGGCCGTAGTTGATGAACACCAGCGCGAGCGCGCCGATCGCGCCGCCGGCCGTCGCGACGTGGGTCTTCGCGATGTACGGATCGCGGGCGACCACGTGGTGCAGGTCGACGAAATAACGCTTCGGGATCGCAAACAGGTTCGCGACGCCGAACGCGCCGGGCGCCGTGGCGCGGCCGAGCCGCCAGTAGGACGAACGCTTCGCGACCGCGAACGCGAGCCCCGCCACCGACAGCCACAACAGGGCGGTAATGAGGAAGGACGGGTTCATCTGTTAGAAATCCTTCACGAGACGCAGCGAGTCGTAGATCGCACCGTGGACGTTGTGCATCGAGATGCAGTCGCCGACACGGAACAGCAGGAAACGGCCGTTGCCGAGTTCTTCCGACAGGCACGGCTGCGGCTCGGCCGCGAACAGCGTGTGCGGATCGATCTGGCCGCGGTTCACCGATTCCGGCTTGAGCTTCCAGTACAGCTCGTCGTTCGGCGACGAACCGTTCTCGATCACCACCTGGTCGACGGCACGCTCTTCCAGTTCTTCCGTGTACTCGTTGCGCAGCACGGCGATCAGCTTGCCGTCCTCTTCATAGACGCGATCGAGCATCGTGTTCGGCGTCGGGATCACGCCGAACGCATACAGCCGGCGATAGAAGATCGGGAACGTCGTGCCGCCGCAATCGTCGGCGACCTTCACGTCCGGCGTGACGACCTCGACCTTCGAGCCGCGGCTCGCCATGAAGTCGGCCACGCCCGCGCCGGCATGCGTGCTCACGCCGTCGAACAGCAGCACGTTCTGCTTCGGCTCGACCTTGCCGGTCAGGATGTCCCACGAGCTGACGGCGAGGCCCTCGGCCACGCCCCAGCCCGGCACCTGCCACGTGAAGCTCGACCCGCCCGTCGCGAGCACGACGATGTCCGGCTTCTCGGCCATGATCATCTTCTCGTCGGCGGCCACGCCGAGGCGGCGATCGACGCCGAGGCGCTTCGTTTCCATGTCGAACCAGCGGATGATCCCCGACATCTGTTCGCGCTGCGGCGCCTTCGCGGCGATCATCACCTGGCCGCCCACTTCGGCATTCTTCTCGAACAGCACCACGTCGTGGCCGCGCAGCTTCGCGACACGCGCCGCCTCGAGGCCCGCCGGGCCCGCGCCGACCACCACGACCTTGCGTTTCGGGCCGCGCGACTTCTCGATGATGTGCGGCATCGTCGCTTCGCGCGACGTCGCGGCGTTTTGAATACACAGCACGTCGAGGCCGTTGTACTGACGGTCGATGCAATAGTTCGCGCCGACGCACTGCTTGATTTCGTCTTCGCGGCCGTCGCGGATCTTGATCACCATGTGCGGATCGGCGATCTGTGCGCGCGTCATGCCGACCAGGTCGATCATGCCGGTCGCGAGCAGGCGCTCGGCCTGGCCCGCGTCGCGGATGCTCTGCGCATGCATCACCGGAATCTTCACGACCGACTTGATGCCGGCCGCGAGGTGCACGAACGGCTCCGGCGGCAGTGCCATCGGCGGCATGCAGTTGGCGATCGTGTTGTGCGTATCGCCGCCCGATCCGACCACGCTCAGGTAGTCGATCAGACCCGTCTCCGACATCGCCTGCGCGATTTCCTTCAGCGCTTCGTGATCGAGGCCGTCCTCGTGGAATTCGTCGCCGCACATGCGCAGGCCGACGCAGAAATCCTTGCCGACCGCCTCGCGCACGGCCGTCAGCACTTCGATACCGAAGCGCAGGCGGTTTTCCAGGCTGCCGCCCCATTCGTCGGTGCGGTGGTTCGAACGCTTGCTCCAGAACTGGTCGATCAGGTGCTGGTGGGCGGCCGAGATTTCGATGCCGTCCATGCCGGCCGCCTTCACGCGCTTCGCGGCCGCCGCGAAATCGCCGATGATGCGGCGGATTTCCTCGATCTCGATGATCTTCGCGTTACCGCGGTGCACGGGTTCGCGCACGCCCGACGGCGACATCAGGTGCGGCCAGTGCTCGCCGTGGAACGACGAGCGGCGGCCCATGTGCGTCGCCTGGATCATGATCTTCGCGCCGTGCTTGTGCATCGTGTCGGCAAGACGCGTGAGCGGATCGATGATCTTGTCGGTCGACAGGTTCACCGATTTCCACCAGCCCTGCGGGCTGTCGATCGACACCGGGCTCGACCCGCCGCAGATCGCGAGGCCGACGCCACCCTTCGCCTTCTCTTCGTAGTAGCGGATATAGCGGTCGCCCGGCAGGCCGCCCGGCTCGGCATACACCTCCGCATGCGCGGTGCTGACGATCCGGTTGCGCAGCGTCAGCTGGTTCAGCTGCATGGGTTTGAACAGGTGGGGATAACGCATCGCTGGCGACCTCTGGCGTTCGAATGTCTCGTGTTGCGGGTGTTGTTCTGTTGCGGTGAATCAGTGCATCAGTGCGCGATCGGCGACACTTCGAAGACGCAGTGGTCGTGATGCTCGGCCGCGCACTGCACTTCCTTCGATTGCGCACGCGGTGCGCCCTTGCCTTCCGGCGTCGTGTCGTTGACCCAGTCCATCGCGCCGGCGAACCAGCCCGCGAACATGTAGCAGAGCTTGCCTTCCTTGCCCGGCTGCTGGAGCACGAACGACGAGTGACGCAGCTCGATCTTCGCGCGCGCGCTGGCCGGATCGGCCTCGATGATCGAGAACAGGCCCCAGCCGCGCTGCGACAGGCGCTTCAGGTAGTGCTCGAACACGGCCATGCCGGTCAGGCCGTGCAGCTTCGCTTCCTTGTCGCACCAGTGGTAAGCGGACTTGTAGCCGGCCTTGTAGAGGATCTCGGCATACGCTTCGACGCCGAGCGCTTCCTCGACCGCGACGTGGTTGTTCGTGAAGAAGTGACGCGGCACGTACAGCATCGGCAGCGCGTCGGTGGTCCAGACGCCGGTATCGGGATCGACGTTGATCGGCAGTTGCGGTTGCATCGTGGTGACTCCGTGAGGAAATGGGTCGCGCGGCTCAATGCGCGGGCGCGACATCGTCCGCGTGCCCGCGCGGCTTGCGCGGGCACGTCCCGATTTTTGTTGTTGAATCGCTGCGGGTGAGGCGGTCCGGCGTTTGCGGCGCTTACGCGCCCCACACGTCCTTGAACACGCGCACCCAGTTCTCGCCCATGATCTTGCGGATGCGCGACTCCTTCCAGCCGTGGCGTTCCATCGCGGCAGTCAGGTTCGGGAATTCGCCGATCGTGCGGATGCCGTCCGGGTTGATCACCTTGCCGAAGTTCGTCAGCTGGCGATAACGTCCCTTGTCATGCGTCAGCATGTCGAAGAATTCCTTCGCGTAGTCCTGCGTGAAATCCGTGCCGATGCCGACCGCGTCTTCGCCGATCAGGTTCACGACGTAGTCGATCGCCTCGATGTAGTCGTCGATGTTCGCCTCGATCCCGCGCTTCAGGAACGGCGCGAACATCGTCACGCCGACGAAGCCGCCCGCGTCGGCGATCTCCTTCAGCTGTTCGTCGCTCTTGTTGCGCGGATGCTCCTTCAGGCCCGACGGCAGGCAGTGCGAATAGCACACCGGCTTCTTCGAGAACGCGATCGCTTCCGACGACGTGTTGCCGCCCACATGCGACAGGTCGACCATGATGCCGACGCGGTTCATCTCGGTGATCACTTCGCGGCCGAAGTCAGACAGGCCGCCGTCACGCTCGTAGCAGCCGGTGCCGACCAGGTTCTGCGTGTTGTAGCAGAGCTGCACGACGCGCACGCCCATGTCGGCGAACGCCTCGATGTAGCCGATGTTGTCCTCGAACGCATGCGCGTTCTGGAAGCCGAGGATCACGCCGGTCTTGTCTTCCTTCTTCGCGCGGAAGATGTCTTCCGTCGTGCGCACCAGCGTCAGCAGCTCGCTGTTGTCGCGGATCTTCTTCTTCATCACGCCGATGTTGTCGACGGTCTTCGTGAAGTTCTCCCAGACCGACACCGTGCAGTTCGCGGCCGTGATGCCGCCGCGGCGCATGTCTTCGAACACCGGCTTCTCGAACTTCGAGATGTTCAGACCGTCGATGATGATGCTGTCTTGATGCAGCGTGCCCATGAGTGGCTCCAGTATTGTCGGGTCGGTCGGATCAATAGATCGGGAAGCGTTCGCACAACGCGAAGATCTCGCGGCGCACACGCTGTTCGGTGGCGTGGTCGCCTTCCGGGTTCGCGCGCAGTGCGTCGAACACTTCCAGGATCAGGCGGCCCACCTCGCGGAACTCCGCGACGCCGAAGCCGCGCGTCGTGCCGGCCGGCGTGCCAAGGCGGATGCCCGACGTGACGGTCGGCTTCTCGGTGTCGAACGGAATGCCGTTCTTGTTGCAGGTGATGCCCGCGCGCTCCAGCGCCTGTTCGACCGGTGCACCCTTCAGGCCCTTCGGGCGCAGGTCGACCAGCAGCAGGTGGTTATCGGTGCCGCCGGTGACGAGATCGACGCCGCCCGCCTTCAGCACTTCGCCGAGCGCCTGGGCGTTCGCGAGCACGTTGTCGATGTAGGTCTTGAAGTCCGCGTGCAGCACTTCGCCGAACGCCACCGCCTTGCCGGCGATCACGTGCATCAGCGGGCCGCCCTGCAGGCCGGGGAACACGGCCGAGTTGATCTTCTTCGCGATGTCCTCGTCGTTGGTCAGCACGAAGCCGCCGCGCGGGCCGCGCAGCGTCTTGTGGGTGGTCGACGTGACGACGTGCGCATGCTCGACCGGGTTCGCGTGGCGACCCGCGGCGATCACGCCGGCGATGTGCGCCATGTCGACCATCAGCTTCGCGCCGACGCTGTCGGCGATCGCGCGGAAGCGCGCGAAGTCGAGCGCACGCGGATACGCCGAGAAGCCGGCGATGATCAGGTTCGGCTTGTGTTCGTGTGCGAGCGCTTCGACCTGGTCGTAGTCGATCAGCATCGTGTCGCGGTTCACGCCGTACTGGACCGCGTTGAACCACTTGCCCGACAGCGCCGGCTTCGCGCCGTGCGTCAGGTGGCCGCCGGCATCCAGCGACATGCCGAGCACCGTGTCACCCGGCTTGGCCAGCGCGAGCATGACCGAACCGTTCGCCTGCGCGCCCGAGTGCGGCTGCACGTTCGCATAACCGGCATTGAAGATCTTCTTGACGCGCTCGATCGCCAGCGCCTCGACTTCGTCCGCGAACTCGCAGCCACCGTAGTAGCGTTTGCCGGGATAGCCTTCCGCGTACTTGTTGGTCAGCACCGAGCCTTGCGCCTCGAGCACGGCACGCGACACGATGTTTTCCGACGCGATCAGCTCGACCTGCGACTGCTGACGCTCGAGTTCCTTCAGGATGGCGCTGCGCACCGGCGCGTCGCGCTCGGCAAGGGACTGCGAGAAGAAAGGCTGGGTGTTCGACATAGTGCGTCCGTGACGAAGAATAAGGGGCTGAAACCGAAGCTCAAGGCCCGCCCTGCCTGGGTTTCCCGCTCGTCCCGTACAAGGCTGCCGACGGCTCTATTCTTGTCGTTCGGATTTTCGGCGGATTGATGAATTTAGACGCGTTCTTTGCCTTTTCCGCCATCCGCGTCCGTTTTATACAAGTGACCGGTCGTGCTTTTTCGGATGACCAAGCAAATCGCCGTCGACGGTTCACCTATGAACAGGCACGCCGTCGGTGCGATTGCCGCCCGGTCGGGGTGCACTCCGTCACGAATACGGTGCAGTGCAGCATGCGGCTTTCAGCCATACAACGTATGGAGCTAGGGTTTAGCCGTATGGCACGCTTGTTGCGCTGGCTCACACAATACCGCAGCCCGATCCGTGCCCCGGGCCTATAGCTATTAGAGATTTCAGGAAGCTCCCCATGTCCCCCGACCGCACAGCGTCGCTGTCCCACTTCGCGTTCATGCCGTTACCGAATTTCACGATGATCGCGTTCACCAATGCGATCGAGGTGCTTCGGATGGCGAACTACCTGAGCGGCCAGCCGCTCTACCGCTGGTCGGTCATCAGCCCGGAGGGCGGCCCGGTCACCGCGAGCAACGGCCTGACGGTCGATACGGGCCCGGCCGAGTGCGTGGGGCAGCCCGACATCGTGTTCGTGTGCGGCGGCGTCGACGTGCAACGCGCGACCACGCCCGCCCATCTGTCGACGCTGCGCCGCTTCGCACGCGCGGGCATCCCGCTCGGCAGCCTGTGCACGGGCACCTATGCGCTCGCGAAGTCGGGGCTGCTCGCGGGCTACGCATGCGCGATCCACTGGGAGAACATGTCGGCGCTGAAGGAGGAGTTTCCGGATACGCGCTTCCTGAAGGAACTGTTCGTGATCGACCGCGACCGCATCACGTGCACGGGCGGCGTCGCGCCGCTCGACATGATGCTGAACCTGATCGCCGCGCGCGTGGGCACCGCGCGCGTCACGCAGATCGCCGAGCAGTTCATCGTCGAACACGTGCGCGACACGAGCGCGCAGCAACGCATGCCGCTCGTCGCGCGCCTCGGCTCGGCGAACAAGTCGCTGTTCGAAGTGATCTCGCTGATGGAGAACAACATCGAGGAGCCGCTGTCGCGCGAGGAGCTCGCGCGGCTCGCGAACATGTCGCAGCGGCAACTGCAGCGCCTGTTCCGCGAACACCTCGGCATGACGCCGACGCACTACTACCTGACGCTGCGGCTGCGCCGCGCGCGCGAACTGCTGCTGCAGACCGACATGTCGATCATGCACATCACGATGGCGTGCGGGTTCCAGTCGGCGTGCCATTTCAGCAAGAGCTATCGCGACGCGTTCGGCGTCGCGCCGACCCGCGAACGCCGCAAGCAGGTCGCGCCGCTCGCGCAAGGTGCGGCAAGCGCCAGCCCCGCCTTTCCGGCGCACGTACTGCACGCGTGAGCGTCGCTGTGATTGATGCATAAAAAAAACGGCCTAAAAGGCCGTTTTTTCCTTGCGCTTACGATCCCCACACCTGCATTTCGTACAACGAGTAACCCCACTGCGTTGCGCGCTGCGTGCCGAGCATCCGCACGTAACGACCGCTGCCGTTGAGATTCGGCAGCGTGACGTGGGTATATGAACCGCCGTTGCTCGTCGAATAGATCGTCGTCCAGTTGACGTTGTCGTTCGACGTCTGGATCTGATAAACGAGCGCGCCCGCATCCCAGTACAGATCGACGTGATCGATGCGCTTCGCCGCGCCGAGATCCACGGAGATCCATTGCGAACCGGCACCGGCGCCTTCCGGCGAATCCCAGCGCGTGCCCGTGGTGTTGCCGTCGAACGCCTTGTCCGGCGTGAGCGACGCGTTGTAGCTCGCCGACGCAGCGGCCGGATGCCCCTGCGACAGCAGCACCGGCTGCGCGGCGGCCGGGCCGCCGTAATAGCTCGACCCGAGCTTGGCCTTCGTCGTGTCGGCGTTCACGCCGAATGGCGACAGGCTCCAGCGCTGGCCGGTCGTCACGTCGCCGACGTAGAGCTGATAACCGCCCGCCGTCGTCGACGAGAAGAACACGTAGTTCGTGCCGTTCACCGGTGCCGGATCCGAGTTGTTGCTCACGCAGTCGTTGATCGGCAACGCATTCGGCGTCGACGCCGGGTCTGCGGTCTTCGTATAGATCTGGTCGGCCGCGCCGCTGTCTTTCCAGCGCGCGTAGAACACCATGCCGTCCGCGCGCACGATCGGGTAGTACGTCTGCAGCCCGGCCGGATGATCGAACACGGCGGTCGCGCCGGTCGCGATCGTGCGCTTCATCAGCCCCATGTTCGAGCCGGTGCCGGTCGCGTAATAGACGGCGCTCGAATCCGGCGCGAGAAACGGCATCGAGTATTCGGCGCCGGCCGGCGCGTTCGTCAGGCTCACGACCGACGTGAACACCGGGCCCGCGCTCGTGTACGACAGCGTCGCCTGCTTGACGTCGCCGTTCTGCTTGAACACGAGCGTCTTGCCGTCGGCGCTGAACTTCGGATCCTCGTTGCGCGTGGCACCCGTGCTGTTCGTCAGGTTGACGGGCGGCGTGCCGGCGCCGAGCTGCAGCATGAACACGTTCCATGCGCCGTTGCTGATGCCCATGAACGCGAGCCACTTGCCGTCGGGGCTGAACACGCCGTTCATCGGATCGGTGATACCCCACGTGCTCTTGCTCAGTTGCGTCAGCGTATGGGCCGAGAAGTCGTAGAGGAACAGCTGGCTCGTGCCGTCGCCGTACTTCACGTAGCTGTGGTAGACGAGCTTGCCGGTCAGTGCGGCGGGGAACGTCGCGTTCGGCTGGGCGGCGGGATTGCTGATGCAGGCGGCCGTTGCGATGCCGCTCGACAGGTTGAGGGCGATGCCGGCCACGAGGCCGGCGACGAGAGTCTTCAATTTCACGCTGAATGTTTCCGGGCAAGGTTGTGACGCCGCAGAAAAGGTCCCGCGCAGGATGTGCGCGGGCCAGGAATCCGCCGTCGGGCAGCGTCGATTCCGGTCGGTCGGACATCGGGAACGCGGATTGCTCGAGAGCATGCCGGCTTGTCAGACGAAAGAAAAGAATCAGAGCCCGGCAAAAACATGCGGATCAGCAATTGGGGGCACGCTTGCACGCGACGGGTGCCGTGCTACTCTTTTTTCGGCAAGGCCCCGATCGGGCGGAGGGCTGGCATGAAGCGATACGCTGTGCTCGCACGAACGATCGCCGACGCAATCCACCGCGGCGACCTGCCGCCCGGTGCGCGCATCCCCACCGTGCGCATGGCCTGCCGCGTGTATGGCGTGAGCCCGTCCACCGTGTTTCGCGCGTATTACGCGCTCGAAGGCGAGGGTCTGATCGTCGCGCGGGCGCGATCCGGTTATTTCGTTGCGAACCTCGAAGACAAGCACGTGCGGTTCGCACACGGTCCGCCGCGCAAGCCGGCCGCCGAGCCAACCGGCGACGACGATGTGCTGTTCCGTCTGCTCGACTCGCTCAAACGCGACGAGATCGTTCCACTCGGCTCGGCCTTCGCCAGTTATTCCCTGTTCCCGATGAGCAGCCTGTGGCGCGCGATGGCGTCGGCGGCCCGCAACATGGATCGCACGGCGCTGCTGTCCGGCTTGCCGCCCGGCTATGACACGCTGCGCCGCCAGATCGCGCTGCGCTACCTGAACGCAGGCGCGGCGTTGCCGATGGACGAGATCGTCATCACGACCGGCGCGCTCGAAGCGCTGACGCTCAGCCTGCAGGCACTGACCCGCCCGGGCGATATCGTCGCGATCGAGCGACCGGCATTCCACGCGGCCCTCGAGGCCGTGCAGCGCCTGCACCTGAAGGCCGTCGAGATTCCGGTCGACCCGCGCACCGGCCTCGATCTCGATGCGCTCGAAACGGCGCTCGACACGCATCCGGTGCGGGCATGCTGGTTCATGACGTCGTTCCACAACCCGACCGGCGCGACGCTGACCGACGAGCGCAAGCGCGAGCTGATCGACCTGCTCACGGCGCGCGGCATACCGCTGATCGAGGATGACGTCTATGGCGAGCTGCATTTCGGAACGGCACCCACGCGCCCGGCCAAACTGTATGACGACAGCGGGCTCGTCCTGCATTGCGGTTCGTTCTCGAAATGCCTCGCGCCCGGGTTCCGGATCGGCTGGGTCGCGGCCGGACGCTACGTGCGGCAGATCCGTCAGGCAAGAAGCGCGAGCGCGCCGGCGGCCGACGTGCCCGCGCAGATGGCGATTTCGAACTACCTGCGCGACGGTGCGTACGACCGCTTCCTGCGCAAGCTGCGCCGCAATCTCGCCGCGCACCAGGCGCAGATGCTGGCGGCCGTGCAGACGTATTTTCCGGACGGCACCGAAGTGTTCGCGCCGCACGGCGGGTATTTCCTGTGGATCGAACTGCCGCCGCGCGTCGATGCGATGCACCTGTTCGACGATGCGATGGAAAACGGCGTCAGCATCGCGCCGGGGCCGATCTTTTCCGCAACCGGCGGATTCCGCCGCTATCTTCGGCTCAATTACGGCCGGCCGTGGACACCGGCCGTCGAGCACGCGATGGAGACCATCGGGACGCTCGCGGCCCGGCAGCGGCAGGACGGTTAGCACGAAACGTGCACGTCGCGATGCTCCTTTTTGCGCATTGCGTTTCACACGCAGGCAGCCAAGAATGAAGCGGAAGGTAACCGCGGAAGAACGTGCTCCGCCCACCCGACGTCACGGAGAATCCCATGAGCACCGCATGTGCACGACCGTCGGCAACGCACGGGCCGCCGGATTCCGGCTCGGGCCGATCGGTTGCCTTGCAGGACAGCGTCATGTCGACCGGCGAACGTTCGCCTCGTTGACGGCGCCTGCCCGCTTCCGGCGATGCGAGTCCTGCCCAATCGGACGTCCCGCGCACGCGACGACTGGCGCGCGATCCTGAACGCACGAGCCGACGCGCGGCGCACTGCCCGCTGCCGCTGCAGGGAATGCGGCTTCGTGGCCTTCCGCGCGCTCGAGCACTGCCCCGTTTGCGGCCAGTGGGACTGGCCGTTCGATCCGGTTCGCCGCACGCCGGACGACGCGCGCACCCCGCACGCGGTGCAGCACTTCGATACGTGGTCGTCGCGCGTCACGCGGACGCTTCGCAACGCGGCATCCCGGCGGCCGCGCGCATCGAGCGCGCCGATCCTGAGCATCCTGACGCTCGTGCTGCTGGTCGGCGGCTACGTGATGGTCGACCGGACGTGCAATGCCGATCCGGTCTGTCGCGGCACGAACATATCGGGCGCGACGGCGAGCGATGCGGGTGCGTACGTGTCGAACGATCCCGTGCTGCCGGTCCTGCCGGCGCCCGCCTATCCGTTTCATTCGACTGATGGAACCCAGGTGGCGGCCGCGCGACAGCGCAGCCCGGATGTCGGCGAAGCTGCCGGACGAACCACAGTCGCGCGGGCCGCGCCGGCCATCCGTGCACCCGATCGGTCGCATGCCGCCACCACGGTTCGGGTGGCCGACCTGAAAGCCGGTCGCAATGCCGCGCATCGCGCCCGCGTTTTCCACCGAGTGAGCGCGCACACCGCACACACCGCGCGTGCGCGACGCACCACCACCGCCAGCAATACGCAACTCGCCCAGCTCTATCGCGGCCACTGAGCGCGTACGCGCCGTCCGTGCACGCGCTTGCGTCGATTCATTTTTCTAAACCGCCCCTCGCAAAACCTCGTTTGCGCCGCGACGCATGCGTGACGTTCAATGGGTCATTCGCCCGCGCCGGCGCGTATCGCGTTCCGGCCGCTCACCCGATCCACCGAACGGAGTCGTCGATGAATGCACTACAGCTCGTGACCCTTGCTGCCATCTGGGGCGCGTCCTTCCTGTTCATGCGCATGGGTGCACCGGAATTCGGCGTGGTCCCGCTGATCGCGCTGCGCGTCGCGATCGCGGCCGTGCTGTTGTCGCCGGTGCTGCGCAACGCGCAAGCGCGACAGGAATTCCGCTCGCACGTCGTGCCGCTGTTCGTCGTCGGCATCGCGAACTCGGCGCTGCCGTTCTGCCTGCTGACCTACGCGGCGCTGTTCGTGACGGCCGGCACCGATTCGATCCTGAATGCGACGACGCCGTTGTGGACCGCGATCGTCGCATTCGCATGGCTGCGTACGCCGCTGACGAAACCCCAGGCGATCGGCCTCGCGCTGGGCTTTGCCGGTGTCGTCGTGCTCGCCGGTTCCGCGGTCGGCGCCGGCACGCCCGGCGCACCGCGCGCGATCGCCGCCGCGATGCTCGCGACGCTGTCGTATGGGTTCGCCGCGCATTACTCGAAGCGCAAGCTGGCGAATGTCAGGCCGTTCGTGTCGGCGTTCGGCAGCCAGTTGTTCGCGGCGGTCGCACTCGTACCGCTCGCGCTGCCGATGTGGCCGCACGGCCCCGTTCACGCGTCCGCGTGGATCGCGGTGGTGCTGCTCGGCGCGATCTGCACGGCCGTCGCCTATCTGCTGTATTTCGGGCTGATCCGCAATGCGGGCGCGCAATATGCGGCGTCGGTCACGTTCCTGATCCCGATCTTCGGTGTCGTATGGGGCGCGATCTTCCTGCACGAGACGATCACCGTGCAGACGGTCGCCGGGTGCGCGATCATCCTGCTCGGCACCGCGCTCGCAACCGGCAAGCTCAAGGGGTTCGCGGCCGCCGCCGTGCGCGGGTCACGCCAGTAGATCGCGCGGGCCGTCGTCGCCACTGCCGATCTCGCTCGCGAGCCAGTCGCGGAACGCGGCGATCTTCCACTCGCGCCGGCGCGCTTCGCTGCACACGACGTAATAGGACAGTTCGGTCGGCCAGGGCCGCGCGAGCACGCGCACCAGCCGGCCGGCCGCGACTTCGTCCCGCGCATAGATGTCGCGCACCAGCGCGATGCCCTGCCCGGCGACCGCCGCCTTGATCAGCAGCGCATCCTCGCTGAAGCTCGCGCCGCGCGGCGCACGGGCATCCTCGATTCCCTGCGCGCGCAGCCACAGCGCCCAGTCGGCGCGGTCCGCGTCCTGCAGCAGCGGATACGACAGGCAGTCGGCCGGCGTGGCGATCGGGCGCGCGGGATCGAGCAGTTGCGGGCTGCAGACGGGCCACAGCTCGGGTGTCCAGATGCGGAACGATGCGTGCCCGGGATAATGGCCCAACCCGTGCCGGATCGCGACGTCGACATAGTCGCGACGCAGGTCGACCAGTTGCGCGCGTGTTTCGACGGTGATTTCGATTTCGGGGTATGCGGCATTGAACGCGCCGAGGCGCTGCACGAGCCACGTGTTCGCGAAGGAGGCGGTGGTCGTCACGGCGAGGCGGACGATGCGCCGATTGGCACCGTGCACGTTCGCCCACGCGGCCTCGATCTCGTTGAAGCCGCCGGCGAGCTGATCGAACAGCGCGCGGCCCGTGCCGGTCAGCTCGAGTTCGCGGCCGGTGCGCTCGAACAGGCGCACGGCAAGGCGATCCTCGAGATTGCGGACGTGCTGGCTGACGGCGCCCGGCGAAATGCAGAGCTGGTCGGCCGCCTGCTTCATGCTGCCGCAGCGCGCCACTTCGACGAACGTGTGCAACGCGGCGAGGGGAAGTGACTTGGCCATTCGTGGATGCGGCGCCGGGCGGCGGCGGCGATGGGTCGGGAACGGGCGACGATTATCGCAGCAATTCCGTGCGGCCGGGATCGGCGGTGCGCAAGCGTTCCGGCCCGCGCGATACCTGCGCGCGGCCTGCCCTTCCCCGTGCTTCCTCGGCAAAAACGGGCGACCCGTTTCCGGTGCCGCCCGTTTTGCGTGACGCGCTGCGCGCGTCGAACGCTAGCGCATCACGCCGCCAGCAACCCGTGCGGGTCGATGACGAATTTGCGCGGCGCGCCGCCGTCGAACTTCTTGTAGCCTTCCGGCGCCTGGTCGAGCGAAATCACTTCGACGTTGACGATCTTCGCGATCGGCAGACGGTCGAACAGGATCGCCTGCATCAGGTTGCGGTTGTACTTCAGCACCGGCGTCTGGCCCGTGAAGAACGAGTGCGACTTCGCCCAGCCGAGGCCGAAGCGGATGCTCAGGCTGCCGTGCTGCGCGGCCTTGTCCTTCGCGCCCGGATCGTCCGTCACGTACAGGCCCGGGATGCCGATTGCGCCGGCCGGCCGCGTGATTTCCATCAGCGAGTTCAGCACCGTGGCCGGTGCCTCTTCCGCGTGGCCCGACGAGCCGTGGCCGTGCGCCTCGAAGCCGACGCAGTCGACCGCGCAGTCGATCTCGGGCACGCCGAGAATCTGCTCGATCTGCTCGCCGAGCGACGCGTCCTTCGACAGGTCGACCGTCTCGAAACCCATCGCCTTCGCGTGCGCGAGGCGTTCCGCGTTCATGTCGCCGACGATCGTCACGGCCGCGCCGAGCAGGCGTGCCGATGCGGCCGCCGCCATCCCGACCGGGCCCGCGCCCGCGATATAGACCGTCGAGCCCGGCTTCACGCCCGCGCTCACCGCGCCGTGATAGCCGGTCGGCAGAATGTCGGACAGGCAGGTCAGGTCGCGGATCTTCGCCATCGCCTGGTCGCGGTCGGGGAATTTCAGCAGGTTGAAATCGGCATACGGCACGAGCACGTACTCGGCCTGGCCGCCGATCCAGCCGCCCATGTCGACGTAGCCATAGGCGCCGCCGGCACGCGACGGGTTCACGTTCAGGCACACGCCTGTATGCGTGTCCTTGCACATCGCGCAGCGGCCGCAAGCGACGTTGAACGGCACCGACACGAGATCGCCGAGCTTCAGCGTTTCGACGTCGCGGCCGATCTCGACCACCTCGCCCGTGATTTCGTGACCGAGCACGAGGCCGACCGGCGCGGTCGTGCGGCCGCGCACCATGTGCTGGTCGGAACCGCAGATGTTCGTGCTGACCACTTTCAGGATCACACCGTGGCCGATCGCGCGGCCGCTCGGATCGACCATCTTCGGATAATCGATTTTCTGGACTTCGACCTGGCCCGGTCCAAGATAGACGACACCTCGATTGCTGCTCATCGTATTGTCTCCATGTCTCGTTGGTGGCGCCGCGGCGCGCCGGCGCCATCCGGCGCACGCGCAACGTGCTGTTCGAGAGTAGTCCCGGAGGCAGGGGCGCCGATGTCTCAAACGCGACACGCGTTTGAACGGCGCCGACATCGATGGCGGAAATGCGAAAGTCGGGCGGGAAACGATGGAAAGGTTTCGCGGGCGGCGTGACGCGCGGGGGGCGGGCCGGTCGTCGCGATCGGCCGCCCCTCTCCCGGGCAGGCGCTACCCGCCCTGATTCTCGCGAATGATCGTGGCCGCCGCCGCTTCCGCGTCGCTCGCCACCCCGTCGTGCACGCGCGTGCTGACGGGCGGCGTCGGCGGCTCGCTGTCGAGCGCGTGGCCGTTGCGGTCGTGCGTGTCGACCGTCGCGCGCATCGACAGCCCGACGCGCAGCGGATGCGCGGCGAGATCGCGCGGCTCGAGCGCAATGACGACCGGCACGCGCTGCACGACCTTGATCCAGTTGCCGGCCGCGTTCTGCGACGGCAGCATCGAGAACGCGCTGCCCGTACCCGCCGAGAAGCCCTGCACACGGCCGCGATAGGTCACGCGCGAGCCGTAGAGATCCGACACGACCTCGACCGGCTGCCCGATGCGCATGTGGCGGATCTGCCCTTCCTTGAAATTCGCCTCGATCCACAGCTGGTTGAGCTGCACGATCGACATCAGCGGCACGCCGGGCCCGACCTGCTGGCCGACCTGCACCGAACGCTGCCCGATCGTGCCGTCGACGGGCGCGACGATCGTCGTGCGCTTCAGGTTGCGGTACGCGAGCTTGAACTGCGCGGCCGCCTGCACGACGGCCGGGTTTTCGTCGACGGGCAGCCTGGTGCCGAGCGCGCGCGCCGCGTCGAGCTGCGCCTGCGCGGCCGCAAGATTCGCCTGTGCACCGGCGACCGCCGCCCGGGCACGGGCGAGTTCCTCGGGTGCGACGATCTCGACCGATGCACCGGAGCGCGCGGCGAACGCACGCTGCGCGAGCGACAGGTCCGCGCGCCGCGCGTTCACGGCCTCGACGTACATCGTGTTCGAGATCTTCGCGTTCGCGACCTGCCGCACGGCCTGTGCGAGCTGCGCCTTCGCCTGCGCGAACGCGACGGACGCCTCGGTGTCGTCGAGCTTCACGAGCGTCTGGCCGGCGCGCACGGCCTGCGTATCGGCGACCACGACGTCGGTCACCGATCCCGGGATCTGCGCGGCGACCTGCACGATGCTGCCGGCCACGTACGCATCGTCGGTGTCTTCGTAATAACGATCGCTCAGCAACCAGTATGCGATCCATGCAAGCGCGGCCACCAGCACGACCGCGAAGAACACGATGAAGCGCTTGCGACGCGTCGCGCGGCGCGCGTCGAGTGCAGGATCGTTCAGTGCGGCCGGCGGCGCGGCGGTATGTAGGTTGTCGTGGTGCATCAGTCGCTTTGCGTAACGATCAGACGATCGTGCTGGAACAGGGGGATCGGCGGCATGACCGACAGGCTCGGCGCCGGAGTCGCGGCCGCCGTGCGCGCGGGAACGGGGGTGCCGCGAGGCGTCGCGCCGACGGCCGGCGTGCGTGCCGTGTCGTCGCGTCGTGCGGCCCCGGTATCCGATGCGACGACGACCTGCGGGACGGCCACGCTCCGCGCACGCGCATCGGCCGACGGCCCCGCCACCGATGTGCCCGCGTTCGCGGCGAATGCGGTCGTGGCGGTGGCAGCGGGTGCGACGGTCGACGCACCTCGCTTCGCCGCCCCGCTACGCGCCCGATGCGCGGCCGGCGCCTGCGCAACCGTCGCGCCCGCATCGAATCCGCCGCCCAACGCACCGACCAGCCCGACACGCAGCGTACGCTGCCGGCCGAGCAGCGCGATCAACTGCGCGCGCTCGTCGATCAGCGTGAGATCCGCGACATCCACGTCCTTCTGCATCAGCACGCCGCGCCGATGGCGGTCGGTCGCGATCTGCACGATCTTTTGCGCGGCCGCGACCGCATCCTGCTGCTGCGCGACGAGCGTCTGCGATGTCTGCAGCGACGTGACGAGCTGCGCGACCTGCCCGAGCGCGTCGTCGACGGTCTTGTTGTACAGCCCGATCGCCACGTCGGCCTGCGCGACGTCCGCACCGAGCTTCGCCTTCAGCCGGCCGCGATCGAAGACCGGCAGCGAGATCGCCGGGCCGACCGAACCGGCGAGCGCGTCGCGCGAGAACAGCGATGCGGGCGTCAGCGCGAACACGCCGCCGAGCGCGACGAGGTTCACGTCCGGATAGAACTGCGCACGCGTCGAATCGGCATTCGCGAACGCGGCTTCGACGCGCAACCGCGCGGCGACGATGTCGGGCCGGCGGCCGAGGAGACCGGCCGGCAGCCGCGCGGGCAGCGCGCCGCCGGCAAATGCGCCCACGCGCGGCCGCTGCAGCGCGAGCCCGCGCTCCGGGCCGCGGCCCGACAGCACGCCGAGCTGCAGTTGCGCGAGCTTGATCTGCTCGTCGTTCTGCGCGATCTGCGCGAGCAGCTTGCTGCGCTTGATCGAGGCATCGCTCGCGTCGTATGCGTTGTCGAGCCCGCGCGCGGTGCGCTCGCGCAGCACGGTCGTCACGCGCTGGCTCACCTTCAGCTTCTGCTGCAGCAGTTCCTGCGTCGCATACGCCTGGTCGAGCTGGCAGTACACGGTGACGATCGCGACCGCCAGCGTGAGCCGCACCTGCTCGGCCTCGACCCGCGCCGCTTCACGCAGCGACATCAGGCTCTTCGTCGCGGCGCGGTTCTTGCCCCACAGGTCGAGCTGGTAGTTGAGCCCGACGAACACCGACGACGGCGATACGTTCGGATCGCCGAAGATCTCGACCGGCACGCGATAGCCGCCGACCGACACGTCAGCGACGTCGTCGCCCGGCTTCGGCATCCGCGCGCGGCTGACCGTTGCGCCGGCGGTGCCCGTCAGCCCCGTCAACGAATCGAACTGCTGAAGCTGCGCCTGCGCGATCCGCAGCCGCGCCTGCGCAACCTGCAGGTCGGGGTTGTTCTGCGATGCCTCGGCGACCAGCGCGTCGAGCTGCGGATCCTGCAACTGCTTCACCCAGTCGGGCGCGGGCCACGCGCCGTTCACGCCGGGGCCGGCCGTCTGCGCGAGCGCATCGTCGGCCGGCGCGTGCAACGACAGCGACGGCAGGAAGCCCGTCGGCACGCATCCGCCCAATGCCAGCGACACCGCCGCGGCACCGATCACCGCGCCGCCCTTCATGCGATGCGCCCAACCCGTCGCTTGTTTCACACGCCGCATTTCGCTCCTCATCCCTGCTGAATGCGCTGCTCGACGCGCCGCGCACGCTCGGCCAGCCGCGGCCGCGTGCGCTCGAGCGGGCCGAGCCGGCCGAACAGGCCGTCCGCGATGCCGAACAGGATGCCGGCGAGCTTCGCGCGCTTGTCGTGTTCGACGAGCGCGATCTGCACGACCTGCCACACGGTCAGCAGGTTCGGCACGATCGCCACCGGAAAGCGCAGCCCGTACTGCATCCCGAGCTGCACCGCATTGCGTGCGCTGTAGTAGCGCCGTTGCCACGAGTGATTCATCGACGTCATTTCGAACGGGCCGATCGCGTGGCGCTGCTTCGCGCCGATCCGGTGCGGCAGCACCAGCGACGGCACGACATAAAGCGGCACGTTGCGCGCCAGTGCGCGAAAGCTGTACTCGGTGTCGACGTGATCGATGAACAGCGTCTCGTCGAAGCGGCCGAGCACGTCGAACGCATCGCGCGACACGACGCAGCCCGACGAGATCAGGAACGCGCAACGCTGCAGCGGCGCGCCCGGCTCGATGCGCAAGCGGCGCAGCCCGATCCCGTTGGTCGAGAGTTCGGGCAGGAAACTGCGCGCGTTCTCGTCGAAAATGCGCGGGCCGGCCAGGAACGCACGCCCCGCGAGCCCTGCGCAGACGTCGCGCATCGCGGGGAAATACGCGGCGGGCACGGACGAATCCTGGTCGAACAGCGCGACGGCGTCGACGCGGTCGCGAAACAGCGCCGCGAGGCCCGCGTTGTACGCGCCGGCAATGCCGCCGCGATTGCCGTGATGCAGCAGCGCGATGCCTTCCCTATCGCACAGCGCGCGCGCCCGCGCATCGGGCTGCGGCGTGTTGTCGACGACGAGCAGCGCATCGCACGCGTGCCGCCAGGTGCCGAGCGCGTCGAGCTGCGCGTCGCTCGGGTGATACAGGATCACGAGTGCGCCGAGTGTCGTCATGTTCCTCTCCTCAATGCCCGAACGACGCGGCCGCGCCACGCTTCGGCCGCGTCAGCCACATCATCGCCGCGAGTGCGAGACACGTCATGCTCGCCATCCAGAACATGTCGTTGGTCGCCATCATGTAGGCCTGCTGCATCACGACCTGGTGCAGCGTCGTCAGCTCGCGCACGCCGTCCACGCCCATCGCGTTCAGCGTGTGCACGAAGCGCTGCGTGTTCGCCGATGCGTGCGTGACGGATTGCGACACGACGTCGTAGTGATAGGTCGCGCGGTTGTCCCACAGCGTCACGCTCATCGCGGTGCCGAACGCAGCCGACAGCGTGCGCAGGAAGTTCGACAGGCTCGACGCGGCGGCAAGCCGGTCGTCCGGAATGCGCGACAGCGTCGCGGCCGTCAGCGGAATGAAGAAGCACGGCAGCCCGATCCCCTGGATCAGCCCCGGCGCGGCGATCTGCGCGAACGTCATCTTCAGCGTGAAATGCGCATCCCATGCGAGCACGGCCGCGAACACGAGGAAGCCGAAGGTCGCGAGCACGCGCGCGTCGAAGCGATGCGCATGCAGCCCGACGAGGATCGAGAACACCAGTGCGAGCACGCCGAGCGACGCCGTCGCGAGCCCCGCGTGAAACGCGTTGTAGCCCATCACGGCCTGCATCCACAGCGGAAACACGACGCCGACCACCGAGAAGCTCATCATCCCGAGCGAGATGATCAGCACGCAGAACGAGAACGTGCGATCGCGGAACAGGCTCAGGTCGACGACGGGATGCGCCTCGCCCGCCTCCCAGATCAGCAGCGACACGATCGCGAGCCCCGCGACCACCGCCAGCGTGACGATCAGCGGCGACCCGAACCAGCCGCGATCATGGCCGAGATCGAGCATCGCCTGCAGCGAGCCGACGCCGATCACGAGCAGCACGATGCCCGGCACGTCGATCGGGCCGGCCGTGCCGCGTTGCGCGTCGGGGCGCAGCATCGCGGTGCAGACCGCGAACGAGAACAGCCCGATCGGCAGGTTGATCAGGAAGATCCACGGCCACGAGAAGTTGTCGACGATCCAGCCGCCGACCACCGGCCCGAAGATCGGCGCGAGCAGCACCGTCATCGCCCACAGCGCGAGCGCGATCGTGCGCTTGTCCGGCGGGAACGTGCGCAGCAGGATCGTCTGCGACAGCGGCACCATCGGCCCCGAGCACAGCCCCTGCAGCGCGCGGCAGATCACGAGCACGTGCAGGTCGCGCGCGAGCCCGCACAGCAGCGACGTCAGCGTGAACAGCAGCACCGCGCCGACGAACAGCCGCAGTTCGCCGACGCGGCGCGCGAGCCAGCCCGTCAGCGGCACCGCGATCGCGGCCGCGACCGAATACGAACTGATCACCCACGTGCCCTGGCTGTTCGAGACGCCGAGACTGCCGGAAATGGCCGGCACCGCGACGTTCGTCACGGTCGAGTCGAGCACCTCGATGAAGGTCGCGAGCGACAGCGCGAACGTCAGCAGCGCGAGCCGGATGCCGCGCACCGGCTGCGCGACCGGTTCCGACGCCGGGGCCGGCGCATCGAACGCGGACGCCGCGACGGGCTCGCCTTGAAGCGGCGACGCGGTGCTCATGCGCCGGCCGCCGCGACAGCGGCCCGCGCGGTCGCCCGCGTGCGCTTCGGCGCGAACCGTTCGATGAAATCGGCGGCCGCACGACAGCCGTCCGGCGCGGCGTCGAGCAGCGCACGGGCGCGCTCCGCATGCACCGCGAACGCGGGTTCGTCGAGCACGTGCGCAAGCGCCGCGCCGAGGCGCGCACCGTCGATCGGGCCGTCGACGCGCACGCCGCAGCCGCTCGCCGCGACGCGTTGCGCGTTGTCGAACTGGTCGTGCGCGAACGGCGTGACGACCTGCGCGATCCCGGCTTCGAACGCGAGCGCCGCCGTGCCGATCCCGCCGTGATGCACGAGCGCGCGGCAGCGCGGCAGCAGCGTGCGCATCGGCACGAAGCGGCGCACCAGCAACCGGTCGCCGTCCGGCGCCGCATCGTGCGGCGTCAGCAGGATCCCGCGCGCGCCGGTCGCGCGCAGCGCGTCCGCCACCGCGCGCGCATACGCCGCGTGATCGACGAGCGTCGAGCCGGCCGTGAACACGACGGGTGGCTCGCCGGCCGCAAGAAACGCATCGAGTTCCGCATCGTCGTCAGGCACCGCGATATCGTTGAACAGCGGAAAACCGCTTTGCAGATGATTCGACGGCCAGTCCGGCTGCGGCGGCGCGAACCAGCCGGGAAACAGGCACAGCACGCCGTCGGTGGAATGCAGCCAGCGGCCCAGCACGCGCCGCGCGGGCGCGAGCCCGAGCTCGCGGCGCACCGCGTTGAGCGCGGGGCCGCATGTGCGATCGAGCACCTGGCGCTCGATCAGCGTCATCAGCGCCGCCTTCACGGGCAGCGGCCAACGCGCGGGAATCGTCAGGCGCGGGTGGGTCGGCGGCGCATACGCGGACAGCAGCGTCGACGGCGACACCTGCACCGACACATACGGCGTGCCGTGCAGCTCCTGCATGAAGCGCGCGGAGAACGCCCACAGCGTGCCGACGAGCACCGTGTCGCCGTCGGCCAGCGCACGCAGCGCGTCGTAGTGCGGGCGCAGCGTTGGCGCGATCACCTGCCACAGCGTGCGAAACGACGTGCGCGAATCCCACAGCGCGGGGTTCGCCATCGCGGCCTCGTATTCGGCCGCGGTGCCGATCGGCACGAATTCGAACCCGCAATGGCGCACGGCCGCCTCGAACGGCGCATGCGTGCAGAACACGACGTCGTGGCCGCGCGCCGCGAGTGTGCGCGCGACGCCGAGCAGCGGATGCACGTCGCCCGCCGAGCCGATCGCGGTCACGATCATCTTCGCCATCGCGCGCCTCGCGGGGATCAGTAGAAGCCGGGAATCAGCGCCGCGACCTCGCGGCGGTACTGCGCGTATGCCGGCCCGAAATACCCGGTCAGCCAGCTTTCCTCGACGCGCACCTTGTACGCGAGCGACGCGAACACGAGCAGCACGCCGATCGCGCCGCGCCATTCGCCGCCGATCAGCGCGGCGCCGACGAGCGCGATCAGGCAGCCCGTATAGATCGGGTGACGCACGAGCGCGTACGGCCCGGTGCGCACGAGTTCATGGTCTTCCTTCAGCGTGACCGACACGCTCCAGTTCGTGCCGAGATGCAGCCGCGCCCACACCGAGAACAGCAGGCCCGCGACCAGCACCGCGAGCCCGCACTGCGCCTGCAGGCCGAAGCGCTGCCAGTCGGGCACGAGTGCCTGCCACGACGGATCGGGCAGGATGATCAGCGCGCCGCCGACGATCAGCGGAATCGACTGCAGCGTGCGCGAGCGCGACGCTTCCTTGCGCACGGTCGCCTTCACGCCTTGCGAAGTGGCGATCCAGTAGGCGAGCCACGCGGCCCACGGAACGACGATGGCGATGGTCTGAACGATATTCACGGCTGGCCTGCCTCGTTGGGATGGGAATTCGGATGCGCGTTGCGTACCGGACGCACGGCGCGCGGCGTCACGACGACAGCGCGTGCATCGGCGCGGGCACGCACGCCTGCGCGGCGGCGAGCGCGATGCCGGGGGCGAGCGACGACTCGCCGCAGAAAAAGTCGAGCAGCGCCGCACGCGTGTATTCGCGCTGCGCGCGGCCTTCGATGTCGAGGAAGTGGCCGGCGTCCGGCACCGTCGCGAACCGCGCGCGCGGCACGTGCGCGCCGAGCTGGCGCACGTCGGCGGGCGTCGTGTATTCATCACGCTCGCCGTTCAGGAACAGCAGCTCGCAGCCGATGTTCGAGAACTCGCTGAGGTAGCGCTCGGGCTGCAGCGACAGGATCTGGTCGACGTGGAACGCGACCTGGTCCTGCTCGTCGCGCGGCAGGCGCGTGAGATAGCGGTAGTTGTACAGCTTCATGATGCGCGGCAGGTAGCGGCCGACGGTGTCGTTCAGCAACTGCGCGGCCTTCAGGTTCTCGCCGGCCGCGATGTGGTCGCGGGCGCGCGTCACGTAGTCGACCATCGCATCGTTCAGGAACGGCGAGAACGAGCAGATCGCCGCGCGCCGCACGCTCGGGCAGCCGCGTGCGAGCGCGAACAGCGACGCCACGCCGCCCCACGATACCGACACGAGGTAGGCCGGCGCGAAACGCTCGACCAGGTACTGCAGGATCGCGGCTTCGTCGTCTTTCGTCAGGATGAAGCAGCCCGGGTTGTGCTGGCGCGACTGCCCCGCGTAAGGCAGGTCGAAGCAGATCGTGTTCATCCGCTCGCCGAGATACTGGACGGTCTGCCCGAACGACGCGGTCGTCGCGAGCGCGCCGTTGACGAGCATCGCCGTGTCGAACGCCGGGTCGAACACGTTCCGTTCGACGTAGACCTTCAGACCATTCGGTAGCGGGACCACGTGTTTTTCGGTCAGCATCGTCGTTCTCCGGTGGATGCGGCGTCTCGACGTCGCGGCATGCTGCAGGTGCGCAATGGCTGCGCCGGTTTTCGCGCGCAATCCGAATCGCGCGGTTGGCCAATGCACCGCGGCAATACCGGCGGCATCGATTCATTCCTCGTAGTGCGGCGCCATACTAATACGGACAATATTACTGACTCAAGTCATTCCAACGATACCCTCTACTCTGTCAGGAAATACCGC
Source organism: Burkholderia sp. KL41 (assembly GCF_057005415.2). NCBI lineage: Bacteria > Pseudomonadati > Pseudomonadota > Betaproteobacteria > Burkholderiales > Burkholderiaceae > Burkholderia > Burkholderia sp. KL41. Next base: position 716,080 of record NZ_CM174447.1, on the reverse strand, counting down.
CGCTTCAAATTATTCCGTCATTTTTTATGGTAAGCGGAATCCTTTCGAGGGTGACCGCAATCGTTTGCGGAGCGCCGGCCCAAGCCCGCCTTACCATGCATTATTCATTGCAAATCAATGACTTGATCCGTTTCATTCGCTTATTTCAAACGGATTTTCATGAATGAATCGTGACGTCGTTTCTTCGTCCGACTTCGATATTTCACCGAATATCACATAGCTCAATATTCTTTCATTCCGTAATCGCTTCGACACCCGCAACGATTAACCGGATTGATTGCCGACTTCAGAAAGCGTTTTAAACAAACTTCTGTTTTCTTAACCATCTTTCGATTATTTTTCCGCACCTGCACAACGCTCGGCCGACTGCCCTTTCGTCTGCCCGGCAACCGTCGTCACCGTCAGACCCCGATTTTTTGTTGATTGAACGATCAATAAAAAACCGCTAAGCTCTCGACTTCCATGGACGGCCCGTCCGGGCGAAGGGAGTCGCGATGCCGAAAGTCGGAATGCGGGAGATTCGCCGCGCACAGTTGATCGACGCCACGCTGCGTTCGATCGACGAAGCGGGCCTGCCCGGCACGACGCTCGCGTCCGTCGCGCAGCGCGCGAACATCTCGACGGGTATCGTCAGCCACTACTTCGGCGACAAGGACGGCCTGCTCGAAGCGACGATGCGGCACGTGCTGCGCGACCTGTGGTCGGCCACCACGCGCCGCCGCGTGGCGGCACGCAAGGACCCGCGCTCGCGGCTGCGCGCGATCGTCGCCGCGAACTTCGACGACACACAGGTGAGCGCCCCCGTCATGAAGACGTGGCTCGCGTTCTGGTCGCAGAGCATGCACGACCCGATGCTCAAGCGCCTGCAGCACGTCAACACGCGGCGCCTCCATTCGAACCTGTGCGCGGAATTCGCGAAGGCGTTGCCGCGTACGCAAGCGCGCGAAGCCGCCAGCGGCCTCGCCGCGCTGATCGACGGCCTGTGGCTGCGCGGCGCACTCGCCGGCGGCCCGATCGACACCCGGGCTGCATTGAAGCTCGCCCACGATTACATCGACCTGCTGCTCGCGTCCGACTGACGCGCGACGCAGTCGCCCTCAAGGAGATCCTCATGTCCGTATTCGGTTTGCAGCGCCTCTACATCGGTGGCGGTTACGTCGACGCCACGAGCGGCAAGACTTTCGACACCTTCGACCCCGCCACCGGCGAACTGCTCGCGCAGGTGCAGCAGGCCAGCGCGGCCGACGTCGATCGCGCGATTGCATCCGCGCAGGAAGGCCAGCGTGAATGGGCCGCGATGACCGCGATGCAGCGCTCGCGCATCCTGCGCCGCGCCGTCGACCTGCTGCGCGAGCGCAACGACGAACTCGCGGCGCTGGAAACGCGCGACACGGGCAAGCCGATCGCCGAGACGCTCGCGGTCGACATCGTCACCGGCGCGGACGTGATCGAGTACTACGCGGGCCTCGCCACCGCGATCGAAGGGCTGCAGGTGCCGCTGCGCGCCGAATCGTTTGTCTACACGCGGCGCGAGCCGCTCGGCGTGTGCGCGGGCATCGGCGCATGGAACTACCCGATCCAGATCGCGTGCTGGAAGACGGCACCCGCGCTCGCGGCCGGCAACGCGATGGTGTTCAAGCCGAGCGAAGTCACGCCGCTCACCGCGCTGAAGCTCGCGGAGATCTACACGGAAGCCGGTGTGCCGGCCGGCGTGTTCAACGTCGTGCAGGGCGACGGCTCGGTCGGCGCGCTGCTGACGGGCCATCCGGACATCGCGAAGGTGTCGTTCACGGGCGGCGTCGAGACGGGCAAGAAGGTGATGTCGCTGGCCGGCGCATCGTCGCTGAAGGAAGTGACGATGGAGCTCGGCGGCAAGTCGCCGCTGATCGTGTTCGACGATGCGGATCTCGACCGTGCGGCCGACATCGCGGTCACCGCCAACTTCTTCAGCTCAGGCCAGGTCTGCACCAACGGCACGCGCGTGTTCGTGCACCGTTCGGTCAAGGACGCGTTCACGCAGAAGGTGCTCGAACGCGTGAAGCGCATCCGCGTGGGCAAGCCGACCGACGCCGATACCAACTTCGGCCCGCTCGTATCGGCCGCGCAGCTCGACAAGGTGCTCGGCTTCATCGAAAGCGGCAAGGCCGAAGGCGCGAAGCTGCTCGCGGGCGGCACGCGCCTGACGGACGGCCACTTCGGCGGCGGCCAGTACGTCGCGCCGACCGTGTTCGGCGATTGCCGCGACGACATGAAGATCGTCCGCGAGGAAATCTTCGGGCCGGTGATGAGCATCCTCGATTTCGAATCGGAAGACGAAGTGATCACCCGCGCGAACGACACGCACTACGGGCTCGCAGCCGGCGTGGTGACGGAGAACCTGTCGCGCGCGCACCGCACGATCCATCGCCTCGAAGCCGGCATCTGCTGGATCAACACGTGGGGCGAATCGCCGGCCGAGATGCCGGTTGGCGGATACAAGCAATCCGGTGTCGGACGCGAGAACGGCATCACGACACTCGAGCACTACACTCGAATCAAGTCGGTGCAGGTCGAGCTCGGCCGCTACAACCCGGTGTTTTAAGGATCACGAAAGGAGATTGACCGTCATGACGACACGCGAATACGACTACATCATCTGCGGCGCGGGTTCCGCGGGCAACGTGCTCGCAACGCGCCTGACGGAAGATCCGGACGTGACGGTGCTGCTGCTCGAAGCGGGTGGCCCCGACTACCGCTTCGACTTCCGCACGCAGATGCCGGCGGCGCTCGCCTATCCGCTGCAGGGCCGCCGCTACAACTGGGCGTACGAAACCGACCCCGAGCCGCACATGGACAACCGCCGGATGGAATGCGGGCGCGGCAAGGGGCTCGGCGGCTCGTCGCTGATCAACGGGATGTGCTACATCCGCGGCAACGCGCTCGACTACGACAACTGGTCGACGCACAAGGGCCTCGAGAACTGGACGTATCTCGACTGCCTGCCGTACTTCAAGAAGGCCGAGACGCGCGACGTCGGCCCGAACGACTATCACGGCGGCAGCGGCCCCGTGTCGGTCACGACCAGCAAGCCGGGCGTGAACCCGCTGTTCGAGGCGATGGTCGACGCGGGCGTACAGGCCGGCTATCCGCGCACCGACGACCTGAACGGCTATCAGCAGGAAGGCTTCGGCCCGATGGACCGCACCGTCACGCCGAAGGGCCGCCGGGCGAGCACCGCGCGCGGCTACCTCGACCAGGCGCGTGCACGGCCGAACCTCGAGATCGTCACGCATGCGCTCGCCGACCGCATCCTGTTCGACGGCAAGCGCGCATCGGGCGTCACGTACCTGCGCGGCAACGAGCGCGCGACCGCGCACGCGCGCCGCGAAGTGCTCGTGTGCAGCGGCGCGATCGCGTCCCCGCAACTGCTGCAGCGCTCGGGCGTCGGCCCCGGCGCGTGGCTGAAGGAGCTCGACATTCCCGTCGTGCTCGACCTGCCCGGCGTCGGCCAGAACCTGCAGGATCACCTGGAGATGTATATCCAGTACGAGTGCAAGGAACCCGTCTCCCTGTACCCGGCGCTGAAGTGGTGGAACCAGCCGAAGATCGGCCTCGAATGGATGCTGAACGGTACGGGCCTCGGCGCGAGCAACCACTTCGAGGCGGGCGGCTTCATCCGCACGCGCGACGACGACCTGTGGCCGAACATCCAGTACCACTTCCTGCCGGTGGCGATCAACTACAACGGCTCGAACGCGATCGAGATGCACGGCTTCCAGGCACACGTGGGCTCGATGCGCTCGCCGAGCCGCGGCCGCGTGAAGCTGCGCTCGCGCGATCCGAACCAGCATCCGAGCATCCTGTTCAACTACATGGCCGAAGCGCTCGATTGGCGCGAGTTCCGCGATGCGATCCGCGCGACGCGTGAAATCATGCGGCAACCCGCGCTCGACCGCTATCGCGGCCGCGAGCTGAACCCGGGCGCGGACTGCAAGACCGACAAGGAACTCGACGCGTTCGTGCGGGCCCGCGCGGAAACCGCGTTCCATCCGTCGTGCTCGTGCAAGATGGGTTACGGCGATATGGCGGTGGTCGACGAAGAAGGCCGCGTGCACGGGCTGGAAGGGCTGCGTGTGGTCGATGCGTCGATCATGCCGATCATCACGACCGGCAACCTCAATGCGCCGACGATCATGATCGCGGAGAAAATCGCGGACAAGATTCGTGGCAAGCAACCGCTCGCGCGCGTGGACGTGCCTTATTTCGTCGCGAACGGGGCGATGGCGCGGAATGTCGCGAAGGCCGTGCGGCAGCCGGAGACGGTTTGACGACGGCGGACGCACTGTCCGCTCATCAATATACTGACGAAGCGCCGCCGACAGGGCTTGTCGGCGGCGTTTTTACGTACATCCTCACCGGCGAGCGCGACCCACGGGAGCCTGGCGAAGCAGGCCAACGTTCTCGTTGATGCGGCCCTGGATCGTGCGCAGGGTATCTCGAGTAATGATCCGCGGGTACATGTTCTCGGCCATGTCCGAGAATTGACCGGCCACTTCGCACATGTCGTCGATCATCCTGCCGGCAACGTCCTGGGGCACTTCGGCTTCCTCGGCAAACCGAAGCATGTGCGTGCGGGAAATCTCCAGTGCCTCACCCATCACGTCCATCTGGTGATATCCACCGGGCCCCTCGCAGAAGGTCACATCGTAGGCCGGCGCCAGTCTCCACTGACCATTTGGCGCCATGACGTAGGCGAAGTTCTTGGGATGGTCGTCGCGGTTGTTGAACGCGACGTTGAAGACGGCGCGCTCGAAGGCCCTCCTCATCTCTCGCACGTCGTTGGTACAGATCCGCGTCGCCCACAAGAAGTTGAGGTAGTCCAGCGAACCCGCATGCCGGTAATCGGCCCCCGTAAACGCCGCGAGACTCTGCATGGGGACACGCGATCCCTCATGCCGATCAAAGCGCTTGCTGGCGAACGCCGCCAGCCCATTGGGCAAACTGAAGTACTGCGTGTCCGGAGTCTCGATGCCACATCTGCGCAGACATTCGGCGTAGACCATCTCGATGGCGCACACCTCGGCGTGCTCGTCTCTTGCGGGGAACTTGACCAGCCAGGCTTCGAAGCCCGGTGTGGCGGCCGTGGTCAACCCGCCGGTTTGCGGATCGCGATAGATCAGGACCTTGGGCCTTGCACCTTGGGGCGAGCCGCCCACCCGCAGCAACGTCTGCAGGAACTCCCCCCCTTCACCATGGAGCACGTCCTGAACTTCGGCAGCAAGCTGTTCCAGCGGGATGTGGACGTCCGGCGCCTCTCCTTCGGGTGCGACGGGTTCGAACGCCATGGCCCCCATCGCGTTGCTGCCGATACAGGCCAACCGCTCCAGGGCGCCAATGCGCGCCGTGTTGAGCCCACGGCGCCGGAACATACGGTCCATCAGCAGCATGCCCCACCCGTCCGGCAACGCGTCATAGACAGGCCCCGGCAGTTGCAATTGATGAACCGGGAAATCTCGCCGCAACCGGGGGCCCTCCAGCGGCAATGTGTACAAAGACAGCTCCAGGCCCCTCTGCCTCGCCTCGTTGCTGTACTCGAACACGATCAGGGGGCGACCGGTCAGGGCAGTCGTGGAGACCAGCGTGCCCCAAAGCCACCGCTCCCCCCAGCCCTCGTAGAAAACATTCACTTGTTCAGGCATCGCCGGACTTCCTCCTCGTACGGAGGCGCTTGGCTGATTTCTCGTAGCGCAGAATGTCCTCGATGCTGTCCAGCTTTGGCTGGAACAGGCCTTCGAGCTCCTTGATTCGGCCGAGCGCCATCGCCACCCGGACCACGGCCTCGAAGCCGACATTGCGCCCGGCCTCCAGGTTCGACACGGTGTTGGTCGCGATGCCGGCACGCCCGGCAAGATCCGACTGCGTCATGCCCACAGCCAGACGCTCGGTGCGCAGGCGCTCGCAGAGTCGCTTGACGACCTCGCTCGGTTTGCTGAAGCTTAAATCCAACATAGTGTGTCTTACACCCTATCCATGCCGGTTAACACCCAAAATTATAGAATTAACGCTACCTTGGCTCAAGGAGATTAATTCTTTAATTCTGCGTTTTATCGGCAAAATTACCAACTTAGCCACAATATGTTGGATTTAAGTAGCTTCCCGTCAAAGATGCGGTCGATCAGATCGCCCCGGGGCTGCGCGAACGATCCGGGGCCATGCAGAGGTCGGATCCCGTGTTGCACGGGTGCACGGCCTTGTTCGCGCCTCTTCGAGGATCGTGGTGGGGCTGACTGGCTGCTTGGACTTTGCTGCAGCTCGTGGGTGAAGAACCCGCTGCATGCCGGGAAAGTCGGCTTTCTGCTGCTGCAGCGTAGACGAGCGCTGAGCACTACGGTGACGTCGGGAGCTGGTCCTCGCAGGTCGGGCTCAACCGCTATTGACCTCCTGCCGCAACCGCTCGACATCCACGCGCTTCAGATAGTTCGTGATGTTCTGCCAGATCGGATGGAACCCGTAGCCGCCATGCTGCAGCTCGTCGATCGCCTGCTCGCGCGTCCAGCCCTGGTACACCATCCGGTACAACGCCGACACGAGGCCGGTACGATCGGCGCCGTGCTGGCAGTGGATCAGCACCGGGCCGTCCTGGTCGGCCGTACGCAGCGCCTTCAGCGCCGCGACCATGTCTTCGTCGCGGATGTCCCAGGTGTTGATCCGGATGCGCTGCATCTTGATCTGCGTGCCGGCCAGGATGCTGTCGTCCGCGTGAAACGAACGGAAGCTGATGACCTTGCGAATGCCGAGCTTCTGCAGTTCCGGCACATCCGCGCGCGACAGCTGCGCACTGCGGTACAGCGTCGGCGTGATGCGATGCAGGTTGTTCACATGCGCATCGGTCACACCCTGCGCCCATTTGATCGGCCTCGGCCGGGCAGACACCTCGGAGGCCGGGTCCGCATGGGCCGGCTGCATGAGCCCGGCGAGCGTGACGGAGAGCGCGGCAATGAAGGCGAGTTTCATGTCGGGTCGGGGATCAGTAGAACGCGCGCTTGCGCTCGCGGGAAAGAATGAACAGCACGATCGCGGCGGCGCTCATCGTCCAGTAGTCGGTCGGTGCCACGCCGAACCAGTGGATATGCCACGGCACGTTGGCGGGATTGAAGCGGGCGAGACCGTAGGCCGGATTCAGCACGAACCACAGGAAATCCTCGGTCAGCCAGAACACCATGATGCACGCGACGATCCGCGCTTCGATGCGCCACGACCACCGCCCGTTGAACACGGCCGGCCAGTGAAAGAACAGCGCGACGAACGGGAACACCCACGCGTGGTAGCCGGTCATCGGCCGCCCGCCCCAGAAGATGTCGAGCAGCCAGTGATGCTCGATGCGCCACGTCGGCAGGTTGGCCGCCCAGCCCGCGCTGCCTTCGATCTGGATCTCCACGTTCGCGAAGAAATACGCGAGCAACACGACCCATGCAACGACAAACAGCGTATGGCGCGTCGGCACGAAGCGCGCGACGCTCATGCGGCAGGCTCCAGGCCCAGCACGCGATCGAGCACGAAGCGGCCGGCGAGCGGCCGGCCGAGCGGCGCGAGGCGGCGGCGCATGTCGGCGAGACGCTCCGGCGCCTGCAGCAGCGCGCGGATCCGGTAGACGAGCGCGTCGTCGTCGATCGCCTTCAGCGCGACACCCTGTTCGAGCAGGAAATCCGCATTGCGCTCTTCCTGGCCCGGAATCGGCGAGTTGACGATCATCGGCAACTGCATCGCGAGACATTCGGACGTCGTCAGGCCGCCCGGCTTCGTGATGACGAGGTCGGCGCAGGCCATCAGGCGCTCGACCTGCTGCGTGAAGCCCTGCGGAAACAACCGGCCCGGATGTTGCGCGGCCAGTTCCTGCAACGACGCCAGCATCGCCTGGTTCTTGCCGGCCAGCGCGATCAGCTGGAAGTCGGCGTCCATCCCGAGCAGGCGCGCCGCCAGCACGTCGAGCCCGCCGAGGCCCGCGCCGCCGGACATCATCAGGAAGGTCGGGCGCGCGGGATCGAGGCCGTACTCGGCCGCACAGGCCGCGCGATCGAGTGGCTGGCCGAACGCCGGCATGATCGGGATGCCGCTGACGTGCACCGTTTCAGGCGCCATGCCGCGGGCATGCATGCGCCACGCGATCTCGTCGTTGGCCGCGAAATAACCGCGCATGTTCGGCACGACCCACATGCTGTGCAGGTCGAAATCGGTGACCTGCACCCACACCGGCGTGTCGACGCGCTCCTTGCGGATCTCGCGCGACAGCAGTTCGGCCGGCAGGAAGTGCGTGCAGATGATCGCGTCCGGGCGCTGGCGTTCGATCTCCGCGAGCAGCGCCCGGCAATTGAGCCGCTCGATCGCACGCCGGATCTTCTGCGACGGGGCGGCGGGATCGACTTCGTCCGTCTTCTGGTACAGGTAGCCCCACAGCGCCGGCTGGCTGCTGACGAGCTTGATGTAGAGATCGGTGTACAGCTTGCGGAAGCCGGTGGACACGAAATCCATCACGTCCAGGTGGGTGGCTTCGATGCCGGCGGGATGGTGGTCGGCGAATGCGCGGATCGCTTCCGCTGCTCGGGTATGGCCGGCGCCCGCGCTGACGCTCAGGAGGAGGATTTTCTTGTTTTGCTTTGACATCTGACTGACCGTTTCGATGAAGGTGGTCGGAACGCGGGTTCGCGGCGGCGCTCTCACACGGCGGCTGTTTGCGTCCGGCTTACAGCAAGCTTGGCAATTCTTCGGCGACGCGGGCGGGCAGTGACGTCGAAGCGGTCGCCGGCATCGTCTGCGGAATCATACTGCGTTCGGGCGATGGCGCCGGAATCGGGGGGCGCAGGCGGGATGGATGGCGTGGTGTGCGGTGTGCGGTGTGCGGTGTGCGGTGTGCGGTGTGCGGTGTGCGGTGTGCGGTGTGCGGTGTGCGGTGTGCGGCCAGTGTGGACTGGTGACGGCATGACGGCTCGGCGCGCTGCCGCCCGATGCCCGTTCGCGTGAGCGAACGGGGTCCGGCATGGCGCGCGAATCAGGATGCGCGTACGCGAATCGTTTGGCATCCTTGCGGATTACTTCGAAAGAGGCTTCGGAAAAGCTGGCGCGTCGGGGGTGTCAGGATTTCCGTGTTCAAGGCGGGTTGAGATTCACACGGATGGTCGAACGAATCGATCCTCGTAAAGGATGGCGAACTGGTTCATAGCCGCCTTCCAGTCATGAGCAGCACGCCCCCAATCGGCGGTGATGTTGCGCAGTGCCAGCCAGATGAGCTTGGTGGCAGCCTCATCGGTCGGGAAGTGTCCTCGAGTCTTGATGATCTTGCGCAGCTGCGAGTTGATGTTCTCGATGGCGTTCGTAGTGTATATAACCTTGCGAACCGCCGGCGGAAACGCGAAGAACGGAATCACACGATCCCAGGCGTTGCGCCATGCCGCACTGACTGTCGGGAATTTCTGGCCCCATGGCCCTGCGGCAAAGGCGTCGAGTTCTGCCTGAGCCGCCTCCGCACTCGGTGCGCAGTAGATTGGGCGAATCACTGCGGCTAATCCTCGACGGTCTTTCCAGCTGGCGTAATCGAGGCTGTTGCGGATCAGGTGAACGATGCAGGTCTGCAGCGTGGTCGCCGGAAACACGGCAGCCAGCGCCTCGGGCATGCCTTTGAGGCCGTCGGTCACGGCGATTAGGATGTCGTGAACGCCACGTGTCTTGAGATCGTTGAACACCTTCATCCAGAACTTGGCGCCTTCGGTGCCTTCGATCCACAAGCCTAGAATATCGCGCGTGCCGTCGGGCAGAACGCCCAGCGCAAGGTAGATCGCCTTGTTGCGCACCACGGCGTCTTCGCGAATCTTGACCCGCAGCGCGTCAAAGAACACCACCGGATACATCGGCTCGAGCGGCCGCGCTTGCCAGGCGGTCACTTCGGCCATGACCTCGTCGGTGACCGAGCTGATGAAATCGGGCGAAACCTCGGTACCGTATTGCTCTTGCAAAAATCCCTGAATCTCACGCACGGTCATGCCCCGGGCGTACATGGCGACGATCTTGTCGTCGAAGCCCGTGAAGCGTCGTTCGTGTTTGGGAATCAGCAGCGGTTCGAAGCTGCCGTCGCGGTCACGAGGCACCTCGATACGGATCGGGCCGTCCTCGGTCAGCACCGTCTTGGCGCCCGTGCCATTGCGCTGATTGGTTACGGCGCTCGGCTTGGCCGCGCCAGGCGGGTAGCCCAGATGATGACTCATCTCACCGCCCAGTGCTCGCTCGATCAGCGCCTTCTTGAGGGCCATCGTTGCGGCGTTGATCGCTTCGGCCGTCATCGGACCGCTGCCGAATTGCTCAAGCAACGCGGCGGGAATCGCCGGCAGGTCTATCGGTTTGGCTTTCGGTTTGCGAGGCATATAGTCTCCTTCGGAGCATCATATGCCTTGAACACGAAATTGCTGACAGGCCCGGCGCGTCAGCCGGCCGCCCCCTTGCTCGTGGAATCAGGGCGCTACACCGGCCCGCTTGCGCATCCGCTTCCCGCGGACGATCGGATTCCATCGCGATGTCAGGCTCATTGCGCCACGCAGGCGATCGAATGCGACGTCCTCCTTCGGCCCGAAGCGATTGACCGCCGGCCACGCGAGCACGTGATCGAGGCACGCCTGCCACTCGTCGCCATGAAAACGGCGACCGATTTCCCGCACGGCGTCGGGCGCTGCGATCGCGATACCCGCCAGCAAGTAATAAGCCCAAAAGCTGCCCGCGCCGACGAGTCGATCCAGCCTGCATACGGATAACGCCGCGAGCACCCCATCCACCGACGCGAGATCGGCGCGATGCGTGCGAATCGCCCGCGCGACGAGGTTGTGCTGACCGCCATACGCGGCGATGGAGGTCCCATCGCCGGCGGCGAGCACGGCCGAGAACGTCACGAGCGCAGCCATCTCGTCGATACGCGATGCATCGTCACGTGGCCCGCATACACGCAGCGCGATCGCGTCGATGACGGCGCCCGGCAGGGTCGACGTTTCTCCGCTCGCCGCCGCGATGACGGCGAGCCTGTCTCTCAGGTTCTTCGCAGGCAGCGTGTCGCCCTGCGCGCCCGCCTCATGTGCCGTGCATGCGCCGGCATCCCCCCCGCTGCATTCGAGACCGCCGGCAATCCGCTCGAGTGCGGCCCAGCCGACATCGGGATCGTCGAATGCGCACGCATCGATCACGCCGTGCGCGGTGTCGAACACGGCGCGCGAGCCGGGACAACTGCGTTCGGCTTCGGCGAGCTGCTGCATCGAAGGCACATGCGAGCATGCGCCGTGCGGGTCGGTCAGGTCGCATGCACAGGCGCTGCCGTCCGATGCGATCCACGGTACGAGCCCGTGAAGCACGGCCGTTGCGTCACGAGACAGATTCGCGCCTGTCCGCATGCGTATCGCCTGCGACGCGGCGACGGTCGTGTCGCCGGCGTCGGCGTCGGCGTCGGCGTCGGCCGCCATCGCTACGCAAGCGGCAGCGTCGAGATGTTCGATCAGGTACTGCAGCCACGCGGCCGTGCGCAGCCGGTCAGGCGTCGCGCCGCGGGCATCGCCATACTTTGCTGGATCGGTAAGCATGGGTCTTCCGGGATAGTTCTGGCCAATTTGGAATAGTGGTAATTCAGTCGAATCGGATGGCGCGGTACGCCGTACCGATCCTGCAACGCCACACGCATCGGATCGCGATACGTGCGGCCAGCCTGTCGTCACGCTGATACGGAAGACGGCTCGAGCGCATCGACGAAGCGGCAACCCGCGTACATCCCGCACGGCCTTCGTGACCAGCGAGTTCCCCGCTTCGACTCTCGACGCTTACTGCACGTGGAACTTCGGCGACGTCGCGAGCCAGCCGTTCACCGTGCAATCCGGCGTCAGCACGGCGTTGTTGAGCGTCACGCGCGAGTCCGGATCACTCCACGCCGCCGTGACCTTGCTCGGTCCACAAGTACCGAGCACCCGCATGTCCAGCTTCACGTTGTTGATCGACACTTGCGTCGTGCTGTCCACGCTTCCCGTCCATGGCGCCGCACTGCTCGCGCTGCCGGTGAACAACACGCACAATGTGCCGCCGGTGAACTGGGTCGACGTGATGTTGACGATGCCGGCCGGCGTGACGGTGCCGTTGACCGTCGTCGTACAGTTGATCGGACTGAACGCGCCCTTCTGGAGCGATGTGAGCCCCGACGCGGAAAACGGTTCGCCATTGGGATTCATCGGCAGGCCGTCAGCACGCGAAACGGTCACCGCGAATGCGGGCGCAGCCGAAACCGCGGTGAATGCCACAGCCGCGACAAGCGACGTGATTCGACGAATTTTCATCTGTGAGGCCCTCTCTCTCGATGTATGGCGGCCTGCCCCGAATCGCGGCCGCTCTGCCGAATGAATCCGGCCGCCGCGCCCATGCACGCGACGGCACGAACCCATCGAAACCGCGAATACCCGCCGCACCTGTCGCACGACCCTCGCGCGCGGCGGGTACCCGCTTCGATCCGCGACGCTTACTGCACGTGGAACTTCGGCGACGTCAGCACCGTGCCGCCCACCGTGCAATCCGGCGTCAGCGTGGCGTTATTGAACGTCAGCGAAGAGTTCGTATCGCTCCACGTCGTGACAACCTTGCTCGGCCCGCAGGTGCCGAGCAGCGTGACGTTCACCTTCACGTTGTTGATCGACAATTGCGTCGTGCTGTCGGCCTGCCCCGTCCACGGCGACGTGCTGCTCGCGCTGCCGTTGATCAGCGAGCATGTCGCGCCGCCCGAGAACGTCGTCGACGTGATGTTGACGATGCCGGTCGACGTGATCGTGCCGTTGAACGTCGCGGTACAGCCTGCGCTGATCGCGCCCTTGCTGAGGTTCGTGAGCCCGGTCGCCGAGAACGGCTCGCCATTCGGGTTCATCGGCTGACCATCAGCCCGCGAAACGGTGACTGCGAAAGCAGGCGCGGCGGAAACCGCGGTGAAAGCCACTGCAGCAACAAGCGATACGATTTTGCGAATGCTCATTTGAACTGCCCCCTCTCTTCACAAATGGCGGCACGCCGCCAGGAACGCGACCGCCCGGCCGGATCGTTCCGGCCCGACGGTCGCAGGAAGCCGCCGGTGCGCGTCATGCGCGCCGGACGGCTCAGAACTTGTAGGAAATCCCGACGAACGTGATCAGCGGATCCGCCTTCAACCGTGTGCGCGTGGTGGCGAGCGTCGATCCGTCGGCCGCCTTGATCACGAGCGACGAGTAGGTCTTCAGCGGCATGTACGTCAGCGTCGCCGTCAGACCCCAGTGCTTGTCGATCGCGTAGCTCGCGCCCACGTTGTAGACCGGCGTGAACGACGACGACGCCTTGCCCTCGACCGACGTCGGCCCCGGCTTGCCGGCGCCCGCCGCGAGCACGCTGCCGAGGTTTTCGTTGATGTCCTTCGCGAAGTTGCCGTTCAGTTCGATGTTGCTGAACCAGCTGTAGGCCACACCGATCCCGACGAACGGGCGGAACTTCGCCGTCGGCGAATTGAAGTAGTACTGCAGAATGATCGTCGGGCTCCACTGCCTTGCGTTCTTCACGGCCGGCTGGTTGGCCGGGTTGTCCATGTTGACGCTGCCCAGCGCGCCGGACGGGCCCGGCGGCTTGATCGTGCCGTGCCCGGTCAGCGTGAACTCGGGCGGCACGCCGAGCACCGACGTCACCGCGATGTGGTCGGTGAAGAAGTGCGTGAGCGTCAGGCCGACCGTATCGGCGTTGTTGACGGTCAGGCTCGTGCCGGGCGACGTGAACGACCCGGGCAGGCGCAGCGGCCCGTTGATCGGCATGCCGGCGAGATTCGTCGTGAGCCCGTTGGTCGAATCCTGCGGCATGATGTGCAACCAGCCCAGCGTCGCGACGTTGTCGCCCGCCTGCTGGGCCGATGCGAGCGTCGATACGCCTGCGACGACACCCGCGACAATCAGCTTCTTCATGAAGTCTCCTTCTCGTTCTGTCCGGGCGCCGCGCGCTTTCGCGCGGCGCCGCCGTGTCTCCATCCGGGCTTGCGTCACTGCACGAAGGCGCCGACCGTGAAGTACGGATTACTCGTATCGTTCATGTCGAGGAACCCGAACACGCCGCCGGTGAACACGAACTTGCCGGTCGCGGGCCCCGATGCCGCATCCGCATGCACGGTCGTGACGACACCCGGCACCTTCTGCGTGAAATCGAGGTTCAGTGCACGCGTGAGCGCGGCCTGCGACGCGTTGAACGGATCGAGCAGCGTGGCCTGCGCGCCGACGAGCGCGGTCGCGCGGTAGTTGAACGCGCTGTCGACACCCGTGTACTCGCCGTTCTGCGAGCCTTGCGTGATCGCCGTCTGCGGGCTCAGGAACGAGATGCCCGATTCGTCGTCCGCGCTCGGCGAGCCCTGCGTCAGGTCCGCATTCGCCGCGCCGGTGCGGATGAAGATCGGCACGAGCTGGTTGCGCAGCTTGCCGACGATCAGGATTCCCTTGCCGGCCTTCGCGGGATCGACCGCCGCGAGCGTCGGCGGAATCTGCGGCAGGTAGTTGAGCGACTGGAACGCCGGCGCATCCGGACGCAGCGTGAACGGCTGGTTCACGGTCGCGCTCGACGCGAGCGGCTGCCCGCCGTTCTTCTTGCCGAAGTTGTCGGTCTCGACGTAGCTGCCGTCCGCGTTGATTGTCACCTGCTGGTCGAGCGCCACCGGCTGGAAGCTTTGCGACGGCACCTGGTGGTAGCCGAGCTGGTTGTACTTGCCGGCGATCTTCGTCAGGTCGGTTTCCAGCGACGAGAAGCTGATGAACGGGTAGTACGGGAACGTCGTCTTCGGGATCTTGCCGACGCCGATCACGCCGTCGAACTGGATCGTCGCGCCGGGGATCGCGCCGCCCAGCACGCCTTCGCCGAGGAACAGCCGCGCGGGCCGGCTCGGGTCGAGGCTCGCGTTCTGCATCCGGAACGTGCACTGGTTCAGCTTCACCGTCGGCAGCCCCGTCTCGTCGGCCAGCGTGCCGTCGACCACATTGGCGGGCGCAGTATCGCGCGTCGGCTGCACGGTGCCCGTCGTGGTCGGCACCGGCGACGCGAGATAGGTCATCCGGTACGTCATCTTCGTCGTGTCGAGCTGCACCTTCACGAGTTCGCCCGATCCCGAGCCGCCGATGAACACCGTGTTGTAGTCGATCGTCTGCGGGCACAGCCGGACCACCGGCGCGGGCGGCGGGTCGCCGTCTCCGCCGCACGCAGCCAGCACGGGCGCGAGCGATGCCGCGGCCATCCATTTCTTCACATTCATAGGAATCCTCTTGAAATTCGATTCGCCGGCGGCGACGCATGCGCCGCCGGTGTTACGTGTTCAATACAGGGTTACTGGACGAACGCGCCGACCGTGAAGAACGGGTTGACCTGGCTGTTGTTGACGACCATCGCGTAGACATTGCCGGCCGTCACGAGCCAGCCCGTGTCGCCCTTCTTGAAGATCGCCACGTTGCCGCTCGCGCCCTTCGCGTTGAAGTCCTGCGTGGCCGTGACCTTGATCTTGCCGGGCGTCGCCTGCGTGTAGTCGAGCCCGAACTGCGAGGTCACCCCCGACGTCTGCGGATCGATGAACGCCGCGGTACTGCCCTGGAACAGCGTGGACGTATAGTTCGCGGCCATCGTCGAGACGGCCGTGCCGTCATCGCAACTGCCTGCTACCGAATAGAAGGTGTTATTGGTGAAGACGCCGGGCAGGTCTGGGTGCGGCATGTTCGGGTTGAAGCTCGGCCCCGGCGACGTCACCTTGTTCGCCTGACCGCTGGATGTCACAACGCCGCATGCGGATGCGCTGGTCGCACCGATATATCCCCCCTTCAGGGAGTTCGCGGCAATCGCTTTCGTCGACGCCAGCATCGAGATGCCGACTTCGGCATCGGCGACCGATGCGAACAGATTGACCGTATCGACGTGCGTATAGCCGACACGAATCACGATCGGCACAAGTACGCCGTTCAGCCTGCCGACGATCATGA
This sequence comes from Burkholderia sp. KL41, assembly GCF_057005415.2. NCBI lineage: Bacteria > Pseudomonadati > Pseudomonadota > Betaproteobacteria > Burkholderiales > Burkholderiaceae > Burkholderia > Burkholderia sp. KL41. The sequence goes on along the minus strand of NZ_CM174447.1, from coordinate 700,079 downwards.
TGCCTTTCGCCTGACTCGGTGCAATGATCAGCGTCGAGCCCTGCCCCGCGATCGGATACCCCTGCCCCACCGGATTGCTCACGAATACATTGTCTGCCGATCCGTCCGCGTTCTTGCGCTGCGCCCACGGCGTCCCGGTCGTCTGACACGAGTAGTCGCTGCCCTGCGTGATAGAACACGAACCGTCCGCATTGAACGTCTGATTCCAGTTGACGACGTCGGGCTCCCAGCCGACCGGCCCGGTCGGGCTCTGACCATCACCGCCGATCGGCGACAGATGGATGCCGACCTCGTTGTAGTTGCCCGCCACTTTCGTGAAGTCGGTTTCGGTGTCGGTGAAGCCGATGAACGGATAGAAATCGAAGGTGCGCGACGGTACGACGCCGAGCGTGATGCCCGGGAGCAGCGGGATACCGGCGAACGCAATCGTCGCCCCCGGAATCCCGCCGCCCACCACGCCATTGCCGACGAACAGCATCGGCGGATCCGCACGGTTGATCGTCACCGAATACGCGCCGTCGCTCGTCGCGCCGCTGTCGAGCACGAACGCACAGCGGTTCTGCTCGGCGGTCGGGAGCGTGGTCGGATGATGGAACGCGCCGCTGATCGTCAGGCCTGCGCGCGTATTGTTGACCTGCCCCGCCGACGTCGGCACCGACGATTCGATGAACTGCATCTGGTAGGTCATCTTCGTCGTGTCGAACTTCACCTTCACGTACTCGCCGCTGCCTGCGCCACCCGTGTACGTCGTCGTGTAGTCGAGCGCGTCCGGGCACAGCTTCGTGACGACGGGCGGCGTCGTGACGGAACCGCTCGGCCCGCACGCGCTCCCCGAGCACTGCGGCACGTTGATCGGCCCCGGATCGTCACCGCCGCCGCAACCGGCGACGAACGGCAAAGCGATTACTGCGCACGACAGGATCGCTTTCCGCCATTCAGGAATGCAAATCATCAACCCCTCCTTTTCGGGTACGACAAGTCTCGTCCGGACAGGCTGCATGGCCCGCCGGTTGGTATCGCGCCGCCGCACGAACGCGCGGCGCATGACGGTGTGCGCCAGGTTGCCGCGATGCCGGTCAGGCAAATGCGGCACGCGCCGCGGCGGCAGGCAAGCGCTCTCCCGCGGCGCCGTCATGCGGCACGGCGCCGTGAGAACAATCGAAACGGGATGTGGTTCGCCGCTACACGGCGATATGACAACGCAGGTACGCGACCTGCATCGCGCCTGCGTTCAGCGAAAAAACGGGAAACGGCAGTCCGACTGGCCCCGCGGATAGGCGTCTCATCAATTGGTCTCCATCCGTACGCTTGATTCGTTATCGTGATGCGTCGTTTGACGAGACTATGATCGGACGATACCTACAAGTAAATGGATGCAGAGTTCCAAACGGCCGAAACCGCGCAATCGCAGTGCGTGCCGGGGATTTGACAGATTTTCAAACAGCCTTCAATTTATTTGCTCAGACAAATACATGGCCCGTGTAACACGCGTTTGAATAACCATGGCCGATCCCGCGCTCTGCCTTGCCTGCCGGCCCTCGACGATCCGCCTGCATGCTGCAGCGCAACCTCATACGTCGACGATCGCGAGCGTGCCGTGGCTGCCCGGCAGCACCGCGTGAGGCGTGCCGGCAAGCGCCAGGTACATTTGCCCGGCCTCGACGACGACCGTCTCGCCCCCGACCTCGAGCATCATCCGGCCGTCGAGCACCAGCAGACCCTCGTTGTAGTCGTGCACTTCCGCTTCGTAAGCCTGCGCATCCATGCGCAGCACCTTGATCCTGGCCGGCCCGACCTCGCCGACGATCGTGGATTTCCACGCGACGGCCTGCGCGGCCGCCACGGATTTGAAATCGATCAAAGACATGCGTTTCGCTCCGTAAACGATGAAAGGAACGCATTATCGCGAGCGCAGCGCACGCCGTCCCGGTACGGCGCGACGGCCTTCGGGCGGCACAGTCGGCCGGCGGGCCGCGCCGCCGCCGGGCGGGCACGCGATCGCATCCCCGTTCGCATAAAACGGCACGCATTGTTCAAACACCGCAAATAAAACACCGCGTTATTGGGAGATGCGCCGTCAATTCGCACCAATCCAGCACCGGCAATGCTCGCCCTTTCCACGAGAATGCATTTCCATCTGTCGATTGCTAATATGGCGATCCCGCGATCCCGCACCACAACGCCGTTCGACATGACGCCCGTTCGCCATGCCGTCCCCGGTCCCGGCCGCTTCGCAGCGGCGGCGGCGCCGGGCACGCGCGGCGCACACCGTTGCGCCGGCCGGCCGTGCCATCCGTGAGCATGCAACCGATCCTTTCCGTCTCCGACCTCTCCAAGACTTACGCGTCCGGCTTCCAGGCGCTGAAGCACGTGACCCTCGACATCCGCCCCGGCGAGATCTTCGCGTTGCTCGGGCCGAACGGCGCCGGCAAGACGACGCTGATCGGCTCGATCTGCGGCATCGTCACGCCGACCTCAGGCCGCGTGACGGTCGGCGGCCACGACATCCGCGATCACTACCGCGCGGCCCGCGAAATGATCGGCCTCGTACCGCAGGAACTGACGACCGACGCGTTCGAAACCGTCTGGGCGACCGTGTCGTTCAGCCGCGGCCTGTTCGGCAAGGCACCCGATCCCGCGCATGTCGAGAAGACGCTGAGGGCGCTGTCGCTGTGGGACAAGCGCGACAACAAGCTGATGACGCTGTCGGGCGGCATGAAGCGCCGCGTGATGATCGCGAAGGCGCTGTCGCACGAGCCGCGCATCCTGTTCCTCGACGAGCCGACGGCCGGCGTCGACGTCGAGCTGCGCCGCGACATGTGGAAGCTCGTCGATTCGCTGCGCGAAAGCGGCGTGACGATCCTGCTGACCACGCACTACATCGAGGAAGCCGAGGAAATGGCCGACCGGATCGGCATCATCCTCGGCGGCGAGCTCGTGCTCGTCGAGGAGAAGCGCGAACTGATGCGCAAGCTCGGCAAGAAGCAGCTCACCGTGCAGCTCGAGCACCCGCTCGCGGACGTGCCGCCCGCGCTCGCACCGTTCGGCCTCGAACGCGCGGACGACGGCGCGGCGCTCGTCTACACGTACGACTCGCAGCGCGACGACGCGAGCATCGCGACGCTGATCAACGCGCTCGGTTCGGCCGGCATCGGCTTTCGCGACCTGCATACGACGCAGAGCTCGCTCGAGGACATTTTCGTCAGCCTGATCGACAACCGCCGCAACGGCGTGCAGCAAGGAGCCTGACGCATGAACCTGCATGGAATCCGCGCGATCTACCGCGCCGAAATGGCCCGCACGCGCCGCACGCTGATGCAGAGCATCATCGCGCCGGTGATCTCGACGTCGCTGTATTTCGTCGTGTTCGGCTCCGCGATCGGCTCGCGCATCAGCGACGTGAACGGCATCGGCTACGGCTCGTTCATCGTGCCGGGGCTCGTGATGCTGTCGCTGCTGTCGCAGAGCATCTCGAACGCGTCGTTCGGCATCTACTTCCCGCGCTTCACGGGCACGATCTACGAGATCCTCTCCGCGCCCGTGTCGTACTGGGAGATCGTGATCGCGTACGTGGGCGCGGCCGCGTCGAAGTCGATCCTGCTCGGCGTGATCATCCTCGCCACGGCCGGCCTGTTCGTGCCGCTGCACATCCTGCATCCGTTCTGGATGGTGCTGTTCCTCGTGCTGACGGCGGTCACGTTCAGCCTGTTCGGCTTCGTGATCGGCATCTGGGCCGACAGCTTCGAGAAGCTGCAGCTCGTGCCGCTCCTGATCATCACGCCGCTCACGTTCCTCGGCGGCAGCTTCTACTCGGTCGACATGCTGCCGCCCGCGTGGCGCGTCATCACGCTGTTCAACCCGATCGTCTACCTGGTCAGCGGCTTCCGCTGGTCGTTCTACGGGCTCGCCGACGTGCACGTGTGGATCAGCCTCGCCGCGACCGGGCTGTTCCTCGTGATCCTGCTGGCGATCGTCGCGTGGATGTTCCGCACCGGCTACAAGCTGAAGAACTGATGCAAAGCGGCCGCACCCCGCGCCGCCGCCGATGACGCATTTGGGCAAGCAGGCGGCGTTTTTCCTCTGATGCGGCATTTTGTGGTCGCGTCTACTGAAGACGAAGCATCGGGGCCGCGAAGCACGCGCTTCGCGGCCCCTTTTCATTTCAGAGGACGCCATGCCCGCCGCCACCGCTCCCGCCTCCGCCGCCGCCCGGCTCGAACGCCTGCCGTTCTCCGGTTATCACAAGCGGATCTTCTTCATCATCGCGATCGCGTTCTTCTTCGACTCGGTCGACCTCGGCACGATGACGTTCGTGCTCGGCTCGATCCGCAAGGAGTTCGGCCTGTCGACCGCGGCCGCCGGCCTCGTCGCGAGCGCGAGCTTCTTCGGGATGGTGCTCGGCGCAGCCGTCGCCGGCCTGCTCGCCGACCGCTTCGGCCGCCGGCCGGTATTCCAGTGGAGCATGGTGCTGTGGGGCGCGGCCTCCTACCTGTGCTCGACCGCGCAGAGCGTCGACGCGCTGATCGTCTACCGCGTGCTGCTCGGGATCGGGATGGGAATGGAATTCCCGGTCGCGCAAACATTGCTGTCCGAATTCGTGCCGACCGAGAAGCGCGGCCGCCTGATCGCGCTGATGGACGGCTTCTGGCCGCTCGGCTTCATCACGGCCGGCATCGTCGCGTATTTCGTGCTGCCGCAGTTCGGCTGGCGCACGGTGTTCGCGCTGCTCGCGATTCCCGCCGTGTTCGTGCTCGTCGTGCGCCGGATCGTGCCCGAATCGCCACGCTGGCTCGAGCATGCGGGCCGGCACACGGAAGCCGATACGGTGATGCGCACGATCGAGGCGAAGGTGATGCGCTCGGCCGGCGTCACGACGCTGCCGCCGCCGTCGCGGCTTGCGGAACCGGTCGTGGCACGCGGCCACGGCGCGCTGCGCGAGATCTGGAGCGGCGTGTATCGTCGCCGCACGGTGATGGTGTGGCTGCTGTGGTTCTTCGCGCTGCTCGGTTTCTACGGCCTCACGTCGTGGCTCGGCGCGCTGCTGCAGCAGGCCGGTTTCGAGGTCACGAAATCGGTGTTCTACACGGTGCTGATCTCGCTCGGCGGCGTGCCGGGCTTCCTGTGCGCCGCGTGGCTCGTCGAACGCTGGGGGCGCAAGCCGACCTGCATCGCGTCGCTGATCGGCGGCGGTGCGATGGCATACGCATACGGCCAGAGCGCGCTGTACGGCGGCAGCACGACGCTGCTGATCGTCACCGGCCTCGCGATGCAGTTCTTCCTGTTCGGGATGTGGGCCGCGCTGTACACGTACACGCCCGAACTGTACGGCACGGGTGCGCGTGCGACGGGGTCGGGCTTCGCATCGGCGATCGGGCGCGTCGGCTCGCTGATCGGGCCTTATGTGGTCGGCGTCGTGCTGCCGGTGTTCGGCCAGGGCGGCGTGTTCACGCTCGGCGCGCTGTCGTTCGTCGCGGCGGCAATTGCAGTGTGGACGCTCGGTATCGAGACGAAGGGGCTCGCGCTGGAACAGCTCGCGGCAGGCGACGAAGCCGGCGGCGGCGGCCGGTATGCGGCAGCGGCCGACAAGATGTCCTGAGCGCCGAGTTGACGACCCGGGCGGGCTTTCCGGCCGGCATGGCGTTCAGCGCCATGCCGGCCGCTGCGTGAACTGACAGGATTCGCGCCCGATCACACACGACATCCCGCGCGTGGTCACCGGCGCGATCGCGCATTGCGAGGCCGCCGCCGCGTAGGCCGTGGAGGCGGCCACCCGACGACGGTCCGGCTGGCTCCGGTCAGGCGCCGGCGACGACGAACTCTTCGGCCGCCTTGCGTTGAACCGCGGCCATCACCGCCAGTTCGCGCTTGCTGCGCGCGTCGCCGGACACGACACCCGTCGCGTTCTTCGCCTTCGCACCCAGCGGGAAAAAGACAAACGACGCGCCGGCCGGGGCCGCCGGTTCCGCGCGCAGGCGTTTGTTCAGGATTTTCAGGTACTTCTTCTTCGACACTTCCTTAGCAGCCATGGCACCCTCCGCGTGAACGTGGTGGGGATCAGCATACCAGTTTTGGCACAGGGCTCCGCCGCATCGCCCGCCGGTGCGTGCGCCCCCGAATATTCGTCGGAACCGATGTCGATTCGCGTCGCCGTCGCGCGTCGTGTTGTCGTAACCGATCGTTTTGCCGTCGGCGCGGCCGGCGGCGCCCCCTCATTCCCTTCAAGGAGAAACGACCATGCGCGTCCTCGTAATCGTCAAGGCCACCGCCGATTCCGAATCCGGCCGGATGCCCGACCCCGAAATGATCGCCGCGATGGGCCGGTTCAACGAAGAACTGGCGAAAGCCGGCATCCTGCTCGCCGCCGACGGGTTGCACCCGAGCATGCGCGGCAAGCGCGTGCACTTTGCCGGCAGGAACCGCACCGTCATCGACGGCCCGTTCGCGGAAACGAAGGAACTCGTCGCCGGCTTCTGGCTGTGGCAGGTGAAGTCGATGGAAGAAGCGGTCGAATGGGTGAAGCGCTGCCCGAACCCGATGCCCGGCGACTCCGACATCGAGATCCGCCCGCTGTTCGAGGCCGAGGATTTCAGCCCGGCATTCACGACCGAGTTGCAGGAACTGAAAGCGCGGCAGAGCGCACAAGCCGAGGCGGGGAAACACGCGTAAGACGGGCGGCGTCAGGCGGTCTTACATGACCGCCGGGCGCCGGCAACGCTTGATGCAGCACATCGCGCTCATCCCGCCGTTGACGCTACCGGCCTAGTAACGTATCGTTTTGAGACGTTACTAGGCCAATTCTTTCCATCGTGCATTCCCGTTTCGACCGCTTCCGCACCACCGCGCTCGGCGCCCAGCTCGAAGCACTGATCGCTCAACCCGAGCGCTACGTCGAATTCGCGGCGCTGTCGCGCGTAGGCGTCGCCGCGATCGGCGCGATCCAGCACGAGATCGCGCTGAAATTCCCCGAAATCGAAACCGACACGACGGCCCGCCAGTTCTGCGGCGCGATGGTCGCGGACGTCATGCGCCGCCACGGCCACGACGTCGTGCAGGCGCGCGGGCGGCTCGGCGGCACGCTGTTCAGTTACGGCGCGGTGTTCAGCGCGCATCCGCAGTTGCTGCCGTTCGCCGGTGTCGTCGCCGCGCTGGCGCAGCTGCCCGATCGGCTCGCCGCGTATGCGGCGCACGTGCCGGCCGCCCTGCGGACGCGCCGCCCCGACGGCACGGGCTTCTCGCTCGTCGAGCATGCGTGCCACCTGCGGGATCTCGACGCGGTGTTCGCCGAACGCATCGACGCCGTACGCACGCTCGACCTGCCGGTGATCGCCTCCGTCGACGGCACCGCACTCGCCGCGCAACGCGACTATCTCGCGCAGCCGCTCGACGCAGCGGTCGCGGTTTTCCGCGCGGGCCGCGCGGCGCTGTGCACAGTCGCCGCCGCGCTCGATCCCGCGCAGCTCGCACGCTGCGGGCTGCGCGACGGCATCCGCCGCATGTCGCTCGACGAACTCGTGCGCGAGCTGCTCGATCACGACCGCACGCACGTGCTCGAACTCGACGAACTGCTCGCCGAACTCGCATTGCCGCCCCTTCCTTGCCCGCCCGCCCCATGACCCAGCCCACGCCCGTCGTCTTCATTCACGGTTTCATCGGCACGCTCGACGTGCGCGGATGGAACGGCCCGCATCTCGCGCCCGACCTGCTGGGTTACGGCGCATATCGCGCGGTGCCCTTCGACGCGATCTCGCTCGCCGCCCAGGTCGAGCATGTGCGCCAAACCGTCGATGCCCACTTCGGCGCGCAGCCGGTCGATGTCGTCGGCCACTCGGTCGGTGGCGCGATCGCGATGCTGTTCGCGCATGCGCACCCGGAACGCGTGCGGCGGATCGTCAACGTCGAAGGCAACTTCACGCTCGACGATGCGTTCTGGTCGGCGTCGGTCGGCCGCATGACACCCGACGAAGCCGATGCGATGCTCGACGGGCTGCGCGCCGATGCGCCCGGCTGGCTGCGCGGCGCGATCGACGCGCCGTCGCCGGCCCAGCTCGACGACGCTCGCCACTGGCTCGCGCATCAGCCTGCATCGACGCTGCGCGCGATGGGCCGCTCCGTCGTCGCGACGACAGGCGAACCCGGCTACCTGCAGGCGCTCGCGCAGGTGTTCGAGCGTCATCCCGTCTGGCTCGTCGCCGGCGAACGCTCTCGCGCGGGCTGGCACGTACCCGACTGGGCGCTCGCGCGCTGCGCCGGCTTCGACACGATCGCAGGCTGCGGCCACTTGATTCCGGCCGAGCGGCCAGATGCGTTTCGCGATGCAATCGGGCACATCCTGGGCGCAGCAGGCATCTCCGGTCGTCAGGCGGGGAAAATGTCGAAACCGTATGATTCGCCGAAATTTGGTTGAAAGGCGCGGTTGCTAGAGTCACCGGAACAGGGTTTTCCCGGCGTCCGGCGCCGGACTGGGTCGACACATGCAACGATCGATGCACCTGGCACGTACCTTCTGGCTGCTTCTGCTGCTGGCCGTCACGAGCCCTGCCTTCGCGTTTCATGCGCGGGTCGTCGCGATCCCGAGCGCCGCGATGAGCGAGACGCTGAAGGCGACGGTCGTGCTGCCCGACGATTACGCGCGCGACAACCGCGGCAACGAGCGCTATCCGGTCGTCTATCTGCTGCACGGCTCGGGCGGCGACCATACCGACTGGACGTCGAACACGCACATCGCCGCGCTCGCCGACCGCTATCACGTGATCCTCGTGATGCCCGACGGCGGGCACGAAAGCTGGTACATCGACAGCCCGTTCGATTCGGGCAGCCGCTACGAAACCTTCATCGGCGATGAAGTCGTGTCCTACGTCGACCTGCATTTCCGCACCATCGCGACGCAGCACGCGCGCGCGATCACCGGGCTCAGCATGGGCGGCTTCGGCGCTCTGCGCATTGCACTCGACCGGCCCGACACGTTCGGCGCGGTCGGCAGCATCAGCGGCGCGGTCGATCCGCGCTGCTGCGCGGACGAGCCGGGCATCGACCACGTGTTCGGCGATCCCGAACGCCATTCGTCATTCTGGAACCGCAACGTGATCGTCGAAAGCGCGCGCGCGTTCGTGCGCGCCCATCTCGACCTGGCGATCGATTGCGGCCGCGACGATTCCTTCGTCGGCTCGAACCGCACGCTGCACGAACGACTGCTCGCGCTCGGCGTGCCGCACGACTACACGGAGCGGCCCGGCGGTCATACGTGGGATTACTGGGCGAATGCGATCCGCTACCAGATGCGGTTCTTCGCGACCTCGTTCCAGCATCGCGGTTACGCGTACCATCCCGCACCGGCTGTGCCGGAGATGATGCGCGCGGGCTGACGCGTACGCCGCGCGGCCCGCTGAACCCGGTGGTACGTTGCACTGGCATCGACCACCCGACACCTCCCATGCCGCGCGACAACCTGGCGGACCGCCCCGCCTTCATCGCCGTCGCGCGCGAGCGCAGATTCACGCGAGCGGCCGGGCGCTGTGCGACTTCGGTGGCGTTCGCGCTCGCATGGGTCATGAAGAACCGCATCGTCGGCTCGACGATCGCAGGGCTGCGCACCGATGCGCATCGGGACAGCGACATCGATACGCTGACGCCCGAACCCGGCCCGGACGACGAACGGTTCGTCGATGCGCTCGTGCCGCCCGGGCACACATCGACGCACGGGTATACCGATCCCGGCTATCCGGTCGAAGGCTGCAAGGTCTGAAATCTGAACGGGACGAACGAGATGCCGGGCTGCCCTGCCCGGCATGAAAAGGCGCGCGCGTCACTCGACGCGTGGATACATGGAAGCGGCGGAATCAGCTGTCGTGCGCAGTCGTATCGGCGCCGACCACGCGATCGAAGAACTCCTGCGCACGCGCCAGCTCGGCGAGCGCGCGATCGAGGCGCGACATCGCGCGCGCGTGTTCGGCCGACGAACCGTCGTCGTCGCTTTCGCCGCGCACGGCGCGAAAGGCCTGATCGACGTTGCGCGTTGCTTCGACGAAGCGTTGCGCGGCCCGGGCTTCCCGCGAACAGATGTGGGTCGACATCGACACTTCTCCCTCAGGGTTGCAGTGTGAAGCACGCCGACGCCCCGTGTGCGTGGTGCGCATGTCGGCAGCGTGAACCACGACCCGTCGATCGTCGACGCATCGGCCGCCGCGCAGCGCGCTTCGAGCCGATTGTCCCTCTGCACTCGCCGCTCCGCTATGGCGAGATTGCAACAAATTCTTGCGCGACGTGCCGCGCGCGATTCGTCACGCGCGCCCGATGCGCGGATGTGCAAGGCCCGCGAACGCGGCCGCTTCACCCGGCGACAGGTCGAACAGGTCGCCCGTGAGATCGCGCGGATGTTCGGCCGCCGGCCGGTTGCGCAAGCGCGCCACGTGCGTGGGCGCCACATACGCGGCCGCCGTTTCGATCGGCGGCACGTCGAACAGATCGCGCGTGACGCCGCGCACGGCGTCCGTCGGCGAACGGCCGCGCAAGCGCGCGACGAGTTCGACGAAACGATCGAAATCACCGGCGCGCGTCGCCTTGTTCACTTCCGCGAGATCGCGCGCCTTCAGCACGCACGGCTGGGCGAGCCGCACGAAATACGGTGCCTCGAGCTCGACCGACAGCGCGAGCGGATAGCTCTTGCCCGTCTGCTCCTTCGCGCGCCCGACGCAATCGACCACGGCCGCGCCCTGTGCGGCGCCGAGCGCCTTGCCGGTGCTCACGCTGCGCAGGTGATCGGGAAACACGCGCAATTGCGTGCCGACCGTCAGCGCGGTGGAGGACGCGCAGACGAGCGCGTAGTGCTGTTCGCGGCGCCGGCCCGACGGCAAGGTCGAGCGGCTCGCGATGAAGGTATGCGGCGGCAACGGCCGCACCTGCCCGCTCGCGTCGATCCAGGCATTCCACAACAGCGCGTCCTTGCGCTCGCCCGCGCGCGGGCGCGACGCGACCGGCGAGAACAGCGCGAGCAGCGAACCCGTGCGATGCGCGGCGATCTGCGCGCTGTTGCCGAGCGGCTGGTTGATGCCCCACAGAAAACGCCCGCCCCCGAGCCGGCGCTCCCATTCCTTGCGGAGCACGACGGTCGGCAGTTCCTCGCCGGACTCGGTACCGATCTTGGTCCAGCAGAACGTGGGTGGGAGGTGTTTCAGTGTCATCAACTTTCTCGGGATACAGCCTCGCTGGTGACAGCAAGCCCATTCAACAGCCGTAACTGTATAGGTATAATGCATCGCATGGAAGCCCCGGACCAAGATTTTCCCGTACAAGACCTGTTGCGCCGCCTGCTGGCAGATACACGCTCGTCCAGCGAAATAGCGCGACTTTCCGGGGTCAGCCAGCCGACCGTATCGCGCCTGAGGCTGTCGAACGGGCATCGGCTGCGCCGCAGCGCGCCATTCAATAAGCTATGCAATTTCTACGGCGTCGATACCGAGCCATCGCGCCGCCAATACAACGACCTGTTGCGCGACGCGATCGTCGACGCGTGGGACGGATCGGACGAGCACGGCCGCGCGCTGCTGGTCGTGATCCGGGGGTTGAAGGGATTGCAGGCCAAGGCGGACGACGGATGATCGCCGGGCCGTGATGCACGGCACATGGCGCGCGACCTGCGCGCCGCCGCTGCGGGAATCGGGAAAGCCGGCAAGAAGGAAAAGAAGATGCCGTGCCACACCCGGCGTGCGATCCGCCCGGCTTCAATCGAAGGGAATCGAGCGCTGCGCCGGACGCGTGCTCTCCCGCCACACGCCAGCAAGGAAACCTCGAGATCCGGCTTCGGAACGCCGCCGCGAAATGACAGCGGCCGTACCGGTTCTCGGCAACGCCTGCGCTGCACCTGCATTGCGTCAAGGTCACACTCGTCATGGATGACGAATGACTTACATAATCGTTTCCCGTTTATAAAAAACACCCTGAGAAGCGATTATCTAAACTTTTTAAACCTAATCAAAAAAAGTTTGACTCGTCGTTTTCTTTCTTGTTATCTTTCCCCGCAAGAAATATCGCCGGGAAATCGAATCCGCATCAGGGAATCAACGGCCCGACAATCAACTTCCGTTTTTATTACGTTTCAAACGACAAGTAGCTGATTCGTAAGCCGCGGCACCCGCTCGCAACACACAGCTCCCGCTTCACCGGTCATCCCGTTCCGCTTCTGGCGGAAGAGGACGATGTCGACATCTCTCCCGGCTGACCGGGACATTCGATCTCGCCCGCAGCACCTCACACGAAACACGCACACCACGTCGTCGCTCGACAATGCATTGCCCGCTTATACGGATTTCATACATTGGATTCCTAATTAAGTGATAACGCAGTAAAGCATCCGCAACAGCAGATTGATGGGAAACAGTTGGCCGGCACGCGCGCCGTTGCTGTGACGCGAGCCGGCACGACAGCGGGCCGTGCGCGGGATCGACGTTCGCGATACGCGAATCCGACACCCGGGCCGGCCTCCGATCTTGATGGTGGGAGGGGGAGGAAAGCTTATGTCGCCGTGAATCACGCCGGTCGGTCCGGTCTTGCGTCAGGTTGCATGCGCCGCCCTGCCGCTACCCGCGATCCGGGTCGCGCGCTGCACCGGTTCTTCGTCGAAATCTCGGAGCTCACAATGCAGAGAACTCAGCACGTCAATCGCACACTCTCGCAACGCTTTGCCCTCGCCGCACTGCCGCTCGCGGTAGCCGCCACGCTGGCGCCGCTGCCCGCCCAGGCCGCAACCAGCTGGGTGCCGACCCGCACCGCCGCTTTCCTGCTGTCGAATGCGCCCGCCGCGGCTGCTTCGGCCGCCTCGCAGGCCCAGCCTGCGTACTCGCTCAACAGCATCGGCACGCCGGCGCTCACCGACACGCACGTCACCCCGCTCGAACTGAGCCAGCCGCTGCATGTCACCGTGGTGCTGAAGAACCGCAACACCGACCAGCTCGACGCGTTCCTGCGCGACGTCAACCAGCCGGGCAGCGCGAACTACCGCAAGTACCTGACGCCCGCGCAGTTCAAGGCGCGCTTCGCGCCGACCGACGACCAGGTCGCGGCCGTCGTGGCCCACCTGAAGGCAAACGGCTTCAGCAACGTCACGGTGTCGGAGAACAACACGCTGGTCTCCGCCGACGGCAACGCGACCAACGCACAAAACGGCTTCCACGCGAGCATCAAGCGCTTCAACTATCGCGGCAAGCCGGTCTTCGCGAACGATTCGGCCGCGTTGATCCCGGCGTCGCTCGGCCCGGTCGTCGATGCGGTGCTCGGCCTGCAGAACGCCGCGGTCCCGCACCGCCTGCTCCACCGCTTCGCGCCGGCCGCCGCCATCGAGCCGAACAAGATCGCAAAGAACGCGGCCGCCGCGTCGCAACAAGTCGGCCACCAGCCGACCGATTTCGCGAAGATCTACGATGCGAGCGGCCTGCCCGCCGCGACCAACACCACGGTGGGCATCATCACCTGGGGCGACATGACCCAGACCATCGCCGACCTGAACACCTTCACGCGGAATGCCGGCCTGCCGACCGTCAACACGGCCGTGGTCGCGGGCGGATCGGGCACGCTGGCCGACGACGGCGATCCGGGCGAATGGGATCTCGACAGCCAGGACATCATCGGCACGTCCGGCGGCGTCAAGCAGCTGATCTTCTACTCGGCGGTGAACGGCGACAGCAACGACAGCGGCCTCACCGACGCGACGCTGACCGCGGCGTACAACAAGGCCGTGACCGACAACAAGGCGACCGTCATCAACGTGTCGCTCGGCCTCGACGAAACCGCCGCGAACTCGGACGGCTCGCTCGCCGCCGACGACGCGGTGTTCAAGCAGGCCGTCGCGCAGGGCCAGGTCTTCTCGGTCTCGGCCGGCGACGCGGGCGTCTATCAATGGTCGACGTCGCCGCAAGGCGCGCCCGGCTACATCGGCACGTACAACGGCACGTCGGTCAGGACGACGATCAACCTGTCCAAGTACAGCGTGTCGTCGCCCGCGAGTTCGCCGTATGTCGTCGCGGTCGGCGGCACGACGCTCTCGACCACCGGCACCACGACGTGGGCCGGAGAAACCGTGTGGAACGAAGGCGTCGCGTACGCGGATCTCGACAGCAACGGCAACCCGGTCGACAACGCCGTGCGGATCTGGGCGACGGGCGGCGGCGTGAGCGCGTTCGAAACCGCGCCGAGCTGGCAGACGGCCGCGCTCGGCAGCACGGTGACGAAACGCGTGGTGCCCGACGTGGCGTTCGACGCCGCGCAATCGACGGGCGCGTACATCGTCATCAACGGGCAGGCCAACCAGCTCGTCGGCGGCACGAGCCTCGCTTCGCCGATCTTCGTCGGCGGCTGGGCGCGGGTCGAATCGGCGAACAACAACAGCCTCGGCCTGCCGACGTCGGCGTTCTACCAGAACTTCCCGACCAATACGTCGCTGCTCCACGACGTGACCTCGGGCAACAACGGTTACAGCAGCCACGGCTATACCGCGAAGGCCGGCTGGGACGACGATACGGGCTTCGGCAGCCTGGACTTCGCGAAGGTCAGCGCGAGTTCGGCGAAGTAAGACCCCGGCGCGATGCGGCGCGGCGAAGGTGCCGCACCGCATCGCCCATGCAACGCGACACCGCGCGAGCTATTGGCCGCGAGCGGGCGCGGTAACGAAGCCGACTTTCGTGAGACCGGCCGCCTGTGCGGCCGCAAGCAGTTTTGCGACGCTGTCGTAGCGGGCCGCGCGATCGGCGGACAGGCGCACTTCCGGTTGAGGCGCGGTGCGGGCCGCCGCCGCGAGACGCGCCGCCAGCCCGGTATCGGACACCGGCTGCGCGTTCCAGCTCACGCCGCCGCTCGCGTCGATCGAGACATCCACATGCGGCACGCTCGTATCCTCGCGCGGGCTCGCCGCCTGCGGCAATGCAACGCGCGCGGCGTGCTGGAGCACCGGCAGCGTCACCATGAACACCACCAGCAGCACGAGCATCACGTCGATCAGCGGTGTCATGTTGATCTCGGCTGCGAGCGCATTTCCTTCGGGCGCGTCGTCCGGGCCGGCGTTCATGCTCGTGCTCCGTCGGCGGCAGGTTGCAGGTCGGCCGGCATCCTGGTCGCCGGTTCGGGCCGCGCGGCGGTCTCGGGCACGCTGCCGGTCAGCAGCAACAGATGCAGCCCGTGCGCGAAGCGGTTGAGCCGTGCAACGATATCGCGCGACAGCCGCACCAGCGTGTTGTAGCCGAGCACGGCGGGGATGGCGACGCACAGTCCGAATGCCGTCATCACGAGCGCCTCGCCGACCGGCCCCGCTACCCGGTCGAGGCTCGCCTCGCCGGTTGCGCCGAGCGACAGCAGCGCGTGATAGATCCCCCAGACGGTGCCCAGCAGTCCGACGAACGGTGCGGTGCTGCCGATCGATGCGAGCACGCCGAGCCCGCGCTGCATCCGCGCCGCCGATTCGTCCACCGACGTCTTCAGGCTGCGCGACAGCCAGTCGCTCGCGTCGATCCGGTCGTGCAGCCGGTGCCTGCTCGCTTCGTGATGCGCGATCGCCGCCTGGCCCGCGCGAACGAGATCAATGAACGGCCTGTCCTGCCCCCCGAGCGCGTGCATCGCGCCGGCCGCGCCGCCGGCGCCCCGAAAGCGCGCTTCCGCGCGCACCGCGCGGCGCCGGATGCCGACGAGTTCGATCGCCTTGATCACGATCACCGTCCACGATGCGATCGACATCGCGACGAGCAACAGCGCGACCGCGCGCGTCATCGGGTCGCCCTGCGTCCATACGTGCTCGATTCCGTAGATTGTCATGATGAAGTGTCCTGTCAGTCGTCGAGGTTGAACGCGATCGGCGCGCGTGCCCGCGTCGGCACCGGCGCGCCGTTGAACACATGCGGCGCGCAGCGGCTCGCCAGTACGGCTTCACGCGCCGCCGCGTCGAGACGCGGATAACCGCTGCCGGTCACGACACGCGCGGCGACGATCTGCCCCGTCGCATCGGTCTCCAGCTCGACGAGCACGGTGCCGTGCTCACCCTGGCGCAGCGACTGCGGCGGGTAGTCGGGTTTGACCAGCGCGCAGTCGGGATGCGCGACGAAGCGCGGCGGCGCAGATACGGAAGACGATCGGGATTCGGGTTGAGTCGGGGTCGGTGTCTGCGTCGGCATCCGTGCGGCCGCATCGTCTGGCGGCGTATCGCGTTGCGCCACGGCCGGCGAGGACGGACCTGGCCGTGCCGGAGCAGGCACAGGCGCGTCATGCGCCGGCGGGCGGGTACGGCCGGACGCGACCTGCCGGTTCGTCCGCAACGCACTGCCCGCAGATGATCGGGGCGCAGACCTAGCCTCCGGCACCGCGCGCGACGCGGCAACCGGCTTCGCCTTCGCAGCCGCCATCGTCGATGCCTCCGGCACCGCCGCGATCAGCGTCGCCACCATCACCTGCCGTTGCACGGGTTCGCGTCGCACGATCTGCTCATGTGCGAGCAGAACGAACAGGGCGGCATGCAGAACGCATACGACAGTGAAGACCGACGCGACGCAAGCTCCGCGATGGCGTGCCCGATCGCCAACGGCACCACGCACGCCGGTCGCCTGCCGCGCTCCGAAGGCAGCGGTGTTCATCGCACCCGCCTTCCCGCGTTCACCCATCCTCGTACACGCACGCCACATTGCCGACATGAAGAGGAGTGCATATCTATCGATCCGCCTTCCATCGCGTTGCCTTGCCTCGTTCGCCGCGCTGCCGTCGCCGTTGCTTTGTCAGCAGTCGCAGGCCGCTCCACATTGCGCGAGCGAATTCTCCTTGCTGCGGAACACCAGCGGTTGTTCGTCGCGCGGCGCGGGTCGCCGCGCGAATTGCACGGCCTGCTCGACCCGGCCGTGATGCGCGGACTTCTCGCACACCGGATCGGGCTGCGCCGGGTCGCCGGCCAACTGGTACGCCTGGCACCGGCAGCCGCCGTGATCGACATGCCGCTCGTCGCACGTGCGGCACGGCTCGCGCATCCAGTCCTCGCCGCGATACGCGTTGAATGCGTCGCTGTCGTACCAGATTTCCTTCAGCGACCGATCGCGCACGTTCGGCAGCGCGAGCCCCGGCAGCGACCGCGCGGCATGACACGGCAGCGCGGTGCCGTCCGGCGCGACGCCGAGAAACACCGAACCCCAGCCGTTCATGCACGCTTTCGGGCGCCGCTCGAAATAGTCGGGCACGACGAACAGGATCTTGCAACGCTCGCCGATCAGCTTGCGATAGCGGTTGACCGTTTCCTCCGCCTCGCGCACCTGCTCGACGGTCGGCATCAGCTGGTCGCGGTTCACCATCGCCCAGCCGTAGTACTGCGTGTTCGCGAGCTCGAGGTAATCGGCGCCAAGGTCGAGCGCCATCTCGATGATCTGTCCGACGTGCGGCAGGTTGTAGCGATGCAGCACGCAGTTGAGCACCATCGGGTAGCCGTGCGCCTTGATCAGCCGCGCGACGCCGCGCTTCAGCTCGAACGTGCGCGTGCTCGTCAGGAAATCGTTCAGCTCGCGCGTCGAATCCTGCAGCGACAACTGGATATGGTCGAGCCCGGCCGCCTTGAGCCGCTCGATGCGCGTGACGTTCAGCCCGACGCCCGACGTGATCAGGTTCGTATAGAAGCCGAGCCCGCGCGCATGCGCGACGAGTGTCTCGAGGTCGTCGCGCTGCAGCGGCTCGCCGCCCGAGAAACCGATCTGCGCGGCGCCGAGCGCGCGCGCATCGCTGATGACCGCGCGCCACGCATCGGTGTCGAGTTCCGCGCCGTGCGTCGCGAAATCGACCGGGTTGTAGCAGAACGCGCAGTGCAGCGGGCAACGGTACGTCAGTTCCGCGAGCAGCCACAGCGGCGCGGACGGACGGGAAGTGTCGGGGGCCATGTCAGTCGAGCCAGCCGCGCAGTCGCGCATGATCGAGGAAACGGTACACGTCGGTCGCGAGGTCCGACTGGCTGAACAGGCGTTCGAGTTCGCCGATGATGTCGTCCAGCTCGCGCGTGCCGTCGCAACGCGCGAGGATCTCGCCGGCACTCGGGTTCAGTTTGACCATTCCTTCCGGATAGAGGAGCACGTATGCATCCTGGGCCGCCTCCCATTGCAGGCGGTACATGCCCCTGAGGCAGGGGCGCAGCGGCACGCCGCTGGCAGCTTCGATCGCGTTCATAGCGGGTAGGCCTTTTCGACGGCGTCGAGCATCGACCACAGGATGTCGAGCTTGAATTGCAGGATGCCGAGCGCACGCTGCTGCGCATCCGGCGTCGTGAAGTGCTGCAGCGTCACCGCAAGCCCGTGCTCGACGTCGCGCTGCGCAAGCGGCACGCGGCTGCGGAAGTAATGCAGCCCGTCCGGCTCGATCCACGGGTAATGCGACGGCCAGCCCGCGAGCCGGTCGAGATGGATCTGCGGCGCGAACATCTCGGTCAGCGACGAGCACACGGCTTCCTGCCATGGCGCGCGCCGCGCGAAATTCACATACGCGTCCACCGCGAAACGCACGCCGGGCAGCACGTGTTCGAGCGACCACAGTTCGTCATGCGAGAGACCGCACGCCTCGCCGAGCCGCACCCATGCCTCGATGCCGCCTTCGTTGTCGCCCTGCCCGTCGTGGTCGATCAGCCGCTGGATCCAGCGGCGCCGCGTGTCGCGGTCGGGGCAGTTCGACAGGATCGCCGCATCCTTGAGCGGGATGTTGATCTGGTAGTAGAAGCGGTTCGCGACCCAGCCGCGGATCTGCGTGGGCGAACAGGCACCGCTGTTGAGCCGGCGGTTGAACGGGTGATGGATGTGATAGCGCGATTCGAGCGCGCGCAGGCGCGCCTCGAATTCGGTCGCGCTCCAGGGCGTCGGATGCAATGCCGTAGCGGGAATCGGTGCGTTCATGGTCAGACCTGGAATTGCATGCCGTCGTGCGCGACGTCGATGCCATGCGCGCGCAGGTGCGCGTGCTCGACGGAATGCGGATCGAGAATCGGATTCGTGTTGTTGATGTGCGTGAGCACCTTGCGCGTGTGCGCGGGCAGCGTGTCGAGCCAGTCGATCATGCCGGGCCGCCCGTGCTCCGCGCATTGCGCGAGATGCCCCATGTCGGCCGCGTGCTTGCCCGACAGGCCGAGGTCGATCATCTCGGTGCCGCTCCAGAACGTGCCGTCCACCAGCACGAGATCGGCGCCGTCCATCGCCGCGCGCACGTCGTCGGTGACGGCCGCGAGCCCCGGCGCATAGAACGCGCGCCGGCCGCTCGCGACATCTTCGATCGACAGCGCGATGTTGTCGCCGGGCGCGGCCGACGCACGCCGCGGCGAATAAGGCGGCGCCTTGCTGTCGACGGGAATCGCGGTGAAGCGGACCCCGCGCGCCGCCGGCACCGTGAATGGCTCGCCGAGCACGATCGTATGCGCGGCGACGCCACAGTAATGACCGAGCAGCGGCACGAGCGGCAAGCCGGTCGACAGGTCGTCGAGCACCGGCGCGCTCGCGTAGAGCGGCAGCGGCGTCGAACGCTCGCGCAGCATCAGCAGGCCCGTCACGTGATCGATCTGCGCGTCGCACAGCACGACGGCGGCGATGCCGCTGTCGCGAATCGCGCGTGCCGGCTGCAGCTCCGGATCCGCGCGCAACTGGGAAAGGATGTCGGGCGACGCGTTGACGAGGACCCAGTCGATGCCGTCGTCGCTGACCGCGATCGACGACTGTGTGCGAGGCAGCACGTGGCCGCTTCCGCTGCGTGCGCGGCGACAGTTCGCGCAATTGCAGTTCCATTGCGGCAGGCCGCCGCCGGCTCCCGAGCCGAGTATCTTGATCTTCATGGGCGTCAGCTCCCGACGCCGCCCGCGCCGATCACGGCAAGACGGGCGGCACGCTCGGCGATCAGCGGTTGGCGATGTACATCGTGATTTCGAAGCCGAAACGCAGGTCGGTGTAAGACGGGGTGGTCCACTGCATGATGTGTCTCCTGATTGAGTTGATGAGTTGCGTCGGTGAGTCGTACAACCGCGGCAATCGAGCGGTCGGTTCCTATTCAGCAAGGAGCGTGCCGAGGCCGCACTTCGACGGCCCGACAGCGATACGCGGCGGTCGCCCGGGCATCGGGACGGAATCCTTACGATTTGCCTACGCGATTGGCGTGAATGCGGTTCGGCGCCAAGGCCGCACGATGCGCATGGGCGGTGACAGGTGTTGAATCGTTGAACACCGGTGTTGCAACTTGACACACCGGCTGTGACAGGCCGCGCGGTCGCGAACCCGTGGCGCGCGTCAGCTTTCGTCGGACGGCTGGCGCTGCGGGTCGGCGGCCGGCATCTTCCGGTAGATCGTGTTGCGCGACACGCCGAGCGCGCGCGCCGCCGCGGACACGTTGCCGCCGTGGCGCGCGAGCGCAGCGGCAATCGCGGACGCGGCGACATCCTGGAGCCGCGCGTCGCCCGCCGGGAGCGCGTCCGCGGGCCATGCCCCGGCGGACGGATCGTGCGCGGCCGGCTCGGCCCGGGTATCGTCGCGGCGCAGGTCGTCGAAGAAATCGTCCGGCAGGTGCTCGCGCCGGATCTCGCCGTCGTCGTCGACCATCGCCGCCGCCGTGCGCAGCAGGTTGCCGAGCTGGCGGAAGTTGCCGGGCCACGCGCAGCGCACGAACAGCGCCATCACGTCCGGCGCGACGGACAGCGGCGGCCGGCCCGGGCCCGCGTAGGCTTCCCGTTGCAGCATCTTCTGCACGACCACCGCGAGATCCGTGCGATCGCGCAGCGGCGGCAGGCGCACCACGAGGCCGTTCAGCCGGTAGTACAGATCCTCGCGAAAGCGGTTCTGCGCAATCATGTCGCGCAAGTCGCGGTGCGTCGCGCAGATGATCGCGATGTCCACGGCGATCGTCTTCGTCGAGCCGAGCGGGTTGACGAGGCGCTCCTGCAGCACGCGAAGCAGCCGCACCTGCAGCGGATACGGCATGTCGCCGATCTCGTCGAGAAACAGCGTGCCGCCGTTCGCCTGCAGCAGCTTGCCGATCGAGCCCTTGCGGCGCGCGCCGGTGAATGCGCCCTCTTCGTAGCCGAACAGCTCGGACTCGATCAGCGTCTCCGGAATCGACGCGCAGTTGACCGCGACGAACGGCGCATCGCGCCGCGGCGAGTCGTTGTGGATCGCCTGCGCGAGCAGCTCCTTGCCGGTACCGGTCTCGCCGGTGATCAGGATCGGGATGTCCTTGCCGATCACCTTGCGCACCTTCGCGATCACGCTTGCAACCTGCGGATCGCCGGTATCGAGGTAGTTGAGCCGCGACAGGCCGGCCGACGTGCCGGCCGCCGGCGCGGGCACGGCATTCGCGCGCGCGGCCGGCGCACCCGCATCGTGAACGTCCGTCGGCCGGCTGCCTTCGGCGAGCGTCGCGCGCCGGAAATGCACGCGCGCGCAGACCACCGCGCCGTTGCAGAGGTTCAGCATCAGGTGCCGGTCGGTGCTTGCGCGCATGCGGTCGATCAACTGTGCGCTCGTGACGTCGAACAGCGACGACAGCGTGTGCGCGCGCAGCGCGGCGAGCGGCATGCCGAGCTGGAACTGCGCACTGCGATTGGCCGACAGGAAACGGCCGTCGGCGGTGAAGGCGACGATCCCCTCCATCAGCGTGCCGAGGAACTCGGGGCGGCCATGGAACGACACCTGCAACGTCTCCTGAAAGGTCGTCGTAAACAGGTGATTCTCGATCATCTGCACCGACATCTTCGCGAGCGCCATCGTGTGCTGGTGGTAGCTGCGGTGGTCGCCGGTCACGTCGAGCACGCCGATCGCGTCGCCGTACGGATCGAGGATCGGCACGCTCGAACAGGTGAGGAAGCGGTTAGCAGCGAGGAAGTGCTGGTCGCCGTGAACGACCATCGGGCACAGCTCGGCGAGCGCCGTGCCGATCGCGTTGGTGCCCTGCCGGTCCTCCGCCCAGTTCGCGCCCGGGCGCAGCGCGACCTTCTCCGCGCGGCGCAGGAAATCGTCGTCGCCGATCGAATGCAGGATCAACCCCTGCGCATCGGTCAGCACGATCATGCTCTGCGTGTTGACGATCTGCTCGTGCAGCGTCTCCATCACCGGCATCGCATGCGCGCACAGCACGCGGCTCTGCTCGCGCTTGAGCACCAGCGCCGCGCTCGACAGCACGTCGTAGTCGGGGCGTGCCGAGACCTGCAGGCCGAACGTCTCGGACCGCTCATGGGCTTTCTGGATCGACGGCGCGGGCCAGCCGGCGGGATGCGCGGCCCGCGATCCGGCCGCCTGCTCTACGTCATCGCGCATTGTCTCCTCCGGGGATCTTCCGGTCAGTTGCCGGACTCTTTGCCGTCATTGCAAGCAAGCATCGGGCCACGCAAGGGGCACGGCCCCGATCGAAAGCAGATTGCAAGACACGATCCGGTTCCGCCGGGCGTGTCGAGTCACCGGACGGGCCGGTCTTCGTGATACCGCGTCTGCCCGACGCGTGACTACCCGTGCGAATCCCGATCTTTGCGGCTGGCGCGTTTCTGGCTTTGTCGTGGATCAAATACAGTGGTCGCCCGGACACCGGTGCGGCCGCGTGACGGTTGCCCCGATTCCCCGAACCGATTCGACACGATGCCCGCTCCGATTCGCCCCCTATCCCGATCCCGCCCCGCGTCGACGGTGTCACCGGCCGCGCCCGTTCGCGGACGCTTGCACCGCGACGCGCAATCGATCGCGTTCTCCGTCGCCGGCGCGGCGCACGGCCATCCGGTCGTCGTGCTGCACGGCGGGCCCGGCAGCGGCAGCCAGGCCGGCATCCTGCGGCTGTTCGACCTGACACGGATGCGCGTCGTGCTCGTCGACCAGCGCGGCGCGGGCGCATCGGCACCGCGCGGCGGCACACGCCACAACGACACCGCGCGGTTGATCGACGATCTCGAAGCGGTGCGCGCGCAGCTCGGCATCGCGCGCTGGGGCGTCGTCGGCGGCTCGTGGGGCGCGGCGCTCGCACTTGCATACGCGGGCACACATCCCGCACGGGTCACCGGCGTCGTGCTGCGCGGGCTGTTCCTGACGTCGCGACGCGAAGTCCGCCGGTTGTTCACGACGTCGCGAACGCGCGCGCCCCGCGAATGGCGACGCCTGTACGCGGCGGCCGGCTGCAGCCGGCCGGATCGCCTGCTTTCGTGCTGCGCGCGGCGGCTGCAACCCGGCGCGGGCGCTGCCCGGCAGCGGGCGGTGGCGCTTGCGTGGCACGCGTACGAGAACGCCATCCTCGCATCGCCGAACCCGCGCCGCTCACCCGCGGATGCGATCCGCTCGCACAAGACCGTCGCCCGGCTGATCGACAAGTACCGGATCCAGGCGCACTACCTGCGACACGACTGCTGGCTCGGCGAGCGCCGCGTGCTCGCGCTCGCGCGCCGGGCGGCGCAGGCCGACGTGCCGCTGTTCGCCGCGCACGGGATGCACGATCCCGTCTGCCCGGCCGCCAACGTCGCCCGCCTCGCGCGTGCCGTGCCCGCGGCCGCGATCGAACACGTGAGCGCCGGGCACCTCGCAAGCGACCCGGCATTGGCACGCAGCATCGCGCGCGCCGTGGCCGCGATGTTCGCGGCGGCACCGCTCGCCCGACCGGGCCCGTCGCGCACATCTTGAGCGCCGCTCAGGCTGCGACGCGGCAACGCACGCAGCCGGGCAAAGCTCAATCCCACGCGTAGCGCACGCCGACCCACGCACCGCGCGGCGCCCCCGGCCCGACGAACTGTTCGTTGACCGGATTCGCACCGTCGAACGTGTGATTCGGCCCGTTGAAGAAGTTCTGGCCCAGCACGCCGAAGCTCGCGTAGCGCTTGTCGAACAGGTTCGTCACGCTCGCGAAGACTTCGAAGCGCTTCGTGATCCGGTAGCGCATGTCGAGATCGACGAGCACGTAACCCGCGATCCTGCCGTTCACGTCCTGGTTGTTCTCGTCGCCGCGCGCATACACGCCGCTGCGCCACGTGACGTTCGCGCCGATATCCCACCTGGGCGTCGCCGCGTAGTCGAGCCGGAGCTTCACCGTGTGCGCGGGAATACCGGGAATATGGTCGCCTTGCTTGACGGCCACGTTGCCGTTCGCGTCGGCCGCCGAATTCGCCGGGCTGTGCTCGGTCCACGACGACCGGTAGGTCGCATCGACATAGCTGTACGAAAGCCCGACACCGAGCGGGCCGAACCGCGTGCGGCCCGCGAGTTCGATGCCTTGCCGCCGCGTATCGCCGACGTTGCGGAAATAACCCTGCGCGCTTGCCGGGCTGCTGATGAACTGGATGTCGTCGGTCAGCGTCGTGCGGTAGGCGGCGGCACTCCAGGTCGTCGCGGCGCCGATGCGGCCGCGCATGCCGGCTTCGAACGTCTTCGAGATCACCGGCTTGAGCGCCGGGTCCGCGATGAAGTCGTTCGGCAGCGAGCACGGCGCGGCCGGGTCCGCGCATGCGAGTTCGATCGCGGTCGGCGAGCGCATCCCTTCGTTGTACGTCGCATAGGCGGTGAAGCCCGCGACCGGGTTCCAGTTGAGCCCGAGTGCCGGGTTGAACCGGGAGAACACATGGTTGCCGTCGAGCAGCGGCTGCACGCCGCTCTCGTCGCCGATCTGCGCCTTCGACCAGTCGTAGCGCCCCGACACCGTCAGCGTCCAGTGCGGCGTCAGCGACAGCGTATCGCTCAGGTACACGCCGAGGTTCGCGTTGCGCGTCTTCGCGCGGGTCTGCGGCTCGAAATCACCGACGCCGATCGCCGCGCGCGTGTCGGTGAAATACGCGTCCTGCGACGACGCGACGTAGCTCGAGTTCGCGACATCCGCCGCCACGCCCGCGATCAGCTGGTTTGCCATCCCGCCGAGCTTGCCGAGCAGCGTGAGCTGCAGGCTGCCGCCGTAGCTGTCGGTCACGATCGTCGACTGCGCATTGGTGCCCTGCACCGCGTCGACCGTGCCGTCGTCGCCGACCGATCCGTAATCGGTATTGTTGTTGCTGCTGATGTTGGTGTTGCGCAGGTGCCGATAATACGCATTGCCGCTCAGCTCGACGTGCTCGCCGAAGAAACGATCGCCCGACAGCGTCAGGTAGCCGGCGCTGTTGCGGTTCAGGTCGGGATAGGTATACGCCTGCTTCCGGTTGTCGAGGAACGAGCGCGGGATCGTCTGGGTGCCGTACAGCGCGTTGTCGGCGCCGCCGGCGGAAATCGACAGCGTCGTGTCCGAATCCGTGTAGCGCAGCTTGCCGAACGCCTGCCGCACGCGGCTCGCATTGTGGTCGGCCCAGCCGCCGTCGTTCGCGACGTTCGCCGTCGCGTAGTAGTCGAGGTTCGAGCCGATCGTGCCGCCCTGCTCGATTGCGGCCGTCTTGCGGCCCCACGAGCCGCCCGACACCTCCGCTTCGCCGCCCGGGTTCGACTTGCCGTTCTTCGTCGTGATCGCCAGTGCGCCGCCGAGCGTATTGCGTCCGTACACCGGGTTGGAGCCCGGTATCAATTGCATCCGGTCGATTGCCTGCGTCGGCAGGATGTCCCAGTTCACGACGTCGCCGAACGGTTCGTTCACGCGCACGCCGTCGACGAACACCGACAGCCCCTGCGGCGTACCGAGCAGCGGCGATGCGGTGAAGCCGCGATAGTTGACGTCGGTCTGGTACGGATTGCCCTGCGCCTCGGAGATCGTCACGCTCTGCAGGTTCGCGGCGAAGAAGTCGGCAAGCGTCGCGCGGTGCTGGGCATCGAGTTCCGCCGCGCGTACCGTCTGCACGTTCGCCGGCACCTTCTGCAGCGGCGTACCGATCCCGAGCAGCGGCGTCGTGCCGACGACCACCACCGTCGGCAATGTGACGGCCGGCGCTTGCGGCGCTTGCGGCGCTTGCGGCACTTCCGGCGCGACCGCGACGGCGGCCGGCGGCACGGCGCCGCCCGTCGCGGCCGTGCCGTCCGCAGGCTGCTGCGCACGCGCGCTGCCCGTCGACAGGCCGAACAGCGCGATGGCGCCGAGGGCCGGCCCAAGAAGCGCGCCACGCATCGCGCCACCATGCCGCGCGCGACGCCCGCGTCGCATCGCGCCGCCCTTCTCGGCTGCCTTTGGCCTCCTGATCATTTCATTCGTCTCCATGCTTGTATTTCGCCGTGGTGTGCCCCGCACCGCGCGGCGTGCTGTTGTCGCGAAGCAGCGTGCGAGAACCGTGCCAGCCGCATCGGCACGACGCCCGCGCGCGTCGCCGCGCACGGCGTGCGTGACACCGGCGCGGGCGGCGCCCCACCTGTCACGGATGCCGCGCCACCTGTCATGTTTGGCAACACTGCGCGCACGGGGGTGTACCTGAATGCAACACCTTCGTTGCCACGTGCGCGCGACGCTCGCCGACGCCGCACGACGCACGATGCGCCCGTGTGCCGCGTCACACCGGCTTCGCGCCGCGATGGCATGCGACTTGCGTGAACGGCAGCGCACTCGGCCCGGAATCCCCACCGTGCCGGCGCGACGAACCGTTCGCGGCGGTGCGACCACAATGACTCAGGAGACAACCATGAAGAAACTCTCGGCTTCAGCGAGCCGGCTGGCGACGATCGGCATCGCGGTGGCAGCGGCCGTCGCGCTGAACCCCGGCCTCGTCGAAGCGGCCGCGGACTACCCGGCCGTGACCTACCAGCGGCTGACCGATGCGCACACCGATCCGGGCTGGCTGACCTACTACCGCACCTACGACGGCCAGTCGCATTCGCCGCTCAAGCAGATCGACGCGTCGAACGCGAAGGAACTCAAGCAGGTGTGGGCCTACAAGTTCCCCGCCGAGCTGAAGCAGGGCTTCGAAGCCACGCCGATCGTCAACGGCAACTACCTGTTCGTGACCACGCCGAAGGACAACGTCTACGCATTCGATGCGAAGAGCGGCAAGCAGCTGTGGAAATACGAACCGAAGCTGGGCGCGGCATCGTTCAAGACTGCATGCTGCGACGTCGTCAACCGTGGCGTCGCGCTGTACGGCAAGAACGTCTACGTCGCGATGCTGAGCGGCGAGGTCGTGGCGCTCGACGCGCAGACGGGCGATCTCGTCTGGAAGAAGCAGATGTTCGAGCCGGGCCTCGGTTATGCGTTCTCGCTCGCGCCGCTCGCGCTGGACGGCTCGATCATCGTCGGCACCTCCGGCGGCGAATACGGGATTCGCGGGTACATCGCCGCGCTGAACCCCGAAGACGGCTCGCTGGTCTGGAAGCGCTACACGATCCCGAGCCCCGGCGAAAAAGGCGCGGACACCTGGCCCGACGGGATGCAGGCACACGGCGGCGGCGCCGCCTGGCTGACGGGCACGTACGATGCGGCAAGCCGCACGCTGTACTGGGGCGTCGGCAACCCCGGCCCGTGGCTCGCGGCGCTGCGTCCCGGCGACAACCTGTATTCCGACTCGCTGCTCGCGCTCGATCCGAAGAACGGCAACCTGAAGTGGCACTACCAGTACACGAGCAACGATACGTGGGACTACGACGGCGTCAACACGCCGATCCTCGCGGACATCAAGTACAAAGGCAAGGACTACGATGCGATCATCCACGCAGACCGCAACGGCTTCTTCCATGCGATCGATCGCACGACCGGCAAGCTGATCTACGCGGAGCCGTTCGTCACGGCAACGTCGGTCACCGGCTACACGGCCGACGGCAAGCCCATCGCGGACCCGTCGAAGTTCCCGAAGGCCGGCACGACGATCGACACGTGCCCGAGCTTCCTCGGCGGCAAGAACTGGTGGTCGGTGTCCTACGACCCCGCGCGCCACATCGCGGTCGTCCCTTCCCTTCACGCGTGCATGAGCCTGTCCGGCAAGTCGGTCAGCTACATGGAAGGTCTGCCGTATCTCGGCGAAGGCTTCGAGATCAAGCCTGAACCGGGCAGCCAGGGTTACGGCGAACTGCAGGCCATCGACGTGAACACCGGCAAGAAACTGTGGGGCCACTGGTCGAAGAAGCCGTGGAACGGCGGCGTCGCGACCACCGCGAGCGGTCTTGCGTTCAGCGGCTCGCTCGACGGCCACCTGTATGCCTTCGACACGGCGACCGGCAAGGTGCTGTGGGAGAGCCCGCAGCTCGCGAGCGGCATCATCGCGCAACCGTCGGTGTTCGAGGTCGACGGCAAGGAATATGTCGCGGTGCTCGCCGGATACGGCGGCGCGAACCCGATCTGGGGCGGCCCGATGGCCGACGTCGCGAAAGACGTTCCGCGCGGCGGCACGCTCTACGTATTCGCGCTCGACTGAACGCGCGTCGCGCCCGGCATGCGCCCGATCCGGGCGCGACGCCCCCACTGTTTCAACCGGAATGCACGACCATGAAGACTCGACTCGCTCCCCTGACCCTCGCCAGTCTGCTCGCCGCGGGCGTGGCGCTGACCCCGATGTCCGCCGCGGCCGGCGGCGTGCGCGTCTGCACGCTGCCGGGCAGCCCGACCGCCACCCTCGACATGTCGGTCGCACGTGAAGTGCTGCGAACTGCCGGCATCGCCGCCTCGTTCAACCGGCGCGGCGTGGACGACGACGGCGGCGACGACGGCATCTCCGCCGCCGAACTGAAGCAATCGCTCGAACGCGACTGCGACATGATCGCCGGCTTCCCGCGCTCGGCGATCGCCGATGCATCGAATGCCCGGATGAGTTTCTCGCAGGGGTATCTGCGCTCCAGCTACGTCAGCGTGACGCTGCGCGACGCGCATGCACCGTCCACCGGCAAGGAAACGATCGCGGCCACGTACTCGAGCCCGTCGCAACTGATCGCGGCACAGGCGACGAATGCCCGCTTCGATCTCGAGAACACGTCCGAGAAGACCATCGACGCGCTCGCGACCGGTCGCGCCCAGCGCGCGATCGTCTGGTATCCGAGCGTCGTGGCGTACCGGCGTGCGCATCCCGGCCAGCCGTTCCGGATCGCGGCCACGGCGTCGCCGTACTCAGACTGGCAGCTCGCGTTCGCGTTCGGCCCCGATCGGGACGCGCTGCGGCAGCGCATCGACGCGGCGTTGTCGCGGCTGAATGCCAACGGCCGGATCGCCGCGCTCACACGCGGCTGGAACCTGCCGGAAAACATCGCTCAAGCGGCCAATACGCCGTCGCGCGGCCGCTTCCTCGACGGCGCGGTCGCGTCGGCCGGGCATTCGCGCACCGGCGTGCTGCTCGCCGGCGGAGCATCCGCGACGGGCGGCTTCATCAAGGTCTCGGCGAGTGACGAAAGCGGCGTGCCGTCGTTCGACAATGCGCAGGCACAGCACGGCAAGAAGCTCTATGGCGACGCCTGCGCGAAATGCCACGGCGACCAGCTCGAAGGCAATACCGCCCCCGCGCTGAGCGGGGAATCCTTCGCGCCCGAGGGCAAGTCGCACATCACGGTCGGCGGCATCTTCCAGTACATGTCGAACAACATGCCGGCCGATCGCCCCGGCAAGATGACGGCACAGGAATACGAGGACCTGATGGCGTTCCTGCTCTATTCGAACGGTTATGACGCGTCGAAGAGCAAGCTGACCGCCGATGTCGCCACCTCGTCGAAGGCGCCGCTCGTCGCCGGCCCGCGCAAATAACGCCTTTCTCCCTTCGCTTCGATCGACCGCCGCGCCGGGAAGCCATCCCGGCGCGCGGGAATGGTTTTTTATTCAGGAAAACGA
This sequence comes from Burkholderia sp. KL41, assembly GCF_057005415.2. Classification (NCBI taxonomy): domain Bacteria; kingdom Pseudomonadati; phylum Pseudomonadota; class Betaproteobacteria; order Burkholderiales; family Burkholderiaceae; genus Burkholderia; species Burkholderia sp. KL41. The sequence continues at coordinate 670,451 of NZ_CM174447.1, read as the reverse complement.
CATGATCTCCCGCACTCGCAGAACCTTCATCGTTCAGACCGCCGGCCTGTGTGCCGCATTCGCAGCCGGAACCGGCGCATTCGCGGCAGCGCCGCTCGTCGACGAAAACGACGCGGCCGCGAAGACGCTCGGCTACCGCGCGAAAGCGACGACCGTCGATGCAGGCAAGTTCCCGAAGTACCAGGCCGGCCAGACGTGCTCGAACTGCCGCTTCTACAAGGCCGGCGCCGGCGAATCCTCCGGCACGTGTCCGATGTTCGGCGGCAAGGCGGTCGCCGCCGAAGGCTGGTGCAACGTCTATGCAAAGCTTGCTTGATCCCGGGCGCGGGCGCGAACACGACGGCGCGCCGCGCGGCGGCGCGAATGCGGAGCGCACGGATCGCTTGAATGCGCTGGTCGCGCTGGGCATCGGGCGCGGCTACGTGACGCGCGGTGAAATCGTCGACGCGTTGCCCGACGATACCGCAGACGGCGCGGATTTCGACGCCGCCGCGTCGATGCTCGGCGAATGGGGGATCGAGGTACGCGAGCACGTCGACTCGCGAAGCGCATGGACGCTCGATCGTCATTTCGCGCGAGCGACGGACACGACGTCGCCGCTCGCCGACGCGTCGGCCCCGCTCGCGACCGCCGATCTGCTCGCGGCCCGCACGAGCGATCCCGTCCGCATCTACCTGCGTGAAATGAGCGCGACACCGCTGCTCGACCGCGAAGAAGAGATCGCGCTCGCGCTTCATCTGGAAAGTGGGCGCGCGGCGTGCATCGACGCATTGAGCCGCGACCCGGCTGCGCTCGACGCCGTCGCGTCGATCGCCGGCGACATCCGCGCCGGCAAGGTCGCGGCATCGGTCTACGTGACGGGGTTCGTCGGCGACGCCGAATCGCTTGACGAAGCGCCCGCGACTTTACCCGGGGAGTCGCCCGGCAACGCAACGGCGCCTGATTCGACCATGGAATCACCGGAGGGGGAGGACGACACGGATCGCGCGCCGGACAGCCCCGCATGGCGCGACAGCGTCGTCGCATCGCTCGACCGCGCCGGCGCGCTGGCCGCCGGGATGCAGCACGCATTGCGCACCGGCGGTTTCGCGTCGGCCGGTTACCGGACGCTGCTTCGCGAGGCCGCCGCGTCGACCGGCAGGATCCGCTTCACCGCGCGAGCGATCGAACGCATCGGCCGCGCGATTCGCGACCGTGCGACGCGAGCACGCAAGTTCGAGAAGCGCATCGTCGACATCCTGGCCGAATCGGGCATCCGCACCGATTCGCCGCGCCGTGACCTCTTCATGCCATGCGACGACGTGCGCGCATGGATGATCGACTGCATCGCCGCGCATGCCGACTGTGCCGCCGCCCTCACCCGCCGCGCGCCGGCGCTGATCGAAGCACGCACCGCGCTCGCCGGCCTCGCCTGCGAGGCGAGCCTGCCGCTCGACATCGCGATCGCGCTCGACACGCGACTGTCGCGTATCGAGCGCGCGATGCAGCCCGCGAGAACGAAGCTGTTCCAGAGCAATCTGCGGCTCGTCGTGTCGATCGCCAAGCGCTATCCCGATCGCGGCCTGCAGTTTCTCGACCTGATCCAGGAGGGCAATCTCGGCCTGATGAAGGCCGTCGATCGCTACGATCACCGGCGCGGCTTCAAATTCGCAACGTATGCGACCTGGTGGGTCCGGCAGGCCATCACGCATGCGATCGCCGATCAGGGCCGCACGATCCGCGTGCCCGCGCATACGGTCGACGCGATCAACAAGCTGGCCCGCCTCGCGCGAACGCATGCGCAACGAACCGGCGAAGTTGCCGGCGCCCCGACGCTCTCGGCGCAGATGCGGATCCCGGTCGACAAGGTGCGGGATCTGATGGATATCGTGCGCGAGCCCATCTCCGCGGACCTGCCCGTTTCGCCCGATCACGACCTCACGTTGTGCGACGTCGCGATCGACCACGCCGCACCGACCCCGGAAGAATCCGCGAGCGCCCGCCAGCTTCGCGCGGCGGTTGCGGCGCTGATCGACCGCCTGCCGGCACGTGAAGCGTGGATTCTTCGCTTGAGGTACGGCATCGACGTCGAAAGCGAGTATTCGCTGCGCGAGATCGGCCGGCAACTGAACCTGTCCGCCGAACGCGTTCGCCAGATCGAGGTGTCGGCGCTCGAACGGATCAGACAGTTCGGGCACGCACCAACGCTTCGGTCGCTGATCGCCTGACGCCGCCAGGTCGCCCCACCGCGCTCCGGATCGAGCGGCCGACCACCTTCCCCGGCGCGCGCCACCTGTTGAGGACTGCAACACGATGTGCTGCATTTATGAACGGCCGGCTTCTGCTTGACGGTATCCACCCCGTCGCCCGTTCGACCGGATCGCTCGAAACGCGCACGGTGCGCCGTGACTTTCGCCGAATGCGCGCATCGATCGCTGACGCTGGCACGCATGTTGCGTTTTCCCGAACAGCAGCCCTGCATCCCAAGAACGCATGGAGACACGCTTGTCCACGATTGAATCGGTTCTTCACGAAACCCGCCAGTTTGCGCCGCCCGCGGCGCTCGAGCAGGCGGCGACCATTTCCGGCATGCCGGCCTATCGGGCGCTCGTCGCCGAGGCCGAGCGTGATTACGAAGGCTTCTGGGCGCGCCTCGCGCGCGAGGGCCTCGCGTGGCACAAGCCGTTCACCAAAGTGCTCGACGAGTCCAACGCGCCGTTCTACAAGTGGTTCGACGACGGCGAGCTGAACGCGTCGTACAACTGCCTCGACCGTCACGTCGAAGCCGGCAACGGCGAGCGCGTCGCGGTGATCTTCGAAGCCGACGACGGCACCGTCACGCGCGTCACCTATGCGGATCTCCTCGCCCGCGTGTCGCGTTTCGCGAATGCGCTGAAGAAGCGCGGCATCGGCAAGGGCGACCGCGTCGTCATCTATATCCCGATGTCGATCGAAGGCATCGTCGCGATGCAGGCCTGCGCGCGCATCGGCGCGACCCACTCGGTCGTGTTCGGCGGCTTCTCCGCGAAGTCGCTGAACGAGCGGCTCGTCGACGTCGGCGCAACGGCGCTGATCACGGCCGACGAGCAGGCGCGCGGCGGCAAGACGCTGCCGCTCAAGAGCATCGCCGACGAGGCGCTCGCGCTGGGCGGCTGCGAAGCGGTGAAGAGCGTGATCGTCTATCGCCGCACCGGCGGCAAGATCGACTGGCATGCGGAGCGCGACCTGTGGATGCACGAACTGACGGCCGCCGAATCCGACACGTGCGAGCCGGAATGGGTGAGCGCCGAGCATCCGCTGTTCATCCTGTACACGTCGGGCTCGACCGGCAAGCCGAAGGGCGTGCAGCACGGCACCGGCGGCTACCTGCTGTGGGCCGCGCAGACGATGAAGTGGACCTTCGACTGGAAGCCCACCGACGTGTTCTGGTGCACGGCCGACATCGGCTGGGTCACCGGCCACACGTACATCACGTACGGCCCGCTCGCCTGCGGCGGCACGCAGGTCGTGTTCGAGGGCGTGCCGACCTGGCCTGACGCCGGCCGCTTCTGGAAGATGATCGGCGACCACAAGGTCAGCGTGTTCTACACCGCGCCGACCGCGATCCGTTCGCTGATCAAGGCCGCCGAAGCCGACGACAAGGTGCATCCGAAGAGCTACGACCTGTCGAGCCTGCGCATCATCGGCACGGTCGGCGAGCCGATCAATCCGGAAGCGTGGATGTGGTATCACAAGCACGTCGGCCAAGAGCGCTGCCCGATCGTCGATACGTGGTGGCAGACCGAGACGGGCGGCCACATGATCACGCCGCTGCCGGGCGCGACGCCGACCGTGCCCGGTTCGTGCACGCTGCCGCTGCCGGGCATCATGGCCGCGGTGGTCGACGAAACCGGCCAGGACGTGCCGAACGGGCAAGGCGGCATTCTCGTCGTCAAGCGCCCGTGGCCCGCGATGATCCGCACGATCTGGGGCGACCCGGAACGCTTCAAGAAGAGCTACTACCCGGAAGAACTCGGCGGCACGCTCTATCTCGCCGGCGACGGCACCGTGCGCGACAAGGACACCGGCTACTTCACGATCATGGGCCGGATCGACGACGTGCTGAACGTGTCGGGCCACCGGCTCGGCACGATGGAGATCGAATCGGCGCTGGTCTCGCACGAGCTGGTGGCCGAGGCGGCCGTGGTCGGCCGTCCTGACGACACGACGGGCGAGGCGGTGGTCGCGTTCGTGGTGCTCAAGCGTTCGCGTCCGGAAGGCGAGGAGGCCGCGGCGCTCGCGAAGACGCTGCGCGACTGGGTCGGCAAGCAGATCGGGCCGATCGCGAAGCCGAAGGACATCCGCTTCGGCGACAACCTGCCGAAGACGCGCTCGGGCAAGATCATGCGGCGCCTGCTGCGTTCGCTCGCCAAGGGCGAAGCGATCACGCAGGACACGTCCACGCTCGAGAACCCGGCCATCCTCGAGCAGTTGAATCGTTCGCTGTAACACCGCCCGCCCGGGCGGAGCGTTTCGCTTCGTCGCGGTGCCGGGATGCGGTCGCATCCCGGCCCTCGCGAAGCACCGCCGTGCGTTCCCCGACGGCACGGCGTGCAGGCGGCACGCGTCGATTCCGCCGCCGCAATATTAATTAGCTATACGTATTACTAAATTCAACAAAACGGAGACAGACGATGAAGATCACGACACGGACGATTTGCGCGGCGCTGCTCGGCGCGGCGGCGAGCACGAGTGTTTTCGCGCAGAGCAGCGTCACGCTGTACGGCGACCTCGACGCCGCGTTGCTTTACACGAGCCGGTCGCTCGACTCGACGACCGGCGGCAATGCGGGCCGCCAGTTCGCGCTGACCGACACCGGCATGACGCCGACCAACTTCGGCTTGACGGGTACCGAGGATCTCGGCGGCGGGCTGCACGCGAAATTCAAGCTCGAGAGCGGCTTCAACATCACCGACGGGGCGTTCGGCCATTCGAACGGCAACTTCTTCGGCCGCCAGGCGTGGATCGGGATCGACGGCGGGTTCGGCGAAACGAAGATCGGCCTGCAGTTCTCGCCGTTCGTGCTCGCGGTGCTCGGATCGGACCCGCGCAACGTTTCGCACTTCGGCGCCGCGCTGATCCCCTACGTCGACAACGTGCTCGTCACCGGCCTCTTCAACCCGAATGCGATTTCGTACACGAGCCCGACGATCGCCGGGCTCACGGGCAGCGCGATGTTCGGATTCGGCGGAAAAGCCGGGGACTTCCAGGCGGGACGCCAGTATTCCGGCAGTCTCACGTATGCGAACGGCGGCTTCATGCTCAACGCGGCGCTCTACGACGGCAACGGCGGCACGTCGCCGACGCCGGTATCGAGCGCGGTCGCGTTCGTCGGCCGCACGATCGGCACCGCCTACACGTTCGGGCCCGTGACCGGCAAGGCGTCGTTCACGAGCTACAAGGTTGCCGGTTCGTTCAGCAACAACGTGTACAGCGCCGGCCTCGACTATCGCGTCACGCCGGCCCTCGACCTGAACACCGGCGCGTGGTACACGATCGATCGCAACGATTCGCACAATCATTCGCTGCTCGCCGCGATCGGCGCCGACTACAGCCTGTCGAAACGAACGGGCCTGTACGCGCAGGTCGGTGTCGTCAACAACCATGGCGCGATGAATACGGGCCTCGGCATCACCGGCGGCGCGCTGTTCGGGTTGCCGGGCACGACGGTCGGCGTCAACGCCGGCATCCACCACGTGTTCTGACGCGGCGCGACGCGCCGGGCCGGCCGGGCAGCCCGCGTGCGCCCGACCGGCCCGGCGCCGGAACACGGCTGCCGCAAACGCCGCAAAAGCAGCAAACGCCGTGAATGGCAGGCAACGCGCGGCACCGGCCGGACGACCCGCCACCCCGATCCCGGTCTCGATGTTTACCCGACCTCAAGTCCGTGCCCTCGCTGCCGTCAAGACAGGAACGCACGCCCAGCATCCGCCAATAACCAGGCACGCGTGCCTTCAAGGAGACCCTGCAACGTGAACTTCTTCGGAATCGGCCGCGGCCACCGTTCGTCGCGCGCGCTCGTCGGCGACATCGCCGAGCAGGCCGGCAAGCTCGGCATCGAGATCTGCGACGTGTCGGGTCACGTCGAGGAAGTCGCGGCCCGCGTCGCCCGACAGGCGGAGGTCTGCCACACGCTGCGCGAATCGGCCGCCGTCACGTTGCGCGGCAACCACCGGATTGCCGAGGCCGCGCAGCAGGTGCGCGCCGTGAGCGCGAATGCGTCGGACGCGGTTCGCCAGTCGCAACAGACGATCGAGGCGTCGCTCGCCGACATTCACGGCCTCGTCGAAGGCGTCACGTCGATCGGCAACCAGATGGGTGCGCTGCGCGACGCGCTCGATCATGTACGCGCCGTGTCCGAGGAGATCTCCGTGATCGCGCGACAGACTCACCTGCTCGCGCTGAACGCCGCGATCGAGGCCGCACGCGCCGGCGATTCGGGCCGCAGCTTCGCCGTCGTCGCGGCCGAGGTCAAGAACCTGTCCGCGAAGACCGGACAGGCAACGGCCCAGATCGAGACGACCCTCGCGCGCCTCGCCGAGCAGACCGAACACCTGATCGCGGAAGGAACCGACAACGCCGCCCGCGCGCATCGCGTGCGCGAGGGCACGCGTACGATCGGCGAGGTCGTGCACGCGACCGGGCACGCGATCACCGAGCTCGCCGGCGAGGCCGAGCAGATCGCGTCGCTGACGGACGAAATCGAGACGCAATGCCACCGGCTCGACGAACAGGTCGGCGAGATGGCATCCGGCGTCGAGGATTCGAGCGACAACTTCTCGCAGGCCAAGGACCGGCTCGGCAACCTGCTCTCCGTCTCCGAGACGCTCATCGAACTCACGGCCGCGACCGGCATCGAATCGCCCGACACGCGCCTGATCGACACCGCGCGGCACACGGCCGCCGCGATCAGCAAGCTCTTCGAGGATGCGGTCGGGCGCGGCGAAATCGCACTCGACGCACTCTTCGACGCGCACTACGTGCCGATTCCCGGCACCGATCCGCAGCAGTTCATGACGCGCTTCACCGACTTCACCGATCGCGTGCTGCCGGCCATCCAGGAGCCGGTGCTCGGGATCGATGCACGCATCGTCTATTGCGCAAGCTTCGACCGGCAGTGCTACCTGCCGACCCACAACCGGAAATTCTCGCTGCCCCAGCGCGCGGACGCCGCGTGGAACGCCGCGAACTGCCGGAATCGCCGGATCTACACGGACCGCACGGCGCGCACCTCCGTGTCGCATACCAAGCCGTTCCTGCTGCAGACCTATCGGCGCGACATGGGCAACGGCAACTTCGCGCTGATGAAGGATGTTTCCGCACCCATCGTCGTCGGCGGACGGCCATGGGGCGTGCTGCGGATCGGCTACAGCGTCTGAGTCCGGGCCTGCACCGGCAGGCCGTCGTCCATTACTGTTCGAGCCCCACCGCCAGCGGCCGCTGGTCGCCGCGGCCGTGATCGTCGACCACGCGCACCGTATAGCTGCCTGCCGTCCGCGGCTGCCAGAACAGCGCATCGCCCGGCACGCTGCGCCCGACGAACGCATCGTTGACGAACCAGTACAGCGCATGCGCGCTCGCATCGGCCGTCGCGTTGAACGCGATGCGCGTCTCCTCCGTACTCTTCACGCGCATCGCATACGTACTGCCGCGCAGCGGCGACGTGATGCGCGGCGGATCGCCGTCGACCTGCCCCGCGTCGCGGCACTCCGCGTTCTGCGGCGGCCGCCGGCGCGCAATGCCGGCCTGCACGAACACCTGCTGCAGATCCGACGGCCAGAACTCGAAGATCTCCGTATGCGTGCGCTTGCCGTCGTAAGGCGGGCACGCGGCCTTCCCCGTCGCGTCGTCGATCACGACCGGCCGGTGCACGGTGCTCACGCGGATCGGCGACGTGCCCGGAATGAACCACGTCCAGCCCTGCTGCGGGCACCACTCGTTCGGCAGGTCGCCGCTCGCGAGGCAGATCCGCACGCGCTTCAGGCGCGGCGGCACCGCGCGCGGCGGCTCGACGAGCGTGCGCTCGGCATTCAACGCGTCGACGACCTGGAAGAACAGCGGCGCGGCCGCGTCGACGCCGACGAACGCCGTATTGGTCGAGTTGTCGAAATTGCCGACCCACACGACCAGCACGTACGGGCCGAACACGCCGGCCGTCCACGCATCGCGGAACGACCATGACGTGCCGGTCTTCCAGTAGACGGGCACGCTCGACGGCTGCGCGCCGCTCGTTTCGTCGGGGTGCAGATGCTGGCGCAGCATGTCCATCGTCATGTAGCTCGCCTCCGCGCTCAACAAACGCCGGCCGGGCCGCGCCGGTTCGTCCGCGCGCAGCCGCAGCGGCCGGAATTCGCCGCGATTCGCGAGCATCGCGTAGAGGCCCGCGAGATCCTGCATCGTCACTTCGCCGCCGCCGAGCACGAGCGCGAGCCCGTAGTGCTGCGCACTCGCGAGCCGGCGCACGCCGGCTTCCTGCAGGAACCGGTACAGGTCGGGCGACTTGAGCTGCGACGCGACCCACACGGCCGGCACGTTGCGGCTGCGGTTCAGCGCGTCGGTCGCGGTGATCGGCCCGAGGAAATGCCCGTCGAAATTCTCCGGCGCATACGGGCCGAACGCGGTCGGCACGTCGCGCAGCACCGTTTGCGGATGCAGCACGCCCTGGTCGAAACCGAGCGCATAGATGAACGGCTTGAGCGTCGAGCCCGGCGAGCGCCGCGCGAGCGTGCCGTTCACCTGCCCGTCGATCGTGCGGTCAAAGAAGTTCGCGGAACCGACCAGCGCCTTCACGCCCATGTCGCGCGTATCGACGAGGATGGCCGCCGCATTGCGCACGCCGCGGGTGTCGTTGCGCGCGACATAACGCGCGATCTGCCGTTCGAGCGTGCGCTGCAGGTCGAGATCGAGCGTCGTCACGAGCCGCGCGCCGCCGTCGCTGTCGTCCGGCGCACCGCCCGAGGCCGTGCGCCACGCGCTGCGTGCGGCGAGCGCCTGGTCGACCGCGTGCGGCGCATCGAAAGGCAGCGCCGACAAGGGCCGCATCGCAAGCGGCAACGCGAACAGCGGCTTGAGCGACGCATCGCCCGGATGCTTCGTCAGCCAGCGCGCATACAGCCGGTTGCGCGACGCGGCCAGCGCACGGTTGATCTCGTCCTGCCCGCCGCGCACGCGCCGCGCGGGGTCCTGCGGAATCACCGCGAGCGCGAGCGCCTCGGGCAGCGTCAGCGCATCGGGCATCCGGTCGAAATACACGACGCTCGCGGTGCCCGCGCCTTCGACGTTGCGGCCGTACGGCGCATCGTTCAGATAGGCTTCGAGGATCTGCCGTTTCGAATAGAAGAGTTCGAGCTGCACCGCGCGCGCAACCTGCTCGAGCTTGCCCGCCGGCGTGCGCGTGTTCAGCCGCCACAGCGAGCGCGCGAGCTGCATCGTCAGCGTCGAGCCGCCCTGCGGATTGCCGCCGCGCACATACGTGATCCACGCACCGCGTGCGAGGCCGTACGGGTTGAAGCCGGGATGCCAGCGGAACCAGCGGTCCTCGTGCAGCATCACGGCCTCGACGAGCTGCGGCGACATCCGGTCGAGCGGCACCCACAGGCGGTAGCGGTCGTCCTTCGCCAGCGTGAGCCGCAACAAGCGGCCCTGTGCATCGACCACCGCGACCGACGACGGCTTCCAGTCGCGCAGCGGCGGATGCGGCCACAGCCGGCACGCGGCCAGCGCACCGAATACGAGCAGCGCGCCGGCGATCCAGTTCTGCCAGCGATGCAGCCAGCGGCCGGCGCCGCGCAGCGCGCGCCGCAGCACCGGGGCGTCAGCCACGCGCGGTCGCTCCGCGCACCCGGCACGGCCGTTGCAGCCGCGTCGTCATCGCACGCGCTCCACGGTCAGCGCCGTGCCGCCGGGTGCCTGTGCCTGCACGCGGCGGTCGTACATCGACTCGCCGTAAGCCGGCGGCGCGACGAAGCGGCCCGCGTTGCTCGCCTTGATCCGGTAGACGAACTCGCGCACGTCGGTCGTCGCCGTGCCGTAGATCACCACGCGGTCCTCGCGCACGTCCGCGAACTGCGGCTGCCACGTGGAGCCCTTGACGCCGATCGGCGAACGCCACGGCGCATCGGCCGCCGGCGCCGACGCCGACGCGCCGCCGTCGCTGTCGCCGTCCTGCGTGTCGGTGACGGGCGGCGGCGCGATCACCGGATCGAAGCCGCCGGGCAGCAGGTCGACGATCGCGATGTTGCCGACGTTCGCCGGGCCCGTCGCGCGGATCTTCAGGTGTACGTCGATCTCCTGGCCGAGCGTGATCTTCCCGAGCGGCTTGCCGTCCGTGTCGGTGTAGTCGCGCACGATCTCCAGGCCGTTCCTGATCGCCTTCGTCGACGTGCCGCGGTCGTAGCCCGACTGGCTCGCGATCCACCACGCGGGCAGCGTGCTGCCGTTCACGAAGTCGACGCGCGACGCACCGGCCGCCCACGTCCCCGAGCGCACGAGGTTCGCCTGGATCGACGACACGTCCTTCGGCGCGGCGCCCGCGCGCACCTCGTCGATCGCGAGCTGGTCGAGCTGCCCCGCGCTCGACGCCGCATACGCATCGAGCGCGAGGATCGTCATCGCCGACGACAGCGTGTTGTAGCGGTTGTCGACGAGCGGCGCGGCGAGGTTGTCCATCGCGCGCGGCGACAGCTTGCGCACGCGCTCCGGGAAGTGCTTCGCGATCAGGTACAGCACGCTCGCGTCGCGCGTCAGCGGATCGAGGTAGTAGCCGGTCACGTAACCGCCGTCGGACGCGCGCTTGCGCTCGAGCAGCGCCTGCGGGCCCGCGATCAGCGCCGCGGCCTCCTTGTCCTGCTTCAGCAGCTGATACGACGCGGCAAGCCATGCGGCCGCGAGGTCGTTCTTCCAGTCGTTCGGATACGCGTCCTGCAGCCGCTTCTGCACGGCCGCGAGGCTGTTGGTCGTCACGTTGCCCTGGCGCGTCAGCAAGTACACCGCGTAAGCGCGCTGGCGCAGCAGGTCGAGCGAGCCGAGCGAATCGTTCGCCGCGAGCTTCTGCAGATACTGGTTGCCCGCGTCGAGCATGTCCTTCGGCACGGCGATGCCGCGCTCGCGCGCGTCGAGCAACACGTGCATCGCGTACGCGGACACGAACGGATCGGCGTCGGGCGTCGCGCTCCACAGGCCGAACCCGCCCTGCGCGTTCTGCCGGCCGCGCAGCACGCCGAGGAACTGCGCGATCGCCGCCGCGTTCGTCGTGTCGGCGCCGGCGTCGGTCGCATGCATCGCGCTCGTCAGCGCGCGCACCGACAGCCACTTCGCCGCGAACACGCGCGGCACGGCCGCGCTCACCATCTGCTCGCTGCAGTAGTGCTCGAAATTGACGAGATACGACGCCACCCCTTCGGACAGCACGAGCGGCGCGGTCGAGATGCTCGCGTCGCGCGATGCATACGCGTCGTACATCGACCGCAGGTTCGGCACGCTCGCCTTCTTGCCCGGGTCGAGCCGCGCGATGTCGAGCTGCGTGCGGAACGCGGCGGCCGGCCGCACCGACACGTCGACGCGCTGCTGCGCACCCTTCGCGCCATAGCGCGCAGCGAACGACAACGCGCCCGAGCCGAGCGTATCGGTCGCCTTCACGCGGAACATCGCGACGCCCTCGTGCTGCGGCGCGAGCGCGACGTTCTGCGTGGCCGGCCCGATCACCTGCAACTGCGGCCCCGTCTTCAGCGTGACCGCGACCGGCACCGGCTGGTTGCCGGCGCCCGTCAGGTTGTTCGAGACACCGACGCTGACGTCGGCCTCGTCACCCGGCGCGAGCGTCGTCGGCACGTTCGGCGACAGCACGAAGTCGCCGCGCACCGTCGTCGCGCCCTCGAACGTGCCGACCAGGTCCGGCGACACCGACACGGCCATCACGCGCAGCTTGCCGTTGAAGTAGTCGGGCACGGTGTAGCTCAGGCGCGTGTCGCCGTTCACGTCGACGATCCCCGACCAGTAGACGACCGGCTTGTCGCGCTTGCGCTTGAACGGGTTCAACTGACGGCCGATCGCGTCGTCGGCGTCGCCGCCCGGCGCGGCCATCGCCATCAGCTTCTCGAAGTCCGGCAGGATCAGGTCGAGGATCTGCGACGTGCCGACTTCGAGCATCCGCTTGCGGAAGAAGAACTTCAGCGGATCACCGAGCTTGTAGCGCGCGACCTGCAGGATGCCCTCGTCGACGGCGAACACGACGACCTTCGCGGGCTTCGCCGAATGCACGGTGAAATTCACCGTGTCGCCGGGTTTCACGAGCGCCGGCGCATCGACCGACAGCGCGTTGCGGCGCGCATCGAGGTTCACCGAGAACGGCACGACGCCGTAGCTCAGCGGGCTCATGAAGATTTCATCGGACGACGGATCGCGGATGTACTGCACGTTGATGTAACCGTTGCCCTCGAAACCGGCCGGCACCGTGATGTGCTGGATCGAGCTCGTCGTGTCCGCATGGAACCATGCGTGCGCATACACCTTGTCGCGCTCGATCGTGATCAGGCCGCTGCCCGCGTAAGGCGCGCGGATCGCGACCTCGACCTGCTCGCCCGGCTTGTAGTCGTGCTTCGCGAGGCTCACCTGCAGCTCCGCGTTGCGGTCGAGCGAACGCGTGACGTTCGCGTCGCCCGTGACCGAATACTCGATCCGGTTCACCGCGGCGCCGTCCGCGTCGCGGATCACGAGCGCATAGCTGCCCGGCTTGTCGGTGCGCAGCGTGAAATCGAGCCCGGCCGCCGGAATCGTCAGCGGCTTCTCGTCGACGGGCACCTCCTTCAGCCGCGAATCGTATTTGTATGCGCCGGAATCCTGCTTGGTCAGCACCGACACGTAGCGCTCCTCGACCAGCTGCGCGCGCAGGCCCTTCACGTCGATCGCCTTCGCGTTCGGATCGATCGCGACGAGCCGCACCGTGCGCGGGCTGCCGCGCTTCACGTAGCCGAGATCGTCGACGGACTTGTAGCCGACGAGCCAGTCGTTGTTCGACACGAGCGTCTGCGCGTTCGCGGCGACGTTGCGCCCGCCTTCCGCTTCATAGGCCTTCGCCTGGAAGTAGAGCTGGTAGGTCGAGTCCGCGTACTTGTCGAGGTCGAGGTCGAATTCGGCATGGCCGTGCTCGTCGGTCGTGCCGTCCTGCAGCGTCGTCGTGTAGCCCTCCTTCGCGCGGCGCGCGTCGAAGAAGTGATAGCCCTGCCAGCTGCGGAACGACGGCCACACCGGGCGCAGCGTCAGTGTCGCCGCGACGCGACGCTTCTCCGCCGGCGTACCGAACAGGTTCTGCGCGTCGACGACGCCCTTCAGCCCCTTCGGCTTCACCCACCCTTCGACGACCTGCTGCGACAGCTTCGCGTCGACCTTCATCCGATCCGGCAGGAACTCCTTCACCTGCACCGCCGTGCTGCCGATCGGCTCCGCGCCGGGCTGGCCGTCCTTGACGATGTACAGGTTGACCGTCCACGTGCCGGTCGGCGCCGTTTCGGCCGTCGTATAGCCGAGCTCGGTGAAGCCCGTCGCATCGACCGTCACCGGCTTGCGCTCGACCGTGATCCCGCGCGGGTCGACGATCTCCGCCTGCAGCGGCACGCCGGCCGGGCTGCGCGCCCAGCTCGCGGCACGCACGATCAGGCCGATGTGGAACGGATCGCCGGGCCGGTACAGGCCGCGATCCGAGAACAGGTAGGCGGACAGTTGCCCCTGGCCCGTCGCATTGCGCTCGCCGTCGACGTCGAAACGCGAGAAGTCGAGCTGGCGATCGCGGCCGGCCACCGGCAGGAACGACAGGTCGGTGTCCTTCTTCACGACGTACAGCTGCGGCCGCTTCTCGCGGTCGAGCCCCTTGAACGCCGGGAAATGCACGATGCCGTCGGTGGCTGTCGTCTGCGTGAACAGCGCCTGGCCGTTCACCGCGAGCACCGATACCGTTGCGCCCGCAACCGGCTTGCCCGTGCGGATCGACTGGACGAACACGTCCTGGCTGCCGTCGAGCGCCTTCTTGACCAGCATCCCGAGATCGGTCACGACGATCAGGCGCGTATCGCCGAGCGCGCTGTCGCTGTCGTTGTCGTTTCCGCTGCTGTCGCCCGAGTCGGCGTTGTCGGACTGATCCTGGCTGCCGTCGCCGGACGATGCATCGCCATCCTTCGCGTCGTCGGCCTTTTTCTTCTCGGCGGCCGGATCGTACTTCGTCAGGTGCAGCAGGAACACGCCGCGCTTGCCGCCCTTCAGGTACTGGCCGAGATCGATGCCTTCGTAATGCGCCTTGCCAGGGTCGCCGGCCGGGAATGCGCGCGTCTGCACGAAGCGCTCGACGATATGATCCTCGCTGAACGAATACGACAGCTCGGGCCGCGCGTACGTGCCGTTGTTGAAGCTCACGAGATGCTGGAGCTGGTCGGGCAGCACGCGGCCGATCTCGACCTTCATCCCCGGCAGGTTGCGCGACACAACCGACAACCGCTTGCTGCCGCTCATCGACAGCAGCGAACCGTCGGCCATGAAGCGCAGCAGCTTCGGATAGTCGGGCACCGTGAACGCGGTCGTCACGGGCTTGCCGAGCAGGTAGCCGCCGGCCGACTTCAGGTCGCCCTCGAACCGCACGACGACGCGCTCGCCCGGCGTCGCGTGGTACTTGAAGCTCTGCAGCGTCGCGAAATCGTTCTCGGTGGGCACCGCCTCGAGCGGCAGCGGCTTCGACTGCTTCAGCACCGCGTCGCTGATGTCGGCCACGTTCCATTCGTATGGCGGATCGTCGTCCGACTGATCGACGCCCGGCTTGCGCTTCGGCAGCACCCACGCCTTCGCGCGCGATGCGAGATCGGCGCTGCGCACGCCGTCGGACGCTTCCGCGACGAGCACCTGCTCGGGCTCGTAGCGCTCGTTGTCGACGAGCGTCGGCGCGATGTTGTCGATCGACAGGCTGTAGAGCCCCGGCACGTCGACCGATGCGTGCAGCACGTCGGGCGTGCCGTTGCCGCCGCGCGCGCTCTTCACGCCCTTGTCGACGTCGAGCCGTGCGACCAGCGGATCGCGCGGAATCTCGAGCGGCTGCGAATACACCCACGCGCTCGTCTTCATCTTGTCGTAGTTGACCGTGTAGCGCAGCGGCGTCGCATTCTTGCCGTCGCGGCCGACCAGCACGAGGCCGATGCGCTTCTCGAATTCGGCCGGATCGACCGGATAGTTGAACCGCAGCTGCAGCAGCGCCTGTTTCTCCGCCGGATTGTCGGGATTCCGGTAGAACTCGTTGTTGCCGAACGTGGCGGCAAACGCGGGCACATCGAACGCGAAGCGGTCGTCGTGCATCGTCACCTGCGGCGCGAACACCCGGTGCACCGCGAAACGCACCTCGACGTGCGCGCCGACCGGCCAGTCGGCCGCCGGCGTGAAGCGCAACGTCTTGTCGTCGACCCACGCCCACGCGCCCTTGAGCGCGGGCGTCATCTCGATGCCCTCTCCGGCCGGCTTGCCGACCTGCTCGATCGGCGCGGCCGATTGCGAGAACACGACGTCGAGCGGATGCACGGTGATCTTCGGCTTGTCGCTGTCGTCCACCTCATAGGTGGTGATCGGCGGCGCCTTCACGGTGAAAGTGACGGTCTCGGGCTCCGGCGGCTTCGGCCGATGCTTGAACCAGTAACCGCCGTAGCCGAGCGCGGCCGCGAGCAGCACGATGCCGCCGGCGTGCCACGGGCGGCGGCGCACGGCCGCGGCGGTGATGCCCATCCACGCGGGCGCCGTCCACGACACGTCGCCGACCAGCGGCCGCAGCGCGCAGCCGAGCAGCCACCAGACGAAGCCCGCCGCGCGAATCGGCAGGAGCAGCAGGAAGCGCAGCAAATCCATGTTGTTATTTCCTTGTTCAAGGACGTGCGGCCGGCTTCGGCGGCGTTCCCCGAGATTTATTGGTCTGTGACGGCGCGGCCCTGGTTGCGCCGGAATGCTTGGAATGTTGTGTTCGACCGGATGCTGGCCGCCATTATCGATCAGACCCGAAACGATGGAAATATCGGTGTGCCGGCGCGCAACGCCGGCCGTCGACCGGCCGGTCGGGCGGGATTTCGGCGCGCCGCCCCGACCGCTGCACGCACCCGCGCCGCGTTCGCTAGAATGCGCGGCTCGGCACGAATCGAATCGAAATGAAAGGAACCCGCTTGAAACTCCCGTTCGAATGGCAGATCGGGCTGCGCTACGCGCGCGGCGGCCGGCGCTCGGCCGGCGACGGCTTCGTGTCGTTCATTGCCGGCGCGGCGATGGCCGGCATCGCGCTCGGCGTCGCCGCACTGATCGTCGTGCTGTCGGTGATGAACGGTTTCCGGACCGAAGTGCGCGACCGGATGCTGTCGGTGCTCGCGCACGTGGAGATCTTCTCGCCCACCGGCGCGATGCCCGACTGGCGGCTCACCGCGCACGAATCGCTGCGGAATCCGGCGGTGCGCGCCGTCGCGCCCTACGTCGACGCGCAGGCGCTGCTGACGAACGCGGGCAGCGTGACGGGCGTCGCGCTGCGCGGCATCGATCCCGTGCTCGAGCCGCGCGTGTCCGAGATCGCGCGCAAGCCGAAGACGGGGCGGCTCGACGCGCTCGTGCCGGGCGGGATGGGCATCGTGCTCGGCTCGGCGCTGGCCGACGCGCTGCACGTGAAGATCGGCGACCGCATCACGTTCTTCGCGCCCGGCAACACCGCGCGCATCGGCGACGCGCTGCCGCAGTTCCGGCAGTTCAACGTGGTCGGCACGTTCGAGTCGGGCCACTACCAGTACGACAGCGCGCTCGCATACATCCATATCCTCGACGCGCAGACGCTGTTCAACGTGCGCGCGCCGACCGGCATCCGGCTGCGCCTCGACGATCTGCAGCGCGCGCCGGACGTCGCGCTGGAACTGTCGCGCTCGCTGTCGGGCGATCTCTACATCCGCGACTGGACGCGGCAGAACCGCACGTGGTTCGAGGCCGAGCGGCTGCAAAAGCGCATGCTGTCGCTGATCCTGATGCTGATCGTCGCGGTCGCCGCGTTCAACCTCGTGTCGTCGCTCGTGATGACCGTCACGCAGAAGCAGGGCGACATCGCGATCCTGCGCACGCTCGGCGCGCCGCCGGGGTCGATCATGAAGATCTTCGCGATCCAGGGGATGACGATCGGCCTCACCGGCACGCTGGCGGGTGTCGCGCTCGGCTGCGCGATCGCGGTGAGCATCCCGTGGGTGCTGCCGGCGGTCGAGCGGTTGCTCGGCATCCACTTCCTGACGCCGTCCGTGTACTTCCTCAGTTCGCTGCCGTCGAAGCTCGCGGTGGCCGACGTGATCGAGATCGCCGCGGCCGCGTTCCTGATGTCGTGCGTCGCGACGCTCTACCCGAGCTGGCGCGCCGCGCGGGTACGGCCGGCCGAAGCGCTGCGCGACGAATAGGCGCGCGGCGCTTCGGCATGGCGCGCCGTCATGCCGTCTCGTGAAAACCGAGGCTATGGGTGCCGTTCAGGATGTCCTCGAACGCGTTCCCGAAGCCGACGTCGATCAGGCCCGCACGCCTGCCATACGTCTTCTGCCCCGACACGTCGCTGACGAAGATCGCCGCGCCCGACGACAACTGACGATCGGTATCCAGCAGCGCGAGCGTGCCGCGTGCGCTGCCGGCCGACTCGTCGAAGTTCAGCCGCGTGCCGTCCTGCGTGGTGAAATGCCCGCCGACCTCTTCGAATTTCCGGTTGCGCGCGACGGACGCATTCATCTCCTTCATGAAGAGGAAGTCCGCGTCGGCGCGCTGGCTGGCCACCTTGCGATCGTCGTCGGAGAACGTGTCGCCCACCGCGGCGGCGCCCTGCTCGGCGAAGTCGACGGCCTGCTGGTGAAACTCGCGCGTCGCGAGCACGAGGCCCGCGTTCGCGTTCAGCGTCGACTCCACCCACGCGCGATCGCTCTCCGTCATCGTCTTCGACACGACCTTGATCCGGCCGTTGTCGGTCATGAAGTCGAACTTCGCGTCGGCCAGGTCCGGGCGCTTCGCGATGATCTCCTGCAGGCTCGTCGCGAGCTGGCTGGTGACGTCGCGCAGCTTCGTCGACAGGTCGCCCAGGATCGTCATCTGCTTCGTGCGCGCCGCCTGCATCGCGTCCGGGTCCAGCGCCCGGATCTCAAGCGGCGTGTCCTGCGGTTTCCCGGCCGCCGTGTCCGCCTGTCGACGCCCGTCAAGCGCGGCTTCCTGCACCATCTGCGCGAGCGTCAGGCCGCTCGCTGCCGTAACTGAAATCGTCATGCCCTCTCTCTCCTTTCAATCCGTTTTTTACCGTTTACGGACAAATTTCGAGGAAATTTAGACCGATCGCACATCGATCGTGAAGCACGTGCCAATACTTTGTTTGACTGAAACTAAAAAAGTTTGACACCAGGATTTCACTGAGATAAGTTTGCGCAAGCTTCCGGAAAGCAATCCGGCTCGCCTCGCCGACTCGCGTCGCGCTTTCCTGCCGTTGCAGCACCGCCGTTCGCACCATCCCCGCCTCATCGCATCGTGCCGTTCCGTTTCATCTGAAACCTGAAGGAAGATCGGGCATGCCCGCATTTGATTCGCACTCCTCCATTCATTTCGCGCCGCCGGCCCCGGGCCGACCGTGCGTCATGAACCGGCTGCCGTGCCGACGCTTTCCGGTCGGGGCAATGCAGTCGCCCCGACGCCCGCCGGGTTGCGCGACGCGTGACGCGCGTCGACGCCGGCCGTGACACCCGGGCATCGCGCCCGGCGCTTTCGAAGGTGCAGTTCCGCTTCATCCGATGCAGCACCCGGCCGGGCCGCGGGGGGCATATCGCGGGCCGGCCGGTTCCGGACAATCACAACAAGAGGTCGACAATGGACATTCATCGAACCGGATTGCGTCGCGCGTGGCTTCCCGCGCTCGTTGCGGCCACGACGCTCGCCGCGTGCGGCGGCGACGACGGCGGCAGCGTGGCGGGCGTCTCGGCGCTCGCGCAGGGCCAACAGGAGGGGGCCGCCGCATTGGCGGCCGACAAGCAGTCGCTCGCATCACGCATCTCGCCGTCCGGCGTCCCGTACGCCAATCCGGCCAGCGGCGGCCGCTACCGCCCCGTGATCGCGAACGGCCAGGTGCAGCCGTCGCTGTCGGGCGGCACGATCGAGGAGAACGCGTGGGTCGACACGTCGGTCGATTCCGACGGCGACGGCACGCGCGACCGCATCCACGTGCGCATCGTGCGCCCGACCGAAACCGCGAACGGCGCACGCACGCCCGTCATCGTGCTCGCGAGCCCTTACTACGCGGGCCTCGCCGACAGCCCCGACCACAACGTCGACGTCGAACTCGACGGCACGCCGCACCCCGCCGCCAATGCGCCGGCTGCTACGACCGCCTCGACGTCCGCGCGCATCATGGCCGCCGCGCCGCAGGTGCGGATGCTGCAGCAGGTGGAAGCCGCCGCCGCCGGGCGCTCGTGGATCGAGGGCTACTTCATTCCGCGCGGCTTCACGATCGTCTACGCGGATTCGCTCGGCACCGCCGGCTCGGACGGTTGCCCGACGATCCTCACGCGCGACGAATCGGTCGCGATGGCATCGGTGATCCGCTGGCTCGGCCGCGACGCGACCGCGAAGGACGCGAACGGCAAGACGGTCGTCGCGAACTGGTCGACGGGCCACGTCGGCATGTACGGCGTGTCGTACGACGGCACGCTGCCGAAGATGGTCGCGAGCCTGCGCACGCGCGGGCTCGATGCGATCGTGCCGGTCGCCGGGTTGACGAACATGTACGGCTACTACCGCTCGGGCGGGCTCGTGCGTGCGCCGGAAGGCTATCAGGGCGAAGACGTCGACGTGTACATCAAGGCGCTGCTGACGAACGCGCATCCGGAGCGTTGCACGCACCTGATCGACGAAGCGTTGCAGCAGGAGGACCGCAAGACCGGCGACTATTCGCCGTTCTGGGCCGCGCGCGACATCCCGACCGGCTTCGCGGTCGCGCCGGCGCTCGTTGCGCAAGGGTTGACCGACGACAACGTGCGCGTCGACCAGTCGACGTCGTGGTATCTCGCGATGCGGCGCCAGGGCGTGCCGACGCAGCTGTGGCTGCACCGCCTGAAGCACACCGACCCGACCCGCGTGCCGGCGATGGCCGATGCATGGACCGCGGAGGTGAACCGCTGGTTTACGCGTTACCTGATCGGTTACGACAACGGCGTCGAACGCGATCCGCGCGCGGTGATCGAGCAGGCGGACGGCACGCTGCTGAAGGAAGCGGACTGGGCCGCACGCCACGCCACGCCGGTCACGTACTTTGCCGGCGGCGACGGCGCAGGCACCGGCACGCTGCTGCGGCAGCCGACCGGCGGCCCGCTCGCGCGCTTCACGGACGATGCGCGCATCCCTGCGCTCACGCTGGCGAACACAGCGACGGGTGAAAACCGCAGCCGTTTCGAAACCGCGCCGCTCACGGCCGCGACACGCCTGTCCGGTGCCGCGACCGCACGCGTCAGGCTGACCTTCACGGCGGTGGCCAACGTGACGGCCCTGCTGGTCGATCGCGCGCCGGACGGTACGGCCACGATCGTCACGCGCGCATGGACCGACCCGCGCAACCGGCTCTCCGAGTGGCTGTCGGAACCCGTGCTGCCCGGCTTGCCGTACGACCTGAAGCTGACCTTCATGCCGCGTGACTACAAGCTGGAAGCCGGCCACCGGCTGGGGCTCGTCGTCCTGTCCAGCGACAACGAGGCAACGCTGCGGCCGACGCCGGGCACGGGCCTCACGCTCGATCCGGCCGGGACGTCGGTGACGGTGCCGCTGGCTTCGTCGTCGGCAGGCGTGTAACCGCACGCCGGCGTCCGGCGTAACGGCGCCGCCTCCCCCGTCTGCGCGCTCGTCGGCGCAGGCGGGGGATCGCTGCAGGAACGGCACACCTGCGCTACGCTGCGAAAGTCGAACGCCAACGGTGCCCCCTCATGATCCCCCTCAGCGCGAAAGCCATCGTCCGTGACGGACGCACGGTCCTGTTCCTGCGCAATCCACGCGACGAATGGGAGTTGCCGGGCGGCTGGCCCGAAGCCGGCGAATCGCTCGAGGAAACCGTCGCGCGCGAAGTACGGGAGGAATGCGGAATCGTCGCCTCGGCGATCCGCTACGTGGCGAGCCGCTCGTGCGAGGTCGTGCCGGGCAAGCGCGTGCTCATCGTGTGCTTCGAGTGCCGGGTCGATCGGCACGAAATCGTCCTGAGCGACGAGCACAACCAGTTCGGCTGGATCGACCTCGATGGCGGCAAGCCGGCGAACCTGCCGGATTTCTATTGGGAATTCTGCAGACAGGCGGGCTGACTCGCGCCCGCCCTGCGGCCATCACACCGGCGTCAACACCGGCTGCCCCGCGAAATGCCGCTTCGCGTTGTCGAGAAACTGCTGCACCGAGCGATCGAGCGCCTCCGGCGACCAGCCGCCCATGTGCGGCGTCAGCACGACGCTGTCGAGATCCGTCAGCGCGCGCGGCGGTTCCGGTTCCCCTTCGTACACGTCGAGCCCCGCGCCCGCGATGCGCCCTTCGCGCAACGCGTCTGCCAAAGCAGCGGTATCGACAACGCTGCCGCGCGACACGTTGACGAGAAAACCGCCCGGCCCGAGCGCGTCGAGCACGGTGCGGTCGATCAGGTGCCGCGTGCCCGCGCCGCCCGGCGTCGCGACGATCAGGAAATCGGCCCACTGCGCGAGCGCGTCGACGCGGTCGAAGTAGCGATAAGGAACGTTCTTCTCCGACCGGTTGTGATAACCGATCTCGATGTCGAAGCCGGCCGCGCGACGCGCGCACTTCTCGCCGATCTTGCCGAGCCCGACGATGCCGAGCTTCCTGCCCGACACGTTCGGCGGCATCGGCAGCCCGTCGCGCCACACGCCGGCACGGGTTTTCGCATCGAGCGGCACCACGTTGCGCACCGCCGCGAGCAGCAGCGCGAACGCGTGGTCGGCCACGCAATCGTCGTTGGTGCCGGCGCCCGTCACGACCGTGACGCCGCGCGCCTTCGCATGCACGACGTCGATGTGCTCGTAGCCCGCGCCGAGCGCGCTGACGAACGTGAGTTGCGGAAGCCGGTCGATCTCGGCGCCGGTGAGCCCCGTGCTGCCGTTGGTCAGCACCGCTCGTATCGTGCCGCCGTGTTCGGCGATCGCGCGTTCGCGTTCTTCGGCAGTCGGGGCATGGCGCACGTCGAACGACGCGGCGATCTCGCGGTGCGCGTCGCCGCGCAATGCGATGAGGACCAGCAGCTCGGGTTTCATGTCAGCAATTGTCGGCAGGCGGAGACGAAATCGAGTGTAACAAGCCCGCGCGACTCATGCGGGTTACCCCCACGCGGGCTGTGGACACGCCGCCGCACGCGGTTTGCCAAAGCCCGCCCAGTCAAGTAACGTGCGGCCTACGCCCCCGTCCTGGAGATTGGCTCATGAAGCTCGCCCTGCCCGCCCGGATTCTGGGCCTCGCGTTCGCCGCCGCCCTCGTCGCACCCGGCGCGCACGCCGACGCACCCGTCGTGGTGTCGTCGAAGATCGACACCGAAGGCAACCTGCTCGGCAACCTGATTTCGCAAGTGCTGAAGGCGCACGGCATCCCCGTCACCGAAAAGATCGCGCTCGGCACCACGCCGATCGTGCGCAAGGCGCTCACGAGCGGCGAGATCGACATCTACCCCGAATACACGGGCAACGCCGCCTTCTTCTTCAACAAGGCCGACGATCCTCTGTGGAAGAACGCGAGCCAGGGTTACGACGCCGCGAAGAAGCTCGACTACGCGGCGAACCATCTCGTGTGGCTCGCCCCGGCGCCCGCGAACAACACGTGGGGCGTCGCGTTGCTCGCCCCCGTCGCGCAGTCGCAGCACCTGAAGACGTTCTCCGATTTCGGCAAGTGGGTCGCGGGCGGCGGCAAGGTGAAGCTCGCCGCGTCGGCCGAATTCGTGAACAGCGCGTCGGCGCTGCCGTCGTTCGAGAAAGCGTACGGCTTCAAGCTGAAGCCCGAGCAGCTCGTCGTGCTGTCGGGCGGCGATACGGCCGCGACGATCAAGGCCGCCGCGAACCAGACCGACGGCGTGAATGCGGCGATGGTGTACGGCACCGACGGCGGCATCGCGTCGAGCGGCCTCGCGGTGCTCGACGACGACAAGCACGTGCAGCCCGTCTACGCGCCGGCGCCCGTGATCCGCGAAGCCGTGCTGAAAGCGCACCCGCAGATCGCCGATTACCTGAAACCGGTGTTCGCGAGCCTCGACCTGAAGACGCTGCAGTCGCTGAACGCGCGCATCCAGATCAACGGCGAACCGGCGGCCGGCGTCGCGAAAAGCTACCTGAAAGCGAAGGGCTTCGTGAAATGACCGAACGCGCGGCGGCGTCCGCGCGGCGCGTGATCCCCGACAAGGTCGGCATCCTGATCGGAATCCTCACGATCGTCGCGGTGCTCGGCCTGCCGTTCGTCGTGCTGCGGCCGAACCGGATCGCGGCCGGCACGGGGCTGTCGGTGTTCGCCGCGCTGCCGGCGATGCAGGGCGCGGCGCTGGCCGCGCTGTGGATCGTCGGCGCGCTGTGGGCGATGAAGGCGAGCCGCCCCGCGTGGCGGCTCGCGGCCGGCTGCGCATGGCTCGCGACGCTCGCATACGCGCTCGGCGCGGCCGCGACGCACGTCGTCGCCGCCGACGACATGCTCGCGCGCGTGTCGCCCGACGCGGGCGTCTGGCTGTTGCTGTTCGCGTGGGCCGTGCTCGTCGCGGACGCGCTCGCACGGCTCGCATTCGGCCCGTGGCGGCGCCTCGCCGCGCTCGTCGTCGCGATCGCGGCGATCTCGGTGCCGCTCGCGAGCGGCTGGTGGGACGGCCTCTCCGTGATGCGCGAATATGCGGTGCGCAGCGACGATTTCTGGCGCGAAGCGATCCGTCACGTGTCGCTCGCGGGCGGCTCGGTGGCCGCCGCGCTCGTCGCGGGCGTGCCGCTCGGCATCGCCTGCGCGCGCATCGCGGCGGTCCGGACCGTCGCGATGCCCGTGCTCAATGTCGTGCAGACGATCCCCAGCATCGCGATGTACGGGCTCATGATGGCCCCGCTCGGGCTGCTGGCCGCACACGTGCCGCTCGCGGCCGCGCTCGGCATCCGCGGCATCGGCGTCGCGCCGGCCGTGCTCGCGCTGTTCCTGTATTCGCTGCTGCCGATCGCGTCGAGTGTCGTGGTCGGGCTCGGACAAGTGCCGCCGCACGTGACCGAAGCGGCGCGCGCGATGGGCATGACGCGCGCGCAGCGGCTGCTGCATGTCGACCTCGTGCTCGCGCTGCCGGTGATCCTGAGCGGCGTGCGCATCGTGCTCGTGCAGAACATCGGGCTGACCGCGGTCGCCGCGCTGATCGGCGGCGGCGGCTTCGGCACCTTCATCTTCCAGGGGATCGGGCAATCGGCCGCCGATCTCGTGCTGCTCGGCGCGATTCCGACGATCGCGCTCGCGCTGGTGGCCGCCGTCATATTCGAAGCCGCGACCACGCTCGCGAAGGGGCGTACAGGATGATCGAGATCGAACATGCAGGCAAACGCTTCGGCGATGTCGTCGCCGTCGACGACGTCTCGCTGACGATGCAGCGCGGCACGATCACCGCGCTCGTCGGTGCGTCGGGCAGCGGCAAGTCGACGCTGCTGCGCATGATCAACCGGCTGATCGCCCCCACCAGCGGCACGATCCGCATCGACGGCGTCGATACGGCGACCGTCGCGCCCGAACAGCTTCGGCGCGGCATCGGCTACGCGATCCAGGGGCACGGGCTGTTTCCGCACTGGAGCGTCGCGCGCAACATCGCGACCGTGCCGCGCCTGCTCGGCTGGCCGGCCGCGCGCATCGACGCGCGCGTAAACGAACTGCTCGAGCTGTTCCATCTCGCGCCGGCCGAGTTCGCGAACAAGCTGCCGCACGAACTGTCGGGCGGCCAGCAGCAGCGTGTCGGCGTCGCGCGCGCGCTCGCGGCCGAGCCCGCGATGCTGCTGATGGACGAGCCGTTCGGCGCGCTCGACCCGATCATCCGCGGCAAGGCGCAGGACGACCTGTTCGCGTTGCAGCGCCGCCTCGGCATCACGGTCGTGATCGTCACGCACGATATCGAGGAAGCGCTGAAGCTCGGCGACACGATCGCGGTGATGGACGGCGGCCGGCTGCTGCAGGTTGCGCCGCCGGCCGAGATTCTCGGCAAGCCGGCGGCCGGTGTCGTCGAGCAGCTCGTCGCGGGCGTCGACCGGCCGCTGCGCCTGCTCGCGCTGACGCCGATCGACGCGGTGGCCGAACCCGGCCATGCGGACGGCGAGCCGATCGACGCGACGCGCACGCTGCGCGATGCGGTGTCGGAACTGCTGTGGCGCGGTGTCGACGCATTGCCCGTCGACGACGGCGATGCACGCAACGCGCGCGGCGCGCGCCGCATCACGCTCGACGCGATCCGCGCGCACGCCAGGCAGCCCGCATGACGACGCCGGATACCATGCAACGCACACGGCCCTTGCGTTCGCCCCTGCCCCGCCACGTTGCCGCGTTCACGGCGCGCGCCGCCGCGCTCGCGCTGCTGCTCGTGCTGCTGGTGCGGCCGATGTGGCTGCAGGGCCTTTTCGCACCGTTCGCGGACAACGGCGCGCCCGTCATCTACGATCGCGCGAGCCTGCTCGACCTGACGCTCGCGCATCTCGGCACGGTCGCGCTGTCGAGCCTGATCGGCACGATCGTCGCGGTGGCGGCCGGGATCTTCGTCACGCGGCCGGCCGGCGCGGATTTCCTGCCGGTCGCGCGCAGCGTCGTCGACATCGGCCAGACCTTCCCGCCGGTCGCGGTGCTCGCGCTCGCGGTGCCGGCCGTCGGCTTCGGGCTGAAACCCGTGCTGATCGCGCTCGTGCTGTATGGCCTCTTGCCGGTTTTCGAAAGCACGATCGCGGGGCTCGAGGACGTGCCGCGCGATGTCGTCGACGCCGCGCGCGGGATGGGGATGAGCGGCTGGCAGCAACTGGTGTCGGTCGAGCTGCCGCTCGCGTTCCCGGTGATCGTCAACGGCATCCGGCTCGCGGTCGTGATCAATCTCGGCACCGCGACGATCGGCTCGACGGTTGCCGCGCGCGGCCTCGGCGACGTGATCATCGCGGGCCTGCAGACGTCGAATACCGCGTTCGTGCTGCAGGGCGGCGTGATCGTCGGGCTGCTCGCGGTGCTCGTCAGCGATGCGATCGGCGCGATCGCGCGAGTGGCGAGCGCGCGGCGCGCCTAGAAGTCATCGCGACATTTTCCAAGGGAGAAGCCATGGCTGTCCTGGACACCGGCCCGTTTTTTCATGGCACGAAAGCGGATTTGCGGATCGGCGACTTGCTGACGGCGGGCTTCAGATCGAATTACCGTGATGACGTCGTGATGAATCACGTTTATTTCACGGCCCTGCCCAAGGGCGCCGGCCTTGCCGCGGAAATGGCCAAAGGCGACGGCAAGCCGCGGGTCTATATCGTCGAGCCCACCGGGGCATTCGAAAACGACCCGAACGTCACGGACAAGAAATTCCCGGGCAATCCGACGCGCTCGTATCGAAGCACATCGCCTTTGAAGATCGTTGGCGAACTCGATCACTGGGAACCGTACGATCCGGCGTTCATCCAGCAACTGAGAATCCGCATCGAAACCGGCATCGGCGAGATCATCAACTAGCGGTCATCCGGACTCCGATGCGTGTCCACGCAACGATCGCCGCAACGATCGCCGTGTCGATCGTTGCGAACGTCACAAGCCTACACATCGCTTTCATTCGAGCCGGCGCTCGACCGTCTTGCCCGATTGGCCGATATACTATGCGCCTCCCATTTCCCCGCACTCGACCATGCGACGACGGTTTTTCTGGCTGATCGTGCTCTCGCTCGGCATTGCGCAACAGGTATCGGCTCAGCAAACGCCCGCAGCGCCTGCCTCTGCGCCCGACGTGCTGGCATCGGCGCCGGCTGTCGCCTCCGCGCCGCTCGCCAACGCCGACGATCAGCCGAACGAAGCAAACCGCCGCATCACGTCCTACCTGACGAAGAAATTCGGTGTCGCGAAGGAACGGGCCGCCAAGCTCGCCGATATCGTGAGCGTCACTGCGACGAAATATTCGCTGCCTCCCGCACTCGTTTACGCCATCATCTCGATCGAATCGCGCTTCCAGGAAAAGGCGCGCGGCCAGCACGGCGCGACCGGACTGATGCAGGTCGTGCCGTCCGCACACCGCGGCATGCTGCGTAACGTGAAGGACCTGACCGAACCGAATGCGAACGTCGAGGCCGGCTCCCGGATTCTCTCCGGCTACGTGAAAGCGGCCGGCGGCAACGTGCAGGCCGGGCTGAAGAGCTACAGCGGCGGATCCAGCACGTATGCGGCGAAGGTCATGCAGCGGGTCGATTCGTTCCGGTTCGTGCTCGAACCCGACGACGACGCGAAAGCCGCGAACGAAACGAAGGCGCGGATGGTGCCGGTGAGCGAATCGACGTCGACATCGACGTCGGCGCGCAACGCGCAATAAGCAAGTACGTCGCACACGTCCCGCCCCATGACTCCCTCTCCGCACATGCGCGACACGATCCGGTACACCACCCGCCTTCTCGCCGTCGCCGCGCTCGCGAGCGGCACAGCGTCCGCGTTCGCCGCGGTCGATTGCGAACAGCAGGGGCCGACGATGGATGCGGTACGCCGATGCATCGTCGACAACAACAACCAGGAAGTGGAACGCGCGTACCGGTCGCTCGAACGCAAGACCCGGCAACGCAACCCCGATGCGGCGAAACAGCTCGCGAAATCGCAGGCAAGCTGGCACGGCTTCGCGAGCGACACCTGCGACTACGTCAGAGCCGCCAATCCGCAACAGATGTTTCCGGACGACGCGTGGCTGAACTGCTGGGTCGACTTCAGCCAGGCGCGCGTGCGCATCCTGAAGAAATGGGAAGCGCAGGGCAACGCGCCGCAGCCGGCGCAGCAGTGAACGGCGGACGATCGTCCGCGCAGCCGCCCGTCACGCCTGCGCGAAATGCGCGCGCAGATACTCGATGAAGACCTGCGTCTTCGCCGGCAGCAAGCGCGTTTCCGTCATCGCGTAGACCGGAACGGGCGCCCCCTCCCAGTCGGGCAGCACGCGACGCAACCGGCCCGCGGCCACGTCGTCGGCCACGACTTCCGCCGGCATCTGGATGATGCCCGCCTCGTGCACGGCGAGTTGCCGGATCATGCCGACACTGTTCACGATGAAGCGCCCGCCCACCGGCACCTCGATCTCCCGCGCGGCGTCGTGCAGCGTCCACGCATCGACGCGCTGGACGCTCAGGCACTGATGCCGCCGCAGGTCGTCCGGTTCGCGCGGCTCGCCCGCGCGCTCGAGATAGCGCGGCGACGCATACAGGTGATTGCGGAACGTCGCGAGCCGCCGCGCGACGAGTTGCGAATCGGCTGATTCGCCGATGCGGATCGCGACGTCGAACGGTTCGCTCACCAGGTCGACACGCCGCGACGTCAGTTCGAAATCGAACGTGAGCTTCGGGTAGCGGTTCGCGAATTCGACGATCAGCGGCGCCAGGTAGACCACCGCGAAATCGACCGGAAACGACGCGCGCAGCACGCCCGACGGTTCGGCCAGCAACTCGCCGAGCTGCTCGTGCGCGAGCCGCGCTTCGTCGACGATGCGTTTGCAGCGCTCGAAATACAGCTGCCCGGCTTCCGTGAGCTCGATCCGGCGCGTCGTGCGATGCAGCAGCCGCAAGCCGATCGCCTTTTCCAGCGCGCCGATGCGCCGCGACAGCGTCGAATTCGGCATCCCGAGCGCGTCGGCCGCGCTGCGAAAGCCCTTCGCCTTCACGACCTCCACGAACAGCGCCATGTCGTTCAGCAGTTCCACGCCCACTGCTCCATCAATGGATCAATGTTATCCAAACTACCATATTTATCTCGAAAAAGAAGCAATGGATGATGTGTCCATGGCGGCGAGGCGCGTGCACGGTGCGCGGCCCGCGCCCGAGACGGCACCGCCCCGGTGCCGTTACCCGACCCTCGAGGAGCACGCATCATGGACGCATTGTTCACCCCGGCCCGTGTCGGCCGCTATACGCTGCAGAACCGCCTGGTCATGGCACCGATGACGCGCAGCCGCGCCGCGTTCGACGGCACGCCCGGCGCACTGGCCGCCGAGTACTACGCGCAGCGCGCGGATCTCGGCCTGATCGTCAGCGAAGGCACGCAACCGTCGGACGACGGCCAGGGTTACCTGACAACGCCCGGCATCTACACCGATGCGCACGTCGCCGGCTGGAAGGCGGTCAGCGAGCGCGTGCACGCGCGCGGCGCCCGCCTGTTCATCCAGCTGATGCACGTGGGGCGCATGTCGCATCCCGACAATACGCCGCATCATCGCCAGGGCGTCGCGCCTTCCGCGATCGCGCCGGGCGTGCCGATGTTCACGATGAAAGGGATGCAGGAGATTCCGGCGCCGCGCGCGCTGACGACGGACGAAGTGCGCGGCACCGTGAACGACTTCCGCTTGGCCGCGCGCCGCGCGATCGAGGCCGGCGCCGACGGCGTCGAGATCCACGGCGCGAACGGGTATCTGGTCCAGCAGTTCTTCGCGCCGAACGCGAACACGCGCAGCGACGCCTACGGCGGTTCGATCGAAAATCGTGCGCGCTTCGCGATCGAGGTGGCCGAGGCGATCGCCGACGAGATCGGCGCGGACCGCACCGCGATTCGCCTGTCGCCGGGCACCACGTTGTGGGGCATCGACGAAGGCACGGAAGGGCCTGACCTGTATCGCTACCTGGCGACGCAGCTCGACCGGCTCGGCCTCGCGTACCTGCACGTGATGCACCAGGGCAACGAGCCGCTGCTCGCGGACCTGCGCGCACGCTGGCGCGGCACGCTGATCGTGAACCGGCCGGGCCGCGCGCGCGACGCGATCGGCGCGGACGTCGCGACGGGTCTTGCCGATCTCGAAGCGTACGGCCAGATGGTGCTCGCGAATCCGGATTTCATCACGCGGCTGAAGACGGGTGCGCCGATGAACGACGCGCAGCGCGACACGTTCTTCGGCGGCGATGCGCGCGGGTATGTGGATTATCCGGCGTTGGATGGGGCGGCTGCGGCTTGACGCGTCCGCATAGGGTGGTCGCTGCGACACGCTGAATCGGCCATCGCAGCGTCGCCCGTTAATCGCCCGATATCAAAGAAGATCGACGTTGACCTTGGAAATCATGGGCGCAATACGCAACGTACGGTCGGCCTGAGCACACACGTACTCCGAAATATTGCGCACCCATGCACGCTCCTCGCCTGCATACACCCCTGATTCCGCCAACTCGGGAGCCAGCTTCCTCGCCAGCGTCGCCATCTTTGTCAATTCACGTGCGACGAACGACGGCCGGATTTGCGCGCGATGCGCAAAATCCGCCAGGGCAAAAGCGGTCAGTTCCTCCGTTCGGAAAACATCCCCGAAAGCCATCGCCATGTCCTGGACGTACGCATCACCGTACACGTTGACGCAAACCAGATCGTAGAGCGGCGCTGGATCCAGACCGCCGCTGCTGACGAAAAACGAAATATTCTTGCCGTGCGCATCGCTGTTGCCGATCAGCAATTGCAGCAGCGCCCAGCGAAGCATTGCCGAGCGGGCAACCAACGGATTCTCGAAACTCGGTGTCAACGAAAACAACTTCTCGAAGCTCACGCCTTCGCGAATGTTACGCACGTCCGCATTGTTGCCGAGATTGCGTTCGTACTTGAGCGTCGCCGGCAAATCCAGCGCCTGGCATCCGTCGATGATATGGAGGCGCCGCACCGCGCGGACGCGTTGCGGATCGTCCGGTTCGGTCGTCACGATTCGGTCGAATCGTTCGATGAGCAGAATGGGTTCCGGGATGCGCCGAATCTCGACATGTGCCACCGGCAATCCCATCTGGGCGGCCAGCGTCATACAGAAATGCTCGTTGGCGACCATGAACGGCGCATGCGGGTTTTGGGACTCGGGCTTCAGAATATGCGTGCTGCTGAGCGCTCCCTCGACGAGCGCGAATTGCTCGCCCTCGACCAGTATCTGCAGCTTGTCCTGGTGGCCTGCAATCGACAGCCGGACCTGATCGTCCCAGACGGGAAACGGAATCGCGTCACGCTTGCGAATGCGATCGGTCAACTCTTCCGCGGATATCACGCGCCGCACGGATTCGAGGGCCTCCGGCGCCGGTGCATCGGCATCGTCGTCCGGGAAGAAACTCAATGCACCGACCGGCTCCTTCCCGAGCATTCGGATCAAACCGAACACATTGTCCTTCGATATCCGATACATCGCCGCGGCCACTTCGAGCGCGCGGCCCTCGGGCAGCAGGTTGCCGATGAAGCGCTGGACCGCGCCGGCAGGTAGCGGGCCGCCGTCGAGCGGAATGCACGGCGACAACGCAAACGCGTCGGCGCGCGCCTGCCACGCCGGATCGTACGAAAAGCCGTAATCGTCCCGGCGGGCATCGTAAGTCAACTGACCGACAGGCGAGGCGTTGGTCGAAATGCCCAGGCGATGAACCATCAGACGCCCTCTCCCGGCTCCGCCGACACGGCCTGCGCCGCCATGTGCTCGTGCAACGCCTTGCGGGCCACCGGCACTTCGCGTTTCGGCACGACGAGCAGATTGAGACCGAAGCCGTCGAGCACCTTGAACAATTTGTCGAGGCTCACCGCCCGGCCGTTTTCCAGCCGCGACAGCACGTCTTTGGAGACACCGAGCATATCGGCCGCGTCGTCGATACGCATTCGGCTCTGCGCCCGCCGATTGCGGACGAGCGCTCCCAGCGTTGCCAGATCCAGTGCAAGCGGGTCAGGAGTCGCGATCGGGTGCGGTAAGGTGCGGGCCATAATTCCGGGATTTCAGGAACAAAGTGCTGTCAGCCAGGCTCGACAACATAGTTACGAGAATATCGGAATTATACTCACACAGACACGAAACAGCGAATTATTCTGATATTCCAGGAATAATTCAGGCTGTGATCGCTATCGGCACATTGTTCTCATATTTCAGGAATTAAATCAGGCGGCAAGCTCCACCGCCCGATTGCGACCGACCGGAATCCCTCCGCCGTTTCCGTCAATCGATTCTCCGCCCCGCCCCCTTCAAAACTGCCCCGCCGCCCCCGTCCACCGCAAATAATCCCCGCGCGTCCAGTCGAGCGACACGCCGACGCGCTTCGTACCCGGCCGGATCTTCGGCTTGTACACCGACAGCGTCAGCGACTCCAGCGCCGGCCATTCGCGGAACGACAGCACCGCGATGTCGGCGACGAGCGTCTCCAGCAGCCGCGTATGCGGCTTGTGCGACAGGAACGCGGCAAGTCGCGCGCAATAACCGTCGTAATCGATCCACTCGCCCTGCTCGCTCGGCTCGCAGCGATAGCCGAGCCGCGCATCGATCACGATCGGCTGCGGCGCTTCATGCTCGTGCGCATGAATGCCGATCCGCGCGGGCACCTTCAGTTCGTCGACGAACACGCTCCAGCCGCGCCCGCGCAGGCGCGGCGCGTCGATCGCCACGAACGGTTCGTCGAACGGCTTCATGATGCGAGCGGCGCGGCCGCGTCGAGCATGATCCGCACGAAATAGTCGGCGAAGCTGCGGCGCAGGACGATCTCGAACGCATCGTCGCCGGTCGGGACCAGCACGATCGACGTCTTGAAGTAGTGCGACTGCGCGCACTGGCCCGGCTTGAACACGCGCGGATGGAAATCGAGCGGGCAGCCGCGCGCGAGCACGTCGCGCACGCGTTCGCCGCTGATCTCGACTACCGTGTAGCCGCTGCCGACGTCGACGGCCGCCGCATACGTACCCTGCACGGCCTCCGCGAGTCGCGCCTCCAGCACGCCTGCCTGCACGGGCCCGTGCGAGCGCACGAGCCACTCGTCGGGGCCGAGCCACAGCACGTCGTACTCGGCGCCGCGGGCGACCGTGTTCGGCGCCGCCGGCGGCCGGCAGCCGACCACGCGCTCGAACGCGGCGACGAACGCCGGATCGCTCAACTCGCCGCGCACGTTCACGAGATCGAGGAACGGCCGCTCGCGCAGCGTGAATTTCTTCGATGCGCGCGCCTGGTGCGGCTTCAGCACGTCGGCCGCGCCGACGAACGGCGATTCAAGCGTCACGCCGCCCGCGCCCGCCACCTGCGTCTGGTTTCTGGTTTCATTCCACATGCTGGCGCACCCCTTCGGTATCGTAGAAAACCGGGCTCGAGATCTTCGCGGTGATGCGCTTGCCGTTGGCCAGCGGAATCACGACGCTCTCGCCCATCTTGTTCAGGCCGCCCTTCACCACCGCGAGCGCGATCGAGCGCTTCAGGATCGGGCTGTAGTAGCTCGACGTCACGTGGCCGATCATCGGCGTCGGATCGACCGCCGACACCTGCGTGTCCTTCGCGACGATCTGCGCGCCTTCCGGCAGCACGAACTGTTCGTCCTCGGTCAGCAGGCCCACAAACTGCTTGCGGCCCTCCTTCGCGGTGTCCGAGCGCGCGAGCGAACGCTTGCCGAGGAAGTCCTTCGACTTCGCGACCAGCCCGCCCATCCCGAGGTCATACGGCGTGACCGAGCCGTCGGTGTCCTGGCCGACGATGATGTAACCCTTCTCCGCACGCAGCACGTGCATCGTTTCGGTGCCGTACGGCGTGATGTCGAACTCGGCACCGGCGGCCATCAGCGCTTCCCACACCGCGCGGCCCGCATTCGCCGGCACGTTCACTTCATAGGCGAGCTCGCCCGAGAAGCTGATCCGCATCACGCGAGCCTTCGCGCCGGCAACGGTGCCGTTCCGGTAGCTCATGAACGGGAACGCCTCGTTGCCGAAGTCGATGTCCTGGCACACCTTCTGCACGACCTTGCGGCTCTTCGGGCCGACCACCGCGAACGTCGCCCAGTGATCGGTGACCGACGACAGCCGCACCTTCATGTCGGGCCATTCGGTCTGCAGCCAGCGTTCGAGCCACGTGAGCACGCGCGCCGCGCCGCCCGTCGTGGTCGTCATCATGAAATGCTGGTCGGCGAGGCGCACCGTCACGCCGTCGTCGAACACCATCCCGTTTTCGTCGAGCATCAGCCCGTAGCGGCACTTGCCGACCTCGAGCTTGTTCCACGGGTTCGTGTACATCCAGTTCAGCAGCTTCACGGCATCCGGGCCCTGGATGTCGATCTTGCCGAGCGTCGATGCGTCGAGGATGCCGACGCTGTTGCGCACCGCCAGGCATTCGCGCTTCACGGCCGCATGGAGGTCCTCGCCGTTCTTCGGGAAGTACCACGGCCGCTTCCAGTTGCCGACGTCCTCGAACAGCGCGCCTTGCTCGACGTGCCACTCGTGCACGCAGGTCTTGCGGATCGGGTCGAGGAAATCGCCGAGCTCGCGGCCCGCGAACGTACCGAACGAAACGGGCGTGTAGTTCGGGCGGAACGTGGTCGTGCCCGTTTCCGGAATCGACTTGCCGAGCGCCCCCGCGAGGATCGCCATCCCGTTGATGTTGCCGAGCTTGCCCTGGTCGGTGCCGAAGCCCATCGCCGTATAACGCTTCACGTGCTCGACCGACTCGAAGCCTTCGCGCGCGGCAAGCAGGATGTCGGCGGCCGACACGTCGTTCTGGAAATCGACGAACTGCTTCGGCCCGCGCGCCGCGGCCTCGCGGCTGCCGACGAGCCACAGCGGCTGCAGTGCGCCTTCGACGGTTTCCGCGACCTGCGGCGCGACCGGGCGCTGCTCGGCCGTGAAGCCCGCGGCCTTCGCCGCTTCCACGCCCGCATCGACCGCGAGCCGCAGCGCGCGCGCCAGGCCGAATTCCCCGGCCGCCGCGCCGATGCTCGCTTCCGCCTGCACGGGCTTGCCCGGCAGGAAGCACGCCTTCTCGTCGCTCCAGCACGCCTTGCCGCCCGACTGCGCGAACAGGTGCAGCACGGGGCTGAAGCCGCCCGACATCGCGACGAGGTCGCACGGCAGCGTCTGCAGCTTGCCGCCCACCTGGCCGTTCGTGCTGGACGCGACGTCGACCGACGATACGCGCCACTTGCCCGATGCGGCCGTCACGACGGCGCCGCTCAACACCGTCACGCCCTGCCGCTTCGCCGCGGCCG
Source organism: Burkholderia sp. KL41 (assembly GCF_057005415.2). Classification (NCBI taxonomy): domain Bacteria; kingdom Pseudomonadati; phylum Pseudomonadota; class Betaproteobacteria; order Burkholderiales; family Burkholderiaceae; genus Burkholderia; species Burkholderia sp. KL41. The sequence continues at coordinate 635,283 of NZ_CM174447.1, read as the reverse complement.
GCAGCGCGCCGTTCGACGATGCGCGCGAATCGACGACCGTCACCTTCGCGCCGCACGCCTTCAGGTCGAGCGCGGTCTGGTACGCACGATCGTTGTTCGTGAACACGACCGCGTTGCGGCCCGGCAGCACGCCGAAGCGATGCACGTAGGTGGACACCGCGCCGGCGAGCATCACGCCCGGCAGGTCGTTGTTGCCGAACACGATCGGACGCTCGTGCGCGCCGGTCGCGAGGATCACGCGCTTCGCGCGAACTTTCCACAGCAGCTCGCGCGTGCCCTTGCGCATCGACACGGGCAGGTGATCGGTCAGGCGCTGCGTGACCGTCACGAGGTTGTGGTCCTGGTAGCCGAACGCGGTGCTGCGCGACAGGATCGTCACGTCGGGCAGCTTGCGCAGCTCGGCCTCGATCTTCTCGACCCACTGCAGCGCGGGCTTCGCGTCGATTTCCGCGCGGCACGACAGCAGGCTGCCGCCGAGCTCGCGCTGGTCGTCGACGAGGATCACGCGCGCGCCGGCCGTGGCCGCAGCATGCGCGGCCGCGAGCCCCGACGGGCCGCCGCCCACGACGAGCACGTCGCAGTGCGCATAGCACTTGTCGTAGCGATCGGCGTCGAGCGCTTCCGGTGCCTTGCCGAGGCCGGCGGCTTCGCGGATCTTCTCTTCGTACTTCGGCCACATGTTGCGCGGCCACATGAAGGTCTTGTAGTAGAAGCCGGCCGGCAGGAAGCGCGACAGCTTCTGGTTGATCGCGTACTTGTCGTTCTCGAGCGTCGGCTCGGCGTTCACGCTCGACGCGACGAGCCCCTGGTACAGCTCGATCTCGGTCGCGCGCGCATTCGGCACCGTGTACGGGCCCGATTCGAGCTGCACGACCGCATTCGGTTCCGCGACGTCAGCCGTCACGATCCCGCGCGGGCGGTGGTACTTGAAGCTGCGCGCGACGAAGTGCACGCCGTTCGCGAGCAGCGCGGACGCGAGCGTGTCGCCCTGGAAGCCCTGATACGTGCGGCCGTTGAACGTGAACGTCAACGGAATCGCGCGATTGATGCGGCCACCGGTGCCGAGGCGGTCTTTCTGGCTCATTTGCTCGTGCCCTCTTCGTGTGCGTTGCCGGCAGCGTCGCCGCCGAACTTTTCGTAGCCCTTGATATCGTAGGTCACCGTGTCGCGCGTGGCCTTGAACCAGCGGCGGCAGCCCTGCGCGTGCAGCCATTGCTCCTTGTGCAGCCCGCGCTTGTTCTCGCGCATGAACACGTATTCGCCCCATTCGCGGTCGGTCATGTTCTCGTTGTTGACGGGGCGCACGATGTCGGCTTCACCGCCGCACGAGAACTCGGATTCGGCGCGCGGCCCGCACCACGGACATTCGATCAGCAACATGTTTTCTTCTCCTCGTTCAGTGCGCGACGGCGGCTGCGCCGTGCTCGTCGATCAGGTGGCCCGTGTAGAAGCGGTCGAGTGCGAACGGCGCGTTCAGCGGATGCGGTTCGTCGCGCGCGATCGTGTGCGCGAACACCCAGCCCGAGCCGGGCGTCGCCTTGAAGCCGCCGGTGCCCCAGCCGCAGTTGAAGTAGAGGCCCTTCACGTCGGTCTTGGTGATGATCGGGCACGCGTCCGGCGACACGTCGACGATGCCGCCCCACTGGCGGTTCATCCGCACGCGCGAGAACACCGGGAACATCTCGACGATCGCCTGCAGCGTGCTTTCGATGATGTGGAAGCTGCCGCGCTGGCCGAAGCCCGTGTACTGGTCGATACCCGCGCCGATCACGAGGTCGCCCTTGTCGGACTGGCTGATGTACGCGTGCACCGCGTTCGACATGATCACCGAGTTCACCACCGGCTTGATCGGCTCGGACACCAGCGCCTGCAGCGGGTGGCTTTCGATCGGCAGGCGCACGCCGGCCATGTCGGCGAGCGTCGTCGTGTTGCCGGCCGCGACCACCGCCACCTTCTTCGCCTTGATGAAGCCCTTCACCGTATCGACGCCGACCACCGCGCCGCCTTCGCGGCGAATGCCCGTCACCTGGCAGTTCTGGATGATGTCGACACCCGCGCGGTCCGCGCCGCGCGCGAAGCCCCAGGCCACCGCGTCGTGACGCGCCACACCGGCGCGGCGCTGGATCGACGCGCCGAGTACCGGATAGCGGCTGTTCAGGTTGATGGTCGGCTCGATTTCCTTGATCTGCGCGGGCGTCAGGAACTCGGCGTCGACACCGTTCAGGCGGTTCGCGTTCACGCGGCGCTCGGTGTCACGCACGTCCTGCAGCGTGTGGGCCAGGTTCATCACGCCGCGCTGGCTGAACATCACGTTGTAGTTCAGGTCCTGCGACAGCCCTTCCCACAGCTTCATCGCCTTCTCGTACAGCGCGGCCGACTCGTCCCACAGATAGTTCGAGCGCACGATCGTCGTGTTGCGCGCGGTGTTGCCGCCGCCGATCCAGCCCTTCTCGAGGATCGCGACGTTCGTGATGCCGTGTTCCTTCGCGAGGTAGTAGGCGGTCGCGAGGCCGTGGCCGCCGCCGCCGACGATCACGACGTCGTATTCCTTCTTCGGTTCCGGGCTCTTCCACTGCTTTTCCCAGTTCTCGTGATACGAGAGACCGTTGCGGAACAGGCTGAATATCGAGTAGCGGCTCATGTTGTGGTCCTTCGTTAGCATTCGATGACGTTCACGGCCAGACCGCCGCGCGACGTTTCCTTGTATTTCGTCTTCATGTCGGCGCCCGTCTCGCGCATCGTCTTGATGACCGAGTCGAGCGACACGTAGTGCTGGCCGTTGCCCTTGAGCGCCATGCGCGACGCGTTCAGCGCCTTGATCGCGCCCATCGCGTTGCGCTCGATGCACGGGATCTGCACGAGCCCGCCGACGGGGTCGCAGGTCATCCCGAGGTTGTGCTCCATGCCGATCTCGGCCGCGTTCTCGACCTGGTCGGGCGTGCCGCCCATCACCGCGGCCAGCGCCGCGGCCGCCATCGAGCACGCGACGCCCACTTCGCCCTGGCAGCCGACTTCCGCGCCGGAGATCGACGCGGTTTCCTTGTAGATGATCCCGATCGCCGCGGCCGTCATCAGGAATTCGACGATGCCGGCTTCATTCGAGCCCGGCACGAACTTCACGTAGTAGTGCAGCACCGCGGGAATCACGCCGGCCGCGCCGTTGGTCGGCGCGGTGACGACACGGCCGCCCGCCGCGTTCTCCTCGTTGACGGCCATCGCATACAGGTTGACCCAGTCGAGCATCGACAGCGGGTCGCGCAGCGACTCTTCCGAACGCGCGCGCAGGCGGGCATTCAGCTCGGCCGCGCGGCGCTTCACGCGCATCGGGCCCGGCAGGTCGCCCTCGACCTTGCAGCCGCGTTCGACGCAGGCGGCCATCGTGCGCCAGATCGCGAGCAGCCCGGCGCGCACTTCGTCGGCGGGGCGCAGCGCGCATTCGTTGCGCATCATCAGCTCGGCGATCGACAGCCCGTGCTCGCGGCACTGGCGCATCAGGTCGTCGCCGGTGCGGAACGGGTACGGCACCTCGACCGCCGCGCGCACGCCGTTCACGCGATCGCCGTCGCGGTTCACGACGAAGCCGCCGCCGACCGAGTAATACTCTTTCTCGACGAGCAGCTGGCCGTGTTCGTCGAAGGCCTGGAAGCGCATCCCGTTCGGGTGCACGATGCTCGTGCCGCTCATCAGCTTGCGATAGAAGCCGATGTGTTCCTTTTCGTCGAAGCGCACCGTCTGCTTGCCGAGCAGCGACAGCGATTTCTCCGCGCGGATCGCGGCCAGCCGCGGCTCGATCAGGTCGGGATCGATCGTGTCGGGCAGGTGGCCCTCGAGGCCGAGCAGCACGGCCTTGTCGGTGCCGTGGCCCTTGCCGGTCGCGCCGAGCGAGCCGTACAGTTCGACCCGCACGCGGCGCACGAAGCCGAGCAGGTTCGCGTCCTCCACGTGCGACGCGAAGCGGCACGCGGCGATCATCGGGCCGACCGTATGCGAACTGGACGGGCCGATGCCGATCTTGAACAGGTCGAACGCGCTGACGTTCATCTGGCTTCCTCAGGGTGACATGCGTGGAATGACGTTGGGCACCAGTACATCAAAGCGTAAAATCGGCCGATAGAACAAAAACGGCATCGGCGTGGGATACCGCCGCCAAGCGCCGCGCCGGCGGGCCGGAAAGTGCGTTTTGGCGATGGTTCGCGACGGAAAACCACAAGTCGGGCCGGAGCCGATCGGCGACGCTGGCTGCATCCGCGTCGCCCGGCCGTGCCCGACCGCCGTACCCGCGTAACCCGTATCGACAGACTGAGTGAGACCGCCTGCCCGGCGTGAAGAGATTGGCCGCGATGACACCCGACGTACCCGCTTCCCCCCTCGCAGAACCCGCACCGCGACGCATCCGCTTCGGCATCGTGCTGCTGCCGAACTTCACGCTGACGGCCTTCTCGGGCTTCGTCGACATGCTCCGGCTGTCGGCGGACGACGGCGACTACAGCAAGCCCGTGCGCTGCGCGTGGAGCGTGATCGGCGAGACCCTCGCGCCGGTGCGCGCGAGCTGCGGGATCCAGATCACGCCATGGGAAACGTTCGACGCGGCCGAGCCGTTCGACTACGTGGTGGTGGTCGGCGGGCTGCTGCATTCGGGGCCGCAGGCGGGCCCCGAGACGCTCGACTTCATCCGCCGCGCGGCGGCCGGCGGCGCAACGGTCGTCGGGATCTGCACCGGCGTGTTCACGCTGATGCGCGCAGGCGTGCTCGACGGCTACCGCACCTGCGTGAGCTGGTTCCATTACTGGGATTTCATCGAGCGCTTTCCGGCCGCCGATCCCGACCTGCTGATCGCCGACCGGCTGTTCGTGATCGACCGGCGCCGCATCACCTGTTCGGGCGGCCGCGCGTCGATCGACGTCGCCGCCGCGATCCTGCTGCGCCATTTCGATCACGCGACCGTGCAGAAGGCGCTGCGCATCCTGCTGGTCGGCGAGATGCAGAAAGGGAACGCCCCGCAGCCGCATCCGCCGGGCCTCGAGCCGGCGACGCACCCGAAGGTCAAGCGCGCGATTCTCCTGATGGAACAGCATGTCGGGCGGGCGCTGTCGCTCGACGAGCTCGCGAACAAGCTCGACCTGTCGACGCGGCAGCTCGAGCGGCTGTTCAAGGCCGAAACGGGCAAGAGCCCGCAGGCGTTCGCGAAACAGGTGCGGCTGCGCACGGCCGCGTGGCTGCTGACCAGTTCCGACCGCACGGTGGCCGATATCGCGTCGAGCTGCGGGTTCGCCGATGCGTCGCACCTCGGACGCGAGTTCCGCAAGCAGTTCGGCGTGCCGCCGGCGACTTATCGGGAGCGTGGCGGCGAAGTGGCGGAAGCCGGCGCGACGGCAGATGCGACGGACGCAACGGACGACTCCGTCGAGGACCTCGCCGACTGACGGCCGACGCACCCGCACTGCGCTTTCCCGCCCGGCTGACCCACCGCGAAGCGATAGTCGATCGCACCGATTTCCCCTCAAATGGAACCGGTTTCAATTGATTTGACCGACGTTGCCCTCCGTTGATCGAGGGTTATCCCGGATGCTTCGTCGCGCTCAAATTTGTATGATGACCACATAACCTTACAAGCCAGAGCACCATGTTCGAGAAAATTCCCGCCCGCGCGATGAGCGACCATGTCGCGCAGCAACTGCTCAAGCAGATCGAAGTCGGCAGCTTCTCGGCCACCGGCAAGCTGCCGACGGAGGCCGTGCTCGCGCAGGAATTCGGCGTGAGCCGCACCGTGATCCGCGAGGCGATCTCGCGGCTGAAGAACGAAGGCGTGGTCGAGCCGCGCCAGGGCAGCGGCGTGTACGTGAACCAGCACGGCGCGATCCGGCCGCTGCGGATCGACTATGCGGAAGCGGTCGAGGCCACCTCGCTGCCGCACCTGCTCGCGGTGCGCCGCGCGATCGAGGCCGAGGTCGCGGCCGAAGCGGCCCTGCACCACACCGACGAGGACATGGCCGACATCGACGATGCGCTGCGCAAGATCGACGATGCCGTGGCCGAAGGGCGCGACGGCGTCGCGGAAGACGTCGCGTTCCACCGCACGATCGCGGCCGTCACCGGCAACCCGTATTTCCTGAAGACGCTGCAGTTCCTGAACCAGTACCTCGAAGCCGGCGTGAAGGTCACGCGGCGCAACGAAGCGACGCGCGAGGACTTCTCGCGCCAGGTGCGCGACGAACACGCGGCGATCGCCGACGCGATCCGAGCGCGCGACCCGATGGCCGCGCGCAACGCGGCACGCACGCACATGTACAACGCCGCCCGCCGTCTCGCGGAAGCCGGCATCTGCTGAAGCCGGCGGCCGCGGCCGTTACCGGCGGCGCCGCTGTCACGAACCTCTCCCGAATCGATCAAGGTTGACCATGTCACGAAATGTTGGAGTCATCGGCCTCGGCGCGATGGGCCTCGGCGTCGCCCGCTCGCTGCTGCGCGCCGGCCTGCGCGTGCACGCATGCGACGTGCGCGACACCGTGCTGCAGGCATTCGCGGTCGAAGGCGGCATCGCCTGCGCGACGCCGGCCGAACTCGGCGCGCAGTGCGACGTCGTCGTCACGCTCGTCGTGAATGCCGCGCAGACCGAAACGGTGCTGTTCGGCGAGCACGGCGCGGTCGCGGCGATGAAGCCGGGCGGCGTCGTGATCGCCAGCGCGACCGTCGCGCCGGAATTCGCGGTGGCGCTCGGCGCACGCATCGAGGCCGCCGGCCTGCAGATGCTCGATGCGCCCGTGTCCGGCGGCGCCGCGCGCGCGGCCTCCGGCGAAATGACGATGATGACGTCGGGCCCGGCCGCCGCATACGCGGGCTGCGAGGACGTGCTCGCCGCGATCGCCGGCAAGGTCTATCGCCTCGGCGATGCGCACGGCATCGGCTCGAAGGTGAAGATCATCAACCAGTTGCTGGCCGGCGTGCATATCGCCGCGGCGGCCGAGGCGATGGCGCTGGGCCTGCGCGAAGGCGTCGATGCCGACGCGCTGTACGACGTGATCACGCACAGCGCCGGCAATTCGTGGATGTTCGAGAACCGCGTGCCGCACATCCTGAACGGCGACTACACGCCGCTGTCGGCCGTCGACATCTTCGTGAAGGACCTCGGCCTCGTGCTCGATACCGCGCGCCGCAGCAAGTTCCCGCTGCCGCTGTCGGCTACCGCGCACCAGATGTTCATGAGCGCGTCGAGCGCCGGCCACGGCGGCGAGGACGATTCCGCCGTGATCAAGACTTTCCCCGGCATCACGCTGCCGCCCGCCCGCTGATTCGAACGACGTACCCGCCATGACCGCTCCCGTTTCCCGTCCCCTGCTCGGCTGCATCGCCGACGATTTCACCGGCGCGACCGATCTCGCGAACATGCTCGTGAAAAGCGGCATGCGCACCGTGCAGACGATCGGCGTGCCCGCCGACGGCGCCACGCTTGATGCGGACGCGATCGTCGTCGCGCTGAAGTCGCGCACGATCCCCGCGGCCGACGCCGTCGCGCAATCGCTCGCCGCCTACGCATGGTTGCGCGAGCAAGGCTGCCGGCAATTCTTCTTCAAGTACTGCTCGACGTTCGATTCGACCGACGCGGGCAACATCGGGCCCGTCGCCGATGCGCTGCTCGATGCGGCCGGCGGCGGCTTCACGATCGCGTGCCCGGCGTTCCCCGAGAACGGCCGCACGATCTATCGCGGCCACCTGTTCGTCGGCGACGTGCTGCTGAACGAATCGGGCATGGAAAACCATCCGCTCACGCCGATGAAGGACGCGAACCTCGTGCGCGTGCTGCAGCGGCAAACGAAGTCGCCCGTCGGCCTGATCCGCTACGACACGATCGCGCTGGGCGCGGCCGCCGTGCGCACGCGGATCGACCAGTTGCGCGCGGAAGGCGCACGATTCGCGATCGCCGACGCGCTGTCGGACCGCGACCTCTACGTGCTCGGCGAAGCCTGCGCGGGCCTGCCGCTCGTCACCGGCGGCTCGGGCATCGCGCTCGGCCTGCCCGCGAATTTCCGCCGCGCGGAGCAACTGCCCGAGCGCGACAACGCGGCGTCGCTGCCGCGTATCGACGGCCTGTCGGCGGTGCTCGCCGGCAGTGCATCGAAGGCCACCAACGCGCAGGTCGCCGCATGGCGCGCCACGCGGCCGAGCTTCCGCATCGATCCGCTCGCGGCATCGCGCGGCGAACCCGTCGTCGACCAGGCACTCGCGTTCGCGCGCACGCACCTGCCGCAGCCCGTGCTGATCTACGCGACCGCGACGCCTGACGAAGTGAAGGCCGTACAACAAGCGCTCGGCGTCGACGCGGCCGGCCATCTCGTCGAAGCCACGCTCGCGGCGATCGCGCGCGGGCTGCGCGATCTCGGCGTGCGCAAGTTCGTCGTCGCCGGCGGCGAGACGTCCGGCGCGGTCGTGCAGGCGCTCGACGTGAAGTCGCTGCAGATCGGCGCGCAGATCGATCCGGGCGTGCCGGCGACGGCCACCATCGACGCGGCGCCGCTCGGCCTCGCGCTGAAGTCGGGCAACTTCGGCACCACGGACTTTTTCGACAAGGCGCTGCGCGCGCTGGACGGAGCCGCACGATGAGCGACGAAGCGAAACTGCGCGAGGATATCTGCGTCGTCGGCGCCAGCCTGTACGCGCGCGGCCACGCGGTCGGGAGCGCCGGCAACATCAGCGCGCGGCTGCCCGACGGCTGGCTGATCACGCCGACCGACGCGTGCCTCGGCCGTCTCGACCCGAACGACATCGCGAAGGTCGGCCTCGACGGCCAGCCCGTATCGGGCGGCAAGCCGTCGAAGACGCTCGCACTGCATCGCGGCATCTACGCGCGCAATGCCGAAGCGAACGGTGTCGTCCACACCCATTCGACGCACCTCGTCGCGCTGACGCTCGCGGGCGTATGGCGCGACACCGACGTGCTGCCGCCGATCACGCCGTACTACGTGATGAAGGTCGGCCACATTCCGCTGATCCGCTACCGCCGCCCCGGCGATCCGGGCGTCGCCGCGGAAGTCGCGGCGCTCGCCGACCAGGTGCGCGGCGTGCTGCTCGACCGCCTCGGCCCCGTGATGTGGGGGCCATCGGTGTCGCACGCGTCGTATGCACTCGAAGAACTCGAGGAAACGGCGCGGCTGTGGCTGATGACGAACCCGAAACCCGAACCGCTCGACGAGGCCGCGCTCGACGAATTGCGCGCCAGCTTCGGCGCGCGCTGGTAGCGACGTACCCCGCAACGATTCCCATGCCCGCCGTGTGCGCGGGCCCTTCCGTCAGCACACACAATGATCCGGCGGCGTACACGCCGCCGGCACACAACATCCTGGAGACGACGATGACTGCTCTCGACGCGGCCGCTGGCCGCTCGCCCGCCGCGCCCGCCCTTGCCGCGGAACTCGACCGCACCTACAAGAAAGTGTTCTGGCGCATCGTGCCGTTCCTGATGCTCTGCTACGTGGTCGCGTATCTCGACCGCGTGAACGTCGGCTTCGCGAAGCTGCAGATGTCGCAGGATCTCGCGTTCAGCGAAACCGTGTTCGGGCTCGGCGCCGGCATCTTCTTCCTTGGCTATTTTCTGTTCGAACTGCCAAGCAACATGCTGATGTACCGCCTCGGCGCACGTATCTGGATCGCGCGGATCATGATCACGTGGGGCCTGCTGTCCGGGCTGTTCGCATTCGTTCAGACGCCGACGCAGTTCTACGTGCTGCGCTTCCTGCTCGGCCTCGCGGAAGCCGGCTTCTATCCCGGCGTGATCCTGTATCTCACGTACTGGTTCCCGTCGCATCGCCGCGCGAAGATCATCGCGGTGTTCATGTCCGCGATTCCCGTGTCGGGCATCTTCGGCAACCCGCTGTCGGGCTGGATCATGGAGCGCTTCCACGGCGGCTCGGGTTTCCACGGCTGGCAATGGATGTTCATGATCGAAGCCGTGCCGGCCGTGCTCGTCGGCATCGCGACGATCCTGTATCTCGACAACAGCATCCGCGGCGCGAAGTGGCTCGACGAACGCGAGAAACAACTGCTGGAGGACGAGATCGCCGCGCAGCCGCAGGAACAGCAGCAGCACGGCCACTCGCTGAAGGCCGTGTTCGCCGACCCGCGCATGTGGTGGATGTCGCTGATCTACTTCGCGTTCGTCACGGGCCAGTACGGCCTCACGTTCTGGATGCCGACGCTCGTGAAGTCGACCGGCATCACCGATACGCTGCAGATCGGCCTGCTGTCCGCGATCCCGTTCCTCGTCGCGATCGTCGTGATGAACCTGTTCGGCCACAGCGCGGACAAGCGCCGCGAACGCCGCTGGCACCTGATCGTGCCCGCGCTGATGGGCGCGGTCGGGTTTGCGGTCGCCGCGTCGTACTCGCACAATACGGCGGTGTCGATCGTGTTCCTGTCGCTCGCGGCGGGCGGCGTGCTGACCTGCGCACCGCTGTTCTGGTCGCTGCCGACCGCGTTCCTCGCGGGCTCCGCGGCCGCCGCCGGGATCGCGATCATCAACTCGGTCGGCAACCTCGCCGGGTTCGCGAGCCCGTACGTGATCGGCTACCTGAAGGACGTCACGCACAGCACGGCGTCCGGCATGTACGTGCTGGCGGCGATGCTCGTGATCGGCGCGATCGCCGTGTGGCTCACGCCCGCGAAACTCGTGAACCGCTGAACCGCCGAGTTGCCGTTCGACGCGGGGCGACGTATGCCCCGCCCCATTCATTCACAGGACCCGCTGCCATGCCACGCTTCGCCGCCAACCTCTCGATGATGTACACCGAGCACGCGTTCCTCGAACGCTTCGCCGCTGCCGCCTACGACGGCTTCAAGGCCGTCGAGTACCTGTTCCCGTACGACTTCGCCGCCGAGGACATCCGCGCGCGCCTCGACGCGCACACCCTCGAACAGGCGCTGTTCAACGCGCCGCCCGGCGACTGGGCCGCGGGCGAACGCGGCACCGCATCGCTGCCGGGCCGCGAGGACGAGTTCCGGCGCGGCATCGACCAGGCGCTCGACTATGCACGCGTGCTCGGCAACCGGAAGCTGCACGTGATGGCCGGGATGGTGCCGCCGGGCGCCGACCGTGCACGCCATCGCGACACCTACCTGTCGAACCTGCGCCATGCCGCGCAGGCTGCTGCCGCGCACGGCATCACGATCCTGATCGAGCCGATCAACCAGCGCGACATGCCCGGCTATTTCCTGAGCCGTCAGGACGACGCGCAGGCGATCCGCGCGGAAGTCGGCGCGCCGAACCTGAAGGTGCAGTTCGACTGCTACCACTGCCAGATCGTCGAAGGCGATCTCGCGACGAAGCTCCGGCGCGATTTCGCGGGCATCGGCCATATCCAGATCGCGGGCGTGCCCGATCGCCACGAGCCGGATCTCGGCGAACTCAACTACCCGTATCTGTTCGAGCTGATCGACACGCTCGGCTACGACGGCTGGATCGGTTGCGAGTACCGCCCGAAGGCCGGCACGTCGGAAGGGCTCGGCTGGCTCAGGGCCTGTTCCCGCTAATTCACGCATTCCTCGGAAGGTAACGAACATGAAAGTACTGATCACCGGCGGCGCCGGCTTTCTCGGCCAGCGTCTGGCGCGCAAGCTGCTCGAGCGCGGCGAACTGAGCGGCCCCGACGGCCGCAGCGAGAAGATCGACGAGCTGGTGCTGCTCGACGTCGTCGAAGGCAGCGATTTCGGCGATGCGCGCGTGACGTCGATCGTCGGCGACATCGCCGATCGCGCGGTGCTCGAACGCGCGATCGACACGCAAACCGGCGCGATCTTCCACCTCGCGGCAATCGTCAGCGGGCAGGCCGAGGCCGATTTCGACCTCGGCATGCGGATCAACCTCGACGCGTCGCGCGCGCTGCTCGAAGTGTGTCGCGCGCGTGGCCACCGGCCGCGCGTCGTGTTCACGAGCTCGGTCGCGGTGTATGGCGGCACGCTTCCCGACGTCGTGCAGGACGACACCGCGCTGAACCCGCAATCGTCCTACGGCGCCGAGAAGGCGATCGCCGAGCTGCTGCTGTGCGACTACGCGCGGCGCGGCTTCGTCGACGGCCGCGTGCTGCGGCTGCCGACGATCAGCGTGCGGCCGGGCCGCCCGAACGCGGCCGCATCGTCGTTCGCGAGCGGCATCATCCGCGAGCCGCTGAACGGCGAGGAAAGCGTGTGCCCGGTGCCGGGTTCGACGCGGCTGTGGCTGCTGTCGCCGCGCGGCGCGATCGAAGCGCTCGTCGCGGGCTGCGAAATCGACAGCGCGAAGCTCGGCAACAAACGCGTGATCAATTTGCCCGGCCTGTCGGTATCGGTCGACGAAATGATCGCGGCGCTGCGCGAAGTCGCGGGCGACGAAGTCGTGAAGCTGATCCGCCACGTGCCCGACGAGCGCGTCGAGAAGATCGTCGGCAGCTGGCCGGGCCGCTGGGATACGTCGCGCGCGGAAGCGCTCGGATTGAAGGGCGACACGTCGTTCGCGGACGTGATCCGCAGCCATCTCGCCGACGAACGGCGCTGATTCCCGCGCCGCCGGCCGCGCGGGCACGGGCTGCGCGGCCGCATCAATGCGGCCGGGCGGATTCCCCGATCGGCAACGACGCGCGTTTCGTTCCGCCCGGCCGGTTCGCCGAACCGGCCGCCCACTGCCACGCGAGCAGGCCCGGCAGATAGAACAGCAGGTCGCGCACGCGGCGGGCGCCGGCCAGGGCGAGACACGTCGGCGGATCGAACCCGAGGAGCCCGCCGATCAGCACGAAGCCGCCCTCCTGCACGCCGAGGCCGCCCGGCATCAGGAACGCGATACTGCTCACGAGCTGGATCAGCGCCTCGATCGCGAGCGCCTGCGCGAAGGTCGGCTCCGCGCCGAGAAAGACCAGCGCGAGCCAGATTTCCAGCGCGTAACCCACGAACTGCAGGGGCTGCCAGATCGCGAGGTAGCGCACGACGATGCCGGTCTTTCTCCAGATCATCCGGATCGACTGATCGGTACGCGCCGATTCGCCGACGAGCGCCACCACCTTCCCGCTCGTGACACGGTTCAGCACGCGCATCGCGCGCTCGAACGGCCGCGCATGCTGCACCAGCGCGAACAGCAGCAGCACCGGCACCAGCGCGGCCATGCCGATCGCGAGGTTCCCGGCCACCCGCGCGGCATCGGACGAGACGTGCCCGAGCACGTAGCCGATCGCGACCAGCGCGAACACCAGCTGGCTGATCAGCGTCAGCTGCATGTCGGCGACGAGGCTGGCCACGATCGTCGCCGGCCGCACGCCCGCCTGCCGCAGCAGGCCGAACGACACGATCTCGCCGCCGATCCGCGCGACCGGCAGCAGCCCGTTGATCGATTCACGAATCCACACGAGTTTCAGCATCGTCGCGAACGACGGCCTACGCGGGCCGCGGATCAGCATCCGCCAGTCCCACGCATTCGCGAGCATCGGCAGGAGGTGGGCCAGCGCCGCGAGCAGCAATCCGGCGCCGGCAATCTGCAGGCGATGCAGGATGTCCAGCGGATGCTCGCGCCAGATCAGCCACACGGCGAGCGCCAGCCCGCCCAGCGCCGCGGCCTGCCCCGCGCGCCGAAGCCGCGCGTCGCTGCGCGCGACGTTCCGGGCTGCGTCGCCGCCGGGGTTCGTCTGCGTCGTCATGATTCGCTCGCCGCCGACAACAGCCCTTCCCGGTTCACGCGAAAGCGCGTGCCGCGCCACACGACATGCGACGAGAAGAAGCTCGACACGAACACGAAGAACTGCAGGAGATCGACGAACGGCAGCCAGATTGCGCCGCGCAGCCCCGCGCCGGTCGCACGGCTCGTTTTCAGCATCAGCAGCACCCGCGCGGCGAGCGCCGCGATCGCCAGCACGCACGCGGCGGCCGTGCCGCCCGAGAACAGCAGCGCCAGCAGCGCGAGCGGCACCGGGTGCATCAGCACCGAGCCCGCATGACCGAGCCGGTCCGCCGCGCGAATCGTGCAGCTCCAGCGCAACTCGTGGGCGTACAGCCTCGCGAACGTCTCCTCGACGCACGCATGCCCGACGACGAACGACGGAATGACGACCTGTGCGCCTGCCTGCCGCACCGCTTCGCCCAGCGCGTGATCCTCGGCCAGGTGATGCGCGAATCGCGCGAGGCCGCCGATACGTTCGAGCGTCGCGCGCGTGATCGCAATCGTCTGGCCAAAGCAGGGCCGCGCACGCCCGATGAATATCCCGGTGATCACGCCCGGCAGGAAATGGTAGTTCGTCATCGCGACGGCGATCCTGGGCCAGAAACCCGGCGATGCGACACCACGGTACACGCTCGTCACGATGCCGACATCCGGCTGCTGCAGCGCGCCGACGACCGCGCACAGATAATCGCGCTCGACCAGCACGTCGCTGTCGGCGAGGCACAGCACCGAATACTCCGCGTGTTCGAGCATGTTCACGAGATTGCCGATCTTGCGGTTCGGCCCGTACAGCCGCGCATCGGCGACGACCTTGATGTTCGCGTCAGGGTAGCGTGCACGCAGCGTCTCGACGGCCGCGAGTGCCGCGTCGCCTGCATCGTGCACGCCGAACAGGTGCTGGACGGGGCCCGGATAATTCTGCACGAAGAAGCTTTCGAGATGCTGTACGAGCTGCCACTCGTCGCCGTGCAGCGGCTTCGCGACGGTGACGCCCGGATACTCGCGCGGCTGCGCCGCCGGCCTGGAAAAGAACCGCCCGACCAGCACGCTGGCCGCGACCGTATACGCAATACCCAGCAATACGCCCAGCCCGCAGACGATCGACATCGCGCCGGCCAGCGCGTGCAGCACATGCAGCAACACCATGCGATTCCCCAGTGGTGGCCCGGCGGGACCGTGGTGCGTCGGGGCGGGCACGCGCGAAGGCGGGCTCACCCGTGTGCGTAGCGGAACCGATTTCCGTTGAGCCGGATATGAAGGATGACCAGCCGACGGTACGCGCAATCGGATGACACGGCTACCGTGTGACGATCGATTCCGGTCACGTGTACGAATCCGCATGCCAGCGCCGCCCTGAACGCCGCGCCGGCAAGCTTGCGGACCGAAAGGATCGCGGTGACGATCGCGACGACGGTCCACATGCGAAACGTCATCGTCGTGAAAAATGCCTCGGGTACGCGCAGCGCCAGCCATGAAACCAGCACGAAGCACTGAACGAACATGCCGGCCAGCGCGGCGATCAGCAGGTAGGCGCGCCATCGCTCGATCGTTGAGGGGGCCATGAGGAATGAATCTCCCGTACGGGCGACTCGCGTCGATCGGACATCGATCGGCAAGGTCGCGGATTGACGGGCAAGCCGGACAGGCGTGACCCGGTTCGGGATCAGGGGCAGCGGAAAATCCCCCTGGAAACGGTGTGGCCGATGGTAGCGGGATTGCCGCCGCCGAACCTTAAGCGTTCTTCAGAATCGGGAGAAGTTTGATCCTGCGCAATTACAATCCGTTGCACGGCAGGTGCGTCGCGCTCGTACAATCGCAGGCATCCGCCCCCGAATCGACCATGCGACTCCTCCTTGTTGAAGACGACGACCTGATCGGCAGCGGTCTCGAGATCAGCCTGACCCAGGCCGGCTATCACGTCGACTGGTTGCGCGACGGTCACGCAGCGGCAGCCGCACTCGCGACGACGCGCTTCGCGCTCGTCGTGCTCGATCTCGGCCTGCCCGGGAAATCGGGCACCGAGCTGCTGCGCGCGTTGCGCGATGCGGGCGATACCGTCCCCGTGCTGGTCCTGACCGCGCGCGGCACCGTGGCCGACCGCGTCCGCGGCCTCGACGACGGCGCCGACGACTACCTCGCGAAACCGTTCGAACTGACCGAAGTGCTCGCCCGCTGCCGCGCGCTCGTGCGCCGCTCGCAAGGCCGCGCCGGCGACGAGATCGTGTGGCGCGACATCACGATCGACCTGACCGCCCACACGGTGACACGCGATGCGTCGCGCATCGCGCTCACGTCGCGCGAGTGGGCCATCCTGGTTCAGCTCGTCAGCCACCCGGGCGCGCCGCAGTCGCGCTCGCGCCTCGAGGACACCCTGTACGGCTGGCAGGAAGGTATCGAAAGCAATGCGATCGAGGTGCATGTGTCGAACCTGCGCAAGAAGCTCGGCGCGGAACTGATCCGCACCGTTCGAGGCGTCGGCTACGTCGTCGATCTCGCATGACGTCCCGCTCGATACGGCGCCGCGTTTCGTCGATGGCGCTCGGCTGCGTGACGGTCGTGTGGCTCGTCGCCGTGTTCGGCAGCTTCCGGTATGCGACGCGCGAGATCGGCGAATGGGAAGACGCCCGCCTCGTCGAATATGCATCGCTGCTGGTCAATCTCTCGCCTGCCGACCTCGGCCGCCTCGCCCGTGTGCCGCCGGACGCGCGTGTCGAACTGGATCGCCGCGGCTCGAAACCCGGCCCCGAAACCGACGGCGATCGCCTTCCGCGCGACGTGCTGTTCGAGGTGCGCGACGCACGGGGCCAGGTCGTCGCGTCGAGCCTCCCGGCCGGCGCCGCCGGCCTGCCCGACGCGCACGACTCGCGCGGTCTTCCTGAAACGATCGTCATCCGCGACGCGTCATGGCGTATGCACACGCTGCGCGACGACGCGTCGGGGCGCTGGATCCGCGTGATGGAAATCGCGAACACGCGCAGCGACCTGGCAACCGGCACCGCGCGCGGCATCGTCCTGCCGTTGATCGTCGCGCTCCCGGTGCTGGCGCTGCTCCTCTGGTATCTGATCGGACGCGGTCTCGCGCCGTTGAAGACGCTGTCGACGCTGATCGGCGCGCGCGACGCGCGATCGCTCGAACCGCTCGGCATCGCCGCCGTGCCGGACGAAGTGCGCCCGCTGGTCGACGCGATCGACCGCCTGCTGGCCCGGCTGCGGCAATCGATCGTGCGCGAGCGCGCGTTCACGTCCGATGCCGCGCACGAGCTCAAGACACCGCTTGCCGCGATCAAGGTCCAGGCCCAGGTGGCCATCGCGACCGACGATCCGGCACTCCAGCGGCTCGCGATGCAGCGGGTCGTTCAAGGCGTCGACCGCAGTGCGCGTCTCGCCGAGCAGTTGCTGCTGCTCGCGCGGCTCGACGAATACGAACGCATTCCGACGCGCGCGGTCGCCGTTCGCGAACTCGTCGAAGCCGCCCTCGACCGCCATCTCGCGAAGGCGTCGGACAAGGCCATCGACCTCGTGGCCGGCCCCGTCTCCGGACGCGCGATCGACGCCGATCCGATCCTGATCGGCATCCTGCTCGACAACCTCGTCGACAACGCCGTGAAGTACGGCCGCCCGGGCGGTCGCATCGAGCTCGGCGTGC
This sequence comes from Burkholderia sp. KL41, assembly GCF_057005415.2. Lineage (NCBI taxonomy): Bacteria > Pseudomonadati > Pseudomonadota > Betaproteobacteria > Burkholderiales > Burkholderiaceae > Burkholderia > Burkholderia sp. KL41. Next base: position 617,968 of record NZ_CM174447.1, on the reverse strand, counting down.
ACGACGACGGCGCACTGCAACGCATCGTCGTTCGCGACGACGGGCCCGGCGTCGCCCCCGGCGAGCACGAGCGGCTCGGCGACCGCTTCTATCGCGGCAGCGGCGCGCAGTCGCCCGGCAGCGGGCTCGGGTTGTCGATCGTCACGCGCATCGCGCAATACCTGGGCGGCACCGTGCAGTTCGGGCCCGGCATCGGCGGCCAGGGCCTCGGTGTCGCGGTCGCACTGCCGTCGGCGGACGCGGGCGAAGCGCGGCCGGCAGGCTCACCCGACGACCGATCGCCGCGTGAGATGCCGCGTGCTTAACGTTTCGTTAAGCATGCGGTCGTAGAATCCACCCGTCCGATACCGTCCCCGTCGTACGCAGGAGTCTTCATGTCCACACCCGCCCGATATGACACCGTTGCGCGTTTTCTTCACTGGCTGATCGTCGCGCTGATCGTCGCGCAATATGCGATCGGCTGGACGATGCCCGACGTGCATCGCGATACGCAGCCCGTCGGCCTGATCGCCGCGCACCTGATCGTGGGCACCGCACTGCTCGCCGCGATGGCCTGCCGCGTGCTGTGGCGCGCGACGCATCGCCCGCCGGCGAACGACCTGTCTCCTGCAATGCGTGCGCTGTCGGGCGTCACGCATTTCGCGCTCTACGCGCTGCTGATCGCCGTGCCGCTGCTCGGCTGGATCAACGCATCGTCGCGCGCGTGGGGCGTGACGCTGCTCGGGATCGTGCCGCTGCCCGCGCTGTCGGCGGCCGGTTCCGGGTTCGGCCACGCGATGGGCGACGTGCACGGCATCCTCGCCTGGGTGCTGTTCGCCGGCATTTGCCTGCACGTGGCAGCGGCGCTGGCGCACCGCTTCGTGCTGCGCGACCAGGTCCTGCAGCGCATGATGCCCTGGTGATCGCACGATCGGCAGCGCGGCATATCATGGCGCGCATGAACCGGCCTGCCGCCAGGGCCGAACCCGTCGTCGTCCCGGCTCATCGCGCGATCGGCCGGCCTGACCATCGCGCGCCGCCGGCCAGATGATCGCGGCGCCGAGCGAAGCGGCGCGCGATGACGGGCACGGCGGCCGGCGCCCTTCCACCGCGTCGGGCGGCACGAACGGCTGCCGGACGGCCGTGCCGCGAACACGACGGCCTGAAGTCGCACAAGACCATATCGGCACCTAGTTGCTGTTCTGCGCCGGCATACCGGCCGCCGGTGCATGCGCAGCCGCCATCCGGGCCCGGTCCTGTTCGGCAAGCCTCGCTTGCGCCGCCTGGATGTCCGCCGGATACTCGCCGTCGTCCCCTTTCGCCGGGTCGTACCCGGCTGCTTCCAGGCGCATCAATTCGTCGCGAACCTGCGCGCGCGTCAGCGGCGCGGCCGATTGCGCGAAGGCCGACTGGCCGACCATCGCCGCGATCATCGTCAGTACTGCGATATATGTTTTCATCATGAACTCCTTCAATGTTCCGTATCGATCAACCTGGGTGAATGCCGGCCCTGCGAACGCGGGCGGCTGCGTCAGCTGCCGAAATAGATCGTGCAGAAACTCGCCGGGCCGACGCATGCGGCGGAACGCTGGCGCGGCGCCATCGTCGCCGGCTTGCCCGCATCGGACGAGGCGGCCGGCTCGCTGCCGACTGCCGTGCCGGCCTGGCGCTGCGGCATCCGTTCGACCTGCTGCCGGAACAGCGGGCTCACGTCCGGATACGACGTATCGGTCACGAAGCGCAGCCCCTGGTTCTCGGCGTCGATCAGCTGCTGCCTGACCTGCGCGCGCGTCAGTGCCTGCGCCGATGCGGGCGCCGCGACACCCGCGAAAGAAATCGCCGCCACGGCGGCGGCCACCAGCCAATGCTTGTTCATGTTCCACTCCTCGAGAAGTCAACGAGACGACGTGCTACACCCGTATGACGACGGAGCGTGTGCATTTATTCCCGCATGTCGCGGCCCGAATCACGCGGCTTCTGCGGCTCCGGGGGCGCGTGGAACGAACATTCATGAACCTGTCATTCTTTCGTCAGCCGGCGTAACCTGACGTAACGCAGCGCCCGCCCCGCTTCGGGCAGACTGACGTCACCCTTTCCGGATCGCGCCTCGATCGACCATGTCCGTCGCTTACGACTATGCAGCCGGCCTGCTGCGCACGCTGTACGACCGCCATATCGACGGCGGCGCGGTGCTCGATACGGCCGCGTTTCCCGATGCCGGGCGTTTCGTCCGTGCGTGGCCCGCCATCCAGGCAGAGGCATTCGCCGTGGCGCGCGACATGGCGCGCATCCCGCGCTTCCACGAGGTCATGCGCGAGCAGTACGACATCTCGGCCACCGATGCACGCGACTGGCGGATGTTCATCATGCAGGCCTACGGCCAGCCGTTCCCGCGCAACCTGTCGCGCTGCCCGACCGTCGCGTCGATCGTCGCGACGTCGCCGGACGTGCTGTCCGCATCGCTGTCGTTCCTCGCACCCGGCAAGCACATTCCACCGCATCGCGGGCCGTTTCGCGGCATCCTGCGCGGCTATCTCGTGCTGTCGATGCCGAAGCGCGCGGACGGCGCGCCGGCCGCCGTGCTGAAGGTGGACGGCCACGAATACCGGCTCGACGAAGGCCGTTTCCTGCTGTGGGACGATACGTTCATGCACGAGGTGTGGAACGACAGCGACGCCGTGCGGATCGTGCTGCTGCTCGATATCCGCCGACGCGGGATGCCGCGCCTGCTCACGTGGCTGTCGAATGCGGTGATCGGCATCGTGCGGATCGGGATCAGGATACGCGGGCGATCGATTCCGGTTTAGCGCGGGCGGCGGGCACTCTCCGGGTGACGCTTCGTTTCGACTGCCCTCTCTGGTGTCGCAAGGGCGTCCGGCCCGCCCCGGATGCAGGCGAAATCATCAGGACACCTTTCCGAAATCATCCGGCAACGCATAGATGCCGCGCTTCGCGACGCACGGAACAGGCGGCGCGATCTGCCGAACGTTCGCCAGTTCCCAGCACACGTATCCTGCACACCATTGCTTGCCTTGCGAGCGGGCTTCATCGGGCGTCCAGTCGTGCACCCCCACGACATCGACCATCGCGAGCGCGATACCGTCGGGATCCTCCTGCCCGTCCTGCCGCAGGAAGATCGCGTTCTGCACCAGCACGAGATCGCGCAACGGCATGGCCGGCGGCGCCCACGAGCGGATCTCCACGCGCTTGCGGCCCGCGACGATATCGTCGACGGCGGGTTTGACGATCGACAGCGCGGATCGCGGCATGGCGGGAATGTCCTTCATCGGCAAGTGGAGAGCGTGCGACCGTCGAGCGGCATGGCGGCCGAATCCGGCATGCGATGGCGGCCCGGGCGGGATTGTTGCCGATCCGCGTGGTCGTGTCGACCGCGACGGATCGACACGCCGGCGCACGGCGACTACGAGACGTCGTCTTGGCGCCTCCGACGGATCGCCTAAACTAAAGACCGTCCCCTCCGCGCGGCTCCTGCCGGCTCCCGCCATGGCGCACCTCTTCTTCGCCGCCTCAATCCAGCGGCATATCGAAACGCCCGAGCGCGAAATCGACGCCCGCACGCTCGGCGAAGCATTCGACACCGTTTTCGGCGAGCAGCCGCGACTGCGCGGCTACATCCTCGACGACCAGGGCGCGCTGCGCAAACACCTGTCGGTATTCATCGACGGCCAGCCGATACGCGACCGTCAGCGCCTGTCCGACGTGCTCGGCGACGCGAGCCGGGTTTATGTCGTACAGGCGCTGACGGGCGGATAAAGGGACGCATGCACAAGCGCCGACCGCGTGCCGGAACGCCAGGTCGGGCCATCAGGAGACATCGCACATGAACGATCGACTGCTCGTCGCCACCCGCAAGGGCCTGTTCGTCCTGCAGCCCGACGGCAACGGCGGCTGGACGCTCGGTGAGCCGCATTTCGCCGGCGAGCCGGTCAGCATGGCGCTCGCCGACCCGCGCGACGGCACGCTGTATGCGGCGCTCAACCTGGGTCATTTCGGCGTGAAACTGCATCGCAGGCGGGCCGGCGCCACCGACTGGGAAGAATGCGCGGTGCCCGTGTATCCGCCGCAGCCAGCCGACGATCCGCCCGCCAGCGCACCGTCGGGCACGGGTGCCGCGAGCGACACGGGCGACACGCCGCCCGGCCCGCCGCAGCCGCCGTGGACGCTCCAGCAGATCTGGTCGCTCGAAGCCGGCGGCACCGACGAGCCGGGCGTGCTGTGGGCGGGCACGATTCCCGGCGGGCTGTTCCGCTCGGACGACGGCGGCGGTTCCTGGGTGCTCAACCGGGCATTGTGGGATCGCCCGGAGCGCGCCGAATGGGGCGGCGGCGGATACGATGCGCCGGGCATCCATTCGGTGATGGTCGATCCGCGCGACAGCCGGCACGTGACGATCGGCATCTCGTGCGGCGGCGTCTGGCAGACCGCCGACGGCGGCGCGACGTGGCGTGTGACGGCCGACGGCATGGAAGCCGACTACATGCCGCCCGAGCGACGCGGCGAACCCAACGCGCAGGACCCGCACCGCGTCGTGCAGTGTGCGGCCAACCCGGACGTGCTGTGGACGCAGCATCACTGCGCGATCTTCCGCTCGACCGACGGCGCCGAACACTGGCGGAGGATCGAGGCCCAGCCGTCGAGCTTCGGTTTCGCGGTGGCCGTGCATCCGCACGAGCCGGACACCGCGTGGTTCGTACCGGCCGTGAAGGACGCGTGCCGGATTCCGGTGGACGGCCGGTTCGTCGTCACGCGCACGCGCGACGGCGGGCGCAGTTTCGAGCCATTCACGAACGGGCTGCCGCCCGCACCGGCGTACGACCTCGTGTATCGGCACGGGCTCGCGGTGGACGATTCGGGCACGCGCCTCGCGATGGCGTCGACGACCGGCGGGTTGTGGACGTCCGATGACGGCGGGGAAAACTGGCAGTTGGTGTCCGCGCATTTGCCGCCGGTGTATTGCGTCAGGTTCGGGTGACGGTATGCGGGCGCACCGTTCGCACACGGCCCGCGCCGCCCCGCTTTAGCGCTCGACGCCCGCCCCCATCCGCGCCACCGCCGCCCGCGTCTGCGCGATTTCCGCTTCAAGCCAGTCGAGAAACGACCTGACCTGCGGCTCGCGCTCACGCCCGGGCCGGCACAGCGCGACGAAACGCGCGCCGTCGAGCCGCACCGACGGCTCGATCGGCGTCAGTGCGCCGTGCGCGACATGCTCGGCAGCCAGCACCGAGCTGAGCAGCGCGATGCCCTGCCCGTGCAGCACGGCCTGCAACGCGTAATGCTCGTCGTCGTAATGGCGAAACACCGCGCGTTCGAGCCACGCGTCGCGGCCTGCCGCACGGCACCACGACGCCCAGTCGACCGACACCGGCAACGGCGTATCCCACACGGTCTCGATCAGGTCGAGCGGCTCGCCCGTGCGGTGCGCGTCGAACCCGGCGGCCGCATAGGCGCCGAAATACTCGTCGATCAGCGCAATCTCGTGCAGCGCCGGAAACGTGCGCGACGTTGCGCGAATCGCAAGATCGATCCGCGCATCGCGTTCGAGATCGGCGAGCGTGTTGCCGGTTTCGACCTTGATGTGCAGTTGCGGATCGATGCGACGAAACCGCCCGAGACGCGGAATCAGCCACATCGCGGCGAATGCGGGCGTGGTGGTCAGCACGAGCGTGCGCTCGCCGGTCGCTTCCGGCCGCACCGCATCGAGCCCGCGGCTCAGCGCCAGCAACGCATCGTGACTCGCGCGAAACAGTTGCTCGCCCTCCTCCGTGAGCCGCACGCCGCTCGCGCCGCGCTCGAACAGCAGCACGCCGAGCCGGCTTTCGAGCGACTTGATCTGGTGCGATACGGCGGCCGGCGTCACGGACAGTTCGTCCGCGGCAGCCTTGAACGCGCCAAGCCGCGCCGACGCTTCGAATACACGCAATGCGGTCAGGGGAAGTTTCGAGAACACGGGGCCTCGCGGGCCGGATCGGGCCGGGTTGAATTCGATTGAATCGGGGTGAGATTAGGTGAATTGAAGCACGCGTGCAACGCGAATAGCCTTGCGGGACGTCACGGCAGGGTGCCGCGGCGAATGACGTCGAACCGGAGAAACAACGTGCAAGGCCTATCGCGCAGGATCACGCAGGCGGTGCTCTACGAAGCGATCGCGATTTCCTGCATCTCGCCCGTGATCGCGGCGCTCTTCAAGCAGGGCCTCGTCTATTCGGGCGCGCTGTCGGCGACGATGTCGGCGATCGCGATGCTGTGGAACATGATCTTCAACGCGTTGTTCGAGCGCTGGGAAGCGTCGCGCCGGCAGCCGGCACGCACGCTCGGGCGGCGAATCCTGCACGCCACCGGATTCGAAGGCGGGCTCATCTTCATCCTGGTGCCCGTCGTGTCGTGGTGGCTCGACATCTCGTGGTTCGACGCATTCGTCGTCGACATCGGGCTGTTTGCGTTCTTCTTCTGTTACGCGTTCGCCTTCCAGTGGGCGTTCGATCGCGTGTTCGACGTGCCCGCGGCGACGAAGGGGGAATGAAACGAGCGCCCGGTAATCAAGCAGTCGAAATCGACATCAATCGGTGCGTTTATTCCCGTTTCAAAACGCACCCCGTTTCATTTTTTCGGCATTCAAACAATACCACCACCAGCATTCACAAAATCAAAACAACCCTAGGGTTTACGTTACATTGTCCCTCCGCAAATTCGAATGCTAATGTTGTCTGACGATTAACGGAAAGCAATTATTCATACCCACCCCATATAATCGGCGCAACCCCATGCGCCCACTCAATCGCTAAATCCGCCCTCGAATTTTCGGGGGCGATTTGCGATGTTCGCAGTTCAATTCCTAAACAAGGAAATCATCATGAACGAAAATCAGGAAAAGCAGGATCTCCCGCTGATCGAATGGATGCAGGAAGATCAGCACGAAGACTGGGTCGAGATGATGAAGGACAGCGCAGTCATTCCATTCGCAACTGCTCTGTGGGCATAAGCAGGCAGCCGAATGATGGCGGATCGAAACGACCCGCCATTTTTTGATCCAGAAGCTGGATACCCCGGAGATAATCATGGAAAAAAGTGTCGAGAATTTCTTTTCGTGTGTCCGCGGACATCCAGCCATGGTTCAGAAACATTCAGCCGGCGCCAACATCCTGGTCGGCTCGGATCAAAGCCAGAGAAATACCGCGCAATCGATTATCCGGCACTGCCCGAAAAAACTCGAATATTCGTTCACCTACGTCGAGCTTGACACGGAAAATCACGAACAGGTCATAAAGGAAATCGACCGGTGTGACATGTTCATCTTCATGTACGACTCGTCCATCCGTTCCGACATCAACCCGCATGGGCCGTCGTTCATCCCGCCCCTCAAGCCGAAAATGGCCGAGCACTGGAAGAAGTCGGTATTGCTGCGGGAATACGGCGAATTCTTCAAGGAGGCCTTTTCCGAGAGCATCGACGACATTGCCGCCCGCAACGAACGCATCATTGCGGCGGCACAACGCGCTCGACGCGTGCAATTTCACGACGGCTTCGGCGGTTCGCTGCACGGAACGCTGGATCAGACATGGAAAAGCCTCGATGGCCGCAACCACTACGACCTGATGCCCGGCGAAGTGGCGACCCGCGTACTCGACCTGAGCGGAAGCGTCTTGTTCGGCGGCACCTTCCTGAGCACGGTGCCCTTTGCCATCAAGTACGGTGTCATCGACTCGATATTGAAGATCGGGATCGAGCGGAGCCAGGTGGTCAGCGTGGAATCGGCCAATCGACAGCTCGAGGACGATTTCAGGTTGTATCTCGACAAATGCGCGGGAAACAGGATCGTCGAGGAGTTCGGGATCGGGACGAACCTGAACGTCAGGCTGCATGGACGCAATGCAAGTTTCGAAGAACGCCATCCCGGGTTGCACCTTGGCCTCGGCGGCGGTGAACGCGGCAGCCATCACCTGGATCTGGTGTTTTCGTCCGGAAAGATCCTGTTCGACGACACCGTCATCTTCGACGGCTCATTCCGTGTGTAGCCCCTGCGACGACACGGCCGGCATCGACGCGCCGGCGAGGTGCCGGCATCGTGATGCCCACCGCCGGGACCCTGCTCCCATCGGTTCCCGTTGCGCCCGCCCCGCACGGTGAGCGCGCCCGCCGGAACCGCATTCATGGTCGACCTCGAACAGCAACTGCGTGCCGCCCAGACGCAATACGCAGGCGATTCACGTGATCCCGCGATCCTGCATCGGATCTGCGAACTGCTGACTGCCCTCCGGCGAGAGGAGGAAATGCTCCCCTGGGCCGACCTGGCGCTGGCGCTCGACCCGCACGACGCCGTCTCCATGACACGGCGTGCCGATGCGCTCTACCTGCTGGGCCGCTATGTCGAAGCCGCCGAAGTCTGGAAACGCGATCCGTCGCGGCACAGCCGGCCCGAACTCCACCGCTTGCGACTGGGCATGAGCCTGATGATGGCCGGCGATCTCGCGCAGGCCATCGCGTTGCTCGACGAAGCCTTCCGGATGGCGGCATCCGGTCCTGCCGAGATGAGCGCATCGATCGGATTCGCGATGGGAGAAGCGATGCTCAAGGCGGGCGATCCGCGCGGCTTCGCCTATTGGCGAATGCGTGACGACGTTCCGCGCCTGTCCGCCAATTACCGCCCGGTCGGCCTCCCGACATGGGACGGCGAATCGGATGTGCGCGGCAGGCGTGTCCTGATCACGCATGAACACGGCTTCGGCGACAACTTTCTCCTCTCGGCCTGCGTGGCCGACTGGCTGGACGAAGGCGCGCACGTCATGCTCACCTGCCATCCGCAGAGCCACTCGCTCATGCAGGCATCACTGCCGCGGTGCGAGGTCGTCGCCGCCCCCAATCCGGTGCAGTTTCATGCGCCGTTGCCCCATGAACTGCAAGCACGCGTCGACAGTTTCGCGCCGGACCTGCATGCCACGCTGCTTCATTTGCCGATGCTGAAAGCCCGGCGGACACGCCTGCCGGAACGATGGTTCGCGCCGTACATCAAGACGCCGCCGCACAAGCAGCGGCTCGCTGCCGAATGGGCCGCGCAAGTGCGCGAGCAATATCCGGGCAGGAAGCTGATCGGACTGTTCTGGGATTGCGTCCAACGACATTGGCCCGAAAAAGGCGCCATCGTCAGGTGCTGGGCCAGCCGCCGCAGCCTGCCGCTCGATGCGATCGACGCGATCGTGGCACACCCGGCCATCGCGGAAAGCATGCATTTCGTGAGTCTGCATCACCCCGCTGCCGCGGCACTGGCGGGCACGCCGGCCGGCAATGTTGGTCACTACCAGCCCGGGATTCGGGATTTCGGCGACACGGCTGCATGCATGGCCCAACTGGATGCCGTGGTCGCGGTCGATTCGGGTGTCGCCAACCTGGCGGCCATGATGGGTATGCGGACTTGCGTACCGACCCACGTCTGTGGCGACTGGCGCTGGGGCGTCGAGGGTACCGCGAGCCCCTGGATCGCGCATGCGACCGCCGTGCGGCAAACCCGCGAAGGCGACTGGAGCGACGTGATTCGACGCATCAACGCGTGGCTCATGCAAGTCGTGGCCTGATGCCTGCTCACGCCGGACAGGCATGCCGACGCCCCCCGGCTCCCGGAATCTTCCCGGGACGGGGGGCGCCGATCCGTCAAGCCGCTTGCGGGCCAGGCGAACGCCCGGCCGCGTCGCTCAATGCACGCCGAGATACGCCTTCACCGCCGGCAGGCCCGGCTTGCCGTCGAGCGTCGTCACGCCCGCGAGCCACTTGTCGAGCGCCTGCGGGTTCGCCTTCAGCCACTCGGCGGCCGCCTTGTTCGGCTCTACCTTGTTCATGATCGGCACCATCACGTGGTTCTCGATCGTCGTCGTGAACTGCAGGTTCGACACGAACTTCGCGACGTTCGGGCAGCGCTGCGCGTAGTCGGGCGGCGTCGCCGTCAGCACCTTCGCTTCGCCGTAGTTCGGGCCGAACACGTCGTCGCCGCCGCTCAGGTAGTCGATCTTCATCTGCACGTTCATCGGATGCGGCTCCCAGCCGAGGAACACGATCCACTGCTTGTCGCGAATCGCGCGATTCACCTCGACCAGCATCCCGGCCTCGCTCGACTCGACCATCTTGAACTTGCCGAGGCCGAACTGGTTGCCGTCGATCATCTTCTTGATCAGCAGGTTGCCGTCGTTGCCCGGCTCGATCCCGTAGATCTTGCCGTTCAGCTTGTCCGCATATTTCTGGATGTCCGCGAACGACTTCAGGCCGCCCTGATAGACGTAGTCGGGCACCGCGAGCGTGTATTTCGCGCCGGTCAGGTTGGGCGTGGAGAGCACCTTGATCGTGCCGGCCTTCGTGAACGGCTGGATGATCGGGTCCATCGTCGGCGACCAGTAGCCGAGGAACACGTCGATCTGCTTGCTCTTGATCCCCGCGAACGTGATCGGCACCGACGCGATCGTCTTCGTCGGGTTGTAGCCGAGCCCCTGCAGCATCGTCGTGGCGAGGCCCGTGGTCGCCGCGATGTCGGACCAGCCGACATCCGCGAAGCGCACGTTCTTGCACACGGGCGGATCGGCCGCATAAACGGCCGACATCGGCGCGGTTACCCCGATCCCGCACACCGCTGCGATCAATAGGCGCTTCATCTTGCTTCTCCTCAAAGTGATGTCGTTTGCTTGAATGCGGGATCGTTTATTGAAGCCGCGCGCCGCGATCCCGGCGACGTCGCGGACTGGATGATTCTCGACAGTCAGCGCCCCGGCAGCCTGCGCTCGTAGCTCGGCGCATGGCCGAACTGCGCGCGGTAGGCCTTGCTGAAATGGCACGGCGAATGGAAACCGCAGACCGTCGTCACGCGTGCGATCGACGCATCGGTCGTGCGCAGCAGGTCGCGCGCGCGTTTCAGGCGCAGCGTCAGGTAATAGTGGGTCGGCGATACGTTCAAATACACCTTGAACATCCGCTGCAGGTGCCGCTGCGACAGCCGCACGAGCCGCGCGAGCTCCTCGAGCGACAGCGGCTCCTCGATGTTCGCCTCCATCAGCCGCACGACCTCGATCAGCTCCGCGCGCGAGAAGCCGACGCGCGCATCGACCGGAATCGGCTGCGTATCGGTCGAGCTGCGGATGCGCTCCAGGATGAACTGCTCGGATACCTGCGCGGCCAGCTGCTGGCCGAACCGCATGCCGACGAGGTTCAGCATCAGGTCGAGCGGCGCGGTGCCGCCGGTGCAGGTCAACCGGTCGCGGTCGACGACGAACAGTTCGTCGGCGAACCCGACCTGCGGGAACTCGGCATGCAGCGACGACAGGTTCTCCCAGTGCACGGTGCAGCGATAGCCGTCGAGCAGCCCGCTCGACATCAGCGCATACGCGCCTGTGCAGATGCCGCCGAGCGGCAGCCCGCGTTCGGCAAGCGCCGCGAGCGTATCGCGCGCCTCTTCGTCGACCACGTCGCGGATGCGGATGCCGCCGCACACGATCATCACGTCGGGCAGCTTCGTGTAGTCGAGCGCCTGCGTCGGCCGTACCGCGATGCCGTTGCTGGCATGCACCGGGCTGCCGTCGAGCGAGTAGATCGACCACTGGTAATGATCGGCCCGCCCGACGTAGTTCGCCATCCGAAGCACTTCGACAGCGCTCGAGAACGCGATCATCGAGAAGTTCGGCAGCGTCAGGAAGCCGAAATGGGCGAGGGACGAAACCGGTGAAACGCAGGCGGCGGGCGCAACAGCGACGGCGGACGTCACATCGGTCTCCTGGCGACAAGGTTGCAGGGGGCCAACCCCGCGGCCGAAGCCGCGGAAGTCGTTTTCTATCGTCAAGGTAAGCGGCCGGGGCTTCCGGCCGCCGGAGGTCAGGCCTGTGCGGGTGAGGCCTTCACGCGAAACAGCTGCTTGAGGCCCGAGAACAGCGGCGCCTTCACGGTGCCCGGCGCGCGGCCGAAGCTTTCGGTGATGCGGTCGAGAATGATCGCGAGCAGCACGACCGACAGGCCGCTTTCGAAACCGAGGCCGATGTCGAGGCGCTGGATACTGGCGAGCACGTCGTTGCCGAGGCCGCCCGCGCCGACCATCGACGCGATGATCACCATCGACAGCGCCATCATGATCGTCTGGTTCACGCCCTGCATGATCGACGGCAGCGCATTCGGGAACTGCACCTTGTACAGCAGCTGCCACGGCGTGCAGCCGAAGGCCTGGCCGGCTTCGACGATCTCGCGGTTCACGTGGCGGATGCCGAGGCTCGTCAGGCGCACCGCCGGCGGCATCGCGAAGATCACCGTCGACAGGATCCCCGGCACGCGGCCGAGACCGAACAGCATCGCGGCCGGAATCAGGTAGACGAACGCGGGCATCGTCTGCATCAGGTCGAGGATCGGGCGCACGGTCGCGGCGACCCACTTGCTCTTCGCGGCCCAGATGCCGAGCGGGATGCCGAGCACGAGGCTGATGATCGTCGACGACAGCGTGAGGCCGAGCGTGATGACGGTCTGGTCCCAGAAGCCCGTCGCGAAGATCAGCAGCAGCGACGCGGTGGTGAACAGCGCGAAGCGCCAGCCCACCCGCCACAGCCCGACGCCGATGAAGATCGCCATCATCAGCCACATCGGGATCGCCTGCAGGCCATGCTCGACGAAGGCCGCGAGCCCCTCGATCGCTTGACCGATCGCGTCGAACGTCTTCGCGTCATGGTCGAGCAGGTAGTGAACGGACTGGTCGACCCAGGTACCGAGCGGAATCATTTCAGACATGGGAGCCTCGCGAACGCGTGATGGCCTTCAGGATGAGCGCGCGATCGACCGAGCCGCAGTAGCAGCCGTCGTCGTCGACGACAGGCAGTGCATTCGGGCTCGCGACCACGCGCGCGACGACATGTTCGAGCGACGCATCGCGCCGGATGCTTTCGATCGGGCTCACGGACGGCGTCTCCTGACCGATCGCATCGCGCGTGACGAAGCCGCGGATCTTGCGTTGCGCGTCGAGCACGAACGCATAGTCGGCACTGCCGTTCAGCGTGGCCGCGACGTTCGCGGCATCGCACTTCGACACGATCGGCACGGCGCCCGTCTGCATCAGGTCGCCGGCCGTGAGGTAGCGGCTGGTGTCGATGCCGTCGAAGAACGCGCGCACGTAATCGTCGGCCGGGTTCGCGATGATGTCCTGCGGCGTGCCGACCTGCACGAGCCGGCCGCCTTCCATGATCGCGATGCGGTTGCCGATGCGCAGCGCCTCTTCCAGATCGTGCGACACGAACATGATCGTGCGGCGCTGTTCCTTCTGCAGTTGCAGCAGCACATCCTGCATTTCGCGGCGCTTGAGTGGATCGAGCGCGGAGAACGCCTCGTCCATGATCATCAGCGACGGGTTCACGGCCAGCGCACGGGCAAGGCCCACGCGCTGCTGCATGCCGCCCGACAGCTCGGACGGCAGCTTGTGCGAGAACGGCGCAAGGCCGACCTGCTCGAGCACTTCCATCGCGCGGCGTTCGCGTTCCTTCTTGCCGACGCCCGCGACTTCCAGGCCGAACGCGGCGTTCGACACCACGGAGCGATGCGGCATCAGCGCGAACGACTGGAACACCATGCTCATGTCCTTGCGGCGCAGCGCGGTCAGCGCCGAGCGGCGCGCCGATGCGACGTCGAGCCCGTCGATCATCACCTTGCCGGCGCTCGGATCGACCAGCCGGTTCACGAGGCGGATCAGCGTGGATTTGCCGGAGCCGGACAGGCCCATCAGCACAAAAATTTCGCCTTCCTGCACATCGAAGGAGACGTTGTGCACGCCGACGACCTGGCCGGTGCGCTTGAGCACGTCGTCCTTCGTCGCGCCGGCGGCAAGCATGTCGAGCGCCTGCTGCGGGTTACTTCCAAACACCTTGCACAGACCTTCGACCACGACCTTGGGGGCATCCATCGAAACCTTCTCCTCGTGTAGCGGGGACTCACGTGTGTCATAGCGTGCCTACATAGTTGCCAGAAAAAACCCCGACCTGCCGACGAATTACGACAAACGCTTGCGCAAATACGACACGGCCTCCAGCCCCGCCGGGCGGGCCGCGGCGCGCGGCGGCACGCGATTGCGGCGGCGCAATACGCGCACAGCCAGCAACGACGGGCATCGCGCGCCGGACTTGTGCGCAGCAGCGTCGCGCATATCGCGTCGTTTTTTGCGCGAATTCGCATCGGGCGCGCGTCGCTTTACGACAATTCCACGTCCGATCCCGCGGCCATATAGCCTGACAAATGCACGCGCGGCATTCACCGATAAAAAGCATGACCGTGCAAAAAGCCGCACGACGACACCGGAAGGTGCACGCCGCGATACCGTGCCAACCCGGAAAATCCCCGACAGCCGCTGTGATACATTCCCCGCCAACAGGCTGATTGCGACGCAGGCCGCCATGCGCGGCCGCCTTCAGCCGTGCATGGCGGTTCGCCTGCCGGCCATGCCGACACGCCTCGACCGGCATACGTCCGATCGCAGGCCGATAACGATACGAGAGAGGGAGCAAGGCGAGATGAACTGGGCTTTTACCGCAATCGGCTTCGTCGTGGGCGGGATTGCCGCATTGATCGGGGATTTCTCCGCCGTCAACGGCGCCGTGCTCGGCGCAGCGATCGGGTTCTGTCTCGATCACACGCTGCAACAGCGCAAGCGCAAGGGCAAAGGCGCGGCACCCGACACGTCCGCGATGCAGGCGCCGCCCGCCCAGCCGCCGGTTCCGCTCGCCGATCGCGTCGCGCGGCTCGAAGCCACCGTCGAGACGCTGACACGTGAAGTCGCGTCGCTGCGCGGCCAGTTGGCCGGCGCGAAGGCCGGCTCGATCTCGACCGCGGCGACGGCGCACACGCCCGCCGGCACCGCATCGGTGTCCGCGGCCCCGTCCGCGATCTCATCCGCCCCCGTCCCGCCTTCGGCCACGCTGCCGCCGCGCCCGCCTGCCCAGCCCGCCGCCGCGCGCGCGGACGCACCGGCGTCGCTATCGGCACCGGCTCCTGCGCCAGCCCCGGCGCCGGTTCGCACCGCCGCGCCGGTACCGGTACCGGCCGCGCTCCACGCGAGTGAAACGCCTGCCGCTCCGGCCCCCGCACCGTCGGTTCCCCTCACGCCGCCCAAACCGCGCGAACCCGACATCGTCGAGCGTGCATTCCGCGCCGCGCGCGACTGGCTGCTCGGCGGCAACACGGTCGTGCGCGTCGGGATCGTCGTGCTGTTCTTCGGGGTCGCGTTCCTGCTCAAGTACGCGGCCGACAACAACATGCTGCCGATCGAATTCCGCCTCGCGGGCACCGCGCTCGCCGCGGCCGCGCTGCTCGCGATCGGCTGGCGCGTGCGTGCGCGCCGCGCGGCGTACGGGCTCGTGCTGCAGGGCGGCGGCGTCGGCATCCTGTACCTGACGATCTTCGCCGCGACCAAGCTTTACGCGCTGCTGCCCGTCGGCGCCGCGTTTCCGCTGATGGTCGCGGTATGCGCGCTGAGCGCGTTCCTCGCGGTGCGGCAGAACGCGCTGCCGCTCGCGTTCATGGGCACCGCGGGCGGCTTTCTCGCACCGGTGCTGCTGTCGACCGGGCACGGCAACCACGTCGCGCTGTTCAGCTACTACGCACTGCTGAACGCGGGCATCTTCGCGATCGCGTGGTTCAAGGCCTGGCGTCCGCTCAACCTGCTCGGCTTCGCGTTCACGTTCACGATCGGCTCCGCGTGGGGCGTGACGGCCTATCGCCCCGCGCTGTTCGCGAGCACCGAGCCGTTCCTGATCCTGTTCTTCCTGATGTATGTCGGCATCGCATTGCTGTATGCGGTGAAGCGCGAGCTCGCGCTGCGGCACTACGTCGACGGCACGCTCGTGTTCGGCACGCCGATCGTCGCGACCGCACTGCAGGCGTCGCTCGTGAAGGACATGCCGTTCGGGCTCGCGTGGAGCGCCGTCGCGCTGTCGGCGTTCTACGTCGTCGTCACCGCATGGCTCGCGCGGCGCCGCGACCGCCTCGCGCTGCTGTTCGAATCCACGCTCGCGCTCGCGGTGATCTTCGCGACGCTGGCCGTGCCGCTCGCATTCTCCGGCCCGACGACCAGCGCCGCGTGGGCGATCGAAGGCGCGGCCGTCGTCTGGCTCGGCGTGCGCGAGAAGCGCATGCTGCGGTTCGGCTTCGGGCTGCTGATGCAGCTCGCCGCGGCCGGCGCGTTCTTCACGAGCCTGCTCGGGCCGGCCGATGCCACCGCGCTGCCCGTGCTCAACAGCCCATACATCGCGATGCTGCTGATCGCGCTCGCCGGCCTGTTCACCGGCTGGTGGCTGCACGGGCGCGCGGAAGCGCGCGCGTGGCATGCGTGGATGCCCGAGATCGGCGCCGCGGCAGCCGCGTGGGGACTGCTGTGGTGGGTCAGCGGCGGGCTGCACGAGATCCTCGTCTACGCGAGCCGTCACGTCGACCTGCATGCCGACCGCTTCGTCGTCGATTCGACCGCGCTGTTCGCGGCCGGCACCGCATGGCTCGCGCATGTCGCGCGCCGCCGGCTGGCGTGGCCGCTCGCCGAATGGCCCGCGCTCGCGCTGACGCCCGTGCTGGCACTGCTCGCGCTGCGTGCGTTCGATGCGCATGAAGCGCCGCTGTCGGGGATGGGCGCGTTCGCGTGGCCTGTCGCCGTCGGCGCCGGCCTCGCACTGCTGTGGCGCCAGGCGCGCGGCACGGCAAGCGCCGATCCCGCAAATGGCACGACGCCCGGCACCGCGCCCGGCCTCGCGCAAGCCGTCGCCGCAGGCATCATCGCGCCGCTGCATACGCTGACGTTCTGGACCCTGTGCGGGCTGCTGTCGCTCGAAGGTTTCTGGCGCCTGCGCGCGTTCGTGCCTGAAGGCGCATGGAGCTGGAGCGCGTGGGCCTACGGCTTCGGTGTACTGCTCCTGCTGGTGTCGGGCCCCGGCTCGCGCCTGCGCTGGCCCGTCGCGGCGTTCCCGCGTGCTTACCAGGTGTGGGGTGCGGCACCGCTCGCCGCGCTGCTGTGGCTGTGGAGCATCGCCAGCGTGATCAGCGACGGCAACGCGGCGCCGCTCTTCTGGCTCCCGCTGCTCAACCCGCTCGACATCGCGCAGTGCCTGGTGTTCGTCGCGTTCACCGTGTGGCTGCGCCGCCTGCGCACGCTCGGCATCGCATGGCATCCGCGCATCGTCGACTACGCCGCGATCGCCACGGTGTTCCTGTGGTTCAACGCGCTGATGCTGCGCACGCTGCATCACCGCTTCCACATGACCTACGACATCGACACCGTGCTGTCGTCGTTCGGCATCCAGCAGGTGTTCATGGTCGGCTGGAGCCTGTTCGCGTTCGCCGGGATGTGGCTGACGCACCGCGACGGCATCGCCCGCGTGTGCGCGCTCGCGTCGCTGCCGCTCATCGTCGTGATGTGGGTGTGGACCTTCTACGCGAACTTCACGCAGGACGGCGGAAGCTGGGCGCGCGTGCCGCTCTTCAACCCGCTCGACCTCGTGCTCGCGGTCGTCTATGCGCTTGCCGCGTCGTGGTTCGTGCGCGCACGCAAGCTCGGCTGGTCGTTCGGCAACCATCGCGTCGAGCTGCTGAGCGCGGCCGGGGCGACCGCGTTCCTGTGGCTGAACGCGATCCTGCTGCGCACGCTGCATCATTGGGCCGGCGTGCCGTACGAACTCGGCGCGATGGCGGAATCGACGCTCGTGCAGGCTTCCGTGTCCGTGTACTGGACGCTCTGTGCGCTCGCGATCACGATCTGGGCCACGCGCCGCGGGCTGCGACCGCTGTGGTTCGTCGGCGCCGCATTGCTCGCGCTCACGGTCGTCAAGCTGTTCCTGTTCGACCTGTCGCACGTGACCGGCATCGAGCGGATCGTGTCGTTCATCGGCATCGGCGTGCTGCTGCTGTTGATCGGCTATTTCTCGCCGCTGCCGCCGAAAGCCGCCGCGCAACAGGACGGCCTGCAATGAAACGACTCGCCGCGCTGCTCGGGCTGAGCCTGCTCGCGTCGTTCGCGGCGGCCGACGGCCCGCCCGCGCAGCGCTTCTCGCTCGACCTCGACGGCACCGCCGCGTATTACCAGCTCACCGTGCCGCAGCCTGTTTATGCGGCGAGCCGGCGCGACGATCTCGGCGACGTGCGCATCTTCAACGGCGCGGGCGAGCCGGTGCCGTATTCGCTCGACGCGCCCGCGGCCGCCGCGCCCGCCGTACCGCCGGTGCGCACGCCGGTGCACTGGTTCCCGCTGCCGCCCGCCCGCGCCGACAACGGCAGCGCGCCGCTCGGCGTGACGGTCGGCCCGGACGGCGCGCTGCGCGCGGGCGTCGCCGCACCGGCGCGCGCAAAGCACGGCGCGGATCTCGTCGACCTGTCGCATGCGGACGGCGACATCGACGCGCTGCTCGTACACGTGGGCGACGACAGCTACCAGGGGCGTGTCGCCGTCGAAGCCAGCGACGACCTGCGTAGCTGGCGCTCGCTCGGCAGCACGCAGTTGCTGAAAGTCGGCCACGGCGACGACATGCTCGTGCAGGAACGCATCGCACTCGAAGGCGCGGCACCGCGCTACCTGCGGCTCGACTGGCTCGACGGCGCGCCCGCGATCGCGTCGATCGACGTCGAGACGCATGCGCGCGATGCGCGCGGAACCGACACCGCGTCCGTGCCGCGCCAATGGCGCGACGCCGTGCGCGTGCGGGCCGGCGGCACGCCCGGCGAGTACCTGTTCGACACCGACGGCGCGTATCCGGTCGACCGCGTGCGCATCGACCTGCCGCAACCGAATACCGTCGCGCGCGCGACGCTGCAGAGCCGCGCGGACGCGCAGGCGCCGTGGCGCGACGTCGCGGGCGCCGTGCTGTTCCGGCTGCAGGGCAAGGCCGGCGAGCAGCGCAATCCGCCGCTCGAGTTCGCGGCGAATACGGATCGCACGTGGCGGATCGTCGTCGACATGCGCAACGGCGGATTCGGCAGCGGCCAGCCGGCCGTCGTGATCGGCTGGCATCCGGCCGCGCTGACTTTCGTGGCGCGCGGCGCACCGCCGTTTACGCTCGGCGTCGGCGATGCGTCGCTCGTATCGTCGGCCGTCGGCCGTGACGCGCTGCTGGTCGGCATGGCCCCCGAAGTGCGGCCCGCGCGCGTCGGCGCGGCGTTGCCGGTATCGGCGGGCACGCCGGCGCCGGCCGCCGACACGGACGCACCGCGCCGCTACGTGCTGTGGGGCGCGCTGGTCGTCGCGGTCGGCGTGCTCGGCACGATCGCGTGGCGCCTCGCGAAAGGCGGCGGCGAGTCGAGCGGCCGCGACGAGTGATGCGGTGCGGCCGAGTCGGGCTTCGATCGCCGCGCAGCCAGTGTGCGCCGGCGCACGCGGGTTGATGCAGGTGCGGCCCGCCGCCGAACGCGATCTCGTCGCGCAGGTGAAGAACCTGTCCGATCCGGCCACCGACGTGCGGATCGGCGCGGCCATCTCATGAAGGTGCGCGTCAGGGCATAAAAAGCGCGTAAACGTCCGCTTCGCCGCAGCGCGGCGGGGGTGTCTCGAGGGCCGTACACGAGCGGGAGCGCCACACTCCGCTCATTCGGCGTTTACGCGGCAAAACAGGAGCAGGAACCGGAGCACGGCGTTCAGCCGAAGGTGTAGCGCCCGTGCTGACGCGGGCGCCACGGCGACGAGCGGCTACTCGCGGCACCGGCCGCGCGTCGCGCCGCCCAGCCTGGGCCACGCCGCACGTACCGATCGCGCCGGACCAGCGCGGCCACGCGCGACGGCAACGCATGAGCAACACGCCGCACGGCCGCCATGCGCGCGGCCATTCGCGACGCCGGCGACGCCGGCACCACCCGGCGCGCGACATGCGCGACGGGCCGCTTGCAGAGGATCGCGCTGTCGTAGCGCTTGCCGTCGAAGCGCATCACGTCGACGACGTCGAAACCCTGCGAGCCGTAGAACGCGAGCAGGTGCGAAGCAGGATGCGGCGTATCGAGCGCGAGCAGCGTGTAGCCGCGCAACGCGGCCCACCGCTCGGCGAACGACAGCAGCAACGCGCCGATCCCGCGGCTCTGGCAATCCGGGTCCACCGCCACCTGCCGCACGCTCGCGACGCCTTCGCGCCGGTACAGCGGGCAGGCCGACGACGGATCGGTCGCATACAGCGTGGCCGTGCCGATCACGCGCCCGCCGCACACGGCGACGTAGCACTCGCCCGCTTCCGCGCGACGCCGCGTGACGGCCTCGTCCTGGTCGACACACGTACAGTTGAGCCCCATCGCGCCGAGCCGCGCGAACGCGCGATGCAGCATCGGCGTGAGTTGCGCATAGCTGTCGAAGGCCGGATCGAAACGCCGCACGATCACCCGGTCGGCGCACGCGGAAGGCGGCGCGGCAGGCGTGTGTTCGGCGATCGCGTTCCAGGGTATCGACATTGCCTTGCTCCGTGGTTGGGATGCCCGAAGTCTATGAGCGCGCCGATGGCCCCCGCAAGAAAAAATGTCGTAAAAGTTTGGGGACGTGCGTGCGGGAGAAACGGTTGCGACGGTGCACGCCGCGGCGTCGCGTGCGTCATTGCGAACGCATGACGGTACACATATCGTTGCGCACGCAAGCAACGCATCGAGCGCGACGGCGTCGATCGCCGGCGCGCGCCGTTGACACATGCTGCAGCGCCATCCACACTCGCCGGATTCTCTTCGCTCCGGGCGCGCCCATGATCACCTGCTTCCTTCGCTACGTCGTCGATCCGTACAAGCTCGACCAGTTCGAAACCTACGGCAAGATGTGGATTCCGCTCGTCGAGCAGTTCGGCGGCACGCATCACGGCTACTTCCTGCCGTCCGAAGGGGCAAACAACATCGCGCTCGCGATGTTCTCGTTCCCGAGCCTCGCCGAATACGAGCGCTACCGCGAACGCTCGATGGACGATCCGGCCTGCCAGGCCGCGTTCCGCTACGCCGAGGAAACGCGCTGCATCGTCAGCTACGAGCGCAGCTTCTTCCGGCCGGTGTTCGAATAACGGGCCACGGCCCGGCGCATCGCGCCCCTTTTCCTGACCGGGACGAAAAAAAGCCCCGCCTGCATCCGCGCGGCGGGGCCAACCCATGTCAGTAGAGACATCATGGAGGAGACGGGCCAATCTTATCGACCGCGGCCGGCCAGCCCAACCAAGCATTTCTGCTATCGATCCGTGCGGCCGCGCACACGATTGCCCGTGCCTCCCGGCATATCGATAGAACGAAAAGTCGTTTTCAGAGTGGCGGCGGGGTCGTTACCATCTGGTTTTTAAGCCTGTGCTTAGCCGGGCAAGCCATCCCCAAGGAGCGCCCCTTGACTGCATTCGATCAACACCGCCGCCCGTTCGTCGTCGGCATTGGCGGTACCACCCGGGCAGCGTCGTCGACCGAACGCGCGCTGTCGTTCGCGTTGCGCGGCGCGCAGGCAGCCGGCGCACGCACGCGCCTGTTCGACGGCCCGTTCCTGCATACGCTGCCGCACTACGCCCCCGAACACAAAACGCTGACCGACGCGCAGCGCGAACTGATCGACGCCGTGCGCCAGGCCGACGCGATCATCATCGCGACGCCCGGCTATCACGGCGGCGTCTCCGGCCTCGTGAAGAACGCGCTCGATACGCTCGAGGAACTGCGTGCGGACGATCGGCCCTATCTCGACGGACGCGCGGTCGGCCTGATCGTCACCGCGTACGGCTGGCAGGCGGCGGGCACCGTGCTGACGTCGCTGCGTTCGATCGTGCATGCACTGCGCGGCTGGCCGACGCCGTTCGGCGCGACCGTGAACACGCTCGAAACGCGCTTCGACAGCGCCGACAGCTGCTCGGACCCGAAGGTCGTCGCCCAGCTCGAGACGGTCGGCACGCAAGCGGCCGAGTTCGCGCTCGCGTTCGCGTCGCATCGCGCGGCCTCGCATGCGGCATCGGTCGATGCGCTCGCGCCTGTGCTGAAGATCGCCAACCAGTAATTTCCCCGCCTTCCACCGCCCGCGCCCGGACGATCCCGTTCGCCGGCGCGGGCGGTGCGCATTCGGACGCACGGCCGCGCGCCGTGCACGTCGACGCTGCTCCCCGGTTGCCCTTTCCCCGTGCCCCACCGCCGATAACGATTCGGCCCGCCGCGTGATTTGCATTGGCCGAAAGATTGGTTCACGCGGCCGGCGGGTTTTCGTACGCTGAACATCCGAACTCTCTCCGCGCACGCCATGAACCGTACGATCCGCTACAAGGGCTACGAAGTCGCCCCCGCTGCCGCCCGGTTGCCGAACGGGCTGTTCGCCGCCAACCTGACGATCGCGAAGGCAAGCAGCGGCCCGTCGCCGCGCTCCGTGTCGTTCGACGCGATCGATTTCTTCTTCGAGGAAGAACACGCGCTTGCCTACGCGTCCCGCTGGGGCCGCCTCTGGGTCGACACGCACGCGTGACGCACGCCTGGCCGGCTATCGTTTGTCAATAAAGTTGAGCGGTGTACATGAATAAAATCAATGGCTTGCAAAAAACTTTGCCATGATTGCTCGCTTCATTTTGCCATACAAGGTGAGCAAAAGCCGCTGAATTGACAAGAAATACGAGCACTCGCTAATAGGCTTGATTCTTCCCAAGATGGGGCGGTCTATCGATCGATTTTCGTCAAGATAGGCCGAGCACTATAGCGGAAGTGGCCTCCCACGCCACCTCCGCTCACAACTCTAGTCGGCGGGACTAGCATTGACCGGAACCATCATCAAATCCGTCAAGGCTTCCGCCACTTGTCCGGCTTCCCGGCACTCGTAGTACGCACCCGCTCCACCAGCACAGGGCCGCTCGGGTTGAGTTCGCGTGCACGTTCAATCGCTTCGCGTTGCGTCGTGGCAGTTGCACTTGCCCGTTGCGAATTCGGACGACGAACTGCGTAATCGCCTTCATCGAGGCGACGCTCAACAAAGATCTTGTTGGTCATTGGTCTACTCCGTAGCTGATTGAAGTTGCTTACCGGTCAGGAAGCGCAAGCAAGTTGTCGGTCCAGCGCCCATCGGCGACCGTTTGCACATACTTGGTCCTCCCGTTGTTGTTGACGTGTACCCATGCTCCTTGTCGTTGAGGGTTGCGATCCGGGCACCAGACGGAATTGTTCCCCTGACGCTCGATGTACGAGACCATTTGATCGCGAGTGAAAACCCCGCTTTCACCGACAGCTCGATCGCCGTCCCACACTTGCCACCACAGATGCGTGATGTGTTCGTGGCCTGCACCGCCGCCCATCCGTTTCGCTACGCACTTCAAAGTCCTTGCCATGGTTGGCACCTCTTCAAAAATTGAGGAACGCGCCAACAAAATGTTCGGAGTAGGCGCACAAAAAATATAGGCGCCTCGAATTCACTTGTCAAGCATGAAAAGTGCGCCTACTCTGAACATCGGGTAGTCAAGAATGGGGGGCCCCTACCCATTCGCGTGACGCGTTCCCATCATCGGCCGCCAGCGAGCGTGCGATCTATACAGGAGAGTGAAGTGGCAACCCCCTTGGGCGAAAAGATTCGAGCCGAGCGCAAACGTTTGAAATTGACACTGGATGCGCTTGCCGAGAAGACAGAGTCAAGTAAGAGCTACATTTGGGAGTTAGAAAATCGCCCCGTAGTGCGCCCGTCTGCAGACAAGATCTCTAAGATTGCGGCGGTGTTGGGCGTGACAGTGGAATTCTTGCTGGACGATGAGAAGCAGGAAGCATCGCAATCGGATGTAGACGAGGCTTTTTTCAGGCGTATCGGTCGCCTTGATGCGACTAAACGTGCCCAGTTGGAAAAATTTCTCAAGGCGATAGACGACGATGAGTGAGCCGACGACGCCAGCCGCGTGGGGTATCCAGTTGTCGAAATTGTGGACGCAAAGTGGTCAATCTTTCCCGGTCGACGTACAGGTGCTCGCGCTTGAGGTAACCAAGGCCAAATTTTCGGACCCGGTTGGCGTCATCAAGCCTCACGGTGTTGCCGGCATCGACGGCATGCTCTCAAAGAGAAAAAGCAAGGGCGACTGGTGCATCTCATATGACGCGGCGGTAACCATCCCCGGACGTATCAATTTCACGCTGGGGCACGAACTGGGCCACTACTTTTTGCATCGAGCGATGCGCGATACCTTTACGTGTGGCCAACTCGAAACGATGGGCTACAACGAAGGGGAGTCGAAAAAGCAGGAATCGGAAGCCAACAAATTTGCGTCGTTCCTGCTCATGCCAGCGGACGATTTTCGGCAACAAATTTCCGGACAGCCGATTACGGTTGATCTGCTCGGCCACTGCGCTTCTCGGTACGACACATCGTTCACCGCCACCACATTGAAGTGGCTGGACATCACGGACGAAACAGCCATGCTCGTGGTTGCGCGGGATGATTTCATATGCTGGAGCTACCCCAGTGCCCGCGCATCGAAGTTGGGCTGCTACATGCCTCCAGGAGCACCCGTACCCTCCGCGTCAGTCGAGCGCTTGGCAGAAGCAAATGCCGCGAGAGACCGGATCGTTACGGTGCCCGCAGGCGTGTGGCACCCATCGTTCGAAGCAGAAGAGTCTCTGATCGTCTCCGACCAGTTCGACCTCGCCATCTTCTTGGTTCGATTTGTGTCGCCTGGACATATCGAACATGCCGAGGATGCGCCCTCTGACGCGGCCGACTTTCTGACTGAACGAGCGAAAGGATTGAACTGGACGCGCCAATAGCTTAGTGCGTGTTCTACCGTATCACCACAAATTACAAAGGAAACCGGAATGTTCGATCCAATGTTGCCGAATCGAGAGATGTTCATCCAGGACCCAGCCGGGTACAGCCTCTCCGGATGGAGCCGTTGGGCGATGCTGGCCGCAGCCCATGGTGCTGACGTCGATCCGACCAATGCTCCCAGCAGCGACGATCTAAAGAGTCCGATTTTGTGGCTGACTCAAGCCGAGGCGATGGCTCAGGCAGCGGTAACGCTCGTAAAACAGCAACCGAATTTCGACAACATGCCGACCGAACTGCGGGGAATTTGCGATTCTCAGTACTGCGCAGTCGCCCTCATGTTGGTTGGTTATAGCTTGGAAGTCTGCCTGAAAGCGATGATCATCCTCCGTGCAGGAGTTGCCGCGTACTCTGAAGCTGAGCGTGACCACAAGCATCACGAACTTCATCGTCTCGCGAATTTTATCGATGACCTCTCCCCCAAAGAACTAGCAACACTTGAACTTCTCACACACTTCGTATATTGGGCGGGCCGCTATCCCGATCCGGGCCAGAAGGGTATTGGCAAGCACGACAAGATATTCCAGATATCAGAAGAGAATCGGATTACTGCACACGATCTATTTGAAGTCGCAGCGAAGGTGATGTTTCATGTCAAGAAACTCGTCGGTGCTTGAAACTGCCCAGTTCAGACGAGCCCACTAATTTACGAGCGATGTACTCGAAGGGCAGGCGTGACAGTGTTCATCACAATCTTCTCAAGTATGCCGATACGTCAAACCTTTCCGAAGTCGGACAGGGTAACCGGCTTGAGTGCGGATACGCCGTATGAGGGACGCGAGATCGTGGGGTGGCCAATCGAGGTTTACAGCGGGGGGCGGTGTGTCGTTCGGGACAACACCCTGCAGGTCGAGGCCGGTACCTGACCACACCAACAAGCGGCCATCTCAAGTCACTCTTCTTGGCGTTAATGGCCAATCCTGAGACATCAGCTTACCGTCGCGATCTGCTGTACCGCTTCCTCAATGTACTGAAGATCCACATTGACGGAGAAGCGACAACCCTATTGGAGGCCGTGAACCTGTACCAGCGCGAAATGAGGCACACTGGGCGACCTATTAATCATCCAAAGCTCATTGGGACAACACTATTGGTTAAGGGTTTGGAATACGACCATGCAGTCATCCTCGATGCCGATGCGCTTGATGCAAAAGAACTTTATGTTGCGATGACTCGAGGATCGAGATCCCTCACTATCATTGGATCAGGAAGGTACTTGCCTGCGAGATAGATCCGACCAAGAGGCTCTAACTCACCGACTCAGCAAAAGGTAATCGGTGAACTATTGACCTTGCCACAGTCTCGAGTGGACCACTCTTATCAGACACCTCCGACAGCACAGATCCTGTGCACGCCCAATATAACCTTCTGTCGAATTTCCACGCCCCAGACTCTTAGGTTTAGAAAATTCCATCCCGATACTTCTCTTTATTGATCGGGCGAAAAATCGCTCATCTCTTTCCTTACGAACTCTGGGGCGCAAAGCAGGCATTTCAAACTTGTTCGCCAATTCAGTCGAGCGTGGCAAACAATAGATTGAGGCCTTCAGACAAAAGCGGATGCGCGATAATCGAGTCACGAACCGCTCGGTAGGATAGGCCTCCAAGCATCGCCATCTGGACGGCGGTCGTCACATCGCCAGCACCTGCACCGACCATCGTAAAACCGAGGATTCGATCAGTCTCAGGGTGAATCAGCGCCTTCATGAAACCGCGCGTGTTCCCGTTCGTACGGGCCCGAGGAACCGCCGCCATGGGCAGCTTCGCGACACGTACTAAGATCCCCTCGGCCCTGGCATCGGCCTCGTTCAGGCCGACACGACCCAGTTCCGGATCAATGAAGAGTGCATACGGGATCGTACGATTAGCAGTACTGACGGAACGCCCCTCGATGCCGGCCTTCAGCACCCGATAGTCATCAAACGACGCATGAGTGAACATCGGCGTACCCGCGATCTCGCCAATTGCCCATGTGCGCGGGGCTGTCGTCGCCAGCTTTTCGTCGACCTTGATGATCCCGCGCCCATCCACCTCCACACCCGCAAGGTCGAGACCAATTGCATCAGTCTGTGGCTTGCGACCGGTAGTGACTAGCAAGTGTGACCCCTCGACGACACGGCCATCAGCAAGCTCGATGGTAACTTGCTGGCCACTTGTCCCGCGAACGTTCGCAATTCGGGATTGGAGTTCGAGCTTGATTCCGTCCGCCTCGAGCGCTTGCTGGATTTCGCGGCTGACATCCTCGTCTTCTCGCATCGCGACACGCGGCGCATCGTGGATCAGCGTGACAGCGCTCCCGAGCCGACGAAAGGCCTGCGACATTTCCAGACCGATGTAACCGCCACCAATCACTACGATATGCTCAGGAAGTTCGTCGAGGCGGAGTGCTTCGACATGGGTCAGCGGCTGCGCGTCGCGCAAGCCGGGCACGTTCGGAATCTGAGCAACCGTACCCGTATTGATGTAAACGTTCTCGCCCTCGTAGATTGCTTCGCTTCCGTCTTCTGTGCGGACGCTGATCGTACGAGGTGCAATGAAGCGACCGGTGCCGGTGATCAGATCCAGACCAGACTTTTCGAAGGCCGCACGATTGATCTTTATCATGCCGTCGACGACACCGCGCACATTTTCGGACACGTTCGCCATATCGGCCATGATCGATGCATCACCGGCCGCTTCGCGCCATCCGTGAACCTGCCGAGCGTTTTGAATCAACGTTTTGCTTGGAATGCAGGCGACATTGATGCACGACCCGCCGATCATTCCGCGCTCGATGAGTGCTACGCGCCTCCCCTGGCGCGCCATATCCATCGCGAGAGTTTTCCCCCCCTTTCCGCCACCGAGAAATAGATATTCGTAGTGCTTTACGTCAGACATTATCAACTCCGAAAATTGCCCGTCCGATTGATCGTGTGCGACTCGAAGCAAGCACGAGCCCCCCCATCAACGAAATGACCTCATACATCGGTGTCCACGAAGAGGAACTCTCGCGCACTCACAAGTCGTGACGGTAAGTTATTTTGGATACCAGAATAAAATCACGAACTACAATTTCCTTTATCTGCATCCTTCGATACTCTATATCCAATCGCATGGTTGATATATCGTCGAAAGGAAGCAGCCAGTGTTTACGTTGGTTTCGCATCGTACATACCTAGGTATAAGCCCGCCAGCGATCGCTTCGATCCACCCCCGCAGCGCACAGGCCGGCCTCAGTCTAGTCGCTTCGATCATCGACCCATGTCTGGCGCGCAGTCGTTATTCGGCTTGTCGGGTCGTACTCGTCAGATACGTACAATCCGAGAATCGAAAAGGATGCGTCACGCTCATAACATAGCTGACGTCCTGCCGCCCATGTGATGGCACGACTCCGCGTCAAGCCCCACACATTCCACGCCTTGTACCCTTCGCTCCTGCATCCGTCGTTCCAACAGTACGGGAGTCCGACGCACAAATTGAGCCGTCAGCGATCGCCGGCGACTCGTCGACACATTCAAGTAAGCCATGCAGCACGCTGTGATTTCGACCATCAAGCCAACATTAATACACGGCAAGGATTGGAACGATGCCTGCGTTGCTGATGTGGTCGAAAGCGCCCTAAGGAAAATCGTACTAAGCAGCAAAGATCGCAAACCAATGTGCACCAAGATCCAGTAAAATCCACTAGCCTTACGATTGTTGCACGGTCTGGTTGCCGTCCTTAAGGACTCGAACGTCATGCCCTATTGTTCACCATGGCACATACTTTATTGGTGTGCTATCAGCCGACAGCGACGCTACCTTATGTATGGCCCAGCACATCCCCGCATGACAATCGCCCATCAGGCCCTCGATTCTCTGAACACGGATTCAGTCTGAGAATGTGGTGACAAGGATCACATACAGACATCCGTTCTCGATCGGATCACGAGGCACGCCGATACCGCGTTACCGAGTCTGTTGCAACAACTGACATACGACATCTTATTCGACCCTCGGGAGCACCACTTGGAATTGAACGCTACGGGAATATCCGATTCCTTGCCCGTGATTACCACGGTCGATGCAGCCAGAGCCGATCGCATTTTCAAGCGACTCGCGCTGCGAGTTCTGCCGATCTTTATGTTTGCGTATCTTGCGTCCTATATTGATCGCGTCAACGTAAGTTTCGCTAAACTTCAGCTTAGCCAGGACCTGGGATTTACCGATGCCGTTTTCGGTTTTGGTGCGGGCACATTCGCGTTGGGCTATGTACTATTTGAAGTTCCGAGCAACATGCTATTGCAGAAGGTCGGGGCAAAACGATGGCTGACACGCATTATATTGGCGTGGGCGATCGTCTCGGCTCTAACCACATTGATTGCCACACCAAAGCAGTTCTATGTCATGCGTTACCTCCTCGGAGTAACGGAGGCCGGCCTCGTTCCGGGTGTCGTATATTATATTTCTCAGTCGTTCCCGCGCTTCCACAGAGCACGAATTTTGTCCATATTCTATACGGCACTCCCAATGGCTGGCCTGATTGGATCCCCCATGAGTGGATTCATCATGGAATATCTCGATAGTCTTCTGAGCCTCGCCGGCTGGAAGTGGATGTTGATCATCGAGGCAATTCCAGCCTTCGTCGCCGCTATCATGTGCTGGAAATATCTGGAAGACGACGTCACCCAAGGAAACCACCGATCCGAATCAGATCGTAACTACCTTATTAGCGCGCTTGAAGAGGACAAGTCAATAGCCGCATCAATAAATCAGAACAATATCTTTTCAAGCAAGATTTTCTGGATTTTTGGAATTATTTATTTTCTCGATGTTTTTGGAATTTACGGCTACACACTCTGGGCGCCAACCATCATCAAATCGCTCGGTGTAGAGCGTAATTCCTTGATCGGGCTCCTCGCCGCGCTGCCCAATGCGGTTGCCGTTATCGTAATGATAATTGCCGGTCGGAAGGCCGATAGTCGCAGGGAGCGCAGGCTGCTCGTCGCCGCATTATTCCTGATGGCCGCCGCAGGTCTGACTCTCGCACTTGTCTGGCACGGCACGCTTTGGCTGAGCATTGCGGCGCTCTGTATTGCCAACGCGGGATTATTGTCCATCCCCCCAATATTCTGGGGTATGCCAACTGCCGTCCTCTCCCCCCGCAATGCCGCGAGCGGCATCGCGTGGATCAGCGCAATAGGCAATATAGGCGGCTTCTTCGGCCCCTATGTCGTGGGCTTATTGAAACAGTCCTCGGGCAGCTTCGTACCGGCGATCTATTGCATCATCGCATGCCTTCTATTCGGGCTAATTCTCACACTCTTATTACCGAAGCACTTGGTCAATCGCTAGGAAATAAGGCCCGCTCCGCAGGCGGGCTCAACTCCGAAACACCGCGCAACCGCGCTACGTTTCCACATTATCATCGCCTATGTGCATTTGAATCATGCCGCCTAGCGGCGTGAATGATCGACAAGCGATATCCGGCACGCGGCGTGTCGACTTAGTCGTCAGCGGGAGCAATACCCAGCAGTTTTGCCCCGAGCACTAACTCGGCCAGCGAGCGAACTTCCATCTTGCGCATCGCATTCCCGCGATGAATCTTGACGGTGATCTCGCTCAAATCCATTTCCGCAGCAATCTGTTTGTTCAATAACCCCCGCACGACGAAGCCCATGACTTCCCGCTCACGCGGGGTCAGCGATTCATAGCGACGTCTCACCTCCGCAACCCGTCCATCCGTCCTGCGACGAGCCTCGTGTTTCAGTAGCGCCCCCTCCACTGCGTCCAACATTTCCTGATCGCGAAACGGCTTCGAAAGAAAATCCAGCGCACCATTCTTCATCGCCTTGACCGACATGGCAACGTCACCATGCGCCGTGATAAAGATGATAGGCAACCCCATGTCGCCGGCAACGATCTGCTCCTGCAACACGAGCCCGCTCTGCCCCTTGAGCCGCACATCGAGAATAAGGCAACTGGATACGTCCGGCTTGTCGAAGGCGAGGAATTCTTGCGCCGAACTGAATAGCTCGACTCGCAGCCCAACAGACCGAAGCAACATGCCGAGCGCCGACCGCATGGAATCGTCGTCGTCGACAACATAAGCGATCGATTGCTTCACTACCTGTGGTGTCGCCTCACTCATGGACACCCCCACCGTTAATGGGCAAAACAAACCACATGGTCGCACCGTTATTCCCCCGGGATTCGGCCCAGATACGGCCACCATGCGCCTCGACAATCGATCGGCAAATCGACAGCCCCATTCCCATCCCCTCCTTTTTAGTTGTGAAAAATGGCGTGAACAACATACTCGCATCTGCTTCGCTAATGCCGTGCCCGGAATCCTCGATCGCAATGAGCGTCTTGTCGCCCTCGTATCGCTGAACTGAAACACTCAGCCTTCGCGTGCGATCCGTCACAACGGCCATCGCTTGAATTGCATTCATCAGCAGGTTGATGACGACTTGCTGAATTTGCACTCGATCGCCAGTAATCCAGAGCACCGACTGCGAAAACGACAGCGACACTTCGGCCTGGTGACTTTGCAGTTCTCGTCGCACCAGATCCACCGACTGTTCGATCACGGCAACGAGGTCGATTGACATCATATCCGGATCCCGCCGTTGCGCCATCGAGCGGATCTGATGAATGACCTGCGTCGCACGCCTCGCATCGTGAGTCATTTGCCCGAGCGCGTACTGAACCTCGGTGAAGTCGGGAGGCGAGCGCTTGATCCAACGCATGCCCGCCTCGCCCGCTGTCACGATTGCGGCAAGCGGCTGCGTGACCTCATGTGCGATCGATGCGGCAAGTTCACCAAGCATCGTCAGACGAGTCACGTGAGCAAGCTCCGCCCTAGAGCGCTCAAGAGCCTGCTCCGCGAGCCTGCGCTCTTCAATGTCCGTATTGACGCCGTACCATCGAACGATCTCGCCATTAGCGTCACGCATCGGTGCCGCGCCGATCATCATGCACCGATAGTCACCGTTGCCCAACCGCACACGCACGGTCACTTCAAAGCTACTTCCGGCGGAAATTCCTTGACGCCAAGCGGCTTCCAGCACGCCGATATCTTCGGCATGGATAATGTCGCGCCAGACGTCCTTGTCACTGGCAACCTTGACGCCGTAATCCGACCAACGACGGTTCAAATAAACGATGCGACCGTCGTTGGATGTACTCCAAACCATGCTCGGAATAGCATCGATCGTCGCGATCAACTCTTCCTTCTGCTGCCGCAATTCGGCTTCCAGGAATCTCGCTTGAGTGACATCGCTGTCAGTTGAAAGAACCGCAACGGGTTCGCCCGATTTATCTCTCGATATCGTCCAGCGACTGGAGATGATGATTCTCGCGCGGTTCTTGCAGGTTCGCGTGAACTCCCCCTGCCAGCTACCATCCTCTATGGCTCTGCTTAACAGATCGGCCGCCGGCAGTTGCGATTCCGTGGCAGTGAGTTCATGGAACGCCTTGCCCGCTGCTTCGGCTGCGCTCCAGCCGTAAAGACGCTCGGCACCGCGACTCCAAAAACTGATAAGACCGTCC
Source organism: Burkholderia sp. KL41 (assembly GCF_057005415.2). Lineage (NCBI taxonomy): Bacteria > Pseudomonadati > Pseudomonadota > Betaproteobacteria > Burkholderiales > Burkholderiaceae > Burkholderia > Burkholderia sp. KL41. The sequence continues at coordinate 585,730 of NZ_CM174447.1, read as the reverse complement.
AGTCCGCACACGACGACCGCATCGTGAGTAAGGTTGAGCAGATCGATCTGCTTCTGGAGGGTGAGTCGATTGCTCTGGTTGCGCAGCGCCAAAGCAGACACCGTTACGATGGCTAGCACGCTCAGCCCGCAACGCGCCAGGGAACTGATCGCCGTTTGATCGCTTTGTGCAAGCAGAAAACCCAGGACAGTCATGGAAACGCATGACCATGCCACTACAACGGTCACGGCCTGGGACGCGACCGACGCGACTAGTAGTATCACGACAACGTAAAGAACAGCCACCGCAACATCGATTGGCGTGAATGCATCGGCGATAAAGATACAAACGGCGAGGAGCGTAGCAATGAGGTAGACGACCCGCTGTCTTCTCTCCAAGACATCTTCCTCATTGTCGCTGAATTTCGCGGCCCCCATGTTCGCATCAGAGCGCGACGCAAATCCCGCACTTATGGTGCTGCTTTCGCTCCTGCGACGATCATCATCCATATGACCTTTTGCTTCAAAACGATATCCTGAGGATCAACTTCATGCACTCGGTGAGGCGATGTCGTCGAGGCGAAGTTCGATCTGAACCGGATCAACAGGTTTGCTGAAAACGCAAATCGCGCCAAGCTTCATCGCCTGCCTGTGAGTGGCTTCGGATGGAAACGATGTAATGAAAATGACAGGAGGAGCTACGCCTCTTTCAAGCAGCATCTCGTACATTTCCAACCCCGAGATACCGGGCATTTGCACGTCCGAAATGATACACGCAACGTCCGCGATTCGTTCTGCACTCAGGAACTCTTCCCCCGATTCGTAGGTTCTGACTTCCCACCCGAGCGAACGCACAAGACTGCCGGTTGCTCTACGAACTGATTGATCGTCGTCGATAATTGAAACTACTGATTGATTTGCCATAAGAGCAACGTTCCTTACCTCCATGCCTTAAGGATGGCGCAAATTCGGCGCCCAGCGTCGATGCCCCATGCGAATGGTAGTTCGCGGTCGAGATCACGGTAACTATACGTATGTATGAGCGCTACCCTCGGCGTTATCCGATGAAACGATGAGGCGGCGCAGAAGCCGCCGACGGCCGCCCGCAAGGCGGTCAGCCTCTCACGGCACACGAGATCAACACCCGTCACAATCCATCCGGCCTCAACGCTTGCCCATGTCCATCACATACGATGCACCAATGCGTCGTGGCCAACATGCCGAATGGGCAACGCACCCATATGGCTCATGCCGACAACCCTACGAAGGGGCGCATCAAATGATTCAGCCTGCGCCGATATCTGCACCCGCGAATCCTCCGCACCCTGCCACTGAAGTTGTTCCTGGATCCAATCAAGAAACGCCCTGACGGACATGGGAACATGCTTTCGATCGCTATAGAGAACCGAGATCGGCTGCGGCGGAGGAGAGTTCTCTTCGAGGATGCTTACCAGTCGACCGGCGGAAATTTCTTCTGATACCATTCGCTCGCAAACTTGAACGACTCCGACTCCGCCGACCGCATAACGAATCGCGGATCCGGCATCGTTTACAGAGATGCGCTCGGGGAACTTCAGACGCACCTCCTCTCCTCCGACCATGTATCGAAATTCGCGCGTCGGCCCGAAGCGTCGTGGCGTGTAATGAATTATCTCGTGATCTCGCAGCCCTTCCGGATCCCGCGGTATCCCATGCCGCGCGAGATACGAAGGGCTCGCAACCGTCAGCGCGTGAAAGCTACCGACGCGCCGACTGCGGAGAGACGAATCCGCGAGTTGGCCAACCACGACAGCGCAGTCGACGCCGTTGGCAATCAAACCGTCTGGATCGCCTCCGACGTTGATGCGCAGCGCCACCTCCGGGAATGCCGCCTTGAATTCCGGGACAAAAGGCAGAATCGCATGGGCCACTTCCTGGTCGACGTCCACAGTCAGGTGGCCGCGCGCAATCTTACCCGTCCCACTGAGCTGCTCCTTCATTTCGCAAATTTCGCTCAGTATCCTCTCACAATGCTCGAAATACTGACTGCCTTCTGCCGTCAATCGAATACAGCGAGTGGAGCGCTGCATTAATGTCACGCCGAGGTGGGCTTCCAGTTGGCGAACAAGGGTGCTGGCCGATCCAGCGCTCATACCCGCAATTTCAGCCGCCGCTGTAAAGCTGCCGACGCGCGCGATGTGAGTGAAGATCGACATTGCCTGCAGGATTCGGTCCATACTTTTCTCCTGGATTCGTGAGTGAAGAAACACGAATCCAGTCTATGGAACAGCGGCCGTTCACTCCATTACCTCGCGGGAGTCAATGTCACATACGATGGTGTTAAGTCATTAATTCATTGTCGCGCGAAAACGCCACCCGGCTTCGGTCCGACATCCGTCTGCCAACGTGACGTGTATCCGCACCACGTCACAACCCATCGCGAGACGCGAGACCTTGCCCCGGCGTGGAGTTTGACAAGGTAAGACGAGCGCAATGAGTGGTGGCGCGAACAATTGCGTGCAGCGAAATCTATCGAATACCTGCGTGGACGGCCGGACGACATCCTCGCGCGCTCACGACGTCGAAAACAGCCACAGCGGGTCTTCGCTCGCGATGCCCGCGGACAGCAAGTCCAGCCCGAATTTGAGGCTGTGCGTCAGGTGCCATTTCGCCGGGCAGCGGCTCCAGGTTCCTGCAACCAAATGAACCTGTGTTGAACTGAATACCTGCCAGGCGTGCAGCCGGGTTCGCTCCCGCGGACCCGGTCTCGAATACAACGATGTCGTTTTTGAACGACATCACTGGCAAAAGCAAACGTTGTTCAATTCCGAGTCTCGATGCCGATATTCAGATTGTTGGTTACCGACGTGACACCGACGACTTGGCGCGCACTCGCTTCTGCGAGCTGAATCTGAGCTTCCTCATCGACGTGGCCGATCAGCGTCACGATGCCGTGTCGAGCAAGCACGGTAATGTCTGACGACGCAAGGTGCGGCGTAGCCGACAGAGCGCGCCGCACCTTCTTGGCCAATAGGCGATCCGCTGCGCGCTGTTCTTTCCGAGGATTTGCCGCATGCGCAGTGCCCGTCACGACAGCCGGAACGTAGCCCGTATCCGGACCTCTCTCTGCAGATGCGTTGACGCAAAATGCCAGGCAAGTGATCGCGAGAATTGAGGTAAATGTATTTTTCATGCTGGTTCCCTAGTTTCAACAATGGATAGACAAATCAGCCTTCGAGCTTCCTAGTGCTTTCTCGCTGACCACGTGAATCATAAGATTCGTTGCTCACGATTTATATACGTCCACGTCGAAAACTCAATTCGTCAACAACCAAACCAGCGTCGAGGTCGATTGCCCCAAACCATCCTCTCTCACGGATATACGATGGTATATATCACACAATTCTTTAGGATATGTTCAACAGAACATTTGCACAATAGTCAATCACAATCCGTATTGGTACCTTGCCATATCCCAACATCTTGTCAGGCATGGGAATGAAAACCACAAAGACCGTATTCCGCATATACGAAATTTGGTTACTCATTGCACTCACGCTGTTCTTCTGCGTTGAATCTCTGCTCGACGCGATCTATATGCAGAATGAGAGTGAACTCGCTCCCATGATTGTCGCGCGCGCAATCTGGCTTGCGCTGATCATCGGCGCGTTTTCCAGGTATGTAGTTGCGATCCGAATCCTTGCATTCGCATGCGGAATCAGCGCCATTACCGTTGGTTTTTCACTGCCATGCTTGGCGACGTTCTCTCCCGTCCTCGCTGGCGTGCTGTGTGTTGGCGTGGTAATCAAAGCGTCCACCGGAATCTACATGCTGCATCAGATCAGTAATCCCGATTCGTTCGGTGCACAATCGCTCGACGCCCACAGAACACCACACTAACGAAGCACTGATTCGCCTAGCTTGATAGTCATCCTCGACGCAGCCGAGAGCGTTGTCGGAGATGTTTTACGGAACATGCCCACGACGACGAAACGGCAAGCCAATTTTTGCGCAAACGGAATACGTGTGACTCGGTGTCCGCGTTTCCTCGGGCGGGTGTAAAAACTCGATCCGTGGTCGAGATTGCTGACGGCAACCGAGCCGTACTACCCGAAATGGGGCTGCCGCCCGTTGATCAGCCTATAGAGAACGACTCGAATTCTACCGGCGTATAGGATGTTGCTGATGGCAACGGTCCGGCCGAACTGCTCAACGATATACGACGGGCTATTCGATATTCTCGGCCGTGATTGGGCCAACCTGCGGTCGACGTGATCACCCCACCCGGCTGCCGCGAATGGTAGAAGTCCCGCGGCCGCCATCGCCCCCCCGGAGAGTAGAAGCACTGTGCATCCCCGAATTCGCTCGCGGGCAACCGCGTGCGGACATGGCACACCGACTCGCATGAGACCGACGCCGCCTACGAAGCGGACATGCTGAATTGCGTACAGGATCTCGTCTTCCTGCAATCCATTAGCATTGCGTACGATTACTATGTCTCGTGACCGGCCCCGTCGATCTCGGTCAACGGGAATACCGATCACTTCAGGGCGCCTTACAGTGACTCAGCCATTCAGTGGTTGTTCGCCGTCTCCTTACGGAGTTTCGCCACGTCCGCCGCCTGCACGGCCGGCGCACCGTTGTTCCAGCCGGCGCGCATGAAGGTCAGCACGTCGGCGATCTGCTGGTCGTTCAGCTGGTTCGAGAACGCCGGCATCGGATACGCGGACGGCACGCCACCGATCACGAGCGTGTCGCTGCCGTTCAGCGTCACGTTGATCAGCGACGACGCATCGGCCTCGAGCACGTTCGGATTTCCGGCGAGCGGCGCGAGCAGCGGCGCATAACCGCGTCCGTCCACCCCGTGGCAATGCAGGCAGTAAGCGTTATACACCTTCGCGCCCGGATCGGCTGCCGGCCGGCCCAGCGCGACCTGCGTCGCCTTCGGATCGTAGCGGTACGGCGGCGCCCCCGTGCCGCCTGCCGCCGGCAGCGATTTCAGGTAACGGGAGATTGCCGCCAGATCGTCGTCCGTGAGTGCCTGCGTGCTGTGGTTGATCACGCTCACCATCGAACCGAACGCGGTCGCATGGCGGTTCGCGCCGGTCTTCAGGAACTGCGCGACCTCGGCCTCGTTCCAGCGGCCGAGCCCCGTGTTGGGCTCGCCGGTCAGGTTCGATGCGAACCAGTTGTCGATCGGCGCACCCGACAGGAACGCCGCGCCGCCTTCGTCGAGCGCCTTCTCCTGGAAGCCGACGCCGCGCGGCGTGTGGCACGACCCGCAGTGCCCGAGCCCCTGCACGAGGTACGCGCCGCGGTTCCACATCGCGTCCTTGGCCGGCTTGTCGGCGTAAGGCGTCGTGTCGAGGAACACCATGTTCCACAACGCGAGCGGCCAGCGCATGTTGAGCGGCCACGGGATGTCGGACGGCCGGTTCGCCTGCTTCACCGGTTCGACGCCGTGCATGAAGTACGCGTACAGCGCCTTGACGTCCTCGTCCTTCAGCTTCGCGTACGACGGATACGGCATCGCCGGATACAGGTTGTGACCGTCCTTCGCGACGCCCTTGCGCAGCGCGCCGGCGAACTCGGCTTCCGTATAGCCGCCGATGCCCGTTTCCGGATCGGGCGTGATGTTGGTCGTGTAGATCGCGCCCATCGGCGTGACCATCTTCAGGCCGCCGGCGAACGGCGTGCCGCGCGGCGCGGTGTGGCACGCGACGCAGTCGCCCGCTTTCGCGAGGTATGCGCCGCGAGCGACGAGCGCGCTGTCGGCCGGTGCCGTCTGCGCGGCCTGCGCGGCCGGGCCGGCCAGCATGGCGGACAGCGCGAGCAGCGATGCACGGAACGTATTCAGGGCGAGGTTTCGCATGATCGTCGCCTCCCCTCAAGCCGTCTTCAGCTGATCGCCGACCGGCAGCTTGCGCAGCCGCTTGCCGGTCGCCGCGAAGATCGCGTTCGACAATGCCGCGGCCGTCGCGGCCGTGCCCGGTTCGCCGATCCCGCCCGGCGCTTCGCCGCTTTTCACCAGATGCACCTCGATCGGCGGTGTCTCGTTGATCCGCAGCATCCGGTAATCGGTGAAATTGCTCTGCACGACACGGCCGTCCTCGATCGTGATCTCGCCGTACAGCGCGCCCGTGATCCCGAAGATGATGCCGCCCTGCACTTGCGCCTCGATCGTGTTCGGGTTGACGGACATGCCGCAATCGACCGCGCACACGACGCGCTTGACCTGCACCTCGCCGTTATCCACCGCGACGTCGACTACCATTGAGAAGAAAGTGCCGAATGCATACATCACAGACACGCCGCGCCCCTGCCCCTTCGGCAGCGACGGGCCCCAGCCGGCCGCCTTCGTCGCGACGTCGAGCACATTCAGCGCGCGCGGCGCCTTGCCGAGCAATGCACGGCGGTATTGCACGGGGTCGGTCTTGGTCTGCGCGGCCAGTTCGTCGATGAAGCTCTCGACGACGAACGTGCCCCGGGTCGGCCCGACGCCACGCCAGAACGCGGTCGGCACGTGGCGCGGCTCCTGGCGCACGTAGTCGACGAGCTGGTTCGGCAGGTCGTACGGCAGATCAGCCGAGACTTCGACCGCGTCAGGATCGATACCATTTCGGAACGCGGGCGGCGCGAAGCGCGCCATGAGCGACGAGCCGACGATCCGGTGCTGCCACGCGATCGGCTTGCCGTTCGCGTCGAGGCCGGCCGAAATCTTGTCGTAGTAGTACGGCCGATACATGTCGTGCTGGATGTCTTCCTCGCGCGTCCAGATCACCTTCACCGGCGCGTTGACCTGTTTTCCGACCTTCACGGCCTGGTCGATCATGTCCGTTTCGAGCCGCCGGCCGAAGCCGCCGCCGAGCAAGTGGTTGTGCACGACGATCTTGTCGGGCGACAGGCCCGTGAGTTGCTGCACGGTGTCAACCGCGCGCGTCGGCACCTGGGTGCCGACCCAGATCTCGCAGCCGTCGCCGCGCACGTGCACCGTGCAGTTCACCGGCTCCATCGTCGCGTGCGCGAGGAACGGCTGTTCGTAGACAGCGTCGACGCGCGTCTTCGCGTTTGCGAACGCGTGGCCGACATCGCCTTCCTTGCGCGCGACCGCGCCCTTGCCGCTCACCGCCGCCTGCGCGAGGTCGGCAACGATGTCCTTCGTGGACACCTTCGCGCCCGCGCCCTCGTTCCACTTCACGACGAGCGCCGATGCACCGCGCTTCGCGGCCCACGTGTGATCGCCGACCACCGCCACCGCGTTGTCGACGCGCACGACCTGGCGCACGCCGGGGATCTTCCTCGCGGCCGTGTCGTCGACGCTCGCGACCGTGCCGCCGAACACCGGGCTGTTCACGATCACCGCGTACAGCATGCCGGGCAGGCGCACGTCGAGCCCGAACTGCGCGGTGCCGTCGACCTTCTCCGGCGAATCGAGGCGCTTCGCGGGCGTACCGATCAGCTTGAAATCCGCCGGCTTCTTCAGCACGACGTCCTTCGGCACCGGCAGCTTCGCCGCGGCGTCGGCCAGCTGGCCGTACGATGCGCGCCGGCCGCTCGGCGGATGCTGCACTTCGCCGTTCACCGCACGGCAGGATGCCGGATCGACGCTCCATTGCTTCGCGGCCGCCGAGACCAGCAGCGTGCGCGCGGTCGCGCCCGCGCGGCGCATCGGTTCCCACGCGTAGCGCACCGACGTCGAGCCGCCGGTGAGCTGGCCGCCGAGCAGCGGATCCGTGAACAGTTTCTCGTTCGGCGGCGCATGATCGAGCGTCACGCTCGACAGCGGTACCTCGAGCTCCTCGGCGATCAGCATCGGCAGCGCCGTATAGACACCCTGCCCCATCTCGACCTTCGGCATCACCAGCGTGATCTTGCCGGCGCGGTCGATCTGCACGAACGCGCTCGGCGCGAACACGCCGGGCTGCGCCGGTTCGGCCGCGTCACCGCCGATCACCGAGCGCCGCGCATCGTCGCCTGCCGCCGGCAGGCTGAAACCGAGCAGCAGGCCACCCCCCGCCGCCGCGCCCAGCGACATGCCGAGCTTGAGGAACGAACGGCGCGATACGCCCGCGCCGGCGGCTTGTCCAGCGACCTTGCCTGCTTCGATCAGTCCTCGAGACATGTCACGCCTCCTTCGCGGCTTGCTTCACGGCCGCGCGAATCCGGTTGTACGTGCCGCAGCGGCAGATGTTGCCGGCCATCGCCGCGTCGATGTCGGCGTCGCTCGGGTTCGGGTTCGATGCGATCAGCGCGGTGGCGGCCATCACCTGCCCCGACTGGCAATAGCCGCACTGGACGACGTCGAGCTCGCGCCACGCCTGCTGGACCTTGTGGCCGGCCGGCGTCGCGCCGACGGCTTCGATCGTCGTGATCTTGCGGCCCGCGACGGCCGCGACCGGCAGCACGCACGAGCGCGCGGCGACGCCGTCGAGATGCACGGTGCACGCGCCGCATTGCGCGATCCCGCAGCCGAATTTCGTGCCGGTGAGGCCGACGACGTCGCGCAGCACCCAGAGCAAGGGCATATCGTCGGGGGCGTCGACCGTGCGGGTTTCGCCGTTGATGTTGAGGTTTACCATTCAGCCTCCAGGGCCGGTAATTGGGGAAGCGCCGCCGGCGCGCGCCTCTGTTGCTGCCACTGAGCGAGCCATCACTGCACGGCACGCTCCGAATAAGCCTGGTGTCCGCACTATATGTGCGTCAATACCACGACGCGCGACGCCACCGGCGAATATTTCGCGTATCACATACCCGGCGCGGACAGCCGCTGAAGCAGCAATGCCGGATCGCATCGATTCAGTCCGACATTGCCTGGCAAGCGCGTCCGCAGCGGTCAAGCAACCTCCGCGAGGGTGCGGACAATCTCATTGACGCTGCTCGCGCCGTCGACCATAACCACCCGCGATTGGCGCGAATATCATGCCGAAAATCCGCCACCGCCCATAGTCTCTACAACGACATTTACGGCTAGGATTTCGGACAAGCGGACGGGGCGCCCCCAACTTGGCCGACTCCGCTCGCTCCGCTTCTGGCCCGGTAACCTTGTCACACCGGGACTACATACCCACGTATAGTGGGACTCCCGCCTCGGACGTCGTACACTTTGCTCTCGAGTCAAGCAATGTTCCTCCCAGCGCGATCGACATCCGTATTTCGCACACTGTCCAGAATTCTCTTTCTACTTCAGCCATGCACGTGCGTTCAAATGATGATGGTAAGCAAGGCGATACCAACCCACTGTCCAGCCCGGTTGCGATTGGTGACACCGATTACCAACGGGAGCGATACCCATTACTCACCGAAGCGGAAATACACCGAATCACGCGATTCGGTGAAATCCGCGAGTGGAACGACGGCGATCAGATCTTCCGTGTGGGCGAGCCGGGCTTCGGTATGTTCGTCATCCTTTCGGGCTCGATTCGCGTCACTCGCCGGGATGCACTGAACCGACAGATTATTGTCAAAGAGCTGGGGGATCATCATTTCGTCGCCGAGGTTGGCCAGATATCAGGAGCGAGATGCCTAGTTGACGGCGATGCCGCAGGCAACGTCCGCGCACTTCAAGTTACACCGGCCAGGCTGCGGGCACTGATGATCGCAGAAGCAGAACTCGGCGAGCGCATCATGAGAGCCTTGATCCTGCGGCGAGCTGGACTCGTCGAAGGCGGCAGCGGCATCATCGTCGTCACGGAATCAAATTCGCCGATTCTCAATGCACTTCAGAACTTTCTCACACGGAACAGCATTCCCTACACCGTCGTCGATAGTTCGGATCTGGAGATTGCGCGCTACGTCAATCAATACCCCACCGATTCCGCAGACTATCCGCTCGTTATCTGCCCGGACGGAAAGGTTCTCTGCGCGCCAACCGAAACCGAACTGGCGACAGCGCTCGACCTCATTCCCGATTTTGATGAAGCCGAAGTGTTCGATGTCGCGATCGTCGGCTCGGGCCCTGCCGGCCTGGCCACTGCGGTGTATGCAGCATCGGAAGGCCTAGCTGCCGTCATTTTGGATAACCACGCACCAGGAGGACAGGCAGGCGCGAGCGCGCGCATCGAGAATTTCTTCGGTTTCCCGGCTGGTATATCAGGGTATGCACTGACCGCACGCGCATATATCCAGGCTCAGAAATTCGGTGCGCGCGTCGCGATCCCGGTGGATGTCGAAGCCCTGGAATGTGACACGTCTCCATTTCGCCTCCGGCTCGGTAATAACGGCACGGTGCGGGCCCATTCGGTCGTCATAGCTACAGGCGCGGCTTACCGCAAGCCTGCGATCGAAGGGATCGAACGTTTTCAGGGGCGAGGCGTGTATTACTGGGCCTCTCCGGTAGAAGCCAAACTATGCGCGGGGAAAAATGTCGTGCTTGTCGGCGCCGGAAACTCGGCCGGACAGGCCGCCGTCTATCTGGCATCGCATGCGAAACATGTCAGCATGCTTGTTCGGGGACCGAATCTATCCGACAGCATGTCGCGCTATCTCATCGATCGCATCGAATCGATGGACAACATCGACATTCACTTCAATACGCAGATTGCGTCGTTTCGCGGTGAGGATGAGCTGGAGGAAATCGAGATTGCCGGCTCCGACGGAAAGCGCACATCGAAGAAAGCGGAGCACGTCTTCCTGTTTATCGGGGCGATACCTAACACCTCGTGGCTTGACGGATGTGGGGTCACCGTCGACACATCCGGCTTTGTGCTAACGGGATCCGACGTTTCCGCACAGGCTGGAGAGCATGAAACCAGTGTCCGTGGCGTATTTTGTGCCGGAGACGTGCGGCATGATTCCACCAAGCGCGTGGCGGCCGCTGTCGGCGACGGAGCAGCGGTCGTCTCGCAGCTTCACAAGTTTCTTGCCAGCTTGACCGCATAAAACAGCGCCGATGACGGGTGCGGCAACGGTCATGCCACCATCACCTGAGACGGCGCCCCATGCAATCGGTCCGGCACTGCCTAGACACACGAATTGTCGGGCGTCATCATCATGCTCGAGCACCTTTCGCGCCCGTATTCCGGATAGATGACGGCAATGCAAGCAGTCGTCGTGGCCCGTTAACACATGACATTGACTATTGCAGATACGTTGACTTCGCAACGGGCTCAGCCGCCGATAAGGCACAACACATCGACTTCCGTCTTTCACGCTTTCCATGAAAGCAGAAGCGCAGTACCGTCCGACAAGAACACGTCACCCGGTCAGATTTCAAGCATCGCATGGAGAGCGGTCAGATCCAGTTCAACGTGCACGTCGGATTTCGCACGTCCGAAAACGAGGTGCTGTGCCCCTTCAGACTCCGCTGCAAACTGCGTGTTGCCGCGCGAAGCGTCCGTGCCCCAACACGACGGCAATGCGCGCGATTTTCCAATCTCCATCATTGATGGAGCAATCACATTCGCATTCCTCCAACGCAGCTGAATCTCGAGCCAGTCGATGAAAGCACGAATCGACCTCGGAATGTAGCGCTGGTCCACATAAAGGGCAAAGATCTGCAGCGATGTCGGACGATTTTCGGCTAAGAGGCTCACCAAACGTCCATTGGCTATTTCGTTCACTACCATTCGGCCGCACACCTGTGCGATTCCGATACCTTCAACAGCGTACTGAACTGCCGAACGCGCATCACTAACAGAGATCCGCTCGGGAAATTTCAAGCTCACCTCGCCTCCGTCCACGCAATATCTGAAGTCACGCACGGGGCCGAAACGGCGGGGGGAATAATGAATGATGTCGTGGCGATCCAAATCGCCAAGCTCATGCGGAACGCCGCGTCGGGACAGATAGGCCGGGCTCGCGACCGTCACTGCGTTGAAGTCGCCAATGCGTCGCCCGCGGAGCGACGAATCCGGCAGCGGCCCTACCGCGATCGCACAATCGATTCCGTGCTCGACCAGGCCGCCTGGATCGCCACCGATTTCTAGGCGAAGTTCCACTTCCGGAAATGTCAGGCGAAATTCCGGGATCAGCGGCAACACCGTATGAGCGATCTCCTGATCGATGTCCACCGACAAGCGGCCACGCGCCACATCCCGCGCGCCGGCGAGATGAGCCTTCACTTCTTCGATCTCGCCCAGCACCCGCTCGCAGTGCTCAAAATACTGCGCGCCCTCGGTAGTCAAGCGCACGCATCGCGTGGAGCGCTGCAACAAGGTCACGCCGAGATGATTCTCGAGATTGCGTACCAGGCGACTGGCCGTTCCGGCGCTGATGCCAAGCAGTTTTGCCGCTGCCGTGAAGCTTCCCACACGCACGATGTACGTGAAAATCGACATCGCCTGCAGTGTGATTTCCATGGTTTTCTCCGAACGAATTCTGAGGAATGGCAGTATCAAGCCCGTCAAAATCCAATCATCTCCTCACAATGCAATCGGTTTGGAATTTACGTCTGCTGATTCAATGACCGATGACCCATCTTGCTCACCCATCGGCATTTCGGGTCATCGGCAGATCCCGGGCCGAACTCGGTCATCGCCAGCATCCGGCCCAAGTTCTGCCTTACTTGCGTGTCGTGTTCTCGAAGAAAGCGAGCAGATCCGCATTGACCTGATCGGCGTGCGTGATCGCGATCCCGTGCGATCCGCCCGGATACACCTTCAGCGTCACATTCGGCGCAATCGCGGCCGTCCGGCGCGCCGACGCGTCGATCGGAACGATCTGGTCGTCGTCTCCGTGCAACACCAGTACCGGCACGTTGATCTTTCGAAGATCCTCGGTGTAATCCACTTCCGAGAACTCCCGGATACAGTCGAACTGGCCCTTGATCGAGCCCATCATGCCCTGCGACCAGAACGAATCTATCGTCCCCTGCGAAACCGTCGCACCCTCACGATTGAAGTTGTGGAACGGCACCGCCAGATCCCTGTAAAACTGCGAGCGGTTCTTCAAAACACCTTCGCGAATACCGTCGAACACTTCCATCGGCAAGCCGCCCGGGTTCGCTTCCGTCTTCAGCATGATCGGCGGTACCGCACCGATCAGCACCACTTTCGCCACACGTGCCGTGCCGTGACGGCCGATGTAGTGCGCCACCTCGCCGCCACCCGTGGAATGGCCCACCAGCATCGCACCGCGCACGTCAAGGTGATCGAGCAGCGCAGCCAAATCGTCCGCATAGGTATCCATATCATTGCCGTCCCACGGCTGCGCCGAGCGACCATGCCCTCGACGGTCGTGCGCAATGACCCGGTAGCCGCGACGGCCGAAGAACAGCATTTGCGCATCCCATGCATCCGAAGTCAGCGGCCAGCCGTGCGAGAAAACAACGGGCGTGCCATGGCCCCAGTCCTTGTAGAAAATTTCGGTATCGTCACCCGACTTAAAGTAACTCATTGCGCAACTCCAAACTTGTCTTGAATTGAATACATGTTCGGCGTATCGGCGGACGGCGCGTAACGGCATCGGACCATGACACGCCATCCGACCGTACTTCCGTTAATTGTGCTTGATATCGAAACGATCGGCGTTCATCACCTTCGTCCACGCGGCAACGAAGTCACGCACGAACTTCTGCTGCGAATCCTCGCTGCCGTACACTTCCGACAGCGCGCGCAGTTGCGAATGCGAACCGAACACTAGGTCGACACGCGAGGCCAGCCACTTGAGCTCGCCCGTCGCACGATCCCGACCTTCATAGGCTTCGTTGGCCTCCGAGGTCGGCTTCCACTCCGTGCCCATGTCGAGCAGATTGCGGAAAAAGTCGTTGGTCAGCACTTCGCGACGGTCCGTGAACACGCCGTGCTTCGAATCGCCCACGTTCGTGCCGAGCACGCGCAGGCCACCGATCAGCACCGTCATCTCCGGCGCCGATAGCGAAAGCAGTTGCGCCTTGTCGATCAGCAACTTCTCTGCCGGGATCGTATAAGCACCTTTCAGGTAGTTGCGGAAGCCGTCAGCGATCGGCTCGAGAACCGCCATCGAATCGACATCCGTCTGCTCGGCGCTTGCGTCGCCGCGCCCCGGCGTGAACGGCACCGTGATCTCGACCCCGGCTGCTGCTGCGGCCTGCTCGACACCCGCATTCCCCGCGATCACGATCAGGTCGGCCAGCGAAACCTGCTTGCCGCCCGTGGCCGCACGGTTGAATTCCACCTGCAGCGCGCCCAGCACCTCCAGCACCGTGGCCAGTTGCGCCGGCTGGTTCACTTCCCAGTCCTTCTGTGGCGCGAGACGCACACGCGCGCCGTTCGCTCCGCCGCGCTTGTCCGAACCGCGGAACGTCGAAGCCGACGCCCACGCAGTGGAGACCAGTTCTGAGACCGACAGACCCGATGCGAGCACCTTGGCTTTCAGCGCGCTCACATCCTGTTCGTCTACCTGGGGATGATCCGGCATCGGAATCGGATCCTGCCACAGCAATTCCTCGCTGGGCACTTCCGGACCCAGATAACGCACGCGCGGCCCCATGTCACGGTGCGTCAGCTTGAACCACGCGCGCGCGAATGCCTCGGCGAACTCGTTCGGATTCTCGAAGAAGCGGCGCGAGATCTTCTCGTAAGTCGGGTCGGCACGCAGCGCAATATCCGAGGTCAGCATCGTCGGTACACGGCGTTTGCCCGGTTCAAACGGATCCGGCACACTGTCCGCACCGGCGCCGCCCTTCGGCTGCCACTGATGCGCGCCAGCCGGACTCTTCGTTAGCTCCCAGTCGTAGCCGAATAGATTCCAGAAGAAATTGTTGCTCCACTGCGTCGGCGTCGACGTCCAGATCACCTCGAGGCCGCTGCCGATCGCATCGCCCGCCTTGCCTGACCCGAACGAACTCTTCCAGCCCAGCCCCATCTGTTCGAGCGGTGCCGCTTCGGGCTCAGGCCCGACGTGCGACGCATCACCCGCACCGTGGGTCTTGCCGAACGTGTGGCCGCCCGCGATCAGGGCGACGGTTTCCTCATCGTTCATCGCCATGCGTGCGAAGGTCTCACGGATGTCGCGCGCCGACGCCAACGGGTCGGGGTTGCCGTTCGGGCCTTCCGGGTTCACATAGATCAGCCCCATCTGCACTGCCGCCAGCGGCGTCTCGAGCTGACGATCGCCGCTGTAGCGCTTGTCGTCCAGCCAGGTCGATTCCATGCCCCAGTAAACGTCCTCGTCCGGCTCCCACGAGTCTTCCCGGCCGCCCGCGAAGCCGAACGTCTTGAAGCCCATCGATTCCAGCGCCACGTTGCCAGTCAGTACGATCAGGTCCGCCCACGAAATCTTGCGTCCGTATTTCTGCTTGACCGGCCAGATCAATCGCCGGGCCTTGTCCAGCCCGACGTTGTCTGGCCAACTATTCAGTGGTGCGAATCGCTGTTGACCTCGCCCTGCACCACCGCGGCCATCCCCCGTCCGGTATGTGCCGGCACTATGCCACGCCATGCGCACGAAAAACGGCCCGTAGTGACCGAAGTCCGCCGGCCACCAGTCCTGCGATGCCGTCATCAGCGCGCGCAGGTCGGCCTTGACCGCCGCCAGATCCAGACTATTGAATGCTTCAGCATAATCAAAGCCCGGATCCATCGGATCCGCCTCGCTCGAATGCTGGTGCAAAATCTTGAGGTTCAACTGGTTCGGCCACCAGTCGCGGTTCGTCGTCCCGTTACGCTTTCCATGGTTAAACGGGCACTTTCCCTCATTCGACATCTGGATTCTCCTCGTGTTGCAAATACGCAATCTTCAGTAAATCAACGTATATCCGAGCGTTCACTGATCCCGGAACTCTTCACTGCAAATCCGCAAAGTCAAAAAAATGGCGGAACACCTTCCGTAACGATCTTCCAGACGGCTTTGTTGCTCGAGACCATCTTGAGCGCACGCCCGGCGTTCTCGGTGACCTCACTTGCATTCTTACTCATGGTCGTCCCGAACCTGCTCGCATCGATCAGATGCGGAACATCGATCGCGCGAATTTAAACTCCCAATTCGGCGAGAGCAAATAGGCTTCAGTAGCATGACGTCCAGTCGAGCCGGCTGGCCTATCGACACGAGTTGCCTTCCTGGCTTCAATCGCCCGTGGCACGTCGACGCACAAACGTTTCCGTACGGGACAACACGCCCCGTCGGACGAGCTATATCGCTCCCTACCGATTCAAAGGAGTTCGATGTTCTCCAGATCAATTGATACGACCAGTGGTTCGGAAATCGAAGTACCGTCAGGCATGCGCGGATAAATCCGACGACGCATCGGAACTCGGATGCCGGAGACGGTCACATAGTCGCTCACGTAGTGCGCGCCAGGCGTGTTTCCGGCAATCTCTACGTCATAATCCAAACGGCGAATCAAGTTGTCGGGCCCGACATACATTGCCTGCACCTTGCTGAATACTTCGAGCGTCGCGGGGTACACTACATGGATCTTCCGCCACCGTTCACCTTGCTCCGACCACGGTCCGACGTCTTCACATTCGACACCATCGAAAGCAAGCAGGAACGGAGAATTCAGATACGTCCACATCGCACATCCGGCAAAAAAGGCCAACTGCAACGCATTCCACGGCGTCTCCAGCGTGTGGCCAGCGAACAATTCGCGCGGCTGCGCCTGGGCTTCAATGACGCGCCCCGAGTCGTCGAGGAGCGCAATGCGATCACCAGTGAACTCGCTTCGCGCGGCCACCGTCGCGAACGGTGCATGCGATGCCCACTGGCGATCCGTTGCAACCGAGACACGCGTGCGATCCAGCACGCCGCTCTGCCCTTTCAATCCCCACAGCGCGCCGCCCTGAATCAGATCGGCTCGGACCTCCCGAAATTTCCGCCATTGCTCGATCCCGCCATGCGCATCGATAATGCTTTGAGCGACCTTATTCATTTCTTCACCCCAAAGTTTAAATGGTTCATAGACAGAATCGTTCAGAACTTCACATCAATTCAAAAACTGATATCACACCAATCCATGCCAAATCCAGTTTGAGCGCCTCGATAAACGGACAAATCATCAAAAAAAGCAAATAGGTCACGGAAGAGTACGACATTCGATATAGAAAATGCGCATCTAAATACAATAAATCAGATACGCTCTATTAGATATTTCCACCCATAAACAAATTAGACAATATAATTCTCCAGCAAATCCAACACACGGATGATCTAATATTGTTGTTCACGATTTGCAACGCAGACAGACTGTGAGCCTGCGATCTCAGTCGTGCGATTGATTGATCCTGATCAGCAGTTCATTCGCCTGCACGTCGACGCATCGAAACTGCATTCAGGGGCCAGTAGGTGCTTGATACCGATACGTGACTGCCTCGGCAAGCGAACGATGAGGTAGCCACTTGCCCCCCCATTCTCGGCCATGCGTACGAACTCTCTGCACGCCTTCACTACGGACCTTCATCCCCGTACTGACGACCGCCGGATCAATCGGCTCGGTGCTTTGAAAAAGCTTCTGTTGAACCTCGTTCTTTTGCGACCAACAGCAGAGCACCGTGTAGCTCGGCCCGGGCAGGGTGATAGAGAAATCCAGATCACGAAGACTCCGCGCGGAACCCTGCAAAACACTCAGCGGCAAGCCGAGCACGGCCTTCAGACCAGACAATGCCCCAATAGGGGCATCGTCGCGCAGGCGTGAGCAATCACGCTTCAGTTCGGCATCGGCCGCACTCGCAATGGCGATTTCGTCGTCTCGCATCGTACCGATATCTCTGTTGATCAGTCCGGCGTTGCAGCCCACTCGGTTCCCGGCGCGATATCGCACCCTTGAATCTCGCGTATTGCTTGCGTGCCTGCTCATCTTTCTGACAAAAAAATCGATAACTTATGAAAGAGCACGAACTGTTGTCACGCGGTTCATGGTGCACCGTCGCACGTAACCTTCTTCATGCCCAACCTGACTGATGCTGCATTGCCGCGGCTCCTATGATCAACGCTGCTTACCAATTCTCAAAGGACATTTATGAGTATGATTTGAGACAAATCATCGACCCTATCCAACGCGTCACATTGAGTCTACAAACAGCCCTATTTTGGTGCAGCACCATCAGAACGTATCCATCTACCGAAGCACGGCCTTTCCATATGTTGGGATGTGACGACAAGATGTCGGCGCACAACGTTCCGTGGTCAATTCCCACAATAAAATTCGGGTTCCTACACAAATGATCGTTACCTTATAAAAATAATTTCGGATCCCTGCATTACTTCATTACACCCCCTATAATTCACCATTTTGATGAGAGACTTGGTGGGCAAAATGCATCGAATTGGTTTTCTCCTGACGGAAGGTTTCCAGGTGATGGCAATCGGGACTCAGGCTGTGTTCGAGATTGCGAACGTCGTAGCAAAAGAGCAGATTTACCATCTAACGAATGTTTCCGTCGCCGGCGGGCCGGTTCGTTCGTCGCTCGGTCTTTCGGTTCTGACTGAACCCGCAAACACGGCCGCTGCAGCCGATACATGGATGATCGGAGGTGTGATTAATCCGGGCACCCGGACCTCATCGGCCGCCGAACTTCAATTCATCAAAGAGATTGGCAGCAGTGCCCGGCGCGTGGCCGGGCTATGTACAGGTGCGTTCATCCTCGGCGAGGCGGGCCTGCTCAATGGAAGACGTGCCACAACCCACTGGGCCTATGCAGACGAACTGCAACGGCGCTTGCCGCTTGCCCAAGTCGTGCGCGACTGGATCTTTATTACCGATGGCCCGATTTGGACGTCCGCCGGGCTGACTGCAGCCATGGATCTCGCGCTCGGTATGGTGGAAGAAGATATCGGCCCCGAGTTTGCGAACTCGGTTGCGCGTGCACTCGTGATGAATCAACGACGTTCGGGCCGGCAATCGCAACAATCCGAGTTGCTGGCACTAGCTCCCAAGTCCGACCGGATACAACTCGCGCTCGAATACGCCCGCGCCAATCTGGCAGAGCCCTTGCGCGTCAGCGATCTCGCACGAGCCGCACATATCAGCACTCGGCAATTCGCGCGCATCTTCCTCGCGGAGACTGGCGAGTCTCCTGCCAACGCGATCAAGCGGCTGCGACTCGAAGCGGCAAGGGTCCTGATCGAGCGTGGCCGGCATACGCTCGATACCATTGCACGCGAAACGGGATTTCGCGACCGCAATCACCTCCGCGAAGCGTTCGTTCGCAGTTACGGCCTGACTCCTCAGGCGGTGAGAAGATCCGTTCGCAATTCGATCGAAGATCAGCCCGAGGAACTAAGCGAAGCTGCCTGACGAACTGGCACGCGCGGGACGAGTAATTGATCTCGCGTTCTCGGCCGATCAACCTCCATGAGCGGCGTTGATCCTGTCCTCACCACGCCCAATCGAGTCGCCAATCTGGCGACGTCAAGCCGCCCTCGACGAACGACACGCAATAGCCCGGTGCCACGCTTGTGTCGCGCGGAGATATGACGACATTGCCGATCACGATTTCCGTCGCGGACATCGGTCTTCGACCGACAAATGACCGCGAACGCCGAGCGTCAAGGTGGACACACCCACTGATCGGAAAAGTCGACGCCACCTGAACCTGCATCGCGATGCCAATCATTAGCATCACCTGATAGTTCAAGGGCGCCGCCTCAGACATCAAACGAAAGAAGCTGTCGATATCATCATTCGATTCGATCGTCAGCGATTCGGCTTCGGCATGTGCTCGCCAATTGCACAGTCCAGCAGCTCAAACATCAGCCGCACATGCCGCAGGCACCGGAACGTCGATTGCGTGGCCGCGCCCGGCACACTGTCGACAGTCCGATCGACGACGAATGACAATCCTGCGGAGCATCGAGTTCCTGCCCAGTAGCGGATGCCCTACTTCAACGCGGGGAA
The DNA here is from genome assembly GCF_057005415.2 of Burkholderia sp. KL41. Taxonomy (NCBI): domain Bacteria; kingdom Pseudomonadati; phylum Pseudomonadota; class Betaproteobacteria; order Burkholderiales; family Burkholderiaceae; genus Burkholderia; species Burkholderia sp. KL41. The sequence continues at coordinate 566,023 of NZ_CM174447.1, read as the reverse complement.
ATCCACGACCGTGTCATTCACTCGATTGAATACGTTCGTGAACGTGATGAGCGCGATGGCCAGAGCAACATCAACGACGGACTCGTCCGAGTATCCTGCTGACCGGAAAGCCTCCAATTCCTCTGACGCAATTGTTCCGCGGCTTTCCTGAAGAACCCGAATGAACCGAATCAGCGCATCGCGACGTGCGTCACCAGTGGGCTCCAGGGCCCTAATCGCGCGCACGGCATCGACCGCGATACCGGATGCCTTGCTGGCCAGGCTATGTGCTGCCACGCAGTAGTCGCAACCGGAAATGGCGCTGACCACGAGTTTGATCGTTTCGCAATCCTGTGCGGACAGCGAGCCCTTCGAGAGCACCGCGTCGGCGGAAAGAATCGCCTGCAGCGCAGGCGTATTCAGAGCACCGATGGCCGCATAAGCGTTCGGAACCATGCCCACCGCCTTGCGGATGGTGGCAAAAACGTCGGCGGTCGCGCCAGTGGCCGCAGCAGCGGCAGGCGTATTGATCCGGGCAGTCATTTGGTCAGCTCCATTTGAGGTTGTCTTCGCGGGCGAGCCATTCGCCATCGAAATTTGATAGAAGTCTTGTTGATTGAATCGGTCAGGCACCGAGGGCACCGTACAAGCATCGTCCAGTTTCAGGCACGGGCGTTTCTGCTAAGGACCGCGTTGAGAGCCAAGGCGATCAGTTCGGCCAGCGCCGCCACGGCTCCGATGCCCCAGACAGCGCCTGAGCTCAACACTGCGGCGCCCAAGGTACTGCCGACAGAAAAACCGAAGTACATGGTGGACGTATTGAGCGCGAGGGCAACCGGCGCTTGCGCCGGCGCGCCGGCCGCGATGAGCCGCGACATCTGGGCCGGGAAGTACGACCAGACAGTAAAGCCCCAGACAGCGACTGCAACAAGCACCGGAACCAGGGCAACCTGCGGCGGCAGACGCGAGGCGATAGCCAGCGCCAGGAACGACAGGCCCAGCAGCATCAGCGATCCGTGCACCACCCGATTGGCCCCGAAGCGGTCATTGAACACACCTCCAGTCATCACCCCTGCTGCCGCAGAAAGCCCCCATAGAGAAACCGTCGCCGTGATTGCATTCGGGCCGAAAGCAAGGACGGCATCCAGGTATTCCGCGATGTACGGATAGGCAGCAAAGGCGCCGATCGACCAGAACAGGCTGACTCCAAGCAAGCGCTGAATCGGAGCCTGGCGGATCACGGACACACGTTCGCGCAGGCTCGCCACGGCAACTCCCTCTCCGGCGTCGCGGGCAATACCCGCGAAGATGCCCGCAATGGCGATGACGCTCATTGCGCCGACCAGCAGAAAGGTCGCACGCCAACCGAAAGCGTGACCGATCATCCCGCCTAGCGGCAGTCCGAGTGCGATGGCCAATGTCTGGCCCGCGCTGACGATGGCGAGTGCGCGGCCTCGCATGCTCGGCGGCACGATGACACCGGCGAGCCCATTGGCCGCTGGTACATACAGGCCTGCAGCGATAGCCATCAATACCCGTGCTCCGATCAGCAAGGCGAACGATGCGGACACCGCCGCCGTCACGTTGCCGATGGCGAACAGCGACATGGCTGCGAGCAAGACCCACTTGCGCGCCATCCGGCCGGTGGCAACCGTGGAGATCGGTGATGACAGCGCCAACACAAGGGTGAAGACGATGACGAGCACCGCAACGGTCGGGACCGGCAAACCGAAGTCCTTGGCCATGACCGGCAGCAGCGGCGCAATCATAAAGCCCTCGGTGCCGATGGCGAACGTTCCGAGGGCAAGGAACCCGGCCGGCATGAGCGCGGCTCGGGAGTTCACGGCGAGCGACACGTTCATGACGCGAGTCTCGTTGATGTGGGTCCGCACCCGTGCGGACCCAATGGTATGGCCGGATGCGTCAGACCGGGATAGGGTTCGCGGCGATCTCGGCGTTGAAGCCATCGATCAGCGCGTGTTCGCCCAGGCCGGGATTGTCGCGCAGCGCGCGAATCGCCTCGACAAAGACTTCGGGCTCTTCGGTCGCCAGGCCCTTCATCGTTTCTGCGATGAATGCATCGAGCGGCATGGCGCGCGGGTCGCCACTCTTCTTGATGAGGTCGGTGTCGACCCACGGAGGCGCGATTTCCTGCACGGACACGCTCGTGCCCTTGAGCATGAAGCGTTGCGACAATGCATACGAATGCAGCGCCGCCTTCGAGGCTGAATAGACCGCGTTGGTCGCGATCGGCACATAGGCCAACACCGAGGTGTTGTGGATGATCGTCGCGCGAGGCTGCGCCTTGAGGTGCTCGATCAACGCCGAGGTCAGACGAATCGGACCCAGCAGATTCGTGTCGAGGATTTGGCGGGAGACGGAATCATCGATCCGGCCGGAAGGATCATCAAACGGCATGATCCCGGCATTGTTGATCAACACGTTCAGCGACGGATAGTCGCGAATCAACTGCGCTGCGACGCGGTCGATGTCGGCCGCATCCGAAATGTCCAGCGCCACACCTTCCATGCCCGGATTGGCTGTCGTGACCTCATCGAGCAGAGCCTTGCGGCGCCCGGCGATGATGACCTTGTTGCCTAGTGCGTGAAACTGCTCGGCCAGCGCGCGACCAATGCCGGAAGTGCCGCCCGTGATGAAAATGGTATTGCCCGTCATCTGCATGATTCTTCATTTCCCTTGCGCCACCATGGCGCTTTCGATGTATGAACTATGCGCGAGTTGGGTTGCACCTCAAATGACATATAAACGGCGATAACAGTCATGCAAGACTCGTGACGGGAACGAATACCCGGTCGTCAGCTGGTTCCCATGAGAATCCTGCGCTCTCCCCAGGCAGCGGCCGAAGGACCATTACTCCAGAAACAGATCGATCTGCGCCGCGAAGTCGTCGATTTCCTGGAACAGGAAAGCATGGCCCGCGTCAGGGTAGAGAATCAGCTTGGCATCCGGCGCTTGCTGCGACAGGACATAGGACCGATAGGCCGGCAACATGACGTCATGCGCGCCGTTGGCGACCAGGACCGGCATGCGCAATTCTTTTGCGCGGTGCAAGACGCCCGGCCAAGTCGAAATGGCCTTGATCTGCGCCATGAAAGCCTCGGCCGTGACCGCTGGCCCCACATGCGACTGCTCGGCAATGCGATTCAGCGAAGCTTTGCCCGCAGCGACACTTGTTTCGGATTCGGGGTAGAACAGGAACAGGAAATCGGCGGCGTCGTTTACGCTGTGTGACATGACTTGCGGCACACGGGGGTGAGGCTGAGGGCCGTCCGTGATGCCGCCCGGACTGGACCCCGCGACAATCAGGCGACGGATGAGATGTGGAGCGTCCAGCGCAAGCTGTTGAGCGACAACGCCGCCGAGAGACCAACCGAGGACGTCGACCTGCCCTAGCCCCAGTTCCTCGACGACCTCGGCAACGACTACCGCCATTTCGGCAATCGTTTCCGGCACTCGACCTTCGGATCGACCGATGCCGGCACTGTCGAACCGAATCACCCGCCTGTCGGCCGACAAGACCTTGATGAACGCCGGATCCCAGTCGTCCATGGTGCCACGGAAACGCTGAAGCAAAACCAGAGGTACGCCACCGTCCGGTCCGTCCTGCATGGTGGCGAGTTTGCCACGGCGAGTGTTCAGCCAGCCGATGCGCGAGGTGTCGCCCATGTCATTCCCCCATCCCGTTGTGATGCCGGCAGGTTATCTCGAGACAGGGAAGCTTGAATGACGTAAAGGCGTCTAATCAGGTCATGTGACTGTGCCGTCTTCCATTGGCTTCGGGTCGCGCTTCAGGCTTGTGGGCGCTTGCCCATAGTTGCGCAGGAAGGCGCGCCGCATCCGGTCGCGGTCAACAAAACCGGTGTCGCGTGCAACGATGTCTAGCGGATGGCGCCCATCCTCCAGCATCACACGCGCGGCCTCCAGGCGCAGCCGCTCGACCGCTTTGGCTGGAGACTGCCCCGTCTCTTCGCGAAACACGCGACTGAACTGGCGCGGCGACAGGCTGGCTGCTTCGGCCAGTTCCTCGATCGACAGCGGATTGCGCAGGTTTTCGCGCGCATAGGTCAGGGCGCGCTTAATTCGGTCGGAGCGCGGTTCCAGCTCCAACATCGCCGAGAACTGAGACTGCCCGCCCGGGCGGCGATGATAGACGACCAGTTTGCGGGCGATGGACCGGGACAGAGCTGAGCCGTGATCATCTTCAAGCAATGCCAACGTCAGGTCGATCGCCGAGGACATGCCCGCCGAGGTCCAGATATTGCCGTCACGGATGAAGATACGGTCGTCATCCACCCGCACCTTCGGAAAGCGCAACTGCAGATCGCGCGCATGCGCCCAATGGGTCGTTGCCGTGCGCCCATCCAAAAGACCCGCCTGTGCCAGCACAAAGGCACCTGTGCAAACCCCTGCCACCCGTCTGGCTTCGCTACCGGCGCGGGCAACATAGGCGCACAGTCCGGCCGAAACGCTCTTGGGAACCAGTTCGCCAGCCACCATAAGCGTATCGGGCACGATGTCCACCGGCACGGTTTCAATGCCTGCGTTCATCGAGGAGTGGACCGTGCCGCCATGTTCGGACAGTAAAGTCAGCAGGTAGCCATCGTCGCCAAGCTCAGCATTGGCGAGCTCAAAGGCCGCCAGCGCAGCCAGCCCCATCAGTTGGAACCCGTCTTCAAGAATCAAGCCGACCTGTCGCATCAAGTCTTCGTCCCAAAAAAATGCAGGATCATAATAATTTTGCCGCGATCTTGCAGGGAACACCAGAATTCGTGGTGCTTGACATCCATCCGATCACATTGGCGTAAACGAAAATATAGTTATCGCCGTTTGACAAGTAAAAGTATCACTTCGCCAGTCATTGTCAGCCCGGAAATGCGAAATGCTCGTGAATTCATGAAGTCGCGCGTAGCGCACCAATGTTGTCACCGGAAGCGAGCCACGAAGGTCGAGTGGTGTTCAGGTGCAACTGCAATAGGCTCGCAGCCCTGTCCGTCGCCACCGCGTTCAGATGAATGTCGCCGTCGTGCTTTGAAGAATCACAACTGCCATGCCAGGGTCCTGGCGGCGTTGATCGATCAAATTGCAGTCGTGGGTGCTCAAGTTGCACTCCTGGGGGTCCTTGAGCCGATGTCGGGTTCGATTCGGGAAAAGGCTGGCGGCAATGCGCAGGGGAGCGGCGGACGGGGGGCGTCTAGGCGGCGCCCTCGCCCGCTTGGCCCCCGGGCGCGAGGGTAGACGGCAGTGGCCCCGAGAACGGTGAATCTGACAAATCACCCACTTGGTAGGACGCGGGGCCGATCGCGTGCCTCAAAGATTCCCGGCGCCTGGCGTCGGTTGATCGTCGGGATATAGGATCGCGTCCGCGATCCGGCCTGCCACCCCGTCGAGGTCGGGGAACAGCACACCGCGGTTGATGCCGGCCGTCTGCAACTGCGCGCGCATGGGACCGAACGCGTCCGGCGGGATCCGGATGTAGCTCAGTCGCATTTTGAAATGCACGTTGGTGTCGAGAGAGACATACTTCATCCCCAGACCGTCCTCGACCCCTCGATGCACACTGAACCAACCGTCCTGAGCTGCAATCCGCCGTGATACATGCCGCGGCTTCAAGAGCTTCGTTTCAGTGATCTCTAGCGGGTTCGAGCGCTCGTCTAGATCGATCATGTCCGCGTCGGTCGCCGCTAGCAGCCAGACGGCGGCCGCCTTGGGCGAGCCGTCGTCACCCTTGATAGCTGGCCGCTTGATTGCAAACCACAACGCAGCAAGCGCACTGCCAGTCCAGTCGAGCAGCCGGGTCGGCATCGCATGGTGCTGCGCGATCGCCAGCCAGTCGGCATCGGCGAGTTCTACCGTCGACTCCAGGTGCGGGATGCCGCGCTGCTTGAATTCGCGCAGCATGCTCTTTTCGGTACCGGGCCTGACGCGGTTGGCGTACTGGGGGCGAGCAATACCGGGCTTGAGCAACCATGACTCGTCTTCCTGACCGCGAAACAGCGACATGCGGTAGCCGAGGGTCGGAATCCCTCGGGTCCAGCGGTCGACCAGATTCATGAACGTCGCAAGGTCACGCGCGTCCCCGAAGCGCTTTGCCGTGCGCTTGTAGTTGAAGGCAACTGTCATCTGTGACTCCCGTATTGGATGGTTTGAGGCAGTGCGCAAAGGGATTGCGTGCGCGGCGCACGGACGTACGCCTGGTTGACCGAAGTCCTGTTCAACCTGATAGCCGCAGCAAGTGCTGAAGGTTCTGCTTCATCTGCTCCCCTACCTCATCTTCCTGCATGCCCCATATTGCCGCCAGAGGGGCTCGCACGGACCATGCATCCCACGGCTGCAGTTGTATCCCGCCCACGCTCGTAAACGGACCATCCGTTTCAGGTAGCACTCGGTGTAGAGGCATTCGCGCCACCAGCGCCCGCCCCTTCTCACCCTCGAGCATCGTAGGGCCAACGCTGAACCAACAACCAATGCGAACAGCAGTCTCAAGTTCAGCGAACCCGCCCGAGAACCAATGAAGCACGGGTACGCCGGCATGCTTCGTCGTAGCCAGCAGTTCCACGACTCGGCGTGCAGCACCGCGCGAGTGGATGCTCATCGCCTTTCCTTGGTACCGTCCGCATTCAGCGAGGGCCGCTCGGAAGACTCTCTCCTGCACAGAAAGTGAGCCTCGAAATCTGGGGGAACCATCCATCCCAATCTCGCCAACAAAACGTGCTCGCGAGATTCCCTCAATAAGGTCGCCCAGCTCTCCTTGTTTGGCGGCAGCCACTTCCGGATGCAGGCCGATTCCCACCTTGATGTTCTTCAAACCGAGAAACACATTCGACGTTGCCCGGTAGGCGCGCGGACTAGTGGTGACCACGAGGGTAAACTCGTTCCTTCTGTTCACCTCCTGCGCAAGCTTGAGGCCATCGGGATACAGGTCAAGGTGTGAATGGAAGTCAATCACAGGATTTGTTCCTGCCGCAAAAGCACGCCCAGTTCCGCTAAGCCACGTTGCACGACGCCTTCGAACTCTCTTCGGAGGCTTGGCTCTGCGAAGGACAGCTGGCCAGCAGTGAAGAGGCGGACGCCACTCTGCTCGACCTTCAAAACCGCAACTGCGACTGCACCGATGTCGTTGGGCTCGTTTTCGAGTTGCGCTCCTCGAAGTGAGGGATACACGTAAGTCGTGTCGTCTCGGAGGTTGGCTCGAATAAATGATGCACGGCGAACCAAACATGGAACACAGCGGCCGCAATGTTTATAGCCGTTCCGGACGAAACGACCACAACTCGTGGCTTCCGAGGCAACATCAGCTAGCACTGTAGATGCCCGGCATTCGGCCATCATCTCCCCTTTGGTCATCGCCGCATACGGAAGACGCAGCACGGCACGAATTCCAAGCTCATCCCACAGCGCTTGTAACCGCGCCATGAACACCGGATGTGTGGTCTTGGTGCTAAGGCTTCCGACTCGGCCAGGGTTGAGCGGTATGTTTAAGCTGATGAGCCCGTTCTCTGGAACGAAGACTTCAACGGGTCTCGGCAATGCAGTGATCGTAGTCGCGAGATGGTCTGCAGCGACCGCCGCGAACGCGAAGAAGCCGATGGATCGCCCGCGCGTCGAACCTTCGATATCCTCCACCTTCGGACGGATATTCTGGTTCCATTGCAGATGCCGGTCGTTCCCGCCCAGTCCGATCGCAAAGCGACTCTGCGTCTCCTTATCACCCTTGGCGGTTTGGGACACAAGCAACGGGTGGCGGCCTTCTTCGGTCAAGTCAAGCGCTCCCACAAGGCTGTCCAGGCCGCCGGATAGCAAGCAAACACAGTCCGCATTGAAGATGGTCGGCATCTTTGGCCGCGGAGGGGGATAGCCGCCATCAGTAAAGGTGAGCGTCCAGAAATCGCCGGTTAGGAAACGTAAGGCCTCTTCAATCTTCGCGGTCAGGGCCTGGTACGGTTCGGGCTCGTAGAGCACCACCTCCAGCTCTATCTGCCGCGTCCAACCGTCCGGACTTTGCGCTCGCTCGAGGACGTTGTCGGCTGCGTTCACGGCCAGTGCAAGTGTCAAGAAGTCCCAGCTCCGAGCGCTCGGGGCAACACCAGCAGCGACGATGTCCTTGATGAGCGCCGTTCCAACCGTACTCACGTCCGCCAGGCCATCGTGCTCGTACATCGAGACGTAGTCGACTCCGAACTCTCGTTCAGTAGGAATGCAATCCTTCGGTCCACAAAACACGCGTGTCATAAACCTGCCTCGAACAGTTCAAAGGTCATCTTCAGGGTCTCCTGGAAGACCGCGTCCAGGTTCGACCGCGTAGGATTTGGATTCGTGCCCCGAAGCAGATCAAGGTGTTCACCGATCTCTAACTTGATGAAGATGCGCATTTCACGCTCGCGCTGGACCGCGATGGCTGGGTCGACCTTCGCACTCTCCAAGAGTGGACCGAGGTCAAAGCAAAGCCGATGAGTCACCTCCAATGCGAGGTAATTCTTCATGAGCTCCCAGATGTCGGGCGTCTGCAGATGCATTAGGTCTATGCCAGGGTTGTCCAAGACAAGTTCCGTTAGCGCCGACGCCATTGAACCACGAAGCGCCTCTTCATCGGCACTGCCACCCGGCGGAGAAAGCTCCCGGACAATGGCGTCGACTACGTCATCCGCGGTCGGACTGCCGCTTTGCAGGTCATGCACCCACTGTCGCGCCTCAACGGAGCTGCCTTGGCTAACTGCGTTGAGAAAGGAGAATAGTTCTGCGCCGGCTCGCGTCGCGGCGCGCATTCGGGTCGATGCTGCACTGGCCCCTCCGCTGCCCTTACGTGAGTAATGTCCGAGGGCGTCCCGAAGGCTGTCGGTGTTACCGCTCTTGATGAATTTTTTTAGCTCGCGCCGCGCCTCAGCGAAACGAGCAGGCTGAGCGGTTCCAAGTGCGCCCTCTGGCGGAACCGGTTCATCATCCGTAGCCGGAACCGTGTCGCCCCCAAGCCCCTCGAGCACGTCGTCAAGCCAAGGAGGATCAAGACTCACATTCGGGCCAGGCCCACGGCTTGAAGTCGAAGTTCCCATCAATTCCCCCCCTTGAACGTCTTCAGGTACTTCTTGACCGGCTCAGTCGACTCCAGGTCGTCGCGCCAGTCTGCGAGCAGAAGCGCTGCCCAAGGTTTGTTCTTCAGCTTGGGGAGGATTGCGACGGGCCTCTGAGCCGGCGGAATTTCCTCCAGTGCCTGAACAAACTGCCCACCTAGCTCAGGATGGGCCTCGGTGCAGTTCAAGCAGCGCAGAAGATCTACGGTGTCCCACTGCCCATCTCGAGCCTTTCGAATAACCCGGGTAAGGATGCGCGATACGTCCGCTTGGCTCAGCGCCATGAGCTGGGTTACCAGGACATTGGAAACTTCCTTTGCCTCCATCGTCGCCTCCAGAAGCCGCTTAGCCTCCTCAGACAGCTCGTCATAGGCCGCCAGTCCAAGCGAGCGGTCTCGACTCAGATGCAGAAGGGCTCGCAGGTCCGAACCTGCCAAGCGAGGACTCAAACGCACCCACTGCTGATAAAAGGACGTTGACCACGAGGGGTGCGGCGCAACGTACTCGTCGTCCGCCTGCGCAGCAACTTCTAGTGCCTCCAAAAACTCGGCCTCGCCATTAAGGCTAGAAGCGACCGCTTTGACGAAAAACTCAAACGCCGCTGGCGATGCCACGCGCTCGAGTAGCTGCACCTTCACCAATTGCTCGATGGCTATAGGCATATTCATCGCCTTCGCGATGGTCAGCCGAATCATGAGGTTATTCAGGAAACGCTTGATGAGTCGCGGATTGCCAGCGATATCGCTCGCGCTGACTAAAAGTGGTGCAAGCTGGTCTGCGATATCCAGTGAGTTCGAGATGCTTTTAGCCTCGCTACCGTACACCTTTGCCAAGTCGTCGCGCGCGATGCCCTTTCCCCAAGCAGTCTTCAGAAGTTGAAGAAGAGCGTCCTGCCCTTGCGCCTGAACCTTCGGAGTCAGTTGCCCTTGCCTCACGGCCAGTTCAGCCATTAGCAACGCGAGGTACACCTTCACCTCGTTCACACCGAGCCGAGGCACTTTGAGCGGAACCTGGATGAGCTTGTCGAAGTAGCTCGTCACCAGCCCGCTCTCTATATCTACCCCTGCGAAGTGCGCTCGGACCGCGCCGCGAATCATGCTTTCATCCGCGGCGATTACGAATGCCGTGTTCTTTACGTGCAGCAGTAGTCGCATGGCCTCTAAGGTTGCGATAGCAGTGTGAGGCAGGCATCGGTCCAAGTCGTCGACAAACACAACGAGAGTGACACCCATGTCGGCAAGCAGCTTTGCGAAGGTCTCCCTGAGCGCGTGAATCTCCTTGAGTAAAGAGTCTTCCTGACGCTCAGCAATCAGCTCCTTCAACTCAGGTTTGAGAGCAGCGTAGGCATCCTTTAGTGCTGTCAGCTGTTCTTCTCTCTTCGCCTCGTCGGAGAGGCCCTTCACGAAACCAGTCGCCGCGCCGATGAAAGCACCCAGAGGGCCGCCGGCGACCGAGCCAACGCCAGCGTGCGCGAGCATCGGTGCGGTGATGCGCGCCACCTTCAGCAGCCGAACGCGTTTTGCGAAATCTAGCGCTTTGTCGACAAATGTCTTACGCCCTTGCGCCTCTTCGAGGAGCCGGTCTGAGACCGACTGTAGGAGTGCTTGGCGCGCATCCTCATACCCTTGATAGAGCCACGCGTTAAACTCCATAACGACATACGCTCTAGATTCGGGAGCCCCCTTCGCCGCCCCGGTTTCGAGGTCAGCCTTGGTCAACTTTACGAGTGTCGACTTGCCAGTGCCCCAACCGCCCGACACACCAATGGTCAGCGGTGCGCCGCCCGCCTGTCGAATCAAATCCGCTGCCGCGCGAGCAACCACTCCGAAGTTGAGCAAATCAACTTCTGCCTCAATGTCGTGCCACATGTCGCTATTCCCCTAAGATACTATTATTGCTTTCTACCGATATTGCCACATTAAAGGCTGACTGCCACTCCTCGTCTGCCAACGTGGCAGGGCGAAGCGGGATTTCTCCTATACTTTTGTTCGCCCTCAAGCAACCCACACCTAAAGACAACAGATCTGCAGTCCGTGATGGCACCGACATAGCTTTTCGACAGCTCTTGCACTGACTGACATTGAGCACTTCTGTAGATTCCTTGCTGTGGCCACGGCGGAGTGCTCAGCTCACATGAAACCAGCTATCATGTCCACAGTACAACCAGAGGAGGACTAGATGGCGAGTTACAAAGAGCTGAAAGCGCAGATGGATGCATTGGCTGAGAAAACTGAAGCCGCTCGCATTGCTGAGTTTCAGGCCATTGTTGACGACATTCGCTCGAAAGTTTCCGAGTATGGCATCAACGAAAAGGACATCTTTGGCGGGCGCCGCGGGCGACCGGTAGCGCAGACGGCAAAAGTACCAGTAGAAGCGAAGTATCGTGATCCGAAAACCGGCGCCACATGGTCAGGTCGTGGCCGCGCACCGGCCTGGATCAAAGATGTCAAGAACCGTAATCGCTTCTTGATTCAGGAGTAAACATTCGCCTCATCAACCATACTGACTGCGGAGAAAATCTCTCCGCAGTCAGCGAGGCCGTGAACTGAGCGTATGTCAACGGCTGAGCTTGCAGCCCTAGCATAAATTGATCTCACGCCTCCTCCTCTGGTACCACACGTCCGGAGCTGTACATACACGGGATCTGCTGCGCAAGATCTCGCCAATCGCGACCGAACAACTTATCCATATCGAGTCCAACGTAATGCACAATCGACGAACGTTCGGATGGGATACTTCTGAGGTAACGCCCAACGAACATCGGCGCTAACTCTGGTATTCCGAGATCCGATACTCCTCCCCTTCGAACCCTTTCATGAAACCATCGCTGGAATACGATCATCTGATTTGCGATCTCATCACAAATCGGATTAGACGGTGCCGTATGCAAGGGTGTCGTACAATGGTAGCAAAATGAAGTCTCCCATATCGCCACTTGACCTGGTCTGCACGGGAATTTCCAAGTTAAATCGACCCTCCTCCCGCAATACACACAAGCGTCGAATAATGGACAACGATGGATTTCACATATAAAGTTATACGCGAACCTCCACGAGATTTTGAAGTGAGAAACTTCATCCCCCTTCAAACAAGAAGGGCAATATCTATATATTGGGCGAGATTCAGAAAAATCGTTAGTCAAACAAGAAAATCTCGATTTCCCTAGAATGGTGTGATCGAGGTACGTTGCCTCATCGAGGTCCTCCATATTGCACATCGTAGTCGAGGCAATTCTCAGCAGAATAGGCCGACCGATCGGATAGAAATCAAGAGCTGATGTGGGAGCTTCGAATCCCCACCTACGCATCAAACTGCCTGGCTTGATCCCATGATGCATGCATACGCGATGAATCCATCCGCTTAGCGCTTCATCTGGCACAATAGAAGGGGACCCTATCAATCGCGGGGCCGGATAGACATCGGCCTTTGCGCTTCCGCCCCATAATGCGAAAGTTTTATTACGTAGCTTATAAAGTCGATTAGTCAAATGGCAACTCCTTTTGATTTAGGCAAATTTTCAGCGAATTATTTCTCGCTTTCTTAGCTACATACGAACGCACATAAGCCACAAAAGCACCTCGCATATCAATTACGTCGCCACGACTTGTTAGTGCGACAATTTGCGCCCACACCGCCCTAAGCACTCTATCGACCATTTCAGCATCTCGACGACTACGCGTTCGATGCAATCGATTTAATCGATAAAAGAAAGACCCCGGCCAATCACGCATAATTTTCACCGCTTCGTCACAAACGGAAATTGCTCGAATCTTACTCATCGTGCTTTGGCCGCGAGTTGGAATACCTGCAACGAGCGTAGGGAAGGTTGCACCGAAGAACCAGAAGTATCGTAAAGTAGACAACAAATTGGTTTGGGCGGAAATCTTGTTCACCACATCAATTTCCGATAATAAATCCGATCCAGCGTTTCTCCAAATATCATTCTGAATGTCCCGCGCAATCTCAACTGCGTCGCAAGATACGAGTACCGGCTTTATAGATCGATAGTCGTGACCACATCGACACTGGCACACTTTGTTTCGTCGAATACTAACCAGCAATCCACATTGCGGACATCTATCGACGAGCATAGTCCTATGGCATGGGCAACAAGAGACCAACGCAACGTCCCATATCGCTTTCGAGTACGGAGTTTCATCAAGGCAAACCGGGCAAAGTGCCGAACACGAACGCACCACATGCGGTCTTCTAGGTATCCACCATTCGCCTATCATGCTTTCATCTATACCATCACGTAGTCGCCAGTACCCGGAAAGCTCGCAGACAGAAGCTGGATCAGATCGACAGAAATCTGCAAGGGCGCCTGCCTTTTCGAAAGTGAATCTGGATTTGCTACCAAACACCGTTTGAAGAAGATGCTGCGCTGACCATCCCAAGTTCACCTCGGAAATGCGCAACATATATCCGCCAACAGATTCGTCACAATATGGGGTGACAGAGAAAAATGGTGTGGGACCTAGCATCACGGTTACCTCACGATGCATTCAAAGTGACATTACGTATCTTGCTCTTTCAAAGTTATCAGACGTAATTAACTGTCTACCATCTGCGCAAGCTAAGCGCACGCATTCGCTCAAATAGGACTTTAAAATTCTAAAATTTCCATGTGTAATCTGATGAATACAGCCGGCTCGCGCGGCTTCCCCGAGGCCGGACTTCTGCTCCATCGGCAGCGCCTCGTCGATCACATCAAGTAGAACTTTCCACGCGTCGTCATATTTGTACTCTGTGAGTCGAATGGTTCCCGGCCATCGACTTTTAAATTGCTTATCTGCATCAAACAAATCCCCCAAGCTTGGTCTACCGCTCCAAACGAACGGCAATTTACATTTATCATAAAGATTTTTGGCGACATCACCCAATTCACCACCCAGTCGCTCTTTATTCCTTCGAGATCCAGACGAAGGAATAAAATGATGAGCCTCATCGATCATGATTATCTTAACAGAGCACTCGATTAATGCTTTAAGTAATATCGGAGTCAGTTTTTTTAGCGGTATATCATCGCGAACAGATCGATACCCGAGTGCCGTCAGCAAATCAGCGACCAGCTGACGCGGAGTCGGCGTGGCAAAAAACTCCATCGCCAGGACGGGGCAAAAAGTACGCAACGCCGTCTCTTCGATCGGATAACGCTTAATAAAATATTCACTAATGAAACTCTTTCCCGTCCCTCCATCACCGATTATACATAGTCCCCCGGGACAAGATAGTGCCTCTGAGCGCCGCATTAAGGATTCAATGGTCGCTTCAGCCTGCTCGAACTCCGCAGTTCTAATCAGCATCGTTTCTACGTACTTTGCACGTTCAAATGGACCTCCGGCCAACGCCTCCATACGCACTTCATGTGGCGACTTCTTCACTTCCTTATTAAAAACGAAAGGCGGTTCGAATAAAGTTCGTTCGCGCTCGATGACGTCCATTGAGCAATCCTCCGCACGCTGACATTAGGCCCGCACCGCGATCATCAGATAACATCCCAACGCGGCCGTCGAATATCGGAAATTGAACTAACGACTTCGGTCGTCGAATCGGATCGAGCTCTGGAAGGTGCTAATGGATCGAGAATTGTTCTACCCTCGCCACTCAAGGTAGCCTGAGAGTTGATACCTGCAAGGCGAGCCAGCGTCGTCTTTGATCTTGTATTCTTCGCTGCCAACTCATCTCTAACTCTCGCGTGGATTTCCGCCTTTACTGAAACCAGCCCGTCTATCGATGATTTTTTATATTTTTCTCGGCAAATTTTTTTCATCCATCTATGCTGAAATAGTGAAAGTCCGTTCGCATAGTCTGGCCGCGTATTTGGAATCGGGATATTCTTGTTACTCCGAGGATCAAGCACGTATGCAACCCCCATATCGTTCTCCGGAACTGAAAATGTAACGACCGCACCTGGACCGAGATCTTTCATCAAATCGCGCAAATAGCTATCCGAATACGTCATATTTTCATATCGCAGACCGACGTTCGAGAGGTGACTGGAAGCCATGTTGCCGAGGACTACTTCCAATTGATCTAGATTAGCTGGCAAACTGGGAGGTGCAGTAATAATCCCTTCGTTCCATAGATCAATTGGACGAGCACCGGATCTACTGTTGGGGAATACGTTGTGGAAATCTGCAGCCCACTTGTGAAGCAGATATACAAGAACTGAAAATCGTATCACCGCGGTTCCGGACGAATCGTAATCCATACGGTTCGCAAGACAACGGAACGTTTTTCCTGGCAGACTCTCAAGAAATGTTGTTTCGACAGTTCCAAAGAATCTTTCGATTGATGCTTTGTGCCATGGGGTTCTGACTTCGCAATACTGGTATTCAGCACCAAGGCTTCGTATGGCCATCCGGTATCGAAGTGAGCGATAGTCCGATCCGCGGTCGGAAACATATGTCGCAGCGAGTCCGGACGACAACCAAGGATTCTCTATATCCGGCCACTTGAGCGTCGCTAGATGGTGACCTTCCAATGAATGTCGAAGTAGCCCGAATGTACTTTGTAGACTGGGGGGAGAAAAGGTTAGATACAGGCCGAGTATCACTCCAGAAAACCGATCTTTCATTGCCGATAGCCACGGTTTACCTAGTGGTAGATATGACTCGTCATCGATAACAAACAGGTTGAGCGGCGTATGGTCGGACTCGGCGTAATCCAACGGGCGACTCGCTGGCAGATGCCCTTCGATCATTGTGTAGCGCCGCTTCGCAACCTGAGCTCCGAATCGGGCCATATCTACTTCATACTTTGGGCGCTCGTCGATGCGGCGCACGTATGTTCGGTATGAGATGGGTACAAGAGGATCGAGCGAGTCTGATAGTCGCTCGCGATTCTCTGTCTCGAGGTTCGACCGGTACCACCGGTACGCGCTCGTCCTTGACGGCCTCGTCGGCAATAGGTAATGATCGTCGATTGATGTTTGGATAATATCTTCATGGTCTGGCCCCGTCGACTTCCGGCGAGATTTCGTAGCGAAGCCTGACACAACGGACGCAATGTCCCGACCGGAACCCTCGAACTTGCTCATCCATTTTCCTACCGTCGAAGGAGCGGGCGGCTTTTCCAAGTCTCCCAATTTTTTGGCGATTTCACGGAGCACCGCACGCATTTGCGTACGCTGCCCACACGTTATGCCACGGCGATTCAGTTCGCCCATGTAAAATGCCTTTTTATCAGCATCTTCTTGCCATCTTTCAGCCAACTGAGTGATATTTTTATCATTATTTTCACCTCCATCCAAACCACTTTCCTCGTAGAGTAAATGTGTGGGCGTCGACGTCGCCTCTACTATGCAGAGTTTTCTCGATCTAAATTCACCCCAGAATTCAACCTCGGCGACCTGAATAACGGCCTGCGTTAGGACGTCTCGAAAGTAGAAAGTGCCTGTCGCACGTGAGATGTATTCATATACCGCCCCTTTCCATTTTATAACCAGTCCTTTCGCTATGATGAAATTTCTCATTACGCTCTCCTTTTTCGCTGCAGATTGCTCGGAGAGCGTGTTCGATTTCGAGCAGTTCGTCGGGAGCTAGAGTTTCGAAGTACATCGTCGGGTTCGTAGATACGACTTTTGCTCTTTTCGCTCGGAAAACCTCCAACAATTGATGGTCCTTCAGAAGTACGGCCTCGTTGTCCATCAATCTTCGCAAGCTCCAACATTCGTTGATCCTGCGGTCGATGACCCATAGCGAGTTGTGCCAGAAGAGGATAAAACCGACCCGAATTGATAAGCGTCTCAAACGCAAGCCCCTTGTTGTCGGATGTGGGTGTCGTCACGCTGGATCGGAGTGTGACTGTTTGGTCCCAATCGATAGTCAGATATCGCCTCGCGACCATCGTGTAGATCTCTCGGATACTCACCTCGCAACACTCAGTCAGTTCGCTGATAGATAGAGCACCGTCCGAGAGGCGTTGGACAACGGTACTGCTGCGCTGCTCGTCGAGTACACCGCTGATGTACCGACGCATCAGCATGACGTTCTCAACTCGCTCTTTCTTGGAAAGAATCTGCTCATCTGTAAGGAAAACTAAGTTTTTCCCTTTGATTCGCAGCTTTCGCGCAATTTCTGTGTATCTGCACAAGTTGTCGTCTCGGACGAGGATAGCCAGGGGCTTCACCTCGACGTAGTATTCGCCGCTGCTGCAACGAACAAATAGATCCGGGTAGTACCGGCGCGGCACCCCATCCAGTACATACTGCAACTCTTCCGGTTGGGATGCCATCCACTCGACGTCCTGTGACATCGCCAAAGTTGCGTAACAAACTCGTTCCAGATATGACTCCCACTCGAGCGCATATGGCGCCCGATCTGGTAGGTCGAACCCTCCAACGATTCGATGTGGCACCACGGAAATGATCGACCGCGCCGGTTGTTTGTTCTTCTTGTCAGCGGGCAAAGAATTGAGATCGCCCCACTCGGCACTATCGTGGTCGCGCGATGCTGGCCTGCGCCTGGCTGCAAATGGCATATCTCTGCTCCATTTATGGGAGCACGGAGTTCCATTTCCTTCGCTCCCGTATTTTTGAGCAAAAAGAGCCCTTGACGTGCGTACCAGCGAGGCCACATACTGAAAACTCTCACGTGCTCAGTGCGGCATTGCTGGGTACACACGGCGGGGGGACTCGAAAGGGTCTTTCTCGCCGTTTCTCGTTTACATGGGCTCCTCCGTGGTAACCGGGGCGTCGCTATCTGCGACCGCCTTCAATATCGACGAAAGACATCTGAGTTGGGTTGCAGACAGCATGGGGACTGCTGCCAGAATTTCGCTTCCCTCTTGCGGCCAATCCGGTGGTGCTCGATGGTCCACATAGGATTGGAGGCCATGAGCAAACGCCAACCGATGCAATTGCCGCCGCTCCTCCTCTGTCGCATCGATAGCATCCAGCAGACGGTTTATCACCTCCGACGACGGAGGATTCCGGCGGCCAGTCTCAAGGGACGCGAGGTACGAGGGGTCCATGCCACTTCGATGAGCGACAGTCTTCTGCCGCTGCCCGCTGCGACGGCGGATTGCAGTGAGGTAGTCAGCGAACGATATCTGCGTTCGTGCAACGAGCATAAATGAACTCGCTTTTGACAATTTCGAATACGTTATCTCAGCGACTATTCGACGTCAAACACTACAATAAATACTACAATTCAAAAAAATATCTATTTTTTTATCCACCGGAATCAACTAACCCTTATAAATGTGGAACAGATATATTTACCTACACTTTTCATCGAGAACCGTAACTACCGGCGCATCGAACCCGATGTCGCATGCACCTCCACGCCGAGCCTGTTCCTTCAATAGCGCTGTATTTGGGGTACGACTGTCATGCGGCATCGCCAAGTGGAGTGTTGTCAAATTTCCACGTCGGGTTAGTCATAACCCGACAGCCGCATGATTACCCGTAGCCCTTACTTTTCGGGTTTACACGGCATGGCCAGTGCTTCGCGAAAGGCAATTTTCTGCAAATCGGCCTAGCCATCTTTGGCCTAGGTGCAGTATCGTTGGATAACACGGAAGTAACTCGTCAACACCACGTGACCTTCTCCATGGCTGCCATCAGTATTCGTTACTGGCATGAACTGATCCGTTCGGTCGGGATCGGCAGCCTTGCATTCGCACGCCCCGTGCGAAATTCGATGCGAACTGACTGCTGAGTTCTCAGCATCGGACCAAACCGCGACGAAGGCGGTTTGGATGTCGTGGCTACCAGGCCGCTACATCGCATTTGGAGAATCCGTCATGTCGGTATCGAAACAACATGCCGAATGTCCTGCGGGATTTGCCCCACTTGGTGATCTGTCAACGATCCAGTGTCGCGATTCGCGGCGACTACTCGTTCCACAGAGCACGCACGATGAGCTTGCTGCGATCCGAGAGATTCAGCGAATGGCCTCTGAGCCAACGCAATCGCCGGTACACTCCGAATCGAAACTCACGGCAAAGCCGATAGCAAACAAGCCTTCACGTCGGCCTAGGGCTCGGCGTGTCCAAATATTCTCGCCCGATGCACTTGAGCAAGCAAACGCTGCTCTGGACGGCGCCGACGCGAGTCAACAGCAGTGCGCACGACCGCTGCTTGAGAAGGCCGGCAGCAACGATGGCTGTCGAAAGCTTCCCGATATTCAAAAGGCACTGAAGAGACTTGACGTTGCGCGCGGGAGCTTCGCCAACCTGAGCGAGCCCATTGGAAAACTAATGGTCGATCTCGTGCTCGCAAGTGCCGTGCGCAGCAGAGAGTTTCGCGTTCGCCCCATTCTGCTCATGGGCGAACCCGGCGTTGGTAAAACGCATTTCGCGTCCAAGCTCGCGGAGGCGCTCGCGGTGCCAATGCGAAAGTGGTCCGCCGGAAGCGCTCAGGCAAGCTTCCAACTCGTGGGCGGGGACAGTGGATGGCGCCAAGCGCGACCCGGGGCGATATTCGAAGTCCTTGCCAAAGGGGATTCGGCAGCTCCGGTACTGATACTCGACGAAGTAGACAAGATCGGAAGCAGTAGCAACTACCCCGTCGTTCCTGTACTGCTAGACCTCCTCGAGGCAGATACAGCTGGAGCGTTCTACGACGCGTTCTTTCGCATGGAATTTGATGCAAGCCGAATAATCATTGTGCTCACGGCGAATGATCTTGACCGGGTGCCGCTCCCCCTTCTAAGTCGTGTCGAGGTGTTCGATATTCCGACACCGGATCCGGAACAGCGAATGCAGATCATCCTTGCGAAGATCGACCACTTGCAACGCTCCACAGGGAAGCACATACAACTCGAAGAAGGCGGAGCAACTGGCCTTGCGGAACGCACAGACCTGGATCTGCGCAAACTTCACCGCATTGTGATCGATGCGTTCGCGGTCGCGCTAGCGACGGGAAAATGTATTGCCACGCTGGCGCTACCACCCTCAGCTAAACGACAACCAATCGGGTTCACGTGTCACGGATAGACGGTTGCGGATCCTCTGCAATCTGCACCGCAGTGAAAGCAGGGAGCAGCGCCGGGAATTGAACCCGGATCTCCGACGCGGTACGATGGAGGCACCACCCAACCGTCGTACACCCACTCTCCGCGAGTGGTTCTAGCGTCGGCGCTCTATCCTTTGAGCTACGCTGCGGAAATGTTACGTATTACCACGCTGCGCGTGGCCGTCGCCACGCGCTTTTCAGAAAAGGGGCAGCACCGGGATTTGAACCCAGATCACTAATGCGTACGATGAAGGTACCACCCAGCCGTCGTACAACCACTGTCCGCGAGTGGCTCTGCATCAGCGCTCTATCCTCTTGAGCTATGCTGCGTATTGCTTATGCCTTCCCGCCTTTGACGATTGCCAAGGGCTTCTTACGCGTCAAGCGGTCGGTTTGTTCCTTCTGCCTCCGCTCACGCTCCGCGATCTTTTCTTCGGCGAAAGGCTTAGCTGCCTTGATCAAACCGCTCAAGTCATACTCGTTCGTGTCGTTGTCACCGACGCTCGTCGTGCGGTAAATACGTTTGATGAATCCAGCAGCCTCCATCGCCGCAATTCGCTTTTGTATTGTGCGTGGAGCTACACCGATTGCCCTCGCCAAAGTACCCTTAGACGGGCGTGCATGTTCTCCGGGCCTCCACCAGTAGCCAGCGAGGTGAATCAAAATATTGATATCGAGCGGGGTAAGGCCCAACGCCTGCTGACGCTCGAAAATGATGTTCGGGAAAGAAGTCCATCCCGCTTTCGCCAACGGCGCCGACCACTTGGCCGCAACACTCTTGTCTACTGCATTGGTTGCCTGCGGTTTTGTCGCGACACTCATTTGCTCCCCCCGACGTTCATTGCGTTGAGTTAAGTATCGCGACGGCGCATCGGTCTTGCAAGATCAGGAGAGCGAATACGGGACGCCCTAAGCATCTCCCCCCGCACGTAGTTTGCTGTGTACTGGGTCTCTTCATCTAATTGGGTGCATCTCATGAATCAGGTGTGTGTTTTGGGAGGCTCCCGGTTCCTCCCTGGGGCTGGCCCAAAGGCCGCCCGGTACAGTTCTCGAAAGCTTCCCCGCGAGAATGTGGAGCCTCCCCCTATCCAATCACATGGGCTCACCTTGTTGACTCTGTGACCTTTTTCGTCACGTCACCGGGAATCTAGGGGGTCTTGTGCGCGTGTGCAGTGGGCTTACCGAGAGGCCGGGCGCGACATTCACTACCGCACGGGAGCCCTCTCGCTCGCCTTAGATGTCAATCCGCTCGGCTTTAGCGACAAACGACACGTGCGCATGGCCGCTCGAAAATACGCGATTACGGAAGCTATGCAAGAATCTTTCGATCCGTAATCGCACAACAATAGCCATGAGTGACACGCTGCAGGAACAGCACGCAGCCGCAGATCACGCAATGCGCAACTGGACCTTCGAGAGGCAAGGTCCGGTCCGGATCGGTTCCGATGCGCACATGCAGATGTTCTGCCGCATGCTGCTCGACACACACAACCCGTACAAGCCGGCGGTCATCGACTGGCCGGCGCTCAAGCCCGCCGAGCTCAAGCGGCTCACGTCGCTGCCGATCTGGGACATCGCGGTGCAAACCGAAGGTCGTGCATCGATCCGCGTCGCCACCTATGCGGCGACGGTCGGCGATCCGCTGCTGCGCCGCGCGCTCGAGATGGACGGCGGCGAGGAAGCGCGCCACAAGGTCGTGCTGTCGAAGCTCGTCGAGGCATACGGCATCCGGCTCGCCCCCGAGCCACCCTACCCGGCGCCGAAGGATCCCGAGTGGTCGTGGATGGTCACGGGCTTCAGCGAATGCATCGACAGCTTCTTCGCGTTCGGCCTGTTCCGCTCCGCGCAGCGCTCCGGTTATTTCCCGCCCGAACTCGTCGACACGTTCGAGCCCGTGATCCAGGAAGAAGGCCGCCACATCCTGTTCTTCGTGAACTGGTACGCGTGGTACTGGCGCAGCCTGACGTGGTGGCGCCGGCCCTGGTTCTTCGCGCGGGTCGCGGCTGTGTGGGTGCATTTGATCCGCGAGCGCATCGGCATCGCGCGCGGGATCGACGCCGACGGCATCGCGCGCGACGCGAACTTCCCGGCGACGAACACCGCCGACATCGGCGAAGCGCTCAAGCCACGCGAGCTGATCGAACTGTGTCTCGCCGAGAACGATCGGCGGATGGCCGGTTACGACAAGCGCCTGCTCCGCCCGTTGTTCGTGCCGCGTATGGCACGGCTCGCGCTGCGGTTTCTCAAGAAGTAGGGCAACCGCTCCGGGCAAGGGCCCGGTTGCCCGGTTGCCCGGCCGAGCATCCTGGCAACCGGGCCTCGGCCATCATCACGTCCGGGCCGGTTGAATGCCGGCCGGAGCCGACCGGTGGCAATCGCATCGTCCGCATCCTGGCGCGCAGGAGCGCAATGCGCAACGATACGTAGTGGTCGACGCATCCGTTCTGCTCCGTGCCCCATGCCCCGCGTCCCGTTCACACCTCGATGCGCGTTCGTCACACGTGCATGGCGAGCCGCATCGCTCGGGCTGCCCGGCCCGCCGCCCGCTCGACGTCGCCACATCGCCGCATCGCCGCATCGCATGCGGTGTGAAACCTCACCGGCCTGCATCCACCTGCCAGATGTGGCGCACCCGACACATTCACTCACGCCCTTTTTTCTTCGGCGCTTCGGGGCGTGCGGACAAATTGTCACACCCAGGATTTAACAATTCAGGGGGCGCCGGCCAGCGGCTTCAGCAACCTGCCGCCGGCACGCGCAAAACGGGAGCGGGCAATGCCTCCCGGACGGGTTCGCCTCGTCGCCAAACCCCACACGAATGTCAACATCAACGAAATAGTCAATAGGACAAATTCGAAATACGAATGACGACGGCCCTGACCATCGCCCTGTAGCACTTTTTTACAAATTCGACGAACCACCCCGCCCGGAACGCCCGTCACACGGGCCATCGCAGCGCACGAAATGCGCATATCAGCACAGCCAGATATTCTTGATTTTGAATTAAATTGATTTAAAGACAATCCAATAAATCAATAATAAATCGACAAGCAAATCACGAATTAACAAATTAACGAGATGAATATCTCATTACCCCGCAATATGCCGAACAACATTACAAATTAGAAAGGAGGGCTTCGCTCGCAAACGTTTGCTATTTCAATTTCCTTACTTTCGTCCCGACATCATCTGTAATCTACCGCACAAAACACATGTAACTCATTGATTTTTATAGTGAATATACGAGGCCCACCGAGGAGATGAGATCCTACATTTTTCATTCTTACATCTTTCAATTTCATTCTTCGTTGACGCATCAAAACACGGTTCATTAACCATATTTTAACTTTTCAAACACGGCATTTATCACTTTTTAGCAATCTAAAAAATCCTCCTCCAATAAACTCCGCCCATCAATTTTGAGATTCGCGCGAGCGCACGGAGTATTCCTCTAACAAAAGAGACCGGTGTGTGGCGTGCACATTTGGAGGTAGCAGGACATGAACCGCACATACCGCTCGATCTGGAACGAAGCACTCGGCGCCTGGGTCGCTGCGTCCGAACACGATTCGGCACGGGGCAAGCCGAACAAGTCGGCTGTCGTGGTCGCCGCAGTCGCGGCCCTGGCGATCAGCCTGCCCGGGCTCGCCGAGGCCAATACGATCAACACACAGCAGACCTGCCTTACGGGAAGCAACGGCGCGGTCGGCCGCGTGAACCCGGGTGGCACGCAAAACCAGGCCGGCGACGGCTCCGGTACGTACTCGGTCGTGGCCGGGTGTAACTCCAACGGCAACGGTTTCACGGGTGTCACGGTTTATGGCGCGTTCGCACAAGCAAACGGCAACGGCGCCGTCGCCATGGGTATCCAGTCATCTGCCGCCTTGTGGGGTGTGGCAACCGGCCTTGAAACGACCGCCAGCGGCATCGGCGCGACCGCCCTCGGCTTCGGCTCGACGGCAGCCGCGCTGAACTCCGTCGCAATCGGCGGCGCGGGCGGCAACGGTACGACGCCGCTGTCGCAGGCAAACTCGACCATCGCATCGGGTGCGGGCTCGATCGCAATCGGCAGCAACGCAACGAAGGGCGCGCAGTCGGCCGCTTCGGACAGCATCGCGGTCGGCGGCCAGTCATCTGTCGCATCGGCCGCCACCTCGGGGATCGCACTCGGCCGCGGCGCGACCGTCAACGGCGCGTACGGCATCGCTCAGGGCGACGGCATCGTCTCCGGCGCAACCGGCCAGAACGTCGCGATCGGTTCGTCGGGTACGACGGCCAACAGTGGTAGCGCGAGCGGCGGCGCGGTGGCAATCGGCCGCGCGCAAACGGCCAGCGGCGACGGCGCGGTCGCGCTCGGCACCAGCAACTCGGCAAACGGCACGGGCGCGGTCGCGCTCGGCAACGGCAACTCGGCGAACGGCACCGGTGCGGTTGCGCTGGGCAGTGGCAACAGCGTGACGGGGACGGGTTCGGTCGGTATCGGCAGCAGCGCCAAGGCGACCTATGCGGGTTCGAGCGCAATCGGTGCCTCGTCGTATGCGGGCGGGACTTCGGCGCCTGCCTCCGCTTTCGGGAACGGGAGTTCCGCGACGGCGAACTATGCAACCGCGATCGGCGTCAACGCCAGCGCTGCCGGCGGCGGCAGCGTTGCGCTGGGCGTGGCCACTGCGAGTGCGCTCCAGAGCGTTGCAATCGGCCAGCAATCCAATGCTTCTCAAGCCGGCAACATTTCGATCGGCTCGTTTGCGACGGCCAGCGGCAACGGCAATGCGGTCGCGATGGGCTATCAATCGACCGCTTCCGCCGGCAACGCGATGGCGCTCGGCTACCTGTCGACGGCCAACGTTGCAAACTCCGTCGCCCTTGGCAACAACTCGGCGACGATTGGTGCGGCGGACACGGCGACGGGCGGCACCGGTTCGGTCAACTCCGCCACGATCGGTGGCCAGACGTTCGGTAACTTTGCGGGCGCAAGCGCCGCCAACGGCGTCGTCAGCGTGGGTACGGCGGGCAACGAGCGTCGCATCCAGAACGTCGCGGCTGGTCTCGTCACGTCGACCAGCACCGATGCGATCAACGGTAGCCAGCTCTACTCGGTCGCGAGCACGACGACGTCGAGCATCGCGAGCCTGTCGACGTCGGCTTCGACCGGCTTGTCCTCGGCGAATAGCTCGATCACGTCGCTGTCGTCCTCCACGTCGACCGGCCTCTCGTCGGCCACCAGCTCGATCGGCTCGCTGTCGACCGGCCTCTCGTCGACGAACAGCTCGGTCACCTCGCTGTCGTCCTCCACGTCGACTGGCCTCTCGTCGGCCAACAGCTCGATCGGCTCGCTGTCGACCGGCCTCTCGTCGACCAAGAGCTCGGTCACCTCGCTGTCGTCCTCCACGTCGACCGGTCTGTCGTCGGCCAACAGCTCGATCGGTTCGCTGTCGACCGGTCTCTCGTCGACCAATAGCTCGGTCACCTCGCTGTCGTCCTCCACGTCGACGGGTCTGTCGTCGGCTACCAGCTCGATCGGCTCGCTGTCGACCGGTCTCTCGTCGACGAACAGCTCGGTCACTTCGTTGTCGACCTCCACGTCGACGGGTCTGTCGTCGGCCACCAGCTCGATCGGTTCGCTGTCGACCGGTCTCTCGTCGACGAACAGCTCGGTCACTTCGTTGTCGACCTCCACGTCGACGGGTCTGTCGTCGGCCACCAGCTCAATCGGCTCGCTCTCGACCGGCCTCTCGTCGACGAACAGCTCGGTCACGTCGTTGTCGTCCTCCACGTCGACTGGCCTGTCGTCGGCTAATAGCTCGATCACGTCCCTGTCGACTTCGACCTCGACGGGTCTGTCGTCGGCCAACAGCTCGATCGGTTCGCTCTCGACCGGCCTCTCGTCGACCAATAGCTCGGTCACCTCGCTGTCGTCCTCCACGTCGACTGGCCTCTCGTCGGCCAACAGCTCGATCACTTCGCTGTCGACTTCGACCTCGACCGGCCTGTCGTCGGCCACCAGCTCGATCGGTTCGCTGTCGACCGGTCTCTCGTCGACGAACAGCTCGGTCACTTCGCTGTCGTCCTCCACGTCGACGGGGCTGTCGTCGGCTAATAGCTCGATCACGTCCCTGTCGACTTCGACCTCGACTGGCTTGTCGTCAGCCACCAGCTCGATCGGCTCGCTCTCGACCGGCCTCTCGTCGACGAACAGCTCGGTCACCTCGTTGTCGTCCTCCACGTCGACTGGCCTGTCGTCGGCTAATAGCTCGATCACGTCCCTGTCGACTTCGACCTCGACCGGTCTGTCGTCGGCCACCAGCTCAATCGGTTCGCTCTCGACCGGTCTCTCGTCGACCAATAGCTCGGTCACTTCGCTGTCGACTTCGACCTCGACTGGCTTGTCGTCGGCCACCAGCTCGATCGGCTCGCTCTCGACCGGCCTCTCGTCGACGAACAGCTCGGTCACTTCGCTGTCGACGTCGACCTCGACCGGCCTGTCGTCGGCCACCAGCTCGATCGGTTCGCTGTCCACCGGCTTGAGCACGGTCTCGACGAAGACAGACAACCTCGGTAGCAGCACGGCCTCGGCACTTGGCGGTGGCTCGACGTATGACCCGACAACCGGCAAGGTCTCGGCCCCGTCGTACACCACGTACAACGCGAACGGCACGACGTCGACCGCCAACAACGTCGGCTCGGCAATCGACAGCATCAACAGCCAGGGCATCAAGTACTTCCACGCGAACTCGACCGGCGCCGACAGCACCGCGACGGGCACCGACGCCGTCGCCATCGGCAGCGGCGCCATCGCCAGCACGAACAATTCCGTCGCGCTGGGCGCCGGCTCGAAGGCCGACACCGCGCCCGTCGACACGAGCAGCGCAACCGTCGGCGGCGTCACGTTCGGCGGATTCGCAGGCACCAAGCCGGTTGGCACCGTTAGCGTCGGCAGCGCCAACAACGAGCGGCAAATCACCAATGTCGCCGCCGGCCAGGTAACGTCGACCAGTACCGACGCGATCAACGGTAGCCAGCTTTATTCCGTCGCCCAACAGGTCGGTACCGCGACCAGTGCCATTTCGTCGCTGTCGACTTCGACCTCGACCGGCTTGTCGTCGGCCAATAGCTCGATCACGTCCCTGTCGACTTCCACGTCGACCGGCCTCTCGTCGGCGAATAGCTCGATCACGTCGTTGTCCACGTCGACCTCGACGGGTCTGTCGTCGGCTAACAGCTCGATCGACTCGTTGTCGACTTCCACGTCGACGGGCCTGTCGTCTGCCAATAGCTCGATCACGTCGCTGTCGACTTCGACCTCGACCGGCCTGTCGTCGGCCAACAGTTCGATCACTTCGCTGTCGACCTCGACCTCGACGGGTCTGTCGTCGGCTAACAGCTCGATCGACTCGTTGTCGACCTCGACCTCGACCGGCTTGTCGTCGGCCAACAGCTCGATCACTTCCCTGTCGACTTCGACCTCGACCGGCCTGTCCTCGGCCAACAGCTCGATCACATCGCTCTCGACTTCGACCTCGACCGGATTGTCGTCGGCCAATAGCTCGATCGATTCGTTGTCGACCTCGACGTCGACCGGTTTGTCGTCGGCTAACAGCTCGATCACTTCGCTGTCGACTTCCACGTCGACCGGCCTCTCGTCGGCTAACAGCTCGATCACCTCGCTGTCGACGTCGACCTCGACCGGCCTCTCGTCGGCTAACAGCTCGATCACTTCGCTGTCGACTTCGACCTCGACGGGCCTGTCCTCGGCTAACAGCTCGATCACGTCGCTGTCGACCTCGACCTCGACTGGCCTGTCCTCGGCTAACAGCTCGATCACGTCGCTGTCGACGTCGACCTCGACCGGCCTCTCGTCGGCCAACAGCTCGATCACGTCCCTGTCGACTTCGACCTCGACGGGTCTCTCGTCGGCGAACAGCTCGATCACTTCGCTGTCGACCTCGACCTCGACCGGTCTGTCCTCGGCCAACAGCTCGATCGATTCGCTGTCGACGTCGACCTCGACCGGCCTGTCCTCGGCCAACAGCTCGATCACGTCGCTGTCGACTTCGACCTCGACTGGCCTGTCCTCGGCGAACAGCTCGATCACGTCGCTGTCGACCTCGACCTCGACGGGTCTGTCCTCGGCCAACAGCTCGATCACGTCCCTGTCGACTTCGACCTCGACGGGTCTGTCCTCGGCTAACAGCTCGATCGATTCGCTGTCGACTTCGACCTCGACGGGCCTGTCCTCGGCCAACAGCTCGATCACGTCCCTGTCGACTTCGACCTCGACGGGTCTGTCCTCGGCGAACAGCTCGATCACCTCGCTGTCCACGTCGACCTCGACCGGCCTCTCGTCGGCCAACAGCTCGATCACTTCGCTGTCGACTTCGACCTCGACGGGCCTGTCCTCGGCTAACAGCTCGATCGACTCGTTGTCGACTTCGACCTCGACGGGTCTCTCGTCGGCGAACAGCTCGATCACTTCGCTCTCGACCTCGACCTCGACCGGTCTGTCCTCGGCTAACAGCTCGATCGATTCGCTGTCGACCTCGACCTCGACCGGTTTGTCCTCGGCTAACAGCTCGATCACGTCGCTGTCGACCTCGACCTCGACTGGCTTGTCGTCGGCCACCAGCTCGATCGGCTCGCTGTCGACCGGCCTCTCGTCGACCAATAGCTCGGTCACCTCGCTGTCGACCTCCACGTCAACGGGTCTCTCGTCGGCCAACAGCTCGATCGACTCGTTGTCGACGTCGACCTCGACCGGCCTGTCCTCGGCCAACAGCTCGATCACGTCCCTGTCGACTTCGACCTCGACGGGCTTGTCGTCGGCTAACAGCTCGATCACGTCGCTGTCGACCTCGACCTCGACTGGCTTGTCGTCGGCCACCAGCTCGATCGGCTCGCTGTCGACCGGCCTCTCGTCGACCAATAGCTCGGTCACCTCGCTGTCGACCTCCACGTCGACGGGTCTCTCGTCGGCCAATAGCTCGATCGACTCGTTGTCGACCTCGACGTCGACCGGTTTGTCGTCGGCCAACAGCTCGATCACTTCGCTGTCGACTTCGACCTCGACTGGCTTGTCGTCGGCCACCAGCTCGATCGGCTCGCTCTCGACCGGCCTCTCGTCGACCAATAGCTCGGTCACCTCGCTGTCGACCTCCACGTCGACGGGTCTCTCGTCGGCCAACAGCTCGATCGACTCGTTGTCGACGTCGACCTCGACCGGCCTGTCGTCGGCTAACAGC
Source organism: Burkholderia sp. KL41 (assembly GCF_057005415.2). Taxonomy (NCBI): domain Bacteria; kingdom Pseudomonadati; phylum Pseudomonadota; class Betaproteobacteria; order Burkholderiales; family Burkholderiaceae; genus Burkholderia; species Burkholderia sp. KL41. The sequence goes on along the minus strand of NZ_CM174447.1, from coordinate 536,759 downwards.
TCGATTACGTCCCTGTCGACTTCGACCTCGACCGGCCTCTCGTCGGCCAACAGCTCGATCACTTCGCTGTCGACCTCGACCTCGACCGGCCTGTCGTCGGCCACCAGCTCGATCGGCTCGCTGTCGACCGGCCTCTCGTCGACCAATAGCTCGGTCACCTCGCTGTCGACCTCCACGTCGACTGGCCTCTCGTCGGCCAACAGTTCGATCACGTCGCTGTCGACCTCGACCTCGACCGGCCTCTCGTCGGCGAATAGCTCGATCACGTCGCTGTCGACCTCGACCTCGACCGGCCTTTCGTCGGCGAACAGCTCGATCGATTCGCTGTCGACCTCGACCTCGACCGGTCTGTCGTCGGCCAACAGCTCAATCACGTCCCTGTCGACCTCGACGTCGACTGGCCTCTCGTCGGCGAACAGCTCGATCGATTCGCTGTCGACTTCGACCTCGACCGGCCTGTCCTCGGCGACCAGCTCGATCGATTCGCTGTCGACCTCGACCTCGACCGGCCTCTCGTCGGCCAACAGCTCGATCACGTCGCTGTCGACTTCGACCTCGACTGGCCTCTCGTCGGCTAACAGCTCGATCACGTCGCTGTCCACGTCGACCTCGACCGGCATCAGCTCGTTGTCCACCGGCCTGAGCAGCACGAACAGCTCGGTGTCGTCGCTGTCGACCTCGACCTCGACGGGCCTGTCCTCGGCGAACAGCTCGATCACCTCGCTGTCCACGTCGACCTCGACCGGCATCAGTTCGCTGTCCACCGGCCTGAGCAGCACGAACAGCTCGGTGTCGTCGCTGTCGACCTCGACCTCGACCGGCCTGTCCTCGGCGAACAGCTCGATCAGCTCGCTGTCGACCTCCACGTCGACCGGCCTCTCCTCGGCCACCAGCTCGATCACGTCGCTGTCCACGTCGACCTCGACCGGCATCAGCTCGCTGTCCACCGGCCTGAGCAGCACGGACAGCACGATCCTGTCGCTGTCGACCTCGACGTCGACCGGCATCGGCTCGCTGTCCACCGGCCTGAGCAGCACGAACAGCTCGGTGTCGTCGCTGTCGACCTCGACCTCGACCGCGATCAACGCCGCGAAGACGCACTACTACAGCGTCAACGACAACGGCACGCAGCAGGCCAACTACGACAACACGGGCGCCACCGGCACCAACGCACTCGCCGCCGGCGTGAACGCCAGCGCGGCAGGCGCGAGCAGCGTGGCGGTCGGCGACGGTTCGAACGCGCAGTCGGCAGGCGCGGTCGCGATCGGCCAGAACGCATCGGCAACGGGCGGCAAGGCCGTGTCGATCGGCTCCGGCAACACGGCCACCGGCGACGGTGCAGTCGCGATCGGCGACCCGAGCATCGCGACGGGTACCGGCGCGGTCGCACTGGGCGCGAACGACACGGCGACCGGCAACGGCGCAGTGGCGCTCGGCAACGCGAACACCGCAACCGGTGCCAGCGCACTCGCCCTCGGCAGCTCGAACCAGGCCACCGCGGACAACACGATCGCGCTGGGCAACCAGTCGACGGCCAGCGCCGTCGGTGCACAGGCCTACGGCTCGAGCGCCACGGCCAGCGCCGCCGACGCGCTCGCCCTGGGTTCGAACGCCACCGCGAACGTCGCCAACTCGATCGCACTCGGCGCGAATTCGGTCACGGCCGCGGCCGTCGGTACCTCCAGCGCCACGATCGGCGGTGTCACGTACTTCTTCGCGGGCAGCTCGCCGGTCGGCGTGGTGAGCGTCGGCGCACCGGGTGCGGAACGCCAGATCACGAACGTCGCCGCGGGCCGGATCTCGGCCAGCAGCACGGACGCGATCAACGGCAGCCAGCTCAACGCGACGAACAACGCGGTCAACGCGCTGTCGACGTCCACCGCTTCGAACGTCGCATCGCTGTCGACCGGCATCAACTCGCTGTCGACGGGCCTGAGCACGACGAACAGCAACGTGGCCTCGCTGTCCACGTCGACCTCGACCGCGATCAACTCGCTGTCGACCGGCCTGAGCACGACGAACAGCAACGTCAACTCGCTGTCGACGTCGACCTCGACGGGCATCGGTTCGCTGTCCACCGGCCTGAGCACGACGAACAGCAACGTGGCCTCGCTGTCGACCGGCGTGAACAACATCAACAACACGTTGAACTCGCTGTCGACGACGATCAACAACAACACGACGCGCACCGCCAACAACAACGGCGTCGCGGCCGACATGAACGGCAAGGGCACCGACGTGCCGACCGTCACCGCCGGCTCGAACTCGGTGGCGATCGGTGCGAATTCGAACGACGGCGGCCGCTCGAACGTGGTGTCGGTCGGCAGCGACACGCAGCAGCGCCAGATCACGAACGTCGCGCCGGGTACGCAAGGCACCGACGCGGTGAACGTGAACCAGCTGACGCAGGTGCAGACGACGCTGTCGACGGCACTGTCGGGCCAGCAGGCGCAGATCAACTCGCTGGGTTCGCAACTGCAGCAGACCGACCAGATGGCGAAGCAGGGTATCGCGGCCGTCGGCGCGATGGCGTCGATCCCGCAGCTCGATCGCGACGCCAACTTCGGGATGGGCGTGGGCACGTCGACCTTCCTCGGCCAGAAGGCGATGGCGGTCAACATGCAGGCACGCATCACGGAGAACCTGAAGGCGTCGATCAACGGCGGCTTCAGCGGCGGTCAGAAGGTGATCGGCGCCGGCATGCTGTACCAGTGGAAGTAACGCGTCGCGCCGCCAGGCCGCCCGGCTCGCCAGCCGGACGGCCTGCGGCGGCCCCGACGGCCGGACGAGCCCGCCGCGCAACCCGTGGCGGGCTTCAGTCAACCCAAGTTTTGAGGATGTAACCGTGAACAAACTCGCTCTTGCGCTCGCGCTTTCCGCAACGGCCCTCGCCGCGTGCTCAACCGCATCCGGCCCGACCTTCAGCGCCTCCGAACTGCAGCCGCGCGACGGCGTGCGCACCTTCCAGGTGGACTGCCACGGCCTGCTGTCGGGCCCGGAGACCTGCATGAAGGCCGCCCGCAAGATCTGCGGCGAAGAGCCCGTGCGCGCCGTCGATTCGGCCCGCGCGCTGCGCGACAAGTCCGATCCCGCGACGCTCGTGTTCCAGTGCGGCGCGGCGCCGGCCGAAGCGGCGCAGGCTGCCGCGCCGGCGGCTGCCGTCGTCGAACAGGTCAACCTGTCGGGGGACGCGCTGTTCGCCACCGACCACGCGACGCTCGCCCCGACCGCGCGCGAATCGCTCGACCGTCTGCTGAGCGAGCGCGCCGACCACACGTACTCGCAGGTGAGCGTCACCGGCTTTACGGATTCGGTGGGCAGCGACGACTACAATCTCGCGCTGTCGAAGCGCCGCGCCGAATCCGTCGCGGCATACCTGAAGGCACACGGCCTGAAGACCGATTCGCTGACGGTCTCGGGGCGAGGCAAGGCCGACCCGGTCGCGTCGAACGCGACGCCCGAAGGCCGCGCCAGCAACCGCCGCGTCGAAATCCGCCTGCAGCACTGAGCGGGGCGCCGCCGCGCGCGGCGCCCCGATCCGGCCGGCCGTCGGCGCCGCGCCGGCCCGCACCCGCCACCCCGCCGGACGCCCCGGGCGCCGCTTCGCCGGCGCCCGGTTCGCATTGACCGGCGGCTATGTCAAAGTTCGTCACGTCCCGCCAAAAACGGCGGTTTCCGTGCCACAATCGCCGCAGACAGTCGCCGGGGCAACCTGTCCGAATCACGCGCCGTGCCAGGCGTGCCCGATGACACGCCGGGAACCGGCTGCCGCCCTCGCGAACCAGGTCGCCCGATTCGCCCGCCGCGGCGCACCGGCGCAAATGCAACCATGACAATCCACGGCGCGCCGCTTCCAGGCCAGACGCTCGACGCGATGCCCGGACGCGAGACGCCGCAGAGGAAACCAACCGGTGACGGACATCAATGAAGCCGCCTCGGGCGGCACCCGCAAGCAACGGCCGGCGGTCGGCATCTCGCTGTTTGCGCGCGACGGCCAGGCGATCTGGGAAAACGGCATCCACCAGAACATCGCGTTCCTCGCGATGATGCTCAAGCGCTCGGATCGCGTCGGCCCGGTCTACTTCCTGAACGGCGGCGACGCCAACGCGCTGCCGGCCGGCCTCGAACTCGACGGCCTCGACATCCCGCTCGTGAAACCCTCCGACGTCACGCACGAACTCGACGTCGTGATCGAAATGGGCGCGCAGCTGCCGGTGGAATGGCTCCGACACATGAAGGCGCTCGGCAAGAAAATCGCCGCGTTCTTCTGCGGGCACGTGTACGCCGGCCTGTGCGAAACCCCGATCTTCGGGAAGCCGTCGGGACACGTCTTCAACGGCGCGCCGTTCGACGAAGTCTGGTTGCTGCCGCAATACGACAAGACCGCGGCGCCGATGCTGCGGACCATCCTGCGCGCGCCCGTCCACCTGATGCCGCACATCTGGTCGCCGTACTTTCTCGATCGGCGCATCGCCGCGCTCGCCGCGGAAGGCGCGACGTTCGGCTATCGGCCCGGCCGCCGCCCGTGGTATCTCGCGATGCTCGAGCCGAACATCTCGGTCGCCAAGTCCTGCCACTATCCGATGCTCGCGTGCGACGCGTTCTACCGTGCGCGTCCGGACGCGGTTCAGCACATGTTCGTCGTGAACTCGTTGCACATGAAGGAGCATCCGACCTTCGTGCACTTCGCGAACAGCCTCGATCTCGTGCGCCAGCACAAGGCGACCTTCGAGCCGCGCCTCGACCTGCCGGGCTTCATGGCGCGCCACGCGGATGCGGTCGTGTCGCACCACTGGGAAAACGGGCAGAACTATCTGTATTACGACGTGCTGTACGGCGGTTATCCGCTGATCCACAACTCGACGCTGATCGGCGACGCCGGTTATTACTACCCGGACTTCGATTCCGCCGCGGGCGGCCGCGCGCTGCTCGACGCGTGGCTGCATCACGACGAACGTCTCGACGACTACCGCGCGAAGGCCGGCCGGCTGCTGCAGTCGGTCTCGATCGACAACCCCGCGAACCTCGACGCGTTCGTCTCGCGTCTGGTCGCCTGAACCGGAGAATACGCATGTCGGACTCCAATGCCCGTCAAGCGCCCGGCGAGGGCAAGCGTCTCGTCGTCGGCGTGTCGCTGTTCGTGCGCGGCGCCGGCCAGTCGCTGTGGGAAAACGGCATCTTCCAGAACTGCCTGCTGCTGATCCTGCTGCTGCGCCAGTCGCCGCTCGTCGCGGAAGCCGTGATGGTGAACGGCGGCGAACAGGTCGCCGATCCGCAGATGATGCTCGGCGAATGGGACGTGCCGCTCCTGTCGATGGACGAAGCACTGCAGCGCTGCGACGTACTGATCGAAATGAGCGCGCAGTTCGGCGCGGATTACCTGCACGCGTTCCGCGCGCGCGGCGGCAAGGTCGTCACGATGCGGGTCGGCAACGACTACGTGATCGACATCGAACGCGCGATGTTCAACAAGCCGTCGGGTTTCCTGTTCTCGGGTGCGCCGTACGATGCCGTGTGGACGATTCCCGAATTCGAGCGCTCGTGCCTGCACTATTACCAGACGGGCCTGCGCGCGCCCGTCACGATCGTTCCGCACATCTGGCACCCGATGCTGTTCGACAAGGCGCGCGCGACACTCGGTGCCGGGCTGTCGTTCGGCTATGAACCCGGCAAGCCGCGCTGGCGCGTGACGATGTTCGAGCCGAACATCTGCATGGTGAAGACGAGCGTCATCCCGATGCTTGTGGCCGAGGAGGCGTATCGCGCGAAACCGGATTTCCTCGAGTTCGTGCGCGTATGCAACACGCTGCACCTGAAGGAACATGCGACGTTCGTCCATTTCGCGAAAAGCCTCGACATCGTGAACCACGGGATCACGACGTTCGAGAGCCGCTACGCGGTGTACGAGTTCATGGCCGCATTCGGCGACGCGGTGGTGTCGCACACGTGGGAAAACGCGCAGAACTACCTGTACTACGAACTGTTGTACGGTGACTACCCGCTGATCCACAACTCGCCGTTCCTCGGCAAGGCCGGGTATTTCTATCCGGACTTCGACTGCCAGGCCGGCGGCCGCGCACTGTTGAAAGCGTTCGCCGAGCACGACGCGAACCTGGAAGCGTACCGCGAGCAGTCGAAGCATGTGCTCAGCTCCGTGAGCATCTACAACCCGGAGAACGTCGCCGCCTATACGGACGCGATCGCCACCCTCTATCGCGACGCGTGACGCGCCGCCCTTTTCCGGACTCCGACATGACCGCACGCACGCCCCTCACCCGCGCCAAATGGCTGATCGGCTGCGCCGTCGCATCGATCGCGATCGGCGCGCATGCGCAAGCCGACGGCGAATCGGCCGACGCGCTGCTCCGCGACTCGGACGCCGTGTTCAAGCAGCTCGACGCCGGCCAGTACAACGCCGTGTGGACCGATGCCGCCGCGTTCGTGAAGGCGCGCATCAAGCAGGACCCGTTCGCGTCGGACATGCAGCGTGCGCGCCAGTCGGTCGGCGCGGTCCGTCATCGCGGCTGGGCGCAGATCACGCGCATCCGCTACACCAACGCGTCGACGACACCCGACGGGCTCTACGCGAACGTCGATTACGCGACGACGCTGACGAGCGGCGCGACCATGTTCGAGAAGCTGAGCTTTCGCCGCGAGGATGACGGCCACTGGCGCCTGACCGGCTATGTGCCGCGCTCGTCGCAAAACTACGCGCCGTAACCCGCGCAACGCCCGCACCACGGAGCCATCATGAAACTCAATGTCGCGATAACGATGAACGTGCAGCGCGACGCGACGCAGTCGATCTGGTACAACGGCGCGAACCAGCACTGCGTGTACCTGTACATGCTGCTGAAGCAGTCGCCGCTGATCGGCGAGGTCTGGCTCGCGCACGACGAAGGCGTGACCGAGTATCCGCAGGCGCTGATGATGGACGCGTTCGGCGACGCGCTGCGGCCGCTGTCCGCCGTCGTCCACCAGACCGACCTGCTGATCGAGATGAACGCGTTCATCGACTCGACGCACACCGACGCCGTGCGCCGGCGCGGCGGCAAGTGCGTGTCGTACCGCTTCGGCAACGACTACGTGATCGCCGTCGAGACGATCAACTTCGAGAAGAACCAGTGGCGGCCGAACCCGCATCGCGTGCAGTTCGACGAGATCTGGACCAACCCGCAGCACATGCACACGTGCGCCGCGTATTTCCAGGCCGTGTACCGCGCGCCGGTGATCGAGCTGCCGCACATCTGGTCGCCGTATTTCATCGAGCGCAGCCTCGACGCCGATCCCGAACTGAAGGCGCGCTTCGGTTATCGGAACCACGGCCCCGCGAAACGCATCGCGTTCTTCGAGCCGAACCTGAACGTCGTGAAAAGCTCGATCGTGCCGATGCTCGCCGCCAACGCGTGCTACGTCGAGCATCCGGAGCTCGTCGAGCACGTGTACATGACCAACACGTTCGACAAGAAGGAAAACGTCGCCTTCAAGCATCTCGCGCTCGGGCTCGAGATGGTGCGCGACGGCAAGGCGACCGCCGACATGCGCGCGCCGTTCGTCGCGTGGGCCGCGCATCACACCGACATCGTCGTGTCCCACCACTGGGAAAACGGCCTCAACTACCTGCTGTACGACGCGCTGTACGGCAACTACCCGCTCGTGCACAACTCGCCGTTCCTGCGCGACGTCGGTTATTACTATCCGGACTTCGAGATCTTCGATGCCGCGCGTGCGATCGCGACCGCCGCGCAGACGCACGACGCGCGGCTCGACGAATACGCCGCCGCGGCACGCCGCTGCCTGCACCAGGTCGACACGCTCGCCGAACACAACGTCCGAGCCTATTCCGCGCAGATCCAGCACCTGTTCGCCGGCCGCGCACTCGGCTGACCTTATTTGCCCCTGCTACCGCCCATGAATCAGACCGTCCGCAATTTCGTCGTGATCGATTCGATTCACGGTCCGTTCGTCATCAACCGGCACTGCGCGTACCAGGCCGAAGCATTGATCAAGACCGGGCGGCCGCACATCCAGGATGAGCTCGACACGATCCTGAAGGTGATCGACCAGTTGCCGGACGATGCGATCGCCGTGGACGGCGGCGCGAATGCGGGGCTCGTGTGCGTGCCGATCGCCCACCGGTTGCGTGCGCGCGGCGGCCGCGTGTACGCGTTCGAGCCGCAGCGCACGCTGTTCCATGCGCTCGGCGGCACCGTCGCGCTCAACCAGCTCGACAACGTCCATCTGCTGAACATGGGGCTTGCGGGCGCCAACGGCACGATGAAGGTGCCCGACGTCGACTACGGACAGGATGCCGACTTTGGCCAGGTGTCGCTCGTCGGCGCGCACGCGGAAGGCGGCACGCCGACGCCGGTTGTCAGGCTCGACGCGCTCGGCCTGCCGCGGCTGGATTTCCTGAAGCTCGACATCGAAGGCATGGAGATCGACGCGCTGCGCGGCGCGCGCCGCCTGATCGAGACGCACCTGCCCTGGTGCTGGGTCGAATACTGGAAAGTCGGCGAGGCGCCGATCATCGCCACCTTTGCCGGCCTCGACTACACGTTCTACCGGATGGACCCGCTGAACCTGCTTTGCGTGCCGAACGCGCGCTGGGACAGGCAGCGGCTGGTCATCTCGATCGAGCCGATCGCCGTCGCGTCGCCGGCCGACGTCGATGCGCACCCCGACGCAGCCACCGACACCGACGCGCCTGAAACGCACTGGAACCGCGCACTCGATCATGAGTCGCGCTGCGAGTGGGGGCACGCGATCGACCGCTGGCAACGCGCGCGCGGCCGCGGGCTCGACGACGACGCGATCGCGCTGCAACTCGCGTCGTGCTACGGCTTCGCCGGGGCACCCGACGCCGGGCTCGCGGCGCTCGACCGCTTCAGCGATGCGGACGCGCTGCCCGACGCGACGCGCGGCCGCATCGAGCTGATGCGTTCGATGCTGCTGCTGCGCGCCGGCCGGCGCGACGAAGCGGCCCGCGCCACCATCGCGAGCGAAAACATCCTGACGGCCGCGCAGTTCGGGCTGCCGACGGAGCGGCTCTACCAGGGCCAGCCGCTGCAGGGCAAGCGGCTGCTGGTGCTCAGCTACGGCGGTGTCGGCGATCAGCTCCAGTACGCACGCTACCTGCATGCGCTCGACACGCTCGGCTGCACGAGCGTGACCGTCATCGTTCCGGACGCGCTGACGGGCCTGATGCGTCACACGTTCCCGCACATCGAATTCATCGGCGCGCACGGCGCGTGGATCGACACGTCGCAGATCGCACACGACTACTGGTGTTCGTTCCTGGTGCTCGCCGCGCAGTTCGGCTACGCGCCGGCACCCAAAGGATCGGCGGGCGCGTACCTGTCCTGCCCGCCCGCGCATGCGGCCGCGTGGCGCGAGCGCGTCTCGCGCGACGGTCATGCCGCCGGCACGCGTCGCATCGGGCTCAACTGGCGCGGGCGCGACGACAGCGACGCGCGCTTCCATCGCGCGGCCAGCCTGCGCGACCTCGCGCCGCTGACGCGGCTGCACGGTCACGCCGCGTACTGCATCAACCGCGACCTGTCCGCGCAGTCCGAGCAATCGGACCTGCCGGTGACCTTCCCGCATCACGCGATCGGCGATTTCAGCGACCTGGCGGCGCTGATGCTCGCGCTCGACGCCGTGGTGACCACCTGCACCGCCCACGTTCATCTCGCCGGCGCGCTCGGCGTCCCGGCCGTGCTGCTGCTCAGCCCGAAAGCCGACGCGCGCTGGGAAACCGGCTCGCGCACCGCCCTCTATCCGGGCGTCCGGATCGTGCGCGCCGCGCACGTCGGCCGATGGGACGACGCGGTCGACCGCGCGATGGCGTTCGTGCTCGGCGGATTCGGGAAGGATTGACCGGTTTGGCGCGCGCTCGGGCCGCTACACGAAAAGATGAGATCGACGCGGGCCACACGCATCGCGCCGAGCCGGCGCCCGCGACCGGCGTGAACAGGCGCTAGACCAGCACCCGGTCGCCGCTCTGCGCGGCGAACACACGGCCATGCCGCCGGCCCGTCCGCGCGAGCACCGCGAAGCAGTGCGCGACCCGCCGGCTGATGCCGCCGGATTGCTTGACGAGGCTGTCGGACACGCCGCGCGCGATCGCCGAATCGTCGCCGCACGCGCCCGCGATGACACCCGCGTAATAGTGCCGCGCGGCCAGTTCGCGGCCGCCGGCGTCGAGCGGCGTCATCCGCTGGATGCGGCGCGCAATGGTTTTCAGTCCGTCGAGATACGGCGCGACGTCGATCGGCACTTCGGTCGATTCGGCGCCCAGCTGCCACAGCATGTCGGCCAGCTCGGCGATCGCGACGAGTTCGCGCGCACCGGCTGCCTGCGTGCCCGTTCCGCTTCCGGCCTTCGTCCCCGCCATGCCCATGCCCCTTTGCGATTCGTCCCGGCCACGCGCCGGCCACGCCCGACACCGGCGTGCGTCATGCACGCCACCCCGCCTGTCTCCGCGCCGTCACGCGGCGGCCGGCGACCGCCATGAAAAACGGATGCCCTGCGCCCAGGCGACGCCGGCATCCACGATGATCTGCCGGTCGATCTCGCTCTCCACGCCTTCGACCACGACGTGCCGCGCACCTTCATGCGCGAACGCGATCAGCCTGCGGAACTGGTAGCGGCCGATCGCGTTGCGCTTGATCATCGACAGGATCGACCGGTCGAGCTTCACGATGTCGGGATTGCCGACCACCAGGTTGTTCAACGCGCTGAAACCCACCCCGAAATCGTCGATCGCGATGCGGCATCCGGTCTGCCGGAAGCGGTTCACGAACGAACGACCCGCGACGGGATTCAGCGGCCCCGTCTCCGTGATCTCGACCACCAGCCGCGCCGCGACCGACGGCTCGCGCTCGAGCCGCCTGAAGATGGCCAGCCACGCATCGTCGACGACCGCGCTCGCCGCCGCCACATTGCAGCCGTAGACGGCAGCCGGATCGGCGCGCAGCGCGTCGATCGTCCGGCCGACCACGAGCCGGTCGAACCATCGCATCAGCCCGAGCGCCTCGAGGCGCGGCAGGAACGCGACCGGCGGCAGCGCATCACGCTCGCCCCACCGCAATCGCGCCAGGCATTCCTGGTACAGCACACCACCCGACAGGTCGGCCCGGCACACGGGCTCTTGCGCGAACGCGAGCCGGCTCTCCACGAAACTGCGTACCGACGCGAGGTCGGGATGATCGTCGGGGGCGCCGAACACGAGATCGATTTCGTCACGATTCGCTTCCCGATTCGCCTCCTGGCGAGCTTCGACCGCATTCATCCGGCGCTCCGGCAAATGGCGAGCCGCCGATCGCGGCTCGACCTCAACAAACATGCGGAGCAAACCGATCATGGCGTGCTCCGCCGCCTACCCGGCCCATCCTGTTATGTCGATCTTTTCCGGGGAGCGTACTTTTCGCTTCGGCGCGCCGTCAAATTCGATATTTTCAACGATATTCAATTACTGGAATACACCACGCATGCGCGACACCGATTGTGCGACAGGTCACACTAACGCAAATTACACAAACCCGATCCGGATATTGTTTATTCCAGGCACCTAAACAGTCCTACCTGAATCAATTCCCGCGTAATTTGCATGCCTCGCAAATTCGAAAATTCAATTAATCAGATAAATACCGGCCCGCGAGGCAGCGCCCTCGCGCGCTGCCGGACTCGCCGTGAAGGATGGCGGCCCGGCTTGCGCGTCGCCGCAAATCGGCTGCCGCACGTCATTCGATCATCGCAGCGCTCAATTTTCCCGTTTCAAACGAATTATTAAATTTCTAAACAGAATCAAACAACCGTTAATCAATAATATCAATTTAAATCATATGATGATTATCGATCAAACCATTTTTAACAATCTTAAAGACTTGTTAACCTCTAAAATGATTTCTGACGGACTTCCCTCGGAGCCGTCAAATTCGTGCCTTCAAAAACCGTCGAACCGATCGGGTTCGGCGGTTTCTTTTTTAACGGCATTATTTCGTCAGACATTAGGGCGGGACAATCCCGATGGCGGGCCGCAGCGCAACGTGTGCGCCGCGAGAAAAACCGGGCCTTATGCGGCCGATGCGCCGACCAGGTTCGCGAGCAGGGCGTCGTATTCGGCAATGAGCGCGGGATTCGCCGACGTATAGCGGCTCAGGATGTCGCGCTGGCGCCGCGTGTACGCTTCCCAGTCGTCATCGTGCGTATGCAGCGCGCGCAACAGCGCATCGGCACCCTGCTGCACGTCGTTGTCCGGATAGTAGTAGCCGAGATCGGGCGCGAGGCTCGCGTTGTGCACGAGCGGATAGCCCTGCCAGCACACGTCGAAATAGAAATAGTTGAGCGGGTTCGACCATTGGTGCGACACGACGATATCGGTCAGGTCGGCCAGGAACAGCGGCGTATCGAAGCGCCCGACGAAACTCGCCTTGCCCTCGCGCACGATGTCCAGGTAGTTCATCAGCATCACGAACTCGGGGCTGTCGTGCGCGAGGCGATCGGCGTTCGTCACGTGCGTGAAGCAGATCGCATCCGGATCGCGGCGATACGCTTCGTCGATGATCAGCATCGGATACACGCAGAACTTCACGACGTCGTGGTTCGGCTCCATCACCGTCAGCCGCTTGCCCGGCTCGCTGCGCGGCCGGTATTCGCCGCGCTCCGGCAGCGACTGCGCGCGCGCGCTCAGGAACATCGGGTCCCACACGAACGGCACGACGCGCCCGGGGCAGCGGCGCAGCGACTGCAGGAACGGCAGCGACGACGGCGCGATCTGCGGAATCGCCCACACCTCGTCGTAGCCGCGGTTGATGAACAGCGAATCCCACAGCCGGCGGCCGAACAGAATCGATTCCATCGCGTTGACGTACTCGACGCCGCAGCAATAGCTGACGAGCTTCGCGCCGCGCGCCTTCAGGTAGGCCGTCTGCTCGCCGTCGATCTGCCCGCCGAGTTCGATCACCACGTCGAGCGAATCCTTCATCTCGGCGAATGCGCGCGTGTCGTACACGCTGCGATCCCACGGCAACGCATCGGTGAGCGGCACGTCGGTGGTGTTGACCAGCGTCACGCGGTAGCCGTGCGGCGACGCCATCAGCAGCTTCGCGAGAAACAGCGCGTTCTGCTTGATGCCGTTGATCCACATGCTTTCGTCAGGGGCACGCAGTCCGATCGTGATACCGATGCGCAGGCCGTTCAGGACAGGGGATGTCATCGTCGGCGGGATGGGAAGTTGGATGGAGATGGAATGGATGCAGTGTAGCGCGCGAAGCGCCGCCCGCGTCAAGCGGCGCACGCCGCCGGCAGCCCGGCATTCTAGCGGAGTGCCCGCCGCATACTGTCAGGGATGGTCAGCGCCCGGCCGGCACACGCAAATCCGCGAGACGGTTGTGCGATACTCGGGCGACCCGCCGCGCCACCGGGTTGCCGGGCGGTATCGGCATTCACGGTGGGCAGAAAACGACCTCGCAGCAACGCTGTGACATCGCTACGATCAATTTTACAAACCAGCCTTGACGGGAGGTCAAAGTGGAACAGATCGGGTATTCGTGGCCAACCTTCGATCAACTCACGCAGCATCTGGTCAAGTCGATCAACCCGGGCAAGATTCTGGATATCGGGGCCGGGGGCGGGAAATACGGGCGCCTGCTCAGGAAGGTCGTGCCCGATTGCCGTTTCACGGCGCTGGAATGTGACGAGGAGACACATCCGTTCCTGATCGAGAACGGCTACGACGACATCATTTCCGGCGTCAGCGACACGCTGTACGAACGGTCCGGCGACTCGTACGACACGATCATCCTGGGCGATGTCATCGAGCACATGCGCCACTCCCACGGTCGCGATCTACTGGAGTTTCTCAACTATCGATCGCGATACATCATCATCTCGACCCCCGAGTGCATGCCGATGAGCAGCGCATCGTACTTCGAGAGCCACAACTCCGTGTGGCGGCCCGATTCATTCATGTGGCATGACTTCTGGGCCCATCAGCAATGCGGGATCATGCACTTCTACCTGCTCAGGGGGCACCTCGACTGGAACGCACCGCGCCTCGATTCTCTCGTGAACTCCGCCAATGCTTCGAGCCTGTTCAATACGCGCGCCAGCAACGAACACGAGGCCACCGACGAGAAATTGCTCCAGCCGGTCAACCTGACGCTCCATGATTCCCGGTACCTGGAAAAACTCGACGGCGATCAATACACGGTTTTTCGCCCCATCTGATTTCGTGTACCTGACTGAACAAGGCGCCGCGCGGCGCCTTTTTCGTTTCTGACATGCGCTCGTCGCGCGCCGGCGCGGAGCCGGCACGCATGGATCGCCGTCAGATCGCCGCGGTCGTCGGCGCCACGGCGGCCGGGTCGGTGATGCTGGCCTTGCCGGTTTCGACGTGCCCCGCGATGCGGCGCGTCCAGCCGGCGTTCCCGGCCACCGCGAACTGCAGGTCGTACCAGTGGCTGCTGCACGACAGATCCCAGTGCGCTTCGACGCGCTGCCCCGCCGGAACCGTCAACGTGCGCGGTGCGCCGCCGTATGCAACATCGGTCGCCGTGACCGTGAGCGTGCCGGTGCCCGCGTTGGCGATCGTCACGTACACGTCGCCGTTGGCCGTGTCGTAACACGGCGTGATTTCAGGCTTCGCGCCGGCATCCGCGGCGGCCGATCCGGCGAAGCGCCGGAAATAGCCGTTCGGCCCCCACACGCTCACCAGGTAGTTGCCGTTCGCATCGAGCGCCCACGTGTCGGTCAGCTGCTTGCCCGCTTCGACCGTGTAGCGGCGCGGCATCGCGGTGGGGTCGCCCGTATAGACCCAGAAATGCGCGCCCTGCGTGCCGGTGTTCGCGAACGTCAGCGTGTAGCCTTGCGCCTGGAGCTGGCCGGTCACGTGCAATTCGTACGGCAGCGCACGCGCGGGCCGCGTGCCGGGCTCCTGTGCCGTCACGACCTGCTGCGCGGTGCTGGCCGGTGCGGTCTGCGACGACGCGCGCGAACACTGCAGGTCCGCCTGCGCGACATACGCCTGCGTGCTCGGCAGGGTCGGCAGCGTCGCATCCGATTTCGAGAAGTCGAGCGCCGACGTCAGGTCGCCGCAGATCGCGCGGCGCCACGGCGAGATGTTCGTTTCCATCACGCCGAAGCGCTTCTCGATGAATTGCAGCACCGACGTGTGATCGAAGACCTGCGAGCAGACGAAGCCGCCCTTCGACCACGGCGAGACCACGAACATCGGCACGCGCGGGCCGAGGCCGTATGGCAGGTTGTCGGCCGTGTACGTACCCGTCTGCGTCGACGTCACGACGTCGTGCCGCTCGAGCGACACGTCCACGGTGCTCATGCCGGAGCCCGGCAGCGTCGGTGCCGACGGCGGCACGACGTGATCGAAGAAGCCGTCGTTCTCGTCGTACATGACGAGCAGGACGGTCTTGCTCCACACGTCCGGATTCGACGTCAGCGCATCGAGAATGGTCGACAGGTAATACGCGCCGTAGAGCGGCGTGAACTTCGGATGCTCCGAATACGCGGCGGGCGGCAGCAGCCACGATACCTGCGGCAGCGCGTTCGCCTGCACGTCGGCCTTCAGCTGCGTGATCGGGCGCGTGCTCATCCCGCGCGTCTGCAGCGACGAACCGGCCGGCGCATTCACGAAGTTGTTGAAGCACGCGAGCATGTTCGTGCCGTAGTTGCCGGTGAAGTTGTCGAACCCGGTGCCCTGCTGGTAGACCTGCCACGAGATGCCGGCCTGTTCGAGCCGCTCCGGGTAGGTCGTCCAGCTGAAGGGCGGCAACTTGATCTTGTCGAACTGGTTGTCGATGTAGTCGGTGTTGTCGAGCAGCGGGCCGCCGCCCGTGCCGAGCGGGTCGACCATGCCCGTCATCAGGTACATGCGGTTCGGGTGCGTGTTGCCCGGGATCGAGCAGAAGTAGTTGTCGCACACGGTGAACGCATCCGCGAGCGCGTAGTGGAACGGGATATCGTCGCGGACGTGGTAGCCCATCGTCATGTTGGACTTCTGCACCGCCCACTGGTCGGCTCGGCCGTTGTCGATCGCGCCGTGCGTCGTCGCCCACGTGTGCGGCAGGCCGCCGATGCACTGCGCGTTGACGCCCGGGTTGGTCGTGTCGTAGCGGAACGGCGCGATCACGCTCGTCTTGTCCTCCTGCCTCGGCTGGAACCACACCGGCTTGCCGTTCGGCAGCGTGACCGGGAAGCGGTCGTTGTAGCCGCGCACGCCGCTCAGGTGACCGAGGTAGTGGTCGAACGAGCGGTTTTCCTGCATGAACACGACGATGTGCTGCACATCCTGGATCGTGCCCGTCACGGTATTCGGCTCGATCGCCAGCGCCTTGCGGATCGATTCGGGAAGCAGTGCGGTGGCGGCGGTCGCGCCGGCGAGGCCGGCGGAGAACTTCAGAAAATCGCGTCGCGAATGGGTGGCCATGCTGGTTGCTCTTGATTGGTTTTCTGGTGGAAACGGCCGGGATCAGGAAGCGGGCGAAGAAGCAGGCGCGGTGAAACCGGGCGGGCAGTGCATCTGCGCGGTGGCGACCACGCCGCCGCCGCATGCGGCCTTCTGCTGCGCCACGGGTGCGGCGGGTGCGGTCAGGTCTTCGTTGCAGGCACCGAGGAGTGCGGTCAGCGCGATCAGGCCAACGATCGCGAAAGGCCGTAGGGCCGACTTTCGCATAACGTCTCTCCGTGGAGGTGATGACTTGACACAGGCGCGGGTGCGCACCGGTCGTGTCGACGGCGAGATGCTAATTATCACGTGTTACACGATGGTGTCGTGCAAAGAGGCGCGCCGCGTGCACGCAAGGGGCGCGCATGTCGCGGCGGAGGGGATTACGAGAGGTTGACGTAATGCAATCGAAAGATTCGCATTACTTTGTTTTTGCCGAAGCGATCGAAGCGAATCTGTCGCGGTGCCGGTCGAGCAACGCACCACGACGCCTGTCTTACGGGCCGGCAGCCGAGGCAGCCGGCCCGCATACCGCGAAACCGGCGCCGCTCAGCCTTCCGCCATCATCAGCAACTGCGCGCCATCCGAAACCTGGTCGCCGACGCCGTACAGCACTTCCGCGACGACGCCCGCGCTCGGCGCGCCGATCGTGTGCTCCATCTTCATCGCTTCCATCACGATCAGCGGCGTACCCGCCTCGACCTTCTGGCCCGGCTCGACCAGCACCGCGATCACCTTGCCGGGCATCGGCGCGGTCAGGCGGCCGCCGCCCTGCTCCGCATCGCCCGCATGCGCGAGCAGGTTGCGCCATTCGAACGTCTCGGCCGCGCCTTGCGAGAACACGTGGAAGGTGTCGTCGTCCGCATACACGCGGCCGCTGCTACGCACGCCGCCGAGCGTCACGTCGAAATCGAGCGGCGTGGCGCCACGCGTCCACGTGAACGGTTGCGCGGCCGCGCCGCCGGTCGCGAGGCGCGCGACCGCGCCGTCGTCCTCGTACGTGACCGTCACGTCCGCTTCGCGCTCGGCCGCATGCCAGTCGAGCGTGCGGCGATAGCCGCCGTTCAGCCGCCAGTCCGGCAGCGCGCCCCACGGCGACGAACCCTGCGCGGCCGCGCCGCGTTCGCGCGCAAGCAGCGCCGCGCATGCGAGCGCGAGCATCGCGCGCGGCGGCTCTTGCGGCGCGAACAGCGCATCGTGATTGCGCTCGATCAGGCCCGTGTCGAGATCGGCCGTCGCGAACGGCTCGCACGCGACGATCCGCTGCAGGAACGCGGCATTCGTGTGCAGGCCGACCACTTCGCATGCACGCAGCGCGCGCAGCATCAGGCTCAGCGCTTCCGCACGGTCCGCGCCGTGGACGATCAGCTTCGCGATCATCGGATCGTAGAACGGCGTGATCGCATCGCCTTCGCGCACGCCGCTGTCGACGCGCACCGATGCGCCGATCGCGAACTCGACGCCTGCCGGCAGCCGCAGGTGCTTCAGCGTGCCCGTGGACGGCAGGAAGCCGCGCGCCGGGTTCTCCGCATAAAGGCGCGCCTCGAGCGCGTGACCCTGCACGCGCAGTTCGTCCTGCTGAAGCGGCAGCGGCTCGCCGGATGCGACACGCAGTTGCCATTCGACGAGATCGAGCCCGGTGACCATCTCGGTGACCGGATGCTCGACCTGCAGGCGCGTGTTCATTTCCATGAAGTAGAACGCGTCGCCCGTCATGATGAATTCGACGGTGCCCGCGCCGACATAACCGACCGCGCGCGCGGCCGCGACGGCCGCTTCGCCCATCGCCTGGCGCACGTCGTCGTGCAGGCCCGGCGCCGGCGCTTCCTCGAGCACCTTCTGGTGACGGCGCTGCACCGAGCAGTCGCGGTCGAACAGGTACACGGTATTGCCGTGCGTGTCGCCGAACACCTGCACCTCGACGTGACGCGGGCGCGTCAGGTATTTCTCGATCAGCACGCGGTCGTTGCCGAAGCTGCTCGCGGCTTCGCGCTGGCACGACGCGAGCGCCGCGGGGAAATCGTCGGAGCGCTCGACCACGCGCATCCCCTTGCCGCCGCCGCCCGCGCTCGCCTTCAACAGCACCGGGTAGCCGATCGCGTCGGCTTCGCGATGCAGGTTGGCCGCGTCCTGGTCGTCACCGTGATAACCGGGCACGAGCGGCACGGCGGCCGCGTGCATCAGCGCCTTCGCGGCGGCCTTCGAGCCCATCGCCGCGATCGCGTCGACCGGCGGCCCGATGAAGACGATGCCGGCCGCTTCGCACGCATGCGCGAAATCTTCGTTCTCCGACAGGAATCCGTAGCCGGGATGGATCGCCTGTGCGCCGGTCGCACGCGCGGCTTCGATGATGCGCTCGATGCGCAGGTAGCTGTCCGCGGCGGCCGAGCCGCCGATGTGCACGGCTTCGTCGCACGCGGCCACGTGTTTCGCGTTCGCGTCCGCGTCGGAATAGACGGCGACGCTCGCGATCCCGAGACGTTTGCACGTCGCGGCGACGCGGCACGCGATTTCGCCGCGGTTGGCGATCAGAATCTTGTCGAACATGGCTTCGGTGTCGTCCGGAAAGTTAGGGGCACGCCGTCATTCACGCCACGCAGGCGTGCGTTTCTCGAGAAAGGACGCAATCCCTTCGCGCGCTTCCGCGCCGGCCCGGGTTCGCGCGATCCAGTCGGCGGTCTGCTCGATCAGCGTCGCGTCGAGCGCGCGGCCGGCCACGTCGGCAACGAGCCGCTTGCACGCGCGCACCGCGTCGGGGCCGTTCGCGACGAGCGTCGCGGCCAGCTTCGCGACGGTTTCGTCGAGCGCATCGGCCGGCACCGCTTCGTGAATGAAGCCGAGCGACGCCGCGCGCGTGCTGTCGAACACCTCGGCCGTCGTGAAGTAACGGCGTGCCGCGCGCTCGCCCATCGCACGCACCACGTAAGGCGCGATCGTCGCGGGAATCAGCCCGAGCCGCGCTTCCGACAGGCAGAACTTCACGCCGTCGGCGGCAATCGCGATATCGGCCGCGGCCACCAGGCCCACGCCGCCCGCGTAGGCATCGCCGTGCACGCGGGCGATCACCGGCTTGCCGCAGCGATGGATCGCCTCGAGCATGCGCGCGAGCTTGCGCGCATCGGCGCGGTTCTCGTCGTCCGAGTAACCGGCCATCTTCTTCATCCAGTTCAGGTCCGCGCCCGCGCAGAACGCGGCGCCTTCCGCGGCCAGCACGATCGCGCGCACGCCTTCGTGCGCGTCAAGCCATTCGAACGCGGTGGTCAGCTCGGCGATCGTCGTCTCGTTGAACGCGTTGCGCACGTCGGGGCGCGCGAGCGTGACGGTCGCCACGCGGCCGGCTTCGCTTACCTTGATCGTTTCGTATCGCATCGGTCAGCCCTCCCGGCCGTTACATGCGGAACACGCCGAAGCGCGTGTCTTCGATCGGCGCGTTCATCGATGCGGCAAGGCCGAGCCCGAGCACGTCGCGCGTCTGCGCCGGGTCGATCACGCCGTCGTCCCACAGCCGCGCGCTCGCGTAATACGGATGGCCCTGGCGCTCGTACTGGTCGCGGATCGGCTGCTTGAACGCGTCCTCTTCCTCGGCGGACCACGAACCGCCCTTCGCCTCGATGCCGTCGCGGCGCACCGTCGCGAGCACCGACGCGGCCTGCTCGCCGCCCATCACCGAGATCCGCGCGTTCGGCCACATCCACAGGAAGCGCGGGCCGAACGCGCGGCCGCACATCCCGTAGTTGCCGGCGCCGAACGAGCCGCCGATGATCACCGTGAACTTCGGCACCTTCGCGTTCGACACGGCCGTCACCATCTTCGCGCCGTGCCGCGCGATGCCTTCGTTCTCGTACTTGCGGCCGACCATGAAGCCCGTGATGTTCTGCAGGAACACGAGCGGAATCTTGCGCTGGCAGCACAGCTCGATGAAATGCGCGCCCTTCACGGCCGATTCGGAGAACAGGATGCCGTTGTTCGCGACGATCCCGACCGGGTGGCCCCAGATGTGCGCGAAACCCGTGACGAGCGTCGTGCCGTAGCGTGCCTTGAATTCGTCGAACTCCGAATCGTCGACGATGCGCGCGATCACCTCGCGCACGTCGAACGGCTTGCGCGTATCGACCGGAATCACGCCGTACAGGCTCTTCGCGTCGTAGCGCGGCGGCTTCGGCTCGCGCAGCGCCACCGGCGACGCGATCTTCGGTGCGAGATGATCGACGATGTTGCGCGCGATCGACAGCGCATGCGCGTCGTTCTGCGCGAGATGGTCGGCCACGCCCGACAGGCGCGTGTGCACGTCGCCGCCGCCGAGATCCTCGGCGCTCACTTCCTCGCCGGTCGCGGCCTTCACCAGTGGCGGGCCGCCCAGGAAAATCGTGCCCTGCTCCTTCACGATGATCGACTCGTCGCTCATCGCGGGCACGTACGCGCCGCCCGCCGTGCACGAGCCCATCACGACGGCGATCTGCGCGATCCCCGCGGCCGACATCGTCGCCTGGTTGAAGAAGATGCGGCCGAAGTGGTCGCGGTCGGGAAACACGTCGTCCTGGTTCGGCAGGTTCGCGCCGCCCGAATCGACGAGGTACACGCACGGCAGCCGGTTCTCCGCGGCGATCTCCTGCGCGCGCACGTGCTTCTTCACGGTGACCGGGTAATAGGTGCCGCCCTTGACCGTCGCGTCGTTGCACACGATCACGCACTCGCGGCCGGCGATGCGGCCGATCCCGGTGATGACGCCCGCGCCCGGCGCGTCGTCGTTGTACATGCCGTTCGCCGCGAGCTGCGAGAACTCGAGGAACGGCGCACCCGGATCGAGCAGTTGCGCGATGCGATCGCGCGGCAGCAGCTTGCCGCGCGCCAGGTGCTTATCGCGCGCGGCCTGGCCGCCGCCCTGCGCGAGCTGTTCGATCTTCGCGCGCAGATCGGCGACGACCGCCTCGAGCGCGGCGGCATTCGCGCGATAGTCTTCCGAGCGCGGGTTCAGTTTCGATTCGATGATCGGCATCGGCGGGGCTCCGTTCGCGTGACGTGGGGCGTTACATCGTTTCCGCGAACAGCTCGCGGCCGATCAGCATCCGGCGGATCTCGCTCGTGCCGGCGCCGATCTCGTACAGCTTCGCATCGCGCCACAGGCGGCCGACCGGATATTCGTTGATGTAGCCGTTGCCGCCGAGGATCTGGATCGCCTCGCCGGCCATCCACGTCGCTTTCTCGGCCGTATAGAGGATCACGCCCGCGCAGTCCTTGCGCACCTGGCGGATGTGGTCGCTGCCGGCCGAATCGAGATGGCGGCCGACCGCGTACAGATACGCGCGGCATGCCTGGAACGTGGTGTACATGTCGGCGACCTTGCCCTGGATCAGCTGGAATTCGCCGATCGCCTGGCCGAACTGCTTGCGGTCGTGGATGTACGGCACCACTGCGTCGAGGCACGCGGCCATGATGCCCGTCGGGCCGCCCGACAGCACGGCGCGCTCGTAGTCGAGGCCGCTCATCAGCACCTTCACGCCGCCGTTGAGCTGGCCGAGGATGTTTTCCTCCGGCACTTCGACGTCCTGGAACACCAGCTCGCCCGTGTGCGAGCCGCGCATGCCGAGCTTGTCGAGCTTCTGCGCGACCGAGAAGCCCTTCATCCCCTTCTCGACGATGAACGCGGTAATGCCGCGCGGGCCGGCTTCGAGGTCGGTCTTCGCGTAGACCACCAGCGTGTCGCAATCGGGCCCGTTGGTGATCCACATCTTCGTGCCGTTCAGCACGTAGCGATCGCCGCGCTTGTCGGCGCGCAGCTTCATGCTGACGACGTCCGAGCCGGCATTCGGCTCGCTCATCGCGAGCGCGCCG
Source organism: Burkholderia sp. KL41 (assembly GCF_057005415.2). Taxonomy (NCBI): domain Bacteria; kingdom Pseudomonadati; phylum Pseudomonadota; class Betaproteobacteria; order Burkholderiales; family Burkholderiaceae; genus Burkholderia; species Burkholderia sp. KL41. The sequence goes on along the minus strand of NZ_CM174447.1, from coordinate 514,462 downwards.
ATGTGTTCGCCCGACACGAGCTTCGGCAGGTATTTCTGCTTTTGAGCCTCGGTGCCGTTGCGGTGGATCTGGTTCACGCACAGGTTCGAGTGCGCGCCGTACGACAGGCCGATCGACGCCGATGCGCGCGAGATCTCCTCCATCGCGACCATGTGCGCGGTATAGCCCATGTTCGCGCCGCCGTATTCCTCGGCCACCGTCATGCCCAGCACGCCGAGATCGCCGAACTTCTTCCACAGATCCATCGGAAACTGGTCGGTGCGGTCGACCTCCGCCGCGCGCGGCGTGATTTCCTTCGCCGCGAACGTCGCGACGGCGTCGCGCAGCATCTCGATGTCTTCACCGAGCATGAATTGCACACCGGGCAGGTTGATCATGTCTCCTCCGTCTCCAGAAAGTGTGTGGCATCCGCCGATTTCTGAGTTTCGCTCAAATCGAATGAATGCACCGATTCATTGACCAATACAGCGTAAATTTTGCACAGTTTCGCGCCTCGCCGGGTTCGGCGTCAATAGTTTTTTGAGTTACACTCAGATATCATGCCGAGATGACAGCCGCTACCGCCGACACCATGACCGCCACCGTCAAAGCCGATCGCGCCGACACGTCGCGCGCGCCCGCCGGGCGCAAATCCCAGCAACGCGTGCAGGACATCCTGCGCGCCGGCCGGGAAGTGTTCGCCGAAAAGGGTTACGAGCATGCGACGGCCGCCGAGATCGCGCAGCGCGTCGGCGTATCGGAGGCGACGGTGTTCAGCTACTTCCGCGGCAAGCGCGAGCTGTGCGCGCGTGTCATCGCGGATTGGTACGACGAAAACATCGCCGCGTTCGAGCAGGGGATGCCGCAGGATGCGTCGGTGCGGCAGCAGTTCGCGTTCATCGTGCGCACCCACCTGCGGCTGATGCTGGTGAACGGCACGGGGCTGTGCGCGCTGGTGCTGTCGGAAGGCCGCGCGAAGCAGCATGCGCTGAGCGACGAGCTCACCGCGCTGCAGCGCCGCTACACCGCTCCGCTGATGGACGTGCTCGCGCGCGGCCAGGCGGCCGGGCAAGTGCGTACCGACCTGCCGCTGAGCCTGCTGCGCTCGATGGTGTTCGGGCCGATCGAGCACGTGCTGTGGGATGCGATCCTCGGGCACCGCAAGCTCGACACGGAAACGACGGCCACGCAGCTCGTCGACATGCTGTGGGCCGCCGTGCAGCCGCCGGCGCCGGAGCAGGCGGCGCTCGTGCGGTTCAGGAATGAAGTGGCGGAAGCCGTGCGGCGGCTGGAAGGGGAAGCGTCACGCCCGTGACGCAGGGGTGCGGCCCGGCGCACGTCGCATCGTGCGCCGCGCGTGACCGACCGCTACGAATCCTCGCCGACACGCAGCGGCGCACGGCTCTGCTCGTTGTTCAAATGGACGAACTTGCGCAACAGGCGCACGAGTTCCTGCGAATCTTCCTCGCCCATCCCGTCGAACAGGCCGGCACGCAGCTCCTGCACTGACGGAATCAGGTGCGTGAGCAGTTCGACGCCCGTCGGTGTCAGCAGCAGGCGCCGCTGACGCCGCGGCAGCACTTCGCGAACGATCAATCCTTTCGCTTCGAGCCGGACCGCGAGGTCGGCCGTGGTCGACGTGTCGAGCGCCACCCGCTGCGCCAGCGTCACCTGATCGAGCCCCGGACACTCGTAGAGCATCCGCAGGACGGCGTACTGCACCGGCGTCACGTCGCGGCCCAGCTTCTCGTAGAACATCGCGACGGCAATCTGGTGCGCACGCCGGATCAGGTGCCCCGGCTCGTCGTACAGGTCGAGCGGGAAAGCCGGCGCGTCGGCGGGATTCGTTTTTTCCATGAATGAGTCGATGACATAGGCGGCGCGCGCCGGTTGCGCGCGCCGACGGCATGGCGCTGCCTCGCGCCATTTCCCGGGAAAACCAGTATACCGCCCGCCTTGCCCCGGCCAATCTCAATGCGTACACTGAATCTCATTCAGTACACGGAATGACGAACTGCCGCATGTCAGCGGCACCGCCCCGAAGGAGACGACGAACGTGTTTCTCAAGAACGCTTGGTATGTGGCGTGCACGCCCGATGAAATCGACGGCAAGCCGCTGGGCCGCAAGATCTGCAACGAGTCGATGGTGTTTTACCGCGCGGCGGACGGCCGGGTCGCCGCGCTCGAGGACTTCTGCCCGCATCGCGGCGCCCCGCTGTCGCTGGGATTCGTGCGCGACGGTGTGCTCGTGTGCGGTTATCACGGGCTGGAAATGGGCTGCGACGGCAAGGCGTCCGGCATGCCGGGCCAGCGCGTCGGCGGCTTCCCGCCGATTCGCAGCTTCCCGGTGATCGAGCGGTACGGATTCGTCTGGGTCTGGCCGGGCAATGCGTCGGAAGCCGATCCCGCCAAACTGCCCGCGCTGGCCTGGGCCGAAGACCCGGCCTGGGCGCACGGCGGCGGCCTCTATCACATCCGTTGCGATTACCGGCTGATGATCGACAACCTGATGGACCTCACGCACGAAACCTACGTGCATGCGTCGAGCATCGGCCAGAAGGAAATCGACGAAGCGCCGCCGAAGACGATCAGCCGCGGCGACGAAGTCGTCACGAGCCGCTTCATGGAGAACGTGATGCCGCCGCCGTTCTGGCGGATGGCGCTGCGCGGCAACGGGCTCGCCGACGACGTGCCGGTCGACCGCTGGCAGATCTGCCGCTTCACGCCGCCGAGCCACGTGATGATCGAAGTGGGCGTCGCCCATGCGGGCCACGGCGGCTACGACGCGCCGGCCGAGTTGAAGGCGTCGTCGATCGTGGTCGACTTCATCACGCCCGAGACGGACACCTCGATCTGGTATTTCTGGGGCATGGCGCGCAACTTCCGGCCCGACGATCACGCGCTGACCGCCGAGATCCGCGAAGGCCAGGGCAAGATCTTCGCCGAGGATCTCGAGATGCTCGAACGCCAGCAGCTCAACCTCGAGCAGTGGCCGGACCGCAAGCTGCTCAAACTCAACATCGACGCCGGCGGCGTGCTGTCGCGCAAGGTGATCGAACGGCTGCTCGCCGAAGAAAACGCGGCGAGCCCGCAGCGGCCCGTGATTCCGGTCGCGCAGATCAAGGAGGCGTCATGAGCGCCGCGACATTGACGGTCCGGGTGGCCCGCAAGTGGCAGGAAGCGCGCGACATCTGCGGTTTCGAATTCGTCAGCGACGACGGTTCGCCGTTGCCGGGCTTTGAAGCCGGCGCCCACATCGACGTGCATTTGCCGGGCGGGCTCGTGCGCCAGTACTCGCTGTGCAATCACCCGGAACACGCCGATCGCTATCAGATCGCCGTGCTGCGCGACGCCGACGGCCGCGGCGGGTCGCGCGCGATCCACGACGAAGTCCGGCAAGGCGATACCGTTCGGATCGGCATGCCGCGCAACCAGTTTCCGCTCGCCCCCGACGCTCCGCACCACCTGCTGCTCGCGGGCGGGATCGGCGTCACGCCGATCCTCAGCATGGCGGAACGACTGTTCTCGTCCGGCATGCCGTTCGACATGCACTACTGCGCGCGCTCGACCGATCGCATGGCCTTCGTCGAGCGGATCAACGCGGCCGGGTTCCACGATCGCGCCCGCCTCCACGTCGACGACGGCGCCCCCGGCCAACGCTTCGACCTCGCCGCCGTGCTCGCCGCCGCGCCCGCAGGCACGCACCTGTACGTATGCGGCCCGTGCGGCTTCATGGACGCAGTGCTGAACGCCGCGCGCGAGCGCAACTGGGCCGAAGCGCGGCTGCACTACGAGTTCTTCGGCGGCGCGGTTGCGTCGTCCGGCGCGGACCGTGCGTTCCAGGTCCGGATCGCGAGCAGCGGCATGGTGATCGACGTGCCGGCCGAATGCACGGTCATCGCGGCGCTGGCGGCGAACGGCGTCGACGTGCTGACGTCGTGCGAACAAGGCGTATGCGGCACCTGCGCGACGCGTGTGCTCGAAGGCGAGCCCGATCATCGCGACGCGTATCTGACCGACGACGAAAAGGCAGCCGGCGACCAGTTCATGCCGTGCTGCTCGCGATCGCGAAGCGACCTGCTGGTCCTCGATCTGTAGATCTGAAAATCTGTAGACGGACCGCCCGACTCGCGGCGGCCAACCACAATACTGGAGACGATCAATGGAGCAACATGCCCGGGCACCGGTCAGTACTACTCAGTTCCCGGCCGACCGATGGTGGGTCGCCGCGCTGTCATCCGAACTGACGGACAAACCCGTCGCCCGCGCGCTCCTCGGCCGCCCGGTCGTCCTGTTCCGGTTGCCGTCCGGGGAAGTCGGCGCGCTGGAGGATCGCTGCTGCCACAAGTCGCTGCCGTTGTCGTGCGGCTCGCTCGAATCGCGCGGCCTGCGCTGCGGCTATCACGGCCTGCTGTTCGACCGCGACGGCACGTGCGTGGAGATTCCCGGCCAGGACCGGATTCCGGCGAAGGCGTGCGTGTCGTCGTATCCGGTACGGGAACAGGACGCCATCGTGTGGATCTGGATCGGCGCCGACGCGCACGCTCAACCGACAAGCGCGCCGCCACGCTATGCGTTCCATGCCGATCCGCAATACCAGTTCGGCGGCGGGCACTACCACTACGACGCACCGTATCAACTGATTCACGACAACCTGATGGACCTGAGCCACCTCGGTTATGTCCATCTGAAAACGATCGGCGGCAACGCGGCACTGCACATGGGTGCGGAAACCCGCGTCAGCAGCGACGGCGATACCGTGACGCTGGTTCGCCGGATGCCGGATTCCGACCCGCCGCCAACCTATACCGCTGCGTGGCCGTTCGCGGGCCGCGTCGATCGCTGGCAGGAAATCGAATTCCACGTATCGCACATCCGGATCTGGACCGGCGCGATGGACGCCGGCACCGGCGACCTGCACGATCCGGCACGCGGCGGCTTTCACATGCGCGGCTTCCACGGCATCACGCCCGAGACGGAAGCGACGACGCACTACTTCTGGACCGTCGCGACCAATCCGCAACACGACATCGAGCGCGTCGCGCAAACGGTCATCGAGCAATCCGCGGCGACGTTCGACGAGGACAAGACCGTGATCGAAGCGCAATACCGGAACCAGCTGCGGTTTCCGGGCGGCCGCCAGATCGACATTCACGTCGACGCGGGCCCCAATCGCGCGCGGCGCGTGATCGAGCGGCTGCTGCTCGAACCCGCTTGAGCATCGCGCCGCCCCGCCGACCACACCCGCCGGTCGCGACGGGCGCTCCGCGGGGTGCCCCGTCGGCCCGTTCAATCGCTTTCGCCCGATTCGCCATCACCGGCTTCGATTTCATTCCATTTAATTAGTCATACTATTTACAAGGATCTTTGACGTGAGCGCAAACATCCGCAATACGATCGACGAATCCCCGATGAGCACGTTCCAGACGATGGCGGTCACCGCCTGCGTCGTGCTGAACATGCTCGACGGTTTCGACGTGCTGGCCATCGCGTTCGCCGCGCCGCACCTGGCGGCCGAGTGGAAACTGAGCGGCAAGGAAATCGGCCTGCTGCTGAGCGCCGGGCTGGCCGGCATGGGCATCGGCTCGGTGCTGATTGCGCCGCTCGCTGACCGCGTCGGCCGCCGCCGCATCATCCTGCTCTGCCTCGCGGTGATCTCGACCGGGATGCTCGCCTGCGCGGCCACGCACAGCACGATTCAACTCGCCGTCACGCGTGCGTACACGGGGCTCGGCATCGGCGGCATGCTGGCGAGCCTGACCGTCATCAGCGGCGAATACGCATCGAACAAATGGCGCAGCGCCGCGATCGGCATGCAGTCGACCGGCTACGCGATCGGCGCGACCGGCGGCGGCATCATCGCCGGCTACCTGCTGTCGACGTGGGGATGGCGCAGCGTGTTCGCGTTCGGCGGCATCCTGACCTTGCTGTCGATCCCGATGGTGCTCGCATTGCTGCCGGAATCGCTCGACTTCCTGCTGGCAAGGCGCCCGGACAACGCGCTGCAGAAAATCAACCGCATCCTCGCGAGAATGAAGCGCGCGCCGATCGACATGCTGCCGGCGGCGACTGCCTCCATCGACTCGGCGAACGCCGCGTCGAGCTGGACGGCCGTGCTGCGCGCGCCGCTGACGCGCCGCACGATCGCACTGTGGATCGCATTCTTTCTCGTGATGGGCAGCTTCTACTTCGTCGTGAGCTGGACACCGAAGCTGCTGGTTCAGGCCGGGTTGTCGGCATCGCAGGGGGTCACCGGTGGCGTGCTGCTCAATCTCGGCGGCATTGCGGGCGCATCGCTCTTCAGCCTGCTGTCGACGCGGTTCGGCCTCCGCAACCTGCTCGGCGCGACGCTGCTGCTCGGCGGCGTATTGATGGTCGTGTTCGGCGCGAACACCGGCTCGCTCGGGATCGGGATGACGGTCGCGGTATTCCTCGGCGCCGTGATCAATGCGTGCGTGGCCGGCATGTATGCGCTGTCGCCGACGCCTTATCCCGCCGAAATCCGCACGACCGGCATCGGCCTCGCGGTCGGCATCGGCCGCCTCGGCGCGATCCTGTCGCCGATGACGGTCGGTGCGCTGCTGGACGACGGCTGGTCCGTGCCCCATCTGTATCTCGCGTTCCTCGTGCCGATGATCGGCGCGGCGATCGCCGTCGCCGTGGTGGGTACGCGCGCCGCGGCACCGCACAGGCAACGCGACCCGGCGATGTCGTAACGCACGACGCACGCAGCCTTGCCGATACCCGTCGGCATCCCGGATCGGCTCGGGTCACAAAAATATCGATAAGCATATCTACATACCGTTTGGAGACAGCCATGAAAACGAAACTGGGCGCCGCACTCGCGACGGCGATGGCACTGACGCTGGCGCTGGCCGGACCGGCCTGCGCGCAAAGCAGCGTGACGCTGTACGGGATCATCGATACCGGCGTGTCCTACTACAACAACGCCGCACACGGCGGATCGTTCACGGGTATGCCGACACTGACCGGCGAAGTGCCGTCACGCTGGGGGCTGAGGGGCACGGAGGATCTCGGCAGCGGCTATCAGGCTTTCTTCGTGCTCGAGAACGGCTTCCAGCCCGGCACGGGCGCACTGAACTACGGCGGGCGCCTGTTCGGGCGACAGGCGAACGTAGGCGTGAACAGTCCGTTCGGCGCGCTGACCCTCGGCCGCCAGATGAACATGTCGATGATCGTGCTGACCAATGCGGATGTGATCGGTCCGTCGATTCACTCGATGGCGGATTTCGATTCCTATCTGCCGAACGCGCGCAGCGACAATGCGATCGGCTACAAGGGCACGTTCCACGGTGTGACGCTCGGCGCCACCTACAGCTTCGGCCGCGACGCGGCAGGGCCGGCAGGGCCGTCGGCGACGGGCTGTGCCGGACAGGTGCCCGGCGACTTCGTCGCTTGCCGCCAATACACGGCGATGCTCGCGTATGACGCGAGCAATTTCGGGCTCGCCGCGTCGCACGACGTGATGCGCGGCGGCGGCGGTGCGCTCGCGCCGCTGAACAATCCGGCATACACCGACACGCGCGACATCGTCGCCGGCTACGTGAAGATCGGCCCCGCGAAACTGGGCGCCGGGTGGATTCGCCGCAACCTCGCGGCAGCCGAGCACCTGCAGGCCGATATCGTGTTCGCCGGCGGCACGTACTACGCGACGCCCTACCTCGCGCTCGACCTTCAGGGCGTCCGCTACCTGCAACGCCGGGAAAACAGCGAAGGCGGCACGAACACGACACTGCTCGTCGGCCGCGCGAACTATTTCCTGTCGAAGCGGACGACCGTCTATACGTCGGTGGGCTACATGTTCAACAGCACGCTGGCCGCGAACGCGGTCGCGGCAGGCGGGACGGTCGGCACCGGGATGAACCAGCTCGGCGTGATGGCCGGCATCCAGCAGAAGTTCTGAACGCCGGACGCCCGTGCGGCGGTCAGTTGGCGAGACGGCAGTGGGCCAGCTTCAGGCCCGGCAACACGGGCGCATCGATATAGCCTTCGTTCACGCAGCTGAAGCGGAAAGCCGTCGACGTGACGAACGGCTTGATTTCGCCGCCGGGGAATTTCGGCTTCAGCGCATCCTGGTCGGCCACGTCGAAATGCGTATCGAACTGCTCGCCGTCGGCCGTCAGCGCGCCGAAGTAAGTGCCGCCCGGATCGCTGCCCATCCGGATCACGGCGCCGACGAACGTGAGGCGCTTGCCGTCGTACTTCGTCTTCGCGGCGGCCACGTCCTGCGTGTAGGCCTCGATCACGGCGCCGTAGTGCGCGTCGATCGCGGGGTCGGCATCGGAAGCCGCGCAAGCAGCCTGGTGAATGCCTGCCAGCAGCGCGCAGGCCGCAAGCGCGGCCGCCGCGAACGGCGCGGAAATCTTCTTCATGGGTGGTCTCCCGTCTAGCGTGGTGGTTGAAGTGATTGAAGCCCGGCGCAACGCCGGATGAATTCGCTTCCGTTGCTTTAATCGTTCGATTGGCGGATGACGGCTGCGATCACTTCATCGCCCGCGTGGTCGTGCGCGGTGCGTGACGTCGCGCGGAACGCGACGTGACAGGAAGATGACATGGTGCGCCCCCCGGTTCTCTCGTTGAATTTCACTGCGTCTGATTTTTGCTACGTTAGCAGGCGGGTGAATGACGTGCAATATCGGTTTGTAATAGCGCCCCGGATACTGTGGACATCCGTTAAACGGTAGGGCCTCCGCCGGTAACGACGAGCGTCGCGCCGCAGCTTGTGCTGCTTCCGTGGCGGGCCTGTCAATAATTTCATGTGCCAGATACTGCTGCGCCGTGTACCCGAACCGAGATGCCAGCGTCCCGCTCGTCTCCCCGAACGCTGAGGTTAGCGCGTCGTAGCTGTTTGGACCGGCCAGCCTTTCGTAGACATCTTCAAGCCATAATTTACGGCAACCGAGGAGGTCAGGATGAGCGGCAAGCGGTACACGGATGAGTTCAAGATCGAGGCAGTCAAACAGGTAACCGAACGGGGTCATTCGGTGGCGGATGTGGCGCAGCGGCTGGGCATCACGACCTACGGCCTTTACGCCTGGAAACTGAAGTTCGGCAGGCCCGACGTCGTGCGGCAAGCGGAGCTGGATCAGAGCGCCGAGGTTCGGCGACTGAAGGCCGAGCTCAAACGCGTGACCGAGGAGCGCGACATTCTAAAAAAGCCGCGGTGGATTCAACCGGTCATCGCAACACCTTCTGGTCTAATGTCGCCCCAGGAGGTAAGGTAGGTGAGCAAGAAGAAGCGGTGTGGGCTATCCGCCGAACAAAAAGCGTTGTTGTGGCAAAGATGGAAAGACGGTGAGTCGTTAAGCGACATCGGCCGCTCGCTGGGCAAGCATGCAGCATCCATTCACGCGATTGTTCGATCTGATCAAGCATGCGTGGCTGGCCAGCGGCGGCGTCTATGGCTACCGCAAGGTCACGATGGATTTGCGTGAATCGGGCGAAACGTGCAGCCGTCACCGCGTCCATCGCCTCATGAGAGGCGAAGGTCTGCGGGCAGAAGTGGGCTATGGCAGCAAGCTCCGCTATCGGGGTGGTCCGGTCGGCGTAATCGCCAACGTGCTGAATCGTGAGTTCGCGCCAACTGCACCGAACCGGGTCTGGGTAACGGACATCACGTACATCCGGACCTACGAGGGCTGGCTGTATCTGGCGGCTGTTATGGATCTGTACTCGCGCCAGATCGTCGGTTGGGCTACGCGCTCGACGATGACCAGCGATCTGGTTTTACAGGCGCTGTTGGCTGCGGTTTGGAAACGCAAACCGGGACCCGGTGTCATGGTGCATTCCGACCAGGGCAGTCAATTCACGAGCGATGACTGGCAGTCATTTCTGAAGGCACACCATATGGTGCCAAGCATGAGTCGGCGCGGTAATTGTCACGACAATGCCGTGGCCAAGAGCTTCTTCAGTGCCCTAAAGAAGGAGCGAATCAAGCGGCGCATCTATCCGAGTCGGGCGACCGCGACCTCGGACTTGTTCGATTACATCGAAATATTTTATAACCCGGTTCGTCGGCATGGTTCCGCCGGCGATCTTTCACCGATTGAGTTCGAGCGGCGCTACGCGTTAAACGGCTCGTGAGTGTCTATGAAACTCTGGCCGGTCCAGCTTCTCCAGAAACGTAAGGCGGTTGTCGTAGGTTTGCTTCGTAAACTGCCCCGGGCCACGGAAGATATCTCGTAGTTGGGCCATACCCTGTTCGTTCCACGTCTTCATGGAACCGGTCATAGTGCCCCACGTCTCGGGACTCCGACCCGCATGTTTGGAGAGTGCATGACCAACAGCTGTGCTGCCTTTGTAGGCTTCTTGCGCTGACGACAAAGCAGCCTTGGTCTCGGAAATTGACAGTCCCCATGATGTTCCCTTTGCCGCAACCGCCGCCCCTTTGGCAACTGCCTTGAACGCTCCACCCACACCCAGCGGCACATCGTCGTTCGCGATGGAATTCGCAATTGATCCAAAGACAAACAAAGCTACGAACGGAGCTGCCGCCGTTTGATGGCTTGGACCATTCGAGAATCCCGCACGGCTGAACTCAAACGCAACCGCACTCCCCAGCGATCGGGTCAGTCGTACCTGTACCGAACGTTATCCGTCGGATAAATACTGGCACGCGAGCTGTTTGCAGACGTAGAGCGCTATCTTCCTTGCAGACCTGATCTCCTCGAAATGATCCAAAAAGGTGGGCAGTTCCATCGACAGGAAATAGTCAATATCCCAACGTCGCTCGCTCATCTCATCCAGTGGCAGGTTGTGAACCAAATTCAAGATCCATCCTGCGCTAACGAAATTGCCGCCCTTAACTTGATCGATCGCCTCCGCTACACACCGCTCGACGATCCTCCTGGTGCTCAATACCGTTATTAAATTGATATCCGCCAAGATTCCGTGAAGACATGGTAGAACGTGCTCATTTGTGCGCCCTCCCAACAGAAAATTCCTGCATCCTATTAGGCATTCGGCAATCGATTTTCTTGCAGACATCAGTACCCCCTAGGCGTAAAAGTCAAGTCAGCGGGCGTCTTATACGGGCCCCATGGCAGTTCAACTCTGTTGATCGGCACCTCGGCTACACCTGCTCGTGGCGCCGCGAGTGCTCGATGGTGGCCATCAAGAATATGCAATTTCCCCTGATATTCAGTAACGGTGAGTGGCTCTTTCACCCCTTCGGTGCGGATATTTTTGACGAGTTTGTCGAGTTGTTTGTTGCTCATCGTCTTACCATGTGTAGCGACCAGCTCTCCAACCCTGATAGTCTCTGTCACACTCTTTGCCGCAACCGCCCCCCCTTTGGCAACTGCCTTGAACGCTCCACCCACACCCAGCGGCACATCGTCGTTCGCGATGGAATTCGCAATTGATCCAAAGACAAACAGAGCTACAAACGGAGCCGCTGCCGTCTGATAGCTTGGACCGCTCGAGAACCCCGCACTGCGGAACTCAAACGCCGTCGCACTCCCCAGCGTCGAGTTATTAAACGCCTTGGCCGACGCCGCCGCAAGCCCGCTCGGATCCGTCAGATTGACTGGATTGTTGCCCACATACGCATACCAGTTCAGGTCATCCTTATACCCGATCGGATCCGTCTGCAGGAACCGCCCAAGCGCCGGCGAATACATCCGCGCCTTGTAGTAATACAAACCCAGCGGCGCCAGATACTGCTGCCCCGTATACCCGAACCGCGACGCCGGCGCCCCATTCGTCTCCCCAAACGGTCCATACGCCTGACTGCTCGTCGTCGCACCGCTGCCGTTCGCCAGCGCCACCACACTGCCCTGCTGGTTCGCATACAGCCAGTTCTTCGCCGCCGTACCCGCCCCTTCATACTGCACCAGCGGTTCGTCGATCCCCGGACCGAACACATAACGCCGCACCAGCTTGCCGGCACCGTCATATTCGGCAGCAAGATTCTGACCGTCGTACAACAACACCGTATCGACACCATTGATGCTCGTCTTGACCAGCCGGCCTTCCGGGTCGTACATCAGCGCCGCGCTCGTCCCCGCCCGAACCGCCGTCTTCATCCGGTTGTCCAGGTCGTACGTGTACGTCCACGCCCCGTCTCCCGTCAGGTTGCCGTTACGGTCATACCGCACCGCCTTCCCCGCCACCCCCGTGTACTGGTTCAGTGCGTTCGTCGTGTACATATTCGACATCGCCGCAGGCACCCACCCATACCGGTTGTTCGTCACGCTCGACCGCTTGATCTCCCCCAACTGGTTACGCGTGAAGTTCGACAGCCAGTCCTCCGCGCTGCTCGTGAGGCGGTGATTCTGAGTCGACAACCAGCCCTGGTTGTCGTATGCGTACTCCGTTCGCGTGCCGTTGCCCAGATCCACTCGCGTACGACGGTTCAACGCGTCGTAGCTATACTTCGCCAGACTCGTCGTGCCGTTCTCCAGCAACTGCGACGGCCGGCCGTAGCCGTCATACGCGATCCCCACGTGGAAACCATCCGGCCAGGCGACATCGGTGACATTGCCCGCCGCATCGTAGCGGTAGCTCAGCGTCCGGCCTGCCACGCTGGTCTGCGTCAGCTGCCCCAATCCATCGTAGCTGTTCGTGATCGTGTGACTGCCATCGCTGAACCGCGATGCCGTCTTCAGGCCGCGCAAATCATAGCTGTACCGAACGTTACCCACGCCTCCCGGGAACGTCCGCGCGCTCACGCGATTCAACTCATCGAACGTCTGCGCGACCGTCTGCCCATCCCGCTTGCGCTGCGCGACCAGATTGCCGTTCGCATCCCACGTGTACTGCTCGAAGTCGTTCGCGTTGCCCATGTCCGGACGACCTTCCAGCGGGTAGTGCGTCCGATAAAGCCGGTCGTGGCCGTCGTACAGGCTCACCGTCGTATTGCCCTTCGCGTCGGTCGTCGTCGCCACCGTCCCGTTCGGGTTGTACGTATAGCTCACGTACGTCTGCGCCAGCCCCGTACTCACCGCCTTGCGCACGCTCTTCACACGGTCGTCCGCGTAGTACTCCGTGTCCGTCACGCGGTTGCCGCCGTCGGCCGCGCTCTGATAGCGCATCACACGGCTCGGGCGATGATGATCGTCGTACGCCGTGTCGGTTATCGGCGTTGGCGACGCCTCGACCGGGCACGTCGTCACATTCGCCGTCTTTGCCGGCCCCCACACTCGCACCACGTCGCCCATTGCGTTGTAGCGCTTGCAGGTGACCATCGCGCCGCCCACGATGGCAACGCCGCGCCGATTTTCGCGATTGTTCGCGTCATAGGCAATCACTTCGTCCGCGCCAAGCAAGCTCGCGTTCGTTCGCGTTACGTTGTCGCGCTTGTCGTACGTGTAAGTGATTTTCGGTGCGCCATCGCGCTGGCTCGACACTAGGCGCCCTTCGTTGTCGAAAGTCATTGCGGTCTTGATACGCTGACCAGTGTCGTCCTGCGTCACGACAGAGGGCGTATGATCTGCCGCATAACTGATCGCCGTCGACGTGGTGCTTCCGGCGCGGATCGACTCGGTCATACGCGTCTGCCGAAAGAACGGATCTTTACCCGGCGGCGTCACAAACTCATACGTGAAGGTCGTGACAGGCGACACACCGGCTACCGCAGGTTTCGTGATCCGGTCCAGCAGCCCGGAGTGGTGATAGGAATACGCCGTCACGTTGCCGCGCGAGTCCGTTACGGACGCCAACCGGTCACCAGAGTAAACAAACTTTTGCGTCAGAACCGGATCACCGGATCCGGGACGCGGATATTGCGTAATGGCCGCAGGCTGGTGAGAGCACAGATGCGAAGCGTTACCACATGTCAGATCGTAGTAAACGTACTCGATGCGATTGCCTTCAGGACGCGTTTCCCGTACAAGCCGATTCTGGCCGTCATAGGCTTTCACCGTCCAGTTGCCCGTCGGATCGCCGGACTGCAGCAGATTGCCCTCTCCGTCGATGTAGTTCGTGCGCGCCGAGCCTCCCGGTCCCACCTCTTCCGTTCGAGAACCGGCGAAGTAATAGTTGAACACGTTGCCCGCCGCGCTCGTTTGCGTCCGCACACGATCCAACGTGTCGTAGACATTCGTCACGACAGGCGTACCCGGGAAACTCGGCTCATAGAACTTCGTCATCCGGCCAGGCTTGTCATACTCGAAGCGCGTCGCAAACCCCTCCGGGTCAGTCACGCCGATCAGGTTGGCATTGCCGTCATACGCATAACGAACGGTTTTCTGCGGACTGGAAACGCTCTGCAAAAGGCCGTTCGAATAAGCCAGCGTGAGGCTACGTCCCGCACTGTTCTCGACCCGGGCCAGCAAGTCGCCAGCCCACGTAAAGTCGATCGCCTTGCCACTCTGCTCGACGTAGCGTAAAGCCTTGCCCGTCTTCATATCGAACGTGAAGCTCGCGCCCTCGTCCGTGCCTTTTCGCATGAGTACGTAGCGCGCTGTCCCGCTGACAGTAAGGTCTTCGAATCGCACCGCCTTGCCGGGAGGCGAACTATATCCGCCCGATGTGCAGCAATCGAATCTCGGCAGCTTGACGAATACATCGCTGTTCAAGCCCATCCGGACAATTTTCGTATTGTCGACGAGCTGGTCGCCAAACCAGCGCTGCGCGATCACCGCAGTCAGGAATCGGTCCGCCGGGACATCCGGATCGTTCAGCAAATCCAGCGATACCTTATGCTCGACGATTGCCCCCACCGCATCGAGCGCCAGACGGTCTCCCATGCCGAGGAAGCCGTCGGACGCGGTACGGATATTGATATCGTAGTTGTGCGTCCAGCCTTTGCCGAGCACGCCGGCCTGATTCTTCATGCCGCTGCTGTAGAAGCGCTGGAAATTCAGACTGTCGGACGAATCGCCGTAACCGGTCTTGAGATCCTGATGCTCGAACAGGAAATTCCCGTGCACCATGTCGACCGGATCACCTGCAACGGCTTGCGGCCCGAAATAGCCGGTCAGGTTGATCGGCGACTTCGAGCTATTCAACGTGCTGATGTTATACGTCGGCGCAGGAACGGGAGACGTGAAGAACCCGCCTGAGTACCCGCCATTGATGATCGCTCCGAGAAGGCGAGTGTTCCCCATGCCCCGCACGAAGTAGCCCACGCCATTCCAGCGATTCTCGACCAGTTGACAGTTGCCCGGAAGCAGCAGTTGAAAGCCCCGGCTCACGTAGTACTGGAAATTACCGAGATGTGCCTGGCAATTCTTCAATGCTGGCCGAACCACGCCCGCATAGTTGCCGCTCTTGGCGCTGTAGATCGTCTGCCCCCGCATCATCGCCAGGTCAAGCAGTTTCACCGTCGACACGGCCGACACACCCGAGGTCTGATTGACCGCCGTCGATTCGAGAATCGACGAGTGCATCCCGAGGCTGTCGAACACCGCCCGTTCGAGCACCGTGTTGCCGTCCATTTGAACGGGCGAACTCATGTTGCTCGGCAGATCGACGTACGGGCCGTCGGTATAGCCCGCGATGCCGACCTGATGGTGCTGCACCGTAAAGGCGTTCGCGAGGCGATCCGTGATCGATGCGCTGCGAGTCGTCTGCGATACCCATTGCGCGCCCATCACGCCAAGGCTCGCGCCGAGGACGGCCTCGCTGTCGTCCGCATGTCCGGCAGCGCGGAGCCCTTCCAGATTCTTCAGGTAATGCTGCGACAGCCCGCGGCCTGTCGGCCCCCAGCCGTTCACGATCAGGTACTTGCCGCCGCCCTTGATGTGCTGCTCGAACGCGTGGTCCGCTTGATCGTTCGGATAGGCGTTGTGCCACACCATAAAGGTAACCACGCTATCCGCACCCGGCGCGACTGCCGTACCCGGCGCCCCCATCGTCTGGCCGTCGAGCCGGAGCACCGGTTGATTCGACGCGTTGTACGTGATCGTCAGGCGCTTGCCGTAAATGGCATCGGCGGTGAAGGTCTGATCGATGCCCTGGTACTGCACGCGCACGGTCGGCTTGTATCCGACCGGAATGTCGCCCCACTCCTGCGACGCCCAGCGTGTATCGAGCAACGCATTTTGGGTCTGTCGCAACGCACCCGAATAGAACGGAACGATGGACTTGCCGCCGACGATATCGCTCAGGGTCGCGGTCGGCTTGTTTTTGCCGATCCAATCCGCAAGATTGTTTGCCGCGCGTCCGAGATAGTCATGGATGCCGGTCCGCTTCAAGCCACGCACCAAGTCGGGCGTCACTGTCGCGCCGGCCCTGGCGTTCTGCAGGAGTGTCGTCGTACTGTAGCCCGCCGCCGCGTTCAGGTCGATGCCCGTCTTGACGACGTGCGGCTTGTAGCTCGGATCGAACGTGTACCACGTCCCGTCGATATTGGTCTTGACCCAGAAATGCTCGATCGAGATTCCGGTCAGCGATGCGTTCAACCCGGGGCAGCTCCCTGCCTGCGTCGCGTTGACATCGTAGATCGGAATCTGGGTCTGCCCCATCAGGTTCAGGACCGCGCAAACGTTATGGGTCTGCACCCCGTACCAATCCGCAAACTGCTGCGCGCTGAGCTTGATCACGCCGCGCACGATTCTCGCGTCATAGCCAGACAGACGCAGCAGCGACACCATCAGTTGCGACTGGTCGGCTGCGCTACCGTGATTGTCGAGCACCGCGCCGAGCGCACCCTTGTGGATGCCGCGCACTGGATCGATTTCGATGTTGTTGCGGACGAACTGATAGATCAGGTCCGGGTGATAGCGCAATGCGCGGGCCAGTTCCTCGAGCGATGCCGGGCCAGGCGGCGGGCTGTTCGTGACGATGCCGTTGTCGGCCGTAACACCAACCCCGCGCGTCATTCGCGACGGCTGCGCAAAATTCTGCAACGGAACATCGTCACGGGCGGCTTTCCTGCCACGCTTGCGGTCGAGCTTCGCCATCGTCTCGATCGTCCCATTGGCGTTGATGCCTGCCGGCATCTCGCGTGCGACCCGCTTGTCGTGCTCGATCGCTTCGGTTGCGGCAACCGGCGCCATCCGCGCACGGATGGCATTCGGCTGAGGCGCGAATTCCTGCCCCGTCGGCACTCGAAGCGAACGCGACAACCCTTCCGACGGCTCGCGCCCGCGACGAATCTCGGGTCGCTGCGAAGACGGCTGCGCGTTCGACGCAGGATTTACGTCAACAACGGCCGGTGTTGTACTGGAGAACTGCACATTGCCGGCCTCGGCCGTACCAAGACACAACGTCAGCAATCCTGCAAGCGATGCAAACGCGACGGGACGAGTGATTTTCAATTTTCGGAAAACGCGGCGAATGGCCTCGCGCATGCGCACGGATTCAACCTCGGACATCGAACGGCTCCTTGGATGTAAGTATTTTATGGCGGCGATCAGGTTTGCGTAAAAATTATGCAAAAAGAACGTCCATTTCTCACCATGGACAAATGCCGAAACGAATCAAGGAAACTTCGATTTTGTACGAATTCCTAATCATTAGTTTCGTACATACCAAACTCCCCTTGCGACATCCCCCGAAATTCTTGTTATGCCGACGGCGTTGAAGAAACGACACTTGTACGATTGCCGGCAGCATCATAGTTGTAGATGATGGTGGTGGCCTTGGCGCCATCGCTATAGACCACCTTCGTCAATCGGCCCAAAGCGTCGTACGTGTAGTCGGCTTGACTGGCCGGATACGCAGTTGCCGACAATGCCAGCAAAACGACGCCTACCACCCACCCCGGTGCGGATCGCATCGTTCCCGGCGCCGAGCGATCTCGCCAGCCTTCGGGTATCCTCGCGCCCCTCGTCCCGGACATATCTTCAAGTTCATACATGGCGACGCCCCTCCTTTTTGATCTTCACTTCATCAACGAAGGATTTATATATCGTACAAATCCGAATATTCATTGCATAACGCGAACGACAAGACAAACGCTTTCCGAAGCGAATCTACATATTCACTGCACACACATCAAATTCGATAAATCGGACAAATTCGAAACACGACGCACCAAATCTTCTCCATGCAAGCCCCCATTCGATTTCACCGCACTCGAATACGCGCCAATCGCATGAAATCCTTCGTCAAAAAGTGTCACAACGAAGCATCGCCACCCTGAAATTCAATTCCTGTTCACCACCCACCACCCTGAAGCCACATAATTCACAACGGTTAGCATGCCTTTACATATGGAAATCAAGCCGATATAGTTCGGCAAAAATTCCTGCAGAGACCATGCGTAAATTCACGAACCAAAAGGTGAGCACGATCAACCAGCGGGGCTTTACGCTCCTCGAATTGCTGGTCGTCCTGGTTATCATCGGGCTCCTCGCGGGCATCGTCGGGCCGCGACTTTTTGCGAACGTCGACAAGTCGAAAGTGACCACCGCGAACGCGCAGATTCATGTCTTGAGCAAAGCCGTCGACCAGTTGCGGCTGGACATCGGCCGTTATCCGACGACCCGGGAAGGATTAGCGCTGCTGGTTTCTCCGCCCGCCGACGGCACCCCCGGCTGGAACGGCCCTTATCTGAAAAAAGCTGTGCCGCTGGACCCATGGGGCATGCCGTACCAGTACGTGTCGCCCGGCACGCACAACCCGGATTACGACGTCGTGTCGTACGGCCCGAGCAAAAGCGCGTCAGCCGCCAACACCCTCCACAACTGAGCCCCTGGTGTTTTCCAGCAGGCCGTCATCGTCGGTTGGTCAGTATCGTGTCGAAATTCTTCTTGCTTGGCCTGAATGCGCGCGGCGAACTGCAACAGTTCGATTTGATCGCATCGAATCGTGAAGACGCACAACGGGAAGCGATGCGCCGCGCAAGACAAGCGGGCGTGCAGGTTGTCGAAATCGGCTCAACCGGTGGCGGGCGTTCGGGTGCGACACGCTCCAGCCTGCCGCTCGCCGGCCTCTTCACGCGTCGGCGTTTCGACCTGCCGCTGTTCGTCTACGAACTACTGGTATTGCTGCGTGCCGGATTGGCGCTCACCGAAGCGCTCGAGACCCTGGACGAACGCGAGCGACAAAGCCGACCCGGCGCTGCAGAAGAACAAGGCCACCATGTGCTGCCGGAACTGGTCCGCCTGATGCGGCAGGGCAAATCGTTTTCGGCGGCGCTTGCAGCACACCCCGATTGCTTTTCGGCGCTGTTCATCGCGATGGTCTCCGCCAGCGAACAGACGGGTGGATTGACCGATGCGCTGGAGCGCTACCTGCAGTATCACGCGCAGGTCAGCATCGTCCGGCAAAAGCTCATCTCCGCGTCGCTCTATCCCGCGCTACTGATGCTCACGGGAACCGCAGTCGCATTCTTTCTGGTCTGGTTTCTCGCGCCCCGCTTCGCACACGTCTACGAAGGGATGCCGTCGGCAGATTTACCGCTGCTGTCACGGTGGTTGCTCGATGCGGGATTGCTCGTCAGCGAGCACACGCTCGCTTCGCTTGGCTGCTTGCTCGCCCTGCTCATTGGTGCCGCCGCAGTGTTCACGCGTCCTGCGTGGCAACGACGGTGTCTGGCATTGCTCGGCCGGATTGGCTGGATCGGCGAAATGCTGAAACTGATGCAACTTGCACGCTTCTACCGCTCGCTCGGGATGCTGCTGCACGGCGGCGTCCCGCTGCTGCCCTCGCTCGACATGACTCGGGAATTGCTGCCGTTCACGCTTCAGGACGGCCTCACCCGCTCCATGACCCACATTGCACAAGGCAGGAAATTGAGCGAAAGCCTGCGGCATGAAGGGCTGACGACCACGATTGCACTGCGCCTGCTGCGTGCTGGCGAGCGCAACGGCCAGATCGCCGGAATGCTGGAACAGGCAGCGAGGTTCCACGAGCGCGAAATCACCCAATGGGTCGAGCGGTTCGCACGTCTCGCGGAACCGGTCCTGATGCTAATCATGGGCCTGGGAATCGGCTCGATCGTCGTGCTGCTGTATCTGCCGGTATTCGATCTCGCGGGGAGTCTGCAATGAGCGACGCATTGACCGACACAGCATCGCTGCTCGCGCAAGCCCGAACGCTGGCCCGCACCGACGGCGAGCCCGTTCTATGCATACTCGAGAAGACCGCTAGCTTCTCTGCCGATACAATGCTGCGGTTCGTCGCCACCGAAAGCGGGATGGCCCTGCTTCGGCTCGCGCAGATGGAAGCAATGACACCGGATTTTTCCGGTTTCAGCTATGCGGAATGCCTGCAGCAAAATTGCGTGGTTTTGCACGACGGCGGCGACTGCCGCACCCTGGTCTGCGACGATCCCTGGCATACCACGCTGATTACGCAGGCAAGCTACCGCATTCCCGGCCATTTCGATCTGGCCTTCGCGCACCCGCTCGAACTGAAGGCATTACTGGCCCGGTTCGGCAGCGATCAGGATGCGCTGTCCCAGTTGATCCGGCTCGACAAGACGGACCACGGCGCGAGTGATTCGGAGGAAATATCGCTGGCCTCGATCGCCGGCGACGAAAGTCAGGTCGTACGGCTCGTCAATTCGACGCTGTACGACGCGCACCGTAACCGTGTATCGGACATCCATTTCGAAAACTCGCCGCGCGGGCTCGCGATCAAGTACCGAATCGACGGCGTCATCTCGACCGCGCGCATCCTGCCGGACCCAACAATCTCCGAACAGGTTATTTCGCGCCTGAAAGTGATGGCCGAACTCGACATCGGAGAAAAGCGCATCCCACAAGACGGGCGCTTCTCCGTGTCGATCGAACCGCGCGAAGTGGATTTCCGGGTGTCGATCATGCCAGGCCTGTTCGGAGAAGACGCGGTGTTGCGGATTCTCGATCGGCAATCGCTGACTACAGACATGGCGCAGTTGAACCTGGACATGCTAGGCATAGACGAGCCGACACGTCAGGTGATGCGCCGGCTCGCGAATCAACCCTACGGCATGCTGCTCGTCACGGGCCCCACCGGCTCCGGCAAAACCACCACGCTGTATGCAACGCTATCCGAGATCAAGCGCGGCGACGACAAGATCATCACGATCGAGGATCCGGTCGAGTATCAACTCGACGACATTCTGCAAATTCCCGTCAACGAAAAAAAAGGCCTGACGTTTGCACGCGGGCTGCGCTCGATTCTGCGGCACGACCCCGACCGGATTCTGGTCGGCGAGATTCGCGACCGCGAAACGGCGGAAATCGCGATTCAAGCGGCGTTGACCGGACACCTGGTCTATACGACCGTCCATGCGAACAACGTGTTCGACGTGCTGAGCCGCTTCAGGCACATGCAGATCGATCCGTACAGCTTCGTGACGGCGTTGAACGGAGTAGTCGCACAGCGTCTGGTCCGGTTGAATTGCACGCATTGCGCGGTACCGGTCATGCCGGATGAAGCATTACTGCGGGATTCGCGCGTCACGCGCGGACAATTGGCAGATGGAACGTTGATGAAGGGCACGGGCTGCGCGAACTGTCGAGGCAACGGCTATCGCGGCCGGTGCGCATTGGCGGAAGTGCTGGTGTTGGACGACCCGCTACGCGAGGCGATTCTGCAGCAAATGCCGACCAGTCGACTGAAAGAGATGGCACGCCAGCGCGGGATGCGCCTGATGCGCGAACAGGCGATCGAAGCCGTCAAGCGCGGACAGACTACCCTGGAAGAAATCAATCGTGTCACGTTTTCCGATTGAGCCCGCCATTCGGCAAGCCGTCCGGCGGACTGCAGAGCTCGCTCTCGAAGTCAACGAATGGGTGGTCAGGGCGACGCGGCCGGAGCGGCTGCGCGTATATCTCGGGCACGATGCGCTGGCCGTGTGCCGCCTCACCGGGCGCTTCAAGCCGGTGGTACGGCATAAAACAATCCTGCGCCCGAGTAGCGACGCACATGGTTTGGCCGGCCAATTGACGACGCTCGGTGCGTGGTTGGACGTGCAGCCGATGCGCGGCGAAATCGAGTGGATCGTCGGCATCGGTCATGTTCGCTATTTGCTGCTGCCCTGGGATCCGCGCTTGGCGCGAGACGCATTCTGCCGATCTCTGACGACCGCGCTCTTTGTACAAAGCTTTGGCGGCGACATCCCCATCGATACCTATCAGCTACGATTTGGGCCGCTCGCGTTTGGCCGGCCACGCCTGGTATCACTGATCGCGAACGACGTGATTCGCGAACTGACGACTTTTTCCAAGCGGCGGGCAAGCCGGGCCCGGCTGATCGTCCCCGCCATGAGCGTGGTGTGGGACCACTTTTTTGCACGGATGAAGAAGAGTACCGGGGTACTCGCGCTCGTCGAGGGGCCGCGTCTGCTACGCGTGGGTTACGACCACGGCCACGTGACGACCTTCTCGATTCAGCCGTTTTCCGACACCCCGCCATCCACAATGCCCGTCGACGCAACCTGGATCTTTCCAGCGCGTAGCAAGGCCGCTGCTACCGGCGGCGCGTTGACGCTCGACGGTCACGCACCGAATGACGACGCGCAGCTTGCCTACGCGCTTTGCGGAGTCGTCTGAATGGGTCGTCTGAACTGGAACTATGCACCTCGGTCCCGCTGGAACCGGCCGTGGGTCGCCGTCGGCGGCGTCGCACTCGCAGCATGTCTTCATGCATTGTGGTGGCGCGACGTGCTGCTTACGCAACGCAACGAGATCGTCGAGCATGCCAGGCATCTGTCGCACCAGGCCGCCGTACCGACGCGTCCTGCGGCGCCCCCCTCCCCTGTCGTACTCGATCGCGTCTTCGTCGAGATGCGTTATCCGTGGACCGACATGCTGGACAGCTTGGGAGCGGCAACGCAACCCGGCGTCAATCTGCTGACGCTGGAGCCCGACGTCGATATTCGGCACGTGCGAATCGGTGGCATCGCCAATCGAACACAAGATGTGCTCGATCTGATCACCGCGCTGCACGAAAATCCGGCCTGGTCATCCATCCAGCTAGTCAGCCAGACGAGAAATGCTGATGCCAGCCCGACGCTTGCTCAGGACTCCGTTCCCCCCCTGCCGAACCTGCCGGGGCTGTCGGGCACGCTATCGTCGACGCTGTCTTTTACATTAAGCGCTGATTGGAGACGACCATGAACCGTCAACGCATCCTGCAAGTCGTATCCTGGCGCGGGACCTGGCTGTTGAATCGACTCAAATCGCCGCACATCGCCGTCGCCGCGCTACTGGCTCTGTGGGCGCTGCTGATCGGTGCGATCGATTATCCATTGTTCAAGGAAACGCGGCGGATGGCGATACAACTGACGTCGATACCGGAACCTGCGCCAGTCAGACCTGCTGCACTGAAGGCCGGGCCGCGCAATCTGGCGAAGGAATTCGCAGCTACCTTGCCGGAGTTCGACACCTACCCGGATCAGCTACGCGATTTGCATACGCTCGCGGACAAGCATGGCATCGTCATCACGCGGGCGGACTACCGGTATGAGTCGCTTGCCGAGCTACCGATCGAGAAGCTCGCGATGCATATGGATATCAACGGGTCTGACGAAGCCCACCGCCGGTTCCTGCAGGCGATGCTCAATGCATTGCCGAATCTTTCGATCGCCCGTCTGGCCTACGCGAAAGGCACCGACGGATCGACGAAGGTCGAACAGAAACTGGACATCCACCTGTATTACAGGGTGAGACCGGCTGCATGAAGCGGACCGTATCCGTTCCCGTACAGCTCGTGCTGGCCGCGACGATTGTCGGCTCGGTCGTTTCGTTGCTGAAACCGGATCCCGTTGAACTACCGGTGCTGATGGAACGGGCCGACAAACTGCCCCCTGACTCCCGGACAACCGTTCCCTCACGAGCCGAACAGCCCGATGCGCCCTGGCGGCGTCCACGGTTGCCGGATCCGATGACGACGGCCGACGCACCCGAGCCGAAGACTGCATCGAATCTGCCGCCATTACCGCCAGCCGGCTCGCTCGCCAGTACGGATAATCCGCCGCCGTTGCCGTCCTCTCCCCCGTCCCGACCCACCGCACCGGACATCGTGTATCTGGGCCGCATGATTCGAGACGGCAATACGCAGGTCTTCTTCGCATCGAGCGGCGGCGAACCGATCGTGCTGAGTCAAGGCGGCATGTTGGACGGCAGTTGGAAAATCCAGTCGATCTCGTCGACCAACGTCACGCTGCGGCACGTGCATTCCGGCGAAACCCGCTCGATCGCGATGGGTGGCCGCGCCAGCGGCGGTCAGCCCGGCGGAATGCCCGCCCAGGTCGGCCAGGGCTTTCTGGCCAGTAATCCGGCCGACGTACAGATCCAACCCGTCCATTGACAGGCAGAAGAATGAACCAGATGTGTTTCAAGTGTCGAGCAAACGCTGTTTCCGGCTCGATTCGACGGTTGCCGCGGGCCTTGGCGTTGACTGTACTCGTCGCTGGTTTCAGCGGCTGCGTGGGCTATACCGACTGGCGCCAAGGTAACAAGCTGATCGAAAAAGGTCAGGTCGGACAGGGGCTGGAGCAGATTCAGCAGGCATCGAAGGAGAATCCGGAGCGGTATCGAATGAAATTCATTACCGAGCGCGACAATCAGGTGCGGTTGCTGATGCAAAAGGCTGCGATCGCGCGCGCAAACAGCCAGGCCGACGAAGCACTGGCCGCGTATCAGCAAGTGCTGCGTTACGATCCGCAGCATAGCGAGGCGTTGCGCGGCGTGGGTCTGATCGCTCGCGAACAGCGTGCGCGAGCCGAACTGGATGAAGCGCGCGCGGCGCTCGGCAAGGGCGACACCACGACTGCCCGGCAGTTGCTGAACGCGATCCTGTCGGAACACCCCGGTCACAAAGTAGCCAGCTCGACGCTGCAACAGGTCGACGCGCAATCCACGCGTGCGACGATGGTCCTGCCGGCGCTGAATCAATCGCTGCAAAAGCCGGTCACGCTGGAACTGAAGGATGTCGACATCCGCTCGGTACTGTCGATCCTGACCCAGACATCCGGCGTCAGCTTCGTGCTGGACAAGGACGTCAGCCCCGATCTGCGCACGACCGTCTACGCACGCGATACATCGGTAATCGATGCGCTGAACTTGATATTGCAGACTTCGCAGCTCGAAAGGAAGGTGTTGAACGACACAACGATGCTGATCTATCCGTCGACCGAAGAAAAGAAAAAGCGCTACGACGATCTGGTCGTGCGTTCCTATTACCTGAATAGCGCAAATCCGCAGAAGGTTCAGGACATGCTGCGCACGATCGTCGCGCCAAAATCGATGTACGTGGACGATCGGCTGAAGATGCTGGTGGTACGCGACACCGAAACGGTGCAGGACACGATCGTCCGGCTGCTGAATCTCTACGACATCGCGAGCCCGGAAGTGATTCTCGACGTCGAGGTGCTGGAGGTCAATTCGAGCGATCTGCTCAATCTGGGGATCCAGTTTCCGGACAGCGTCAGCGCCAGGATGGTCGGACCGACAGGCATGGCCGGCAGCATGACGATCGGCGATCTGAAGCACCTGAACAAGGATAGCTTCCCGTTGAGTTTTCCGGATCCGCTCGCAGTGCTGAACCTGCGTCAAACGAGCGGCAGCACGCGTACGCTGGCCAATCCGCGCATTCGCGTCGTCAATCACGAAAAGGCCAGCGTGTTGATCGGCGACAAGGTGCCGGTCATCACGTCGACGGTAAATCAAACGTCCAATGCGATCACCGAATCGGTCAACTATCTGGATGTCGGCCTGAAGCTCGAGGTCGAACCGGAGATCCATGTCGATAACGATGTGACGATGAAGGTGGCGCTGGAAGTCAGCAATATCGTCAAGGAAGTTCGTTCTTCGGCCACCGGCCTCCTCGCTTATCAGATCGGCACACGCAACGCGAATACGGTGCTGCGGCTGCACGAAGGCGAAACGCAGGCGTTGGCGGGCCTGATCAAGAACGACACTCAGGAATCCGGCACGCATGTTCCTGGTCTGGGAAAAATTCCCATGCTTGGGCGACTGTTCTCGAACAACAGCGACACCGCCACGCGCTCGGAAATCGTACTGCTGATCACGCCGCATATCGCCCGCTCGCTCGCGATGCCGAACGCATACGCTCAAGCATTCCCGAGCGGCACGGCCGAGCAGGTGTCGACCCGGCCGCTACGGCTAACGCCGTCAGCCCGGTACAGCGATTCGGACGATCTGCCCGCCCCCGCCACGATCGATCCAGCCGGCGATGTCGCCGACTCCTCCGCTTCGGCATCGGGAGCCAGCATCGCCATCGCCTCGTCACCCGCGCTCGGTGCGCCACCGTCGGGCAGCCCCCCGGATAGCGTCCTCTTCGATCTCGCGACGCCATCGCAAACCCCGCCGAACCATAGCTTTACGGTCAATTTGCTGGCGAACGGGCCAAGCTTCGAAGAGGCACAGATAGACCTGGTACTAGACCAACCGGGAATCCGGTTGCTGAAGGTCGAGCCCCGCGACGGTATCGCGCTCGACGCGCGCCAGGACGGCAGTGTCGTTCACATTACGCTCGGCAACGCAAGCGCCGACGGCTCGCTCGGCATGCTGACGTTCCAGGCCAGGCAGGCATCGACGGATCCGGTCAACCTGTCGCTGCAAAATCCGAAGGTCCGAAGGAACGACGCGCTGCTGACCGGCACGGTCGCCCTGCCCAAGCAATTGACGGTGTCCGACTGAAATGAAGCGATCCGGTGAATCAGGTTTCACGCTGATCGAGATGATCGTGACGGTCGCACTGGTGGCCATCATCGCGTCCGTCGCCACGCCGTTCCTCAAGATGCAGCAACAACGCGAAAAGGAGCGCGAGCTGAAGGCCGCCTTGCGGGAAATTCGCTCTGCGATCGATGCCTACAAGTTGGCCGGCGACGAAGGGAGGATCGCACGCTCAGTCGATTCGACCGGTTATCCGATCTCGTTGGACCAGCTGGTTTCGGGAACCGCCGATCAACGCGATCCGAAGGGCCGCACAATCCGTTTTTTACGACGTATTCCGCGTGACCCGATGAATCCGTCGTCGTCGATCTCCGCCGCAGACAGTTGGGGCAAGCGCAGCTATGCCAGCGAAGTGGACAACCCACGGGAAGGAGCCGACGTGTACGACGTGTTTTCGCCAAGCCATCGTAAAGGCACCAACGGGATTCCGTACCGGGAGTGGTAATCGACGATGCCGAACAAGCCCGCCCGCGGTTTTACTCTGATCGAATTGTTGGTCGTACTCGCGATCATTGCGACGCTTCTGTCGATCGTCGCGCCCCGATACATCCACCAGACCGACCGCGCGAAAGAAGCTGCGCTCAGGGAAAATCTGTCGGTGATGCGTCGGGCACTGGACGAGTACTACGGCGATACCGGCCAGTATCCGGACAAGTTGACCGTACTCACCGAGCAGCACTATCTGCGGGCATTTCCGCTCGACCCCGTAACCAACCGGGCGGATACCTGGGTGCCGGTGACGGGAACCGACAATGACGAAAAAACCATCGTGGACGTAAAGAGCGGTGCGATGGGCAAAGCACTCGACGGGACCGATTACAGCACATGGTGAGTCGTCGCACACGTCCTGGCCGTCAGCGCGGCGTCGCCTACTTTTGGGCGCTGTTGATGGTGCTGTTCATCACGCTCGGACTCGGCAAGCTGCTGGACAATGTCGCCAAATCGAATCGTCGGGCGCGCGAAGCGGAACTGCTCTACGTCGGCAACCTGTATCGGGACGCAATCCGACAGTACTCGGAGAGCACACCTGCAGGCACACGACCGTACCCTGACAAGCTCGACGACCTGTTGCGCGATCCGCGCTATCCGGTGATACGCCGTTATCTGCGACAACTCTATCGCGACCCGATCACCCGACAAGCGTTCGAGACCATTCAAGCACCGGCAGGAGGCGTGATCGGCGTTCGCAGTGCATCCCCCCAAAATCCCATCAAAATAACCGGCTTCAACAACGATCAGACAGGATTCTCGACTGCGCGGAGCTACCAACAATGGGAATTCATCTACGTGCCGAACATCATGGCTCCACCCAACAAATAAAACACCTGCGGCGTGGAACGTTGGTCCGGCGAGCGTTACAAATCTCCAGTAGCGAACGCGACGTGGCTCAGGATAGCTCGCTCGGGAATCTCCCGTTCTTGGCACATCACCAATTGCAAATGATTCTCATTACATATATCATGCACGCCTTGGCCGTAACGAAACGCCGCGGCCCGCAACACGATCCTTAGCACTCCCTCCTGTATCGATTCATGCCATCCCGTCGAACGCCCCGCCGCGTCCGGACCCCGCGTCCGTGGCGCTCGAGCCTGCCTGCCCTGATTACCCTTTGCGTCGCAAGCGGCGCGCATGCGGCCAACGCCGAAGCCGGTGCAACCGCATCGGCACCCGCATCGGCACCCGCGGCGCCGGCCGGGAAAGAACTCCCCGCCATCAACGTCAACGCATCGTCGACCATCGACCCGACCATCGGCTACCAGCCGCGCACCAGCAGCGTCGCCGGCGGCAGCGACCGTCCGTTGAAGGAGATTCCGCAATCGGTCGCGGTGGTCAGCAGCAGCGTGATGCAGGACCAGCAGGCGCGTTCGCTCGACGACGTGCTCGGCAACATCAGCGGCGTGACGCAAACCAACACGCTCGGCGGCACGCGCGACGCGTTCATCAAGCGCGGCTTCGCATCGAACAACGACGGCTCCGTGCTGGTCGACGGCGTGCGCACGCCGGTGCTGCACAGCTATCTCGCGACGATCGATCGCGTCGAGGTGCTGAAGGGCCCGGCTTCGCTGCTGTACGGGATGCAGGATCCGGGCGGCGTGATCAACCTCGTCACGCGCAAGCCGGAAGACACGTTCGGCGGCTCGATCTCCGCATCGCGCACGAACCACGGCGGCAGCAACGCGCAGTTCGATCTCACGGGCCCGCTCGGCAAGCCGGGCCAGGTCGCGGGCGGCACGCTCGCGTTCCGGCTGACCGGCGAATACGACACGAGCCGCTACTGGCGCAGCTTCGGCCGCGAACGCAACGCGCTGATCGCGCCCGCGCTGTCGTGGCACGACGCAAATACGTCGATCGACGTCAGCTATCAGTACGTCGACTACACGATGCCGTTCGATCGCGGCACCGTGCTCGTGAACGGCCAGCTCGACGATGCGTTGCGCTATCGCCGCTACGAGGAAGCATGGTCGCAAAGCAGCGGCATCCAGGAAACGCTGCGGACGCGCATCGAGCACCGCTTCTCCGACGCATGGCGCGTGCGCGCGACCTACGGCTGGGGCCGCGACCGCTACGACCAAACCATCACCCGCGGCAACTCGTTCAACAGCAAGACGGGCGCAATGACGCGCTCGTCCGACGCGAACCTCGGCCGCAACGACTCCGACCAGATCGCGACGCTCGGCCTGCTCGGCAACGTGACGCTCGCCGGGATGAACCACGCGATCTACATCGGCGGCGAATACGAACGGCAGCGCAGCTTCCGCGGCGACACGATCCGCGGCAAGGCGACGACGGGCTTCAATCTCTACGATCCCGTGTACGGCCTGCTCGCGGCGGGCGGCACGCCCAACGCGAAGCAAAGCGATTCGCGCTCGGTCGTGCATGCGTATTCGACGATCGTGCAGGACTCGGTGAAGATCACCGACCGCCTCACCGCGGTAGGCGGGCTGCGCTGGGAAAACTGGCAGCAGGAATCGGGGATGGGCCGGCCGTTCGTGTTCGCCGACCGCTCGCGCGGCAGCGTCTGGCTGCCGCAGTTCGGGCTCGCATACGCGCTCACGCCGGCGCTGACCGCCTACGCGAACGTGAGCCGGTCGTTCAAGCCGAACGTCGCATCGAACGTCGCCGCGCCGCTCGCGCCGGAATACGGCCGCGTGCTCGAGGCCGGGCTGAAGTTCAGCCTGAAACCCGCGATCACCGGCACGCTCGCGGTCTACCAGATCGACAAGCGCAACGTCGCGGTCACGGTCGGCGACATCACGTCGACGATCGGCACCGCGCGCTCGCGCGGGATCGAGCTCGACGTCGCCGGGCAGATCACGCGCCACCTGAGCGTGATCGGCAGCTACGCGTATACGAACGCGACCGATCGCGACAGCAACACCCCGCTCACGAACGTCGCGCGCCACACCGGGAGCCTGTTCGCCGTGTACGACACGGCCATCGCGAATCTGCCCGGCCGCTGGCGCTTCGGCGGCGGCGCCCGTCTCGTCGGCGCACGCTCCGGCGACACGGCGAACAGCTTCACGCTGCCCGGCTATGTGACCGTCGATGCCTTCGCAGCCTACGAAACGACGATCGGCAAGTTCCCGACACGCTTCCAGCTCAACGTGAAGAACCTGCTCGACAAGACCTACTACCCGTCGAGCAACAACAACCTGATCGTCGCGGTCGGCGAGCCGCGGCTCGTCACGCTGACGACGACGGTGTCGTTCTGATGGCCTGACGTTCCGATCGCCCGATGCGTGCATGGGCCGGCCCAAACGCGGCGGCCCATGCACCACGGCCGTATTCGCAGCCGCTCGCGACGCGTAGCGGCTCGCCCCTTGCCCCAGTGAAGCATCCTTGCCGCTTCGCAAGCGGTCACCGCGAATCCGCGCGCGTTGTGCCGGACAACCACCAACGACGCGGCGACGGAACATCGTCCGATCCGCCGGCGAAGCAGGAACGACAGCGAATCACCCCGTTGCTTGCCGCCCACACCAGCGCCGGATTCCGCTTGACTGCCGTCCCGCGCGGCACCCGACGCCACCATCTGCACGCCTCCCCGGCACTCGCTTCACCGCCCGCAAAAATGCATCCATGCGATGCAATTCCGCCCGCTCCCGAACCGCATCGCGCGCCGTATGATCGCCCCGGCGTTTTTCCACGGCGGCCCGATGCGCGTCTACCTCTCCATTCGCTCACGCGCTCCGCTCCAACCACCTGCGAACATGTCCAACCTCTCACTCATCCTCGTCGTCTCCATGCTCAGCGCCTTCGGCCTGATCGCGTCCGACGTCTACCTGCCCGCGATGCCGTCGATGGCCCACGAGTTTTCGATCGGCGCATGGCAGATGCCGCAAACGGTATCGGCTTACCTGATCGCGCTCGCCTGCGCGCAGCTGGCCTACGGCCCCCTCTCCGATCGATGGGGACGCAAACCCGTGCTGACCGCCGGCATCGTCCTGTACATCCTCGGCTCGATCGGCTGCGCAAGCGCCGGCGGCTTCGCGAGCTTTCTCGGATGGCGCGTGCTCGAAGCGCTCGGCGCGGCATCCGGCCTCGTCATCGGTCGCGCGATCATCGCCGACACCTGCGACAAGAACGCATCCGCGAAGATCTACAGCATCGTGTATCCGCTCGTGTCGCTGTCTCCGGCAATCGCCCCCGCAATCGGCGGATATCTGGCTGCGGCGTTCGGGTGGCGAAGCGATTTCATTTTCGTCGCCGCATTCGGCGTCGTCGCACTCGCGCTCGTTCAGTTGCTCCTGAAGGAAACCCGGCCGCACGTCGCACCGGGGCAACATCGCGCCGCACCGCTGGCCGGCTTCACCGGCGTACTCGCGGACCGGGCCTTCATCCGCTACACGCTCGTCGTCTGCGCGATCTATTGCGCGTGGTTCGTCTACCTGACGCAGTCGCCGTTCATCTTCTCCGGCCTCGGTCTTTCGGAACGGCAAAGCGGCTGGCTCTATCTGCCGCTGACCGCCGGCATCGTTTCCGCCAACCTGATTGCGCGCCGCATGCTCGACCGGATGTCCTACGACTCGATCGTCGTGGCCGGCGTGGGCTGCTTCGTTGCCGGCGGCATGGCGTTCGCCCTGTGCGAATCGTGGCACGTCAAAGGGGTCGTCGCGATCGTGGCGCCGATGGTGCTCGTCAGCCTGTCGAACGGATCGTCGCTGTCGCTCGCGGTCTCGGGCGCCATCGCGAGCGAACACGGGCGCGCGGCGACGGCGTCGGGGCTGGTCGGCTTCTTCCAGATCGGCAGTGCGTCGCTCGCCGCCACCGTGTCCGGCGGCCTGCTCGGCACCGGAAGCCACGTGCTGGCGGCGGCCATCCCGTTCTTCGCGATCGTCGCGGCCATCGCGATCGTGCCGCGCTGGTGTGCCGCGCGGCGCACGCTCTCGATGCGCGACACGCTACCCCGTTGAGCCCGTGGCCCTGCGCGGGCGGGGCCACGGCCGCTATCGATAACGATCGAACGTAGCCGCGATCTCTGCGGTGACCGCCCGAACGCGCGCCGTCCGGTTCAGGTCGGTATGCGATACGAGCCAGACCTGATACGGCACGGCCCGCGTCCGGTCGGGCCAGATTCGCACGAGCGAATCGTCGTCTTGCGCCATATACGCGGGGAGTTCGCCGATGCCGATACCCGACCGGATCGACGCCGCCAGCATCAGGCTCGAACTCACCTGCGCCACGATGCGCCCGCGTTCCATCGACTCGCCGCACAGCGCGCTCCCCTGGTTCGACGTCGTGCCGGGCTGATAGACGACCAGGTCGTGCCCTTCGAACGCGGCTCCGATCGCGGGCTCGCCATGCGCATCCAGATACTCGCGGCTCGCGAACAGCCCGACCTCCCATTCGGCGAGCTTCCGGCGCACGAGGTCGGGATTTTCCGGCATCACGGTGCGAATCGCGAGATCCGCATCGCGTCGCGTCAGGTTGAGCACCTGCACGGACGTCGTCAGGATCACGTGTATCGCCGGACATTTCCGGCGCAGCTCCCGTATCGCGGGAACGACGAAATCCATCGCGAGGGAATCGGTCGTCGTCACCCGGACCTCGCCTTCGAGGCGATCGTCCGAGCCCTGGACGCGGCGCTCGAATTCACACGCCGCCTGTTCCATTGCTTCCGCGGCCTGCAGCGAATGCTCGCCGACCTGCGTCACGACATAACCTGACGATGTCTTGAGAAACAGCTTCGCACCGAGCGCCTTCTCGAGTGCGGTCAACCGTCGCCCCACGGTGGCCTGATCGACGTCGAGAACGGCCGCGGCCTCGCGCAGCGTCCCGGTGCGATGAACGGCCAGAAAAACGCGGGCATCGTCCCAATTCATGAGTAACGTTCTCTCTCTCGGTAAGGCATGTGTGCATTCACAGGAGGCGATTATACAAGTCGATCCTGTGCAGCCCGTTTCAGATAATCAGCCATCCGTATCAAATGGACGATCGATTCGCCGATCAAAACCGGAACCGGAACCGTCCGCAGGAAGCCCTTCAACGACGGGCTCGGCGAACGAAGCCGAGTGCAATGACCGAACCGATGGTCGTTTCACCGATCGCCCCAACCCCGCCCGCCCAATCATCAGCCTCCCGAATATCTCCCATCCGATACCGCGATTTTCCGTACCGGACGCGCGCCGCTAGACTGGCTACGCATTCGCGACGCCGCAGCGCCGTACCGCAACGCGGCACGCCCCACAAAAACGATTCCGGGAGATACCCCATGTCCGACCGGCACGCGCGCCGAGGCGCGCTCAAGACACTCGGCCTTGCGGCCGGCACCGCGCTGCTCGCCGCCGCGCGCCCCGCTCGCGCCGCCGCGCCCGAAACCGGCGCGCTGCTGCCCGGCGGCGCCACGCACCTCGCCGACCTCACGCGCCGCCTCGCGGCCGCGCCGCGGCGGCGCGACTTCAAGACGGTGCCGATGATCCTCGAACGCCCCGACCAGTGGGATCACGCGGCGCTCGCCGAACTGACCGGCTACCGCGGCGGCCCGAAGCAGGTATGGGACAACACCGAGCTCGGCGGCCCGTGGTTGAACCTGATGCGCAATTCGCTGAACGCGCAGATCTGGTCGTATCGCCATCCGGATTTCCTCGTCGTATCGGCCACGCACGGCAGCGCGCATCTCGCACTGTTCGACCAGGCCGCGTGGGACAAATACGGCCTCGCGAAATTCGCCGGCGCCGCCTTTCCGGCCAACACGCTGCTCGACGCGAAACCCGCGCAATCGAAGGGCGCGCAAGACCACGAGTCGCCCGACGGCGCGTTCTCGTCGCACGACAACAGCATCGCCGCGCTGCAGCAGCGCGGCGTCGTGTTCCTGTCGTGCCACAACGCGATCTGGGAACTCGCGGAGCGGCTCGACGGCGCGAACGCGAATCCCGACAAGCTGCCGCTCGACGCGCTCGCGGCCGACCTGACCAACCACGTGATCCCGTCGGCAATCGTCACGCCGGGTGCGGTCGGCACGCTGCCCGAACTGCAGCAGGCCGGCTTCACGTACGCAAAATGAGCACCGCGATGACATCGATCCCCATGCAACCGCCGTCACCGTTGCCCCGCCGTCGGCGCACGCTGCGCGCCGTGCTGGCCGCCTGGCTCTGCTGCGCATCGGCGCTGTCGCTCGCTGCGCCGGCCGGCCCCGCCGCGAACGTCTTCCCGCCCTGGCAGGACGGCCGCAACAACGACGCGACGCATCGCGGCCTCGAATTCACGGTGCCGCAGGTCGACGTGCTCGCCGATTTCCACGGCGACCTCACCGCGCCGAAGCTCGTGCTGTTCGTCGGCGGCAACTATTTCTTCGCGATGGCGCCGCTCGTCGCGAAGTTCGAGGAAGACCATCCCGAGTACCGCGGCCGCATCTACTGGGAGACGATCCCGCCCGGCCTGCTCGTGAAGCAGATCCATGCGGGCGGCACGATCACCGTCGGCAACATGACGTGGACGGTCAAGCCCGACGCGTATTTCGCGGGGCTCGGCAAGATCGACGGCTTGATCGCGGACGGCACGCTCGCCGGCCCGGCCGTGCCCTACGTGACGAACCAGCTGACGATCATGGTGCGCGCCGGCAATCCGAAGCGCATCGCGTCGCTGAACGACCTCGCGCGGCCCGACGTGCAGCTTGCGATGCCCAATCCGGCATTCGAAGGCGTCGCGCGACAGATCCGCGCGTCGCTCGTGAAGGCCGGCGGCGACGCGCTCGCGCGTACCGTCTACGACGACAAGGTGCGCGCCGGCACGACCGAGCTCACGCACATCCACCATCGGGAAACCGCGCTGTTCCTGATGCAGGGGCGCGCGGACGCGGGCGTGCTGTGGCAATCCGAGGCGGCGTTCCAGGAACAGGTCGGGCATCCGCTGATGCACATCGACATTCCGGCCGAGCAGAATACGACTGCGATCTATGCGGGCGCGATGGTGAAGGATGCGCCGCATCCGGAAGCCGCGCGCGCATGGCTCGCGTTCATCCGGTCGCCGGAAGCGTTCGGAATCTTCCAGCGCTACGGCTTCGGCCGATACGATGCGGCGACACCGCCGCAGCACCTCGCGCCGGCGCAGCAGGAGAAGCGGCCCGACGCGGGCTGACCGCGCGGCCGCGCCGGCTGCCCGGCGGCGCGCTCGCGGCTTACAACAAGGAGGGGACACGTGAACGATACGGTGCACACACCGCGACGCCGGTTCGCGCCGCTGCTGCTCGCCGCGGCGACGCTGCTGGCCGGCCATGCGCGCGCGGACGACGCGACGCTCGGCAAGACGCTCGCGACACAGGGTTCGACGACGGGCGTCGCCGCCTGCATCGGCTGCCACGGCAGCCAGGGCGAAGGCAACGCGGCGGCCGGCTTTCCGCGCCTCGCGGGCACGAGCGCCGCGTATCTGTCCGCGCAGCTTGCCGCGTTCGCGGACGGCAGCCGCCAGAATCCCGTCATGCAGCCGCTCTCGAAACTGCTGACGCCGCACGAGCGCGATGCGGTATCCGCGTACTTCGCGAGCCTGCCCGCGCCGGCCGGCATCGTCACCGCCGACGACACGTCGATCGATCCGGCGAACACCGGCGCGTGGCTCGCGACGCGCGGACGCTGGTCGCAAGGCCTGCCCGCATGCGCCCAGTGTCACGGCCCCGGCGGCCTCGGCGTGGGCAGCGCGTTTCCGCCGCTCGCGGGCCAGCCCGCCGCCTATATCGCCGGCCAGTTGAACGGCTGGAAGCACGGCACGCGCCCGCCCGGGCCGATGGCGCTGATGCCGGCGATCGCCGGCAAGCTGTCCGACGCCGACATCGACGCGGTGGCCGCCTACTACGCGCGCGGCGGCGCCGCGCAGGGAGACAAGCGATGATCGACCGCACGACGCTGATCCGCCGCACCCGCGCGGCACTGCTCGGCGCGGCCTGGATGCCCGCGCTCGCGTTCGCGGCCGCCCCGCAGGATGCACCGCCGGCCAACGCTTCCGCATCCGCGCCTTCCGCCGTTGCGGCGGCCGCCAGGCCGTTCGCGCCGCCCGCCGAAGCCGCGATCCCCGCCGACGAGTTCGGCAAGACCGTGAAGCTCGGCGAGCAGATCTTTTTGCACACGCCCGAGTTCGCGGGCAAGTACGTCGGCAACAAGCTGACCTGCGCGAGCTGCCACCTCGACGCGGGCCGGCGGCCCGATTCGAGCCCGATGTGGGCCGCGTACCTGCTGTATCCGGCGTACCGCAGCAAGAACGGCCACGTGAACACGTTCGCCGAGCGCCTGCAGGGATGCTTCCGCTACAGCATGAACGGCAAGGCGCCGCCGGCCGGCGACCCGATTCTCGTCGCGCTCGAAACCTATTCGTACTGGCTCGCGAAGGGCGCGCCGGTCGGCACGAAGCTGCCGGGGCAGGGTTTCCTGAAACTGCCGCCGCCCGCGCAGAAGGCCGACTATGCGCGCGGCGCCGCCGTCTACACGCAGCACTGCGCGCTGTGCCACGGTGCGGACGGCCAGGGGCAGTCGAGCGGCGGCAAGGCGGTCTTCCCGGCGCTGTGGGGCGCGCGTTCGTTCAACTGGGGCGCGGGGATGGGCGACATCCGCAATGCGGCCGGCTTCATCAAGGCCAACATGCCGCTCGGACTCGGCGGCACGCTGACCGATCAGGAAGCGTGGGACGTCGCGACCTTCATGGACAGCCACGAACGTCCGCAGGACCCGCGCTTCACGGGCTCGGTGCACAACACGCGCGCGAAATTCCACGATTCGCCCGATTCGATGTACGGGCTCAGCGTGAACGGCCGCGTGCTCGGCGCGCCGTGACGCGGGCACCGGGCAGGCCGTGCAGACCGCGCGGCCGGCTCGGGCCGCGCGTTCACGGACGCCAGCGATACACGATCATGCTGGTGCCGTTGTAGTTGTCCTTCGTGATCACGTATTCGCCGGTCGAGCGCAGGTACGCGCGGATCCCGTACATCGAGTCGACGTCGTTGCCGACATCCATCGCCGACGTGTTCGAGTTGGTCAGCGTCGTGACGAGGGCGCCCGTGTTGAGATCGAACACGTCGACGTTCGGCACGGTGTGCACGTAGCCGACGAACAGGTAGTGGCCGGCCGCCGCGATCGATTTCGGGTTCGCGCTCGTCAGGTTGATCACCGGGTTCGGCGCGCTCGTGTTGCCGTTCTTCCAGCCGTGATAGACCTCGATATGCCCGTTCATCGCGGTCCAGTCCCAGTTGCCGGCGAGGCCCTGCGCGAGGATCATCGTGTCGCTGTCCGCCTGGTAGATGATGCGCGTGACGGGCGCCACTGTACTCGGCACGGCCGTCGTCGTCGGCTTGCCCCACGACGGCTTGCCGGTCGCGTCGAAGCCCGTCATCGGGTAGCGGGTAATCACGTTGGAGCCGTTCAACCCGGCCCACACGTCGCCGTTGCCGTCGATGTCGAAACCGGCCGTGACCTGCAGCGTCGTGTTGAACGGCTTGCCCGGCAGCGAGCCGGCCGGATTCGCGATATAGCCGGTCGCCGGCGTGAAGTAGTAGAAGTTGAAGTTGCCGGGGTTCTGGCCCGACGCGACGAGAATCCGGTTGCCGCCGACCGTCACGAGCTGGCCGAAGTGCTGGCCGCGCTGGTAGTCGTTCATGTCGAGGCGCGGGTCCTTCGGATAGCTGAACGGATCGACCGTGTTCGCGACGAACGTGCCGCCCGCCGAGCCCGTGTACACGTTGTTGCCGCTATAGAAGAACGCGCCGTCGGTCGCCGGGTCGGGCGCGGCGATCGCCTCGAAGTTCAGCGCCTGCAGCTTCCATTGCAGCGCGCCCGTCGGGCCGTATGAATGCAGGTCGGTGCTGCCGTTGCGCCCGAGATCCCAGCCCCCGCCCCACGCATTGTTGAGCACGTACAGGTTGCCGCCGGCATCCTTGCCGATGCCGACCACGCGCGTGAAGCGCTTGTCGCCGACCTGCCCCTTGATGCCCGATGTCGTGTCGAGATAACCGCCCTGCACGCCGAACGTGCCGACCTGCTGCGGCAGCCCGGCGAGGCTGTAGAGCTTGATGTTCATGTCCGGGCCCTGGTCGCCCACCAGCAACTGCCCCGTCGACGCGTCGAAATACAGTGCCGACGGCCGTGCGCCGGCCGCCATCTGGATCGTGTTCATCAGCGTGCCGGTCGCGCTGTACTGCACGACCACGCCCGCGCTCATGCGCGCCACCCACAGGTTGCCCGCCGCATCGAGCGCCAGCGCACCGGGCCCGGTCACGCCGATGTCGCGCTGCCAGACGCCGTCGGTCGTATAGACGCGCACGCGGTTGCCGTAGAAATCGCTCGCATACAGCAGGTTGCCGGCGGTCGCGAGGCCGGTGATCACATCCGGATTCGGCAGGCCCGTCCACGTGCTGACCGGGATGCGCAGGTCGCGCTGGTTCGTGCCGCGGTTGTAGCGGCCCACCGAGCCGCTGCCGAAGTTGCGGTTGTAGCCGAGCGCGACGAAGATCGACGTCGCGTTGCCGGTGATCGCGCCGCCCTGGAATTCGTCGTGGATGCCGATCGTGCCCATCGGCTGACCGTTCTGGTAGAGCGCGACACCGCCCGCGTTCTCGTCCCAGCGCGACGCCGTGTAGATCACGCCCTCGGGGGCGACCCACATCGAGCGCGCGGCGTTGCCCACGTGCTGGGCCAGCGTGCCGTACGTGTTCGCGAGCCAGTCGGTCGAGTACGACACCTGCGCGTGACTCGCCGGCGCCAGCATCGCCATGCACATTCCCAGCAATGCCGCCCGAATTTGTTTCATTGACATGAATAATGCTCCCGAACGTTCAATTGTCGACACTGTAAATCGCGGCACATGAAATATTGGTGATTCCGGCTAAAGCGCATTCGCCTTCATCACGAATTATTCACGCCATTCTTTTTGCCGTCCGGCGCTTTTCCGTCAACGATGGTCAAACCCGCCCACCGCGCCGCAACGGCTTGCCGGCCGCACGGCTTCGGCGCTTTTCCCCGGCATTTTCTTCCGGATTGCTCAATTCAAATACGTCATTTTTTCTGAAATTTCCGCATTGCCTTTTTCATTCCCCGGAAATGGGTTCGATGATTACAAATCGAAATTGAAATGAAAGGGAAAAAATATTGTCCGGCTCGATCGCGTCGGTGCGATTCAGCGCGGCGGCATGCAGCGGGAGGAAGGAGAAAGCGGGATACGGCGGAAAGAACCGCGCGCCGGCCATGCCGGCACGCAGCCGCGATCGTTCAGTTCGCGTCGTCGAGCGTCGGGCCGTCCCAGCCGTCGAGGAATTTCGGCAGCGCGTCCACGACGTCGATCACGCGGTGCCGGTAGAACAGGTGCATCGTCGGCTGCAGGTCGCCGGGCAGTTGCCCGCCGTGCGCACGCGCGGCCAGGCTGTTCGGTACGACGCGCATGCCGAGCCGGTTGGTGCCGCACACGATCTCGCCGCAGGACGCGCAATACGTGCGCGACATCGACTTCGCCGGATGCGGGAACGTCGCATGGCCGCCCTCGACGGCCACCTGCTCCGGCGGCCATGCGGTCGCGGACAGCACCGGCGTGCCGTAGAAATCGCGGCAGGTCGCGCAATGGCAGTTCGCGCGCGCCGCCGGCTCGCCGCGCAACGTCACGGTGACGGTTCCGCACAGGCAACTCGCGGAATACGTTCGGGTCATGTCGTCTCCTCGAAGAACGGAGGCGACAGTATAGGGGCATGCCTGCAACGTCGCCCGCACCGGCTGCGGGCAACGTTGCGGACGCAACGATCGCTGCGCGTCAGAACTTCTGGCGCAGGCCGAGGCTGACGATGGCCTGCGACCGCGAATCGGACGAGTGGCCGTTCGCCTTGTCGGACACCGACGCGGTCGCGGCCACCGGCCGGCCGAGCGCGTCGAGCGTCATGCCCGATGCGTGCTGGTACGCGCCGAGCAGGTACACGCTGGTGCGCTTCGACAGGTCATAGGTGGCGCCGAGCGTGACGTTGTGATACTGCGCGCGGTCGTCCACGCCATCGACATCGCTGCCGCGCGTGTAGCTGTAGCCCGCGAACAGTTGCGTCTGCGGGCGCACGTTCCAGCGCGTGAACACGCCCGCGACGTTGAACGTCGCGTGGCCCGTGAACCGCGACTGGTCGCCGCTGCGGTACTGCACGTTGCTGTAGTTCACCCCGACGACGGCCGGGCCGAAATCGTAGGTCGCGCCGGTCGCGATGATCTGCTGCGACTGCGCGCTCGCATAGCCTTCGTTGATCGACGAGTTGAACAGCCCGTCGTCGGTGCTCTGCCACTTGCCGGCCGTCGGGTCGGTCGCGCCCGTCTTGCTGTTGTCCGAACGCTCGTAACCGACGCCGACACGCAGCGGGCCCGCCGCGTAGGCCGCGCCGACGCTCCACGTGTTGCGCTGCTTCATGCTGCCCGGCTGGCTGCCGAAACCGTACAGCGCGCCGAACGTGAAGCCCGAGTAGTTGGCGCTCGTGTACTTGATCGAGCTGTCGACGCGCGCCGTCTGGTCGAGGTCGTCGATATCGCCCGGGTGTGCGCCGAAGCCGCCGATGAACGACGACGGGCCGACCGGGCTCACGAAATCGTCGAGCGACGTGTACTGGCGGCCGAGCGTGACCGTGCCGTAGCGGTCGCTGCCCAGGCCGACGAACGCCTGGCGGCCGAACTGGCGGCCACCCTGGCCCGACGTGCCGTTCGTGATGTCGAAACCGTTCTCGAGGACGAACAGCGCGCGCATCCCGCCGCCCAGATCCTCGGACCCCTTGATGCCCCAGCGGCTGCCGGACAGGTTGCCGGTCGTGAGCCCGACGTTCGAATGGCCGGTGTACGCGCCCGCGGAGCCGACCCGTTCGTTGCTGCGATAGGTCACGCCCGCGTCGACGATGCCGTACAGCGTGACGGAGCTTTGCGCGGCGGCGACGCCCGCGAGCGAGAGCAGCAGCGGGGCTGCGATCAGTTGCTTGTTCATGATTGTCGTGTCTCCGGGCGGTGAACCCGTTGTTCTGGCTGTCAGTTGCGAGTAGCGCGCGGGCGGCAAGATCCGCCGGCGGTGCGAGGCCGGCATCGTCCGCGCGCGACGACGCGGCGGGCATGCCCGCTGCGGCCGCCATGGTAAATGGAACCGGTTTCAACCTGAAGCGGAATAATGAAAAAAGTTTATTGCCAAAATCGAGATAGTCGACCGGGCGGCCGTGTGCGCGGCGCGACGTCCCTGTACAGCCCGGGCGGGCGCAGCCGATAATCGAGCGCGCCCCTTCCCTCGGGAGTTCCGTCATGCATGAAACGACCCTGCTGGTCTTTGCCGCCGTCGCCTTCGTCGGCATCGCGACACCCGGCCCGACCGTGCTGCTCGCGCTGACCAACGGCTCGCGCTACGGCGTGCGACGCGCGGCCTACGGCTTCGCGGGCGCGATGCTGTCCGATTTCGTGCTGATCGTCGCGGTCGCGCTCGGCCTCGGCGCGCTGCTGATGGCGTCGGCGTTCTGGTTCTCGGTCGTGAAGTGGCTCGGCGCCGCTTACCTCGCGTACGTCGGCATCCGGCTGCTGATGTCGAAGGGTTCGCTCGACGTCGCCGCCGCGCACGGTGAAGCGGTATCCGGGCGCAACGCGTCGATCTTCGCGAAGAGTTTCCTCACGGCGGTGACGAACCCGAAGGGCTACCTGTTCTTCTCCGCGTTCCTGCCGCAGTTCCTCGATCCGTCCGCGCCGCTCGCGCCGCAATACGTCGCGCTCGCGGTCACCTTCGCGCTGCTCGACGGCGCGGTGATGTTCGGCTACGCGCTGCTCGGCGCACGCGCGGTGCGGCTGCTGAAGCGCGCGGGCGCGCTGTGGCTCGAACGCACGTGCGGCGCGATGCTGCTCGCGCTCGCCGGGTCGCTGGCGTTGTACCGGCGTCATGCGGCGTAGGGGCGGACGCCGATGAAAATCGCCGCACCGCCCCGTTCCGGATTTCCGGGCCTGTCGCTCCGCCAGCTCGAACGCGCCGACCTCGATGCCTGGTACGCGTACCTGTCGATGCCCGACGTCTTCCGCCACACGAGCTGGAACCTGCGCTCGCCCGGCGATCTGCTGCCGCTGTTCGACACCATCGAATCGACCGACCCCGATTCGATCCGGCGTCTCGCCGTGATCGACGACGCATCGGGCGCGCTCGCCGGGACGATCGGCCTGCATACCGTCTCCACCGTGAACCGCTCGGCCGAGATCGCATACGATCTCGCGCCGTCGCACTGGGGGCGCGGGGTCGCGAGCGCGCTGTGCGCGGCCGTCACCGCGTGGGCCTTCGCGGACGGCGGCTTCATGCGCGTGCAG
The DNA here is from genome assembly GCF_057005415.2 of Burkholderia sp. KL41. Taxonomy (NCBI): domain Bacteria; kingdom Pseudomonadati; phylum Pseudomonadota; class Betaproteobacteria; order Burkholderiales; family Burkholderiaceae; genus Burkholderia; species Burkholderia sp. KL41. The sequence continues at coordinate 472,188 of NZ_CM174447.1, read as the reverse complement.
GGCGTGGTGCTGACCAGCAACGCGGGCTCCGCGCGCGTGCTGCAGAAGTGCGGCTACCGCTACGAAGGGCTGTTGCGCGCGTACAGGATGGTGCGCGGCACACCGGGCGATTTCGCGATGTACGCGCGCCTCGCGACCGACTGACGCGCCACCCGCGGCTTCACGCCCAGCCGCTCACGGCCTGCGGAATCGCACGTGCGCGCCATTGGACGACCCGAACCGAATTGGCGACAATCGCCGTTCCCTTCCCCGACGATCCACCATGAAAATCGCCGCGCTGTCCGACATCCACGGCAACCTCGCCGCGCTCGACGCGGTGCTCGACGACGTCCGCCGCCGCGGCGCCGACGTGATCGTCAATCTCGGCGACATCCTGTCGGGGGCGCTCCATCCGCCCGAAACGGCCGACCGCCTGATCGCGCTCGACCTGCCGACCATCAGGGGCAATCACGAACGGCAACTGCTCGGCGGCGATCGCGAGTCGATGCGGCTGTCGGATCGCTGGGCGCACGACACGCTGCGCGCCGATCATCTCGAATGGATCGCCGCGCTGCCCGAGCGCGCGACGCTCGACGGCGACGTGTTGATGGTGCACGGCACGCCCGGCAGCGACCTCGCCTATTTCCTCGAAACCGTCACGCCCGACGGCTGCCGCGCGGCGACGCCCGCGGAAATCGCGCAACGCGCGGGCGACGAACCGGCATCGCTGATCCTGTGCGGCCACACGCACATCCCGCGTACGGCCAGGCTCGACGACGGCCGGCTGATCGTCAACCCGGGCAGCGTCGGGCTGCAGGCCTACGCGGACGACCTGCCGCACCCGCACCGCATCGAAACGGGTTCGCCGCATGCGCGCTACGCGATGGTGTCGCGCACGGCGGCCGGCTGGAACGTCGAATTTCATGCGGTCGAATACGACTGGCACACGGCGGCCGCCACCGCGGCATCGCGCGGGCGCGACGACTGGACCGTCGCGCTGCGCACCGGCCGGTGCTGACACGCGCTCCCCGCCACCCGCTGTTACTTCATTCACCGGAAAACCGCGCCACCATGCCCGTTCCGTCGCAACTGCTCTTCCTGCCCGGCGCATCGGGCAGCACCGCCTTCTGGCAACCGCTCGCAGGCAGCCTGACGCATCCGGCCGAACGCCGGATCGTCGGCTATCCGGGTTTCGGCGACACGCCGCGCGATCCGGCCGTCGACGATTTCGACAGCCTCGTGCGTCATGTCCTGAAAACGATCGACCGGCCGACCGCCGTGATCGCGCAATCGATGGGCGGCGTGATCGCGATGCGCGCGGCGCTCGACAAGCCCGGCCTGGTCACGCACCTCGTACTGACGGTCACGTCCGGCGGGCTCGACATGGAAGGGCTCGGCGCGCAGGACTGGCGGGCCGGGTTCGCGCAAGCCAACCCGCAGCTGCCCGACTGGTTCCTGACGTTCCGTGCCGACCTGTCGCGGGAAATCGGCCGCATCGCGCAGCCGACGCTGCTGCTGTGGGGCGACGACGATCCGCTCAGCCCCGTCGCGGCCGGCCGGCGCCTGCTCGAGCGGCTGCCCGACGCGCAGCTGCATGTCGTGCCGGGCGGCCGGCACGATCTCGCGGCCGTGCATGCGGCGGCGCTCGCGCCGCTCGTCGACGCGCATCTGCAGCGCGTGTGACGTCGCGTGCTTCGGCTTCGGCGTCGGTTCCGGTTCCGGCTTCGGCTTCGGCTTCGGCTTCGGCTTCGGCTTCGGCTTCGGCTTCGGCTTCGGTTTCGGCGTCGGCTTCGGCTTCGGCGTCAGTTTCCGCTACGGCTTCGGCACGAACCTGAAACCACACGGCCACGCGCCGCCCCCCTCGTCACCCCGCATTGCGCAGCGTGAGTCGCGCCTCCAGCCCGCCGCCGTCCGCCCGGTTGTTCAGCGTGAGCGTGCCGCCCATCGCAAGCGCGAGTTGCCGCGCGATCGCGAGGCCGAGCCCCGTGCCGCCCGTCTCCCGGTTGCGCGACGTCTCCACGCGCCGGAACGGCTCGAACACCGCGTCGAGCTGATCGTCCGGAATGCCGGGCCCGCGGTCGAGCACGGCGATCACCGCGCCGCCGTCCGGCGCGGCGTGCACGTCGATCTCGGCCGCGCCCGCGAACTTCAGCGCGTTGTCGACGAGGTTGCCGACGATGCGGCGCAGCGCCTTCGGCCGCGTGACGAGCGCGAGCGGCGCGCGGCTGTGCAGCGCCACGTCCTGCCCCGCATCCGTGTAATCACACACGATGCTGTCGAGCAGCGCATCGAGATCGATGCGGCGCGCGGCCTCCTCGGTGCCGTGCAGCGTCCGCGCATACGCCACGCCCTCCTTCACCAGATGCTCCATCTCGAGCAGGTCCTGGCGCAGCTTCGCGCCCTGCGTGTCGTCGTCCATCACGTCGACGCGCAAGCGCATTCGCGTGATCGGCGTCTGCAGGTCGTGCGAGATCGACGCGAGGATCTGCATGCGCTCGGCCATGTACTGCGCGATGCGGTCCTGCATCGCGTTGAACGCCCGGGCGGCGCGTGCGACTTCCGACGGCCCGTCCTCGTTCAGCCGCTCGCCCTTCAGGTCGGGGCCGAGCGCATCGGCGGCCTGCGCGAGCTGCTTGAGCGGCCGCGTTGCGAGCCGCACCGCGAGCCAGCAGCACGCGGCCAGCACCGCGAGCTGCAGCAAGAGCACGACCGGCAGCCAGCCCGACAGCGGCACCGTCGACATCGGATGGATGTCGATCGTGAGCGGCGACCCGTCGGTCAGGCGCAGATGCACCTGCAGATGTTCGCGGTCGCCGGGGATCGCGTTCGCGGTCAGCGGATAGTCGCCGCCGATGCCGTCGGAAATCGACCGCTCGACGCGCGCCGACAGCCGCGCTTCCGGCGGCGTGCCGGTCTCGCCGGGCCCGAGGATGAACGCATAGCTGCGCCGCGCGAGGCGCGGCAGCCAGGCGACCCGCTCGGCCGGCGGCAGGTGGTCGAGCAGCGCGACCGAGCTGGCGACCTCGCGCTCGATGTAGCCCATCATCAGGTTGGTGGTCGCCTGGTCGCGCTCGGTCACCGTGAGCCAGAACGACAGCGTCTGCGCGAGCGCGAGGCCCACGCACAGGATCAGCGCGAGCCGCGCGAACAGCGAGCGCGGCCAATGCCACATCGTCAACGTGCGCGTGCTCATGGCGTACCGTCGACGGCGGTCACGGCCGACGAGAACACGTAGCCCTCGTTGCGCAGCGTCTTGATGTAGCGCGGCTCGCGCGCGCCGTCGCGCAGGCGCTGGCGCAGCCGGCTCACGAGCAGGTCGATCGACCGGTCGAACGGGTCGGACTGCCGCCCCTGCGTGAGATTGAGCAACTGGTCGCGCGTCAGCACGCGCTGCGGGTTGTCGAGGAACACGCGCAGCAGCCGGTATTCGGCGCCGCTCAGCGCGACCAGCGTGCCGTCGGTATCGAGCAGGTGGCGTCCGGTCGTGTCGAGACGCCATTCGCCGAACGCGAGCATCGCGGCCGTTTCCGTCACCTGCATGCCGGGCGGCAGCATGCGTGCGCGCCGCAGCACCGAGCGGATCCGCGCGAGCAGTTCGCGCACCGCGAACGGCTTGGCGAGGTAGTCGTCGGCACCCATCTCGAGGCCGATGATGCGGTCGGTTTCCTCGCCGCGCGCGGTCAGCATCAGCACGGGCACCGTCCGGAACTTGCCCGCGCGCAGGTCGCGGCACAGCGTGAGGCCGTCCTCGCCCGGCATCATCAGGTCGAGCACGATCAGGTCGGGCGCGCCGTCGTCCAGCACGTTGCGCATCTCGCGGCCGTTCGCGGCCAGCGATACGCGCATGCCGTTCTTCTCCAGATAATCCGCGATCAGTTCGCGGATCGCGCGATCGTCGTCGACGATCAGCACGTGGTCGATCTTGTCCATGGGTCGTTTCGGTATCGAGGTATCGATGGGTCGATGAGTCGAGGCAGGCGATGTCCGCTTTTATACCGCACGGCGGGCACGCGTTTGTATCCCAATGTATCGCGCCGCCGCGACGACACACAACATTGCACACGCGCGACTTGCCGGACACATCGCGGATACGTCGGCGCCGCCTAATGGGGCCTGTCGAAACCCGTCCGGCCGCCGCCTCCGAGCGACGGCCTCCCGCTCAGGAGAACGCCATGCTGCCCCGACTCAAGACCGCCGCCCTCGTCATCGCCCTCGCCGCCACGGCCGGGCTCGCCGCGTTCGCCGGCACCCGAGACGAGGCGAGCATGCCGGCCTCGCAGGCCGGGACGGCGGCCCCCGATTTCACGGGCATAGACCGCTGGCACAACAGCGCGCCGCTGACGCTCGGCCAGTTGCGCGGCAAGGTCGTGCTCGTCGATTTCTGGACGTACTCGTGCATCAACTGCATTCATACGATTCCGTACGTGAAGGAGTGGGACCGCAAGTATCGCGACCAGGGGCTCGTGGTGGTCGGCGTGCATACGCCCGAGTATCCGTTCGAGCGCGACGCGGGCAACGTCGCCGATGCGATCAGGCGCTTCGGCATCCGGTATCCGGTCGCGCAGGACAACCGCTACGACACGTGGCGCGCGTACGGCAACCAGTACTGGCCCGCGCTCTACCTGATCGACGCGAGCGGAAAGGTCGTCTATACGCGCTATGGCGAAGGCGCGTACGACCAGACCGAGGCCGCGATTCGCGACGCGCTCGCGCAGGCGGGAGAAGGCACGAAGGGCGCGACGCGCACGCAATGACGGGCGCCGGTGCGCGGGCGTGGCACTCGCCCGCGCACACCGCCGGGGTCACGGCGTGCACGCCGCTTGCGCGTCACTCGCGTCACTCGCGTCACTCGCGTCACTCGCGTTTCGCGTCGGCCGCCGCGAGCATCGCCTCCCCGATCGCGAGGTTGCCCTCCGCGACCAGCGCTTCGCCCGCGCCGCGGATATCGGCTTCGTCCTTGTTCTGCCCGAGCTTGCGATTGCCGACGAGCCGCGTGATCTCGATCTGCAGCCCGACGATCGACTCCAGCATCCTGTCGATGTAGTCCTTCGGCGCGTCGCCCATCTTCCACGGCACCGGCTGCGACGCCTCGTGCGTGCGCGTCAGCCGCGCGACCACGCCGCGCACGAACTTCTCGTCGTCGCGCACCGTGATGCGGCCGTGCGCGTGCACGACCACGTAGTTCCAGGTCGGCACCTGCCGGTGCGCCACGTGCTTGCTCGGATACCAGGTCGGCGAGATGTAGGCGTCGCCCGCACGGAAGATCGCGAGCACCTCGTCGCCGTTCGCAACGTCCTGCCAGACCGGATTCGCGCGCGAGACGTGCGCATGCAGCTCGCCGAGCCCGCCGTCGTCGTCGGGCAGCAGTTCGAACGGAATGTGGTTCGCGTCGAGCCCGTTCCTGCCGTGCGTGATCAGGCTGCCGAACGGATGCTGCACGATCAGCTCGCGCATCGCGTCGGGGTCGGGCTCGTTGAATTCGTCGGGGACGTACATGTCGGCTCCACGGTCATGCGGGGTTGGAAAGGGCGCGGGCGCGAGCCCGTCACCCGCCGATTGTGACTTCAAACTGGTTTATGCTGTAGAGCCGGTTTGGAACAATTTCAGCAGACCAGAATCATGGCAAGAACGACCCGGATCGTCGAAATCCCGTCGCTCGGCGCGCTCGACCGTGCGGCCGGCGACCTGAGCCGCCAGCTCGCGCAGGCGCTGCGCGAAGCCGTGCGTCGCGGCGACGTCCGGCCGGGCGATGCGCTCCCGTCCACGCGGCTGCTCGCCACGTCGCTGCAGGTTGCCCGCGGCACCGTCGTCGATGCGTATGCGCAGCTCATCGCCGAAGGCTTTCTCGAATCGCGCGGCGGCGCGGGCACGCGGGTCGCGAACGCGCTCGCGGAACCGCCGCCCGGCCCCGAACCCGCGCCGCCCGCGCCACGACGGCGCGCGGCCCACGCCGGGCTGCCCGAGCCGGCCGCCGCCTTCGCGCGGATCGCCCGCGAATTCCGCCCGCTGCCGGCGATGCCGTTCGCGATCTCGGTACCGATCGGCCTCACCGCACCCGACGACATCTGGCGCCGGCTCGGCAACCGCCTGCGCGCGCGCGGCGCCGGCGCGCCGTCCGGCTATGCCGATCCGCAAGGCGCGCTGCCGCTGCGCGAAGCGATCGCCGACTACGTGCGCCGTTCGCGCTCGGTGCGCTGCGAGGCCGCCCAGGTCGTGATCACGAGCGGCACGCAGCAGGGGCTGCACCTCGCGAGCCAGCTGCTGCTCGGCGCGGGCGACCGCGCCTGGGTCGAGAACCCGGCCTATCGCGGCATCACCGCGCTGCTCGAGAGCACCGGGCGACACGACGCGATGGTGCGCGTGCCGGTCGACGCCGACGGCCTCGACGTCGACGCCGGCATCCGCCTCGCACCCGATGCGCGCGCCGCGTTCGTCACGCCGTCGCACCAGTATCCGCTCGGCATGCCGCTCAGCATGGCGCGGCGCAATGCGCTGCTCGCGTGGGCGCGTGCACGACACGCGTGGGTGGTCGAGGACGACTACGACAGCGAGCTGCGCTACGAAGGCTATCCGTTCCCGTCGCTGCAGGGTCTCGACCCCGATCGCGTGATCTACCTCGGCACGTTCAGCAAGATCCTGTTTCCGTCGCTGCGGCTCGGCTACGTGATCGCCCCCCACGATCTCGTGCCCGCGTTCTGCGGCGCGCGCGCACTGATGGATCGCCATGTGCCGACCGCCGACCAGCACGTGCTGGCCGCGTTCATCGCGGAAGGCCATCTCGACCGCCACATCCGCCGCGTGCGCGGCGTGTATGCGGAGCAACGCGCGCTGCTGATCGACACGCTCGGTGCGCGGCTGCCGCGCGAACGCGCGTGGGTGCAGCCGGGCGACCAGGGGATGCACGTCATGCTGTGGCTCGCAAACGGCATCGACGATCTCGACGTGGTCGAGCGCGCCGCGCAAGCCGGCGTCGCGGTGCGCGCGGTGTCGCCGATGTTCGCGCCGGGCACGGCCCGCCCAGGGCTCGTGCTGGGCTTCGGCGGGTTCGGCCGCGCGCAGATGGAAGCGGCCGCGCAACGGCTCGCGGACGTCGTATCGTCAGCGGAATCGCGGCGGCGGGTGCCGCAAAAGGTTGTCGATGGGCAACAAACGTAATCGTCTGTAAATCCTGCAAGCAAATGGCCGTTTCAGCGGGCGTCGCACGTGGGTCGTTTGCTAGGATCGCGCCTCCTCCATCCGCGCTCCTGCCGCCTTGAACCGCTTCGTGCCGCTTCTTCGAGACGCGTGGCTCCGTTGCCGCGCCCGCGTCGCACCGCTGGCCGCCGCCAGCCGCGCGCGCATCCGCGCGCTGTGCGCCGGCGCATGGCATCGCCTGCGCCATCCGACGCGCCGCGGCGTCGCGCTGACGCTCGCCGCGATACCGATGGCCGGCCTGCTGGTGCTGCTCGCGTTCGTGCCGTTCACGCCGAGCATCGGCGACATCCGCAAGGCCCGCATCGACCGCCCCGCGCGCGTGCTGTCGGCCGACGGCCAGGTCATCGCCGAATTCCGGCCCGTCAACCGCGAATGGGTGCCGCTCAAGCAGATCTCGCCGCACATGGTCGACGCGCTGATCGCGACCGAGGACCACCGCTTCTACGCGCATCACGGCATCGACTGGCGCCGCACGCTCGCGGCCGGGCTGCATACGTTCTCGGGCAGCCGCCAGGGCGGCTCGACGATCACGCAGCAACTCGCGCGCAACCTGTACCCGGACGAAGTCGGCCGCGCACCGACGCTCACGCGCAAGGTGAAGGAGCTGATCACCGCGTTCAAGATCGAGACGGTGTACAGCAAGGACGAGATTCTCGAGACCTACCTGAACACCGTGCCGTTCCTGTACAACGCGTACGGCGTCGAGATGGCCGCGCGTACCTACTTCGGCAAATCGGCCGACCAGCTCGATATCGTCGAAAGCGCGACGCTCGTCGGGATGCTGAAGGGCAACAGCTACTACAACCCGGTGCTGAATCCGGAACGCGCGGTCCAGCGCCGCAACATCGTGCTCGCGCGGATGGCGGCGATGGGCATGCTGTCGCCGCGGCAGCTCGCGCAATTGCAGCGCCGGCCGCTGCGCGTCGACTTCGAGCCGCAGACCGCTCAGCCGGGCCCGGCTCCGCACTTCGCGGTGCAGCTGCGCAAGTGGCTGATCGCCTGGGCCGACCGCAACAACTACGACCTCTACTCGGACGGCCTCGTCGTGCGCACGACGCTCGATGCGCAACTGCAGGACATGGCGACGCAAGCGCTGACGCAGCAAACCGATCGCCTGCAGGCAGTCGCGGACAGCGCATGGCGCGGCCCGTCCGGCTGCGGGCTGCGCAACGACCTGTTCCGCGGCTTCATCCGGCAGACGCCCGACTATCGCGACGCGCGCGCCGCAGGGCTCGCCGATGTCGCCGCGCTGAAGCAGCTCGGCGCGAATCGCGCGTTCATGCATGCGTTATGCGAACGCAAGACGCAGGTGCAGGCCGGCTTCGTCGCGATCGACCCGCGCAACGGCGCGATTCGCGCATGGGTCGGCAGCCCCGACTTCGGCAGCGAGCCGTTCGATCACGTGGTGCAGGCACGGCGCCAGCCGGGTTCGACGTTCAAGCCGTTCGTCTATGGCGCCGCGTTCGCGGACGGCATGCGGCCGGGCGACACGTTCGTCGATCGCCCCGTCGCGATCCCGATCGGCACGCATGCGGTATGGCGTCCGACCGATGCCGAGCCGCCGACGGACGCACCGATGACGCTGCGCGACGCGCTCGCGCTGTCGCGCAACCGCATCACCGCGCAGGTGATGCAGCGCGAAGGCGCGGCCAGGGTCGCGCAGCTCGCGCGCGCGATGGGCGTGCGCGAAAGCCCGCTCGACGCGGTGCCGTCGCTCGCGCTCGGCACGAGCCCCGTCACGCTGAAGGAAATGGTGTCCGCCTACGGGACGATCGCGAATCGGGGCGTATACGTCGCGCCGCAGATGATCACGCGCATCGAGGATCGCGACGGCAAGGTGCTCGCCGCATTCAACAGCGCACCGCCCGAACGCGCGTTGCCGGTGGCCGCCGCGCAGACGCTGGTCGACGTGATGCGCGGCGTCGTCGATTACGGAACCGGCGAGGACATCCGTTCGCGCTACGGGATCCGCGTCGACGTCGCGGGCAAGACCGGCACGACGCAGGACAACACGGACGGCTGGTTCATCCTGATGCATCCGCAACTGGTGGCCGGCGCGTGGGTCGGCTTCGACGACGGCAACGTGACGCTGCGCAGCGACTACTGGGGCGCGGGCGCGCACAGCGCGTTGCCGATCGTCGGGGCGTTCTACGATGCGGCACTGCGTACGCGCGCGATCGATCCGCGTGCGCAGTTCTCGCCCGACTTCCGGCCGCGCAGCGCACCGGCGCCGGCGCCGAAGCGGCGTCCGCACCCCGGCCTGTTCGACTGGCTGAGGTTCTTCCGCTGAACGTCGTGCCTGCATGCCACGCCGGCATGCACGCCAGCGGCCCCGGCTAGCGCCGCGTCGTCGTCGCGTGCCCGTCCGCGTACAGCCATACCGGCACGCCGTCGTCGCGCAACGCGGCGACCGGTTCGCCCATGCTCCAGTTCTGCGCGACCTCGGCACGACGGACGTACCACGGCATCAACGTCGTGTGCCCGGCAGCGGCATCGGGATCGTCGTCGAACAGCGCATCGTCGCCGATCCGCGTGTAACGCGCCGGATGCAGCACGGTGCCGTCCGCGCGAAACACCGTCGCCCGCACGTCGTCACCGCCCTCGTCCTGCACGCAGGTCAGCCAGCCGTGATCCGCACCCCAGAACAGGCCGGCCACGTCGTCGTAGCGCCCCTGCACGACCGTCGCGCCCTTCTCGAGATCGCAGATCGCAACCTTCACCGGCTCGCCCGGCAGCACGCCGATCGCGTACCGCGTGAACAGTTCGCCCGGCACGGCTTCGTCATCGGGCAACCACGGCAGCGCCCCCATGTTGACGAAATCGAACGGCGTCAGCACGTGGCCCTGCCCGTCGACGATCGCGCAACGCCCGTCGTCGCGCCGCACGACATGGCGGATCGCGCCAAGCTCGGACAGCATGTCCGTCCGTTCGTCGTCGGTCAGCGTGGCGATTTCCGCGTAAAACGGCTCGACGACGACCCGGCCTTTCGCATCGACCAGGCCCACATGGCCGTTGCGTCGCGCAAGGAAGGCACCGCATTCGGACGACCATTCGAGCGCGGCCCACTCGGGCGTCGCGCGCCATTGCCCGTCGCGCCCGATCAGCCCCCACTGCTCGCCTTCGGATACCGCCGCGACGGCGCCGTTCACGAATTCATGTGCATCGTCGAAGCGTGGCGGAATCACCCACGCGCCGTGCGTGTCGACGAAGCCCCAGCGGCCGTCCAGGCTCGCGGACGCAACCCCGCCGGTGAATTCGCCGAAATCGTCGAGCGACGGTTCGAGCACCCACGCGCCGTCCGTGCCCACGAGCCCGAACCGCTCGCCGACGCGCACGCACGCGACGTCGCCGCTGAAATCCCACACCGCGTCGAACGCCGGTTCGCGCACGATCCGCATCTCGTCGCCATCGCCGTCGACGTCGCCATCGGCGAACAGCAGGCCGACCTTCCCGTCGCGCGCGGCCCATAGCAACCGGCGATCGCGCGCGCCGCTCGTCCACAGGTTCGTCCACTCGGGCGGCACGATCACGTGCCACGCGTCGTCGACTTCCCGCCGCACGCCCCACAGGCCGTTGCGCGCGCGAAAGCTGAACGTGCCGTAGCCGAGCCAGTTGCCGTGCACTTCGCCGGCGTCGAACATCTCGGCAAACGCCACGCCGCGCGGCGGCTCCTGTCGCTGGAAATAGTAATGCGACACGCCGCCGAACCCGAAGCCCCACGCCCAGTCGCGCCAGTCGGCGGGCGTATCGATCTCGAGCACGTCGCGCACGCCGCGCACGTCGCGGAAATCCATGCAGTTCGCGACCCGCCACCACAGGCGCGTGCAGTTGTCGCGTTCCTCGCGGATGAATTCGTCCGGATCGCCGCCGTCGAGCCATGACAGTTCGTCGAGATTCGCGGACAGCCGCGGTGCGCCGTGCGCATCGCCGAACGCATCGATCGACTCGCCGAGGTGACGCACGAGCGCATCGAACTGGCGCGCGAGCGCCGGATCGTCGCCGCGCAGCGGATACGCGACGACGAACGACGCGAGCCGGCTGAGTCGCGCATGCGCCGCGCGTGCATCGCTCACGAGGTTCGGCGTGCCGGCGTCGCCGAACACGCGCTGATCCGTTATCGCGTCGCCCGCGCCGCCGTCGGCGAGCAGCACGCGCCACAGCAGCGGAAAGTGATTGTTGGATTCCGCGAACTCGATCGTTCGCGCGTCGTCGCCGTCACCGGCCTGAAGATAAAGCCATGATCGATTGCCCATCGGAAGGGTCGCCCTCGTCGTCGTGTCGTCGTGTCGTTGTGTCGTCGTGTCGTCGTGTATCGCGGTACGTCGGCTCGCACGCCGTCAGCGCGCCGCGGCCGGCGGCGAGTCGCCGCGGCGCGCGACCCGATACAGCTCGATACCGTCGACCTGGAAGCCCTGCACCCTGCGCAGCAGGACGCCCGTGGTCGAATGCTTCGTGGTGAAGCTGTTGCCCGTGATCGACGTGACCTGATACGGCGAGCCGATCGGCATCTTGATCAGTTCGCCGCCCGGCACCTCGAGCACACAGGCGCCCGGCGGCGCCTTGTCAGGGCCGTCGGTTTCCAGCTCGGCTTCCTGCGTCGGTGCCGTTTCGGCACTCCACTGGCCGGCGTCGCGCCCGCGCAGCACGATCTTGCCGCCCACTCTCTCGACGCGCAGCGTCGCCGGCTTGCCGGCGGCCGGCGCGTAATCGCCGAGCAGCCCGTCGCAGGCACTGCCGGCTCGCGCGGACATCGAGACGAACAACATCAGACAGAAAACAGGAATGCGCACGGCGGGCCTCTCAGGATTCGAATTATTGTCGGACGCCGGCGCGGGCGCGCACGGCGGCAGCGGCACGACCGGGTGCCGCCGTGCGCCAATATAGCGAACGCGACCGACGTACGCCAGCCCGCAAGGCTGGCAGGTCGCGCCAGGCGATGCGAAGCCATGGTGGGATGCGTGCGCGGCATCGCGCCTGAACGATGCGCCGCCTTAGTCCACCTGGACGAAGCGGCCCACCCCCGCACCGCGCACCATCGCCGTCATCGTCCATCGATGCCGGAGGCCGCATGACCGCAAGCGCTGTCGAGATCGCGAACCTGCTGTACCGCTACGCGGCGTTGCTCGACGCGGGCGACCTGCGTTTCCACCTGAACGAAGTGCCGGCCGGCTGACGCGCCGGCCGGCCGATGTGGCAGGCAACGCGCTCAACCGGCCGCGAGCGTCGCGGCCAGCGTATCGAACTCCGGCGCCCACGCCGCACGCCACGCGGCCTTCGTCGCATCGTCGACCCACGCGCCGTCGATCCCGTTCAGCATGAATTGCTTGAGATCGGCGACCGTAAAGCCGAAATGGCTGAACATCAGCTCCCACGCCTCCGACGGGTTGACCTTGTGCAGCGTCGGATCGTCGGTGTTCGGATGGATCTTCAGCCCGAGGCCCGGCATCTTGCGCATCGGATGCCGTTCCGCCCATTGCTCCGGCGGCAGCGTGCGCAGGTAGTACGAATTCGTCGGCACGACGGTGAAGACGATCCCGCGTTCCGCGTAGCGCGCGCACAGCTCGGGGTTATCGACGATCGTATAGCCGTGATCGACGCGATCGACCTGCAGCAGGTCGACGGCCGTCTCGACGTTGCGCCACGGCATCCCGAACTCGCCCGCATGCGCGGTCGTGCGGAAACCGGCCGCGCGCGCATTGCGGTAAGCCTTCCAGAACAGCTCCGGCGGCCGGTCGTTCTCGCGATAGTCGATCCCGAGCCCCGCCACTTCGTCCGCGCGCTGCGCCTTCATCCATTCGACGATCGCCACGGCCTCGTCCGGATCCTGCTCGCGGTCGATGCTCGGGATCAGGCGCGCGCCGATTCCGAAATCGCGCGCGGCGTCGCGGATCGCCGTCACGATCGCGGCCTGCGCATCCGCATACGCGATCCCCGACACCCGCACCGTGCCCGTCGGGTTCCAGAAATATTCCGCATGCCGCACGTTGTGCGCGGCCGCATCCTCCAGATACTCGTAAGCGATGCGCCGCAGGTCGTCGGGCCGCGTGAGCAGATACTTGTCGAGCGCGCGCAGCACGTGCAGCACGCCGACCGGCTTCTCGCCGCGCGCATAAAACGCGTCGATCTCCGCGCGCTCGATCGGCGCGCCGCTGCGTTCCGCGAGCGCGACGAACGTGTCGTGCCGCACCGCGCCGAGCAGGTGGCAATGCAGCTCGACCTTCGGCAGCGCGTGGAAGAAGGCCCGATGGGCCGGCGTGATCTCGATGCCCGTGCGCGCGGCCGGGACGTTACCTGGTGTTGCCTTCATTGCAGTCTCGTTTTGGGTAGTGCCGATACGTCGCGAAAGCCGTCTCTCAGTGCGGCTTCACGACGGTCCAGAAGTAATAGCCGAGCGGCAGCGCGAGCACGACGAGCCCCCACGACACGTCGCGCCGGCGGCCGGCCAGCAGCTTGACGAGCACGTAGCACAGCAGCCCACCTGCGATGCCGGTGCCGAAACTGTTCGACATCAGCGTGAGCAGCACCATCGACATCACGGGCAGCGCATCGGTGAAGTCGTCGAAATGCGTATGGCGGATCGTTGCGAACATCGACAGCCCGATCAGGATCAACGCCGGCGCGGTCGCCTCTTTCGGGATCGCGAGCGCAACCGGCACGAACAGCAGCATCGCGGCGAACAGCACGGCCGCGGCCAGCGACGACAGCCCGCTGCGGCCGCCGGCCTCGACGCCTGCCGCCGATTCGATCAGCGCGGTCAGCGCGGGAATGCCGAACACGGGCCCGATCGTCGCCGCGAGCGAATCGACGAGGAACGGCCGGTTGATGTTCGGCAGGTTGCCCTGTTCGTCGAGCAGGTTCGCCTTCGCGCCGACCGCGAGCGCGGTGCCGAGCGTCGAGAAGAATTCCGCCGCGAAGAACGCGAACAGGTACGGCGCGGCCGCGAGGCTCAACGCGCTGCCGATGTCGAGCTTGAACGCGATCGGCGCGATGCTGTGCGGCAGCGACACGAACGACGCGGGCAGATGCGTGACGCCGAGCGGCACGCCCGCCGCTGCCGCGACGAGGATCGCGATCAGGATCGCGCCGGGCACCTTGCGTGCCTGCAGCACGATCGCGACCGCCAGGCCGATCAGCGCGACGAGCGCACCCGGCCGCGAGAAATCGCCGAGCGCGAACGCGTTGGTCTTCGCGTTCGCGACGACCATCCCCGCATTGCGCAACCCGAGCATCGTCACGAACAGCCCGATCGACGCGCCGAGCCCGAGCTTGATCTGCACCGGTATCAGCTTCATCACGACGCCGCGTGCACCGAGAATCGTCAGCAGGAAGAACAGGATGCCGGACACGCACGCGATGCCGAGGCCCGTCTGCCAGCCCACATGCTCCGTCGTCGCGAGCGTCACGCCGATGATCACCGAGCCGCCGATGCCGGGGCCGACCAGGAACGGCAGGTTCGCGTAGAGCCCCATCAGCGTCGTGAACAGCACGAACACGACGATCGTCGCGGTCGTCGCCGCGCCGCGCTCCATGCCGCCCGTCGCGAGCAGCGACGGGATCACGACGAGCAGGTACGCGGCCGCGAGAAACGACGTGACGCCCGCGATCGTCTCGGTGCGCACGCTCGTGCCGCGCGCGGCGAGCGCGAAGCGGCGTTCGAGCCAGTTGGCCGGCGCGCGCGCCGGCATCGTGTCAGTCGCTGACATGGTGGTTCTCCTGTGATTCCGAATATTGTCCTGTGTCGATACACGCAGCGCGGTCTTATACTGCCGCGTACCGCATCCCGACCGTTATTGCCCGATGTCGTCCGACCGCTCGTCGCTGCTGCCCGCGCTCACGCTGCGGCAGGTCCAGCACTTCGTCGTGCTCGCCCACGCACGCAGCTTCACGCAGGCCGCGCAGGCGCTGTCGCTCACGCAGCCCGCGCTCACCGCGTCGATCCGCCAGATCGAGTTCCTGCTCGGCGGGCGCCTGTTCGCGCGTTCCGCGCACCGGCTCACGCTCACCACCGCTGGCGAAGCCGTGCTGCCGCTCGCCGAACGCCTGCTCAACCAGGCACGCGGCACCTTCGACGACATGACGCGGCTCATCGGCGAACGCATCCAGACCGTGCGCATCGCGTTCATCCCGTCGGTCGCCGGCCGCCTGCTGCCCGCGCTCAACGCACTGCGCGATGCCCACCCGACGCTGCGCTTCACGCTCACCGACCTGCCCAACAGCGCACTCGTCGAAGCCGTGCGCGACAGCGTCGCGGATCTCGGCATCGGCGTACGCGAACCCGACAGCGACGACGGCACGCTGCGCTACCGGCAGCTGTTCGAGGACGAGATCGTGATCGTCGTGCGGCACGACGATCCGCTCGCCCGCGCGAAAAGCGTCACGTGGGCGAAGCTCGTCGATCGCGAGCTCGCGGTGTTCGTGCGCGGCAGCGTCAGCGAATCGCTGCATCGCACCGGCGGCGCCGAGAAGCTGCGCCTGAACGTCACGTACCGGATGGAATACACCGAGCCGCTCTACGCGCTCGCGCGCAACGGCCTCGCGACCGCCGTGCTGCCGAGCCTCTATACGATGCATCTGCACGATCCCGAACTCGTTGCGCTGCGCGTCGACAAGCCGCGCGTCACGCGCGCGATCTCGCTGATCTCGCTCGCCGGCGACGATCGCGGCCCGCACGTGCGTACATGCCGCGAGTGGATTGCGAAGCACATCTGATTGCGTCGACCGATTGCGGTTCGCCGTTCGCCGCATGAGCGCCCGCGCTCAGGGCAGCTTCGCGATACGCTCGACGAGCGTCGCATAGAAGCGGTCCGCGTCGACCTCGTTGATCCACGTCGCGTTCGCCGCGCGGCCGCTGCGCCCGTTCCAGTCGACGACGGTCTCGCCGAGCGTCCACTGCCCGGTCGTCTCGACCATCACGTTCACCTTGCGCCCGCCGAACAGCGTCGGATCGACGAGGTAGCCGACCGCGGTCGGGTCGTACATCGGTGCGTCCTCAGCGCCGCGCCGCTTCTTGTTGTATGCGAGTTCGGCATCCATGATGTCCGCGACGATCGCGCCGCAGCGGTTGCCGAGCGCACGGAACGGCGCGACGCGCGCCGGCGTGATCGGCGCCTTCACCGCGACATCGCGCGGCAGCACGACGATCGGCACGCCGCTGCCGAACACGACTTCGGCCGCCTGCGGATCGACATAGATGTTGAACTCGGCGGCCGGCGTGATGTTGCCGCGCTCGAAGAACGCGCCGCCCATCAGCACGATCTCGCGCAGTGCACCGCGAATCTGCGGCGCCTCGACCAGCGCGGTCGCGACGTTCGTCAGCGGGCCGAGCGCGCACAGCGTCACGCTGTTCGGCGCCGCGCGGCTCAGCGTATCGACGAGATACGACACCGCGTGGCCGGCGGCAAGCGGCGCGCGCGGCGCGGGCAGCTCGACGCCTTCGAGCCCCGTCTTGCCGTGCACGTTCGCGGCCGTCACGAGCTCGCGCACGAGCGGCCGCGGACAGCCCGCGTAGACCGGCAGCGTCTTCGTGCGGCCGGCCCAGTCGCGGATGATCCGCGCATTGCGTTCGGTCAGGTCGAGCGGCACGTTGCCCGCGACGGCGGTCAGCGCGCGCACGTCGAGGCGGTCCTGCGCGCCCAGCGCGAACAGGATCGCGATGGCGTCGTCCTGCCCCGGGTCGGTATCGATGATCACCGTGCGGCGCGCGGCATCGCCGCCGGCGGCGAACGCGCCCGTCTCGGGCAGCAGCGCGGTGCCGGCCAGCGCGGCGGACAGTTTCAGGAAGGTGCGGCGGGATGCGATCGGATGGGTCATGGTCGGGCGCTCAGAAAACGTGCCGGACGCCGAGCGTCGCCATCATCTGGCGCGTGCCGGTCGAGCGCGCATACGCGAAGATCTGCGCATGGTCCGCGTCGCCGGCCGCCTGCTGCGCGATCACCGTCAGCGCGACGTCGGTGCGTTTCGACAGGTAATAATCGCCCTGCAGGTTCACCTGGTGCCATTTCGGCCGCTTGTCGATCACGTCGTACTTGCCGTTCGTGAACGCATACGCGGCGCCGAGAAAGAGCTGCGGTGTCATCGTGTAGACGACGTTCACGCCGAGGTTCTGCAGGTGCAGGTGCGAATTGTCGAGGTAATCGTAGCGCACGTCGGTAAACATCGCGGCGAACTGCGCGCGGCCGATCGTGTAGAAACCGCCGGTGCCCGCGATCCGCTGCCGGCTGGCGTAAGCCGCGGGCGTCATCGCGCTCTTGCTGAAGATCAGCAGCGGCGACGCGTAGTCGTTCGCGATCGCGCCGTCCTGGTTCGTCGCGCTGTAAGGGTGGTTGTACTGCGCGTAGACCGCGCTCCAGCGCAGCGGGCCCTGCTCGTAGCCGAGCCCGAAGCTGTAGGCGCTGTTGTTCGCGAAACCCGTCGCGTTGCTGAAGCCGTACAGCGCGGTGAATTTCAGGCCGTGGTACACCGGGCTCACGTACTTCACCGAGTTCTGCACGCGGATGTCGTTGTAGCCGTTGTCGTTGTCGCCGATGTTCACGCCGTTGCTCGCGATGATCACCGGCCCGATGTAGTCGTGGATCGCATCGTACTGGCGGCCGAACGTCAGCGAGCCGTAGGTGCGGTCGGCAAGGCCGACGTAGGCCATCCGCCCGAACTCGCGGCCGTTCTGCGCGGCCGTGCCCGTCATCACGTTGAAGCCGTTCTCCAGCTGGAAGATCGCGGACAGCCCCTGCCCGAGATCCTCCTTGCCCTTCAGCCCCCAGCGCGGGTTCTGGTTCGTGCCGGACAACGCCTGCCAGGCGTTCTTGCCGCCCTGGTTGGTCGCGAACCCGACACCGGCCGAGATGAGACCGTACAGCGTGATGCTGCTTTGCGCACAGGCATGCGTCGCGAAGGCGCCGAGCATCGCGAGCGGGGCGAGCTTGTAGAGAGTTTTCATGCGGGTCGTGTGATCGGTGGTGGTCCAGGCGCGGCAGGGTTCCGCGAAACTGGCCTCGACTATACGAACCCGGATCGGATAATAAAAGTTTGCTTTTCTTATGTATCAATAAAACGGATTTATTCTCACCCCGGCATCGCCCGCGGCCGTCAGCCCTGCGAACCGGCGGTCAATCCGCCGTGTCGCCGCCCTTCGGCACCTTCGACCACGCGTTGCGCCCCGGCATCGGCGCCCAGGCCGGGCGGGTCTTGCGCGCGCTGTCGACCACGACCAGATAACGGCCCGCGATCGGCGTGATGTCGCGGTCGCGACGCAGCACCCACAACGACTTGCCGGCCTCGACACGCGCCTGGTAATCGTCGTCGAGCAGGCCGTGCCGATCGAAGAACGTGTTCAGCGACGCGGGAATCCGCACGCAGCCCTTCGAGTGCCGGATGCCGAGCAGCGCTTCGAGCCGGTCGGGATCGGTCGCATGCATCTGGAAGCGCATCGGCGACACGCCGCCCTTGCCCCAGCCGCGCTCGCCGTCCACCCAGCCGAAGTCGTAGATGCGCATGTCGCGGCGGCCGTAGCCGCGAATGCCGTTCTCGTTCGTCGTGCCTTCCGCGCGGAAATCCATGTTGTCGGGCGAGTGATGGAACACGCCGAGCGGCGTCAGGAAATGGTCGTACTTGCCCGGCAGCCCGGTGCCGACCGGCGATGCGCCGATCATCAGCCACGCGTTGGCCGGCGTTGCACGGAAGTAGATGAAGAGCGCCTGCACGTTCGGCGCGCGGTCGACCATCGCGACGTATTCGCCGGCGAGGTCGCCGAGATCCGCATCGGTGAGCGCCTCCTGGAGCCGCTGGCCGTAGGCGCGCTGCTCGCTTGCCGGCACGTTCAGGCGCCGCGTGACTTCCTGCGTGAAGCGCTTGCGCATGTCGACCGCGCGCGCCGTCGCATTTTTTGCTTCTTCGGCCGATAGCGGCGGATGTCGGCGTGGCGGTGTCGGCGCGGGTGCTTCGGCCTCGCCCGCGGCGGTGGCGGAAGCGGGCGCGGCGGCGGATGCGGCGGATGCGGCGGAAGCGGCGGAAGCGGCGGAAGCGGCGGAAGCGGCTGAGGCGACGTCGGCAGCGGAAGTGCCGGAAGCAGTCGATGCACCCGATGCCGCGCTGGCAGGCTCCGCATGACGCTCGTGCGACGCTGCAGACGCGGGCTGTCCGGCCGACGCCCCCAACGGCGCATGCGCAGGCGAGCTTCGATGCGCATGAGACACCACCGACGCGGGCGACGCAACTGATGAGGATGACGGAGCAACGGACGACGAAGGGGCGGACGCGGCAAACGCAGGCTGCCCGGCGAGCACGGGAACGATCAGGGCAACAGCGAGCGACACATACGCGGCGACTGTGCGGGTACGGCAACGCGACTTCGACATTCGCCGCGTCAGGCTGAAAAGCATCATACGTTCGAAGCCATCGGCCGATCCGGCCGCCGCATGCTGCTGTTGCGGGCGGCGCATCTTCCGCGCGAGCCATCGACACGTCCGGCGCATCGTGTGCGCCCGGCGCCGACGCCTCTTCGCGGCGGAGCCGTTCGCCGATGCAACGCGTACGGTCCGATGGCGGCTAATGAGTCGTCAGGCCCTTCATTCTACGCGTCCGCGCATGAATCTTCAGCGACGCAAATCGTGGTTTCATGGCGAATTTGCGCTTCGTCACGCTTTGTTTCAACTCGTTTCCGCACGCATCTTTCGATGCATGGCAATCTCGCTGGTTGAACATTCGAGTCCGACAAAGGGCGCTGCTTTTTCGCCGCGGTGCGATGGCTTCGCCGAATCGATTCGGAAACCGGATCATTCCCGACGAGCCGTACACACCGGCCGCGCAGTGCGATGCGATCGCACTGCACGCATGCAGCACGAACCGTGCGACACGCGTGCACGATCACCGGTCACTTCGAGATGGCTTCGAGCGCGATACCCTTCGTGCGCGGCCCCATGAGCCCGATCGCGGCCATCACGATCACCATCGCGCCCGCGATGAACGCGAACACGCCGAAGGTGCCGAAGCCCTTCAGCACGGCCGCGATCACGAACGACGAGAAGATCGCCGAGAAGCGGCTCCACGAATAGACGAAGCCGACGGCCCGTGCGCGGATCGACGTCGGGAACAGCTCGGCCTGATACGCGTGGAAGCTGTACGACATGATGTTGCTGGCGAGCGTGAGGCCGATGCCGAGCACGATCAGGAATGCGCCGACCGTCGTCTGGCTGAACAGCAGCCCGCACACGACGATCGCCGCCGCCATCGCGACGATTACCGACTTGCGCTCGAAGCGGTCGGCGATCACGAGGCCGATCAGCGGGCCGACCGGTGCGGCGAGCGCGATCACGCTCGAATACATCAGGCTCGACGTGATCGTGATGCCCTGCTTGATCAGCAGCGTCGGCACCCAGTTCGCGAAGCCGTAGAAGCCGACCGTCTGGAACACGTTGAAGATCGTCATCATGATCGTGCGGTTGCGATACGGCTGCACCCACATGTCGCGGAAGCTGCCGCGCGGCGGCACGGGCTCGGCGGGCGCCGGCGGCGGCAGCGGCCGTCCGTATTCGGCTTCGACCTTCGCCTCGAGCGCGCGCATGATGCGGTCGGCTTCGTCGACCCGGCCCTGCTGCGCGAGCCAGCGCGGGCTTTCCGGCAGTTCGCGGCGAATCCACCACACGAACAGCGCGCCGTGCGCGCCGATCAGCACGACCCAGCGCCAGCCGTCGAGGCCGAACGGTGCGTGCGGCACGAGCAGGTAGGCGAGAAACGCGACCACCGGCACCGCGACGAACCCGACCGCCTGCTCGCACGCGAATGCGCGGCCGCGGATCTGCTTCGGTACGAGCTCGGAGATGTACGTGCCGATCGTCACCATCTCGACGCCGAGGCCGAGACCGACGACGAAGCGCCAGAAGTTAAGCCCGGCCGCGGTGTCCTGGAACGCCATCACGACGTTGGCGGCCGTGTACCACAGCAGCGACCACGTGAAGATCGCGCGGCGGCCGAAGCGGTCGGCGAGGAAGCCGCATGCGATCGTGCCGATGAAGAGGCCCGAGAACAGCGCGGCGATGAAGCTCGCGACGCCCGTGGTGCCGAACAGGCCATGCGTCGTCGCGGAGAGGATGCCGCTTTTCACGAGGCCGGGCGCGACGTAGCCGCTGTAGAGCAGGTCGTAGAGCTCGAAGAAGAAGCCGAGGCTCAGCAGGACGACGAGCTTCCAGACGGTACGCGTGGGCGGCAGGCGGTCGAGGCGGGCCGAGATGGAGCCGGGGTCGACGGGAGGGGATTGGGCGGGTGCCTGCGAAAGGCTGTCCGTTGAGGCCATCTTGGGCGCGTCTCCTGTTCGTGTCGTGTTGTTGTCCGGCGACCTTCGAGCCGCCGTCGGGCGAATCGCTGCATTGTACCGGCACGTCCGTCCGACGCGAGCGCACCCCGGCCCCGATATCCGGCGCGCGACGACGGGCCGGCTGCACGCCGTACGTCGAACCGATTCGGGTGCCTCATTTTTGGGCGGACCAACGTGTAACTTTCGTAACCGTCTGTCGGGTACGGAAAACGCGCAGGAACGGCGACCCGGCGACGCATCGCGGCGGCGCAGGCCCCACCGTCCGGGCCTGATGCGCCGTTTCGCTCGGCCGCACGCCGCCGGAATCTCCACAAACGGGGTACGCAATCAGTACAACCACGCGTTCCACACCCCGGTAACATGCTACCGGGCCAACCACCGGCTTCCGGGCACCTTTCGGCGCCCGGCCTTGTCGGCAAATCGTAAGCATTCCATGTCCATACAACGACTATCCACGTACGCTTGCCGGATCGCGCTGATCGCATTGCTGCAGTTCGCGGCGATCGCAACCGCGTCGGCGTTTCCGGAGGCCGCTTCCGCCCCGGGCGCAAGCGGCGTCGGCGCGCCCGTGCCCGCCATCTCGCTGCCCGACGCCATCGCGCAGCTCAAGCAGATGCAGGTCGAGCTCGACCGCATCAAGCAGCAGACTTCGACCGCGTCGAGCAGCAAGGAGCTGGACGCGCTCGACGACTCGGCGCAGGAGCTGAGTACCGACGTCGTGAAACTGCAAAGCGATCTCACGCCCCAACGCGCGCAGATTCAGGCACAGCTCGACGTGCTCGGGCCGCCGCCCGCCGAGGGCGCCGCGCCCGAAACGGCAGCCGTCGCGAAACAACGGGCCACGCTTGACGCGCGCAAGACGCAGCTCGATGCGGCGCTGAAGCAGGCCGCCGACCAGAAGACCAACCTCACGAACCTCGCCGAACAGTTCGCGAAGCTGCATCGCGGCCTGCTGAAGAACCAGCTCGCGTTCCGTTCGGGCGGCATTTTCAGCGCGCAGTTCTGGCTGCCGCTGTTCCATCTTTCGCCGGACGATACCCAGCGGCTCAGGGACTTCGACGAAGAAATCCGCGACATGCTGCGCTCGTCGTGGGTACCCGGACAAAAGGCGATCACCGCGCTGCTGCTGATTGCCGCGATCGCGGCCTGGCTCGGCGGCCGCCGGCTCCTCGAGCGCGGGCTCGCCTGGTTATGCGTGAACCGCCTGCCGGCCACCCGCCTGCGCCGCAGCGCGCTGGCGTTGTCCATCGCGCTGTCGACCCTGCTGGCCACCGCCGTTGCCGTTCAGATCCTTTACCTCGCCGTCGCGCGCCGTTACGACCTCACGCCGGGGCTGACCGATCTGTGGGACCAGTTCGCGAAGCTCGCCGCGACCTGCGCACTGATCGCCGGGCTCGGCCGCGCACTGCTCTGCACGAAGCATCCGTCGTGGCGCCTCCCCGCGCTCGCCGATCCCGTCGCGCTCGCGATGAAGCCGTTCCCCGGCATCCTGGCCGCGCTGCTGCTCGTGTCCGGCACGCTCGAATCGATCAACCGGATCGTCGACACCAGCCTGTCGGTCACGCTGTTCGGTCGCGGCATCGTGTCGCTCGTCGTCACGCTGACGGTCGGCGCGTCGCTGTTGCGCGCCAACCGCGCGCGCGCCGCGCTCGCGGCAGCAGGTGAGGCGCCCGAACAGCGCTCGACGCTCGCCGGGCTGATCCATGCCGGCGTCACGCTCGCGATCGTCGCGTCGTTGATCGCACTCCTGATCGGTTACATCACGGTTGCACGCTTCATCACGTACGAACTCGTGTGGTTCGAGATCGTGCTGTGCACGACCTACATCCTGATCCAGTTGACGCGCGACGCGAGCGAAAGCCTGTTCTCGTCGAGCCTGTCGACGGGGCAGCAGATCAAGCACCTGTTCGCGCTCGAGGACCGCCACCTCGACCAGGCGCGCACGGTGCTGTCCGGCTTCGGAACGAGCCTGCTGATGCTGATCGCGGCCATCGCGCTGGTGACGGGCGGCTTCGGCACGACCCCGGGCGACCTGCTCGACAGCGCGGTCGCGATGATCGGCAGCCAGCGGCTGCAGAGCCTGAACATCATGCCCGACCGGATCCTGAACGCGGTAATCGGGTTCGCGATCGGCTTCTACCTGTTGCGCTCGCTGCGACGCTGGCTCGACAGCGAGTTCATGCCCGCGCTCGGCATGGATACCGGGATGCGCGTGTCGCTGATCACGCTGTTCACCAACGTCGGCTACGTACTGCTGGTGCTGATGACGCTCGGGCTGCTCGGCGTGCGGTGGAACAACCTCGCGTGGATCGTCAGCGCGTTGTCGGTGGGTATCGGCTTCGGCCTGCAGGAGATCGTGAAGAACTTCGTGTCCGGGCTGATCCTGCTGACCGAGCGCCCGGTGAAGGTCGGCGACATGGTCAGCATCGCGGGCGTCGAAGGCGACATCCGCCGCATCAACGTCCGCGCGACCGAGATCCAGCTCAGCGACCGCTCGACCGTGATCGTGCCGAACTCGCAGCTGATCTCGCAGAACGTGCGCAACGTGACGATGGGCAACAGCACGCAGGGCGTCGCGACGCTGGTGCTGACGTTCCCGCTGAACACCGATCCCGAGCAGGTGCGCGACCTGCTGCTCGACGCGTACCGCGAGCACCAGGCGATCCTCGAGAAGCCGGCGCCGTCGGTCACGTTCAGCCAGCTCACGCCGGACGGGATCACGCTGAGCGTGACGGGCTACGTGTCGAGCCCGCGGATCGCGAGTTCGACGAAGAGCGATCTGCTGTTCGAGATCCTCAAGCAGTTGCGCGCGGCGGGGATCACGCTGTCGAGCCCGCAGATGCTGGTCGTGCAGAACATGCCGGCAGTCGGAGAGGCAGGCAACGCATAGCGACGCATGGAGACGCATCGCGCGCGCCACCGTCCGCACCTGAAGAAACGAAGGGCCGGTACCGCAACGCGGTAACCGGCCCTTCTCGTTCACGCACGGCGCCCGATATCGGGCGCCCCGCCTCACACGTCGAACTTCACACCCTGCGCCAGCGGCAGCTGCCGGCTGTAGTTGATCGTATTCGTCGCGCGGCGCATATACGCCTTCCACGCATCCGAACCCGACTCGCGGCCGCCGCCCGTTTCCTTCTCGCCGCCGAACGCGCCGCCGATCTCCGCGCCGCTCGTGCCGATGTTCACGTTGACGATCCCGCAGTCGCTGCCCGCTGCCGACATGAACTGCTCGGCCTCGCGCATGTCGTTCGTGAAGATCGCCGACGACAGGCCTTGCGGCACCGCGTTGTGCAGTTCGATCGCATCGTCGAAGTTGTCGTAGACCATCACGTACAGGATCGGTGCGAACGTCTCGCGCTCGACCACGGCCGATTGCTTCGGCATCCGCACGATGGCCGGACGCACGTAGTACGCATCCGCGTGACCGACGTCGACGCGCTCGCCGCCCTTCACCTCGCCGCCCTGTTCGCGTGCATCGCCCAGCGCCTTCTGCATCGCATCGAACGATGCGCGATCGACCAGCGGGCCGACCAGCGTGCCTTCTTCAAGCGGGTTGCCGACCTTCACCGACGTGTAGGCCTTCTCGATGCGCGGCAGCAGTTGCTCGACCAGGCTGCGATGCACGATCAGGCGGCGCAGCGTCGTGCAGCGCTGGCCGGCCGTGCCGACCGCCGCGAACGTGACCGCGCGCACCACGAGATCCAGGTCCGCGCTCGGCGCGACGATCATCCCGTTGTTGCCGCCGAGTTCGAGGATGCCGCGCGCGAGACGCTGGCTCAGCACCTTCGCGACTTCCTGGCCCATCCGCACGCTGCCCGTCGCGCTGACGACCGGCACCTTCTTCGACGCCGTCAGCACCTCGCCGACATCGCGCATGCCGAGCACCAGCTGGCTCAGGCCCTTCGGCGCGACGCCCGGATGCGTCTTCTCGAACTCGCGGAGCGCCTTCTCGAGCAGCACGTGGCACGCGATCGCGGTGAGCGGCGTCTTCTCGGACGGCTTCCACACGACCGAATCACCGCACACGAACGCGAGCGCCGCGTTCCAGGCCCACACCGCGACCGGGAAGTTGAACGCCGAGATCACGCCGCACACGCCGATCGGGTGCCACGTTTCCATCATCCGGTGGCCCGGGCGCTCGGATGCGATCGTCAGGCCGTAGAGCTGGCGCGACAGGCCGACCGCGAAATCGCAGATGTCGATCATTTCCTGTACTTCGCCCAGGCCTTCCGACGTGATCTTGCCGGCTTCGAGCGTGACGAGGCGGCCCAGTTCGGCCTTGTGCTCACGGAGCACGTTGCCGAACACGCGCACGAACTCGCCGCGCACCGGCGCCGGCACCGTGCGCCACTTGAGGAATGCGTCGTGCGCGGCGTCGATCTTGCGCTCAGCGTCGGCGGGCGTGTCGACGGCCAGCGTCGCGAGCGTCGCGCCGTCGAGCGGCGAACGCGCGGTCAGCGCATTGCCTTTCCACTGGGCGAGATCGATATCGAGCGCGGCAAGAATGTCGTTGAATTGCATCACTTCCTCTTCAGGGACAGATTGATCGGTGCGGCGGCAGCGCCGCCCGCGTGATTCGATTGGAGCGCGTTCGCGCGCCCTGTGCAAGCGGATGCGCCGCGCGGCAGGCCCGGTGCGCCGTGCGGCGCATCGCGCCGCGCCACCGCCGGAAGCCCGGCCGGACGGCGCGCTCCCGCCTCGCAAGGCACGATCCATGAAACACATTGTCGGTGGCCACAAGTCGGGCCGCTATTGATATTAACTCACGACTTCATTCCGAAAACGCAACAACTCGGCACGCCGATCCGATGCGCTTGCGCGCCGATATGGGACGTTCCCAAAGCCCGTAGACGGGCAGGAGGACACATCGCAACACGACGCAAGTTGATGACAATCCTGCATCACCCTGTGCGGAAATATCGTTTGCCGGCCGTGCATCGGGCACACACAATCGTTGCGACGTCGAGGTGCAACGCACCCGGCGCGCCGCCGGCCGCCACAACGGCAGCCGGACGCCTGACGAAGGCGACACGCACCGCGCCCCGGCTCACCGGCGCGCTTTCGCACCGCATCACCGCTGCCCGGCCCGCCGCCGGCAACGCGTCGCGCTTCGTCACCGAAAAATAATCCCGGAGACAGCGCCCAGCGCCCGCCATGCATTCAGATGCCCGCCCCGATTCACCCCGTCCGTCCGGCTCGCCGCCCGCGAAGCCGTCCCTCCACCGTGCACTGCAGGCACGCCATCTGCGGATGATCGCGATCGGCGGCTCGATCGGCACGGGCCTGTTCGTCGCGTCCGGCGCGTCGATCTCGCAGGCCGGCCCCGGCGGCGCGATGCTCGCGTACATGGTGATCGGCCTGATGGTCTATTTCCTGATGACGAGCCTCGGCGAAATGGCCGCGTTCATGCCGGTGTCGGGCTCGTTCGCGACCTACGGCGCGAAGTTCGTCGACGAAGGTTTCGGCTTCGCGCTCGGCTGGAACTACTGGTACAGCTGGGCCGTGACGCTGGCGGTGGAACTCGTCGCCGCGCAGCTCGTGATGCATTACTGGTTCCCGCACGTGCCGGGCGTCTGGTGGAGCGCGCTGTTCCTGACGTTGATCTTCGCGCTCAACGCGCTGTCGGTGCGCGGCTTCGGGGAAGCCGAATACTGGTTCGCGCTGATCAAGGTGCTGACGGTGCTCGCGTTCGTCGGCGTCGGCCTGCTGATGATCTTCGGGATCATGCAGGGCGGCCCGAGCGCGGGCTGGGGCAACTTCACGATCGGCGACGCGCCGTTCGCCGGCGGCTGGGCGACGATGCTCGGCGTCGCGATGATCGCGGGCTTCTCGTTCCAGGGCACCGAAATGATCGGCGTCGCGGCCGGCGAATCGGAAAACCCGCGCACGACGATCCCGCGCGCGGTGAAGCAGATCTTCTGGCGCATCCTGCTGTTCTACGTGCTCGCGATCTTCGTGATCGGCGTGCTGATCCCCTATACCGACCCGAGCCTGCTGAAGAGCGACGTGACCGACATCGGCGTGAGCCCGTTCACGCTCGTGTTCCGCCACGCGGGCCTCGCATTCGCGGCCGGCGTGATGAACGCGGTGATCCTCACGGCCGTGCTGTCGGCCGGCAACTCGGGCATGTACGCGTCGACGCGGATGCTCTACAACCTCGCGGTCGAAGGCCGTGCGCCGAAGATCTTCGCGAAGCTGTCGCGCGGCGGCGTGCCGCGCAACGCGCTGTATGCGACGACGGCCGTCGGCGCGCTGTGTTTCCTCACGTCGCTGTACGGCGACAAGACCGTGTACCTGTGGCTGCTGAACACGTCGGGCATGGCCGGCTTCATCACGTGGCTCGGCATTGCGGTCAGCCACTACCGGTTCCGCAAGGGGTTCCTGAAGCAGGGCTACCGGCTCGACCAGCTGCCGTACCGGTCGAAGTGGTTCCCGTTCGGCCCGCTGTTCGCATTCGCGTTGTGCACGGTCGTCGCGCTCGGCCAGGATTACCAGGCGTTCCTCTCCGACAAGATCGACTGGGTGGGCGTCGCCGCGACCTACATCGGCCTGCCGTTCTTCCTCGCGATCTGGCTCGGCTATGCACTCGTGCGCAAATGCCGCCTCGTGCGCTACGAAGACATGGAAATCGCGCCGTGGATCGAACGCAACGCAACACCCGAAACCGCGCCGCAGGCCGAAACCGGCTACGCGGGCTACATCGCCCGTCCGGCCAACCCGACGCCGGGCACCTGACCGCGCGAGTCGGCCCGCACCGGCCCGCACCAGCCCACTTCGCACCGGCCGCCGCCCAGTCGCGACAGCCGGTGCCCCGCGCCCCCATTCGACGCGGCGCGCGCGTTCAGGCAAGATCGACGCGCGCCGCCTGTTTTTCCGCCGTCACGAGTCAACGAAATCGCATGCAGAACTTCTACGAAGCCACCGTTACCCGCCAGCCCTACCCGCAACTGACCGGCACGATCGATACGCAGGTCTGCATCGTCGGCGGCGGCCTCGCCGGCCTGTGCACGGCGCTCGGCCTCGTCGAGCGCGGCGTGCATGACGTCGTCGTGCTCGACAGCGAGCGGGTCGGCTTCGGCGCATCGGGCCGCAACGGCGGCTTCGTCTTCGGCGGCTACAGCCTCGACAACGCCGACCTGCTGCGCACGCTCGGCCGCGACGAGGGGCGCCGGCTGTACCGGCTCACCGTCGAGGCAGTCGACCTGATCCGCGCGCGGATCGCGCGCTACGGCATCGACTGCGACATCGTCGACCAGGGCGTGATGCTCGCGAACTGGTTCGACGATCCTTCGAGGCTCGACAGCGTGCGCACGCTGATGAAGGACGAACTCGGCGTCGACTGGGAACCCGTTTCGACGGACGCGCTGCGCAAGCGGCTGAAAACGCAGCGCTATTACGGCGGCCTGTTCGAGCCGAACGCGTTCCACTTCCATCCGCTCAAGTACGTGCTCGGCGTCGCGGCGGCCGCATCGCGCGGCGGCGCGCGCGTGTACGAACGCTCGGCCGCGCTCGGCATCGCGCGCGAAGGCGCCGGGTACGTCGTGCGCACCGCACAGGGCACGGTGCGCGCGAAGGACGTCGTGTTCGCCGGCGGCGGCTATGCACGCGGCGTGTCGCCGCGCATCGAGCGCGCGGTGCTGCCGATCGCGACCTACGTGATCGCGACCGAGCCGCTCGGCAACCGCCTGCCCGACGCGATCGACGCACCGTACGCGATCTACGACACGCGTTTCGCGTTCGACTATTACCGCCCGCTGAAGGACACGCGCATCCTGTGGGGCGGCCGGATCTCCGTGCTCGACCGCGGCCCCGACGCGATCGCCCGCCTGCTGCGGCGCGACCTGCTGCGCGTGTATCCGCAACTGGAAGACGTGAAGGTCGACTACGCGTGGGGCGGGC
The DNA here is from genome assembly GCF_057005415.2 of Burkholderia sp. KL41. NCBI lineage: Bacteria > Pseudomonadati > Pseudomonadota > Betaproteobacteria > Burkholderiales > Burkholderiaceae > Burkholderia > Burkholderia sp. KL41. The sequence continues at coordinate 442,808 of NZ_CM174447.1, read as the reverse complement.
TGATGAGCTACGCGCGGCACAAGATGCCGCAGATCGGCCGCGACGCGGACGGCGTGTGGCACGCGATCGCGTTCGGCGGCCACGGGATGGCGCCGACCACGGTCGCCGGCGAAGCGCTCGCGGCCGCACTGGCCGAAGGCCGGCCGGTGCCGGAAGGCTTCAACGCGTTCGGGCTCACGCGCACGTTCGGGCTGGCGGGCCTCGCGGCTGCGCAGCTCACGTACACGGCGTACCAGGCCCGCGACGCGCTCGCGTCCTGCCGCCGCTGAGCGGCCGCGGCGGCCGGAACCGCCCTGCCGATTAGAGCGGAAGGTCGGCCGGGCGGGGATTTCCCGCATGCTAGAATGCATTTTCCACGCCGCCGAAGCCACAATAAAGTCACATGAAAGCAGGAAGCAAGGCCGCCACGTCCGATACCCGCGCGCTTCCGTCCGATGCGCGGCGCAAATACGATCCCGAGCAAACCAAGCGCAACATCCTCGATGTCGCCACGCAGGAATTCTCCGCGATGGGGCTCGCCGGCGCGCGCGTCGACGCAATCGCCGAGCGTACCAACACGACGAAGCGGATGCTCTACTACTACTTCGAAAGCAAGGAAGGCCTGTACGAGGCCGTGCTGGAGAAGGTGTACGGCGACATCCGCGCACTCGAGCAGGAGCTGCACGTCGGCGACATGGAGCCGCGCGAAGGCATGCGCCGCCTCGTCGAATTCACGTTCGACTATCACGACAAGCATCGCGACTTCGTCCGCCTCGTGTCGATCGAGAACATCCACGGCGCGAAGTATCTCGAACAGCTCAAGTCGTTCAAGAACCGCAACGTCAGCATCATCAAGACGCTCGAGGAACTGGTCGAGCGCGGCGCGGCGAGCGGCGCGTTCCGCAAGGACATCGACGCATTCGACCTGCACCTGCTGATCAGCTCGTTCTGCTTCCACCGCGTGTCGAACCGCTACACGTTCGGCGCCGCGTTCGGACGCGACCCGTCGGCGCCGCGCCTGCGCGCCCGGCATCGCGACACGATCGCCGACGCCGTGCTGCGCTACGTCGCCGCATAAGCGACGGCGGCGGCCGGTTTCCCGACCGGCCTCATACCGGACGCGCGACATCCGCGCCCGTCGCCTTCTCTCAGGTCAGTCCGTCGGCACGGCCGACGCCAGTGCGATCCGCGCCTTCTCTTCCGGGCTTCCCGCCACGTAATACTTCTTCGCCCAGCTCGAATCGGGCGCAAGCGCGAGCCGCGCATGCGTGCCCGTGCCGGTGCCCGTGCCGTGCTGCTGCTTCGCATCGATCGCCAGCGCCCGTGCACGATAGTGCTCGTAAAGCCGCAGGAATTCCGCGAGATAGATCGCCGCGATCCGCTTGTCGCGGATCTCGAGCAGGTTCTCGTCGTTGTACTGCTCGGAATTGCGGCTCATGTTCGCCGAGCCCGTATAGACGACCGGATTCGCGCCTTCCGCGTCGATCAAGATGAACTTGTGATGGATCACGACCGGCGGAAAGGCCGGCGCCGGCTCGCCCGGAAAGAGGCGCAGCTCGGGCTCGAAACCCTGCGGCACGGTGGCCGGCGAGAAATACGCGGCATCGATCACGTCGCGGTTGTCGCGGCTGCGGTGATACAGCTCGAGGTTCGCGAGCGTCGCCGCATCGAGCGTCTGGCCGGCCTGCTGCGCGGCATCGGCCTTCGTCGCGCTGCCGGCGTTGATCCGGTTCACCAGCCCGAACATCATCAACCCGCGGTCGCCGGCCGCGAAGCACGCGTCGCGCAGCGCCGCGTCGGTCGGCATGAACAGGCAGAACGACACCGAATGCTTCGCGGCCGCGATCGCGGCGACGATCGTGTCGATCTCGGTGCGCTGCCCCGCCGGCTCCGGCGAAAACGCGAGCCGCACCTGCGCGCTGCCGATCGTCATCGGTTCCGACCAGCCCGGCGACAGCCGCGCGGTCGCCGCGATCGGCGGATTCCCGGCCAGCGCATGCGCACGCGCGTTGTAGAGCGCGGCAAGCTCGGGCGAATCGAACGCGTGCAGCACGTTCGCCTGCTCCGTGAGCCCCTCGGTCGTGAAGTTCGCGGAACCGGTCAGCACGCGCGCGGGCGCCGGGTTCGACGCCGCATCGGTCACGATGAACTTGTCGTGCATGATGTGCGTCCTGTCGCGCGGCGCGAGCGTCGCGAGCCCCTGCAGCGCATCGACGGCCGGCTGGTTCGGCGACGGTAGCGGCGGCTTGCCCTTGCGCGCCGTCGTGTGCGCGTCGTAGACGATCGCGAGCGACGCTTCGCCGTGGGTGCGCCCGAACGCTTCGAACGCGGGCAGCGCCCACAGCGTGTCGGTCAGGTGATAGACGGCCGACGCCGCGCGCGATGCCGGATCGAGCATCTCCGCGAACACCTGCTCCATGTCGTTCGCGAGCCAGGTGCGCAGCTTCAGCGCCTGCGCGTCGCTCGGCGCCGCATTCGGCGCGAGGCCCAGCGCCGCCACCTGCTTCGCGAACGCCTGCGAACTGACCACCGCGCGGTTGAACCACGTGCCGATGCCGTCCTCGACATGGGCGGGCAGCACGACGTCGCACACGCCGGCTTGCGCGTCGAGTACCTGCAGATTCGCCGGCGTGCCGACGACCGGATACACGTCGTAGCGAAACGACGCGCCGCGATCCTGCGGATCGATGCGCGCATCCCACCACATGAATTTCTGGATCGGCGCCTGGTCGGTCGGCGCGTCGCCCTGCGTGTGCGCGGCCGGGCCGTCGAACGTCAGGCGGTTCGGCAGCCAGCTGTCCGGCACGCGCGTCTTGCCGTCGGCCGACCAGAAGCCCGGCGTGCGCCGGATCGCGAAACCGAGGAAATCGGCACGCGACGCCGCATCGGGCCAGTCGAAGGCCAGCAGGACCAAGGTGGGGGAAAGATAGCTGCGCACGCTGACGGTCATTCGTTGCTCCCTGGCCTGGCGGCCGGTCGAGGTGAATGAGTCAGTCTTGACGGCGGTTCTTCCCGCGGAATGACGGTTCGATGAACCTTGTATGTCCGGCGCGCGTCAGTCGCACACGAGCAGCTCGATCCCGCGCGCGGTCAGCGCGCGGCGCACGGCCTTGTCGGGCGCGCGCTCGGTCACGAGATAGCGGGCGGCGGCCGTGCCGTTGATCCGCACCGGCGTCACGCGGCCGAATTTCGAATGGTCGGCGACGATCATCGCCGTGCCGGCCGCCGCGATCATCCGGCTGCGCACCTCGGCCGCGAGCCGCGAGTAGTCGGTGCATTCGCCGTCGGGCGTGATGCCGCCGGCGCCGATGAACGCGAAATCGACGTGGTACTGCGCGAGCTGCTGGATCGTGTCGAGCCCGAAGGTGGCATCCTCGTCGTCGGACAGCTCGCCGCCGAGCAGCGTCACGCGGTTGCCGTTGCGTCGCGCGAGCACGAACGCGGTGCGCCAGTCGTTCGTGTAGATCGACAGCCGGTGCCGGTCGGCGAGCGCGAGCGCAACCGCATGCGGCGTGCTGCCCGAATCGATCAGCACCGACGCATCGTCGGGCACGAACTCGGCTGCGCGCCGCCCGATCGTGCGCTTCGCTTCGGCATTCGCGGCTTCGCGCTCCGACAGGCTCGGCTCACGGCGATCCGCGGCCAGCGCGCCGCCGTGCGTCATCACGAGCAGGCCGCGTGCGGCCAGTGCGTTCAGGTCGCGCCGCACGGTCTCGCGCGACACGTCGAGCGAGCGGACGAGTTCCGCGACCGACAATGCGCCCGACCGTCCGAGCTCCGACAGGATGAATTGATGACGTTGTTCCGCCAGCATCGCGTGTGCGCCCGAGGCGACTGGTAATGGGTAAGCCGCCCATTGTATTACGGCCGTTTGACCGGCATTTGACGGCGGCGGGACGCCGGGCAGGCCGCGTTTCCCGAAAGCGAAATTCTGTATTGCCCGACGCGCGCGAATCGGCGCGGCGCCGGTTGCTACACTTTGCGCTTCGCCGAACGACAGACCAAGCAAAGGGGCTCGCGCCATGTATCGCAAAGGCAGTGTGATCGAAATCCAGTTTCCACCCGAACGACTCAACGACGCGGCCGGCGATCCGTACTGGATCGACCTGACGCTCGACGAGGCCCGCCGGCTCTACGAACAGCTCGCCACGCGCTTCGCGACCGACGCCCGCGCCAACCAGCCGCTCGACACGTTCTCGATCGACTGACTTCCGCTGCTTCACGCCCGCCCGCTGCGCATGCCGGGCGGCGCTCGTCCCGTTCCCGCGGCACCGCCCGGCCCGCACCGACGGCCGCACGTGGCGCACATTCGGCATGCCGCATGAGTGCAGGATTCGACAAGACGCCGGCATCGCTTCCCCCGATACTGGCCGACTTCACGATTCTGTCCGGCCGCATCGCGGCCCGCCATGCATGCTGACCTCGCTCGTCGCCGCCGCTTTCGTCGCACTCTGGTCCACCGGCTTCATCGTTGCGCGGGCTATCAAGCCCTACGCCGATCCCAACCTGTTCCTGCTCGCGCGTTTCGCGGGCACGGCCGCGCTGTTCGGCGCGGTGGCGCTCGTCGCGCGCGCGCCGTGGCCGGCCCGGCGCGAATGGCCGCGCCACCTGATCGCGGGTGCGCTGCTGCAGGGCGTCTATCTCGGCGCGAGCTACTGGGCCGTCGCGCAAGGGCTGAACGCAGGTGTCATGGCGCTGCTCGGCGCGCTGCAGCCGCTCGCCACCGCCGTGCTCGCCGTACCGCTGTTCAACGAGCGCCTGCCCGCGCGCGGCTGGCTCGGAATGGCGCTCGGGCTCGCCGGCGTCGCGCTCGTGCTGGCGCCGAAGGTGACGGGCGGTGTCGCGCCGGCGCCAGGCGCCGCGCCTGCGTGGCTCGTCGTCGCCGTCTCGGTGCTCGCGGTCGGGTCGATCACCGCCGGCTCGCTGTACCAGAAGGGCAAGCTCGCGCAAAGCGACCTGCGCACGGCGGTTGCCGTGCAGAATTTCGGCGCGGCGATCGTCGCGGCCGTCTTCGTCGCGCTGCTTCACGAAACCCGCTGGATCGGCGCGCCGGCGTTGTGGGTGTCGCTGGTGTGGGGCGTCGTGTTCCTGTCGGGCGGCGCGGTCACGATGCTGATGTGGATGCTGCGCCGCGGCAACGCCGCGCGCGCGACGTCGCTGCTGTTCCTCGCGCCGCCGCTGGCCGCGCTGCAGGGCTACTGGCTGTTCGGCGAAACGCTCGCGGCGATCCAGCTCGCCGGCTTCGCGCTCGCGCTGGTGGGCGTCGTGCTCGCGCGGCGCTGACGCGCGCCGCCGGGCCGGTGCCCGCGTCGGTGTCGGTGTCGAAGTCGGGCGCAGGGATGCCCGTCACGCGGCATCCTGCACCCGCCCGGCGCACCGTGCACCACGGCGATGCAGCCCGTCTCGCCGATGCAACGCGAAACCGCCGGAACGCACGCCCGGCGCGGCACCGCGCCGCGATTGCGCTTATGATGGGCGCCTTGAATTTCGTTCCGGAACTTCCTTCATGACATCCGCCGATTACGCCAGCCGCCAGCGCGCGATCATTGCCGAACTGAACGTTGCCCCGCACTTCGACGCCGAGGCCGAGATCGACCGCCGCATCGATTTCCTTGCGCAATATCTTCGTTCGACCGGCCTGCGGTCGTACGTGCTCGGCATCAGCGGCGGCGTCGATTCGTCGACGGCCGGCCGGCTCGCGCAACTGGCGGTCGAGCGCCTGCGCGCCGACGGCTACGATGCGCGCTTCATCGCGATGCGCTTGCCGAACGGCGTGCAGAACGACGAAGCCGATGCACAGCGCGCGCTCGCGTTCGTGCGCGCGGACGAGGTGCTGACGGTCGACGTGAAGCCGGCCGCCGATGCGATGCTCCGCTCGCTGGTCGCCTCCGGCCACGCATTCGAAACGCCGGCGCAGCAGGATTTCGTGCACGGCAACATCAAGGCGCGCGAGCGCATGATCGCGCAGTATGCGGTGGCCGGCGCACGGCGCGGCATCGTGATCGGTACCGACCATGCGGCCGAATCGCTGATGGGTTTCTTCACGAAATTCGGCGACGGCGGCGCGGACATCCTGCCGCTCGCGGGCCTGAGCAAGCGGCGCGTCCGCGCGGTCGCGCGTGCGCTCGGCGGCGAGGAGCTGATCGTGATGAAGGTGCCGACGGCCGACCTCGAGGAACTGCGCCCGCTGCGGCCCGACGAGCACGCATACGGTGTGACCTACGACGAGATCGACGACTTCCTCGAAGGCAAGCCGGTCGAAGACCGCGTGTACGAAACGGTGCTGCGCTTCTTCGACGGTTCGCGCCACAAGCGCGCTCTGCCCTACACGCCGTTCGACTGGCCGGCAGCGTAAGGCGCGACCGCGGCACAACGACTGCCGCGTCGCAATCCTGCGCGACGGCCTGGCGACTGGCCGGCAGCGCCGGAGCCCAACCGCCGCGCGCGGCCATGACGGCTACGCGCGGCAACCCGGCGGCGGCCCCCCCTATGCGTGCCCGCCCGTCTTCGACGCCTGCAGCGCGCGAATCCGCATCCGCGCCCCCGTATCGCTCACCGTCGCGTCGTACATCGCCGCGAGATCGCGCTTGAGCGCGGTACGCGAGCCGCCGTCGAGATACACCATGTGCCCCGACGGATAAAAACGCGCGGACAGGTTCTGCCGCACCTTCTGGTCCTCGAGCGGCATCTGCTGCAGGTCGATCACGGTCTGGTAGAACGGCGTGACGAAATCGTAGAAACCGTTCGCCGACAGCACCTTCAGGTCGACGTTCAGCGCCATCACCGCGGCGAGATCGCCGGCCGTATAGAGGATCACGTTCCCCTGCGCATCGATACCCTGCTGCGCGCCGGTCGGATCGATGTGGCTGAAATCCCAGTTCCGGAACGCCTGGTCGTTCAGGTCGGTGAACGCGGAATTCGACGTGAACTTCAGCTGCTCGTTCAGGTAGCTGTTCCACATCGCCGTATAGACGCCCGTCACGGCCGTCATCGTCGGATCGTTGCCGCCCGAGTTCGGGTCGATCTTGCCGGCGATGCCCGACGAGATCCCGGTCACGCGGCCGTCGTACGAGCCGAGCGCGAGCCCCTGCGCATGCAGCAGCGTCGTCAGGAACAGCGAATTGCCGCGCGCGTCGTAGCCGGCGATGTCGAGGCTCCACGATTGCAGCGTCGCCGTATCGATGCCCGTGTATTGCGACAGCTTCTGCACGGCGGCCGGGGCCGCATGCGGGACCGTGCGCAACGCGTTCAGGTAGTCGGTGCGCGCGAACTGCGCGACTTCCTCGACGAACGCGCCGAGATCGGTCGGCGCCGGCGTGATGCCGAGCTTCTTGTGATACCACGCATCGGCCGCCGCGGTCGGCAGCGCACCGACCGGGTTGCCGGCCTGCCGGTAGTCGAGGATCGACGATTGCAGCGTGACGCCGTTCAGGTCGACGCCGTCCTCATGCAGCTTGTACGCGAGCACGCAGCTGCGCGCGGTGCCGTACGATTCGCCGAACAGGTATTTCGGCGAATTCCAGCGGTTGTTCTTCGTCAGGTAGCGCTTGATGAACTGCTTCAGCGAATCCGCATCCTGGTCGACGCCCCAGAAGTTGCGGTTCTTGTTCGGCGCGACGGCCGCCGAATAGCCGGTGCCGACCGGGTTGATGAACACCAGGTCGCTGTGGTCGATCATGCTGTCCGGGTTGTCTTCCATCTGGTACGGCACGGGCGGCGTGAACCCCGGCATCGACGTCTTGATGCGCTTCGGTGCGAACGAGCCCAACAGCACGAACACCGACGACGAGCCGGGCCCGCCGTTGTAGAAGAACGTCACGGGCCGCGTTTCTTCCTTCGCGCCGTCGGCCGTGAACGCGACGTAGAAGAGCTTCGCGGCCGGCAGCGAACTGCTCGGGTCGACCGTCACGAGATGGCCGGCCGTCGCCGTGTAGGCGATGCGCTTCCCGTCGATCAGGATCGTGTGATGCGTGATCGCGGCGGCCTCGGTGGTGTCGGTCACCGAATCGTCGGGGCCGTTGCCGTAAGCAACCGGATCGAAGAACGGCTGGTCACGGCCGTGGCTCAACGCGACCGGGTTGACGGTCGGCGGCACGCCATGCGAATTGTGGTCGCCGTGATGCAGCGGATACACGCCGCCGGAAGATGCGGAATCGATGCCCATCGTGCTGCTCCTGGAGGTGAGAAAAAGGCGCGGGCAGGAAGCCCGCGCCATGCGGAAAGACGTGTACCGCGGCCGTCAGCTCGACGGCTTGCGCGTCAGGATCGCGGCGAGCTGCGCGCCGTTCGGGCTGCCGAGGCCCGTGCAGGCATCCCAGCCCTGCGCGGCCGCGTAGGTCCCGTTCGAGCCGTGCGTGATGTCGCGCAGCGCACCGGGATTCCTGTAGAGCACCGGATTGACCCAGCCGGCGGACGCACCGCCCGCCGCACTAGCCGCCGCGTTGATGCGCGCGATCAGCGCGGCCCACAGCGGCGCGACCGCGCTCGTGCCGCCCATCACCGTGGCCGTGCCGGCGATCGACACTTCGTAGCCGGTCTGCGGCGACGCATCGCCGGCGACGTCCGGCACGCCGCGCTTCGCGAGCGGCACGCGGCTGCCGTCGGCCAGCGTCGCGGCAAGCCCCTGCTGCCACACCGGCAGGTCGAACAGCGTGCTGACGCCGCCCCCGCCCGCGCCGCCGCCGGCTGCCTCGTCGTTCCACGCGACCTCGCTGCGGATGCCCTGCCCGGGCAGCGCGTCGAGCTGCGTGCCGCCGCAGCCGAGCACATACGGGCTCGATGCGGGGAAGTCGACATGATCGGCGCCGTCCTGCAACCCGTCGCCGGAGCCGCTGTCGCCGGAGGCCGCGCATACCGTGATGCCCTGCGCGGCCGCCGCCTGCAGCACGCGGTTGAACGCCTGAGCGGACTGCGCCTGCCAGATGGCCTCCGGGCCGCCCCAGCTGATCGAGATCACCGACGGCTTGTTGGTCGTGTCGCTGACGGCCGCGTTGACGGCCTGGATGAAGCCCGCGTCGCTGTTCGCCGCGAAATAGACGGCGATCTTCGCGGCCGGCGCGATCGCGCCGGCGATCTCGATGTCGAGCGCGACTTCACCGTCCGGGCCGCTCGGATCGCCGGTCGGCGTGTTGCGGCCGGTGCCGACGTTGACGTCGACGAGCGTCGGCGGCTTCGTGATGCCGAGCCCGCGGAAATACTGCTGGATGTCCGCCGCGCGGTAGCCGCCGCCGAGCTCGATGATCGCGATGCACTGCCCGGCGCCGTCGCCGGCCGGGAAGCCGTACAGCGATGCGAGCTGGACCGGGGTGAACGTGACGCCCGCCGCGCCGCCGCGCGCGGGCGTGAACGGCGGCCTCAGCCGGAAGTGCGGCCGCGCCTGCGGACGGCTGTCGAGGCCGAGCACGGCCGTGACGGCGTCGCCGAGATCGTCGGGCAGCGCGATCGGGCCGGAGCGGCCGCGATACTGGCCGATCGACCGATGCTCGAAGCGCTCGAGCTTGACGCCGAACGCGGCTTCGAACTGCTGGATCGTGCCGGACACCACGACGACGCTTTCGACCGGATCGACGCGATCGACCGTCAGCTGGTGGCGATGCGCGAAGTCCTCGGCCTTGCGAATGTCGTCGGGATTGGCGGAAAAACGTTGCGCGAAGGTTTCGCGCGACACCGGTTTCGCTTGCGCGTCGCCGGTGGCGAGCTGGTGAAGCAGCGTATCGAGTTGCCCTTCTTCCTGCCGCCGCAACATGATCGTGACGTGGATGCGTTCTGCCGGATCGCACGGGCCGAGGCACTTGGACTCGGCGACGATTCGGGGTTCACGGTCGGCGTGAAGATGCCTTGCCATGTTCAGACCCTCCTTGGTACCGCGTTGCACGGAACAGCCAGGAAATCGGACAGGGCCGGCGGGAGACGGTTCCGTTCGGTCGTTCGGGTTCGCGACAGCGCGAAGTAACAGGGAGTTTAGATCAGTCAGACGATTTGCGCGCACGCCCTTCTGCGGCGGGGCGCATGCGCGGGCCGGCATTGCGCGCGGCCCTCATCGGATGCGGCGACGCGCCGCGCGACCTGCGCCGGCGCAGCGCCGCCGCGGCACTCAGTCCATCGACAGGCGCAGCGCAAAGCCGATCAGCGCCGCGGAAAACGTCCAGCGCTGCACCGTCTGCGCAAGCGGATGCGCACGCATCCACGCGGCGATCCGCGACGCGCCGAACACGCACGCGAGGTCGAAGCACACACCGGCCGCCACCAGCAGCGCGCCCAGTTCGAACATCTGCAACACGACCGGCCCGGCCTCGGGGCGCACGAACTGCGGCAGCAGCACCGAGCAGAACAACAGCGCCTTCGGGTTCAGCAGGTTGGTGAGCAGGCCCTTCACGAACGACTGCCGCAACTCGCCCGCCGTGGCCGCCGCGTCGCCGTCGCCGAGCGCGAACACGGGCGAACGGAACACCTGGATCGCGACATACGCGAGATACAGCGCGCCGCCGTAGCGGATCACTTCGTACAGCCACGGCGCGCCGCGGATCAGCGCCGCGACACCGCAGGCGGACAACGTCACGTGCGCGGTGCGCGCGAGCGACAGGCCGGCGGCCGCCGCCATTCCCGGCCGCACGCCGCGGCCGATGCTGGTCTGCAGCACGAGCGCCATGTCCGGCCCCGGCACCGCGTAGATGGCCGCCAGCGCGGCGAGATAAATCAACAGCAAATGCGTGGAAATCATGGTCTGCCCCTCTCCTCTTACGGCGATATGTTGCCGCTGGAGCGCGAGGGATTATTGGCCATCTTTGGTTCAGGATTGGCGATCCGTAGGGGAATCCGCCACAATCTCTGAATCCGCATCAGGAATCCGCCATCATGACCGAACTCGACAAGACCGACCGCGCCATCCTGGCCGCGGTGCAGCGCGACGGCCGCCTGCCGATCGCCCGCCTCGCCGACACCGTGGGCCTCTCCGAGACCCCTTGCGCGCGCCGCCTGAAGCGCCTCGAAAACGACGGTTACATCGAGCGATACCGCGCGCAGCTGTCGCGCCAGGCGCTCGGCTTCGGCGTCGTTGCGTTCGTGCTCGTGCGGTTCGCGACGCACGACCGCAAGACCGCCGACCGCTTCGAGCGGGAAGTGCTCGGCATCGAGCGGATCCTGGCGTGCCACAACGTGGCGGGCACCGCCGATTATCTGCTGCAGGTCGTGGCGCGCGATCTCGACGATTACGGCACGTTCCTGCGCGAATCGCTGCGGATGCTGCCGGGCGTGACGTCGATCGAATCGGCGCTGTCGCTGCGCGAGGTCAAGCACGACGCGGGGCTGCCGGTGCCGTGATGCCGGCGCGGGCACGCTTCACGCAAGCCGGGCCCGACACCCGTTTCGTCACTTCGACGCCCATCGATGTGGGCCGCGTCGGGCCGCGCCGCCGCAACACTCGTTCACATTGTCGATGCCGGCTGCCTACGCGATGTCGGTCGGCTGGTGCGCGCGTTCCAGATCCTCGAGAAACGCTTCCACGAGCGGATTGCCGCGCCCGTTGCGCGCGACGACCATGTGGAACGTGACGTCGTAGCGCAGTTGCTCCGGATTGAGCGGCGCGAGCAGCCCCTGCGCGACGTAGGGCGCCGCGAAATGCTGCGGCAAGTAGCCGAGGTGGTGGCCGGACAGGATCAGCAGCGCGACGGCCTCCATGTTGTCGGCCGTCGCGGTCACGCGGTCGGGCGTCGTCGACATCTGCGCTTCGGGCAGCGGATACGAGCGCCACGCCCATTCGAAGCCCGCGACGTCGGCCGGCGTCAGCGCGCCGGCGCCGTCGAACAGCGGATGGCCGCGCCCGCAGTACGCGACCTGGCGCTCGATGAACAGCGGCGTGTAGTGCAGCGACGGCACCCGGTGCCAGAAGTAGCCGACCGCGATCTGGATCTCGTCGCTCAGCAGCTTCTCCTCGAGATCGCCCGGCGCGCGCACGGAGATCGAGAAGCGCACGGCCTCGTCGCGCGTGCGGAACGCGGCGATCGCCTCGGCGATCCGCGCGTTCTGGCTCACCGGCGTGTGGCCGATCAGGCCGATGTGCAGCGTGCCGACCAGCTGGCGGTCCATGTGCCGCGCGGCCATCCCGAATTCGTCGAGCGCCGCGAGCAGCTTGCGGCTCATCGCGTGAAACCGCTCGCCCTTCGGCGTGAGCCGGAACCCGCTGCGGCCGCGCTCGCAGAGCCGGTAGCCGAGCCGCGTCTCCAGCGACGAAAGCTGCGCGCTGATCGTCGACTGCCCGACGTTCAGCACGGCCTGCGCGGCCGACACGCCGCCCGCGTCCGTGACCGCGAGAAACACGCGGATCAACCGCAGATCGAGGGTCGACAGATTCCCCAGCACGTTCATCCCCTTCCATACATCGATGAAAATCGATGTTTACGTCGATATCTTCGCATTCTTCTTTCCCGGCGGAGCGCGTAAAACTGTGCGACAAGCCGCGTCGCATGATACGGCAACCCCACATCGGAAGAGACAGCCCATGAACGACCACACCCATTTCCAGCCGCTCGGCGGCAATGAAATGCCGCGCTGCGGCGGCATCGCGACGATGATGCGCCTGCCGCACGTGGCGAGCGCCGAAGGCCTCGACGCCTGCTTCGTCGGCGTGCCGTTCGACCTCGGCACCTCCAACCGCACCGGCGCACGCTTCGGCCCGCGCCAGATCCGCACCGAATCCGTGCTGCTGCGCCCGTACAACATGGCCACGCGCGCCGCGCCGTTCGATTCGCTGCAGATCGCCGACATCGGCGACGTCGCGATCAATCCGTACAACCTGCACGATTCCATCGCGCGCATCGAAGCCGCGTACGACGCGATCCTCGAGCACGACTGCAAGCCGATCACGCTGGGCGGCGACCACACGATCGCGCTGCCGATCCTGCGCGCGATCCACCGCAAGCACGGCAAGGTTGCATTGATCCACGTCGATGCACACGCCGACGTGAACGACACGATGATGGGCGAAAAGATCGCGCACGGCACGCCGTTCCGCCGCGCGGTCGAGGAAGGCCTGCTGCACGGCGACAAGGTCACGCAGATCGGCCTGCGCGGCACCGGCTACGCGGCCGAGGATTTCGACTGGTGCCGCGAGCAGGGCTTCCGCGTCGTCCAGGCCGAGGAATGCTGGAACAAGTCGCTCGCGCCGCTGATGGAAGAAGTGCGCGCGCGCGTCGGCGATACGCCCGTCTACATCAGCTTCGACATCGACGGCATCGACCCGGCCTACGCGCCGGGCACCGGCACGCCGGAAATCGCGGGCCTCACGGTGCCGCAGGCGCTCGAGATCATCCGCGGCGCGAAGGGGCTGAACATCGTCGGTTGCGATCTCGTCGAAGTCGCGCCGCCGTATGACCCGTTCGGCACCACGGCGCTGCTCGGCGCGAACCTCGCCTACGAGCTGCTGTGCGTGCTGCCGGGCGTCAAGTACCGCGACTGATTCCCGCGCCACCCCCTATTCCAAAATCAAAGGATTCCAGAGGAGCACTTATCAAGATGGGGACTTCCGTCAAGCAACCCAAGCGTGCGGCGCTCGCGTCGTTCGTCGGCACCACGATCGAGTGGTACGACTTCTATAGCTACGCGACCGCCGCCGCCATCGTGTTCGGGCCGCTGTTCTTTCCCGGCGAAAACCGCTTCGTCAGCCTGCTCGCATCGTTCGGATCGTTCGCGGTGGGCTTCTTCGCGCGCCCGCTCGGCGGCGTGATGTTCGGCTATCTCGGCGACCGCTTCGGCCGCAAGCGCTCGCTGCTCGCGACGCTGATGCTGATGGCCGTGTCGACGGTCGCGATCGGCCTGCTGCCGACCCACGCGCAAGCCGGTGTGATTGCTCCGGTCCTGCTCGTGTTGATGCGGGTGCTGCAAGGCATCGCGGTCGGCGGCGAATGGGGCGGCGCGGTGCTGCTCGCCGGCGAGCATGCGCCGGAAGGCAAACGCACGTTCTTCGCGTCGTTCGCGCAGCTCGGCAGCGCGAGCGGCCTGATCCTGTCGATGCTCGCGTTCGGCGCGATCAGCACGCTGTCGAAGGAAGACATGATGAGCTGGGGCTGGCGCGTGCCGTTCCTCGCAAGTTCCGTACTACTGATCGTCGGCTTCGTGATCCGCGCAAGCGTGTCCGAATCGCCCGAGTTCGAGGAAGTCAGGAAGAGCGGCAACATCGCGCAAAAACCGCTGCGCGAAGCGCTCAAGTACTGGCCGTTGCTGCTGCTCGCGATCGGCGCGAACGTGTACGGCATCGCCGGCGTGTATTTCAGCAACATCTTCATGATCAGCTACGCGACGCAGTTCCTGTCGCTCGACCGGTCGATGGTGCTGCATTGCATGACGATCGTCGCGGTGCTGCAGTTCGTCGTGCAGCTCGCGGCCGCGTTCCTCGCGCAGCGCTTCGGCACCACGCGCGTGCTGCTGATCACCGGCGCATGGGCCGCGATCGTCCCGTTCGTGATGCTGCCGCTCGTGCACATGGGCACGCCGCTGTCGATCACGGTGGGCGTCGGCCTCGCGACGCTCGCGGAATCGGGCTACTACTCGGTGGTCGCGGGCTTCGTCAGCGGCATCTTCGTCGCACGCATCCGCTACACGGCGATCTCGATCGCGTACCAGGTGTGCGGCGCGCTCGCCGGCGGCCTCACGCCGCTCGTCGCGACCATCATCGCGCAGAACACCGCGCCGCAATGGTGGCCGCTCGCGCTCCAGTACACGAGCGCCGCGCTCCTGTCGTCGCTGTGCGTGTGGCTGATCTCGCGCCGCGTCAGCATCGACGATGCCGGCGCGCCCGGCAAGACCAACGAGCCGCTGCCGCGCGGCGCACGCACGGCATAACGCAAGTGCACGCATGACGCCAAACGGCCCGCTTCCGCGGGCCGTTTTTTTTGCCGTCCGATCTTCGATCGCAACGGCGGCGTGCAGTGCGCTCGCTGCGTTATTGCACCTGGCTGCGCAGCGTCTTCGCGGCAGCGACCATGTTCGTCAGCGCCGGAATCACTTCCGCCCACTGGCGCGTCTTCAGCCCGCAGTCCGGATTGACCCACAGACGCTCCGCCGGAATCCGTTCCGCCGCCTTCCTCATCAGGCCGACGATATGTTCCTGCGTCGGGATGTTCGGCGAGTGAATGTCGTACACGCCCGGCCCGATCTCGTTCGGATACTTGAAGTCGTCGAACGCATCGAGCAGCTCCATGTCCGAGCGCGAGGTCTCGATCGTGATCACGTCCGCATCCATGTCGGCGATCGACGCGATGATGTCGTTGAACTCCGAATAGCACATGTGCGTATGGATCTGCGTGTCGTCCTGCACGCCGTTCGCGGTGATGCGGAACGACTCGACCGCCCACTTCAGGTACGCGCCCCATTGCGCACGGCGCAGCGGCAGCCCTTCGCGCAGCGCGGCCTCGTCGATCTGGATCACGCGCACGCCGGCCTTCTCGAGATCGAGCACTTCCTCGCGGATCGCCAGCGCGAGCTGGTAGCACGACACCGAGCGCGGCTGGTCGTCGCGCACGAACGACCAGTTCAGGATCGTCACGGGGCCGGTCAGCATGCCCTTCATCGGCTTGTTCGTCAGCGACTGCGCATACGTGATCCATTCGACCGTCATCGCCTTCGGGCGGCTGATGTCGCCGAACAGGATCGGCGGCTTCACGCAGCGCGAACCGTATGACTGCACCCAGCCGAACTGGCTGAACGCGTAGCCGTCGAGCTGCTCGCCGAAGTACTCGACCATGTCGTTGCGCTCGGCTTCGCCATGCACCAGCACGTCGAGTTCCAGTGCTTCCTGCTCGCGCACGCTGCGTTCGATTTCAGCCTGCATCGCGGCCCGGTAGCCCGCATCGTCCAGCGCACCGGCCTTGAACTGGCTGCGCGCGTGACGGATTTCGCCGGTCTGCGGGAACGAGCCGATCGTCGTCGTCGGGAACGCCGGCAGCTTCAGGCGTGCCGACTGCTTCGACGCACGCTGCGTATAGGGGCTCACGCGGTTGCCGAGCTGCGCGTCGATGCGGGCGATCGCGGCCTTCACCGCCGGGTTGTGCACGCGCGGCGAGTGGCGGCGCGAATGGATCGCGGCAGCGTTCGCGGCCAGTGCATCGGCCACCTTGTCGCGGCCTTCGTTCAGCGCGGTCGCGAGCACCTTCAGCTCGTCGAGCTTCTGCAGCGCGAACGCGAGCCACGAGCGGATTTCCGCGTCGAGCTTCTCCTCGCTCGCGAGATCGACCGGCACGTGCAGCAGCGAGCACGACGGGGCGAGCCACAGGCGATCGCCCAGTTGCTTCGCGAGCGGCTCGAGCCAGTCGAGCGTCGCGTTCAGGTCCGTCTTCCAGATGTTGCGGCCATTGATCGCGCCAACCGACAGCACGCGCTCGGCCGGCAGTTCACGCACCAGCGCGTCGACTTCGTCGCGTGCGTTGATCGCATCGACATGCAGGCCGTCGACCGGCAGCGAACTCGCGAGCGCCAGGTTGTCCTGGAGCTGGCCGAAGTAGGTGGCGAGCAGCAGCTTGATGCGACGCGTTTCCAGCGCCGCATAGGCGGTGCGCAATGCCTGACGCCACTCGGCGTCGAGTTCGGTGACGAGAATCGGTTCGTCGATCTGCACCCATTCGACGCCCTGCGCGGTCAGCGTGTCGAGCAGCGCGCCGTACACGGGCAGCAGCTTCGGCAGCAGCGCGAGGCGGTCGGAATCGTCCTTCGCCTTGCCGAGCCACAGGTACGTGACGGGGCCGAGGATGACCGGCTTCACGGCCACGCCCTGCGCCTGCGCTTCCGCCAGTTGCTGGAGCAGGCGCGACGGGTCGAGCGAGAAGTTCGTGTCCGCGTGAAATTCCGGCACGATGTAGTGGTAGTTCGTATCGAACCACTTCGTCATTTCACCGGCCGAGACCCCGCCGCAGCACGCCGCATGCTCGGCCGCCGACTGCGCCGAACGGCCGCGCGCGACGCGGAAATAATTGTCGAGCACATCGCCGTGGAAACCCTGCACGCGCTTCGGCAGGTTGCCGAGCGTGAAGCTCATGTCGAGCACCTGATCGTAGAACGCGAAGTCGCCGATCGGGGCCAGGTCCAGGTCGCGCTGGTCGTTCCAGTGACGCTGGCGCAGCTCGGCGCCGAGCGCCTTCAGCTCGTCGCGCGACGATTCGCCCTTCCAGTAGCGTTCGAGACCGAACTTGAGTTCGCGCTTCGCACCGATGCGCGGGAAACCGAGGTTGTGTGTCGTGACCATGAGCTGCCGTCCAGAAGAAGTGAAGATCCGGCAGCCATCATAGGGATTTCATTCCATGAAATAAAATGGCATTATTTCATTCATCCATTAAATCTGTTCATGTATCCGTTGCGCGAGCGATATCCATGCTGGAACGATTCCATCTCGTCGTGATCCGTGAAGTCGAGCGCCAGGGCTCACTGACCGCGGCCGCCCACGCGCTGCACCTCACGCAATCGGCACTCAGCCACACCGTCCGGAAAATTGAGCAGCAGCTCGGCACGCCGATCTGGGATCGGGAAGGCCGCGGCCTGCGGCTCACCCAGGGCGGGCAGTATCTGCTGAAGCTGGCGAACCGGCTGCTGCCGCAGTTCGAGCTCGCCGAGGAGCGGATGAAGCAGTACGCGAAGGGCGAGCGCGGCACGCTGCGCATCGGGATGGAGTGCCACCCGTGCTACCAGTGGCTGCTGAAGGTCGTGTCGCCGTACCTGTCGCGCTGGCCCGACGTCGACGTGGACGTGAAGCAGCGCTTCCAGTTCGGCGGCATCGGCGCCCTGTTCGGCTATGACATCGACGTGCTCGTGACGCCCGATCCGCTGAACAAGCCGGGCCTGCGCTTCGACCCCGTGTTCGACTACGAGCAGGTGCTGGTGGTCGCCGATTCGCACCGGTTCGCGAACGCCGATTACGTGACGCCCGAACAGCTGACCGACGAGATCCTGATCACCTATCCGGTCGAAACCGACCGGCTCGACATCTACAACCAGTTCCTGACGCCGGCCGGCATTGTGCCGAGGCGGCACAAGTCGATCGAGACGACCGACATCATGCTGCAGATGGTGGCGAGCGAGCGCGGCGTGGCCGCGCTGCCGAGATGGCTTGCCGACGAATACGCCGACCGGATGCCGGTCGTGCCGGTCAAGCTCGGCAAGAAGGGAATCGCAAAGCAGATCTTCCTCGGCATCCGCGAAGCGGACGCATCGATCGACTATCTGGCCGCGTTCGTCGCGCTGGCGCGCGAATCGACGGGGAGCGCGCCACGCATGCTGCGCTAGGCGTGCCCCGTTGCCGTGCGCGTCAGGCGGCGCGCATGCCGATGCGTTCGCCGCGCTCGACCCATGCGCCGAACAGCAGGCCGATCGTCGTCCACATGATCACCTGCATGCCGATCGCCGCCACGCGGAACTTCCACAGCAAGGCCGCCGGGAAATCGGCCGGCAACTCGCTGACGGACGGCAACCCGATCTGCACGGCCGCGATGATCGCGACGAACACGAGCCCGGCGACGATCGACGCGTTCCACTGGCCGAGCTTCGCCAGCAGATGGCGGCGCACGCTGACCGAGAACACCATCGTCGCGACGGAAATCGCGATCATCAGGAAGAACAGGCCCGTGCGATAGCCGATCGTGTCGGGGTCGCCGACCGACGGCGGATTGGCCGGGTACTTGAGGTTCGGCACGATCACGAGCGCGATGAACGCCGCCAGCGCGAGCCACGCGGCCAGCGGACGGGCCGGGAGGCGGCTGCCTCGCCCGTAGGCATACGCGAAGACCAGCGAGAACAGCCCGCCGAATGCCGCGCCATAGGTCACGACGCCCGTCAGCAAGCCGAGGCCGGCCTGCGTGTGGCGGCTGACCAGCTCCGGCTCCGGTGCGTCGCCCTTGGCGGCGTCGGCTTTTTCTTCAAAGGAGATTGCCTGATCGACTTGCGGTTCGCCGACGACCTTTGCGAAACCGAACGTGAGGAGGCCTGCGGCGATGCCTGCGAGCATCCCGCGCATGAGCAGCTTTCCGACCATCGTGAACTCCGCGTCAGTGGCAGGGGAAGCCGAGCAGGTGGCGGCCGTCGTGGACGAATTCGTGGACGTACATGCCCGGCACGAGCGACGTCGCACCTTGTTCCGCGCCGACGAAATAAAGCGCGAGCAACAGGATCAGGCCGACGAACACGGCCCACGGCAACAGTTCACGGACGGGGATGGGCGCCGGCACGACCGCCGGCCTCAGCACTGCTTCGCTCATGGATGCACCTCAGGGGAATCGCGCCCCGACAAATGTTGGATGGATACGAAGGCAGGTCTGGCTTCCGGGATCATCGATCACCGGTTACAGTGGCGCGACCGCGCCGGGCTTGCACCGGCTTCCGCGCTTCGTATCGGGCGAATTGTACGCGCGAACGTTCGCGTATTGAAGAAGCGCTGCCAGGCGGACACGTGCGCCCGTCCCGGATCATCCGAAAACCGACATGAACATGCCTACCTCGCTGCGCCTGATCGCACACGCATCGACCCGGGCGATGCGCACCGGCACGTTTCCCGACGACGATCCGCTCGATACGCGCGGGCTCGCCGAAGCCGCTGCGCTACGCGGCCGGTGGGCAGGTACCGCCGGCGCGCTCGCGCTGTGCAGCCCCGCATGCTGCGCGCGGCAGACCGCCGATGCGCTCGGACTTCATGTCGACATCGACGACGCACTGCGCGACATCGATTACGGCAACTGGCGAGGCCAGCGCCTGCACGACCTCGCACGCGACTTGCCGGACGAACTGGACGCGTGGATCGCAGACCCGTCAGCGTCGCCACACGGCGGTGAATCGTTCGAAGCAGCCATGCACCGCGTCGGCACGTGGTTGAACGCGCTGCGGCAAGATCGCGACATCGTCGCAATCACGCATGCGCCAATCGTCCGCGCGGCCGTCGCCCATGTGCGGCGGATGGATTCGAAGGCAGCGGCCCGCATCGACGTCGCGCCGCTGTCCTGCACGACGCTTGTTGCGTCGCCGAACGGATGGACGTTGAGCACGGACGGCAACGCGTAGAGCGCTATTGCGCTCACTATGTGGACGACGATGCGGGCTGGCGCGTCACGTTGCGCATACACGCCTTCAATCGCCTTACGCATCGGCAAGGCACACCGTGCGTGGTTCCGACTGTCATCAAACTGACTGCTGGCCGCAGATAGGATCGGACGCGGTTCCCTCACGAGATGCCGTCATGAATCAACCTGCTTCGTCCGCACCGAACAACCCGGGCTCCGTCGAACGCACCAGACAGGTCGGCTATGCCGTCTTCCTGCTGGTGCTGGCGCTCGGCGCGCTCTACATCGCCACGCACCTGATCGACGATCTGGCTCCGGTCCGCGAAGGGAAACTGTTCCCGTACCTGCTGCTCGGCGCCGCGCTGCTGATCGCACTCGGCTTCGAATTCGTCAACGGCTTCCACGACACCGCGAACGCGGTCGCCACCGTGATCTATACGCACTCGCTGACGCCGAACGTCGCGGTGATCTGGTCCGGCATGTGGAACTTCCTCGGCGTAATGGTCTCGAGCGGTGCCGTTGCGTTCGGCATCCTGCAGTTGCTGCCGGTCGAGCTGATCCTGCAGGTCGGCAGCGGCGCGGGCTTCGCGATGGTGTTCGCGCTGCTGATCGCCGCGATCGTGTGGAACCTCGCGACCTGGTATTTCGGGTTGCCGTCGTCGAGTTCGCATACGCTGATCGGTTCGATCATCGGCGTCGGGCTGATGAACCAGCTGATGCACGGGCCGTCCGGCACGAGCGGCGTCGACTGGGGCCAGGCGCTCGGTGTCGGCAGGTCGCTGCTGTTCTCGCCGATCGTCGGCTTTCTGTGCGCAGCGCTGTTGCTGCTCGTACTGAAGACGCTCGTGCGGGTTCCGGAGTTGTACAAGGAGCCGCCGAAAGACCAGCCGCCGCCGTTCTGGATTCGCTGCCTGCTGATCCTGACCTGCACGGGCGTGTCGTTTGCGCACGGTTCGAACGACGGGCAGAAAGGGATGGGGCTCATCATGCTGATCCTGATCGGCACGGTGCCCACCGCCTATGCGCTGAACAAGGCCGTCACGCCGGCCGAGACGCAGACCTTCGTGGCGGTCGCGAACCAGGCGGCCGCGACATTCGGGAAGTACACGAACGGCGTCGCGCCGTCCGCGAACCCGCGTGCCGACGTCGAGCGCTACGTGCAGCATCGCGAACTGACGCCTGCAGTGCTGCCGGCCGTCCAGCAGCTGTCGACATCGCTCGCGACCGCGGTCGGCGCGTCGGGCTCGATGGCAGACGTGCCGCAGCGCGACGTCGACAACGTGCGCAACACGATGTATCTGGTATCCGAAGCAATCCGCCTGATCGAGAAGTCGGGTCAGCCCGCGTTCGCGGCCGACGACAAGCTGGCGATCGACAACTATCACAAGCAACTCGACCACGCGACCAAATTCATTCCGACGTGGGTGAAGGTTGCCGTCGCGATCGCGCTGGGCCTCGGCACGATGGTCGGCTGGAAGCGGATCGTCGTGACCGTCGGCGAGAAAATCGGCAAGCAGCATCTGACGTACGGACAAGGCGCATCGGCCGAACTCGTCGCGATGCTGACGATCGGCGCCGCCGACGTGTACGGATTGCCCGTGTCGACGACACACGTGCTGTCGTCGGGTGTCGCGGGCACGATGGCGGCGAACGGCTCCGGGCTGCAGTGGAGCACGGTGCGCAGCCTCGTGCTCGCGTGGGTGCTGACGCTGCCGGCGTCGATCGTGCTTGCCGGCGGGCTCTACTGGTTGTTCCGGTCGATGGCTTGATTCACGTTGCGACGGGTGGCCGGTGAGCCGGCCGCCTGTCGTGGAAGATTCGCCGCTCGCTTCTCCGCCTCTCCGCCTCTCCACACTGATACGTCGCCGCCTTCGATGTGTCCGTGCGCGTCCCGTGCCTTTCCCTCTTGCTTCCGAATTGAAGCGCAAGATCTGGAGCGCGTCTGCACACGAACGTCGCTAGACTGGGTTCATCGACTTTCTTCGTGGCTCCAACCGTGCGCGCAATGCTTCCGGGCATTCCGCACGACTCGCGCCACATCGCTGACGAACCAAGGGACGCCCGTGAACATCGCCGATCTGCAACCTGCCGTCGAATCGCCGGACATCGCACAACGCGTCGACGCCATCGACTGGCCGACTGTCGGCGCCGAACTCGATCGCTATGGATGCGCGCGTGTGCCGGGCCTGATTTCCACGAACGAATGCGATGCGCTCGCGTCGCTCTATCCACGGGATGCGCTTTATCGTTCACGCGTCGTGATGGCGCGGCACGGATTCGGCCGCGGCGAATACAAGTACTTCGCGTACCCGCTGCCCGCAGTCATTGCCGAGCTTCGCACGACGATCTACCCGCATCTCGCACCCATCGCGAATCGCTGGAACCAGGCACTCGGAATCGACGTCCGCTATCCGAACGACCACACGACATTCCTCGATCGCTGCCGGGCGGCGGGGCAGACGCGACCGACGCCGCTGATCCTGCAATACGGTCCCGACGACTACAACTGTCTCCATCAGGATCTTTATGGCGAGCACGTGTTTCCGCTGCAGGTCGCGATCCTGCTGTCGGCGCCGGGCCGCGATTTCACGGGCGGGGAATTCGTGTTGACGGAACAGCGGCCACGCATGCAATCACGGGCGGAAGTGGTGCCGCTGATGCAAGGCGACGCGGTGATCTTCGCCGTGCATGGCAGACCCGTGCAGGGGACGCGCGGCGTCTATCGCGTCAACCTGCGCCACGGCGTGAGCCGGATTCGCAGTGGCCACCGTCACACCGTCGGCATCATCTTTCATGACGCGCAGTGACGGCAGCGAGGACGAGCGTGGTGCCGTCCCGACGTTCGTCACGCGGATGATTTCCGGTTCGCGCGGGGAGCACCGCGTTACGCTATTGCCCCCACGCCCGCAGCAGTGACAAATGGCCGACTGCGCTGACCGTCAGGCCATCGTAGCCACAACGAATCGACGTTTCGGGTGAGCGACGAAAAACAGTCGCGCTCACCTGTCGCGGTGCAAATTGGATGCACCGTTCGACCTACCCTCGCGCCACACTCGCCCGCAGCCGATCGCCTGCATCGGAAGCCAGCCGCGCATAACCCGGCAACGTCAGCAGCGCGAGCACGCCGGCCGCGACGAATGCCCAGCGGAAATCGTCGAGCACGTAATGCATGCCGGCCGCATCGCCGCGCACCAACGCCGCGAGCCGCAGCGACAATGCACCGAACGCGATCCCCATCCCGATCGTCATCTGCTGTGCGGCACTCCACAGCGTGCTGGCTGCACTCGTCTGATGAGCCGGGATATCCGCATAGGCGAGTGTCGCGAGCGTCGTGAACTGCATCGACCGCGTGAGTCCGTAGACGAATACGACGAGCAGCGTGATCGCCAGCGGCGTCGACGCGGTCAGCCAGCCGCACGCAATCGTGAAGATGCCGACAATTGTCACGTCGACGAGTGCAACGCGCCGGAAACCATATCGGTCGAGAATCCACGACGTTCCCGCCTTCATCCCCAGATTGCCGAGCGCACTCGCGAGCAGCAACAGGCCGGACTGGAACGGCGACAACCCGAAGCCGATCTGGAACAACAGCGGCAGCAGGTACGGCACGGCGTTGATCGCCATCCGCGTGACCGAGCCGGAGATCACCGTCACAGAGAAGGTCGGCACCTTCAGCGTGGTGAAGTCGAGCAGCGGATGCGCGCAGCGTCGCGCATGCCACCACGCGGCCGCGCCGAACAGCACGCTCGCCCCCACCAGGACGCCCGCGCGCGTGAAGTCGACATCCTGCTGGCCGGCCGCTTCGGTACCGATCAACAGACAGGTCAATGCACCGCCGGCCAGCACGAATCCAGCCCAGTCGAGCGGCCGTTGCTCGTCGGCGCGCGTGTTCCGGACGATCAGCCAGGTACAGACGAGCGCGGCAATACCGAACGGGACGTTCAACAGGAAGATCCAGCGCCATGACGCATAGGTCGTGATGAAGCCGCCGATCGGCGGCCCGACGACAGGCGCGACGATGCCCGGCCACGTGATCGTCGCGATCGCTCGCATCAGTTTCGCCTTCTCGGTGCTGCGCACGACGATCATCCGTCCGACCGGCACCATCATCGCCCCGCCGATACCCTGCAGCAGCCGTGCAGCCGTGAACGTCACGACGCCTTCGGACAGCCCGCACAGCACCGACGCACCGGTAAAGACGACAATCGCACTCGCGAATACCGTACGCGATCCATAGCGGTCCGCGATCCAGCCGCTGATCGGGATGAACACCGCCAGCGCGAGCATATAGGCCGTCATCCCGAGGCTCAGCGCGTTCGGACCGACACCGAACGAGCGCGCCATTTGCGGCAGCGCGGTCGCGATCACGGTCGTGTCGAGGTACTCCATGAAGAACGTTGCGGCGACGAGATACGGCAAGAAGTCGGTCGTCCGACCACCTTGGGCAGGGCTGTCAGTCATGAACTGTGCGAGAGACGGAATACGGAGGACACCGACCGCCAGCGGATGCCTGAAAGCGCCGGGAATCGGGACGAATGGCGATATTACCCCGAAGGGCCTGCTCCCCGCTCTGCCGCGCATGCCGTGCGAACGGACTTTATGCGCATAGATTTTTATGACGATTTCGTGGTGGGTTCGCGGAAGGGCGCACACCGATCAAGTCGACAGGGTTCGTCGAAAGACCAGCGGATGAAGCAGGGAATTTTCGCCAGAAGGCGGCATTTATCGACCATCTTCGACGAACGTCGCGCATCGTCGATCATCAAAACATCGCCCCTGGATGTATCAACATCGACCGGATGCTGACTGATGGGGGATCGGCATGGTACGTAGAGAACGTACCGAGGATATCAAAGGTGCTTGGCGGCGGATTGCTCGAGGATGGCAGATACCTGATCTGCGACCGTCGGCCGTCTCGGCTCCGGTCGCAGTATTGCTTGGCCAGTGTCGTACATTTCCGTCGCTGAAATGCAAAAACCCCCGCCTTTCGGGCGGGGGTTCTTGGCTTAGGGAGCCTGACGATTACCTACTTTCACACGGGAATCCGCACTATCATCGGCGTAGAGTCGTTTCACGGTCCTGTTCGGGATGGGAAGGGGTGGGACCGACTCGCTATGGTCATCAGGCAAAGAGGGTTGTTGCGCTGGCTTCGCAGCGCAACCAATCTTGGAAGAAGCAGTAATTTAGGTTGTGTGTATCACACACGAGAATCCAACTTGTCGCTCTGGATCCTGCGGCCGGTGCTGTCGCACGGCGCCGATCTACAAGGCAGACTTGTTATAGGATCAAGCCTTACGGGCAATTAGTATCAGTTAGCTGAACGCATTACTGCGCTTACACACCTGACCTATCAACGTCCTGGTCTCGAACGACCCTTCAAGGGGATCTAGTCCCCAGGGATATCTCATCTTAAGGCGAGTTTCCCGCTTAGATGCTTTCAGCGGTTATCTCTTCCGAACATAGCTACCCGGCGATGCCACTGGCGTGACAACCGGTACACCAGAGGTTCGTCCACTCCGGTCCTCTCGTACTAGGAGCAGCCCCCTTCAAATATCCAACGCCCACGGCAGATAGGGACCAAACTGTCTCACGACGTTTTAAACCCAGCTCACGTACCTCTTTAAATGGCGAACAGCCATACCCTTGGGACCGGCTACAGCCCCAGGATGAGATGAGCCGACATCGAGGTGCCAAACACCGCCGTCGATATGAACTCTTGGGCGGTATCAGCCTGTTATCCCCAGAGTACCTTTTATCCGTTGAGCGATGGCCCTTCCATACAGAACCACCGGATCACTATGACCTGCTTTCGCACCTGCTCGACTTGTCGGTCTCGCAGTTAAGCACGCTTATGCCATTGCACTATCAGCACGATTTCCGACCGTACCTAGCGTACCTTCGTACTCCTCCGTTACGCTTTGGGAGGAGACCGCCCCAGTCAAACTGCCTACCATGCACTGTCCCCGACCCGGATCACGGGCCAAGGTTAGAACCTCAAACAAACCAGGGTGGTATTTCAAGGACGGCTCCACCGAAACTAGCGTTCCGGTTTCATAGCCTCCCACCTATCCTACACAGATCGGTTCAAAGTCCAATGCAAAGCTACAGTAAAGGTTCATGGGGTCTTTCCGTCTAGCCGCGGGTAGATTGCATCATCACAAACACTTCAACTTCGCTGAGTCTCGGGAGGAGACAGTGTGGCCATCGTTACGCCATTCGTGCAGGTCGGAACTTACCCGACAAGGAATTTCGCTACCTTAGGACCGTTATAGTTACGGCCGCCGTTTACCGGGACTTCAATCAAGAGCTTGCACCCCATCATTTAATCTTCCGGCACCGGGCAGGCGTCACACCCTATACGTCCACTTTCGTGTTTGCAGAGTGCTGTGTTTTTATTAAACAGTCGCAGCCACCAGTTTATTGCAACCCCTTCACCCTCCTGGCGCAGGCCAGTCAAGCTACAAGGGCGTACCTTATCCCGAAGTTACGGTACCAATTTGCCGAGTTCCTTCTCCCGAGTTCTCTCAAGCGCCTTAGAATACTCATCTCGCCCACCTGTGTCGGTTTGCGGTACGGTCATCGTTAGACTGAAGCTTAGAGGCTTTTCTTGGAACCACTTCCAATTGCTTCGCTCCCTAAGGAGCTCGCGCCACACCCTTGAATTGCGCACCCGGATTTGCCTAAGTGCCTTCTCCAATGCAGCGACCGGGACTTCCAACACCCGGACAACCTTCCGCGATCCGTCCCCCCATCGCATCTAACAATGGTGCAGGAATATTGACCTGCTTCCCATCAGCTACGCATTTCTGCCTCGCCTTAGGGGCCGACTCACCCTACGCCGATGAACGTTGCGTAGGAAACCTTGGGCTTACGGCGAGGGGGCCTTTCACCCCTTTATCGCTACTCATGTCAGCATTCGCACTTCCGATACCTCCAGCACCCTTTACAAGGCACCTTCGCAGGCTTACGGAACGCTCTCCTACCATGCGTGCTAAGCACGCATCCGCAGCTTCGGTATATAGCTTAGCCCCGTTACATCTTCCGCGCAGGACGACTCGATCAGTGAGCTATTACGCTTTCTTTAAAGGGTGGCTGCTTCTAAGCCAACCTCCTGACTGTTTTAGCCTTCCCACTTCGTTTCCCACTTAGCTATATTTGGGGACCTTAGCTGGCGGTCTGGGTTGTTTCCCTCTTGACACCGGACGTTAGCACCCGATGTCTGTCTCCCGTGATTGCACTCTTCGGTATTCGGAGTTTGCTATGGCGGGGTAATCTGCAATAGACCCCCCAACCATGACAGTGCTCTACCCCCGAAGGTGAGACACGAGGCACTACCTAAATAGTTTTCGGAGAGAACCAGCTATTTCCAGGTTTGTTTAGCCTTTCACCCCTATCCACAGCTCATCCCCTAACTTTTCAACGTTAGTGGGTTCGGACCTCCAGTACGTGTTACCGCACCTTCATCCTGGCCATGGATAGATCACCTGGTTTCGGGTCTACGCCCAGCAACTGAACGCCCTATTCGGACTCGCTTTCGCTACGCCTGCCCTATACGGTTAAGCTTGCTACTGAACGTAAGTCGCTGACCCATTATACAAAAGGTACGCCGTCACCCCTTACGAGGCTCCGACTGTTTGTATGCATGCGGTTTCAGGATCTATTTCACTCCCCTCCCGGGGTTCTTTTCGCCTTTCCCTCACGGTACTGGTTCACTATCGGTCGATCACGAGTATTTAGCCTTGGAGGATGGTCCCCCCATCTTCAGACAGGATTTCACGTGTCCCGCCCTACTTGTCGCACACCTAGTTCTTTCATACTGTTTTCGCCTACAGGGCTATCACCTGCTATGGCCGCACTTTCCAGAGCGTTCGGCTAACAATACAAATAAAGAGTGCAAGGCTCATCCCATTTCGCTCGCCACTACTTTGGGAATCTCGGTTGATTTCTTTTCCTGCGGTTACTTAGATGTTTCAGTTCACCGCGTTCGCTTCGCATGGCCTATGTATTCAGCCATGGATACTCCAAAAGGAGTGGGTTTCCCCATTCGGACATCTACGGATCAAAGCTTGTTTGCCAGCTCCCCGTAGCTTTTCGCAGGCTACCGCGTCCTTCATCGCCTGTGATCGCCAAGGCATCCACCACATGCACTTGTTCGCTTGACCCTATAACGAGTCTGTCTCGTCGACAGTCGCTACAGGTTGAGTTCTCGCGTTGTGCCGTATTCCAATTGATGTCGGCTAGAGTTAGCGCTTTAGCGCTTACTCTGGCCCCACTCCCGAAGGGAGTAGTTTACGAATCATCTTGAGATACATCGATACAATCACAACCCGGATAGTTTCCACGTCCATCTCAAGACGCTTCCGCTATCCAAATTACTTACTTCTTCCAGATTGTTAAAGAACGACAGCCGATACTTTCGTACCGCTCTGACTGGCTCAATCGCCAATGCAAAATTCTCGGTTCATCGTATGAACCAAGCACTTAGCGTTGGTGATTGGTGGAGGCAGACGGGATCGAACCGACGACCCCCTGCTTGCAAAGCAGGTGCTCTCCCAGCTGAGCTATGCCCCCATGTACAGAATTCCTCAGGTGTGTACCGCCCACAAGACGGTGGTGGGTCTGGTTGGATTCGAACCAACGACCCCCGCCTTATCAAGACGGTGCTCTAACCGACTGAGCTACAGACCCCTGAGTCTGTCTTTAATTTACAGCCGATAAGCGTGAGCGCTCAATTTTGCGAGAAGCTCTGGAAAGGAGGTGATCCAGCCGCACCTTCCGATACGGCTACCTTGTTACGACTTCACCCCAGTCATGAATCCTACCGTGGTGACCGTCCTCCTTGCGGTTAGACTAGCCACTTCTGGTAAAACCCACTCCCATGGTGTGACGGGCGGTGTGTACAAGACCCGGGAACGTATTCACCGCGGCATGCTGATCCGCGATTACTAGCGATTCCAGCTTCATGCACTCGAGTTGCAGAGTGCAATCCGGACTACGATCGGTTTTCTGGGATTAGCTCCCCCTCGCGGGTTGGCGACCCTCTGTTCCGACCATTGTATGACGTGTGAAGCCCTACCCATAAGGGCCATGAGGACTTGACGTCATCCCCACCTTCCTCCGGTTTGTCACCGGCAGTCTCCTTAGAGTGCTCTTGCGTAGCAACTAAGGACAAGGGTTGCGCTCGTTGCGGGACTTAACCCAACATCTCACGACACGAGCTGACGACAGCCATGCAGCACCTGTGCGCCGGTTCTCTTTCGAGCACTCCCGCCTCTCAGCAGGATTCCGACCATGTCAAGGGTAGGTAAGGTTTTTCGCGTTGCATCGAATTAATCCACATCATCCACCGCTTGTGCGGGTCCCCGTCAATTCCTTTGAGTTTTAATCTTGCGACCGTACTCCCCAGGCGGTCAACTTCACGCGTTAGCTACGTTACTAAGGAAATGAATCCCCAACAACTAGTTGACATCGTTTAGGGCGTGGACTACCAGGGTATCTAATCCTGTTTGCTCCCCACGCTTTCGTGCATGAGCGTCAGTATTGGCCCAGGGGGCTGCCTTCGCCATCGGTATTCCTCCACATCTCTACGCATTTCACTGCTACACGTGGAATTCTACCCCCCTCTGCCATACTCTAGCCTGCCAGTCACCAATGCAGTTCCCAGGTTGAGCCCGGGGATTTCACATCGGTCTTAGCAAACCGCCTGCGCACGCTTTACGCCCAGTAATTCCGATTAACGCTTGCACCCTACGTATTACCGCGGCTGCTGGCACGTAGTTAGCCGGTGCTTATTCTTCCGGTACCGTCATCCCCCGACTGTATTAGAGCCAAGGATTTCTTTCCGGACAAAAGTGCTTTACAACCCGAAGGCCTTCTTCACACACGCGGCATTGCTGGATCAGGCTTTCGCCCATTGTCCAAAATTCCCCACTGCTGCCTCCCGTAGGAGTCTGGGCCGTGTCTCAGTCCCAGTGTGGCTGGTCGTCCTCTCAGACCAGCTACTGATCGTCGCCTTGGTAGGCCTTTACCCCACCAACTAGCTAATCAGCCATCGGCCAACCCTATAGCGCGAGGCCCGAAGGTCCCCCGCTTTCATCCGTAGATCGTATGCGGTATTAATCCGGCTTTCGCCGGGCTATCCCCCACTACAGGACATGTTCCGATGTATTACTCACCCGTTCGCCACTCGCCACCAGGTGCAAGCACCCGTGCTGCCGTTCGACTTGCATGTGTAAGGCATGCCGCCAGCGTTCAATCTGAGCCAGGATCAAACTCTTCAGTTTAAACCTGTTACTGTTTTCGGTTCGGTTAAGAACCGGTCGCTCACTCAAAGCTGACAGGAATATGAATTGCTTCATAAACCTGACTTACTTTAGTGTGAGACTCTTGATACTTTCGCTATCTGATCCGAGGATCAGCTCGCTTCCATCAAGCGCCCACACTTATCGGCTGTTAATTTTTAAAGAGCAATCTGCGAGGAACTTCGTGTTTCTCAGCAGCGCTGCGTTTTCAGCAGCAGAGAAGCGAGATTATGAACCGTGTTTCGCAGCTCGTCAACAACTTTTTACACTACATCGTTGCGACTGCGGGGTTCAACTTCCAAGCCAGCCGCGCGCCCAAGACTGCAGCACACCACCAGCTTTGCTTCCCTCTTCCACGCCGTGTTTCCGTTAGCGCGAAAGAGGCGTGATTCTAAGCACCCTCTTCGAACTGCGCAAGGGGTTTCTCAAAAAATATAAGGCCCCGCACGCTGTCGCGTGCGGGGCCTTATATAGAAGCAACTCAACCGGTCAGCCTGCGCGCGCCTGGCGCGCGACGATCTCCATATAGTGATCGAGATCAGGCGTCACCTTGCCCTCTTCCTTTGCCGTATCGTCCCAGCGGCGCAGACGCAGCGCCTCCTCCGCGAACGGGCGCTGCAGGAACGCCGCCGTCTCCTCTTCACTGAAGATACCGCCCTGCAGCGCGAGACTGCGCACCGAGTCCGGCGACAGGCTCTCGAAGTAGCCGGCGTCCGTGCGGCACAGGCAGCGCTTTGCGTCGACGTGCAGCCGGATCGGCTCCAGCACCGCGTCGGAAAACAGCGGCCGCAGGAACGGCAGCACGTAATACTGGTGCAGGTCGTCGATCCCGCGCGCACTCGGCGTCTCGCCCTGGCGATTCAGCAGATGCCCGAGATCGTGCAGGAACGCCGCCGCAACCAGCGCTTCATCAGCCCCCGCCTCTTCCGCCAGCAATCCGCTCTGCAATGCATGCTCGAGCTGCGTGACCGGTTCACCGCTATAGGCCACATGACCATGCTCGCGATACAGCCCGTGGATATCTTCCACCGTCAATGCCATTCATTCACTCCCAAGGCAGCGAAAACGTCTTCAGGTTCGTGAAGCTCTTCATCGCCTCCTGAACGCCTTCCTTGTATCCGAGCCCCGAGTCCTTGATCCCGCCGAACGGCGACAGCTCGATCCTGTATCCGGGCACTTCCCATACATTCACCGTGCCGACGTTCAGCTCGTTCACGAACCGCACGACCGCCGCCGTGCTGTCCGTACAGACACCCGACGATAGCCCGAACGCCGTCCCGTTGCTGATCCGGATCGCGTCGTCGATCGTGTCGAACGCAATCACCGGCGATACCGGGCCGAAGGTCTCCTCGCGCACGATCGTCATCGACGGATCGACGTTGTCGAGCACGGTCGGCGCATACAGCGCGCCGCGCCGCACGTTGCCCGTCAACAGCCTCGCGCCCTGCTCGACCGCCTCCCCGACCCGCGCCTCGAACAGCCGCGCCGCGTCCTCGTCGATCACCGTGCCCATTTCGTTCGCGGGATCGAACGGATCGCCGTACTTCCATGCGCGCGTCTTCTCGACGAGCAATTCGGTGAAGGCGGGCGCGATCGAGCGCTGCACCAGCATCCGCTTGACGGCCGTGCAACGCTGACCCGAATTCCGGTACGACCCGAGCACCGCCAGCGACGCCGCGCGTTCGAGATCGGCATCGTCGAGGACGATCAGCGGATCGTTGCCGCCCAACTCCAGCACGATGCGGCGGTAGCCGGCCCGCGCGGCAATCGCCTTGCCGATCGCCACGCCGCCCGTGAAGGTGATCAGCGACGCATGCGGGTGCGTGACGAGCTCGTCCGCGATCTCGCGCGGATCGCCGGTCAGCACCTGCAGCATCGGCTCCGGCAGACCGGCTTCAACCAGCAGATCGGCCAGATAGAGCGCCGACAGCGGCACCTTCTCCGACGGCTTCACGATCACGCGGTTGTTGGTCGCGATCGCCGGCGCGATCTTGTGCGCCACCTGGTTCATCGGATGATTGAACGGCGTGATCGCGACGATCACGCCATCGAGCGGTTGCCGCTGCGAAAACACGCGGCGCGCCTTGCCATGGGGCGTCAGGTCGCACGAGAAACTCTGCGCGTCGTCGCGCAGCGCCTCGACCGCCGCGAATTTCAACACGTCGGCCACGCGGCCGATCTCGTAGCGGGAGTCCTGTTTCGACAACCCCGACTCGAGCGTGATCAGGTCGGACGCTTCCTCGGTACGCTCGCGCAACAGCGCAGCCGCGCGTTCGAGGATCTCCGAACGCTCGTAACGCGTGAGCGTCGGCCGGTACGCCATCGCGTAGTCGAATGCCACGCGCACGTCGTCGACGCTCGCGAGCGGCACCGTACCGACGCGCGTGCCCGTGTAAGGGTCCATGACGTCGAGCGTGCGTTCGCGCGTCGCGCGCGTGCCGCACCAGCGCAGCGCCTCCGCGCGAAACGCCGGGTGATCGTGTCGGGGGTGAGCCATCATGTCGCGACCCGGTTCAGCACGAAATCGAACACGTCGAAATTGCGCGGGCGACGCGCAGGATCGACCGGCTCGATACGGCGATTGAACAGCAGCGGTACTTCCTGCTCCGACACGCCGCCATGCGAACGCAGCGGCACCGTGAGGCCCGACAGATCGTGTTCGCGCTCGCGCGTGCCGAGCGTCATGTCGCGGCGGCCGATCACGACGAGATCGCCGATCCGGTCGGCCGGCAGCTCGAAACGTGCCGCGGCTTCCGCGTTGTCGAGCACGAGCTCGACGCCGTCGAGGCCGCCGACGCGCCACATCGCCTCGGCCCGGTCGACGCCCGGCGCCAGATAGACAGTGGCAAACGAGCCGAGCGCGCCGTGGTGCACGACGTACGGATCCGTGATCGGCAGGATCACGCGCGCAGCCTGCGCGCCGTACCACCCGTCGAAGGCATCCTGCAGATAGATGACGTTCGGCCGGCCCGTCGCAGGATCGTGCTTCGCGTTCATCCCGTGGTCGGCCGTCAGCCCGATCGCCCAGCCGAGCGCGTCGAGCTGCGCGAGATAACCGTCCATCATCGCGTAGAACGCGTTCGCACCGGCACTCCCCGGCGCGCACTTGTGCTGCACGTAATCGGTGGTCGACAGGTACATCAGGTCGACCTGGCGCGTCTGCGCAAGCCGCACGCCGGCCGCGAACACGAATTCGGACAGCGCCGCGCTGTAGACGTCCGGCGACGGCAGGCCCACCCAGTCGAGCACGTCGACGATCCCGTTTTCGGCGAGATTCGCCTGCGCGGCCTTCTCGGCCGAAAAGCAGATGCCGTTCATCTGCCAGCCGAGCAGCCGGCGCAGCTTGTCCTTCGCCGTCACGACGGCCACCCGCGCACCGGCGTCGGACGCCGCCGCGAGCAGCGTGCCGGCCCGCAGGTAGGCCGGGTCGTTCATCATGACTTCGGCGCCACGCCCGCCATCGGCGGCCGGGTCCCAGAAATAGTTGCCGCAGATTCCGTGGACCGACGGCGGCACGCCGCAGACGATCGACAGGTTGTTCGGGTTGGTGAAGGTCGGCACGACGCAATCGGCGCGCCAGGTCGTGCCTTCCGCGATCATCCGGCCGATGAACGGCGCGACACCCGCGTCCACCGCCCGTTCGAGATAGTCGTACTCGCAGCCGTCGACGCAGACGACGACGGTCGGCTCGACCGGCAGCCGGTAGTGCCGGCCGTTGACGTCGACCGAGCGACCCGCAAGCTCCGTCGGGATACCGGCCGCCGACGCGTCGCCAGGTTGGCGCAATGCGAACGCGGCGTTCATGATGCCACCCGCTTGCCGCGCGGCACGCGCGCGGCGATCAGCAGCAGCGCCGCGAGCGACGCGCCCAGCATCAGCAGCGACAGCGCCGACGCCGGAAGGTAATACCCCCGCTCCACCTGGCCGATCACGACGATCGGCACGGTCGCGAAGCCGGGCGGATAAACCGTCAGCGTCGCACCGAGTTCTCCGAGCGACAGCGCGAAGCCGAGTGCGAGGCTCGCGCGCAGCGCCGGCACCAGCTGCGGCAGCAGCACGCGGCGCAGCACCATCGCGGGCGGCGCGCCGAGGCTCGCCGCCGCTTCGCGCAGCACGGTCAGCTCCGGACGCAGCGCCGCGGCCGCGCAGCGATAGCAGAAGGGCAAGATCAGCGCGAGCTGCACGAGCACGACGATCGCCGCCGAGCTCGACAGGTCGACCGGCTTCTGGTGATACGCGATCAGCACCGCGAGCCCGAGCACGACGCTCGGCACGCCGTTCGGCACCATCACGAGGGCATCGACCACCGCGCCGAGGCCGCGCCGGTCGCGCCCTTCGAGCGCCAGCGCGAGCCACAGCCCGAGGACCGTGCCGACCGCCGACACGCCGAAGCCGATTTCGAGGCTCGTCAGCAGCGCGTCGTATTCCGGCGACCCGAGCCGCTCGAACCAGCGCAGGCTGTAACCGGCCGGCAAGATCGTGCCCGACCACTGCGTCGACACGCTCGACAGCGCGACGACGATGACCGGCAACACGAACAACCAGAAGCACGCGAACGCGGCCAGCGCGAGCGCCGCGCGCGATGCGTGCTTGAGCACCGTGTCGCCCCAGCCGATCTGGTGGCGCGGCACGCCCTGCCCGATACGGAATTCAGCGGACATCGTTCCCTCCCGTCGCACGCCGGTTCACCCGGCGATAAACCGCATACAGCGCCAGCGACAGCGCGAGCATCACCACCGCGCCGGCCGACGCGGTCGGCAGGTCGAGGTCGACGGTCGCGCTGCTGTAGATCGCGACCGGCAGCGTGACGAGCCGCGCGCTGCCGAGCACGAGCAGAATCCCGAATTCGTTCAGCGTCAGCAGGAAGCACAGCACGGTGCCGGCAGCGATGCCCGGCCACGCGATCGGCAGCACGACGCGGCGCGCGAGCATCCAGCCTGAAGCGCCGAGGCTGCGCGCGGCTTCGATCAGCCGCAAATCGAGCGTCGCGAACGATGCGAGCGTCGGCCGCACGACGAACGGCGTATAGAACACGGTCTGCGCGAGGATTACGCCGCCGATGCCGAACAGGAAATCGAGCGGCGCATTTTCGAGATGAAACAGGTGCTGCAGCGCGATGC
This sequence comes from Burkholderia sp. KL41, assembly GCF_057005415.2. NCBI lineage: Bacteria > Pseudomonadati > Pseudomonadota > Betaproteobacteria > Burkholderiales > Burkholderiaceae > Burkholderia > Burkholderia sp. KL41. Next base: position 407,381 of record NZ_CM174447.1, on the reverse strand, counting down.
TGATCGAGCCCTGCGAGCCGTACAGGAAGATCAGCGTGAACGCGACGAGGAACGACGGAAACGCGACGTACAACTCCAGGAAGCGCGTGACGAGCGAGGCGCCCGGAAACGGCTTGAAGAACAGCAGTGCGGCCAGCAGCACACCGAGCACCGACGCGGTGCCGGCGCTCGCGAACAGCACGCCGAGCGTGGTCAGCAGCACGTTGCGGGTGTCGGGGTTGCCGAAGAACGTCCGGTACGCGGCGAAACTCAGCCCGTGGTCGCCCGACACGCTCAGCAGCACGAGCCGCACCAGCGGGTAGACGACGAGCGGGCCCAGCACGACGATCGCGAGCGCGGCCAGGTGCAGGTCGCCCATGCGCTTGCGGCGCCGCGCGGCGGCGGCGTGCGCGGCGGCCGACGCGAGCACGTGCGGCGGCAGGCCGGCTTCAGGGCTCGATAAGGACGACATCGTCTGCCTCGCAATGCAGGGAAACGCGCGCACCGCGCTCGGGAGCCGCGCCGCGGCCGCGTTGCATCGTGACGCGCACGGGCTCGTCGGGCGCCGCATCGATCGTGACCGCGATCGACAGGTCCGCGCCCTGCCATTCGACGGACGACACCGTGCCGTGCAGCCCGCCCGCGGCGGGCGGCATCACGGTCAGGCGCTCGGGGCGCACGCACGCCACCTTGCCACGCACTTCATGGCGCGGATCACCGAGCGGAAAGATCACGTGCGGCGGCAGCAGGTTCGCCGGGCCGAGATAACGCGCGACGTAGCCGTCCCGCGGCGCGTCGTACAGCTGCTGCGGCGTGCCGAGCTGCGCGATGTGGCCATCGCGCATCAGCAGCGCGCGGTCGGACAGCACGAGCGCGTCGTCGCGGTCGTGGGTCACGCAGACGACGGTCAGGTTCGGCAGGCGCTCGTGCAGCGCCTTCAGTTCGCTGCGCACCGACGCGCGCAGGTTGGCGTCGAGCGCCGACAGCGGCTCGTCGAGCAGCAGCACGTCCGGCTCGATCACGAGCGCGCGCGCCAGCGCGACGCGCTGCTGCATTCCGCCCGACAACTGCGCGGGCAGGTGATGGCCCGCATCGCCGAGTTGCACGAGCTTCAGCGCATCGGCGACACGGCGCGTCACTTCCGACGACGCCATGCCGCGCGCGCGCAGCCCGAAGGCGACGTTCTCGAACACCGACAGGTGCGGGAACAGCGCGTAATTCTGGAACAGCAGACCGAGATTGCGCTTGTGCGGCGGCGCGTAGGTCAGGTCGCGTCCGGCAACGGTCAGCGTGCCGGTCAGGCCGTCGGCCTTCACGAACCCGGCGATGAAGCGCAGCAGCGTGGTCTTGCCGCAGCCGCTCTTGCCGAGCACGGTCAGAAATTCACCGGCACCGATCGACAGCGACAGATCTTCCAGCACCGTGCGTGCGCCGTAGCGCACGCTCAGGTGTTCGATCTGCACGCCGCCCGGCGCGCCGGACCGCAGCGTTGCTCGCGGTTCGGCGGCGCCGAATGCGCCGGGATGGGTCAGGGTGGTTTCCACCGGGTTCATCCTCTTGCTCACGAATACAGGCGGCGTGCGCCGATCACTTCGGCTTGACGACGTCGAGCTGCTTGCCCGAGCTGCCGATCACGTCCTTCTTCCAGCGCTCGATCCACACCGGCTTCTTCGCCATCACCTGGGTCCAGTCGACCGGGATCAGCTTCACGCCCGCGATCGCCTTCTTGACCGCTTCGCCGTTCTTGCCGGCCAGCGGCACGTCCGTGCGGCCCGGGATGCCGTACATGTCCGGCACCTTCGACTGCACTTCCGTCGACATCAGGTAATCGATCAGCTTCTTGCCGGCGTCCTGGTTCGGGCCGCTCTTGATCAGGCCGATGCCGTACGGGAGCTGGAACGTGGTCGGCTGGTCGCCGTCCTTCGCGGCCAGGAAGATCGGCTTGACGGACAGCGCGCCGTGTTCGGCATCGTCGAGGTCCATCTGCAGGTCGCCGTTCGCGACGCTGATCTCGTTACGCGACAGCAGCACGTTCAGGTAGCCCGTGCCCTTCGTGTGGAACTTCACGCTCTGCGACAGCTTCGCGAGGTAGTCGAACGCCTTGTCCTCGCCCATCAGCGACGTCGTCAGGATCAGCACGGCCATCCCGTCGCCGGCCGTGGCCGGGTTCGAGTACGCGACCTTGCCGGCATAGCTCGGCGACAGCAGGTCGGCGAACGTCTTCGGCTGGCTCTTCACGACGTCCGGGTTGATCGCGAACGAGAAATAGTTGTTCACGAACGTCGCCCACGTGCCGTCTTCCGCCTTCGCGATCGCCGGCACGTTCTTGTAGTTCACGCTCTGGTACGCCTGCAGCAGGCCCATCTGGCCGGCTTGCTGAATGAAAGGCGGCAGCGTGACGATCACGTCGGCCTTCGGGGAATTCTTCTCGATGTTCGCGCGGTTGACGACTTCGCCGCTGCCCGCCGTCACGATGTTGACCTTGACGCCTTCCTTCTTCTCGAACGCCGGCAGCACATCGCGATAGAGGTTCTCGAGACCGTCCGCCGTGTACAGCACGACCGCGCTCGCCGCATGCACGGGCAACGCGGCGCCCATCAGACCGGCGACGGTGGCGGCCAGTGCAAGCTTGCGGAACGCGCCGGCAGCGGCGCGCGAGGAATTCTGCAGTGTCATCTCACTTCTCCGTAGGCGGAACACCAAATGGCCGGGGCACGATCCGGCTCTCCTGTTATTTCCGGGCAGGCCGATCAACGGCCTGCCTCGCCGCCGCGCCGAGGTCAGGTTTCTCGCGGCAAGCGAAGGATCACAGCGTTCGATGACAAACCCGTGACGAATGCCACAATTTCCAAAAAATGACACATTTTGCCAATATCATGCAAGTCATTCAGAAATGCCGCCCGGCGTTTCTTTCCGACCTTTGCAAGGAAAAACCATGTCCGATCCGATTCTTCTTACGCCCGGCCCGCTCACCACGTCCGCCACAACCCGCCACGCAATGCAACATGACTGGGGCTCGTGGGATGCCACTTTCAATCAACTGACGGCCAGCGTCTGCGCGGACCTCGTCGCCATTGCGCATGGCGGCGACGAGTACGTGTGCGTACCGATGCAGGGCAGCGGCACGTTCTCGGTCGAAGCCGCGCTCGGTACGCTGGTGCCGCGCGACGGCGTCGTGCTGGTGCCCGACAACGGCGCGTATTGCGCGCGCATCCTGAAGATCCTCGGCCGGCTCGGTATCGAAGCGATCGCTTTGCCGTTCGGCGAGGATGCGGCCGTCGATCCGGCCGCGATCGAGGCCGCGTTCGCGCGCGAGCCGCGCATCACGCACGTCGCGCAGGTACATCTGGAGACGAGCGCCGGCATCCTGAACCCGCTCGACGACATCGCCGCCGTGTGCCGACGCCACGGCAAGCGGCTGATCGTCGACGCGATGAGCTCGTTCGGCGCGCTGCCGATCGCGCTGGCGGGCAGCGGCATCGATGCGCTGATCTCGGCAAGCGGCAAATGTCTCGAAGGCGTGCCGGGGATGGGGTTCGCGATCGTGCGGCGCGATGCGCTCGAGGCCGGCGAAGGCAATTCGCCGTCGCTCGCGCTCGATCTCCACGATCAGTACGCGTACCTGCGCAAGACGGGCCAGTGGCGCTTCACGCCGCCGACGCACGTGATCGCCGCGCTGCGCGCCGCACTCGACCAGTATCTCGCCGAAGGCGGGCAGCCGGCGCGCGGTGCGCGCTACGCGGACAACTGCCGGACGCTGGTCGAATCGATGCGCGCGCTCGGCTTCGCGCCGTTCCTCGATGCGAACGTGCAGGCGCCGGTGATCGTCACGTTCCACGCGCCCGACCATCCGGCCTACGATTTCCGCCGCTTCTACGACGCCGTGCGCGATGCCGGCTTCATCCTGTACCCGGGCAAGCTCACGCAGCTCGAGACGTTCCGCGTCGGCTGCATCGGTGCGATCGACGCCAACGATATCCGGCGCGCGGTCGCGGCGATCGCGCAGGCGGTCGAATCGCTCGGTATCGCGGTGCAGCACGCATGAGGGTGCACGCAGCGCGTCGCGCCAACAAAAAAGCCCGGCGGCCTACCGGCCGCCGGGCGAACGCACAGGATGCGCGTGGAGGCGATGCTTACAGCTCGATCCGCTTGATGTCGCCGACGACGAAGATGTAAGACAGCGCACCGATCAGCGCGATCACGCCGATGAACACGAGCGCGCCGACGAACGAGCCGGTCGACGCGACGATGAAGCCGACCACGAGCGGCGTGATGATGCCGGCGAGGTTCGCCGCGAAGTTGAAGATGCCGCCCGTCACGCCGAGCAGGCCGTCCGGCGCGATGTCCGACACGAGGGTCCAGCCGAGTGCGGCCATCCCTTGCGCGAAGAACGCGACCGACATGATCGCGATCACGGCCTCGTTGCTCTGCACGTAGTTCGCGAGAATGATCGTCGACGCGAGCAGCAGGCCCGCGATGATCGGCAGCTTGCGCGCGAGGTTCGCGGACTTGCCGCGACGCAGCAGCCAGTCGGAGAAGATCCCGCCGAACATCACGCCGACCGATGCGGCGATGAACGGCATCACCGCGAAGAAGCCGATCTTCAGCCAGCCCATGTGGCGCTCGGTGGCGAGGTAGGTCGGGAACCAGGTCAGGAAGAACACCAGCGTCGAGTTGCCGGCGAACTGGCCGAGGCAGATGCCCGCGAGCTGGCGCTTCTTCAGCAGCTTGCCGGCCATCGCCCAGCTGAACTTCTTCTGCGCGCCCTTGGCGCCCTTGTCGCCGTCCTTGCGTGCACCGTGCACGAGACCGCCGCCCGCCTCGATATACGCAAGCTCCTCCGAGTTGGCGCCCGGATGGTTGCGCGGCTCATGATAGAACTTCCACCAGACCAGGCCGAACGCGATGCCGATCGCGCCGACGACCCAGAACAGCGAGCGCCAGCCGAACGCGCCCATCAGCGCGAACAGCACCGGGCTGAAGAACGCGAGGCCGATGTACTCGCCGACCGTATACGTACCGGTCGCCATCGCGCGCTCGTTCTGCGGGAACCACGTCGCGACGACCCGGCTGTTGGTCGGGAAGCACGGCGCCTCCGTCACGCCGAGCCCGAGCCGGCATGCGAACAGCGTCGCGATGCCCGGCACGAAGCCCTGCAGGAACGTGCACAGCGACCACAGCGTCATCGACCAGTAATAGGTGATCTTGCTGCCGAAGCGGTCGAGGAACAGGCCGCCGGGCACCTGCATCGCGACGTACGTCCACGAAAACGCGGAGAACATGATGCCCATCACGGCCGCATTGATGCCGAGCTCCTTGGTGAGCTGCGGTGCAGCCACCCCCAGCACGGTGCGGTCGAGATAGTTGATCATCGTGCCGATCGCGAGCAGCGCGAGAATCTTGTAGCGCGCCGAGGTGCGCCGGACCGTGCCGGCCGCCGCGGACGCGGCGTTCGAGTGGGTGGTGTGCTGCATGATTGTCTCCTGATCTCTTTTTTCAGCTAGTCGGTAGAAGGGTCAGCGTGCGACCAGCGACTGAAAGTGTTCGAACATTCGTTCGTCGTCCGGCGTTCGTCCGGTGAAGATCTCGAACGCATCGACGGCCTGGTACACGGCCATCCCGCCTCCCGGCAGCGTCGCGCAGCCGGCCGCGCGCGCGGCGCGGACCAGTTCGGTTTCGAGCGGGAAATACACGATGTCGGCCACCCACATGCCCGCGCGGAGCAGCTCGGCCGGCAGCGGCAGGCCCGGATGCTTGGCCATGCCTGTCGGCGTCGCGTGAATCAGGCCCGTCGCGGCGCGCATCGCGTCCGCGAGATCGCCGCCCTGTACAACGCGTGCCGCGGGGAAGCGTTGCTGCAGTTCAGCCGCGAGGCCGGCGGCGCGCGTGCCGTCGACATCGAAAATCGTCAGTTCGGCCGCGCCCATCTGCAGCGCGGCGTGCGCCACGGCCGCGCCCGCGCCGCCCGCGCCGAGCTGGACGACGCGTTCGAGCGACGCGTCGGGCAACCCGCGGCGGAACGATTTCGCGAAGCCCGACCAGTCGGTGTTGTGGCCGATCCGCTTGCCGCCCTTGAACAACACGGTGTTCACCGCGCCGAGCGCACGCGCATCGTCCGACAGCGCGTCGAGGTGCTCGATCACGCGCTGCTTGCACGGGTGCGTGATGTTCAGGCCGTTGTAGCCCATCCGCTGCGCGGCATCGAGCAGTTGCGGCAGTGCGTCGACGGTCACGCCGAGCACGTCGAGGTCGATCCGCCGGTAGACATAGCCGAACCCCTGGCGGAAACCTTCTTCCTCGTGCATCGCGGGCGACAGCGAACCGCCGATGCCCTGGCCGATCAGGCCGATCAGAAACGACGGGCGGCTCATCGCGCGGCTCCCTGCGCGAACAGCGTCGACAGACGCTGCAGCGCGAACACGTAGCCTTCGGTGCCGCAGCCGCAGATGACGGCTTCGGCAACCGCCGACACATAGGAATGGTGGCGGAACGCCTCGCGGCGATGCACGTTCGAGATATGAACTTCGATCACCGGTTTCGCGATCGCGGAAAGCGCGTCGGCCAGCGCCACCGACGTATGCGTATAGGCAGCCGGGTTGATCACGATGCCGCGCGTATCGTGACGCGCGGCGTGCAGCCAGTCGATCAACTGGTGCTCGGCGTTCGACTGGCGGAAGTCGATTTCCAGCCCGAGCGCTTCAGCGGCCGTTCGGCAGCGCTGCTCGACGTCGGCGAGCGTTTCCGCGCCGTAGATATGGGGCTCGCGCGTCCCCAGCAGATTCAGGTTCGGGCCGTTCAGCACCAGCACCTTGGGCTTGCTCATGGTGTTTCTGCTCCTAAAACGGGGGCGCATCGCTAGCCGACTTCGCCCCCTGACGTCAAGATTTGGCGCTAGTGTGCGCTTGCGAAAGCGCAATGTCTTTTCGGGTTTTCGCTAATTTGTACCACCTAGTTAGTTTGTACAATACGCATCACTCACCCAGTAAATTCGGGATATGGCGTTCGTCGTTAATTCAACGACTGGTTCATTCAGGGTCGACTCGACCGGCGCCGTGCCCCGCTCATCCGCAGGATTCGCCCATGCAGCGCTCGATCGCCACCGTGTCACTGTCCGGCACGCTCGCCGGGAAGCTCGCCGCCATCAAGGCCGCCGGCTTCGACGGCGTCGAAATCTTCGAAAACGACCTCGTCTACTTCGACGGATCGCCGGCCGACGTCCGGCGCATGGCCGCCGATCTCGGCCTCGACATCGTGCTGTTCCAGCCGTTTCGTGACTTCGAGGGCGTGAGCGCAGCCCAGCTCGCCCGCAACCTCGATCGCATCAAGCGCAAGTTCGACGTGATGCACGCGCTCGGCACCGACCGCATCCTGGTGTGCAGCAACGTGTCGGCCGACACGATCGCCGACGACGGGCTGCTCGTCGACCAGCTCGGCGCACTCGCGGAAGCCGCGCGGCAAGCCGGCGTGGTCGCCGCGTACGAAGCGCTCGCGTGGGGCCGAGTCGTGAAGCGGTACGGCCATGCGTGGAAACTCGTGAATGCCGTGAACAGCCCGCACCTCGGCCTTGCGCTCGACAGCTTCCATACGCTGTCGCTCGACGATTCTCCGGACGCGATCGCCGACATCCCCGGCGACCGGATCGCGTTCGTGCAGATCGCCGATGCGCCGAAGCTCGCGATGGACGTACTCGAATGGAGCCGCCATTTCCGCTCGTTTCCGGGCCAGGGCGACTTCGACCTCGCGCGCTTCACCGCGCGCGTGATCGAATCGGGCTACACGGGGCCGCTGTCGCTCGAGATCTTCAACGACGGCTTCCGCGCGGCGCCGACCGCGATCACGGCCACCGACGGCCATCGCTCGCTGCTCTACCTGGAAGAACTGACACGCGAGCAGCTCGCGCGGGACGGCCGCGCGCCGGCCGCCAGCCAGCCGCTGTTCGCGCCGCCGGCGCCGCCCGCGCACGTCGGGTTCCAGTTCATCGAATTCGCGGTCGACGCACAGGCCGCGGCAACCGTCGGCGAATGGCTCGGCCGGATGCGCTTCCGGCTCGCGGGCCGGCATCGGTCGAAGGACGTGACGCTGTTCCAGCACGGCGCCGCGTCGATCGTGCTGAACGCGGAGCGCGACTCGTTCGCCGATGCGTTCTTCCAGCAGCACGGGCTGTCGCTGTGTGCGTCGGCATTCCGCGTCGACGACGCGAAAGTGGCATTCGAACGCGCGGCCGGTTTCGGCTATGCGCCGTTCTCCGGCCGCGTCGGGCCGAACGAACGCGTGCTGCCGAGCGTGCAGGCGCCGGACGGCAGCCTCGAGTATTTCGTCGACGAAGCGCCGAACGCGCCGACGCTGTATGAATCGGACTTCGTGCTGACCGACATCGACGGCCCGAGCGAGGTGGGCCCGCTGACGGGTATCGATCACGTGTGCCTGGCGCTGCCGGCCGACGCGCTCGATACGTGGATCCTGTTCTTCAAGACGGCATTCGGCTTCGAGGCCGAGCGCAGCTGGCTCGTGCCCGACCCGTACGGGCTGATGCGCAGCCGCGCCGTGCGCAGCGCCGACGGTTCGGTGCGGATCGCGCTGAACGCGTCGGTCGACCGGCACACGGCGGTCGCCGAATCGCTCGACCGCTATCACGGCACGGGGCTGAACCACGTGGCGTTCCGCACGGACGACATCGTGAAGACGATCGCCGCGTTCGCGGCCGACGGCATTCCGTTCCTGCGCATTCCGCCGAACTACTACGACGATCTCGCCGCACGCTACGCGCTGCCGGACGAGTTGATCGACACGCTGAGCACGCATCACCTGCTGTACGACCGCGACGAGCACGGCGGCGAATTCCTGCACGCGTATACAGAACTGGTCGACAACCGCTTCTCGCTCGAGATCGTCGAGCGGCGCGGCGGATACGACGGCTACGGGGCGGCAAACGCGGCCGTGCGCCTGGCCGCGCAGGCACAGCACAGGAAATAAGAGAAAGAGACGAATCTGGATTTCGGGGCCGAATCACATTCGCGGCCCCGCGGCTGATTCAAAGGGCCGCATCCTGCGCGCACCATCGTGGTGAATCGCGCGACGGCGCACCCGCCCGCGCGGCTTGCCGCGATCGGGCCGGGAACCGCACGCCGTCTGATGTTACATCCGGTAACCCGTACCGCAGCGCAGCAACCGGTCCTCGGCCACGGTTTTAAGAATCGCTTAAGTCTTCGACGGCACCATCCGCAACCAGTACCCGATAGTTATCTCGAAAAGGAGGAAAGCGATGAGCGCCGTAGAAGCACCCGCGGGCCGCCCGGCCGCGCCCCCTGCAAAGAAGACGATGCTGCGCCGCCTGCTCAGTCATCATGAAATCGCGACGCTGCTCGTGCTGCTGCACGCACCGATCGGCGCGAACGCCAAACCCGAACTGCCTGCGCTGCAGGAAGCCGGCCTCGTCGAGATGGTCAAGCTCGACGCCGATACGGCCCCCAGCTTCCGGCTGACCGAAAACGGCACCGCCGTCCTGAAAGGGCTCGGCTACCGCTGAGCCGCGGTTTTCACCGCTTCACCGTTTCCCCCTTTCCCCGTACCGCCCCGATCCCTGCGACTCGCCGGCCCTTTCGGCGCGTCGCGTCACCCTGCCCGCTCCTGCAGCATCAACCGGTATTCCGTCGGCGTCACGCCGACCGTCGCCTTGAACTGGCGCGTGAACGCGCTGTGATCCGTATAGCCGCATAGCGCCGCGACGTCGGTCACCTTGTCGTGCGTGACGAGGAGCGCGGTGGCCGCATCCAGCCGCGTCTTCAGCAGCACCTGGCGCGGCGTCAGGTGGAACACCTTGTGGAAGTAGCGTTCGAGCTGCGCGACCGACATCCCGGCCATCTGCGCGAGCTGCTTCAGGTTCAGCGGCTGTACGTAGTGATCCTGGATGTGCTGGACCACGTCGGCGAGCCGGCTGTACGCCGGGTGCGATCCCTCGTGCGCCTTCAGGTCGCGCGAGATGCCCGCCAGGCCGACCACCCTGCCTGCGGCATCGCGCAGCGGCTCCTTGCAGGTCAGGCACCAGCCCGGCAGGCGGCCCGGATACAGGTGCAGCTCGAGCTGGTCCATCAGTTGCTGGCCGGCGTTGATCGTCGCCATGTCCTGCTCGAAATAGCTGCGGCCGAAGCGGCGCGGAAACACTTCGTCGGCCGTCTTGCCGAGCAGGTCACGCTTGTCCTTGTAGCCGCAGCGCATCGCCAGCGTGCGGTTGACGAGCGCGTAGCGGCCGTTCGCGTCCTTCACGAAGAACGCGACGTCCGGCAGCGCATCGAATACCGGTTCGAGCAGGCGGAAGTGCGCGAGCATCGCGCCGAGATCGGCGTTGTCGGGCTGGTGGCGCAACGTATCGGACAGGCTCATGGGCGGTACGGCTGGCAAGGTCGTCATCCCGGCAACCGCAATGCGAGTGGCAGATGGCGTCGATTATAGAAGCGCCCCTCCGATCGCGTCGCGCCGATCGCAAGGGCGGGCAAGTTGGCGGCAGCCGTCACGTCGCGCCGACCGGCTTCGACACGCAACATACGTTGCGTGCACAACCACTGCGCCGCGCATGCAGCGGCCGGCCGCAAATCCGCATGCGCCGATGCCGGCCTGCCGTGAGCGCACTGGCTCACTGGCTCACCGGCACCGCGTGCTCGAACTCGCCAGCATAAAAATGCAACCGTACAGCGTCTTGGCGCGTTTGCGCATTCGTCGTGACGATTTCGGCATATATCAGGGTTATCGACGATATGCCGATATCGTCGCCGGCCGCGCACCGAACGCGCAAGACGCACGCATTTTCGCTGTCTAGACTTCGCTTCACGGTCACGAGACGACCTTCCGCCGCAGCAGCGACCGGCGTGCAGGGCCTGCGGCATCGGCCACCACACGCGCCGATTCCGGCACAGCCCGGGTAGCACGCGGCACGCACGCATGGCCCTCGCATCGGCCTGCCGACCGAACCGTCTCGCCCGGTTTACCGGTGCCGGCCCGCCAGCCGGCGGCGGCCCAACCACGCCATCAAGGGGAAGTGAAAGTGAAGCTGAAGGTATCGCACGTCGCGCTGGCCGCTGCCTGCGCACTGTCGGGCGCGCACGCCATTGCCGCCGACGTCGTCAAGATCGGTTTCGCCGCACCGCTGACCGGCCCGCAGTCGAACTACGGCACGGACATGCAGAAGGGCGTGCAGCTCGCGATCGCCGATTTCAACGCGACGCGTCCGACGATCGGCGGCAAGCCCGTCACGTTCCAGCTCGATTCGCAGGACGACCAGGCCGACCCGCGCACGGGCACGACCGTCGCTCAGCGGCTGATCGACGACAACGTCCGCGGGATCATCGGGCACTTCAACTCGGGCACGAGCATTCCCGCGTCCGACCTGTACGATCGCGCGGGGCTGCCGCAGATCTCGATGGCCACGTCGCCGCAATACACCGCGCGCGGCTACAAGACGACCTACCGGCTGCTGACGAGCGACGCGCAAGCGGGCCGCATCGTCGGCACGTACGCGGTGAAGACGCTGCGCTTCAAGCGCATCGCGATCATCGACGACCGCACGGCCTACGGCCAGGGCATCGCCGACGAATTCGCGAAGGCCGTCGAGGCGGCGGGCGGCACGATCATCAAGCGCGACTTCACGAACGACAAGGCGCTCGATTTCTCCGCGATCCTGACCAACCTCAAGGGGATGAACCCGGACGCGATCTTCTACGGCGGCGGCGACGCGCAATCGTCGCCGATGATCCGCAAGATGCGCCAGCTCGGGATGAAGTCGGCGTTCGTGACAGGCGAGATGTCGCGCTCGCCGACGTTCCTGAAGGTCGGCGGCGACGCCGCCGAAGGCGCGATCGTCTACATGGGCGGCCTGCCGAAGGAGAAGATGCCGGGCTTCGCCGGTTACGCGGCACGCTACAAGGCGCGCTTCAACGAAGACGTGATCACCTACTCGCCGTACTCGTATGACGGCACGATCGCGCTGCTCACCGCGATGAAGGACGCGAACTCGACCGACCCGAAGGTGTACACGCCGTATCTCGGCAAGGTGTCGGTCAAGGGCGTGTCGGCCCCGAGCATCGCGTACGACGCGAAGGGCGACCTGAAGGATGCGCCGGTGACGATCTACAAGGTCGAGCGCGGCACGTTCAAGCCGGTCGATACGATCGCCGGCAACTGATACGCAACCCGGCCCCGCGCGGCGCGTCAGCGGCTCACCGGCCGCCCGCGTCGCGCGCGCTTTTGCCCCGGCCTCGGCCGCGCGCTTCGAAGCCTTCCCCGTCGCACACCCGCGCGCGCATTTCGCGCTCCTGTAGAATCCTCCCACCCGCTTTGACGCTTCGTCCCTGCCGTGCCCCATCCCGGTGCGGCGGCGCGTGTTGCGCGCCTCACCCGGCACACGACACGCTTCGACGATGCAAGCCGCGCCTTGTCAGTCCATGCCGATAGCGGGCCCTGGAGACGCAGCACCGACAACAACATTCGAAAACCGATCGTCCTGACCATGCAAGCTTCCGAATTGAGCGGCGTGCCTCGCGCCGCCGAACGCGCGCTCACGCGCAGCGACTACAAGACCCTTGGCCTTGCCGCACTCGGCGGCGCCCTCGAGTTCTACGACTTCATCATCTTCGTGTTCTTCGCGCCGGCGATTGGGCAACTGTTCTTCCCGCACGACATTCCCGACTGGCTGCGCCAGTTGCAGACGTTCGGCATCTTCGCGGCCGGCTATCTCGCGCGCCCGCTCGGCGGCGTGATCATGGCGCACTTCGGCGACCTGTTCGGCCGCAAGCGGATGTTCACGCTGAGCGTGCTGATGATGTCCGTGCCGACGCTGCTGATGGGCCTCCTGCCGACCTACGACACGATCGGCATCCTCGCGCCGGTGTTGCTGCTGCTGTTCCGCGTGCTGCAGGGCGCGGCGGTCGGCGGCGAGGTGCCGGGCGCGTGGGTGTTCGTGTCCGAACACGTGCCGTCGCGTCATATCGGCTACGCATGCGGCACGCTGACCGCGGGCCTCACGGCCGGCATCCTGCTCGGCTCGCTCGTCGCCGCCGGCATCAACAGCCGTTACTCGACCGCCGAAGTCGCCGCGTTCGCGTGGCGCATCCCGTTCCTGCTCGGCGGCGTGTTCGGCCTGTTCTCCGTGTACCTGCGCCGCTGGCTGCATGAAACGCCGGTGTTCGCCGAGATGAAGGCGAAGAAGGCGCTCGCGGCCGAGATTCCGCTGAAGGCCGTGCTGCGCGACCACGGCCGCGCGGTGATCGTGTCGATGCTGCTCACGTGGATGCTGTCGGCCGCGATCGTCGTCGTGATCCTGATGACGCCCGCGCTGCTGCAGAAGCAGTTCCACCTGACGCCCGCGACGACGCTGTTCGCGAACAGCGTCGCAACGCTGTGCCTGACCGCCGGCTGCATCACCGCGGGTTCGCTTGCGGGCTGGATCGGCGCGAAGCGCGTGCTCGGCATCGGCGGCATCGGGCTGGCCGCCTGCTACTACCTGCTGTTCGTGCAGGTCGCGGCCGATGCGTCGACGCTGCCGCTCTACTACGGAATCGCGGGCTTCATGGTCGGCACGATCGGCGCGGTGCCGTTCGTGATGGTCAAGAGCTTCCCGGCCGTCGTGCGCTTCTCGGGCATCTCGTTCTCGTACAACGTCGCGTATGCGATCTTCGGCGGCCTCACGCCGGTGATCGTGTCGCTGATGATGAAATCGAATCCGCTCGCGCCGGTCGTGTACGTCGCGGCGATCTGCGTGCTCGGCGCGATCGCCGTGCAGTTCTCGAAGGATGCGAAGGACGTGAAGGATGCAAAGGATGTAACGGGCACGCACTGAACACCGGCGCCCGCTTGATGAACGAAGGGCCGAATCCCGCGGCGTGCGGGATTCGGCCCTTTTGCTATGCCTCGGCCTGGCGGCGCGAGTCAGCCCGGTTCAACGCAGCACGCCGTACGACGAACTCGGCCGGCGCAGCGCGTCGATGCTCGCGCCGCCGGCGCCGGTGACGAACAGCAGCAGGAACCCGCCGGCGATCGCGACGTTCTTCCAGAAGTGAATCACCATGTCGTGCTGGACGGCGGCGCTCGTCGCGTCCCAGAAATTGTGCCCGACCATCGCGGTCGCGATCGTGTAGACCGCCATCAGCAGCGCGAGCGGCCGTACCTTGTAGCCGACGATCAGCAGCAGACCGCCCAGCCCCTCGATCGCGACGACGATCGGCGCGACGACCTGTTGATAGGGCACGTTCATCCCGTGCAGATACGCGATGAAATCGCTGTAGCCGAGCAGCTTCATGATGCCGCCCCACAAGAACAACGCCGCCAGCGCCAGGCGTGCGAAAAAAATGACGCCGGAATCGACGGTACGCGTCATGCCTCTCTCCTCGTATGCAATTCGGCCGCTTGCCCCGGGCGCGCCGGGGCGGTTCGACGCCGCGCGGCCCCGGAGGGGACGCGGCAAATGGGCCAGCATAGAGGGTCTTTTCGCCGTGTCCAAGAAAAAGGTTGTAGCAAATCTTTACACTGCGGCGGCCGTGCCGGCGGCTCGACGCACTGAAAAACGCGTTTAGCCCGCGTCGCTCAACAACACGCCTTTCTTGAAGATGAAGCAGCCATAGCCGCGCAACTCGCCGGTGACGATCACCGCGTAGGCCTGCTGCGCGCGCTCGTAGAACGCGAAACGGTCGATGCCCGCGAGCGGCACCGCGCGCCCTTCCGCGCGGTCGATCTCGGCCTGCACTTCGCGTTGCACGGGCGGCACCGCGGCTGCGTCGCCGACGACTTCCATCCGCCATGCGGGCGTGTCGACGAACGTGTCGAGCGGCAGCACGGACAGCACCGCGCGCACGACGCGCGCCGAATCGGCGCCGTCGATGCGCAACGCGCGGCCGACCACCGTGTGCTCCGCGACGGATTCCGCCGGGAAATTCGCGTCGCAGATCGCGATTTCGTCACCGTGCCCCATCGCACGCAGCGTGTGCAGGATGTCGGCGTGCAGCAGCGGGTCGAGATTCTTCAGCATGTCGGCTAGTCTCCGGGATCAGGAACGAATCGCATAACGTTACCCGATCCCGGTGGCCGTTGCGCATGCATCGCTCACGTCACGACGCCGCGGCCGGCATCTCGTCGATGAAACCGGTGACCGTCGCGAGGCGGCCCGATGCGTCGACCGTGCCGAAGTCCGAACCCTTCACGATCGCCGCGCCGTCGGGCGACACGAGCGCCCACGAGAACCGCAGGTGCTGGCCGAACGCGTCGACGTCGGTCGTGCGGCGAAAGCGGAACGCGGGGAAGCGCGCCTGCACGGCCGCGATCATCGCGTCGATGCCTGCGTGGCCGTCGCCGGCCATCAGCGGATCGCGATAGGCCGCGTCGCTCGCGTAGGTCGCATCGATCAGCGCGCGGCGGCGCGCGACGTCGGGTTCGTTCCATGCGTCGAAGTAGCGGTCGATCAGGTCGGCGTGAATGGACGAGGCGGACGATGCGGACGAAGCGGATTGTGCGGTGTTCATGGCGAGGCTCCTGGTGTCGACGAGGGGACGAGGTCGCGAACGTTGCGTGTTTCGTGTTCGCGTGCCGTCATCGTCGCCGGCCTCGCGCGGGCGGTCGATTACGTGCGAGGTAAGGAATCGCGCCCGCACCGCCGCGATCAGCCGGCCGCGCAGTTGGCCGCGTAGTCGACCGCCAGGCTCCACGCCGGATCCTCGTGCTTCGCCCAGTACGCGTCGAACAGCCGGCGCGTCATCGGGCCCGGCCGGCCGTCGCCGACCGGTGCGCCGTTCAGCCGCGTGACGGGCATGATCCCGCCGGCCGTCGACGTGATGAACACCTCGTCCGCTTCGCGCAGTTGCGCATCGTCGACACGGCCGGCCTGCGCGTCGATGCCCATCGACGCCGCCAGCTCGAACACGGTCTGCCGCGTGATGCCGTGCAGCACGCCGCGCTCGGGCGTCCGAAGCCGGCCGTCGCGCACGATGAAGACGTTGAACCCGGGCCCTTCGGCGATGCTGCCGTCCGTGCACTTCAGCACGACCGACTCCGCACCCGCGTCATACCCTTTCAGCAGCCCGGCGACGAGGTCGAGCCAGTGGTAGTTCTTGATCTGCGGATCGACCGATTCGGGCGGAATCCGCCGCACGTCGTCGATCAGATGCAGGTGCAGGCCCTCGCGCAACTGCCGCTCGTTCGCGACCGAGCCGTACGGCACCGCGAACGCGATGAACTGGTTCACCGCGTCGCGCGGGTCGCGGCTGAAGGTGGGCGATACGCCGCGCGTGCACAGCATTTCGACGTACGCGTTGCGCAGGCCCGAGCGGCGCACGCATTCGACGAGGATGTCGCGCAGCGCGTCGTCGCTCAACGGTACGTCCAGCCGCAGCCGCGCCAGCGAGCGCCTGAACCGCGCGATGTGCCGGTCGAGGCGGAAGAAGCGGCCGTTCCACACGTGCACGGTGTCGTACGTGACGTCGGAATGCAGGAAACCCCAGTCGAGCACCGACACGCGCGCGTCGGCGATCGGAACGAAGCGGCCGTTCATGTACGCGGCGCCCGGCGGATACGCGGATGCTTCGGCGGACTGAATGCGCTCCGGCGCCGAACGTTTCACGTCGGGCGCGTGCGGCGCGTAGTCGACCTGCGCGACAAACGACGCGCGATCGGCGTCGAACACGCTGCGATGCACGACCGCATTCGGCCCCGCCGCGCGATCGAACGACAGCTTGCCGTCGAGATGGTCGATCTCGTGCTGCATCAGCTCCGACACATCGGGCGACAGCGCGTCGCACCGATGCAGCTCGCCGTCGAGCGTCGTGTACTGCACGCTCACCGACGCGTGGCGCTCGACACGCACGAACAGGTCAGGAAAGCACATGCAGTCGTCCCACAGCGTCATCCGCGCGTCGCTGTGCCACACGATTTCGGGGTTCACGATCACGTCGGGCCAGCCGTCCAGCGCGAGCGCGATCATCCGTTGCCCGACGCCGATCTGCGGCGCGGCGACCGCGCGGCCGAAACCGTGTTCGTCGCGAAACGCGCGCAGCGCGGCGCGCAATGCGCCGGCGGCTTCGCGCACGGCGGGATCGGTAACGTCGCCGACCGGCCGCGCGACGTCGCGCAGCGATGCGGTGCCCACCGGAAGAATCCGCGTATTCATTTCACTACCTCCGACAAAGTCACCTTGTTGCCTCCCTTGAACGTCGAAATCGTTGCCGCCGGATTACGCAGCTCGCCGTTCGTGTCGAACGCGATCCGGCCGGTCACGCCCTGGAAGTCGACGCGATGCAGCGCGTCGACGATCTTCGCCGGATCGGTGGACTGCGCGAGCATCACCGCGTGGTAGACGGCCATCATCGCGTCGTAGGCATACGGTGCGTAGAGCTGCACGGGGGCGCCGTACTTCTGCGTGAAGCGCGCCGCGAACGCGGGGCCGCCCGGCATCTTCGCGAGGCTTCGGCCGCCGTCTGCGCACACGAGGTTGCCGTCGAGCGCATCGCCGGCCAGTTTCAGGATCTCGTGTGTGCACAGACCGTCGCCACCCAGCAGCGGCACGGCGATCCGCAGCTTCTTCATCTGCTTGAGCATCGGCCCGCCCTGCGTGTCCATGCCGCCGAAGAAGATCGCGTCGGGCGCACGGCCCTTGATCAGCGTCAGCGGCGCGCCGAAGTCGAACGCCTTGTCGGTCGTGTATTCGCGTGCGACCACGGCGGCGCCCGTGTTCCCGAGCCCGCCGGCGAACACGTCCGCGATGCCCTGCCCGTAGGCCGTGCGATCGTCCACGACACCGATGCGGCGCGCGTGCAACTGCTCGACCGCATAGCGGGCGACCGCCTGCCCGAGGAAGTCGTCGTTCGCGAGCATCCGGAACGTGGTGCGATAGCCGAGACGCGTGAACGCCGGATTGGTGGCCGACGGCGTCAGCTCCGCGATGTTCGCCGTCGCGTAGAGCCGCGCGACGGCGATCGACGTCCCCGAATTCTGGTGGCCGATCACGGCGCTGACGTGCGTATCGACGAAGCGCTGCGCGACCGTCGTCGCGACCTTCGGGTCGGCCTGGTCGTCTTGCGCGTCGAGCGCGAACGTGACCGGATGCCCGGCGACGCCTGGATGCGCCGCGTTGATTTCGTCGATCGCGAGCCGAATGCCGCGCGCGCTGTCCTCGCCGAAATGCGCCTGCGCACCCGTGAGCGCGCCGGCAAAACCCACGACGACCGTATCCGCGCCGAACGCGGGAACGGCCGGCACAAGCGACACAAGTGGCACCAGCAGCACGAGCGGCACCAGCAGCAGATGTCGGAAACGCATGATGTTTTCCTCGCGGCTTCATCGTTGACGGGTGCTACGATTATCGGCAGCCGTCGCGAAATCCGATAAACATCGGGCGGCATCATTCGCGAGTTTGTTTCGTTTTTTCTCTCCGAAGGAAATCCGATGAATTCCGCCGCCACACCGCTCGACGACTTCGACCTGCGAATCCTCGCCCGCCTCCAGCACGACAACCAGATCACCAACCAGGCGCTCGCCGCCGAGATCGGCCTGAGCCCGCCAGCATGCCTGCGCCGCGTGAAGCGGCTGCGCGACGAGCGCTATATCCAGCAGGACGTTTCCGTCGTCGATCCGACCAAGGTCGGCCTCCCGTTGACGATGCTCGTCCTCGTGCAGGTCGAGCGCGAACGGGTCGACCTGCTCGACGAATTCAAGCGGTTCCTGAAGTCGCTGCCGGAAGTCATGCAGTGTTATGTGGTGACGGGGCGCGCCGATTTCGTGCTGATGATCGCGATGCGCGATATCGACCACTACGAGGAGTTTTCCACGCGCGTATTCCGGCAGCACCACAACATTCGTCACTTCGAAACGATGGTCGTGATGTCGCGCGTCAAGGTCGGGCTGTCGCTGCCGATCGACATCGCATAACGATCGCCCGTCGCGACCACGCGCGCCGCAATGAAAACGGGCGCCGTCGGGCGCCCGCATCGTCCGGCGGCATCGGCCGCGCGCGTCAGGTCACCGGCGCCGGATTGAACAGCGTCAGCGCATTCGCGAGCTTCCACTGCTCGGCCCACGTGCGACGCTTGCCACTCGCGACGTCGAGCATCAGCCGGAACAGTTCCCAGCCGGTGTCCTCGATCGTCGCCGCGCCGGTCGCGATCCGCCCCGCGTCGAGATCCATCAGGTCGTGCCAGCGGCGCGCGAGATCGCTGCGCGTCGCGACCTTGATCACCGGCACCTGTGCGAGGCCGTACGGCGTGCCGCGGCCGGTCGTGAAAATGTGCAGGTTCATCCCGGCCGCGAGCTGCAGCGTGCCGCAGATGAAGTCGCTCGCGGGCGTCGCCGCATAAAGCAGCCCCTTCTGCTTCGCGCGATCGCCGGGACGCACGACACCGGCGATCGGCGCGCTGCCCGACTTCACGATCGAGCCCATCGCCTTCTCGACGATGTTCGACAGGCCGCCCTTCTTGTTGCCCGGCGTCGTGTTCGCGCTGCGGTCGACGCGGCCGCGCTGCAGGTAACGGTCGTACCAGTCCATCTCGCGAATGATCTCGCGCGCAACGTCCTCGTTCGCCGCACGCGACGTGAGCTGCGCGACACCGTCACGCACTTCCGTCACCTCGGAGAACATGATCGTCGCGCCCGCGCGCACCAGCAGGTCAGCCGCGAAGCCGACGGCGGGATTCGCGGTGAGGCCCGAGAACGCGTCGCTGCCGCCGCACTGCACACCGACGACGAGATCCGACGCGGGGCACGTCTCGCGGCGGCGGCGGTTCAGCCGCTCGAGATGCGATTCGGCCATCTTCATGATCGAGTCGATCATCGAGTTGAAGCCGACGTGCGCGGCGTCCTGCAGGCACACGACCCCGCCGTTGTCGCCGGCGCCGTCGGCCGCCACCGGAATCGCGCCGGGCGGCAGCAGGCGCTCGGGCTGAAGCTTCTCGCAGCCGAGGCTCACGGTCATCACCTCGCCGCCGAAGTTCGGATTCAGGCTGATGTTGCGCAGCGTGCGGATCGGGATGTCGGCGTCGGGCGCGTCGATCGCGACGCCGCAGCCGTAGGTGTGCTCGAGCCCGACCACGTCGTCGACGTTCGGGTAGCGCGGCAGCAGCTCGGCCTTGATCCGCTGCACCGCATGCTCGACGACGCCCGACACGCACTGCACGGTCGTCGTGATCGCGAGGATGTTGCGCGTGCCGACCGAGCCGTCGGCATTGCGGAAGCCCTCGAACGTATAGCCTTCGAGCGGCGGCAGCGGCGGCGCGGCACGCGTCGCGAGCGGCAGGTTGTCGAGCCCCGGCGGCTCGGGCATGCGCATCGTGCGCTCGTTGACCCAGCTGCCGCGTCGCAGCTCGGCCAGCGCATAACCGATCACCACGTTGTAGCGGACGATCGGGTCGCCGGCCGCGAGATCGACCAGCGCGACCTTGTGCCCCTGCGGCACGCCTTCGCGCAGCGTCAGCCCGTCGGCGAACGTCGCGCCCTCGGGCAGGCCGCCGTCGTTGACGACGATCGCGACGTTGTCGTCCGGATGCACACGGATGTAGAGCGGGGAAGCAGTCATCGGAAATCCTGGAGGCTGTCGGCCATATTGTTAGTCATCATACGACATTCAACTCCGGCCGGCGATGCTGCGTAAACCCTTATCCGGAAAGACCCTATCATTTACCGGCCAGCAAACCGCTTGCGTGGTCCTTTCCCTCGTTGTACGATGACATACAACGACATCGCCAATTTGGCTCGTATGCCGTTCCCGACGAACCAGCACTCGCGCTAGACGGACGACCCAACCATGACTTCACCGCAAGAACTCAAACAGATCATCTCCCACGGCCTGCTGTCCTTTCCGCTGACGGACTTCGACGCCGACGGCAGCTTCCGCCCGTCCACCTATGCCGAGCGCCTGGAATGGCTCGCGCCGTACGGTGCGAGCGCGCTGTTCGCGGCCGGCGGCACCGGTGAATTCTTCTCGCTCACGCAGCGCGAGTATTCGGACGTGATCCGCGTCGCGACGGAAACCTGCAAGGGCAAGGTGCCGATCCTCGCCGGCGCGGGCGGCGCGACGCGCGTCGCGATCGAATATGCGCAGGAGGCCGAGCGCCTCGGCGCGAGCGGCGTGCTGCTGATGCCGCATTACCTGACCGAGGCCAGCCAGGAAGGGATCGCCGAGCACGTCGAGCAGGTGTGCCGCGCCCTGAAGATCGGCGTCGTGGTGTACAACCGGGCGAATTCGAAGCTGAACGCCGACATGCTCGAGCGCCTCGCCGATCGTTGCCCGAACCTGATCGGCTTCAAGGACGGCGTCGGCGAAATCGAAAGCATGGTGACGATCCGCCGCCGCCTCGGCGACCGCTTCGCATATCTCGGCGGCCTGCCGACGGCCGAAGTCTATGCCGCCGCGTACAAGGCGCTCGGCGTGCCGGTGTATTCGTCGGCCGTGTTCAACTTCATCCCGAAGACGGCGATGGAATTCTACGAAGCGATCGCGAAGGACGACCACGCAACGGTCGGCCGCCTGATCGACACGTTCTTCCTGCCGTACCTGCAGATCCGCAACCGCCGCGCGGGTTATGCGGTCAGCATCGTGAAGGCGGGCGCGAAGCTCGTCGGCCATGACGCGGGCCCCGTGCGGGCGCCGCTCGTCGACCTCACCGAGGCCGAAGCGGCCGAACTCGACGTGCTGATCAAGAAGATGGGCCCGCAGTAAGCGGGTACGGCCTGCGTGGTGCCTTGATCGGCGCCGCGCCGGCCGGTTGTCGCGTCGCGTGCCGGTTCGACGGTATCGCGACCGTTCGCAGCAGTAACCCCGCACGCATCCGCCGCGCCGCGACGGGTGCCGCCTCCGGCGCGGCGCTTCGCGTGACGCCACCCCGCCTTGCAGGCCGTCCGGCCGCGTCACATCTGCGCGATGATTCCGACGATCCGGTGGCGCACGTTCGCGAGCCTGACCCGCGTCGCCTCGATCTGCCCCTGCGTGCCCGCCCGCGCGCGCGCGTTCGATTCGCCGTCGAGGATCTGCCCGAGCACGTCGCGGTCGACGACCGCATCGAAGAACCGGCCGACCGTGATCGTCGCCGACTGCTTCGCGGTCGCGAGCTGGCTGTTCGCCTGCAGCAGTGCTTCGGTGCGCAGGCCCGGGTCGCGTTCGTCGATGCCGCGCCGGTACTGGAGCGCGAACACCAGCGCTTCCATGTCCTGCCGGAAACGGCGCACGGCTTGCCCGAACACGAGCGAATGCGCGTCGGCGCCCGTGACGACGCGCCCCTGGTTGATCGTCACGTCGAATTCGCTGCCGCCCAGGTCGCGCTGGAATTCCAGCAGCGCATTCGCGAGCACGCGCCCTTCGCTGTACTGGCCGACCTGGGTGCGCACGGATTTCGCGACGTCGCCGATCGCTTTCCACAATCCGGCCGCGAACAGGTGATCGCCACGCTTGTTGATGTTCATCGGGGGTTCCCTCGTTGTCTTTTGTCGGTCTCTCAGGCTTGCCTGCGGGCCGGCTGGCCCGAGGCTTCGCTACTGTAGGAGAAAACCGGGGGACGGGGAAGACGGCAAGATCCACGGCAGTCACGTACCCCGAGGCCGCTGCTCCGACCGCCGCCCCCCCATGCTGCCCCGACATGATTCTTGTCGACACTTCGAACAAACCCGTCTGCACCGAAACCCGTCATGCAAAAAAGGCGGAAGCGGCCCACCGGCCACATCCGCCTTTTGGTTTCCGCGTGCCGGCACCGACCCCGACGCACCGGCCGCCGGAAATCACACGCTCAATCGTCGCCGCCCGTCACTCCGCCTTCCCGTCCCGCAGCCGCGGAATCGCGAGCGGGTTCTTCTCCTGCAACCCTTCCGGCAGCAGATCGTCCGGGAAATCCTGGTAGCACACCGGGCGCAGGAAACGCTCGATCGCCGTCGCGCCGACCGACGTGACGGACGGGTTCGACGTCGCGGGAAACGGCCCGCCGTGCACCATCGCGTCACACACCTCGACGCCGGTCGGGTAACCGTTCACGAGCAGGCGCCCGGCCTTGCGTTCGAGGATCGGCAGCAGCCGGCGGGCCAGCGGCTTGTCGTCGGCGTCCATCTGCAGCGTGGCCGTGAGCTGGCCCTCGAGCGCGTCGAGCACGCGCGCGACTTCGTCGAGATCGCGGCAGCGCACGATCAGCGACGCCGGCCCGAACACTTCGTGGCTGAACGCCGGCTCGGCCAGGAACGCCTGCGCGCCGACTTCGTACAACGCGCCGCCGGCCTGGCAATCGGTCTGCGCGGCCTCGCCCGCGCCGATCTCGCGCACGCCCGGCAGTTCGGCCAGCTTGCCGCGGCCATGGCGATACGCATCGGCGATCCCGGGCGTGAGCATCACGCCGGCCGGCTTCTTCGCGAGCGCCTGCGCGGCGACGGATTCGAAGCGGTCGAGATCGGGGCCGTCGATCGCGAGCACGAGGCCCGGGTTGGTACAGAACTGGCCGACGCCGAGCGCCAGCGAATCGACGAAACCCGTTGCGATCGCGTCGCCGCGCGCGGCGAGCGCCGCCGGGAACAGCACGACGGGGTTGATGCTGCTCATTTCCGCGTAGACGGGAATCGGCTGCGGGCGGGCATTCGCGATCTGCACGAGCGCCATGCCGCCCTGCCGCGACCCCGTGAAGCCGACGGCCTGGACCGCCGGATGGCCGACGAGCGCCGCGCCGATCACGCGGCCGGGGCCGATCAGCAGCGAGAACACGCCGGCCGGCATCCCGGTTTTCGCGACGGCGGCGCGAATCGCGCGGCCGACCAGTTCGGACGTGCCGAGGTGCGCCTCGTGCGCCTTCACGATCACCGGGCAGCCGGCCGCGAGCGCCGACGCCGTATCGCCGCCGGCCACCGAGAACGCGAGCGGGAAATTGCTCGCACCGAATACGACGACGGGCCCGAGCCCGATTTTCTGCAGCCGCAGGTCCGAGCGCGGCAGCGGCGTGCGGGCAGGCTGCGCGGGATCGATCGACGCGGCGAGGAAACGACCGTCGCGCACGACACGCGCGAACAGCCGGAGCTGGCCGACGGTGCGGCCGCGCTCACCCTGCAGCCGCGAGACGGGCAGGCCCGTTTCAGCGTGCGCGCGCTCGATCAGCGCGTCGCCGAGCGCGACGATTTCATCCGCGATCGCGTCGAGAAACGCCGCGCGGGCCGCGAGCGGCTGCGCGCGGTACGCGTCGAACGCGTCGCGCGCGAGTTCGCATGCACGCTCGATGTCGGCCTGCGCCGCGACGCCGAACGCCGGCGCATCGATCGGCGCGCCCTTCGACGGGTCGAACGCGCGCAAGGTACCGGCCGAGCCGGCGACCGCTTCGGCGCCGATCAGCATCTCTCCTGTCAGTTGCATGGGTGTGCTCCGTGGTTCGGGAATGATGGGCTCATTGTAGCCCAACAGATATGATGTCTGCCGACATGATTTTGCGATTCACGCGGGTCGTCGATCTTGCCACACAATGCGCGAATCCCTAATTCATTCGCCTAATGCCCAAATTGTGGGCGTTTCGCGTCGCGTCCAACGGGAAAACCCGAGGTTTCCGGGGTCGACCAACCCACATAAACTTCGCACCATGTCATACGACGACGTACATTAAAGTGCCTAATCAGACCACCCCTCGCGAGCTTCCGCTCGACCTCGCGCGCACCGCGCGCCGGACCGCCGTACGCTACTGGATCCTGGCGATGCTGTTCGTCGTCACGACGCTCAACTATGCGGATCGCGCGACGCTGTCGATCACCGGCACGCCGATCCGCAAGGCGTTCGGCATCGACCCGGTGACGATGGGCTACATCTTCTCGGCGTTCAGCTGGGCGTACGTGCTCGCGCAACTGCCGAGCGGCTGGCTGCTCGACCGCTTCGGCGCGCGTCGCGTGTATGCGGCCAGTATCTTCCTGTGGTCGGCGTTCACGCTGCTGCAGGGCACGATCGGGCTCGGCGGCAGCGCCGCGTTCGCGGTGGCCGCGCTGTTCGCGATGCGCTTCGCGGTCGGCATCGCCGAGGCACCCGCCTTTCCCGCGAACGCGAAAGTCGTCGCGAGCTGGTTCCCGACCGCCGAGCGCGGCACGGCGTCCGCGATCTTCAACGCCGCGCAATACTTCGCGGCCGTGGTGTTCTCGCCGCTGATGGCGTGGCTCACGCATGCGTACGGCTGGCACCAGGTGTATCTGTGGCTCGGCCTCGCGGGCATCGCGCTCGCGTTCCTGTGGCTGCGGGTCGTGAAGGATCCGGCCGACCATCCGGCCGTGAACCGCGCGGAACTCGAGCACATCGAGCAGGGCGGCGGCCTCGTGCGCACGACCGTGCGCGGCACCGACGGCCTGCGTTCGGAAGGCCGCCGCGTGGCGGGCTGGTACTACGTGCGCCAGCTGCTGTCGAACCGGATGCTGATCGGCGTGTATCTCGGCCAGTACTGCGTGAACGTGCTCACCTATTTCTTCCTCACGTGGTTCCCGATCTACCTCGTGCAGGCGCGCGGGATGTCCCTGCTGAAGGCCGGCTTCATGACGTCGCTGCCCGCGATCTGCGGGTTCCTCGGCGGGGTGCTCGGCGGGATGCTGTCCGACGGGCTGATCCGCCGCGGCGTGTCGCTCACGCTCGCGCGCAAGATCCCGATCGTCGGCGGGATGGCGCTGTCGATGGTCATCATCGGCTGCAACTACGTCGACAGCGAAGCGCTCGTGATCGTGCTGATGGCCGTGTCGTTCTTCGGCAAGGGCATCGGCTCGCTCGGCTGGGCCGTCGTCGCCGATACCGCGCCGAAGGAAGCGATCGGCCTGTCGGGCAGCCTGTTCAACATGTTCGGCAATACGGCCGGCATCGTCGCGCCGATCGCGATCGGCTATCTCGTCGGCGCGAGCGGCTCGTTCAACGGCGCACTCGTGTTCGTCGGGCTGAACGCGCTCGTCACCGTGTTCAGCTATCTCGTGATCGTGAAGGACATCAGGCGCGTCGAGCTGAGGCATCGCGACGCGTGAGATTCGGCGAAAAGAAAAACGACGGCGGCCGCGTAACAGCGGCCGCCGTTTTTGCGTCAGGCCGCGGAATGCGCGACGCGCAGCATGTCGTGCACGCCGGACGTCATCAGCGCGAGGAACGCGAGCAGTCCGACATAGCAGAGCGCGAACGTCGTCTTCGTCTCGACCGACGTCGCGTAGTACACGCGGTTCTCCGGCGCGTCGGGATCGTAGCGCCACGCGCGCTTGAGCTGCGGCAGCGCGAGGATCGCCATCACGATCAGCAGCGGGCTCGGGCGGTACACGAACAGCGCGATCAGCACGGGCACGCCCGCGAACCAGATGCGCGGCGACAGCACCGCGGTGATCCGCCCGCCGTCGAACGGCGACAGCGGAATCATATTGAACAGGTTCAAGAAGAAGCCCGTGTACGACAGCGCGAGCAGCAGGTTGCTGTCGTAGTGGCGCGCGGCCGCGTAGCAGGCCAGCGCACCGAGCGTGCCGACGAACGGCCCGGCGAGCCCGACGTACGCCTCGGTTTCCGCGTCGTGCGGCATCTCCTTCAGCTGGATCCACGCGCCGACGAACGGGATGAAGGTCGGCAGCCCGACGTCGAGCCCGCGCCGCTGCGCGGCCACGTAGTGGCCGGCCTCGTGCACCAGCAGCAGTGCCACGAAACCGGCCGCGAACCGCCAGCCGTAGAACAGCGCGTAGACCGCGATCGACGCGAGCATGGTGCCCGCCGACACGAGCACCTTGCCGAGCTTGAGGCCGCCGAAGATCAGCAGCAACAGCTTCGTCATTCCTTGCGCTCCGTGGCGGATGCATCGGACATGCCGGACGCGCCGGATGCATCGGCGACGGCCGGCACCGCGGCCGGCTTCGGCTTGCGCCCGAAGAAGCGTTTCAGCGCGGCGCCGCCGGCCAGCAGCGCAACCGCGCCGACCTTGAAGAACTTCACCGCGAACGCGCCGATCAACGCGAGCAGGCCGAGCTTCTTCGCGCCGACGCCGACGATCAGCGCCGCGAGGCCATACTCGGCCACGTGGTCGGTCGACTTGTTGAAATCGGCATAGCGCTTGCCGTCGTTGAAGCTGATGTTCGACAGCAGTTCGTCGGCCGACGCCTTGTATTTCGGCAGATCGACGAGCGTCGACGCCATCGTCAGCGACAGGTAGCCGTCGCGGCCGAGCACGAGCGTCCGGTAGTTCACGCCGTCGTTTTCGGCGTTCGGCGCCGCGCCCTTGTCGCGGATGATCGCGGACCACACGAGCCGGTGCGTAGCCGCGTCGTACGCGGGCGCCTTCGCCCAGCCGACCACCTCGGTTTCGGGCAGGCCGCGTTCCTTGCGCCCGGGGTTGTCTTCCTCGGTGCCGGCCTGCAGGCTCTTCAGCAGTTCGTCGGGTTTCCAGTCCTTCGCGTCGTCGTCGCGGATATAGCCGCTCGGCTCGAACGATACGACCGAGATCCAGTCGGCATCGGGATCGTCGGGCAGCACGAGGCCGACCAGCCTGGTTTCGTCGATCGAGTTGCCCATCGAGCGCAGGTAGCGGCCGGCTTCGGCGGCCGGCACGAACGATTCGCCGGCTTTCAGCTTCAGCACGGCTTCGTGTTTCACGTCGATGTCGGTCGGGCCCTTCACGACCGCGTCGTTGGCGGCGGCAGCCGCGGCCCTCATTTCCACCTGCGCGGCTTCGGTTTGCGCGTGGGCGCTGATCGCGGTGAATGCAAGCGTCGCCACGCAGGCGAGCCGGACGGCAAGTTTTTTCATTGTTGGATTCCCCTGGAATGCCTTGTCGTAAATATGCACGGCGTCGGCCCTTGCGTTTTCAATCGCGGGTCCGGCGTCGTCTCTCAGTTGGCACGGGGGCTATGGTAACGCAGCGCCGCGACACGCCCGGGGAGGCGCGATGCTTACGTCGCAGGTAATGCCCAAGGCACTCGGGATTGCCTATCATCTGCTGCATGAACCCGACCGCCGCCCGCCACTCGCCCTCCCCGTCCGCCGGCCGCGCGTCCGGCATCGGCCCGCTGCTGCGCACGTGGCGGCAACGCCGGCGCCTGAGCCAGATGGCGCTCGCGCTCGACGCGGACGTTTCCGCGCGCCACCTGAGCTTCGTCGAATCGGGTCGCGCGCAGCCGAGCCGCGAGATGGTGCTGCATCTGGCGGAGCGTCTCGACGTGCCGCTGCGCGAACGCAATGCGCTGCTCGTCGCGGCCGGCTTCGCGCCGCTGTTTCGCGAACGGCCGTTTTCGGATCCGCAGCTCGATGCCGCGCGCCATGCGGTGGAAGCCGTGCTGCGCGGCCACGAGCCCTACCCGGCGCTCGCCGTGGATCGTCACTGGACGCTGCTTGCCGCGAACCGGATGCTCGGCGCGCTGGTCGCGCAGGCCGATCCGTCGCTGCTGCAACCGCCCGTCAACGTGCTGCGGCTGAGCCTGCATCCGGAGGGCCTCGCGCCACAGATCGTCAACTGGCACGAGTGGCGCGCGCACATCCTGCATCGGCTGCAGCGGCAGATCGATGCCAGCGGCGACCGCGCGCTGCACACGCTACGCGACGAACTCGCCGCATATCCGGTACCGGCCGGCCAGCCCGACGACACGCATGCGCGCACCGATTTCGCGGATATCGCCGTGCCGTTGCGGCTGCGCACGGCGGCCGGCGAACTGACGTTCTTCAGCACGACGACGGTGTTCGGCACGCCGGTCGACGTGACGCTGTCGGAACTCGCGATCGAGGCGTTTTTCCCCGCGAATCCGGAGACGGTGGAAGCAATGCGGGCGCTCGCGGACGCTTTGCCGGCGCAATAACGTGCGCAACGGAGCGTGCAGGAAAGCAGCGCACGAACGCCGGCTTTCAGGCCAACGCCGGTGCTGCCGATGCAGTTGCGCTCGGCATCGACAGCTCGGCATCCGCGACCGGCAGCGTCGCGATCGCCCGCGCGACGGCCTCCGCGGTGAATGCGGTCGCCATCGGCGAAGGCGCGAATGCGGCCGACGCGAATTCCGTGGTGCCAGGTTCGAATGCGGCCACGCGCGCGACGACACGCGCACGAGCGCCCCACCATCAGCGGCGCTCGAGCGCCAGCTTCACCCCGAGCCCCAACAGCACCACCCCGCTGACGCGGTGCATGCGTGTCAGGATCCTCGGGTTGCGGCGGATCGATGCGGACAGCAGGCCGGCAAATACCGCAACCGGCCCCTTGACGAGAAACGTCAGGCCCGCGAAGGTCGCGCCCAGCACGAACAGCGACAGCATCGGATGCGCGGCGCCCGCCGGCACGAACTGCGGCAGGAACGCCAGATAGAACAGCGCGACCTTCGGGTTCGACACGTTCGACAGCGCGCCTTGCGCGAACGTGCGCAGCCGCGATGCCTGCGCGCCGTCGCCGCTCGCGAGCGTCAGTTCTCCCGACGAGCGCAACAGCGTGATGCCGAGATACAGCAGGTACAACGCGCCGACGACCTTCAGCGCGGTGAACAGCCATTCGGATGCCTGCAGCAGCGCGCCCAGCCCGAGCGTCGCGAGCATCGTGTGCACGAGCAGCCCGACGCTGACGCCCGCGGCGGTCACGAGGCCCGCGCGCGTGCCGTCGGACAGCGTACGTGACATCACGAGCACCATGTCCTGGCCCGGCGTGACGATGATCAGCAGCGACGTTGCAATGAACGGCAGCCAGGATGGATGCGACATGGGATAGCTCCTGAACGGGATTGCCGGCGGACGGGAATCGCCCGGCCTGTCGTCGGATTATCGGCGCCTTCCCATGGAGATTGGATGCGTATTCGGCTACTTTGACTATCGGTTTTGGCGCTATTCTCTAGCATTCACCGTTCGGGTAGTCAAAAATGCCAATCAAACTGGATGCAATCGACCGGCGCATTCTGCGTGCATTGCAACGGAATTCGAACCAGACGAATGCCGAACTCGCGCAACAGGCCGGGCTGTCCGCCACGCCCTGCCTGCGCCGCGTTCACCTGCTCGAGGAACAGGGCGTGATCGACGCGTATGTCGCGCTGCTGAACCCGGCCGCCGTCGACCTGCGATTCACGGCGTTCGTGCGCGTCACGCTGGAGCGTCAGGACAAGACGACGGTCGAACGCTTCGCGCGCGAGATGGAGCAGGCGCCCGAAGTGCTCGAATGCCACCTGATGGCCGGCAGCTACGACTATCTGCTGCGCGTGATCGCCCGCGATCTCGACGATTACCAGCGCTTCCAGATGGAAACGCTCACGCAGATCGAAGGCGTGCGCAACGTCGAAACCGAGATTCCGCTGAAGCGCATCAAGCAGACGGTTCGCCTGCCGATCTAGGCGTCCAGGAACGTGACGGCCTGCCCCTGCGGCGTCCCGTTCAGCGCGCCGTCTCGCACCACGACCTGGCCGTGCACGACCGTATGGACGGGCCAGCCCGTGACCGCGCACCCGTCGTAAGGCGTCCAGCCGCTGACGCTGGCGATCCATTCGTCGCGGATGATCCGCCGCGCGCGCAGGTCGACGATGCTGAAATCGGCGTCGTAGCCCACCGCGATGCGCCCTTTGCCCGCGATGCCGAAGATGCGCGCCGGCCCGGCGCTGGTCAGGTCGACCAGTCGTTCGAGGCTCACGCGGCCCGCGTGCACATGATCGAGCATCAGCGGCAGCAGCGTCTGCACGCCGGTCATCCCGCTCGGCGACTGCGGATAGGGCCGGCGCTTTTCGTCGCGCGTATGCGGCGCGTGATCGCTGCCGATCACGTCGACCACGCCGTCGCGAACGGCCTGCCACAGCGCGTCCCGATGATGCCGTTCACGCACCGGCGGATTCATCTGTGCGAACGTGCCGAGCCGTTCGTAGCAATCGGGGGCATGCAGGCTCAGGTGATGCGGCGTGACTTCGACGGTCACCCGCTGCCGGTGCCGCGCGAGCAACGCCATTTCCTCGGCGGTGGACACGTGCAGCACATGCAGCCGGCGGCCCGTCTCGGCGGCCAGCGCGACGATGCGCCGCGTCGCCTCCAGCGCGCTTTGCACGTCGCGCCAGCGCGGATGGTCGCGCACGTCGCCGCCCGCTTCGACGAGCGCCCGGCGTGCGCGCAGCCGCGCTTCGTCCTCCGCGTGCACGGCCATGCGCCGCCGCCCGTTGCGCACGATCCGGCGCAACACGGCTTCGTCGTCGGCCAGCAGGTCGCCGAACGAACTGCCCATGAAGACCTTCACGCCCGCGCAGCCCGGCAGCGCTTCAAGCGCCGGCAACCGTTCGGCGTTCGCGGCCGAGCCGCCGATGTAGAACGCGTAGTCGCACCACGCGCGGCCGCGCGCGCGTTCCAGCTTGGCCTGCAGATCCTGAGCGGTCAGCGTCAGCGGATGCGTGTTGGGCATCTCGAAGATCGTCGTGACGCCGCCGAGCACCGCGCCGCGCGTGCCGGCCTCGATGGTCTCCTTGTGCGTCAGGCCCGGTTCGCGGAAATGCACCTGGCTGTCGACGACGCCCGGCAGCACATGCAGGCCGCCGGCATCCAGGAGAACGTCGGCGCTCCACGTGCCATGCAACGCACCCAGCGCGACGACACGGCCATCCACGCACGCGACGTCGACCTGCTCGGCACCGTTGGGTGTCATCGCCGTGCCGCCGTGCACGAGCAGGTCGACATGGCGTCGCTTCAGCGCGTCGGTCGCGCGCCCTTCACGTCGAACGGGTTCGTCCATGGCTCAGAACTCGTTCTGGATGTGCTTGTAGCCCAGCACCAGCGCATTGTTCGTGCGCGCGACGTCCTCGGAGAAGTCGCTCGCGTCGGCCGTCACCTGCGGCAACGCGGCGAGATCGGTTTCCGGCCCGATGCGCTCGGTCGAGCGCACGTAGAAGCCCGGCGGCAGGTGGCAGCCGTCGACGACCGCGTTGTAGCGCACCACGCAGCCGTCGTCGATGGTGCAGTTGAACAGCACGCTGTTGAAGCCGACGAATACGCCGTTGCCGACCTTGCACGGCCCGTGGACGATCGCGCGATGCGCGATCGACGTGTGCTGGCCGATGGTGACGCTCGCGCCCGACTTCGAATGGATCACCACGCCGTCCTGGATGTTCGAATGCGCACCGATCACGATCGGCGCGATCCGGCCGTCGCCATCCGTTTCGTCGGCGCGGATCACCGCGTACGGGCCGATGAACACGTTCTCCTCGACGATCACGAGCCCGCACAGAATGGCGGTCGGATCGACGAATGCACTCGGGTGTATCTGCGGCAGGTCGCCGCGCGGATTCTTTCTGATCATCAGGATTCCTGTCTTGACATCGAACGGCCGCGCTTGATCCGCTCGAACAGGCCCGGATCGCGCCACTGTCCGGCGATGGCCGGCGCGAACACGATGTCGTCCAGGTCGATGCGGCCCATGCGCGGGTTGAACGCATCGTCGCGAAAACACTGCGCGTAGCCGGTCTCGGTTTCGTGAACGATGATCGAATGCAGCCGCACGCCGGCTTCGCCGTTCGACATGCGCGTGCAGGACAGCGCCGCATCGACGAGGCGAAAGAACACGCGCGAGAACTGCTCGGCGCTCGGCGACACCGGCAGCAGCACCCAGCGCTCGGAATGCCGGCGCATGCTCTCGACATAACAGGGATCGTCATCCGACCACAGCGTCACCGCGTGGTCGAACGCGTCGATCAGGTCGCGCACGTCGCCCTTGAGCAGCCCGAAGTCGTAGATCATCTGCCCGTGGTCCAGCGCATGCGCCTCGAGCAGCAGCTCGACGCGATACGAATGGCCGTGGATCGAATGCGAGCAGCGCCGCGTGCTGCAGCCGCGCACCACGTGCGCGTTCTCGAACCGGAACAGCTTGCGGATCAGCATGCGTCGGCGCCTTCGCGAACCGGCGCGGCCCAGGCCACCGCGTCGTGCGGGTGCAGGCTTTCCAGATGGCGCACGTGCACGCGCGGGTTCGCATGGCGGCCGTCCAGCGCGGCCTGGACCCGGCGCGCGGCATCCTCGACGAACATCAGGTTGCCGCCGTTCAGCACCGCGAACGCCTGCTCGTCCGCGCGCTTGACGGCCGTCTGCACCGGCGTGCCGAGCGCGTGCTCGACGCGATCGATCAGGTCGATCAGCCCGAGCGTCGCGCCATCGGCCGGCAGCCCCACGCTGACGACGGCCTCGCTACGCTGGCTGTGCGGCGTGGCCGCCGTCGCGTGCCGTTTCAGCCACGCGGCGACCGCTGCCGGTTCCACGCGATCGTCGCGGCCGAACGCCGCCAGGAACGCCTGTTCGACCCAGTGCCGCGACAGCGCGGCCGAACACGGGCACGTCGACGAATAGACGACCGTCACCTGCGCGCGCAGCTCGAACCCGACGTCGGTCAGCGCCGCGTCGATCCGGACCGGATAGGCCTTCCACCCGGCAAGCCCGTCGGTCACCAGCGCGGCGCGGCGCGCCAGCAGGTCGAAGCGCAGCCGTAGCCGCGCACGGCGCGTGTCGCAGTCGCGATGGCTGTCGACCATCGCCTGCAGCACCGGCCGAAGGCCGGCCGGCGACAGCGCGGCGCCATCGCCGAGGCCGTCGAGCAGCCTGTACAGCCGCGACATGTGGATGCCCTTCACGTGCGGTGCGGGAAGGTCGACCTGCACGTCGGCGCGCGCATGCACTTCGCGCCGGCAGCCGGGCTCGGCCACCGCAACGGGCAGGTCGATGCCCTGCATGCCGACCCATTCGAGCGGGCGGCGGCCCGGCGCGGCATCGGTCAGGGAGATATCGGGAAGGGGGGCATTCATGCTCGGGATCCGGTGGAGCGCCTTCTCCATCCGGATCGATGCAGGAAGCGCGTTCAGGTCAGGGCCAGTCGCGAAACGGGTTGTCCCACGTGGTCCAGTGTTCGGGGCCGGTGGCCATCTCGGCGTCGGTCAGCAGGCACGCGTCGAAGCGCGCGCGCAGCGCGGGCTCGTCCATGTCCATGCCGATCAGCACGAGTTCCTGCCGCGCGTCGCCGACGCGCTCGTCCCAGCGGGCGCGGATCTGCGCGACGGCTTCCGCGTCCTGCGGCCAGCGCTCGGGCGGCACGGCCGCCCACCAGTGGCCGGCCGGCCCGTGCCGCGCGACCGCGCCGGCCTGCGACCACGAACCGGCGACGGTCGGATGGGTGGCCAGCCAGTAGAACCCCTTCGAGCGGACGACGCCCGGCCATTCGCTTTCGACGAGCGCGAAGAAGCGCCGCGGATGGAACGGCCGCCGCGCGCGGTAGACGAAACTGCGGATGCCGTATGCGTCGGTTTCCGGCGTGTGCGTGCCGCGCAGCTCCTGCAGCCAGCCCGGCGCGCGCGATGCCGCGTCGAAATCGAACAGGCCCGTGTCGAGCACGCGCTCGAGCGGCACCTGGCCGAATTCGGCGATCTCGATCCTTGCCCGCGGATTCAGCCCGCGCAGCAGCGCGACCAGCCGCTCGCGTGCGTTGTCGTCGATCAGGTCGATCTTGTTGATCACGATCACGTCGCAGAACTCGATCTGGTCGATCAGCAGATCGACCACCGTGCGCGCATCCTCGTCGCCCATCGATTCGCCGCGCGCCTGCAGGCTGTCGCGCGACGCGTAGTCGCGCAGGAAATTGAACGCGTCGACCACGGTCACCATCGTGTCGAGCCGCGCGACTTCGCCGAGGCTGCGGCCGTCCTCGCCTTCGAACGTGAACGTCTCGGCCACCGGCAGCGGCTCCGAGATGCCGGTCGATTCGATCACGAGCTGGTCGAAGCGCCCTTCGCGCGCGAGCCGGTCGACCTCGATCAGCAGATCCTCGCGCAGCGTGCAGCAGATGCAGCCGTTGCTCATCTCGACCAGCTTCTCGTCGGTGCGCGACAGCCCTGCGCCGCCGTCGCGGACGAGCGCGGCGTCGATGTTGACCTCGGACATGTCGTTGACGATCACCGCGACGCGACGGCCCTCGCGATTGTTCAGGATGTGGTTGAGCAGCGTCGTCTTGCCGGCGCCGAGAAAGCCGGACAGGACGGTCACGGGAAGCCGCTTGGACGGAGGGAGTGCGGTGCTCATCGGGCGATTCCGGAAGAGGACGTTGAGGAACGAATGATATATTGTATCGTAACGATATAACATATCATTTCGGACGTCCAGCATGCCGGCAGGGTGTTGTCCGGAGCAGGCCGCGCCCGCTCCGGTGTCAATCCGTCACGTATAGAGCGACGCCGGCGGCAATTCCCCGGTCAACGCGAACCGGCCGACGTCACGCAGCCGATAGTCGAGTGGATCGTGCAGCGTATGCGTACGCGCGTTGCGCCAGAAGCGGTCGAGGCCGAGCGACGCGGCCGTGGCGCGCGCGCCGCATGCGTCGAACAGCGCCTCGCCGTTGTCGAGCGCCGCGCGCTGCGCGACGATCTTCGCCTCCGATACCGCGAGCGCCACCTCGGCGCGCTCGTCCGCCGTCAGCGCATCCTGCCGCGCCCACGCGCGCTGCAACGCGGCCGCCGCGCGATCGGCCAGCGCCGCCGCGGCGATCGCCCGCACGCGCATGTCGCCGAAGCGCTGCAGCGTGTACGGATCGTCGCTCGCCTGCGCGACCTCCGACTGTATCCATGGGCGGCCATGCTTCAGCACGTAGTCGCGCGCTTCCGCCAGCGCACCTTCCGCGAGCCCGACGAACAGGTTCGTCAGCACGAGCTGCGACACGAGCGTGCGCAGCGTCGCGCGCGGTGTCGGCGGCGCCTCGGAGCGGTGCAGCACCTCGTCCGGCGCGAGCGTCACGCCGGCGAAGCTCACGCTGCCGCTGTCGGTCTGTCGCTGGCCGATCGGGTCCCAGTCTTCGTTGACCGTGATCCCCGCGCGATCGGTCGGCACCACGCCGAACACGGTGCGGCCCGCTTGCGGATCGTGCGCGGACACCGTCATGCGCTGCGAGCCGCGCGTGCCCGAACAGAAGCCCTTCACGCCGTCGAGCCGGTAGCCGCCGTCGGGCGTCGCGGTCGCCACCAGCCGCGTGTCGAGCGGGTTGACCGCGTTGCCCCACCACCAGCGATGCTCGACCGTGCCGCGCAGATAACGTTCGCGCTGTGCCGCGCTGCCCCACACGTCGACGCTCACCACCTGCAGGATCTGGAACCCGACCAGATGCGCGAGCGCGCTGTCGACGCGCGCGATCCGCCGGATCGTGTCGTAGACCGCCGGCCACCCGGCTTCCTGCCCGCCGAACTCGCGCGGCACCGCGAGCGTCAGCAGGCCCGCGTCGGCGAGCCACTGCTTTTCCTGCGCGGCGTGGCCGCCCGCGCGATCGCGCGCGGCGGCGGTTTCGCGCAGCGTTTCGATGACGCGCGCCAGTGCGTCCGGATCGACGGCTGACACATCCGTTGCAGCGGCGAGCGTCGCCGGGCCGCGGGGATCGTTCATGCGACGGCTTCCTGTTCCTGGGTCGAGACAGCTTCCGACAACGGCACGAGTTTCCCCAGTTCGCGCCTGCCGGTCAACCGCGCGAGGATCTCGCGCCGCCAGTCGTCGTAGATCGCGCGGTATTCGGCGATATCCGCGCCGAACACGTGCGCGGTGTGCGCGTATTCGTCGTGCAGGTAACCGTCGAGCCGCGCCTGCGTTTCCTCGTCGGCCGCGATCACGCGATCGATCAACGCGTCGCGTTCGGCCGCCGGCAGCGCCTTCAACGTGTCGAACCACCACTGGACGATCTGCACGCGATGCCACTCCTCGTCCGGCCGGATCCGGTTCTCGCCATGCTCGCGCATCGCGCTGTCGCCGATGCGGCCGGTCTTGCGCTGGATCCACAGCTTCGCGAGGATGTGCAGCTCGTAATGCCACTCGAACGCGAGAAAGCCCGCGACGTCGCGCACCGCGATGTCGCCGATGCGCGCCCAGTGCGCGGCGACGAGCCGGTCGATTTCCGGCAGCGGATCGCGCCCCGTCAGTTCGGTCACGCGCTCACGGCCGATCACCGCGTGCGCGCCGTCGTCGCCGAGCTGGCGCGACAGGATCAGCTGGAAATGCGGATCGTCGCGGAACAACGTGTCGATCGCCTTCGCGACGACCTGCACGATGAACAGGTCGTGCGACGCCATCTTCGTGTAGTAGTCGGCGACGGCGGCCAGTTCGTCTTCGCCGCGCGGCTCGCGCGGCGGTGTCGCAAGCTTGTCCGGGAAGCCGGGACGATGGCGTCGCGCGACGTCCAGGAACAGCGCTTCCTCGAATTGTCCGTTCCATTCGCGCGGCGCGCCGATGGGTAAGGTCATGGGTATCGTTCTCTCAGGGTCTTCAATGAAAAGAGCCGGCGCTTGTGGCGCCGCTCAGGTACGCCGGGTCACGCGTCGGACCAGGCGGTCGCCCGTGATTTGCACGGCCGAAACGAGTGCGATCAGGATCACGATCACGGTCGCCATGACGGTCGTGTCGAAACGCTGATAGCCGTAGCGGATCGCGAGATCGCCGAGCCCGCCCGCGCCGACGGCACCCGCCATCGCGGTCGAGCCGATCAGCGCGACGACGGTGATCGTGAAGCCGCCGAGCATGCCGGGCAGCGCCTCGGGCAGCAGCACGTGCCAGACGATGTGGCGGCGCTTCGCGCCCATCGCGAGCGCGGCCTCGATCAGCCCGCGATCGACATCGCGCAGGCTCACCTCGGCGATCCGCGCGAAGAACGGGATCGCGGCAATCGACAGCGGCACGACGGCCGCCCATACGCCGATCGTCGTGCCGATCAGCACACGCGTGAACGGCAGCAGCGCGACGAGCAGGATGATGAACGGCGTCGAGCGGAACACGTTGACGAGCGCGCCGAGCACCGCGTTCACGCCGCGCCGCTCGTAGATGCCGCCGGGCGCGGTCGTCACGAGGATCACCGCGAGCGGGACGCCGATCAGCGCCGCGACCGCGGCCGACGCGGCGACCATCGACAGCGTGTCGCGGATCGCGTCGAGCAGTTCGGGCCACCAGAGGTCAAACATAGCCGAGCACCTCCGCGTGATTCGCGTGGCGGCGCGCGCGTTCGAGCAGCGCCGCCACCGCACCGCCGCGGGCCGCCGGCTGGCCGGCGTCGTCCGCGCGCGGCGCCGCCGCGATCACGAGCCGCCCTTGCGCATGCCCCTGGATGCGCTCGATCCCGCCATGCAGGAAACGCACCGAGCCGCCAAGCGCCGCCGCGAGCGCGCCGACATCCGGCTCGCCGCCGCTCTCGCCCGTATAACGGACGTCGAGCACGACCTGCGCGCCGTC
Source organism: Burkholderia sp. KL41 (assembly GCF_057005415.2). Classification (NCBI taxonomy): domain Bacteria; kingdom Pseudomonadati; phylum Pseudomonadota; class Betaproteobacteria; order Burkholderiales; family Burkholderiaceae; genus Burkholderia; species Burkholderia sp. KL41. Next base: position 369,274 of record NZ_CM174447.1, on the reverse strand, counting down.
GGGCAGCGCGGCCTGCTCGGGCAGCGGCTGCACGCGCGCGGCCAGTTCGGCCGGCAGGTCGTGCACGAGCGTGCTGAGCAGCGCGCGCGTCGCGCCGTGGCGCGGATCGCCGAACACGCGCCACACGGGGCCCGTTTCGACGACTTCGCCTTGTTCGATCACCGCGACCGTGTCGCACACCGCGCGGATCACTTCCATCTCGTGCGTGATCAGCACGATCGTCAGCCCGAGGCGACGGTTGATGTCGGCGAGCAGTGCGAGGATCGACTGCGTCGTCTCGGGATCGAGCGCCGAGGTCGCCTCGTCGCACAGCAGGACCTCGGGATCGTGCACGAGCGCGCGGGCAATGCCGACGCGCTGCTTCTGCCCGCCCGACAGGCTGGCCGGATACGCGTCGCGTTTCGCGGCGAGCCCGACGAGTTCGAGCAGCGCCTCGACCTTGCGCACGCGCTCGGCCTTCGGCACGCCGGCGATCTTCAGCGGCAGCGCGACGTTCTCGAACACCGTCTTCGCGGACAGCAGGTTGAAATGCTGGAACACCATGCCGGTGCGACGCCGCAGCGCCACGAGCCCGTCCTCGTCGAGCGCGCCGACGTCGACGCCCTGCACGCGCACGCGGCCCGAGCTCGGCCGCTCGAGCCCGTTCACGAGCCGCAGCAGCGTCGACTTCCCCGCGCCGCTGCGGCCGATGATCCCGAATACCTCGCCGCGCCGCACGTCGAGCGTCACGTCGCGCAGCGCGGCGGCCTGGCCGCGCGGCGTCGCGAACACCTTGCCGACCTGCTCCAGCGACACGGCGACGCCACCGGCGGCGGCCGCGGCCGCCGCGTCATGCGGGCCGGCGGCGGCGCCGGCACGCGCGGCCGATGCGTCGACGAAACCCAGCGTATCGAACAATTGCGTCATCGCTTCGCTCCGTCACGTTCAGGCATGCGCGGGATGCGCGGGTTCGGTTGCCGGCGCGGCAGCCGGCCGGTGCTGCGCGCCCGTGTGCCACGCGGGCAGGCGCGGGCCCGCGCCGAACAGCTTCTCGCGCAGCGTCGGCGCGGGATCGTAGTCTTCCTTGTAGACGCCGCGGTTCTGCAGCTCGGGCACGACCCAGTCGACGAAATCCTCGAACGACTCGGGCATCACGGTGCGCGTCAGGTTGAAACCGTCGATGCCCGTCTCGTCGATCCACGACTGCAGCTCGTCCGCGACCTGCGACGGCGAGCCGACGATCGGCGCATAGCGGCCGCCGAGCGACATCTGTTCGAGCATCCGCCGCACGGTCCACGTGCCGGTCGTGCTCTTGCGCGAGATCGCGTCGACGGCCGACTGGATCGAGTCGGTCTTCACATACGAGATCGGCTCGTCGAGGCCGTACTTCGCGAAGTCGATGCCGGTCGAACTCGCGAAATGCGCGAGGCCCGCTTCGGGGCTCGCATAGCGCCGGTATTCGTCGAATTTCTCGCGCGCGAGCCGCTCGGTTTCGGCCGTCACGACGCTCACGCCGGCAAAGATCCTGATCGACGCGGGGTCGCGCCCCTGCCGCGCGGCAGCCGCACGGATGTCGAGCGCCGCCGCACGCGCGGCGGCCTTGCTCTGCCCGTTCACGAACACGCATTCGGCGTGACGGCCCGCGAACTCGACGCCGCGCGCGGACGAACCGGCCTGGTACAGCACCGGCGTGCGCTGCAGCGACGGCTCGCTCAGGTGGATCGCATCGATCGAATAGAACGGCCCGTCGTGCTTCACGCGCCGCACCTTGCCCGGCTGCGCGAACACGCGCGCCTGCGCATCGCGGATCACCGCGTCGTCGTCCCAGCTCTGCTCCCACAGCTTGTAGACGACGTCCATGTAGTCGTCCGCGCGCTCGTAGCGGTCGTCGTGACCGATCTGCTGCGCGAGGCCCATCCCGCGCGCGGCGCTGTCGAGATAACCGGTGACGATGTTCCAGCCCACGCGCCCTTTCGTCAGGTGATCGAGCGTCGACATGCGGCGCGCGAACAGGTAAGGCGGCTCGTAGGTCAGGTTCGCGGTCACGCCGAAGCCGAGATGCCGCGTGACCTGCGCCATCGCGGGCACCAGCAGCAGCGGATCGTTGACGGGCACCTGCACCGATTCGCGCAGCGCGGCATCGGGGCCGCCGCCGAACACGTCGTACACGCCGACGATGTCCGCGAGGAAGATCCCGTCGAACTTGCCGCGTTCGAGCGTTTTCGCGAGGTCGGCCCAGTAGTCGAGATCGGTGTAGTGTGCGGAGCGGTCGCGCGGATGCGTCCACAGCCCATGGTTGATGTGCCCGACGCAGTTCATGTTGAACGCGTTGAGCAGGATCTTCTTGCGGTTCGCCGTCGTCATGTGCGCGCCTCCGTCACCACGCGATCGCGTACAGCGAGCCGAACGCGTTGTCGAGCGCCTTGCGCACGGCCGGCGACTGCTGGTAGATCGCGATGAACTTGCGGATGCGCGGGTCGTTCACGCTGTCCGGCCGCACGACCCACTGGATCGCGAAGATCTTGTTCTCGGTGCCGTCGAACAGCAGCGCGCTGTTCGGGTCGGTCGTGCCGGCGAGCTTGATGAAGCTCGGGTAGCCCTGCGCGAGATCGACGTCGTCGAGCGAACGCGCGAGTTGCGATGCCTCGAGCGGGATGATCTTCAGGTGCTTCGGGTTCGACACGATGTCGTGCGTCGTCGCGCGGTAGTCGGCGCCCGGCTTCAGCTTGATGAGCCCCGCGCGCTGCAGCAGCAGCAACCCGCGCCCGCCGTTCACCGGATCGTTCGCGATCGCGACCTTCGCGCCGTCCTTCAGCTCGCTGAAGCTTTTCACCTTCTTCGAATAGAGGCCGATCTTCATGATCGTGCCGGGCGCGATCGACACGAAGTTGTAGCCGCCCTGCTTGTTCGCGTTCTCGAGGAACGGGATGTGCTGGAAGTAGTTGACGTCGATGTCCTTGTTCGCGAGCGCCGCGTTCGGCGTATTCCAGTCGGTGAATTCGACGATCCGCACGTCGAGCCCCTGCGCCTTCGCCTCCTTGGCGGCAACCTTCAGCGCCTCGATCTGCGGGCTCGTCGAAATGCCGACCTTCAGCGGCGCGGTGTCGGCCCGCGCACCATTGAGCAGTGCGACGCCGAGCAGGGCGGCGGCCAGAAGGCGCGCGACGCGGCCGGCGGAAAGACGGGTGGAAAAAACGGCATGCAGCATGGGAACCACTCTCCTGTCCAAAGACGGTATCGACGGATGAGCGACGCCGCGGCGAACGCGTGGGCGTTCTCCGGACAAGGGTCAAGCGCGTCGGAAAAGGATCAGCCGATGATAGAGAGCGGAGCGGGGACGGTCTACGAAGCGATTGTGCGAAGAAAATCGCGCGCGGCGATATGGCCGGCGGCCACGCAGGATCGGCGGCCCGACCGGGCGCCCGGCCGAAATCTCGGCCTGGACGCCGGGCGAATTCCGAAATCTCGGCCAGCCGATCGGGCCATCATTTCCGCAGACGAAATAAATCCCTTATGAATCAATGCATTAAAAATATTCCGGCAGGCCGCATTTCTGGCATGGGGGTTGCGTAATAGACGGCACACAATGCCGCGAAGCGATGCAGGCATTCCAACATCAGGAGACACGTCTTGCAGACCTCTATCCATACCCCGTCCCATCCGGAGCCGGTTTCCAACGCCGTCGCCGCCCCGCGCGAGCGCTTCTGGCCGGAAGGCTGGTGGAAGCTGATGGAAATCCGCATCGGTATCATCCCGCTGCCCGTCTATTTCATCCTGCTTGCGCTGATCGTCGGCTTCTCGGTCACCGGCAAGGTGCCCGGCGAGATCTCGATGGCGATCGCGGTGCTCGCGTTCTTCGGCTTCACCTGCGCGGAACTGGGCAAGCGCCTGCCGCTCCTGCGCAACATCGGCGCGGCCGCGATCTTCGCGACCTTCGTGCCGTCGGCGCTCACGTACTACCACGTGCTGCCGAAGCCGGTGCTGAACCTGACGGTCGAGTTCACGAAGTCGACCAACTTCCTGTACCTGTTCATCGCGTCGATCATCGTCGGCAGCATCCTGAGCATGGACCGGCGCGTGCTGATCCAGGGCTTCGTGAAGATCTTCATTCCGCTCGCGGCCGGCTCGGTCGCGGCCGCGATCGTCGGCACGGCGGTGGGTACCGCGCTCGGCCTCGGCGCGCGCCACACGCTGCTGTACATCGTCGTGCCGATCATGGCGGGCGGCGTCGGCGAAGGCGCGATTCCGCTGTCGATCGGCTATTCGGAACTGATGCACCTGCCGCAAGGCGAGATGTTCGCGATGGTGCTGCCGCCGGTGATGCTCGGCAGCCTGACCGCGATCATCCTGTCGGGCGCGCTCGACATGCTCGGCAAGCGCTTCCCGCACCTGACCGGCAACGGCCGCCTGCAGGTCGGCGAATCGGGCGACATGACGCCCGAGAACGAGGAAATCCGCGGCCACGTCGACGTCTCGCACATCGCGGGCGCCGGCATCACGGCGATCACGCTGTACCTGGTCGGCCTGATGGCGCACAAGCTGTTCGGCCTGCCCGCGCCGGTCGCGATGCTGTTCCTCGCGGTGCTCGTGAAGCTCGCGCGCGCGGTGTCGCCGCCGCTGCAGGAAGGCGCGTTCGTCGTCTACAAGTTCTTCTCGACCGCCGTCACGTATCCGCTGCTGTTCGCGATCGGCGTCGCGATGACGCCGTGGGACAAGCTGACCGCCGCGTTCACGATCGTCAACGTGGTCACGATCGTGTCGACCGTCGCGACGCTGATGGGCACCGGTTTCGTGGTCGGCCGCCTGATGAAGATGTACCCTATCGACACCGCAATCGTGAACGCCTGCCACAGCGGGCAAGGCGGCACCGGCGACGTCGCGATCCTCACTGCCGCGAACCGGATGCAGCTGATGCCGTTCGCGCAGATCGCAACCCGCATCGGCGGCGCGATCGTCGTCACGGTCACGCTGATCCTGATCGCACACTTCGGATGACGCGCCGCCGCGCGTTCCGTCGCGCAGGCTGCTTCGCACGCGCCGCCGCCGGCCTTGCCGGCGCGCGGCGCGCGTCGTTCGGGGCGTCGCTCCGGGCGACCGGTTGCGGGCTTCGATGAGGGCGAACGTGCAGAAGAGCTTCAAGGGAATCCCGTGGTGGGGCTGGGCATCGGCCGGCGTGCTGTACGTGTGCGTGGCGGCCGCGGCCGTCGATTTCGCGTGGGAACGCGCGATCGACGCGCTCGAGGAAACCGGCGCGCACCGGCTCGACCTCTATGCATCGAGCCTGAAGAGCGAACTCGGCCGCTTCGAGATCCTGCCCGGCCTGGTCGCGCGGCAGGACCGCGTGCGCGCGATGCTGAAAGCCGCGCCGCACGATGCCCCCGAGCTCGTGCACACGGTCGACACGTACCTCGAAGCCGTCAACCGCGACGCGGGCAGCGGCGCGGTCGACGTGATCGACCTGCAGGGCGACGTGATCGCCGCCAGCAACTGGAACGAGACGCTCAGCTTCGTCGGCACCAACGTGTCGTACCGGCCGTATTTCAAGGACGCGCTCGCGCGCGGCAGCGGCCGCTTCTTCGGCATCGGCACCAACACCGGCGTGCCGGGCGTCTACTTCGCGAGCGCGGTGCGTGACGACGGCGTGCCGATCGGCGTCGCCGCCGTGAAGATCAGCGTCGATCCGCTCGAATCGGCGTGGCGCGCGCCGGGCGTCGCCGCGATGGTCGTCGACGGCAACGGCGTGGTCGTTATCTCGACCGAACCCGCGTGGAAATTCACCGCGCTGCGCCCGATCACCGCGCAGCAGCAGCGCGACATCCAGGCGTCGCGACAGTACGCGGGCCGCACGGTCGACGCGCTGCCGTACCGCCGCATCGGCGACCGCAGCGCGGCCGCATGGTTCGGCACCTTCCCCGATCCGCGCCACACCGGCCGCACCACACGCTATCTCGTGATGTCGCGCCCCGCGCCGCAGGCCGGCGATTCGCTGATGGTGCTGCTCGACATCGCGGGGGCGCGGCGCCAGCAGCAGACGGCCTTCGTGTTCGTCACCGGCGCGTTCCTGATCGCCGCGCTGCTGGCCGGTTACGCGATCCAGCGCCGCCGCGCGATCGTCGCGCGGCTGAACGCGCAGGACGCGCTGCGGCGCGCGAACGACCGGCTCGAGCTGACCGTCGCGCAGCGCACGGCCGCGCTGACGGCCGCGAACGAACGGATGCAGCGCGAGATCGTCGAGCGCGAGCGCACCGAGCAGCGGCTGCGCGCGTCGCAGCAGGAAGTCGTGCACGCGGGCAAGCTCGCGGTGCTCGGGCAGATGGCCGCCGGCCTCACGCACGAGCTGAACCAGCCGCTCGTCGCGATCCGCACGCTGTGCGACAACGCGCGCACGTTCTTCGAGCGCGGCCAGCCGGCGCCGGCGCTCGCCAATCTCGAACGGATCGGCAAGCTCGTCGACAGCATGGCCGTGCTCACCGGCGAGCTGAAGACCTTCGCACGCAAGCCCGACGTCGAGCGCGTCGCGGTCTCGCTGAACGAGGCCGTCGCACATGCGCGGCTCATCTACGATGCGCGGATCCGCGACGAAGGCGTGCAACTCGACGTGCACATCGCACCCGGCACCGCCGTGTCGGCCGAATCGAGCCAGTTGCAGCAGGTGATCGTGAACCTGCTCGGCAACGCGCTCGACGCGGTGCGCGACGCGCCCGTGCGCCGCATCGTCATCGAGGCCACCGGGCCGGACGAAGCGGGCCGTGTGCGCTTCACCGTCGCCGACAGCGGCGCGGGCATCGCGCCCGAGGTGCTGCCGCACCTGTTCGAGCCCTTCGTCACGACCAAGCCGCGCGGCCAGGGCCTCGGGCTCGGCCTCGCGATCACGTCGCGCATCGTCGAGGCGTTCGGCGCGAAGATCGCCGCGACGAACCGCGACGAAGGCGGCGCGCAGTTCAGTATCGAATTCGCGGCGGCAACGCTGCAAAGGACAGAGCATGGAAGATGAGATTCGGGTGCTGGTCGTCGAGGACGATGAAAACGTCCGGATCGGCGTCGAGCAGGCGGTGGCGCTTGCCGGCTTCGCGGTCGATGCCTTCGCGTCGGCCGCCGACGCGCTTCATCACGTCGCGCCCGGCGCGCCGGTCGTGATCGTGTCGGACGTGCGGATGCCGGGCATCGACGGGCTGCAGCTGCTCGATCGCGTGATGGCCATCGACGCGCAGATCCCGGTCGTGCTGATCAGCGGCCACGCCGATATCTCGACGGCCGTCGGCGCGATGCAGGTCGGCGCGTACGACTTCATCGAGAAACCGTTCTCGTCGGACGTGATCGCGGGGCGCGTCGCGCGCGCGGTCGAGAAGCGCCGCCTGACGCTCGAGGTGCAGGGCCTGCGCGCGGCGTTGAACAACTGGCAGGGCATCGAGGCGTTCGTGCTCGGCAAGTCGCCTGCGATGGCCGACGTGCGCAAGAAGATCCTGCGTCTCGCCGATACGTCGGTGTCGGTGCTGATCACCGGCGAAACGGGCACCGGCAAGGAACTGATCGCGCGCAGCCTGCACGACTTCGGCGGCCGGCGCGACGCGCATTTCGTCGCGCTGAACTGCGGCGGCCTGCCCGAGCAGGTGTTCGAAAGCGAGCTGTTCGGCCACGAGGCCGGCGCGTTCACGGGTGCGATCAAGAAGCGCATCGGCAAGATCGAATGGGCGGACGGCGGCACGCTGTTCCTCGACGAGATCGAGACGATGCCGGTTCCGCTGCAGGTCAAGATGCTGCGCGTGCTGCAGGAGCGCGTGGTCGAGCGGCTCGGCGCGAACGAGCTGATTCCGGTGGACTGCCGCGTGGTCGCCGCGTCGAAGGCCGATCTTGCCGAACTGGCGGCCGACGGCCGCTTCCGCGCCGACCTCTTGTATCGCCTCAACGTCGCGCAGATCGAGCTGCCGCCGCTACGCGAGCGGCGCGAAGACGTGCCGCTGCTGTTCGAGCATTTCGTGCTCGCGGCCGCACGGCGCTTCGGGCAGCCGGCGCCGGTCGTCACGGCTGCGCAGGTATCCGAACTGATGACGCACGCATGGCCCGGCAACGTGCGCGAGCTGCAGAACGTGGCCGACCGCTTCGTGCTCGGGCTGACCGGCGACAGCCTGCTGTCGTCCGGCGGCACGCCGGCCGCGGGCGGCACGCTCGCGGAGCAGCTCGCGTATTTCGAGCGGATGCTGATCGAGGACATGCTGCAGCGTCACAACGGCAACGTCGCGGAGGCCAGCGAAGCGCTCGGCATGCCGAAGAAGACGCTCTATCACAAGCTGCGCAACCTGCGGATTCCCGCGCGCGGCGACGCGGCGGCCGATGGCGGCGAATGACGCGAACGAGGACACGCACAGCATGGATCGCATCGAAGTCACCGAACAGGGCCGCGTCGCCGGCCACCTGATCCGCGGCGTCACGCGCGCGCAGAAAACCTTCCGCCCGAGCGACTGGCCCGAGCGCCTCGCGGGCGTCATCACGCTGTTCGTCGGCGAGCGGCGGCCCGGCTATCCGTGCGCGCTGTCGCGGCTCGCGATGCCGGTGGTCGACGGCAACGTCAAATGCCTGTTCGTGTCGGACGAATTGCGCACCGTATGCGCGGACGCCTTCGACTTCGCGATGCAGTTCGCGGCCGACAACGACCTCCCCGTCGAGCTTCAGACGGCGCCTGCGCTGGCGGTGCGCTGAAACGCGGGCCGCGTTCGCGGCGCGCGTCCTTCCCGTTTCCCCGTTTTCCCGTTTTCCCCGGTTGCGATGCGCGGGTGCGCAGGCCGTCGCACGCGCCTTTCCGGGCCTGTCCGGCTTCACGGCCAATCGTTAGACGATTGAAAGCATCGACACCCATCCCCTTCCGACAAGGGTTTGCGGCCGAGCCATCAAAAAAATTGATCGTCACGATGAAAATTATGCGTTTTCCTTGCAGGTCGCCGTGATGCATAGTTGCGTCGTGTTGACGCACCTTTGAGTCTTTCAGTCATGAACATGCGAATCGAGCCGTCCGTGCTCGCGAACCCCGACCTGCAATTTGCGACGCTTTCGTCAGGCATCAGCCTGCCGTATGTCGAGCGGGGCAGCGGCGCGCCGATGGTGTTCGTGCACGGCTCGCTGTGCGACTACCGCTACTGGGATCCGCAGCTCGCGTCGCTGTCGGCCCACTACCGCTGCATCGCGCCGAGCCTCAGCCACTACTGGCCGGCCGTCGAAGCGGGCATCCAGGACGAGTTCAGCTGGCAGAACCACGTCGACGAGCTCGCCGAATTCATCGACGCGCTCGATCTCGGCCCCGTGCATCTGGTCGGCCACTCGCGCGGCGGCAGCGTCGCGTTCAACGTCGCGCGCCAGCATCCGCAACTCGTCGAATCGCTGACGCTCGCCGATCCGGGCGGCCCGCTGCAACAGCCGGGCGTGCGCGAAGCCGCGCTGCCGGCCGCCGCGATCGCACTGCGCACGAAGGCCGTGAGCCTGATCGGGCAAGGCGACGTCGAAGCGGGCCTCGAGATGTTCGTCGATTCGGTGAGCCTGCCCGGCGCGTGGAAGAAAAGCACGTCGCGTTTCCGCACGATGGCGATCGACAACGCAAGCACGCTGCCGAAGCAGCTGCGCGACCCGCTGCCCGCATACTCGCAGCACACGGCCGGCGACATCGCGTGCCGCACGCTGCTGATCGACGGCCAGCGCAGCCCGAAGATGTTCCGCCACAATGTCGATACGCTGACGCAGTGGATCGGCAATGCGCAACGGCAGACCGTCGCCGGCGCATCGCACGGGATGAACGCGGCGAGCCCCGCCGTGTTCAACCGTTACGTGCACGAGTTCGTCGCCGCGTAAGTTCTGTCGGGCGGCTATCGGCAGGTCACCCCGACCGACGTCCCGCCCTGTGCGATAGCCGGACCGTTGCCGTCGGCATCGCTGCCGGCGCCCGTTTCAATCCACGAGTCGCCCGGCTGATACGTACTGCCATCGAAGCGCCAGTACGTCACCCGATGCTCGCCCATGCCGATGGCCGCTGCATGCGCACGCGCCGCCGCGCCACCGGTCACCAGACGACCGGCTCCGCCTTGCGCGTGACCGCATCCGGCAGTCCGAACACGCCGTCGAACGCCCAGTTGTACGCGAACGTGAAGATCGGGAAGAACACGATCAGCACCGCGTCGTACAGGAACGCCTGCAGCAGCGACACGTCGAGCCACCACGCGATCAACGGGATCAGGAACGTCACGAGCGCGACCTGGAAGCCGATCGCATGCAGCACGCGGCGGCCGACCGTGCGCGTCGTCGCCGCGCTGCGCCGCTCCCACGCCTCGAACGCGAGGTTGTACAGGAAATTGACGGTGACGCCCGTCGTCGAGATCATCACCCCCAGCAGGCCGCTCGCCGCCACGCTCGCGCCGCTCAGCATGCCGAGCACCGACGATGCGACCAGGATGCCGAGCACCTCGAACATCACGACATAGACTATGCGTCTCTTCCACCCTTGCATGACCATCCACCTTCATCTCGAACAAGGTGGCGAGACTATCAGCGGGCCCCCGCTCGCCAAAGTCAGGTCCTTTCAATTTTTCTGACAGGAGGCGGTGCATGCTGACCAGCGACCACATCGACATGCTGCTGACCGTCGTCGACCAGGGCTCGTTCTCGGCGGCCGCGCGCGCGCTCGGCCGCACGCCGTCGGCGATCAGCATGGCGATCGCGAACCTCGAGGCCGAACTCGACCTCGTGCTGTTCGACCGCGGCACGCGCGAACCGACGCCGACCGCCGCGATGGCCGCGTTGCTGCCCGATGCGCGCTCGATCGCCGAGCGGCTGCACGCGCTGCGCGCGCATGCGCAGCATTTGTCGGAAGGCGTCGAAGATACGTTGCGGCTCGGGCTCGCGGCCGAAATCGACGGCGCGCCGGTTGCCCGAGCACTGACGGCCGTGGCCGCGAAATATCCGGCGCTCGCGATCAGCATCGTCACGGCGCCGCAGGACGTGACCGTCGACGCGCTGCATCGCGGCGCCATCGACCTCTGTGTCGCGTACGGCGGGCTCGATCTTCATCCGCAGGAACAGATCCACGCGTTGTGGACCGAGACGCTCGTCGCGGTCGCCGCGCCGAGCCATCCGGCGATCGCCGAATGCGCGCAACCCGGGGCGATCGAGCGGCTGTCGGGCTTCCGCCAGATCGTGATCGCCGATCCCGAACGGCCGCTCACCGACGTGCGGCCGCTGATCGGCAACCGCACGTGGAAGGTGACCGACATGGCCACCGCGATCGCGCTGGTGAAGGCCGGACACGGCTGGGCGAACCTGCCGGAATCCGTGGTCGGCCGGTACACCGCCGACGGCGAACTCGCGCCGCTCGTGTTCGCGAACATCCGCAACGGGCTGCCGCTGCCCGTGTATCTGCGCCGGCCGAAACACACGGGGCTCGGCAAGGCGGCGAGCGAACTGGTGCGCGCGCTGCGGGCTGCCGGCAACGACAAGTAACCGGTGCGGCGGCGATCGCCGCCGCACCGTCGGTCAACGCTTGAGGGCTTGACCGTTAGTTGCAGTTAATTGCAGTCAATGCGAAGCCGCAGCAGCCGCACTCTGGATCGAATCGACGAGCGACGCGTTGTCGTACCGCCGCCCGGCAATACCCCATCCGCCATCGACGGCATGCACGACGTTCACCCACACTTGCGCGGGCGTCAGCCGCCCGCCCGCTCGATGCAGCACGATCTCGGTCGCCCGTTCGACGAATTGCCGCTGCTTGTCGGGCTCGGCGAGCGCCACCGCCGGCAGCTTCAGCTCGACGAACGCGGCGGGCTCCGCGCGGCCATGCACGAAGGTCCGGTGCCGCGGCAGCACGTTGAGCGTGCCCACCACGTTCGGCGCCAGGAACCCGTTCCCGGTCAATCCTTCGACATCCAGCAGCGCATCGGTCAACTCGGCAAACACCGGCCCCTCGTCGTCCGGCGTGAAAACCCCTTCAGATACTGTCAGCGTAATCGGCATCGCACGTTCTCCTGGTCAGGTCATCGGAATCGTGACGTGATATAAATATCAGTCACTCTCTATACATTAGACACTGATTGCTCTCTATGCAAGCGATAAAGAGCGATCGCTCTGAAGCGAGCCTGTCATGCGTTATTCCGTCGAGCACAAGCACGAAACCCGCACGCGCATCCTCGAGGCCGCGAGCCGCCTGTTCCGCCAGGAGGGCTATGGCGGCTCCGGCATCGGTCCGCTGACGAAGGCCGCGGGCGTCACCAACGGTGCGTTCTACGGGCATTTCAAATCGAAAGGCGAGGCGTTCCGCAACGTCGTGCTCGACGGCCTCGAGCAGCTCCGGCAAGGCGTCGCGACGTTCAAGGCCGAGCATGGCGCGCGCTGGCGCCGCCCGTTCGTGTCGTTCTACCTCGGGCCGCGGCGCACCTGCGCACTCGGCGAAAGCTGTGCGCTGCCGAGCCTGTCGCCCGAAGTGATGCGCGCCGACGACGACACGCGCGACGCGTATGAACAGGCGTTGCGGCAGATCGTCGACGAAGTCGCGTCCGGTCTGGGCGACACGCCCGACGACGACCGTGCGATCGCGTTCCTTGCACTGCTGTCGGGCGGCGTCACGCTCGCGCGCGCGGTGCGCGATCCCGAACTGGCGCAACGCATCGCCGATGCGGTTGGCCGCTACGCGGTGGTGATCGCCGAACGCACGGACGTGACGCCCGAAGAGCAGTCATGACGAGCGGCCAATAAAAAACCCCGATCCGCGTTGCCACGGATCGGGGTTCTTCATCGATCGGCCATATCAGCCATCTGCCTGAACGGCCCTTGGCGGGCCGCGGCATCAACGCGCGGCGACCTCCGCCTTGCCGGACGCCGCATCGCCGACCGCCGTCGGCGCGGCACCCCATCCGCCGCCGAGCGCGCGGATCAGGTTGACGGTCGACACGGCCTGCGCACCGGTGAGCTGGTTCGCCTGCAGTTGCGACTGCAGCACCGAGCGCTCGCTGTCGATGACGTCGAGATAGGCGACTTCACCTTCCTGATACTGCGTGCGCGACAACGTCGCCGCGCGCCGCGACGCATTGACGGCCGCATCCTGCGCGCGGATCTGGTCGTCGAGCAGGCGCAGGTCGGCGAGATTGTCCTCGACCTCTCGGAACGCGACGAGCACCTGCTGCCGGTAGTTCGCGACCTGCTCGTCGTACTGCGCGCGCGCCTGCTGCACGCCGGCCGCACGGCGTCCGCCGTCGAACAGCGGCAGCGTCAGCGCGGTGCCCGCGAACGGCCCGAGCAGGAACGTGCGGCTCGACCACAGGAACAGGTTGCCGAGCGTCGACGCCTCATAGCCGAACGCCCCCGTGATGTCGAGCTTCGGGAAATATGCCGACTTCGCGAGGCCGATCCGCGCGTTCGCGGCCGCCATCGCGCGCTCGGCCGCCGACACGTCCGGACGGCGTTCGAGCAGCGCGGACGGCAGGCCCGGCGGCACCTTCACCGCGACCGGCACGATCGGCGTTTCCTTGAACGCGAAATCCGCGGGCGCCTTGCCGAGCAGGATCGCGAGCGCATGCTCGGATGCCGCGCGCCGGCGCGCGACGCCGACCGCATCGGCCTGCGCGCTGGCCAGCTCGTTCTTCGCGCGCGACACGTCGAGCTCGCTGATGTCGCCTTCGTTGAAGCGGCGCTGCACGAGCTTCAGTGCCTGATCGCGCAACTCCACCGTGCGGCGGTACAGGTCCTGGTCGGAGTCGAGCTGGCGCAGTTCGAAATAGTTCTGCGCGACGTCCGCCTGCAGCGCGAGCTGCACCGAACGGAACAGCGCTTCGCTCTGCGCCTGGTCGGCACGCGACGCCTCGACGTTGCGGCCGACACGGCCGAACAGGTCGGCTTCGTAGGACACCGTACCCTGCGCGCGCCACAGCGTCGCATTGGTCGGGCCCGTGCCCTGCGGCTGGAACTGCGACGCCGACGACAGCCCTTCGCGCGTCGGACCGAACCCGGCGCCGACCTGAGGGAACCATTGCGAGCGCGCCGAACGCGTCGCCGCGCGCGCTTCCTCGACCCGCGCGGCCGCCGCTTTCAGGTTCTGGTTCGCGGCGAGCGCCTGGGTCTCGAGCGAGTCGAGCACCGGATCGCCGAACACCTTCCACCATTCGCCGCGATGTTCGCCATCCGCCGGCTCGGCCGTCTTCCATGTGCCGGCCTGCTCGCCGGCGGCGAGCGTCGGCGCTTCCTTGAACGCGGCGGGCGTCGACACATCCGGGCGCTTGTAGTCGGGGCCCACCGCGCACGCGGCGAGCAGCGTCGCGAGCAGGGTGCTCGCGGCCGCCACCTTCGCGAAGCGCATCAGGCCGTTCGTGTTGTGCATGTTGTCCATCTTTTTATCCTCAAGCATCCGAAGCCGGTACGCCCTGGGCCGGCACGCCGTAGCCGGACGAGTCCTTGCCGGCGACGTGGATCTTGCCGCCCGCCAGCGTACGCAACACGACGTAGAACACCGGCGTCAGCATCAGCCCGAACAGCGTCACGCCCAGCATCCCGAAGAACACCGCGACACCCATCGCATGGCGCATTTCCGAACCGGCCCCCGTCGACGTGACGAGCGGCACGACGCCCATGATGAACGCGATCGACGTCATCAGAATCGGGCGCAGCCGCAGCCGGCTCGCCTCGATCGCGGCCTCGAGCGGCGTCCTGCCGTCGTGTTCGAGCTCGCGTGCGAATTCGACGATCAGGATCGCGTTCTTCGCCGACAGCCCCACCAGCACCATCAAGCCGATCTGCGTGAAGATGTTGTTGTCGCCCTGCGTGAGCCACACGCCCGTCAGCGCCGACAGAATGCTCATCGGCACGATCAGGATCACCGCGAGCGGCAGCGTCAGGCTTTCATACAGCGCGGCGAGCACGAGGAACACGAGCAGCACGCTGATCGGGAACACGTACATCGCCGAATCGCCGGCAAGGATCTGCTGGTACGTGAGGTCGGTCCACTCGAACCGCACGCCGCGCGGCAGCGTTTCATGCGCGATGCGCTCGATCGCGGCCTGCGCCTGACCCGACGAGAAGCCCGGCGCCGGGCCGCCGTTGATGTCGGCCGCCGTGTAGCCGTTGTAGCGCACGACCATTTCGGGGCCGAACGTCGGCGTCACCGTGACCAGCGACGACAGCGGCACCATCTCGCCCTTGTCGTTGCGCGTCTTCAACTGCAGGATGTCGTCCGCACGCTGGCGGAACGGCGCATCGGCCTGCACGCGCACCTGGTACACGCGCCCGAAGCGGTTGAAGTCGTTCACGTACAGCGAGCCGAGATACACCTGCATCGTGTTGAACACGTCGGTCACCGGCACGCCGAGCTGCTTCGCCTTCACGCGGTCGAGATCGACGTTGAGCTGCGGCACGTTGATCTGGTAGCTCGTGAACAACGGGCCGAGTTCCGGCGCCTGCTGCGCGCGCTTGATGAAGTCGTTGGTCGCATCCGCGAGCCGCGCATAGCCGACTGCGCCGCGATCCTCGATCTGCATCTTGAACCCGCCGAGCGTGCCGAGGCCGAGCACCGGCGGCGGCGGGAACACCGCGACGAACGAGTCCTTCATCGCGCTGTACTGCTGGTTCAGCGCACCCGCGATCGCGCCGGCCGACAGCGCCTTGCCATGCCGTTCCGAGAACGGCTTCAGCGTGACGAACACGATGCCCGCGCTCGAGCTGTTCGTGAAGCCGTTCACCGACAGCCCCGGGAACGCGACCGCGCTCTCGACGCCCGGCTGCTTCAACGCGATCGAGCCCATGTCGCGAATCACCTTCTCGGTGCGGTCGAGCGACGCACCGTTCGGCAACTGCGCGAACGCGATCAGGTATTCCTTGTCCTGCGCGGGCACGAAGCCGCCCGGCACGACCTTCGACACCAGCACGGTCGCGCCCACCAGCACGAGGTACACGCCGAGCATCAGCGTCTTGCGCGACAGCACGCCGCGCACGCCGCGACCGTAGTTCTCCGCGCCGCGATGGAACACCTTGTTGAAGCCGCGGAAGAAGCCGCCGAGCACGCGGTTCATCACGCGCGTGAGCCAGTCCTCCTTGTCGCCATGCCCCTTCAGCAGGATCGCGGACAGCGCCGGCGACAGCGTCAGCGAGTTGAACGCCGAGATCACCGTCGAGATCGCGATGGTCATCGCGAACTGCTTGTAGAACTGGCCGGTCAGGCCCGACATGAACGCCAGCGGCACGAACACGGCGACGAGCGTCAGCGCGATCGCGATGATCGGCCCGCTCACTTCCTGCATCGCCTTGTAGGTCGCCTGCCGCGCGTTCATCCCGCTTTCGATGTTGCGCTCGACGTTCTCGACCACCACGATCGCATCGTCGACCACGATCCCGATCGCGAGCACCATCCCGAACAATGACAGCGCATTGATCGAATACCCGAACGCGAGCAGCAGCGAGAACGTGCCGATGATCGACACCGGCACCGCGATCAGCGGAATCAGCGACGCGCGCCAGGTCTGCAGGAACACGATCACGACGATCACGACCAGCGCGATTGCTTCGAGCAGCGTATGCACGACGGCCTTGATCGACGAACGCACGAACTGCGTCGGGTCATAGACGATCTTGTAGTCGACGCCCGCCGGCATGTCCTGCTTCAGTTCGGCCATCGTCTTGCGGACTTCGTCCGAGATCTGCAGCGAGTTCGCGCCCGGCGACTGGTTGATCGCCATCGCGACGGCCGGCTTGTTGTCGAGCAGCGAGCGCAGCCCGTATTCGGATGCGTCGAGCTCGATCCGCGCGATGTCGCGCAGGTGCGTGACGCCGCCGTCCGGCGTGGTCTTCACGACGATGTCGCCGAACTCGTCTTCCGTCTGCAGACGGCCGCGCGCGTTCACCGACAGCTGCAGCGGCGTGCCGGGCAGCGACGGCGACGCGCCGATCACGCCGGCTGCGACCTGCACGTTCTGCTCGCGGATCGACTGCACGACGTCCTCGGCCGACAGCCCGCGCTGCGCGACCTTCTGCGGATCGAGCCATACGCGCATTGCGTAGTCGCCCGAACCCCACAGCTGCACCTGGCCGACGCCCTGGATCCGCGACAGGCGATCCTTCACGTTGATCAGCGCGTAGTTGCGCAGGTAGGTCATGTCGTAGCGGTTGTCCGGCGAGATCAGGTGGACCACCATCGTCAGCGTCGGCGAGCTCTTCACCGTCGTGATGCCGAGCCGCTGCACGTCTTCCGGCAGGCGCGGCAGCGCCTGGTTCACGCGGTTCTGCACGAGCTGCGTGGCCTTGTCCGGATCGGTGCCGAGCTTGAACGTGACGGTGATCGTCATGTTGCCGTCGCTGTTCGCCTGCGACTGCATGTAGAGCATGTCCTCGACGCCGTTGATCTGTTCTTCAAGCGGCGACGCGACCGTCTCGGCGATCACTTTCGGGTTCGCGCCCGGATACTGCGCCTTCACGATCACGGAAGGCGGCACGACTTCCGGATATTCCGAGATCGGCAGCAGGAACATCGCGATCACCCCGCCGAGCAGGATGATCACCGATAGGACTCCTGCGAAGATCGGCCGGTCGATAAAGAATTTTGAAATGTTCATGTGTGGCTCTGTCTGGTTGAACGCGGATGCGAAGCGGCGGGCCGCTTACGAATCCGCCTTCGCCGGGGCGGCCGGCTTCGCGTTGTCCGCCAGCGGCGCGGACGGCGCGTCACCGCCCGTCATCGGGACCATGTGCGGCTTCACCTGTTCGCCGGGGCGCACGCGCTGCGTGCCGTTCACGACCACGCGATCGCCTGCCGCGAGGCCGCTCACGATCACGCGCCGGTTGCCGTGCTGCAGCCCCTGCTGCACTTCGCGGTACGACACGCGGCCCTGCTGGTCGACGACGAACACGAACTTCTTGTCCTGGTCGGTGTTGATCGCCGCGTCGTCGACGAGCAGCGCCTCGTGCGGCGCGCTGCCGCCCACCTTCACGCGTGCGTACAGGCCCGGGACGAGCGCACCGTCCGCGTTGTCGAAACGTGCGCGCACGCGGATCGTGCCCGACGACGTGTCGAGCCGGTTGTCGACCGAGTCGATCTCGCCGCTGCGCGAGTAGCCGGTTTCGTTCGCGAGGCCGAGCTCGACCGGCACCTTGCGGCCGTTGCGCGCGCCGTTGATGTATTGCAGGTAGGTCTGTTCGTCTGCGTCGAACGATGCGTAGATCGGCGACACCGACACCAGCGTGGTGAGCGGCGCGGCCGACGCACCGGCCGACACGACGTTGCCGAGCGTGATTTCCGCACGCGACACGCGGCCCGACACCGGCGCGGTGATCCGCGTATAGCCGAGGTTGATGCGCGCCGTTTCGAGCGCGGCTTCGGCGGCCTTCAGGTTCGCGGCCGCTTCGCGCGCCGCGTTCTGCTTCTCGTCGTAATCGCGCTTCGCGATCGCGTTGTCGCCGATCAGCCGCTGCGCGCGCTGCCAGTCGGTCTGCGCGTAACCGTTGCGCGCTTGCGCGGCCGCGAGCTGCGCGGCCGCGCGATCGGTTTCGGCCTGGTACGGGCGCGGGTCGATCACGAACAGCACGTCGCCCTTCTTCACGAGCGCGCCGTCCTTGAAGTTCACCGCGACGATCGTGCCCGACACCTGCGGGCGCACGTCGACTTTCTCGACCGCTTCGAGGCGGCCCGAATAACTCTGCCAGTCGGTGACGGTCTGCGGCACGACGGTCGCGACGTCGACTTCGGGCAGCGGTGCAGCCGCTTTCTCGGGCGCGTTCGCGTTCACGCGCATCGCGCCGAACGTTCCGAGGCCGACGACGGCAAGCGTCACGATCGCCGCTGTCGCGATTCGGGAACGGGAGGTGCGTAGGATGGCCATGTGGATCTCCAGGTAAACGTGGATTGGTTCTGGTTATTCGGAACGGTTGGGCTGGCGCGCCTGGAAGCGGCACTGGAAGAAGCGCACGGCTTCCTCGAAGGCGGCTTCGTGCGTCGCGAGCGCGGCGTGCGTGATGTCCGGATAGCGGATCACCTGCGTGAGCACGCCCGACGAGATCAGGCAGCCCGCATATTTCTCCGCCTCGACGTGCAGCACGTCGTTCTGCGCGGTGACGACGAGCGTCGGCGGCAGGCCCGCGAGGCGCACCGATTCGAGCGGTGCCGCATACGGGTGCATGCGTTGCGCGGCCTGCGGCAGATATGCGCGATAACAGGCCGCGCATTCGCGCGCGGTGATGTCGGACGCGAGGCGCTCGGCGTCGCCGATGCGCGTCATGCTCGGGTCGAGCATCGGCCCGAACAGCGCCTGCGCGACGATCGACACTTCGCCGCGATCGCGCGCGATGAACGCGAGGCAGTTCGCGAGCTGGCCGCCCGCGTCGTGGCCCGCGACGCCGATCTTCTTCGGGTTGCCGCCGAACGCGCGGGCGCGCGTCGCGGCCCACACGGCGGCGCGATACGCATCCTCCGGCGCGGCCGGAAAGGGAAAGGCCGGCGCGAGCGAATAGTCGACCGACACTACGAGAGCTGGTAAGCGTTCTGCTAAAAAGCGCGCGGCGAAATCGGCGTCTTCGAGCGAACCGCGGACGAAGCCGCCGCCGTGGAAATAAAGCACCACTGGCAACCCGGTCTTGTCCGGGCGCCGGTACAGGCGCAGCACGATGTCCTGCGCGTAGCCGGGAATTTCCACTTCGGCGACCGTCAGCGCCGCGCCCGCCGTGGCTTGGGCGGGCAACGCGGCCTTCAGGAATTTGCTGAATTCAGAAGCGTCCATGACGATGCAGCATCCATTTCGAGATGGAACGAATTCTGGGTCCGGCAGACATTGGGATAAATGCCTATAATCCGGCAACACAATTCAACGCCCCCGAACAATCCGAGGCTGCGTTTACCCACGAGGTAGCGCAGCCTCTTTGTTCCGGCGGCAAATTAGATTGCGGAGGTTGTGATGGACCGGCTTCAGGCCATGCAGGTGTTTACTCGCGTCGTCGATACAAGCAGCTTCACCAAGGCAGCAGAAACGCTCAGCCTGCCGCGGGCATCCGTCACGACGATCATCCAGAATCTCGAAGCATTCCTCGGGGTGCGGCTGATGCACCGGACCACGCGTCGGCTGTCGCTCACGCCGGACGGCGCCGCGTACTACGAACGATGCGTGCGGATCCTCGCGGACGTCGAGGAAACCGAGGCGAGCTTCCAGGCGAACAACCGGAAGCCGCACGGAAAGTTGCGTATCGACATGCCGGGCTCGATCGGGCGGCTGCTCGTGATTCCGTCGCTGTGCGAATTTCATACGCGCTACCCGGACATCGACCTGCAGCTCGGCCTGTCCGACCGGCCGGTCGACCTGCTGCAGGAAGGGGTCGATTGCGTGATCCGCGTTGGTGCATTGCAGGACTCGTCGCTCGTCGCGCGCCGGGTCGGCCTGTTCGAATGCGTGACGGTCGCGTCGCCCGACTATCTCGAGCGTCACGGCGAGCCGAAGACGATCGACGACCTGAGCCAGCACAAGGCCGTCAACTACTTCTCGAGCCGCACCGGCCGCACGATCGACTGGACGTTCCTGACCGACGGCCAGGAAGTCGAGATGAAGATGGAGGGCATCGTGTCGGTGAACGATGCCGATGCGTACGTGACCTGCGGGATCGAAGGCTTCGGGCTGATCCAGCCGCCGCTCTTCATGGTGCTGCCGCATCTGCGCGAAGGCCGGCTCAAGGAAGTGCTGCCCGGCGTCAAGCCGCTGCCGATGCCGATCTCGGTCGTGTATCCGCACAGCCGCCATCTGTCGCCGAAAGTGCGCGTATTCGTCGACTGGATCGCCGAGGTGTTCGACCGTTGCCCGCTGCTGAGCGGCAAGGGCAGCCTCGACGCGACGTGCAGCAAGCGCACGTTCGAGGAAGCCGAACGCGCGCCGGTGCTCGACACGCCGGTCATCAACGAGTGGGTCGCGTAGGTCCGGCCTACCCGGGCGCCTTTTTCACTTCGCTCGCCACGCACGCATGAATTCCGCGGCCCCCATGCCGGGTGCGCCGCGGCCGGGCCGCTTCGCGCGCGCCATCGCCCGTGCCAGCTCGGCGCGCTGCGCGCTCACGTGCCGCGCGCAATAGCGGTCGATCACGCCGATCTGGTTTTCCAGGAACGCGATCGTCTGCTCGATTCCGCCGCGCACGTTCGCCTGAGAGCACGTAAGCAGTTGATACTCCGCGATCAGCGTGCGCGCAAGTTGCCGGCGGCGCTGCACCAACGCCTGCAAGCTCTGTAGTTGCGGGTCGGACAACGGCTCGACGAGCCGGGCGCACGACGGATGCTGATCGAACTGGCGGGCCAGTTCCGTCAGCAAACGGGCTCGCGCCCCTTTTCGTTCGAGCGGAATCTCGACCGCTCCCGCGAGGAAATCGCGGGCCTGATGCGGATAGGCAACGGCCACCGCCAGTCGCGCGGCCTGCAGCGAGCAAGCCGCCTCGAATTCGGCGCCGCCGGACGACTCCAGCACGACGCGCGCAGGAGCCAATCCGGCTATCGCATCGGTCAGCGACTCGATGCCGAACGTCTCGTTCCGGTAGCCGAGAATCACGCTCAGCGACGAGATGCCGACCTCGACCGTCTCCCGCGTCACGCTGATGCCGACAAACACGCGCTCGGGCGCCAACGCCTCGTCGTGCTGTTGCGCTGCTTGATCGCTCATACGAATTCGCTCCTGATCTCGCCCTTCGGTCCGGCCGGCGAAAAAGAAATTGGGGCACCGGTGTTCGCCACTAGAACTGTCATAATCGAAATGTAATATTCCCGGTGGAACTGGTTCCACCTGCTTCGCTCAGTCACCCCGGTGTCACCGAGCGAGCGATCTTCCGAACGCGTCGCGACGCCGATGACAGGCCGCCGCGTCGAAGCTCCCCGAGACCGACATGACGAATCTTCAACAATCAAATGATCAGGAATCCTCAGATTTATTCGGCGACATGACGTCGATCAGGAACCGGTCGCGATCCTGACCACGCAACCACACCGGCTCCCGCCCCACGCCGGACCACGTCTGCCCGGTGCGCGGGTCGAAATACTTTGCCCGGCGCTTCCTCCCGGAGCCGATCGCACCGGCCGGAAACACCTCCTTGTGGGTGAACCCGAATTCCTCGATACAGCGCCGGACTTCGAGCAGCACAGCCTCCGATATGGCAAGACGCTCGCGTTCCAGTTGCTCTTCGAGCAAGGCCTTCTTTTCCATGAACGACTTGTATATCAACATGCGACGCTCCTTAAGACTCGCCTCTACGCCGGGCCTCCACCAAGGCGGTGCCGGTACATCGGAGCGTAATCGCGCTGCCGTTTCATATTGACAACCTTTGTCAACAATATGGACTACAAATCGACCTCACATGCCCCGATGAAAGCAATTTCGACGCTATAACAACGGCTTAACGCGTTCAAAATCGTTGACAATCGCACGCGCGTAACGATGCGAACATGCGCGGCAATTCGCCGGTCGCCACTCGGTTTCACACGGATCACAAGAATCCTTCCATCCATGCTCGACGCAGTACGATCGACCTGCTCGCTAACAAAGGAGTGCAAAACATGAATGTTCTATATCTCGAGGACGACAGCGCATACGTCGAAATGATCACCGCAATACTGGAGAAATCGGGGCACCGCGTACATGCGGTCGGCAACGGCCACCAGGCGATCCGCCATCTGGAGAACGCGGTTGTCGACCTGCTGATTCTCGACTGGCAAGTGCCGGGCCTGTCGGGGTTCGAGGTGCTGAAATGGACCCGGGAACGCATCGGCGGGTGCCTGCCGATCCTGTTCCTGACGAATCGCGCGCAAAAGGACGAGATTTTCTCCGCGATCAACGCCGGCGCCGACGATTACATGGTCAAGCCGATCAACCATTTCGAACTGCTGGCGCGCACCAACGCGTTGCTGCGGCGCGCGTATCACGGCGGCGGTGCGCCGCTGGAGACCCTCGATATCGGCTGCTACCGGATCGATACAAAGGCACGGACGGTGCGGCTCAACGGCACGCAGATCGTGCTGACACCACGCGAATTCGATCTCGCCGTGCTGCTGTTTCGTAACCTCGGGCGCATCATGCCACGCGACGCGCTGATCCTTTCGCTGTGGGGCCGTGACATGACCCGCGTATCGCGCAGCCTCGACACGCACATCTATCGATTGCGCATAAAGCTGGCACTCCAGCCGTCGAACGGCATGCGGCTCAGCGCGGTCTATTCGCTCGGCTATCGACTTGAGGCGATCTGACGCCCCCTATCCGTGGCAACGCGACCATGCCCATTGCACCGTCGCACTGCATCGCCAGGCTGCCGCGCCCGTCGGCCAACGCACGGAGGAACGGCGCTCGTGACGCGCGACATCCCGTCATCGCATGCAGAAGACTATTGCGCCGATTGGATTGATCGCTGCGCGACATGCTCCGCCCGATCCACCGCATCTCGCTGCCAGCGCCAGCCAGCAAGGCTTTCCGCATTCCCCCATTGCGTGTGCGGATTCCGATTGTTCCTGTACGGCGACAATTCAATTCGCGGCTGCCGCATTTATCGCGCCGGAACAGACACCTAGAGTAAACCCTGTCGCGCACCTCGTTGCGCATCGAACAGATCCCGCTTGATGGGACCGGAGCAAGCGCCAGGGCGCCCAACTCCGAAATGCCAAGCATGGGATCTGAGTAAGCGCTGAAGCGCTAACTCGTATCGACAGGAGTCATGCCATGAACCGCCGCCACCTTTTCTCCGCTCTCGCCCTCGCACTCGCCGTGTCCGCACCGGCCTTCGCCGATTCGGGCACGCCGCACGCCGGCGACTACGGCAATACGTCGTGGTACTCGCAGCACTACGGCCCGCGCACGCGCGCCGAAGTGAGCGCGGAAGTCGAGCAGGCCCGCAAGGACGGCACGCTCGCGTACCTGCGCAAGGCGAATTCGTACCCGCAAGGGCTCGAACTCGCGCAAGGCCCGTATCGCTCGTTGCCGGAAAGCAACCAGCTCGCCGGCGGGGGCCGGTAAACGGGCAACGCCGCGCAGCGGGGTGCCCCGTGCGCGGCGTCGCGACACACCTATCGACGACTCGCTGAGTCAGTTAGTTGCAGGAGCACATGATGAACGACCAACTTCCTTCGCCGCTCGATCACTGGGACGACACCACGCCGGTCTGGACGCCTTTCCGTTCGGCCCCGCACTCGCATTGACCACCGACCGAGCCGTCGCCTGGCCCTCAACGGCGCGGCACCCCGTCACGCCACTCGCCCCAGTGCGTCACGATGTCCTGCACGAGCGGATTGCCCGCGCGATACAGGTTTTCGGTCGCCGGGGCGAAGCCGCCCTGGTCCGCGTAGTTCAGCAGGTTGTCCGCACTCGTCTGCCCCGCATACGGCCGGTCGAAATCGGACCCGGTACGCAACACCGCGACGCGCGACAGGTCGACCCGCTTCACGCTCGCCGCGCGCTTGAGCGCCTCATACGTCGCGTTGTCTTCCTGTGCGGTCATGCAGTAGGTGCCCTTGCCGTCGGTCAGGATCTTCGTCCACTGGCGCGCGCGCTCGCCGATCAGCGTGCCCGAGAACCACGTGTTGCCCGATGACGTATCGCACTGGATCACCGTCGGCGGCCGGTTCGCCGGCGCATACGTGAACTTCGCGCGTGCGGCCTGCGCCTGCGCGCTGTCGGCGAGCACGACGTTGCGCGACAGCGCGACCGCGGCGTCGGTCAGCTGCGGGTTGAGCTGGAACACCTCGGTGCGATAGTCGAGCGGCGGCTTGTCGTTCGGGCTCTTCGTGTTGATGCCGAGAAAACCGGTATTCCAGCCGGCCGGAATCTCGCGTGCATCGAGCTCCCACTGCAGGCTGAAATCGACGAGGTACTTCGACCACGCGGCCGAGCCGACCGTGCCTTGCGCGGGGTCGACGCCCGCGATGCCGGAGATCAGGAAATACGTGCGGCGCAGATCGAAGCGCTGCGAGAACGTGAGCGCCATGATCGTCGCCGACGCATTCGCATAACCCATGCCGGTCGTGACCACGCACACGTCCTGCTTGTTGCAGTGGACGTTCGGGTAGTCGGGCGACAGGCCGGGCACGGCGATGTCGCGCCACGGGCCGAGCCGGTCGAGCCAGGCCTGGCCCTCCGGTCCGAACATCGTGATGATCATGACCTTGACCGGGCGGCCCTGTGCACCGGTCTCGGCGAATGCATTGTTGCCCGCGTTGTTGCCCTGGTTGTCCTGCGCGATCGACGGCGCGGTTGCACAGGCTGCGAGCGAGAATGCAGCGGCGGAAAGAATGGAGCGAGTCAGCATCGGCGTTCCTTGTTTCGATGATGTTGGGTGAGAACGGCTCTCGTAGACTGCGCGACGGAGTATAGAACGGGCGTGCGCGTTGCGGAACCCGACTACGAAACGACTGCCCGTGTTTCGTGCGGCCGTGCGCGTGTTGCGCAATGCGATGTGCGTCGTCGGTTTCGCACCGTCGCCGTGCATGACAACCATCAGGAATGCTATCGGGTTGGCAGGAACGAACGCCTGCCGACATGCCGCTGCGTATCGCACCCGTCGACATCGATTTCGGCCGGCTCCCGAACCGCTACACGCGCACGAGCCCTGCGACACCGTAACCGAGCACGACCAGCGCGGCGATCAGATGGCTCGCCGCGAGCCCCCCCGGCGATTTCACGATGTGCCCGATCGTGCTGCCGCCGAACGCGAACACGAGCTGCCCCGCGAGGCTGCCGGCGAACACGCACGCGGCGCCAAGCAGCCAGTGGCGATGCGCACCGGCGGCAGCCGTCGCATAGCCATAGAACAGCAGGATGGTGAGCGGATTCGCGAGCGTGACGAAAAACATCGACGTGAACGGGCGCGTGCCCGGCGGCCGCGCATCGCCGTCGAGCGTGCGGCGCCGATCCCGCAGCGCCTGCCACAGCATCCGCGTGCCCATCGCGAGCAACACGAGCGCACCCACCAGACGAAACAGCGACAGATGCGCCGCGAGCGTGCTCGCAAGCATCGCGCCGAGCGTGAACGCGACGACCGCGTAGCAGCCGTCGGCCGTCGCGACACCCACCGCCGCGCGCACGCCGCTGGCGGTGCCGGCGCGCATCCCGTAGTTCGCGATCATCAGCGCAACGGGCCCGACCGACAGCGCGATCATCAGCCCGAACAGGAAGTCGTTCATCGGTCGTCGATGCCTTCGATCGAAGGCACCGATTCTAGCGAACGCAAAATCTCCGCTGCGGCGATTCGGCGTCACGCGACATCGACGCGCGCCGGCCCGTCCACCATCTCGCCGATCACGCCCGCGCGGTCGAAGCCGTCGGCACGGAAGCATGCGAGCACGTCGTCGACGGCCTCGGGCGCGCACGCGACCAGCAGGCCGCCCGACGTTTGCGGATCGGTCAGCAGCGCCTGCGCGACGGGCGGCAGCGTGTCGGCCAGGTGAACGTCCGCGCCGTACGCGGCCCAGTTGCGGCCCGACGCGCCGGTGAACACGCCGTCGGCCACGAACGCCTCGACGCCCGCGAGCCACGGCAGCGACGCGTAGTGCACGCGCGCGGTGAGGTGCGCGCCACGTGCGAGCTCGAGCGTATGACCGAGCAGCCCGAAGCCCGTGACGTCGGTCAGCGCATGCACGCCCGGCAGCGCGGCAAGGTCGGCGCCCGGACGGTTCAGCTTGGTGGTCGTCGCGACCATCTGCGCGTAACCCGCGGCATCGAGCTGGTTCTTTTTCAGCGCGGCCGACAGCACGCCGACGCCGAGCGGCTTGCCGAGCACGAGCACGTCGCCCGCACGCGCGGCCGCGTTGCGCTTCACGCGCGACGGATGCACGACGCCGATCGCCGCGAGCCCGTAGATCGGCTCGACCGAATCGATCGAATGGCCGCCCGCCACCGGAATGCCGGCGTCCGCGCACACCGATTCGCCGCCGCGCAGCACGGCCGCGATCGTCTCGTGCGGCAGCACGTTGATCGGCATCCCGACCAGCGCGAGCGCGAGGATCGGCTTGCCGCCCATCGCATACACGTCGGACAGCGCGTTGGTCGCGGCGATGCGGCCGAAGTCGAACGGATCGTCGACGATCGGCATGAAGAAGTCGGTGGTCGCGACGATCGCCTGCTCGTCGTTGAGACGGTAGACGGCCGCGTCGTCGGACGTCTCGGTACCGACCAGCAGATCCGGGAACAGCGCGGGCGGCGTCGCGCGCTTCAGCAGCTCGGACAGCACGCCCGGCGCAATCTTGCAGCCGCAGCCGCCGCCGTGCGACAGGCTCGTGAGGCGCGGAACGGCAGGCTGGGCTTGGGTGGCTTCGGTCATCGTCGGCATCCGGTGAATAACAACACGACATTATCGACAATTCCGTGCGAGCGCGCCCGATACCCACATAATGGCGGCGCACTCCCCGCTCCCGCTGCCGCCCGCACCTTCGTCCATGGATCACCTCTTCATCGGCCTCGTGCTGTGCTCCGCGTTGCTGCACGCCATCTGGAATGCCTTCCTCCACGTCAGCGAAGACCGGCTCGTACAGCTCGGCACGATGTCATTGCCCTATTTCGCGTTCGGCGTCGCCGGCGCCGCGCTGCTGCCCGCGCCGGCACCCGCCGCGTGGCCGTATATCGCCGCGTCGGCCGCGCTCGAGGTCGCGTACTGCTTCACGCTGGCGCGCGCCTATCGAAGCGGCGAGTTCGGGCAGATCTATCCGATCGCGCGCGGGATCTCGCCGCTGCTCGTGTCGGTGCTCGCGCTCGCCTTTCTCCACGAACAGCCGACCCCGTTCGGCTTCGCGGGCATCGCGCTCGTGTCGTTCGGCATCATGTCGCTCGCGCTGCGGCGCGGCTTCCGGTTCTCCGGTGAAGGCGTACCGTTTGCGCTGCTCACGGGCGTGTTCATCGCCGCGTATTCGATCTGCGACGGCATCGGCTCGCGCGTGTCCGGCAGCGCGCTCGGCTACATCGCGTGGGTGTACGTGCTGTGGAGCGTGCCGCAGTTCGTGCTGGTCTGCGCGGTACGTGGCGGCCCGCGCGCGGTGCTCGCCTCGCGCACGGCGCTCACGCAGGGCGCGATCGCCGGCACGATCTCCCTCGCCGCTTACGGGATCGTGATCCTCGCGTACCGGTACCTGCCGGTCGGGACGGTGTCGGCGCTGCGTGAAACGAGTTCGATCTTCGCGGTCGCGATCGGCTGGCTCGTGATGCGGGAGCGGCCCGGCGCGCAGCGGCTTGCCGCATGCGCGCTGGTGGTCGTGGGCGCGGCGCTGATCCGCCTGTAGACGGCGCGCGCAACACGCGTTCGTCTGCAGGTTGTGCGATCTGCAAGGCGTCAGACCGCGACCGCCGCCCCGCCGAATGCCCGCTCGTCGATCGCCTCGGCGAGCGTCGCGAACGCCGTCGCGATCTCGTCCTCCGGCACGCACGCATAACCGAGCAGCAACCCCGACGCCGCGCGTTCGCGGTCCGCGTAATAACCCGACAACGGTCGCACGACGATATTGCGTTCGAGCGCGGCCTGCGCGACCGCACGATCGTCGACGCCTTCCGGCAACTGCGTGACCAGATGCAGCCCGGCATCGCTGCCGAGCGCGTGCAGCGTGTCGCCATAGCGTTGCGCGACCGCGTCGAGCAGCACCTCGCGGCGCTGTCCGTACAGCGTGCGCATCTTGCGGATATGCGACACGAAGTGCCCTTCCGCGATGAATTCGGCAAGCACCGCCTGCTGCAGCAACTGCCCTTCGCGGTACAACTCGGCGCTCGCGGTCGCGAAACTTTCCGCGAGCGGCTCGGGCGCGACCAGGTAGCCGACCCGCAGCCCCGGGAACAGCGTCTTGCCGAAACTGCCGACGTAGATCACCTGCCCGGCCGTGTCGAGCCCCTGCAGCGACGCAAGCGGGCGGCTGCCGTAGCGGAATTCGCTGTCGTAGTCGTCCTCGATGATCCAGCAACCGTGCTGGCGTGCGTATTCGAGCAGCATGCGCCGCCGCGCGAGGCTCATCACCATCCCGAGCGGATACTGGTGCGACGGCGTGACGAGCATCAGCTTCGGCGGTTCGGCGAGATCGGCCGCCGACGGGGCGATGCCTTCCTCGTCGACCGGGATCGGCCGCGTCGTCAGCCCCGACACGTTCAGCACGCTGCGCACGCCCCAGTAGCACGGATCCTCGGTCCAGATCGCGTCGCCCGGGTCGGTCAGCAGCCGTACAGCGAGATCGATCGACTGGTGGATGCCGGTCGTAATCACGATCTGCTCGGGCGTGCAGCGCACCGAGCGCGACGTGCGCAGGTAATCGGCCAGCGCCTCGCGCAGCAGCGCGAGCCCGCCGCCCGGCGCGTAGGTCAGCAAGTCGGGGCGCAGCCGCCGCCAGTATTTGTTGTGCAGCCGCGTCCACACGCGTGCGGGAAAGCGCGACACGTCGGGCACGCCCGGCATGAACGCGCCGCCCTGCCGTTTCGACACGCCGGCCCCTTCGACGAGCCGCGTACCGCGCGCCGACAGCCGCCGCGCGGACGGCTGCACGAACGCCGGGTGGGTGGCGCCTGCGTCGGGCGGCGCGCCGACGATCTCGTCGGGCGCGCTGTCGGCCACGAACGTACCGCGGCCGGTCGCCGAGTTCACATAACCTTCGAGTGAAAGCTGTTCGTAAACCTGCGTGACCGTGTTGCGCGCGATCCCGAGTTCGGCCGCGAGGAGCCGCGACGACGGCACGCGCGTGCCGGCCGGCAGTTCACGCGACAGGATCGCCTGTTGCAGCAGCCGGTGAAGCTGCCGGTAGATCGGCTGTTCGCCGCCTCGCACGAGGCGCTGCGCCAGCCAGTCCGACAACACGCTCGCGCGCATGATTGGCTCCTGAATATTTATTGAAATGGCTCTGATTGCCAGAGCCAAATGTGATTATAGTCGCCTCCATGGGCTGTCGAAGCGCCCGATTTTCACCTCACCGGAAAGAACATCAAGGAGATGACCGTGAAGAATGCCGACCTGCAGGCCCGCAAGAACGCCGCCACCCCGCGCGGCGTCGGCGTGATGTGCGATTTCTACGCAGCCCGCGCCGAGAACGCGGAACTGTGGGATGTCGAAGGCCGCCGCTTCATCGATTTCGCCGCCGGCATCGCGGTGCTGAACACCGGCCACCGCCACCCGAAGATCGTCAAGGCGATCGCGGATCAGCTGAACAACTTCACGCACACCGCTTACCAGATCGTCCCGTATGCGTCGTACGTCGAGCTGGCCGAGAAGATCAACGCACGCGCGCCGGGCGATTTCCCGAAGAAGACCGCGTTCTTCACGACCGGCGCGGAAGCCGTCGAGAACGCGATCAAGATCGCACGCGCGGCCACCGGCCGTCCGGGCGTCATCGCCTTCTCGGGCGGTTTCCACGGCCGCACGATGATGGGCATGGCGCTGACCGGCAAGGTCGCTCCGTACAAGCTGAACTTCGGGCCGTTCCCGGGCGACGTGTTCCACGCGCCGTACCCGAACGCCGTGCACGGCGTGACGACGGCCGACTCGATCAAGGCGATCGAGATGCTGTTCAAGGCCGACATCGATCCGAAGCGTGTCGCCGCGATCATCTTCGAACCGGTCCAGGGCGAAGGCGGCTTCAACCCGGCGCCGGCCGAATTCGTGCGCGCGCTGCGCAAGATCTGTAACGAACACGGCATCCTGCTGATCGCCGACGAAGTGCAGACGGGCTTCGCGCGTACCGGCAAGCTGTTCGCGATGCAGCACTACGACGTGCTGGCCGACCTGATCACGATGGCGAAGAGCCTCGCGGGCGGCATGCCGCTGTCGGGCGTCGTCGGCCGTGCCGACCTGATGGACGCGGCAGCGCCCGGCGGCCTCGGCGGCACGTATGCGGGCAACCCGCTGGCCGTCGCATCGGCGCACGCCGTGCTCGAGATCATCGACGAAGAGAAGCTGTGCGAGCGTGCCACGCAACTCGGCGACGTGCTGAAGGCGAAGCTGAACGCGCTGCAGGCCGACGTGCCGCAGATCGCCGACGTGCGCGGCCCGGGCGCGATGATCGCGGTCGAGTTCCTGAAGCCGGGTTCGGGCGAGCCGGATGCCGAGTTCACGAAGCGCGTGCAGACGCGTGCGCTCGAGCGCGGCCTGCTGCTGCTCGTGTGCGGCGTGTACTCGAACGTTGTGCGCTTCCTGTTCCCGCTGACGATCACGCAGGCCGTGTTCGACGAAGCGCTCGTGATCCTCGAGGAAGTGCTGAAGGAAACGGTCGGCGTGCCGGCCTGAGTTCCTGCCTTCTGAATGCGCCGCCGCCGTCGTCACGACGGCGGCGGCCTTTTTATCCGTCATCTTCAAAGCAGGCGATTCATATGAGCACTGTTCAGGAAACCCTGGCACTGAAAGATCCGTCGCTGTTCCGCCAGCAGGCGTACGTCAACGGCGAATGGCAAGGCGCGACGAACGGCGAGACGTTCGAAGTCCGCAACCCGGCAACGGGCGGCCTGCTCGGCACCGTACCGGCGATGGGCACGGCCGAGACGCGTCACGCGATCGAAGCCGCGAACGCCGCATGGCCGGCGTGGCGCAAGAAGACCGCGAAGGAACGCGCGGTCGTCCTGCGCAAGTGGCACGACCTGATGATGGAAAACGCCGACGACCTCGCGCTGATCCTGACGACCGAGCAGGGCAAGTCGCTGGCCGAAGCGAAGGGCGAGATCGGCTATGCCGCATCGTTCCTCGAATGGTTCGCGGAAGAAGGCAAGCGCGTGTACGGCGACACGATCCCGACGCCGGCGAGCGACAAGCGCATCGTCGTGACGAAGGAAGCGATCGGCGTGTGCGCGGCGATCACGCCGTGGAACTTCCCGGCGGCGATGATCACGCGCAAGGTCGGCCCGGCGCTCGCCGCGGGCTGTCCGATCGTCGTGAAGCCGGCCGAGGCGACGCCGTTCTCCGCGCTCGCGATGGCCGTGCTGGCCGAGCGTGCGGGTGTGCCGGCCGGCGTGTTCAGCGTCGTCACGGGCGACCCGAAGGCGATCGGCGGCGAGCTGACGTCGAACCCGATCGTGCGCAAGCTGTCGTTCACCGGCTCGACGCCGGTCGGCCGCCTGCTGATGTCGCAATGCGCGGCGACGGTCAAGAAGGTGTCGCTGGAGCTGGGCGGCAACGCGCCGTTCATCGTGTTCGACGACGCCGATCTCGACGCGGCCGTGCAGGGCGCGATCGCATCGAAGTACCGCAACAGCGGCCAGACCTGCGTGTGCACGAACCGCTTCTACGTGCATGAAGCCGTGTACGACCAGTTCGCGCAGAAGCTCGCGGCTGCCGTCGGCCAGTTGAAGGTGGGCCGCGGCACCGAGCCGGGCGTCACGCAAGGCCCGCTGATCAACGAAGCAGCGGTGCTGAAGGTCGAGGCGCACATCGAGGACGCGCTCGCGAAGGGCGCGACCGTCGTGACGGGCGGCAAGCGCCACGCGCTGGGCCACGGCTTCTTCGAGCCGACCGTGCTGACGGGCGTCACGCCGGCGATGAAGGTCGCGAAGGAAGAGACGTTCGGGCCGCTCGCGCCGCTGTTCAAGTTCGGCAGCGACGACGAAGTGATCCGCCTCGCGAACGACACCGAGTTCGGCCTCGCCGCTTACTTCTACAGCCGCGACATCGGCCGCGTGTGGAAGGTCGCCGAAGCGCTCGAATACGGGATGGTCGGCGTGAACACGGGCCTGATCTCGAACGAAGTCGCACCGTTCGGTGGCGTGAAGCAATCGGGCCTCGGCCGCGAAGGCTCGCACTACGGCATCGACGACTACGTCGTGATCAAGTACCTCTGCCTCGCCGTCTGACGGTTCAGGGCCTGGCACCGCTTCGGTGACAGGCCCTGACCGCCCGGCCGGAACCGGGCGGTCCGACGCGGGCCGGCGTCCCTCTCCGTCGTGCCCGCGTCGCCTCGCAGCGCTACTTTCGAAGTCTTCCGGATCCCTATTTGCGAATTCGCTGCCGCCCACGCGGAACGTCACACCGTTCGCGAATTTCGTTCACGCCTCATTTCTCGTTCCGCGGCAAGCGGCCAGATCGAGCGTTCCACTTCGATGCGGTGCAGGAGCGGTTCGCGCGCAACCTGCGTGCGACGTCCCCCGCCATCACCACGAATAGCCCTGCATCCCGTAATTGGTATCGTGACGACGCCCCCACCACGGCAGGTAAGCGTTGTTTTCGCCGCGTGCGCGAAACCAGTCCTTGTCCGGATCGATCGGTGTGAGTTTCGACGGGGGCCTCACTACGACGGCAACTGGATGTTTCGGGTCCGTTGTGCCGGCAACCAACGCGTTACCGCCGAAGTGATTGATCCGGCCGATCGCCAGCACGACGTCCGTCAATGCGCTACCGGTTCCCATGTCGCCGAGCAATGCTGCCGTGTTGAACGTCTGATTCTTGTGGTCGTATTCGGGCAGGACTTCAGTCAGTGTCTGCGACAGTCCGACGAGACGAGCCGATGCAGCATCACTGCCGGCACCGGCATCGTGAACGATGTACTCGATGTCCGAAACCCCTATCCTGGCGTTGCGTGCCGCCTGATCGACAGTCGCCTTCCAGGCTTGCACCGTTCGCGTCGTACCTGCCTTTTTCGAAAACGCGTCGGTGTTGCCGGTCGCTGCCTTGCCGATCCACGCGAGCGGTTCGCGCTCGGTGTTGAAGGTGGGACCGGCGAGGAACAGTACGACGAGGTTCTCGTTGATCTGGGCGTCGGCGGGCGGGAAATTCGGCGCATCCCAATTCATCACCCACACGCTCTTGTCGGGGTTCGCCTGCAGGTAGTCCAGCGCGTTGTTCAGCGACGTGAAGCCGGCATTCGGGCCGCCTTGCGTGCCCCGCACATCGGGTGGGGTATCGCGACTCCATACCTCCGGAAAATACGGATTGCCGATAAAGAACGTTTGGCTGATTTCGCTCGCCAGGTCCGCTTCCGACTCGGCAATATCGAGTCTCGGTGGAATCGCCAGTTCGACATGAATTCCGGCAAGTTCGTGCCAATCCTTGCGGTTATCCGGTTTCACCGTGTAGAAGTACTTCGCGCTCATCGCATAGCGCGAACGCATAAACCGAGGGAACTTTTGCATATACTTGCGATAGAAGCCCCTGAACGTTTCGGCACCTTGGTTTCCGTAGGCAATTCCAGCGACCGATTGCAGCGTCTTGAACGACTTCGGTTTGGTGCGCACCATATCGTCGTTCCTGTTCGGCAAGACAAGGCCTTGCGCCCATAACGTTTGCCATTCTGTCGGGTAGTCCCGGCGCTGCAAGGGGTTCATCCAAATAAGACCAACGACCTGCGCAACGAATGGCTTGGCAGATTCTTCAGCCGGAACAGCCATACTCGCGTCTTGACTGGCGCGTGGCTCGGCTTGCGCAGGACGAGTCATCGCCGTAGTGAATACGAACACCACGAGCGCCATCAGTCCGGGCAAAATGACTAGTCGTTTCATCCAATCTCCTGTTTCACGTACGACCAAGTTCGAATGTGCTGGATACTCTTTCAGCACAAGCATTAGCAAGACCGAGATCAACCACACCACGCTCGTCACGATGATGCGTCTCGGCCATGTGGCGATCAGCGTCTTCATAGCGGCCCCCCCGCCTTCAGAAAGAGTTGGCCCTCGCGTTCGTCCGCTATCTTGCCGGGCATATTGCCTTCGCCGTCATTGACATGTACCCACTCGTGCATAGGTAGTTGGTCAATCGAGCCGTCCAGGAAGTACGTGTAATACTTCCCGACGGAGTTGCTGCGCGGGATCCCCTCCCCCATCCGCCAATCTGCCTCAATCCGCAGCGCTTCCATCTGTTCTGGCGTCAGGTAACAAGGACCGATCGCCACGTCATACGCCAGCGCCTTTTCCGCATGCTCCGGATTGGTCATCGTCGTCGAGTGGTTCGTCGGGCTGTTCGTCGTACCGCGATCAAGCCAATCCACGATCTGCTTGTCTCGCCATTCCTTGTAGCCTTCAGGTAGAGCGCTTTTGCCGTCTTCACCAATGACGTGACCATCGCTGTTGACCCACTCCGTGTTCAACGTGCGGCGCGCCTCCATCCGCATCAGGGCGCGGTCCTCGTAACGCTGCCCGGCTTCACTCGTGGCCGTACCGTGCGCGTCACCGTCCTTGTTCTTTGCCTTGTACTGGTCGTAAGGATCGTCGGCCTGTTTGTCCGCGTCGGCCTTGCTCGCATCGCGCCATGCGGAGGGCGGATCGTTGCCTTCGTTGAAGGTACTGGTTGCTTCGCCGTCCTCGGTCAGAATCGGCTTGTCGAACCTCAACGCCTGCGGCGGAAACGTCTCGTCCAGAGCCGGTGCGTCCGCCAATATCTCCCAACCCTTCGGCGGATCGGCATTCACGCGAAACATGTTCATTGCCGAACTGAACCCGGTCGCGACGAACATGATCGGCGCCGAGAACAGCGTTGCCGCCATCCCCCAGATGGACTCGTTTCCCTTGAGCGCACCAACCAGATTGAACTTCGCCGGCGGCGAGGGCGGATACCAGAAGCCCCGCTTCGTGCCTTTCTTGCCGTAACGCCAGTCGTCTTCCCAATAGCGATAGCGCTTCTGCACACCGACATCGAAGCCGGACGCGAACACGCGCTGCGTCAGGACACCGTGTACGCCGATATCCGCCAGTTCGTGCCTGTCGATGCCGCGCCAGCCGATACCCTGCACAGTGATCGCCGAAATCACTTGGTCGTGCGGACAGCAATACGCCGTGACGCGCCCATACGTCGATCCGTTCAGGCCGTGGCGTGCGCGGTCGGCCAATGCGGTATACGACTTGTTGCTCGTCGGCGATACCCGGTTGTTCGCCATGTCGGCGTCGACTGTGTCGGGTGACGGTTCATGGTCGGCGCGGTCGCCAATCATGGACAAGAACGTGCGAAGCGTTTGAGTGCGCGCCGCGTAGGTCTGCCGGCCGCGACGGCCCGTGGCGTCCTTCGTCAGACGTTGCGACCACGCGTCCATGAACGTGTCGGATTTGTGCGGGCCTTCGCTGTTTGCCAGGCTGTACGGTGCATTCGCCAGCACATAGGCATCCGCGACGCAGCGCCCCTTGCGTCCCCACGGATCTTCCACTTCCGGTAACGCGTCACCGAAGAACGCGCCCGTGAGGCCGACGATATTCCCCTGGCTGTGACACACGACGGTGATCGGCACGTCGGCACGCATCTTCCGGATCGACTCGATCAGTTTGGCGAGCCGCAACGCGGCAAGCACGCCATACGCACGCGGCGGCGCGCGATACAGCGGCCGGTTGGTCGGGTTGATCCCCTGCACGGTTATCCACCCCACGGCTCGGTCGTCGAGGCCGCCGTGCCAAAGATCGGGCAGGCTCGAACAGCCGTTGGTGAACGGCCCGCCTCCCCAATAATCCTTCTCGTTGAGAAAGATCTTGTCGCCGTATTCCTTCAGCTCTTTCAGTGTCGCGCGGTAGCCCCAACGAAAATGGATGACCGGAGAAAACGACGGATCGGGCTTGACGTAGTTTCCCGCCCAAAGCTCCGGATTCAGAAACCCCTCCGGCGTCACGCTCTCGGTGTACTTCGCAGGCGTCAACTGCCCGGCGTCGACCCCGTGATACTTCATCTGGTCGTCCAGTCGTCCCAGCCGACGATTCAGGCCCTTGCACAATCCCTCTTCGGACGCCTGGAACCATTCGCCCTCGGAGTTGACGCCGTGGACGAAGATGACGACGCCGGGCAACGGCAGTTGCTTGACGCAGATGAGCCGCTTGTTCTTGTCGTACAGCATCGGCCCTTGGGTTCGGCCGACGACGATAGGTGGCGGGGTGGAGCGCGATGCCGTTGAGTCGGGAGCATCAGTCGTCGTGGCCGGCGCATGGGCGTGCGCACTCGCTACCGGCCGATGGTCGAGAATCGAATCGGTCATGGTCTCAACGATTCTTCTTGATGAACTGCACCGACAGCGTTTCGACCCGGTCGGCATGGACCTCCGGCAGTTCGCCGGCCGTGTCGCTCGCCAAGCACACCGACACTGGCAGTTCGAGAAACAACCGAGACGACCGATCGTCACACGTCGAAGCGCAGGTGTCCGCCATCATCCCTTCACGTACGTCAACGTGACGGATCGCCTTTAGATGACCCGTTGCGCGTTGCTCTTTGCCGAAATGAAAAGTGACCGGGCGCGTGTTCCAGTCGACCTGGCCGGAAGCAAAGGCACGGAGTATTGCTGCTATCTGCATGACGGCAATCTCATTATTCTCGCCCCGAATTCAATTTCATTCGAATCGAAATCCCAATAAAAAATATGTCGCTCGCAATTTATCGCACGAAGAATATCAAACCCATGCAACTTGATGCGGAAATTTATATATTGAGATGGAAAATGTCGCCACAAGAAACATTATTTGACAACTTATGCGACACAATATTTTTATAATAAAAATCCTATGCGCAAATTGTTTTACGATACGATGCGAAAGTTCTTTATCGGAAAGCGCCGCACACTCCCTGAATATTTTTGTCGAATCGAATTTAGCGCATATAAAAAATGGGATCTGTCCTAAGTCTCGACAAGCGGATGTCCATTGCGAAGTCGGAACAGGACAAAAAAAGATGGCGCTAACGTGCTCAACCGTGCATGTAGGTTCCCAAGCTCTTGTGATTCGCCCTTCAACGCCGCTGACAGCGGCTTATATGCTGCTCGGGAGTTCGCAGCCGGTTAGTGTCGCCGTACCTGACACGCCGCGAACCGCAATTGCCTGACCAGGTTCGCGCCGCGATCCAACTGACTCCCATAGGCCGTGCGCCACGAATGACGCTTCGATGTGGTGTAGCGCTCGCGATCCGGGTACCGCGTATTCGCATTCACCCTAGCCGGCTGTTCGCAATAGCACCGCCTCCAATGGAACCGATAACAAGCGCGAATGATCCGAAATCGAATACGTTGATTCCGCGGCGTACCGCCTTGCCCATCAGTCGACCTACAGAATTAATTGAGACGAATAATGGTTTCCAGATTTTCATCCAATTATCGCGCCGTTCCTGCCATTCAATTCAATGCATGAATGCAAAATCCGAAACAGGAACGCCAATCCGTTGATGCACTCCAATTGAATCGAAGATGCTGAACGTGCAATGCGCGCGACAACCAATGACCCGATCGGGTCCAGCCGTCGCGCCTCGTTCCCGCCATCACCGAAACACGTTCACCGCCTCCACCAGCCGCGTCGCCTGCTGCTTCAGGCTCTCCGATGCCGCCGTGCTCTGCTCGACCAGTGCCGCGTTCTGCTGCGTGATGTTGTCCAGGTGCACCACCGCCTGGTCGACCTGCGCAACGCCCGTGCTCTGCTCGGCCGTCGACGAGCTGATCTCCGCGATCAGATCCGACACGCGCTTCACCTGCGTGACGATGTCCTCCATCGTCTTGCCCGCGCCGTCGACGATCCGCGCGCCCGACTCGACGCGCTCGACGCTCGCGCCGATCAGCGTCTTGATCTCCTTCGCCGCATTCGCGCTGCGCTGCGCGAGTGCCCGCACCTCACCGGCAACCACCGCGAAGCCGCGCCCCTGATCGCCGGCACGCGCCGCTTCAACGGCCGCATTCAGCGCAAGGATGTTGGTCTGGAACGCGATGCCGTCGATCACGCCGATGATGTCCGAGATCTTTCGCGAGCTGGCGGTGATGTCGTTCATCGTCGCCACCACCTCGCTCACCGCCTGCCCGCCGCGCCCGGCGGCTTCGCTCGCCGACACCGACAACTGGTTCGCCTGCAGCGCCGTCTCCGCATTGCTCGACACGGTCGCCGTCATCTCGGCCATCGATGCAGCCGTCTGCTGCACGCTCGTCGACGCCTGCTCGGTACGCGCGCTCAGGTCGTTGTTGCCCTGCGCGATCTCGTTGCTCGCGCGCTGCACGTTCAGCACCTGTTCGCTGACATCGTCGACGAGCCAGCGGAACATCAGCCCGAGCTGGTTGATCGTGCGCAGCGTCATGCCGATCTCGTCGACACGGTTCATCCGCACGCCGCTGCGGCTCTCTCCGGTCGCGACACGCAACGCCTCGTCGCGCAACTGCACGAGCGGGCGCGCAATCTGCGCATCGAGCCACAGCCCCGCGGCCACCGCGGCGCCGGCCGTCACCGCCGCGAACGCGGCGAGCCCGCCACCGGCCAGCCCGCACGCCCAGCCGCCGGCCACCACGACCGGCGCAAACACGCACAGCGCCGCATGGAGCCGCGCACGCACCGACATCGTCTGGAACAGCGACGTGAAGCCGGCCACGCCCTTGCGGACGATCAACCCCTTGTGAAAATGCCGGTTGCCGGCCCGCCCTTCGCGGAAGTCCTTGTAGAGCGCCTCCGCGGCCGCGATCTCGTCGCGCGTCGCCTTCGTGCGCACCGACATGTAGCCCTTCGGCTCGCCGTTGCGCATCACGGGTATCGCGTTCGCACGCACCCAGTAGTGATCGCCGTTCTTGCGGCGGTTCTTCACGAGCGCGGTCCACGGCTCGCCGCCCTTGAGCGTCGCCCACATGTCGGCGAACGCCTCCTTCGGCATGTCCGGATGCCGCACGACGTTGTGCGGCTGGCCCTCGATCTCTTCGGGAGAAAATCCGCTGACCTGGATGAATGCCGCGTTCGCGTAGGTAATGTAGCTGTTCGCGTCGGTGGTCGACATCAGCGTCGCGTCGTCGGGAAAATCGAATTCGCGTTGCGTGACGGGCTGGTTGTTGCGCATGGTGTGGAGCTCCGGGTAACGGATCTTGCGTCCGCTTGTCGATTGATTCGCGACCCTGCACATTGCGGTCAATCCGCATGCGCATTGGTCATGCTCCTGCACTTTCGGCAACTTTTACGAAAACATTATGCCTTGCCCGGGTAAATATGCATTAAAAATGCATCACCTTGTCTTTACCGAACAATTTGTTTACTTATGAAACCAAACACCAGACCAGGCAACGGTTTGGCGGATATTAGTCTGATTAATTCGCGCAATTCGCCAAAATCGATTCAATGCATAAATGCAGAATCTTGAATACGAATATTTCTCGTTTCGCGTATTTTGATTGAATCGAAAAACCTGAACGCGCATTGCGCGCGTCAATCACGATGTCACGCTGCATCGATCGGGCGCGCACATGGCGTGCGCGCCCCGACGATCACCGGAACACGTTCACCGCATCCACGAGACGCGTCGCCTGCTGCTTCAGGCTCTCCGATGCCGCCGTGCTCTGCTCGACCAGCGCCGCGTTCTGCTGCGTGATGTTGTCCAGGTGCACCACCGCCTGGTCGACCTGCGACACCCCGGTGCTCTGCTCGGCCGTCGACGAGCTGATCTCCGCGATCAGATCCGACACGCGCTTCACCTGCGCGACGATGTCCTCCATCGTCTTGCCGGCCTCGTCCACGCGCCGCGCGCCCGACTCGACGCGCTCGACGCTCGCGCCGATCAGCGTCTTGATCTCCTTCGCCGCGTTCGCGCTGCGCTGCGCGAGCGCCCGCACCTCGCCGGCAACCACCGCGAAGCCGCGCCCCTGTTCGCCGGCGCGAGCCGCTTCCACGGCCGCGTTCAGCGCAAGGATGTTGGTCTGGAACGCGATGCCGTCGATCACGCCGATGATGTCCGAGATCTTTCGCGAGCTGGCGGTGATGTCGCTCATCGTCGCGACGACCTCGCCCACCGCCTGCCCGCCGCGCCCGGCCGCTTCGCTCGCCGACATCGCGAGCCGGTTCGCCTGCAGGGCGGTCTCCGCGTTGCTGTCGACGGTCGCCGTCATCTCGGCCATCGACGCAGCCGTCTCCTGCACGCTCGACGCCGCCTGCTCGGTGCGCGCGCTCAGGTCGTTGTTGCCCTGCGCGATCTCGTTGCTCGCGCGCTGCACGTTGTGCACCTGCTCGCTGACGTCGTCGACGAGCCAGCGGAACATCAGCCCGAGCTGGTTGATCGTGCGCAGCGTCATGCCGATCTCGTCGACGCGGTTCATCCGCACGCCGCGCCGGCTTTCGCCGGTCGCGACGTTCAGCGCCTGGTCGTGCAGCCGCTTCAGCGGACGCACGATCTGCGCATCGAGCCACAGGCCGGCTGCCGCCGCCACGCCGACCGTCACGCCGGCAAATGCCGCGAGCCCGCCACCGGCGAGCCCGCACGCCCAGCCCGCGCCGACGACCGCCGGCGCAAGCACGCACAGCGCCGAATGCACGCGCGCGCGCACCGACATCGTCTGCGACAGCGACGCGATACGCAGCAGCCCCGTGCGGATCACCAGCCCCTTGTGGAACCGGCGCTGGCCGGCCTTGCCGTCGCGGAACGCGCGATACAGTGCATCGGCGGCCGCGCTCTCGTCGTGCGGCGCCTTCGTGCGCACCGACATGTAGCCCTGCGGCTCGCCGTTGCGCATCACGGGTATCGCGTTCGCACGCACCCAGTAATGATCGCCGTTCTTGCGGCGGTTCTTCACGAGCGCGGTCCACGGCTCGCCGCGCTGGAGCGTCGCCCACATGTCGGCAAATGCCTCGCGCGGCATGTCCGGGTGGCGCACCACGTTGTGCGGCTGGCCGACGAGTTCCTCGGTCGTGAAGCCGCTCACCTGCGCGAACGTCGTGTTGGCGTAGGTGATGATGCTGTCCGCATCGGTCGTCGACATCAGCGTGACGTCGTCGGGAAAATCGAATTCCTGTTGGGTAACGGGCTGGTTATTGCGCATGCAAGGCTCCGAAAGGCGGATCTGTCGTCCGCGCCGCGCTGAAATCACGCTCAGTAGCCGAAAAACGGTTTATCGCTTAACGACGGTCTTCATCTTACTGTCGGCATATTGGGGAAAAACCTTACCCTTTCCTCGCATAAAATATCCAATTCGCCCGCCGCCATGATTTCGATCAAATAATCCGGCAATAATCGCCGCGAGCGTTCATCCAGATGTCACGCCACGCTGCGCAACGACGTCGCGCGGCAGACCAACGCCATCAGCCGTTGCGTGCGGCGAAACGATTCCGTTTATCCTGCTCCATTCAACCGGTATTCGAATTCGATGAAAAAGGCATTACATGAGCTGAATCGGCTGTCCTGGAATACCGCGACAGTCGCGCATAACAGCCACAAAGGCGATCAGGCCGCGTTTTTCCGCGCGGGCGGCTCGACGCTCTATCCGGAAGAACGCGAACTGCTCGGCGACGTCGGCGGGCTGCGGCTCCTGCACCTGCAGTGCAACGCGGGGCAGGACACGCTGAGCCTCGTGCGCGAGGGCGCGGATGCGACGGGCGTCGACATCTCCGACGAAGCGATCGCCTTCGCACGGCAACTGTCGACCGACGCGGGCCTGCCCGCGCGTTTCGAGCGCGCCGACGTGCTCGACTGGATGCCCGAGGCCGCCGCGCGCGGCGAGCGCTTCGATCGCGTGTTCACGTCGTATGGCGCGATCTGCTGGCTATCCGACCTGAACGCGTGGGCGCGCGGAATCGCCGCGCTGCTCGCGCCGGGCGGCCGTTTCGCGATGGTCGAGTTCCATCCGTTCGCGCTGTATTTCGACGAACAGTGGAAGCCGCACTATGACTATTTCAAAAGCGACGCGACCGAGGAACCGGCAGGCGTCGGCGATTACGTCGCCGTATCCGGCACGGGGCTCGGCGCGCAGCACGACCATCCTGGCGTCGTCGATTTCGCAAACCCGCATCCGAGCTACGAGTTCATGTGGGGCATCGGCGAGGTCGTGAACGCACTCGTGTCGGCGGGGCTCACCATCGACCGCCTGACCGAATATCCGTATTCGAACGGCTGGAAGGGCTTCGACGGCATGCGCGAGCTGGACGGCCGCCGGATGGTGCCGCCCGGTCACATGCCGAGCCTGCCGCTGATGTATGCGATCGCCGCGCATCGGGAGGCCGCATGACGCGCCGCACCGCCGCCGAACGCGACGCGCTTTCCGCACGCCCGCTCACGCGCGAAGAAATGCCGCTCGTGTGGACCATCGACCGGCGCGAGATCATCGAGCACCTGTACGTGCTGCGCGACGGCGCGCTGCATCTCGTTCCCGAGTTCTACGACGTCGGCGGCTGGCCGGAAGGTGAAGCCGACCACTACACGCCGATCCTGATCGACTGCCACGATCGCGGCGGCTGGTGCCTCGGCATGTTCGACGGCGAACGGCTCGTCGCGGCGGTCGTCGTCGACAGCCGGCCGATCGGCCCGCATCGCGACATGCTGCAATTGAAGTTCCTGCACGTGAGCCGCGACTGGCGCGGCTGCGGGCTCGGCGAGCAGCTCTACCGTGCGGCCCGCGAGCAGGCGCGCGCGATGGGCGCCGCACGCCTGTACGTGTCCGCGACGCCGTCGCAGCGCACGATCGACTTCTACCTGCGGCTCGGCTTCACGGTCAGCGCATCGCCCGACCCGGCGCTTTACGCGCTCGAGCCGGAAGACATTCATCTGGAAGGGCCCGCGGCCTGACGCGCCGGCACGCGGATGAAGCGCGGGATGTCCCGCCTTGCCTCGGCTGCCATCGGCCATCGCCCAATCACGGAGAGCAAAATTGCAGGACGAAGCACAGCCGCCAACCATGCCGAAGATCCTCGTCAGCATGTGCGTGGTCGGCCATCCGGTGCGTTACAACGGCTCGGCCAAGACCGCCGCGCACGCGGCACTCGAACGGTGGCAGCGCGAAGGGCGTCTCGTGCCCGTCTGCCCCGAACTGGCCGGCGGCTTCAGCGTGCCGCGCCCGCCCGCCGAAATCGCCGGCGGCGCGTCGGGTCAGCAGGTGCTGTCGGGCGCCGCGCGCATCGTCGACGTGAACGGCACGGACGTGACCGCGCCGTTCGTCGCCGGCGCGCAAACCGCGCTGGCCCTCGCACGCGCGCACGGTTGCCGCTTCGCTATCCTGGCCGACGGCAGTCCGTCGTGCGGCAGCACGTTCATCCATGACGGGAGTTTCGGGAACCGGCGGCACGCGGGCGCCGGTGTCACGGCGGCGTTGCTGCGCGAGCACGGGATCGAGGTGTTCGCGGACACCGAGATCGGCGCGCTCGAGGCGCGTCTCGGGGAGCTGTCGCAGGCCGGTTAACGACGATGCGCGGCACGAGCATCCTCGTGCCGCGCATCGTTTCCAAAGCGGCGAATCGGTCGAGAGGCAAAGCGGTCGAGCGGCGAAGCGGCTCGTGGCCGCCGCTTCGCCGCGAGACATGAAACGCGGGTCAGACGCGTTCGATCGCGATCGCGATGCCCTGACCGACGCCGATGCACATCGTGC
The DNA here is from genome assembly GCF_057005415.2 of Burkholderia sp. KL41. Taxonomy (NCBI): domain Bacteria; kingdom Pseudomonadati; phylum Pseudomonadota; class Betaproteobacteria; order Burkholderiales; family Burkholderiaceae; genus Burkholderia; species Burkholderia sp. KL41. The sequence continues at coordinate 325,155 of NZ_CM174447.1, read as the reverse complement.
ACAGCGCGAAGCGGCCGTTCGTGCGATGCAGCTGGTACATCGCGGTCGTCACGAGACGCGCGCCCGATGCGCCGAGCGGATGGCCCAGTGCGATCGCGCCGCCGTTCGGGTTCACACGCGGATCGTCGTCGGCGACGCCGAGCATGCGCAGCACCGCGAGACCTTGCGATGCGAACGCCTCGTTCAGCTCGATCACGTCGAACTGGTCGATCGTCATGCCGAGCCGGGCGAGCAGCTTCTGCGTGGCGGGCGCGGGGCCGATGCCCATCACGCGCGGCGCGACGCCGGCCGTCGCGATGCCCAGCACGCGGGCGCGCGGCGTCAGGCCGAAGCGCTTTGCGGTTTCCTCGTTCGCGAGCAGCAGCGCGGCGGCACCGTCGTTGACGCCCGACGCGTTACCGGCCGTCACCGAGCCGTCCGGACGCACGACGCCCTTCAGCTTCGCAAGCGTTTCGAGCGACGTTTCACGCGGATGCTCGTCGCGCGACACGACCACCGGATCGCCCTTCTTCTGCGGAATCGTGACCGCGACGATTTCCTCGGCGAGCGTGCCGTCCTGCTGCGCACGCGCGGCCTTCTGCTGGCTGCGCAACGCGAACAGATCCTGGTCGGCGCGGCTGACGTTGTAGTCGACCGCGACGTTCTCGGCCGTCTCCGGCATCGAATCGACGCCGTACAGCTGTTTCATCAACGGATTGACGAAGCGCCAGCCGATCGTCGTGTCGTAAATGTCGGCCTGGCGCGCGAATGCGCTCGCGGCCTTGCCCATCACGAACGGCGCGCGCGTCATGCTCTCGACGCCGCCCGCGACCATCAGCGCGGCCTCGCCGGACTTGATCGCACGGGCGGCCACGCCGACCGCGTCCATCCCGGAGCCGCACAGGCGGTTGATCGTCGAACCCGGCACGCCCTGCGGCAGCCCCGCGAGCAGCGCGGACATGCGCGCGACGTTGCGGTTGTCCTCGCCGGCCTGGTTCGCGCAGCCGTAGATCACGTCGTCGATCGCCGTCCAGTCGACGTCGCGGTTGCGCTCCACGAGCGCCTTGAGCGGCACGGCGCCCAGATCGTCGGCGCGCACGCCGGACAGTGCACCGCCGTAACGCCCGATCGGCGTACGGATCGCATCACACAGAAAAGCTTCGGTCATCAGTGTCTCCGCTCCCAGGACAGGCTGGGGAATGAACAGGGCGCGCCCCTTGCATTGCCCGCCGGGATGCGCTTAAATGTTCTATATACGAACATAAGATCGTGTATCGAACGTTCAATGCATCATAGGGAGTGCGGGGACGACCTGTCAAGCGCCCGGTCCGCCGTGCGGTTGGCGTGTCGGGCCCCGTGCGCTATCTTCTCGGCTGCACGATTTTCCAGGCGCTCATGACAACCGAAGACACTCAGACGAAACCCGGCGACTCCTACGTACAGTCGTTCGCACGCGGCCTCGCGGTGATCCGCGCGTTCGACGCGACCCGTCCGGAGCAGACGCTCACCGAGGTCGCCTCGGCCACCGGGCTCACGCGCGCGGGCGCGCGCCGGATCCTGCTCACGCTGCAGACGCTCGGCTACGTCGAGGCCGACGGCCGGCTGTTCCGGCTCACGCCGAAGATCCTCGAGCTCGGCTTCGCGTACCTCACGTCGATGCCGTTCTGGAATCTCGCCGATCCCGTGATGGAGCAACTGTCCGAGCAGATCCACGAAAGCTGCTCGGCGGCTGTGCTCGACCGCACCGAGATCGTCTACGTGCTGCGCGTGCCGACCCGCAAGATCATGACGATCAACCTGTCGATCGGCAGTCGGCTGCCCGCGTACTGCACGTCGATGGGCCGCGTGCTGCTGTCCGCGCTCGACGACGCCGCGCTCGACGAAACGCTCGCGCAAAGCGGCATCCGCGCGCATACGCCGCGCACGATCACCGACCTCGGCGAACTGAAGGCGGCGATCGCACAGGTGCGCCAGCAGGGCTGGGCCGTGGTCGACCAGGAGCTCGAAGTGGGCCTGATGTCGCTGTCCGCGCCGATTCGCAACCGGCGCGGGCAGATCATCGCGGCGATGAACATCAGCGGCAATGCGCAGCGGCATACCGCGAAGCAGATGGTGAAGGAGTTTCTCGAGCCGCTGCAGCAGGCCGCGCAGACGGTGTCGGAGCTGGTGGCGCGGCGCGGGTGAGCGCCGATCCGCGCGCGGCGCCCGGTGTCGGCCGGCGCGACGGCGTTGTCCAGGACAGCCGCCCGCTCGCCGGCGTACCGGCGCGCCGGCGGCGTGCCGTGCTTCAGCCGTTGCCGGCGAATGCGTCGCCCATCGGCTTCATCCGGATGCCCGGGGCCAGCCGGGTCCAGGGCAACTCGGCCGGATCGGCCGTCATCGGGCCCGGCGCCGTGGCAACGAGCACCGCCTCGGCGATCCCCTGGAAATCGGCGCGAAAGTGCACCGAGCTCTTGTTGACGAGGATGCGCATCGCTTCCGGCTCGACGCCGCCCACGCGATAGAGATTGCGGTCGAGCATCTGCGCCTTGCCGCTGCTCACCACGATCAGCACACCATCGATCCGCAGACAGGCGACGGGGCCGATATCCGCGCGCATGCCGTTCATCATCGGGCCGTCGTACCGGCATACGCCGTCGGACAACTTCACGACCTCGAAACGCGCGTGGACCGGCTCGTCGCCGGGCACGCCGGAAACACCGCCGAGCGCCAGCTCGACGAACGCCCCGACCCCGGCGCGATGAGCCGCCGCCGCGGCAGCGGGGTCCCAGATCAGGCCGATCGCCGCCTCTCTCGCGCCATTGCGCAGCAATGCCCGCAGCATGCCCGTCGTGTTCGAGTCGCCGCCCGCGCCGGGATTGTCCTGCGTATCGGCGATGACGACCGGCTTGTCTGCCCCGTCGGCAAGCCGCATCGCTTCGCGCACGGCAGCGTCGGGCGACAGGAACGGCACCTGCCACGCGGCCTCGTCCGCCAGCATCCTGTCGTAGAGTGCCTGCACGGCGGCCTCGGCCGACGCGGCGTCGTCGCCGTAACCCCAGATGACCGGGCCGCATTCGGGAAAATCGGCCGCCGGAAAACCCGGCGCGAACGACAGCGACGCCACGGCCCCGGTTTCCAGCGCCGCGAGCTGCGCATACATGCCGCGCGCAGGCTCGAGCAGCGTGCACATGCCGTTGATCGGGATCAGGAACGGCAGCCGCCGCACCGCGCGATGCAGCGGGCGGCTACCCGCCGCCCGCGAGACGAGCAGGCGCTCGAGCAGCACGGCCGCGCGTTCGCCGGTCTCGGCCATGTCGACATGCGGATAGGTGCGGAAGGCGACCAGCGCGTCGGCCTCGTGCAGCATCTTCGCGGTGACGTTGGCATGCAGGTCGAGCGACGCGACCACCGGCACGGCCGGGCCGACCGCGGCGCGCACGCGCTCCAGCAACGTGCCTTCGCCGTCGTCGGTATGCTCGGCGACCATCGCGCCGTGCAGGTCGAGGTACACCGCGTCGTAGCCTCCGCTGCGAACCGCCGCGAGGATTTCGCCGGCGATGCGCTCGAACGCATCCTCGGTCACGTGGGCCGACGGGCTCGCGCCCGCCCAGATGACCGGCAGCAGGGTCCAGCCGCGTCGCTCCGCCGCGACGATGAATCCGCCCGCGGGAATGTTGACGTCGCGCAGCGCAAGCACGTCGTCGCCCCGCACCATGGCCGGGAAGCCCTCGCCGCGCTCGAAGTTTGCGTAAGCGGCTTTCGACGGCGCAAACGTATTGGTTTCATGCTGAAAGCCGGCAATCAAGATCCGCGTGTTCAAAAACGTGTCTCCGGAAATAGGTAGTCAAGGCACGGGCCGTGCCACGCCGCGACGGAGGTCGCGAGCGCTTGCGCGCCCGCGATATCACGCCGTCGCCAACGCGTCGTGCGGCGCGGGCAGCCGGTTCGCCACGAGCACCGCGGCGCCCGCGACCAGCAACGCGACCATGACCAGCAGGCCGGCTGCCATGCTGCCCGTCGCCGAGTGGATCGCGCCGATGATGGTCGGGCTCAGGAAGCCGCCGATCAGGCCGATCGTATTGATCAGCGCGATGCCGCCCGCGGCCGCGTCGCCCTTCAGGTATTGCGACGGAATCGCCCAGAACACCGTGTACGCGGCCCAGATCATCGACGTGGCGATCGTCATGCCGACCAGCGAGACGACGAGATTGCCGTTGGCCGTCGTCGCCACAGCCAGCGCGATCGCGCCGATCAGGGCCGGCACGGCACTGTGGAAACGGCGTTCGCCGCGCCGGTCCGACCGGCGGCCGATGACGATCATCGCGATCGCGGCGCAGACGTACGGGATCATCGAGTACAGCCCGATCTGCATCGTGTCGGTCACGCCGTCGGCCTTGAGGATCGACGGCAGCCAGAAACTCACCGCGTAGATTCCGCAGATGATCGTGAAGTACGCGAACGCCAGCAGGTACACGCGCGGGTCGCGCAACACCTGTCCGAACGAGTGATGACCGGCGCCGGGTGCGTGCAGCTCGGCGGCGAGCATCCGCTTCTCGTCGTCGGTCAGCCAGGCTGCGTCGGCCGGCCGGTCGGACAGGACCTTGAGTGCGAGCGCGCCGAGCAGCACGCACGGCAGGCCTTCGACGACGAACATCCACTGCCAGCCGGCCAGGCCGTGGGCACCGGACAGCCCGGTCATCAGCCACGCCGACAGCGGCGAGCCGAAGGCGCCGCCGATCGGGCCTGCGAGCATCACGACCGCCATCACGCCGGCCATGCGGCGCTGGCCGTACCAGTAGGTCAGGTAAAAGATCATCCCCGGCGCGAAACCGGCCTCGAACACGCCGAGCAGGAAGCGCATCCCGTAGAAGGTGGTCTCGTCGTGGACGAACATCATGCCCGCCGAGGTCAGGCCCCACAGCACCATGATCCGGCTGATGGTCTTGCGTGCACCGATCCGCGGCAGCAGCAGGTTGCTCGGGATCTCGAACAGCACATAGCCGAGAAAGAAGATGCCCGCGCCCAGCCCGTACACCGCATCGGAGATGCCCAGGTCGCTCTGCATCGAGAGCTTGGCGAACCCGATATTCACGCGATCGAGATAGGCGAACGTGTAGCAGAGCAGCAGAAAAGGCAGCAGGCGCCAGTTCAGCTTGCGATACAGGGCCTGATGCGCCGGGCTGTCGGGCGCGACCGGGTCTTGAGGGGATGGAATGGCGGACATGCGCTCTCCTTTAGGGCGTATTGCTTCGAATCCCGCATCGATGATCGACTCCGTTCGAATCGTCGAGGAGCCGAAAAAGCAGCGCAATAGCAACCTAAGCGAGTTATCGTTGCTCAACGAGCAACACTTCAACGGCAAACGGACCGACACCATGCGCGAACTGAACCAGCGCCGCCTGCGCTATTTCCATGAAGTCCTGACGCACGGCTCGATCCGCGGCGCGGCCGACAGCATCAACACGTCGCCGTCCGTCATCACGCGGCAGATCCGGCTGCTCGAGGAAGAAATCGGGGCGCCGCTGTTCGAGCGCCAGCCGCGCGGTGTCCGGCCGACCGAAGCCGCGGCGCACCTGCTCGAATACTGGCGCGGCTGCCGCTCCCAGCAGGAACTGTTCGAAGACCGCCTGCAGGCGCTGCACGGCCTGCAACACGGCCAGATCCGCATCGCCACCAGCGAAGGCTATATCGACTGCCTGATGGACGAGGTGCTCACCGACTTTTGCGCGCGCTATCCGAAGCTCGACGTCACCGTCGATATCCTTCCGGTCAGCACATTGCTGCAGGAAGTCGCCGAGAGCCGCGCGCATATCGGCCTCGCCTACAATCCCCCGGCGCATCCGGATATCGAGTACGTCGCCACCGCGCCGCAGCCGGTGGTGGCGCTCGTGCATCCCGGGCACCCGCTCGCCGTGCGGGGCCGGCCCCTCGCGGTACACGAACTCGCCGGGTATCCGCTCGCGCTGATGCCGCCGGCGTTCGGTCTCGGGCAGGCCGTGCAGATGCTCGCCTATGCAGAGAACATCCAGCTCCACCCGACGCTGACCACCAACTCGCTGGCCGTGCTGCGCCACTTCGTCAGGCGCAACGACGGCGTCACGCTGCTCGCCGCGTTCGCGGCCTATCAGGAACTGGAGGCGGGAGAACTCGTCGCCGTTCCCGTCGCCCATCCGCTGCTCGAGGCAGCCAACGCGCGGCTGCTGGTCAAGGCCGGACGCACGCTCGGGGTGGCAGCCGATACGCTGCTGCGCGGCATCCTTCGGGACATGAAGATGTTTTCGGACGCGGGCGGGCGCAACGGCGGGACAACGGCGCGCGGCAAGTCAGGCAAGCGTGCTGCCGTGCGTCGCGGCGGGCCATGAACGGCCCGGCTGACGATGCGGCCTGCGTCCGCCGGCCGTCTACAGGCGGCCGACCCGGTGCAGGCCGGGATCGAGCGGCGAGCGATTATCTGAGGAAACCGAAGTTTCTTTCCGATCTCGTAAAGTTCGGGGTTCGTCGCGAGCGACGCGCGCCGCTCGTCACGCGCCGAGCAACATCCCCTTGCGCACCGGCACGGCACCCGTCACGCGGCCGAGCGGCGCGCCGGCCGTGACGAAACGGATCGCGCGGCGCATGTAGAACACGCCGTCGGTCCCGCTCGAGATCGTCGTGATTGCATCGGTCAGCGGATCGACGATGTCGAACAGCGGATCGCCGGCGCGGATCGTCGCGCCGATCGCCGCGCGGTGCACGAGGATCCCGCTCACCGGCGCGTAGAACTGCTCGCTGCCCGCGAGCGGCGTGGCCGGCGCGGCGAGCGGCGGCAGCGGCACGCGTTCGCCGCGTACCGCGCCGCGCCACACGAGATAGGCGACGAGCGCATCGGCATCGCGCTCCGCATGGTCGTACGTGACGTCGCGCTGCCCCCGGCACTCGACCGTCACGGCCACGGTGCCGGCCGCCATCGGCGTGCCTGCCGGCAAGTGCTGCCGCAACTGCGACCACAGCAGATGATGCGCATCGTCGAACGCGTGCCCGCCCGAATCCTCGGCGAGCAGCGACACCTGCGCGCCGAGATAGCGCGCAAGCGGCTCGACTTGCGGCCACGCGGTATCGCTCGTGTACACGTGCATCACCGCTTCGAGCGAGCAATGCAGGTCGATCACGACCTCGGCATCGAACGACAGCTTCAGCAGCGCCAGCTGAAGCGCATCGAATTCCGTACGCGGTGCGATATCGTCGAGCGCCGCGCCGACACATTCGCGCACGATCGCGCGATTGCGTTCGCCGTCGTCGCCGAGCCGGTCGCGCGCACGCGCGGCGATGTCCGCGAGCGGCAGGAAACCGCGATTGAAGTTGCGGCCGCTCGCAAGATCGAAACGGCCGATGAACTGCCCGAGCAGATGATGATTGAGGCCGACCGGGTTCGCGACCGGCACGAGCACGATCTCGGCCGCGAGCCGGCCTTCGGCCTCGAGCTGCGCGAGACGCTGCTTCAGCACGAACGCCGCGAGCATCGCGGGCGTCTCGTCCGCGTGCAGCGCGGCCTGCAGGTAGATCTTGCGGCCGGTGCCGGCCGGCCCGAAATGAAAGCTCGTCAGCGTGCGCTGCGTGCCGATCGACGGCGACAGGAGTGGCGTGGTGCGAATCTGCATCGAGGGTCTCGAACGGATGAAAACGGGGCCGCGGGTGCAACGGCGCGGAGGCTTGGCGTTCAGTCGCCGTACGGGTTGAAGTCGAAATACTTCTTCGCGATCCGGTCGTACGTGCCGTCCTTCAGCATCGACGCGATCGCGCCGTCGATCGACGCCTTGAGCGCCGTATCCGACTGCCGCATGCCGATGCCGACGCCGCGATCGCCCATGTCGAGCGGCGCGCCGACGAACGCGAAACCATTGCCCTTCGGCGTGCGCAGGAAGCCGTAGTCGGCTTCCACGGTGCCGAGCAGCGCCGCGTCGAGGCGGCCGTTGACGAGATCGGCGAACACGTCGTCCTGGCTCTTGTACGGCACCACGCTCACGCCGGCCGTCGCCCAGTGCGCGAGCGCCCACGATTCGAACTGCGTGCCCGACTGCACGCCGACACGCTTGCCGGCCAGCGACGCGGTCGTGCTGCCGAGGCCGCTCCCGGGCCGCGCGACGAGCCGCGACTTGAAGCGGAACAGCTTCGACGAGAACAGGATCTGCTTCTCGCGCTTGTCGGTGATCGCCATCGACGACAGGATCGCGTCGATCTTGCGCGCCTGCAGCGCGGGAATCATCCCGGAGAATTCGAGCTCGACCCACTGGCAGCGCAACTGCGCGCGGCGGCAGATCTCGTTGCCGAGATCGACGTCGAAGCCCTTCAGGCTGCCGTCGGGCGCTTTCGCATCCATCGGCGGATAGGTCGGATCGATGCCGAGGCGCACGACGTGCGCGTCGAGTGCAAACGCGGACGTGGCAGCCCAGCCAAGGCACAGGGAAACGAGCGGGACGAGGATACGTTTCATGGTCGACGGAGGACAGGAAGGAACGCAAACGGCATCAGCCGGACTGCCTGCGATCGTAGGCGGCACGGGCCGCCGCCGGAACCATCGACTGCCTTATCATGATCGGTATTTCCGATCACCGGCCCCGCGCGTGCCCATGGCGTTCACGCTCTCCCAGCTCCGCATCTTCCAGGCCGTCGTCGAGCACGGCAGCCTGCGCGCCGCCGCACGCGCGCTCGATCTCGCGCAGAGCGGCGTCACGCAGCAGCTGCAGAGCCTCGAGGCGACGCTCGGCGCGACGCTGTTCACGCGCACCAATCGCGGGATCGTGCCGACGGCCGTCGGCCAGCGGCTGCTCGCGCGCTCCGGTTCGATCCTCGGCGAATGCGAGCAGGTCGAGCGGGAGATCCGGCAGTTGAGCGGCGCGTACGAAGGCACCGTCACGCTCGGCCTCGTGGCCGAACCGCTGATCGACGCGTTCGCGCCCGTGCTGAGCGCGTTCCGCGCGCGCTTCGACAAGGTCGACGTGCATCTGCGCACCGGCACGTCGCGGATGATGATCGGCTGGCTGCGCGAAAGCGCGGTGGATTTCGCGATCGCACTCGTCGCGAAGCAGACCGACACGACCGATCTCGCGGTCACGCCGCTGCGTGCTTCAGCGCCGGTGGTCGTGTGCCGCCACGGGCATCCGGCGATGCACGCAAAATCGCTCGCCGAACTGGCCGGTTACGGGTGGGTGTCCACGCGCTCGCCGAACCTGAGCGCCGACCCGGTCGTGAACCGGCTGCTCGCGTACTTCGACGCGCACGGCCAGCCGCCGCCGAGGATTCTCGCGACCGTCGAAGGGATGTTCGAGACGCTGCAGATCGTCACGCAGACCGATTCCCTCGCGCTCGAAACCGAAGCCATCACGCGGCACGGGCCGTTCGCCGGCGCGCTCGCGAAGGTGCCCGTTCGCGAGCAGGCCGAATCGCAGGACATCTGCCTGCTGCAGCGCGCGGCCGTGCCGCTGACGCCGGCCGCGCAGGAACTCGCGACGATGCTCGCGTCGTACCTGAGGATGGTGCGCGGGCGGTAAGCGCGTACTGCAGCCTGCAGCCCGCCGCCCGCCTTGCTGTGCCGCGCGTCAGTCCAGCGAGTCCCGGGCCGTCTCGCGCAGCATCGCGACCGCGATCAGCGACAGCACCACGCACGCGGCCACGTAGCCGGCCGGCGCGAGCTTGCTGCCGGTCGTCTTCACGAGCCAGGTCGCGATCAGCTGCGCGGTGCCGCCGAAGATCGTCACCGCGAGCGCATACGCGATCGAGATGCCGGTCGCGCGCACGTGGCGCGGCAGCGACTCGCACATCAGCGCCATTTCCGACGCCGAGCCGAGCGAATAGAACAGCAGCATCAGCGCGGTCAGCGGCAGGATCACCGACAGCGTCGGGTGGTGGTTCATCAGCCAGAACGCCGGGAATAGCAACAGGACCAGCACGCCGCGGCCGACGAAGATCGGCAGGCGGCGGCTGCCGAGCCGGTCCGACAGCCAGCCGAACAGCGGGCACGTGACCAGCATCACGCAGCCCGACGCGACGCCGACGAACATCGACAGCTTCATCGGCAGCCCGAGCGTGTGGATCGCATAGGTCGGCATGTAGAACGTCAGGATGTAGGTCGACACCGTGCCGCCCATCACCGTGAGCATCAGCAGCACCACCGTGCGCGTGTGCTTCGAGAACAGCTCGTGCAGCACGCCGCGTTCGATCCCGTGATGGCTGTCGCCGGGCGCATCGTCCGCGAGCCGGCGGCGCAGGTACATGCCGACCGGCGCGATCAGCACGCCGACGAGGAACGGCAGCCGCCAGCCCCAGCTTTCGAGCGCGTCCTTCGTCATCGTGTTCGACAGCAGCGCCGCGAAACCCGAGCCCATCAGCGCGGCGCCGCCCTGCGTCGCCAGCTGCCAGCTCGCGCGGAACGCGCGACGCGACGTGCCGCCCTGTTCGAGCAGCGTCGTCGTCGCCGCGCCGAATTCGCCGCCCTGCGAGAAGCCCTGCAGCAGCCGCGCGAACACGACGAGCAGCGGCGCGGCCACGCCGACCTGCGCATAAGTCGGCGCGATCGCGATCAGCCCCGTGCCGAGCGCCATCAGCATGATCGTCAGGTTCAGCGCGGCCTTGCGCCCCTTGCGGTCGGCGTAGACGCCCAGCACGACGCTGCCGAGCGGCCGCGTGAAGAAGCCGGCGGCGAACGTCGCGACCGACAGCAGCAGCGACGTGGTCGGGTCGCTCGACGGGAAGAACAGCTTGCCGATCAGCACCGCGAAGAAGCCGTACACGGTGAAATCGAAAAATTCCAGCCAGTTGCCGATCACGGCCGCCGCGATCGCACCGCGCCGCGTGACGGCCGGTGCGCGCGGCGTGCCGACTTCGGCGCCCCCCGTCGACGCGGGGTGCAGCGCGAGATGGTCTTTCTGCATCGTTGTCCTCTCCTCTCAATGCGGCCGGAAGCGCCGGCCGCGCGCCACCGCCGCCGGAATCACCGCCCGAGGTAACGCTCCACGAGACGCGTCCAGAACGCCGCACCGATCGGCAGGTTGCGATCGTTGAAGTCGTATTTCGGGTTGTGCACCATGCAGCCGTCCTCGCCTTCGCCGTTGCCGAGCCGCACGAACGAGCCCGGCCGCTGCTGCAGCATGAACGCGAAATCCTCGCTGCCCATCAGCAGGTCGGTCTGCTCGACCACGTGCGCGTCGCCGACCAGTTCGCGCGCGACCTGCGCGGCGAAATCCGTTTCGGCATCCGTATTGACGACGACCGGATAGCCCTCGATGTACTCGACGTTCGCGCTCGCGCCGTAGCTCGCGGCCTGCGTTTCGGCCAGCTCGGTGATGCGGCGCTTGAGCAGCGCGCGCACTTCCGGGCTGAACGACCGCACGCTGAGCTCGAGGCGCGCGCCGTTCGGGATCACGTTGTTCGCGGTGCCCGCGTGCATCGAGCCGACCGTGACGACCGCCGGCTGCGCGGGGTCGACGTTGCGCGCGACGATCGTCTGCAGCGCCATCACGATGCTTGCCGCGACGACGACCGGGTCGACCGTCAGGTGCGGCCGTGCCGCGTGGCCGCCGACGCCTTCGATCGTGACGATCGCCTTGTCGCCGGCCGACATGAACGGGCCGCGCCGCGTGAGGAACACGCCCGGCGCCGCGCCCGGATGGTTGTGCATGCCGAACACGGCGTCGCACGGGAAGCGTTCGAACAGGCCGTCGTCGATCATCTTCTTCGCGCCGCTGTCGACGCCGTGCTCTTCCGCCGGCTGGAAATACAGATGCACGGTGCCGGAGAAGTTGCGTGTCTTCGCGAGATGCTGCGCGGCGCCGAGCAGCATCGTCGTGTGGCCGTCGTGGCCGCAGGCGTGCATCTTGCCGTGCGTGCCGCTCGCATAGGGCAGCCCCGTCGCCTCGACGATCGGCAACGCGTCCATGTCGGCGCGAATGCCGATGCTGCGCGTGCCGTCGCCCACGCGCAACGTGCCGACCACGCCCGTCCTGCCGACCCCGCGCGTCACCTGCCAGCCCCACTGTTCGAGCTTCCCGGCGACGAGCGCGGCCGTGTCGTGCTCTTCGTATGCAAGCTCGGGATGGTGGTGGATGTGGTGACGGATCTCGCGCAACCCGCCGGCGGCGGGCATCAGATCCTCGACTTCGGTGAATCGGGTATCGGTGGTCATCAAGGGGCTCCTGCTGTTTGTCTGCACACGCAACCGGTGCGTGCGGGAAAGCGAGCCACTATATCGAGCCGATATCGGTTCAATAAGATGCGGAATTTTTCACCGCGATAAGGTTTGTTAATCAGGGTTAATACGGGCGTCGCTCGCCGTCCGTGCCTCATCGGATGCGATCGACACGCGCCCGTTGATTTTTGAGACAAACGGTCTATTATTCGCGCATGGACGTTCGAACTGATCCGCCTCGCCGTCGCGGCAGGCCACCGAAGCAGCATGAAGACCTCGTCGCCACGCGGGACATGCTGTTGCGCACCGGGCTGGAAGTGCTCACCGAGAAGGGTTTTTCGGCCACCGGGCTCGACGAGATCCTCGGGCGCGCCGGGGTGCCCAAGGGCTCCTTCTATCACTACTTCGACAGCAAGGAAGCGTTCGGCCTCGAACTGATCGACCGATATGCCGACTTCTTCGCGCGCAAGCTGGACCGCCATTTCAGCGACGCGGCGCGCTCGCCGTTGCAGCGCGTGCGCGCGTTCGTCGACGATGCCCGGGACGGCATGGCCCGCTACGAATACAGCCGGGGCTGCCTGATCGGCAACCTCGGGCAGGAAATGGGCGCGCTGCCCGAAAGCTTCCGCGCACGCCTGCGCACCACCTTCGAGGACTGGCAACGCCGCCTCGCCGATTGCCTGGCCGCCGCGCAGCAAGCCGGCGAACTGGCCGGCTCGGCCGACCCTGCCGAACTCGCCGCATTCTTCTGGATCGGCTGGGAAGGCGCCGTGCTGCGCGCGAAGCTGGAGCGCAGCGATACGCCGCTGGCCCTGTTCGCGCAGTTCTTCTTCAACGGGCTGCCCCGCCGCTGAATTTTTTTGCCATTAACTAGACGATCGGTCTAGAAAGGAGGACACATGTTTCAAGGCATCGTGATCGACAGGCATGAAACCGGCCAGCAAGCGCGGCTCGAGACGCTGGACGACGCGCAGTTGCCGGCCGGCAACGTGACGGTACGCGTGGGCTATTCGACGCTGAACTACAAGGATGGGCTGGCGATCACCGGCAAGAGCCCGGTGGTCCGCAAGTTCCCGATGGTGCCCGGCATCGATCTGGTCGGGGAAGTCGAGGACAGCACGCACCCGGACTATCGCCCCGGCGATCAGGTCGTGCTCAACGGCTGGGGCGTCGGCGAAACGCACTGGGGCGGCCTGGCGCAGAAGGCCCGCGTCGATGGCGACTGGCTGGTGCCGCTGCCGTCCGCCTTTTCGCCGCAACAGGCGATGGCCATCGGCACGGCGGGCTACACCGCGATGCTGTGCGTGATGGCACTGGAGCGGCATGGCGTGCGCCCGGACGACGGCGAGATCGTGGTGACCGGCGCGGCAGGCGGGGTAGGCAGCGTCGCCACGGCCCTCCTCGCGCGGCTGGGATACCGCGTCGTCGCCGTCACCGGCCGCCCCGCCGATGCCGACTACCTGCGGCAGCTCGGCGCGGCGGAGATCCTGGAGCGGGCGCAATTCAGCGAGCCCGGCAAGCCGCTGGGCAAGGAACGATGGGCCGGCGCGGTCGACGTGGCAGGCAGCCATGTGCTCGCCAACGTGTGCGCGACCACGCGGTACCGCGGCGTCGTGACGGCCTGCGGCCTGGCCGCCGGCATGGATTTCCCCGCGACCGTCATGCCGTTCATCCTGCGCGGCGTCACGCTCGTCGGGATCGACAGCGTCATGTGCCCGCGTGCCGACCGCCTGGAGGCGTGGCGCCGGCTCGCGTCCGATCTCGACGTCGGGAAGCTGGGCGCGATCAGCCACCAGGTCGGCCTGGGCGACGTCATCCCCCTTGCCGGAGAGTTGATCGCCGGCAAGGTTCGCGGCCGTATCGTCGTCGACGTCAACGCGTAACGCCGCCGCCGACACCGGCGCTTCATTTTTCGGACGGCCGCCCGCGCATCGAGCGCGGCCGTGCCGTCTTATCCAGGAGACCTCATGACCGCCACAAGCACCGCCCCCATCAGCCGCTTTCCCGTGCCCGCGCTCGAAGACCTGCCCGAGGACATTCGCGAACGCATCGCGGCCGTCCAGGAAAAGTCGGGCTTCATCCCGAACGTCTTCCTGACCCTCGCGCATCGCCCGGACGAGTTTCGCGCGTTCATGGCTTACCACGACGCGCTGATGGACAAGCCGGGCAACCTGAGCAAGGCCGAACGGGAAATGATCGTCGTGGCCACCAGCAGCGTGAACCAGTGCCAGTACTGCGTGATCGCGCACGGTGCGATCCTGCGCATTCGCGCGAAGGATCCGCTGATCGCCGACCAGGTCGCCACCAACTATCGCAAGGCCGACATCACCGCCCGGCAGAAGGCGATGCTCGACTTCGCGATGAAGGTGTCGCAGGCCGCGCACCAGGTCGGCGAAGCGGATTTCGACACGCTCAAGTCGCAGGGCTTCGTCGAAGAAGACATCTGGGACATCGCGGCGATCTCGGCCTTCTTCGGCATGTCCAATCGCATCGCGAACGTGACGAACATGCGGCCGAACGCGGAGTTTTACGCGCTGGGGCGCTGAGCGCTCGGCGGGCAGTCGTGCGCTCACGCGGGCGGGACGGCCACCGGGCTGCCGAGCTTCGCAGCGTTCTTTCATGTGCTGAGCCCGACGCTCACGCGGCTTGACCCGATTCCGGCCGACGGTCGCGCGATCGTCTGTGCGCTCGCGATCCAGGCCGTGTCGCTGTACCGGATGCGCATGCCGGGCACCGTACCGATCGAGCGAGGCGACGCGGCTCGCAGGCCGGCGGCGCCACACCCTGCCAGCGAGCCGCCGCCCGACGACCGTTCATGCCGCTCGCCCGCTCCGGCAGCGGCCCGGCTCCTTCAACGCCCGCACCGCCTGCAACCCGGCTGCAACCCATCCGCCAGCTGCGCGACAGGAAACGGACACACACGCGATCCATCAAATGCGTGCACTATTAGGGTTTTGCCGTACCGGCGCCCTGTGCCTTCGACGTTCGTTCCACGCTCACCGTTTCAGACGCGAACCTCCCATGACGAATCAGCCTACCCAGACCGCGGCCGACCGGCCCGTTGACATGATCATCTTCGGCGGCGGCGGCGACCTGGCCGCCCGCAAGCTGTTGCCCGCGCTGTACATGGCGCACCTGCACTGCAACCTGCCGCCGGAGACGCGCATCATCGCGGTCGGCCGCCGCGACTGGGGCATCGACGGCTATCGCAAGTTCATGGACGAGCAGTCGCGCCCGTTCATCGACGAAAAGGCGTTCGATCCCGCCGCCTGGAGCCGTTTCCTCGACCTGTTCAAGTACGTGCTGATCGACGTGAACGCGCCGGACGACTACCTGCGGCTCGCGGAAGCGGCGCGCGGCGACGCGATCCGCGTGTTCTACCTGTCGACGTCGCCGGAGCTGTTCACGACGATCTGCGACAACCTGTCGGCCGCGCATCTCGTCGACAGGCACTCGCGCGTCGTCCTCGAAAAGCCGCTCGGTCACGACCTCGCGTCCGCGAAGGCGATCAACAATGCGGTCGGCAAGCACTTCGAGGAATCGCAGATCTACCGGATCGACCACTATCTCGGCAAGGAAACCGTGCAGAACCTGATGGTGCTGCGCTTCGGCAACCCGATCTTCGGGCCGCTGTGGCAGGCGCCGAGCATCCGCAGCGTGCAGATCACGGTGGCGGAGACGGTGGGTGTCGGCAGCCGCGCGGGCTTCTACGACCATACCGGCGCGCTGCGCGACATGGTGCAGAACCACCTGCTGCAACTGCTGTGCATCGTCGCGATGGAGCCGCCCGTGTCGCTCGACCCGGACGCGGTGCGCGACGAGAAGCTGAAGGTGCTGCGCTCGCTGCGGCCGATGGCGGTCGCCGACGTCGCGCGCGACACGGTGCGCGGGCAGTACACGGCCGGTGCGGTCGACGGCCAGCCGGTGAAGGGCTACCTCGAGGAAGACAACGTGCCGGCCGACAGCCGCGCGGAAACCTTCGTCGCGCTGCGCGCACACATCAACAACTGGCGCTGGGCGAACGTGCCGTTCTTCCTGCGCACCGGCAAGCGGCTGCAGCGCCGCCAGTCGGAAATCGTGATCGAGTTCGCGGACATGCCGTTCTCGATCATCCCGACCGGCCCGCGCCACTACAGCAACCGCCTCGTGATCCAGCTTCAGCCGGAAGAGTCGATCCAGCTGCAGATGCTCGCGAAGGAACCGGGCAGCGGGATGAACATGGTGCCCGTGAGCCTGAACCTCGACCTGCAGCAGGCGATTCCGGAGCGGCGCGCGGAAGCATACGAACGACTGCTGATCGACGTGATCCGCGGCCGCCTCACGCACTTCATGCGCCGCGACGAGCTCGAAGCCGCCTGGTCGTGGGTCGAGCCGATCCTCGACGGCTGGAAGCAGCTCGGCGACCGGCCGCGCCTGTACACGGCCGGCACGTTCGGGCCCGCGGCTTCGTCGGCGCTGCTCGCGCGCGACGGGATGTCGTGGTCCGAGGAAGCGTAGAAAGCGCAGCACGCGACGGCATGTCGGCGGTGCACGCGCCGTCGACATGCCGGATCACATCGGCGCGCCCGCCGCGTACCGCCCGCCTCCGCGCCGTTCGCTTCGGCCGGAGGAAGTCCGTCGAGCTGTCTTGCGCGGGAACGGCGCCCGGCGGCAACGACGCAGCCGTCCCCGGCTAGACCGTCCCCATCCACGCCGCCTTGCGCCGCGCCGGCGCATCGCTGCCGCCGCTCCCGCCGCCCAGCACTTCGATCATGTAATCGACGAACGACGCGATCCGCGACGAAATCGCGGTATTCCGGTAATACACCGCGTTGATCGGCTGTTCGACCTCGAGCGTCTGGCGCGCGAGCACCTGCACGAGCCGCCCGGCCTCGCGATCCTGCGCGGTCATGAAATCCGACAGGCAGACGACACCCGCGCCCTCCAGCGCGAGCTGCCGCAACGTCTCGCCGCTCGACGAACAGATGTCCGGCTCGATGCGGCACGCTTCGCCGTCCGCACCGAGGATCGGCCACACGTTCAGCGATTCGGGCTGCGTGAAGCCGAGCAGCGTGTGCTTGCCGAGATCCTCGACCTTGCGCGGCTGGCCGTGCGCTTCGAGATACGCAGGGCTCGCGAAGATGCGCAGCCGGCTGTTGCCGATGCGCCGGCTGTGCAGCGTCGAATCCTTCAGCCGCCCGATCCGGATCGCGACGTCGGTGCGCCGCTCCAGCAGGTCGATGATGCCCTCGTTGCTGTTCAGTTCCAGCTCGACTTTCGGGAAGCGTTCGCGATAGCCGCGCACGAGCGGCACGATCACGTGCAGCATGAACGGCGTCGCCGCGTCGACACGCAGCCGCCCCGACGGCATCTCGCGCCGCGCGAGCATCTGCTCTTCCGCCGTCTCGACCGATTCGATGATCGCGCGCGCGTCCTGCAGGAACGCGCGCCCTTCCTCGGTCAGTTCGAGCCGGCGCGTGGTCCGGCGCAGCAGGGTGGTCTTCAGCTTCTCCTCGAGCCGCGCGAGCGTGCGGCTCGTGGCCGACACGGTGAGGTCGAGCTGCTGGGCCGCCGCGGTGATCGAACCGGTGTCGACCACGGCGGCAAAGGCCTGGAGTTCGTCTAACGTGATCTTCATTGTTGATCTGAAATCAAAACAATTTGGTTTATAGACCAGTTTTTCCGCAAAAGTAAAGTCGGCACACTGCGATCCATCCTTACTGGAACCTGGATCCCATCATGCCACTCGCCCTGCTTGCGCTGACCATCAGCGCCTTTGCCATCGGCACGACCGAGTTCGTGATCGTCGGGCTGATCCCGACGATCGGCGCCGATCTCGGCGTCAGCCTGCCGTCGGCCGGCCTGCTCGTCAGCCTCTATGCGCTGAGCGTCGCCATCGGCGCGCCGCTGCTCACCGCGCTCACCGGCCGCGTGCCGCGCAAGACGCTGCTCGCCGGGCTGATGGCGCTCTTCACCGTCGGCAACCTCGTCGCCTGGCAGGCGCCGAGCTACGAATCGCTGATCGTCGCGCGCGTGCTCACCGGCCTCGCGCACGGCGTGTTCTTCTCGGTCGGCTCGATCATCGCGACCACGCTCGTGCCGAAAGACAAGGCCGCCAGCGCGATCGCGACGATGTTCAGCGGAATGACCGTCGCATTCGTCGCCGGGATTCCGCTCGGCACCTTCATCGGCCAGCACTTCGGCTGGCGCGCGACGTTCCTGATCGTCGCGCTGTTCGGCCTCGTCGCGTTCCTCGGCGCGGTGGCGTTCGTGCCGCGCGGGCTGCCGCAGACGCCGCCGGCGCCGCTCGCCCGCCAGCTGCGCGTGCTGGCCCAGCCGCGCCTGCTGCTCGTCTATGCGATGACGGCCGTCGGCTACGGTGGCTCGCTGATCGCATTCACGTACATGGCGCCGCTGCTCGAACAGATCGCCGGCTTCACGCCGTCGCAGGTCAGCCTCGTGCTCGTCGGCTACGGCGTGTCGGTCGCGTTCGGCAACGTGTGGGGCGGCAAGCTCGCGGATGCCGTTGGCCCCGTGAAGGCGCTCAAGCGGATCTTCCTGCTGCTCGCGATCGTGCTGCTCGCGCTGACCTTCACGATCCACGTGAAATGGCTCGCGGTGCTGACGATGCTCGCATGGGGCGCGGTCGCGTTCGGCAACGTGCCGGGGCTGCAGGTGTACGTCGTCAAGCAGGCGCGCCACTTCGCGCCGGACGCCACCGACGTCGCATCGGGCTTCAACATCGCCGCCTTCAACCTCGGCGTGGCCGGCGGCTCGTCGCTCGGCGGCCTGATCGTCGCGAACGTCGGCCTCGGCCACACGCCGTGGATCGCCGCCGTCGTCACGCTCGGCGCGTTCGCGCTCACCGCGCTGAGCGGCCGTCTCGACCGCCGCCACGGGCTGCCGGAACGCACGGCCGAACCCGTCGAACTCGCCCATTGAACGTCACTTTTTGCAGGAGCCAACCAGCATGAACGCATCGACCCAACGTCCGCCGTTCGCCGGCAAGACGTTCGAAGTCCGTTACGACGGCCTCACCGCGCTCAACGCGTACGACGAGGACGGCCTCCACATGCGCTACGAGATCACCGAAGGCCCGTACGCGGGCGCGAAGGGTGAAGTCGAATACACGTGGCAGCACGTCGCCGGCGACACCTACGCGATCTCGTGGCAGGAAGCCGACCGCGCGACGGTCGTGCATGTCGACGATTTCGCCGCCGGCACGTCGCGCTCGTTCTTCACCGCGGCGTCGCTCGATTTCTACCGCCTCGCAGGCAGCCTGCGCGCGGTCTGAACGGAGCCCGACCATGTCCACTTCACTCGAGAAACTCGCCGACGGCGGCTTCAGCGTCGGCATCGAACTGCCGCTCGACAACGACTGGTCGCCGGCCGGCGACGCGAAGCGCCAGCAACAGGGCCGCCGCCCCGGCGTGCCCGACCTGGCGATCCACGCGGAGCTTGCGCAGCTGGCCGACACGCTCGGCTTCCGCGCGCTCTGGGTGCGCGACGTGCCGGTGTACGACCCGTCGTTCGGCGACGCCGCGCAGGTGTTCGAAACGTTCTCGTATCTCGGCTACCTCGCCGGCATCACGAACGACATCCTGCTCGGCACGGCGGCCGTCGTGCTGCCGCTGCGCGAGCCGCTGCTGACGCTGAAATCGGCCGCGACGATCCAGGAACTGAGCGGCGGCCGCCTGATGCTCGGCGTCGCGAGCGGCGACCGGCCGGTCGAATATCCGTTGTTCGGCCGCGACTTCGCGTCGCGCGGCGCGAATTTCCGCGACCAGGTCGCGCTGCTGCGCGACGGCGCACGCGGGCACCTGCCGCCGGGCCTCGAGGTGCTGCCGGCCGCGCGCTCGCCGGTGCCGCTGCTCGTCGCGGGTCTCGCGCAGCAGACGCCCGCGTGGATCGGCGAACACATGGACGGCTGCCTCGCGTATCCGGGCACGCCGGCCGACCACGCGCAGCGCGCCGCGAACTGGCGCGCGGTGGCCGGCGACAAGCCGTACGTGAGCTTCATCCACCTCGACCTCGCGGAAGATCCGCACGAGCCGCTGCAGCGGCACCGCTTCGGCGCCCGCGCCGGACGCATCGCGCTGACGGAAGAACTCGCGGCGATGCGCGACGCGGGCGTGCGGCACATCGGCCTGCATTTCCGCCGCAACCGCCGCCCGCTCGACGAGACGATGGCCGAGATCGCGTCGGACGTGCTGCCGGCATTCCACGCGAAGACGAAGGCAAACGCGCAGACGCGCGCCGCATAAGGCCGGCAACGGCCGCGAGCGAGCCCGCCGCACGACCGATATTTGAATTTAAATCAAATATTTTTGACCTCTAAAGGCGTTTATCTCATCAGTATCAAGCGCCAGAATGACTTCCATACCGCAACCGTTCCACCCCTTTCAGGAGCACTTGATGAGCAACATTCCCGCATTCGGCCTCGGTACGTTCCGCCTGCAAGGCCAGGTGGTCATCGACTCGGTGCGTAACGGCCTCGAAGTGGGCTACCGCGCGATCGACACCGCGCAGATCTACGGCAACGAAGCCGAAGTCGGCGAAGCGATCGCCGCATCGGGCGTGCGCCGCGAAGACCTGTTCCTCACGACGAAGATCTGGGTCGACAACTACGCACCGGAAAAGCTGGTCGCGAGCCTCGAGGAAAGCCTGCGCAAGCTGCGCACCGACTATGTCGACCTGACGCTGATCCACTGGCCGGCCCCGGGCAACGGCGTGTCGATCGAGGCGTTCATGACCGCGCTGGCCGACGCGAAGGCGAAGGGCCTCACGCGCCAGATCGGCATCTCGAACTTCAACATCGAACTGACGAAGGAAGCGATCGCGGCCGTCGGCAAGGATGCGATCGCGACGAACCAGATCGAACTGAGCCCGTACCTGCAGAACCGCAAGCTCGTCGAGTTCCTGAACGCCGAAGGCATCCACGTGACGTCGTACATGACGCTCGCGTACGGCAAGGTGCTCGGCGACCCGGTGATCGGCGCGATCGCACAGCGTCACGACGCGACGCCGGCACAGGTCGCACTCGCGTGGGCGCTGCAGCTCGGTTACTCGGTGATTCCGTCGTCGACGAAGCGCGAGAACCTCGCGAGCAACCTGCTCGCGCAGACGCTGCGCCTGACCGACGAAGACATGGCGCAGATCGCCGCGCTGGAGCGCAACGGCCGCGAAGTCGACCCGGCTGGCCTCGCGCCGAAGTGGGACTAAGCGCACCGCTCTCTCAATCGAATCGTCCGCGGCCGGCCGGCCGCGGCCCCGACAGGACTCCATCATGACCCAGGACCCGCTTTTCCAACCGCTGCAATTCGGCGCGCTGACGCTGCCGAACCGCATCGTGATGCCGCCGATGACGCGTTCGCGCGCCAGCCAGCCCGGCGACGAAGCCAACGAACTGATGGCCGCGTATTACGCGCAGCGCGCGAGTGCGGGCCTGATCGTCAGCGAAGGCACCTACATCGCGCCGCTCGGCAAGGGCTACGCATGGACGCCCGGCATTCACACGCCGTCGCAGGTCGCCGGCTGGCGCAAGGTGACGGACGCCGTGCATGCCGCGCACGGCCGCATCTTCGCGCAGCTGTGGCACGTCGGCCGCCTGAGCCACACGAGCCTGCTCGGCGGCGCGCAACCCGTATCGTCGTCGCCGCTCCAGGCGAAGGGCGTGAACGTGTTCATCGCCGGTGACGACGGCAGCACGCCGGGCTTCGTGCAGGCATCCGAGCCGCGCGCGCTGTCCGTCGACGAAATCCGCGAGATCGTCGACCAGTACCGCACCGCCGCGCGCCACGCGATCGAAGCCGGCTTCGACGGCGTCGAGCTGCACGGCGCGAATGGCTACCTCGTCAACCAGTTCATCGATTCGAACGCGAACACGCGTACCGACCAATACGGCGGCTCGCTGGAGAACCGGCTGCGCTTCCTGCGTGAAGTCACGCAGGCGCTGATCGAAGGCACCGGCGACGCGTCGCGCGTCGGCATCCGCCTCGCGCCGCTGACCACGCTGAACGGCTGCGTCGACGACGATCCGGAAACGACCTACCTCGCCGCCGCGAAGCTGCTCGGCGAGCTCGGCGTCGGCTACCTGCACATCGCGGAAGCCGACTGGGACGACGCGCCACTGATGTCGGTCGCATTCAAGCAGCAGCTGCGCGCCGCGTACCCGGGCGTGCTGATCTACGCCGGCGCGTACACCGCCGAGCGCGCACGCGAAGCGATCGCCGCCGGCTGGGCCGACCTCGTCGCGTTCGGCCGCCCGTTCGTCGCGAACCCCGACCTGCCCGAACGCCTGCGCACCGGCGCCGCGCTCGCGCCGCACGACCGCAACACGCTGTTCGGCGGCGGCGCCCAGGGCCTGACCGATTACCCGACGCTCGCGCAAGCCGCGGCGTAACGATCGACAGGAGTCCGCACACGCAGGACGAATTCCCGATCGACCAGTACATGCTCGCGACGCGCGACATCTACAACCTGGAGCGGATCGACAGCCGCGCGCTGGTGCGCGACAAGGCGCGGGAATTCCTGTTCGTGCTCGGCCAGCCGCTGTACGTCGGCTCCACGCAGGTCAACATCAACCCGGTTGCGATCCGCTGATCGCACCTCCGCCCCCCGACCATCGCGGCCGCTATCGCCGCGATTGTCATTTCCGGGTTGCGGCTTGCGCCATCGGCGTCTAGTGTTGACGAGATCGACGCCACACGACCGTCACCCGACCTGAGAGGACGCTCCGCCATGCCCAGCCGTTCCCCGACACGCGACCTGCTGCTGGCCCTTGCGGCCGGCCTTTCCTGCGTGGCGCTCACCGCGCCCGCGCATGCCGACGAGGCCGCCGGCCTCGCGCCGCCCGAGCCGGCCACGCCGGTGCTGTCGACCACCGCGAGCGGCATGCAGGTCTACGCATGCGAATACGATGCCGGGCACCGGCTCGCGTGGGCATTCCAGTACCCCGAAGCACTGCTGTTCGATGCCGGCGGCACCCTCGTCGTCCGGCACGGCGCGGGCCCGTCGTGGGAGGCACTCGACGGCAGCCGCATCACCGGCAAGAAGCTCGCGGAAGCGCCGGGCACACACCCGGGCAGCGTTCCTCAACTGCTGCTCGCGGCCACGCCGGCCGCAACCGGCACGCTTGCCAGCGTGCGCTTCGTGCAGCGGCTCGACACGGCGGGCGGCACGCCGCCGGCCGCGACGTGCACGACCGAGCATGCGGTCGGACGCTTTCCTTACTTCGCGCGTTACGTGTTCCTGAAGTGAAGTGAGGTAACGCCCGGCGCCACCGGCACCGGGCATCGTCCCGCTTCCTGCCGCCACGCCGCCACGTCACCATTCATTCAGTTTTCCTGTCTTTCATGCGCGGAAGCGTGACAGCGTCGACACCCGCGTTACGCCCGTTCAGCGTATCCGCATCGACAACTCGACATCGCCGCCGAACGGCACCGACAGATAGCCGTTTTCCGGCGCGCGCACGTACGCGAGGTAGTCGGGGCTGTATTCCGCGTTGTCGGCCACGACGAATGCCCCCGCCACGAGGTGAGGTTCGACCAGCGCCAGGATCTCCGGATACAGCCCCTTCGCGCCGTCGAGCAGCAACAGGTCGACCGAATCAGGAAGATCGGCGGCCAGCGTGCGCAGCGCATCGCCTTCGCGAATCTCCACGAGATCGGCGAGCCCGGCCGCCGTCAGGTTCGCCCTCGCGCGCGCGACCTTCGACGGTTCGAACTCGCTCGTGACCAGCCGGCCACCGCCGTTGTCACGCAGCGCGGCCGCGAGATGCAGCGTCGAAATGCCGAACGACGTGCCGAATTCGACGATCGCCCGCGCGCCGCCGCTGCGCGCGAGCATGTACAGCAGCGTGCCCGTCTCGCGCGACACGGGAAGCGGATAGTCCTTCAGGCGCGCATACAGATCGGTGTAGTCCGTCTTGCTGCGCATCAGCCGCGCCTGCTCGTCGCGCGACACGTCGGCGAAGGCCGGGCTCGTCGCGGGTGACGCCGCCTCGGCTTCGTCGAACAGGCGCGCGAGCAGCGACGCCAGCGGGTCGTGAATCAGGGTGGTCATGCGGATCTCCAGTGTCAGGTTGAGTGCGTCAGTGCGCCCGACTAGAATATGACGAACTATTCAGGTTTTACTATTCGCATTGGCCAACCACCCATGACCGACCGCCGAAACGCCCCGATTGCCACGCGCAAGCTGCCTCGGCAGGCGCGCTCGACCCGTCTCGTCGAAGACGTCCTCCAGGCTGCTGTTCAGGTTTTGGCGACCGAAGGCGCGCAGCGCTTCACGATGGCGCGCGTCGCCGAGCGCGCCGGCGTGAGCGTCGGCTCGCTGTACCAGTACTTCCCGAACAAGGCGTCGGTGCTGTTCCGGCTGCAGCACGACGAATGGCGGCAGACGTCCGACATGCTGTGCCGAATACTCCAGGACACGCAGAAGACGCCGCCCGAGCGACTGCGCACGGCCGTCCATGCGTTCGTCCAGTCGGAATGCGACGAGGCGAGCATGCGCATCGCACTCGACGATGCCGCACCGCTCTATCGCGACGCGCCCGAAGCGCAGGAAGTGAAAGCCGAAGGCAACCGGGTCTTCAACGCGTTCATGCGCGAAGCGTTGCCCGGCGTGCCCGACACCACGCATGCGCTCGCCTGCGAGCTGATCAAGACAACGCTCACGTCGGGCGGCAAGACGTTCTCCGAAACCGCGCGCACGCCGGCGGAAATCGATGCCTATTCGGCCGCGATGGCCGACATGTTCTGCGCGTACCTCGCGCACCTCGCACGCGACTGACGCGACCCAAGCGACCGGCGCGACCGAAGCGACGAGGGCCGGAACGCGCGAGCGCAAGCCGCGTGCGGCACCGGTATCATCCGGGTGCCGCTTGTACATGGCCGCGCACCGCATCGCGTCGCGCGCCGCCGTTTTCATGCGCGTGCACCGCCTCGATGAAAGATATTCGTAATATTCAATGCCTCACCCGCTCCCGCCCTGCCTGTCGACCCTGCATTCAAATAGTCGCCTTAACGGATTCGAACTAGGCGTATACACGCGTGTCGTCGCGACGGAGCCCGGTTGCACGCCGATATAAGCGCTGCGACATGCGCTGCATGCACTTCCCCCGATGGGACGTGATGGGCCGCTCGCCTAACCTTCGCTACGGCAAAGCACACGTGACGGGGTCGACCACACCACGCGTCGTCCGACGCGACACCCTCGCGATCGTTTCGATTCGCACGTGACGACACGCATCACGCGTCATTCGTCCCCACGACGTTGCCGACAAATCCCAACTAGATACGAGACACCCTGACGACGGTTCGCTACGGGCCGTTTCAGCATGCTGATAAAGGAGCAAGCTCATGAGTGATACCCCGGTGCAGCCGACGGTCGACGTCGGCGCGGCAGAATCTGACTTTGGCACCCAGGGAGTCATCGACCGGTACTTCGGCATTTCGTCGCGCGGCAGCACGCAACGCACCGAGATCGTCGCCGGCGTCACCACCTTCCTCGCGATGGTCTATTCCGTGTTCGTCGTGCCCGGCATGTTCGGCAAGGCCGGCTTCGACACGAGCGCGGTGTTCGTCGCGGTCTGCCTCACGACCGCATTCGGCTCGCTGCTGATGGGCCTGTGGGCGAAGCTGCCGATCGCGATCGGCTGCGCGATCTCGCTGACCGCGTTCACCGCGTTCGGCCTCGTGCTCGGCAAGGGGCTGCATCCGACGGTCGCACTCGGCGCCGTGTTCCTGATGGGCCTCGTGTTCACCGGCATCTCGGTCACCGGCGTGCGCTCGTGGATCCTGCGCAACCTGCCCGCGGGCGTCGCGCACGGCACCGGGATCGGCATCGGCCTGTTCCTGCTGCTGATCGCGTCGAACGACGTCGGTCTCGTGATCAAGAACCCGGGCGCCGGCCTGCCGGTCTCGCTCGGCCAGATCACCGCCCTCCCGGTGATCATGTCCGTCGTCGGCCTCGCCGCGATCTTCGGCCTCGAGAAGCGTCGCGTGCCGGGCGGCATCCTGCTCGTCGTGATCGCGATCTCGATCTTCGGGCTGATCTTCGATCCCGCCGTGAAGTACCACGGCGTCTTCGCGCTGCCGTCGCTGAGCGCACCGGGCCATGCATCGCTGATCGGCGCGATGGACATCAAGGGCGCGCTGTCGATGGCCGTGCTGCCGAGCGTGCTGGCGCTGGTGATGACCGCCGTGTTCGACGCGACCGGCACGATCCGCGCGGTCGCGGGCCAGGCCGGCCAGCTCGACGAGAACGGCCGCATCATCAACGGCGGCCGCGCGCTGACCGCCGATTCGATCAGCTCGATCTTCTCCGGTTTCCTCGGCGGCGCGCCGGCGGCGGCCTACATCGAGTCGAGCGTCGGCGTGGCCGCCGGTGCGAAGACGGGCCTCGCGGCCGCCGTGGTCGGCCTGCTGTTCCTCGTCGTGATGTTCTTCTCGCCGCTCGCGGGCCTAGTGCCGTCGTACGCCACCGCACCCGCGCTGATGTACGTCGGCCTGCTGATGCTCGGCAGCGTGAGCAAGCTGCACATGGACGACATGGTCGACGCGATGTCGGGCCTCGTGTGCGCGGTGTTCATCGTGCTGACCGCGAACATCGTGACGGGCATCATGCTCGGCTTCTCGACGCTCGTGATCGGCCGCATCGCCAGCGGCGAATTCCGCAAGCTGAACGTCGGCACCGTGCTCATCGCGGCCGTGCTCGTCACGTTCTATCTCGGCGGCTGGGCGATCTGACCGCGAGACATGCGCGACGTTGCCTGCAGAAGGGCGGCGCGCATCGGGACGACATCGTCTCCTCCACCATCGTCGTTGATGGTCTCCAGGCCTGGGAACGCAAGTTTCCAGGCTTTTTTTGTGCGTGCAGTGCAGCATGATGCGCGTCGCGGCAACGGCGCGACGCAAATCCGCGCCCGGTGCTACGATCGCGCTTTGCCCCCTTCAGGAGCCGCGATGAACGCGCTCGGCATCGTCTCCGAATCGAGCACCCGGACCTCGGCGCGCAAGCCGCCGTTCATCCCGTCGTTCGGGTTCCACGAAGTGCATGAATCGCAGCCGATCGACGCGCCGCCCGCGCGCATCATCGACGCCGTCGCGTCGCTCGACATGCGTGCCGATCCCGTCATCGACGCGCTGCTCATGGTGCGCGAATTCCCGGCCGCCGTCGCCGGCGCGCTCCGCAACGGGCCGGCCCGCCCCGAACACGCGCGCTTCGGCTTCGACTCGTTCACGCTGCTCCACCGCGACGACACATCGCTGTCGCTCGGCCTCGTCGGCCGCTTCTGGCGTCCCACGCCCGACGTTCGAACGATCGCCGACGCAACGGCCTTCGTGCGGCACGACGACCCGCGCGATGCGAAGCTGGTGCTCCGCTTCGAGGTCGTCGGGCTCGCATCGGGCGCGCACATGCTGCGCACGGAAACGTTCATCCACTGCCCGAGCGAGCGCACGCGCTGGCTGCTCACGCCGTACTGGCTCGCGATCCGGCTGGGAAGCGGCTGGATCCGGCGCCGTACGCTGGCGGCCGTCGAAACGGCACTCGTCAGAACGGCTTGATCACGACCAGCCCGACGACGATCGCCGTCGCGGCCACGACCGCGCCCGCCGCGTGCCCGAGCCACGGTGTCGGCACGACGACGAGATCGTCGCGCTCCATGCGCCGCAGCGTGCCGGCCAGCATGCCGTGCAGCGCCGACAGCGCGACGACGACCGCAAGCTTCACCGACAGCCACGCCGCGCCGAACCAGTGCCCGTTGAGCGCGATCGCGACACCCGTGATCCAGACGATCGCGAGTGCAGGCGCCGTCACCGTGCGATCCCAGCGCCGCACCGCGCGATGCACGGCGAGGTTCGCGATCCGGACACCGACGGACAGCATCAGCAGCCCGCCGACGAACGTGACGACGGCCACCACGTGCACGGTCTTCATCATCAGGTAGATCATCGCGCGTGCCGCCGGCGCGCGATCCATCCCGCACTCGCCAGCCCCGCGAACGGCACGACGGCCGACAGCACGAGCCGCGCGACGTCGCCCCTGCTCCACAGCCCGCTCGATGCGGTGCCGACGACCGCCCACACGTACATCGCGAACGCGATGCCGTGGACCGGCCCCATGATCGATACCGCGACCGGATAACCGGCCAGATGCTTGAGCGGCACGGCGACGCACACCAGCACGACGAGTGTGGTCGCCTCCAGCAACGACAGGTACTGCAGGTTCCGCAACGCGTTGCGATCGTCTTGTTTCATCGGCGGGGCTCCAGGTTGATCCGCCGCGATTGTCGCGTGTGGTGCGGGTTCGAGCCATTGGCTAGAATGACATCTTTCAACGGATTCTGGCCACGGCCGCGAACGCCATGCACACGGTCGCCGTTCTTGCCTTGCCCGATGTCGTCCCGTTCGACCTGGGCGTCGCCTGCGACACGTTCGCGCGCGTGCGGTCGCCCGACGTCGCGCCGGCCTACCACGTGCGCGTGTGCAGCGAGCAGCCGCGCGTCACCGGCGACCTGTTCGAGCTGCGCCCGCCGTTTCGTCTCGACGCGCTGGCCGGCGCCGATACGATCATGGTCCCCGGCACGTCCGAGCCGCTCGCGCCCACGTCGCCCCGCGTGCTCGCGGCGTTGCGCGCGGCTGCCGCGCGCGGGTGCCGGATCGCGTCGATCTGCAGCGGCGCGTTCGTGCTCGCGGAAGCCGGGTTGCTCGACGGCCTGCGCGCGACGACGCACTGGCTCGCGGCCGCCGAACTCGCACGCCGCTATCCGGACGTCGACGTCGATCCGAACGTGCTGTTCGTCGACAACGGGCGCATCCTGACGTCGGCCGGCGCGGCGGCCGGCCTCGACCTGTGCCTGCACATGATCCAGGCCGACTACGGCGCGGCGGTTGCCGTCGACGCCGCACGCAGCGCGGTGGCGCCGCGCGTGCGCGAAGGCGGGCAGGCGCAGTTCATCGCGCCGGAATGGCCGGCCGGCGGCGACGGGCTGCACGACCTGATGGACTGGCTCCAGGCGAACCTGCGCAAGCCGCTCACGCTCGACGAGATGGCCCGCAAGGCATCGACGAGCGTGCGCACGCTGACGCGGCGCTTCCAGGAACAGACCGGCACGTCGCCGCGGCAATGGCTGCAGACCGCACGCGTCAGGCACGCGCAGCAGTTGCTGGAGGTGACGGCGCTGTCGATCGAGCATGTCGCGACGGAAGCCGGATTCGGTTCGGTCACCGCGTTTCGCGAGCGGTTCGCGCGCATCGTCGGCACGTCGCCGCAGCGTTATCGCCAGATGTTTCGCGCACGCGTCGGCGCGTGACGTTCGTCAGGATCACTACCTGAAGCATCAAGCCGCCGCCCCCTTTCGCGCCAACCGGACCCGATCGATGACCCGCATCCGCAATCCCCTGAACATCGCGCAGCTCCAGGCGTTCGTCTCCGCCGCACATCACAAGAGTCTGCGCGCCGCGGCGCGCGAACTCGGCGTCACGCAGCCCGCGATCACGCATACGATCCGCGAGCTCGAAACGACGCTCAACGCGGAGCTGCTCGCGCGCAGCGTCCGCGGCGTCGAGCTGACCGCATGCGGCCATGCGCTGCTGCCGCGCGCCGAGCAACTGCTCGGCGATATCCGCCGCACGGTCGAGGCCGTCGAACAGGTGAAGGGCGAGATGTCCGGCCGCGTCGCGGTCGGCACGATGCCGTCGATCGCACTGACGGCGCTGCCGCGCGCGGTGACGGCATTTCGCCGGTCGATGCCGGACGTGAGCCTGCATCTCGAGGAAGTGACGGTGCCCGACGCGCTCGCGCAGTTGCGCAACGGCACGCTCGACATCGCTGCGATGCACCACGTGCCCGCGCTCGATCGCGATTTCACGCAGTTGCCGCTGCTGTCCACCGAGTTCACCGTCGTGATGCGCGAAGGCCACCCGCTCGCGCACGCGCGCCGGTTAGAGGAATTGCTCGATGCCGAGTGGATCGTCACCGTCGGCGCCGAGCAGTTTCCGCACAGCGTGATGGTCGGGATGTTCCAGGCGCACGGGCTGCCGCTGCCGAAGCGGCTCTTGCGCTCGCCGATGTCGTTCGCGGTGACGCTCGGGCTCGTCGCGCGCTCGGACGTGATCGGCTGCTTCACGCGCCCGCTCGCCGCGACGGTCGCGCCGCTCGGCATCCGCACGGCCGAACTCGACGAGCGCATGCCGCGCTTCGACCTGTCGATCATCGCGCGGCGCGACCTGCTGCCCACGCCCGCCGTCACGCAATTCGTCACGTGCCTGCAGCGTGCGGTCAACGAAACGCTCGGCTGAATCGTTCCTGTGTCTGAAACGGCGGCGCACGCAACGCGCCGCCGCCGGGCCCGGTATCGGGGCTTGTCCTAGGCGCCCTGCCGGTATTTTGTCTTGATAATCTTGCGCACGTCGCGCGCCCGCATCGGGTGGGCGAAACGGACAGCCTGACGCGAAGCCGCGGCAGGCCGAAGGCTTACGGCGCGGCACAACCGCGCACCCATCGAACAAAACGAGGAGTCACCTGGTGAAAAAGATTCTTGCGGCTGTGACCGTTGCCCTGCTCGCCGTATCGGCCGGCAGCGCGTATGCGAAGGACTGGTCGACCGTGCGGTTCGGCGTCGACGCAAGCTACCCGCCTTTCGAATCGAAAGGCGCTGACGGCAAGGTTGTAGGTTTCGACGTCGATCTCGGCAACGAAATCTGCCGCCGCATGAACGCGAAGTGCGTGTGGATCGAAAACGACTTCGACGGGATGATTCCGGCACTGAAGGCCCGCAAGTTCGACGGCGTGCTGTCGTCGATGTCGATGACGCCGGCGCGTCAGGAACAGATCGCCTTCTCGGCGAAGCTGTTCAACACGCCGACGCGCCTCGTCACGAAGAAGGGTGCCGGCCTGATGCCGACGGCCGAATCGCTGAAGGGCAAGTCGGTCGGCGTCGAGCAGGGCACGATCCAGGAAACCTACGCGAAGACGTACTGGGCATCGAAGGGCGTGAACGTCGTGCCCTACCAGAACCAGGACCAGGTCTACGCCGACCTGATCTCGGGCCGTCTGGACGGCGCGCTGCAGGACGCGGTGCAGGCTGAGATCGGCTTCCTGAAGACGCCGCGCGGCGCGAACTACGATTTCGCCGGCAAGGATCTCGACGATCCGAAGACGCTCGGCGAAGGCGCCGGCATCGGCCTGCGCAAGGAAGACACCGACCTGAAGGCGAAGATCGACAGCGCGATCGCCGGCATGCGCAAGGACGGCACGTACGCGAAGATCGCGAAGAAGTACTTCGATTTCGACGTCTACGGCAAGTAATCCGCCGCGCAAGCGCACGCTTCGCTTCGGCACGAACGGGCTCCGCAAGGAGCCCGTTTTTTTTGCGCACGCGGTGCCGGCAGCGTTATTTTTTCCGCACCAACCTGATGATTCGCAACGAAAATCGGCGCGTTCTGGCGCCGGTTTGATGGGGGCGAGGAAGGCAACGTACAATCGATCTTCCACGCACACCGGATCATTCGCGGCTGCGCCGCACTCCCCCATCATGCAAACGCAGACCCATCCGCTGATTTCCCCCGCCGTCGGTACCGAACGCCAGATCACGAGCTTTCACTACGGCCCGCGCGGCGGCAAGAAGGTCTACATCCAGTCGTCGCTGCACGCGGACGAACTGCCCGGCATGCTGGTCGCCACGCTGCTGCGCCGCAAGATCGCCGCGCTCGAAACGGCCGGCAAGCTGCGCGGCGAAGTCGTCATCGTGCCCGTGCCGAACCCGATCGGCCTGTCGCAGCACGTGTTCGGCGATCACCTCGGCCGCTTCGAGCTCGGCTCGATGCAGAACTTCAACCGCAATTTCCACGATCTCGCGGCGCTCGTGCTGCCGCACGTCGAAAGCCGCCTCACGAACGACGCGCAGCGCAACCTCGTCGCCGTGCGCACCGCGATGCGCGAAGCGCTCGACGAACAGAAGCCGCGCACCGAACTCGACTCGCAGCGCCTCGCGCTGCAGAAGCTGTCGTTCGACGCCGATATCGTGCTCGACCTGCACTGCGACAACGATGCGGTGATGCACCTGTACACGAACCCCGATCTGTGGGCGGACGTCGAGCCGCTGGCGCGCTATCTCGATGCACAGGCGTCGCTGCTCGCGCTGAATTCGGTCGGCAACCCGTTCGACGAAATCCACAGCTTCTGCTGGTCGGACCTGCGCAACCGCTTCGGCGACCGCTTCCCGATCCCGAACGGCGCGATTTCCGTCACGGTCGAACTGCGCAGCGAACGCGACGTGTCCTACGAATTCGCCGAAAAGGACGCGCAGGCGATCGTCGAATACCTGACCGAGCGCGGTGTCGTCGAAGGCACGCCGGCGCCGCTGCCGCCGCTCGCGCATCCGGCCACGCCGCTCGCGGGCACCGATCCGCTCGTCGCGCCCGTGTCGGGCGTGATCGTGTTCCGCACGCCGGTCGGCGTGATGATCGAGGCCGGCCAGGCCGTGGCCGACATCGTCGATCCGCTGACCGATCGCGTCGTCACGCTGAAGAGCAGCGTGTCGGGCGTGCTGTACGCGCGCCAGATCGTGCGCTTCGCGACGGCCGGCATGGAAGTCGCGCGTATCGCGGGCGCGACCGCGATCCGCACTGGTTCGCTGCTGTCGGCCTGAGCGGCCGGCCCGCGCGCCGGGTCACGGCGCGTATCGGGCATCCCCCGGGCATCCCCCGGGCATCCCCCGGGCATCCCCCGGGCATCCCCCGGCGCTCACCCGCGCGCACCAACGAAATCGCCCGCTTGCGCGGGCGATTTGCTTTCCGGAATGCCCGGCGATCCATCCGGCCGGGCGAAGGCACGCGTGGGCGTTCAGAACGCCGGCACGATCGCGCCGCCGAACTTCTGGTCGATGAACTTGCGCACGTCGGCCGATTCATAGGCCGCGACGAGTTTCTTCACCCACGGCTTGTCCTTGTCCTGTGCGCGCACGGCGATCAGGTTCGCGTACGGCCCGCGCAGGTCCTCGATCGCGATCGCATCCTTCACCGGCGTGAGCCCGGCCTTCACCGCGTAGTCGGTGTTGATCGACGCGGCGTCGAGATCGGGCAGCGCGCGCGGCAGCTGCGCGGAGTCGAGTTCGACGATCTTGATCTTCTTCGGGTTCTCGGCAACGTCGAGCGGCGTCGCGTTCACGCCGTTGGTGCCGACGCCCGGCTTCAGCTTGATCACGCCGTATTTCTGCAGCAGCAGCAGCGCGCGGTTGCCGTTCGACGGATCGTTCTGGATCCCGACCTTCGCGCCCACCGGCAGATCCTTCAGCGACTTGATCTTCTTCGAATAGAAACCCATCGGCGCCGTGTAGGTGAGCCCGACGTTGACGATCTTGTAGCCGCGCTGCTTGATCTGGCTGTCGAGGAACGGCTGGTGCTGGAAGCCGTTCGCGTCCAGGTCGCCGGCATCGAGCGCCGCGTTCGGCTGCACGTAGTCGTTGAATTCGATGACCTTGATCGCGAGGCCTTCGCGTGCGGCGACCTTCGTCACTTCGGTCCAGATCTGCGCGTCGGGGCCGCTCATCGTGCCGATCTTCAGCGTTTGCGAGTCGGCGTGCGCGCCGGGCGCCGCGAATGCCAGTGCGGCTGCGAGCGCGCCGAGGCCGGTCAGGAATGAACGTCGCATGGTGTCCTCTAGTCCCGTGTCGTTTGTTGGAAGACGGATCGTGGCACGGGGCCGGAACGCCACCAACCAAGCTTATTTCATGTGCATATTCCGGGGCCGGATCGATTCTCAGCCGAATTCGGTATAACCCCGGGCAGCGCAACCGGGCAGAATTTAGGGCCTGCTTGCATATGGAACGTACATGCGAATGCCCAAAATCGCTCGCAGGGCAAGAAGTGAGGAGCGCCGTTTGGCCAAGCCAAACAAGCGACGAGCGACGCCGCCATGCGGGCGATTTCGGGCATTCCCGTGGATTGAATTTTTAGTTTGGGGTTGCCACGAGAACGGCCGCTCGCCGCGTTGCGCTCCTTGCGAATACGTCAGTATTCGCGGCGTCACGCGCCTCGCGAGCGGCCGTTCTCGTGGCAACGCATGCACGTTCCATATGCAAGCAGGCCCTAATGTCGCATCGGCGCCACACATTCTTCATATGACAGTCGCTGTCATATTCATTACGTGGCCCCTCGATAAAGTTGCCGCCGGTCCGTGAAAGCGCCCATAGAGAGCGCCGGAACCGCAAC
The DNA here is from genome assembly GCF_057005415.2 of Burkholderia sp. KL41. Classification (NCBI taxonomy): domain Bacteria; kingdom Pseudomonadati; phylum Pseudomonadota; class Betaproteobacteria; order Burkholderiales; family Burkholderiaceae; genus Burkholderia; species Burkholderia sp. KL41. Next base: position 290,841 of record NZ_CM174447.1, on the reverse strand, counting down.
TGGACACGCCATTTATTCGCTCGGAGAATCCTTTGAACAAGAAACTGTTGACCATCGCCGTCCTGGCAGCAACGGCCGGCACGGCGCACGCACAAAGCAGCGTGACGCTGTACGGCGTCATCGATGCCGGTATCAGCTACGTGAACCACAGCAAGACCGCCAACGGCGGCTCGGGCAAGCTGTTCAAGTATGACGACGGCGTTGCCCAGGGCAGCCGTTGGGGCCTGCGCGGCACCGAAGACCTCGGTGGCGGCCTGAAGGCGATCTTCGTGCTCGAAAACGGCTTCAACAGCGGTAACGGCACGATCGGCCAGGGCGGCGCGATCTTCGGTCGCCAGGCTTACGTCGGCCTGAGCCAGTCGCAATACGGCACGGTCACGTTCGGCCGCCAGTACTCGTTCTCGACCGACATCCTCGGCTCGAACTACTCGACGGGCGGCAACACGGTCGCGGGTAACTACGCGTACCACGTGAACGACATCGACCAGCTCACGTCGAGCCGCATCAACAACGCCGTGAAGTTCCAGAGCGCGAACTACTCGGGCTTCACGTTCGGCGCGTTGTACGGCTTCTCGAACTCGACGGACTTCGCCGGCGCACCGGCAACGACGTCGGGCACGACGACGACGGCAGGCTCGTCGCGCGCATACAGCTTCGGCCTGAACTACGCGAACGGCCCGCTGTCGGTCGGCGCAGCCTACACGGACATCCGCTTCCCGAGCCAGTCGACGCCGGCCTTCTCGACGTCGATCGCGAACCTGAGCACGGGCAACGTCCGCGACCTGCGCACCTACGGTGTGGGCGGCCGCTACGTCTGGGGCCCGGCAACGGCATGGCTGCTGTGGACGCGTACGCAGTTCTCGACCGTGTCGGGCGCGGGCGGCACGTTCTACAACGCGTATGAAGCAGGCGCGAAGTACGCGTTCACGCCGGCCCTGTCGGGCGGCCTGGGCTACACGTACACGAACGCGACGCAGAACGGCAACTCGTGGCACTGGAACCAGGTCAACGGTATCGCCGACTACGCACTCAGCAAGCGTACCGACGTGTACGGCCTGGTCGTGTACCAGCAGGCATCGGGCAAGGGCGTGCAAGCGCAGATCGGCTCGAGCACGAGCTACTTCAACACGTCGGGCACGGGTTCGAAGAACCAGATCGCCGCACGTATCGGTATCCGTCACAAGTTCTAAAGCATCCGCTTAACTCGCGGATCACGACGGCAAGAAGCGCCCCGCTCCACGCGGGGCGCTTTTTTATGGGCTTTTAAGTTTCGCTTAATTCTGGGCTGAGAGGATGCTCTCACCCCCCCTGTTGGCCGCCTGAACATCGGCGGCTTTTTTTTTGAACCGCCGACGGCGCCGCCATCGATTGCCCACAAGACAGGATCGGAGGCCATGATGATCGAAGATACCGTTTTCAGCCATCTGCACGCGATTCTGACGTGCCAACACTCGATGCCGGTCCAGAGCTGCCGCGTATCGGTCGAAATGCAGCGCCCGTGGGGGCGGCCGTATCGTCTCGTCGAATGGACGATGCATCTCGACGCACCCGCGCGGCGCCAGATCGTGCCGGCCGAATCGACCGACGAAGAGATCGCCGAGGTCGTCGCGTCGCACGTGCCGGGCCGGCTTTACGGCGACGGCCGGCTGCAGTTCTGAACGCCGTCCCGTTCCACCCGCTGCCTGTCTTTCGAGCGCGCCGCACGCATCGTGCGGCAGTCGGTCTCGTTTGATGCGGCAACGAAACCTGCTACGCTGCGCGTTTTCGTCCACGCAACACATGATGGAAAACGCATTCAACGAACGCGGCGTGATGATCACGCGCAACGGCCTGTCGGCCGCCGGGCAGGTATTCGCGCTGCGTGACATCGGCCACGTCGATGTCGTCAAGATTCCGAAAAACCGCCTCGTGCCGTCGCTGATCTCGCTGATCGGCGCGGCCGCCGCCGTCGCGGGCGGCATCGCCGGATCGAGCGCCGCGCTCGTCGTCGGCGTGATGCTCGCCGTCGTCGGTTATCTCGCGTGGACCACGCAGGACGTCACGTATCGCCTGATGGTCGAGATGCCCGACGGCAAGCGCGAAGCGCTGTCGAGCGTCGACGTCGAGTTCGTCGAACGCGTCGCGCAGGTCGTGCGCGATGCGCGGGCCGCAACGACGGCCGGCTGATTCCGTTCGCATCCCTGCACGCTTCAATCCGTGGTGCCCGGCCGCGTGCGGTGCGTTTCGCGTCGCGCAACGGCGCCCTCGATTGCCCCGTCGAATCGCATTCCGCCACCGCTTCGCCTGCGCTGCGTACGCCGACCGCCTAGTATGGAAAGAGCGGCTCGTCGCCGCATCGTCCGAGGAGGCCAGCATGAACGTCCAGACGCTGTCCGGCACGCTTCGCGCGCAGGAACTGCTGATCGTGTCGATGGTCCGCGCGCTTCCCCCTGACGCACGCCGTGCGCTCGTCGACCTCTACACCGAACAGATCGCGTTCGCCGAACAGGCCGGCCTCGAAGGCCACGGCGATCGCGCGACACACGATGCGTTCATCACGCATGCACGCAACCTGCTGATCCGCATCGAAGCACTCGCCTAGGGCCTGTTCACGCCCATGACGGGCTTGCGCCGGGGCCCGCGCTTCTCCCGTATTTCCCGCCACGGCAGGCCCGAACCACGCAGGTGAGCGCTCACCCACGCGTGCCGCTTTTCGTTCTTGTATTGATAATAATTCTCATTTACACTGGCAAAATTGTCAGTTGCCTTTCAATTCGCCGCCCGCCGCATTCCGTGCGCGGGCGGGCCAGCCAGGTGAACGCGTCACCCAGCCAGCCTTCGGGCTTGTTTTCGTCAATGGGAGACCACCTGTGCATTGCTATACGCTGGCGCGGCGGCCGATCTGTGCCGCGCTGTTCGGCGCGTTCGGCCTGTCCGCCGCCCCGGCTCACGCCGATTCGTCGCCGCAAGGCGCCACCCCGCCTTCCACCCTGCTCGTTGCCACGTCCACGCGCGGCGATGCGGCGCTGCTCGATCCCGTCACCGTCACGGCCAACCGCACCGCAACGGCCACGAGCCGCACGGCTGCGTCCGTCTCGGTGATCACCGACGAGGATCTGGAGGAACAGCAGGCCACCAACATCAAGGATGCACTGCGCTACGAGCCGGGCATCACGGTGCGCCGCACCGCGTACCGGCCCGGCAGCGCCGCGCTCGGCGGCGGCCGCGACGGCGATTCGAGCATCAACATCCGTGGCCTCGAAGGCAATCGCGTGCTGCTGATGGAAGACGGCATCCGCCTGCCGAACGCGTTTTCATTCGGCCCGCTCGAAGCGGGGCGCGGCGACTACGCCGATCTCGACACACTCAAGCGCATCGAGATCCTGCGCGGGCCGGCGTCGGCGCTCTACGGCAGCGACGGCCTGACCGGCGCGGTGAACTTCATCACGAAGGATCCGCGCGACCTGCTGTCGATCTACAACAAGCCCACCTACTTCTCGTTCCGGCCGAGCTACGACTCGGCCGACCGCAGCATCGGCGCGACCGTATCGGCCGCGGGCGGCAACGATCGCGTCCAGGGAATGATCATCGCCGACGGGCGGCGCGGCCACGAGGTCGACACGCGCGGCAGCAACAACTCGGCGAGCACGCTGCGCACCACGTCGAATCCGCAGGACGTCTATTCGGAATCGCTGCTCGGCAAGCTCGTGCTGACGCCCACCGCGCGCGACACGTTCAAGCTCACCGCCGAAACGGTGCAGCGGCGCGTGAGCACCGACGTGCTGTCCGCGATCAATCCGCCGACCACGCTCGGCCTCACGACGAACGACCGGCTCGAACGCAACCGCTTCAGCGTCGGCTACGATTTCCGCGACGATGCGTTCCGCTGGTTCCAGACCGCGCACGTGCAGTTCTACTACCAGGACGCGAAGCAGGACCAGTACGCGTTCGAGACGCGCGGCGCGCCGCTGAAATCGCGCTCGCGCGACAACCAGTACAAGGAACGCACGTTCGGCGGCTCGGCGTTCGCCGAAAGCGGCTTCGCGACCGGGCCGTTCGCGCACAAGCTGCTGTATGGCGTCGACGGCAGCGTGTCGCGCGTGACGAACCTGCGCGACGGCACGGTGCCGGGCGTCGGCGAAGCGTTCCCGAACAAGGCGTTTCCCGACACCGACTACACGCTGTTCGGTGCGTTCCTGCAGGACCAGATCGGCTACGGCCGCCTGCTCGTCACGCCGGGCCTGCGCTTCGACACGTACCGGCTGAGCCCGACCGCAAACGATCCGCTGTTCACCGGCAAGGCCGTGTCGACCAGCGCGAACGAACTGTCGCCGCGCGTCGCCGTGCTTTACGAGATCACACCGGCGGTCATTCCGTACGTGCAGTACGCGCACGGCTTCCGCGCACCGACACCCGACCAGGTGAACAGCAGTTTCTCGAACCCGGTGTACGGCTACACGTCGATCGGCAATCCGAACCTGAAGCCCGAGACGAGCGATACCTTCGAAGCCGGGCTGCGCGGCAAGGCCGGCACCGGCTACGGCGTCGTGCGCTACAGCGCGGCCGCGTTCACGGGCCGCTACCGCAACTTCATCTCGCGCACGACGATCGCGGGCAGCGGCCGGCCGGCCGACCCGTCCGTGTTCCAGTACGTGAACTTCGCCGACGCGCGCATCCACGGCCTCGAAGGCCGCGCCGAATGGGTGATGCCGAACGGCATCACGCTGAAGACGGCGATGGCGTTCACGAAGGGCTCGACGCAGAACGACGGCGCGGCGAGCCAGCCGCTCAACACCGTCAACCCGTTCTCCGCCGTGTTCGGCGTGCGGTACGAGCCGAGCGAACGCTGGTTCGTGCAGACCGACCTGCTGTTCCAGGCCGCGAAACGCGACAAGGACATCGACAAGTCCGACTGTTCGAACAAGACGTGCTTCTCGCCGCCGTCGTCGTTCGTCGTCGACCTGCGGGGCGGCTACCGCTTCAACAAGCATGTGAGCGCGACGATCGGCATCCGCAACCTGTTCGACCGCAAATACTGGAACTGGTCGGACGTGCGCGGCATCGCAGCCGATTCGCAGGTGCTCGATGCGTATACGTCGTCCGGACGCACGGTCGCCGTCAGCATGAAAGTGGATTTCTGATGCGCGCCGCCCGCGCTGCCACCCCAACCGTTACTTGAAGGAGTCCGACATGATGCAATCCGCCCTTCCCGGTCAACCGGCCACGCCGGCCCGCGCGGCCGCCGCGCTGCGCGACGCGTTCGTCAAGCTCAAGACCGAGCGCCAGCTGCGCAACCGCGACGTCGCGCAGGCGCTCGGCGTCAGCGAAGGCGAGGCGCTCGCCGCGTTCGTCGGCGAGCACGTCGTGCGGCTCGACGCACGCTTTCCGGCGATGTTCGAGGAAATGCCGCGCCTCGGCCGCGTGATGGCGCTCACGCGCAACGACACGGCCGTCCACGAGAAGGACGGCGAATATGCACAGATGAGCCATGACGGGCCCGTCGGCCTCGCGCTCGGCGATATCGACCTGCGCATCTTCTATCGTCACTGGGTGTCGGCGTTCGCGGTGCGCGACGAGACCGCGCACGGCCCGCTGAAGAGCCTGCAGTTCTTCGACGCGCAGGGGCATGCGATTCACAAGGTCTACCTGCGCGCGCACAGCGACCACGCCGCGTACGACGCGTTCGTCGAGCGCTGGCGTGCGCCGTCGCAGGAGCCGGGACTCGAGGTCGCGGCCGCCGCGCCGAAAACGCCCGAGCGCGCCGACACCGAGATCGACGTCGCGGGTTTTCGCGCCGCGTGGGACGCGATGACCGACACGCACCAGTTCTTCGGCATCACGCAGCGCTTCGGCGTGAGCCGCATGCAGGCGCTGCGCCTCGCCGATCCGCAATACGCGTATCCGGTCGAAACCGCGCATGCGCTGCGCCACGTGCTCGAACAGGCCGCCCAGAGCGGCCAGCCGATCATGGTGTTCGTCGGCAACGCGGGGATGATCCAGATTCATACGGGCCCGGTCGCGAACGTGCGCGAGGTCGGCGCGTGGATCAACGTGCTCGACCCGGGCTTCAACCTGCACGTGCGCGAGGACCTGATCGCCGCCGCGTGGGTCGTGAAGAAGCCGACGAGCGACGGCATCGTCACGTCGCTCGAGCTGTTCGACCGGCAGGGCGACCACGTCGCGCTGCTGTTCGGCGAACGCAAGCCCGGCAAGGTCGAACGCGACGACTGGCGCGCGCTCGTCGCGACGCTGCCGGCCGCGGCACGCGGAGGCGCGCGGTGAGCGCGCGACCGTTCGATCCGCGCCGCCGCGCGATGCTGGCAGGCGCGGCGGCCGGCGCGCTCGCCGGCGCGCTGCCCGGCAGCGTGCTCGCCCAGGCCGCACCGGCTGCGCCGAAGCGCGTGGTCGTGATCGGCGGCGCACTCGCGGAAACCGCGTTCGCGCTCGGCGGCGCCGAGACGCCGCGCTACCGGCTCGTCGGCGCCGACACGACCTGCACGTATCCCGATGCCGCGAAGCGTTTGCCGAAAGTCGGCTACCAGCGTGCGCTGTCGGCCGAGGGGCTGCTGTCGCTGCGGCCCGATCTCGTGCTCGCGTCGGCGGAAGCCGGCCCGCCCACCGCGATCGCGCAGGTGAAAGGCGCCGGCGTCGCGGTGACGACGTTCGACGAACGGCACGACGTCGAATCGGTCCGCGCGAAGATCACGGGCGTCGCGCAGGCGCTCGACGTGCGCGACGCGGGCACCGCGCTGCTGCAACGTTTCGACCGCGACTGGCAGGCCGCGCGTGACGCGGTCGCTGCCCGCGCGCCCGGCGGCGCGCAGCCGCCGCGCGTGCTGTTCGTGCTGAACCATACCGGCAACCAGGCGCTCGTCGCCGGCCAGCGCACGGCCGCCGACGCGATGATCCGCTACGCGGGCGCACGCAACGCGATGCAGGGTTTCGATCACTACAAGCCGCTGACGACCGAGGCGCTCGCCGCCGCCGCGCCCGACGTCGTGCTGATTTCCGACGAAGGGCTCGCGGCAGTCGGCGGGCGCGCGGCGCTGCTCGCCGCGCCCGGCTTCGGCGCGACGCCGGCCGGCCGCGCGCAACGCGTCGTGTCGCTGGATGCCCTGTTCCTGCTCGGCTTCGGCCCACGCCTGCCGCTCGCCGTCACGACCCTGCACCGACGGCTGTCGGATGCACTCGCCTGATCCCGGATCGCCCCGATGCCCGCTCATGCTTCGCCCTTCCCCGCCCCGTCGCCCGCGTCACGCTCCGGCGCCGCGCGCATGGGCACGTCGCGCCGCTTCGCGCCGTTCGCGCTGGCCGCGCTCGCCGTTCTCGTGTGCGTGATGTCCGTCGTCGCGCTGTGCGTCGGCGCATACCGCATTCCGCTCACGGAAGCCTGGGCCGCGCTGACCGGCGACGCCGCCGCGCAGCAGGCGCGCGCGGTGCTGCTCGACATCCGCGCGCCGCGCGTCGCGCTCGCACTGCTGGTCGGCGGCGGCTTCGGCGCGGCCGGCGCCGCGATGCAGGCACTGTTCCGCAACCCGCTCGCCGATCCGGGGCTCGTCGGCGTGTCGAGCGGCGCGGCACTCGGCGCGACCACGATGATCGTGCTCGGCCCCGCGCTGTTCGCCGCACACGCAAGTGCCGCCGCGTTGCCCGTCGCCGCGTTCGCGGGCGCGCTCGCGGTCGCCGCGCTCGTCTACCGGCTCGCCGCGTCGCGCGGCCGGCTCGCGTTGCCGCTGCTGCTGCTCGCCGGCATCGCGATCAATGCGCTGGCCGGCGCGGCGATCGGGCTGCTCACGTTCGTCGCCGACGATGCGCAGTTGCGCTCGCTGACCTTCTGGAGCCTCGGCAGCCTCGGCGGCGCGCAATGGTCCGCGCTGGCGGCCGTCGCGCCGTGCGTCGCGATCGGCTGCGTGCTGCTCGCACGCGATCGCGACGCGCTGAACGCGCTGCAGCTCGGCGAAACCGAGGCGCTGCACCTCGGCGTGCCCGTTCAGCGGCTGAAGCGGCGCGTGCTCGTCGCGGTCGCGCTCGCGGTCGGCGCGTTGGTATCGTGCGCCGGCATCATCGGCTTCATCGGGCTCGTCGCGCCGCATTGCGTGCGCCTCGCGTGCGGCCCCGACCAGCGCGTCGTGCTGCCCGGCGCCGCGCTGCTCGGCGCGTTGCTGACGCTCGCCGCCGATCTCGCCGCGCGCACGGTCGCGGCGCCAGCCGAAATTCCGCTCGGCGTGCTGACCGCGCTGCTCGGCGCACCGTTCTTTCTCGCGCTGCTGTGGAAAAGCCGCGGCGCGCTCGGCGGGTAACCCTTTCTTCACGACGACCATGCTGACCGCTCACCATCTCGACGTCGCGCGCCGCCACAACGCCATCCTCCGCGACCTGTCGCTGTCGATCGAACCGGGCCGCGTGACCGCACTGCTCGGCCGCAACGGCGCGGGCAAGAGCACGCTGCTGAAGACCTTCGCCGGCGAACTGACCGGCAGCGTCGCGCCGAACGGCGTGCGCGTGACCGGCGACGTCACGCTGAACGGCGAACCGCTCGCGCGCATCGACGCGCCGCGCCTCGCGTGCCTGCGCGCGGTGCTGCCGCAGGCCGCGCAACCGGCCTTTCCGTTCAGCGTCGACGAAATCGTGCTGCTCGGCCGCTATCCGCATGCGCGGCGCAGCGGCGCGACGTCGCATCACGATCGCGACATCGCGTGGCGCGCGCTCGAACGCGCGGGCGCCGACGCGCTCGTCGGCCGCGACGTCACGACGCTGTCGGGCGGCGAACTCGCGCGCGTGCAGTTCGCGCGCGTGCTCGCGCAGCTATGGCCGGACGACGACGCAACGGAGAGCGGCCCGCGCTACCTGCTGCTCGACGAACCGACCGCCGCGCTCGACCTCGCGCACCAGCACCGGCTGCTCGACACCGTGCGCTCGGTCGCGCGCGAATGGCGGCTCGGCGTGCTCGCGATCGTCCACGATCCGAACCTCGCCGCGCGGCACGCGGATACGATCGCGATGCTCGCCGACGGCACGATCGTCGCGCACGGCACGCCGCGCGACGTGATGACGCCCGCGCATATCGCGCAGTGCTACGGGTTTTCCGTGAAGATGGTGGAAACCGGCGACGGTGCGCCGCCGGTCATGGTTCCGGCATGATGCCGCGGGCGCATGCGGGGCGGCCGCTTCCCGATTGTCTCCCGGTTGTCTCCCGGCCTTCGATCGGCGCGCCCGACTTTCAGGCAATCTCATTCGCGCTTCGCGCATCCCCTTCGAGGAGACCCCGTGCCGCTTCCGATGACCCGCATCATCCTGTACGTCCAGGACGTCACGCTGCTGAAGGCGTTCTATCAACGCCATTTCGATCTGCCTGTCATCGAGGAAATCGACGGTGAATGGGCGGTGCTCGACGCGGGCGCGATCGAACTCGCCCTGCATCTGGCGGGCCCGGCGTTCCGCCACGCGGCCGCGCCGTCGAATGCGAACCCGGCGACGAACAACGTGAAGCTCGTCTTCCGGATCGACGCCGACATCGGCGCGCATCGCGACCGCCTCGCGCGCGACGGCGTCACCGTGCGCGACGTCAAGCGCTTCGACGGATTCCCGTACCGGCTGCTCGACGGCATCGATCCGGAAGGCAATGTCTTCCAGGTGATGCAGCCGGACTGAACGCCGCCGCGCTGCCGCGCGTCAATGCCCGACGTCGGCCGCGCCGAAGGTCCGCATCTTCCACCCGAGCCGCACGGCCAGCATCCGCATCGAGAAGCCGGCCGCGAGCGCGACCACGGTCGCCGCGCCCGCATCGACGTCGAGATGCTGCATCCCGACGTACAACGCGCCCGTCACGAATGCGACGCTCGCGTACAGCTCTTCGCGCAGGATCAGCGGCATCTCGTTGCACAGCAGGTCGCGCAGCATCCCGCCGCACACGCCGGTGATCGCGCCGGCCAGCACGACGATGATCGGCGCGGCGCCGGTCGACGCGCCGATGTCGCAGCCGATGATCGTGAACGCGGCGAGGCCGATCGCGTCGACGGTGACGAACAGCGTCTTCATTCGCGCGACATGCCGGGCGGCCCACGATGCGACGGTTGCCGCGGCGAGCGTGATCACCAGGTACTCGGGATGCGCGATCCAGCCGAGCGGATAGTGGCCGAGCAGCACGTCGCGCACGGTGCCGCCGCCGAGCGCCGTCACCGCGCCGACGAGCGCGAGCCCGAAGCGGTCCATCCCGCGCCGCATGCCCATCAGCGCACCCGACATCGCTTCCGCGACGATCGCAATCAGATAAAGCGTATGCATGGTGCGCGTCAGTCGTCGGTACGGAACAGGTCGAGCACGCGTTCGCGCTCGGCCGCGTCGACGGCCGCGGGCATCGGCTCGTCGGGTTTGCCGCTGCCGGCCGGCGCATCGGAGGCGTCCTGTGCCGCCGCGCCGCCGCAGGCGAAGCGGCTGCGGATGTACGGCGGCACGTCGGCCGTGCACGTGCCGCGCGTGTATTCGGCGTAGACGAAATCGCCGTCGACGAGCGCAACGTCCTGCGGCGGCGTCGCATCGACCGGCGTGCGTCCGTCGACGGCCGTCTTCATGTAGTCGAGCCAGACCGGCAGCGCCAGCGTCGCGCCGGTCGCGCGCCCCATCGGGCGCGGCGTGTCGTAGCCGAGCCACGCGACCGCGACGATGCCCGACGAGTAGCCGGCGAACCACACATCCTTCGACCCGTTCGACGTGCCCGTCTTCCCGGCCGCGTCGTCGCGGCGCAGCGCGAGCGCGCCGCGCGCGGTGCCGGCCTTCACGACGTCGCGCAGCATGCTGTCCATCAAGAACGCGTTACGCGCCGACACGACGCGCGCACCTTCCGGCGTCGTGGCCTCGTACATCGCGCCGCCGTGGCGCTGCTTCACCGACAGGATCAGGCGCGGCTCCATCCGCGTCCCGCCGTTCGCGAACACGCTGTACGCGCTCGCGAGTTCGAGCGGCGTCACCGCGCCCGCGCCGAGCGCGAGCGGCAGCGACGCCGGATTGCGCTGCGCGTCGAAGCCGAAATGCACCGCGTGCTGCTGCACGTAGCGCGCGTCGGTGGCCTGCATCAGGCTGACCGCGACCAGGTTCTTCGAGCGCACGAGCCCGCGCCGCACCGGGATGAAACCCTCGTAGCGGTTGCCGAAATTGCGCGGACGCCACGGCCGCGCGCCGGTTTCCTCATGGGTGAGCGTGCGCTGCGTATCGTCGACGAGCACCCCCGGGAAGTAGCCCTTCTCCAGCGCGGCCGAATAGACGAACGGCTTGAAGCTCGAACCCGGCTGGCGATACGCCTGCAGCGCATGGTCGAACACGTTGCGATTGAAATCCGCGCCGCCGACGAGCGCGAGCATGTCGCCGGTGGCCGCATCGAGCGACACGAGCGCGCCTTCGAGCCCGTTGCGCGCATCGCGCTTCGCGCCCGGCTGCCGGCTCAGCTGACGCTGGAGCGCGGCTTCGGCCGCGCGCTGGTCGCGCATCGAGATCGTCGTCGTCACGTCGAGGCCGAGCGTATAGGCGTCGTCGTGAAAACGCTCGACCATCATCCGGCGCGCGCGTTCGGCGACGTACGGCGCGGCGACGATCCCGGGCGGCGGCGTGGTCGCCAGCGCGATCGGCGCGTCGACGGCCGCACGGTACGTCGCGTCGTCGAGCTGGCCGAGTGCATGCATCCGCCCGAGCACGTAATTGCGCCGCGCGGTCGCGCGCGCCGGATTGACGACCGGGTTGAACGCCGACGGCGCCTTCGGCAGCCCCGCGAGCACGGCCGCCTCGCCCGCGTTCAGCGCGTCGAGCGGCTTGCCGAAATACACGTTCGCCGCCGCCGCGAAACCGTATGCGCGCTCACCCAGGTAGATCTCGTTCATGTACAGCTCGAGCAGCTTGTCCTTGCTGTATTCGCGTTCGAGCTTGGCCGCCATCAGGATCTCGGCGAGCTTGCGGCTCAGCACCTTGTCGCGCGTCAGGTAGAAGTTGCGCGCGACCTGCATCGTGATCGTGCTGCCGCCCTGCCCCGGCTGCCCCGTCACGACGTTCGCGAACGTCGCACGCGCGAGGCCGCCGACATCCACCGCGCCGTGCTGATAGAACTTCGCGTCCTCGGCCGCGAGCAGCGCGTGCCGCATCAGCGGCGGGATGCGTTCGAGCGGCACGAACTCGCGCCGCTCGACGCCGTATTCGGCGAGCAGGTCGCCGTCGCGCGAGAAGATCCGCAGCGGCAGCGCGGGACGATAGACGGCGAGGTGCTCGACGGACGGCAGCTGCGTCCAGATGCGATTGATCGTCCATGCGCCGACGCCCGCGCACGCGAGCGTCAGGCCCAGCAGCGCGCCCGCGAGCGTGCGCCATGCGCGACGGCGGCGCGGCAGCGGCACGGGCGGCGGCGGAGGGGATGCGGTGTGGTCGGTCATGTCGGGCTCCTTCTTCGATGCTGCGACGGCCGGCGCGCGATATGCACCGACCGTCACGAAAGGCGCGCATTGTCGAAGGGATCGCGCGAAACCGGAACATTCTTTAGCCAAAGTTTGGCTGGCTAAATTTTATTTAGGAAAGTGTGTCGGGCCGCTCACGTCGAACATGCGGGCACGTCGAGCGCGGCCGGGAGAACCGCGCTGCGCGCGATCCGTTTCGCCTGTAGCATCGTGTGATGTTCGATCGATACCTCGGCCTGTGGGGCCTCGTACCCGACGGCGCCCCGATCCTGACCGCGAGCGGCGGCCTGTTGCCCGTTCTCTGGCAGGCGCGGCCCGCGATGCTGAAGGTCGCCACCTGCGACGAAGAGCGGCGCGGCAACGCGCTGATGACGTGGTGGAACGGGCACGGCGCGGCGCAGGTGTGGCAGCACGACAGCGACGCGATCCTGCTCGAGCGCGCGCAGCCCGCGCCGTCGCTGGCCCAATTGTCCGCATCGGGTCACGACGACGACACGATGCGCATCGCATGCAGCGTCGTCGACCGGCTGCACGCGCATCGCGCGCGGGAGCCGGTTTCGGTCGTGCCGCTGCGCGACTGGTTCCGTTCGCTGCTGTCGGACGACATCGGCAACGACGTGCTGCATTGCTCGGCAACGATCGCGCGCGAGCTGCTGGCCGGGCCGCCCGTCGACGAAGTCGTCCTGCACGGCGACATCCATCACGACAACATTCTTCATTTCGGCGATCGCGGCTGGCTCGCGATCGACCCGAAAGGGCTGCGCGGCGATCGTGCGTTCGACTATGCGAACCTGTTCTGCAATCCCGCGCACGAGATCGCGGCCGATCCGGCGCGCTTCACGCAACGCGTCGTGTGCGTGGCCGATGCCGCGCGACTCGATCGCCGTCGGCTCCTGCAGTGGATTCTCGCGTGGGCGGGCCTGTCGGCCGTGTGGCTGATGGAGGACGACCTGCTGCCCGACACGCGGTTGCAGGTTGCGCAACTCGCGGCAATCGCGCTCGGGCTGTAGCGATACGCACCGACCATGAAAACGGGGCCTGTAACGTACGCGCGCTGATGGACGGTCACGCCCGGCGCATCATGCTCAAGCTTCAATCACTGCATGAGCCAGGCCGACGCTGCCGCGAGCCAATTATTTTGGCGTCTGGTACATTCGATTCGCATCCATTTCCGGGACACGTCATGAAACTTCGGACCGTGTATTTGAAGGTGAGTGATATGGAGACGTCCACTTCTTTCTGGGAGCGGCTACTTGGATACGAACCGCTCAAGCGGTCCGGCAAGTGGACCGAATTCATGATCGGCACAAACAGACTGGGCCTTTTGTTAAACGATTTCGGAGACGAGATAAAAGGTAGCGGCTCCGTCCCTGTCTTTGAGTTCGAAGAAAAGGCGCTTCACGAATTCGTGAAGCGGGCAACAGAAAACGGAGCCTCCATCGTGATGGACGGATTGAAGATCGAGTCCATGAAAAGCATTGTATTGAGCAGCCCCGACGGACACGAGTTCGAGCTTTGCATGTGCCGCGACTAGCCCGCGGCTTTCCACTTCATCGCACGTCCTGCGAACGACCGCTTGGCGGCGACGAAGGGCTGTTGCAAGAGTTGCGACGCATGTCGCTCGCACACGCTGGCCGAGCAACCGCTTCGCTCCGCTCACCTGCCCAACGGCTTCACGCACTGGCATGCGACACGAGCAAACGCCACGTCACACGTTTTCGCTCATCGTCAGGATGATCTTGCCGACGTTCACGGCCGACTCCATCCGTCGATGGGCAGCCGCGGCATCGGCGAGAGGAAACACGCTGTCGACGACCGGTTCCAGGCCGGCCCCTCCCGCAAAGCGGTCCAGCCAATGTTCGCGGAACCGCCGGACCATCGCGTGTTTCTCGCGCTGGTCGCGCGACTTCATCACCGTGCCGATGATTTGCAGATGACGGTACAGGATCTGCTCGAGGCCCACGCTCACATCACCGCCGCCGCCGAGTATGCCGACCTGCACCAGCCGGCCGCCGTTTGCCAATGACGCGACATTCCGGGAAAAATACGGCGCGCCCACGAAGTCGATAACGACATCGACGCCGCGTTTGTCTGTCCTGCTTGCGACGACTTCCGAAAAATCCTGCGTCTTGTAGTCGATCGCATGGTCCACCCCCAGTTGAACGATCCGTTCCAGCTTCGAAGCTTCGGCGGTTGCGAATATCGTCGCGCCGGTTGCGTAGGCCAGCTGGACTGCTGCGGAACCCACTCCGCCCGCCGCCGCGTGAACCAGCACCGAATCGCCATGCTGCAACCGGCCAAGATGCAACAACGCTTCGTGCGCAGTGACGAAGACTTCCGGTATCGCAGCCGCGTGCACGTAGTCGATCGTTGCGGGAATGGGCATCGCCATTCTCCAGTCGATGCGCGCCAGTTCTGCATAGGCCCCGCCGCCCACTACGCCCATGACACGATCGCCGACCTTGTAACCCTGAACGGAAGGTCCGGTCTCGATCACCTCGCCGGCGATTTCGAGCCCCATGATCGTCGAGTCGCCGAAGTTCGGCCGGCCGTATCCTCCTCGCCGATGCGTAAGATCCGCGCGATTCACGCCTGCGGCATGGACGCGCACCAGCAGATCGTCGGGACGAACTTCGGGAGCCTGGACCTCGGCGAGCTGGAGAACCTCGGCCTCGCCGAATTCGCTGAATGTGATGGCTTTCATTTCACACCTTCCTGCGTCGTGGATGAATGGCCGGCGACATCGTCGGACCGAGGTTGCGCGCCAAGCGTTGCCTGCGCCGCGGCGGATGCCGAGATCGCCGCGGGAAACCCCGCATAGAACGCGAGGTGAGTGATGGCCGCCGACAGCTCTTCCCGCGTGACACCGTTCGTCACGGCACGACGCAGGTGCGCCGGCAACTCGTCGAGATGGCCGCCCGCGATCAGCGCGGCGACGGTCACGAGGCTGCGGTCGCGCGGCGACAGCGCCGGGTCGTTCCAGATGCGCGGATAGAGCGTGTCGTCGACGAATGCCGAGAGCGTCGGCGTAAAGGCGCGTGCGGCTTCCCGCGGGCTGCTGAAATCTGCATGAGACATGTCGGTGCTCCTTTTAAACCTGGCTGATGAATTTGCGTGTCAGGTAATACTCGATGCCCTCGGCGCCGCCTTCCGAACCATGGCCGCTTTCCTTCATGCCGCCAAACGGGAGTTCGGTCGAGACGATGCGGTACTGGTTGATGCCGATCATGCCGGCTTCGAGACCGTCTGCCACATCGATGGCCGTGCGCGCACTGCTCGTGAACGCGTAGGCGGAGAGCCCGTACGGCAACCGGTTCGCTTCGGCGAGCCCATCGGCGAGCGCATCGAAGCGCATCAGCACCGCGATCGGGCCGAACGGCTCTTCGTGCATCACGCGCGCGTCCTTCGGTACGTCGGCCAGCACCGTGGGCTCGAAGAAGTACCCTTCGCCCTCGATGCGCTTTCCGCCGGCGAGAACCGTTGCGCCACGTTCCACCGCATCGGCGATGAGTTCCTCCATCTTGGCGAGCTGGCGCGGATTGGCCAGCGGCCCGACCTGCGTGCCCGCATCCATGCCGTTCCCGACCTTGAGCGCGTTGGCGGCACGCACGAAGTGCCCGACGAACTCGTCGTAGACTTCGCGCTGGATCAGGAAGCGCGTCGACGAGATGCAGATCTGGCCCGTCCCGCGAAAGCGATTCGCCGCGCCTTCGACCGCGGCCTTCTCGACATCCGCATCGTCGAATACGAGGACGGGCCCGTGGCCGCCCAGCTCCAGCGTGATGGGTTTGACGCCTTCGGCTGCGCGCGCCGACAGCAGACGGCCGATCGGCACCGAGCCCGTGAACGTCACCTTCCGGATGACCGGGGAAGCGATCAGGTGCTTCGACACCTCGTCGGGCACGCCGAACACGACTTGAAGCACGCCCTTCGGCAAACCGGCGTCATCCAGTGCGCGTGCCAGCGCGAGCGCCGTTGCGGGGCTTTCCTCGCCGGGTTTGATGATGACGCTGCATCCGGCGGCGAGTGCGGCGGACAGCTTGCGCGCCGGGGTAATCGCAGGAAAATTCCACGGCGTGAATGCGGCGACAGGCCCGATCGCCTGTTTCTTCACGAGCTGTTGCACACCCGGGCGGTTGGACGGCACCACGCGGCCGTCGATGCGACGCGCCTCTTCGGCGAACCATTCGAAATAGTCGGCCGCACGCAGGACTTCGTCGCGGCTTTCCGCCAGCGGTTTGCCTTCCTCGAGCGTCATGACGGTAGCGATATGCTCGGCGCGCTCGCGCATCAGTTCCGCCCCGCGCTTGAGGATGCGCGCGCGTTCGGCCGGCACGGTGTTGCGCCAGACGTCGAACGCCTGTGCGGCGACCTGCAGGGCGCGATCCAGGTCGGCTGCCGTCGCCAGCGGCACGCGTCCGATCTCGATTTGCGTGGCGGGATTGATCACCGGCGCCGTTTCGCGTTCGCTCGCGCCGATCCATTCGCCGTTGATGAAAAGGTGAAGTGCGTCGTAACTGATGTCCATGGTATTGCCTTCTATGGTTAGGAATACGATTTAATATGTGTTCGCCGCGAGCCGGATAGGGGAACCTGCGCCACACCGTGTCGGGATGATCCGCCGTGTCGGGCCGAGCTCGGGTTTCAAACGTCCGTGTTCTGACTGCCTGACTTCGGGACCCAGTCTAGGGGTGAAGCCGGCGGCAACTTAGAGGGGCCGGAAAGAATGAATCTTGTCTGGGGAGAGAAAATCCCCTGCCGACATGAAGGCATATTGAAAGGATGCGCAAAAACGACACGCTCTTGCGCGCTGACTGCATGGAACAGGCGCGCGCTCTATGATCACTGGCTCGCGCGGGCCGAAACGCAGCGATTCGACGAAAAATTCAAAACCAGGGTGCGTAATGGACAAGGTTCACACCATGTCGGTGTTTGCGAAAGTGGTCGAGATGGGCAGTTTCACGGCTGTCGCAAACCACCTCGATACGACGGTCGGCAACATTTCCCGAGCGGTCTCGGTACTCGAGGACAATCTCAATACGCGGTTGCTGCAGCGCTCGACGCGACGGCTCGTGGTCACCGATGCGGGGCGACGTTTTTACGAGCGCAGCGTTGCGATCCTGTCGGACATCGAGCGGGCAGAAGCGGAAGCCCGCGATGCGCTCCTCGAGCCGCGCGGTGTATTACGCGTGCACGCGGTTCCCGGATTGGGCCGTCGACTGGTTTCGCAAGCCGTGCTGGCCTATCGAAGCGCATACCCGGAAGTATCGGTCGATCTCATGCTGTCGCAGCGAATGCCGAATCTGCTGGAAGAGCAGCTCGACGTGGCGATCGTGATTGCGCGCACCCTGCCGGACTCGGCGTATGTGAGCCAGAAGATCGGTGCAAGCCATTGCGTTCTGGCGGCATCGCCCGATTATCTGGCACGGCATCCGGCTCCCGAATGTGTGGAAGATCTCGCCGATCACACGTGTGTGCTCCTCAGCACGGTCGATTACGCACCCGACGAGTGGCATCTGCAAGGCAGGGCCGGTGACGCGGTGTATCGTCCGACGGGATCGTACTTCGGTGTCAACGACATGGATGCCATGTCCACTGTGCTGCAGGAAGGCGCCGGAATCGGGCTGATCGCCGCATTCTCGGCAATCGACGATTTGCGTAAAGGATCGCTCGTTCGTGTCCTGCCTCAATTCCACACCGCTCAGCGCAACGTGTATGCGATGTATTCGTCCCGTCAGTTCGTCGACGCGAAAATCAAACGGTTCATCGATGTACTGAAGGTGCGGGTAGGTGACCAGTTGAATGCGTATGCGGAGGAGCTCGCCATCACGGTCTCATGAGCCACTTCGCTGTCGGCATGGGTATCCGGTTTCGCGGTGCCGCCCTCCTCGCATTGAGCGTATGCGGTTGTGACACTGCCAATACGTCGGATCGACGAATCAGCATACCGTGCCGCTCGTGCCGGACTCGATGTGTCACGACCGGTTCCAGATCCATTGCAGCCGTTCGCCGACGTTCCGCCAACGGCGTATGCGGCAATGCGCTGGCCGTTGGTGTCCTGACAGCGTTGGGCAACGCGTACCCGCATACGAGTGGTTACCGTATCCCCAACGGGCGCAATTTCAGGCCTCCTGGCGCTTGCGGCCTCATGTCTCTTCGACGACCGCGCGCGACGCCTTCGCACGGTGCGGGTTCGGGTTGTCGTACAGCTTGTCCGCCGACGTTCTGCCCCACGAAGCGCCCGAAAAAAAACCGCCGGCTTGCACCGGCGGCCTTTCGTGTCCGACTTGCGCGGCGCTTCAGCGCGCCGGATTCAGCGTCAGGTTCATGTGACGGTTCACGTCTTTGTACAGCAGGTAGCGGAAGCGGCCAGGGCCACCCGAATAGCATGCCTGCGGGCAGAACGCGCGCAGCCACATGAAATCGCCCGCTTCGACCTCGACCCAGTCCTGGTTCAGGCGATAGACGGCCTTGCCTTCGAGCACGTACAGCCCGTGCTCCATCACGTGCGTTTCAGCGAACGGAATCACGCCGCCCGGTTCGAACGTCACGATGTTCACGTGCATGTCGTGGCGCATGTCGCTCATGTCGACGAAGCGCGTCGTCACCCATGCGCCGTTGGTACCCGGCATCGGGATCGGTTCGACGTCCTGCTCGTTGGTCACGAATGCTTCCGGCAGCGGAATGCCGTCGACGGCCTGGTAATGCTTGCGCACCCAGTGGAAACGCACCGCGGCATCGCTGACGTTGTGCAGCGTCCAGTCGGCGCCCGGCGGAATGAACGCGTAGCCGCCCGGCTTCAGCACGTGCTTCGTGCCCTGCAGCGTCAGCTCGGCTTCGCCTTCGACGACGAACAGCACGGCTTCGGCGTTCTTGTCCTGCTCGGGCTTGTCGCTGCCGCCGCCCGGGTTCACTTCGACGATGTACTGCGAGAAGGTTTCCGCGAACCCCGACAGCGGGCGGGCGATCACCCACAGGCGCGTGTTCGTCCAGAACGGCAGCCAGCTCGTGACGATGTCGCGCATCACACCCTTCGGGATCACCGCGTACGCCTCGGTGAACATCGCGCGATCGGTCAGCAGATCGGTCTGCGGCGGGTGGCCGCCGTGCGGCGCGTAATACGTTGTCTTAGACATAGTGCATCCAGGCAATGGGTTGGTCCGGCCCCGGGCGCCAACGGCATCGGGCGACACGCATGCGCGTGGGGCACGCATGCGGCGGCGGGACATCGTTGCCGGGGTGGCTTGAAGGCGCATGCGCCTTCGTTCGGTCGGCCAGGCTTCGCGACGGGTTCGTCCGGTTCATCGGACGCAGCGGCCCATGCTTGTGGGGCCGGCGGCCGGGCCGTGGCGCTCGCGTTCATGCGGCGAGGCGCGGCCGGCGGCACGGTTCGACGCCGTACGCGAGCATCGCCGACGATAGCGAAGTCGTTCGCAATCGACCAATTAAATGTTGCGATGGATTCCATTCGATTTCCCACTACCTGCCGGCACCCGCGATACGCGGTGACGGAGCGCGGCGCGACGGTCTGGCTATCCGGGAAATCCTGACGGGTGGGGCCGTGCGAACGCACGTCGGCAGCGCTGGAGGCGCGGGTACGCAACTGCGGTCACGCCGGTCGCGCACGCGGGTCGCGATACATCCGGTTACGCAGATTGGCGTGCGCCGAAGCGTGCAAGGCTGCGAGCCGCTCCGCACCGATCATGAGCCGTCGTCGGACCGGAACGGGGCAACGGGGCAGAACGGGGCAGAACGGGGATCGAACGGGGGGCGAACGGGGGGCGAACGGAACGCCAAGGATGTCGACGCTGCACGGACGCATTCCGTCGCGAGAGGCGGTGTAGCCGGAAAACGGAGAAATGCTGCGAGGAGGGGAAACCGGCTGGCCCGTCGATCGGGCATCCGGCCGCGGCTGGTGAAGCCGGAAAGTGTTCGCCGGTCTAACCGGCGATGGCGGCCCGGCAGGCCGCCGGGCCGAATCTCGCGTCGGAAGCCGACGCCGTCTACGCGCCGGTGCGCGGTTCGCGCACCGTGCCGCGCGGGCGGCGATCAGTCCCAGTCGCGGTGGTGACGATGCTTGCGGTGGCGATAACCACGATCGCCATGATCGCGCTCGTACGAGCTGCGCGACATGTTGCCGCCGAGCGCCGCGCCGGCGCCGCCGCCGACCGCCGCACCCAGCAGGCCGCCCGTGCGGCCGCCCATCGCGTTGCCTGCCGCGGTGCCTGCGCCGCCGCCGAGGGCGCCGCCGATGATCGCGCCGGTGCGCTCGCGACGGTTCGACGTCACCGCGCCGCCTGCGCCGCCGCCGATGGCGCCGCCGATCACCGAGCCCGTGCTGCCGCCGAGCGCACCGCCGACCGCTGCGCCGGCTACCCCGCCGAGCGCGCCGCCAAGCGCGTTGTTCATGTCACCTGCCAGGGCCGGCAGCGCAGTCGCGCCGGTCAGCGCGGCGACGACGAGAGCGGGGGCGATTTTCTTCCACATTCCCGTATTCTTCCTTGTTCGCAATCTGGTTATCGAAGGTCCGCTCGGTACGACGATCTGAACCGATCGGCGTCGGATCCGGCATTGTGCCGAACCGCGGATCAATTCATTTCAATGAGCTTGCGGCGAAGAATAGCACCGGTCCCGCATCCTTGCCGTCGACATTCTGGTAACAAGTTGTTTACGAATTGGCGCCCCCGAACACCCGCACCAGAATGCCCGCAGACCCGCGCCGGCATTGGCTTTGCCGAGGTTCCGGCCCTGCGCAACGACGGGTCGCCCATGCGGGGCGTCGCACGTTTGCGACACACGTGGCAACACATCGGGCACGTGTCGTGAGCGGGCCCGGAAACGACGGTCGGGGAAAAATGAAGGGGGTCAGTACACGCCGGGCAGCAGCCGCCAGGTTCGCGCGCAATACGCGTCGTACTCGGCGCCGAATTGCGCACGCAGCAGCGCCTCTTCGGAGCGAATACGCGCGACGAGCGGGATCATCGTCAACGCGACCAGCAGCACGCCGACACCCGAGCGGAACGCGAGCGCCCAGCCGACCGAATTGACGAGCAGGCCGAGATAGCTCGGATTGCGGATGCGGCGGTAGATGCCGTCGGTCACGAGCGTATGGCCCGGCTGGATCGCGACGAGCCCGCTGAAGCGCTTGCCGAGCACGAACACGGGCCAGATGCGCAGCACGCCGCCCGCGATGTAGAGCGCAACGCCGGCCCAGCGCACCGCGTCGCCGCCGAAGGTCCAGAAGTCGAGCCGGTCGGTCAGCGCGGGCAGGTAGGCCAGCAGGAACCCGCTCACCCCGAACGCCGCGAGCACCCAGCGGTTGTCGCGGTTCTCGCGCTCGCCGCTGCTCAGGTTGCCTTCGGTGAACATCGTCGCGACGGCCATCACGAGCGTCGCGACGACGACGACGGTCAGCGGCGGATGCGAGAAGAAGGCCGCGAACCCGCCGCTGCCGAGCACCGCGAGCCCGAGATAAACGAGCGTGGAGATGCCCGACAGGGCGGCGACCTTGCGGGTGACTGTCATGACTGCCTCGCCGGAATGCGCTTTCCTGTGAAGTATAGGAACCGCGCGCACGCCGCGCGGCGCGGCGCCGTCATGCGGCGCGCGAATCCGTGCGCATCGTCCGGCACAACGCCGCGACCCTGACCGGGGCGGCCAGGGCCCGCGCCCGGTGCCGGATCAGCGGATGCGGAAGTTGCCGCCGATCCCGACGCTGACAGGCGGCGCGTAATACGCCGGCGCATAGCCGTAATAGGCCGGCGCGGGCGCGTAGCCGTAGGGCGGCGCGACGTAGCAGCCGGACAGGCCGCCGATCAGGGCAAGCGTAATGAGAAGTCTGGACATGGCTCGATTCCCGGCGCGAAAGACGAATGGCACCTCGCGAACGCCGCGCCGCCGCAAGGTGCGGCGGCCGGCACGAAGAGGCGATCCGCCCTTCCTGTCGCTCGATGAAGCAATGCGCCGAGTCTAGCGCCGGGTCGGCCGGGCCGAGTTTCGCCGGCGGTTACACGTGTTACCTCGCATGACCGCCGAACAGGCGATGGCGCGGTGGCCGGCCGGTGTGCCGTGGCGCGCCGTGCCGCGTGCAATCGACGCGTTACACGAAGCGCGCGCGAATGCGCTGCGCGAGCGCTTCGAGCGTCGCCGCGTCGGCGATCTCGCGCGCGTGCATCCGCAACTCGGCGCCTTCCCAGCGCGGGATCACGTGGAAGTGCACGTGCGGAACCGTCTGGCCGGCTGCCGCGCCGTTGAACTGGCCGATGAACACGCCGTCCGGCTCGAGCGCCGCGCGCACCGCCGCCGCGACGCGCTGCGTCATGCGGATGCCGGCCGCGGCTGCATCGCCGGACAAGTCGAAGATCTGCGCGGCCGGCTCCTTCGGGATCACGAGCACGTGGCCGTCGGCCTGCGGCATCAGATCCATGATCGCGAGCGTCGTGTCGTCTTCCGCGACCTTCACGCACGGCAGTTCGCCACGCAGGATTCTGGCGAACGGGTTGTTGTTGTCGTAGGACATGTCGGTTTCCGATATCGGTTGGACTGGGAAAGCGGGAGTGCAATGCCGGACGATTATCGGCCGACGACGGGTCGGATTTCAACTTGTCAGGCCGGGTCGCGCTGGCGCTCGCACCGAACGGCGATCTCGTGACCGCGAACGGCGACGCAGTCAACTGCCGACCCGCTGCAGCCGAGCGAGATCGTCGAATTCACGGTGGACGGGCGCTTCGTCGCGCAAATGCAGGTCGACACCGTTTCCGGGGCCGCGTTCGGCCCGGCGTTCGGGCACGGCAGCAAAGGCCGGCCGCAATTCGCGGCCGTCGACGACAGCACGAATACCGCGA
Organism: Burkholderia sp. KL41; assembly: GCF_057005415.2. Classification (NCBI taxonomy): domain Bacteria; kingdom Pseudomonadati; phylum Pseudomonadota; class Betaproteobacteria; order Burkholderiales; family Burkholderiaceae; genus Burkholderia; species Burkholderia sp. KL41. The sequence goes on along the minus strand of NZ_CM174447.1, from coordinate 267,584 downwards.
AGGTCTGGGCCCTGCGCTCCGACAACGACAACGCGCAGTGATGCGCCGCTTGAACGGGCCGCACGCGCTCGTTCAACCTCGGCGATCGACACAGACGATTCGTACAGGCCGGGCAATCCGCGCCGTGTCGACGCTGCCCCGCATCGCCGCCCCTCGCGATTGCCACCGCCGGCCCGAACCTGCGACACTGCCGGTTCGTGTTCCGCCTTCAGACAACCGAGGACACCCGCGCATGACGATCCCCTTCAAGAAGCCGATCCTGCGCGGCGTCGCGCTCGCGGTCGTCGCCGCGATCGGCTACACGGGCTACATGCTGTCCCGGCTCGCGCCGGTCGCGACCGGTTATGCGGCGAAGGCGCTGTGTTCCGGCGTGTACGTATCGGGCCGCCCTGCCGCGTCCGTGATCGACGTCGACATCATGGCCGGCGTGCATCCGCTGCTGAAACTGGTCCGCCCGTCGATCGATCCCGACCATCATCGCGCCGTGGCGACCTTCGCCGGCTTCGCCCGGCGCGAAGCCGACTTCCGGCCCGGGCTCGGCTGCACGCTCGCGATCGGGCCGTCGCCCGCCGCATTGCCGGCCGCGCTGGCGCCCCTCCCCGATCCGCCGCCCGCGCAGCCTGCACCAGCCGCGCCGGCCACGCCGCCGGCCGGCATCGACGCACGGAAACTGCAGACCGCGCTCGACCGCGCGTTCGACGAGCCCGATCCGGCACGACCGCGACGCACGCGCGCGGTCGTCGTGATGTGGCGCGGCCAGGTGATCGCCGAACGCTATGCGCCCGGCTTCACGGCCGACACGCCGCTGCCCGGCTGGTCGATGACGAAGACCGTGACGGCCGCGCTGGTCGGCGCGCTCGTCGCGCAACACAAGCTGTCGCCCGATACGTCGGCGCTGCTGCCCGAATGGCGCGGCAGCGGCGATCCGCGCGCGGCCGTCACGCTCGACGAGCTGCTGCGGATGACGAGCGGCCTGCAATTCAACGAGGACTACGACGACCCGCTGTCCGACGTCGCGTTGATGCTGTTCACGCAGCCCGATACCGCGCGGTTCGCATCGGCGAAGCCGCTCGCGGCGACACCCGGCACGCAGTGGTCGTACTCGAGCGGCACGAGCGCGATCGTCGCGCGCGTGATGCGCGAGGCGCTAGGCGGCAGCGGGGACGACTATCTCGCGTTTCCGCGTCGCGCGCTGTTCGCGCCGCTCGGCATGCGCAGCGCGGTGTTCGAGCCCGATGTGTCGGGCACACTCGTCAGTGCGTCGTACATGTATGCGAGCGCGCGCGACTGGGCGCGCTTCGGGCAGCTCCTGCTGCAGGACGGCGTGTGGGACGGGCAGCGGCTGCTGCCGGACGGCTGGGTACGCTACCTGACGCGCGCGACGCCGCAGTCGTCGCGCCAGGAATACGGCGCGCAGCTGTGGGTCAAGGTGCCGGAACCGTTCAACGATCGCGATCCGCACGCGGTCGCGATGCCGGCCGACGCGTTTCATGCGGTCGGCCATGAAGGCCAGTTCGTGAGCGTGGTGCCGAGCCGTCAACTGGTGGTCGTGCGGCTCGGGCTGTCGCGGCCGGAATCCGCGTGGAACCACGAGGCGTTTCTTGCGCGCGTGCTCGACGCGGTGCCGGCGCCCGGCGCGTGACGACGGGTACGTGGATCGATGAGTCAGGCGTGAAGCGGCAGCGATTGCAACACGGCCGCTTCACACACTGCCGGCCCGGCCTTACGGATTCGCGCTGCCCGCGTATTGCTTGAAACCTTCGCGCGTCGCGAGACGTTCGATATAACGCGACACCGCCGGCAATTCCGGATGCTCGAACGGCGTGCCGAACCAGCGGTTCACCGACAGGCCGATCGGAATGTCCGCGAGCGTAAACGTGTTGCCGGCCACGTATGCGCCCGTCTTTTCGAGCTGCGCGTTCAGCACCTGCATGTGCTTCGTCCAGCCTGCGATCGACTGCGCGATGCCGGCCGGATCCTGGTGATCGGGCGATTTCCGCACGAGGCCGAGGAACGCGCCGACCCACGAGCGGTTCAGGTCCGCGCCCTGCCAGTCGATCCATTGATCGACCCGCGCACGCGCCTGCGGCTCGGCCGGATACAGCGCGTCGCCGCCGTAACGGTTCGCGAGGTAGCGGATGATCGTGTTCGATTCCCAGAGCACGAAATCGTCGTCCTTGATGACGGGCACGAGCGCGTTCGGGTTCAGCGCGAGATAGGCCGGATCGTTGGTCGTGCGAAAGCCCGCGCCCCAGTCTTCCTGTTCGAACGGCAGGTTCAGTTCGGTGCACAGCCACAGCACCTTGCGGACGTTGATGGACGGAATCTTGCCGAGGATGTGCAGCATGCAGTCTCCTTGTGAGGTCGGATGCGGAACGTTCGGGGCGCACGGCGCGCCACGAACGCATTCACGCCGAATTTAGCAGGTTTGCTCCGGGAACCCTCGTCCTTTTCCCCTGGGGAACTTCCTTCGGGGCACGGGGAGAGCAGTCAAACACGACCGCGAGGCAAACGGCAGGCCGCGTGCTCAAAATCTCCATGCGGCCGGTTCGTCAGGTCACGCAGCGCGTGCTCGGCCGTCGGGAACCGGAACATGAATCCGTCCTGATGCAGCCGCGCCGGCATCACCCGCTGCCCGTCCAGCAGCAGCTCGGCCATCTCGCCCATCGCGACGCGCAGCGGCGCGGCCGGCACGTGCAGCCAGGCCGGGCGACGCAACACCCTCGACACGACCTGCACGAACTCGCGCTGGGTCAACGGCGCGGGTGCGACCGCGTTGTAGACGCCGTGCATGCCCGCGTTCGACATCACGCGTGCAATGATCCGCAGCACGTCGTCCCGGTGTATCCAGCTCATCACCTGCTTGCCGTCGCCGAATCGCCCGCCCATCCCGAAGTAGTGCGGCAGCAGCATCGGGCGCAACGCGCCGCCGGGGCCGAACACGAGGCCCAGCCGCAGCACCACCGTGCGCACGCCATGACGCTCGAGCGCCTGCGCGGACTGCTCCCACTGCCGGCACAGCCCGGACATGAAGCCGCTGCCGGCGCTGCTGCGCTCGTCGAGCCGTTCGTCGGAAGGCCGCACGCCGTAGTAGCCGATCGCCGACGCCTGGATCCACGTGCAGGGCTTGACCTCGGCGGTCTCGACCCAGCGCATCAGCGATTCCGTGACGCCGACGCGGCTGGCGAGCAGCACCGCCTGCCGGCGCTTGCTCCAGCGCGCGCCCAGCACCGGCGCCCCCGCGAGGTTGATGACCGTGTCGAAACGCTCGTGCGGCTGCAGTTGTCCGGCGGACGTCACGCTGCGCACACGGCCCTGAAACGAGTAGGCCGCGCGCAGCGGGTCGCGCGCCAGCAACGTGACCGTATGGCCCGCATCGAGCAGATGGTTCACGAGGGTTTCGCCGATGAAGCCGGTGCCGCCTGTGACGAGCACGTTCCCCGGCGGCTGCCCCGCGAACGGATTGGCGGCCGGCGCGCGTTGCGCGATCCGGCAGGCCGCGATTCCGTCGCGGATGCCCGATACCGTCACGCCGACGGCAAACACGCTCAGCAACCCGCCGCGCCAGCCGAGGCCGAGTACCTGAAGCGCGGTCGGCTCGTGCGCCCAGACGGCCAGCTGCATCGCGATCATCGCGAACAGCGCGCCGCCGTTGACGGCCAGCAGCGTGTGCAGCACGCGCTCGGTCGCCGGCAGCTTGCGGCTCTGGTCCTCGACGACGAAATCCCACAACGTCAGCACCACCTCGACGACCACCACCGCCGCGAGGGCCGCGACCCACGCGCCGTGAAAGGCGACGTTCGCGATCGACGCGAATACGAGACCGTAAAGCACGGAGCGCACCGCGTGAATCCCCAGCTCGAGCCGCGCGCGCGGGCTGTGCGGCAGATCCTGCGTGAGTTCGTGGTGATAGAGCGTATCGAATGCGCCCATCGCGCCCTGCACGATCAGCAGGTTGAGCGCCCAGTCGTAAGCAGGCAAGGTGTTCATGGGGTATCCCTCCTCCACAGCCACACAAGTGGCGGCACCATCGCAACGAGTGCCGCCGCGTCGATCGCAACGTGGCCCGATACTCGGGCCTGCAATGAAAACAGCATGTCCTGCGGCGCCCAGATCGACAGGCCGGCCAGCAGCCACCCCCACACCTCCCGCCGGCGCAGCCGGTTGCCGAGGTGGACGAGCGCCAGCATCCAGACCGACGCGCATTGCACCGTCGCGCCGATCAGCGACATCCACCAGACCTGCTGCGCGCGCGCCGGGCCGGGCGCCGTGCCCGCCCAGAAATGCAGCTCGATGACGCGGTGATACGCGTCGAGCCACGGCGTGCCGGCCACCCACGGAACGGCGATGCCGACGAGCAGGTGGGCAAGCGCCGCGCCGTACATCCAGGTCACCACGATGCGGCGCATGTCATCGCGCGCGGGACGATCGGCCGCGGGTTCGGCGGGTTCGGCGGCACGGTCGCTACCGCACGCCGCTTCGGCGCGATAGCCGAGCCAGCGCGAAACGGCGTGCCGGTTGCGTGCGAAGCGGCGATACAGCGGTGCCAGCACACCGCGCACGACCGGCACGCGAAGCAGCCGGACGAGCCAGCCGCGCCCGGTCAGCGCATGGGCGGCGAGGATGCCGTCCACACCGGTCAGCATGCGTCCGTCCGGCAGACGCGCATGAAGCTCGCGATTCAGCGCGGGCAGGCCGACGCCCAGCGGCGCCGGGTCGAAGCCCGGCCCGGCGATATCGACGAAAGCCAGCCGCTGCTGCGCGTCGCGGGCACCGAGACGCCGTATCTGCGCGACACATAACGGACATCGTCCGTCGAAGTACAGCACCAGTTCACTTGATTCCATGATTCGCATTCCTTCTTGTTCTTGCGTGCATCGTGAATCGATCGACTGCTTTCCCGCGCGCCGTACCGCCGCTCCCGTGCGGCGGCGGCCACGCGCTTACATCGGCTTGAGCACCATCAGGAAGTAGACGGACAGCATCGCGAAGAACGCCGGGTAGCCGAGCAGTTCCCAGCGCTTCGCATAGCGCCAGTAGCGCTCCGGCAATGCGGCGTCGCCGTTCGCATGGGCGAGCTTCGCCATCGATGCAAGTTCGAGCTGCAGCCACACGACCGGCAGCCAGCACGCCCCGGCGATCGCATACAGCACGATCGATGCGAGCAGCCACGGCGTATGCCACGGCCAGCCGGCGGTGTGCGCGAGCCAGAGCCCGGATGCCGGCTGGAAGATCACGGCCGGCGTCGTGAACCACCAGTCCGCGCGCACCACGAGGCGCGACACGGCCGCGATCGCGGGCACCGACTGCGTGCGGTTCGCAAAGAACAGGTAGAACGCGGTGCCGAAGCCGGTGCCGACCAGCAGCACCGAGGACAGGATGTGAAGCGCCTTGATGACGAGATAGGTATTCATGCTTGTTCTTCTTCTGAAAAAAGGATCAACAGGATCGCGAGAATCGGCACGTTCTTGAGCACGGGGCCGAACGGCTCGGCGAGCAGCGCCGGCATCGTGAGCGCGATGACGGCCGAGTACGCGACGATCAACGCCGCTTGCGCTGCCCACAGGCGCCGTGAAGGCGCGGCGACGGTCGCGATGCCGAACGCGAAGTCCAGCGCGCTGGCCGCGTACAGCGCGATCAGCGCGGGCAGCCCCGTGAGGTGCGCAGGCGCGAGCAGCGCGAGGCTCGCGGGCAGCGGATGGATGAACGCGCTGGCGATGGCCGTCCAGATCCACACGATCGCGAGCGCGCCCCGCAGCAACGGCCGACGCCACATCGCCAGCGCGTCGCGACGCAGCGCGGCGGCTTCCGTGCCGACGAAGCCGGCGATCCCGCGCGGCGGCCGGCCGAGCACGGTCGTGACGGCGGCCGGATCGCCGGTGTTCCCGCCACGCAGCATCGTCCACGTGTCGCGCGTGAACATCGCGCCCGGCAGCGTGCCGAGCAACGCGGCCGCCGCGCCGGCCAGCGGGCCCGGCAGCGTCACGCGGGCGGCCGGCGCAAATCCCAGCGCGGCACGGTAGCGGGCCAGCATCTCGCGGTATTCGACTTCGTCGTTGCCGACCACGTCGATCACCGCACGGCCGGCCGCCGACGCATCGCCCGGTTGCACGACGAGCCGCGCGACGACTTCGGCGAGATCGTCGACGTGCACAGGGCGCAGCCGCTGACGGCCGCCCGCCGGCAGCACCTGCACGGGCAGGCTCGCGAGCATCCGGAAAAACCGCGCGGACGCGCCGTCCGTGCCGTAGACGAGCGCGGGCCGCACGATCCGGAAGTCGATCGGCAGCGCCTGCAGGAAGCGGTCGGCGGCGAGCTTGCTGGCGAAGTAGCGCGTGCCGCCGCGCTCGACGCCGAGCGCCGAGATCTGGATCACGCGCCGCACGCCGGCGCGGCAGCACGCGCTAAAGAGTGCGCACGGCGCGGCACGGTGCACGGCGTCGAGCGTCGCGCCGCGCCGATCGGCGAGGATGCCGACCGCATTGATCACCACGTCGACGCCCTTCAGCCGCGCGAGCCACGCGTCGGGATCGATGTCGGCGGCGAAGTCGATCGCGACGTCGCACGGGCCGGCCGCATGCCGCACGCCGCGCAGCACACGATGGCCGCCGGCTTCGAGCTGCGCGCACAGTGCCCGCCCGATGAAGCCGTTCGCGCCGCACACGAGGACCGTCATGCGGCGCGCCCCGGTGCGGCCCTGCGGGCAGGTCGACGGCAAGACAGCGTTCATTTTCATCCTCTACTTACAGTTATTTCTGTACAGACAGAAATAAAAACCCCAAAAAAAGCGGGCTGCCTGCCCGCACTGCGCGTAACGCTTACTTCGACGGCTTGCGCCTGACCGTCTGGCTGATCTTCGCGCCGATGCCGAGCGCCTTCATCAGCGTATCGGGCTTGAGCCGCAGCATCTCGTCCGACCAGGTCGTGAGCGTCTCGACGAACTGCAACGTGTCGCGGATGCGCTGCTCGGTCTCGCGGCTCTCGTTCGCGATCTCCGGATTCGTCAGGCAATCGCGCAGCACCGTGAGCGTCGGCTCGATCTCGCGCTGGCGCCGCCCTTCGACGATCAGCTTGAACAGTTCCCAGATGTCGGTCGACGTCTCGAAGTGGTCGCGGCGGTCGCCCAGCACATGCACGACCTTCGCGAGCCGCCATGCCTGCAGCTCCTTCAGGCTCGTGCTGACGTTGGAGCGCGCGACGTTGAGCGTCTCGGCGATCTCGTCGGCCGCGACCGGCCGGCCGGCCAGATACAGCAGCGCGTGGATCTGCGAGACGGTGCGGTTGACGCCCCACCTCGAGCCCATTTCGCCCCAGTGGAGAATGAATCGTTCGGCAATCGGTGTGAGTTCCATGGCGTGAAATTTAGGCATTTCAGTTATTTCTGTCAAGAGAGAAATAACCGGACGATCCGCCAGGTTCCGGCCGCGCCCGCCCGCGATCGGCCGCTTCCATTACAATGCGCGGGATTTTTCCGATTTCAGGCCGTTTCTGCCTTTCTGACTAGAGGGTTTCCATGATCATCAAACCGCGCGTGCGTGGCTTCATCTGCGTGACGACTCATCCGGTCGGCTGTGAAGCCAACGTCAAGGAACAGATCGACTACGTGACTTCGCACGGCCCGATCGCCAACGGCCCGAAAAAGGTGCTCGTGATCGGCGCGTCGACCGGCTACGGCCTCGCCGCCCGGATCTCGGCCGCATTCGGCTCGGGCGCGGACACGCTCGGCGTGTTCTTCGAGCGCGCCGGCAGCGAAACGAAGCCGGGCACGGCCGGCTGGTACAACAGCGCCGCGTTCGAGAAATTCGCCGCCGAAAAAGGGGTCTATGCGCGCAGCATCAACGGCGACGCATTCTCCGACAAGGTCAAGCAGGTCACGATCGACACCATCAAGCAGGATCTCGGCAAGGTCGATCTCGTCGTCTACAGCCTCGCGGCACCGCGCCGCACGCATCCGAAGACGGGCGAAACCATCAGCTCGACGCTCAAGCCGATCGGCAAGACGGTCACGTTCCGCGGCCTCGACACCGACAAGGAAGTGATCCGCGACGTCACGCTGGAACCGGCGACGCAGGAAGAGATCGACGGCACCGTCGCCGTGATGGGCGGCGAGGACTGGCAGATGTGGATCGACGCGCTCGATGAAGCCGGCGTGCTGGCCGACGGCGCGAAGACGACCGCGTTCACGTATCTCGGCGAGCAGATCACGCACGACATCTACTGGAACGGCTCGATCGGCGAAGCGAAGAAGGATCTCGACAAGAAGGTGCTGTCGATCCGCGACAAGCTGGCCGCGCACGGCGGCGATGCGCGCGTGTCGGTGCTGAAGGCCGTCGTCACGCAGGCAAGCTCGGCGATCCCGATGATGCCGCTGTACCTGTCGCTGCTGTTCAAGACGATGAAGGAAACCGGCACGCACGAAGGCTGCATCGAGCAGGTGTACGGGCTGTTCAAGGACAGCCTGTACGGTGCGACGCCGCACGTCGACGAGGAAGGCCGCCTGCGCGCGGATTACAAGGAGCTCGATCCGCAGGTGCAGGCGAAGGTCGTCGCGCAGTGGAACCACGTGACGAACGACAACCTGTACGAGCTGACCGACTTCGCCGGCTACAAGACCGAGTTCCTGCGCCTGTTCGGCTTCGAGATCGCCGGCGTCGACTACGACGCGGACGTGAACCCGGACGTGAAGATCCCGGGCATCATCGACACCACGGCCTGACGGCCCGGCCCGCCGCCCGTACCGCATACGCGGCGCGGGAGGCGGGTTCGAGGTTCCGGCGGCGTCAACGCGGCGCCGGTTCTTCCAGATAGACGCCCGACGACAGCGTGGCCTTCACCTGCCGCGTGAACTCGTCGGTCGACACTTCTTCTTCCCCTGCTTCGATCGCTTCGTACGCCTGGCGCACGACGTCGGCCGGCGTCGCCTTCGGCACGTCGAGGCCGGCCGTCAGGTCGGTATCGATGAAGCCGGCATGCAGCCCGACGACCTGCGTGCGCTGCTCGCGCAGCGAATGGCGCAGCCCGTTGGTCAGCGCCCACGCGGCCGATTTCGACACGCCGTAGCCCGACAGGATCGGCCGGTTCACCCAACTCGCGACGGACAGGATGTTCAGGATCGCGCCGCCGCCATGGCCGGCGAGGATGCCCGCGAACGCGCGCGACATCGCCAGCATCCCGAACACGTTGGTTTCGAAGTGGTCGCGCAATGCGTCGGTCGCACCGTCGTCCGTCAGGCTGCCGAGTCGCGCGATGCCCGCGTTGTTGATCAGCAGCGTGACGTCGCGCGCCGCGTCGGCGGCCGCCGCGACGGCCGCCGGATCGGTCACGTCGAGCTTCACCGGCACGACGCCCGGCAGCGTCACGGTGGCCGGATCGCGCGCCGCCGCATAGACCTTGCGCGCCCCTCTCGCAAGCGCCTGCTTCGCGAACTCGAGCCCGAGCCCGCGATTCGCACCCGTGACGAACACCACTGCACCTTCGATCTTCATGACGCTTCCTTTCGCATGATGAATCGCATGCGCGCCGGCTCGCCGCGCGCGTGAGATCCGGTGAAAAAGCCAGGCTGCCATTGCGTTCCGAACCGGTACGCCGCCGGCAGACGGCAAGCCGCCCGTTGCCCGATACACGTGCCCCGGCGGCGCCAAAGACGCCGATCGATTGCCATCGACTGTTCCGGCAGCGGCTTTGCACCTTCCGCCAAGTCGGCTACACTCGATGTCAATGTCGATCACCATTGTCTTTGCCGTGCATTGTGTTCACGCAATCCGCTCATGTCAATGGTGGTCGCCATTGTGATTTTCAATCGACGCGATCGGCAAAAATCAGGGAGGGATCGATGGGCGTTTCAAGACAGCAGGCTGCCGAGAACCGGAGCGCGATCGTTGCGGCCGCCGAGCGGCTGTTCCGCGTGCGCGGCGTCGACGCGGTAGGACTCACGGAGCTGATGAAGGAAGCCGGCTTCACGCAGGGCGGCTTCTACAACCATTTCAAGTCGAAGGACGCGCTGGTGGCCGAGGTGATGGAAAAGGCCATGCAGGACCGCGCGGATTCGCCGAACGCCGGCAGTCTCGACGCGCAGGTGGCGTCGTATCTGTCGGCCGCGCATCGCGACAACGTCGAGGCCGGGTGCCCGCTGTCCGGTTTCGCGGGCGATGCGCCGCGACTGACCGATGCGGCGCGTGCGTGCTACGCGCACGGCCTCGCCACGTATCTCGACCGGCTGGAGCGGATGGTGGCCGTCGAAGGCGGGACACCGGCGCAGACGCGTCGCGACGCGATCGCCGTCTTCAGCCAGATGGTCGGCGCGCTCGTGCTGTCGCGCGCGATCGCCGGCACCGAGCCCGCGCTGGCCGACGAAATCCTCGCGGCGGGGCGGGACGCGCTCAGCGCCGGGCGCGACGATCCGGTCGCGCCGGCATGACGGGCAGACGGCGGGGCAAGACGGCGCGCGCGGCGCCCTTGCCCCGCTATTCGACCGCCCGCGCGGCCTCCCACAACGGCTGCCCGCCCAGCGCCGCATGCCATGCGTCGAAACGCGTGCGCCACGCTTCGAACGGCTCCGCCAGCGGATGGCGCGGATCGTCGCTGAGCGCATACGCCATCCCTTCGATCAGCCAGCGCGGCTTGGTCACGACGGCCAGGTTGCCGAGCACTTCCGCCTGGCGGTGATGGATCAGTTCGTGCGCGAGAAAGTAGGTCTGCCAGCCGCGCGGTGCGACAACCACGCCGAAATTCCCGAGCGTCAGCGCCGCGCGCTGGCCGAGGCCGAATGCATCGGCACACGCGCGGGTCGAACAGAACACGACGCGCGGCGCCTCCCGGAACGCGCCGACGGCTGCCGCCGCGCGTGCATAACCGTCGCGATAGAGCTGCCGTGCGTCGCCGAGCCTCGCGGCATCGTCGGTGCAGAGATCGGCGCTCGGGCACGACACGCCGGGGACCAGCGCGGGCGCGACGACGCGCAGCGGCTTGACCAGCGCATACGCGGCAATCGGCAGCGCGACAAGCAGGCCCGTGAGGGCGTAAACGACATGGGAGCGTTTCATCGAGGCGGGGGTTCCGGGGCGTGCTGCTGAAATCTTCCTGCGTGACTATATCGGACTGGCGACGTCTCCGGCCCTGCCTGATTCCCGGACGGGGCGCGGTCGCCCCGGGGCACTGTGCTCGCCGCGACCGGGGAGACATTCCGGCGCCTGCCGTTGCGATCTGCCGTTTCGTCGAACCCGGGACCTTTTACCAACTGATGCCGCCCGGATAATCAGATGCGCCGGCCGTCCGGCGGCCGAACCCGCTGCAAACGGCTGACACGCTCCCTGCCCGTCACGCGATGTGCCCGGTGCTCGCGCCTCCGGCACCCGCTGTCCGGCGGCTCCAGCGAATGCCCAGCAACAGGAGCACGACACTGCACACGAACAGGGTCGCCTCGACCAGCACCGTATCGACATGCCAGTACCGCGTCAGCAGCACGACAACGAGGTCGAACACGAAATGGAGCGCAATCGCATGCACCAGCCAGCGCTTCGTTCCGCGCACGAACGTCTGCAGCACGATCAGCGACAGTCCGACATGCGCGGCCAGCGCGCTCGTGCGCTCGAGCAACGCGAGAACGGGCGACGCGAGCGTCATGCCCGCGAACTGCGACCCGACCAGCGACTGCACGCCCTCCGGCACCACGACACCCGCGTGCGCGAGCAGATAAGTCGTGCCGAGCGCGAGAAACCCGACGCCGACCAGCAGCATCGCCTCCAGTCCGCCGTGCCCGAGCCCGAGCATCACGGCCGTCGGCGCATCATGCCGCTTCGGCAGCAGATACCGGAAGGCGACCCAGCGCCCGCATTCCTCGAAGAGCCCGGCCGTCAATGCCGCGAACACGAGCATCGGCAGGTGCCAGCGCGGATCGTGAGCAAGCCAGCGGTACAGCGGAATCTGCCACGACATGCGCAGTACCGGCTGGAACACGAAGAAGGTCAGCATCCCGTAGAAAAACACGCGAAGCGGCACCTGCGTACGGCGTCGCCACGCGGCCGCGAGCCACGCAGGCGCGACCAGCGCGACGAGACCGGCCGCGAGCGTAAGGGACAGGAGCGCGGGAGCGACGGGATGCATCGCCCGCCCCGTTACGCGAGTTGCTTGTGGAAAACCGTCGTCGCGCAGGGCGTGCCGTCGGGCATCAACGCATAGTTCGGCACGACGCCGACGCGCTGCCAGCCGGCCCGCTCGTACAGCCGCTCGGCGTCGCCGCCCGTCACGGTATCGAGCACGAGCACGGTCTTGCCGGCGTCGCGCGCGGCCGCGTCGGCCGCCGCCATCAGCCGCCCGGCGATGCCCTGCCGGCGCGCGTGACGCGACACGAGCATCTTCGCGATATCCGCACGATGCGGCTGGTTCTCCGGCTGCGCGGTCACGACCTGCACGGTGCCGACGATCCGGCCGGCCGCGTCCTCGGCGACGAGCAGGATGCGCTCGCCGTTCGCGACGCCGTTGGCGACGTGGGTCCAGAACGCGACGGCGGTCGGCCGCTCGATCGGCAACATGAAGCTGACGGACGCGCCGCCCTCGACGCAATCGATCAGCACGTCGGCCAGCGCATCGACGCAGGTCATCGCTTCGCCCGCGTCGATGCGGCGGACGGTAACGGATTCGGTCATGCCATCTCCGGTAATCAGGTGGGCCGCCCGCACGGGTTCGGCGGGCGGCCGGATCGGAAAGAACACCGGCCGATCGTCGCGGCTCGCGCAACGGCAGCAGGCATGCGGCGACACCGCGCCCGGTCGGCGCGTGTTACCGCCCCATCATCCTACGCGACGAAAATTTCCGTTGCATCGCCGTTCCCATTGCCTACACTTAGCCACATGGCTAACTTTCAACCCGGCATCAGCGACGTCTTCCACGCCCTCGCCGATCCGACGCGCTGCGCGATCGTCGGCGCGCTCGGCCAGGGCGAGCGGACCGTCTCCGCACTGGCCGAGCCGTTCGACATGGCGCTGCCGTCGTTCATGAAGCACGTGGCCGTGCTCGAGCGCAGCGGCCTCGTGCAGACCCGGAAATCCGGCCGCTCGCGCACCTGCACACTGGTCGGCAGCCGGCTCGCCGAGGCCGAGGCATGGCTCGCCGCGCAGCGCGCGCTGTGGGAAGCACGATCCGATCGTCTCGTCGAATTCGTCGAACGCCGTCACCAGGAGGAGCACGATGTCAGCCAGCCCCATCGACCCCGCTGAAGCCCACGATCTCGTCATCACGCGGACGTTGCACGCGCCGCGCCACGCGCTGTGGCGTGCGTGGACCGACCCCGACCTGCTGAAGGAATGGTGGTGCCCGAAACCGTGGACCACCGAAGTGCGCGCATTCGACCTGCGTCCGGGCGGCGCTTTCCACACGTTCATGCGCGGCCCCGACGGCGGCACGAGCGACAACCCCGGCTGCTTCCTCGAAATCGTGCCCGAATCGCGCATCGCGTTCACGTCGATGCTCGGGGGCGGCTGGCGGCCGCAACTGCCGTGGATGGGGTTCACGGCAGTCGTCACGATGGCCGACGACGATGCGGGCAGCCGCTACGAGGCACGCGTGATGCATCCGGACGCCGCCACGCGCGAGCGCCATGAAGCGCTCGGCTTCTTCGAGGGCTGGAACACCTGCATCACGCAGCTCGACGCCTTCGCGGCCGCGCTGCGCTGAGCGCGGCCGGGTGCGCGATCATTGCATGCCGCCTCGCACGCGCCTAGGATTCCTGAAGGAAGCGCGACGACACGCCGGCCGCCGGCGTGCACCGTCGCGCGCGCTCCGCGGGAGGCGACATGTTGCACACGCACACGCATTCGACCCGGGTCAGCCGGCACCTGAACGCCCCGCGCGGGCGCGTCTACCGCGCGCTGCTCGATCCGCACGCCGTCGAACAATGGAAGGTGCCCGACGGCATGACGTGCCGCGTGCATGCATACGACGCGCGCGAAGGCGGCGCGCTGCGCGTGTCGCTGAGCTATGACGCACCGTCGGCCGGCGCCGGCAAGACCACCGCGCGCACCGATACCTATCACGGCCGCTTCGTCACGCTCGTGCCGGACGAGCAGATCGTCGAGATCGACGTGTTCGAAACCGACGATCCGATGCTGCGCGGCGCCATGACGATCACGATCACGCTGTCCGACGAAGCGGGCGGCACGCGCGTGGACGCCGTGCACGACGGGGTGCCGCCCGGCGTGCCGGCCGCCGACAACGAAACCGGCTGGCAAATGGCGCTGGCGAGGCTGGCGGCGCTGGTGGAGGCGGGGTGAGCAAGCGCCGGGCCTGTCGTCGCGACGCGCGTCAGCCGAGCCGGTAAGCCCGCGTGACCGTGCCGCGGAACAGCGCGTCGCGCTCGTCCGGGCTTGCCTGCGCCGTCAGGCGCTTGAACGCATTCCAGCCGTTCACGAACGAATACGAGCCCTTGTCGACCGGAAAATTGCTCTCGAACATGCAGCGCTCGGGGCCGAACGCGTCGATGCAGGTCATCATCCACGGCTTCCACGCGTCGGCGAGTTGCACGGAAGACGGCGGCCGCGCGCCTTTCTCGAAATCGAAACCGTTGATGCGCATCCCGAGCCCGCCGACCTTCACGTACACGTTCGGCAGCTGCGCGAGCGCGCGCATCGACGCCGACCAGCGTTCGAACACCTCCGGCCGCTTGTCGGCATAACTCGCGATCCGTACGACGCCGCCGCAATGATTGACGATGATGCGCGTATCGGGATTCGCCTTCGCGAGCTCGAACAGTTCAGGTAGTTGGGGAAAGAACAGCCACGCGTCGTACGACAGCCCGAGCGGCGCGAGCTGCGCGACGCCCGCCCGGTACGCGGAATCGAGCAGCATGCCGCGCGGCACCGCCGATAGCGGATTGGCAAGCGTGGGATCGGCATCCCAGGTCGTCAGGTGACGAACGCCGCGAAACCGCCCGCGCCCGGCTTCGAGATGTGCTTCGAGCACCTCGCGCACACGCTCGCCGAGACGCAGGTCCGCATGGCCGACGATGCCTTTCGCGACAGCCGGACGGCCGTGCTGCTGCAACGGCTCGGTCACGCCGGCAACGTAGGCCGTCTCGCCCGCCGGCTTCAGTTCGACCGGGCCCGCATCGCGATAGCGCGTCTGCGCCTGCATGTAGACGGACGCCTGGATGTTGTGGCCCGAGCGCGCGTCCTGCAGATAGTCGTCGAGCATGTAGATCCAGCCTGGCCGCTCATAGAAATGATGATGCGCATCGACGATCGGCAGGTCGGGCTCGAGCACGGGTTCGAGCGCCGACGCGAGCCAGTCGGGGCGGACCGCCAGATAGTTGCTTTGCGTCGTCATGCGGGAAACTCCCTCCTGGGTCGCCGCGCGCGTCTCGACGAACGCGGGCAGCGCGAGCGATGCGGCGGCCGCGCCGAGCAGCCGGCGCCGCTTGATCGAAAGCGTCGTGTCCATGTCATTCGCTCCGGTCGAACGCGTACAGCGACAGCGTCAGCAGCGTCGTGATCGCGAGCACGATCGCGAGACCGAGCATGCCGGCGGTAAAGGTGCCGAAGCCGTCCTTCAGGTAGCCGACGAGATAAGGGCCCGCGAAGCCGCCGAGCGCGCCGATCGAGTTGATCAGCGCGAGCCCGCCGGCCGCCGCCTGGCCGGACAGGAAGCGCGAGGGCAGCGTGTAGAAGATCGTGCGGCCGGCGATCGTGCCGACCAGCGCCAGCGTGATGCCGGCGAGTGCGGGGCCGAGCGTCAGGAAGTGCGTCGAGACGCCGAGCGCCACCGCGCCGATGAACAGCCCGATCGCCAGGTTCGCGACCGGGCCGCCGCGACGGTCCACGCGCTTCGCCCACCACAGCAGCGCGACGGTCGCGAAGAAGTACGGCACCGCGGACAGCCAGCCCGTCTGCATCGTCGACATGCCGTGCGCCTTGAGCATCTGCGGCAGCCAGATGCCGATCCCGTAAGAACCCATCGTGAAACCGAACGAGATCAGCGCGAGCACGTACACGCGCACGTCGCGCAGCGCGACGCCGAAGCGCTTCTTGCGGCCGGCGGCCGCGCCTTCGCGCTCGAACGCGCGCTGCAGCGCGGCACGCTCGTCGCCCGTCAGCCACGCGGCATCCGCGGGCGAATCGGACAGCAGCTTCAGCACGAGAAAACCGAGCGCGCACGCCGGCAGCCCTTCGACGATGAACATCCATTTCCAGCCGGCCAGCCCGAGCGCGCCGTCGAGCTGCAGCAGCCACGTCGACAGCGGCCCGCCGATCAGCGACGACAGCGGCGTCGACACGGTGAACCACGCCAGCACCCGCGTGCGGTAGCTCGCCGGAAACCACACGGCGAGGAAGAAGATCACGCCCGGAAAGAACCCGGCTTCCCCGATACCGAGCAGCAGCCGGATCGCATAGAAACTCGTCGGCCCGGTCGCGAGCGCAGTCGCGGCCGCCATCACGCCCCACGTGATCATGATGCGGGCGAGCCAGCGGCGCGCGCCGAAGCGGTACAGCGCGAGATTGCTCGGCACCTCGAACACGCAGTAGCCGGCGAACATGATCCCCGCGCCCCAGCCGAACTGCGTCGCCGTCAGCCCGAGATCGCGGTTCATCGTGAGCGCCGCGAACCCGACGCTCGTGCGGTCCAGGTAATTGAAGAAATACGCGAGCGCGAGCAGCGGGATGAAGCGCCATGCGGCCTTGCGCACGGCCCGCTGCTCGATCGATGCATCGGTCTCGCGATCGGCGGCCAGCGCCGGGAATGCGGATGTCATGGTTGTCTCCGTGGATAGGGCGATCCTCGCCCGCGCGTGGCGCGGCCGGGACGCCTTTGTTCGATCAGGGGATCGCGGCCGCGCTACGCGCTCGCCAGTTCGTTCGGGGACGGCGCGCCGCCCGCCGCCGCGCCGTCCGCGCCGTCCGCGTCGTGCCGCCCGGCCACGACGCCGGCCTCGATCAGCGCGCGCGCCTCGTCCGGCGTGTAGCCGAGTTCGCCAAGCAGCGCGCACGTGTCCTGCCCGAGCGCCGGCGGCGCCGAGCGCAGCCGCAGGCGCTCGCCCGCGAGCGTGAGCGGCAGCAGCGCGGTGCGCGTGTCGACCGGCCGCCCGGCGCTGCTCGCATCGGCCGGCAATGTCACGTCCGCGAGGCCGCCCGTCGCCAGCAGGTGCGGATCGTCGAACAGGTCCTGCGGCCTGGTGATCGGTGCATACGGCAGGCCGATCGACTCGAAGATCGCGCCGACCTCCGCGGCCGAATGCGGCGCGAGCCGCGCGCGCAGTTCGGGCAGCAGCCACTCGCGCGCCTGCACGCGCAGGTTGTTGGTCGCGAGGCGCGCATCGTCCTTCAGCGCAGCCAGCCCGAACGCATCGCAGAACAGCGCCCACTGCGTATCCGACACGACCGCGAGAAAGATCTGCTCGCCGTCCTTCACGGAGAACACGTCGTAGACGGCCCACGCGGAAATCCGGCTCGGCATCGGCGATGCGGCCTGCCCCGTCACCGCGAACTGCATCATGTGCTGCGCCACGAGGAACACGTTGTTTTCGAACAGCGAGCTCTGCACCTGCTGGCCGCGGCCGGTGCGTTCGCGCTGCGCGAGCGCGGCCATCGCGCCGATCGCGCCGAACATGCCGCCCATGATGTCGTTCACGCTCGCGCCCGCGCGCAGCGGCCGCCCCTCCGGGCCGGTCATGTACGCGAGGCCGCCCATCATCTGCACCACCTCGTCGAGCGCGGTGCGATGCTCGTACGGCCCCGGCAGGAAGCCCTTGTGCGACACGTACACGATGCGCGGATTCAGCGAGTGCAGCGCCGGATAACCGAGGCCGAGCCGGTCCATCGTGCCGCTCTTGAAGTTCTCGCTGAACACGTCCGCCGTCGCGACGAGCCGCAGCACGATCTCGAGCCCGCGCGGATCCTTCACGTCGACCGCGAGGCTCTTCTTGTTGCGGTTGAACATCCCGAAGAATCCCGCGCCCGAACCGCGCAGCGCGCGCGTGCTGTCGCCGGCGATCGGTTCGATCTTGATGACTTCCGCGCCGAGATCCGCGAGCAGCATCCCGCAGGTCGGGCCCATCACCATGTGCGTCATCTCGATCACGCGGACGCCGGCGTACGGCAGCATCGAAGCGGGTTGGCGGCCGTTCATTGCGCGACTCCCGCCAGGCATCCTTCCGGTTGCGGCGCGGCTGGAGAACGGCCGTCCGCGTAACGGAAGCCCTTCGGCAAACCGGCGTCCGGCACATGGCCGTACAACGCCTCGGCCGGCAGCGCCGCGTGCAGGATCGCGCGCGCGGCGAGCAGGGCGTCGACGTCGATACCCGTGTCGAATCCCGCCGATTCGAGCAGGAACACGAGATCCTCGGTGACGATGTTGCCGGTCGCACCCGGCGCATACGGGCAACCGCCGAGGCCGCCCTGGCTCGCATCGATCGTCGTCACGCCCGCGTCGAGCGCCGCGACGACGTTGGCGAGCCCCTGCCCGCGCGTATTGTGGAAATGCGCGCCGCCCGCCTTGTCGCCGACTTCCCGGCGCAGCCGGACAAACAGCCGGCGTACCTGCGCCGGGTTCGCATAACCGCTCGTGTCGGACAGCCCGATCTCGTCGACCCCGCATTCGGCCATCGCCACCGCCATCGCGATCGTCTCGTCGTCGCTGACGGCGCCCGCGATCGTGCAGCCGAACGCGACCGACACGCCCGCCTCGATCTGCACCGACGGGAACCGCGCATCGCGCAGCGCGACGATCGCGCGCACCTCGTCGATCATCTGCGCGGGCGTCTTGCGGATATTCGCCAGCGAATGCGCCTCCGTCACCGATACCGGCAGCGTCAGCTTGTGCACGCCTGCTTCGAATGCGCCCTCGGCGCCGCGCAGGTTCGGCGCGAGCGCGGCGACATGCAGCCCGGGAATCGCCAGCGCATGCGCGACGACCTCACGCACGTCGGCCATCTGCGGCAACAGCCTCGCCGGCACGAACGACCCGACCTCGATCTCGCGCAAGCCGGCCGCGGCCAGCGCCGTGATCCAGCGCAGCTTGCCGGCCGTCGGCATCACGGCCCGGATGCTCTGCAGGCCGTCGCGCGGCCCGACCTCGCTGACCAGCACCTTCGGATATTCGGAAACGCTCATTTGATACTCCATCGTTCTATCTGAAAGAACATCGTTCTGTTTGATAGAACTCTAAGCGTGCGTCGAACGCGCTGTAAGCGGGGTATACCCGTGAAATTGCGATTTTCTGGAACTTGAGTTCTGTCAGGCAGAACGATATAGTCGACCGATCATCCTCTGAAGGAAGCAGGCAGTGCCTACGACTCATACCGATCACGCCGGCAACGAGCCCGATTCGCCGGCCGAAGAAGCGTCCAGCGGCGTCGCCGTCCTCGATCGCGCGTTTGCGATCCTCCGCGCCTTCGGGCAGACCGACGACCGGCTGTCGCTCGCGGAGCTGTCGCGCCGCACCGGGCTGTACAAGAGCACGATCCTGCGCCTGCTCGCCGCGCTCGAGCATGGTGGCTTCATGCGCAAGCTCGACGACGGCCAGTACGCGATTGGGCACGAGCCGCTGCGGCTCGCCGCGCTGTACCAGCGTTCGTTCCGGGTCGGCCCGGTGGTCGAGCCGCTGCTCGAAACGCTCAGCCGCGAACTCGGCGAAACGGCATCGTTCTACGTGCGCCAGGGCGACATGCGCTCGGTGCTGTACCGGGTCGAGCCCGCCCGCGCGGTGCGCGTGTCGATTCGTGTCGGCGAGGAATTTCCGGTTCGCCAGGGCGCGTCCGGGAAGGTGCTGCTGGCGTTCACCGACACGCAGGATGCGCAATGGCACGACGTGCGCGAACGACTCTGGGCCGCGTCGTACGGCGAGCGCGACCCCGAGACGGCTTCGGCGTCCGTACCCGTGTTCGGTGCGGCCGGCGAGTGTGTCGGCGCGCTGACCGTATCGGGCCCGAAATCGCGGCTCGCCGCCGCACCGGCCATGGCGGCAGCGCTCGCGATGCTGCTGCCGCTCGCGCAGAAGGCGACCGTGGCGCTCGGCGGCGCAGGCGCACGCTACGACGCGGCGGCCGTACGTGACAGCCTCGCGCAGTTCGCGTCGGCCGCCGGCCACGACGACACGGCGTCATGACCGGCGGCGCGCGCACCGCCACGCAACAGCGCTACAACGCAACGACGCAAAAGGCAGCCGCGTGCGACACTGGCCGCCGATGCATGCATCGCGCGCCGCCTGCAGGCGTGCCGCGCGTGCCACCGCCAACCGGACACCCATGAGGGCAGCCACCATGAACGCCGCGCGCACCGCCAGCTGGTATTTCGATTTCGTCTCGCCGTTCGCGTACCTGCAGCAGGAACAGTTCGACCGGTTGCCGGCCGCCGCCGCGTTCGAGCCGCGGCCCATCGTGCTCGGCGCGCTGCTCTCACACTGGGGCCAGAAAGCGCCGGCCGAGATCGCGACGAAACGCGTCTTCACCTATCGCCACGCGCAATATCGCGCGGACAAGCTCGGCATTGCATTCCGGATGCCGCCCGCGCACCCGTTCAATCCGATCAGGCCGCTGCGTCTCGCGATCGCGATGGGCAGTTCACCCGACGCGATCCGCCGGATCTTCCGGCATATCTGGCGCGACGGCCAGGACGTGTCGACGCCGGAAGGGTTCGCCGCGCTGTGCGAAGCCGTCGGCTTCCCGGAAGGCGTGACGGCCGTCGAAGCCCAGCCGGTCAAGGACGCGCTGCGCGCGAACACCGACGATGCGATCGCGCACGGCGTATTCGGCGTGCCGACCTTCGAACTCGACGGCGACCTGTTCTGGGGCGAGGATGCGACCGACATGTTCGCCGACTGCGCGACGTCGCGCGCGTGGCTCGATTCGCCCGAAGTGCGCCGCATCAGCGCACTGCCCGAAGGCATCCGGCGCGGCTGACGGCGCTGCGGCCGGCCGGCGCTCACGGCGCTCACGGCACGAATCCGGCGCCGCTGAATTTCCGCACCGCACGCACATGGCGGGCAGGCCCACAGGGCTTGCCCGCCTTTTCTTTTATTTTCGATCGGCGCACGCATGACGCCGCGTGACCCGGCAGATTCGCGCGCATCCGGCGCGAGAACCGCTCATCCGGTGCAAGATCCACGCCGGCCGGCGCGACTGTCCAGTTCTACCGATTATTTTTCCGATGGCCGCGCGCATCGACGCGGAAATATCGGACGATTCCGATCCCCCCGCCGCACGGCGCCCGCCCATCCGGCCCCATCGCACAGCCCCGTTTCATCAGGGGATTCCCGGTATTTTTTCGCATTTTCTTCGAAATAACGGGTGACATACTTGCCCCCCGTTGCGCTCCGGTGCGAGCGCGCTTCCAGATCCGGCCGGCCGCGCGCGATGCATCGGGCGTCCGCCGGGATCGTACGACATGAACAATTTCGATACCACGATCCAGACCTTCCTCACCCACATCACGTTCGGACCGCTGATGAATCACGCGATCCGCGTGATCGCGGGCCTGTACACGTTCAAGGGCTTCGTGCTCATTCCCGTGCTGTGCTGGCTATGGTTCCAGCCGGGCCCGAACCGCGAGCGGCAGCGCGAGCTGGTCGTCGCGACGATCGCGAGCGGGCTCGTCGCGCTCGCGTTCGGCCGGCTGCTCGCCCAGGTGCTGCCGTTCCGCGTGCGGCCGATCTACAACCCCGAACTGCACCTGCACTTCCCGTCGGCAGGGCTGCGCGCGGCCACGCTGCAGGCATGGAGTTCGTTTCCCAGCGATCACGCGATGCTGTGGATGGCGATCGCCACCGGCATCTTCATCATCGCGCGCCGCGTCGGCGTGCTCGCGCTGCTGTATGCGGTCGTGTTCATCTGCGTACCGCGCGCCTATCTCGGCTTCCACTACCCGACCGACCTGATCTCCGGCGCCGCGATCGGCATCGCGATCGCATGGCTGCTGACGCGCGACGCGATCCGCTCGCGCTTCGCGCCGCAGGTGCTGGCGACGATCCGGCGCTTCCCCGCGCCGGCCTATACGCTCGCGTTCCTGCTGTGCTTCGAGCTGATCACGCAGTTCGACGAACTGCTGACGCTCGCGCAGTCGGCCACCCGCACGATGTAACGGGAGACGCCGCGATGCTGCCGCTGCTTTCGTTCCGTCGCCCCGGCACGCGCTGCCGGCCATGCGCGGCGTCGGCGCGCCGCGCGACGCCCGCGCCGTTCAGTCGCGATCGGGCGCGCCCAGCGGAAAGAACGGGCGATACGGCCGCGCCTCGTCGACCGCGCGCGCAAACGACGGCCGCGCCAGCAGACGCGTGCGATACGCGATCACGTTCGCGAACGACGGATCGATCCGGTGCGTCCAGTCCGCATAGAACAGGAACGGCGCCGCGCCGCAGTCGGCGAGGCTGAAGCGGTCGCCGGCCGCCCATTCGCGATCGGCCATCTTCCTGTCCAGCCACGCATACGACGTGTCGAGCATCGCGCGCGCATCGGCGACACCGCGCGCATCGCGCTCGGCTTCCGGCCGCAGCGCGTCGAACACGACCTTCTGCTGCGGCGTCGACACGTAGTTGTCGAAGAAACGATCCATCGTGCGCACCTCGAGCGCCGCGTGCGGATCGTCGGGCAGCAGCCGCACGGGGCCCGGATGGTTCAGGCCGAGGTACTCGATGATGATGGACGCCTCGATCACGGTGCGGCCGGCATCGACCAGCACCGGAAAGCGCTTCAACGGCCACAGCGCGGCTAGTTCCTGCATCGGCTTCGGATCGTCGTGCGCGAGCACGCGATACGCGAACGGCGTGCCGTTCTCGTACAGCGCGGTCAGCACCTTCTGGCAGTAGGACGAAAAGGGATGGGCGTAAAGCGTCGGTATCATCGTGCGGTCTCTCCGGGTTTCGGCGCCACGTCGTGCGGCGCCACGTGATCGGATACCTTGACGACGAACGGCACCCGGCCGTTTCGACAGCGGTCCGGAATTAATTTTTGTCGTGCGACTTGTGCCGTTACGACCGGCCGTCCATCACGACGCGCCCCTCGGCACGCCAGCGCAGCATTCCGCCGCCGAGATTGGCGACCGTGTCGAAGCCGGCTTTCAGCAGGATCACGGTCGCCTGCGCGGATCGCCCGCCGGCCCGGCACACGGTCACGACCGGCCGGTCGCGCGCGATCTCGCCGGCACGCGCGGCCAGTTCGCCGAGCGGAATCGGCGTCGCGCCGGGCAGATGGCCGAGCGGGCCCGTGAATTCGTCCGGCTCGCGCACGTCGACCACCTGCACCGCCTGCAAATGATCCTCGAGCCATTGCGGATCGATTTCCCAGAACCCCGCGAACGTATAGACGAGCGGCGCCCAGTCGGGTGCCGCCTGCGCATCGGGCGCGTTCGCGGCGACGCCGCATTGAAGGTTCGCCGGCACCGCGACGTCGATCTGGCGCGGGTGCGCGAGCCCGAGGTTGCGCATGTAGCCCGCGAAATCGTCTTCGCTCAGATCGCCGCCGAGGCGCGGATTGAAGCGCCGCTCCTCGCCGACGCTCGTCACCGTGAGCCCGCGATAGTCGTGCGCCGGATATAGCAGGCACGCGGCCGGCAGCGTGAAAAGCCGGCCGTGCACCGCGCGATACAGCGCACGCGGGTCGCCCTGCTGGAAGTCGGTGCGGCCGGTGCCGCGGATCAGCAGGCAATCGCCGGTGAACGCCATCGATTCGTCGTCGAGCACGAGGCTGATGCAGCCGCTCGTGTGGCCGGGCGTCGCGCGCACGGTCAGGTAGCGCGCGCCGAACGCACAGCGGTCGCCGTCGTTCAGGTAGCGACCGGCGCCCTGCGCGCCGCTCGCGGCCGAGATCGCGATCGTGCTGCCCGTGCGCTGCTTCAGCAGCCACGCGCCCGTCACGTGATCGGCATGCACGTGCGTGTCGACGGTCGCGACGAGCCGCAGCCCGAGCTCGTCGAGCAGCGCCGCGTCGCGGCGCACCTGCTCGAACACCGGATCGATCAGCAGCGCTTCGCGCGACGCGGGGTCGGCGAGCAGGTACGTGTACGTCGACGATTGCGGGTCGAAGAGTTGCCGGAAGATCATCGCGAAGTCGCTCCGTCGCTGGTTGATGCGCATTGTCCGGCCCGGGCCGCCGCCGTCGCGGTTGCCGCGCGGGCCGCCCCGTCGTGGTCCTGCACTGCCGGCATCCGGCCGGCACGGCGCGTCAGCCCGGCTGCGTCACGTAACGCAGGTACGGCTTCAGCGTCCGGAAGCCCTGCGGATATTTCTGCTTCGCCGCATCGTCCGACACCGACGTCGGAATGATGACATCGTCGCCGGGCCGCCAGTTGACCGGCGTCGCCACCGTATGCTGCGCGTTGAGCTGCAACGCGTCGAGCAGGCGCAGCACCTCGTCGAAATTGCGTCCCGCGCTCATCGGATAAACGAGCATCGCCTTGACCTTCTTGTCCGGCCCGATGACGAACACCGAGCGCACGGTCGCGTTGTCGACCGCCGTGCGCGGGCCGCCGCTCGCATTCGGATGAATCATGTCGTACAGCTTCGCGACCTTCAGCTCGTCGTCGCCGATCAGCGGATAGTTGACCGCGTGACCCTGCGTCTCGGCGATATCCGCCACCCACTTCCGGTGATCGCTGACCGGATCGATCGACAGCCCGATGATCTTCGTGTTGCGCTTGTCGAATTCCGGCTTGAGCCCGGCCATGTAGCCGAGTTCGGTCGTGCATACCGGCGTGAAATCCTTCGGATGGGAAAACAGGATCGCCCAATGGTCGCCGATCCATTCATGAAAGCGGATCGTTCCCTCGGTGGTCTCCGCGGTGAAATCGGGCGCGTCCTCGCCTAGTCGAATCGACATGTTCGTCTCCGTCAAATGGGAATCGTCACGACGCCCGCGCCGCGGCTTGCGCGCGACGCGCGATCGTCCGCGCGCGGAGTGCAGGCATGGCACATGCCCGGGTTCCGCGCGTTCATATAGCCTAGTTCAAAATGCGCGCGCCACCGGCATGCGGTGTGCGCGATGCCTTGGCCGATTCCGACGACGAATGCGGCACGGCAGCACGATGCGCCGCTTTCGGGCGCGCGTGCGGGCTGCCTTACACTAGCGGCTCCTCTCGTCTTACGTTCACAGGAATGCCACCGACATGTCGATGACGATCGATCCGAAGCAGGCCGCCGCACTGCTGGCCGTCGCCGACACGGGCAGCTTCGAGCAGGCGGCCGTGCGCCTGCACGTGACCGCGTCGGCCGTCACGCAGCGGGTCCGCGCACTGGAAGCGAGCCTCGGCACGCCGCTCGTGCTGCGCACGCGGCCGTGCCGCCCGACGGTGGCCGGGCAGCGCGTGCTGCAGCACCTGCGCCGCGTCGCGCTGCTGCAGGCCGACCTGCAAAGCACGCTCGCGACCGAGCGCGAATCGCCGATCTCGGTCACGATCGCGCTCAATTCCGACAGCCTCGGCACGTGGTTTCTCCCGGCACTGACGTCCGTACTCGCCGGCGAGCGCATCCTGTTCGAGCTGATCGTCGAAGACCAGGACCACACGTTCGCGCTGCTCGAAAGCGGGATGGCGGTGGGCTGCGTGACGACCGAGCCGAAGCCGATGCGCGGCTGTCTCGCGACGCCGCTCGGCACGATGCGCTACCGGCTGCTCGCGGCCGCCGCGTTCGCGGTGCGCTGGTTCCCGCGCGGGCTGAACCGCACAAGCGCGCGCAAGGCGCCCGTCGTCGCGTACTCGCGGCGCGATACGCTGCAGTCGTCGTTCCTGAAGGAGAAGTTCGGGCTGCCCGAGGGCGCCTACCCGTGCCACTACGTGCCGGGCACCCATTCGCACTTCGCGGCGGTGCGGCACGGGCTCGGCTACGCGATGGTGCCGGAGCCGCTGATCGGCGCCGCGCCGCTCGACGCGCAGGGGCTCGTCGATCTCGCACCCGCGCATCCGACCGACGTCACGCTGTACTGGCACGCGTGGACCGTGCAGTCGCCGACGATGGCGTCGTTGTCCGAACGCGTCGTCGAGGCGGCACGCCGGCTGCTCGCGCCGCTGCCGTGACGCGCGGGTGATCGACACCGCCAGGGTGGTGCATGGCGCGCGGCGCGGTACGCATTGCGGCGAGAAACCCTGCCGCGCCGCCTATACTTTTTCCATCGGCCTCGCGAACGCACCGCGCGGCCGATCATGCACATCCGGCCGTTCCCTTTCCCGCAAGGAGAACATCATGTCCCGCCGCTATATCGATTGCCGCGAGTTTCCCAGCGCGACGCATTGCTCGGTCGCGATTTCCGCCGACTCCGACAACGAACTGCTGGAGGCCGCCGTGCAACACGCGGTGCTGGTGCACCAGCACACCGACAGCGCCGAACTGCGCACGCAACTGAAAACGCTGTTCCGCGACGGCACGCCCCCCGCCGACGCACCCCGGCAAGCGTAATCCGCCGGCTCGCCCGATATCGACAGACGGGTTGCCTCGTCGCCCCCGTCGCCTCTTCGCTCCCAGCTTCGCGCCACGTCGCGCCGGCTCTCCCGCCGGCCGGCGCATTCCCCGTTACGCGCGGCGCTGCGCGAAATACGCGCCGACCGCGTCGATGAAGGTATCGATGTCCGCGCGCGACACGTCGCAGTGCGTGACGAAGCGCGACGCGTACAGCATCTGCGTGAGGATCCCGCGTTCCTTGAGCCACGCCTCGAGCGGCGCGCAATCGGCTTCGGGGAATTGCGCGAACACCATGTTCGTCGCGTGCGACAGCACCTTCACCGCGTCGATGCGCGCGAGGCCTGCCGCGAGATGCGCGGCGTTCGCGTGATCGTCCGCGAGCCGCTCGACGTTGTGGTCGAGCGCATACAGGCACGCGGCCGCGAGAATGCCCGACTGCCGCATCGCGCCGCCGAGCACCTTGCGCCAGCGCTGCGCGCGCTCGATCAGCACGCGGTTGCCGACCAGCACCGAGCCGACCGGTGTACCGAGCCCTTTCGAGAAGCAGATCGACACGGTGTCGAACGGCGCGCACAGCTCGGCGATCGAACGGCCCGACGCGACGGCCGCGTTGCACACGCGCGCGCCGTCGAGATGCAGCGCCAACCCGCGGCTGCGCGCGAACGCGGTGGCTTCCTGGACATAGCCTTCCGGCAAGACCTGGCCGCCGATCGTGTTTTCGAGCGCGAGCAGGCGCGTGCGGGCAAAGTGATTGTCGATCGGCTTGATCGCCGCGGCGATCTTCGCGAGCGGCAACGTGCCGTCCGGCGCGTTCTCGATCGGCTGCGGCTGGATGCTGCCCAGCACGGCCGCACCGCCGCCTTCGTACTTGTAGGTATGCGCGAGCTGGCCGACGATGTACTCGTCGCCGCGTTCGCAATGGGCCATCAGCGCGGCGAGGTTGCTCTGCGTGCCGCTCGGGAAGAACAGGCCGGCTTCCTTGCCGGCCCGCTCGGCCATCACCGCCTGCAGGCGCAGCACGGTCGGGTCGTCACCCCATACGTCGTCGCCGACTTCGGCGGCAGTCATCGCGGCCAGCATTGCCTGGCTCGGACGTGTCACGGTATCGCTGCGTAAATCGATCATCGCTGAGTCCTGGGTAAACGCGGACCGGAACCGATGCGCCCGGCCCTGCCGAAACGAGACTCAGAGTGTACGCAATTCACGCAGCGTGTGTGCGCCGACGGCCGACGGTGAACGCAAGCACGGCGCACCGGCACGCGATGCGGCACGCCGCCGCCCGGGCCGCCGTCAGTAGCGCGGCGGCGGCGGCTGGACACCCGCCGGCGGCATCGGCGGCGCCGCGCGCGGTGCGCCGCCGTATCCGCCACCGCCGTATCCACCACCGCCACCGCCGCCGCTCATCCCGCCCGGCACCGGCACGCGGTTGCCGGTCGCGTACATGCATTGCAGGTAACCGTAGTCGTAGCGGCGCTGGATGTCGTAGGCCGAGCCTTGCGCCGCACCGGCACCGACCACGCTGCCCGCGAGCAGCCCCGCGCCTGCGCCGACGGCCGCACCCGTGCCGCCGTTGAACGCCGCGCCGGCCGCCGCCCCGAGTGCTGTGCCGACGGCCGCGCTGCCGACCGCGCTCGCGGTCGATGCCTGCCCGGCACTCACGCCGCCCGATTGCTCGAACGCGTATTGACGGCAGTTCGCATCGTCGGCGCGGAACTGGTCGAACGACTTGCCGGTGCCGGGCAGCGCCATCACGCTCGGCCCGGTCGGCATGTACGCGCACGCGCCGAGCAGGCCGGCCAGCGCCAGCGCGGCCGGGACGCGCAGTGGTCGAAACAGGGATTTCATCGTCGCGCCTCCGTCACTGCGGCCGTGCCGGCACCGATCGCCAGCCCGACTTGCAGGTCTTCACATGCGGGTAGTAATGCTTCGACGCGTCGCAGTAGTACCAGACGTTCGCGTCGCCGTCGTCCTGCGGCTGCCCTTTCTCGACGTACTCGGGCGGCGGCCCCGGGTCGACGGGTACCGCGACGACGGGCGGCGGGTAGTAATAAGGCGCAGGGACGACGGGGTAGTAATACGGGTAGCCGGGGCCGATATAGACCCCGACCCGGGCGGCATGCGCCACGCCGCCCGTCGCGATCGCCACTGCGGCCACCGCGCCCAGCGCGAGCTTCAATCCATTCACGTCACGTTCTCCGGCTGGCGGTTCGTCGATGCGAACCCGACATACCGAACGCTACGCCGCGCTCGATCCGTCATCCATTACGGGCGCACGCGCCAATGTTGCGCGGCGTTACCGGTGTGACAGCCCCCATCGCCCGCGGCCCGCCGGCACGAGCGGGTGCGTTACGCGATAACGCACCGCAACGGTTCGGCCGCGCGCGGGCGCCGAGGAGTGCGGTGTTGCGCAGCGTTCGCGCCCGGATCGAACCGTTCCGATGACGCGACGCGCCATATTGACGCACGTGCGTCAGACCGCCACGCCGCGGCCGCGCGCGCCGCAAGCAGCCTTCTTGATACGAATCAACGATTTACCCCGGAATCGCGCGCGACGGGCTGGACATCTGCGACGAGTTGGCGCATTTCGCGGTGCAACATCGCGGCCCATACTCCAGCCAACCCCGACGCCCGTCCGCCGGGGTCCGCCGGCACCCGCCGGCGGGTATCGTCAGCCTCGGTCAACTGGTATGGACACCGCTCTTTCGGCCCTCGATCTGGCCCGCCTGCAATTCGCGTTCACCGTCTCCTTTCACATCGTCTTTCCGGCGCTGAGCATCGGCCTCGCCAGCTTCATCGCCGTCCTCGAATATCGCTGGCTGAAAACCGGCAAGCAGTACTACAAAACCCTCTGCCTGTTCTGGTCGAAGATCTTCGCGGTCGCGTTCGGGATGGGCGTCGTTTCCGGCGTCGTGATGAGCTACCAGTTCGGCACGAACTGGTCGGGCTTCTCGAGCTTCGCCGGCGCCGTCACCGGGCCGCTGCTGATGTACGAGGTCATGACCGCGTTCTTCCTCGAGGCCGGTTTCCTCGGCATCATGCTGTTCGGCTGGAACCGCGTGAGCCCACGCGCGCACTTCGGCGCGACGCTGATGGTCGCGATCGGCACGCTGATCTCGACGTTCTGGATTCTCGCGTCGAACAGCTGGATGCAGACGCCGCAGGGCTTCGAGATCGTCGACGGCCGCGTCGTGCCGACCGACTGGTTCGCGATCATCTTCAACCCGTCGTTCCCGTACCGCCTGTTCCACATGGCGATCGCCGCGTTCATCGTCGCCGCGCTGGTGGTGGCCGCGACGGGCGCATGGCACCTGCTGAAGGGCCGCCGCGACAAGGGCGTGAAGAAGATGTTCTCGATGGCGCTGTGGCTGCTGCTCGTGCTCGCACCGCTGCAGGCCGTGATCGGCGACCAGCACGGCATCAACACGCTGAAGCACCAGCCCGCGAAGATCGCCGCGATCGAAGGGCTGTGGGAAACCGAGAAGGGCGGCACCGCGCTCAACCTGTTCGGCATCCCGGACATGAAGGCGGAAACGACCCGCTACGCGGTGAAGGTGCCGCACCTCGGCAGCCTGATCCTCACGCACAGCTGGGACGGCGAGATTCGCGGGCTGAAGGACTTCCCGCCGGAAGACCGCCCGAACTCGACGGTCGTGTTCTGGAGCTTCCGGATCATGGTCGGCCTCGGCATCGCGATGATCGGCCTCGCCGCGCTCGCGTGGCTCCTGCGCCGCCGCGGCAGCCTGTATGAATCGAAATGGTTCCAGCGCTTCGCGCTCGTGATGGGCCCGACCGGCTTCGTATCGCTGCTCGCGGGCTGGGTCACGACCGAAGCGGGCCGCCAGCCGTGGGTCGTGTATGGCGTGATGCGCACCGC
Organism: Burkholderia sp. KL41; assembly: GCF_057005415.2. Lineage (NCBI taxonomy): Bacteria > Pseudomonadati > Pseudomonadota > Betaproteobacteria > Burkholderiales > Burkholderiaceae > Burkholderia > Burkholderia sp. KL41. Next base: position 237,343 of record NZ_CM174447.1, on the reverse strand, counting down.
GCATGCGGTGTCGCCGCTGTCGGTGCAGCAGGTCAGCCTGTCGATGATGACGTTCGTGATCGTGTACTTCCTCGTGTTCGGCACCGGCGTGTACTACATGCTGAAGCTGATGAAGGCCGGCCCCGCGCTGCCCGACGTGAAGCACGACCCGAAACACGACATGCCCGACACGCGCCCCGATCACACCGCGCGCCGCCCGATGTCGGCCGTCGACGAGCTGATCGAGACCGTCTGAGCCCACCCCATTCCGCATACGAGAAAACCTATGGACGTCACCGTAATCTGGGCCGCGATCATCGCATTGGGGCTCTTCATGTACGTCGTGCTCGACGGCTTCGACCTCGGCATCGGCATCGTCTTCCCGTTCTTTCCGGACGAGAAGGAACGCGACCTGATGATGAACACGGTCGCGCCCGTGTGGGACGGCAACGAGACGTGGCTCGTGCTCGGCGGCGCCGGGCTGTTCGCGGTGTTCCCGGTCGTCTATTCGACCGTGCTGTCGGCGCTGTACCTGCCGCTGATCTTCATGCTGGTGTGCCTGATCTTCCGCGGCGTGTCGTTCGAGATCCGCGCGAAGGCGCGGCGCACGAAGCAGCTGTGGGATCTGGCGTTCATCGGCGGCTCGGCCGGCGCGACGCTGTTCCAGGGGATCGCGCTCGGCGCGTTCCTGCAGGGCATCAACGTGAAGGACGGCGTGTTCGCGGGCGATGCCTTCGACTGGCTCACGCCGTTCAGCCTGCTGACCGGCCTCGGCCTGATCGTGACCTACGCGCTGCTCGGCTGCTGCTGGCTCGTCGCGAAGACGGAAGGCGACCTGCAGCGGCGCCTCCATCGCGTCGTGTGGCCGCTGACGCTCGTGCTGCTCGGCTTCATCGCGGTCGTCAGCCTGTGGACGCCGCTGCAGGACCCGGCCATCGCACAGCGCTGGTTCGATTCGGGGCTGTTCTGGCGCCTGCTGCCGGTGCCGTTCCTGGTCGCCGCGTGCGCGGTATGGATGCGCCGCGCGGTGCGCAACCGGCATGACATGACGCCGTTCGTGCTCGCGCTGGCGCTCGTGCTGCTCGGCTACGTCGGCCTGCTCGTCACGCTGTTCCCGTATGCGATTCCTCAGACGATGACGATCTGGGAAGCCGCGGCACCGCGCTCCAGCCAGACCTTCACACTGGTCGGCGCAGCGGTTATCCTCCCGATCATCATCGCCTACACGACGATGGGTTACTGGGTATTCCGAGGCAAGGTGCGCCATGAAGACCAGCATTACTACCACCACTGATTCCGCCGAACACTCCGCCGCCGCGGCCCCCCGGCCGCGGATGCGCGGCTGGATGTGGTTCGTCGTCCTGTGGGCCGGCGGCGTGATCGGCGCCGTCACGCTCGGTTACGCGTTCAAGATCTTCATGAACCTGACGCTGTTTGCGGTGAAGTAGGCCCCTTCCGCGTTGCACGCCGGGGCGCATGCCGGGCCCGTTCCGCGCAATCCGCCTCCGGCGCGCCACCGTCGCCACCGGCACGCCGCCGTGGCGATCCTCCTCCCCGGCATTCACGCTTTCACGCGCCGGCGCGTGCCCCGCTCACTGCTCGCACTTCGTCGCGCACATCGCCTTGTCCACTTCCGCGAAGAACGCCTGGTAGTACTCGGGCTCCATGACGGTCTTGGTACGCGAATCGCCGGCGCTGTCCCACACCGTACGATCGAATCGCGCCCGCACGATCGCGACGTGCGCGTCCCGCCCCGCCCGAACCGTCACGATCGCGGCCACGCGTTCATGATCGGGCTTCGTCGGCAGCATCCCGATACGCGCCTTCAGCGCGCCGCGCAGCAGCTGACGCCACTTCGGGATCAGCGTGTCGCTGCGCCCCGCTTCCACCAGCCCCGAATCGCGATCGACCGTCACCGGCGCATAACCCTGCGCGCGCAGCGCGCCGGCCACCGCGTCGAGCGCGCGCGCCTGCGTCGCGTCCGCATAGCGGCGGTCGCTGAGCATGCGCAGCGTCTGCTGCTCGGCATCGGTCAGGTCGACTTCGGTCTGGCTCGAGCTGTAGCGCACCAGCGATCCGCCGTTGCCGATCTGCCGCTCGTTGTCGGCTTTCGTCGCGCATCCGGTCAGCGCCGCGAACAGCCCGGCACAGGCGAGCGCCAGCGCGCCGCGGCCGCGCATGGGCGGCACCGCGGCCGGGCGGTTCGTCGCACGACGTGCCGCGCGCCGGACGCGAAGACGGTGGCGAAATCCGGTTGCCCGGGCGTCGGGTGGCGATATGATCGTCATCGGGGCGTTCTCTCCTGTCGGCGCCATGATAGGGAGGCGCCCCGGCCGCCACAAACGACATTTTTTGACCCACTGTGTAGCTTTTCTTCGCGATCTCACGATGCGCCGATTGCCGCCCCTGAATGCGCTGCGCAGCTTCGAAGCTGCCGGCCGCCTGCAGAGCCTCACCCTCGCCGCCGACGAGCTGAACGTGACCCAGAGCGCGGTCGCGCAGCAGATCCGCGTACTCGAATCGTTCTTCGGGCAGAAGCTGTTCGAACGCGACGGGCGCTCGTTGCGGCTCACGCCGCGCGCGCGGCATTACCTCGTCGACGTCGCGAGCTGCCTCGGCCGGCTCGCACAGGCCACGGGCCAGATGCTCGAACCGGTCGGCGGCCATCCGGTGCGGATCAACACGTCGGTGTCGTTCGCGCATGGATGGTTGCTCACGCAACTGGCCGCGTTCCAGGCCGGGCATCCGGATATCGACGTGCAACTCGTCACGACGCCCGACACCGAACGCGACCAGTTCGACGAAACCTGCGACATCGTCATCCGCCGCTATACGCCGGAGCTGCGCCGCAAGGGGTTCGTGTCGCGGCCGCTGCTCGCGACCGTGGCGGTGCCGGTGTGCGCGCCCGGCCATCCGGTGCTCGATGACGCGCGCACGCCGGCCGACCTGCGCAACGCGCCGCTGCTGCATTACGCGGGCTTGCCGCAGGCATGGCAATACTGGTTCCACCAGGCGGGCTCGGTCGTCACCGAGACGCTGCGCGGGCCGTTCTATCGCGAGTTCTTCCTGATGACCAAGGCTGCCGCAAGCGGGCTCGGCGTGTGCCTCGCGCCGCGCGCGGTCGTGCGCGACGATCTCGAGCACGGGCGGCTCGTCGCGCTGTTTCCGGAAGTCCACCTGGAAGGGCCGCCGTTTCATTGCCTGTATCGCGACGACGGCGATGCGTCGCTGCGCACGTTCGTCGACTGGCTGTTCGCGCGGGCGGAGGCGCTGGAAGGGGCGCCGCCGGGATAGCCGGCGACGCGCACGGAACTCGCCGCTTCCGCTGCCGGATCGACGAAGCCCGGTATACGGGGGATCGCCCGGGCGCTTACTTTTGCCCGCGCAGCGCCGCTTCGATCTTGCGATCGGTCTTGTACTGGCTCAGCGCATACACCGACCAGATCGCGGCCGGCAGCCAGCCAACGATCGTGATTTGCAGGATCAGGCAGATGATCCCGGCGATCGGGCGGCCGATCGTGAAGAACTGGAACCACGGCAACAGCAGGGCAAGCAGAAGGCGCATGAACAAACCTCTCGGTGCGTCGTTGAACGGGTGATGCGTGGCGAATATGCCGGTACGGGCGACAGAATTCAAGCCGTTCGTCGCGATACCCGCCTGCTACACTCGCGCGTCGTCAAACGAAGCACGACGAGAACAACAACGGAGAAAGAGGGCAATGAACACCCCGTCGTCACACCACGGCCACGAGCCGCCCGCCATCACGCACGCGAAGAAGGCCCGGCACCGCTGCGCGGCCGTCGCACTCGCCGCGCTCACCGCGCTCGCCGCCGTCGGCGTCGCGCACGCCGAAACGAAGCCGACGACGCGCTACGCGATCAACCTGACCGGCGACAGCGGCAGCGAAATACCGCTGAGCAGCGAGCCCTACAGCTGGACCACGCACGACGGCAAGGTGCTGTCCCAAGGCGTGACCGATGACAAGGGGCATGCCGCCGTCGCACGGCAGGCGGGCGAGACGCACTATGTGCTGGAGACCGTCAACACCCGCTGGATCTACACGGTCGACAACGCGTGCTGGGCGCGCCGCGACGCCGCCTTCGCCCGCTGCGCGAAACTGACCGACGCCGTCAACCTGGTCGCGCAGCGCATGGCCGACGACGCGCACGACGAGCAGGCCGCGGCCGCCCGGCGCCGCGATGCCGCGCTCGCCCGTTACCGCGCGGCCGCGGCGGCCAACGACGACGAACTCGTGTGGCTGGGCCCGCTGCCGGCCGAATGGTCGAGGGACGACGTCCAGAAACAGCTCGACGACGTGTACGGCAAGATCAAGCACGAGCTCGACAATCTCGGCGATGCCGACATCGACGTGTCCCGCTTCGTGTGCAGGTCGCCCGACCAGATCGGTCCGGCTCCGGACCAGCAGGCCGTGATCGACTACATGAGCAGCCTGCGCGAACCCGGCTCGACAACGCCCGCGCAGTGGACGGCACTCGTCGAGGCCGCGCGCAAGGGCAACTGGCTCGCGCGGCTGCAGATCTTCGTCGCGCTCGGCTCGCGCCCGAAGGACGACCTCGTGTCGGTCTACCGGCGTATCCAGCTGATGGGGTGGCTGCAGGCGAACCACGTCGGTGCGCTGTACACCTACTACCTGGGCGAACTCGCCGCAACCGGCTATTTCGAAGGGCCCGGCCCCGGCGCCACGTCGCCGATTCCGTTGTATGCGGCGATGCACGGCAGTTATGCGGCGATGAAACGCGCGGGCGATTCGCTCATGGCGCGGGACGAGCCGGACGTGCAGGCAATCGGCAAGCGCATGCACGATTGCGCGCTGCAGATGATGCCGGTGCTGTTCGCGAAGTAGACGCAGGCAGCACCTCACGCGGCACCTCACGCGACACACCGGCCGCCCGCCGCGCGGCCGGCGGCGGGCAGTCCTGCGGCTTCGCGTCGCTCAGCGACCGATACCGAGCCCCGGCAGCACGCCGGTATTCTCGGCCACCACCGCATGCAGCAGGCGCGGGTCGGCACCGAGCAGCCCGAGGATCGTCGGCGCGACCTGCTTCGTGCCGACCGTGTCGGTCACCGTGCGCGCGCGATGCAGGCCCGGATACGACACGAGCAGGCCGAGATGGCTGTCGTCCGGCGCGTTGCCGCCGTGCTCTTCGTCCTTCTTCGTGCTCGACGTATAGATCACGCCCGGATTCGGCTGGACGACGATGTCCGGCGTGCGGCCGTTGGCCGGATCGCCGAACCGCTCGGCGAGCGCCGCGCCGTACAGGATGTACGCCTGCGGGCCATCCGCGCAGATCCCCGGCGCATTGCAGCCCAGGTTCGCCTTCAGCGTCTGCACGACGGCCGTGCGCTGGTTGCGGTCGCGCAGCCAGATCAGGCCGACGTCGTCGGTCTGCACGAAGCCCGTGCCGACCAGGCCCGAACCGTCGTTCAGGTTGCCCGTCTTCGTGTTGTTCTGGCCGAAGTTGCCGTTCGGGTCGAGATAGTTGTTCGCTTCGAGCAGCTTCGTCAGCGTGTCGCCGTTCTTCACGAGCTTCGTGTGATCGGTCGGCGACTGGCCATGCTTCGACGTGACGATCACGGCCGTCGACGAATACAGGTTCGCCTGCTTCAGCGCCTCGACGACATGGCCGATCGCGTTGTCGACGTACGTGATCGCGTTCGCGACCTGCCCGTTCGGCGTGAAGTTCGCGTCCAGATAACCGCCGCCCTTCGTCACCACCGCCTTCTGCGCAACGCTCAGCGTCTGGAAATCGGCGCCGAACAGCGTCGGCACCGGCGCGCGCTTCGTGCCCGTCGAGTCGCGGCCGTTGATCTGGTTGACCAGCGCCTGCACGTGCAGGTTGTCGAATTGCGCGGTATGCGAATAGACGTCCGTGTAGTCCGTCTGGGTCGCCGGGTCGATCGAGTTGATCTCGGTGCGCGCGAGATCGTCGACGCCGGTGCCCGACGGCCCGTTCAGCCAGTCGTAGCCCCATGCGTGCTTGTCGGCCCACGCGGTGGTCGCGTTCGGGATGCCCGCCTTCACGGCCTCGAACACCGTGTTGGTCTTCACGTAGTTGTGCGGATAGACCGGCACGCACTTGCCGTTGACCTTCGCGTTCGGGATCGCCTGCGGATTGAATGCGCCGCCGCCGTTCAGGTGAACCAGCGCGCCGCCGTTCTCGGCGTCGATGCCGGTCGTCTCGTCGAACACGACGTTCCAGCCCTGCTTGCCCGTGCAGCTCGTGTCGCCCGGCGCGTACAGGTTGCGATCGTACGACACGTCGTAGAACAGGCCGGCCGTCTTCGGCGAGCCGCCGGTCACGAGCGCGGCGAGGCCCGGAAACGAATCCGACAGGCCGGGCGTATAGGCATTCGTGTAGGTCACGCCGCTCTTTGCGAGCACCGCGATATTCGGGCACGTGTTCGCGCCGATGCAGCGCGCGAGATCCTGCTCGTGCAGGCCGTCGATGCTGATCAGCAGCACGTGCTTCACGACGCGGTTCGCGTGGCCGCGGTCCTCGCCCTGACGGTTGCCGTCCTGCGGCGCCGCATGCGCGCCCGCGCCTGCGAGCGCCAGCGCGCCCGCCACCATCCCCACCCACTTCCGCTGCTTACCAAGGAAATACATGATCACCCCACCTCATCGATTGACGTTGAACTGCGTGACTTGCCATCAGGCGCGCAAGAATATGGCTGCGCCGTGGGTCGTTCGCATGAAGCGGGGCTTTCTGTTTTCTATCAAACGTAACCAATCGCAAGTGACACGATGCGGTCGCAAACCAACGTGGCCGGGCGCACGTTGCGGACTCGCGCGCTCACCGGCAAGCACCGCCCCGGTGCATCGGCCAGACCGTCCGCGGCGTCACCCGCCGCACGATTTTTTTTCCGGCTTGGCGCGCGACTATTGGCGTGTGATAAAGGGTTTTCCCTGACCCGGAGCAAGAGTATGTCGACCCTGGAAGCCCTCCGGTTCGTGCTGGACGATGCACGCACCCCCGAAATCATTCGCCACCACGTCGTCGACGCGTTGCAGTACGCGTTGCGCAACTACGGACAGGTGTTCACCGCGAAGGAAGTCGAATGGCTGGCGCAGTGGGACGACGCACGTCTGCCGCTGGCCGCGAAGAAGGAATTGGGCAAGCGCGAGGAACCGGCGATCGCCGCGCGCTGAAGGCAGCGCGCCGCCGCGCCCGAACGGAGGAACGGGCGCAGCGGCGGCGGACGGCCTGCTTACTGCAGGCCGAAATCGACGCGGGTGGTCGCGCCCTTGTCGTCGATGCCCTTCGCATCGAGCTTCGGCGCGACGACGAACACGCGGCTCGAATCGATCTTCCCGTCGAGGTACTGGCGCACGGCCTGCGCGCGCTGCTGCGCGAGCGCACGCAGCGCGTTGTCGTCGGCCGGCGCGTGTTCGGCGAGCGCCTTCTTCATGTCGGCATCGGGCAGCGTCTTCTGCAGGCCGATCAGGTTGCGCGGCTTCTTGAAGTCGGCGGCCTTGTACGCGCGCGTCAGGTACTTGCTGTACTCGGCCGGCTCGACCTTCACCGACATCGGGTCGATGCTCTCGCCCTGCCCGATCACGTCCTTCAGCTTCTGCTGGCGCACCAGCCGCTCGACATACGCGTCGCCGAGCCCCGACGTGTCCTTTGCCGGGTCGACGCGGCCGATCAGGTCGAGGCGGATCGACGGCTTCTCGGTCAGCATCTTCACGACGGTGTCGAGCTTCTTCTGCTGCGCGTCGTCGAGCTGGTACGAGCCCGGCGCGAATTCGACGTAGCCGAGATCCTCGCCGCCGCTGCCGAACGCATGCGCGAGCAGCGAGAACGGCGACGTGACGGCCTTCGCGATCAGGTTCAGCACCGCGCGCCAGATCAGCCCGCCGACACTGAACTCGGGGTTCGACAGCGAGCCCGACACCGGCAGGTTCACGTCGATCTGGCCACGCGTGTTCTTCAGCAGTGAAATCGCGAGCTTCACCGGCAGCCTGGTCGCCGTATCGTTCTCCACATGGTCGCCGAACGTGAGCTGGTCGATGAAGATGTGGTTGTTCGCCTTCAGCTGGTCGTTCGCGAGCTCGTAATGCAGGTCGACGTTGAGCTTGCCCTTCGTGATCGGGTAGCCCGCGTACTTCGCGGAATACGGCGTCAGGTTGGTCAGCTCGATGTCGTGCGCGGTCGCGGTGAGGTCGAGCGCCGGTTTCTCGATCAGCGGGTTCACCGAACCCTTGATCGAGATCGGCCCGTTGCCCGCGAGGTTCGCGGCGACGTCGACCGGCGCGGAGGTCGTCGAATCCGTGCCGAACGCGCCGACCGTGCCCTTGATCGCGACCAGGTTCGCCGTGTAGTTCGGCTTGATGAAGTTGTCGGTGTAGGTGACGCGGCCGTTCTGCAGCAGCAACTCGCCGAAATGCATCCGCACCGGGTTCTGCGGCGGCTGCGCGGCCTTCACGACCACCGTCGCCGACGCGGCGGCCGGCGCGGACGCCTGCTGCGCGGCGGCCGCCGGCGGCGTCACGCCCGGCGACAGCGGCACCGGTTCGCCCTTGCTCGCGTCGCGCGTGAGCGACTGCGCCGGGCCCGTCTCCTTCGCGACCACGTCCTTCAGGTTCAGCCGCCCCTGCGCGTCGAGCAGCACGCGGCCGTAGAAGTTCGAGAACGTCACGCGCGCGGCGTCGACGTCGGTGCCCTTCTCGTCGTAGTTCGCCTTCAGGTTTGTCAGCGCGAGCGAGCGCCAGCCCGCGAACGGGTCGGAGGTCGCCTTGTCGAGCATCCGCACGTCGACCAGCGCGACGTCGCCGCGATAGGTCGCGCGCGGGGCGTCCTTCACCTGCGCGAACGTGAGGTTGCCCTGCGCGTTGAGCAGCGCGCTGGCGATCGTCGCGTTCAGCGCACTGCCGAAGTACGGCTCGAACGCGGCCGCGTCGAGGCGGTTGCCGTTGATCTTCAGGCCGAGCTTCAGCGGCTGCGCGGTCACGTCGCCCGTCACGTTCAGCGAGCCCTTGCGGTTCAGCGTCGCCTTCAACTGCACGGGCAGCGGCTTGCTCATGTCGTCGCTGATCTTCTGCACCGACAGTTCCAGCGGCTTGATCGCCAGCTTCACCGGGCGCGGCGTCGACAGGTCGGTGAAGTTCGCGGACGAATCCTTCACGTTCAGCGCATCGATCCGGTAATGCCACGACGGCGCGGCGGCCTCGGCCTTGCGCGCGACCGTGCGCTTCGGCACCGACGCCTGCGCGGGTTCGGCCAGTGCCGCGAGGTCGATCCTGCCGTCCTTCAGGCGCTGCACGTCGAGCGCGAGCCCGCTGGCGTCGACGCTCGCGATCTCCGCGGTGCGCGCGGCAACGTCGACCTTCGCGATTTTCGCGCTCGCGTCGGGCAGCACGATCGCGGGCGCCTTCGCGTCGGGCGTCGCGATCTTCAGCGACTTCAGGCTGACCGTGCTGTCGGCGACCTGCGCGGCGAGCGGCGTCTTGCCCCAGTCGGCCTTCGCGTTGACGGTGGCGCCGAGCGTGCCGTCGAGCACGCGCGCACGCGTGGCCTCGCCGAGGTACGGTTGCAGCGCCGGCAGCGCGAGTGCGGCGACCGTCAGCTTGCTGTCGGCCTGCTTCTCCGCGAGATTGAACGTGCCTTCGGCCGTCACGTCGCCGCCGCGCGACAGCGACGTCGACAGCGTGTATTTCGCGGGGGTCTTGCCCTGCATCGAGAAGCCGTCGAGCGTCGCGGCGAGCTTCGTGAGCGACAGCGCGGTCGGCGTTGCCGGTACGCGGTCGTCGACGTTGACGGTGCCGCCGTCGATCGCGAAATGGCGGATCGTCAGGTCGAGCGGCGGCGCCGCCTTCGCGACGGCTTCGACCTTTGCGCCGCTGGCGGCGGCTGCCGCAGCCACGGAAGCGGGCGCGGCGCCCGGCGCCGCCGGCTTGCCCTCGGCAGCGTTCGATGCGGCTGCCGGCTGCGCGGCGAGCTTCTCGACGTTCAGCACGCCCTGCTTGTCGCGCGACAGGTCGACCACCGGCTGGTCGATCCGGATCTCGTCGAAGTGCAACGCGTTGCGCAGCGGCTCAAGGCTGGCCGCCGCGACATGCACGCCGCGCGCGGCGAACAGCGGCGCGGACGCGCGGTCCGTCACCTTCGCGTCGTTCAGGTCGACGGTGCCCGATACGCGCAGCGCGGGCGTCTCGCCGCTCATCACGAAATTGACCTTGAGGTCGCTGCTCAGCAGGCCGCTCGTCACGGCCACCGGCAGCTTCGCGGGCACGTACGAGATCAGCTTCGGCACGTCGAGGCCGTCGAATTTCAGCGCGATTTCCGATTCGCGCGACTGCGCGAACGGCTTGGTCTTGCCGTCGATCGCAATCGGGCTGCCGTCGAAGCGCGCGCGCAGCTTCGGCTCGACGAAGATGTCGGTCTTCGATGCCAGCGTCGCGATATACGGAATGCCGAGCGTCCAGTTGTCGACGACGTGCTTTTCGTTCAGCAGGCGGTCGTCGAAATCGATCCGGCCGTTGTTGACCTGGATGTTCGACACCGAGAACTGCGTCGGCTTGCTTTCCGGTTTGGGCGACGGCGTCGAGAATTTCTCGATCAGGTCGGTGAAATTGAAGCGCTGCGCATCGTAGCGGACGATATGGAACTGCGGCGAGTCGAGGCGGACTTCATTGACGATCGGCGCACCGCGGAACAGCGACGACCACGACGGCCGCACGACGAGCTTCGCGATGTCGATGAAGTCGCCCTGGCCACCCTTGTCGCCGAGATGGATGCCGTCGGCCTCGAGGTTCAGCGTGTACGGGTTCAGCGCGATGCGCCGGATCGTGGCGGGGCGGTCGAGCTGCTGGCTCAGTTGCTGTTCGGCGATATGGCGGATCAGCGGCGGCGCCGCGAAGAACCCGAGCAGTCCGAATAAAACGAGGAAGATCAGCAGGCCGAGGCCGATGCGCCGGGTGCGGCGCGAGCGTGCAACGCCACCGAGGGCATGGAGGGTCGAGGATACGGTTTCTTTGTCTGCGCTTGCCATGCTTGAATGCCTCGGGATGGGATGCCGGCCGCACCGGAGAACCGGTCGGCCGCGCACGCTATCCCGAAAGTATAGGCTCAGGTGGTAACAGTACGGGGTTCGGGCGCCGCCGCGCCCGCCGGTCGGACAACGCCGCCGGCCCTCCGTTCATTTCCGGACGACGACGGGCGGCATCCACGATCCGTCGCTCGCCTGCGGCTTCGGTGCGTACAGGCGCAACGCGAGTGCGAAATCGGCGCGCGGCGCCGGCAGCCAGTTGCCCGCATGCGTGCCGCCCGGCGACGCCGACACGACGATGTCGATCGACCCGTCGTGGTTGCGGCGCAGGCGGTCGCGATCGCCGAGCGAGCGGCGCGCCGACCCGACGTCGGGCAGCGCGCCGTTCGTCGCATACGGCGTGAGCGTCCAGAACGCGCGAACCGGCGGCAGCGCGCCCGGCGCGAAATGCAGCACGTAGCGGTTCGCTCCGTTCAGCGGATGGCCGTCGCTGTCGACACGCACGACCGCAAGCGTTTCGTCGTCGCGCGTCGCGGTGCCGAACTGCGTGTAGGCCGCGTACGCACGCAGCGTGTAGTCCTGGCCGTACTTGCCGGCCGTATCGCCGATCCAGCTCCAGCCGTTCGCGTTCAGCAGGTTCGACGGCGGGGTCGCGAGCCGCGCGCGCGCCTCGGCGACGCCGGCCGTCGCGGCCGCGAGGCGGTCGCCCGTCCACAGCACCGGGTAGCCGGCCGACACGCCGATGTCGCCGAGCAACGCCTGCGCGTGTGCGTCGTCGGCCGGCGCCGGGTTGTCCTGTAGCGCCTGCGCGAAACGCGCGAAAAACGCCTTCGGGTCGAGCGCGGCCACCTGCTCGGCCGGCGTGCCGCCGCCCACCGCCTCGGACGGCGCGCTGCCCGCATGGACCGCCACCGACGCGCCGCGCGCCGCACCCGTGTAGACGGACAGCGGCACCACGCGGATCGCGCGCTGCAGTTTCTTCACGTTCGTCAGGTCGCGCCCGCCGCTCGTCTGCAGACGGACTTCGAGCCATGCGTTGGCCGACGGGACGTCGATCCGGACGGCGCCCTTCGGCAGCGTGCCCTGCCAATCCTTCGCGGCGAAGGCAATCGTTTGCGATCGCACACCGCCGCGTGTGCCGCGTGCAGCCACGCTCGACGACGACCACAGCACGTTCGTCCACATGTCGAGCGCACGCGCGTCCCAGTAACGGCCGCGCGTGTCGGGCAACGTGACGATCACGGGTTCGGCGGCGACGTCGAGCCAGCCGGTCGAGTCGAGCGTGTCGACGCCCGGCAGCGGCGGATTGACCGCGCCGACGGGCGGCAGCGCCTGCGCGTGGCGCAGCGTGTTGAGCGGCGCCTGCCCCGGCTGTGCGCCGTCGCCGCCCGTCGCCGCTTCCTTCGCAACGTCCATCAGCACGAGCGGATACGCGTATACATAGGAGTCGGCGACTTCCGCGCGCATCCAGCCGGTTTTCCGCTGAATGGCATCCGGTTGCGACGCGCACCCCGCAAGCAACGCCGCCATGGCCAGCGACGCGCACGCGCGCCGCAGAGAAACTGATTCCTGCTGGTTTTCAATCATCGAGTACTGGCCGAATATCGTTCTTTTCAGTCAACGCCTTGTGCGACGCGCGAATGGCGAAAGCAAGGCACCCCAGCGTGCCCGGATAACCGTTTCGTGACGTTGCGTAACGGTGGGCGCTGATGTCAGGCCGGTATCATAGCGCCTACGGGCATCCCCTAATATGCCGAATAGTTGGCCGAACGCTAGCCGTATTGTCGACAAATTCGAAATAGTTCTGGCGATTTGCAACAAAACAGGGGATATCGGAGCGACACACGCTCAAGGCGAAACAATCTCGAGTGCAGGGGCCGGTTGGTCGATTGCCGAATGGTGTCACTAATGACACCATTCGAAATGGCTGGCGTATGGAAGATCCTCGAACTCATGAGGCGCGGGCCCGCGAACGTGCGATTCAACGATCAGGTGCGACAGGTTCTCGACGCGATCGATCGACGGAAGGAACAGAAATCATGACTCAAGACCACTTTACGTACCGCGTAACGTGGTCCCCGGAGAACGGGGAGCACGTTGGCCTGTGCGCGGAATTCCCGTCTCTTTCGTGGCTCGACGCAACGCCGGAAGGTGCGCTGGCCGGTATTCGCCGGCTAGTCGCCGATGTCATTCGCGACATGACCGCAAACGGAGAAAAGGTGCCCGAGCCGATCGCCGACCGCACCTACAGCGGTGAATTCAAGGTTCGCATCCCGCCGCAGGCACACCGCGCGCTGGTGATCCAGGCCGCCGAGCAGGGCGTCAGCCTGAATCGTCTCGCGAGCGCCAAGCTTTGCGCCTGATCGCGCAGTCGAGCGCAAAGGCCCGCCCCTCCCGGATGTCGGTCAGGAATCCGGGAGATTGCTTTTCCGCGTTGTGACACCCTGTGTGCATCGGCACGCGCTGCCGCCGCTTGACCTTACCATCATGGGAATGTTGATACTGGGTCCATTCGCGGCACGAGCCGTGCATTTTGGGAATCCGACATGACTGAACCACTTGCCTCCGCAGCGCTGCACACGATCAGGCTGAGCGTCGACGGCATGCATTGCGGCGGCTGCACGGGCCGCGTGCAACGGGCGCTGGCCGCAGTGCCGGGCGTGGTCGACGCGGCGGTCGACCTCGACGCGCACGCGGCGACGGTGACTGCGCAGGAAACCGTCGACGCCGCACGACTGATCGAGGCGGTCGGCGCAGCCGGCTACGGCGCCTCCGTACGCGCACCGGTGCTCGAAACCGCCGCCGCCGCGCATGCGCATCCTGTCGAAGCATCGCCCGCGTCGATGGCCGCAGCCGCTTCGACAGCCGGCCATCCGCTTCCCGCCAACAGCACCATCGAACTCGATATCGACGGCATGACCTGCGCGTCGTGCGTGTCGCGCGTCGAGAAAGCGCTGGCGAAGGTGCCGGGCGTCACCCGCGCGTCGGTCAACCTCGCGACTGAACGGGCGACCGTCGATGTCACGGCCGACGTTTCCGCCGCACAACTGGTGGAAACCGTGAAACAGGCCGGCTACGGCGCGACACCGACCGTAACGGATGCAGGCTTCACCGCGCTCGCCCCCTCCTCGCCTGCCGCGCCCGCCAGCATCGAACTCGACATCGACGGGATGACCTGCGCGTCGTGCGTGTCGCGCGTCGAGAAAGCACTGGCGAAGGTGCCGGGCGTCACGCGCGCGTCGGTCAACCTCGCGACCGAACGGGCGACCGTGGACGCCGCGTCCGACGTTACCGCCGCCCGGCTCGCCGAAGCCGTCAAACAAGCCGGATACGGCGCGACGCCGGTTGCTGGCGCGGCCATCCCGCCGGCTGCTTCCACCGCCCCCGCCGACCTCGAACTCGACATCGACGGCATGACCTGCGCGTCCTGCGTCGGCCGCGTCGAAAAGGCGCTGGCCGCCGTGCCGGGCGTCGCGCGCGTTTCGGTCAACCTCGCGACCGAGCGCGCATCGGTGCACGGCGCCGGCGCCCTCGACGCCGCCACGCTGATCGCGGCCGTCACCACCGCCGGCTATCGCGCGTCGCTCGCCGACGCGTCGTCAGCCGGCGCCGACACGCAACCGGCCAGCGCCGCACAGGACCCCGAAACACGCAAGCGCCTCGAAGCGATCCGCGAACGCGATCTCGTGATCTGGTCTGCGGTGCTGAGCGCGCCCCTGATCGCGCCGATGCTCGTCGCGCCGTTCGGCATCCACCTGATGCCGAACGGCTGGGTCCAGCTCGTGCTCGCCTCGATCGTCCAGTTCGGCTTCGGCGCGCGCTTCTATCGCGCGGCCTGGCACGCGGTGAAGGCGCGCACCGGCAACATGGACCTGCTCGTCGCGCTCGGCACGTCGGCCGCATACGGGCTGAGCCTGTGGATGCTGCTGCGCGGCACCGGCCATCCCGGCCACCTGTATTTCGAGGCGTCGGCCGTCATCGTCACGCTGGTGCGCTTCGGCAAATGGCTCGAATCGCGCGCGAAGCGCCAGACCACCGACGCGATCCGCGCGCTGAACGCGTTGCGTCCCGACCGTGCCCGCGTCGTCGAGCACGGCATCGAACGCGACGTGCCGCTGGCGCAGGTGCGTGTCGGCACCCGCGTCAGCATCCGGCCCGGCGAGCGCGTGCCCGTCGACGGCCGGATCGTGTCGGGCCGCTCGCACGTCGACGAATCGCTGATCACCGGTGAAAGCCTGCCC
Organism: Burkholderia sp. KL41; assembly: GCF_057005415.2. NCBI lineage: Bacteria > Pseudomonadati > Pseudomonadota > Betaproteobacteria > Burkholderiales > Burkholderiaceae > Burkholderia > Burkholderia sp. KL41. The sequence continues at coordinate 222,112 of NZ_CM174447.1, read as the reverse complement.
GTGCCGAAGGACGACGGCGACCCCGTCACGGCCGGCTCGATCAACGGCGAAGGCGCGCTCGTCGTCGAAACCACCGCGATCGGCGCGGAGACGACGCTCGCGCGCATCATCCGCCTCGTCGAATCCGCGCAGGCCGAGAAGGCGCCGATCCAGCGGCTCGTCGATCGCGTGAGCGAGGTGTTCGTGCCGGCCATCCTCGGCATCGCGGTGCTGACGCTGATCGGCTGGCTGATCGCCGGCGCCGGCACCGAAACCGCGATTCTCAACGCGGTCGCGGTGCTCGTCATCGCGTGCCCGTGCGCGCTCGGCCTCGCGACGCCCGCCGCGATCATGGCCGGCACGGGCGTCGCAGCGCGGCGCGGCGTGCTGATCAAGGATGCGCAGGCGCTCGAACTCGCGCAGCGCACCACCGTGATCGCGTTCGACAAGACCGGCACGCTGACCGAAGGCAAGCCGTCCGTGACGGCGTTCGAAGCCGTCGGCGTGCCGCATGACGAAGCGCTCGCGCTCGCGGCGGCGGTGCAGCGTCAGAGCGACCATCCGCTCGCGCGCGCCGTGGTCGCCGCGCACGACGCCGACGTTGCCGCACGCGGCAGTGCGGTGCCGCCGGCAAGCGCGGCCGATGCGCGCGCGGTGGCGGGACGCGGCGTGGAAGCCCGCGTCGGCGGGCAGTTGCTCGCGCTGGGCAGCACACGCTGGCGCGACGAGCTCGGCATCGCCGTGCCGCCCGCGCTCGACGCCCGCGCGGCGGAGCTCGAACGCGCGGGCAACACGATCTCGTGGCTGATGCGCGCCGATGCGCCGCGCGCGTTGCTCGCGCTGATCGCTTTCGGCGACACCGTGAAGCCGGGCGCCCGCGACGCGATCGCGGCACTGTCGGCGCGCGGCGTCGCGAGCGTGCTCGTGACCGGCGACAACCGTGGCAGCGCGGCAGCCGTCGCGGCGTCGCTCGGCATCGGCGAGGTGCATGCGCAGGTGCTGCCCGACGACAAGGCGCGCGTCGTCGCCGAGCTGAAGCGCACGCACGGCGGAATCGTCGCGATGGTCGGCGACGGGATCAACGATGCGCCCGCGCTTGCCGCGGCCGACGTCGGCATCGCAATGGCCACCGGCACCGACGTCGCGATGCATACAGCCGGCATCACGCTGATGCGCGGCGACCCGGCGCTCGTCGCCGATGCAATCGACATCTCCAGACGCACGTACCGGAAGATCCAGCAGAACCTGTTCTGGGCGTTCGTCTACAACCTGGTCGGCGTGCCGCTCGCGGCGCTCGGCTGGCTGAACCCGGTGATCGCGGGCGCGGCGATGGCGTTTTCCAGCGTCAGCGTCGTGACCAACGCGTTGCTGCTGCGGAGATGGAAAGGGCGCGCGCACTGAGCGGGTGTGGGCGTCGCGTGCAGGACGGTCGAAGGGTCGAAGGGCCGTTCGGCTGTCGGTGTTTGATGGTCGGGGTCGGTTGCTTGGGGCTTGGGGCTTGGGGCTTGGGGCTTGGGGCTCGGCGCTCGGCGCTCGGCGCTCGGCGCTCGGCGCTCGGCGCTCGGCGCTCGGCGCTCGGCGAGCAGGAAGGATCGGGAGTGTGGACGGTGCAGGCCGTCCGCGACGTACCCGGTTGGCCGCAAGTGCCACCTGAGCGCCTGCCAGCTGATTCAGCCCGGAATGACCGGCTTGATCAACGTCGTCGTGATCGGCGCGAAGCCGCACGCACGATACAGCGCGCGGGCCGCCGTGTTGTGATTGAACACCGACAGCCCGATCTCGGTGATGCCGTAGCGGCGCGCCTCGGCGTCGAGCGCATCGAGCGTGCGTGTGGCCCAGCCCTGGCGACGCCGGGACGGGACGATGTCGAGGTCGTAGATGAACAGCGTGCGGTTCGGCCCTTCGGGCACGATCGCGTACCAGAGGTCGCCCACTGTGTCGCCGCTGGCGGCGTCGACGAGCACGACGAGGGTCTGGCCGGAGGTTCGCAGGCCATCCGGCAGCAGCGTGTCGAAACAGGCGCGCGCCCGGCTGGCCGCGTCTTCGACAGCATTTTGTCCGGATGAGACGAGATCGCGCGCGTAGCCGTCGATGGCTCGCGTACGGTACGCGTGGAATTCACTGGCCGTCATCGGCCGCATCTGCAGCATGGCCCGGTCACCGTGAACGGATTCGGACTTCCAGTGTAGCGGGACGGTCGCGCCGGCGCGCGATACGGCGGCGGAAAGCGGGCAGGCAGGTGCGGCGGACGTCGCGCTGGCCGCGAATCGGCGAATCAGCGAATCAGCGAATCAGCGAATCAGCGAATCAGCGAATCAGCGAATCAGCGAATCAGCGAATCAGCGACGATACAGGACGATCGGCACGAGGTGCGCACGGCGCACGCGCTCGGCTTCGGCACGACGCGCAGCGTACGAGTATTCGGCGTCGAGCGGCAGGTGGGGCGACACGAACAGGTCGTCGATCTTTTGCAGCAGGGCAAGGATGAAGCTCATGTGAGACTCCTGACAGATGTGACTAGGGTTTTCCCTTAGATGGACGCTATTCTAAGGGTTTTCCCTGAACTCTGCCAGCGCACCGCATCAGTTTGCCGCATGCGCGCGGCGCCTGATCGCCGACGCGAAACCGCGATCCTTGCTCCGCCGGGCTCCCAGGATAGGGTCGAAACGATTAGCGTGTGCGGTGCGCACGTTTCGCGACGGCCGCCTCGCGATTCGCGTTGCGCTGGAGCCGGTCGACTTGCGACAGAAGCGCCTCGTGATGCTCCTCGAGCGTCATCAGCGTCGCCTGCTGCGTCGACAGATCGGCCGCGAGGCGATCGATCCGCTGCTGCTTCGTGGCGACGTCCTGCTTCAGGTGCGCGATCTGCCGCGTCTGAAGCACCAGCGCTACGAGTCCGGCCAGCACGACGACGGCCAACGCCAGCAGCAGGCGGTTGACGCGGCGCATCTCGCGATCGGCCGCGCGCGTCAAACCGTCGACGTCGGCCTGCAGCGCGGCGAGCCGGTCGGTCAGCGGACGCAGGTGCGTATCCGGATCGAAGACCGGCGCGGCCGGTTGCGCGCGCTCCACCGACGGCTTCGTGACAAAGGACGCAGCGGAAGCCACCGGCTGGGTGGCAGGGGATACGGTGGTGTCGGGGTGCGGCGCGGCGTCTGCGGCCTTCGCAATATTCGCCGTATTCGCCGTATTCGCCGTATTCGCCGTATTCGCCGTGTTCGCCGTGTTCGCCGTGTTCGCCGTGTTCGCCGTGTTCGCCGTGTTCGCCGTGTTCGCCGTGTTCGCCGTGTTCGCCGTGTTCGCCGGGTTCGCGGCAATTGCCGTCTTGGTCGGCTCCGCCGACGCCTGCGGCTCGACGATCGACACCGCGTCCGGTGCCGGACTCGCCCCGGCCGCTGCTCGCGCCGTGTCGACGCTCGTCACGACTGGCGCAGATTGCTCTGCTGTCGCGTCGCTTGCCCCGGCAGCCGCCCGACGTTTGCCGCCCGACGACGCGCGACGCTCCTTCACGGCGTCGCCGGAAGATCGCCCTTCGCGGGATTTGACGGCGGCGGCAGCGACAACAGCCTGCTCGACTTCACCGCCAGCTGTTTGCGTTTCGGTCACCTTCGGCGCCGTATCATCGGCCGCTTGCAGCCTGGTCGCCGCCATTGTGACGGCGTCGGCCGCGGGCACATCGGCGGCCTTCGTTGCAACACCACCCGCCACGGGAATATCGACCGCCTTCATCGCAACAGCCCCGGAGGCCGGCACGATGTCGGCATCTGCAACCTCCTCACCTTGCGGCACCGAAACGCCATGGGCCACCGTCGCGACTTCCGGCGTCACCGCGCCCTCTACCGCTTCCGCATGTGCCGCCGCGCCCGCCCCTTCCCGCGCACCGAACCCGTCCAGCGCGGGCTGCCGCCCGGAGGCCACATCGTCCGCGATATCGGCCGCTGCATCGGCCTGCGCCCCCGCTTCGTCGCGAACCGCAACCGGCGCGCGCTCGCCAGGCTCGAACACCGGATCGCCGAACAGGTCGAGCGTTCGCTCGTCCCGCGACGCGTCGACGGCCGGCGCACTGCCGGACCGCGCCGTCGCCCTCGCGGACGTACTCCCCGCGGCAGCAGCCGAGCGCTGGCGGGAACGGGCCGACGAACGATTGGAACGGGAACGGGAGCGAGGCGAGGAAACGGATTCGGTCATGGAGATCGGATAGCGGGGCCCGCGAACACGGAACCGGATGTCGAACGGAATCGGTGGTCGGCCATTGTCGCATGCCCCGTTGCCGATTCAGCCTATTCGTCGCCCGACAGCCCGTTGCCCTCTTCAAAACGCGTCACGCCCTTCAGCGCGCGCAGCTTGTCGCAGATCGCCTGGTATTCGAGCGCCGACACCCGCGCGAGCGCGATGCGCACCTCGTCGTGCTCGCCCGTGTCGTCGGCACGCTGCACGATGAACTGCTTCACGCGCGCACTGTCCGGGCCGAGCGCCGCATGCAGCGAATCGAAGTTCAGCGTGCCGCTCACGACCGTCAGCGCGACCTGGCGGCGCTGCCGCACCGTGAAATAGCGCCGCTCCAGCGGCTTGATGCCTGCCAGGATGATCAGGATGATGATCGTCGCCGAAATCGACGCGACGTACAGCCCGCCCCCCACCGCAAGGCCGATCGCGGCGACCGACCACAGGCTCGCGGCGGTCGTCAGCCCGCGCACGATCTCGCCGCGCAGCAGGATCGAACCCGCGCCGAGGAAGCCGATGCCCGACACGACCTGCGCGGCGATCCGCGACGGATCGAGCATGATGTGCTCGCTGCTGCCGAGCACGTCGGCGAAACCGAACGCCGACACGATCATGATCAGCGTCGAACCGACACAGACGAGCATGTGCGTGCGCAGGCCGGCGGCCCACGACAGGCGCTCGCGCTCGAAGCCGATGACGCTGCCGAGCGCCGCCGCGAGAACGAGCCGCATCACGAGTTCCAGGTTGCTCAGCATGCGATTTATCTCCTTTTTTGGTGCCGGCCGCGCGGAATGTTTTATCCTTGGCCCCGGCCGCGCCGATCCTCCGGGCCGCGCCGACACGTTTCGAACCCAGCGCTCAACCCCGTCATGTCCGTTTCCGACTCCGCTTCCGCCCAGGCCGCCCAGCTGCGCCACCATTTCGCGCACGTCGTCTTGCCGATCTGGCGGGGTTCAGGGTTCGACCAGACATTGCAGCTGCCGTTCGAAGCCGTCGATCCGGCCACCCACGCGCCGCTGCCCGTGACCCGTTATCGCGCAATGGCGTGCGCACGGCAACTGTTCGTGTTCGCGCAGGCCGGCGACACCGCGCACGCAGCCACGCTGTTCGACGCGCTGGGCCGGCGCTTTCGCGACACGCGCCACGGCGGCTGGATCTACAGCGTCGACGCGCAGGGCGCGCCGCTCGACACGACCAAGGATCTCTATACGCACGCATTCATCGTGTTCGCGTGTGCCGCCTGGTATGCGGCGTCGGGCGACGCCGCCGCGCGCACGACGGCCGAGGAGACCGCCGCGCTGATCCGCGACCGTTTCGCGCCGCATCCCGGCGACGCGCTGCTCGATGCGGCGCGCGACGCCGATTTCTCGTCGTCCGGCAGCGGGGCGCTGCAGAATCCGCTGATGCACCTGACCGAAGCGTGGCTCGCGGCTGCCGATGCCTTCGGCGACGCGGCGTTCGACGACGCGCTCGCGCACACCGCGCAGGCCGTCGAGCGCACGTTCGTCGACGCGGCGACCGGCTGCGTGGCCGAGCTGCCGCTCGGCGCGGCAGACAACCGTTTCGAGCCCGGTCATCAGTTCGAGTGGTTCTACCTGGTCGATGCGGCCGGCGCGCGGCTCGCGCAAACGGGGCTCCCCGCTACGCTGTCGCGTGCGTTCGGCTTTGCGGAGCAATACGGTGTCGATCCGCAGACGGGCGGCGTCTGCGCGGCGCTCGATGCGCAAGGTGCGTGCGTCGACGGCACGCAGCGGATCTGGGCGCAGACGGAGTACCTGCGCGCGCTCGCGACGCACGGCGGCACGCCGGCCTCCGCGCCGCTCGCGCGGCAGATCGAGCGCTTCGCCGCGCGCTTCCTGCATCCGCGCGGCTGGTTCGAGTGCAAGACGGCCGACGGGCAGGTGTCGCGCGCCGACATGCCGTCGACGACGCCCTACCACCTCGCGACCGCCTACGCGGCGCTGCCGGCCGGCTCGTAACCCGTCCCGGCGAACGACGACGCCGCGCGTTCATCGCGCGCGGCACGGCCATCGCCCAGTTCGAATACCGACACGGCCTGCATCAGGTGCGCGGTCTGGTCGTTCAACGACGCGGCCGCCGCCGCGACTTCCTCGACCAGCGCCGCGTTCTGCTGCGTGAGCTGATCCATCTGCGTGACGGCCTGGTTCACCTGCTCGATCCCGACGCTCTGCTCGACCGACGCCGAGGTGATCTCGGACATCGTCTGCACGACGCGCGTGATCGACGTCGACACCGTCCGCATCGCTTCGCCGGCGCGCTCGACGAGCTCCGCGCCGCCGTTGATCTGCGCGACCGAATCCTCGATCAGCGCCTTGATCTCCTTCGCCGATTGCGCGCTGCGCTGCGCGAGCGAGCGCACTTCGCCCGCGACGACCGCGAAGCCGCGGCCCTGTTCGCCGGCCCGCGCGGCCTCCACGGCCGCGTTCAGCGCCAGGATGTTGGTCTGGAACGCGATGCCGTCGATCACCGAGATGATCTCCGCGATCCGCCCCGAGCTCTGCGCGATGCCGCGCATCCGGTCGATCACGCTGTCGACCACGCCGCCGCCGTGGCTCGTCGCCTCGAGCGCCGCGTCGGCCAGCGCGCTCGCCGCACGTGCGCTGTCGGTGTTCTGACGGACGGTTGCCGTCAGCTCCTCCATGCTCGCGGCCGTTTCCTCGAGCGACGCGGCCTGGGTGCCGGTGCGCGCCGACAGGTCGGCGTTGCCGCCCGCGATCTCGCCCGCGCCGAGGTGAATCGCATCGGACGCCTGGCGCACCGTGCGCACGGTGCCCGCGATGCTCGTCTGCATCGTCGCGAGGCCGCGCAGCATCCGGTCGATCTCGAACACGCCACCTGCCCGCACGACTTCATCGAGCCGGCCCTGCGCGATCCGCTCGAAATGGCGGCCGGCTTCCTCCAGCGGCGCTACGACCGCGCGCCGTGCGACCGCATAGATCGCCGCGCTCGCCACGAGCATCGCCACCAGCAGCACGATGCCGACCGACTTGAACCACAGCATGCCGCCGTCGATCGTATCGAGCGCCGAGCGGCTCGATGTGCCGCCGTAGTCGGTGAAGCGGCGCAGCTCGGCGATATAGGCGTCCTGGATGCTCTGCGTCGGCTGGTCGAGGAATGCCTGGATGTTGTCGGCATCGAGGAACTGCACGAGTTCGCCCAGCGCGCCGCGCAGCGCGCGATAGCGCTCGGTGAGCGCCGCGACGCGCGCGCGGTTGGTCTCGTCGACCGGCTGCACGGCCGTCAGCGCGGCGAACGCCTTGTCGGCTTCCGCGAGCGAAGCGCCGGCATGGCGGATGATGTCGTCCGGTTTCGGGCCGCCGCGCACCATCCGCGTGCCGGCGCGCGACAGGTTGATGCGCGCGTCGAGCAGCTGCTGGGTGGCCTGGCTCGCCGCGCCGACCTGCGTGATCGCGACGTTCGACAGGTCGTCGACGCCGCTGCGCGTCGACGTGAGCGCCCAGAAGCCGAGCGCCTCGATCGCGAACAGGAAAAGGCAGAACACGGTCAACACGCCGAGCAGACCCGACGCGAGCTTGATTTTTCCGAACATGGGGGAGATTCCTGGAAAGCGGACGATGAGGCAATGCCCCGGCATTAGCGGCATTTCTTCGTCGGACTTTAGGGCCGGGAGACGGCAAAGTTCTCGTTGCTCGTGCATTCCCGCGGAATCGCCGGCAAACCGGGGGATCTTTGGTATTCGACGCAATAATCGCGTCGCATCGCGCCGGAATTTGCACGAAATGCGGACGAATTTCCTTGCTTATCCGCAGCCCCCTTCCTAGAGTTCAGCGCAAGCGGGCACTCATTGCGAAGGAAGTTCGATGACCGACATCACGGATCACGCGCGCGGCGCATTGCGCGCGCAACCGTTCAGCATGCTGCTGGGCACGGAGCTGATGCATATCGGCGACAACGAAGTGTCGCTGTGCCTGCCCGTGCGCGACGAACTGCGGCAGCAACACGGGTTCGTGCACGGCGGCGTCATCAGCTACCTGGCGGACAACGCGCTGACGTTCGCCGGCGCGCTCGTGCTGGGCCCGCGCGTGATTACGGCCGAATACAAGATCAACTACCTGCGGCCGGCCGTGAACGGCACGCTCGTCGCGCGCGCGAAGCTCGTGTACGCGGGCCGGCATCAGGCGACCTGCCAGTGTCACGTGTTCGTCATCGACGGCGATCACGAACGGCTCGTCGCGATCGCGCAAGGGACGATCAACCGCGTCGGCGACGGGAAGATGCCGGATGCGCCGGAAGAGACGGCCTGACGGGCGGCACCGGCCGGTTCGACGAGACAAGCCGCGAAACGCCGAGGCCACAGCGCGTGTCGCACTGGCATTTCATCGCGGCGAGACAGACCGCATCGCGTTCGCGACGCCACAGCGCGACCACCCGCACGACGACCTCCGCCTCGCGCACTTCGTACACGAGGCAATAGCGGACACTGCGCAGCCCGATCTTGTCGCGGTCCAGTTGACCGCGCGGCCTGGTCGAAGGAATGCGAGGATTTTCGAGCCGTTCGGCAAGTCTCGCCTCGAACCGATCGCGAACGGTGCGGTCGAGCTTCTTCCACGCCTTCGACGCAGGTTCGAGCAACGCGAACTCAAAGGTCAGCCAGCTTGACCTTGACGATGTTCCCGTTGGCGCGCGAATCGACGAGCGCGTTGGCTTCGATATCCTCGAGACGTTCGACCATCGCCTCCCATGTCTTCGCCGGGATGCAGTAAAACGCCGGTTCGTTGTGGTTCAGGATCGCGACCGGGAAGCCCTCGCCCGCCGCCACGGTTCCCATCGGGTTCCGCTTCAGCTCCGAAACGCTCGCCGTCACGCTGGCCAGAATGGTGTGACGCATGTCCGCTCCTGATTCGATCGAAATTTCGCCATACCTTATTCGGTACCCAATTTGGCTCCATCCCGAATGCCCTCAAGATAACGCCGGGTTTGCTCCCTCACCGCGAGCTTCGACGCGCTACTCGGCCTCATCCCCCGCCAGCGGCAAAAACCGCGGCGCCACCTGCGCCCGCACGTTGCCGTTCTCGTCCGTTCGATAGATCCCGCGTGCGACGTTATGCGGATGCGCGACCGCGTCCGCCACGCTCAGCAGCGGCGCGAAGCACACGTCGGTGCCTTCGAGCAGCGCGCGCCAGTACGCGGACGGCTGCTGCGCGAACACGTCGGCGAAACGCGCCTTCAGCGCGGGCCAGCGTGCGCGGTCGTACTGCGACGCCGGATCGACGTCGGTCAGCCCGAGCCGTTCGACCAGCAGCGCGTAGAACGGGGGCTCGAGCGCGCCGATCGTCACGCACTCGCCGTCCGCGCAGCGATACACGTCGTAGAACGGCGCATCGTGGAACAGGCTCGGCTGCGCGCCGTCGAGCTGCCCGTTCGCGCGCGCCCACAGCGCGAGCGAACCGAGCATCGACACGATGTCGACGATCGCGCCGTCGACCACCCGCCCCGGCCCGCCGCCGCGCACGTCGAACAGCGCGCAGACGATCCCGAACGCGAGCCCGAGCGCGCCGCCCGCATCGCCGACGACGGTCGGCGGCAACCCCGGCCGGCCGTCGCGCGGCGCGGACAGCGACAGCAGCCCTGTCAGCGCGACGTAGTTCAGGTCGTGTCCGGCCGCGGCCGCGAGCGGGCCGTGCTGGCCCCAGCCGGTCATCCGGCCGTACACGAGCTTCGGATTGCGGCGCGCGCAATCCTCAGGCCCGAGGCCGAGCCGCTCCATCACGCCGGGCCGCAGGCCCTCGATCAGCGCATCGGCCCGCGCGATCAGGTCGAGCGCGGCCTCGCGGCCGGCCGGCGACTTCAGGTCGAGTTCGACGATCGTCTTGCCTTCGCGCAGCAGGTCGCCGTCGCGGGCCTTCAATGCGTCCGGCGCGCTCGTGCGGCCGGCCGGGCGCGCGATCAGCGTGATCCGCGCCCCCATCCCAGCGAGCATCCAGCCCGCGAGCGGGCCGGGGCCGAGACCTTCGAATTCGATGATGTGGATGCCGGAAAGCGGCGCGTTCAATGACATGAGAGCCTCGCTGAAATGCAGTCGGGACAAGAGCGGCGAAACCGCCCGATTCTATGCGAATGCCTGCGTGCGCCGGCCTCGTCCGGCTAGCCGGCCGCCGCATCCGGACGCTGCGCGTCCAGCGCCTCGCGCATCGCCCGCACGATCGCGTCGCGACGCGCGCCGATCCGCTCGACGGGCCCGGCCACCCCCATGGCCAGCGGCAGGCCGTTCCAGCCGTCCGCGATCACCATCGAGATCATCGCGGCGCCCTGCGTGACCGTATGCGCCGAATAGGAATAACCGAGCCGGCGCGTCTGCTCGACCTTGTCGAGCACGACGTCCTCGTCGATCGTCCTGCCCGATTTCCCGATCCGGCGAATGCTGCGCGATACGAGCCGGCGGATCGTGCTGTCCGGCTGAAGGCTCAGCAGCGCCCAGCCGAGCCCCGACATGCAGATCTCGCGACGCGTGCCGATCGGCGCGTAGAACTGGATCGGAATCGTATGCGAGCCCTCGACCGCGTCGATGTACTGCACGTACAGGTCGCTCTGCACCGCGATCACCACCGCCTCGTGCGTGCGCAGCGCCAGCCGTTTCGCGACGGCATGCCAGTGCCGCCGGCTGCCGGCCGCCGAATCGACGAGCGCTTCGCCGAGGTTGACGAGCCGTGCGGTCGGCGCATACGCGTGGGTTGCGTCGTCGTACGAAAGATAGCCGAGCACCTTCATGCTGGTCAGCAACGCCGCCGCGCTCGACCCCGGATACCCGCAACGCGTGGCGATCTCGCGCACGCTCAGCGGCCGCTGCAATGCGCTGAAGAGTTCCAGCACCTCGAACACGCGCGCCGCGCTCTTGACCACGTTTCCGCTCATCCCGCCCTCTCCGCTGCAACCGGGACGGGCCTTCCACATATGTGGAACGGAATTTCCCGCCGCCAACCGTCGTGACGATACTAGGCTTCGGCCCGCGGCGTGAAGCCCCGCGGCACAGAACACACGGAGACATCATGGCAGCCTTTCTGATCCGTGAACGGCAGGGCCCGATCCTGACCGTCACGATGAACCGTCCCGAAACCCGTAACGCCATTTCGGACACCGATGCGATCGACGCGCTGACCGAATGCTGCGACGACGCGAACCGCGACGAGTCGATCCGCGTGCTGGTCCTGACCGGCGCCGGCACGACGTTCTCGTCGGGCGGCAACGTGAAGGCGATGCGCGCCTTCATGGAATCGGAGTCGCACGATCCTGCCGCGATCCGGTCCAGCTACCGCCGCGGCATTCAGCGCCTTGCACGGGCGTTCCAGCAACTCGAGGTGCCGGCCATCGCGGCGGTCAACGGCCCGGCGATCGGCGCCGGCACCGACCTCGCGTGCATGTGCGACATCCGCATCGCCGCCGACCGCGCGCGCTTCGCCGAGAGCTTCATCGCCCTCGGCCTCGTGCCCGGCGACGGCGGCGCGTGGTTCCTGCCGCAGATCGTCGGCGCCGCCGTCGCCGCGGAAATGTCGTTCACCGGCGACGCACTGGACGCGCAGGCCGCGCTGCGCTGCGGGCTCGTGTCGCGTGTCGTGCCCGACGCCGACCTCCTCGCGCACGCCCATGAACTGGCCGGCCGCATCGCCCGCCACTCAGGCACCGCGTTGCGCCTGACCAAGCGCCTGCTGCGCGAAAGCCGCCATGCAAGCCTCGACACGGTGCTCGACCTGTCGGCGTCGTACCAGGCGTTCGCGCACGCGACCCCGGAACATCGCGCGGCGGTCGACGCACTCTTTGCCGCACGCGGCTGAACCCCGACGCATCACGGACGTGCAGCCGGCGCGTGCCGGTCTGCCGGCGCATCGCATCCCCATCGAAGGAGACATCGTCATGACCAGCAGTAACGAAGGCGCGCTCGCAGGCGTGCGTGTGGTGGACCTGAGCCGCGTCTATGCGGGGCCGTTCTGCGCGCAGACGCTCGCCGACCACGGCGCGGACGTCATCAAGATCGAACCGCCGCAGGGCGACGAAACGCGCGACTGGGGGCCCGCGATGCCGAACGGCCTCTCCAGCTACTACTGGGGGCTCAACCGCAACAAGCTCAATCTCGCGCTCGACCTGTCGCATCCCGACGGACGCGACGTGCTGTTCCGCCTGCTCGAGACAGCCGACGTGCTGGTCGACAACTTCAAGCAGGGCACGCTCGAACGCTGGGGCATCGGCTACGAAGACTGCCTGCGCGAGCGCTTTCCGCGCCTCGTCCACTGCTCGATCTCCGGATACGGCACCGACGGCCCGCTCGCGCGGTTTCCGGGCTACGACGCCGTCGCGCAGGGCCTCGCCGGCTTCATGTCGATCAACGGCGAACCGGGCGGCATGCCGCTCAAGGTGCCGTTTCCGGTCGTCGACTTCGCGGCCGGCATGAGCGCCGTATCGAGCGTCCTGCTTGCGCTGGTCGAACGGACGCGCTCCGGCCTCGGCCAGCACGTCGACATCGACCTGTTCAGCACGGCGCTGTCGATGCTGCATCCGGTCAGCACGAGCTGGATGGCGACCGGCGAGGTTCCCGTCGCGACCGGCAACGTGTACGGCGCGATCGCGCCGTACGGCGTCTATCCGTGCAAGGACAAGCCGGTCGCGACCGGCGCCGGCAACAACCGCACGTTTGCGCGGCTCGTCGAAGCGCTCGGCGTGCCGGAGCTGGCGCGCGATCCACGGTTCGCGACCAACGCGCAGCGCGTCGCGCATCGCGATGCGCTCGACACGCTGCTCGGGCAACTGACCGCCGAGCTGCGTGCCGACGAGGTCGTCGAGCGGCTGATGCAGGCCGGCGTCGCGACGGGACCGGTGAACACCGTCGCCGACGCGTTCGGCCATCCGCAAACCGCTCGCAACGCGATGTTCGTCGACACCGACACGTACACCGGCGCGGGCATCCCCGCCAAGCTTTCCCGTACGCCCGGATCGATACGCCGGCCGCCGCAGCCGTTCGCCGCCGACACCGACGCCGTGCTCGACGCGTTCGGTATCGACGCGGCCCGTCGGGATGCGTTGCGGCAGGCGGGCGTGCTCCACGACACGCGCGCGAATGCTGCCGGGAGCGCGTCATGACCACGCCGGGCGCATTTTCCTCGCTGACGGGCGACGACGCCCCGTCGATCCTGCGCAACGACGACGACGGCATCGCGTGGCTGACGATCCATCGCCCGCACGTCGCCAACGCGCTGTCCGCCGACGCGATCCGGCGCCTGTGCGATGAACTGGTCACGCTCGACGACAACCCGTCGATCCGCGTCATCGTGATCCGCGGCGCGGGCGAACGCGCATTCAGCGCGGGCGTGGATCTCGGCGATCCCGAGATTCGCGGGATGCGGCCGATGCGCGGGCTCGCCCGCAACGTGCACGAGCTGATCCTGGAACTGCGCAAGCCGACCATCGCGGCCATCAACGGCTTCGCCGTCGGCGGCGGCTTTGAAATCGCGCTCGCGTGCGACCTGCGGATCGCCGCCGATCACGCGACCTTCGCGCTACCCGAGGCGCGCGTCGGGATGGGCGCGAATTTCGCGAGCGTGCTGCTGCCGCGCCTGCTGCCGCGCGCGATCGCGATGGAGCTGCTGTTCACGGGCCGACGCTTCGACGCGGACGAGGCGCAGCGCATCGGCTTGCTGAACCGCGTCGTCCCCGCCGCCGCACTCGACGACACCGTGCGCGAACTGGCGCAGACGATCTCCGAAAACGCGCCGCTCACGATCCGCCGCATCAAGGAAACCGCGACACGCAGCCAGGGGCTGCCGGTGGCCGCCGCGCTGCGGCTGGACGTCGGCCCCGACGTCTACGCGAGCGAGGACCGGATCGAGGGCGCCCGCGCGTTTCTCGAGAAACGCAAGCCGGTATTCAAGGGGCGCTGAACCGACGCGGTACGGCAGCACCCCGCGCGCAACCGCTCCCAGAACGCGGGCGCGCCACAACAAGACATGGAACGGAGACACCTTCATGCAACGGAAAGCATTCCTGATCGGCGCGTGCGTGCTGAGCGCCACGTCGGCGCACGCATCGTCGGTCACGCTGTACGGGATCGTCGACAGCTACGTCGAATTCGACCGCATCGGCAGCCTGTCGAGCCTGCGGCAAAGCGGCGGCGGCTCGTCGACGAGCCGCATCGGACTGACGGGCGTCGAGGATCTCGGCGGCGGCACGTCGACGAAGTTCGTGCTGGAAAGCGGCTTCTCGCCGGCCGACGGATCGTTCCAGGGCGGCACGCTGTTCTACCGGCAGGCCTACGTGTCGCTGCAGAACACGCGCTACGGCGACCTTCGGCTCGGCCGCCAATACACCCCCGCGTTCTACATCGTGTACGACGGCGATCCGTTCGGGCTCAACGAACGGCTGTCGCCGCTCGCGCTGCTCGCGACGTCGACGGACACGATCACGAGCAACACGACGCCGCCGATTCCGCGCTTCAACCAGGCGGCGTCGTATCTGAGCCCCGACTGGAACGGCCTGCGCGTGATGGCCACGTACGGCTTTCCGACGCCCAACGCGCTGTCCACGCAGGCCGGGCGCAACTACGGCGCCGGGCTCCAGTACCGGATCGGCGGGCTCTATCTCGGCGCCGGCTTCCAGGGCGACACGTCGGCCGGCAACCTGGCGCCCGTCGTCTCGCCGTCGACGACGCGCCACTACGTGTTCGCGGCCAACTACGCGTTCGCGCGCGTCAAGCTGTACGCCGCGTTCCTGTACGGCGTCGGCACGGCGCCGCACCTGCCGGCGTTCTCGACCGCGAGCGCCGGCGCGTCGATCAACGTCGGCGCGCTCGATCGCGTGCTCGTCTCGGTCGTGCGTCGCGACGTGAAAGGCTCGGCGAACGACGCGACCGCGCTCGGCGTCGGCTACGACCATCCGCTGTCGAAGCGCACGTCGCTCTACGCCCGCTATCTGTACGTGAAGAACGGCGGCGACGCCCGCGACACGGTCGCCGTCGGCCTGCAGCCGCAACCGGGCGGCACCGGGCAGGTGTTCGCGCTCGGCATCGCCCACCGCTTCTGACGGAGTGCCCATGACCCCGACCCTTTCCACTCACGCGCCCGCCGCCGGCGATCACGCGACGCAGGCGCTCTACCGCCGGATCTCGCGCCGGCTGCTGCCGTTCCTGATCCTCTGCTACACGCTTTCGTTCATCGACCGGATCAACATCGGTTTCGCGCACGCGCAGATGGCCGCCGAACTGCACTTCTCCGACGCCGTCTACGGGCTCGGCGCGGGCATCTTCTTCATCGGCTACATGGCGTTCGAGATTCCGAGCAACGCGCTGCTGGCGCGGATCGGCGCACGCAAGACGATTGCCCGGATCATGGTGCTGTGGGGGCTCGGCTCGGCCGCGACGATGTTCGTCACGACGCCCGCGCAGTTCTACGCGTGCCGCTTCCTGCTCGGCGTATTCGAGGCCGGCTTCTTCCCCGGCATCCTGTTCCATCTCGGCGCGTGGTATCCGCCGCGGCAGCGCGCGAAGGCGTTCGCGCTGTTCATGACCGCGCTGTACCTCGCCGGGCTGATCGCCGGCCCGGTGTCGGGCGCCATCCTCTCGTTCTTCGACGGCGCCGCCGGCCTGAGCGGCTGGCAGTGGCTGTTCCTCGTCGAAGGGCTGCCGAGCAGCGTGCTCGGCCTCGTCGCGCTGCGCTTTCTCGACGACCGGCCGGACGACGCGCGCTGGCTGTCGGACGCCGACAAGGCCGCGCTGCGCGCCGCGCACGCGCACGCCGAAGCCGGCACGCCGGACGCGAACGCGGCACGGCCGCTGCTTGCGCACCGCGATTTCTGGCTGCTGTGCGCAGCCAATTTCGCGATCGCGGCCGCCGGCTACGCACTCGTGTTCTGGATGCCCGTGATCCTGCATCGCGGCGGCCTGCATGGCGCGATGCGGATCGGGGTGCTGTCCGCGCTGCCCTACCTGTGCGGCATCGTCGGCATGCTCGCGATGGGCTGGCGCACCGAGCGGCGGCGCGAATGGCGCGGGCACGGCGCAGTGGCGATGCTCGCGTGCGCGGCCGCGCTCGCCGGGCTGGCGAGCACCACCGGCACATCGCACCTGATGATCGCGCTCTGCGTCGCGGTCGCCACGCACGCCGCGACGCTGCCCGCGTTCTGGGTGCTGCCGGGGCTCGCGCTGCCGAAGCGCTCGATGGCGGTCGCGATCGCTGCGATCACGATGTCCGGCGCGATCGGCGGGTTCGCGAGCCCGTTCCTGATGGGCGTGCTCAACACGGCCACCGGGTCGATGCGCGGCGGCCTCTATTTCAACGCCGCGCTGCTCGCGGCCGGCGCCGTCGCCTTGCTCGGCACGCTGCGCACCCGCGCGGTGTCGCGCGCGAACGCCGGCTGACGGCATCGCCCCCCTTTACCCACCCTCATCGACTCCCATGAATTTCGACCTTGAACTCGAACACCGGATGATCCGCGACCTCGTCGCACGTTTCGTGCAGGACGAGCTGATCCCGCTCGAAGCAGCGGTCATGGCCCGCGAGGCCGACGGCCAGCGCTTCGGGCTGCTCGACGAAGAACGCGCACACCTCGACGAGCGTTCCCGGCAGCTCGGCCTGTGGGGCCTCGACGCGCCGCTCGACGCCGGCGGCTCGGACCTGCCGGCCGTCGCGATGGTCGGCGTCAACGAAGCGATCGGCACGACCGTGACGCCGTACATCCTGCCACCCGATTCGCCGAACCTGCGGATGCTGTGCGACGCGGCCGACGACGCGCAGCGCGTGCACTATCTCGAACCGTACGCACGCGGCGTCACGCGTGCCGCGATGGCGATCTCCGAACCGGGCGCCGGCTCGGACCCGGGCGCGCTGTCGACGACGGCCGTGCGCGACGGTGACAGCTGGGTGCTGAACGGACGGAAGATCTGGATCAGCCATGCGCCCGAAGCCGACTGGACGATCGTGATGGCGCTCACCGATCGAAGCAAGGGCAAGCGCGGCGGCATGTCGGCGTTCATCGTCGACCGCGACACGCCCGGTTTCATCATCGAACGGCGGATCCCGATGATCGGCGGGCTGTCGACCTACGAAATCGTGCTGGACGACTGCCGCATTCCCGCCGCGCAACTGCTGGGCCAGGAAGGTGCCGGCTTCGCGCCGATGCAGGCACGGCTCGCGAACCGGCGTCTGGAAATGGCCGCGTGGTGCATCGGCCGCGCCGAGCGCGCGGTCGCGATGCTGTGCGACCATGCGAAACAGCGCAAGACCTTCGGCGTGCCGCTCGCGGAACGCCAGGCGATCCAGTGGTGGGTCGCCGACGCGCTCACGCAGATCCACGCGTGCCGCCTCATGACCTACGAAGCGGCCGCGCGCGTGGATGCCGGACAGGATGCACGCACGCAGATCTCGATGGTCAAGGTGTTCGCCACCGAAATGGCGTCGAGCGTCATCGATCATGCGATGCAGGCGCTAGGCGCGATGGGCATGACGAAGGAAATGCCGTTGCAGCAGATGGCCAGCGAAGCGCGGCTGATGCGCATCTTCGAGGGCCCGACCGAGGTGCACCGTTGGGTCATCGCGCGCAGCGTGCTCTGACCGCGGTGCACCGCCCACCTTCACGATGGAGCCATACGTTGGACACCCTGCATCTCGTCGACCCCGAAATCCGCCCGCTGCTCGAGACCTGGCCGACCGTCACGCTCGGCATCGACAACCTCGCGCAGTCGCGCGAACGCGTGCTGCCGCTGCCACCGCCCGACCTGGCCGGCAGCACGCTCGAACGCCGCACGGTACCCGGCCCCGCCGGTGCGCCGGACGTCCCGGTCCTCGTCTACCTGCCCGACCATCACGCGCGCCCGCTCCCGGCGATCGTCCACCTGCATGGCGGCGGCTTCGTGCGCGGCAAGGCGAAGGATCTCGAGGCGGTGCACCGGTCACTCGTGACGCAGCTCGGCTGCGCGCTGATCTCGATCGACTACCGGCTCGCGCCGGAAACCGTGTTTCCCGGCGCGATCGAGGATTGCTACGCGGCGCTCGCGTGGGTCTTCCGCCATGCCGATACGCTCGGCATCGATGCGTCGCGGATCGGCGTGGCGGGCGAGAGCGCGGGCGGCGGACTCGCCGCGTCGCTGGCGCTGCTGGCCCGCGACCGCGGCGAATACCGGCTCGCGTTCCAGCATCTGATCTACCCGATGCTCGACGATCGCACCTGCACACGCACGCCGCACCCGCATGCCGGCGAGTTCGTCTGGCACGCGGCCAACAACCGGTTCGGCTGGGCCTCGCTGCTCGGTCACGCGCCGGGCATCGACGGCGTGTCGCCCTACGCGGCCGCCGCGCGCGCCACGCGGCTCGACGGCCTGCCGCCCGCGTTCCTGTCGGTCGGCTCGCTCGACCTGTTCCTCGACGAAAACCTCGACTATGCGCGGCGCCTGCTCCGCGCGGGCGTGCCGACCGAACTGCACGTGCTGCCCGGCGGCGTGCACGGTTTCGACATCGTGCCCGGCGCGCGCATCGCCGAAACGGCGCGCCGCCTGAGCCACGACGCGCTGCGCCGCTTCCTGCACGGCTGACGAAAACGACGCGGGCGGCCGAAGCCGCCCGCATCTGCGCCGATACCACCGGCCACGATCAGAACGCGTCGCCCGGCACCCGCACCCAGCCTTCCATCAGCACACGCGCGCTGCGGCTCATGATCGCCTTGGTGACGGTCCACTCGCCGTTCTCCTGCTGCTGCGCTTCCGCGCCCACGCGCAGCGTGCCCGACGGATGCCCGAAGCGCACCGCGTTGCGTTCGCCGCCGCCCGCCGCCAGGTTGACGAGCGTGCCGGGGATCGCCGCGGCCGTGCCGATCGCGACCGCCGCCGTGCCCATCATCGCGTGGTGCAGCTTGCCCATCGACATCGCGCGCACCAGCAGGTCGACGTCGCCCGCGTTCACGCGCTTGCCGCTCGACGCGACGTAATCGGCCGGCTTCGCGACGAACGCGATCTTCGGCGTGTGCTGCCGCGTCGCGATTTCATCGAGCGTGTCGATCAGGCCCATGCGCAGCGCGCCGTGCGCACGGATCGTCTCGAACTTCTCGAGCGCCTTCGCATCGCCGTTGATCGCGTCCTGCAGCTCGGTGCCCGTATAGCCGATCGCTTCCGCCTCGACGAAGATCGTCGGGATACCCGCGTTGATCATCGTCGCCTTCAGCGTACCGACGCCCGGCACCGCGAGATCGTCGACGAGGTTGCCGGTCGGGAACATCGACCCGCCCGCGCCTTCCTCCTCGGCGGCCGGGTCCATGAATTCGAGCTGCACTTCGGCGGCCGGGAACGTGACGCCGTCCAGCTCGAAGTCGCCCGTCTCCTGCACCGCGCCGTTCACGATCGGCACATGAGCAACGATCGTCTTGCCGATGTTCGCCTGCCAGATCCGCACGGTCGCGATGCCGTCGCGCGGCACGCGCGACGGATCGACGAGCCCGCCGCTGATCGCGAACGGGCCGACGGCCGCCGACAGGTTGCCGCAGTTGCCGGTCCAGTCGACGAACGCCTTGTCGATCGCGACCTGCCCGAACAGGTAGTCGACGTCGTGGCCGGGCCGCGTGCTCTTCGACACGATCACCGTCTTGCTGGTGGACGACGTCGCGCCGCCCATCCCGTCGATCTGCTTGCCGTACGGATCGGGGCTGCCGATCACGCGCAGCAGCAGCGCGTCGCGCGCGGCGCCCGGCGCCTGCGCGGCATCCGGCAGGTCCTGCAGCCGGAAGAACACACCCTTGCTGGTGCCGCCGCGGATATAGGTCGCGGGAACCCTGATTTGAGGAATGTGAGCCATGTCCGTGTTCTCTCCGTAGGCCCGTCAGGCCGCCTGCGACGATTCGAGGAAGTCCTGCGCGAAACGCTGCAGCACGCCGCCCGCTTCGTAGATCGACACTTCCTCGGCCGTATCGAGCCGGCACGTCATCGGCACCTCGACGCGCTCGCCGTTCTTGCGGTGAATCACGAGCGTCAGGTCGGCACGCGGCGTGCGCTCGCCGATCACGTCGAAGGTTTCGGTGCCGTCGATGCCGAGCGTCGTCCGGTTCGTGCCGGGCTTGAACTCGAGCGGCAGCACGCCCATCCCGATCAGGTTCGTGCGGTGGATCCGCTCGAAGCCCTCGGCGGCGATCGCCTCGACGCCCGCGAGCCGCACGCCCTTCGCGGCCCAGTCGCGCGACGAGCCCTGGCCGTAATCGGCGCCGGCCACGACGATCAGCGGCTGCTTGCGATTCATGTACGTCTCGATCGCTTCCCACATCCGCATGACCTTGCCTTCCGGCTCGACGCGCGCGAGCGAGCCCTTCTTCACCGCGCCGTCGACCACCGCCATCTCGTTGATCAGCGTCGGGTTCGCGAAGGTCGCGCGCTGCGCGGTCAGGTGGTCTCCCCGGTGCGTCGCGTACGAGTTGAAGTCTTCTTCCGGCAGGCCCATCTTCGCGAGGTATTCGCCAGCCGCGCTGTCCAGCAGGATCGCGTTCGACGGCGACAGGTGATCGGTCGTGATGTTGTCGCCGAGCACCGCGAGCGGGCGCATGCCCTGCAGCGTGCGTTCGCCGGCCAGCGCGCCTTCCCAGTACGGCGGACGGCGGATGTACGTGCTCTGCGCGCGCCAGTCGTACAGCGGCGCCGCGCGCTCGCCCGCATCGGCGCTGCGCGCGAACATCGGCTCGTAGACCTTGCGGAACTGCTCGGGCTTCACGCTCGACGCGACGATCGCGTCGATCTCCTCGTCGGTCGGCCAGATGTCCTTCAGCGTGACCGGCTTGCCGTCCGGATCGTGGCCGAGCACGTCCTTCTCGATGTCGAAGCGGATCGTGCCGGCGATCGCATACGCGACGACGAGCGGCGGCGACGCGAGGAACGCCTGCTTCGCATACGGGTGGATGCGGCCGTCGAAGTTGCGGTTGCCGGACAGCACGGCCGTCGCGTACAGGTCGCGATCGACGATTTCCTGCTGGATCTTCGGGTCGAGCGCGCCCGACATCCCGTTGCAGGTCGTGCATGCGAACGCGACGATGCCGAAGCCGAGCTTCTCGAGTTCGGGCAGCAGGTTCGCTTCTTCCAGGTACAGCTCGACCGCCTTCGAGCCCGGCGCGAGCGAACTCTTGACCCACGGCTTGCGCGTGAGGCCGCGCGCATTCGCGTTGCGCGCGAGCAGCGCCGCGGCGATCACGTTGCGCGGGTTGCTGGTGTTCGTGCAGCTCGTGATCGCGGCGATGATCACCGCGCCGTCGGGCATCTCGCCCGCCTTCTCTTCCCACTGGCCGGCGATCCCGCGCGCGGCGAGGTCGGACGTCGGCAGCCGCTTGTGCGGGTTCGACGGGCCGGCCATGTTGCGCACCACGCTCGACAGGTCGAACGTCAGCGTGCGCTCGTACTGCGCATCGTTCAGCGTATCGGCCCACAGGCCCGCCGCCTTCGCGTAGGTCTCGACGAGCTTCACCTGCTCGTCGCTGCGGCCGGTGAGGCGCAGGTAGTCGGTCGTCTGGCCGTCGATGAAGAACATCGCGGCCGTCGCGCCGTATTCGGGCGCCATGTTCGAGATCGTCGCGCGATCGCCGAGCGTGAGGCTCGCCGCGCCTTCGCCACGGAATTCCAGATACGCGCCGACCACCTTTTCCTTGCGCAGGAACTCGGTCAGCGCGAGCACGATGTCGGTCGCGGTGATGCCGGGCTGGCGCTTGCCGGTCAGCTCGACGCCGACGATGTCGGGCAACCGCATCCACGACGCGCGGCCCAGCATCACGTTCTCCGCTTCGAGCCCGCCGACGCCGATCGCGATCACGCCGAGCGCGTCGACGTGCGGCGTGTGGCTGTCGGTGCCGACGCAGGTGTCCGGGTACGCGACGCCGTCCTGCGCCTGGATCACCGGCGACATCTTCTCGAGGTTGATCTGGTGCATGATGCCGTTGCCCGGCGGGATCACGTCGACGTTCTCGAACGCCTTCTTCGTCCACTCGATGAAGTGGAAGCGATCCTCGTTGCGGCGATCCTCGATCGCGCGGTTCTTCGCGAACGCGTCCGGATCGAAGCCGCCGCACTCGACGGCGAGCGAGTGGTCGACGATCAGCTGCACGGGCACGACCGGGTTCACCTTCGCCGGGTCGCCGCCGCCATCGGCGATCGCGTCGCGCAGGCCCGCGAGGTCGACGAGCGCCGTCTGCCCGAGGATGTCGTGGCACACGACCCGCGCCGGGAACCACGGGAAGTCGCGTTCGCGCTTGCGCTCGATGATCTGCTTCAGCGAATCGGCGAGGATCGCCGGATCGCAGCGGCGCACGAGGTTTTCGGCGAGCACGCGCGACGTGTACGGCAGCGTGTCGTAGGCGCCGGGCGCGATCGCGTCGACCGCGGCGCGCGCGTCGAAATAATCCAGCGACGTGCCGGGCAGGGGTTTGCGGTTGGCGGTATTCATGATGTGGGGCGGAATTCGGGGTAAGACGTTCCGCGCGCGCCGGCGGCCCGCATCACGGGCGCCGGCGCGCGCGGCGGGCGTTTCAGCGCTTCTCGATCGGCACGAACTGCAGGTCTTCCGGACCGGTGTAGTTCGCGCTCGGGCGGATGATCTTGTTGTCGATGCGCTGCTCGATGATGTGCGCGCTCCAGCCCGACGTGCGCGAGATCACGAACAGCGGCGTGAACATCGCGGTCGGCACGCCCATCATGTGATACGACACCGCGCTGAACCAGTCGAGGTTCGGGAACATCTTCTTCGCTTCCCACATCACCGATTCGAGGCGCTCGGCGATGTTGTACAGCTTCAGGTCGCCCGCTTCCTTCGACAGCTTGTGCGCGACGCCCTTGATCACCTTGTTGCGCGGATCGGAGATCGTGTAGACCGGGTGGCCGAAGCCGATCACGACTTCCTTGTTCTCGACGCGGCGGCGGATATCGGCTTCGGCGTCGTCCGGCGAGCTGTAGCGGCTCTGGATTTCATACGCGACTTCGTTCGCGCCGCCGTGCTTCGGCCCGCGCAGCGCGCCGATCGCGCCGGTGATCGCCGAGTAGATGTCCGAGCCCGTGCCCGCGATCACGCGGCCGGTGAACGTCGACGCGTTGAATTCGTGCTCCGCGTACAGGATCAGCGACGTGTGCATCGCCTCGACCCACGACTTCGACGGCGTCTTGCCGTGCAGCAGGTGCAGGAAGTGGCCGCCGATCGAGTCGTCGTCGGTTTCCGTCTCGATGCGCTTGCCGTTGTGCGAGAAGTGATACCAGTACAGCAGCATCGAACCGAGCGATGCCATCAGGCGGTCGGCGATGTCGCGCGCGCCCGGCAGGTTGTGGTCGTCCTTCTCCGGCAGCACGGTGCCGAGCACCGACACGCCCGTGCGCATCACGTCCATCGGGTGCGCGGACGCCGGGATCTGCTCGAGCGCGGCCTTCAGCGCGTTCGGCAGGCCGCGCAGCGCGCGCAGCTTGGTCTTGTACGCAGCCAGTTCGGTCAGGTTCGGCAGCGTGCCGTGAACGAGCAGGTGCGCGATTTCCTCGAATTCGCACGACTCGGCGACGTCGAGAATGTCGTAGCCGCGATAGTGCAGGTCGTTGCCGGTCTTGCCGACCGTGCACAGCGCCGTGTTGCCGGCCGTCACGCCCGACAGCGCCACCGACTTCTTCGGCTTGAATGCGCCTGCGGCGGCCGGTGCTGCTGCGTCTTTCGTCTCGCTCATCTTTCCGTTCTCCAATATGTATCGGGGGTGTCATGTCCGCCGGGCGCGGCATGGGTGCGCGCGGCCCGGTTTCATGCAAGGCGTTCCGGGAATCGTGCCCGGCGCGCGGGCCGCGTTACTTCTTGCCCTGCGCGAACAGCTCGTCGAGCTTGCGCTCGTATTCGTGATAACCGAGGAAGTCGTACAGTTCGGCGCGCGTCTGCATCGTCGGCACGGCCGCCTTCTGCGTGCCGTCGCGGCGCAGCGTCTCGTAGAAGTTCAGCGCGGCCTTGTTCATCGCGCGATACGCGCCGCAGCAGTACAGCGCGATGTCGACGTTCGCCTCGCGCAGCTCGTCGAGCGTGAACAGCGGCGTCGAGCCGAACTCGGTCAGGTTCGCGAGGATCGGCACCTTCACGGCCGCCTTGAAGCGGCGATAGTCGTCGAGCGTCTTCATCGCTTCCGGGAAGATCATGTCCGCGCCGGCCTCGACATAGGCCACCGCGCGCTCGATCGCCGAGTCGATCCCTTCGGCGGCGGCCGCGTCGGTGCGCGCCATGATCACGAATTGATCGTCGGTACGCGCATCGACCGCGGCCTTCACGCGATCGACCATTTCCTCGGTCGGCACGACTTCCTTGCCCGGACGGTGGCCGCAGCGCTTCTGGCCGACCTGGTCTTCCAGGTGCACGGCCGCGACGCCGGCCTTGATGAACGAGCGCACCGTGCGCACGATGTTGAACGCGCCGCCCCAGCCCGTATCGATGTCGACCAGCAGCGGCAGGTCGGTCGCGTTGGTGATCCGGTTCGCGTCGATCAGCACGTCTTCCATCGTGCTGATGCCGAGGTCGGGGATCCCGAGCGAGTTCGCGGCGACGCCGCCACCCGACAGGTACACGGCCTTGAAGCCGACGGCCTGCGCCATCTTGGCCGCGTACGCGGTGATCGCGCCGACCACCTGCAGCGGCTGCTCGGCCGCGACTGCCGCGCGGAACTTCGCGCCGGCGCTCTGAAGATGCGTGTTGCTCATGAACGGCCTCCTGATGGAATGCCTGATAACAGCAAGGACCGGGCCAGCTCGCGGAATGTCGCTAACCCTCTGATTCTTAAGCAACCGGCACGGGCGATGCCGCACCCGGCGATTTCAATTCAGCAATTTCGTGTTTCAAAAATGAAATCGCGCGCGCATAATCGACCGTCATGGACCTCTCCTCGACCAAGCCCGTCGGCCCGGCGGATCGCGCGGCCCGCCCGCGCATCTGGGCGATGGGCATCAGCCGCCTGCGCGAACTCTTTCGCGAGATCGCCGGCGAATTCGACGAACGCGCCGACGTGCGCATCGTGACGCGCGCCTATGAGGATGCGCTCAGCGCGATCGCCGAGGCCGGCACCGCGCGGCCCGACGTGATCGTCGCGGCCGGCTCGAACGGCGGCTTCCTGAAGACGCGTGCGCAGGTGCCCGTGGTGGTCGTGTCGCCGACCGGCTTCGACGTGATGCAGGCGCTCGCGCGCGCCCGGCGCGACGCGTCGCGGATCGCGCTCGTCAGCGCCGGCGAAACGCCGCCCGAAGTGCGCCGCTTCGTCGCCGCATACGGCCTCGACGTGCAGTTTGCGTCATATCAGTCCGCGCAGGAAGCGGAAGCCTGCGTGCACGAGCTGCGCGACCGCGGCATCGAGACGATCGTCGGCCCCGGCCTCGTCACCGATCTCGCGGCCAGCGCCGGCATGGGCGCGGTGTTCCTGTATTCGCACGCGTCGGTGCGCAAGGCCGTCGATACGGCGCTCGAAGTCGCATACGCGACGCATGCCGAGGCGTTCCGCCGCCAGCGGCTCGACAACCTGCTCCAGCACCTGCGCGACGGCGTGGTCGCGCTCGACGCGCGCGGCCGCGTGGAGGCGATCAACGAGCGGCTCGCGTCGGCGCTCGGGGTCGAACCCGCGGCGGCCGTCGGCCGCGCGCTCGTCGACCTGCGGCCCGAGTTGCGCACGCTGCGCGGCGAGGACGGCGACGCGCTCGCGACCGTGCGCGGCGTGCGCTACGTCGTGCATCGCGGGCCGCTCGTCGATCGCGGCGTCACGTCGGGCAGCGTGCTGACGTTCCAGGAATCGCGCGCGGTCGAACGGCTCGACCGCGCGCTGCGTTCGCAGCCCACCACGCAGCAGTTCGCGGCGCGCTACGCGCTCGACGACGTGGTCGGCGCATCGGCGCCGATGGCGCGCGTGCGCGATCTCGTGCGCCGCTACGCGAAATCCGACGCGACCGTGCTCGTGCTCGGCGAAAGCGGCACCGGCAAGGAAATGATCGCGCAGAGCCTGCACGCGCTGTCCGCGCGGCGCAGCTACCCGTTCGTCGCGGTCAATTGCGGCGCGTTTCCGGAAGCGCTGCTCGAAAGCGAGCTGTTCGGCTATGAGGAAGGCGCGTTCACCGGTGCGCGGCGCGGCGGCAAGACCGGCCTGTTCGAAGCCGCACACCGCGGCACGCTGTTTCTCGACGAGATCGGCGAGATGCCGCCGTCGCTGCAGAGCCGGCTGCTGCGCGTGCTGCAGGAGCGCGAGGTGATCCGCCTCGGCTCGACCGAGCCGATCCGCATCGACGTGCGCGTGATCGCCGCGACGCACCGTCCGCTGCTCGCCGCCGTCGAGGCCGGCACCTTCCGCGCGGATCTCTATTACCGGCTCAACATCCTGAACGTCGGCCTGCCGCCGCTGCGCGAGCGCGCGGCCGACATCCCGGCGCTCGCGGCCACGCTGCTCGTGCAGGCCGCACGACGCGAACCGCGGCTCGCCGAGCGCCTGCGCGACGCCGACGATGCCGCGCGCGTGCTCGGCGCGACGCAGGCCGTGCTCGCGCGCTACCGGTGGCCCGGCAACGTGCGCGAACTGCAGAACGTGATCGAGCGGATCGCGGTGGAGCTGGCCGAGGAAGCCGACGAAAACGACCCGGCCGCCGCCTGCGGCACGCTCGATCCCGACGCGCTGCAGGCGATCGCGCCCGAGCTGTTCGCGGCCGCGCCCGACGCGGCCGACGCCGACGATGCGCAGACGCTGCACGCACGCCGCCGCCGCGCGGAAGCCGACGAGATCCGCGCGGTACTCGACGCGTGCGGCGGCGACCGCGATCGCGCATGCGCGATGCTCGGCATCAGCAAGACGACGCTGTGGCGGAAGTTGTCGGCGAAATAGGCAGGCCGGATGCGGCACGCCGGCGCGCGCCTGCCTGACGAGGAACGTCAGTCGACCTTGTGATAGTGGCGGTACGCCTTCGCGCGATTGCCGCACGACGACATCGAACACCAGCGGCGGCTGCCGTTCTTGCTGTCGTCGATGAACAGCCACTGGCAGGCGTCGTTCGCGCAACGCTTGACCTTCGCGAGCCGCGCACCGCCGAGCAGGTCGATCGCCGACCACAGTACCGGGCTCAGCAGTGCCTCGGGCGTGGCGCCCGCGCCGCCGATCCGCCACGCATAGGCGCCGTCGATGCGCGCCAGCGCGACGCGCGGCGCCGCTTCCGCCAGGAAGCCGCCGAGCAGCGCCAGATCGTCGGCGTGCGGCTCGCGCTGCTCGGCCTGCGCATGAAACAGCCGATACAGCGCCTCGCGCAGTGCGAGCGCGCGCGCGAGCATCGCCGGCTCGTCATCCTTGTCCCGCACTCGACACGCGTCGGCCAGGCCGGCCGGTACGCCCGCCTGCTCGCGGCACCACGTCAACAGGTCGTCCAGCGTCCCGAAAGTCTCCGTCGGCGTGTCGGCGCCGCGCCAGTACAGCGTATTCGCGAAATCGATGCTCAGCGTTTCCGGCGGCGCCGGAATCAGGCAGTCCGTCGTGACGGAAGGTTGCGTTTTGCTCATGACGCGATCGTATCTAACCAGCATGCCGGTTGACAAGCATCCGG
Source organism: Burkholderia sp. KL41 (assembly GCF_057005415.2). Lineage (NCBI taxonomy): Bacteria > Pseudomonadati > Pseudomonadota > Betaproteobacteria > Burkholderiales > Burkholderiaceae > Burkholderia > Burkholderia sp. KL41. Next base: position 194,364 of record NZ_CM174447.1, on the reverse strand, counting down.
ACGCTTTCTAACATAACCGGCATGGTGGTTAAAAAACGGTTGGCTGCACTGCGCCCTTTCAGTTCAAGGAGACACAGATGATCGATCGCCTTTTTTTCAGCGTTATCCACAACGACCGCAGCCGGGTGTTCGACGACAGCACACTCGGTGCGCTCCGCTACAAGCGGCTGGCATGGTGCTTGTAGGCAGGTTTGCCGTACTGACGTCCCCTCTTCAGTTCAAGGAGCCCACAGATGATCGATCACCTTTCCTTCGGCGTCGCCCACATCGGCCGCAGCCGCACGTTCTACGACAGCACGCTCGGCGCGCTCGGCTACAAGCGGCTGTATAGCGACGACGGCTCGATCGGGTACGGCGAGACCGAGCCGGTGCTGTGGCTGCAGCATGCGGCTCGCCCCATCGCCGCCGACCCCGACTCCGGGCTGCACCTGTCGTTCAAGGCCGCGTCGCCCGTCGAGGTCGACGCGTTCTACCGCGCCGCGCTCGAGCACGGCGGCCAGGACAACGGCGGGCCCGGCAAGCGCGAGCACTACGGCCCCGGCTATTACGCGGCGTTCGTCGTCGATCCCGACGGATATCGGCTCGAAGCCCATTGCGAGCTGGACAACGTCGTCTGATCCGGTTCGTACCGACGCGGGTGAACGACAAGGGCCCGATTCCGCATCACGCGGAATCGGGCCCTTGTCCTTGTTTTTGCTGCATCGAGGTTCGGTCGCGACGCTCGCCGCAGGCAAGCACGCCGACGCCGGGCGGCGCGACCGGCTCGCGGCTGATTGCCCCGCGATCCGCCCGCACCGGGCATGCGCTTACTGCGCGTTGCGCGTGCTCTGCAACTGCTCGCCGAGCCCGTCGATCCCGAGGCGTACCTTCTGGCCGGCCTTCAGGAACACCGGCGACGGCTTGATGCCCATCCCGACGCCCGGCGGCGTGCCCGTCGTGATCACGTCGCCCGGCTGCAACGTCATGCAGCTCGACAGATAGGCGATCAGCTGCGCGACGGTGAACACCATCGTGCGCGTGTTGCCGTTCTGATAGCGGTGGCCGTCGACCTCGAGCCACAGGTCGAGACGCTGCGGATCGGGCACCTCGTCACGCGTGACGAGCCACGGACCGATCGGGCCGAACGTGTCGAAGCCCTTGCCCTTGTCCCACTGGCCGCCGCGCTCGATCTGCCATTCGCGCTCCGACACGTCGTTGACGACGCAGTAGCCCGCGACGTAATCGAGCGCGCGCGCTTCGTCGACGTCCTTGCAGGTCGCGCCGATCACGACGCCCAGCTCGACTTCCCAGTCCGTCTTGACCGAACCCTTCGGGATGTCGATGCCGTCGTTCGGGCCGCAGATCGAGCTCGTCCACTTGCCGAACACGACGGGCTCCTTCGGCACCGGCATGCCGGCTTCGGCCGCGTGATCGGCATAGTTCAGGCCGATGCCGATGAACTTGCCGACATGGCCGACGCACGCGCCGATGCGCGGCTCGCCCGACACGAGCGGCAGCGTGGCCGGATCGATTACACGCAGACGCGCGAGACCCGCGTCGGACAGCACATCGCCGGACAGATCCGGCACATGCGCCGACAGGTCGCGAATCCGGCCGTCCGCGTCGAGAATACCGGGCTTTTCCTGGCCGGACGGGCCATAGCGAAGCAGTTTCATCGTGCTCAACCTCTGTTGTCGAATGGGACAGGATACCGGCCGACGCCGCCCTTCGCGGCCGCGTGCCGGACTGATTGTCGATCGTCGATTGCGCGCGTCGGCGCCGCATCCGGCATGCCGTTCGACGCGCGAGGGTCGCGCGGGCGCAGCGATCGTGGCGCCACACGGAAGTATGGCGCGCATCGAACGGGCGGCCGCCGGTCTGCGCATCGGCGACGACGGCCCGGCACCCGCGACATGGCCCGGCCCGTACCGGCCGGCGTCACGCGCGGCCGCACCGTCGCTGGCCCGCCAGTCTTTGTACCATCGGCCGCGCACGATGAAATGACACGCGACGGATACCGACTATTGGTGCGCCCGCGGGCGCTGCGGCGCAGCATCGCGGGCGGCGGCGCAGCCCGATTTCCTTTCGAATACCTTGAACCGGTGCCACCTGTCATGAATACCGGGTATTCGGAGCTTCCCTGTCATCCTGAAAACGAATTGATCCGTTCTTGTCAGGTAACGATCGGTAAAAAGACGCTGCATTGCACACTAAATGTTTGTTGTTAAGCTCGGACGGATGGCGTGCGTCGCCACACGCGAGCCCGACACAGGCCAAGTGCAGAATCGGTCAGCGTGCGTCGCCAATCGATCGACAGTCATCCCCCAACCTCACACCGACAATGCAAACAACCAACGACCTGCTTCCCGGCTGCGACGCACGGGAATCGATGGGCGCAATCGACCGTTATCGCGCACCCGCGCTCGACAAGGGTCTCGACATCCTCGAACTCCTGTCGGAGCAGAAAGAAGGCCTCACCCGCACCGAAATCACGAAGGAGCTCGGCCGCAATGCGAGCGAGATCTACCGGATGCTCGAACGCCTCGTCGCGCGCCGCTACGTGATGCGCTCGACCGGCGGCGACCGCTATACGCTCAGCCTCAAGCTGTTCTCGCTCGCGCACCGGCATCCGCCGATGAGCCGGCTGATCGCCGAGGCGCTGCCGCCGATGCAGCGCTTCGCCGATTCCTCCGAACAATCGTGCCACCTGTCCGTCTACGATCGCGGCAACCTGCTCGTGATCGCGCAAGTCGACGGGCCCGGCCCGTGGGGTGTATCGGTCCGGCTCGGCTCGCGCATCGGGCTCGCCGATACCGCATCGGGGCGGGTCATGCTGTCGTTCCAGGGCGCCGAGCAGCGCGCGCACATGCTCGCGGAGCACCGCAAGGTCAAGGGCGAAGCGCCGCTGAACGAGCAGGAACTCGCGTACGCGTGCCAGTCCATCCGGCAGGCCGGCTACCTGCGCCAGGACAGCCGCCAGGCGTACGGCGTGACCGACCTGACCGCGCCGATCCTCGGGCCGTCCGGCCATGCGATCGCGGTGCTGACCTGCCCGTACATGCGCCGGATCGATGCGCACATGGCGCCGTCGGTCGACGCGGTCGTCGAAGGGTTGCGCGAAACGGCCGCCCATCTGTCGATGTGCCGCACCGAAACCTGCTGACACAGCTGTCCCTGCCGACACGCAGGCTCGTCGGAACGCACCGGGGACGGCGCGATTGCGCCGATCCCGGTCGCCCGCGATCACGCCGGTGCGAGGCGCGACGCACGGTGCCATATCGTGCGTCCACGGCGCTACGCTAAAATAGCGGCCCTCTCAAAAACTACGGCGGCCGGTTGTCGCGGCCGTCGTGTCCGATGGATGTCATGGCCAAACTTCTGAACGATCAAGAATTCCAGCGTTTCTCCGAACTTCAGCAGAAGCAGGCAAGCTTCACGATCACGCCCGAGGAGGCGGACGAACTGCGCGATATCGTCGCGCGCGCGCAGAAGAAGCGCGACGATCGTGCCGCCGCGATGCAGGCGATCGAGAACTACATCGAGCAGTTCGACATCACGCCCGACGAGCTCTTCTCGCCCGAGCAGATCGGCGACGCGGCCCGCACCTACGGGCTCATCACGGCGACCAAGAAGGAACGCACGCTGCCGCCGTCGATCACGTTCAACGGCAAGCCGTACCAGTGGACCAAGACGCTTCCGGACGACGTGCGCGGCGCGCTGTTCGAAGCATTCACGTCCGGCGAATCGGTCAAGCGCTTCATCGCGATGCCGAAGGACATCGCGCGCTGCGCACTGACGATCGCCCGCCTCGAGCGCGAAACCGGCGCCGTCTATGCCGATCCGCACCTCGAGGAACTCGCGATTTCGCGTGACCAGGTGAACGACGCGGCGGCGAAACTCGCTGCCTGAATGTAAGCGCGGGCACGGTTCATGCGTGCCCGCGCCCTGCATGACGCCGACCTTGGCCGGCGTTGCGCTTGCGCTAGCCGTGCGTCCGGACACTCCCGAAAAGTCTCACCTTGGCGTCCCGCAAGCGCTCACCCACCCCTCCCGAAAAAGCTCACCAAGGCTCCCGGAAACTCTCACCGAAGCCTCCCGGATGTGCTCACCGGCACGTCCCGCAGCCCCTCACCGATGCGCCCCGGAAAGGCTCACCGACACCTCCCGCAGGTACTCACCGGCCACTCCCGGGAAGGCTCACCGAATGCTCCCGTATCGGCTCACCTCGACCATCCCGGAGAAGCTCACCGGCGGCTCCCGAAAAATCTCACCTTTTGGGCAGGCTCGAATTTTCGAGGCTGAAATACGGCGGCAAATACGTGTGGGTACCTCGCGGAAAACTGCGCTGCGGGACCGATATCGCGGTAAACGAAACGCGTCTCGCGATACCTGCCGTATGCGCGTCGTTGTTTCCATCGCGAACAGGCAGCGACACGTTCGCCGTCGTTTCGCTCACAAGACCGGTTCGAATGCCCGGCATTCGTGACCGGAAACATCCGCAACGTGCCGGGAAGCCGGGGGCATCGACGGCTTATGGCGTCCGTACGCGCCGAGCCACCGACGGACGCTACGGCTGCAGCTTCATCCTGAAGCCGACGACACCGGGCTCCTCCGTCGTCGACACGGCGAAACCGCACGACTTCGCAAGCGCGATCATCGCCGAGTTCTCGCGCAGCGCCTCGCCGATCATCCATGCGGTTCCGCGCGAACGCGCGTAGTCGATGATCCGGTTCATCATCAGCCGGCCAAGCCCCTTGCCCTTCTGGTCGGGTCGTACCGCGATCGCGAACTCCGCCGTCTCGTTGTCGGGATCGGCCACCGCGCGCGCCACCGCGAGCGTGTAGTCGCGCCCGGACACGTCGGTGAACGACACGATGAAGGCCATCTCACGGTCGTAATCGATCTGAGTCATGCGCGCCACCTGCGAATGATCGAAGCTGCGCACCGCACCGAAGAATCGCATCCGCAGATCGTCCGGTGTCATCGCACCGAGCAGCTCGTTGTGTGCGGCCTCGTCTTCCGGACGGATCGGGCGGATCGTCACCGTCTCGCCGCGCCACTCGAGCGTCTGTTCGAGGTGGCGCGGATACGGCATGATCGCGAGCCGGCTGCGGCCCGTGGCCAGCGTGATACGCGGTGCGATCACTTGCGCACGGTCGGACAGCACGCGCAGCGTGACCGACATCGCAACGACTTCACGCACGTCGCAGACGACCTGCGACAGCGCCGTCAATGCGTCGAGCGTCGGCTCGACGGGTGTGCTGCGTGCATACGGCGAGCGTTCCATCACCGCGCGGGCGAGCACCGTGTTCAGCGGCGGCAGGCCATAGACGACGAACGGCGCCGATACGCCGTCCGCGGGCGGCACGGCATAACGAAACACCGGGCCGAAGTTCGCATCGTCGTACATGTCGACCGTGACATCGACGACTTTCGTGCCGGCCGGCTCGGCGGCCTGCTCGCCCTGCAGGCCGAAACGGGACAACCAGCCCAGCGCGGCTTCGCCGGTCAGCTCATGCTCGCCGGCTTCGACCATCCGGCGCGCGTCGGCCTGTGCGGATGCAACGCACTCGGCCGGCTGCAGCGGCGTGCCCTCGGGCGTTTGCATCAGCAGTTGCCGCCCGAGGTTGTAGTCGACGAGACGCGCATACGCGCGTGCGAGCCGCTGCGGCGTGGTGTGCACGGGAATGCCGTTCGCATGCAATGCATCGCGCGTCGCCGCGTCGACCGCGCCGAAGAAACACGCGAGGATGCCGCGATGCGCGTGCTGCCGCGCCTCGATCAGCGTGTGCGCAACCGCATCGGCCGGCGCGCTGTGGGAAGTCGAATGGACGACGAACAGCGTGCCCGTTTGCGGGAACGGCGCGAGCGCCTTGACCGCCGCGGCAAAATGCTCGGGCCGCGCATCGTCGCCCAGCGTCAGCGGATTGCCGGGCGACGCGAGATGCGGCAGCGCGGCCGAGACGGCCGACGTGGCGGCGGGCGGCCAGTCGGCCAGTACGTCGCGCACTTCGGACACCGCGTCGACCGCGAGTTTCGCGACCCCCGCATCGCTCGTCACGAGCGTGGCCGCACCGCGCGCCGTGACGCGGCCGACGCCGAGCGTCTCGATCTCGTCGAGCAGATCGTCGAGCGCATCGACCCGCACCATCCCCGCGCGCTGGAACGCCGCCGTATAGAGCGCGTCGCCGGGATCGGCGCGCCCGGTGCGCAATGCGAGCACCGGCTTGTTGCGCGCGGCCGCGCGGGCGGCAGACATGAACTTGCGCGCCGCGCGCACGGTATCGAGTTCGAGCAGGATCGCGCGCGTGCCGGGGTCGCTCGCGAGATAGTCGAGCACGTCGCCCGCATCGACGTCGGACTCGCCGCCGAGCGCGACGACATGCGAAAACCCGAGGCCCCGTGCGTCGGCCCAGCCGAGCACCGCGTTCGTCAGCGCATTCGATTGCGACACCCACGCGACACCGCCCGATCGCGCCGTATAGGCCGGCGCGCCGAAATGGGCATGCCGTGCGGGCGACAGCACGCCGAGGCTGCCCGGCCCGACGATACGGAGCACGAACGGCTTCGCCGCCTTCAGTGTGCGATCGAGCGCGGCGCGATCGGCATCCGTGCGCGCCTCGCCGACGATCACCGCCACGCGCGTGCCGAGCTCGCCGAGCTTGCGCACGATGCCGGCCCAGGTCGCGGGCGGCGTGCAGATCACGGCAACCGACGGCGGTGCGGGCAACCGGTCGACATCGGCAACGACCGCATGCCCGTGCAGGTCACGATACTTCGGATTGACGGGCCACACGGGCCCCTGGAACGCGCCGTCGAGCACGCGCGACCACACCATCGCGCCGATACTGCCCGCGCGCGACGACGCGCCGACGACCGCAACGGACTTGGGCTGGAACAACGCATCGAGATGGCGAACGGTCACATCGGCTCCCTGCGGTAACGAAAGACGACCCGATCGGCATGCGGCACGGACAGGCCGTACACCGATCGACGCGAACCCCAAGCATAGGCGAAGCGCATGCGGCTGCCTATATGCCGGACGGCCGACTATTCGACAGACGTCAACGCACGCACCATGGGCCTGTGACACGAGCACGAACGCCGTCGCCGCACGCCGGGCGTCCACATTCGCTCGACGCAGGCGGCGTTCGCATTCGGCGCGGCGCTGTGTCCGCTTCGTCAAAGGTGAGGATTTACAGGAGCTATGGTGAGTAAATTCGGGAATTGCACGGCGCGACGCGCAAACACGCGAAAGGTGATCGGAATTCGCGGCGCGCGTGCACCGCGAGAATGGCGCGAGCCAATGCGGATATGCGGTGAAATTGCGGCGCTGTTTACCGAAAATCGCCGCGATATGCAGCCGAATCGCAGCGAATTCGCAAAACGGGATCCGTTAATTGCGCGGCATCGCAGTTCAATACGCCGTCGGGAATCGCGCCGGGAATGCACAAAAACAAAACGGTGCGACGGCCGCATGGCCGTTCGCACCGTCGGTCGGCACGCGAAAGGTGAGAATTTTCGGGAGTCAGTCCTTGATCAGGAAACGCGCGCGATTCTTGCCGAGCCACGTCGGCGACCGTCCGCGGCCACTCCACGTTTCACCCGTCTTCGGGTTCAGGTACTTCGGCGGCGACGTACGCTTCGGCTTCGCGGCGGCAGCCGCCGCCCCTGCCGCACGGAACCCGAGCTCTTCCGGAGTAATGTCGTATTCCTCGATTTTCGCGCGGATATCGGCAATCGCATCGGCAATCGCCTTTTCGCGTTCCTTGTCGATCTTTTGCTGAAGCCGTTCGAGCTGCGCGGTCAGTTGCCTGTAGGTCGCCATATGGATGGGACTCCGTGAGTGTTATTCGTGAAAAATAGGTGACTCTCAGCAAACAGAAAAGCGCTTCGCCCGATCGTGGTCTCCTCAGCCGGTTATCTCGAGGTCAATAACCGCTCTTCTTCTTGCACGCGAAGAGAAGATTTCGCGTGGCGTCATCGCTCGATTGCTGAAGCACTTCGAAATCCCCGTTGCAGATCGCCCGGGCATTGTCCGTGCAATTGCTCCAGTCGCTGCCGGTGCATTGCACCTGGGTAGTCGGACGCCCGTCCGAAGTGAACAGCGGCGCGCTGCCGCCACACCCGCCGAGCCCGGCAACCAGACCCAGCACAACGGCCGCCCGAGGCCACCGACAGACCGACGCAAGCATGTGTTTCATTGTTCTTCCCGTCAACCTTTTTTTGAATGTCGCGAGTATGCCATGCGCGGCCCTTTCTCCGTCAGTCCGGCGTGCGCCCGGGTTGCCCGCGCGCCTTGTACGGCAAGCGCTTGCGCGGATCGTCGGTGATGCGAACGAACACCTGCTCGACGTCCGGAATCGCCTCGAGCTCACGTTGCAATGCCTGCCGGTCGAACGCCGTATCGGCACATCCTTCGACGTAGATGAAACGCCGCTGCACCGTGATCCACAGGCTCGTGCCATGCAGTCGATCGGAGCCGGCGAAGTGTGCCTTCACGGCGTCGGCGATCGGTGCGTCATACATGTAGGAGTTCGGCTTCGTGCAGCGGTGCGCGAGCCAGCACGTGGTGCCGCGTTCGGCACGGTAATGCGCGTCGTCCGTCATCTCGGCCCGGGTCATCCACGGGCCGAGTGGCAACGGGCATTCGGCTACGTCCCGCGACAGCGCGATGAACGGATCGTTGTACCAGTTGCGCCGTGCCTCGGGGGCGTCGGCGTCGCCGGACTGCGCGAGCGCGGCGCTCGCCAGCAACAGCGTCAGCCATCCTGCGATGCCGATCCGTTTCATCGTGATCTCCTGTTCGATGCCGCACGTCCGGCCGCATCGGCCTTGCCGATCGGCCTACCGGTCGATGCCCAGCGCCGCCAGCTTCTTGTACAGCGTCGCGCGGCCGATCCCGATGCGCGCGGCCGCTTCCACCACCTTGCCGTCGCAAGCCGCGAGCGCATCGGTCAGGAACTGGCGCTCCCACGCCGCCAATGCATCGGCATACGACGCTGCCGGCGCAGCCCGCACTTCGCCCGTGCGCCGCTCGACCGTCGACACGGCCACCGGCTGCGCCGGTACTGCACCGTCCGTCGATACGCGCACCGGCCCAAGGAACGGCGCGAGCGCACGCGCATCGATCACCGACCGGTCCGACAGCATCAGCGCGCGCTCGAGCGTATTGCGCAACTCGCGCACGTTGCCCGGCCACGGATACGCACACAGCATCCGCAGCGCATCGTCGGTCAGCTCGCAATGGGCCGCGCGCCCGTGTTGCGCGGCCAGTTCCTCGAGGGTTGCGTAGACGAGCGCCGCGATGTCGGAGGCGCGCTCGCGCAGCGGCGGCGCGTGGATCGTCAGCACGTTCAGACGGTAATAGAGATCCGCGCGAAAACGCCCGGCCGCGACCAGCGCCGGCAGGTCGGCGCTCGTGGCCGCGATGATCCGGACGTCCGCGCGCACGATCCGGTTCGAGCCGACCGGCTCGAACTCCTTGTCCTGCAGCACGCGCAGCAGCTTGCCCTGCAGCGGCAGCGGCATGTCGCCGATCTCATCGAGAAACAGCGTCCCGCGATCGGCCAGCTCGAACTTGCCGACGCGCCCCTTGCGGTCGGCGCCCGTGTAAGCACCGGGCGCCGCGCCGAAGAATTCGGTTTCGAGCAGCGTGTCGGGAATCGCGGCAACGTTGACGGTCACGAGCGGCTGGAGTGCACGCGCCGATGCCGCGTGGATCGCATGCGCGAGCAGTTCCTTGCCGGTGCCCGTCTCGCCGAGCAGCAGCACCGGCGAATCGACCTGCGCGGCGCGGCGCGCCTGGCGCTTGGTTTCGAGACTCGCCGCACTCGTGCCGACGAAACTCGCGAACGTGTATTTCGCGCGGCGCGCCTGCGCGAGCGAACGCTGCGTCGCGATCAGTTGCTGCTGAAGCTGGGCGTAGCGGGAAAAGATCGGCGTGAGCGTCTTCAACTGGTCGAACAGCGCGAAGCCGATCGCGCCGACCGTCTCGCCGGCCTCGTTCTTCAGCGGCAGGCGCGTGACGACGAGCGGCTCGCGGCCCGTCTCCATGATGTCGAGCAAAATCGGCTGCCCGGTCGACACGACCTCGCGCATCAGGCTGTTCGGGATCACGGCCTCGCAGTCGAGGCCGACGGCCTGTTGCGGATCGGCGAAACCGAAGCGCGCCGCATATCGCTCGTTCATCCACACGACGCGTGCATCGCGATCGACGACCACCGTGCCCGCGCTCGAATCCTCGAAGGTCCGGAACAGCGACTCGGCGGCGCGCCGCAGCACGTCGCCGTAGTTGACGGGCAGGCGGGCCCAGTCGTTCATCATCGTGTCTTCGTCTCCGTGTATCGTCGACCGGCTGTCTCCGGAACGAGACGGATTATCTCACTCCGGAGACACGCTGCAATACGTTGTCGGGTAAAGCCCTGCACGATGTCGAGGCTTGGCCGGATAGCCAAAACGTCTCCGGATGGAGACGTTTTATGTAGAATCGTCAGACAACGACCGACGCGGGCCCGCCGGTCCCCGGCGGACCCATGTCCGGCGGCGCTATCCGGCCGATGGCACGAAACCTGCACGAACCTGAGCTGGTCCGCGGCGCATCGCGCGATCGAACAACAACCAAAGCCATTCCAAGCTTTTAGGAGACTCCCTTGTCTTTCGTGATCGTCCTCGCCGCGCTGGCGTTCCTGATGTTCGCCGCGTATCGCGGCTACAGCGTGATCCTGTTCGCGCCGATCGCCGCGCTCGGCGCGGTGCTCCTGACCGAACCCGCCGCCGTCGCACCGGTCTTCTCCGGCATCTTCATGGAGAAGATGGTCGGATTCGTCAAACTGTATTTCCCGGTGTTCATGCTCGGCGCGGTGTTCGGCAAGGTGATCGAACTCTCCGGGTTCTCCGAGTCGATCGTCCACGCGGCGATCCGCTACATCGGCCGCTCACGCGCGAATGCGGTGATCGTCGCGGTGTGCGCACTGCTCACCTATGGCGGTGTGTCGCTGTTCGTCGTGGTGTTCGCGGTCTATCCGTTCGCGGCCGAACTCTATCGCCAGAGCAACATCCCGAAACGGCTGATGCCCGGTGCGATCGCGCTCGGCGCGTTCTCGTTCACGATGGATTCGCTGCCCGGCACGCCGCAGATCCAGAACATCATCCCGACCACGTTCTTCAAGACGACCGCCTGGGCCGCGCCCGCGCTCGGCACGATCGGCTCGCTGTTCATCATCGTCGTCGGCCTCACGTATCTCGAATGGCGCCGCCGTTCGGCGATGGCAAAGGGTGAAGGCTACGGCACGTCGCTCGTCAACGAACCGGAGCGCGTCGAGGCGAAGTCGCTGCCGAATCCCGCGCTCGCGATCCTGCCGCTGATCCTCGTCGGCGTGTCGAACTTCGCATTCACGAAGCTGATTCCGCAGTGGTACGGCGCCGCGTCGTACACGGTCGCGCCGGAAGTGCTGCCCGGCGTGCACGCGCCGGTCACGACGTCGATCAAGACCGTCGTCGCGATCTGGTCGGTCGAGGCTGCGCTGCTGCTCGGCATCGTGCTGGTCGTGCTGACCGCGTTCAAACGCGTCAGCGGGCGCTTCGCAGACGGCTCGAAGGCCGCCGTCGCCGGTGCGCTGCTCGCCGCGATGAACACCGCGTCGGAGTACGGCTTCGGCGGCGTGATCGCGGCGCTGCCGGGCTTCCTCGTCGTCAGCGATGCCCTGAAGAGCATCCCGAACCCGCTCGTCAACGCGGCCGTGTCGGTCAGCTCGCTCGCCGGCATCACGGGCTCGGCGTCGGGCGGCATGAGCATCGCGCTCGCCGCGATGTCGGACCTGTTCATCAAGGGCGCGCAGGCCGCCAATATCCCGCTGGACGTGCTGCACCGGGTCGTCGCGATGGCGAGCGGCGGCATGGACACGTTGCCGCACAACGGCGCGGTGATCACGCTGCTCGCGGTCACGGGCCTCACGCACCGCGAGTCGTATCGCGACATCTTCGCGGTCACGATCATCAAGACGCTCGCGGTGTTCTTCGTGATCGCCGTGTACTACACGACGGGTCTCGTGTAATACCCCCGCACGCGGCGGCCCGTCTCCGGGCCGCTGCCCGCCGGCCGCCGGCCACGTCGCTGCGGCCGGCTTCTCCCCGCTCCTCCCCTTTTTGCCGGGCACCGTCCAGGTGCGTGCGCCGGCCGCTCATTGTTGTCTTCAGGAGAACACTACGTTGGGCGCAGCGGCATTTTTCACACGTCAGGCGAGGCCTACACTGCTTTCGACGGTCACCGTATGTGATCGGCGCCGTCGAAAACCTGGAGGTATCCGCTCATGAACCCGCTGCTCCGCACACTCGCCCTCGCGGCCGCATTCGCCGCTCCCGTCGCCGCGCAGGCGCAAGCCACCCCGCCGCTCACGCGCGCCGAAGTGCATTCCGAAGTGGTTGCACTGAGAAAAGCCGGCTTCCAGCCGAGCGACTGGTTCTACCCTGCCAGCATCCAGGCCGCCGAAGCGAAGATCGCCCGGCAGCAAGGTGCGCCGCGGGCCGCGGGCGCCGGCTACGGCAATCGCGGCGCGTCCGCCACGGGCCAATAGTCCGGTTTCAACCCAGCGGGCTGCGCTCGCGTCAGCGCCACGTTCCCGGCGCGTGCAGCGCGCACCGGGCTGCACGGTCAGCGCGGCTCGATGCCCGCTTTCGCGTAGGACCCGCGCTCCAGTTCCAGTATTTCCGCGGACAGTTGCAGGTGCATGCCGGGCGGCGCGACGACGTGCCGCTTCAGTTCCGCCAGCACCCGCTCCGAGAATTCCCGCTTGACGTCAGTCGGCCGGCCGCTCAGCACCGCGAGCTTCGCGTGGACGAACGCGCGCGGCGCCGGCGACGTGCCGACCGCAAATGTATCGAGCCGCAGCGCGCGGCTCTTGATATCGCGCTCGTCGAAATGGCCGGACGCGGCAAGCGCGGCATTGAGCGCGCGCAGTGTCGCGCCGGCGTCGAACCCGTCGAGGTTCGCGGAATATTCGAGCGTCAGGTGGGGCATGGGATCGGTGGCCTCGTCGGTATCGGGAAATGCGCCGGCCGGCATCCCGAAAGCCCACGCAGTGCCGCCGGATCTATGCCTTGACCGGCTGGATCAGGCGCTCGCAGGCGCTTGCCTGCGGATCGCCGGCGGGCAGTTTCCCACAGATGCCGTCGAACTGCTTCGCGATCGACCTGACCGATGCGTCGTGTGCGCCGCTGCCACGCCAGCGGTTCAACTGCGTGACGACCTTGGTCAACGCGCGCAGGTTCGCGCCGTAGAACGCGTCCCGCGTCTTGTCGGCCTGCGCGAGCACGCTCGCGGCGATCCCTTCGATGCGCGCCGAATCGTCCGGCGCCAGTTCTACCGCATTCGCGAAATAGGTCGCGCCCCAGCGCAGCTTCGTCGCCGGCCCGCTCGCCGCATCGTATGCCTTGCGGTACCAGTCGAGCGCCGCGGCCTTGTCGCCGCGCGCCTTCGCATTCGCGGCCAGCCCGGACATGAAGTAGTACGGCGTGGACGAGCGCGGCAACTCGGCCTTCAGCAATGCATCCGACTCGTCGTACAGCCCCGCGTCGGTCAGCGTGTCCGCGCCTTCGCTGACGAGTGCCTGCCGCTCGTATGCGTTCGCGGCGCCCTGCACCGACGCCAGGATCTGTTTGCGCGCCGTGTCGGCCAGCGCCGGCACGGCGAGCGGTGCGCCCTTGCGTGCATCGCCGCGCGCGAGCAGCACGCGGCCGTGCAGCGCCATCAGCCGGTCGATCGACGACAGCGTGGTGTCGGTCGACAGGCGCGCAAGCGCCGTGTCGTATGCGCCGCGCAATTTCGCGCGCTGCGCGTCGCCGCCACCGAGATACGCGACCACACGCGCGGGCGCGGCGACCAGCACGTCCGAATCGGCCCGCGACAAGGCGGGGTCCTGCAGCACCGTGCGCAGCGAATCGGCCAGCGCCGTCTTGTCCAGCGCGCCGGCCTGCGCCGGATCGTCGGACGCGGCGACCACGGCCGACTTCAGCGCGAAGCGCGCCGATTCGGCCTTCGCGCCGGCCGCCCGCGCGCGTTGCGCGAGCGACTGCAGCGTCTCGGCCACGCGATCGGCCGGCACCGGCAGCGCGCCGTCGGTATCCCACGAATAGTCGGCCAGCAGGCGCCATTCGTCCGGCGTCAGCGACGCACCGTTCTTCAGCGCGGTCGCGAGCGTCTGCCGCACCGGATGCGCGGCCGTCATCCCGAGCGACAGCGCCTGCATGTAGCGGTCGAGATCGGCTTCGCCCGGCAGCCGCGTCACTTCGGTGCCGTCGGGACGGAACAGGATCATCGTCGGGTAGCCGTGCACCTTGAAGCGCTCGCCGAGCTTCTGCGCGCTTTCGGTATCGCCGTCGAGATACACGGGCACGAAGAACGACGAGCGGGTCTTGAATGCCTGCTGGCTGAAGATCGTCGATTTCACCTGGTTGCACGACGGGCACCACACCGCGCCCCAGTAGAGCAGCAGCGGCTTGCCGGTGCGCTTCGCCAACGCGAAAGCGGCGTCGACGTCGCCGTGCTGCCACGCGATGCCGGGCGGCAGGTGCGCGCCGTCGGGCGATGCGCTCGCGACCGGGGTGCCCGTGGGCGCGGCGGCGGCAAACGCCGCACCCGCGGCGGCAGCGAGCAGGCAGGCGGCAGTCAGATTCCGGAGAGCGGTTTTCATCGAAGCGGGTCCGTTGAAAAAGAAGGTTGCGGGAAGGCGTGGCGCGCCAGGCGACGACGGGAAGCGACGACCTGAAGCGACGCCCATGCAGCGAGATTCATGAAGCGATGAAGCGCACCGGCGTGCGGCGTGGCGCAAGCCGGCGTGCGCCGACGCAAGCCGCGCGCATCGATGCGGCAACCGTCAACGCCGCGCGAAGCGGCCGGCAAATCCTTCAACGATACGATCCGCGCAGCCGGCGGGAAACGAACGAATTCTTGAATGAATATGACGCGCGGCATCGTCGCCGCGCGTTCACTCTCGGCCCTTGATCCGCGCCATGTGATACACGGACATGTGCACGCCGTCGCGCAATGCATAACCCGGCGATTCGCCCTCGATCCGGAAGCCGTGCTTCTCGTAGAGCGCGATCGCCGCGCGGTTGTCGGTGAACACGGTCAGCTCGAGGCGCGTGAGGTTCAGCCAGCCTTCCGCGAGATCGATCGCGGCCGCGAGCAGCCGGCTGCCGATGCCGCGCCCGTGCCGTGTCGCGTCGACCATCATGCCGAGCCCTGCCGCATGGCGCCGACGCGGATTCGGTTCGAACTCGAGGCCGAGATGGCCGACCACCTCGCCGTCGATTTCGGCGACGAGGCTCGCGCCGCGCTCGTGCGCGTTGGCGAGCCGTTTCTGCCATTTTTCGAACGACGGAAACGGATACTGCAGCGTATACATGTACACCGCGGGGTGCGCGGCGATCTGCCGGATCGCGTCGACGTCGTGCGTCTCGCTGTGCCGGATCTTGATGTCGGTCATGGGTGGGCCGGTTCCGAAAAGTCGCGCCCGCGGCGCGGGCTGCGCACCTGCGCAGCAACGGATCGAGCTTATCCGATTTCACGCATTTGAAACATCGACGTCATGCGATGCCGTTGCACCCGCAACGACCAGCGCTTGAGCCACGCCTCCACGCGCAGGGAAAATCTGACCGGCCCGGCGACCGGAAACCGGTAATTCCTTACCTGCTTCCGTCACGTATCGCTTCCCGATGCCTCCCGATCGATCGTTGCGCACGCAACGTCACGCGCGCGACACGCGATGTCATGCCTTCATCACGTCGGCGTCACGTCGACTCCCTAGACTGGGCGCCGCCCAATCCGGCACGTACCCGGCCGGTGTGTGCCGACGTCCCGGCCCGCGCATCACGAGCGCGCGTCGCGCAGGGTCGCGGCACCGGCCAAGGCATCCGCGCGACACCACGGATCGCGCGCGTCGCGCACTTCCGCCACGCGCGGCCGCCGCACCCGACCACCCATGCCGCGCGCATCGCCCCGGCGGGCGACGCACGGGCACCGCCGGACGAAGTCACGAACGCTCCCATCATCACAGGACCCGAACGCCATGACGTCACGCCGCACATTCCTCCAGCAGACCGCCACTTCCGGCCTCGCCGCCGCCGCACTCGCCGCGTTTCCGCCGAGCATCCGCCGCGCGCTCGCGATTCCCGCGTTTCACGAAACGGGGACCATCCAGGACGTCAAGCACGTCGTGCTGCTGATGATGGAGAACCGCGCATTCGACAGCTACTTCGGCACGTTCAAGGGTGTGCGCGGCTACGGCGACCGCTTTGCGGTGCCGTCGCCGAACGGCCGCAACGTGTTCTACCAGACGTACACGAAGCCGACGCCCGCCGCCACCGTCGCGCCGTATCACCTCGACGCGAGCCAGGGCAACGCACAGCGCGCGGGCGGCACGCCGCACACGTGGGCCGATGCGCAGGCCGCCTGGGACCATGGCCGGATGAACCGCTGGCCCGACGCGAAGACGCCGCTGTCGATGGGCTACTACGACGCGGCGGAAGTCCCGTTCCAGCGCGCGCTCGCC
Organism: Burkholderia sp. KL41; assembly: GCF_057005415.2. Classification (NCBI taxonomy): domain Bacteria; kingdom Pseudomonadati; phylum Pseudomonadota; class Betaproteobacteria; order Burkholderiales; family Burkholderiaceae; genus Burkholderia; species Burkholderia sp. KL41. The sequence goes on along the minus strand of NZ_CM174447.1, from coordinate 177,835 downwards.
GATGCGTTCACGCTGTGCGACCACTATCACTGCGGGATGCACACGGGCACGATCGCGAACCGCCTGTTCTACTGGAGCGGCACCAACGGCCCGAACGGCATCAGCCCGGCCGACGGCAGCCGCGTGAAGATCGCCGCGCTGAACAACCAGTTCAACGGCGGCAACGACATCGGCCCGTCGAGCCAGGGCTGGACCTGGACCACCTACGCCGACCGGCTGCAGCAGGCCGGCGTGAACTGGAAGGTCTACCAGAGCCTGATCGATAATTTCGGCTGCAACGAGATGATGAGCTTCCGCCACTGGCGCGCGGCGATCGAGCAGATGCCGCCCGCGCGCCGGCCCGCCTACGTCGCGTCGACGGACATCACGCAGCCGGTGACGGCGGCCGGCGCGTTCTACGATCCGGCGATCGACGATCCGCTGAGCCCGCTCGCGAAGGGGTTCGGCAACACGATGCCGTACGGCTTCCTCGAATCGTTCCGCGACGACATCCGCAACGGCAAGCTGCCCGAGGTGTCGTGGATCATCCCGCCGTCCGTGTACAGCGAACACCCGGGGCCGTCGAGCCCCGCGCAGGGCGGCTGGTACGTGCAGGCGGTGCTCGATGCGCTGACGGCGAACCCGGAGGTGTGGAGCAAGACGGTGCTGCTGGTCAACTACGACGAGAACGACGGCTTCTTCGACCACATGCCGTCGCCGGCCGTGCCGTCGCGCAACGCCGACGGCACGCTCGCGGGCGGGCATACGCTGCGGGACGCCGACGTCGCCGTCGAGTACCACGACTTCACGCCGGCCACGTCGAGCCAGCCGGCGATCGACGGCCGCCCGTACGGCCCGGGCCCGCGCGTGCCGATGTGGGTCGTGTCGCCGTGGAGCCGCGGCGGCTGGGTCAACTCGCAGGTGTTCGACCATACGTCGACGTTGCTCTTCCTCGAAAAGCGCTTCGGCGTCGCAGAGCCGCAGATCAGTGCGTACCGCCGCGCGGTGTGCGGCGACCTGACGAGCGCGTTCAACTTCCGCTCGCCGAACAACGAACCGCTGCCGACGCTCGCGGGCCATACGACGAAAAGCCAGGTCGACGCGCTGAGCGCCGCGCAGCAGGCCGCGCCGAAGATCGTGCCGCCGGCCGCGCCGTCGCTGCCCGCGCAGGCGACCGGCGTGCGCCCGTCGCGCGCGCTGCCTTACGAACTGCATGCGAGCGCGCGTGCCGATGCCGGCAACGGCACGCTCACGCTGAAGTTCGCGAATACGGGCCGCGCCGCCGCCGTGTTCCACGTCTATGACAAGCTGCACCTCGACCGCCTGCCACGGCGCTACGTCGTCGAACCGGGCAAGACGCTGCACGACGACTGGGCGGCGCGCGCCGACGACGGCGGCAAATATGACCTGTGGGTGCTGGGCCCGAACGGCTATCACCGCCGCTTCACCGGCGACCTGAGCCGCCTGGCCGGTGCTCGCGCGCCTCATCCGGAAGTCCGCGTCGGCTATGCGGGCGCGAGCGGCAACCTCCACCTGCGGCTGCGCAACCACGGCGGCGGCACGGTGCGCTTCACCGTGAAGTCGAACCAGGTCTACGGGCCGCTCCCGGGCCGCGGCGCACACGACGGTCGCGGTCACGGCCATGGCATCGAGGACGGCAACGGCCAGGGTCGCGGTACCGGTACCACGTGGACGGTCACGGTGCGCGCCGGCGACCAGGCCGAACTGGACTGGAAGCTCGACTCGACCGGCCACTGGTACGACTTCATCGTCACCGCGGACAGCGACCCGGGTTTCTCGCGCCGCGTCGCCGGCCGCGTGGAAACCGGCCGCCACTCGGTCAGCGACCCGGCGATGGGGCTCGCCGACCGCTTCTGATGCCGCCGCGGCGACACGCGTTGCCCCACGTCGTACGCGTGTCGCCGCCCGCGCCGGCCCGGCCGCGAACGACGCTCGGGGGCCGGCCGCGGCCGGCCCCGATCCGGCGCAAACGCCCGCCCCGCGCGGCTCAAACATCAGAAGGATCGGTGGTTCAGCCCTCATTTCAGCTCGCGAAAATGCTCCGACTTGCGGCCCGTTCGCGTTAAACTGCGTCAGGCTGTATTCAACAAAGACATCTTCGCCACTACGGCATCCACGATACGAGGATAGGTTCGATGCGCACTACCGGCTCATCCGGGGCAATGACCCTGCTCACCGAACACGACCCGGCCGACGGCCGCGAACTGCGCTCGCTCCGGCTCGAGGCAACCGGCGACGGCAAAAGCGTGCTGCTGATCGAGATCGACGAACGCAAGCCCGGCATCCATCGCGAAGTCCGCTACGAGATCACGCCGGCCGAACTGATCGCGGCGATCCGCTCGCACGGCGCCGAGTTGCCCGGCGAAAACCACGGCGCCGCGTCGCTCGCCCGCACCTCCTCCTGATTCCGAACGGTGAGCCGCTCGCAGCGCGTCGGCTCACCGCGCCCCTGCCGCCGTCAGGCGCTTGCCGTCATTCCCGCCGTTGTCTTGAAAAAGGCCGATAATCGGCCCATCTGCGTTTCCTGCCCACGCATGTCCTTTTCGGCCAGCCGTCATGCTCCGTGACCTCGTCGCCCAATACGGGCCGCTTCTCGTCTTCGCCAACGTGCTCGCGGCGGCCATCGGCCTGCCGGTGCCCGCGATGCCGACGCTCGTGCTGTTCGGCGCGATGTCCGCGATGCATCCCGAGATGATCGGCTCGCAACTGGTGACGGTGGTGGCGCTGTCGGTGCTCGGCGCATTGATCGGCGACACCGTGTGGTACGTCGCCGGGCGCCGTTACGGCGGCACGACGCTGAAGACGATCTGCCGGCTGTCGCTGTCGCGCGATACCTGCGTGAGAAAGACCGAACGCTTCTTCGGCCGCTACGGCGTGCGCGTGCTCGCGGTCGCGCGCTTCATTCCCGGGTTGTCGCTCGTATCGGTGCCGATGGCCGGTGCGCTCGGCACGCGCTACCGCACGTTCGCCGGCTACGATGCCCTCGGCGCCGCCCTGTGGACGATCGTCGGCCTGGTGGCCGGGCTGGTGTTCTACCGGCAGATCGACTGGCTGTTCGCCGGCGCGAGCCGCCTCGGCCGCGCGGTGCTGCTGGTGATCGTCGCGCTGCTCGCCGTGTATGCGGCCATCCGCTGGATGCGCCGCCGCGCGCTGATCCGCCAGCTCGCCAATGCGCGGATCAGCGTCGACGAACTCGACCTGCTGCTGCGCGACGCCACCGCGCCGGTCGTGCTCGACGTGCGCTCGCCCGAGCACCGCAAGCTCGACCCGTTCACGATTCCCGGCGCGCAATTCGCCGACGATCGCCGGATCGGCGACATCGTCGCGCGCTATCCGCTCTCGCAGAAGTTCGTCGTGTACTGCTCGTGCCCGAACGAAGTGACGGCGGCCCTGATGGCGAAGCGCCTGCTCGACGCCGGCTTCACCGATGCGCTCGCGTTGCGCGGCGGCCTCGACGCATGGCGCGATACGGGCCGCCAGCTCACGTCGCTCGTGGAAGACATGCCGGCCGCGAACGATCCGGTCGCGGGGCTGCACAAGCCGGCCTGATCGTTTCGATCGAAAGCCGGCCGTGCGAAGCGGGGGCGCATGCCCCCTTCGATCAGAACGCGTGCAGCGGCAGGTTCACGACCAGGCGGTACTCGGTGTTCGTCGCGTCCGAGTAGTGCGCCGAACCGGCGTGCCACATCGCGATGAACGTGACCTTCGTGTCCTTCAGCTTGCCGCTCTGGAACGTGTACGACGGGATGAAGCCGAACTCGTGGTGACGGCCCTGCACCGGCGCGCCGTTGCTCCAGTAGATGCTCGACTTGCTCGGGTCAAGCGCCGCGCTCGCGCTGCCGTCCGCGCCCCAGCCCGTCACGCCCCAGACCATCGCCTTGAAGCCCGGCAGGCCCGCTTCCTTGCCGTAGAACGTGTAACGCAGCTGCAGCGACTTTTCGTGCGGCGCGTTGTAGTCGACGTCCATCGAGTTGGTCAGGAAGATGCCGTTCGTTTCGTTCAGGTAGTCGAAGAACTGGTCGCCGAGCACCTGCTGGAAGCCGAGCAGCAGCTCGTGCGGGCCGTGCTGCGCGGCCAGCGACAGGCTGTACGCGTTGTTGTTGATCTTGCCTTGCAGCGCATCGCCCGTGTCGTGCGTCGAGTAGACGTTGCCGAAGCCCGTCCACTTGATCGTCTGCGGGCTGCCGATGCTGTGCTTCACCGACGCGTAGTACTGGTGCCACACGTCGTCGGCCTGGTTCGCGTACAGCGCGATTTCGCCGTTCGGCGAGTAATCCCACGTGCCGCCGACGTACGACAGGCGATTGATGCGCGTGCCGCCGTACTGCGTCGTCAGGTTGGTGAGCGTCGTGTGACCGCGCGCGTCGGTCTTCGTGAAGCTGCCGGCCTCGAGCATCACGTTCTTGAATTCATTGCTGACGAGTGTCGCGCCGAGGAACGTCGGCGGCAGCGCACGGTTGTCGTGCTGCTCCATGAACGGGTTGTCGACGGCCTGCAGACCGTACTTGACCACCGTGTTCGAGATGCGCGCCTTCACGTCGTAGATGCCGGGATAGGCCCATGCGAGCTGGTTGCCGCCACCGCCGCCCTTCGCGATGTGCACCATGCTGCCGGCACCCTGGCCGCCGTCGAGCTTCAGCGCCGCATACAGCGACGCATCGAAGCCGATACCGATCAGGCCCGTCGTATAGCCCGACTCGAAGTTCGCCATCGCGCCCTGGACCCACGCGTGGCGATGCGGGCCGCCCTTGGCGTCGAGCACGTCCGCATAGTTGCGGAACAGGAAGTTGAGGTGGCTGTCGGCAATGAAACCCTTCGACTGCGACTGGGCCGACGGCTCGTCGGGCGGCGTGACGGCCTGGGTCGCTTCGGCGTTGATAACGGCGTTCGGGGTCGTTGCCTGCGCAACGGTCGCGCCCGGTGCGGCCTGGGCGACCGTCAGCGGTGCGGGGGCCGCGTCGTCGGCGTGCGCGACGCCCGTCAGCGAGACACCGGCGAGTGCCGGCAGCCCCCATGCGAGCAGCATTTTCGATGCCGTCCCGATCGTCTTCTGTTTTTTCATCGTAATTCTCGTCTTGTGTTGATATCGTCCACGCCGGCTGCGATCCGCTCCCGGCCCCCCGGCGCGCCCGGTTAGGGACGCGCCTGTACCCGCGGCGCGAAGATCGTTCGCGCCGCACCTACCCCTGTTGACCTGCCTTGGTTATGTTTGCTGCGTCACTTCAGCTCACGCCACACCCGCGCGGATGCACGCGACACGCGCTGCCGACCCCTGCCGAACTTCCGGCAGCGGCACGTCCTGCGCGCACGCATCGATCGCGACCGGGCAGCGCGTGCGGAACGCGCAGCCGGACGGCGGGTTGAGCGGCGAGGGCATCTCGCCCGCCAGCAGCATCGGGCGGCGAGCACGCTCGCGCGCCGGCTCCGGCGTCGGCGCCGCATCGAGCAGCGCCTTCGTGTACGGGTGTTGAGGGACGCCGTACACGTCATGCCGCGTGCCGAACTCCATCACGCGGCCGAGATACATCACGAGCACACGCTGGCTGATCGCCTTCACCACGGCGAGATCGTGTGCAACGAAAAGATAGGACAACGACAGTTCGCGTTGAAGATCGCGCAGCAGGTTCACGATCTGCGCCTGGATCGACACGTCGAGCGCCGATACGGGTTCGTCGCAGATCACGAGCTTCGGCTCGCCGATCAGCGCGCGCGCGATGCCGACGCGCTGGCACTGCCCGCCGGAAAATTCATGCGGATAGCGCAGCAGGTGATGCGCGTTCAGGCCGACGCGTTCGAGCATCGTGATCACGCGGCGGCGCACCTCGGTGCGGCCGAGGCCGGCCTGGTGCGTGACGAGCGGCTCCGCGACGACCTGTTCGATCGTCATGCGCGGATCGAGCGACGCGAGCGGGTCCTGGAAGATCATCTGCACTTCGCGCCGCATCGCGGTGCCGCGCAGGTGATCGGGCGCGACGGCTTCGCCACGCCATTTCACGGCGCCGGCCGTCATCGGCACGAGCCCGATCAGCGCACGCGCGAGCGTCGACTTCCCGCAGCCCGATTCGCCGACGAGCCCGACGGTCTCGCCGCGCTTCACGTCGAACGACACGCCGTCGACGGCGCGCAGCGTGCCCTTCGGCGACCACGGATAGCCGCCGAGCGGCACGCGGAAATGCACTTTCAGCCCATCGACGGACAGCAGCGTGTCGTCCGTCGCGCCGGTATTGCGGCGTTCATCGACGCTCATCGCAGACCTCCCGTCATATCGGCCACGGGCCGGTGGCATGCGCGCACCGCGCCCACGGCGCCATAGGTTTCGAGCGCGGGGCGCGCTGCGCCGCAGCGTTCTTCCGCATACGTGCAGCGCTTCGCGAACGCGCAGCCGGCCGGCGCGGTGCCGGGCATCGGCGGATTGCCGGGAATCGCGACGAGCGGCGCATCGTCCGCGTCGGTCAGGCGCGGCAGCGCGTTGAGCAGGCCGATCGTGTACGGATGCGACGGCGCCGCGAAAATCGATTCGGCCGGCGCGTATTCGACGGTGCGGCCCGCATACATGACCATCACGTCGTCCGCGAGGCCCGCGACCACACCCATGTCGTGCGTGATCAGCACGATCGCCGTGCCGCGCTCGCGGTTCAGCTCGCGCAGCAGGTCGATGATCTGCGCCTGCACGGTCACGTCGAGCGCGGTGGTCGGCTCGTCAGCGATCAGGATCTCCGGCTCGGACAGCAGCGCCATCGCGATCATCACGCGCTGGCGCATCCCGCCCGAGAACTCGTGCGGATACATGCGGATGCGGCGCGCCGCGTCCGGGATACGCACCGATTCGAGCGCCTCGATCGCGCGCTTCGTGGCTTCCCTGCGCGACAGCTTGCGATGCAGCTGCAGCGTCTCGGTCATCTGCCGCTCGATCGTCAGGAACGGATTGAGCGACGTCATCGGGTCCTGGAAAATCATCGCGATCCGGTCGCCGCGCACCTTGTTCAGCGCGCGCGCATCCATCTCGAGCAGGTTGTCGCCGCGATAGCGCGCGGCGCCCGTCGTCGTGCCGTTGCCGGCCAGCAGGCCGAGCAGCGCCATCACGGTCTGGCTCTTGCCCGAGCCCGATTCGCCGACGATGCCGAGCGTCTTGCCGGCTTCGAGCGAGAACGACACGCCGCTCACGGCGTCGACCGGCGGTGCGTCCTTGCGCGTGAAGCGCACGCCGAGGTTGTCTACTTCCAGCAGTGCACCCATTTCAGCGATCCTTCGGGTCGAGCGCGTCACGCAGGCCATCGCCGACGAAGTTCACGCAGTAGAGCGTCACGCACAGCATGACGGCCGGGGCCAGCAGCAGCCACGGCATCGATTCCAGTTTCTGCGCGCCGTCCTGGATCAGCACGCCCCAGCTCGTCATCGGTTCCTGCACGCCGAGGCCGAGGAACGACAGCACCGATTCGGTCAGCACGATGCCCGGCACCGAGACCGTCGCGTACACGACGACCACGCCGAGCAGGTTCGGCACGACGTGGCGCCGCACGATCGTGGCCGGCGACACGCCGATCGCGCGCGCCGCATCGACGAACTCGCGGCTGCGCAGCGACAGCGTCTGGCCGCGCACGACACGCGCCATGTCGATCCACGAGAACGCGCTGATGGTCAACACGACCAGCATGAACGAGCGGCCGAACAGGGTCATCATCAGGATCGCGATCAGCAGGTACGGGATCGCGTACATCATGTCGACGACGCGCATCATCACGGCATCGGTGCGGCCGCCCGCGAAGCCCGCGGTCGCGCCCCACGCGACGCCGAACAGGCCCGACACGAGCGTGCCGAGCACGCCGACCTCGATCGACACGCGTCCGCCGATCAGCGTGCGCACGAGCAGGTCGCGGCCGAGCTCGTCGGTACCGAACCAGTGCTGGTTGGCCCAGGTCGGCGGCAGGCTGATCGCGCCCCAGTCGCTCGCGGCCGGGTCGGCGGTCAGCAGCCACGGGCCGACGAAACACGCGATCGTGATCAGCGCGAGCAGCACGAGGCTGAACACGGCCGCACGGTTGTGAAGGAAGCGCGCCATGGCAAGCGCGAGCGGCGAGCGCGAACGCGGCGGCGTGTCGGTCTGCACGGGCAGGCCGACGACGGGAGTAGTCGGAGTCATCGCAGTGCCTCGCTCAATAACGGATGCGCGGATCGAGCCACGCGTATGCGAGGTCGACCAGCAGGTTGAACAGCACGGCGCAGACGGTGGTCAGCACGACGAGGCCGAGCACGAGCGTGTAGTCGCGGTTGATCGCACCGTTCACGACGAGCTGGCCGAGGCCCGGCAGCGCGAACACCGATTCGGTGACGACGGCCGCGGTGATCGACGAGATGCAGACCGTGCCGACCAGCGACACGACCGGCATCAGCGCGGGCTTCAGCGCGTGGCGCAGCACGATCGTCGAGCCCGGCAGGCCCTTCGCGCGCGCGGTGCGGATGTAGTTGCTCGACAGCGTCTCGATCATCGAGCCGCGCATCACGCGCGCGAGCAGCGACATGTTGATGAAGGTCAGCAGCACGATCGGCAGCAGCCGGTACTGCCAGCCGCCGTCGCCCCAGCCGCCCGCCGGCAGCCAGCCGTTGCCGGCCGACGTCTTCAGCAGGATCGCGAAGACCCACACGAGCACGGGGCCGAGCACGAACGGCGGCACGACGTTGCCGACGTTGCCGATCAGCATCACGATGCGGTCGATGAAGCTGTCGCGGCGCACGGCCGCGACGGTGCCGAGCAGCACGCCGAGCCCGATCGAGATCGGGATCGACAGGCCGCCCACGCCGAGACTCACCGGCAGCGCCTTGCGCACCAGGTCGTTCACGGACCAGTCGACGTAACGGAACGACGGACCGAGATCGCCGTGCAGCAGCGCGTTCAGGTACATCAGGTACTGCTTCCACAGCGGCTGGTCGAGGTGATACTTCGCGTTCAGGTTCGCGAGCGTCGCCGCGGACAGCTGCTTTTCCGTATCGAACGGGCCACCGGGCGTCAGGTGCAGCAGCAGGTAGCAGACGGTGACGACCGCGAGGATCGTCGGCACCGCCCACAACGTACGCCTCAATGCGTAGGCCAGCATGATCGCTCCGCTCAGTGCTTGATCACGTACATGTCCTGCGACGCACGCATGTCGATCACGTTCTTCAGCGAGTAGCCACCGACGTACGGCTTCACGAGACGGTCGGCCGAGTACTGGAACAGCGGCACCATCGGCGTGTCGTTCAGTGCGAGATCGTGTGCCTGCGTGAGCAGCGCGGCACGCGCCTTGTCGTCGAGCTTCTGGTTGCCTTCGTCGACGAGCGCATCGGCCTGCTTGTTGCAGTAGCCGACGGTGTTCTGCGCGCTGCCGCAACGCAGCAGGTCGAAGAACGTCATCGCGTCGTTGTAGTCGGCGAACCAGCCGTCGCGCGCGATCTGCACCTTGCCGTCATGGCGCTGCTTCATCAGCACCTTGAACTCGACGTTCTCGAGCTTCGTGTTGATGCCCAGCTTGGTACGCCATTCGGACGCCGCGAACAGCGCGACCTTCTTGTGCAGGTCGTTGGTGTTGTAGGTCAGCGTGAACGACAGCGGCTTCGCGTCCGAATAGCCGGCCTGCTTCAGCAGGTCCTTCGCGGTCGAGACGCGCTTGGCCATCGGCCACGACGCCCAGTCCGGCGTGAACGGCTGCACGCCCTTCGTGCCGTTCGGCATCAGGCCGTACATCGGCTTCTCGCCGGCCTGCGTGAGCTTCTGGGTCAGCACGTCGCGATCGAGCACCATCGACAGCGCCTGGCGCACGCGCTTGTCCTTCAGTGCCGGATCGCTGTTGTTCAGGTAGTAGTAGTACGTCGCGAGCTGCAGGCCCTGGCGCAGTTCGCCGCCGAACTGCTTGCTGACCTGCTGGAAGATCCCCGACGGGATCGAGTAGCTGTAGTCGATCTGGCCGGCCTGGTACATGCGCATCGCCGTCTCGTCGCTCTCGATCGGCAGGTACGTGACCTTGTTGATCACGACCTTCGGCGCATTCCAGTATTTCGCATCCTTCGAGATCACGATGCGGTTGTTCGGCTGCCAGTCGACGAGCTGGTAGGCGCCGTTGCTGACGATGTTGCCCGGGCGCGTCCATGCGTCGCCGAGCTTCGTCACCGTGTCCTTGTTCACCGGTGCGAGCGGCACCATCGCGGTGAGCTCGGGGAAGAACGCGACCGGCACGTCGGTCGTCACTTCCAGCGTGTACGGGTCGACGGCGCGCACGCCGAGCGTCGACGGCGCGGCCTTGCCCGCGATGATGTCCTTCGAGTTCTTCACGAACTCGACGAGGATCGTGTACTTCGAGCCCGTCTTCGGATCGACGAGGCGCTGCCATGCGTAGACGAAATCGGCGGCCGTCACCGGCTGGCCGTTGCTCCACTTCGCGTCGTGGCGAAGCTTGAAGATCCACGTCGTCGGCGTCTTGCGTTCCCACGACAGCGCGACACCCGGCACGACCTGGCCGGCTGCGTCGATGCGCGCCAGCCCTTCGAACAGGTCGAGGCCGATCGTGTTGCCGGTCCACGATTCGATGTGCGCCGGGTCGAGCGACTCGACTTCGGCGGGCACCTGGCGCGTCAGGTCCTGTTGAGGAGCGAGCGCGACGTTCGACGGAACGGAAACGGCGTGGGCGACAGGCGTCAGGGCGAGCGCGGCCAGCACGGCCGACATGGCATGCAAGGATTTCATCGTGGCAGTCTTGAGAAGGGTTGTTCGGTGAGCGTCGCGCGGCGGATGCCGCGGCTTACGCGTGAGACGCTGACGGGCGCAGCGATTGAGGAGGCCCGTGATTCTCGTATTGCATTTTAGTATTCCTTACGTTTCTTTCGACAGGTATTCCGTCTTCGAAACGAAGGAATACCTGTGCGTTAGAACAGCCTCGGCGTACCGACCCAGACCACCACCGACTCGATCTTCGCGGTGTTGACCCAGCTGTGCGGGACCGTCGACTGATAGTGCGAACTGTCACCGGCCTGCAGGACGAACGTCTTGCCTTCCAGCGTCAGCGACACTTCCCCTTCAATCACATACAGGAACTCCTCTCCTGCATGTGTCGTCACCTCAGACCGCTTCTGCCCCGGCGGCATCCTCACGAGGATCGCCTCCAGTTGGCGCCCTTCGGACACGTTCGTCAGCCTCGCGAACAGGTTCGCCGAATCGGCAAACCCGAAGAAGCGCAGCTGCTCGCCTCGACAGACCGAGCGTTCCTCGCTCGGCGTATCCACGAAGTACTGCACCGTCACACCGAGCGCGTGCGCGATACCGGCCAACGATGTCAGCGACGGCGACGCGAGCCCGCGTTCGACTTGAGACAGAAACGGCTTCGAAATCCCCGCGGCGGTAGCGGTGTCGTCGAGCGTGCGCTTGAGTCGTTGGCGCAACGCGCGAATCTTGCTGCCCAGAGCGGCGGCAGCATCTGCGGACCGCGAGTTTTCAGTGGGGGGAACCATAGCAGGCCGAAAAGTGATCGTCAAAAAATGTTTGATGGAAAATAACTAAGTTAGAACGATATAGCTTAGTCTTCGGGTTCGCACCCGTCTTCGGTGTTGAGCCCGGTGCACTAAACGGGACACGAAGCGAGCGAAACGACGCGCTATCTTGCCAGACTCGCCGGCTTCACAGGCAAGCTGCAAGCGGCTCTCCGGGAATCTTCGGAGGGCCGGCATGAAAGCTTACAAGTAAATGATGAGACGAATGTTCCTGAAAGCTACTGCCACATTAGGAGTTTCCCTAAGTGGCGGATACCAGACGCACCGGACCGGCAGCCGTTACCATGCGCGCGCCGGTCGGGGCCCTTCCCCGCCACACCAGGCGGAGTCAGGCTCCGGCCCGGGCTAACCGCCCGACTGTTCCATCGCCAGCGCAAAGCTTACCCGGCCCATTGTGCATCGGCGCCAGTTCGACCCCAAGACGACGCGCGATCCGTGCCGTCCGTTTCAAACGAGATTGATGATGCAACCACCTGTTTCACAAACCCGATCGTTCACGACGGTCTTCCTCATCGAAATGTGGGAGCGCTTCGGCTACTACGGCATGGCCGCGCTCCTGGTCCTCTTCATGGTCGACCGGCTCGGTTTCACCGACAGCCATGCGAACCTGACCTGGGGTGCGTTCACCGCACTCGTCTATGCCGCGCCGTCGATCGGCGGCTGGATCGGCGACAAGGTGCTCGGCGCCCGCCGCACGATGATCATCGGCGCGTCCGTGCTCTGCGCCGGCTACCTGATGCTGTCGGTACCGAACGACCAGCTGACGTACATGTACGCGTCGCTCGGCGTGATCGTCGTCGGCAACGGCCTGTTCAAGGCCAACGCGGCGAACCTCGTGCGCCGCATCTATGAAGGCGACGACGCGCGCATCGACAGCGCGTTCACGATCTACTACATGGCGGTCAACATCGGCTCGACGGTGTCGATGCTCGCGACGCCGTGGATCAAGGATCACTGGGGCTGGCACACCGCGTTCGCGGTCTGCTGCGGCGGCATGCTGCTCGCGATCCTCAACTTCATGCTGATGCATCGCACGCTCGCACACGTCGGCTCGCTGCCCGACGACCAGCCGATCCGCTGGAAGCGCCTCGGCGCGGTCGCCCTGGGCGGTGTCGGGCTCGCGCTGGTCACGCTGTACGTGCTGCAGCACAAGCAGCTCGCCGTCGCCAGCGTGTGGACGGCAGCGTTCGCGATCCTCGCGATCTTCGCGTACATGATCGCGAAATCGGAGCGCTCGGAGCGCGCCGGCCTGATCGCGGCGCTCGTGCTGATCGGCCAGGTGATCCTGTTCTTCATCTTCTACGTGCAGATGTCGACGTCGCTGACGCTGTTCGCGCTGCGCAACGTCGATCCGCGCTTCATGCTGTTCGGCACGACGCTGTTCACGTGGAGCGCCGCGCAGTTCCAGGCGCTGAACCCGATCTGGATCATGCTGCTCAGCCCGGTGCTCGTGTGGGTCTACAACGCCGTCGCGAAGGGCGGCCGTGACCTGCCGGTCGCCGCGAAGTACGCGCTCGGCTTCGGCGCAGTGGCCGCGGGCTACCTGGTGTTCACGATCAGCGGCCGCTTTGCGGTGGACGGCCGCGTGTCGTCGTGGTTCATGGTGTGGGGCTACGGCCTCTACTCGCTCGGCGAACTGCTGGTGAGCGGCCTCGGCCTCGCGATGATCGCCCGCTACGTGCCGGCGCGCATGAGCGGCTTCATGATGGGTGCGTACTTCGTCGCGACGGGCGTGTCGCAGTATCTGGGCAGCGTCGTCGCGAACTTCGCGCAGATGCCGTCGCACGAACTGCCGGCCACCGAATCGCTGCCGCTCTACCTGTCGCTGTTCGAGAAGCTCGGCTGGCTCGCCGCGATCGGCATGCTGCTCGCGCTGCTGCTGCTGCCGCTGATGAACCGCCTGTCGCGCCAGCACCAACGTTGTGCGGAAGAGCGCCGCGAGCAATCGCTGCAGGCGCAGGGTGCCGCCACAGCCCAGTAAGGACTATCCCTCGGCGTGCGGCCTGCACGCCACATTCTCCCGCCGGTTGCGCGATTGCGTCCTACACTGGTTGCAAAGCAGTGCATCCGCCGCGATGCGCGCTGGCGGGAGAAGACCATGAAAAGCAAGACCACGAGGCTCCTCCGGATCCTCTCGGACATCCGGTACGCGCAGCGATGCACTGCGCTGCGCGCCGCCCGGGCAGCCGCCGAAGCCGACGCGGTACTCGCGGAACGCGACGATCCGGCGCCCGACGAGCGCGACGACGCCGAATCCGACGACCCCACCGCCGTTCCCCGCTCCCGTATCGGCTCACCTCACTGACGCCGCGCCGCACGTTCCGTGCCGCCCGCGCCGCTCACGCGGCCGCACCGCGCCACCGCGCGATCCACGTTCCCGAACCGGCCACGGCCATCATCAGCCCGAGCGCGCACGCGTCGGCCACGAGCCCCACGCCGACGTGCCGCAGGTCGGCACTGCCCACGACCGGATGCAGGAGCGAATCGATGACGAGCGAGATCGCCGCGCCCGCGACGAAGCAGATCAGCCCGCGCTGGCCCACCGCCACGACCGGCCGCACGCCCTGCGCGATCCGCGCGATCCAGCCGAAGCGCACGCAATCGGCCATCAGCCACGCGATGGCCGCGAAGCTCACGATGCGCGGCAGCGCGAGATCGCGCTTGAACACGCCTTCCGGCAGCGGCAGCCCCGAGAACAGCTTGTAGCTCGCGCAGCCGAGCACGACCGCGCAGGCCAGCCCGGTTGCCGCGGCACTCCAGCGGCCGAGCGCGATGCGCCGGTAGAACGGCTGGCAGCGCGCGAGCACGCCCGCGACGAACATCAGTTGCCACGCGAACGGATTGAAACTCCAGCGGAATCCGTCGGTATCCAGCAGCTCGGGGCCGAGCCAGCCCGCCGCGATCCACGACGCGACGCCGAGCACGACGAGCAGCCACGGATGCCGGCGCGCGAACGGCACGAGCACCGGCGACGCGAGCGCGAACAGCACGTACATCGGCAGCACCGACGCGAGATAGGGCTGGCGCTGGAACGTCAGCAGCTCGGCAAGGCCCGTGAGTGGCGAGGCGAGCATCACGCTGACGTCGTCGAGTGCGAGGTTCGGCGCATCGATCCCGTAATGGTCGAGCACGGCCGACACGACGAGCATCAGCGTCGAGGTCGCGAGAAACGCGCGGTAGATCTGCATCGCGCGGCGCACGAACCGCCGTTGCGCGGCGCGCGCGCCGTGCCGTTCGGCGATCGCGCCATAGGCGCTCGCGGTCGCGAAACCGCCGAGAAAGACGAAGACCTCGGCCGCGTCGCACAGCGCGAACGCGTGCAGCGTGACGCGCGACAGCACGCTCGCGCCGATGTGGTCGACGACGATCATCAACAGCACGATGCCGCGGAAGAAATCGACTTCGATCAGGCGGCCGCCGCGCGGCGGCCGAGCCGTGGCGGGCGGCACGCTCAACGACATGAGCGCACCCGCACGACAGCGGTGCGGCACGCACCGGGGAATGGACCGGGAAGAAGAAGGCGCGCGGGATCGGCCGCGATACGCGTATGCCCGCATCGCGCCAACCCGGCCGGCCAGGCACGGAGAGGACCGTTCATTGAAAGGCTGCATACGAAGGGAAGTCGGTGAGGCCAGTCTAATGGCCGATCAGGAGGGACCCTAAGTAACAAAGTGCAACCGAATCTTCTGTTCGATTACACGCGCGAGCCTTGTGGTGCGAAGCAGGCGGTGTCGCCAGATTCGCGCCAGCGCGACGCCAGCTTGCGGTCAGCATCGACGGGTTCGATCGCCGGGCGATGGCGATGGCGATGCCGATGCTGGCGCTGGCGCTGGCGCTGGCGCTGGTGCTGATGCCGATGCTGGTGCGATCTACGCCACGTTCCGCGCCGCCGCCGCGTCGCGATCGACGCCTATCCGCGCGCGGGCAGGCGCCGCATCAGCATTGCGCTGTGCCATGCGGTCAGCGCAACGGCGACCCAGATCGGCCCGTACGTCGCGAGCTTCGCGACGCTCAGCGTTTCGCCGAGCAGCAACAACGACACCGCGACGAGCAGCACGGGCTCGACGTAGCCGAGAATCCCGAACAGGGCCATCGGCAGCATCCGGCTGGCCTTCAGGTAGCTCGCGAGCGCGAGCGTGCTCAGCACGCCGAGCCCCGGCAGCAGCGCGGCCCACAGCACGGGATGGCCGGCCACGCGCGTCGCGCTCGTCGCGACCATCGCGAACGCGACCGGGCACAGCAGCACGATCTCGACCGCGAACGCGGCGAGCGAATCGGCATTGATCCGCCGGCGCAGCACGAAATAAGGCGGATAACCGAGCGCGACGACGAGCGTCGGCCACGCGAACGCGCGCGTCGCCCACACTTCGTGCGCGACGCCGAGCGCGGCGCATGCGACCGCCGCCCATTGCAGCGGATCGAGCCGTTCGTGATAGTAGAAGCGGCCGACGAGCACCATCGTCAGCGGCAACAGGAAATAGCCGAGCGACACCTCGAGCATGCGCCCGTGCAGCGGCGCCCACAGGAACAGCCACAACTGCAATCCGAGCAGCGCGGCGCTCACGGGCACCGCGATCAGCAGGCGCCAGTCGCGCACGCTGCGCCGAAGGAGGTCGACGAGCGCCGGCCAGCGGCCGCGCAGCGCGATCAGCGCGAGCGCGCCCGGCGCGGTCCACAACACGCGCCACGCGAAGATGTCGAGCCCCGTGAGCGGCGCGAGCAGTTTCGCGTAGGCGGACATCAGCGCGAACAGCGTCGATGCCATCACCGACAGCATGAGGCCGCGCCCGGCCTCCGGATACCCCGTCATGATCGTTCCGTGCCGCTTACTGCTGCTGGAAGCGCTCGAAGCGCTTCTCGGTCCGGCGCTCCTCGAACGTCACCTCGGTCACGCGCGCGGCCGGCGGCCCGTGGCGCAGCCACGCGAGCATCCGGTCGATCTGCGCGCCGGGGCCCTGGATCATCGCTTCGACGGTGCCGTCCTCGAGATTCGCGACCCAGCCGCGCAGCTTCAGCGCATGCGCCTCGCGCACCGTCGCATGCCGGAAGCCGACGCCCTGCACGACGCCGCGCACCCGTACGTAGTAGGTCTCGATCCGTTCGTCCAGTTCATTGCGGCTCATCGCGTCGTCCTCCCGTTGCGTTCAAGCCCGGCATTGTAGTCGCGTCGGCCGCTTCGTACATGCCCGCACCCGTCGCGGCCTTGCGTCGCCGCGCGCGCCGACCACGTACAATCTCGCCGACGCTCAACCGCCGCGCCGCCCGCGCGCGGCCCTGAAGGAAACGCATGACTGATACCTCCCGCGATCTCGTTCTCGTCACCGGCGCGTCCGGTTTCGTCGGCTCGGCCGTCGCGCGCATCGCGCAGCAGAAAGGCTATGCGGTGCGCGTGCTCGTGCGCCCGACCAGCCCGCGCACGAACGTGGCGGATCTCGACGCCGAGATCGTCACCGGCGACATGCGCGACGAGGCGTCGATGCGCGCCGCGCTGCGCGGCGTGCGCTACCTGCTGCATGTCGCGGCCGACTACCGGCTGTGGGCACCCGATCCCGACGAGATCGAGCGCGCGAACCTCGAGGGGGCGGTCGCGACGATGCGCGCGGCACGCGCGGAAGGCGTCGAGCGGATCGTCTACACGAGCAGCGTCGCGACGTTGAAGGTGACGAGTGCCGGCGATCCGTCCGACGAAAACCGGCCGCTCACGGCGGAGCAGGCGATCGGCGTCTACAAGCGCAGCAAGGTGCTCGCGGAACGCGCGGTCGAACGGATGATCGCCGACGAAGGGCTGCCGGCCGTAATCGTCAATCCGTCGACGCCGATCGGCCCGCGCGACGTGAAGCCGACGCCGACCGGCCGCATCATCGTCGAGGCCGCGCTCGGCAAGATTCCGGCGTTCGTCGACACGGGGCTGAACCTCGTGCACGTCGACGACGTCGCGCACGGCCACTTCCTCGCGCTCGAGCGCGGCCGGATCGGCGAGCGCTACATCCTCGGCGGCGAGAACCTGCCGCTGCAGCAGATGCTCGCCGACATCGCGCAGATGACGGGCCGCAAGGCGCCGACGATCGCGCTGCCGCGCTGGCCGCTGTACCCGCTCGCAGTCGGCGCGGAAGCGGTCGCGAAGTTCACGAAGAAGGAGCCGTTCGTCACCGTGGACGGGCTGCGGATGTCGAAGAACAAGATGTATTTCACGTCCGCGAAGGCCGAGCGCGAGCTCGGCTACCGTGCGCGCCCGTACCGCGAAGGGCTGCGCGATGCGCTCGACTGGTTCGGCTCCGCGGGCTACCTGAAGTAACACAAAGCGGCGTACTTCACGCCGCTTTGCGCACTTTGTTACACGTCCCGCGCGGCCCGGCACCGGCGCAGCGGTTAAAATCGCGGGTCTTACGCAGAGAAGACACGCATGAACCTGAACGATCAGATCGCTTCGCTCACCGTGGGCGTCGATCAGCTGCTCCACGATCACCACGCCGCGCAACAGGCGGCCCGCAGCGCGGAAGCCTTCGCGCGCGCCGCAGCAGCGGAAGCCCGGGCCGCGGCAGAGCGTCACGCCGCCGCGGAAACCGAAGCGCAGGCCGCCGCGCAACGCCATACGGCCGCCGCCGCCGAAGCCGAGGCCGCGCAGCAGCGCCACGCCAGCGCGACCGCTGCCGCCGAAGCCGCCGCCCAGCGTCATACCGATGCCACCGCGCAAGCCGAAGCCGCCGTGCAACGCCATGCGGAAGCCACCGCGCTGACCGAAGCGCTCGCGCAGCGTCACGCGGATGCCGAAGCGGCATCGCAGCGCCACGCGGCAGCGATCGCCGAAGCCGAGGCCGCCGCGCAGCGTCATCACGCCGCGGCCACCGAAGCCGAAGCCGCCGCGCAGCGCCATGCGGCCGCGACCGTCGAAGCCGAGGCCGCCGCGAAGCGTCACGCGGACGCGACCGCCGAAGCCGAAGCGGCCACGCAGCGCCACGCGGCCGCCATCGCGGAAGCCGAAGCCGCCGCTCGGCGCCACACGGCCGCGATCGCCGAAGCCGAAGCGCTCGCGCAGCAGCACGCGCAGGCGATCGCGGAAGCGCAGGCCGCCGCGCAGCGTCACGCCGACGCCACCGCCGAGGCCGAAGCCGTCACGCAACGCCATACCGAAGCGATCGCGCAGGCCGAGGCGGCCGCGCAACGCCACGCCGATGCCGCCGCGCAGGCCGAGGCCGTCACGCAACGCCACACCGAAGCGATCGCACAAGCCGAAGCGGCCGCGCAGCACCACGCGAAGGCCATCGCCGACGCCGAGGCGCTGGTCGAGGCCGTCGTCAAGGAAGCCGCGACGAGCGCGGTGGCCGCCACGGCCGTTGCGGCGGAAGTCGTCGAACCCGCGCCGGCCGACTCGCCCGCGGCGGAACCGGCCGTGAACGCGCCCGCACCGGCCGTGGCCGAAGCGGCGGAGGCAACGACCGACACCGGGACGGCAATCGTCGCGACGGCGCAAGCCGAGACGCCGGTTGAAAGTGAAGTCGAAGCCGAAGTCGAAGCCGACGCCGCCAACACGCCGGCGCCGTCCGACAAATCGACGCTGCACGTGTCGCGTCCGACGCAGAACGAACTCACGCTGACCATCAACGGCGAATCGATCACGCTGCATCCGGAGCAACTGGGCCAGTTGATCGAGGAACTCGCGCATGCGCGGGCGTCGATGCAGCCGGAGCCGCCGCCCGGCATCCCGGCCGGCTGGCGCTTCGTGACGACGAAGAACCCGATGATGGCCGTGCAGAAGCAGTCGAACGGCGACCGCCTGCTGGTCGCCCGTCACACGGGCTACGGCTGGGTGCCGTTCACGTTCTCGCCGGACGTCGTGGTCCAGATGTACATGATGCTGACCCAGCGCTAGGCACCGGCAGGCAGCCCCGCCGAAAACGAAACAGCCCGACCGTTTCCACGATCGGGCTGTTTGCTTTCCGGCCGCCGGGAGGCACGCCTCCCGGGATGCGCTCAGCGATCCACCGGCGCCTGCACGCGGGCCTTCCACTGGCCGCCCTTGCCGCGCCAGTAGCGCCACGCGGACGCGAACGTCGCGCCGACATAGAACAGCGCGACGAGCGGCAGCGCGGGCGCCCACAGCGGCGAGCGCCGGTAGTAGCGCAGCATCGGCGCATACGCGGCGCACATCGACGCCCACGCGAGCCACGCCGGCCATGCGCGCGCGCCGTACGCGAGCGCGGCGGCGGGCGGCACGAGATAGATGATCGTCATCCCGAGCAGCGTGCCGGCCAGCAGCAGCGGCGAATAGTGCAGCTGCGTGAACGCCGTGCGCGCGATCATGTTCCAGATGTCGCGCCAGCTGTCGTACGGACGCAGCGACACGCTGCGGTCGGCCAGGTCGAGCCGGATCGGGTGGCGGCCGCTGCCGCGGTGCTTGATCTGCGCGGCCAGGCTGCAGTCGTCGATCAGCGCGCCGCGGATCGACTCGATGCCGCCCGCTTCCTCGAGCGCCGTGCGCTTCACCAGCATGCAGCCGCCCGCGGCACCGGCCGTCCGGTTGCGCGGGTTGTTGATCCACGAGAACGGGTAGAGCTTCGCGAAGAAGAACACGAACGCCGGGATCAGCGCCTTTTCCCAGAACGAATCGCAGCGCAGCCGCACCATCAGCGACACGAGATCGCGGTTCTCGGCCTGCGCGCGCGTGACGAGCTGCGCGACGGCATCCGGCGGATGGCCGATGTCGGCGTCCGTCAGCAGCAGGTAGTCGGCCGGCAGGCCGAGCGCCTGCACCGCGGCGATCCCCTGCGACTGCGCCCACACCTTGCCCGACCAGCCGGCCGGCAGCGGCTTCGCGGCCAGCACCGTCAGCCGGTCGGCGCGGTTGATGGCGAGCGCGGCCGCGCGGGCGGCGTCGGCGGTGCCGTCGTCGCTGTGGTCGTCGACAATGATCAGATGAAATTCGCCCGGGTAATCCTGCTCGAGCAGCGAAGTCGCCGCCCGGGCGATCACGTCGGCCTCGTTGCGCGCCGGCACGACCGCGACGACGGCCGGCCAGCCGGCCTCGGCCGCGGCGCCGCGCGCCTCGGGCGGCAGCGGCCGCGCGGGCACCGCGCGCCAGAAACCGCCACGCGCGACGAGCAGCACGATCCAGATGATCAGCGACAGCCCGGACACCAGGAAAGCGAGAACCAGCATCATCGGCGCGCCTCCTGCCGGGCGCCGGGTTCGGCAAAATCAATAGGGGTCAGGAACAAAGCGCCCGAAACCGCACGGGCGGCCGGGTAATACGCGTAAGAATCGACGGTCATCGAATGGCCTTGAAATGAGCGCGACGCCGGGCAGCCGGAGCGGCTGCCCGCGAAACCGCATAGTTTACTGGGTTCCGCACGCGCCAGCGCCGACGCGGCTCTCCCGCAAATGCAACACGGCAGACACAGCACCAAAGCAAGGACGGCCCGATAGAGTTAAAATGCGCGATTAATTCGGGGTTCCGGGGCCTGGCCGGCCGGTTCGTTCCTGCCTTCATAACATCAAGCCGGGGCGAGCGAGCGAGTGCCAGCTCCTCGAACCCCGGCGTCTGTCGTCGGAGTTCGCTCACTTATGCGAGTCATCCTTGCCCAGCCCCGCGGCTTTTGTGCGGGAGTTGTCCGTGCGATCGAGATCGTCGATCGCGCGCTGCAACAGCACGGTGCGCCGGTCTATGTGCGTCATGAGATCGTGCATAACCGGCATGTCGTCGAAAACCTGCGTGATAAAGGGGCGCGATTCGTTGAGGAACTCGACGAGGTGCCCCACGGCGCTGTCGCGATCTTCAGCGCGCACGGTGTCGCCCAGACGGTCGAGCGCGATGCGGAAACGCGCGGGCTCGACGTGCTCGACGCCACCTGCCCGCTCGTCACGAAAGTGCACGTGCAAGGCCGCCAGTACGTCGCGGCGGGCCGCCGGCTGATCCTGATCGGCCATGCGGGCCACCCGGAAGTCGAGGGTACGATCGGCCAGATTCCGGCCGAGGTGATCCTCGTGCAAAGCGAAGCGGAAGTCGATACGCTGACGCTGCCCGTCGACACGCCGGTCGCGTACATCACGCAGACCACGCTGTCGGTCGACGATACGCGCGGCATCATCGAAGCGCTGCAGCGCCGGTTCACCGACATCGTCGGCCCGGACACGCGCGACATCTGCTACGCCACGCAGAATCGCCAGGCTGCCGTGCGCGAACTGAGCGAACAGGTCGACGTACTGCTCGTGGTCGGTGCGACGAACAGCTCGAACTCGAACCGCCTGCGCGAGATCGGCACCGAAAGCGGTGTGCCGAGCTACCTCGTCGCCGACGGTTCGGAAGTCAAGGCCGAATGGTTCGCGAATGCGACGACCGTCGGCCTGACCGCCGGGGCGTCCGCGCCCGAGGAAATGGTTGAAGATGTAATCGGCGCGTTGCGCGCGCTGGGCCCCGTCGACGTCACGACGATGGCGGGCCGTGAAGAAAAAGTCGAATTCAAGTTGCCGGCGAAGCTCACGCAAGCTGTCGCCCGCGAAGTTTAAGGAGGACATCTCTTGTCTATTCCGCTGCTCCAGCAAGTCCGCGTCGGCGCGTACATCACGCGCCAACACCTGTCCGGCAACAAACGCTATCCGCTCGCGCTGATGCTCGAGCCGCTGTTCCGCTGCAACCTCGCTTGCAACGGCTGCGGCAAGATCGATTACCCGGATCCCATCCTGAACCAGCGCCTGTCCGTCCAGGAATGCCTGGAAGCGGTCGACGAGTGCGGCGCACCCATCGTGTCGATCGCCGGCGGCGAGCCGCTGCTGCACAAGGAAATGCCGGAAATCGTCCGCGGCATCATGAAGCGCAAGAAGTTCGTCTACCTCTGCACGAACGCGCTGCTGATGGAAAAGAAGATGGACGACTACCAGCCGAGCCCGTACTTCGTCTGGTCGGTCCACCTCGACGGCGACGCGCAGATGCACGACCACTCGGTGTCGCAGGAAGGCGTGTACGACAAGGCGGTCGCGGCGATCAAGGAAGCGAAGCGCCGCGGCTTCCGCGTGAACATCAACTGCACGCTGTTCAACGATGCGATCCCCGAGCGCGTCGCGAAGTTCTTCGATACGCTCAAGCCGATCGGCGTCGACGGCATCACCGTGTCGCCGGGCTACGCGTATGAGCGCGCACCGGATCAGCAGCACTTCCTGAACCGCGACAAGACGAAGAACCTGTTCCGCGAGATCCTGAAGCGCGGCGAAGGCGGCAAGCGCTGGTCGTTCAGCCAGTCGTCGCTGTTCCTCGACTTCCTGGCCGGCAACCAGACGTACAAGTGCACGCCGTGGGGCAACCCGGCGCGTACGGTGTTCGGCTGGCAGAAGCCGTGCTACCTGGTCGGCGAAGGTTACGTGAAGACCTTCAAGGAACTGATGGAAGACACGAACTGGGACAACTACGGCGTCGGCAACTACGAGAAGTGCGCGGACTGCATGGTCCACTGCGGCTTCGAGGCGACCGCCGTGATGGACACGATGGCGCATCCGCTGAAGGCGTTCGCCGTGAGCCGCAAGGGCATCAAGACCGACGGCCCGTTCGCACCGGACATTCCGATCGACAAGCAGCGTCCGGCCGAGTACGTGTTCTCGCGCCACGTCGAGATCAAGCTCGAGGAAATCCAGCGCGCCGGCAAGGGCAAGCTGCAGAAGCCGGCGAAGCCGGCAGCCGCCGCTTAAGCGCGTTTCGCCACGCGGGGGCCTTGCCTCCGCGCCGGCGGGAAAAAAGAAGCGCCACGGAGCCTGCTCCGTGGCGCTTTTGTTTTGGGCCGAGGTGTCGAGTCGCGTTCCGCCGTCGCCCTATGGCCACGACAGGCTGCGACAGCCGTGCAATCGCTGCTTCGGCGATTAACGGCCGCCGTGCCGGTGCGGCCGGCCCTGTCTCCTCCAGACTCCCGGCAAAACCAATGCGAGACGCTACGCGGCCAGCGATTCGGCCGCGTGCATGCGGATCTTCTCCGCCGCGCCCGCGACGAGCGCCGGCTGGCCGCTCGACGCGAACGCGCAGACGTGCTCCCACAGCTCGGCCAGCCGACGCCGCGTGAGCGTCGTGACGCACGCGTCGTTCGCCGCGAGCACATGCTCGAGCACCGCGCATTCGTCGTCGTGCAGCGTCCATGCGCCGCCTTGCGCCGCGCGTGCCACGCCCGCGTCGAGCGCGCGCTCCGCGTCGACGCACAGGTCGATGTCGGCATCCGCGCACACCGCATCGTCGAGCGCCAGGAACACCAGGTAGACGCTCGTGCGCAGCCGCATCAGCAGCGCCTCGTTGCCATGCCCGCCGCGCAGCGCGACGAGCGCCATGTGGCATTTCAGCGAGATGTCGCGCGCATGCACCGGCGGCAGCGGCAGCAACCACTCGCGGGTCAGCGGCACGTGGCGGCGGTGCTTCCGGGAACCCTTCATGACGGGCTCCCGCTTGCGGGCGCATCGCTCGCCGCGACGGCCGGCCACGCGGTACGGCACGCAACGGCAGCACGGTGCGCAAGGCGGCGGTGTTTCGCGCGACGTCGCGCGCCGCGCGCATCGTCCCGCCGCTGCGACGCTCGCGCGGCCGGCAGCCGGCGCAGCGCCGACGCGCGCACGACGCAGGCAAATCGGATCGGGCAAGCCATGCTCGTCTCCTGCATCAGAACGTGTTCTCGCCCTTCAGGTAGTACGCGGTCTTCACGAAGAACGCCTTGACCGGATGGCCGCCCTGCGCGTCGCGTGCGGCGCGCGCCTCCATCTCGGCCCGCTCTTCGCGCGACCGGTCCGGCACCGGATTGTGGACACGTTCGAGCGCACGCTGCATCGCGAGCGGATAGTTCTGGTTGCCGGCCGACGTCGCGCGATAACCTGCGCGCGTCATCTGCATCAGTTGCGCGTTGGTTTCGGCACGCGCCGCCGACCAGCTCGACAGCGAGGCATTCGATGCCCCATCGGAAACGGCCGACTGCGCAAAGCTGACGGCGGGCAGCGCAACGAGTGCGCAGGAAAGTACAGCAACGGGAACGAGGGATCGCATAGTGGCCTCCAGGTGGTTGTCCCCGCATCGATCGTGTTCGACGATGCGTTGAAAGCATCGTATGTCGCGCTGCATGCCGCTTGAATAGCCGATTCCGCAATTGATATTTTCGGCTTCGGAATTCGGTGCGCGAATCACGTCATGCGCGAATCCCGCCCAATCGGAATTTCTTTATTTCATTCAATGCCCTGATCGCATTTGTTCAGACGATCCGAGGCCGTGCACACAGCGCTTTTTCAATTTCCGAAATGACGTGTTGCCGATGCGATCGCAGCGGGCGCACCTTCCGGCAAGGCTTCCGGCGTGATATCGCGCGTGCGGATACCCGCGGATATCTCAAACCGCGGCGTTGCCGGATCGAACGGTTCTCGTGATTCAGGACAAGCATCGCATCCGGATTGCCGGATAGCGACACGACGTGCGCGGCAAGGACGCGCGATAATCACGCATCGGCCGTTTCGCACGGCACCTCATGCATTCCCATTTTTATCGAGTCCTTCCATGGCTGCCCTCGACACCACCGCCATCCACAGTTGGCATGCGCACGTCTATTTCGATGCGGCCAGCCGCGACGCCGCGTGGGCGTTTCGCCAGGTCGTCGACGAACGGTTCGGCGCAATCATCGAACTCGGCCGCTTTCACGAACGCCTCGTCGGCCCGCACCCGGCGTGGTCGTACCAGATCGCGTTCGACACCGCGCGCTTCGACGAAATCGTGCCGTGGCTCGTGCTGAACCACGGCGCGCTGGATATCTTCCTGCATCCGAATACGGGCGACGAACTGCGCGACCATCGCGATTGCGCAGTGTGGATCGGGAAGTCGTACGTGCTGAATCTCGACGCGCTGGCCGGATAACAGCCGAAAATCGGCCGGAAAGCGCCGCCTTCGCCGCGGCGGCATCCACGTTTCGGGTCGACGTGAAACGTCCCGCGACGGCGCGCTCATACAGTGGGTTCCGTTATCGACACTTCCGGAACCCGCCATGACACACCCCGATGCCAATGCCCGGCACATTTACGAAGGCTGGCACGCGGCCGTCGTCGCGCGCGACGTCGATGCGCTGATGGCGCTGTATACCGACGACGCGGTGCTCGAAACGCCGCTGATCGTCGTCACGCTGCCCGGTCACGGCTCAGGCGTGCTGCACGGCAAGGCCGCGATCGGCGCGTTCTTCGCGGCCGGCCTGCGCAATCCGGGCAACCGGCTCGGGCGCTGGTACCGCACCGGGTTGTTCTTCTCGAACGGCCGCCAGCTCACGTGGGAATATCCGCGCGCGACACCGGAAGGCGACCAGGTCGATCTCGTCGAAGTAATGGACCTGCGCGACGGGCTGATCGCGCATCATCGCGTGTACTGGGGATGGGTCGGCTTGCTCGCGCTGCGGGCCGCCGCGCCGGCGCCCGACCACGCATGACGGCCGCCGCGCCGAACCGGGCCGCGGCCCGCCGCGTGCTCGCCGCGACCTGCGTGAGCTACACGCTCGTGCTGCTCGACGCGTCCATCGTCAACGTCGCGCTCACCGATATCGCCCACACGTTCGGCAGCCGCATAGCCGGCCTGCAGTGGATCGTGAATGCGTACACGCTCGCGTTCGCGAGCCTGCTGATGACGGGCGGCACGCTCGGCGACCGGCTGGGCGATCGCACCGTCTATGTCGCGGGGCTCGCGATCTTCGTCGCCGCATCCGCGCTATGCGGCATCGCGCCGAGCCTCCCGGCGCTCGCGATCGCCCGCGCGCTGCAAGGCGTCGGCAGCGCGATGCTGGTGCCCTGCTCGCTCGCGCTGCTCAACCGCGCGTTCCCCGAGCCGGCCGCGCGCGCATCGGCAATCAGCCTGTGGATGGGCTGCGGCGGCATCGCGATGGCGTCGGGCCCGCTGATCGGCGGCCTGCTGATCCACCTGTCCGGGTGGCGCAGCCTCTTCTTCGTGAACCTGCCGCTCGGGCTTGCCGGCATCTGGCTCGCCCGCACGGTCACGCGCGCCGCCGGCGACGCGTCGCGACATTTCGACTGGGGTGGCCAGGCCGCGGCCATCGTCGCGATCGCCACGCTGATCGGCACGCTGATCGAAGGCCCGTCGCTCGGCTGGCGCTCGGCGCCGATCGTCGGCGGCGCGGCGACGAGCGCCGTCGCGTGGGTCGCGTTCATCGCGATCGAAGCGCGGCGCCGCGAACCGATGCTGCCGCTCGCGTTCTTCCGCAACCGGCTGTTCGCCGGATCGACGTTCGTGTCGATGGCATCGGCGTTCGTGTTCTACGGCTTGCTGTTCGTCCTCAGCCTGTTCTATCGGCAGATCCGCGGCGCGAGCCCGCTCGACACCGGGCTCGCGTTCCTGCCGATGACGGCGATGGTCGCGCTCGGCGGACTGTGCTCGGGCAGGCTCGTTGCACGCTTCGGTGCGCGCGGTTCGATGTGCGCCGCGTTCGCGCTCTATGCGGCCGGCGCGCTCGGGATGACGCGCATCGACGCGGCGACACCGGCGTGGCTCGCCGTCGCGCCGATGCTCGCGATCGGCTTTGCATCGGGATTCATCTCGCCGGCCGCGACGTCGCCGGCGCTCGGGACGGTCGACCGCCGCCGCGCGGGCGTGGCGGCGGCCGCGCTGAACGCGGCGCGGCAGAGCGGGTCGGCGCTCGGTGTCGCGATCTTCGGCGCGTGCATCGCGACCGTGCAGCCGTTTCCGGTGGCGATGCGGGTGACGTTGCTGGCCGCCGTGGCGATATCCGCGTCTGCGATGCCGATGTGGTGGATCGCGGCAAGAACAGGCAAGGCACCGAAAGTCGGCGCTCGCACGGCCGGGATTCGTGTCGCGGAAGGCGAGTAGTTCACTCGCCCGACGCGACAGCGTGTCACGACGAACAGCGCCGCGCGCCGGCGGATCTTCCTGGACACGCCCCCGGGTTCATCGCGATACGTCGACTTCCGCGTTGCGAACACGACGACCTCGCGTGCCGGTGCGCCGACATGCGTGGGCCCGATGCCGGTACGATCGTCGATCAGCGACCGGTCGACACGGCGGCGGCTGACGCCGCCGTCCGCTCACGCAACGTACATCGCGACACTGACGAACTGGCACAGGCTGCCGGCCAGCACGAACAGATGCCAGATACCGTGCCCGTGGCGGATGCGTTCGTCGTTGATGAAGAAGTAGATACCCGCGCTGTAGATGAGGCCGCCGGCCACGAGCCATGCGGTGCCGACCGGCGGCAGCGCGTGGATCAGCGGACGTACCGCGACGAGCGCGAGCCAGCCCATCGCCACGTACAGGATCATCGACAGCATGCGCGTGCGCCGCCCGAGCGTCAGTTCCTGCACGATACCGAACACGGCCAGCCCCCAGCTCACGCCGAACAGCGACCAGCCCCACGGGCCGCGCAGCGTGACCAGCGTGAACGGCGTATAGCTGCCGGCGATCAGCAGGTAGATCGCCGAGTGGTCGCACTTCTGCAGGATGGCTTTCAGGCGCGGGCTACGCACGCTGTGGTACAGCGTCGAGATCGCGTAGAGCACGCAGAGCATCGCGCCGTACACGCTGAAACTCACCACCTTGTAGGCGTCGCCTTCGAGCGCGCCCATC
Organism: Burkholderia sp. KL41; assembly: GCF_057005415.2. Taxonomy (NCBI): domain Bacteria; kingdom Pseudomonadati; phylum Pseudomonadota; class Betaproteobacteria; order Burkholderiales; family Burkholderiaceae; genus Burkholderia; species Burkholderia sp. KL41. The sequence goes on along the minus strand of NZ_CM174447.1, from coordinate 149,742 downwards.
GTCACCAGTGTTACCAGCCCCGCCACCGATAGCACCGCGCCGACGAGATGGGTAATGCTGTTGAAACGCTCACCGGCATGCACGACGGGCTCCTCCTGTGCGGGTTCATCGGGGTGAATGGTTCACATGATACCGGCCGGGAAACGAAGCCGGGTTGCAGGCAGATCAAGCCCGGCACTCGGACGGCGCCGCGGCGCCGCGCGCCCGGCGCGTCACGCTCGCCGCCGCATGGCGAACCGGCGCATCCCGCCGGGCGGCTCATCCACCCTCCACCAGCCGTCAACCGTCGCTGTCTGCCGGCGGCGCCCACTCGGCCACGAGCTTCAGCAGGCCGGGAAAGCGCAGATCGAGATCTTCCGTGCGCACGCGGCTGCGCCGCTCGAGCCCGTATTGACGCTGGCGCAGCACGCCCGCGTCGCGTAACGCCTTGAAGTGATGGGTGAGCGACGATTTCGGGCGATCGAAGCCGAACCAGCCGCAAGGATGGTCGTAAGCCTCGGATTCCAGCATCAGTTTCCGCACGATCGTCAGTCGCAACGGATCGGCCAGCGCGCCAAGAATGGTTTCGAGCCGAAGCTCGGCCACGCCCGGCTCCGGCAGCGGATCGGGCAAGTCCGCGGGCGCCGGCACGAGGCCGGCCGCCCGTTCAGGGTGGGTTCGTTTCATGTCCGCAAGCATATCACCCTGTACGAGTTTTTTCGAACTAAGCTATAGTTCGAAAAAACTCGTACAAGGAGCGCATTCATGTCCGACACCGCCGTCCCCCAATCGCGACCCGCGGGCTCGCGTTCCGTGCCCCGCATGGCACACGCCGCCTGGATGGTCACCGCCGTGTTCATGCTGTCCAACTCGCCGACGCCGCTGTACGTGTCCTGGCAGCGCGCACTCGGTTTCTCGTCCGGCACGCTGACCGTCATCTTCGCGCTCTACATCGCCGGCCTGCTGGGTACGCTGCTCGTCGCCGGCCAGCTTTCGGACCGTTACGGGCGCAAGCCGGTCCTGCTGCCCGGCCTCGCCGCGGCGCTGATCGCGTGCGCGTTGTTCGCGACCGCGTCGTCCGTCGCCATGCTCGCGGTCGCCCGCTTGCTGACGGGCATCGCGGTCGGCGTGATCGTGTCGGCGGGCATGGCGTCGGTGATCGATCTCGCGGGCACCGAGCGGCGCAAGGCCGCGCTGCTCGCGTCGGTCGCCATGGTGCTCGGCGCGGGGCTCGGGCCGTTGCTCGCCGGGATTGCCGCGCAAACCACCGCGCATCCGGTCGCCCTCGTCTTCGGCGTCGAGTTCGTGATCCTGCTGAGCGCGTTGGCCGTCGCGCTGCGGCTGCCGCGCAACCAGCCCGTGCAGGCGCCAGGCGACGCGCCGCCGCTACGTCTGCCGTCCGTGCCGGTTCACAACCGGCGCCATGTCGCCAGCGGTGTCGCCGTGTTCGGGCCGGGCATCACCGCGACCTCCTTCGTGCTTGCGTTGGGTCCGTCGTTGCTGGCACGCCTGCTTCACGTGCGCAGCCCGCTGCTCGCGGGCGGCATGGCCTGCGCGATGTTCATCGCCGCTACCGGTGTCCAGTTCGTCGCGCGGCGCGGATCGATCCGTGCGACGTTCGTTGCCGGCACGGTCGCCACCACGCTGTCGATGGTGATGCTGTGCGTCGCCGTGCATGCGTCGTCGGCCGCCGTCCTCGTCGCGGCGGCGCTCTTCGCGGGCGCGGGACAAGGCCTCGGGCAGCTCGGCGGCCTGACGCTGATCGGCCTGCACGTACCGGACGCGCGGCGCGCCGAGGCGAACGCCGTCATGAACATCGGCGGCTACCTCCCGGCGGGACTGATGCCCGTGATGACCGGGTACGCGATCGACCGCGTCGGCTTCACGGCAGGCGCGACCGGTTTCGCCGTCGCCTTGACGCTGATCGCGCTCGCCGCGGGGGCCGCCGCGGTGCTTGCGCTCCGTCACGACAACGACTGACGGCCGCACGCGGCGGCATGCGTTGCACGAGCCGGTCGCCTTGCGGCGACATGAAAAAAGGCGTCATGGCTTTCACGCCATGACGCCTTTTCGTTCTTTCCTGCCGTTTCAACCGCTCAACAGCACTTCCCTGCTCCCGACCCATACCGCGCATTCTGGCGCTCGCGGAAGAATTCCTCGTACGTCATCGGCTCGCGGTCCGGATGGGTCTCGCGCATGTGCACGACGTAGGTGTCGTAGTCGGGCAGGCCGACCATCAGCCGCAACGCCTGCCCGAGGTAACGCCCCGCGCTGCGCAGGTCGCTGCCAAGATCGCTGAACATCGCGGCCTCCCCTTAACGTCCGCTGCCGAGCGCCTGCGCGGCCGGCATCGCTTCGTACGGCGTCTCGCGCACGGTCGGCTTCGACTCGCGGCGCGCGCGCAGCACGGCGAGCACGCCGTACACCGCGATCGCCACGACGACGAAGATGAACAGCCCGGCCAGCGCCGCGTCGATGTAGTCGTTGAAGATGATCCGCTTCATCTGCGCGATCGACTTCGCCGGCGCGAGCACCTTGCCTTCGTCCACCGCGGCCTGCAGCTTCGCGGCGTGCGCGAGGAAGCTGACCTTCGGGTTCGCGTCGAAAATCTTCTGCCAGCCGGCGGTCAGCGTGCAGATCAGCAGCCACACGGTCGGCACGATCGTCACCCACGCATAACGCTCGCGCTTCATCTTGAACAGCACGACGGTGCCGAGCACCAGCGCGATCGCGGCCAGCATCTGGTTCGAGATGCCGAACAGCGGCCACAGCGTGTTGATGCCGCCGAGCGGATCGACCACGCCCTGGTACAGGAAGTAGCCCCACGCGGCCACGCACAGCGCGGTGGCGACCAGGTTCGCGGGCAGCGACTCGGTGCGCTTGAGCGCCGGGTGGAACGTGCCGAGCAGGTCCTGCAGCATGAAGCGGCCCGCACGCGTGCCGGCGTCGACGGCCGTCAGGATGAACAGCGCCTCGAACAGGATTGCGAAGTGATACCAGAACGCCATCATCGCTTCGCCGCCGATCACCTGGTGCAGGATGTGCGCCATGCCGACGGCCAGCGTCGGCGCGCCGCCCGCGCGCGCGATGATCGTCGTTTCGCCGACGGCCTTCGCGGTCTGCGTCAGCATGTCCGGCGTCAGCACGAAGCCCCACTGCGTGACCGTGTTGGCCACCGCTTCCGGCGTCGAGCCGAGCACGGCCGCCGGTGCGTTCATCGCGAAGTAGATGCCCGGCTCGATCACGCACGCGGCAACCAGCGCCATGATCGCGACGAACGATTCCATCAGCATCGCGCCGTAACCGATGAAGCGCGCGTTGGTTTCGTTGTCGATCAGCTTCGGCGTCGTACCCGACGAGATCAGCGCATGGAAGCCCGACACGGCGCCGCACGCGATCGTGATGAACAGGAACGGGAACAGGTTGCCCGACCACACCGGGCCCGTACCGTCGACGAACTTCGTCAGCGCGGGCATCTTCAGTTCCGGCGCGACGACGAGGATGCCGATCGCGAGGCCGAGGATCGTGCCGATCTTCAGGAACGTCGACAGGTAGTCGCGCGGCGCGAGCAGCAGCCACACCGGCAGCACCGATGCGACGAAGCCGTAGCCGATCAGGATCCACGTGAGCTGCGTGCCGGTGAACGTGAACCACGCGGCGAGCGTCGGCGAATCGTGCACGTGCTGGCCGAACGCGATCGACGCCATCAGCAGCACGAAGCCGATGATCGACACTTCGCCGATGCGGCCCGGACGGATGTAGCGCGTGTAGACGCCCATGAACAGTGCGATCGGAATCGTCGCGGCGACGGTGAACGTGCCCCACGGCGAATTGGTCAGTGCCTTCACGACGATCAGCGCGAGCACCGCGAGGATGATCACCATGATCAGGAACGCGCCGAACAGCGCGATCACGCCGGGCACCGTGCCGAGCTCCATCTTGACGAGGTCGCCGAGCGAACGGCCGTCGCGACGCGTCGAGATGAACAGCACGATGAAGTCCTGCACCGCGCCGGCGAACACGACGCCGGCCAGGATCCACAGCATGCCGGGCGTGTAGCCCATCTGCGCGGCGAGCACGGGCCCGACGAGCGGGCCCGCGCCGGCGATCGCGGCGAAGTGATGGCCGAACAGCACGTACTTGTTGGTCGGCACGTAGTCGAGGCCGTCGTTGTACTTGACGGCCGGCGTCATCCGCAGCCCGTCGAGCTGCATGACCTTGCTGGCGATGAAACGGCTGTAGAAGCGATACGCGATCAGATACACGCAGACTGCGGCGATCACGATCCAGAGGGCACTGACGCGCTCGCCGTGTGCGAGTGCGATCGTGCCGAACGCGAACGCGCCGAGCAGCGCGACCGCAATCCAGAGCAGGGTACTGGAAGCCCGATTCATGGCGTCTCCTGGTCTCCAATGTGTTTTTGAGTGGATGCGGCGAGGCGCCGAACCCGCGTGACGTCGATGCGTCGTGCCGCGGTCTCGCAAAGGCCGCGGCGATGGGCCGTAGTATTCCGTGTGACCGGGGAGGCTTACAAGCGGTTAACTACGTATGCGGAGCTACGTAGAATTACGTAGAACCGCGTGCCGGCCGAACCGTGTGCGGCAGCCGGACGGGTGCTTCGCCGCCCGTCCGGCGCGCGCCCTCGATCATTTGACCTTGCACTGCGCATGCATGTTGGCCGCCTCGAATTCGCGCCACGGGCCCCATTCGCCGCCCTGGCCGGGCACGTCGCCCAGCACCCACCAGCCGTTCATCCAGCGCTTGCCGGCGTAAGCGACCTTCTGGCAAGGGGCGGCGTAGGTCCGCTTCGGATCCCATGACTCGATCGCCTCGCCGGCATCGGCCTGGACCGTCACACGGTGCGTGGCCACGGACTGGCGGTTCAGCACATCGGTCACCGTCACGCGGAAGTCATATCCGCGCTCGCTCCCGGCCTTCGGCGCGACGAAGCTCGCCGTCGCTCCCTGCTGGCTGAGCTGCACGCCGGGCGGGCTCGTCCACGCATACGACAGGCCCTTTCCGGTCGATTGCGCGCTCGACAGCGTGACGCGTTCGCCGCCCACGGCCCGTGTCGGGCCGGCGATCGACGCGCCCGGCGGCGCAATCGCCTCCTGCGCCTTCACCTTGAGCACGTGCGTCGTGCTGGCCGCATACCCGTTGCCGTTGATCACGGTCAGCCCGAACGCGTATTCGCGATCCCGGTCGGCCGGCGGGACGACCACGCTCGCACTGCTGCCGTTCTGCTCCAGCGCAACGCCTGCCGGCGCGTTCCACCGGTATTGCAGGCGATCGCCGACCGATGCGTCGCCGGACAACGTGACCGTCGTGTTCGCATCGGCTTGCGCGGGCCCCGTGATGGCGGCCTCCGGCAGCAGCACACCATCGTTCTTCACGGTGACCACGGCGCCGTCCGGCCCGACCGAGTTCACCGTGACGATCTTGCCGGACAGCGTGTCGTGCAGCGCGTGACCCGGCATCAGCGGGGCATCCTTCATGCCGCCCGCGCTGCCGGGCGTCGTATCCACCAGCGTATTCTGCAGCGTACTACCCTGATACCTGACGCTCCTCACGATCACGCCGTTGACGAACGGATCGTCCGCCTTCCAGTCGTCGAAACCGCGCAGCGGCTGCCGGAATTCGAGCCACAGCTGCGTGCCGTCGCTGCGCGCGATGCGATAGCCTTTCGCACCCGCCTGGTCGCCGAACAGCGGCATCAGCCGGTAGGTGCCGGACGCGCGAATTTCCGGCACCTGGGCTTGATCGAGCCAGCCGGAGAACAACTGGTAGCTGCCGGGATAAAGGCGACGGCCGCCGCCGCCGACGGTGTCGGACGGATCGTCGACCTTGCCCGTGCGGCACGCGGCACCCACCTGCACCGTGCCGCCGACGGTCGGGCAGTTGATCAGCGAATCGGGGTGGGACGCGCCGAGCGAATGACCGTATTCGTGTGTCCACATCCAGTATCCGTGGCCATTGCCGTTCGACAGGATCCAGTTGCCCGGCTTCGCCGCCAGCCCCGCCCAGTTGCAGCTGCCGAGCTTCGAGAAATCGACGAGCAGGTAGTCGAATCGCGCCGGATCCGTGCCCTGCGCCAGCGCGGCCTTGCGGGCCGAGTCGAGCAACGCGCCCGAGCTGCAGGTTGCCGGGCGGGCGCCCAGGTCGACGTCGCCGAGCACCGTCCCGCTCAGCGTGGCCTTGCCGTGGGACGCCACTTCGATATAGCGGCGCAGCGACGAATAGTCGTCGCCGTTGCCGAACACGGCCTTGCGGATGATCTCGGGATCGTTCGCCGTGGCGTCGCTGAAGCGCGCGGTCAATACCAGCGCCGTCTTGCTGCCCATCAGCGGGCGCTGCGGCAGCGCAATCGTCGCCGCCGACACCCACGCCGCCGATGCCTCGCCGCGGGCGAACTGCATCGCGACACCCTGGCTCCCGGCCCGGATCGCGAGCACTTCGTCCCGCCCCGTCGAGATCCGGTACGCGTTCAGCATGCCAAGACGGCCGGCCGGCCCCGTCTCGAAGCGCCACTGGGACGTCTTCGCGTCGCCGCCGGCACACGCATCGATCGACACGCCGCCCATGCCGGTATTGCCGGCCTGGGTGCGCAGGCACATGTCCTGGCCGCGCGCCTGCGTGGCCCCGGCATTGCGGATCTGGTAATACCCCCCGCTCGGCACGAACGCCCAGTCCTGCGCGGCGGCGCCGTCGCAGGCCGCGACGACGGGATCGGCGCTGCCCGGCTGCCACGCGAGGCATTGCTCGACACCGTCCTGGTAGTGCTTGATGGGCTCGTAGGCGGGGGCAGCGGATGCGCCTGACGGTATCAGCAGGGCTGCGATGGCCGCTGACAGGGCTGTCAGCGCGAGAGTCTGGTTAAGAGGCTTCACGATCATGGGATAACATTCGGCGCAAGCGGCGCGCATTGAAAGGAGTCCCCATTGTTCCGGCGCCCCGCTCCCCGCTCAAACATCCTCAACTCATTCTCAACGCGTCGACCGGCGCCGCCGGTTCCGTTCCGGAACGATTTCGCTCCGCCGCATGCTCCGGAGCGGCAAAAACAACGCTAGACTCTCCCGACGGGAAAAACCGCATGGCGCGAACCGGCAAGCATCGTTTGCCCGGGGCGCCCGGCGCCGCAGCATCCCGGTCGACATCCAACAACATCTTGTTCGGGGAGACGCCGCCCTATGCTCGACAGGCTCCGCCAGGTTCCGGGAATCGCAGCGTCGGCACGCCCGTCCACATGGCTGCTGCTGACCGGCGTTGCCGCGCTGGCGGCACTGAGCTGCACCGCCGCGGTCGAGACGCTGCTCTCGCCCGTGGATCGACTCTACTGGCACGTCGTTTCATCCGGCATCGATCGCGGGCCGCGCGACAAGGTCGCGGTGATCATGGTCGACAAGAAGACGCTCGCCGAACTGGGCGACAGCGGGAGCTACACGCGCACGGCCTATGCGGGGGTGCTGGATCGCGTCGCCGGCGCGTCGAGCGTCGTCCTCGACATGACGATGATCTCGCCGGCGCAGGACGACGGGTTGCTGGCGGCCGCGATCGCGAGGCACGGCCGCGTGGTATTGCCCGCCCAGATGTCGCCGGTTCACAACAGGGCCGATACCGTGATCCTGCCGGCGCGGTCGCTGCGGGAAGCGGCCGCGGCGATCGGCCAGCGCAGCGTCGTGCTGAGCAGCGACCATCTGGTGCAGGGCATCGTGCCCTATGTCAAAAGCAGCAGCGGCGACGAAATTCCTCATGTCGGTCTGCAGGCGATCCGCGTCGCCAACGTGCCGCTGTCGGACAGCGACGTGCGTCGCCACGTGCAGCCGCATGTCACCCGGATGGGAAGAGTCGAAGACGGCACGATCCTGCTGGGCCTTCCGTTGCGCTTCGACCTCGCGAGCTACTCGTTCGTCGACGTGCTGAAGGGCCGCGTGCCCGCGTCGGCATGGCACGGCCGCATCGTGTTCATCGGCGACGGGATGTCCGAGATGACGGGCGTGTTCTATCTGTCGACGAGAAGCGGCGGCAGGGTGAGGCGTGTCGAGGTCGATGCGCTCGCCACCGAAGCGTTGCTCGACGGCCACCTGATGCGGCGCGTGCCGGCCGGGATCCAGCTGGTCGTCAGCATCGCGGTCGCGATCGGCATGCTGCTGATCTGCTTGTTCGTGCCGGGCCGACGCATGTACGGATTCGCGCTGGCGTGGCTGGCTGCCTACGTCGCCGGCGAAACGGCGCTGCTCGTGTACGGCGCATACTGGACACCGGTCGGGCCGTTGCTTGCCGTGTGCGTGACGATCTTCGCCGTCTGCGGCTGGCGGCGGGCAGGCAGCCTGCGCGCCGCGCTGATGAAGGAATACCGCGGGTTGCGCGGGCTGGCGGGGCGGCATGCGTTCGCGGGCCTTGCGAAAACGGGCGACGCCGACGATGCGGCGCCGACGGACGACGATGTCGCGCAGGCGATGTCGCTCATCCGCGAATGGCAGTCGACCTACGTCGAAGTGATCCATACGCTGCCTTATCCCATCTTCGTCGAACAGGACGGCAGCCTGCTGATGTGCAACGAACGTGGCAACGCGATGCTGAAATCGATCGACGTCGACAGCGATGCGGCCGCCCGGCAGGTGATCGGCATCGCCTACGACAAAATCCTCGCCGCGAAGAAAACCGGGCGGATCCACTCGGCCGAACTCACGCTGAATGCGCGCACGCACATGATGATGGTGACGCCGTTCGGCGACGGCGATCCTCATCGCTCCACGGCCAGCATGATCTGCCTCGTCGACATCCACAACATCACGGCGGCGGTCGAAAGCGACCGCATGACACTGCGCCACATGGCGCACGATCTTCGCAATCCGCTCTCGACCGTGCTGTCGCTGCTCGAGCAGCACAGCGTCAGCAACGGTTCGACCGATCCCGATTTCCTCGCGGACCTGCACAAGCTCGTCGACTACAGCTTGCGCGTCGCGCAGGATTTCACCCAGCTCTCGCGCGCGGAGCATCTCGACCAGAGCGCCTACATACCGGTGTCCGCGAGCGACCTGGCGATGGAAGCGGTCGATCAGGTCTGGCACAGTGCCGGCGCGAAGCGGATTCGCGTCGAGGGTCCGCATGAAGACGGCGACGAAGCGTTCGTGCTCGGCAATCGCGACATGCTGCTCCGCGCGCTGACCAACCTGCTCGACAACGCGATCAAGTATTCGGACGAAGGCACGGTCGTCGACGTGTGGATCACCTCCGACGAGCGCCACGTCTCCATCGCCGTGGCGGACAACGGCATCGGCATCCCGGCCGAGGCGATGCCGCGGCTGTTCGAGCCGTTCTTCCAGGTGAACGGCACGTATCGCGATGCAAGCGGCGGCGTCGGGCTCGGGCTGCCGTTCGTCAAGACGGTCGTCGAGCGCCACGGCGGATCGATCGACGTGACGTCCGCGCCACGGCAAGGCAGCCGCTTCACCGTGCACTTGCCGATGACCCGCGCGGGCACGGACGCCGCCGCATAGCGGCCCGGCGGCCGCCAAAAACAAAAACCCCCGCACGAGGCGGGGGCGAGGCCGGCATCGGTCGATGCCGGTTCGAGGATACGGGTTCGGCGCCGGTCCGGGCTTGCGCCGCGGCCCGGCGTAACCGGGGAGTGTGCGTCAGTCCTTGTGTTCCTCCCAGGCCTGATCCCACGCGGTGCCCTTGCCGGGCTCATATGCCCAGGCAGCCATCGAGCACCAGTTGGTGTACGGGAACGGCTTGCATCGGTACAGCTTGCCGTTGTTCGACACGATGTCGCCGGCGCCGTACTTGGTGCCTTCCTTGTACTGCGGATGGTTGCCGCCGCTTTCGCCGCCGCCGTTGCCGCCGTTGCCACCGCCTTCGCCGTTGCCACCGTTGCCGCCGCCTTCACCGTTGCCGCCATTGCCACCGTTGCCGCCGCCTTCACCGTTGCCGAAGACCGTCCACGCATCGTTCCACGCGGTGCCCTTGCCCGGTTCGTAGGCCGCCGGTGCACCCGAGCACCAGCCGCTGTACGGGAACGGCTTGCACTGGTACAGCTTGCCCTGGTTCGACACGACGTCGCCGGCCTTGTACTGCGTACCGGCCTTGTAAGCCGGGTACTGGCCGCCTTCGCCACCGTTGCCGCCACCACCGTTGCCGCCGCCCGTCTCCGTCGCCTTCACGAGCACCGTGTGCTGCGCGGTGGACGACAGCTTGCCGTCGCCGACCTTGACCGAGAACGTGAACGACTGGTCCTTCGCAAGCTTCGGCGCGGTGAAGCGCAGCGTCGCGCCGGAAGGCTGCGCGTCGATGCCCGACGGCGCCGTCCACTGGAACGTCAGTTTGTCGCCGTCCGGATCGGTCGATTTCTCGGCCGACAGGGCCACGGCCTGACCGCCTTCCGCCTGCGCCGGACCGCTGAGTCGCGCGACCGGCGGACGGTTTTCGGCCGGCGGCGGCTCGACCGACGCTTCGGCCTGCGCGGTCACGACGACCTGCGCGGCATCCTTCAGCCCGGCCGGGTCGGTCACCGTCACACGGAAGGTGTAGCGGGTGTCCTGCTTGACCGCCGGCACGTCGACCGTCGCCTTCGCACTGTCCGGACTGCCGATCTTCAGTGGATCGCCGCCGATCTGTTCCCACTTGAAGGTCAGCTTGTCGCCGTCGGGATCGCGCGACTTCGACGCGTCGAGCGTCACCGTCTGCGGCCCGGTGACCGTCATGGCCGTGCCCGCGTTCGCGAGCGGCGGACGATTCTCCGCGCCGCTTCCGCCGTCGCCGTGGCCGAGACCTTCGTGCATCGCGTTCAGGATGTCGCCGTTGTCCGCGTCGATTTCCCACGAGAACATCCCGCCGAGCTGCTGCTTGCGCACGTAGTCGCCCTTCGCGTTCACCGAGCGCGGATCGTCGAACGTGAGGAGTTCACCGGTGCTCTTGTTGAACACGTACGGCGCCTCGGCCGTCTGGTCGTAGTGGTACTCGTAGCCGTTGATGCCCGCGTTGTTCGGGCCGATCATCTCCGCCTTGAGCTTCTTGTAGTCGAGAATGCCGGCTTCCCACTGCCCCTTGTGCGGCCCCTTCGCGGTGCCGGTGAACGGATTGCCGTCGGTATAGCCCGACACGCCGTTCCAGCCGCGAGCGTATGCCGCCGCGCCGACGACGAGCTTCTTCGGATCGACGCCCTGCGCAAGCAGCGCCTTGATCGAGTTGTCGGTCGTGTACTTGGTGTCCGGTTTCCACGCGGGCGCGTGCAGGGCCGTCTGGTGACCCAGCTCCGTCAGGCTGAACGCACCGTAGTAGTCGTACGTCATGTCGAAGATGTAGTCCATGTACTTCGTGGCTTCCTTGTAGTTCACCACGTCGATCTTGTCCTTGCCCGCGCCGATCGCCGACGTCAACTCGTAGGTCTTGCCGGTGTCCGCCGACACGCGGTCGAGCATCTGCCGCAGTTCCTTCATCAGCGTCACATACAGCGCGCCGTCCGTCTGCGGATTGCCGATCGCGCCGTTCGCGCCCTTGCCGCCCGGGAATTCCCAGTCGATGTCGACACCGTCGAAGAACTTCCAGGTGCGCAGCAACTGCTCGGTCGAATCGACGAACACCTTGCGCTTGGCCGGGTCGTGCAGCTGGAAGAACGGATCGGACAGCGTCCAGCCGCCGATCGACGGCAGGATCTTGAGGTCGGGATTGCGTTTCTTCGCGGCCATCATCTGGCCAAGCACGCCCTTGAGCTTCGAGTTCGCGGTCTGGCCGGGCAGCGTCATGCCCATCTCGCCCCACGTATCGTGGATCGCCACGCTGAAGTCGGGCAGCCCCGCGCACGTCTGCTGCAGCGCGCGGAACGAATTCGGTACGTCGCGCGCGAGCGACGCGTTGATGTTCGCTCCGCCGCAGATCGGCACGAAGCCGTACAGCATGTGCGTGAGGTTCTCGACCGGCACGTTGTCGACGTTGAACTTGCGGTCGTAGACCGACCACGTCGCGAAGTAGGTGCCGACCACCGAGCCGGACGTGTTCTTGAAACGCTTGTGCGCCTTGCTCGCGTTGTCGGGCAGCGTATCGGCCAGTTCCGGAATCGTGTCGAACACGACCACGTCGATCGGCGCGCTGTCCGTCGACGCGCCGTTCGCGTCGATCACCCGAACCTGCATCTTCTTCACGCCCGGCGTCTTGACGTTGGCGACGACGGTGCCGCTCTGGGTGCCGCCAGGCGTCAGCTTGAGTTCCGACGCGGCATCGACCGCGCCGTCGACCACCGCGACCGCCTTCACCGCGGTTCCGTTGCTCCAGATGTCGAACGGCAACGGCACGTCGACCTTCTTGTTGAGCTTGATGAGGTCCTTGTAGGGCGCGGTGCCCGCTTTCTGCAGATCGATCTCGACGAAACCGTGCGGCTTCGACGTGATTTCGTATTGCTTGAGACTGGGCTTGCCGGGGGCGGCGAACGCGGCGTTCGCGAAACACAGCGCGCTGGCCGTGGCGATCGTCGCGAATGCAAGCGTCTGGGTGCGGCCGGATGCACCGCCGGTACGCGACGGATTGAGGTTGAGTTTATTCAGGCGCAATTTGAGGATCGTCCTTGAGAAATTGAAAGAGTGTCTGAATCGACCGTCGCATTGTTTTTTCCCCGCCGCCCCGTGCCAATCAATCTCAAGGATGTCTCAAGAAATGCGGGCTTTTCATAAGCCGGAAGCCGGATTCTTGATGAATCGTTCAGGAAGATTCCCGCCCCCGCCGCGCTCGCGGAAACTGCAACCCGTGTCGCATCCCGCTCGATGCACGACGCGCAAACGCCGGGCACCGTGCCGGCTTCGATCAACCGCTCTTTCGAAAGCAGTACCGACAGATACGATCCATCTCCTACACACCATGAACAAACACACCGCGAGCCGAACGCTCTTCAAACTTTCGCCGCTGGTCGCATGCGCATCCATGTTCTTCGCGCAACATGCGTTCGCGCACGGCTACCTCTCCGATCCGCCGTCGCGCAACCTGATGTGCAGCTCGAAGCAGGGCCCGGCGCAAAACTTCAACTGCGGCTCGGTCACATGGGAACCGCAAAGCGTCGAAGGCAAGCAGGGCTTCCCTCAGGCCGGTGCGCCCGACGGACAGATCGCAAGCGGCGGCGTCGTGCAGTTCAGCGAACTCAACGAGCAATCCGTCGACCGCTGGAAAGCCAACGACATCAAGCCGGGCGCGCACCAGTTCAACTGGACGTTCACCGCGCCGCACGTGACGAAGAACTTCAAGTACTACCTGACGAAGCAGGGCTGGAACCCGAACCTGCCGCTGACGCGCGACCAGTTCGACCTGACGCCGTTCTGCACGGTCGACGGCGGCATGCAGAAGGCCGACGCGATCGGGCCGCACAACTGCACGATTCCGTCGGACCGCACCGGGCATCACGTGATGCTGAGCACGTGGCACGTCGGCGACACGGCCGGCATGTTCTACAACGTGGCCGACCTCAACATCAAGGCGGACGGCGGTCCGACCGACCCGGGCAAGCCGAGCTGGTCGTCCGTCGGCACCATCGCGCCGACCGTCGACCTGAAGGCCGGCGACAAGGTCATGAACCGCGTGTTCAAGTCGGGCGGTGAAGTGCCGTCGATGAAGACGACCGTCACGATCGGCACGGCCGAACAGGGCGAACGCAACATGTGGCCGATGCTGCTCGCGAAGGAAATCAACCGCGTGCAGTCGGCCAGCCTGCTGGCAGGCATCGAGCGCGACGGGCGTATCGAGCCGGGGCTGGGCGCGAACAGCGTGTTCGCCAAGAGCGGCAGCGGCATCGTGCGCACGGAGACGACGGTCGAGAAGAAGCCGGAATCGGGCATCGACGAAGGTTTCAGCGTCACGAGCAACCCCGAATTCAAGATCGAGAACGGCAAGGCCACCGCGAAGTTCTTCTTGAAGTTCAATCACACGAAGGACACCAGCGTCACGATGAAGGTGTACGACGCGGCCAATTCGCTGGTCGGCTCGAAGTCGGCAACGATGCGGATGCAGGGCGACCTGAGCGTCGACATCGCGAATGCGAAGGCCGGCGCGCACACGGCCGTGGCGACGTCGCAGATCGAAGGCGGCACGCTGAAGCAGGAAACCGTCACGTTCAAGCTGACCGGCGGCACGGGCGGCGGCGAAGGCGCGCAGTGCCAGGCCGCGTGGAAGCAGGGCACGGCCTATACGGGCGGCGCGAAGGTGCAGCACGACGGCCGCACCTACGAGGCGCGCTGGTGGACCCAGAACGACGTACCGGGCTCGCCCGCGACGACCGGCGCCGATCACTCCGGCAAGGTCTGGAAGGATCTCGGCGCATGCAGCAAGTAAGGATTCCAGCATGAATCCCGCGAGCCGCACGCCGTTGGCGTGCGGCTCGCCCGTCCTCGACGGGCGCATGCGCGGCGCGTTTCGAAGTTTGTTGAGACATCCTTCATGAAAATTGCCGCGCCTGCGTCGCGTTTGCAAAATGACGTCATCAAGCGGCGCCCGGGCTCGGACAAGCCCCTTCCCCACAGCGCGCCATTCATCAGTCGTCCGCAATACGACGACACTCCGACCCGCGAATCGCGTCGGAACTTCAACCGAGGGCATACAACGTGAAATCGAACTATCCGAAATGGACAAAGAAACGAGGCCAGCGTGGCTTCACCTTGCTCGAATTGCTGGTGGTGCTGCTGATCATCGCGCTGCTGGCAGGTTATGTCGGCCCGAAACTCTTCTCGCAGGTCGACAAGGCGAAGGTTCGCTCGACCGAATCGCAGATGAAGACGCTCGGCGACGCGGTCACGCAGTTCAGGCTCGACACGGGCCGCTATCCGAGCGCCGACGAAGGGCTCGATTCGCTGGTCAAGCAACCGCAGAACACCGACGGGTGGAACGGCCCCTATCTCGCGAAGGCCGTGCCGAAGGACGGCTGGGGCCGGGCCTATCAGTGGAACGTGCCGGGCCGCGACGGCGAGGCGGAGATCGTGTCGCTCGGTCGGGACGGTCGTGTCGGAGGGAGCGGCAACGATGCGGACCTCGTCTACGGCATGTAAGGGCCTGCGTCGCTGGACCGTCGCGGCGGCGATCGCCGTCTGCGCGTCCGGTGCCGCAGCCAAGGATTGCTTTACCCAGGCAGCCGAGCGGCACGGTATCGATCCGCTCCTGCTCGTCGCGATCGCGAAAGTGGAATCGTCGCTGAATCCCCGCGCGATCAATTACAACCGCAACGGCACCTACGACATCGGGCTGATGCAGATCAACAGCTCGCACCTGCCGCGATTGATCAAGACAGGCGTCACGCACAAGCGCCTGATCAGCGAGCCCTGTACGTCGATCGACGCCGGCGCGTCGATTCTCGCCGGCTTCATCGAACGGCACGGCTACACATGGAATGCCGTCGGCGCCTACAACGCCGGATCGTCGGAGAAGCGCGGACCGGTGCGCAAATCGTATGCAACCAAGGTCTGGCGCGAGTACCAGACGCTGACCCGCGATCGCGCCGCCAGCCTGGCGTTGCTCGACGAATGGCGGAGGTAGCCATGCAATCGTTTCAGGTTCGGGTGCTTGCCGACGGCAAGGTCGCCCTGCAGACGATCGAAGCAGCGAGCGAAGCGGACGTGCGGGCCCGGATCGCGGCTCAAGGCGGTGTCGCGCTCGACATTCGCCGCGCACGCCTGGTCAGCCGCAAGCGCGCGCCGAAATTTGCGCTCGCGCTGTTCCTCCAGGAACTGTCGACGCTGCTCGATGCGGGCCTCGTGCTGATCGAAGCGCTCGAGGCGCTGCGCGACAAGAACGATGCCGGCAAGGCGTCGAAGCAGGTGATCGACCGGATCCTGTCGGTGATGTATCAGGGGCAGCCGTTATCCGCGGCGCTTGCGCAACAGCCCGACGTCTTTCCGGGGCTGCTCGTCGCGACGATCGCGTCGTCGGAAGACAGCGGCCAGCTGCCCGCCGTATTGAAGCGCTACCAGCAATACGAAGTGCGGATCGAGCAGATCCGCAAGCGGGTCACCGGCGCGCTGATTTATCCGGCGGTCGTGATCGGCGTCGGCATCGCGATCCTGCTGTTCATGGCCTTTTTCGTGATTCCGCGTTTCGCCGTGGTGTTCGAGTCGCTGACCACGCTGCCGCCGACCGCGCAGGTGATGCTCTGGTGGGCGACCCTGTTGCGCGAGAACGGCGCGGCGGTCGGCATGACGGTCGCCGCGGCGGCCGTCGGCGCGGGGCTGGCGGTGCGCTCGGCCGCCGCGAAGCGCGCGGCGCAGCGGCTGATGTGGCGGGCGCCGAAGGTGCGCGACGTTTGTGCGCTGTTCGCCCTGACCCGGTTCTATCGAACCGTCGGACTCCTGATCGCGGGCGGCACGCCCGTGATCGACGCGCTGGAGTTGTCCGGCAAGGTGCTGCCCGCGCATTTCGGCGCGCGCCTCGCGGCCGCGCTGACCGAGTTGCGTGCCGGACGATCGGTATCGACCGTCTTCGCGGCCCATGCACTGACGACCTCCGTCGCCGAGCGGCTGCTGCGCGTCGGCGAACAGAGCGGCGACCTGGGCGGGATGTGCGAGCACATCGCGCAGTTTCATGACGGCGCGCTCGACCGGTCGATCGAAATGATCAGCAAGGTTTTCGAACCGGTGCTGATGCTCGCGGTCGGCGCAACGGTCGGCGCGGTGGTCCTGCTGCTGTACATGCCGATCTTCGAATTGGCCGGCAGCGTCGGATAGCGGTCCCGGTCGGCCAGGTGCCCGCCTTCCCGCTTCCCAACTGGAGAATTCAAGATGACTAAGCAACACCTGATTCAACGCTGGCACGCGGAAAGCGAGGCGTCCGGCATCGATTTCGCACAGTACGTCAACGACCTGATGCGCGCCGACGCGACGCGTCTCGACGAAGTGGCGGCCTGCCTCGGCATCGATCCGATCGACGCCGACACGCTGCGCGCGGCGCCGACGCATTTCGACCTGTTGCCGCTGCACGACGCGCTGGCGCTGCGCGCGCTGCCGATCGAGCACAACGGTGCACCGTGCATCGTCGTCGCCGATCCGCTCGCGCGCACCGTGCGCGACGAACTGCTCTCGCGCGTCGGCGCCCGGCCGGTCAGCCTCGCGATGAGCACCCCCGGCGAAGTCGAGCGCCTGCTCGGCGATCTCGAATCGAACGAACGCGCGATGGACGACGTGACGATCGACGCATCGGGCGACACGCTCGCGCGCGTGACCGAATCGATTTCGCTCGCCAGCATCGCCCGGGACGAAAGCCCGATCATCCGGCTGGTCAACTCGACGCTGTACGACGCGCTGCAGAGCCGCGCGAGCGACATTCACCTCGAATCGGCGGCGGACGGCCTGGCGATCCGCTACCGGATCGACGGAGTCCTGCAGTCGATCCGCCACATTCCCGGCATCGAAGTCGCCACGCAGACGATGTCGCGGCTCAAGGTGCTCGCGGCCCTCGACATCGCGGAAAAACGCGTGCCGCAGGACGGCCGCTTCAAGATCGTGATGCAGGGGCGCGAAATCGATTTCCGCGTCTCCATCATCCCCGGCACCTACGGCGAGAACGCGGTGATGCGCGTGCTCGACAAGTCGCAACGCGGCGACAGCGTGAGCCTCGACGTGCTCGGCTTCGACGCGTCGACCGCCCGCCGCGTGCGTGCGCTCGCCCATCGCCCCTACGGGCTCATGCTCGTGACGGGGCCGACCGGGAGCGGCAAGTCGACGACGCTTTATGCCGTGCTGTCCGAGGTGAACACGGGCGACGACAAGATCATCACGATCGAGGATCCGGTCGAATACGAGCTGAAGGGCGTGCTGCAGATTCCGGTCAACGAGCGCAAGGGCCTCACCTTCGCGCGCGGGCTGCGTTCGATCCTGCGGCACGATCCGGACACGGTGATGGTCGGCGAGATCCGCGACGAGGAAACCGCGTCGATCGCGGTGCAGTCGGCACTCACCGGCCACCGCGTGCTGTCGACCGTGCACGCGAACGACGGATTCAGCGTGATCGACCGCTTCATCTACATGGGCGTGGAACCGTCGACCTTTCTCGAGGCGCTCAACGGCGTCGTATCGCAGCGACTGGTGCGACGGATCTGCGCGACCTGCGGCACCCCGGCGACGAGCGGCGCGGATCTGTCCGATGCGCCTCCCGACGTGCTTCGGCGCGAGGTGGCGCCCGGCGCCGGCTGCGACACGTGCCGTGGCACGGGCTATCACGGCCGGATCGGGCTTGCCGAAGTGCTTGCGCTGGATGCGCCGCTGAAGGCGGCCCTGCTCGAGCGCTCGATCGAGAAGCGCGCGCGCGCACTCGCGGAGAGCCCCGACTACCAGTCGATGCGCGACGCGGGGCTGGCGGCGGTGCGCGCACGAATGACGACATTCCAGGAGGTGCAGCGTGCGATCGCTCTGGAATGACGTCACCGTGCTGATCGACGCCGATACGCTGCACGTCCGGGCGCATGAAAGCCGGCGCGCACGGCGCGCCGATGCACCGCTCGCCGTCGTCGCCCACGAGGGCCGGCCGGCCGACGCGCTCGCGCAGGTGCTCGCCGGCCTGCCGAAAGTGCGCCTGCCGATGCGCAACCGCCTCCACGTCGTCGTCGGCCATCCGTGGTCGCACGGTGTGGTGCTGCCCTGGCAGGAAGGCCTGGTGTCGGACGCCGCGTGGGATGCGTATGCCCGCATGCTGTTCGCCGCGCGCGCGCAGCGCGGCGCGTTGCGCATCCTCATCGAGGACGAACGGCACGGCCGCGCGCGCCTCGCGGTCGCGGCCTGCGACGAACTCCTCGCGGCGCTCGTCGACGCGAGCCGCGCGGCCGGCTGGCGGCTCGCCAGCTTCCGCGACGCGCTGTCGGCGTCGCTCGCCTCGCACGCCGCCCGGCTGGTCGGCAACGATTTCCAATTCGCGCTTCGCCAGCCGCACGTCGTGACGTGCATTTTCCGGCGTTCGGGCGAATGGGCCGACATCGTCACGTTGCCGCGCGCCGGCGACCACCCCGACGACTGGTTCGCCGCGGCGGCGTTGATCGCCGGGCAGCCGGCCGGCGGCGACGCGCATGTATGCCGGTTCGACGGCTCGATGTTCGCCGATGGCGACGCGGCGTGCGCGCCGACCGAGGGTCGCACTGTCGAACCGATGGATGTCACGGCGGAGGATCCGGCATGAAGCGCCTGTCGGAACTGAACTTCGTCGCGCCGCGCACGCGCCTGACGCCGTGGGCCGGCATCGCGCTGTGCTGCGCGCTGGCGGCCGGCCTCTTCGCCGGCAGCGAATGGAACCGCGTCGAAGCACTGCGTGACGATGTCGAGCAGGTCGAGAAGCGCATCGAGCAGCGTCAGCGCGTCATCGAGCGCGAACAGCGGCGGGAGAAGGCCAAGACGCCCGAGCAGCGGCGCATCGAGCGCGTGCTGGCCGAACAGACGATGACCGACAAGGGATCCGGCCTGTCGGTGGTCGACTGGATCGAGCACGCATGGACCCCGCAGATCGCGCTGAAGTCGCTGACGGTGGACAAGGCGGGCCGCGAGGCGCGCATCGAAGGCGGTGCCGCGGAGCTGTCGCACATCTACCTGTTCGTCGACCGCCTGCACGACCGCCATCCGGACCGCATGATCGGCCTGCTCCAGCATCGGACGAAGACCGAGGACGGCAAGGCCATTTTTCACTTCAGCCTGAGCATCGAACATCCATGACCCACCTGAATGCAATCGACAAAACGGCGCTTGCTGCGCGGTTGCGCTGGGGGCGCTACGTCGCGACCCGCAAGCTCGGCGTGCCCGGGCTGCTGGCGGCCGGCGCGGTCGTCGGCCTGCTCGGCCTGCACGCGCTCTACATCCAGCCGGACGTCGCGCGACTCGACGCGACGCGCGGCGCGCTCGCCCAGGATCTAGCCGCGCTGCCCAAGCCCGGCCCGAAGGCCGGCGCCAGCGGCATGACGCTGCAGGACGTCCAGCAGCTGCGCAGCCGCGAGCAGGCGTATTCGCTGTTCGAGATCCTGTCGCAGAACGGCCTCGAACGGAAGCACGCGACCTACCGGCGCGAGGCCGAGGTGAAAGGCAAGCTGCGACGGCTCACGATCAGCATCGCGCTGAGCGGCAGCTACGCCGGATTGCGCGAAGCGATGCGGAAAATCGCCAACCAGCCGATGGTGCGTATCGAGAACGTCACGATCGAGCGCGAAAAGATCAACAGCCCCGTCGTCAACGTCGATCTGCGGGTCAGCCTGCTGGGGCCCGACGCATGATGCGCCTCACCTTCATACGCGTCGCGGCGGCGCTGGCCGTTGCCGCCTCCGGCGGCAGCCTGGCGCACGAGCCCGTCGGCCAGCCGCGCATCGTCGACGTATTTCCGGCCCAAAGCTGGGTGTCGCTCGGCGCGGAAGACGCGCCCCCCGGCACGCCCGATTCTGTCGAGCCGCCCGCGGCGGAGCCGCCGGCGCTGAGCGATCCGATCGACGCCGCCGCCGCGCCGCCGATGCCGTTCGAGATTGCCGGCGAATGGCGCACGCAAGGGCAGCGCATCGTCGTGCTGGAGGGCGACGGCAAGACATTCCTGCTGTGCGGACGCCGCTGCGGCGTCCGCGATGCCGTATTGCCGGGCGGCGAGATCGCCGACGGCTACCGGCTGAAAACGCTGGGCGAAACAGGTCCGGTCGTCATGACCCGAAACGGCTCGGACATCGAGCTGTCGCCGCCGTCGCCGACCCATTGAATTGCGAATCGAACTTCTACCGAACACCATGATGAAACGAACCATCAGTTTATTGCTCCTGACCTCGGCGCTGGCGCTGGCGGGATGCTCGAGCCTCCCGGCCGGCAGCCCGCCCGCCGCCGCCGGGACCTCCGCCGAACGCCTCGGCACGCTCCAGCAGCAGAAGGAAGCCGCGCCGGAAGACATCCGGATCGCCACCTCCCTCGAACTCACGCGGCAGGAATACGTGCGCGCCGAGCTGAAGGCCGCCGAGCGGCAAAGCACACAGGGCAACCACAGCGCGGCGATCGATCACCTGAACAACGTGCTGGCCGAGGACGCCGGCAATCTGCGCGCCCGTCAGGAACTCGAGCAGGTCAAGCGCCGCCAGCAAATGGCGGTCGAACTGTCGCGCGCACAGCGCATCCGCGGCGAGCAACCGCAGGAAGCCCTCGAGATCGCGCGGCGCATCCTTGCCGAACAGCCGAACCACGCGGAAGCCAAGCGGCTGCGCGATGCGCTGCTGCGCGCGTCGCAGGCGAGCCGTCCCGTGCGCCCGCAACTGTCCGACGCGCTGCGCAAGCCGGTTTCGCTCAATTTCAAGCAGCAACCGATGTCGAACATCTTCGACGTGATCTCGCGCGTGTCCGGCGTGAACTTCGTGTTCGACCGCGACGTAGATACCAACCAGCCCGCCACGCTGTTCGCCGAGCGCACCACCGCCGAGGATGCGATCAACCTGCTGCTGCGCACGAACCAGCTCGAGAAGAAGGTGCTCGACAAGCACACGCTGCTCGTCTATCCGTCGCAGCCCGAGAAAAGCCGCACCTACACCGAGTTCGCGCTGCGCACCTTCTTCCTGTCGCACGCGGACGCGAAATCGGTGATGGCGGCACTGCGCCAGATGATCAAGCCGAAGGACATCTACGTGGACGAGCGCGTCAACGCGGTCGTCCTGTGCGACACGCCCGAAACGATCCAGGTGGCCGAGCGCGTCGTGATGGGGCTGGACATTCCCCAGTCCGAAGTCACGCTCGACGTGCAGGTGCTGGAGGTCAACATGAACGACAGCCTCGATCTCGGCGTCCAGTACCCGGGCCGCGTGCAGTTCGGCGCGCTCGGCGGCGCGGACGGCGCGGCGCTGACGCTCGGCGACCTGCTGCGCCTGAACCGCGACCGGATCGGCGTATCCAGCGAATCCGGCGCGCTGTCGCTCGCGATCGACATGCTGCAGAAGCAGGGCAAGACCAAGACGCTCGCGAATCCGAAGATCCGCGTGCGCAACATGGAGAAGGCCAACATCAAGATCGGCGAACGCGTGCCGATCGTCACGACCACGAACGCCAACGGCGTCGTCACGGAATCCGTCAGCTACCAGGACGTCGGCCTGATGCTGAAGGTGGAGCCGCGCATCAGCCTCGACGACGAAGTCAGCGTGAAGGTCAACATGGAAGTCAGCAGCATCCTGTCGAAGGAAACGACCAAGACCGGCCTCGTCGCCTATTCGCTCGGGACACGCAATGCGGAAACCCTGATGACCGCGCGAAACGGCGAAACGCAGATCCTCGCCGGCCTCGTCAAGCGCAACGAGATCGAGAACATCTCGGGTCTGCCCGGCATGTCGGGCCTGCCCGTCGTCGGCCGCCTGTTCGGCTCGAACGGCCGCAGCAACGAGCGCTCGGAAATCGTGCTGCTGATCACCCCGCACATCGAGCGCAATCTCGACCTGCCGACGTCGGCCGTCACCACGTTCCTGTCGGGGACCGAGTCGCGCGTGACGACCGAGGCGCTGACGCTCGAATCCGCATCGGCCACGACGGCTTCGTCGAACGCCCCGGATCTCGATGCGCCGATCGAACCGGCGGCCCCCGCCGCGGACGCCGCGCCTGCCGCGCAACCGGGCCCGGACGAGGCCGTCGATACCGCGCCGGGCGCTGAAGCCTCCCCGGCTGATGAGTCGGGCGAAGCCGGGGCCGTATCGGGCAAGCCCACGATGAAAGGCGGCAGCATGATGCGTGTGCGTGCGGAAGCGGCCGCGTTGCCGCTGCCTCGCGCGCATGCGATCGAGCCCGCCTCGGCCACGCGCGCCGTGCCGCCGCCGAAGGCCGAGGCCGTCGTCGTCGCGGCCGCGGACCTGCCGGCCGACGTGGCGGCGCCCGCGACCGAAAAGCGCGGGCTGCTGGCCATGGTGCGTTCGCTGATCGGCTCGCTGGTGTCGTTCGTGGCGTCCATCAACGGCGGCGCCGTGCCCGGATCGACCCTGCACGCCGACGCGCCCGGACGGCTGCCCAGCCTCTGGAGCGTCGCATGAGCGCCGCGCGGCGCCGCCGCGCGCGCGGCTTCACGCTGATCGAGATGATGGTCGCGCTGACGCTGCTTGCGCTGCTCGCCACCGTCGCCTTGCCGCTGACCGATCTCGCCAGGCGCCGCGCCGACGAAACCGAGCTGCGCCGCGCGCTGGTCGTCATCCGTACCGCGCTCGATGCCTACAAGACGGCGGCCGGCGAAGGACGGATCGAGCACAGCGCTGACGCGAGCGGCTATCCGCCGGATCTGCGCACGCTGGTCGAGGGCGTCGAGGACAAGACTTCCCCGAACGGCGCGCGGCTGTATTTCCTGCGCAAGATTCCCGCCGATCCGATGTGCGAATGCGACGGCAAGGCGCCCGACGAGATGTGGGAAACGCGCAGTTACTCGAGCGATCCGGCATCCTTTTCGTCGGGCGAGGACGTGTTCGACATCCGTTCCACCAACCGCAAGGAGGGCATCAATGGCGTCCCGTACAACCAATGGTAGACGTGCGCGTCGCACCGCCGGCTTCACGCTCGTCGAACTGCTCGTCGTCATGGCGATCATCGCGGCGCTGACCGCGTTCGTCGCGCCCGGCTATCTGAAGCAGGGCGACCGCGCGAAGGAAACCGTGCTGCGCCACAACCTGAATACGCTGCGCCAGTCGATCGACGATTACCGCGCCGACCACGGCCGCGACCCGGCCTCGCTCGAGGCGCTCGTCGAAAATCGCTACCTGCGCGAAGTGCCGCTCGACCCGGTGACGGGCAAGCGCAATTCGTGGCGCCCCCTGGCCGGCGACAGCGGCGGCGTGGCCGACATCAAGAGCGGCGCAAAGGGAAGCGCGCTCGACGGAAGCAGCTATGAGACGTGGTAACCTGCGGCAACGCCCGCGCACCCAACGCGGCATCGCGTATCTCGGCGTGCTGATGCTCGTCGCGGCGCTCGGCCTCGGGATGACCGAGGCCACGCGCATCTGGAGCACCGTTCAGCAACGCGACCGCGAAGCCGAGCTGCTGTTCGTCGGCGACCAGTATCGCGCGGCGATCGAACGCTACTACGGCGCAGCGGGGCAAAACCGCTATCCCGAGTCGCTCGACGCGTTGCTGGAGGATCGCCGGACCTTGCCGACCCAGCGCCATTTGCGACGCCTGTATGCCGACCCGCTGACCGGGTCGACCCAATGGGGGCTCGTGAAGGCGCCGGACGGCGGCATCATGGGCGTGTTCAGCGAAGCGGCCGGCCGGCCGCTGAAACGCCAGGGGTTCCCGGTCCGCTACGAGTCGTTCGGCGACCGCGACACGTATGGCGAGTGGATTTTCGTTTACCTGCCGCCGGCGCCCGGCGACGGTGCTGCAAACGCGGCCGGCACGCCGGCAACCGGGGCCGCACACTGAAAGCGGAAACAACATGATCGTTGCAATCCTGGAAGACATCGTGACGCAGGCGGGTGTCGTGGCCCGCTGGCTGGAGAAGGCCGGCTACGAAACCGAGGTCCGTCACGACGGCGAGAGCTTCGTCGAACTGGTACGCTCGACGCGCGTCGACGTGCTGCTGCTCGACTGGGACGTGCCCGGCATGTCGGGCATCGACGTGATGCGCTGGGCGCGCGATTCGTTCGCCGACGCGCTGCCGATCATCATGATGACGCAGCACGACGGCGAGGACGACATCGTGTTCGGCCTCAACAATGGCGCCGACGATTATCTCGTCAAGCCGCTGCGCGAACGCGAGCTGATCGCGCGCGTGAGCGCCCAGGCGCGGAAGTACTATCCGGAAACGCAGCGGGCGAAGATCGTCGAGGTCGGGAAATTCGCGCTCGACACCGGTACGCACGTCGCCACCGTGGACGGCGCGCCGGTCGAACTGTCCCAGCGCGAATTCGATCTCGCGCTGATGCTGTTCGAGAGTGTCGGCCGGATCGTGTCGAAGGACATGATGATCAAGCACGTATGGGGCGTCGTCGACCGGAAATACGACGCGACGTTGGCAACCTACGTGAGCAAGCTGCGCAGGAGTCTCGGGCTGCGGCCGAAGAACGGGCTCGTCATCACGACGATCTACAACTACGGATACCGGCTCGAGCGGACCTGATCCGTTCGCAGCCGAACGCGGCCCGCGCGGCCGTGACGGGAGCACACCGCACGCGTTGAGAAATCGTTCATGATCTTTTTCATCCTGCGGCGCGATCGAGATAATTCTCATCTTTAAATCACGTCGATCAACCGATCGACACTCGATCAAGGATGTTGAATCATGTCTTCCGTTTCCCTGTCACAGGCGCGGCACCGGGTGCCGCAGGCCGGCCGATACGATCGGCTTTCCCGTGCGATGCACTGGATCTTCGCGGCCATCATTCTCTACACGATGGTCGCCGGCATCTCGCTTCACTTCATCACGCAACCGGCGATCTGGGGCTTCGTGTCGACGCTCAACATGTCGCTCGCGACCTGCCTGATCGCGCTGTTTCCGCTGCGGTATCTCTGGTCGTTCTTCCGCAAGGCGCCGCCGGAGATTCAGTCGATTCCGGAAAAGCAACGTGCGATCGCGCATCTGGTTCATTCGCTGATCTATGCGCTCATCGCCGTGGTGCTCGTCAGCGGCTTCCTGATGGTGCCCGAAGGATACTGGCTGTTCTGGACGGTGTACGTGAAGACGCCGTTCTCGGCCGGGCCGGTGACGGAGCACTGGTTCGTTCTCCACAAGATCGCCTGCTACACGCTGGCGGCCCTGGTGGCGGCGCATGCCGGCGCGGCGCTCAAGCATCACTTCGTGTCGAAGAACAGCGTGTTGACACGCATGCTGTGATCCCGCATCGCATCGACAACTCCCCATCTCGCAGGGCACGGCCCGCGAATCGCGCCGCCGTCACGGAAACGTGAACGTCAACTCGGCGGCGCCGGTACGGATGTATTGCGCGCGCAGCGGAATCGTCGCCATGTCGCCCACGCGATTCATCGGGTACTGCCTGGCACTCAACGGATCGCCATAGGCAATCCACTCGCCGGTCGACGCCTCGGTCGTCACGAGGTTGAAACCCTGCGCCACCGCGCGGGCTGCCGGCGCGCTCGACGACAACAACGTCTTGTCCGCGTTCGGTTGTGCGGCCTTGTCGCGGAAGCTGAGGGTCGGCTTCGCGGAAGCCGCGTAATCGCTGAGCGAGATGCTGAAATCGACCGGCGTGGACGTCGCGTTCGGTGCACCGAACCGGCTCACCGGAAAGTGACCCGGGTCGACGTGCAAGATGCCGTTCGACAACACGTCGCATTTGTTCGGAATGTGACCGATCCGTCGATGCCGATGCCGAGATTGCCTGCTCCCGTATGGCTGATCGGCGGCTTGCACGGATTCGGCGGCGTGGCGGCGGCCAGCACGTCGAATACTTGGGGGAGCGCGCGAAATTCGGGGGCTGAAACGACGCGTCGAGCGATGCGCCGTCGACGAATCCGGATGAAATCACCGAATCCGCTGGAATAGAGGCGGTTTTAACGAAAAAGCCATCATGTGAATGCGCGCTCGAGGTCCTGGCGTCGTCCCTCGATGCGGCGATCGCCGGCACCCATCCATGCAGCCCGACAGGAACGCAAAGGAAGGAAACCCCGCAGCCGCCCTGTTGACGCGGCAGCAACAAGAACAAATTCATGCAAACCGCCGGTCCGGCATGCGATTGATCGGGAACGGCGAGTCACGTACAGTGTTCGCCTGTCTCCATTCCGGAACCGCCATGCCGATCGGATTTCAGAAGATGAACGCAAACGGCGACGACTTCGTCATCGTCGACCTGCGCGGTCAGGATCAGGAACACGTGCCGCGTATCGATCGCGACCTCGTGCGGCACATGGGCGACCGGCACCGCGGCATCGGCTTCAACCAGCTTGCCGTCGTGTCGGACTGCGACGACGCGGCGGCCCGCGTCGCGTTCTGGAACGCCGACGGCTCGCCGCTCGACACCTGCGGCAGCGCAACGCGCGGCATCGCGTGGAAGCTGATGCGGGAATCCGGCATGACATCGCTCGTGCTGCGGACCCGCCGCGGTTATCTCGTGTGTTCGAGGGAGACGAACGGCCTGATCACCGTCGAGATGGGCACGCCGCTCACCGGCTGGCGGGACGTGCCGGTCGCCGACGCACTCGACACCCTCGCGCTGCCGCTGCCCGGCGCGCCGGCCGCCTGCAACATGGGCAACCCGCATTGCACGTTCTTCGTCGACGATCTCCGCGCGATCGATGTCGCGGCACTCGGCTCCGCCATCGAAACGCATCCGCTGTTTCCGCAGAAAACCAACGTGCATTTCGTTCAGGTCATCGATCGCACACATATTCGCCTGCGCATCTGGGAGCGCGGCGGCGGCGTGCCGCTCGGTTCGGGATCGTGTTCGTGCGGTGCGGTCGTCAACGGCATCCGGCGCGGGCTGCTCGACGATACGGTGCGGGTGACCTGCGACGGCGGCGACGTCACCGTTCGATGGGACGGTACCGGCAGCGTGCTCCTGAGCGGGCCGGTTTCGTTCGGGTTCAGCGGGGTATGGGTGGGCGGAGAGTAGCCGGCGATCTGATCGCCGGCATGTGCGGCATTCACGGCGTGTGACGGCGCACCGCGCCGATCCGCGCGCGATGCGCAGCTGCATCGGCATCGATCGTCGAGGCAATTCGCCCGGAGCCATGATGCGAGGCCGAGCCCCCGCCGACTTGCGCCGACTCGCCTGGCCATCGACGAACGGCGGTCGCCGGGCCCGGCGCGGTGCGCGCCGGGCGGCGATGCATCGAATCGACGATCAGTGCTTGTCGTCGACCTTCTTCGGCTTCGGCGGCGACGGCACCTTCGCGTACTGGAATGCCGGCGTCGCCTTCAGCGCTTCCTTCGTCGCGCCCGGCAGGTAGATGTTGCCCTTGCGCACGTCGAGCGACGCGATCGGCACCGCGACGTCGTGCGCGGCCACGCCGAGGAAGCCGCCGGCCGACACGATCGCCGCGGACACCGAGCCGTCCGGCGCGACGATCAGGTCGCGCACGGTGCCGACCTTCTGGTTGTCGTCGTTGTAGACGGCCTTGCCGAGCACACTCTTCTTCACGCTCCAGCCTTCGAGCAGCGCCTGCGATTGCTCGACGGTGACGCTGATCGGCTGCGCACCCGCGATCTGCGCGTGCGCGCTGACGCTCGAGGCGAGGACGGTTGCTGCGATGAGGGTTTTGTAGAAAGCCATGCTGTTGTGCACTCCGGTGAATTGTTGTCGGTCGCGGCGGTCGGCCGAGCCGCCGCCGTGCATGCGCCGCGCGAAGCCCGGTGGCCCGCGCGCGACACATCGCACCGGCCCATGTTAGCGCCACTCGCGCAACGCTGCATCGGACGCGATGACGCAGCACCCGTCATCTGCCCCGCGCGACGGCGACATTACGGACACCGCAGCGAATCGCGAACGCGGTCGAACTCCGGCAGATAACGCGCGTAGTTCTCCTCGCGCGCCGTGTAGATCAGCGCGCAGGTCTTCGTGTCACCGGCAGTCGCCACGACGGCCTGGTGGACGATTGCATCGCCGAGCGCCTCCTTGTGCTCGCAAGCCAGTGCGGGCCTGCCGGCTATCGTTTCGTTTGCCGCGTGCGACGATTCGATCGCGCTGCCGCCTTCCCCGCCCCCCTCGTCCCACCCGTCGCAGAGGCTCGACAGGGCATCGTCGCTCTTGTCGCCGATGACGAACTCGATCCCGGCCGAGATCAGCCCGAACCTGAAACGCCGGATCCGGTAGGTCGCGTCGCCGCGATCCTCCGGCTGGTTCGCGACCCGCCATCCCGCAGGCAGACGCAGTTCCGCGGGCGCCGGATAGTCGCGCACGAGCCGCAGGTCGTTGTCGAAGTTCAGCACGCCCGCAACACCCAGCACGACGATCGCCGTCGCAATCGACAGCCAGACGCCGAGCAGCGTCAGCAGGCCGATGCCCGCCGCACGCCAGTTCGATTGCAGCGCACCGCCGGCCGCCCGGTGAGCGTCGACGGCCTCGCGCTGCGCGTGCCGTGCATAGACGATCGTCCCGGCGAGACCGGCAATGACGACCGCATGCACGAGCGCGTGGGGCACCGCCGAGGTTTCCGGAACGTCCGCCGCCGCGTAAAGCACGATCGACACGAGCGTGACGAGTGCCGTGACGAGAATCTGCCGCTGCGCGAGCGCGCGGTGGCCGAGACGCCGCGCGTTCGCCGCGAGCAGGATGCCGCCGGCGAGCGGCGAGCCGAGAAACGCCGCCCAGCCTATGCCCGCCATCGTGAACAGCTTGCCGGGCGGCACCGTCGCCGCCCCGCCGGAAGCAGCGGGTTCGCCCGGGACAGCCGGTGCGTCGGACGGGAAATCGGTCATGCCGGTATCGTCCGCGTCACGCATTGCGCGAATACACTCGCCGATGCCGCACGGCCTCCGCCAGCACGTCGAGCACCGGCTCAGTCTGCGTCCAGCTCAGGCATGCATCCGTGATCGATACGCCGTACTTGAGCGGCACGCCCGGCTTCAGGTCCTGCCGCCCTGCCTCGAGATGGCTCTCGACCATCACGCCGACGATCCGGTGCTCTCCCTGCGACAGTTGTCGCGCGAGATCCTGCGCGACGTCGATCTGGCGGTCGTGCGACTTGTTCGAGTTCGCGTGCGAGCAGTCGACCATCACCTGTTCGCGCAACCCGGCCTTGCGCAGCACCGCACAGCATGCGTCGACATGCGCGGCGTCGTAGTTCGGGCCGTTCTTGCCGCCGCGCAGGATCACGTGCGCGTCGTCGTTGCCGCGCGTCTCGAAGATCGCGGCCATCCCCATCTTCGTCATGCCCATGAACGCGTGGCTCGCGGCCGCCGCGACGATCGCATCGGACGCAACCTGCACACCGCCGTCGGTGCCGTTCTTGAAACCGATCGGGCAGCTCAGGCCCGACGCGAGCTGGCGGTGGCTCTGGCTCTCCGTCGTACGCGCGCCGATCGCGCCCCATGCGATCAGGTCGGCGATGTACTGCGGGCTCAGCAGGTCGAGGAATTCGGTCGACGCCGGCAGGCCCAGTGCGTTGATGTCGAGCAGCAATTGCCGCGCGGCACGCAGCCCTTCGTTGATGCGGAAGCTGCCGTCGAGGCGCGGGTCGTTGATGTAGCCCTTCCAGCCGACCGTCGTGCGCGGCTTCTCGAAGTAGACGCGCATCGTGATCAGCAGGTCGTCCTTCAGCGCATCGGCGGCGGCCTTCAGCCGGCGTGCGTAGTCGAGCGCCTGGTCGTGATCGTGGATCGAGCACGGGCCGACGACGAGCAGCAGCCGGTCGTCGCGGCCGTGCAGGATGTCGCCGATCGCGCGGCGCGTATCCTCGACGAGCGTCTGCGTGGCGGCCGGCACCGGCAGCTCGTCCAGCAGCAGCGCGGGCGAAATCAGCGGGCGCACGGCGCCGATGCGGACGTCGTCGATGCGCGTGGTGTCCTGCGTCGCGTCGGCGCTGCCTACCTCGCGATCGTGGGAAGGATTGTCGAGGTTCTGCATGGTGATTCTCCGGGGGACGTCTGTAATGATGAGCAGGCTCGATTATGGCACCCGGGCGGGGCGGCGAAGGGTTCCGGCGGGAGGGCCGGGCGCGGCAAAGGCCGCGTTGACGCGACCGTGATCAATCCCGGAATGAAAAAAGGCGACCCGTGAAGGGTCGCCCGGCCATGCGCCTCGCGGTGCGGTGCGGTGCGGTGCGGCTAGTGCAGCGTCTCGGGCGCCAGCGAATTGCTCGGCAGCAGCGACGTCAGCCAGCAGTTGCTCGGCGCGGCTTTCCCGTTGAAACGGTCGTAGAGCCACGGCAGCATGCCGGCCACCCACGGCACGATCGCCCCCGCATGCTCGAGCGGATACTCGGTGTACGTGACCGGCGTGCCGCTGGCGCAGAACTTCTGCGCAAGGGCGCGCACGTCGTACGCGAGCATCACGCCGTCACCCACCTGGCTGCTGAAGGTGCCGTCCAGCGCGCCCGCCGTGCCCTGGCCGATGAACATCGGGATCGTCGGCGATGCGGCCAGCCCGGCATTCACCTTGTTGGCATACGTCACGTACGCGGGAATGCTGTTGATGTCGTTCGCGTATTGCGGCTTGAACAGCGTGCCCCAGTGCAGCCCCGTGTATCTCGGCAGGATGTACGCGAGCGACTGGCTCTGGATGTCGTTGAACACGGCGACGCCGGTATCGCTGAGATAGGGCGTCAGGTCGAAGCCGTAGCCGCGCGACAGCCCGGCCAGCGCGGCCGCGGCCACGCCGCCCCACACGATGCTGCCGTCGACATAGCGCAGGTTGTGCGCGGGGTCGACCAGCACGCCGCCTTCCGCCGCGCCGACGAGCTGCCTGTTGATCTCGGGCGCATAGCTCGGCGCGAGCTGCGCGGCCCAGTTCGTCGCGATCGCGCCGCCGGAATAGCCGATCATCGCGACCTTGCTCGACGGACTCAGGCCGGTCGACGGCGTATTGAGCGCCGCGCGGATCGAATCGAGCGTCGTCATCCCGTATTCGGGGCCGGCGGCGAAATCGGCCGTCTGGCCTTCCGTATCGGGCACGATGACGTTGTAGCCGAGCAGCAGCAGCGTCGACAGCGGAATCGATTCCGCGCTGTAGAGCAACGTGCCGACGTTGATGATCTTCGTGACGTCGCGATCGCCGGCGATCACCTGCGACGGCTCGTCGTACGGGTTCAGCGAATCGTAAGCCGACTGGTACGAGATGGCCCGGCCGTTGCTGACCTGGCTCCGGATCACCGACGTCACGTTCACGACCGGCTGGTTCAGCGCGTTATTGGTGCGATACAGCAACTGTAGCGCGGTCAGCGCGGTCGGAATGCCGGCCACGTGATAGGTGACGTTGCGCGTCTTGAGCACCGTGCCCGGTGGAATCGATGCCAGCGGCGTGGTGCCGGTGTAGGTATAGAACGGATCGGACACGGCCGGTGCGCCGGCGCTGGCCGGCGGTGCGGCGACCGCCAGCGCAGCGGATACGGCTGCCGCGGCCAGCATGAAACGTCTGGAGGACATGGTTGGGGCCCCTGGGATAACCTGCTTTCATCGAAGGAAGTTCGGCGGTGTTGCAGACCATCGTGTGCGCCGCGTCAAAACCGTTTCCGTGCCATCGACTGTCTCCTGTGAAAGGTTGATCCGGCCTGTTCTGAATTCGTGATTTTAGTAGGAGTACAAACCGGATTAATTGAAGCACATCGAGAACACGCTCGACGGGCGTTTTCCATTGTTTGAAGGTAAACGTCTAAACGCGCCGCCGCACGATGCGGGGCGCGCTGGCCGTTCGGCCGACTGTCCGCGTTTTGCGGAAGTACCGTACGATCACGGCTGTCGGGTACCGAAGCGGCCGCGTCGTGCGATGCCGGCCGCACGGCGCACCGCCTGCCTGTGACCGATCGTTTCCTGCCCAGCCGACACGCCACGATGACCGTCTCCGAACTGCTCCGCGCCATTCGCCAACCGTATGCCGACCTGCTCGCGAAGGCGGCCGCACAACCGGCCGTGATCGCCGAACCGGCCTACCGGCGTGCCGACGGCACGCTCGCCACCGAAGGGCCGCTCGCGCTGCCGTGCCGGGCCGACATCATCGCGTCCGAAGGCGAATCGGCCGGCCAGCCGGCGATGGTCGATTCCGCCACGCAGCTGGATTTCGAGCCGTTCGCGTTCGATCTCGACACGGTGGCCGTGTCGATCCGCCCGTTCGTGTGGGACTGGGCCGCGATCGAGGCCGACGGTCTCGACGAAAGCGCGGCGGCCGACGCGTTCAAGGCATGGTTCTTCGCGTGGTTCGACGCCGACGACGAGAACACGCCGGCCGAAGACGGCCTGCACGGGATCGTTCACTACCTGTCGGAACCGGTTCGCGCGGAACAGGGTTGGCGCGTCCATGCGGATCTCGGCTCCGCGCCCGAAACGGCCGTCGAGGATCTGCTGTTCCGGCTCGTCGATGCGGGCGCTTCGCGGATCCGCGTCGGTTGACTGGCCACTCCGTTTCCCTTACGCCACCATGAAAAAAATCTTCGCAACCGTGCTGCTTTGCGTGTCGCTTCCGGCACTCGCCAAGGTGTCCACCGACGTGTTCTGCTTCAGGTCGGACGGCGACAAACCCATGCGCTTCGAGATGCGCACCTACTATGACGATGCGGTCAAATGGTCGGGCGGCATGGTCCGGTACGCGCAGTCGAAAACGGCCCTGCCGCTGGTGATCGAACACGAGGAGGACGAGGTGCTCGACGAAAGCCGTCCGCACCAGTACACGACGACCTGGGTCGAAATGGTCGGCGGCAAGGTCAACGGGCGCTACGAAATGATGACCCAGGGCGCGATGGTCTATTCGATGACCTACACCAACGCGCGTACCGGCAAGCAGACCGCGTTCGGCCGCGCGCTGGATGTCGACGCGTCCGAACAGACCGGGTGCCGCTGGTGATGCGCCCGCTGATCCGGATCGCGTGGGTGCTGGTCGCGCTGCACGCAGGCTTCGCGCATGCCGCGCCGCGCACGGTCTACGAGGGCACGCTGCAAGGCGCCGGAGCCGTCGTGATGGAACTCGACGATCGCCCGGCTGCGGACGGCTCGATCTCCGGCCGCTACTTCTATGCGCAGCACGGCGTCGATATTCCGCTACACGGCACGCCCGCGCAACTGGTCGAACCGGTCGTGCGAACGCAGTTGCCGGACGACGCGCGCGACGCGTCGGGATTCCGCGGGCAAGCCGATTTCGATCATGCTGCGGCCACGTGGCAAGGCACGCGGGACAAGGCCGGCTATCGCGGCCGCTGGACCGACACACGCTCCGGCAAGACGCGCAGCTTCACGCTGCGGCGCGTCGCTGAATACGATCCCGACGCGGTTGCGCCCGGGTCGGTCGAAGCGATCACCGCGGTATCCGCGGGGGGTGTCGGCAGCGGCATCGCGCGCAGCGCGGAGATCGACATGCAGCACGCACCCTATGCCACGCTGAAGCTTGCCGGGCACGTACGGCCGGTGGGCGCCGAGATCGGCGACGGCCTGGTTGCCTACAGGATGTGGAGCGACCCGCGCACCGTGCTCGCGTATCCGCGGCTGAGCCGCCATCCCGATCCGGCCGTGATGGCACGGGTCAACCATCTGCTGGAACAACGGCACTGGCAGATGAGTCTCGCAGCGCTCGAATGCGCGGCGACGCGCTATACGGACGACGGGCCGGCAGCCGGTACGCTCGGCGGTTACGACGACGACGAGCACGTAACGGTCACGTGGCTGTCGCGCGCGGTGTTGGGTATCGTGGAATCGGGCAGCCTGTTCTGCGGCGGCGCGTACCCGGACAATCACTACGATCCGGTCACGTTCGACCTGCTGCGTGGCGCGTATCTCGACTGGAATCGCGTGATCGACGCCGCTACGACGAGCAAGGACGGGGAGCCGGCAACGAGCCCCGCGCTGGTGGGTTTCATTACGCGATTGCGCGCAACGACAGCACGGGGTGAGCACGTGACGGACGGCGAAGGCGTCTCGCTGTCGTGCGCGGACGTGTTCCCCGAGTATCTGGCGTTCGAACTCGACGCACCCGGCAAGCTGTCGTTCGTCGTATCCGGAATCGGCCACGCGATGGGCGCCTGTCTCGGGCCGCAACTCGATGTGCCGTTCGCGGCGCTCACGCCGATCCTGAGGCCGGGCGGCGCGCGTTATCTCGTACCGGGCGTCAAGCTGAAGTAACGCGGCGGCGCGGGCGCTATCCGCGTCGCGCCCCGGCCCGGCCGCATAACGACCGGGCCGGGCGAAGGCGCATGAACCGCAGTCGCTCGTGTCAGGACGCGTCGCCTTGTGCGTCGACGTCGATGCCAAGCTCGCCGGCCATCCGCAGAACCAGCGCATTCAGTCGCGCCACTTCATCCGCGAGGCGCTTCTGTTCGGCCTTCAGCGCTTCGAATTCCGAAGGCGGCACGGAATCAGCGCCGCCGGCATCCGCACCCGCGAAGTCGGCCACGTTCACTTCGCCGCACATCAGGTGCATCCAGCGGTTCTCGCGCGCGCCCGGCGCACGCGGCAACCGGACGACGAGCGGCTGCGCGCGCGCCGCGAGTTCGTCGAGGAACGCCTCGACCGACGAGATATCCGCGAAACCGTGCAGGCGCGCGCTGTTCAGGCGCAGCTCGGCGGCCGTCTGCGGGCCGCGCAGCAGCAGGATCGTCAGCAGCGCGATCGCCTGGCTCGGGATGCCGAGCACGCGGTTCGCGTTGTGCTCGAAACGCGGCACGCGGCTGCTGCTGCCTTCCATCACGAGGCTCAGGTGCTTCAGCCCGTCGAGCGCGGTCGTGACTTCGTCCTCGCTGACGTTCATCACCGGCGAGCGCGCGGTTTTCTGGTTGCAGCCCGCGGTCAGCGCATTCAGCGACAGCGGATAGGTGTCCGGCACCGTGTGCTGTTTCTCGACGAGCACACCGAGAATGCGGGCCTCGAGGGGCGTGAGTTCGCGAAGGGCGCGTGGCGTGGGCGTATCCGGCGTGGTGGTCATGAGTGGCGTCGCAGCGTGCAGCAGGTGAAGGGAAACAGTCGCGGCCCGTCCGGCATCGCGCACGGGCGAGCCATATGATAGCTCGCGTCGCTCGGCCCGGCGCCACTCACCAACCGCCGCGCGCACTTGCCGCAGCCGGCTTTCGTCCGCCCTGCCCGCCGGCCGGTGCCGCGCGGCGACGGATGCGCGCCGTGCCGGCGATTCCGCCGCCTCGCACGCGGCGGCGTTTGCGCGACACGCATGCCGGCGCTACGATATGCGTCACCCCGACGTCCGCGGCGCGGCGCGAGCGTTTTCGCACGCATCACCACGCATCGCCCGTCCCGCACGCCATGCCGCCGTGCATGCGCGTCGCCCGTCGACGCCGCTCATCCGTTCATCCATTCACCCCTTCGACCCGCTCACCGCCATGACCGCATCCTCTTCCGCACCGCACGTGCGCGCCATCGTCACCGGACACACACGCGGCCTCGGCGCGTCGCTCGCCGAACAGCTGCTGCTGGAAGGCATCGCCGTGCTGGGCGTGTCGCGCAGCCGTCATCCGACGCTTGCGTCGCAAGCCGGCGACCGGTTCACCGAAATCGAACTCGACCTGTCGGACACGCCGGCCGTCGCGACCTGGCTGGCCGGCGACACGCTGCGCCGCTTCGTCGACGGCGCGTCGATCGTGCTGCTGTTCAACAACGCGGGCATCGTCGATCCGATCGGCCCGCTCGCCGCGCAGGATCCGGCGATCGTCGCACGCGCGGTCGGCGTGAACGTCGCGGCGCCGCTGATGCTGTCGGCCGCGCTCGCGCAAGCGGCATCGGCCACGACCGAATGCCGGATCCTGCACGTGTCGAGCGGCGCGGCGCGCAACGCGTACGCGGGCTGGAGCGTCTACTGCGCGACCAAGGCCGCGCTCGATCACCATGCGCGCGCGGTCGCGCTCGACGCGAACCGCGCGTTGCGGGTCTGCAGCGTCGCGCCGGGCGTCGTCGACACGGGCATGCAGGCAACGATCCGCTCGACCAGCGAAGACAACTTCCCGATGCGCGAGAAATTCGACCAGTTGAAGTCGAGCGGCGCGCTCGCGACGCCCGAGGCGGCCGCGCGGCAGTTGATCGGCTATGCGCTGAGCGATGCGTTCGGCTCGGTACCGACCGCCGACGTGCGCGAGCTGCCGAGCCACTGAGCCACGCCGGACGTCAACGTCCTTCGAGCCGCTTCGTCCAGTCTTCGACCTGCCGCTCCGCCCGGCGCCTGTCGAGCAGCTTGCGCCAGCCGGCCGGCAGTATCGGGACCTCGCACAGCGCGTCGAGCGCGGCCATGTCGAGCGTGCGCCGGTACAGCACGTCGAGCACCGCCGACAGCGTCCATTGCGGATAGGCGCGCCGCTGCAGCGCCAGCACGTCGCCCGGCGCCACCCAGCCCGCCTGCAGCACGCGGTAATACCAGCCGGTCCGGCCGCTTTGCTGCACGAGCGCGGCCATCCGCGGATGATCGAAGCGCGCGTTGAGCTTCCAGCACGGCTGCCGCGACTGCGACACCTGAAGCACGGCGCCGCCGAGCGTGAACTCGTCGCCGAGACACACGTCGTGCTCGGTCACGCCGTGCGTCGACAGGTTCTCGCCGAACGCACCCGGTTGCGCGAGCACGTCGCGTGCGCCGATCTGCGCGGCCCACCATGCGTAGTGATCGTGCGCATAGTGGTGCACCGCCTTGTCGGGGCCGCCGTGATGCCGCGCATCGGCCTGCTCGTCGCCGGCAAAGCCGAGCGCGCCCAGCCACAAGCGCGATCCGACCGGCTGCTTGTCGATCGCGCTGGCGTGCGGCGTGCCCGCCAGCGGCCGGCTCGCGCCGATCCGCACCGCGCCGATAGGGGCCGAGATCGCCGGCCGTGCCGCGTCGCTCATGTCGTCACACCGTCAGGCAATGCCGCGAGCAGGCGTTCGAGTTCGCGCGTGCGCGCGTCGCCGAGCGGCATCAGCGGCTTCCTCGGTTCGCCGGCATCGAAGCCGCACAGGCGCAGCCCGGCCTTCACGGTCACCGGCAAGCCGCCGTTGACGATGAACTGCAGCAGCGGCAGCTGCGCCTGAAAGACCGCCCGGGCGCGCGCCAGGTCGCCCGCGCGCATCGCGTCGAACAGCGCCAGCGGCAACGCCGCATTCAGGTTCGGCGCGGCCGTGCACCATCCGGCCGCGCCGGCTGCAAGTGCCGCGAGCGCCATCGGGTTGCTGCCGTTGTAGAACGGAATCGCGCCGTCGCTCAGTTGCGCGAGACGGTGCATCCGCCCGATGTCGCCCGTGCTCTCCTTCACCATCGTCACGTTGTCGACGGTCCGGCAGATCGTCGCGATCAGGTCGGGCGACATGTCGACGCCGCTCGTCGCGGGGTTGTTGTACAGCATGATCGGGATGCCGACGGCGGCGCCGATCGCGCGATAGTGCGCGACGATCTCGTCGTGACCGAGCTTCCAGTACGACACCGGCAGCACCATCACCGCATCGGCACCGGCCTGCTCGGCGAAGCGGGCGCGACGCACCGCGCCCGCCGTGGTGAGATCGGAAATGCCGACGACGGTCGGCACGCGCCGGCGCACCGCGCGGATCGACGCGGTGGCGACCGCCTCCCATTCCGCGTCGGACAGGTACGCGCTCTCGCCGGTACTGCCCAGCGGCGCGATCGCGTGGACGCCGTCGGCAATCAGGCGCTCGATCAGCGCGTCGAGCGCCGTGAGGTCGACGCCGCCGTCGGCGGAGAACGGTGTAACCGGGTAGGCAATGATGCCTTTCAGCAGGATGGACACGATAGGTAATCCTCAGTGATGGTCGGGCACGGCAGCGGCGAATCGCCCGCTCACGCGACGCAGTCCCGATGCGTGCGCAATGCCCTGCGCGCGTAGTAGTCGAAAGTCACCGCATCGCGCTTCGGCTTCGAAATCCAGTCGTGCGCTTCGCGCGCCAGCGCCGGCGGCACCGGCCTGATCTCGCCGGCCGCCATCGCGAGCAGTTGCAGCTTCGCGGCCCGCTCGATCAGCAGCGCGAGGATGCACGCTTCCTCGATCGTCTTGCCGACCACGAGCTGGCCGTGATGCGACAGCAGGATCGCGCGCTTGCTGCCGAGCGCCTTCGAGATGATCTCGCCCTCCTCGTTGCCGACCGGCACGCCGGGCCAGTCCTTCAGGAACGCGCAATCGTCGTACAGCGGGCAGGTATCCATGTGCGACACGACGAGCGGCTGCTCGAGCATCGACAGCGCCGCGACATGCGCCGGATGCGTATGGATGATGCAGTTCACGTCCGGGCGCTCGCGATAGATCCACGTATGGAACCGGTTGGCCGGATTCGGGATGCCTTCGCCGTCGACGACGTCGAGATCCTCGTTCACGCGCAGCAGGTTCGCGGCCGAGATCTCGTCGAAACCGAGCCCGAGCCGCTGCGTGTAGTACGTGCCGGCGTCGCCCGCGCGGCAGGTGATCTGCCCGGCCAGGCCGGAATCGTGGCCGGCGTCGAACAGGATCCGGCACGTGAGCGCGAGCTTCTGCCGCGCGGACCAGCCGCTGTCGCCCACCTCGTTGTCGAGACGCCGCTCCGCCAGGGCGACCAGCGCCTCCTTCGTCAGATTCAGCGTTTCCGCCATGTTCACCTCCTGAATGGGCCGGGTTGGTCGCGCCGTCCGCGCCGCTTTCCCGGGAACACGGGACACACGATACACCACAGGACACTTTGTGTCATGCGTTACAATCGGTTTTTCGAAGGACACCTGGCGCCCCATGACGATTCGCCTGAAGCTGCTCAGAAAACAGAAGGGCTGGACGCTCGATGTGCTGGCCGACGAGACGGGCCTCACCAAGAGCTACCTGTCGAAAGTCGAGCGCGGCCTGAGCGTGCCGTCGATCGCGGTCGCGCTGAAGCTGTCGAAGGCACTGAATGTCGATGTCGAACAGTTGTTCTCGGAAAGCCGCAACCGCGAGCTGATCACGGTCACGCGCGCCGGCGAGCGCACGGCGATGGGCGCGGCGGCCGACAGCCGCGCACACCGCTTCGAGAGCATCGCGGCCGGCGTCGCGCCGAAGAAGATGCTGCCGTTCGTCGTGCATCCGCCGCACGAATTCGTCGCATCGACGTTCCGCGAGCACGAAGGCGAGGAATTCCTGTTCGTGCACAAGGGGCGCGTCGAAATCGAATTCCCGAACGAGACGGTGCAACTCAAGACCGGCGATTCAGTCTATTTCAACGCACTCATCCCGCACCGCACGCGCAGCCTCGGCGCCGCGCAGGCGGAGATCCTGGTCATCGTCAGTCACGACGACTAGCCTCGCCACCTCTTCGCGCAAGGATCCCCGATGGTCACGAAGGCCACCGCACCGTTCCAGCAGATCAAGACGCTCGTTCGCCAGAACGTCGACTCGGGCGACTGGCGCCCCGGCGACCGCATTCCGTCCGAGCTCGATCTCGCCGCGCAGTTCGGCGTCGCACGCATGACGGTCAACCGCGCGCTGCGCGAGCTGACCGAGGAAGGCGTGCTGAAGCGCATCGCGGGCGTCGGCACGTTCGTCGCCGAGGTGAAGCCGCAGTCGAACCTGCTGATGATCGCGCACATCCGCGACGAAATCCGCGCGCGCGGGCACGAATACCGCTGCCGCGTGCTGAGCCAGTCGAGCGAGCCCGCGTCGTTCGACGTCGCGGCCGCGTTCGGCCTGCCGGTCAATACGCCGGTTTTTCACGTGGTGTGCGTGCACGAGGAAAACGGCCGCCCGATCCAGCTCGAGGATCGCTACGTGAACCCGGCCGCCGCGCCCGGTTTCATCGACCAGGATTTCCAGGTCGAACCGCCGTCCGAGTACCTGTACAACAACGTGTCGCACTACGAACTGGAAATCGAGCACGTGGTCGATGCGTCGCTGCCGACCGGCGAACAGGCGCGGCTGCTCGACATGCGCGCCGACGAGCCGTGTCTCACGCTCACGCGCCGCACCTGGACGAACGGGTTGCCCGTCACGTTCGTGCACTTCCTGCATCCGGGCAACCGCTACCGGCTCGGCTCGCGCTTCAAGCCGGGCGCCGGGCGCCACCCGACCTGATCCTTCGTCACACACCCTTCGTCAAACACCGGCCCGCACAAAAGCGCGCGGCGGCCGTTTCGTCAGAAAACGGCCGCCGCGTCGTTCACGCCCGCCCGCCGGCGTCAAAGCGCGCCGGCCTGCCCCGCGCCACGCGACCACACGACCGGAAACAGCGGGTGGTCGAGCGGTGCGCCATCGGGCAGTTGCTCCGCGAGCCCGGGGAAATCGGGCGACGTCTTCCAGCGGCGCGGCGCGTGACGGACATCGTCGCCGACGAAGCGGATCGAGAACGCGCGCCGACGGTTCTGCGTACCGCCCGACGCGTGCAGCGTGAGCATCCGGAAGCACACCATGTCGCCGGGCTCGAGCGCCCAATGGCGGATCGGGAAGGCCGCGCGGTCGCCTTCGATGTCGGGCAGGTCCGCGAGGCTGCCTTCCGGAAACCACTTCGCTTCCTTGTCCATGAACGTGCGCGGCATCAGCCACGGCCCGCGATGCGAGCCCGCGACGAATTCCAGCGTCGATTCGAGCGGCACCGGATCGACCGGAATCCACATGCTGACGTTGTCGTCGCCCTCGATGTTGTAGTACGGCTGGTCCTGGTGCCACGGCGTGCGCTGCCGCGTGCCGGGCTCCTTCACGAGCAGGTGGTCGTGATGGAGCCGCACGTTCTCCGTGCCCATCAGCGCGGCGGCCACCGACGGCGCGGGCGAGCGCACGATGAAGTCGCGATACGCGTCGTTGTGCTGCCAGTTGCAGAAATCCTCGAAGAACCAGCCCGGATCGTCGGGCCGGCTCGCGACTTTCGCGCGCGGGCTCGGCTGCGCGAGATTCGCGTCGATGCCGGCGCGCAGCGCGGCGACTTCGTCGGGCGAGAAGATGCCCTTGATGCAGACCGCACCTTCCTCGCGGAACGCGGCGATCAGTTCGGGCGTCACGGCTTGCGCGACGCGATCCTCGATACTCGTCATGGTGTGCCTGTCGATTGAATGAATTGCGGAGTCACCGAATCACGGTGCCGAAGTCAGCTGCTGCTTCGCACCGTAGATGTCGAAGTCGAAATATTTCGCGGCGATCTTCTGGTACGTACCGTTCGCGCGGATCGCGACGATCGCGTCGTTCAGCCGCTTCTTCATCGCGTCGTCGCCCTTGCGCACGCCCATCGCGACGCCGTAGCCGGTGATCCGCACGTCGGTCACGTCAGGGCCCGCGAACGCATAGCCCTTGCCGCGCGGCGTCTTCAGGAACGAATAGCCGGCCTGCGTCTTGTCCTGGAAGGTCGCGTCGAGGCGGCCGTTGACGAGATCCTGGTACACCTGGTCCTGGTTCTGGTACGAGACGATCGTCACGCCCCTGGTCGCCCATTCGGCCTTCGCGTACGCCTCCTGCGTCGTGCCCTGGTCGATCCCGACGCGCTTGCCCGCGAGCGACGCGGCGGTCGGCAGCAGCTTCGAGCCGACCGGCGCGACGAGCGCGCCCGGCGACGCATACAGCTTGTTCGAGAAGTCGATCTGCTTGAGCCGCTCGTCGGTGGCCGTCATCGCGGACATGATCACGTCGAACTTGCGCGCGCGCAGCGCCGGAATCATCCCGTCGAAGCCCTGCTCGACCCAGACGCACTTCGCACGCAGCTGCTCGCAGATCGCATTGCGCAGGTCGATGTCGAAGCCGGCGAGCGAGCCGTCGGGCTGCTTCGCCTCGAACGGCGGATACGTAGGGTCGATGCCCCAGCGGATCGTCGACGTGTCCTGCGCGAACGACACGAGCGGCGCGAACGCCAGCGCGGTAACGAGAAGCTTTGCAGTGCGGTTCATGGCGTGTCCTTGATGGTCTCGACGCGGCGCGCGAGCGCCGGCGTCCGGTGGGGGGCGTTGCGCCGGAACGCCCGGCGCGGTGCGCGAAAGACTGGGACTTCGATGAAACTGCGATGCAGTCTAGACCGCTCAAATTTCGAGCGCAAGCAGGGGGAAGGCAGAATGCGCGGATTAAGGTCAGGAGACTGCGAGAGGCCGGAAATGACGCCCTAAACACATGCACATCGCGTGGATTTACGAGATTTTCGGGTGTTTACCCTAGGAGACGCGCGCCCGCCACAGGGCGCGTTTTTCCGGATTTCCGTGAAATAACGATGTCTATACAGGCATCACCCGATTCCGCTCCGGCGGCATCGACGACGCGTCCTATACCGCAAAAGACAATGCTCGGAGACACTTGGCCACCCCTGCATGTAAGACATACTTTGCATTCACGCGCATCGAACCTGCGCCGGGAGGTCAACGTGCAACTCTACGAAATCGGTCAGGCCGTTGCGAAACGGAGGGCGGAACTCGATCTCACACAGGCCCAGCTTGCCAAGCTCGCCGGACTGTCCCGGTTCACCGTCAACCAGCTCGAAGCCGGCAAGGTCAAGGATCTCGGCATCAACAAGCTGATCCCGTTGCTCAGCGTGCTCGGCATCGAACTCCTGGCATTGCCGCGACAGGCT
The DNA here is from genome assembly GCF_057005415.2 of Burkholderia sp. KL41. Taxonomy (NCBI): domain Bacteria; kingdom Pseudomonadati; phylum Pseudomonadota; class Betaproteobacteria; order Burkholderiales; family Burkholderiaceae; genus Burkholderia; species Burkholderia sp. KL41. The sequence continues at coordinate 106,797 of NZ_CM174447.1, read as the reverse complement.
CACAACGGCCTTTACAAGGCCGTTGTGAGCGCGAACGTCAGCTACAAGGGCGAATTGACCGAACGCTTGCTGGCCGACGCGTTGATCACCGGACACATTCCGGAAGGATACGAATCGCAGTTCTCCGTCATCCTCGACGAAGTGCCGTTACCTGTTGTGGTGCAAGCAGCCGAGGAGGCTGCGGAGCGCTCGGGCACTCCGCTTCGGACCATCTGGAAAAACCTGGCGGCATGGTCGAAGGATCTTCACCTGTATCGGGAGGTATGGGCATGACTGCACCAATCGCGTTGCCCGACGGCCCGTGGCAAGGCCTTTTTCGTCACGCCGTGACGCTGGTGACGAGATACGCAAGCACGGCACGTCGAATCCGTTCTGGACGTTCGGTGGAGGCACGGTTCTCATGCTGCGCCACGGCCATCGCGTCAGCAAGGATGTCGACATCTTCGTACCCGATCCGCAGTATCTCGGGTACGTGAATCCCCGCATCAGCGACGCTGCATCCGACATCACGACGCACTACGAAGAACATGCTGGTTTCGTGAAGCTGGTGCTGCCCGACGGCGAAATCGACTTCGTAGTCTCCCGAAATCTGATGTCTCCCGGCTACGACGAATGGATGCTGATGGATCACGTCGTCAAGGTCGAGACTTCCGCGGAAATCGTCGCCAAGAAAATGTGGCACCGTGGCGATCGCCCGACCGCGCGGGACCTGTTCGATTTGTGTCTGGTCATCGAGCGGGAGCCTGAGAGCCTGATGGAAGCCGGACCATTTCTCGTTCGGCATCGCGATACGTTTTTGCGCCTGCTCAACGAGCATCGCGCCTTCGTCAAGTCGCGTTTCGACGGCATCCGGACACTCGGCTACACGCCGTCGTTCGACTATTGCGTCGAACTGGCCGAAGCATTCCTGCGGAAACTTCCCGGCGGCATGCCCGAACAAAAGTCTCGCGGCCGCTGAACCCTACCGCGCCGCCGCGCATGCCGCAGCGGCGTCTCGCCGTTCGAATCCGCGAGATCGACGTCCGCGTGCCCGTCGACGAGCAGTTGCACGATCCGCACATAACGCTCGCTGCCGTCGCCGAGCATGATCGCCTCCAGCAGTGCGGTCCAGCCGAGCCGGTTCACGTGGTCGACGTTCACGCCCGCGTCGATCAGCGTGTGCACCGTCTCCACATGGCCGCGCGCCGCTGCCGGAATCAGCGCGGTGCCGCGATACCGGTTCGTGCTGCTCAGGTCGGCGCCGTGCGCGAGCGTCATCCGCAGGATGTCGAGATGGCCGCGCGCACCGGCGTACAAATACGGGCTGTCCTGGATCGCATCCTTCGCGTTGACGTCCGCACCCGCGTCGATCAGCACGCGCGCCGCCTCAACGTGATTGCCGTGCGTCGCGAGCAGCAGCGCCGTGCGGCCCTGCCCGTCGCGCGAATCGATCGGCGCGCCGCGTTCGAGCAGCGTGCGCACTTCGCCCGCGTCGCCACGGTCGGCCGCGCTGCGCAACCGGCACTCGAGCGTGCCGCCGTCGGCGGCGGCCACGGCCGACGTGAGCGTGATCAACGCAAACGGGCCGGTGATCGCGATCCGTTTGAAAAACGTCCGGCGTCCTCCTTGCGTGCGGCGCGCGCCGAGCCGGTGGATTCGATCCGTCAGTCACCCCCGCGACACCACCTGACGCCCCGCCGGGTCCGGCGAAACCGCGATTGCCCACGGCATCCGGCCATGTTAAAAGTCGTCGCACGCATTTGAAAATGAAATGCCCGAATCCACAGAAGTGCAGAAATGAATAGACCCCTGTTCGACATCGACCTGCTGCGCGCGCTCGTGATGGTCGCCGACTGCGGCAGCTTCACGACGGCGTCCGCGCGCCTGCACTCGACGCAGTCGACGGTCAGCCAGAAGGTGCGCCGGCTCGAGGAAATCGCCGGGCATCGCCTGCTCGACCGCGGCACGCGCGACGTGCGGCCGACCGACGCGGGCGTGACGGTGCTCAGCTATGCGCGGCGCATGCTCGCGTTGAACGACGAGATGCTGGAAGCGCTGTCGGGTGCGACGGTCGCGCTGACGATCCGGCTCGGCGTGCCCGACGATTTCGCGGCGGGCCGCACGACGCATGCGCTCGCGGCATTCAAGCGCGAGCATCCGCAAGTGAAGCTCGAGGTGATGTGCGGGCTGAGCCGCGACATCAGCGCCGCATACGACCGCGGCGAACTCGACCTCGTACTGATCAAGCAGCGCCGCGACAGCCGCGAGGCCGTCGTGCGCTGGCCCGAGAAGCTGCGCTGGATCGACAGCGCCGCGCATCCGTCGATCGATCTCGACCCGGTGCCGATCGTCGTGTTTCCGCCGCGCGGGCTCTATCGCGACGACATGATCAAGGCGATCGAGGAACGCGGCCGCCGCTGGCGGATCAGCTTCACGACGTCGAGCCTGAGCGGCATCCAGGCCGCCGTCGCCGACGGGCTCGGCATCAGCGTGCTGCCCGCACGCGTGGTGACGGACGAGCACGTCGTGCTGACCGCGAAGCAGGGTTTCGCGCCGATCGAACACATGGACATCGCGATCCTGCATCGGCCGACGGCCGACCCGATGGTCAGCGAACTGACGAAGGCGCTCGCGGCCATGCTGGAGCACGAGGAGCAGTAGGAAAGAGAACGCCGGATGCGGCAAGCGAGCGGACGCCGCGACGCCGCCGGCACGGCCGATGCGACGCGCTCGCGCTCGCGCGCGCGTCGGCACGTCCGCGCGCCCGATCCCCGTCAGAACATCGTGTTCCCGTTCGCGGCCTGCTCGGGCACGGGTTGATTGACGTCCCAGTGCTCGACGATCTTGCCGTTCTCGAGCCGGAAGATGTCCATGATCGCGCTGCCGCGCGTGCCGGGTTCGCGCACCGCGTGCACGTGCAGGATCACGTAGTCGCCGTCGACGAACGAGCGCTTGATCTCGCTGTGCGACCGCGGATACCTGTCGCGCAGGAACGCGACGAATTGGCGGAAGCCGTCGCGGCCGTCGGCCGCGTTCGGGTTGTGCTGCACGTAACGATCGCCGACATACGCGAGTGCGGCGTCGGCATCCTTCTCGTTCAGGCCTTTTTCATAGAACGCGAGCACCGTGCGCCGGTTCGCTTCCTGCTGCGCGTCCGTTCGCGTGTCCGTCGGCCCGGCCGCCACCGCATGCGCGGCGCTCACGGCGAACAGGGCCGCCGCCATCCATCGTGCGGCCCGTGCCGCGGTCGTGCGTCGCATCGTCTTCTCCCGGGAAATCCGGCTGAAAACCGGATCATACCGGGGCGATGCTTCACCCGGGTTTCACTCAGACCAGCGCGCCGTTACGCACCACGATCTTCCCCGACGACACGACGAGCCGCCGCACCGGCCGTGCGACGACGGCCTCGGCGAACGTCAGCGCGTCGACCAGCACGACGTCCGCGCGGCTGCCCGGCTGCAGCCCGTAACCATCGAAGCCGCAACCGCGCGCCGCGCCGTGCGTCACGCAGTCGAGCGCGACCTCGAGCGCGTCGTCGCGGCGGAAATCGTTGCGCATGCCGATCAGCATCGCGCGTTCGAGCATGTCGGGCGACCCGTACGGCGTCCACGTATCGCGCACGCCGTCGTTGCCGCCGATGACCGTCACGCCCGCCGCACGGCACGCGGCCACCGGCGGCACGGGCACCGCCGCCGGCGCGGTCGTGACGAGCCCGACGCCGAGTTCCGCCATCCGGGCAAGCAGCGCATCGCGCTCGCGTTCGGCGATATCGCCCAGACAGAACCCGTGGCTGATCGTCACCTGGCCCTGCATGCCGTGTGCCGCCGTGCGCTGCAGGATCAGGTCGAGCGAATACGCGCCCATCGAGCCGCGCTCGTGCAGGTGGAGGTCGAGCCCGCGGCCATGGCGTTCGGCGATCGCGAACAGCACGTCCACCGCCTCGACCGGATCGCCTTCGATCGCGCACGGGTCGAGCCCGCCGAGCAGATCGGCGCCGGCGGCGAGCGCGTCGGACAGCAGCGCGTCGGTGCCCGGCCGCTTGAGCACGCCCGATTGAGGAAACGCGACGATCTGGATTTCAACCTGCCCGCGCAGCGTCTCGCGTGTCGCGAGCACGCCGTGCAGATGCCGCAGCCCGGCTTCGGTATCGATGTCGACGTGGGTGCGGATACGCGTCGTGCCGGCCGCGAGGAATGCACGCGCCAGCGCGAGCGACGCGACGCCGGCGTCGTGGCCGCTCGTCGCGCGATAGTGGCGCTCGTTCTCGATCCGGTCGACGAGGCGCGGGCCGACCTGGTTGCGATACCACGGCATCCCCCAGTGCGTCTTGTCGAGGTGAGTGTGGCCTTCGACGAGGCCGGGCAGCGCGAGCGCCCCCGCGCCGTCCTCGATCGCGCAGCCGGCGGGTGCGTCGAGCGACGGGCCGATGCGCGCGATGCGATCGCCTTCGATCAGGATGTCGAGCGCGGCGTCGGCGCTCGGGCGGACGTTGCGGATCAGCAGGTTCGTCATGTCGGTTCCGGTGTGGTCAGTCAGTGCAGTCAGTGCGGTCAGTGCAACGCGGCACGGCGCGTGCCGTGCCGCCGGCCAGGTCGGTCAGCGCGTGAAGCGCAGCGCAGGGGCGAACGGCGCGCCCGTGTCGCTTTCGCCGCGGCGGAACACCCAGCGCTCGGCCGGCACGCCCGCGACGGCCGCCGCCGCATTCGGCGCACGCACCGCGACGAACGTCGCGTCGCAGCCGACTGCGATTCCATAGTTCTCCTTGCCGATCACACGCGCGCCGGCATGCGTCGCCATGTCCAGCGCGATGCCGAGCGCTTCGTCGGTGTAGAAGCCCGACCGATAGCCGACCATCATCGCGCGCTGCAGCATGTCGCCGTTGCCGTAGGGCCACCATGCGTCGCGGATGTTGTCGTTGCCCGCGATCACCAGCACGCCCGCGTCGCGCAGCGGCTGTACCGGCGGAAACGCGCAGTCGCCCGGCGCATTCGTCAGGATCGACACGCCGGCTTCGGCCAGTGCCGCCGCGGTGCGCCGCACGTCGTCGTCGCTCACCTGGCCGAGCGCGTACGCATGGCTCACGTTCACGCGCCCGCCGAGCCCCGCCGCGCGCGTGCGCGCCGCGATCCGCAGCAGTTGCGCGATGCCCGTCTCGCCCGGCTCGTGCAGGTGGATGTCGATCTTCGCGCCGCGCTTCTCGGCGATGCCGAACACGATGTCGAGCTGGCCGTCCGCGTCGCCGTCGAGTGTCGTCGGGTCGATCCCGCCGACCACGTCCGCGCCCTCGCGCACCGCTGCGTCGAGGATCTCCGCAGTGCCGGGGCACGTGACGACGCCGGCCTGCGGGAACGCGACGAGTTCGATATCGACGATGCCGCGCCATTGCTCGCGCGCGGCCATCACGGCCTGGAGGTTCGACAGGCCCGTCGTCGCATCGACGTCGACGTGGCTGCGCATCGCGACCGTGCCGAACGCGGCGGCCTGCGCGATCAGCGCATTCGCGCGCTCGACGATCGGCGGCGCGGCCGCGAGCTGGCGCTTCTCGACCGCGAGCCGCTCGCGCAGCGTGCCGACCGTTTCGTGCGGCACCCAGCGATCGCCGACGAAGCTCTTGTCGAGGTGGATATGGCCATCGACGAAACCGGGCAGCACGACGCGGCCGTCGAGGTCGATCGTTTCCGCGCCGGGCGCGGCCGCACGATCGGCGCCGATCGCGGTAAAGCGGCCGTCACGGACGACGAGGTTGATGGGCTGGCCGCCGGCATCGACGGCGTTGATGAAGATACGATCGGTCATGGCTCGGAATGTGGGGCGGTCGCGGCACGTCATCGGCGCGGACAGGGGAAGGAACCGCAGCCGGCCCGGCGCGAGCGTTGGCAGGGAATCCGGCCACGATATCCGACGGCGCCGGCAGAGGCCAATTAAATGTCGCGATGCCGCGCATTCGATTTCGCGATGCGCGGCGCAAACGCCGTGCCAGCCACGTGCGGCTGCGGGGTCCGATCTCGTCGGCGACGGCCCGCATGCCGATGGCGCGTCGGGTGACGTCGCCGACGCCGAAGTTTCGCGCGCCGGCATCGAGGGGCCGACTGCCTCGCAGGATAAGCCGCCGGACCGCTGTCGATCCGCGTCATCGCAGTTGCCGAACGGGCGCCGCCGCCCTCGCCGGGCATTGCGCGATCGCCCCGCCCGGGCGGCGATTTACGCGGCAACAGACTTTACACGTTGTTACCCGGCCGCACCGGACGCGCCACCCGCCATTCCTTATACTCACGCCGAGTTCGCCACCCGTCCTGGCATTCGTCGGCGAACCCGTTGCCGATGCAGGAATCATCATGATGCGCATGCCTTCCACGAAGACCGTTCTGTTCGCCTCGCTCGTCGCCGTCGCGGCGCTTCCGCTGACCGCCTGCGTCGCGCCGGGTTACTACGGCGCGCAGCCGGGCTATCCGCAGCAACAGCAATACGCGACGCCCGGCTACGCGCAGCCCGCGTATTCGCAACCGGGCTACGTGCAGCAGCAACAGCCGTATCCGAACCAGGCGCCGCAACCGTACGACCAGTACGGCAACCAGCAGCAATACGGGTCGCAGCCGTATGACCAGTACGGCAATCAGCAGCAATACGGCAACGGCTACGGCACGCAGTACGGCACGGTCTCGAACATCCAGCCGGTCAACGGCTCGGTCGGCCCGTCGGGCGTGGCCGGCACCGTCGTCGGTGCGCTGGTCGGCGGCCTGGTGGGCAACCAGTTCGGCCGCGGCCACGGCCGCGATGCGGCGACCGTGATCGGTGCGCTCGGCGGTGCGGTGGCCGGCAACCAGATCGGCCAGCAGATGGGCGCCGCGCAAGGCCCGAGCAGCTACCGGATCGACGTGCAGGTCAGCGACGGCACGATGCGCTCGTTCGACGTGCAATCGCCGGGCAACCTCCGGCCGGGCGATCGCGTGCAGATCAACGGCAACCAGCTGGCGCGGTATTGATTCGGATGCGGTGCGCCTGACCTGATCGGGCGCATCGTCGCGCGTTTGACGTCGGGGCCGGTTCGGCGCGACGGCGTACCTGCTTCACCCCATCCTCATCCTTCGTGCCGGCGCGGCGCACATGACGCACGCGCCGGCATCCGCCTTCAGCGCACCCGGCGCACGACCGCGCCACCACTCACACGCTCCGACATCCGCGCCCCCGAGCCTGGCCGTCACACCCGCTCGACCCCGAGCCCGACCCGCGTCGACCGCGCGGCCGCCTGCAGATGCCGCGACCGCCGGTAGACGATCGTCATCACCACCATCACCGCCGCACCGGCATACAGCGACCCGCGCGTCGACGGATCGACGCCGAGCATCACGAACACGAACGCGACGAACACGAGACAGATCCACGACGTGACCGGCGCGTACGGCAGGCGGAACGCGACCGTCTCGCCGCGCGTGGCCAGCACGCGCCGGAACCGCATGTGCGTCAGCACGATCATCGCCCAGATCACGGCCACGTCGAACGACAGGAACGACATCAGCCAGCCGAACACGCGCGCGGGCATCACGTAGTTCAGCACCACGCCGACCGACATGAACAGCACGGTCGCCCGCACCGCGCGCGACGGCGACCCGCTGGCGCTCAGCGCCGCGAACGACGCGGGCGCGAGGCCGTTGCCGGCCATGCTCGACAGCATGCGCGCGCCGCTGAACACGATGCAGTTGAAACTCGACAGCGCGGCCGTCACGACCACGAAGTTGACGATGCCGGCCGCCTGCCGCAGCCCGAGCGATTCGAACGTCGTCACGAACGGGCTGCCGTGCGCGCCGAGCTCGTGCCACGGATACAGTGCCATGATGATGAACAGCGCGCCGACGTAGAAGATCAGGATGCGCCACAGCACCGAGTTGATCGCGCGCGGGATCATCTTCTGCGGCTCGCGCGCCTCGCCGGCCGTGAGGCCGATCATCTCGACGCCCGCGAACGAATACGCGACGATCGGCAGCGCGCTCACGACCCCGAGCACGCCGTGCGGAAACACGCCGCCGTGCCGCCACAGGTTCGACAGACCGACCGGCTCGCCGTGATGGCCGATCCCCGTGAACACGATCAGCGCGCCGCCCGCGATCATCAGCACGATCGTCACGACCTTCACGATCGCGAACCAGAACTCCAGCTCGCCGTACACCTTCACGTTGAGCAGGTTGAACGCCGAGATCGCGGCGATCGCCGCCACGACCCACAGCCACTGCGGCACCTCCGGAAACCAGAAGCCCATGTAGATGCCGATGGCGGTCGTCTCCGCGACGCCGACACCGACCATCAGCAGCCAGTAGCTCCAGCCGACCACGTAGCCGGCGTACGGCCCGAGGTATTCGAACGCATACGCGCCGAACGAGCCGGATACCGGCCGGTGCACGGCCATCTCGCCGAGCGCGCGCATGATCAGGAAGATCATCGCGCCGCCGATCAGGTACGCGACGAGCGCGCCGGGCCCGGCCGCCTTGATCGCGGACGCCGAGCCAAGGAACAGGCCGACGCCGATGGCCATGCCGAGGGCCATGAACGAAATCTGGCGCGCGCCGAGCTCGCGCCGCATCGTGTGCTGTTGCATGTCGTCTCCAGTCGTTGATCGTCGCGGCAAGCCGGATGGGCCGGCCGCTGGACGGAGCGGCCGGCGTCGTGTGCCGGCCGCCCTGCTGCAGCGCACGGACGCCGGTTCAGCGCCCGTGCAGAAAACGTTCGACGCGAAACGGCGCCGGATCGACGAACGGCTGCGTGCCGGTCATCAGGTCGGCGATCAGCCGGCCGGTCACGGGGCCGAGCGTGAAGCCGTGATGCGCGTGCCCGAACGCGAACCACAGATCGCGGTGGCGCGGCGCCGCGCCGATCACGGGCAGCATGTCGGGCGTGCAGGGCCGGCGGCCGAGCCACGGCGTGCCGTCGACGCGCGCGCCGAGCGGAAACAGCTCGCGCGCGACCGGTTCGACGGCGGCAAGCTGGGACGGCGTCGGCGGCGTGTCGCGATGGCCGAGCTCGACGCCGGTCGTCAGGCGGATGCCGCGTGTCATCGGCGTGATCAGGAAGCCGCTGTCGGCGTCGAGCACGGGCCGGTTCAGCCGCGCGCCCGGCTGCGGCGCGTAGTGCATGTGATAGCCGCGCTTGACCGCGAGCGGCAGCGTGTAGCCGAGCCGCTCGCACAGCAGGTCCGACCAGGGCCCGAGCGCGACGACCGCCGCGCGCGCGTCGACCGGGCCTTGCGCGGTATCGACGCGCCAGCCGTTCGCGGCCGACAGCGTCAGCGCGTCGCCGGTCAGGATGCGGCCGCCGAGTTGCTCGAAGCGGCGCGCATAAGCGGTGACGAGTGCATTCGGATCGCTGATCGAATCGGAGCCCGTGTAACGCAGTGCGCCGATCAGCGCGCGGCTCAGGTTCGGTTCCGCGTCGCGCAGCGCGGCCGCATCGAGCGCATCGAAGGTCACGCCGTATTCGGCACGCCAGCGCTCGGCGTCGCGCGTTTCGGCATCGCGCGTCGCGGCCGTGCGGAACACCTTCAGCCAGCCGCCTTCGCGCAGCAGTGCGCCGGCGCCGGACGCTTCGATCAGCGCGCGATGCTCGGTCACGCAATGTTCGATCAGCGGCGCATACGCGCGCGCGATCTCCGCATGGCGCGCCGGATGCGAATTGCGCCAGTAGCGGTACAGGAACGGGATCAGCTTCGGCAGCGCGCCGACGTGATAGCGGACATCGGGCGCGCGGTTGCACGCGTATTTCAGCAGCGTGCCGAAGCCGCGCGGAAACGCATACGGGTACACGCCTTCGCGCTGGATCAGCCCGGCGTTGCCGAGCGACGTCTCGTTGCCGGGTGCCTTGCGGTCGACGAGCGCGACCGACAGGCCGCGCTGCTGCAGGTGAACGGCGACGGATACGCCGATCATGCCGCCGCCCAGGACAAGCGTGTCGTAGGTCATCGGGAGCTCCTCGCGGCGGGCGGCGCCGGCGTCAGGCGAGCGCGGTCACGGCGATCTCGACGTCGAGACCGGGCTTCATCAGCAACGCCTGCACGCACGCGCGGGTCGGCGCGTGGCCGGCCGGCACCCAGGCGTCCCACACCTCGTTGAACGCGTCGAAATGCGCGGCGTCGCTGAGCCATACGTTGGCCGTGAGCACGCGCGTCTTGTCGACGCCGGCCGACGCGAGCAGCGCGTCGATGCGCGTGAGGATTTCGGTCGCCTGTACGGCGATCGGCGCGCCGGCCGTATCGGGCACCTGGCCGGCCAGATGGACGATGCCGTTCGCGATCACGACCTGGCTCATGCGTGCGCCGGTCTGCAGACGTTTGATTTCACTGGACATGGATTGCACCTTCACGGGCCCGGCCGCGACCGGCCGGGGAAATGACTGGAAAGACCGCTGGCGTGCGCAGGATCGGGGCGCCGCCGCACGGGCGGGCTGTGCCGATTCGGACACGATTCGTACACGTGTCGCGCACGTGTCGTTCAGGCCGGCCGCACCGGCCGCGCGAGTTTCGCGTCGTCCGATGCTAGAGTGGCCGTCACGCCGACCGTCGGCGCTTTCGACGAAAATTATCATATACGAGAAAATTTATTCTCGTATACGACAAAACCCGTATTCACGTCGCGCCCTGTATCCGCATGCCCAAATCCACCGTTCCCGTTCCGCCGCCCACCGACACCACGCCGCAACTCGACCACCAGACAGTCGGCGCGCGGCTGCGCGACGCGCGCAAGTCACGCGGCCTGACGCTCGCGCAACTGTCCGAGCGTTCCGGTATCGCGGTGTCGACGATTTCGAAGGCCGAGCGCGGCGACATTGCGCTCACCTACGACAAGTTCGCGGCGCTCACGCATGCGCTCGCGCTCGACTTCGACACGATGTTCGGCCGGCCCGCGCCCGCCGGCGCGATGACGCCGTCGTTCACGCCGGCCGGCCAGCAGATGGTCTACGACACGCCGAACTATGCGTACGGGATGCTCGCGAACGACCTGACCGGCAAACGGATGGTGCCCGTGCGCGGGCGGATCCATGCGCGCAAGCTGTCGGACTTCGCGGACTACATCCGGCACAGCGGCGAGGAGTTCGTGTTCGTGCTGAGCGGCGAGCTGGAACTGCGCTTCGAGAACGGCCACGCGTACCGGCTCGGCGCCGGCGACAGCCTGTACTTCGACAGCGCTGTCGGGCACGTGTACCTGAGCCTCGGCGACACCGATGCCGAGGTGCTCGCGTGCTGCGTCGACGGCGACGCGCGACGGCCGCGCGACGCGATCTGAACGCAACGGCGCGGCCACGGCGAGCGATACGCGGAACGCGGAACGCCGACACGCGCGATCCGGATTCCTATTAGGATTAGTACGATGCATTCCGCGGCCCTATCGGTCATAGCGGCCATAGCGGCCCGCTCCGGCATGCACGACCCTCAACCGGAATCCCCTCGATGACGATCACGACTCGCCTGCTCGACGCGGCCGACGCCGCCCGTTTCCAGACCGTTCGCCTGCGTGCGGTCGACACCGCGCCCACGTCTTTCCTGCCGACACCCGACGAAGAATCGCAGGTGCCGGTCGACGAATTCGCGATACGCATCACGCCGACCCACGAACGTGCCGTGTTCGGCGCATTCGACGGCGATACGCTCGTCGGCATCACCGGCGTGCGCCGCGATGCGCGCGCGAAGATCGCGCACAAGGCGACGATCTGGGGCGTGTTCGTCGATCCCGCCTATCGCGGGCAGGGCATCGCGCAGACGCTGCTCGAAAGCGCAACCGCGCATGCGGCGCAGGCGTGGCAGTGCAAGCAACTGATGCTGTGCGTAAACGAGGTCAACGGCACCGCGGAACGGCTATATGCGTCGCAGGGATTCGTCCGGTTCGGCACGGAACCGCGCTCGCTGTTCGTCGACGGGCGGTTCTACGACGAACACCACATGGTCAAGACGCTGGCTTGACGCGTTCAATCAGGTTCGCGGTCGCGTGCATCGACCGCGGCACGCGAATGCCCTTCACCTTCATCTCACATCACGTCACCGTTTGTCGGTGATCGTCGTATTGACGGCCTGCGTGGCGATCGTCACGTTCGTCAGCGTCAGCGCGCTCACGTTGAAAGCATGGATCGGCCCCGGCGACGTGACCGTCGGCGTACCCGACGCGACCGGCGTGCCGAAGTCACAGTCGCTGATCGTCTCGCCGGAGATCGGCTGCACGGCCGGCACAGGCGGCGTGCCGTTGTTCAGTGCATGGGGTATCGACACGTCCGGCGGCAGATCACGAGTGATACGTCGTCGCATCACGACGCGCAGTCTAAATGCGATCAAAACAGGACACGCATTTGTCGCTTACCCCGTTTTTACCGAACCGGCCCGCTGAATGTGTGTGCCCACTCACATCGTCGAATGCGCTGTTAGAAATACGTTGTCGTATGTTTATGCGCAAAAACTTCAACTGAAATGCCCCGGCTGACACCGTCCGCCGGGGCAACGACCTACTCGCCGGCAGCCGCTACCGCACCCGTCGCCGGCTCGCGCCCAGCCGAAGCAGCCGGTTCGAACACCAGCACCAGATCGCCGTGATCACTCCCGTTGGTCGAGGTCGCCCCGCTGACGACCGGCACATGGGCGCTGACTTTCAAGTTGCGGGTTTCGTCGTAGCCGTCAAAGCCGTCGTGCCCGGGCTTGACCAGAATGATCGTGCGAGCGGCGCCGGATACGATTTCCGCGTCGCCTGTCTTGCCCGTCAGCACACCCCTTGCGTCGGCCATGTCGTCGCGACCGTTCGACAGCCGCAGCGGATATTCGCGCGCCCCCTCGCCTCGGTAATTCCGCCTCTGTTCAGCCCCCTGCCGGCCGCGCTATCGTTTCTCCTTCTTCACAGCCCAGGAGCTGCCTTTGCCTTCCCGCCACGGAGTCGACCTCATCCGCGCCCGCGCGCTGTTCGATCGCGAGCGCCAAGCGTTCACCGAAGCCATGCCGGTCTCCCGCGCGCTGTCCGCGGAAGCATCCGAGCACTTGCTGTTCGGCGTGCCGTTGCACTGGATGCAGGACTGGTCGACGCCGTTCTCGCTGTATGTGAAGGAGGCGCGCGGCGCAACGTTCACCGACGTCGACGGCCATCGCTACGTGGATTTCTGCCTCGGCGATACGGGCGCGATGTTCGGCCACGCGCCCGAACCTGTCGCGCGTGCGCTCGTCGAACAGGCGACGCGCGGCTACACGACGATGCTGCCGAGCGAGGACGCCGCATGGGTGTCGCGCGAACTCGCGCGCCGCTTCAAGCTGCCGATCTGGCAGTTCGCACTGAGCGCGAGCGACGCGAACCGCTTCGTGCTGCGCTGGGCGCGCGCGGCCACCGGCCGCAACACGATCGTCGTGTTCAACGGCTGTTATCACGGCACGGTCGACGACGTATTCGTCGATCTCGTCGACAGCCGCCCGGTGCAGCGCGACAGCCTGCTCGGGCAAGCCTACGACCTGCTCGCGAACACGCGCGTCGTCGAATTCAACGACCTGGCCGCGCTCGAAGCCGCATTGAAGGATGGCGACGTCGCGTGCGTGCTCGCCGAGCCCGCGATGACGAACATCGGGATGGTGCTGCCCGACCCGGGCTTCTGGGCGGCCGCGCGCGAACTGACGCGCCGCTACGGCACGCTCCTCGTGATCGACGAGACGCACACGATCAGCAGCGGCCCGGGCGGCTACGCGGTCGCGCACGATCTCGAACCGGACATGCTGGTGGTCGGCAAACCGATCGCGGGCGGCGTGCCGTGCGCGGTGTACGGGTTCAGCGCCGAATTCGCGGAACGCGCGAAGCAGGCGAAGCTGAACGCGCCGCCCGGCCATTCGGGCATCGGCACGACGCTCACCGCGAACATGCTCGCGATGCATGCGATGCGCGCGACGCTGGCCGAAGTCGCGACCGACGCCGCGTATGCGCACATGTTCGAACTCGCCGCGCGGCTGGCGACGGGGCTCGAGCAGGCGATCGCGAAACACGGGCTGCCGTGGTGCGTGACGCGTATCGGCGCGCGCACCGAGTTCCAGTTCGCACCCGTGCCGCCGCGCAACGGCACGATCGCCGGCGCGCAACTCGACAGCGAACTCGAGCACATCGTGCACCTGTACCTGCTGAATCGCGGCGTGCTGATCACGCCGTTCCACAACATGATGCTCGTGTGTCCGCAGACTACCGCCGAGGACGTCGATCGGCTGGTCGCGCAGTTCGACGCGTGCCTGGGGGAACTGGTATGACGCGGTGACGTTCGCGGCGGATACGCATCGTGCGGGCACGGCGCTGTCGGTGTGCTCGCGATGCGCTGCCGCGTTGCGGAGCCGCTCGTGTCGCTCGTGTCGCTCGTGTCGCTTGTGTCGCCGAACGGCAAAGCGGCCCGCCATCAGGCGAGCCGCTTCCCGTGATACGTCAATCGCGCGACGACACGTTACACCGCCCGCAACGCCCGCCGCGCCACTTCCGCGAAATACCGCGCGCCCACCGGCAGGATCGCGTCGTTGAAGTCATACGTAGCGTTATGCAGCGGCACGCCGCCGAGGCCACCCGCTTCACCGTTGCCGATGAACACGAAATTGCCGGGTACCGCCTGCAGGAACGCGCCGAAATCCTCCGAGATCATCATCGGCTGCACGTCGGCATTCACCGCCTCCGCGCCCGCGACCTCCGCCGCGGCCCGCACCGCCGTGTCGACCCACTCCGGCGAATTCACCGTCGGCGCGAACTCGTGCGTGTACTCGAACGTGCACGCCGCGCCGTGCGTCCGGCAGATCCCTTCGCTGATCTCGCGCATCCGCGTTTCCAGCAGCGCCTGCACGTCGCGCGAATAGCTGCGCGTGTCGCCCTTGATCGTCACCGTCGACGGCAGCACGTTGCGCAGCCCGTCGGTGATGAACTCCGTGCAGGAGATCACCGCCTGCTGGCCCGGGTCGAGATTGCGCGACACGATCGTCTGCAGCGCGAGCACGACCTGCGCGCCGATCACGATCGGATCGATGCCCATGTGCGGGCGCGCCGCATGCGTGCCGCGCCCGTCGATCCGGATCACGAAATTGTCCTCGCTCGCCATGATGCCGCCGGCGCGCGTCGAGAAGGTGCCCGCACGCATGCCCGGCATGTTGTGCGCACCGAAGATCGCGTCGACCGGGAAGCGCTCGAACAGCCCGTCGGCCATCATCGCCTTCGCGCCGCGGCCATGCTCCTCGGCCGGCTGGAAAATGAAACGCACCGTCCCGTCGAAATCCTTGCGCTCGGCCAGCAACCGTGCCGCACCGAGCACCATCGACATGTGGCCGTCGTGCCCGCACGCGTGCATCTTGCCCGGCGTGCGCGACGCATGTTCGCGGCCCGGCGCGTGCTCGGCGATGTTCAGCGCGTCCATGTCCGCGCGGATGCCGATCGCGCGCTTGCCGGTGCCGGCCGTCAGGTTCGCGACGAGCCCCGTACCGCCGATCCCGCGATGCACGTCGAGCCCGAGTGCCGTCAGGATGCGCGCGACGTAGTCCGACGTGTTCACTTCCTCGAAACCCGTCTCCGGATGCTGGTGCAGGTGGCGGCGCCAGGTCTTCAGTTGCCCCTGCAGCGTGCTTTCGTCGATTGCGTCGATTGCGTCCATTGCGTTTGCCTCGTCGGTCATAGTCGGTCGTCGTGGGTCGTGATGTCGTTCAGGCCGCCACCGTCGCGCGGTCCAGCCAGTCGCGCTGCCGCGCGAGCACGGCGTCGGCCGCCTCGCCGACGCAGCTCCGGTACACGGACGGTGCCGTCGCGCCTTCCGTATTGATCGCCAGCACGCGCGAATGCGCGTCGAGCCCCACCTGCCGCGCGCGTGCCGGGTCGCGCATCAGCACGTCCAGCCCCGCGATGCCGGCCGCGCCCGATTCGCCGGCCACGACCGGCACGTCGCGTTCGCTGCCGGCCGCGAGGCCGCGCATCGCCTGCACCGCGTCTTCGTCGTCGATCAGCATGAAATGGTCGATGCACATCTCGAGGAAATCCCACGCCAGCGGCGACGCCTCGCCGCACGCGAGCCCGGCCATCACCGAATCGACGCTGCCGGTCGCCTTGGTGGCACGCCCGGCCAGTGCACTCTGGTACAGGCAGTCGGCCTGGCGCGGCTCGACGACGATGAAATGCGGCCGCTCCACGCCGTCGCGCTCCCACAGATAACTCGCGACACCCGCGGCGAGACCGCCCACGCCGCCCTGCAGCAGCACATGCGTGAACGGCCGCCCGTCGTCCCGCGCCGCCTGCGCGGCGGCCTCGGCGGCGATCACGCCGTAGCCCTGCATCACGTCGCGCGGAATCGCTTCGTAGCCGTCGTACGACGTATCCGACACGACGTACCAGCCGTTCGCCTGCGCGAGCTGTGCCGCGCAGACCACCGATTCGTCGTAGTTCCCCGCGATGCGCACGATCCGCGCGCCGTACGCGGAGATCGCGCGCTCACGCTCCGCGTCGACGTTCGCGTGCAGCACGATCACGCACCCGCAGCCGATCGCGCGCGCGGCGGCGGCGAGCGCGCGGCCGTGATTGCCGTCGGTCGCGCTGATCACCGTCAGGTCGGCCAGTTCGGACGCATAGCGGCCGGTGACGAGCCCTTGCGGATCGAGATCCTGCTGGCGGCGCAGCCGCTTCACGAGCCGCACCAGCGCGATCGGCGCGCCGAGCGCCTTGAAGCTGCCGAGCGGCGAGCGGCACGACTCGTCCTTCACGCTGACGCTCGCGACGCCGAGCCGCGCGGCGAGATCCGGCAGCATGCGAAGCGGCGTGTGCGCGTGGCCGACGAGCGGCCAGTGCGACAGCCACGCGCCGCTTTCGTCGGCCGACGCGATGTTCATCACGCGTCGCAGCGCGTGGGGATAGGCGGCGCGCGATGCGCGGGGGTTGGCGATCAGCATGGCGAAAGGCTCGGGAACAGGGCCGCGCCGGCGGCCCGTCGGGTGGATCGGATCGGGCAAGCGCGGGTTGCGCTCACCGTCGGTCCGAAAAATAATATTTCGCATCGCGGTCAATAAAATCGCCGAATCGACCGCCCATACGCAAAAATTTCTCATTCTTCCGAGGTTTCACGCACCATCATGACCACCCCACTCGATGCGTTCGATCGCAAGCTGCTGATGGAAATCCAGCGCGACGCGCAGACGCCGCAGAGCGAACTCGGCGCGCGCGTCAACCTGTCGACCGCGGCCGTGAACCGGCGCCTGAAACGTCTCGCGGACGACGGCGTGATCGAGCGCTACACCGCCGTCGTCGCACCGGACAAGGTCGATCATCCGCTGACGATCGTCGTCAACGTCGAGGTCGAAAGCGAGCAGATCGACCAGCTCGACGCGATGAAGCGTGCGTTCGAGCGCTGCCCGCAGATCCAGCAGTGCTACTACGTGACGGGGGAATGGGATTTCGTGCTGATCGTCGCGGTGCGCAACATGGATCAGTACAACGCGCTCACGCGCGAGCTGTTCTTCGCGAACAACAACGTGAAGCGGTTCAAGACGCTGGTGAGCATGAGCCGCGTGAAGGTCGGGCTCGAGGTGCCGGTCGATCCGGGCGAATGAGTGAGTGAATGCGTGTGCGATTGCACACATGAAGCGGCCGGCACGCGATCGCGCGCACCGGCCGTTTCCCATCGACGGCTACGTCAGCGGCAACTGAAGCTCGCCGCCGAATTCACGTCGCCTGAACCGTTGTAGCGCGCCACCTGCGGATACGGGCACAGCGGGCGCGTGCGACCCGCGCCCCATGACGCCGGCACATCCGCACTCGGCACCGCGTTCGTCGCGTCGCGCGCGGCGGCCACCACCGTAGCGGGCGCCTGCCCCTGCTCGACCCACGCGACGAGCGGCGTCAGCAGGTCGAACTGGTCGGCCGCCGGCCCGCCCGAACAGTGGTTCATCCCCGGCACCGGATAAAGGCGCGCGAAATCCGACGCATCGCCGCCGTTCGCCTGTGCGAGCCGCGCATACCAGTCACGCGTGTCGTCGTACGAGAACACCGGGTCGCCCGTGCCGTGATAGACGAGCAGCTTCGCGCCGCGTGCCTTCAGCGCGGACAGGTTCGTCTCGTCGGGCGGCGTCATGAACGTCCACGCGGATTGCGTGTACGTACCGTTCGTCGCGAAGATCGCCGGTGCGTCGTTGTCCATGTCGAAGCCGAGCGCGAAACCGGGCAGGTTCGCGAGCGTCGCGGTACTTTTCGGCGGCGTCGTGAACGTGAACGCCATCGCGGCCGGATCGAGCGTGATCGAATTCGACTGCTTCCACGCGGCCCAGCCGCCACCGGCAATGCCCGGGTCGTACGGAAAACCCGCGTAGAGCGCCGTACCCGCGCTGTTGCGTGCGCCCGTGAACACGTTCTCGAGCGCGGTCTTCTGTGCGGGCGTCAGGCAGGCGCCCGTGCGCGTGCCGTTCGCGCAAGTCGGGACGTCCGACTCGACGCTGAAGTGCGCCTGGCACGCGGCCACGTCCTGCACCATCCCGTCGGCCGCGCCGTCGAGCGCATCGCATTTCTCGAGGATCTTCGCGCCGACGAACTGCCGCTCCGCGTCGGTGAAGCCGCTGCGGATGTCCGGCAGCCCGTTCGTGCCGGTCGCCGAGGCGATCTTCGCGAACTGCTGCGCGCCGTACATCTCGCCGATCGCCGCCTTCGGCAGATGAAAACCCGGATCGCCCGCGATGATGCCGTCGTAGTCGGCCGGGTTGCGCACGGCGGTGACCATCGCGTGACGGCCGCCGTTCGAGCAGCCGCCGAAATAGCTGCGGTCGGGCGCCTTGCCGTACGCGAGCCGGATCACCTGCTTCGCCATCGGCGTGAGCGCGTCGACCGCACCGTAGCCGTAGTCGATGCGCGCCTGCGGATCGAGGCCGAACAGCGGATTCTGCGCGGCACTGTGCCCGGAATCCGAACTGATCACCGCGAACCCCATGTTCAGCGCATCGTTCAGCGGCCCGCCGCCGCCGATCTCGCCGGTCGCGGTCACGACATTGCCGTCGAGCCCGCCGTTCGCCTGGTAGAAGAAGCGGCCGTTCCACGCCTTCGGCAAGCGCATCTCGAAGCCGATCGCGTAGGTCTTGCCGTCCACCGCGCTCACGCGCTGGTTCATCTTCCCCTCGATCACGCAGTGCTCGGCGACCGGCTTGCCGGCCACCGTCAGCGCGCCCGCGGCCGCGGTCGTCACCGACGTGAACGACGTGTTCGCATACGCGAGCTTCGCGGCGAGCGCGTCGCAGGTCTGCGTCATCGCGGCCGGCGTCGCGGCGCTCATATGTGTCGGCGTGGCGTTGACCGAATCGTCGCCGCCGCACCCGGCAAGCATCGCCGCCGCGGACAGCGGCGCAATGCAAAGGAATGCAGATTTTCTGTTCAAGATATCCCTCGTTCGTCAGGCTGCCGAATCAGAACATGTGCCGCACGCCGACCATCGCGCCGAGCTGCCCCATCCCTTCGCCGGGCGTCGTGCCCGGCCCGCCGCCGCTGACGGCGTAGCGCGCATGCGCGCTGTTCCACAGATACGACGATTGCGCATAGACGGCCGTGCGCTTGGTCAGCAGATAGGTCGCGCGCAGCGTGGCCATCGTCGCGCGCGTGTCGTGCGCGCTGTTGACGATCCGGTAGCCCTCGCCGTCGACGACGAAATCGGGCTTCACCGCATACGACGCGCCGACGAAGAACAGGTCCGAATGCGCGCCCGGCGCGGCCGGCGAACCGGTCGACACGCGCCGCCCGATCCAGCCCGCGCCGATCCGCGCGCCGGCCGCCTGCGCATACGCGCTCACATGCGTGCGTGCGTCCTTGCCGCCGCTGCTCGTGAAAGGAACCGGCGCCACGCCATCGAAGAAGTTGGCGGCCGCGCCGGTGCCGCCGCGCTGCTCCTCGTACGACGCCGCCGCACCGAAATACGCGCTGTCGTACTTGAGCATCACCGACCAGTTGCGACACTGCGTGGCGTCGCCCGGCACCTGCCCCGCGCACGTGCCCTGCCCCGGCGAGTTGCCGGTGCCCGCGCCGTCGCGGCCGAACGAATACGCGGCGCCGAGCGTCACGCCGCGATAGGTGCCGACGTAGGTCACCGCGTTGTCGGAGCGGCCGTTCGGCACGTACGCATCGAACGAACCGAGCCCGTAGATGTCGGGGCCGATGATGTCCGCGCCCTGCAGCGCGAGATAGGTCATCGTGTACTGGCGGCCGAACGCGAGCGTGCCGAAGCCGCCCTTCAGCCCGACGAACGCCTGCCGCCCGAACAGCCGGCCGCCCTGACCGAGATCGCCGCCGCGCACGTTGAAACCGCTTTCGAGCGTGAACACCGCCTGGTAGCCGCCGCCGAGATCCTCGGTGCCGCGCAGGCCCCAGCGCGACGGCAGTTCGCCCGTCACGCCCGGCATGCGTACCACGTGGTCGCCGGCCGCGTTCGCGTGCGACACGAACTCGACGCCCGTGTCGATGATCCCGTACAGCGTCACGCTCGACTGCGCGTGCGCGCCGGTCGCGGCCAGCGCGCATGCGCCGGCCGCCAGCAAGGCTTTGGTGTGCTTCATGGTGTTCGTCTCCAGACCTGTGTCGTAATCGCGCTCTACCGGCGCTCGTGGTTGAAATGGGAAGAAATCAGTCGTGCGCCTGCGGGCGCCGGATCAGCATCAGCGCAGCGACGGCGGCGACGAGCGTGACGGGAATGCTCGCGCCGATCACGACCGACGCGCTGCGGCCCATGGCGAGCAGTTCGGCGGCGGCGAGCGGCCCGACCACCGAGCCGAGGCGGCCGACGGCGACGGCGGAGCCGACGCCGGTGCCACGCATCGCGGTCGGGTAATAGATCGCGGCCAGCGCATACAGCACCGACTGGCCGCCGACGACGAACATCCCGGCCGCGAACGCGGCGGCGGACAGCCACAGGAGGCCGGGCGCGATCGCCAGCGCGGCAAGCGACAGCACGATCCCCGCGTACATGCCGCCGACCACGCGCGACGGACGCAAGCGGTCCATCGACATGCCGATGCCGAGCACGCCGAGGCCGCTGCCGATATTGAAGAAGATCTGCACGATCCCGGCCTGGCTGCGCGCGAGCCCCTTCGCGGCCATCAGCGACGGCAGCCAGTTCAGCAGGAAATACAGCACGATCAGCGTGCAGAAGTAGCTGAGCCACAACGCCAGTGTCGTGCCGGTACGCGAGCCGCCGAACAGCGTCTGTCCGACGCTGGGGCGCGCCGCGCCCGATGCGCTGACGTCGAGGAACGCACGCGACTCGGGCAGCAGTGCGAGCAGCAGCGGCGCGAGCAGCAGCGGGCCGACGCCCCCGACATAGAAAATGTGCCGCCATTCGGTGTCGCCTGCGAGCAGCACGCCGATCAGCGACGCGATCACGCCGCCGAACGGAATCCCGCAGTACATCACGGCCACCGCGCTGCTGCGCGAGCGTGCGTCGACCGCTTCCGACGACAAGGCAATGAGGTTCGGCATCGCGCCGCCGAGGCCGAGGCCGGTCAGCGCACGAACGGCGACCAGCATCGCGAAGCTCGACACCTGCGCGGTCGCGATCGACAGCAGCCCGAACAGGCAGACCGACGCGATCAGCACGTGCTTGCGGCCGACCCGGTCGGCCAGCCAGCCGCCGAGCATCGCGCCCGGCAGCAGGCCGAACGTGCCCGCGCTGAACGCGAGCCCCATCTGTGAAACCGAGAGCCCGAATTCGTGGGCCATGCGCGGTGCCGCGACGCCGACCGACTGCAGGTCGAGCCCCTCGAGCAATGCGATCGCGAAACACAGGCCGAGCGTCGTCGCGACGGCCGGCCTTGCGGCAACGGAAGTGTCCATGTTGTCTCCTAACCGTGACTCGCGCGGCATACGCGGAACGCATGCGCGGTGTCCTTGCTTTATCGTGATCGGGTCTCGTCTGTTTATCAGGTAACCTGATTAAGAACCCGAAAGAAAATCCCGTCGAGGGACGGGATGATTTAATAACAGGTAACCTGATATTTCAAGTGTCGCGAGCGCGGTGTTAACCCGCAACCCGTTCGCGACTCGCGCCACGCCGCGGCATGGCGCGGCGCGGCCGGAGAAACCGGAACGAAAGACGCGGCGGCGTGCTCAGTCGCGCAGGTTGCGCACGAACAGCTCGAGCGTGCGGTGAACCTGCGCGACGTCGTCGGCGCTCACGTCGTCGCCGAGCATCCGGCGTTCGAGCGGCCGCAGCACCTGCTCGCATTCGCGCAGGATTGCCGAGCCCTCGTCGGTCAGACGCAGCAGGATCACGCGACCGTGGCTGGGATCGGCCTCGCGCGTCACGAAGCCGCGGGCGGCCATCGCAACCATCACTTCGTTCGCGGATTGCGGCGTGATGAACGAGCGCACCGCGAGTTGCGCATTGGACAGCGCGCCGCGCGCCTCGAGCACCGACAGCGCCGTGTACTGCGCGAGCGTCACACCGAGCGGCACGAGCGCATCGCTCATCTGGCGGCGCAGCAGCCGGTCGAGATTGCCGATCAGGTAGGTAAGCCGCTGCTGCGAACGCGTGCGCGGCCTGGCTTCGCTGGCGCGGGCCGTGCGTTTCGGGCCGGCCGGTTTGACGGGTGTCGAACTCATGAACGTGTCGGAAGGAGGATCGCGGGCCATCTTACCTCACGCGGTCCGTATATCAGGCCGTAATCGGCCCTTATGTCGGCCCCGTAGTCGGCCCGCATATCGGCCCGCACGGCGGCTCGTGCCGGCCGGCGAGCCGCCCCGGGGGCCGTCCATGCCCGGCTCGGACAAACCTCATGCCGCGGCAACCGGCAACGCCGCGCGGCAGCCCGCGTCCACCAGCGCGAGCCGATGTGCGAATGCCGCGAGCGGATAGTCGAAGAAGTAGGTGCCGACCGCGCGCTTGCCCGCACGGAACGAATCGTCTCCCGGCGCATCGCCGACGATGCGCAGCGTGCGCGCCCACGCGAACGCGAGCAGCAGCCAGCCGACCAGCGCGAGATAGTCGTCCGCGACGCGGTAGGGCAGATCCGGATCGTGCTCGCTCGCGCGGATCACGCCGGCCGTCACGCGCTCGAGGTCCGCGCACAGCGTGGCGACGCGCGCCCCGGCGTCCCTCGCCCGCTCGTCCGCTGCCGCCTGGACGCTCTGCGCGGCTTCCGCGCGAATCAACTCGAGCAGCTCATGCAGCGCCTCGCCGCGATCCCCCAGCACCTTGCGCACCAGCAGATCGATCGCCTGGATCTCGTTGGTCCCTTCGTACAGCATCGACACGCGGCAATCGCGCAGCGTCTGTTCGATCCCGTATTCGTGAACGTAGCCGTAGCCGCCGAATACCTGCAGCGCGTTCGACGCGGCCGCGAAGCCGTTCGCGGTGAAGAACGCCTTGGCAACCGGCGTGAGCAACGATGCCAGCCGCACCGCCGCGAGCCGTGCCGGCGGCTGCGGATCGTGCGCGGCGACGTCGAGCCAGTGCGCGATCCAGTAGCCGATCGCGCGCTCGCCTTCGACGATCGCCTGCGCATCGAGCAGGATGCGGCGGATCGCGGCGTGTTGCGCGATCGGCGCCGCCCTGCCCTGCACGCGCTCGCGCGCATAGGCCGACGCGGCCTGCCATGCGCTCTGCGCATGCCCGACACCCTGCATGGCGACCTGCAGGCGCGCCGCGTTCATCATCACGAACATCGAGGCGAGCCCGCGATGCGGATCGCCGACGAGCCAGCCCGCGGCCGCGTCGAAACGCATCGTGCAGGTCGGGCTTGCCTTCAGCCCCATCTTCTTCTCGATGCCGTCGCACCAGACGCCGTTGCGCACGCGGCCGCCCGGCGCGTCGAGCCACTTCGGCACGACGAACAGCGACAGCCCCTTCGTTCCCGCCGGCGCATCGGGCAGCCGCGCGAGCACGAGGTGCACGATGTTGTCGGTCAGGTCGTGCTCGCCGCCGGTGATGAACAGCTTGCTGCCGCTGATCCGGTAGCCGTCGGCGGCCGGGTCCGGCACTGCCTGCGTGCGCAGCAGGCCGAGATCGCTGCCCGCCTGTGGCTCGGTGATGCACATCGTCGTCAGCCACTCGCCGCTCGCGATCTTCGGCAGCACGTCGCGCTTCAGGCGCTCGCCGCCGTGCGCGCGCAGGCACGCCACCGCGCCGTGCGTGAGCCCCGGCGACATCAGCCACGCATGGTTCGCCCCCGCGAGCATCTCCTGCAGCGCGACGTCGAGCAGATGCGGCAGCCCCTGGCCGCCGCAATCGGCGTCGAGCGCGAGCGTCGGCCAGCCGGCGTCGACGTAATCGCGGTACGCATCGCGAAAGCCCGCCGGCATCGTCACGCCGGCACCGTCGAACCGGCAGCCCTCGAGATCGCCGGTCGAATCGAGCGGCGCGATGCGTTCGACCACGAAGCGGGCGGCTTCGTCGAGCACCTGCCCGGCGGTCGACAGGTCGAGCTCCGCCCAGTCGGGCACGCGGCGCCACAGCGCCGGCGCATCGAGCCATTCGCCGATCACGAACAGCATGTCGCGCAACGGCGCGCAATACGCGTTGCTCATCGCGCGCACCTCATGCGCGGCGCGCCGTGCCGGCGACGATCACGCCCGCGTCGGCCGCGCCCGGTTCGTACATCGCGTCGACCACCGCCGCACGGTGCATGAGCACCGCACGCTGGTTGATCGAGCCCTTGTCGGTGACTTCGCCGAGATCGAGCGAAGGCGGCGTATCGAGCACGCACAGCCGCGTGACGAACGTCGCGCTGCCGGTCGCATCGCGGTTCAGGCGCTCGAGCAGCGCCGCGAAGAACGCCCGCACCGCGGGCGCCTGCAGGACGGTGCGCACGTCGGCGTCCGGTGCCGCGCCGGCCAGGCGACGGCAATCGTCGACGCGCGGGAAGATCATCACGCCGACGTCGTCGCGGTTCATCCCCGTGACGACCGCGTCCTGCACGTACGGCGCGCCGTTCGATACGATCCGCGCGCGCATGGGCCCGACGCTCACGAAGGTGCCTGACGACAGCTTGAAATCCTCCGCGATGCGCCCGTCGAACATCAGGCCGATCTCCGGCCGCGCGGGATCGACGAAACGCACCGCATCGCCGCTGCGGTAGTAGCCCTCCTCGTCGAATACCTCGCGCGCGTCGTCGCCGCTCGCGCGCCAATAACCGGCCATCACGTTCGGCCCGCGAAAGCGCGCCTCGAGCTTGCCGTCGACCGGCACCAGCTTCGCGTCGCAGCCGGGCGCGGGCAGGCCGATGTAGCCGGCCCCCGACACCGGCCCGGTGGTGAACATGCACGATGGCGCGGCCTCGGTCATCCCGAGGCCCGCCATGATCCGGATGCGCTCGCCGCAGTGCGCGAGCGTCACGCGCTCGAGCCGGTCCCACGCGGCCTGCGACAGTCCGGCGCCCGCGAAGAAATACATCTTCACGCGCGAGAAGAAGGTTTCGCGCAGCGCGGCATCCGTTTCGAGCGCCGCAGCCAGCTCTTCCCAGCCCTTCGGCACGTTGAAATACACGGTGGGCGCGATCTCGCGCAGGTTGCGCAGCGTCTCGCCGAACTTGCCGGCGACCGGCTTGCCGTCGTCGATGTACAGCGTGCCGCCGTTGTACAGCGCGATGCCGACGTTATGGCTGCCGCCGAACGTGTGATTCCACGGCAGCCAGTCGACCAGCACCGGCGGCTCCAGGCCGAACTGCGGAAACGTCTCGAGCAGCATCTGCTGGTTGCTGCACAGCATCCGGTGCGTGGTCGGCACCGCCTTGGGCAGCCGTGTCGACCCAGACGTGAACAGGAATTTCGCGATCGTGTCGCCGGTGATCGCACCGTGCGCGGCATCGACGCTGCCCGGTGTCGTGTCGAGCAGCGACGAGAAACGCGTGACGCCATCCATCCCGTCGGGTGCCGACACGACCACGCGCTCGACATCAGGCGGCACCGACGCGTCGAGCGCGGCACGAAACGCCGCGCCGTCCGACGCGAAGACCAGCCCCGGCGTGAGCACGGCGAGCGCGTGGCGCAGCTTGCCGTAATCGCTCGACACGAGCGAATACGCGGGCGACAGCGGCGCATGCGGAATGCCGGCCCACATCGCGCCGAACGCGATTTGCAGATGTTCGAGGTCGTTGCCCGACAGGATCGCGACGGGCCGCTCGGCCGACAGCCCGCGATCGAGCAGCGCCTGGCCGATCGCGCGGGCGCGCTCGAGCATCTGCGCATACGTGATGCCGATCCACGTACCGTCGGGCCCGCGCCGCGCGACCAGCCAGCGGTCCGGATGCGCGCGCGCGCCGCTCGCGAGCCGGTCGGTCAGCCGGTGTGGGTACGCGCCGAGCGGGGTCGTCGCGCGCAAGGTCCAGCAGCCGTCGCGTTGCACGATCTCCGGCGGTGCCGTGCCGATCGCCACGGGGCGATAGCCGGCGGGAACGCGCTGTGCGGCAGCCGCGTCGCGCAGTTGGGTCGGATCCGCATCCAAGTTCTGTCTCCGGTCGGTTCCGCCCCGCGCGCGTGCGCGCGCCGGGCGGAGACTTCATTGTGTCGTTGTCTCAACTGGGGCGCCGCGGCGCCCGGGACGGCTCAGATCGGGTAGTGACGCGGCGTGGTCTGGACCGTGATCCAGCGCAGGTCGGTAAACTCGGCGATCGACGCCTTGCTGCCGAACCGGCCGTAGCCGCTTGCCTTCACGCCGCCGAACGGCATCTGCGCCTCGTCGTGCACCGTCGGCCCGTTGATGTGGCAGATGCCCGATTCGATCTGCTTCGCGACCTGCATCGCACGCGCGATATCGCGGCTGAACACCGCCGCCGACAGCCCGTACTCGCTGTCGTTCGCGGCCGCGAGCGCGGCGGCGTCGCCGTCGACGCGCTGCACGGTCACCACCGGCCCGAACGATTCGTCCGCATACAGCTGCATGTCACGCGTGACACCGTCGACGATCGTCGGCTGCATCACCGCGCCGTCGACTTCACAGCCGAGCGGGAGCGCGGCGCCGTGTGCACGCGCGTCGTCCACCATCGCCGCGATCCGCTGCGCGGCGGCCGCGCTTTCGAGCGTGCCCAGCACGACGCCCGGCGCGGCCGGGTTGCCGGCCTTCAGCGTGCGGGCCTTCGCGACGAGCCGTTCGACGAACGCATCGGCGACCTTGCGATCGACGATCACGCGCTCGGTCGACATGCAGATCTGCCCCTGGTTGAAGAACGCGCCGAATGCGACCGCCTCGACCGCCGCGTCGAGATCGGCGTCGTCGAGCACGAGCACCGGCGCCTTGCCGCCGAGTTCGAGCAGCGCCGGCTTCAGGTGCTGCGCGGCGAGCGTCGCGACGATGCGGCCGACGCGTGTCGAACCGGTGAAGTTCACGCGGCGCACCGCCGGGTTCGCGATCAGCCGCTCGACGATCGCCGGCGCGTCCTGCGGCGCATGCGTGATCACGTTGACCACGCCGTCGCCGAGCCCTGCGTCGTGCAGCACGCTGCCGATCAGCCGGTGCACGCCCGGACAACCCTCGGACGCCTTCAGCACCACCGTGTTGCCGCATGCGAGCGGCATCGCGAGCGCACGGGTCGCGAGAATCACCGGCGCATTCCACGGCGCGATCCCGAGCACGACACCGCACGGCTGGCGCACGGCCATCGCGAGGCTGCCGGGCACGTCCGACGGGATCACTGCGCCGTCGATCTGCGTGGTCATCGCGGCCGACTCGCGCAGCATGTTCGCCGCGAGCATCACGTTGAAGCCGTACCAGTTCGCCATCGCACCGGTTTCCGTGCGGCCGGTTTCGATGAATTCGCCCGCCCGTGCGTCCATCCGGTCGGCCGCCGCGAGCAGCCGCCGACGGCGCTCGGTCGGCGCGAGCGCGGCCCACGCGGGGAATGCGCGCGCCGCTGCCGCGACCGCGGCGTCCGCGTCGGCAAGCGTCGCCGCGGCGGCGCGCGACGCCACCCGTCCCGTCGCCGGATCGATCCGGTCGAAGGTCCCGCCGTCCGACGCGCCGCGCGACACGCCGTCGATCAACAAACTCACTTCGTGCATTTCCGTGTCTCCACTCGGATCCGGTTGCGTGCGGCGGCGCGCGTCAGCGCTTGTACGCCTGCAGGCCCGGCTTGATGCTCTTGTCGTCGAGGAACTGCTTGAGGCCCTGCTCGCGCCCGCCTTCCGGATCGCGGTAGTTCGCCTGGTCGAGCTTCGCGTACAGGTAGTCCTCGTTCTGCTCCCAGGTCAGCTCGCGGCAGCGCTTGAAGCCGTGCTTCGCGTTACGGATCACGACCGGGTTCTTGTCGAGCAGCTTCGCGGCCAGCGCACGCACTTCGTCGCGCAGCTGCGCGCGCGGCACGCTCTTGTTGACGAGCCCCATCTGCGCGGCCTGCGGGCCGGTGAAGGTGTCGCCGGTCATGATGTAGTAAAGCGCCTGGCGATGGCCCACGGTGTCGGCCATCGCCTTGCTGACGAGGTTGCCCGGCGGGATGCCCCAGTTGATTTCCGACAGGCCGAACACCGCTTCGTCGGCCGCGATCGCGAGGTCGCACGCGACGAGCGGCGAGAAGCCGCCGCCGAAGCACCAGCCGTTGACCATCGCGATCGTCGGCTTCGCATACATGCGCAGCAATTGCCACTGCCAGCGGCTCGCGTCGCGGCGAATCTTTTCCTGCAGGATTTCCGGGCCCGCGTCGACTTCGCGGAAATATTCCTTCAGGTCCATCCCGGCCGTCCAGGCGTCGCCCTCGCCGGTCAGCACGAGCACCTGCGCCTCGGCATCGAGTTCGATCGCCTCCAGCACGTCGATCATCTCCGCGTTCAGCGTCGGGCTCATCGCGTTGCGCTTGTCCGGACGGTTCAGCGTCACCCATGCGATCCCGCCCTCGACCTCGACCTTCACCGTTTTCCAGCGCCCTTCGTAACCCATTTTCGTTCTCCAATGACGATGCCGCCCTGTGCGACTCGCGACCAATTTACTATCAGGTAACCTGATATGTAAAGTAGAATGGAAGCGGCTCCGGACAAACCCCTAAACGGGCCCGGACAGCCGATTTCGCGCCGTGCCGGCCGACGCATCACGACATGAGGAGACACGCTTGGACATCGACAACCTGATCGCCATCGACACGCACGTGCACGCGGAAGTGTCGTGCTGCCAGCCGCCGGACCTGTTCGCGAAGGCATTCGACGACGCGGCCGACAAGTACTTCGGCACCGTGCTGAAGCAGGGCCGTCGGCCGACCATTCCGGAGACGATCGCGCATTACCGCGAGCGCCGGATCGGCTTCGTGATGTTCACCGTCGACTGCGAGACGAACATCGGCCGGCGGCGCATTCCGAACGAGGAAATCGCGCAATTCGCGCAGGACAACGCCGACGTGATGATCGCGTTCGCGAGCATCGACCCGCACAAGGGCCGCTTCGGCGCGCGCGAGGCGCGCCGCCTGATCGACGAGCACGGCGTGAAGGGCTTCAAGTTCCACCCGACGATGCAGGGATGCTTCCCGAACGACAGGCTCGCCTATCCGATCTACGAGGTGATCGCGGAATACGGGTTGCCGGCCGTCTTCCACAGCGGGCATTCGGGGATGGGATCGGGGATGCGCGGCGGCGGCGGGCTGCGTCTGAAGTATTCCGAACCGATTCACCTCGACGACGTCGCGGCCGACTTCCCGGACATGAAGATCGTGATCGCACACCCTTCATGGCCGTGGCAGGAGCAGGCGCTGTCGATCGCGCTGCACAAGCCGAACGTCTACATCGACCTGTCGGGATGGTCGCCGAAGTACTTCTCGCCCGAGCTGGTGAAATACGCGAACACGCTGCTCAGGCACAAGGTGCTGTTCGCGTCCGATTTTCCGCTGATCCGGCCGGACCGCTGGCTCGAGGATTTTCAGGGCGCCGGGTTCCGGCCCGACGTGCATTCGCTGATTCTGAAAGACAACGCGGTCGCGTTGCTGGGGCTGCAGGCCGCGCAGCAGTCGTGACCCGTCCGGCCGTGACGGCGCCGGCCGCGCGCGGCGGCGCGACCGGCCGCGTCAGCCGTACTCAGTTCGCGGGCTTGCCCGCGAACCGCGCGGTCGGCAGCCCCGCGTAGCGCGTGCGGGCGACGAACACGCCGCCGGCGTCGGCATCGCTCGCCAGCGCGTCGTCGCTCAGCCCGACGCGCGCGCTCGTCACGTACAGCCGGCCTTCGCCGTCGAGCGCCACGCAGCTCGGCTGCGCGGTCGGCACTTCGACGCGTTCCGTTTCAACGCCGTCCGGCCCGTAGCGCACCACCCGCCGGCCGCCCCACTGCGCGTTCCACAGGCCACCGTCGCGATCCGTCGTCGAGCCGTCCGGGTCGCCGTCCGCATCGGTCAGCCGCGCGAACGATCGCACGTTCGCGACATCGCCGCCCGCGCGGTAATCGCACACGAGAATCTCGCGCACCAGCGAATCGCAGAAATACATCTTCGCCCCATCCGGCGAGAACGCGATGCTGTTCGCGATCGCGGCCGGCGGCAACGCGAGCCGCTGCAGCGTGAGATCCGGATTGAACCGATAGAACCCGCCGACCGCTTGCGGCGGCTCGCTGCCTTCGTCCTTCATCCCGAACACGAATGCGCCGGCCCCATCGCAGCGCCCGTCGTTCAGCCGCGTCGGCAGATCGGGTTCGACGTCGACGATCCGCGTGAACGCACCGCTGCGCACGTCGAAGAACGCGAGATGCGTCGCGAGCCCGACGAGCAGCACGTCCGGATCATGCGTCAGCGCGAAGCATGCGAGCCGTTCCGGCATCGGCCACTGCGCGAGGCCCGAGCCGTCCGCGCGGCAGCGCCACAGCCGCGCCCCTTCGATGTCCGTCCAGTACAGCGCGTGCGTCGCGTCGCACCACGTCGCGCCTTCGCCGAGCGTGTTGCGGCCGTCCACGAGCAGCGCCGCCGCGCCCGGATGAATCTGTTGCATGCCGTCTCCCGATGTCTGTCGCCTTCGCAGGCGGCCGCGCGTTCGTCAGGGTCAGATCTTCATCGCGCGCCGCTGGTTGCGACGATACTGGTCGAACAGCACCGCGAGCAACAGAATTCCGCCGCGTATCAGATATTGGTAAAACGTCGGCACGTTCAAGAGGCTCATCGCGTCCTGCACGGAGCCCATGATCAGCACGCCGACCAGCACGCCGGAGATCGTCGCGACGCCGCCCGTCAGCGACACGCCGCCGAGCACGCACGCGGAGATCACGCCGAGCTCGAGGCCGACCGAAGTCTTCGGATCGCCGAGGCTCATCCGCGACGCGAGCATCACGCCGGCGAAGCCGGTCACGAGCCCCTGCAGCACGAACACGGTGATCTTGATGCGCATCACCGGCAGCCCCGCGAGCAGCGCCGCCTCGCCGTTGCCGCCGACGGCCAGCACGTTCTTGCCGAACACCGTCTTGCGCAGCAGGAAGCCGAACACGACGAAGCCGACGATGTTGCTCCAGATCGGATACGAGATGCCGAGGAACGACCCGCCGCCGAGATCGAAGAAGCGCTCCTCGGAGATCATCACCGCGTCGCCGTTCGACGTGATGAACGCGAGCCCGCGCACGACTTCCATCATCGCGAGCGTGACGATCAGCGAGTTGATCCGCCAGCGCGCGATCAGCACGCCGTTGACGAGCCCGACCGCGCCGCCCGCGAGCACGCCGCCGGCGATGCCGAGCACGACGCTGTGCGTCGCGGTGATCAGCGTCGACGCGACGACGCCCGAGAACGCGACGATCGACGCGACCGACAGGTCGACCTCGCCGAGCGCGAGCACGAACATCATCGTCACCGCGATCGAGCCGATCAGCGTGACCGACAGCAGCAGGCCCTGGATGTTGCGCGGCGTGAGGAAGTCCGGCACGGTCAGCGACAGCGTCGCGAACAGCACGAGGAACACCATCACGATGCCGGAGCGGTTGATCAGTTGCCACACGCCGCCGCGCGCTCGCGCGGGCGCGGCCGTGGCCGCGGCATCGGGGGACGGGGAAGTGCGTTGGGGTTGCATTGCCTGGCTCATATCAGTTGCTTTCCGGTTGACTGCAGGCCGCTAACGCGGCAGCGCGAGCTTGATCAGCGCGTCGGGCGTCGCCTGCGCCTTCGCGACTTCGCCCGCGATCCGTCCTTCCTTCATCACGATGATCCGGTCCGACACGCCGATCACCTCGGCGAGGTCGCTCGACACGAGGATCACCGTGCGGCCCGCTTCCGCGAGTTCGTAGAACAGGTTGTAGATTTCCGCGCGCGCGCCGACGTCGATGCCGCGCGTCGGCTCGTCCATCAGGAACACGTCGATGCGCTCGGCCAGCCAGCGCGCGAGCACGACCTTCTGCTGGTTGCCGCCCGACAGCGCGCCGATCGGCGTGTCGCCGTCGCGGGTCTTGATCGCGAGCCGCTCGATATAGCGCTGCGCGAGTTCACGCTCGCGCCGCCCGTCGAGCAGCATGCGCGCCGGGCTGAAATGCCGACGCGCGCTGATGTTCAGGTTGTCGGCCACCGACGCGATCGCGACGATGCCTTCCTGCTTGCGGTCTTCCGGGCACAGCGCGAGGCCCGCGCGCACCGCGTCGCGCGGGCTCCCGAACGCGACCCGCCGCCCGTTCAGCTCGACGTGCCCCGCGCTCGGGCGCGCGGCGCCGTACAGCAGCTTCATCAGCTCCGAGCGGCCCGCGCCGACCAGCCCGAAGAAGCCGACGATCTCGCCGCGCCGCGCGGTGAACGACACGGGCTCGGCGAGCCCGGGCCCCGCCAGCCCCTTCGCCTCGATCAGCACGTCGCCGGGTGTGCGCGGCCGGTAGCCGTACACGTCCTCGATCGAGCGGCCGACCATGCAGCCGATCAGCCGGTCGCGGTCGAGATCGGCCACGGATTCGAACGTCTCGATGCGACGGCCGTCGCGGAACACGGTCACGCGGTCGCACAGTTCATACACTTCCTCCATCCGGTGCGTGACGTAGATGATCGCGCGGCCTTCCGCGCGCAGTGCACGGATGATCCGGAACAGTTGCGCGGTCTCGCGCGCGGACAGCGAGCTCGTCGGTTCGTCGAACGCGATCACGCGCGCGTCGCGCATCAGCGCCTTGCCGATCTCGATCATCTGGCGCTGGCCGATCGACAGATACTTCACCGGAATGCCCGGATCGATGTGCTCGCCGAGCCGCTCCAGCGCATCGAGCGCGCGCACGGCAAGCGCGCGTTCGTCGACCACGCCGAGCCGGCTCGGCAGCTGCCCGAGCATCAGGTTTTCCGCGACCGTCAGCTCGGGCACGAGATGCAGTTCCTGGTAGATGATCGCGATGCCGGCCTCCAGCGCCGCGCGCGTCGACGCGAAGTGCTGCACCGCGCCGTTCAGCGTCAGCGTGCCGGCCTGCGGCTGGTTCACGCCGGACAGCACCTTCAGCAGCGTCGACTTCCCCGCGCCGTTCTCGCCCATCAGCCCGTGCACTTCGCCCGCGCGCACCGACAGCGACACGGCGTCGAGCGCGCGCACGCCCGGGAACGTCACCGTGATGCCGTCGAGCGCGAGCAGCGCCGCGTCCGGCCGCGACGTGCCGGCTGCGTCGGCAGCGGCGGCCGTGACTGTGTCCGTGCTGCCGGCGGATACGGTCGTCATCGTCTGCGTCGTCATCGCTTGCTCGCCCCGCACGCTCAGATGCCGAGTTCGGCGCGCACGGCCTGCCAGTTCGCGCGCGTCATCAGCTTGCCGCTCGTCTGCGTGTCGGCCGGCGGCGTCTTGCCGTTGCGAATCCAGTCGACGAGGTTCTGCGTGCTGTCCTTGCCGTGGTTCGTCGAGCTGACGGCGATCGTCCCGTAGAAGCCGGTCGGCTCCTTCTTCTGGAATTCGGCGAACGCCTCGCCGGCACCGTTGATGCCGACGCCGATCACGTCGGCGGCCGGAATATGCAGCTGTTCGGTCGCGCGCACCGCGCCGAGCACGGTTTCCTCGTTCAGCGCGTAGACCACCCACTTCTTGATGTTCGGATGCCGCGCGAGCACCGGCGCGGCCGCGCTGAAGCCGCCTTCGTCGTCGGTCGTCTTCTGCGGCGCATCGAAGATGTTCTCCTGGCGGAAGCCGTTCGCGAGCAGCGCCTGCGTCGCGCCGTCGGTGCGCAGCTTCGCGGTCGGCAGCTCGTAGTTCGTGATCCGCAGCGCGCCGACTTCCTCGGGCTTCCAGCCGCGTCGCTTCATCTCGTCGGAAATCGCCTGGCCGACCTGGTTGCCGATCTTGGTCGCCGACATCCCGAGGTGCGGCACGTTCGACAGCGGCTTGCCGGTCGAATCGACGAGCTGGTCGTCGACGGTCACGAACTTCATGTTGTAGCGCTTCGCACGCGCGGCGATCGCCGGCCCGAGGCGCACGTCGGGCGCGCAGATCACGAAACCCTGCGCGCCTTGCGAACCGAGGTTGTCGATCGCGGCCAGCACCTTCTCGCCGTCGGGCGTGCCGATCTTCACGACCGAGAAATTCTCCTTCTGGCCGAGCGCGGACGCCGCGTTCTGCTCGTTGATGAACCATGCCTGCTCGGGCATCTTCACCAGGAAGCCGATCTTCAGCGGCGCGTCGGCGCGCGCCGCGCCCTGCATGCCGAGCGGCGCGATGCACAGCGCGGCGAGCAGCGCGCGCAGGGTGTGTCGGCGAATCGTGTGGGTCGTGCGGTTCATGCGGTGTCTCCTTGATGTCGGCTTGTGCCGTAATGATTCGTCGTGCGCGATCGCGCCGCAGCGCGCCCGCGCATAGTCAGCGTAGTCAGCGTCCGAACGCGTCGGTCTGCACGCGCCGGCCGAACAGGAACGCATCGGCGACGAGCCGCAGCGGCCGCACGTCGACGTCGCTTTCACCCCGCGCGATCAGCGCGTGGAAGTGCGCATACAGCGCCGGGTACTCGCGTTCGGGCCCGATCTCGACCGGCTCGCCCGCGATCGACAGTTGCGCGCCGCCGCGGCTGATCGCGAGCACGCCGTCGGCCGTGTCGACCGCGATTTCCCATTGCTCGACCGGGCCGTGCCGCCAGTCGAATTCCGCGCGCACGGGCACGCCATCGGTATCCGTGCAATCGAGTTCGGCGGCGATCGGCGTCTGCACGTCGCTCGGCACGATCAGCGTCGCCTCGCGCAGCACGAGCTCGCGCGGCAGGATCCGCGTGACGATCGACAGCGCGTTGATGCCCGGATCGAACACGCCGAGGCCGCCCGGTTCCCAGATCCATTGCTGCCCCGGGTGCCAGCGCCGCACGTCCTCCTTCCAGCGCACCTGCACCGCGCGGATCGTGCGGGTCGCGAGCCACGCGCGCGCGGGCTCCACCGCGCTCGCGCAGCGCGAATGCCACGTGGCGAACAACGTGAGCCCGCGCTCGCGCGCGAGCGCCTCCAGCACGGCCACTTCGCCGAGCGTCGCGCCCGGCGGCTTCTCGAGCATCACGTGCTTGCCGGCTTCGAGCGCGGCGCGCGCCTGCGCGTAGCGCACCTGCGGTGGCGCGCACAGCGACACGGCGTCGAGCTCGCGCTCGGTGGCCAGCAGCGCGCGCAGGTCGCGATAGTTGCGCACGCCATCGACTTCCGCATGGCGGCTCGCGCACGCGGTCAGCTTGAAGCCCGGTTCGGCGTCGATCGCCGGCAGATGCTGGTCGCGCGCGATCTTGCCGACGCCGACGATACCCAGCGAAACCTGATCACTCATCGTGCATGCCTCCTTCGCGAATCGTTCGGTGGTCGTTCAGTGCGCCCAGCGCAGCACGAGCGGATCGAGCCGGCGCGCGATCGCGAGCAGTTCCGCGCGCGTGTCCGGATGCAGTTCCGGCATCGGATGCCGCGGCCGCTCGCATGAGATCACGCCGCCTTCGCGCATCAGCGCTTTCGCGGTGAGGATCCCGGACTGGCGGTTCTCGTGATTGATCAGCGGCAGCCACGCCTGATAGCGCTCGAAAGCGTCGTCGTGGCGCCCTTCGCGCCAGGCTTCGAGAATCGGCCGGATGCCGTCCGGAAACCCGCCGCCCGTCATCGCGCCGGTCGCGCCGGCATGGAGGTCGGCGAGCAGCGTGATCGCCTCCTCGCCGTCCCACGGCCCCTCGATCGCGTCGCCGCCGAGCCGGATCAGCTCGCGCAGCTTGTTCGCCGCCCCGGGCGTCTCGATCTTGAAGTACGCGACCTGCTCGATCTCGCGCGCCATCCGTGCGAGGAACGAGGCGGACAGCACCGTGCCGCTCGCGGGCGCATCCTGGATCATGATCGGGATGTCGATCGCGTCCGACACGCGCGCAAAGAAATCGAAGACCTGCGCTTCCGGCACGCGGAACGTCGCGCCGTGATAAGGCGGCATCGCCATCACCATCGCCGCGCCGAGCTGCTGCGCGCGCAGGCTGCGCGCCGCGCACACCTGCGTGCTGTAGTGCGATGTCGTGACGATCACCGGCACGCGGCCCGCGACGTGTTCGAGAATCGCGCGCGTGAGCACGTCGCGTTCGTCGTCGGTGATCGCGAACTGCTCGGAGAAATTCGCGAGGATGCACAGCCCGTCGGAACCCGCGTCGATCATGAAATCGACCGCGCGTTTCTGGCTCGCGAGGTCAAGCTCGCCGGTGTCGGTGAAGGTCGTCGGGACGACGGGGAAGATGCCGCGATAACGCGGCGTGCTGCTCGATGTCATGGTTCGCGTCCTGCTTCGGCGTCGGTGGTGACCGGCCGTCATGCGTTCACGGTTTCACGAAGCGGGCCCGGGCGGGCCCGCAACCGGCTGCGGCGCGCGTTTGTGGCACCTCTCGCGCCGCCTGCCGCTCAATGCGAATGGCTCGGCACGTCCGCGCCGCGCGTGCCGACCAGGAAGTCGAGGTCGCACCCCTCGTCGGCCTGCAGCACGTGATCGATGTACAGCCGTGCGTAGCCGCCCTTGCCGAGCTGCCCGGCCACGCCCGGCGCCGCGGTCGGATCGACGTCCGACAGGCGGCGCTGCAGTTCGTCATCCGGAATGTCGAGATGCAGCGTGCCGGCCTCGCAGTCGAGCTCGATCCAGTCGCCGTTGCGCACGGCCGCGAGCGGCCCGCCGGCGGCGGCCTCCGGCGCCACATGCAGCACGACCGTGCCGTACGCGGTGCCGCTCATCCGCGCGTCGGAAATCCGCACCATGTCCTTCACGCCCTGGCGCAGCAGCTTCGGCGGCAGGCCCATGTTGCCGACCTCGGCCATCCCCGGATAACCGCGCGGCCCGCAATTCTTCAGCACGAGCACCGAGCTGGCGTCGACGTCGAGCGCCTCGTCGTTGATCGTCGCCTTGTAGTGGTCGAGGTTCTCGAACACGACCGCGCGGCCGCGATGCTTCAGCAGCTCGGGGCTCGCCGCCGACGGCTTCAGCACCGCGCCGCGCGGCGCGAGGTTGCCGCGCAGGATGCAGATGCCGCCGTCCGCGATCAGCGGCCGGTCGAGCGGACGAATCACTTCGTCGTCGTAGTTCGGCGCTTCGCGCACGTTGTCCCACAGCGACTTGCCGTTCACCGTCAGCGCGTCCGGGTGCGGCAGCAGCCCGCCTTCGCCGAGCCGGCGCAGCACGGCCGGCAGCCCGCCCGCGTAATAGAACTCCTCCATCAGGAAGCGCCCCGACGGCATCAGGTCGACGATCGTCGGCGTGTCGCGGCCGATGCGCATCCAGTCCTCCAGTTCGAGCGGCACGCCGATGCGGCCGGCGATCGCCTTCAGGTGGATCACCGCATTCGTCGAGCCGCCGATCGCCGCATTCGCGCGGATCGCGTTCTCGAACGCCGCGCGCGTGAGAACCTTCGACAGCACGAGCCCTTCGAGCGCCATCTCGACGATGCGGATGCCGGACATGTGCGCGAGCACGTAGCGGCGCGAATCGACGGCCGGGATCGCCGCGTTGTGCGGCAGCGCGACGCCGAGCGCCTCG
Source organism: Burkholderia sp. KL41 (assembly GCF_057005415.2). Taxonomy (NCBI): domain Bacteria; kingdom Pseudomonadati; phylum Pseudomonadota; class Betaproteobacteria; order Burkholderiales; family Burkholderiaceae; genus Burkholderia; species Burkholderia sp. KL41. Next base: position 69,019 of record NZ_CM174447.1, on the reverse strand, counting down.
GCCATGCACGCCATCGTCGACGCGGTGCCCATCGTGTTGCAGGTGCCGGCCGAGCGCGACATCCCGGCTTCGGCCGACAGGAAGTGATGCAGGTCGATCTCGCCGGCCTTCAGGGATTCATGCAGCTGCCACACGGCCGTGCCGGAGCCGATGTTCCTGCCTTCGAGCTTGCCGTTCAGCATCGGCCCGCCCGACACGACGATCGCCGGCACGTCGCAGCTCGCCGCGCCCATCAGCAGCGCGGGCGTCGTCTTGTCGCAGCCGGCGAGCAGCACGACCGCGTCGATCGGATTGCCGCGGATCGCTTCCTCGACGTCCATCGACGCGAGGTTGCGCGTGAGCATCGCCGACGGGCGCAGGTTCGATTCGCCGTTCGAGAACACCGGGAACTCGACCGGGAAGCCGCCCGCTTCGAAGATCCCGCGCTTCACGTGCTCGGCGAGCTTGCGGAAGTGCGCGTTGCACGGCGTCAGTTCGGACCACGTGTTGCAGATGCCGATGATCGGACGGCCATCGAACTCGTGATCGGGAATGCCCTGATTCTTCATCCAGCTCCGGTACATGAAGCCGTTCTTGTCGTTCGTGCCGAACCATTGGGCGGAGCGCAGCCTGGGTTTTGTTGCCGACATCGTCAGTCCTGTGGTGACGGGATACCGGCGCAGTCTAGGCAGAATTTTGATAACTGGCTAATGACGTTTTTGGCGATTACGATATCGATTCCGATATCGATATAAACCCGTACGATGCCCGAAGCCAGCCCGTGGGGAAACCGTGGCCGCCTGAAGACGCGCCAGCTTCTGCTGGTCGTCGCGCTTGCCGACGAAGGCAGCATTCACCGCGCGGCGGCCGCGCTGAACATGACGCAGCCGGCCGCGTCGAAGCTGCTGCGCGAACTCGAGGAATCGATCGGTGCGGTGCTGTTCGAACGCCTGCCGCGCGGGATGCGGCCGACGCTGTACGGCGACGCGCTGATCCGTCACGCGCGCGCGGCGCTCGGCAGCCTCGACCAGGCGCACGAGGAACTGGCCGCGCTGAAGGCCGGCCATCTCGGCCACGTGGCGGTGGGGGCGATCACGTCGCCGGGCTTGCGGCTCGTGCCGCCGGCGGTGGCAGCGGTGAAGGGCACGCATGCGGGCCTGCACGTATCGGTCGAGATCGACACCAGCAACGTGCTGCTCGAGCATCTCGCGCAGGACAAGATCGACATCGTGGTCGGCCGGCTTTCCGCCGAACACGACAAGCTGCGGCTGCGCTACGAGCCGCTGACCGGCGAGTCGGTGGCGGCCGTCGTGCGGACCGGCCATCCGCTGCTCGCGCAGGCGCCACTGGCGCTCGCGGACGTGCAGCGCGCCGCGTGGGTCGTGCCGCCGGCCGGCAGCGTGCTGCGCCATCGCTTCGAGCTCGTGTTCCAGCGCGCGAGCCTCGCGCCGCCGGCGAACCTCGTCGAGACGTCCGCGCTGCTGTTCATCACGCAACTGCTCGAACAGAGCGACATGATCGCGGTGCTGGCCGAGGACGTCGCGCGCTACTACGCGCGGCACGGGATCGTCACGGTGCTGCCGCTGGAGATGGATTGCCGGATGGACGATTTCGGGATCATCACGCGCACCGACCGGCTGCATTCGCCGGCCGTCGCGGTGATGGCCGATGCGATTCGCGCGGCTGCGCGGGGGGTTTATGGGGTCGTGCTGTGAGATAGCGGTAGGGTAGGGTTCCACCGCCGGACGTGGAGAGCAAGGTCGCCGTTCGGGGCTTTCCGACAACAGTACCCGCTCTATACGGTCGAAGTCGTCGGCTCTCGAGCCTCGCCACCACCCTCTCCAACGACGGCGGGCCGGGTGCCGCATTGCGCTCGCTTCATTAGAACTGTGCCGTGACCTGAAAACCCACCGTCACGCGTGCCGTTGGGAATCCGGATGGCTTGTAGATCGGTGTGCCGGCAAACAGGTCGTAACCGTAGGCTCCCAATCGAGTCGCGACGCTGCCCTTTACGCCGATCACGGCGCCTGCCAGTTGCGTGCCCACCAGCGCGACCGGCTGCGGGCCCCACACTCGACCGTAGTCGAGGCCCGCGTAGACCGCCATACCCGTCTTCCCGATCGACGCCTGCAATTCGTTGCGCCAGTAGAAGCCGCGAGAAGCCGCCAGCATCGTCTCTCCGTCAAAGCCGCGTACCGTATAGCGGCTGCCGATCGTCAGGTCGTCAATGTAGTACAGCGTGTTGCCCGTGTACTGGCCATGAAATGTCGTGACATAGCGAAACGGATGCTGCGCGATCGCGAACGGCACCGACAGGTTCGCGTCGAGCACGGCCATCCTGTAGCGGTAGGTCGGGCCGCCGTCGGCTGCCAGCATGTCGTCCTGCGCGCCGAATGCGCCGATGCCCTGTCGGTACGCGAGCGTGCCGTCGAATTGCGCGTTGCCGAAGTAGTGCCGATCGGTCAGGCCGAACTCGACGAACGTATTGTTGCGGCGCAGCTGCGGAATCTCGGTGTCTTCGATGAAGCTTTGCCCGAAGCGGCGCGACACCCGAAACTGCACACCGAACACGTCGTTCTGGCTGCGCGACAGCACGCGGTTCAACTTGAAGTCGACCGTCTTCGAATTGCCGCTCGCGATGAACGTCTGGTTCACGCCGGCGATCTGCTGGTAGTACGTGCTCGTATATGCGGAGAGCGTCGCGGTCCAGTAGCCCCATGGAATCGAATAGAAACCGTTCCACCCGTGCGAACCGAGCCGCTTGTCGCCGAACTCGAGATCCTGGCTCACGCCGATGTTGAAGATGTCGTTCAGGCCGAGCGGGTTGTCTATGCCGAGCGACAGGTTGCCCTGCAAGCGGCCGGTCGCACGCGTGCCTGAGTTGTCGATCGACGCGACGACGGTCCACGGCTTGTCGCGCTTCACGTCGAGCACGACGTCGCTTTCGCCGGGCACGTCGGCTGGCACGATCTGCATCGACACGTCCTGGCTCGACACTCGCTTCATCTGCTCCAAACCTTGCTCAAGGTCGCGCAGGTTGAGCAGTTCGCCGTCGCCGGTCGGGAAGGCGGTCTTCCAGGTGCCGCGCAGCTTCTCGCCGGCAAAACGTACATGGCGGATTACGCCGGGGATTAGCGAAAATTTGAGGGCGCCGGTCGACAGATCCTGTTCGGGCAGCAGCACGCGCGTCGTGACGTACCCGCGTGCCAGAATGGCTTGCGACAGACCCTTGACGAGCATGTCGAGTCCCTGTTTGCCTACACACTGCCCAGTGTAGTGCTCGAGCCATTCGCGCGCGAAGGCGAAGCGATCCATCGGCAACGCCGACGCGCCTTGCAACTTCAGGGAAGCGGGTAGCCCATCGGGTACGTCGAGTGCGAAGCGGTCAATGCGAAAGCAGGGCGTTTCGGACGGCAGCGTGGGATACCCAGCGCTTGCCGCCACGTTCGATCGTACCCCGGGCGCGGTGACGGCCCGTTCGCGCTCACGTGCCTCTTCCTGCTGTCGGGTTTGCTGGTCGTTGCCCGGAATGATCAGGCGCGGCGCTTCCTGCGCCGACGCGGCCATTGGAATCAACCATGCGGCCGACAGCAGCACGACCGGGGTACGGATTGTCATAGAGGTGGTGTTGTTCGTTCGATTTTATGGTTTGGGTGCTAAATGCCCCGGAATCCAAACCCATTCGGTACCGCTCCATTTCCAGAAGCCCATCACCCAGATCGTGCTCGACCACGACGGCAACACAGGCTCCATTTCCGGTTTCGGCGGAGGACGCGGCGGTGCATCAGGTGGCACGGTCTCGCATGCAGCGAGAAGCGTCGACATGACAAACGCTAGGGCTACGGGCCATTTGGATTTCTTCATCGTTGCCTCAAAGCGAGTGCGATGTGCGCCGATCACGTCTTAAACCACCGGGAAACGCGGCCAATCAGTCCCTGCGGAGGCGGCACCCACCCCGGCTTCAGAAAGTCGTAGACGTCATCGTAGTGATCGAGTGGCTTGACTGGCATCAACTCCATTGGCACCAGCGGATGGTCGATTTCAATTTGGATGCCACGTCGCCAGCAAATTTTTGTCTCAAGCGTCCCAAGGTATGAGATGAAGTTCTCCAAATCCGGCCAAACGCATTTGACGTTTGCGTGCCGCTTTTCGATCAACGCCCTTAACCCTGCGGCATCGCGAGCTAGAAGCAATGAGAAAAAATACTCACCATTTGAAATGGCCTGCCGATCAGCTTTGGTTCCATTTTTTTTCACCTCCTCGATACGCGCCCCCAACTCCTGATCCTTACCCAAGATCGCGAGCTGGAATCTGTATTGAAACGCTGCCGCCGATTTTGGATCATTTCTTCCATTCAACAGCGTCGACGTTTCCATACGCGCCGCTGCCTCAATAACACTTTCGTTATCAGACAAGATCGCACAGAGCATCTCAAGTCCTGTGGTGAAACTAGCACCTCCATCCAAATCGCAACTCGCTATGGATAACTTTGACGATAGATAAAAATTTTGCTTGCTCGCAGCGATATTTCTATCGGAAAAATAATCAAAAACTGCCTGTGCTCGCGCACGACTTGCCAATGCATTGTAAACAATGCCAAGGCGAACTTTATTTCGTCGATATATCGCATCATGAACAAGCTCGGGAATTCCATTTCTCTCAATTTGAACAAAATTCGCCAATTTATCCAATGCTGTTCGATTTGTCATGGTTAATTCCGGGGAATCTTTACAATAACCATTCCATTGGAGTCAACTCCGGAAACCAACTTCACTAGCTTTCCTTTCTTCATGGCTTGCTCTATAACAGTTGCCGTGTTAACGAATTGCGGGTCCTCGGTGTCTTTCAGACGTTTAATGGCGTATTCCACCCAATTATCCGTTTGCTGAGTCGGAAGTCCGGTCGCCGGGTTTTCAGGATTTAAGTTAATCGAGCCAGATTTGTTCAACGGCTTTACTTCATTGACGTAGACAGTGTCGCCCTTGATGTAGACGCCGTCAAAGCAATTGGCCCCACACTTCCCATCAAGCGGCGTAAAGCCATTCCGTACGAAGTAGTTGTTCGCCACATATTCACGGGCCTGTCCCTGCAAATCCTTGGACGGCAGCTGGTCGAGTTGTGACAGCACGCCTTGTTCTGCGGTATTCAATTTCACCGGCATGCTCTCCATCGTCACCTCGCCGGTGCTGATGAACCCTTTGCCCGTCGGATTCACCGGCCCCGCCAACCAAACATCAATCGACTCGCCCACGCGCGCGGCTGTCGACGCGATTTTGTTGGTAAGGATACCGCCGATGACTGTTTCCTCGATCGTGTAATCGGGTTTCACGGAGCCGTTTTGCGTCGCGAAGGAATCCACTCGATTCTGATCGCGTTGGCTCGCACCCGGCACGATCGAGCCAGGCAGCGAGCCCAATATCGCATTGAGGCTTTGATTGGAACGTTGCTCCGGTGTCGCACTGAAATACGTCTGAGCCGAACCGTCGGAGATGATCGGCGTGCCGCGGACCAGAATCGGCTTGCCCATATACTGCGACAACATATCTTGCGCGGTCTGAAGGTTCGCCAGGTAGGAACTGAGGCCGCCCATTGCACCTTCGCTGGTCGGATTGTTAGCCGTCTGGATCAGCGTCTGGAGATACGCCATGTTTTCCTTGTTGGCGGTGTCGTCGACCATTCCCTTCGCCGCGCGCTCGAGCATGTCGGTCCAGTAGGTCGTTGCCTTCGCCACGCAACTGGAATCGCCACGGCATACCGCCTGCGCTTTTTCCTTTGCGAGCTGCTCGACAACCTTCACCTCTTCTACGTGAAGCTGCCGATTGTAAAGCTCGTTGTTGACGGCCGAACCTGCACCGGCCAGCGCACCGTATGAACCGCCACCTGCGACAGCGCCAGCCGCCGCACCGCCCGCCGTCGCCACGATCTCGTTCAGCGCATTCCGCGCGGCGGCTTGTGCGCTCAGCGGCAACTGGCTCACGGTCTGATCGATGATAGGCTGCGCCAGCGACTGCAACACGTCTCCGGCCAGCGAACCCGCGACCGCTCCACCGATGTTCCCACCCGACAGCGCTGCCCCGATCGCCGCCACTGCGGCGTGCAGCGCGTCACGACCTGCACCGCCTTCGCCGAACACCGCCTTCATCTGCGGGCTGCTGTTTTCCAGCTGCGTCGCCGCTTCCGCCACCGCGAAAGTCGCGACCTTGCCGAACGCCTGGGCGAAGGCCATATTGTTCTGGACCTTCTGCAGGTTGAACGTGTTCTCCACCGTCTGGTTCGCGTTCGTCGTGTCACGCGACAGGCCGGACGTGCTGTCCGTGCCGTTCTGCTCATCCGATTTCACGACAATCTTCGCCGGGCTCACCGCCGCGTGCGTGACGCCGCTTGCGCTATCGCTCGTCTGCGCGAAGCTCGGACCGCCCGACGTCGAAAAACCTTCCGACGAGCCCGAATACGACATCTTGTTCTGGATGTCGGTAAATCCGAGGCTGCCGGTCGTCAGCGTATTGTTGTCGGCCGGCGCCGCGCTCGCGATCTGCGCGCCATTGAGCTGCGTATGGCCCGTCACGTTGACATCGAACCCTCCCTTGCCTGCCACGATGCCAGTTTGCTGGTTCGCCGACGCATAGTTCGCGTCGATACTGGTATGGCCGATCGACGCGTCAACGCCACCACCATAGCCGAACGTAAAGCTGCCACTGACGCCCGTGTTGTGCTGGTTGCTGCTGTAGTTCGACGTATCCTGAAGGCTCGTCATCGTCAGGTCTCCGCCGACATCTACCTTGACCTTGTCGCCAGACACCTTGGCGCCCGACAGCGTCGTGTCGCCGCCCGACATCATCGTCAGCGAGTTGCCGGCCGCCACCGTCGTGTTGGTTTGCGTCACGCTGTCGCCGTTGCCCTGGCCATGCGAATTCGAGCCATTCGCAAAGACGCTGATGCCCGTGTTCTTGCCCACGCCGATCGCGACGCCCGCATTCCAGCCAGTCGAACTGTTCGAGCTCGTGCTCTGATCGGTGCTCTGCGCGCTTTGCAGCGTGATCGCGTGGTTGGCGTCGAGAGCAACATTCTTGCCGAGTACCGACGCTCCGGTCATCGCGATGTTGCCGGTACCTGCCTGAACATTTCCGTCCGCGTCCGGCGCGCCGGTCGCAGTAATGGAGACGTTGCCGTTGCCGATGATCGACGAACCTTTCGCGCTCGAGATCGATGTCGTCGCATTGCTGCTGCTATGGCTCGATCCGATGCTGAGCTGTACCTGAACACCCTTGGCAGCCTCGCTTACGTTGCCGTTCGACAGGGCATTGGCCGCGTCCTTGATCCCACCGCGGTTCTGGTAAGCCTGCTCGGCGGCCGCCACCGCCTGCACTGCCACGAGACGCGAGTCACCCGACTGCTGGCCTTGGCGGACCGCACCTGCCATCGACTGTCCGAGTCCAACCAGGCCGCCACCCAATCCGACGCTCAAACCCGATTGGCTGAACTGCTGAGACTGCGCGTCCTTGTAGGTATCGTATGCAGCATTTACGGTCACGTTCTGTGCCGTGATGCCGACATCCTGGCCCGCAACAACCGTACTGCCCGCAATCGACGCATCCTTCCCTGCCTGGATCGTCACATTGCCCTGCGATGACCCGATCACACTCCCTTTGTTCGTCACGGAACTGCTTTGGTCTTGCTGCGCGGCCGAGCGTGAGCCCACTGTCACAGACAAACCACCATTCGTGAGCAGACCCGACTCCTTCTTGTCGAAATAGCTGGACGATTGAGTCGTGTCTTGTGAGGTCGTGACGTTGACGTCGCGCTTCGCCTGCAAGGTGACGTCGTCCGTACCAACGACGTTGCTGCCCGTCACGTTGATGTCGCGGTTGCTGACGATGTTGACGCCGTCGGCCGACACCGTGCTGCCTTGGCTATAGGTCGCCGTCTGGTCGATCCCGCTCGCGATCTTCGCTCCGCTGACAACATTGCTGTGGCTATGCGTTTCGTGAGAGTTCAACTCGTGCGTTTCGGTTGCGGTGCCGATATTCACATCGCCGGCCGCCAGCAGGTTCGCATTACCTTTATCCAGGCTGATCGTGCTACCGCTGATTGTAAGATCCTTGCCTGACGCCAGCGTAACGGTATCGCCGCCCTTGAGCGTCGTGCCGGTCAGCGCCTGATCGGATGTATGCAGCGTTTCCGCGTAGCTGCCGTGACTATCACTGCCTGAACTGTTGCTGTCGACCGTCGACGTCGCGCTCGCCGCGCCGAGCGTCACGTTGCCCTTGGCGGCGATCGTCCCGCCCTGGCCGAGGTCGATCTGCGCGCCCTTGGCCGTCAAATCACCGCCCACGCCGATGCTCGACTGCCCACCAACCTTCACCGAGCTGCCGGTGACCGTGTTGATGTCGGTGTTCGATACGCCGTTGGCGCGTTGCACGATCTTGTGCTCGCCCGTCTGCACCGCACCGAGATCCCAGTTGCCGCCGACGTTCATCCCGAGGTTGCCGCCTACCGACAGATTGCCCGCGTTCTGCTGGAAGTTGCCGCCGGTGACGAGCGACGCGTCACCCGCGACCTCCAGCTTGGCGGTCGGCCCGAGCGTCGTCACCACACTCGTCGCGCCGTCCCGACTCACGCGCGTATTCGTCTTCGTCGCCGTGTCGAGAATCAAGTCCTTGCCGGCATCAAGCTGAAGGCTGCCCGCCTTCACGTTCGCCGACGTCAGATCGATGTTGTTCTCTGTCTTCAGCGACATCAGCCCACCGCTTTGCAGCGCGCCGAATGCGTTGTCGATCTGCTTGCCCTGGATTGCCAGCGTATTGTCCGCCTTGATCGTGCCACTGTTCGTGAACGACTGCGCGTTCTGGAAATCGATGTTCGTTGCGCTGATCAGCGGGCCGTCGATGTTCTGCTGGCTGGCCTTCGCGAGATACACGACGGGCACCAACACCGACTGACCGTCGACCACACGCGTTTCCATCATGATTACGTTGCCGGTCAGCTTCGATACCTGATCGGCAGACAGGCTCGCGCCGATCGGGAGATCGAGCGATTTCGACAGGCTCGCACCGGCCGCCATCAACGACTGGTACATCGTCTCCAGGTCGGCGTACGGCCCGAGTACCGCGTTGCCGGTCAACGACGTGACTTCGTTGCGCACAAGCTGCTGCTCGTAGAAACCGTCGCCGAGGCGCTTGGGGATGTGCGTGAGATCGACGCCGAGCTGGCCGAAGAAGTAGTCGCTCGAAATGAAATTCTTCTGGTTCGTGAACGCAGGGTTCGTCTCGATCACATAGCTCGCGTTCGGCGCGGTAGTCGGCTTGAACAATCCGCCCTGCGGAATGGCGAGATTGTTCAGCACGTTCAGCGCCGTCGCGCTGGCGATGATCGGGTCGACCGGCGCGGGCGCACCACCGTGCACGGACGATGCCCCCGATTTAGCACCGCTCGCGTTCCCACTCAGATTGGTAGGCGTGAGACCCGGCACCGACTGTCCCGGCAGCAGGCCGAGCGACGGGATCGATGCGTTGCCCGCCGAGTTGTTGACACTCACTCCAGTACCGGAAATCGTGCCGTTCGAATTCAACGTCGCATCGTAACGCGGCAGCTTGTAGTCTTTGATCGATGCTGGCGCCGCCTGCGTGTAGCCACCCGGCCGAGAGCCGACAAACGGCGCATTGCCGAACGGAAGCTTCCAGTCATATTCGGAATTATCGTAATTGTTGTAGTGATATTGCCCCGAGTAGGAAACCGACACGCCCGGCAGTTTCTGACCGGACGCCGCCCAGCCGTCGGCATCGTAGCGGGCTGGCATCTTGATGTCGCCGACCGCCGCGATGTTGCTCCAGTAGTTCTGCAGCGTACCGACCGAAGAGGCGTCGATCTTGCCGCCCGACACGACCTGGGCGGCCGGGCTGATGTCCGTTACGGTCGTCGCCGTCGCGCTGTCCGCATAGTAGGTCGTGAACTGATACGTGCTGTTCCACTGACCGCCGTGAGGCGGCTCGGTGTAGACGCCGCCGATGCTGTACGGATCCTTCACGCCGACCTGGCCCGTGCGTCCGCTGATCGGAATGCCGAACTGCGCGAGAGAAGCCGGATCGATCTGGCTGGTGGAAGTTTTCATCACGCGGCGCGTGCTTGTCACCTTGTCGGCATGCAATTCCATGTCGCCGCCGGACTGGATCAAGGCAGACACGTTGTTGACCAACGCTGCGTTCGTGTAGTTGCCACTCGCGTCCTTGCCGCCCGCCAGCACGACCTTGCCCATCCCGAAGATGGCCGTCGTCGCCATCGAGTCGGTGGCCGTCGTGTCGTCGCGGTTTTCGATGTCATGCGCGAGGATTTCGAGCGTACCGTTGCTGTCCGATCCGCCGATCAACGCGGTCGGTCCAAGGTTCGAGATCGTATTCGTCGCGTTGAGCGATACGCTGGCGCCGACCAGCGCCCCCGTGTTGGTCAAATCGGTCGACTGCGTACGCAGCAAGCCGCCGGCCGTCAGGGCGCCCGCGTTGACGATGTTGCCCGCATTGACGCTCAGGTTGTTGACCGACTGCAGGTTCGCGTTGTTCGCAAAGGTGCCGGGCAGCGTGAAGGCGAGATCGTGACCGACGTTGAACTGCGTGTCGGATGCCGCCGTGTAGTCGCCCTGCAGGTTCACGTTGGCGTCGTGCGCCGCGCTGTATGTGCCGCCACCTTGCAGCGTGGCCGCTGCGACCGACAGGTCGTGCGTCGAGCCGATCTGGCCTTTCGTGTTCGTGACCGCGCCGGTCGTCGTAACGTTCACGTTGCCGTTCGAATTCGTGACGTTACCGATGATGCCGCCGCTGTTGTCGAGCGAGTTCCCCTGGACATGCAGCGATGCACCACTGAGCTGACCGCCCTGCGTATTGCTGATCGATGCCGCGCTGACCGTCACGTCGCCGTTACCGGTAATCGCACCCATGCCCGACACACCGCCGGCATGACTGTTCGCGATCTGGTTGTCGCCTTGCACCGTCATCTTGCCCGCACCGAGGTCGACAATGGCGCCGTCCGCGTTGTCGATCGAAGCCGATTGAATGTCGAGTGTGCTGGTGTCACCAGCAGTAGATTGTCCGGCCTGGACGTGGCCGCCTTGGTTCGACAGGGCACCGCCGCTCTTCAACGACAGCGACGCGTCCGATCGCAGCAGGCCCTGCGCGTTGTTCACGTCGCCTGCAATGGTCGCGTCGATGCCGCGTTGCGCGGCGAGGATACCGCTCGCGTTGTTCCAGGCGGCCGCGTTGACGATGGCTTGTCCCTTCGTCACGATGGTGCCCGACGCGTTGTTCAGCGCGTTCGAGCCATTGCCCGGCGCGATCGTCAGGGTGCCCGTGCCGGCATGGGTGATGGTGCCGCCTGCGTTGTTCAGCTCGGCGGGCTTGAGCGTCAGATCCGTGCTGTTGGTCTGGATCACGCCAGCGGCCGAGTTGTCGAGCGCGCCGCTGACATTCATGCCCATCGTTGACGACCCATACTGCGTAATCGTGCCGCCGTGGTTGACGAGGTTTTCGGCCGTGAGCGCAAGCTGATTGGCTTCGAGCTTGCCGCCGCTGTTATCGAGCGTCGACGCGGCTGTGATCGACAGGTTCGGCGCGACGATCGAACCGCCCTGGTTCGTCATCGAGCCTGAGTGGATTGTCGCGTTCGTGCCCGCACCGATCTGGCCGCCATCGTTCGTCAGCATGCCACTGGTGACGCTCAGATCCGTATTCGACAACAGCTTGCCGCTCGCATTGTTCAGCGTGCCGGCAACGGTTGCCGTCAGTCCGCTCTGCGCGTTGATCGAGCCCGCCGCGTTATTTAGCGCGCCGGTTTGGGCGGCGACGCGTCCGTTGCTCGCGATCGAACCGCCTACGTTCGATATCGAGCCCGAGCCGCCTCCGAGCGTCAGTGTGCCGTTGCCGGCATGCGTGATCGTGCCGCCGTCATTCACGAGTGCGGTGGGGGTGAGCGCCAGGTCGGCGCTGTTGGTTTGCAGCGTGCCGCCTTTGGAATTGTCGAGCGTACGCGACACATTGACGGCCATCGGGCCGGCGCCGGTCTGCGTGATCGTGCCACCGTGGTTCACGAGGTCGGTTGCGTTCAACGACACCTGATTGGCCTGTACGGCACCCGCGCTATTGTCGAGGGTCGTGCCCGTCAGCGCGGCCGTCAGACCGACGATCGAGCCGCCGTTGTTGACCAGGCGCGCGCCAGCGTCGACAACCACCTTTTTCGCAGCCTGCAGCGTGCCACTGCCGTTGTCGACCGACTGGCCCGATACCCGCAGATTCGCATTGGAGGTGATCGCGCCGCGATTGACAACGTTTGCGCCTTGGACCGACACATCGCCGTTGCCGCCGATAACGCCGCCGTGCGCGCCGTTCGCGGTCGTACCCGCCGCATTGGTCAATTGACCGGTGGTCATCACCGACAGGCCGTCGCCGTTAAGCGACGTGATCCGGCCGGCCGAGTTGTCCAGCGACGCGCCGGCCACCGTCATGCCGGCCGCGCTTTGAACGGTGCCCTGGTTGTTTGCGATGGCGCCACCACGCACGTCCGCCGTACTTTCGGATACCAGTCCGCCGGACTGGTTGGCGATCTGGCCGGCGACATTCACCGACAACGGACCCTGCGACGAGATCTCGCCGCCCTGATTCGACAGATTGCCACCGGTCAGCGTCGTGCTGTCGCCGCTCGACAGGTTGCCGTGGTCGTTGATCACGGTGCCCGATGCGTTCGCCTGAATGGCGCCTTGCGCGCTCGTCGTCGCGTTCGAGAGGTTCACGTCGCCGACCGTCGCGTTCAGCGACAGATTGCCGTTCGCCGCTGTCTGGCTGCCGGCGAGATTTATGCTGCCGCCCGTCAGCGATGCATTGCCGCCCGCCACATTCTGGCCGGTCGCGGTCAGTAGGCCCGACGCGGTCAGGTTCAAGTCGCCGCTGTGTGCGACGGTGCCGTCATTGCTCACACCGGCGCCGAGCGTGCCGGTCGAGTTGACGCTCCCGGCATTCACTGCCGTATTCTGCTGCGCCGCGAGCGTGCCGGTATTCGTGAGATCGGCGCTCGTATTGGCCGAGAGCGATTGCTGCGCGTACGTTGTGCCGCTGTTCTGGATACCACCCGAGGCCGACAGCGCCATGTTGCCGCTTGCCGTAGTCTTGCCCGTGAGCACGAGCCGGCCGTTCGACTGCAACGTCAGGTCGCCTGCCTGCGCAGCGATGGTGCCGGCGTTGGCGACCCCCACACCAAACTCGTTCGATGCGAGGACGATCCTATTGGCATACATGCCACCCAACTGGCTCACGTCGATCGCGACCGCCGGAGCGGAGCCGTCGCCGGCGATCGGCGTCGCGGCAAGCGTGTCGTGATTGACCTGGGTGGCACCTGCGATCACGTTCAGGCTCTTCGCATAGATAGCAGAATTGACCTGTACAGCGCGGGCGATAAGGTCCACCTGATCGGTGCCGGTAGCGTTCAGGCCAGCGCCCGAGACGGTCACAAGCCCACGGTCGACCTTGTAACCGGCGAGCGAACCATCGGCGCCGTAGAACGGCACGCCGGTCGTCAAGGTCGCGCGACTGGTATTCAGGAAGGTTCCACCGTCCACTAAAATCCCGGACGGGTTAGCGATGACCAGCTCTACGCGAGCGCCTGCGATCTCCAAGGCGCCGCGAATTTGAGATGGGTTCGGGCTGTTGACCTGGTTGACGATGATCCGCGCGACCTGCCCGGCTCCGTAATTCGGGTTGCCGTTGATCCAGCCCGCCTGCTGCGTCTGAACCATCGTGGCGGAGTTGTTCAGGATCGCGCCAGCCTTTTGGATATCGAACTGGTTGTAGGTGTTGACCGATACGCCGGCCCCCGAAGGCTTGGCCACGTTGACTTGGGGCAAGCCGTTCGGCGTCTGGATCACCTGCGTGCTGGTGCCGGGCGTCGGGATGATCTGCGCATTGGACTGGGTGGGTAGCATACCGAGTGCGGCGACGCCCGCCACCAGGACGCGAGCGCCGGACGTCGACGACCGCCGCCGCGCGCGAGCTTCGCCTGTTGCGGATTTCCCTTCAGCTGTCGCTGTCTCCGCGACGGCCACCACCATACCCCGAAGCCTGGAAAACACCAGACGGTGCGCATTCTTATTCATTCTGGTCGACGCGGCCCGCGTCCGTTCGTTTGGTTATGGAACGCGATCTTACCGAGCCGATCGAAAGGCAACTGTCAACAAATGCCAAGCCGTTGAATGGAAACCACAAATTCCGAATTTCAGTCTCGTCTGATTGACATGGAATCGGACATCCCCAATCGGTTTCTCAAAGAATCCGTCGGCCAGACCAGATCGATTTCAAGCGGACCTTTCGTATATCCACCTGTACGCACTCCGGAACAACGGCGAATCGAATTTCATCGCGCGCTGGATCGCCGGGCGCACGAGTCGCTGCGGTAACCACTGCGCCCGTTCCGGGGTGCCGAGTTCGGGCGCCAGCCGCTTCTCGGGATGCGTATCGGCGAGATGCAGGCAAATGGCCGCGGCCTCGTACAGCACCAGGTCGCCGTCGATCAGTACCGGAATGAGCCCGTTCGGATTGAGCGCGAGGTAGTCCGGCGACTTGTGTCGATCATGCGTGCGGTCGACGTATTCAAGCTCGAACGGCCGGCCGATTTCCTCGAGCACGAAGTGCGGCGCCATGCTGGCGTTGCCGGGGTAGTAGAAAAGCTTCATCGTCGATTTCGTCCGGTGGGTGTCGGCGTCACGCCGCGGCGAATTCGATCGTGGGCTCGCAGCGGATCGGAAAATTGACCGAGTTCGCGATATAGCACTTCGCGTGCGCATCGTGATGCAGATGTTCCGCCCGCTCGCGATCGTCGCCGGCCTGGATCGTCACGTGCGGGCGCAGCACGATTTCCGTGAAGCGGCCCGGCTCGTCACGGTCGACCATCGTGCCTTCCGCATCGTCGACATAAGCGAGCACGCGAATGCCCGCTTCGGAGCACAGGTGCAGGTACCAGAGCTTGTGACACGCCGATGCCGACGCCAGCAACAGGTCTTCGGGGTTCCAGCGCGACGCGTCGCCCCGAAACGCCGGGTCCGACGAACCGGGAATATCCGGCTTGGAACCGGCCCGGATCACATGATCGCGGCCGTATTCGCGATACCCCGACGTGCCGGTGCCGCGATTGCCCGTCCACGCGACTGCGACGCGATACTTGTGTTCGCCAGATGCCATCTCGCTCTCCATTGATGTGGGTTGCTTCGACCGGGCCGGATTTCGTTATACGGAGCCCGCCTGCGTTCGCCATTTTGGCACCGGATTTTCGTTTGGTATACCATTATTCCAAATTGACGGAACACACAGGCATGGAAGCCAAACTCGATTCCACGGCGGACGCGGTCGCCGCCTCGTTGCGCGACATGATCATCAACGGCGAGTTCGAAGCGGGCGAGCGGCTCGTCGAGCGCGACCTCGCCGACCGGTTCGGCATCAGCCGGATTCCGATGCGCGAGGCCATCCAGCGCCTGGAGCGCGAAGGGTTGCTGGACATCTTCAGGAATCGCGGCGCCGTCGTGCGCATGCTGGGCGCATCGGACGTGCAGGAAATCTACGACCTGCGCGTGCTGCTCGAAGGCGACGCGATCTACCGAAGCGTGAAGCGGCTCGACGACGAGACGCTCGCGCGTGCCGAACTCGTCCATCGCCTGCTCGGCGATGCGGCCGTGCCGCGCCGGCAGGGCGAACTGAACCGCGAATTCCATGCGTTGCTGTATTCGTGCTGCGGCAACGCACGGCAATTGAAGACGATCGCGGAGCTACGCAGCCAGGTCGAACGGTACGAGCGCCTGCAGGCCACGCTGCTCGCCGATACGCCGTCGTTCCAGGTCGAGCACGAGGAGATCCTGCAGGCGTGCCGCGAGCGCAATGCGCGTGCCGCTCGGTCGATGACGGTCGCGCATCTCGAATCGGCCAGGCGCATCGTGACGGGGCTCGTCGAAGGCGATTGAAGCCGGCGCTGCGTGTGCCGCCTGCTGCACCGCGCGCGGGCCGGTTTTGTCGGGCCTTGTCGGGTCTTGTCGGGTCTTGTCGGGTCTTGTCGGGTCTTGTCGGGTCTTGTCGGGTCTTGTCGGGCCTTGTCGGGCCTTGTCGAGTCGCCCCGATTGCGGCGACGACCTCCATCGCGACATTCAGCACGTCGATACATCAAATCGACCGCGTCGCGCTCCCGCCGGGCGCGCGGCCGGTCGTCCCGCGCACCACCAGTTTCGGCAGCGACGCGATCCGCACGCGCGACGCAGCGCTGCTGCGCTCGCCCGCGTCGCGTAGCGCATTGAGCAATTCGACCGCGAGCCCCGCGGCCTCGGCGGTCGGGATCGCAACGGTCGTCAGCGTGGGGCGCGTGTCGCTGGCCAGGTGAATGTCGGTGATCCCGACGATCGACAGATCGTCCGGCACACGCCGGCCGCGATCGGCCGCCGCATGCAGCGCCCCGATCGCCGGCAGGTCGTTGGTCGCGACCAGCGCGGTCAGCCGCGGATGCGCGTCGAGGAGCCGCCCCGCCGCGCGCACGCCGCCTTCGATCGAATCGGGTTCCGCCGCAACGATCGACGCATCGAGCCCGGCTTCACGCATCACGTCGACGAAGCCGTCGTAGCGCGCCGCCTGCACGCCGCTCGCCGACCCGCCGACGATCACGCCGATCCGCTCGTGGCCCAGCTCGAGCAAGTGCCGCGTCGCGATCCGCCCCGCCTCCCGAAAATCGATCGCCACGCACGGCAATCCGTCGGGCGGCGCCTCCGGCCGCTCCCACAGGCACAGCACGACCGGCACACCGCGCGCGGCCACGTCGAGCAGATCGGGCAGATGCAGGTTCGCGTTGGTCACGAGAATCCCTTCGGAGATCGTGCCGGCAATCTGGTCGAGATACGCCCGCCCCTGCAGCGGATCTTCATTCGTATTGCAGACGATCAGGAACTGCCCGTTGCGGCGCACCGCGCGCTCGACCGCCAGCGCGAACTCCGGGTAGAACGGGTTCGCGATGCTCGATACCATCAGCGCGACCGTCGGCGCGCGCCCTTCCGCCAGCGCACGCGCCGCGAGATGCGGCCGATACCCGAGCGCCTCCACGGCTTCCAGCACCCGCGCGCGCGTCGCCTCGCCCACCCGGCCGCGCTCGCGCAGCACGTTCGACACGGTCGCGGCCGTCACGCCGGCGCGGCGCGCCACTTCATCCAGGGTTGCCATCGCTTGCTCACTATATGAGACGTCTATCCAGTATTTGCTTCGCTCACCGAAGCGGCGCACTATCGCCGCACACCCTGCCGCCCGACCGACGGGCGCGACTCGGCCGCGATCGCATCGCCTCTTTTTTTGATCGCGATGATTAAGCGCTTAATCACCGATGTTGGCGCATTAAAACATGGAGCGGAGACAATGGCGAGCATCTCGATGCGACGCGTGCAGAAAGCCTATGGCGATCACGCGCCGGTCATTCGCGACGTCGATCTGGAGATCGGCGCGCACGAGTTCTGCGTGTTCCTCGGGCCGTCCGGATGCGGGAAGTCGACGTTGCTGCGGATGATCGCCGGGCTCGAGGACCTGAGCGCGGGCGAGCTGTCGATCGACGGCCGCCGCGTCGACGACGTGCCGGCCGCCGAGCGCGGCGTCGCGATGGTGTTCCAGAGCTACGCGCTGTTTCCGCACATGACGGTCTACGAGAACATGGCGTTCGGGCTGAAGCTCGCGCGCGTGCCGAAAGCCGAGATCGACCGGAAGGTGCGCGATGCGGCGCGCATCCTGCAGCTCGACACGCTGCTCGAACGCAAACCAAAGGCGCTGTCGGGCGGCCAGCGGCAGCGCGTCGCGATCGGCCGCGCGATCGTGCGCGAGCCCGGCGTGTTCCTGTTCGACGAGCCGCTGTCGAATCTCGACGCCGCGCTGCGCGGCCAGACCCGCATCGAGATCGCGCGGCTGCACCGGCAGTTCGAACGCGCGAGCGTCGTCTACGTGACGCACGACCAGACCGAAGCGATGACGCTCGCCGACAAGATCGTGCTGCTGCACGCCGGCGCCGATACCGCTCAGCACGGCAGCATCGCGCAGGTCGGGGCGCCGCTCGACCTCTACCACCACCCGGCCAGCCGCTTCGTCGCGGGCTTCATCGGCTCGCCGCGGATGAACTTCCTGCCGGCCGTCGTCACGGCGTGCGATGCCCGTCGCACGACCGTCACGCTCACGCCGTCCGGCGAAACCTTCACGCTGCCGCGCGACGGCTCGGCGCTCGGCGCCGGCGCCGCCGTGACGCTCGGCATTCGCCCCGAACACCTGACGCTCGGCGCCGCGCACGACGCCACGACACTCGCACGCGACGTCGCGCTCGTCGAACGCCTGGGCGAACAGACCTACGTGCACCTCGACCAGCCCGGCGGCCACACGATGATCGCGAAGGTGCCCGGCGACGCGCAGGTGCGTACCGGCGAGCGCGTGCACGTACATGCGCCGGCCGCGGCCTGCCATCTCTTCACCGAAGACGGCCGCGCGGTGCCCGCGTGCGCCGACGTCCACGTTCACCACTACGCATAAGGATCGGGCATGCGCCTCGGAGTCTGTTACTACCCGGAACACTGGCCGGAATCGATGTGGGCCGACGATGCCCGCAGGATGAAAGCGCTCGGCATCGAGCAGGTGCGGATCGCCGAATTCGCGTGGAGCCGTATCGAGCCGTCGCCCGGCGAATACGACTGGGGCTGGCTCGATCGGGCGGTCGACGTGCTCGGCGCGGCCGGCCTCGAGATCGTGATGTGCACGCCGACCGCGACGCCGCCGAAATGGCTGGTCGACCGCCATCCGGACATCCTCGCGATCGGCGCCGACGGCCGGCCGCGCGCGTTCGGCTCGCGCCGCCACTACGACTTCTCGTCGCCGACCTATCTCGAGGCGTCGCGCCAGATCTGCACGGCGGTCGCCGAGCGCTACGGCCGGCACCCGGCCGTGCGCTACTGGCAGACCGACAACGAGCTGGGCTGCCACCAGACCGTCGTCAGTTATTCGCCGGCCGCGCTCGTGCGCTTCCGTGCGTGGCTGAAGGCGCGCTACGGCACGATCGACGCACTGAACCGCGCGTGGGGAACCGTGTTCTGGAGCATGGAGTATCGCCATTTCGACGAGGTCGATGCGCCCGTCGGCACCGTGACCGAAGCGCACCCGTCGCATCGCCTCGACTACCGGCGTTTCGCGTCGGACGAAGTCGCGCGTTATCACCGGATGCAGGTCGACGTGATCCGCGCACACTCGCCGGGCCGGCCCGTCGCGCACAACTTCATGCAGCTGTTCACCGAGTTCGACCATTACGAAGTGGCGCGCGACCTCGACGTCGCGACGTGGGACAGCTATCCGCTCGGCGCGCTCGAGGAGCAATGGTTCGCGCCCGACGTGAAGGCGCGCTGGCTGCGCACCGGCCATCCCGATTTCGCGTCGTTCAATCACGACCTCTATCGCGGCATGTCGACGCTGCCGTTCTGGGTGATGGAGCAGCAGCCGGGCCCCGTGAACTGGGCGCAGTGGAACCCCGCGCCGCTGCCGGGGATGGTGCGCCTGTGGAGCTGGGAGGCGTTCGCGCACGGCGCCGGTTGCGTGTCGTACTTCCGCTGGCGTCAGGCGCCGTTCGCGCAGGAGCAGATGCATGCGGGCATGAACACGCCGGACAACCGGCTCGACGAAGGCGGCCGCGAGGCGCAGCGCGTCGCGCGCGAGATCGCGACCATACGCGACGCAGGTGCCGACGCCGACCCGAACGGCGCGGTGCGTGCCCCCGTCGCGCTTGTGTTCGACTACGAAGCGAAGTGGCTGTTCGAAGTGCAGCCGCAAGGCGCCGATTTCCACTACCCGCGCTTCGCGTTCGAGTACTACGCGGCGCTGCGTTCGCTCGGCCTCGACGTCGACATCGTTTCCGCGCATGCGCCGCTCGACGGCTACCGGCTCGTCGTCGTGCCGCCGCTGCCGGTCGTCCCGGACGATTTCGCCGCGCGGCTCGCGGCCTCGGGCGCGCACGCCGTGTTCGGGCCGCGCACCGGCTCGAAGACCGTCGACCTGCAGATTCCGCCGACGCTGCCGCCCGGCCCGCTCGCCTCGATCCTGCCGGTGCGCGTATGGCGCGTCGAATCGCTGCGGCCGAACGTGACCGAGCGAATCGACGGCACGCTATGCGACGGTACGCCGCTCGCGGGCCATGCGCGCCACTGGCGCGACTTCGTCGAACTGCACGACGACACGCGCAGCGTCGTGCGCGCGCGCTTCGCCGACGGTCACCCGGCCTGCGTGTCGCACGGCACGCTGCACTACTGGGCCGCGCTGTTCGACGACGCGACCACCGCCCGGCTGTTCGCCGATGTCGCGGCCGAAGCCGGCCTCACGCCGACGCCGCTCGGCGACGGCGTGCGCGTGAGCCGGCGCGGCGGCCTGACCTACGTTTTCAACTATGGCGACACGCCGCACACGATCGACGCGGTACCGCCGTCGGCGCTCGTGCTCGGCACCGCGCAAGTCGGGCCGCAAGACGTGGCCGTGTATCGAAGCCGTTCGTAGCACCCCGACACCGGCGCCGCGATGCGCCGGTCACGCACAAGACGACACACAGGAATGGAGACACGCATGACACATCGCCCCCTTCGCTTCGCCGCCCGGCTCGCCACGGCCGCCGCTGTCGCACTGGCATCGCTCGGCACGACGGCGCCCGCCGATGCCGGCACGCTGACGATCAACATCGCGTTCAAGGGCGCCAGCCAGCGCGCGGTCTGGCAGTCGACGCTCGACGCGTTCCACAAGGCGCATCCCGACATCGACGTGAAGGCGACCTTCGTCGACGAGGAAGCGTACAAGGTGCAGCTCCCCGCCTGGCTCACGACCGTCGCGCCGGACGTCGTGAACTGGCACGCCGGCGAGCGGATGGCGTACTACGCGAAGCGCGGGCTGTTCGAGGACCTGAGCGGCGACTGGACGAAGAACGGCTGGGGCGCGATGTACGCATCGACGCGCGACGCATCGTCGTACAACGGCAAGCAGTACGCGGCACCGACCGTCTACTACTCGTGGGGGCTGTTCTACCGCAAGGACCTGTTCCGCAAGGTCGGCATCGCCGACGAGCCGAAGACGTGGGACCAGTTTCTCGACGCGTGCAAGAAGCTGAAGGCGGCCGGCATCACGCCGGTCGCGATCGGCGGCCGCGACGCGTGGACGCTCGCCGGCTGGTTCGACTATCTCGACCTGCGCCTGAACGGCAACGCGTTCCACCAGCAGCTGATGGCCGGCGACGTGCCGTACACCGACCCGCGCGTGAAGAAGGTCTACACGACGTGGAAGTCGCTGATCGACGCGGGCTACTTCATCGACAACGCGCTGTCCTACGATCTCGACGGTGCCCAGCCGTTCCTGTTCCAGGGCAAGGCCGCGATGATGCTGATGGGCACCTTCATCGCGGCGGGTTTTCCGCCGAACGTGAAGCAGGAAATGGGCTACTACCGCTTCCCGATCATCGACCCGAAGGTGCCGACCGCCGAGGATGGCCCGGTCGAATCGCTGCATATCCCGACGAAGGCGAAGAACAAGGCCGACGCGCACACGTTCCTCGCGTTCGTCGAAAACCCCGAGATGGGCGCGAAACTCGCGGAAGGCCTCGGTTCGCTGTCGGCCAACAGCAAGTCGCCCGAGCCGGCCGATCCGGTCTCGCGGATCGGCTTCCGGATTCTTGCCGACACGAAGGGCGGCGTCGCGCAGTTCTACGACCGCGACATGACGAAGGAAATGGCCGACGAGGGGATGAAGGGCATGCAGCAGTTCCTCGCGAATCCGGCGCAGCTCGATACGGTGCTCGCGCAGCTCGAACAGACCCGCAAGCGGATCTACAAGAAGTAATGCCGTGACCCGCGCGGCGGTGCTCCGCCGCTGCGGCTGCCCCATCGTTCGCTCGTTCAGGAGCCCTGCCGTGTCCAGTCCGATTTCGTCCCGACACCTCGAGCCGCCCGCCGCGCCGCCGGAACCGCTGCACCCTCGCGCGCCTGCCGCGGTTACCGCTGTTGCATTACCCGCGCGCCGCCCGTCGCCCGCCGTGCGGCGGCAACGGCGCGCCGCGTGGCTGTTTCTCGCGCCGGCCTGCGCGATGGTTGCCGTCTATGTGATCTGGCCGATCCTGTCGACGCTGTGGCTGAGCCTGTACAACTGGGACGGGATGACCGAGCGCACGTTCGTCGGTCTCGCGAACTATGCGGAGCTGCTGCAAGCGCCAACGTTCTACACCGCGCTGCGCAACAACGTGATCTGGCTCGCGCTCTTCATGCTCGCGCCGCCGCTCGGCCTCGCGCTCGCGCTGTACCTGAACCAGGCGGTCGCCGGCATCCGGCTCGTGAAGTCGCTGTTCTTCGCGCCGTTCGTGCTGTCGGGTGTGGTCGTCGGCCTGATCTTCTCGTGGTTCTACGATCCGACGTTCGGGCTGCTCGCGCTGATCGCCGGACACGGCATCCCGGTGCTCGGCGACGCACGCTACGCGACGTTCGGCATCGTGTTCGCCGCGCTGTGGCCGCAAACCGCGTACTGCATGATCCTGTACCTCACCGGCCTCACGTCGCTCAATCCGGAACAGATCGAAGCCGCACGCATGGAAGGCGCGCGCGGCTTCGCGCTGCTGTGGCACGTGGTGCTGCCGCAACTGCGGCCGACCACGTTCATGGCGATCGTCGTCACGGTGATCGGTGCGCTGCGCAGCTTCGACCTGATCTCGGTGATGACGAGCGGCGGCCCGTTCGAGAGCTCGACCGTGCTTGCGTATTACATGTACGACCAGGCGATCAAGTACTACCGGCTCGGCTATTCCGCGTCGATCGCAGTCGTGCTGTTCGCGATCATGCTCGTCTACATCGTGTTCCAGTTGCGCCGCCTGCTGCGCAACGAGCAGTGACCTGACCTTCCGGGGATGCCTTCATCATGTTTCCGACACCCGTTGCCCAATGGAAGCCGGTATCGCGCCGGCTGTACAAGCTGTCGCTGCCCGTCGCGCTCGTGATCTGGCTGCTGCCGATGGTCGCCGTGTTCGTCACGTCGGTGCGCTCGACCGAGGAACTCGTCGAAGGCCACTACTGGGGCTGGCCGCGGCACTTCTCGATGATCGAGAACTATCGCGATGCGCTGACCACGTCGCCGATGCTGCATTACTTCTGGAACAGCGTGCAGATCACGGTGCCGTCCGTGCTTGGCTCGATCGCGCTCGCGGCGATGGCGGGCTTTGCGCTTGCGACCTACAAGTTTCGCGGGAGCACGGCGCTGTTCGGCACGTTCGTCGCGGGTAATTTCGTGCCGGTGCAGGTGCTGATGATTCCGGTGCGGGACTTGTCGCTCAGGCTCGGCGTGTTCAATACGGTCGAGGCGCTGATCCTGTTTCATGTCGCGTTCCAGACGGGGTTCTGCACGCTGTTCCTGCGCAACTTCATCAAGCAACTGCCGTTCGAGCTGATCGAGGCGGCGCGGATCGAAGGGGCGGGGGAATGGACGGTGTTCTGGCGGATCGTGTTGCCGTTGATCCGGCCTGCGCTGGCTGCGCTGGCGATTCTTGTGTTTACGTTCGTGTGGAATGACTACTTCTGGGCGCTGTGTCTCACGCAAGGGGATGAGGCTGCGCCGATCACGGCAGGGGTTGCCGCGTTGAAGGGGCAATGGACGACGTCGTGGAACCTCGTGTCGGCCGGGTCGATTCTGGCGGCGTTGCCGTCCGTCGCGATGTTCTTCGCGATGCAGAAGCATTTTGTGGCGGGGCTGACGTTCGGGGCGACCAAAGGCTGAACGCGCGCAGCCCTGCGTATTCGTATCTCCCCCTCCGCATCGAGAGGTTGCCCGCTTCGGCGGGCTTTTTTTATCTTCGCGGATCGGGATGGATGTCGCCAAACGATCTGCAAGCGACCGCCAGATTTCACGACGACGGTCACCTGGTGACTGCGCAAGCGCCCAACAGCAAATGCGGCCTTCGGTGACTCACACCCCATCCCGGTTTTAATTACGGTGACGCGATGAAATTCTTTATCGATTGTATTTCGAATTTCGCCAAATCATATTCAGCCCACGAAACCGGACATAGGGAAACAGCCGTTTCGAAATTTCTCGTTGCATCCTCCATCTTGCCGGCCATCATATTCGCTTCCCCGATATAAGTCTCGGCTTCACATTGACGCGTCCCAGGAGGCCCGTCATCACCCTTGGCCGCTGCCACCCTGAGTTGGTCGGCATCTATTTTCGACAGGAAGTAATCGATGATCGGGCGAGGCCAGGATTCCTGATTCCGCAAGCTCGAAGATTCGCCGTTCAGGCTCACCCGATCATCCACGCCGTGCCGTTGCGATGCCAGATGCTTCCAGATCAGCATGTATGCAACATCTTCGGAACTGCTGTTTTCCCTGTTGTTGTCCAGCCATGCATTGGCTTCACGCAATGCGGCCGCATAATTCTTTGTATAGAAATTCAGCTTCACGTCTTTCAAGACAGCATCCCAATCTCGCGGATCGAGTTGCAGCGCCTTGTTCAAATTTCGGCGGGAGTCGTCATACCTTCCCATCGACATATACACCTGGCCGAGATTCACGTAGGTCGTCGACGCATTTTTATCCGCGGCCAGCGACTCGTTCAATTTGTCGATGGCGACCTGATACAACCCCATATCCGCGAAAGCCATTGCATAACTGTCTTTTGCGTCGATGCTCCCAGGATCGAGCTCCAACGCCTTTTTCAGGTCCAGGAGAGCATGATCGAAATCCAGCATCAATTTATAAGAACCCGCCCTGTGCACATAGGCGCCTGGATCTGATGGATCAATATTAATTGCCCCCGTAAAGGCGTCTACGGATTTTTCATACTTGTTCGACAAGGAGTATCCAAGACCCGCGAACCTGTAAAGATAGGACGCAAGCCTATAATTTTTTCCCTCGTCGCTTATTATTTTCGCCGCAGCCAAGGCATCATCCGCGGAATTTTCCCGCTCGTGGATCTTGTCGTATGCAAGACTTCTCCCTACCAGCGCGTCAAGAAGAAGCGGGTGCAAGTTGAGCGCCGCGGTGTAATAGCTGATGGCTAGCGGGTAGTTTTGGGCTTTTTCTGCTGCCTGCCCACGTTGAGCGAGCGTGACAGCTGTCTGTTGCGCGCTTGCTGAATCTACCGTCGCCGGTGCGAGCGAGGGGTCAGTGGTTACCGTTTTGCCGGGCTCGCTAGCCAATACCTCGGTCATTGGAACCAAAATCAACAACATTGCCGAGACGACGGATAGAAGCGATCGGTTCATAGGTCGGTTGGTAACTGTTTAGCGCGTGGTTCAAGCGGCGTACGTGGCATCCGGCGGCGGCGATGATCGACAGAGAATGGCGCCGCCCGCCGGATAGTATCGACTATTACGCGATGGCCGCGAATGGGGTTGGCCCAGCCCGTCTCGGCGCAGGCACCGTTGCCGCGCAATCACAGTCGGAGCCCGTTTCTTCGAGGGCCTTGCCGGACTCGACGAAGCTTTGCAGTACTTGTCCGGCCGGTTCACGCGCAGGCGCGAGCAGGCGCGCGGTTGCTCGACACCGCCGGGCCGTGTCGGACGAAGCGTTGCAGCAGCGGCTGCGCAAAACCCGCCGTTTTGCCCGTGCCGGTTTCGGCCGCGGCCATGACGTACTCGCCACTCGGCACGGCAGGAATCGCCTCGGCCCGCACCGGCTCAGGTGTCTGGTAATCGAGGCCCTGCAGATGACGCAGCAGAGGCTCGATCAGGCGAAGCGAGGCAAATGACATGGACGTATTCCGGGCTGAAACCGCAATCCTGGCGATTACGGCGCACGTTGCGCCCCGTCCGCTCCGCCGCGCAGCCGCACATCGACCGCCCCGATATTCTTCTCGTGCGCCACCAGCATCAACGACAGTGCGTGATGCATGTCCCGATCGGCGAGCGTCGGCAGCAGCGTCTGCAGCTTGCGGACCACCCGGCGCTGGCCACGATTCAGGAACGCCATCCGCTCCGCCAGATCGTCGATCGCCATTGCCTTCTCGTAGAACACGCCGGTCGCGCGCGTCGGTTCCGCATCGAGCGACCGGATCGCATCGACGAGCACGCTGCACCAGTGCGCGTCATCCTGGCGAATATGGGCGATCAGCCGCTGCAGTTCAGGATCGTCGCTCACCTCGGCCGCCGTTTCGGATGCGACACGCGCGCCTGCGCGCTCGGCCTCCAGCAGTTCGTCGAGCATCGCCACCAGCGCGGCGCGGTCTTCATGCGGAGTCGGATCGGCGCGGGCGTCAGGCCCGCCGCCATGCGTCGGAATCGACATGCAGCACCCTCCTGTCAGGATCGATGGCGTAATACGTGCGACGGTACACGGCGCGTGTTGCACGAACGTGCAAATCAGGGCGTGCCTCGTGCCATATACGTCACATCATGATGCAATAACCAATCAACCCGCATCGTCAACGCACTTCGCTTGATGGACGTCATGGCACGAACACACCGGTGCCTGCTCACGTCCACCCTTCAAGCCGCAACGTCGACCGCACGAGCCGCTGCTCCTCCTGCTCGATCTCCCTCAGATATTCGACGCACTGGCGGATATGCTCGCTCGCCGCCTTGCGCGCCTGCTCGGGCAGCCGCCCGGTCACCGCGTTATAGAGCCGCGCATGCTGGCGATCGATCTGCTTCTTCAACGGCTCGCGGTGATAGAGATTGTTCACCGACGCAAACACCGAACTCAGCAGCAGATCCGTCAGCGACTGCAACGTATTCACGAGCACCGGGTTATGCGACGCCTCGCAAATCGCGAGATGAAACGCGTGATCGAGCTTCGCGCGCGCGGCCGGGTCGAGATCCTGCGCATCGGCCGCGGTCATCTCGTCATAACGACGCTTGATCAGGATGAAATCGGCAGACGTTCCGCGCAGCGCCGCCAGTCGCGCGGCCTCCGTCTCGAGCATCCCGCGCACTTCGAACAGGTCGTACAGCGTGCGCGGCTGCGAGCCGAGCAGGTGCATCATCGGCGAGACTTCGCGCTGCGGGGTCAGGCTCGCGACGAACGAACCCTTGCCGTGCGTCGTCTCGATGATCCCGCGCGCGCGCAGCAACTTCATCCCTTCGCGCACGGCCGTGCGCGACACGCCGAGCTTCTCGGTCAGCCGCCGTTCGGACGGCAACGCCTGCCCGGCCTTCAGCACGCCGTCGACGATCAATTGCTCGATCCGCTCGGCGACGACATCGGCGACATTGCGCGCCGGCGCTTGTCGATCCTGCATTTCCATACTGGTATGACCACTTTGGACGGATGTCGCCGATTTTCTCATAAACCCTTGTCGTGACTGGCTTTTACGTCAAGACCCACCCCGGCTTCACGGCACGCCTCGAAAAACTGGTATGACCACACTCGCGACGTATGGACACACACCGGCCGGCCGCCAAGAATGCCGTCCATCCGGCGCGTCGCGCATCCCGCGGCCGCCCGCATGGTGAAGAGTGGAGACGGAGACACACGATGAGTTTCACCTACGACGAACGGATCGACGGCCCGCTGGCGACCGTCGGCCGCGACACACTCGTCGCCGCACTGCACGCGGCGGCGCCCGGCCTCGACGTGCTGCATGAGCGTGAAGCGCTCAAGCCGTTCGAATGCGACGGCCTCGCCGCCTATCGCACGGTACCGCTCGCGGTCGTGCTGCCCGACACGGTCGAGCAGGTGCGCGCGGTGCTGCGCGTCGCCGCCGCGCTCGGCGTGCCGGTGGTCGCGCGCGGCGCGGGAACCGGGCTGTCGGGCGGCGCGATGCCGCTCGAAAAAGGCCTCCTGCTCGTGATGGCGAAGTTCAACCGGATTCTCGACATCGACCCCGATGCCGGCGTCGCGCGCGTGCAGCCCGGCGTGCGCAACCTCGCGATCTCGCAGGCAGCCGCGCCGCACGGCCTCTACTACGCGCCCGATCCGTCGTCGCAGATCGCGTGTTCGATCGGCGGCAACGTCGCCGAAAACGCGGGCGGCGTGCACTGCCTGAAATACGGGCTCACCGTGCACAACATCCTGAAGGTCGAGATCCTGACGATCGACGGCGATACGCTCACGCTCGGTGCCGACGCGCTCGACGCACCCGGCTTCGACCTGCTCGCATTGTTCACCGGCTCGGAAGGGATGCTCGGCATCGTCACCGAAGTGACCGTGAAGCTGCTGCCGAAGCCGCCGAGCGTGAAGGTGCTGATGGCGAGCTTCGACGACGTCGCCGAAGCCGGTGCCGCCGTCGCGCGGATCATCGGCGCGGGCGTGATCCCCGGCGGCCTCGAGATGATGGACAACCTCGCGATCCGCGCGGCCGAGGATTTCATCCACGCGGGCTATCCGGTC
Source organism: Burkholderia sp. KL41 (assembly GCF_057005415.2). NCBI lineage: Bacteria > Pseudomonadati > Pseudomonadota > Betaproteobacteria > Burkholderiales > Burkholderiaceae > Burkholderia > Burkholderia sp. KL41. Next base: position 40,689 of record NZ_CM174447.1, on the reverse strand, counting down.
GACGCACAGGCGATCCTGCTGTGCGAACTCGACGGCTCGCCCACCGACGTCGACGAAGATGCCGAACGCGTCGCCACGCTGCTGCGCGATGCCGGCGCATCGGAGATCCGTGTCGCGCGCGACGAGGCGGAGCGCCAGCGCTTCTGGGCCGGTCGCAAGAACGCGTTCCCGGCGGTCGGCCGCATGTCGCCCGACTACTACTGCATGGACGGCACGATCCCGCGCCGCGAGCTGCCGCGCGTACTCGAAGGAATCGCCGCGCTGTCCGCCGAATACGGGCTGCCGGTCGCGAACGTGTTCCACGCGGGCGACGGCAACATGCACCCGCTGATCCTGTTCGATGCGAGCCGCCCCGGCGAACTCGACCGCGCGGAAGCGCTGGGTGGAAAGATCCTCGAGCTGTGCGTCGCGGCGGGCGGCAGCATCACCGGCGAGCACGGCGTCGGGCGCGAGAAGATCAACCAGATGTGCGTGCAGTTCAACGCCGACGAAATCACGTTCTTCCACGCGGTGAAGGCCGCGTTCGATCCGCAGGGCCTGCTCAATCCCGGCAAGAACATCCCCACGCTGCACCGCTGCGCCGAATTCGGCGCGATGCACGTCCATCACGGCAAGCTGCCGTTTCCCGAACTGGAGCGTTTCTGATGCGACGCGAAATCGAATCGATCGACGACAGCGCGGCACTCGTCGCCCAGGTCGACGCGGCGATCCACGACCGCCAGCCGCTGCACATTCGCGGCGCCGGTACCAAGGCGTTCCTCGGCCGCCCCGTCGAAGGCCGCACGCTCGACGTGCGCACGCATCGCGGCATCGTGTCCTATGACCCGACCGAACTCGTCGTCACCGCACGCGCGGGCACGCCGCTCGCCGACCTCGAGGCGATGCTCGATTCGGCCGGCCAGATGCTGCCGTGCGAGCCGCCGTCGTTCGGCGGCGCGGCCACGGTCGGCGGCATGGTCGCGGCGGCGCTGTCGGGCCCGCGCCGCCCGTGGGCCGGTGCGGTGCGCGACTTCGTGCTCGGCTGCCGCGTGATCACCGGCCACGCGAAACACCTGCGCTTCGGCGGCGAGGTGATGAAGAACGTCGCGGGTTACGACGTGTCGCGGTTGCTCGCGGGCGGCTTCGGCTGTCTCGGCGTCGTGACCGAGGTGTCGCTGAAGGTGCTGCCGAAGCCTCGTGCAACGTGCGATCTCGCGTTGCCGCTCGCAGTGGACGAAGCCGTGCAGCGCGTCGCCGCATGGCGGCGCGCGGGGCTGCCGCTCGCGGGCGCCTGCCACGCGGACGGCGTGCTGCGCGTGCGGATCGAAGGCGGCGAGGGCTCGGTGAAGGCCGCGCGCGACACGATCGGCGGCGACTGCATGGACGACCATGACGATGCGTTCTGGGCACGGCTGCGCGACCTTGCGCTGCCGTTCTTCGACGACCCTCGCCCGCTGTGGCGCGTGTCGGTGCCGGCCGCCGCACCGCTCGACGCCCTGCCCGGCGCGCTGCTGGCCGACTGGGGCGGCGCACAGCGCTGGCTGAAAAGCGACGCCGCACCGGCCGACGTGCAACGGCTCGCCGCGCAATGGGGCGGGCACGCGACCTGCTTCACGCCGGGCACGACGCGCGAGCCGTTCCAGCCGCTGCCGCCCGCGCTGCTGCGCGTGCACCGCCAGCTCAAGGCACAGCTCGATCCGCATGCGATTTTCAATCCCGGCCGCCTGTACGCCGATTTCTGACGCGAACCCGATCCCGACCCGCCGATGCAAACCAATCTCAGCGAAGCAAGCAAGGCCCTCGCCCGGGCCGACGAAGCGGAAGCGATCCTGCGCGCGTGCGTGCACTGCGGCTTCTGCAACGCGACCTGCCCGACCTACCAGGTGCTCGGCAACGAGCTCGACGGGCCGCGCGGGCGCATCTACCTGATCAAGCAGCTGCTCGAAGGCGAGCCGTGCGGCGAACGCACGCAGCGGCATCTCGACCGCTGCCTGACGTGCCGCAACTGCGAGACGACCTGCCCGTCCGGCGTGCGCTATCACACGCTGCTCGACATCGGCCGCGCGGAAGCCGAAAAGCGTGCGCAACGGCCCGCGCGCGAGCGCCTGCTGCGCGCGGGGCTGCGGCACGTCGTGCCGCGCCCGGCGACGTTCGCCGCGTTGCTGAAGGCCGGCCGCGCGCTGCGCCCGCTGCTGCCGGGCACGCTGCGGGACAAGATCCCGGCCGCCGTGCCCGCGGCCGCGCCGCGCCCGCCCGTGCGCCACGCGCGGCGCGTGCTGATGCTCGAGGGCTGCGTGCAGCCGTCGCTGTCGCCGAACACCAATGCGGCCGCCGCGCGCGTGCTCGACCGGCTCGGCATCAGCGTGAGCCCGGCGCGCGAGGCCGGCTGCTGCGGCGCGACCGAATATCACCTGAACGCGCAGGATGCCGGCCTCGCCCGCGCACGCCGCAACATCGACGCATGGTGGCCCGCGATCGAAGCGGGCGCGGAAGCGATCGTGCTGACGGCAAGCGGCTGCGGCGCGTTCGTGAAGGAATACGGCGACCTGCTGCGCTCCGACCCCGTCTACGCGGAGAAAGCGCGGCGCGTCAGCGCGCTCGCGCGCGACCTCGCGGAAGTGATCGCGGCCGAGCCGCTCGACGCGCTGGCCGAATCGACGCCGCGCCGCGTCGCGGTTCATTGCCCGTGCACGCTGCAGCACGCGCAGCGGCTCGGCGGCGCAGTGGAAAACATCCTGACGCGGCTCGGCTTCGATCTGACGAATGTCGCCGACGGCCATCTGTGCTGCGGCTCGGCCGGCACGTATTCGCTGACGCAGCCCGAACTCGCGACGACGCTGCGCGACAACAAGCTCGATGCGCTCGAAGCCGCGCGGCCGGACCTGATTGTCACGGCCAACGTCGGCTGCCAGACTCACCTGAACGGCGCGGGCCGCACGCCGGTGCGCCACTGGATCGAGCTCGTCGACAACCGACTCGTCAACTGACCTGATTCCGGAGGATCTCCATGCAGACGAAACCCGAACTCGAACTGGCCGATGCCGACCGCATGCTCGCCGCCGCCCGCGCGGAAGCGGAACGCCACGGCTGGGCCGTGTCGATCGCCGTCGTCGACGACGGCGGCCACCTGCTCGCGTTTGCACGCCTGGACGGCGCATCGCCGGCCAGCGCCTGTATCGCGCAGGACAAGGCGCGCGCGGCGGCGCTCGGCCGGCGCGAGACGAAGGCGTATGAGGATATGATCAACGGTGGCCGCACCGCGTTTCTCAGCGCGCCGCTGACGGGGCTGCTCGAAGGCGGCGTGCCGGTCACGGTCGGCGGCCGGATCGCGGGCGCGATCGGCGTGTCTGGCGTAAAGTCCGAACAGGACGCGCAGATTGCCCGCGCCGGCACACAAAGCGTCGCGGTATGACCAGCCAAGCCGCGCGCGATTTTTCCCCGGGAGGATTAACGATGATCGACCAAGCAGGACTGCAAGTCGCGCCAGCGCTGAGCCAGTTCATTGAAAACGAAGCGTTGCCGGGCACCGGCATCGACAAGGCCGCGTTCTGGAGCGGTTTCTCCGCCCTGGTGCACGACCTGGCGCCGCGCAACCGCGAGCTGCTCGCGGAACGCGACCGCCTGCAGCAGGAACTCGACACCTGGCACCGCGCGCACCCCGGCCCGGTGCGCGACCACGCCGCGTATCGCGCATTCCTCGAACAAATCGGCTACCTCGTGCCGGTCCCGTCGAACGTCGCGGCAGCCACCGCGAACGTCGACAGCGAGATCGCGACGCAGGCCGGCCCGCAGCTCGTCGTGCCGCTGTCGAACGCGCGTTATGCGCTGAACGCCGCGAACGCCCGCTGGGGCAGCCTGTACGACGCGCTGTACGGCACCGACGCGCTGCCGGAAGACGGCGGCGCCGAACGCACCACGGCCTACAACCCGACGCGCGGCCAGCGCGTGATCGACTACGCGCGCAACGTGCTCGACAACGCGGCGCCGCTCGCGAGCGGCTCGCACCGCGACGCGCTGCGCTACCGCGTGCAGGACGGCCAGCTTGCCGTCGAAACCGCCAAGGGGATCGTCGGCCTCGCGCAGCCGGCGCAGTTCGTCGGCTACCAGGGCGCGGCCGACGCGCCGTCCGCGATCCTGCTGAAGCACAACGGCCTGCACCTCGAGATCCAGATCGACGCATCGACGCCGATCGGCCGCGCCGATCTCGCGAACGTGAAGGACGTCGTGCTCGAAGCCGCGGTCAGCACGATCATCGACTGCGAGGATTCGGTCGCGGCGGTGGACGCCGACGACAAGGTCCAGCTCTACCGCAACTGGCTCGGCCTGATGCAGGGCACGCTGGTCGAGGAAGTCGCGAAGGGCGGCAAGACCTTCACGCGCCGCCTGAACGCCGACCGCGAGTACACGACGCCCGACGGCGGCACGCTGTCGCTGCACGGCCGCTCGCTGCTGTTCGTGCGCAACGTCGGCCACCTGATGACCAACGGCGCGGTGCTCGACCGCGACGGCAACGAGATTCCGGAAGGGATCCTCGACGGCGTCGTCACGGTGCTGTGCTCGCTGCACGACCTGAAGGCGAAGCGCAACTCGCGCACCGGCTCGATCTACATCGTGAAGCCGAAGATGCACGGCCCGGTCGAAGTCGCATTCGCCGATACGCTGTTCGCGCGCATCGAGGATCTGTACAACCTGCCGCGCAACACGCTGAAGATGGGCATCATGGACGAGGAGCGCCGCACCAGCGTGAACCTCGCCGCGTGTATCGCCGCCGCCGCCGCGCGCGTCGCGTTCATCAACACCGGCTTCCTCGACCGCACCGGCGACGAGATGCACACCGCGATGGAAGCAGGCCCGATGATCCGCAAGGGCGACATGAAGTCGTCGGCGTGGATCCAGGCTTACGAGCGCAACAACGTTCTCGCGGGCCTGTCGGCCGGCCTGCGCGGCCGCGCGCAGATCGGCAAGGGCATGTGGGCGATGCCCGACCTGATGCACGCGATGCTCGAGCAGAAGATCGCGCATCCGCGCGCCGGCGCGAACACCGCGTGGGTGCCGTCGCCGACCGCCGCGACGCTGCACGCGCTGCACTACCACCTCGTCGACGTGCAGGCCGTCCAGCAGGAACTCGAGAAGACGCCGTACGCGAGCGAACGCGACACGCTGCTCGAAGGGCTGCTGACCGTGCCGGTCGTCGAGCGCGCCGCGTGGAGCGAAGCCGAGATCCTGAGCGAAGTCGAGAACAACGCGCAGGGCATCCTCGGCTACGTCGTGCGCTGGGTCGAACAGGGCGTCGGCTGCTCGAAGGTGCCCGACATCCACGACGTCGGCCTGATGGAAGACCGCGCAACGCTGCGCATTTCGAGCCAGCACATCGCGAACTGGCTGCGCCACGGCGTGATCACCGAGGCGTTCGTGCTCGACGTGTTCAAGCGGATGGCGCGCGTCGTCGACCAGCAGAACGCCGGCGACCCGAACTATCGCCCGATGGCGCCCGGCTACGACCAGTCGACCGCGTTCAAGGCCGCGTGCGCGCTCGCGCTGCAGGGCACGTCGCAGCCGAGCGGTTATACCGAGCCGCTGCTGCACCGGTTCCGGCTCGCGTTCAAGGCGCAACAGCACGGCGGATAAGCACGGCCGTGCGGCGGGTTTCCGGCGTGCCGGGAGCCCGTATGCCGGCAGCCCGTATGCCGGGCTTCACGAAACGGGCGGCCGCAACGGCCGCCCGTTTTCATTTTCGCGTTCGCCCGGCTGTTGAAACGAATAATCGGCGCACATATCGAGGCCTTCATTTTTTTCGCTCGCCTGCCGTTAACCCGATGGAATCGGCGGCCGCGCGCCGCGGTTTCGCCGCTCATGCCGTACAGCCTTGCGCCGGAACGCTTTGCCGGATATTCGCAAGCCCGGGAATTCACTGAAACTTGATCCGGATCAACGGCCCGCAACATTTTCCGCGCGCGCGAACGCGCGCGTTATACTCCGTTGAATTCGCACTGCCCGATTCGTCGGATCGTTGAATCGGCGTAGATGTCACCAGTAAATGCGCGATTTACCGGTATATCTGGCCGCGATTCCCGGTAATCAGTGTCCATTTTCTCGCCGGCCGGCAGGAAGTCGTCGAATGGACGCGTGGCGGATCGCCGCCGCCACGTCATACGAACAATTGCATCGGCCCGCCGCCCGGCGGCAATGCCCATCGATCCACGGACCATGGCAGAAACCGATTACGCAGTGCCCAGCGAATCCGGCCTGACGAGCCGTGTCGCCGCACATCTGCGCCGGTTCCTGCTGCCGCACCTGATCTTCTATACCGGGCTGCTGATCGCGCTGCTCCTGTTGTCCCTGTGCGGGATCGTGCTGTACGAAGGCCGCATCGACGCGCGCGACCGCTCGATCTCGATGCAGCAGAATCTCGCGCTGATGGCGTCGTGGGACATCGAGCGCAACATCGAAATCTATTCGCTGTCGCTGCAGGCCGTCGTCGAAGGCGAAAACGACCCGGATGTCGTCAAGCTGCCGATGCCGCTGCGCCGCCAGGTGCTGTTCGACCGTGCGACGACGGCCAAGTACCTCGGCGGCATCTACGTGCTCGACGCGAAGGGCGACATCGCGGTCGACGGCAAGAGCGACGTGCCGCGCAAGGCCAACTTCGGCAACGAGCCGTACTTCACGGTGCACCGCGACCATCCCGACGTCGGCCTGTACGTCAGCCCCCCGTATCATTCGCGCTTGCGCGGCGGCTCGCCGAGCATCGCGCTCAGCCGGCGGATCACCAAGCCCGACGGCTCGTTCGGCGGCGCCGCCGTGATGTCGATCCGGCTCGAATATTTCCAGAACCTGTTCTCGCGGCTGTCGCTCGGCGATCGCGGCTCGATCGCGCTGATCAATACCGACGGCAAGATGGTCGCGCGCGAGCCGTACGACCCGAAGATCGTCGGCCGCGACATCAGCCACGCCAGCACGTTCCGGCGGTTCATGACCGCCAACGAAGGCAGCTTCGCCGATACCGCGTCGATCGACGGCGTGCGCCGCCTGTACGTGTTCCGGCATCTCGAGCACCTGCCGCTCATCATCATGGTCGCGCGCTCGGAAGCGGATACCTACGCCGCGTGGTACGACCGTGCAATTCCGATCGGCTCGGCGATGGTCGCGCTCGCGATCGGCTTCGTCGGCCTGTCGCTGCTGCTCGACGTGCAGCTGCGCAAGCGCCACCGCGCGGAAACCGAACTGCAGGCGCTCGCGCGCACCGACGGCCTCACGGGCCTCGACAACCGCCGCATGCTCGACGTCACGCTCGCACGCGAATGGCGCCGGGCCGCACGCTCGCAGCACGCGCTGTCGCTGCTGTTCATCGACGTCGACTACTTCAAGCGCTACAACGACACGCAAGGGCACCAGGCCGGCGACGACGCGCTCGCCGCGGTCGGCCACTGCATCGCCGGCTGCCTGCGCCGCCCGGCCGATTACGCGGCGCGCTACGGCGGCGAGGAGTTCGTCGTCGTGCTGCCCGACGTCGATACGGACGGCGCGGCGTCGATCGCCGAGACGATCCGCACCGGCATCCTCGATCTCGGCATCCGGCACGACGCCGGGGCGACCGGCCACCTGACGGTGAGCATCGGCGTGACGACGAGCTATCCGGAACACGACGACGACATGCAGGCCGCGCTGAAGCTGGCCGACGACGCGCTGTATCGCGCGAAGGAAGGCGGGCGCAACCGCATCGTCGTGCACGCGGCCCCCTCCGGCGGCCTCGCGGCGCGGCGGGCCTGAACGGGCCGCCGCCGGGCGCCGGCAGGGCGGCTGCTCGGCCACTGTCGCCGCCCGCGCGCAAAATCGCCGACAATGTCGCCTCGACACGCCGCCGCGCGGCTGCCTCGCCCGGCCGGCCCGCGCGGTGCGCGGCCGCTTCGCACCACCATGAGACTCAAGGCAAAGATCTTCCTTCTGGCCATCGTGCCGTTCCTGCTCGCGATCGCCGGCATCGGTTTCGGCGTGCGCCAGCAGGCGACGTCCCTCGCGCGCACGCAGCACGCGACGATCCAGGCCGCGTACCTGTCGAGCAAGGAGGTCGAGCTCAAGCACTACGTCGAGCTCGCGACGAGCGCGATCATGCCGCTCTACGACGCGAGCGGCCGCAACGCGCGCGACGACGCGCTGCTGCGCACGCAGGCGCTCGCGATGCTGCAGAAGATGGATTTCGGCCCGGACGGTTACTTCTTCGTGTACGACCTGCACGGCAATTCCCTGATGCATCCGCGCGAGCCCGAGCGGGTCGGCCACAACTACTGGTCGATGCGCGACCCGCAGGGCGCGCTGACGATCCAGCAGCTGATCGGCGCGGCGTCGAGCGGCGGCGGCTACGTGCGCTACGCGTGGCAGCGGCCGTCGACGGGCCGCGTCGCGCCGAAGCTGGGCTACGTCATCGCGCTCGAACGCTGGGGCTGGATGGTCGGCACCGGCATCTATCTCGACGATGTCGACACCGCGCTGCAGCGCATCGACGCGCGCGCGTCCGCGAACATCGAGCGCACGATGAGCTGGCTCACCGCGATCGCGCTCACGGGTGCCGCCGCGATCGCCGTGTGCGCGCTGGTGCTGAACGTCAGCGAGTCGCGCAGCGCCGACGCGAAGCTCAAGCTGCTCGCGCAGCGCGTCGTCGAATCGCAGGAACAGGAGCGGGCGCGGCTGTCACGCGAGCTGCATGACGGGATCAGCCAGATGATGGTATCGGCGAAGCTGATGCTCGAATCCGCGCTCGCGCGCTTCGAACGCGGTACCGCGCGCATGCCCGAGGCCGAGCAGGCGCTGACATCGGGCGTCGTGCGGCTCGGCGACACGCTGCGTGAAGTGCGGCGCATCTCGCATGCGCTGCGCCCCGCGATGCTCGACGATCTCGGCCTCGCGGCGGCGCTCGAGCAGCTGGTGCGCGAGCTCGGCGCCGAAAGCGGCATCGACATCGGTTACACGCAGGTCGCGCACAGCGGCGCCCGGCCGCTGCCCGCGGCGGTCAACACCGCGCTGTTCCGGATCGCGCAGGAAGCGTTGAGCAACATCGTGCATCATGCGCGGGCGTCGCGCGCGGCCGTCACGCTCGACGTCGGCGCGCAATCCGTCACGCTGACCATCGCCGACAACGGCTGCGGCTTCGACGCCGAACGCTCGCAGGCCGACGTGCGCCACGGCATCGGCCTGCGCAACATGCGCGAGCGCCTCGACGCGCTCGGCGGCATCCTGACGATCACGTCGCAGGTCGGCCACACGATCGTCGCCGCGCGCGTGCCGCTGCGCAGCGACGCGTGACGACGCCCCCATCACAGGAGACCTTTCGCATGAGCGCCCCCGACACCGCCCGGCCCGTCGCCCGACTGCTGCTCGTCGACGATCACCCGCTCGTGCGCGACGGCTTGCGGATGCGGCTCGAAGCGGCCGACCTGTCCGTGGTCGGCGAAGCCGGCAACGCCGACGAGGCGCTCGCGCTCGCCGCGTCGCTCGAGCCCGATCTCGCGCTGATGGACATCGGCATGCACGGAATGAACGGCATCACGCTCGCGGGCGTGTTTCACGAACGCTTTCCGGGCATCCGCGTGCTGATGCTGTCGATGCACGACAACGTCGAATACGTGACGCAGGCCGTGCGTGCCGGCGCAAGCGGCTACCTGCTGAAGGATTCGCCCGCGAGCGAGATCGTGCGCGCGATCGGCACGGTGCTGGCGGGCCAGACGTTCTTCAGCGAAGGGCTCGCCGCGCGGATGATCCACGCGAGCACGACCGCGTCGCCGCTCGACCGGCTCACGCCGCGCGAACGCGACATCCTCGACGCGCTGGCGGAAGGGCTGTCGAGCAAGCAGATCGCGCAGCAGACGGGGCTGTCGGTGCGCACGGTCGAGACGCACCGGCTCAACCTGAAGCGCAAGCTGGAGATCGAGGGGCAGGCCGAGCTGATCAAGTTCGCGGTCGAGCATCGGCGAAGGTAGGCAGGCGCCGCGATCTGCCGCAAAAGGCTCGGCCGGCCGGCAAGCCGCATCATTCCGGCCGTGAAGACGTCACACACGCCGCCGCCGCGCGCCCCGATTGCTTCTTCGTTTCACGCCGCATCATCAGCATCACCGCAACACCAACACTGAGGATTCCGGAACACAGGACCGCGATCGAAAACCCGTGCGCCATCGCATCCCGATACGCGCCGAGGAGCGCCGGCTGTCCCGCCGCAAACACATGCTCCATCACCGCCTGCCGCGCCAGCGTATCCGCTTGCGCGCTGCCGGCCGCTTGCATCGCGGCCGTCATCCGGTGCAGCGCACCGACGCTCATCATGCTGCCGAGCACCGCGATGCCCATGCTCATCCCCGTCTGGCGCAACGCGTTCATCGTCGCCGACGCCATGCCCGCACGCTCGGCCGGCGCGAGTTCCATCACGGTCATGCCGGTCGCGGGCACCGCGAGCCCCATGCCGACCCCGAGCACCGCCAGCGCGATGCCGACCGGCACATACGGCGTTCCCGCACCGAAGCCCGCCATGGCCGCGAGCATCGCGCCGACCAGGCCATACCCGGCCACCATCAGCGCGTGCAATGGAATGCGCGCCGCGATGCGCCCGAACAGCATCGACGTGATCGCCGTCATCACGAACTGCGGCATCAGTTGCCAGCCCGCGGCGGCGGGCGTGCGGCCCTGCGCCTGCTGCAGGAACAGCGACAGGAAGAACAGGCTGCTGTACCCCGAGAACCCGAGCACGAACGACGCGAGATTGGCGCGCACCAGCCGCCGGTCGCGAAACAGCCAGACCGGCAGCAGCGGCCGCTCGACGCGCGTTTCGACACGCACGAACACGACGAACGCCACCGCGGCGCCCGCGAGCGGCGCGAGCACCTTCACGTGCGACGCGCCGGCTTCGCCGATGCCGATCAGCCCGTACGTGAGCAACCCGAGCCAGACCACGCTCAGCGCCTGGCCGAGCGGATCGAACGCCGCGTGCTGCGGATGCCGGCGCTCCGGAATGCCCCACGCGCCGAGCAGCACGGTCACGATGCCGATCGGCACGTTGACGAGAAAGATGTCCTGCCATCCGCCATGCTCGACGAGCAGGCCCCCCACCAGCGGCCCGAGGATCAGCGCGAGCGCGCTGAACGCGGACCATCCGCCGATCGCGCGGGCACGCTCGCGCGCATCGGGAAACGCATGCGTGAGGATCGGCATCGCGCCCGGTATCAGCAATGCGCCGGCGAGCCCCTGGATCGCGCGCCCGATCAGCAGCGGCTCGAGCCGGCTCGCGCATGCGCAGACCACCGACCCGGCCGTGAACAGGACCACGCTGGCGAGCCACACGCGCTTGTGTCCGTAGCGATCGCCGAGCGGGCCGGCCGACAGCATGAACGCCGACAGCGCGAGCGCGTACGCGTTGACGACCCACTGAAGGCCGCCGATGTCGGTATCGAGCGCCGTCTGCAGCGTCGGCAACGCGACGTTGACGATGCTGATGTCGAGCGTGGCGAGAAAGGTGCCGAGACAGGCGGCCAGGACGAGTGCGGCGCGGCGGTAGCGAGGCATGGCGGTCGGCCCTTCACGGGCACGAAGATGAGAATGATTCGCATCATATATATCGACTGACCGTCGGTCAATGGATTGCGTTGGCCGTGAACGGGGCGCTGGCCTAAACTGCGGGCTTTGCACGAACGGGCGTCGAGCCGCGCGATGACGGACAGGACAAAGGCAGGAACCACGACAAGTAAGGACGACGCGCCGGCGGGGAAGCTGCCGCGCACGAAGCCGGCGGAAGTGCGCCTCGAGGAGCTGATGGCCGCGGCCGAGACGCTGTTCCTCGCGCAGGGCGTGGAAGCGACGACCATCAGCGAGATCGTCGAGCACGCGCAGGTGGCGAAGGGCACGTTCTACCACTACTTCGAATCGAAATCCGACATGCTCGCCGCGCTCGCGCAGCGCTACACGGCGTCGTTCCTCGACCGGTTGCAGCACGCGGTGGACGCGTGCGATGCCGACGACTGGCTCGCGCGCCTGCGCGCGTGGATCCGCACCAACATCGAAACCTACGCGGCGACCTATCGCACGCACGACATCGTCTACGCGAATCACCATCACCACGATCGCGCGAATGCCGACAAGAACGCGATCCTCGAACAGCTCGGCGCGATTCTCGACGGCGGCGCACGGGCCGGCACCTGGCGGCTCGCGCACCCGCAGGTCACCGCGCTGCTGATCTATGCGGGCGTGCACGGCGCGACCGACCACATCATCGCGGCGCCGGAAACGGATCGCGCCGCGTTCGTCGACGCGGTGGTCGACGATTGCCTGCGGATGCTCGGCGTCGGCACCTGACGCACGGCAACGCACCAGGCACCCGAGGGCGAATGCCGTTCAGTCATGCTGAACGGCATTTTTCATTGGTGCCATCGCGAAGTGACAATTGTTCATCTTACGAATTGTTGACGCCAGTAGCATTCGTTCTGTCCAAGTGTAACCAAGCCGAAAACATAATATTCGGCCGTGTGATGCCTTTTCGGGTTGCCGTTGGATGTCGCGTCGCGCTGTCAACGGATATCGCGTCGGCGTCGTATCACCATCCAGATCGATTCTTTCTGAAACCAAAACATGCAAACCAAACTCATTACCGCCGTGTTGTTCGTGGCTGCAGCCACTGCGTCGCAAATCGCATCCGCAGCCGACGGCACAATCACGTTCAACGGCAGCGTTACCGCGCAAACCTGCACGATCAACGGCAACGGCAGCGGCTCGAACAACTTCAATGTGCCGCTGCAATCGGTGGCGACCAGCGCGCTGGCCGCCGCAGGCCAGTGGGCCAACCGCACGCCCTTCAACATCGCGCTGACGGCCTGCACGCCGGCGTCGGGCAACGTCCACACCTACTTCGAACCGGGCCCGACGGTCGACACCGCCACCGGCAACCTGATCCTGGCCGCCGGCGGCGCGACCAACGTCGAGATCCAGCTGCTGAACGGCGACGGCACCTATTCGCCTATCAGGATCGGCGCAGCTGACGCCTCGCAGAACTCGAAGTCGGTCGCAATCAGCTCGACCGGCACCGCCACGCTGAACTACTACGCGCAGTACTTCGCAACCGGCGCTGCAACGGCAGGCGCGGCGACGTCGAGCGTGATGTACTCGCTCGTTTATCAGTAACCAATCACTTAGTTATACATAGCAAGATCGGGCGGAGCGGCACGACGTCGCACCGCCCCTCGTGCTCGCTACCTGCATCGATCTCCATCATGAAGCTTCGAAACACACTCCGGCGCGCGATCGCCACCGCATGCGCCGCATGGCTCGGCTACCTGGCAGCGCCCGCCGATGCATCGGTGGTGATCGGCGGCACGCGCGTAATCTATGCCGCGAGCGAATCCGAGGTCACGCTCAAGCTGTCGAACGCCGGCCAGTCGCCCGCGCTCGTGCAGTCGTGGGTCGATACAGGTGACGTGCGCGGCGCGCCGTCCACGACCAAGGTGCCCTTCACCATCACGCCGCCGATCTCGCGGATCGATCCGTCCAAATCGCAGACGCTGCGCATCGTCTACACCGGCGAGCCCATGCCGCAGGATCACGAGTCGGTGTTCTGGCTCAACGTGCTCGAGGTGCCGCCCAAGCCGAGCGCGGCGGACGCGGACATGAGCCGTATCCAGCTCGCATTCCGTTCGCGCATCAAGCTGTTCTATCGTCCGGAAAAACTCGCGGGTTCATCGGCCGACGCGCCGGCGCGGCTCACCTGGCGGCTCACACAGGCCGACGGCAAACCGGCCATCGAGGCGCACAACCCGACGCCGTTCCATGTGTCGCTGACCATGATCAGCGTGCAGTCGGGCGGACGCAGCGCAATCTTCGACGATGGCGGCATGGTCGGGCCCGGCGAGACGCGCGCCTTCCCGCTGAAAGGCGATGTGCCCGGCTCGGCCGGCGCCAGCGTGCGTTACACGACACTGAACGACTACGGCGGCTCGGTCATCGGCGAGACGCCATTGCGGTCAGACGCCGCCGCGCCGTCGCGATGATGCGCGACTGACTCTCTTCCATTGCGCGAGGCGCGGGTAGCGCGCCACGTCCTTTCCACAGCAAGACCAAGCATGCCCGCCCGGGCAGGGCGGAGGCTTGCTCACGCTCGGGTGCCTATCGTGATCCAACGTCTTTCGAGTTTGCCGCCATTCGTGCGCTGGCGCCCGCGCCCGTGCTTCCTGCTCGCGCTGTCGGTGTTCGCGTCGACGGGCGCGATGGCGCAGACCACAAGCGCCACACAGGTGGCGGAAGTCCAGTTCGACGACCTGTTCCTGCAGCGCCCGGGCGGCACGCGGGTGGACGTCAGTCGCTTCGAAAAAGGCAATGCCGCGGCGCCGGGTTCGTATCGCGTCGACCTGTACGTCAACACGAACTGGATCGGTCGTACCGCGATCACGCTGCGCCAGGTGGGCGACAGCCGAAACAACGTCCAGCCCTGCTTCGATCGCGAGCTGCTGCAGCAGGTCGGGGTGGATCTCGCGAAGCTGTCGCCCGAAGCGACGCGCATGTTGACGGACTCGAACCACGCCTGCGCGACGATCGACATGCTGGTGCCGGACGCCGTCGCCACTTTCGACAATGGCGAGCAGCGGCTCGACGTCAGCATCCCGCAGGCCTCGTTGAGCCGCGCGGCGCGCGGCTACGTGGATCCGCGCTACTGGGACGAGGGCGTGCCGGCTGCGCTGCTGTCGTACAACGGCAACATCTACCGCGCCGACAACCAGGGCGCCTCGTCGACCCAGGCCTACCTGGGCCTGACCGCCGGCCTGAACGTCGGGCCCTGGCGCTTCCGCCACAACGGCAACACCACCTACAACACGCACGGCGGCACGCACTACCAGAGCGTGCAGACCAGCCTGCAGCGCTCGATTGCGCGCCTGAAGGCGCAGCTCGTGATCGGCGACGCGTTCACCGACGGCACGATGTTCGACAGCGTGGGCTTTCGCGGCGTGCGGATCGCCAGCGACGAGCGCATGTATCCGGAATCGCAACGCGGCTATGCGCCGACCATCCACGGCATCGCCAACAGCAATGCGCTGGTGCAGGTGCGCCAGAACGGCAACATCGTCTACAGCGCCAACGTCGCGACCGGCCCGTTCGAGATCGACGATCTCTATGCGACCGGTTATGGCGGCGACCTCGACGTCATCGTGACCGAAGCCGACGGCAGCATCCACACCTTCAAGGTGCCGTATGCGTCGGCCGTCAGTTCGCTGCGGCCCGGCATCACGCGTTTCAGCGTGACGGCCGGCCAGTACCGCAGTCCGCTGCTGTCGAGCAAGCCCGCGCTGTTCCAGGCGACCGTACAGCACGGTTTCACCAACCTGATCACCGGCTACGGCGGCATGACGGCCGCGCCCGGCTACCTGGCAGGCCTGGCCGGCGTCGCGCTCAACACCGGGCTGGGCTCGTTCGCGCTGGACATCACGCAGGCCAACACCGATCTGCCCGGCATGGGCACGCGCCACGGCCAGAGCGTGAAGCTCTCGTACAGCAAGCTGATCAGTCCGACCAATACCAATATCGCGGTGGCCGCCTATCGTTATTCGAGCAGCGGTTACCTGGGCCTGCAGGACGCCATGCAGTTGCGCAGCCAGCAGACCGGCGGCGTGAACGGCCTGCTGTCCGGCGGCGTGCGTCGCGGCCAGTTCCAGGTCATGCTGAACCAGGGCCTGCCGGAAGGCTGGGGCTCGTTCTACCTGTCTGGCTCGACCGTCAATTACTGGAATCGCAGCGGCAACGACACGCAGTTCCAGGCCGGCTACAGCAACAATTTCCGGCGCATCAACTACGGCGTGTCGGTCGCGCGCCAATTCGACGCGACGCAAAACCGCTGGGACAACCGCTTCATGCTGAACGTGTCGATCCCGCTGAACCTCGGCTCGCGCACGTTGTATTCGTCGACCAGCCTGCAACACGACAGCCATGGCGCAACCCTGGTCCAGCAGTCGCTGACCGGCTCGCTCGGCATCGACAACGCGCTCAGCTATGGCGTGAACGTCGGTCATACCCGCGGCAGCGGCACCGGGGCGACCGTCAACGTCGGCGGCAACGTGTCCTACATGTCGCCGTATGCGACCTTGTCGGGCAACGCCTCGAAGGGCACCGGCTTTACGCAGTACGGCGGCGGCATCTCGGGCGGTATGGTGGCCTATGCCGGCGGCGTGGCCTTTACGCCGACCATGGGCGAGACAATGGCGATCGTCGAGGCCAAGGACGCAAACGGCGCACGCGTGACGGCCAGCAGCGGCCTGCGCATCGATCGGTTCGGTCATGCCCTGGTGTCGACCCTGACGCCGTTCTCGACCAACGAGGTGGAAATCGATCCGAAGGGCGTGCCGATGAGCGTCGAGCTGAAATCCAGCGCGCAGCACATCGCGCCGACCGCGGGTGCGGTGGTGCGGCTGAAGTACGAGACCGAGGGCGGCGGACGCGCGGTGATCATGCGCGCGCGCATGGCCGATGGTGAGCCGGTTCCCTTCGGCGCAGAAGTGAGCGATGCGGCGGGGCAGAACGTCGGCACCGTCGCGCAGGATGGCCGCGTCGTGCTGCGCGGCGTGAAAACGGATACCGGCACGCTGAAGGTGAAGTGGGGCGACACGGCCACCGAGGTTTGTTCGCTGTCCTACACGCTTGCGCCGGCGAGCAAGACGAACCGGCAAAGCTGGACCGATACGGAAGCGGTATGTACGAAATGAGCGCTGCTGATGAAATGAGCCTGGGAGAGGTCATGAAACGAAACGAAAATTCGACCGCGAAGCGCCGGCAGGCGAAGTCGGCGCGCGGCTGGGGCCGCGTGGTGTTCTGGCTGTTCGCGCTGGTAGCGTTGATGCTTGGTCCGGGTTCGCGTGCCGCGTTCGCGCAGAGCGCCAGTTGCACGGGTACGGCACAGACGGTGACGATCTCGATGCCGGCTTCGGTGACGATCCCGCGCGACGCAGCGATCGGTACGGTGCTGACGACCTGGGCCAGTACTCCGGCCACCACCAACTTCTATAGTTGCCTCGTATCGGGTTCTGCATTCTCGGGTATGGCCTTCGAAGCGCTGTCGATGACCAAGGCCGGCATGACGGTGGCCGGGCCGAATGGTGTGGCCTATACGGTCTGGAATACCAATGTGCCGGGCGTCGGTGTCGCGATCGGCGTGCGTTCCTATGCGAACGGTTGTGGATGGCAGCCATGGGACGATCTCGGCACGCCGAGGCCGCCGCTACCCAGCCCTTGGGCTGGGTGGGCCTGTAACCAAAACGGTACGAACAGTTTGGTCACCAACGGCGGCCAGGTTCAGGTGGCGCTGGTCAAGACCGGCGCCATCACGGCGGGCACGGTGACGGGCGGCGTGCTGTTCGAGGGAGCGCCCTCGACGGGGGGAGCAAACATCAACGGCCCGTTTGCGGTCTCCGCTTCGAGCCACGTGTCGTATTCGCTGACCTCGACCATCGTCAACGTCGCGGCATGCACCACGCCGAACGTGACGGTCAACATGGGCTCGCCCATGCAGTCGGAATTCACGGGCATCGGCTCGACCAACAAGCAGGCCGTCTCGCTCAACGTGGCGGTCAACGCCTGCCCGACAGGCCTGAACTCGATCCAGTACCAGTTCATCCCGGTCAATGCCGTCCTCGACAGCACCAACGGCGTGCTGGCGCTGTCGAGCGGTTCGACGGCCACCGGTATCGGCCTGCAACTGAAGGACGGCAACGGCAACGCGCTGAAATACAACACGCAGTACACGCTGACGAGCTACAGCAAATCGACCGGCGGCTCCTACACGATCCCGCTCACCGCCAGGTACTACCAGACGGCCGCGAAGGTAACAGCCGGCAGCGCAAACGCCGTGCTGACCTTCACCATGACGTATCAGTAGGCCGCGCACAGCGAGCCTCGATGTGTGCGAAGGCGGTGTGGACTTGCGCGTGGACGCCCGGACGCGCGGTCACATCGGTCGTTCGACCGCTCACCACGCCCCAGGGTAAACAAACAAGGGCGCCCGAGGGCGCCCTTCATGCATCCGGATTCCGAACCGCGCAGCAGCGGTCAGTTCGTCCGCGAATTGTGTTTCTGCAGATACGCGATCAGGCCGTCGATCCCGCCCGATGCGAGCTGGCTCTTGAACTGGCCCTGGTAGACCTGGATCAGCCATGCGCCCGACATGTCGATGTCGTAGATCTTCCAGTCGTTGCCGACCTTGCCGAGACGATAGCCGACCGACTGGCTGTCGCCCGGCGTCGTGACGGTCGACTGCACGAGCGCGTCGGCGCCCGACGCGCCACCGGCCTTGAACGAGAACTTCGCGTCCTGGCTGCCGAGCTGCGCGAGCGACGCGGCGTAGGTGCGCGTCATCAGCAGCTTGAACTGCTTGTAAAGCTCCTGCTGCTGTTGCGGCGTGGCCTGCTTCCATGCGTCGCCGACCGCGATGCGGGTCGTGCGCTCGAAGTTGGTCGCGGGGAGGAAGCGCTGCTCGACGACCGCCGAGACCTTCGCCATGTCCCCGCCGCGTGCGGCCGGATCGGCCTTCATCGCATTGACGGTACCTTCGACCGCATTGCGGACGATATCGACCGGCGCGCTCTGCGCAAAAGCGGAAACCGACACGGCGGCCGCCGCGACGAAAGCAAACAGATGACGTTTCATACGAATATCGCTCGATGAGAAAAAACGACCGGTTCATTGCACCGGCCGACGGAGCAAAGTATACCGGGCCCGACGCCTCGGTGTGCCGCCGTGACCGACTGTTACCTTTCAGGTTCCTTTGTCACAGGCGTGCAGCGGCGCCGATTATGTAAATATCCCCTTACAAACCGGCGAACCATCGGTATCGATTCCGCCGTCGCGAACAAATCTCCTTCCCGCCCCGAAACCCCCAACGTCACGACCGCCGCCACGCTGCGCCGGTATACTTGGCTACTTTGCCCTTGCCAGCCGCTCCCCACCGCCACATGGTGACATCTCTCATCGTCCGACTCGTTGCATGGTCGGTGCGCCGCCCCGTCTGGGTCGTCGTCCTGTCGCTCGTCATCGCCGCGCTCAGCGGCGTCTATGTCGCGCAGCATTTCAAGATCAACACCGACATCAGCAAGCTCGTCGATGCCGAGCCGCAATGGGCCGCCCTCGGGCAGGCCGTCGACAAGGCGTTCCCGCAACGCAACGGCACGATCCTCGCGGTCGTCGAGGCGCCGGCGCCCGAATTCGCGAACGCCGCCGCGCATGCGCTGACCGAAGCGCTGCGCAAGGATGCCGACGCCGGCCGCATCGGCCAGGTCGCCGAGCCCGGCGGCGGGCCGTTCTTCGAGCACAACGGGCTGCTGTTCCTGTCGCCGCAGGAGGTCGCGGATACCACCTCGCAGCTCGCAAGCGCGCGCCCGCTCGTCAACGAACTCGCGAAGAACCCGAGCCTGACCGGCCTCGCGACCACACTCTCCACCACGCTCGGCCAGCCGCTCCTGACAGGCCAGGTGAAACTGCCCGCGATGGCGAAGCTGCTCGCACGCAGCGCCGCGACGGTCGACGACGTGCTGGCCGGCAAGCCGGCCGCGTTCTCGTGGCGCGCGCTGGTCGACAACGATGCCGCGCGGCAGCCCGCGCGCGCGTTCGTCACCGTGCAGCCGGTGGTCAACTACGGCGCGCTGAAGGCCGGCGCGGAAACCAGCCAGGTGATCCGCGACGCGGCCCGTTCGCTCGACCTCGAGAAGCGCTACGGCGCCGCCGTGCGCCTGACCGGCGAGCAGCCGCTCGCCGACGACGAATTCGCGTCCGTCGAAGATGGCGCGGCGCTCAACGGCGCGCTCACGCTGCTCGCCGTGCTCGTCATCCTGTGGCTGGCGCTGCGCTCGAAGCGGATGATCGGCTCGGTGCTCGTCACGCTGTTCGTCGGCCTCGTCGTGACCGCCGCGCTCGGCCTCGCGATGGTCGGCTCGCTGAACATGATCTCGGTCGCGTTCATGGTGCTGTTCGTCGGCCTCGGCGTCGACTTCTCGATCCAGTACGGCGTGAAATACCGCGAGGAGCGCTTCCGCGATCCGCGCATCGATCACGCGCTGATCGGCGCCGCGCACTCGATGGGCATGCCGCTCGCGCTGGCCACTGCGGCCGTCGCGGCGAGCTTCTTCTCGTTCATTCCCACCGCCTATCGCGGCGTGTCCGAACTCGGCCTGATCGCGGGCGTCGGGATGTTCGTCGCGCTGCTGACCACGATCACGCTGCTGCCGGCGCTGCTGCGCCTGTTCGCGCCGCCGGGCGAATCGAAGACGCCGGGCTTCCCGTGGCTCGCGCCGGTCGACGACTACCTCGATCGCCATCGCAAGCCGATCCTGATCGGCACGCTCGTGGTCGTGATCGGCGCGCTGCCGCTGCTCGCGTTCCTCCATTTCGACTTCAACCCGCTGCACCTGAAGGATCCGCACAGCGAATCGATGGCGACGCTGCTCGCGCTGAAGGATTCGCCGGAAGCCGCCGTCAACGACGTCACGCTGCTCGCGCCGTCGCTCGCCGATGCCGACGCGGCCGCGAAGCGCCTCGACGCACTGCCTGAAGTGGGCCGCACGACCACGCTGTCGACCTTCATCCCCGCCGACCAGCCGGCCAAGCGCGCGGCGATCGCAGCCGCCGCGAGCGACCTGCTGCCCGCGCTGACGCAGCCGGCCGCGCCGCCCGCGACCGACGCGCAGCGCGTCGCCGCGCTCAAGCGCGTGTCGGACCTGCTGAGCTACGCGGCCGAAGATCACCCGGGCCCGGGCGCGGCCGCCGCGCAGCACCTGTCGGCCTCGCTCGCGAAACTCGCCGCCGCGGACGCCGCGACGCGCGACCGCGCCGAGCGTGCGTTCTCCGACACGCTGCGCATCGCGCTCAACCAGCTCGCCTCGCTGCTGCAGCCGCAGGACATCACGCGCGAATCGCTGCCGCCGCAGCTCGTGCGCGACTGGGTCGCACCGGACGGCCACGCACTCGTGCAGATTTCGCCGAAGGTGCCGAAGGGCGTCGACCCGAACGACGACAACATGCTGCGCCGCTTCGCGAAGACCGTGAAGGCCGCGGAGCCGGGCGCGACCGGCGGGCCGATCTCGATCCTGCATTCGGCCGACACGATCATCAACGCGTTCCTGCATGCGGCACTGTGGTCGATCATCTCGATCACGATCCTGCTGTGGGTCACGCTGCGCCGCTTCGGCGACGTGCTGCGCACGCTGGTGCCGCTGCTCGTGTCGGGCATCGTGACGCTCGAACTGTGCGTCGTGCTCGGCATGTCGCTCAACTTCGCGAACATCATCGCGCTGCCGCTGATGCTCGGCGTCGGCGTCGCGTTCAAGGTGTATTTCGTGATGGCGTGGCGCGGGGGGCAAACCGGGCTGCTGCACTCGAGCCTCACGCACGCCGTCCTGTTCAGCGCCGCGACGACGGCGACCGCATTCGGCAGCCTGTGGCTGTCGCACCACCCGGGCACGTCGAGCATGGGCAAGCTGCTCGCGCTGGCCCTGACCTGCACGCTGATCGGCGCCGTGGTGTTCCAGCCCGTCCTGATGGGCAAACCGCGCGTCAAACGTGCCAAGAACCAATCGCAAGGAATCAATGAATAAGGTGCGAATCATTGCGGCGACCGTTGCCGCCAGCGCAGTGCTGACCGGCTGCGCGACGGGACCGAACCGCAACCCCAACGACCCGCTCGAGCCGATGAACCGGGCGATGTACACGTTCAACGACACCGTCGACACGAACATCGCCCAGCCGATCGCGAAGGGTTACCAGAAGGTCACGCCGACGCCCGTGCGCACCGCGATCAGCAACTTCTTCTCGAACCTCGGCGACCTCGGCAACATCGCGAACAACCTGCTGCAGTTGCGCATCACCGACGCGACGCAGGACTTGATGCGCGTCGCGATGAACTCGCTGTTCGGCGTCGCCGGCCTGATCGACATCGCGACGCCGGCCGGGCTGCCGAAGCATCACCAGGATTTCGGCCTGACGATGGCACGCTGGGGCGTGCCGTCGGGCCCGTACCTCGTGCTGCCCGTGTTCGGGCCGAGCACGTTCCGCGACGGCGTCGGCCGCGCGGTGGACGTGCGCTTCAACCTGCTCAACTACATCGAGCCGGCCGCGCGCAACCCGATGTACATCGCGCAGTTCATCAGCGCGCGTTCGGACCTGCTCGGCGCGACCGACCTGCTGAAGCAGGCCGCGCTCGATCCGTATTCGTTCGTGCGCGACGCGTACCTGCAGCAGCGCAAGTCGCTGACGTATCGCAGCCAGTCGTCGGCGGCGACGCTGCCGACCTACAACGAACCGGGTGAATCGGGCGCCGTGCCGGCCGCGACGCCTGCCGTGCCGGGGTTGCCGAACTACGAGGATCCGGGCGAGTCGGGCGGTACACCGGGCGCGGCGCCGAACAATGCACCGGCCGCGCCGGGGCTGCCGCAATACGACGATCCGGGTGCGGACGGTGCGATGCCGGCGAGCACGCCGGCTGCTGCGCCTGCCGCGGCATCGGCAACCGCGCCGGCAACGCCTGCGAGCGGCCCGGCCGCGCAGTAACGCTGCAACGGCTACCGCCGCAAGGAAAAAGAGCGCTGCAGTTCAAGTCTGCAGCGCTCTTTTTTTATCCGCGATTTGTCCGCGAGAAACGGAAGGAAAGCCGGAAAGGGAGGGGTACGAAAAGCGGCGAACGCCGCTCAGACGATCCGCATCGCGCCCGCACGCTCGAATGCGTGCCGCGCCTGGATCAGCGTCGTGCGCGCCGCGCGCGCATCGCCGGCCACCTGCAGCAGCGGGCCGAGCTGCGACGGCTGTTTCAGCAGTTCACGCAGGATCGGCAGGATCGCCGTGCTGCCGTCGTCGCGCAGGCCGGCCGTCGCCGCGCTGGGCAACGTGCGCCACGCCGGATCGACGATCGCGCGGCACACCGCGAACGGCACACCGCGCGCCGCCGCGAAGGCCGCCGCGATATGCGACTCCATGTCGACGGCGAGCGCGCCCTTCGCGCGATGCAGCGACGTCTTTTCCTGTTCGCTGACGACCGGTGCGCCCACGGCCGCGATCGTGCCGCGCGTGACGCGCGCCCACACCGGCGTGTCGTGCAGCGCGGCGACGAGCCGTGTGCTCCAGCGCGTATCGGTCTCGACGCGGCCGAACGGCCCGTCGATCGCGTTCGCGATCACGAGCGCGCCGGGCGCGAGGTCGGGCGCGAGCCCGCCCGCGGTGCCGAAGCTCACGATGCCCGCGCAACCGCGCGCGGTCGCCTCGGTCAGTGCGCGTTCGAGCCGGTCGGCGCGCGCGGCGAAGACCGCTTCGACGCCGTCGCCGCGCGCAATGCGCGCCTCGAACGCCATCCCCGTCACGGCGATGACGGGCAGCATGCCGGTGGATTGCGTCGCCACGCGTTACAGCCCGAACGTGACGCGCGTCGTGTTGTCGCGCTTCAGGTTGCGATAGCGCGCGAGCGCCCACAGCGGGAAGAACTTGCGATAGCCGTGGTAGCGCAGGTAGAACACGCGCGGGAAGCCCGTCGCCGTGAAGCGCGCCTCGTCCCACAGGCCTTCTTCGTTCTGGTTGGCGATCAGGTAGTCGACACCGCGCGCCACCGCCGGGTTGTTCACCTCGCCGGCCGCCATCAGGCCGAGCAGCGCCCAGGCCGTCTGCGACGCCGTGCTCGGCGCCTGTTCGAAGCCGCGATAGTTCAGCTTGTAGCTGTCGCCGTCCTCGCCCCAGCCGCCGTCCTTGTTCTGGATCGACAGCAGCCACTGCGCGCCGCGCTTCATGCGCGGATCGTCCGGCGTCAGGCCGGCCGCGTTCAGCGAGCACAGTGCCGTCCACGTGCCGTACACGTAGTTCATCCCCCAGCGGCCGTACCAGCTGCCGTCCGGTTCCTGCTCCTTGAGCATGTAGTCGAGCGCGCGGCGCGCCGGCTCGCTGTTCAGCGGCGTCTCGCCGAGCTGCGCCAGCATCGACAGGCAGCGGCCCGACACGTCGGCCGTCGGCGGATCGAGCAGCGCGCCGTGATCCGAGAACGGGATGTTGTTCAGGTAGTACTGCGTGTTTTCCGGTTCGAACGCGCCCCAGCCGCCGTCGCTGCTCTGCATCCCGACGACCCACTCGCGCGCGCGTGCGATCGAATCGCGATACGCGTCGTTCTGCCGGAGTTTCTGCGCGCGATCCATCGCCACCGCGACCACCGCCGTATCGTCGACGTCCGGGTAGTGCGCGTTCGCGTACTGGAAAGCCCAGCCGCCGGGCCGCACGTGCGGGCGGCGCGAGATCCAGTCGCCGCGCACGTCGAGGATCTGCAGCGGGCGCAGCCATTCGAGGCCGCGCAGCACGGCTTCCTCGGCCCGCGCGTCGCCCGTCTCGAGCAGCGCATGTGCGGCGAGCGACGTGTCCCACACCGGCGACAGGCACGGCTGGCAATACGCTTCGTCGTCGTGCACGACGAGCAGCTTCTCGATCGACTTGCGTGCGATCGCGCGGTTCGGATGATCTTCCGCGTAGCCGAGCACGTCGTACATCATCACCGCGTTGGCCATCGCCGGATAGATTGCGCCGAGGCCGTCCTCGCCGTTCAGGCGCTCGTCGACGAACGAAACGGCCTGGCGGATCGCGCGTTCGCGCGTGTAGTTCGGGAACAGGCCGTCAGCCGCGCGCAGCGCATGGTCGACCACGCGGAAGAACGCGAACCAGCCGGGGCTCTGGTGACCCTGGCGCGGCAGCAGGCCGGCGTTGACGGGCGGATCGATGAACAGCTCGTCGATGCGCACGCCGCGCGGGTTCTTCGCGAGCGGGCGCTTCGCGTTCAGCACGAGCAGCGGCACGATCACGGTGCGCGCCCAGTACGAGACCTTCGACAGGTGGAACGGGAACCACTGCGGCAGCAGCATGATCTCGACCGGCATCATCGGCACCGCGCGCCACGGAATCGCGCCGTACAGCGCGAGCTGGATGCGCGTGAACACGTTCGACATCTCGGCGCCGCCCATCGCGTGGATCGCGCGGCGCGCACGCTGCATGTGCTCGGCGTTCTCGTCGTCGCCGATCACCTTCAGCGCGAAATACGCCTTCACGCTCGCGCTGATGTTCGGCGCGCCGTCGGTGAACAGCGGCCAGCCGCCGTCGGCCTGCTGGATGCGGCGCAGATACTTGCCGATCTTCTGTTCGAGTTCGACGTTCGGCGTCTCGCCGAGATAGTGGACGAGCAGCACGTATTCGGCGGGAATCGTCGAATCGGCTTCGAGTTCGTAGACCCAGTGGCCGTCCGCGTTCTGCGCGGCCAGCAGCGCGTCGGTCGCACGCGCGACGGCCGCATCGACGCCGGCCGGCACGGTGCCGGCGGACAAGGTAGCCATTTCGGTGAGATCGTTCATCGGTCCCTCTGTTGCTTACTGTGTCTGGAGCACGTCCGCGGCCAGCTGGCCGGAGCGGATCGCGCCCTCGATCGTGGCGGGCAAGCCGGTGGCAATCCAGTCCCCCGCCAGCACGAGATTGGTCCAGCGCGTACGCACGGCCGGACGCTTCATTTCCTGCGACGGCACCGCCGCAAAGCCCGCGCGCGGCTCGACGACGAGCTGCCACGCGGGGATGGTTTCCGGGTTCGCGCCCGTCACGCGCGCGACGTCTTCCCAGATGCGCCGCGCAAGCGTGTCGCGCGGCGTGTCGAGCCAGCGGCCGGCGTCGCGGATCGTCGCCGCGAGCTGGCCGCCGCCGGTGCGCACCGCATCGACGACGCCGTTCACGACCGCCGTCTGCAACGGCGTGCCGGCCGGCGCCTCGATCGCGAAATACGCGGTCACGACCGCGCTGAACGTGTCGGGCGCGGTGAGCTCGGGCACGAGCGGCTGCGCGACCTCGGGCGGCACGGCCAGCACGACGGCGTCGCCCGGTGCGAGATCGATCCGCTCGCCGCCGACCGAGACCGCATCGACCGCATTGCCGTGCGCGCCGAATTCGAACGCGTCGAGCCGCGAGTTCAGCCGGATCTGCGCGCCGCCGTGCTGCAGCATCCGCAGCGCCGGCTCGACGAATGCGCTGCCGAGACCATCGCGCGCGACGAGCGGACGGCAGCCGGGGCCGCCCGCGGCAAACGTGCCGCACAGCGCCGCACGCGCGAGTTCGGCGCTCGCGTGGCGCGGCTCGACGTTCAGCACGCCGAGGAAATACGGCCGCAGCCAACGTTCCCACAGCATGCCGTCGCATCGCATCGTCTGTGCGAGTGAGCGGCCCATGCGCGCGAACGCGAGCGGGGCGAGCGCGAGGTAGTCGAACGGCGTCGTACCCGGCGCACGCGATGCGGCATCGAACAGCCACGACGGCCAGCGCCCGTCGCCGAAGCGCAGCGTCCAGCGCTGCTGCGACGCGACGTCGACGACCGGGAATTCAGGCAGCGCGGGCCCCGCGAGCCGGTCGGCCGCGCCGATCGCGCGCAGGTAGCGCTGCGTCGCGGGCTGTCCCGCGAACACCGTGTGCAGCCCGCTGTCGAGCGTCGTGTTCAGCGTCCCGTCGAACCATGAGCGGCAGCGGCCGCCCGCATGCGCGTGCGCGTCGTGCAGCACGATGCGCCGCCCGCGGCGTTGCAGCTCGACCGCGGCCGACAGGCCGGCAAGGCCGGCGCCGATCACGTGGACGGTCCTGGGCATCGACTCGGTCGACTCAGAACAGCGCGTAGCGCGCGGCGATCATCAGCATGCGCGCCTTCGGCTTGCGCAGCGGCGCGCGCGGGAAGGCGAAGCCGCGTGCGATCGCGGCTTCGAGAATGCAGCGATACGCCCCCGACATGATGCGCGGCGCCTTCACCTGCGCACGCGGGCACGTATCCATCACCGCGTCGGCCTGGCGGAAATGCTCGAGCGCGCGCTCGACGAGCGTCGCGCACACGCGCGGCAGCGCCGGATCGCGCACGATCGTCGCCGGGTCGGTAATCGCGATGCCTTCGCGCGCGAGCAGCTCGCGCGGCAGGTAGCAGCGGTTGATCGCCGCATCGTCGTCGATGTCGCGCAGGATGTTGGTCAGTTGCAGCGCGCGGCCGAGGTGATGCGACAGCTTGATCCCTTCGGCTTCAGGCATCCCGAAAATCCTCACCGACAGCCGGCCGGCCGCGCTCGCCACGCGATCGCAGAAGAGGTCGAGCGTCGGCTCGTCGGGCGCGCAGATGTCTTCGACCGCATCCATCGCCATCCCGTCGATCATCGCGTGGAAATCGTCGCGCTGCAGGTTGAATGCACGGATCTCGCGGTCGAGCGCGGCCAGGTGGCGCGGCGGGCGGCCGGCGTAGCATGCGTCGATGTCGGCGCGCCAGCGATCGAGGCCCGCATTGCGCTCGGCGCGCGGCAGGTCGCTGTCGGCGATGTCGTCGACCGCGCGGCAAAACGCATAGACCTGGAACATCGCGTCGCGCTGCACGGCCGGCAGGATGCGCATCGCAAGATAGAAAGAACTGCCCGATGTGACGGCAGCGGCGTCGGTTTCTTGTTCGTCCACGACGGAATTGGAAACGGCCAAGACAAGCTCCACGGAGACACCCACGCGGGGCGATTGAAGAAGCCATGCCCGGCTGGGATGGTCAGGGCGTCAAATGCGTGCGAGATATGCGAACGATCGACGCAGACAGGCACAAATTACCGGCCGGAAGCCGGAATTGGGCGAAAGTATAGCAATCTTTGAAGTTCGATGGCGGACACTCGCCGCATGCGGCGGCATGCTGGAGGCCGTTGGCCGGCAAGGGCGCCCGGCCCGGGCAGGAAGCGGTGCCGGCGCTGCGTCAGCCGTAGACGATGTCGCGCTGCAGGTCGAGCGCAATGAGCCCCATTTCGCGGGTGAGCTGCAACATCGAGCGGCGTTCGAGGCGCGAGCCCATGAAGCTCGTCACGTGGCCGTCGGGCTCCGCGGTGAACTGGAACACCGCGCCGCCCGTGCCGAACCACGCACCCGGCACGTCGGGCGATTCCTGCCAGTCGATCTGCGCGAAAACACGCGCGATGCCCGCGCGTATCAGGTCGCCCGGACCGATCGGCGGCGCGATGTCGCCCAGGTCGTCGAGCGAATAGGGGCCGGGTTTGTTCGGCTTCCGATAGAAGAGATAGTCGACGTTCATGGGGCGCAATCGCGGGCAAAGCAACAAATTAGCGCGCTTCGGGATAAATTCATATCGGATACGGACGAAATGTGGCCTGTACGAGACAAGAGGGACAGATCGAAAGCGGCCCGTCTGGGTGCGCGCGGGTTCGTCTAAGATGACACCTTTCTCAAAATCTGAAGACCCGGACATCATGGAGACGAACGCAAGCGCCACCCCGCAGTCCGATCATCCCGTTTTCGTGCTCGTGCACGGCGCCTGGCACGGCGCGTGGTGCTATGCGCACGTTGCGGCCGCGCTGGCCGAGCGCGGCCACCTGTCGATCGCGCGCGACCTGCCCGCGCACGGCATCAACGCCCGCTTTCCGGTTTCCTACTTCACCCGCCCGCTCGACAAGGATGCGTTCGGCGCCGAGCCGTCGCCGGTCGCGAACACGACGCTCGACGATTACGCGACGCAGGTCATGCAGGCGGTCGACGACGCGTACGCGCTCGGCCACGGCAAGGTCGTGCTCGTCGGGCACAGCATGGGCGGCCTCGCGATCACGGCGGCTGCCGAACGCGCGCCCGAGAAAATCGCGAAGATCGTCTATCTCTCGGCCTTCATGCCCGCGTCGGGCGTGCCGGGCCTCGACTACGTGCGTGCGCCCGAGAACAAGGGCGAGATGCTCGGCCCGCTGATGCTGGCGAGCCCGCGCGTCGCCGGTGCGCTGCGCATCGATCCGCGCAGCGGTGACGCCGCGTATCGCGAACTGGCGAAGCGCGCGCTGTACGACGACGTGCCGCAAGCCGACTTCGAAGCCGTCGCGAACCTGATGACCTGCGACGTGCCGGCCGCGCCGTTCGCGACCGCGATCCCGACGACGGCCGCGCGCTGGGGCGCAATCGACCGCCACTACATCAAGTGCCTGCAGGATCGCGTGATCCTGCCCGCGCTGCAGCAGCGCTTCATCGACGAAGCCGACGCGTTCGCGCCCGGCAACCCGACCCACGTGCACCAGCTCGACAGCAGCCATTCGCCGTTCATGTCGCAGCCGGCCGTCCTGGCCGGCGTGCTGGCCGACATCGCGAAAAGCTGAGCACGGCACGCGCGGGGCGCATCCGCTCCGCGCGCAGCAGGGCGGTGCGGGTGCGCCTACGCGTAGGCCACCGAGCGGTCGCGCCCGAGGCGCTTCGCGCGATAGAGCGCGGCATCGGCCTCGTTGACGAGCACGTCGCAAGTCGTCGCGCCCGCCTTTGCACACGCGCCGCCGACACTCGCCGTCACCGGCACGCTGACGCCCTCGGCATCGACCGGCACGCTGCCGATCGCATCGCGCACCTTGTCGGCCACGAGCATCGCCTCGTCGAGATTCGTGCACGGCAGCAGCAGCGCGAATTCCTCGCCACCGAAGCGGCCGAACGTATCCTGCGCACGCACGATCGACGCGACGCGGCGCGCCGTCTCGCGCAGCACGGCGTCGCCGGCCGCGTGCCCGAAACGGTCGTTGATCGTCTTGAAGTGGTCGAGGTCGAACAGCAGCACCGACATGTCGCCGCCGTAGCGCTGCCAGCGCGCGAATTCGTCGCCGAGCCGCGCCTCGAAGAAGCGCCGGTTCGCGATGCCGGTCAGGCCGTCTCGATTCGCGTGTTCGCGCAGCTTCGCGACCGCCTCCTCGCGCTCACGCTGCATCACGCTCACGTGCGTGACGTCCGAGATCGTCACGCACACGGCTTCGACGTCGCGGCCGCGCGTGAGCGGCATGAACGTGCAGTCCTGCTGCATGTAGTCGACGCCGCCCGTGATCGGCCGGTCGTGCTCGAAGCGGAACAGGTAGGGCCGCTGCTCCCACGAACTGAACGCGAAGCTGCCGAGCTGGAACACGCTCTCGAGCTTGCGCGACAGCCACGCGCGCGGCAGGTCGGGAAAACAGTCGAACAGGTTGCGGCCGATCACGTCGGCGGCCGGGATGCCGCTGTGGTCCTGCATGAAGCGATTCCACATCAGCACGGTCATCGCGCGGTCGAGCACGAACAGGCCGAAGCCCACCCGCTCGATCACGAGGTCGCTCAGCGACGGGGCAGCGGTCGTCATAGCGCGGACAGCAACGCGTCGAGCGCGTCGCCCATCAGCCGGATCGAATCCTCGGCCATCAGCATCACGAAGTGAGCCCGGAACGCGTGATCCTCGAGCCCGAAGTTCACCTCGAGCAGCAATGCCACGCTCCATGCCAGCTCGGTCGGCTGGAAGACGTCGTCGAACGACACGTTCGCACCGAGCAGCCCCGGCGGAAAGAACACCGGCTTGCGTCCGAGCTCGTCGAGGATCGATGCGACGCAGGCGCCCATCAGCACGTTCGCGACGTCGAACACGACTTCGTCGGGTGTCGCCATCCCGCCGTACACGCCTTCGCCGAACGTGCGGTCGACGACCGACATGAGCCGCGCGATGCTCGCGGTACGGCACAGCACGATCGCCTCGCCCTTGATGTCGGAACGGAAGCCCTGGCGCACGGCGGTCACGTTGTCGTAGATGCCCGTCATCTCGCGCAGCGCATCGCCCGCGTCGGTCGCTTTCACGACCCGCACGCGCGGCACCGACAGTTCGATGAAGCGCCCGAGCAACAACGCGAGCCGTGCGGCGGCACGGCCCATTGCGAGGTTGGCGATCTCCTGCAACGCGTCGCGTTGCTCCGCCGTGAACACCGAGTCAGGCATACAACCCATACTCCTTGAGAATGGGCAGCAATGCCTCCGACGTCACGGGCTTGGCAACGAATGCGATCGCGCCCAATTCGCGCACGCGTGCTTGCGCCTGCGGCTGGATATCGGCGGATACCACGATCACGAACGTGTTCAGATCTTCGTGGCGCAGTGTCTCCAGCACCTGATATCCGCTCATGTCGGGCATCGTCAGGTCCAGAAACATTACGGAAGCTTTGCCGTCACGATACAGCGCCAAGGCCTCTCGACCATTCGCGGCATACGCGACATCGACGTCCCAGCCTCCCGGCAGCGCCTTTGTCAGAAGTTTGCGAGCGAGCAGCGAATCGTCGGCAATTACAATCGGCAAAGGCATGGGGCGAAGCGGTATACGGAATGGTCTCTCTCGCGTTAACGACCGCGCGGCGCACTTCTTGAGGCGCCAATGCGTTCGGGCGCGGGCAGCCGCCTTGCAACCGCGCGCGGGCGCCGCAACGCGGGCGCGCGCGACGCGCCGCGCGGCGAATGCCGGCGGGCGCAGATATCTGTCATAGGGAAAGCAAGGCGCGATTCTCGGAGTAAACCGGAGGCGATGCAACTCGCCATATTCACCATTTCGGACAGAATCGGTCCGAACATGCGCCATTCGGAAAACAGCCGCGACCATTTTCGAGATAAGCACGCAAAATTTTTCCTTGTGTACGTTTGCGCTGCCGGATTCGTCGCGTTTTCAATCTGACAATTTCCCCCTGTCGGAATCGACAGGATTACTTGCGTCCGGGTGCATCCGGGGCCGTACGGCGGGCCGTCGCAACTCGTTTATGATGGCAGGCACCTTCGCCTCACCCGCTTCCTCGATGACGTCCGACCGGCCCGCCGATTCCCACGCTCCCGCTTCCACGCCCGCCGACGACTGGCAGGACGACGGCAACTATGCGTCCGGTGCGCCCGAGCACGATTTCGCGGTGCGGCGCGTGACGCTGATCGTGCTGCTCGTCGCGGCGATCGTGCTGCCCTGCATCTACGTCGTGGTGATGGCGTATAACGACCTGAAGACGCGCGAGGCCGCCGCGAGCGACGTGACGATGCGCACCGTGCGGGTTGCCGAGGAGCACGCGCTCAAGGTGTTCGACCTGAGCGAGACGCTCGATGCGCGCATCGTCGATCTCGTGCAGGACATGGACGACGCGACCGTGCGCAACAGGGAGTCCGACATCCACGAAGCGCTGAACACGATCGGCGGCGGCTATCCGCAGGTGGCGGCCGTGTCGATCTTCGGCGCGAGCGGGATGCTGCTCGCGAACAGCCTCTACTATCCGGCGCCCTATGCGTCGATCGCGAACCGCGACGATTTCGCCGGCATTCGCGACGGCAAGGTGATCGAACACATCTCGCGGCTGATGATGGGGCCGCTCAAGCTCGAGAACATTCCCGTGTTCAACACGGGCGTCGCGCGTCGCCATAGCGACGGTTCGTTCGCCGGGATGGTGTCGATCGCGCTGAAGTCGTCGTATTTCAACGCGTTCTACCGCGACCTGCTCGGCGGCGCCAGCACGCCGATGACGATGGCGCTCGCGCGCTCGGACGGCGCGGTGATCGCGTCGTATCCGCCGCCGCCGGCACTCGCGCACACCGACCGCGCCGTCACGTTCGGCGACGCACGCAACGATCCGCGCGCCGGTGTCGTGCGGGTGCGTCACGACGGCGCGAGCAGCGAGATCGTCGCGTATCGCCAGGTCGGCAGCTATCCCGTCTACGTGACGTGCTCGTATCGCACGTCGGCGATCTGGCGTGAATGGTACGAACACCTGAGCGTGCTGTTCCTCTCGATGTTCGCGCCGTCGGTCGCGCTGTGGTCGGTGATCTGGCTGTCGCTCAAGCGGCTGAAGGCGGAAGAGGAGGCGTGGGACCGCTGGCAGGCCGAAGCGTCGATGCGCCGTTCGATCGAATCGGCGTACCGGCAGTCGCGCAAGATGCAGGCGCTCGGCAACCTCGTCGGCAGCGTCGCGCACGATTTCAACAACCTGCTGATGATCATCTCGAGCAACGTGCAGATCGTGCGGCGGCGCGGGGTCCAGCATCTCGACAAGGAACTCGGCGCGATCGAACGCGCGCTGAAGAACGGGCAGTCGCTCACGCGCCAGCTCCTCGGTGTCGCACGCAAGCAGCCGCTGCACAACGAGACGATCGACGTCGGGCAATGGGTCGGCACATGCCGCGAACTGCTGAAGACGTCGCTCGGTTCGAAATCGTCGCTGGTCGTCGCGATCGAGCCCGGTGTGTGGCCGATCCGCGTCGACGTCGCCGAGCTCGAACTCGCGGTGATCAACCTCGCGGTCAACGCGCGCGACGCGATGGCGGCCGGCGGCCGCTTCACGGTCGGCGCGCGCAACGTAACGCTGCGTCGCGAGGACGGCTTTCCGCTGACCGGCGATTTCGTGCAGATCTCGCTCGACGATACGGGTTCGGGCATGGCGCCCGACGTGCTCGCCCGCGCGTTCGAGCCGCTGTTCACGACGAAGGCTCAGGGGATGGGGACGGGGCTCGGCCTGCCGCAGGTATTCGCGTTCTGCGAACGCTCGGGTGGCCTCGCGACGATCGACAGCGCGGTCGGCGCCGGCACGTCGGTGCGCCTCTACCTGCCGCGTGCGCGCGCCGAGGATGTCGTCGCACGGCCGCCGGCGGTCGCGCACGACGCGGGCACGGGCGCGCTCGCCGGCCTGCACGTGCTGCTCGTCGAGGACAACAGTGAAGTCGCGGCCGGCACCGAAGCGCTGCTGTCGCTGCTCGGGCACCGCGTGACCTACGCGCCCACCGCCGACGACGCGTTGCGCCTGATCGAAGGCGCGGCCGCGAACGACGCGTTCGACCTCGTGATTTCGGATATCCACATGCCGGGCCGCCTGAACGGCATCGACCTCGCCGAAGCGGTCGAGAAGCGGCCGGAGAAGCTGCCCGTGATTCTCGTCACGGGCTACGCGGAGGAACTCGACCGCACGCGCACCGTCAACGTCCGCGTGCTGTCGAAGCCGTTCGACATCGCGCTGCTCGACGAGATCCTGCTGGGCATCCGCGAAGCGCGCGATGCACGGCACGCGCGGCACACCGGCACGTGACCCGCTACGCGCGGGCCGGCGCCGGCGGCATGAACGGAGCGACGCTCAGGCCGACTTCAGCAAGCGCACCCAGCCCGTGTAGCGATCGACGAAACCCTGCAGGAACTTGCGGGTGTCTTCGCTGACGATCTGGCCCTGATCGTCGATGCGTGCCGGATCGTGCTTGATGAACATCTCGGGCTGCCCGAGCGTCTTCACGTCGAGGTACGCGAGCACGTTGCGCAGGTGCTGCTGCGCGAGCGCGGTGCCCGTCGCACCCGGCGACGTGCCGAGCACCGCACCCGGCTTGCCCGCCCACGAATTGGAACCCCACGGGCGCGAGCCCCAGTCGAGCGCATTCTTCAGCACGCCCGGAATCGAGCGGTTGTACTCGGGCGTGAAGAACAGCAGCGCATCGGCGGCTTCGATCGACTGCTTGAAGCGCTTTGCGACTTCCGGGAAATCCGCGTCGTAGTCCTGGCTGTACAGCGGCAGTTCGCCGATCTCGACGAACTCGAACGAGAAATCGGCGGGGGCGAGCGAGATCACGGCGTGCGCGAGCGCGCGGTTCCACGAAGCGCGACGCAGGCTGCCGACGACCACAGCGATGCGATAGGACATGACATTCTCCTTCCGGTGAGTGAGGAATCGGATCGATTGCTTCCGAACGAGCGACAAAGGTCTGTTTATAGGCAAGCCAGCCCGCGAACCGCCCCACGGGGCCGCCCGGCCGACTTTCCACAAGGTTTTCCACAGAAATTGTGGATAACTTGGCCGTTATGATCTGACGTTACACATTGCCCGCCGCGTGTCGAGGTCGACACACGACACAGGGTTCGGCAAGCATAGCGCAGCGCGTCGACCGGTTTCGTGAATTCGTGACGGAACATGCATTGCAGGCAGGCACCGCGCCCAGTAAGCTGCTCGCACCGCGACGCGCCCGCTTGGTGGCGCACGCGATTGCCTCGAGACACCGCAACCCAGACATGCCGTCCGAATACGACGATCCCGCCTATCTCGCGCAACTGCGGCGCGACCTGCTGCGCTTCGCGCGACTCCAGCTCCGCGATGCCGACGCGGCCGAAGACGCCGTGCAGGAAGCGCTCGCCGCCGCGTGGTCGCACGCGGGCGATTTCGCCGGGCTGTCGGCCCACAAGACCTGGGTGTTCGGCATCCTGCGCAACAAGCTGATCGACGTGCTGCGCGCGCGGCAGCGCACGGTGAGCTTGTCGGCGCTCGATGCCGAGCTCGACGGCGAATCGGTGCTCGATCGCGAGCTGTTCAAGGAAAACGGGCACTGGGCCGCGCATGCGAAGCCGCGACCGTGGCCGCGCCCGGAAACGCTGTTGCAGCAGCAGCAGTTCTGGACGCTGTTCCAGACCTGCCTCGACCACCTGCCGGAGCAGATCGGACGCGTGTTCATGATGCGCGAATTCCTCGACGTCGAGATTACGGACATCTGCAGCGAATTGACGCTGACGACGAATCATTGCAGCGTGCTGCTGTATCGGGCGCGCACGCGCCTGCGAACCTGCCTCAGTGAAAAAGGACTGACGACCGAAGATGCTGCCGGGGAAATGTACTGACGTGACGCGACTGCTGTCGGATGCGCTCGACCGGCATCTGACCCTGCATGAGCGCCTGCAGGTGCGTATACACCTGCCGACCTGCAGTGGCTGCAGGGCCTATCGCGGTCAGATCGCGCTGCTGCGGACGGCCGCGAAAGCGGCGGCGGGGCGGGGGCCGGACGACGACGATGGGTCGTCCGGGGAAGGCTAGGGGCGGCTCGCTTGGTTGCGATTGCCCGGGTGGTGGTCACATGGTGTGCGGCGATCATGTCGGCTTCGAATGCCGATGTTTGCACCGGGCCGATGCAATCAGAAAAATACGGCGGGCAAGAATTATTCGAACAGCGCCTGCACCGATTCGGGCGGCCGGCCGATGGCGGCCTTGCCCCGATAAACGACGATGGGCCGCTGCAGCAGAATCGGATGAGCGGCAATCGCCGCGTAGGCTTGTGCGTCGGTCAGATCGGCGCGGGCCAGATTCAGCGTCTTGTACGGTTCCTCACCGTCGCGCAGCATGTCTCGAACCGGGCGGCCAAGCTGCCGATGCAGCGCTTCCAGTTCCTCTACCGTCGGTGGCGTCTTCAGGTACTCGACGACATTCAGGGGCGCACCGGTGGTATTCAGCGACTCGATCAAAGCAAGCGTCTCGCGCGACTTCGAGCATCGGGGGTTGTGGTAGATCGTGATCATCGTTCAAGCCTGGAGGGTAGAGCCCCGTATTGTAGCCAGTCTGCATCGGGTGTCTGGGCGGGGCGGTTGGCGCGGGATCTCGGGATCTCGGGTGGATTCGCTGCTTCGCAGAGGCAGGTGGATGAGGCAGTGCGACGGACCATGAGAGGGGCGTGCTGTTCGGGATGCGCTTCACGGCGTTGCGTGATGTGTTTATGCGCATAAAGGTGAGCAGCTTTCTGTTGCGGGACGACGGATCGAGGTTCCGCACGCCGGATCAATACGATGGCGGTTTCTGACCGGAAAGGAGGCGGGCGGTTGCGTCGTGCGTCGGTTGGTTTATGCGCATAAAGCGGGCGATTGCTGGGTAAGGCACCTCTCGATTCGCGGCGCGGTAGCTGTGGAAACCTCCTCACGTGGATGCGATTGCTACGTCGACATGCCCGCTGGTCAATCGCCGCGCACTGGATTCCGGAGCAGTCGGGATGTGATCCTTCGCCGCTTGCCGCTTGCCGCTTGCCGCTTGCCGCTTGCCGCTTGCCGCTTGCCGCTTGCCGCTTGCCGCTTGCCGCTTGCCGCTTGCCGCTTGCCGCTTGCCGCTTGCCGCTTGCCGCTTGCCGCTTGCCGCTTGCCGCTTGCCGCTTGCCGCTTGCCGCTTGCCGCTTGCCGCTTGCCGCTTGCCGCTTGCCGCTTGCCGCTTGCCGCTTGCCGCTTGCCGCTTGCCGCTTGCCGCTTGCCGCTTGCCGCTTGCCGCTTGCCGCTTGCCGCTTGCCGCTTGCCGCTTGCCGCTTGCCGCTTGCCGCTTGCCGCTTGCCGCTTGCCGCTTGCCGCTTGCCATCGCCATCGCCATCGCCATCGCCATCGCCATCGCCATCGCCATCGCCATCGCCATCGCCATCGCCATCGCCATCGCCATCGCCATCGCCATCGCCATCGCCATCGGCCGCAGTTTATGCGCATAAACGAGGCGCCCAAGGCGGCGGGTTGTGTCGACACGCTTGGGTTCAATGGCATGCCTCAACGCGGTGTACCGGGCCAGGACAATACCGCTCCCCCCACTCTCAGAAGAGTCGCTCCCCCGGATCGCGCGATCGACAGCCTCGGCTTCAGCGGAGTTTATGCGCACAAACTCCCCAGCTCTCAACCCAAACCGCCTCATCGAACGAAAGAACAGCGCACCACGATCCCGCGGCAACTCGCTATTCACATCAGCGACGCCACACCTGATGACTCAAACCCCGCCCCGTTCATCGACGTTGCGGACATCCGCCACACAATCCAATCGGGTCACTCGTCGTCTCCGATTCGTTTATGCGCATAAACCGATAGGCCGAATGGCCAATGCGGAGTTGTCGAACGACAATTTCATTGAAATTCAAATATCGTCCTGTAGAATTCCAACGACCAAAATAGGAGTGAAAATTGGCCGCGGAAATCATTGCAGTCACTCAACAAAAAGGTGGCGTCGGCAAAAGCACGATTGCCATGCACCTCGGTGCCGCGTTCCATGAAAAAGGGAAGCGCGTCCTCGTCATCGACGCAGACCGTCAAAACACGCTGGTTCACTGGTCGAGCGCATCCGGCGACAGCGAAAACGGCATCCCGTTTCCGGTCGTCAACCTTGCCGAAGCCGATGGCCAGATCCATCGCGAGATCAAGAAGTTCATCAACGACTACGACATCATCGTCGTGGACTGCCCGCCGTCGATCACCGAGAAGGTGTCGGGCGTCGTCCTGCTGGCCGCATCGATCGCCGTGATTCCGACGTCGTCGTCGCCGGCTGATTACTGGTCGAGCGTCGGGCTGGTCAAACTGATCCAGCAGGCGCAGGTCATGAACGAAGACCTCCGTGCAGTCTTCCTGCTGAACAAGACCGAAGAGAAGCGCATGCTGACCCGCGAGCTCAAGCGCGCGCTGGAGGAACTCGGCTTCCCGTTGCTGAAAACGCAGATCCCGACCCGGGAGGCGTACAAGCAGGCGATGGCGCTCGGTCAGACCGTGCTGCAGATGAACGATCGTGGCGGCAAGCTGGCCGCCACGGAAATTCGCGCATGCGCCGACGAAATCGTCGCCATGCTGCCCTGACTTTATGCGCACAAAGGAGTCACATGAAACCCTCCCAATTTGCCAAAGGATTCCAAGCGCGCCCGGATATCACGACGAGCGAGAAGCGCACGGCGCTCGATCGACTCAATGCGATCGACGGCATCGTCAAGTCCGAGACCCCCACCCCGGCGCCGACCAAATCCGCGAAGAAAGACACCGCGCCGCAGCCCGCTCCCGAGCTCACGCTCGATCCGTCGATCGATGAATCGGCGCAATATCGTGCGTGGCGTCTCGAGAACCGCTATGCGCCCGGGCAGGTGATCGAGCTGTCGCTGAAGGCGATCAAGCATAGCCCGTTCAATCCGCGGCACTTCTATCTGAAATCGTCGATTGCCGAACTCGCGGTCAACCTCGCGAAGCAAGGGCAACAGCAGGCGATCCACGTAATTCCGGACTATGACAATCCGGGCACGTATTTCGTCAGCGATGGCGGCCGCCGCGTGCGGGCACTGAAGGAAGCCAACAAGGAGTCGGTCAAGGCGATCGTGATCGACGTGCCGATCGGCATCCAGAGCTACAAGCTCGGCTACGATCTCAACGTCCAGCGCGATTCGCAGACGGTGTTCGACAACGCCGTCGTGTGGCGCCGCTTCCTCGACGACAAGCATTTCCAGAGCCAGAAGGAACTCTCCGAGCACCTCGGCCTCGACGAATCGACGGTGGCCGTCGCCCTGTCGATCGGCAAACTGCCGGAAGCGATCATGCAGGAAATGGTCGCGCGCCCCGACCGCTTCGGTTCAAACATGGCGTATCAGGTCGGCCGCTATCACAACGCGCGCGGCACCGAGGCCACGCTGCGGTTGATCAACAAGATCGTGTCGGACGATCTCAGCACGCGCCAGGTGTCGGACATCGTCAAGGGCCGTGTCGCGGCGCAGGAAACGCCGAAGGCTGCCGGCCGTCAGCGCTATGCGCAGCGTCTCGAGATCAAGCTTGGCGGCAAGTCGGTCGGCGACCTGAAGTCGTATGGCGAAGATCGCATCGAACTGCGCCTGCGCGGCCTCCCGAAGGACAAGCGCGACGCGATCCTTGAGCAGCTCGAGCGGATGCTGTTGTCGGAGTGATGGAAACGGCCGGTTGGGCCTGGTGAAGATGCCGGGCCCGCCAACCGAGGGCGGGACCGGCGGCGGCCCGTCAGCGGGCCTGAGCGGCCCTCAGGCGGCCCGCGACTGGTTCAGCGTGAACGACAGCAGGTCGCCGTCCGTCGGCTCGCCCCAGGTCTTCTGGGCCAGCCAGTCGAAAAAGGCCGTCTCGGCCAGCTTGGAATCGAGGCCGCGCTTGCGCCAGTCGTCGCGCAGATGGGTACCCATCGTCGGCAGCGCCTCCGACTCGAACGACTCGCGCGCCACTTCGCGCTCGGCGTCGCCCTGCTCTTCGTACAGCACCTTCGCTTCCTTGCGGCGGAACGCAGCGAACTCGCTCAACAGGCGTGCCTTCAGATCGTCCGGCTGGGCCGCCGCAATCTTCGCAGGCGGCGTGCCGGCAGGCAGCGCGTCGACCGATTCGACCGGCGGCGCATAACCCTTCTTCAGCGCATCCTTGAACAACGCCGGCGCGCTGCGCACCGGCGGCAGCGTCGTGCTGCGCATCCGCTGCTCGGTCATCTGCAGCGCGGCACGAATGCGATTTTCCTCGCTGTCCGCATAGAGCGTCTGCGCTTCCTTCAGCGGGATCCCGATCTTCACCATCCGGTCGACCAGGGTGCTGTCGAACACGTTCGGATGTTCGTCGAGCGCGAGCATCGGCTGCTTGCGCTCGGTCACGCGGAACTGGATCTCCGCGACCCGACGGCCTTCACGGTGTTCGATCAGCTCGACGAAGATGTTGGTGACCGCGTTGACTTCCGCGATCGCGGGACGCAGATAGTCGCGCTTGAAGTACTTGTACTCGCGTTTCGCTTCGTCGCCGGCTTCCGTGTCGGGCGTGCCCGACAGGATCGGCCGCCACCATTCCCACGGCTCACGCATCGTCAGGTGGCTCGGGTTCGTCAGGTAGCGCACGCAGATTTCGTACAGCGCCAGGCCGGCGCTGCTGCGCAGCTGGCTCTGGAACTGCAGGCTCAGGCGCGCGTACTGGACCGGGTCGAGCAGCTTTTTCTTGATCTTCGGCGCGAACGAGAATTCGACCCACACGCGGCGGGTCGCCGGATCCTCGAGAATTTCGGCGTCGGCGATCAGCGTCGAGATCCCCCACTTGCGTCCCGGCTTCTGGCTCGACGTCCCCGTGCTCCATTCGACCTGCACCGACACCATGCGGCGCAGGTGTTCCTTCACCAGCGCGGTGTCGTTCGAATCGAAGGCGGAGTTGGCGACGATATCCGAGAGCAGCGCGCGATACGTATCGCCCGAGTCGTCGGCCTGCTGCGCCACGGCCAGCAGGACATTGAACAGCTTGCGAGTGAGGAGCGTGATCTTGCCGCTCTTCGGCTGAATTGCGATCGCCTCGACGGCCTTCCGCAATTCGGCTGAACTGGCACTCACCACATCCACATCGGTTTTCTTGGCGCGCTTCGTCGTGGCCAT